>JAXGXZ010000001.1:0-2299997 GCA_040772525.1 Anaerolineaceae bacterium | reverse complement strand
CGGGCATCTCCAATAAGATTGCGGCCAACGGACTAAACGAAGCCACGCATGAAGAAGTTCTTACCGCGGGCAGTGTTATCGTGCCCAAACTTACCCGGATATTACGCGGAGTGCTTCAGAAACTCTAACAAGTAATCTACTGAGTTTGGAATGTCAATGCTTCAGACGGTCGTTAAATTCTTTGCGGATCTGGAAGTACCCATTTATTTAATTTTGGGTTTGGTCGCAGTGGTCTATCTTCGCCGCCTTTTCCTGGCATTGGAAGAGCGCCGCACCGCAATCTATGGGCTTGAGAGGGCAGCCGCGCAGCGCAAAGTGAGAGCCTCTGTCAGTATGCTGGTGTTGGTTGGCGTGCTTACCGCGGCAGAATTTGTGGTGGCAACATTCCTCGCTGAACAAGTTAAGAACATCCCGAGCTACAGCACTCCCTCACCAACCGGGGGTTTAACACCCACTTCCACATTGGACCCAGCCTTTATTCCGGAAGATGCAACGCCAACGCCTACACGATATCCGCAGGCAAACATCAAGGGAGTACAGAGCGATTGCATTGCGGGTGTGATTGAAATCTCAAGTCCAAAAATGGGGGATACTTTACAAGGGGTGGTAGAGATTGTTGGTTCAGCTAACACGCCTTCATTCGGCTCGTATAAATACGATTATTCCACTATGGGTGAGCCAAATTGGCAGACCATCAGCGCGGGAGGTGAAGCAAGGTTGGATGAAAGCCTTGGGTTCTGGTACACCGCGGATCTTGTGCCTGGAGAGTATATGTTAAGATTAGTTGCCTTGGACAACGACGGCAAGGAACAGTCTGCCTGCGTCCTGGTTGTTAATGTCATGCCGGAAGAATAAGATGGAGCAGTAAATTGGCAAGACTTCATATCAGAAAAGCCAGACAAGCAGATTTGGAACTAATGGCTGCGATCGATCATAAGTGCACGGCTGGCTATGCTTACAAGATGGAAGAAATACTGGACAAATCGGGCTCTTCCCATTCATTCCAACGGGTACGGCTCCCCCGAACAGCCACGATCAATTATCCGCGTGAGGGAGATGACCTGTTTAGGTCCTGGGCGAAAGCAGAAATGATATTTGTTGGACTGGTGGAGGAAGAGTTGGTAGCCTACACCACTTTAGAGACTGCATTGCTCCCCAGGACAGCGCGGGTAGTGGATCTCGTTGTGGCTAAAGATGCAAGGCGCAGCGGGGTGGGTGCATCGATGTTAGCTGCCTGTGAGGCTTGGGCACGCGAAAAAAAACTCAAACGGTTGTTAGTGGAAGCACAGCTGCGCAATGACCCAATTATCAGCTTATTAAAAAAGGCCGGGTACGTGATGTGCGGGTATATGGAATCTTATTTTCCTAACAGCGACACCGCAATTTTCTTCGAAAAACGACTTGGGTAGAAGATCAATCTGTCATGACTTTTATCGTTAATTTCTCCAATCTTCTGGAAACCATCAACCAGATCACAACCGCAGGAGTGGCAATTACAGCCATCGCGCTGATGATGTACGCGCTTGGGTTTAACTTTAAAGACCGAATGGCGCAAGCCTTTGCGCTAATCCTCCTGGCAGTCATTGTGATCTATACAGGTGAGATCATTGCTCAGATCTACCATTCTCCCGCAGTGATCCAATTCTGGCTGCAACTCAAGTGGGTTGGATTGGTAATGCTGCCGGTATTCTATCTGCATTTTTCTGACGCGCTGCTCACTCTTGTGGGCAGACCCAGCCGTGGCAGGCGCAGACTGACCGTGCAAATTGTCTATGTCGTTTCTTTGATAGGCGTCGTGGGGATTTGGCTGGGGTACACCGTGGGCAATTTAGCCCCAACGATCGCGCCGGTTCCTTACCTCGAACGTACGACCTTCACTTTCTTGTTCGGCATTTATTACATTATTGTGATGCTGATGACCAGTTACAACCTGGCGCGCGTGATCATGCGAAGTGTCACTGCCACCAGCAGGCGGCGTTTCATGTACCTTTTCGCGGGGGCGAGCGCACCCGCTATCACCGCTATAATCTTTCTTTTTCATGGCAATCAATTCTTTGCTTCCAGCCCTATTTTTTTCTGGCTTGTCTCGATCGCTGGAGCGGTCATCACGGACTTATTTCTCATCGTGATGGCATACACAGTTTCATTTTTTGGCGTCTCCTGGACAGACAGGGCGATCAAGAGCCGCCTCTTCCGCTGGCTGCTTCGCGGGCCTTTTGTAGCTGGTGTGGTGTTGGCGCTCACAACTATTGCGAGACGGTACGGCGAATCATTGGGAGATCCTTACATAGCCTACGTGCCCATTGTGATGCTGGGTTCCATTTTGGTATTGGAATACGTCATTACCATTTTTGCCCCCAAGATCGAGAAAGCATTATTTTTTGGTGCAGACCGGGAGGATCTCTCCATGCTTCAAATGCTGGAGAACCGCATGCTTACACGAAAGGATCTGGACCAGTTTCTGGAAACTATCGCGGCCTCGATCTGTGATCGGTTGCAGGTGAGCGGCGCCTTCATTGCGGTTTTGGATGGGAATGAGATCGATTATCTTGTTCAGGCGGGCGATAAACGAGTGCTTATGGAAGTGCCCCTGACTGAAGAGGTGCTTGAAAAAGCCATGCAAAGTAACGGAGATGGACAAAGAATGTTCAAATGGGGCTCGGTCTCCTTGCTTCCGTTGGAGTACAAGTTGGATCAGGAAACAGGCAGACTTTTGGGTCTGTGCGGCTTTTCTGACGAGGATGGGCAGGCGCTTTCTGAGGAAAATCTTCAAGCTGTGCTGATGTTGGCGGAGCGGGCGACAATGGCAATCCGGGACCGCATTCTGCAGCAGCAGGCTATCCGTTCTATCTCTGTCATCCAACCTGAAATTGATTACATTCAGGATTTGCGCGGCAGCGCAACGCTGATCCAAAACAAAATCCTCTCGCCGGAAACGCACGAGATGTCCGCGAAAATGACTGAATACGTGCGTGATGCCCTGACCCATTACTGGGGCGGACCAAAACTGACCAACAACCCGCTGCTGGATCTGGAAGTGGTTAAAGTAGCCAGCAGCAAACAGGAAGTGGGGTTAACCAATGCCTTGCGTACCGTGCTCAAGAACGCGATCGAGCGCACACGGCCTCTCGGGGAACGAAAATTTACGGGGGATTGGCTGCTCTATAACATTCTGGACCTTAAATTCCTGCAAGGCCAGAAGGTGCGGGATGTTGCGCAAAAGCTCTCTGTTTCAGAGGCGGATCTATACCGCAAGCAGCGTGTGGCGCTGGAAAATGTTGCCAGGACGCTGGCTCAGATGGAAGAAGAACTGACCCACGAGACACCGTCACCGACAGTCCAAAACCTTTCCTAGTGAGCTTTGTTTTTGTTTATCTCTAAACATGCTGGCACGAATGGTGCATCGTTCAAACTAATTAATGTTAATTCGGAGCCAGACACGTGAACCAAGCTCAAATCAAGTCAAATAACAACAACACGCCAAAAAGAAGAGCAAAACCGACTGCTAAAACCGCCGAGCAGTCACCGACAGACTCTCCTTACAATGTGTTCATGCGAAAGATGGAACGCTTTGGTTGGGATCTGGTTGGATTATCGCTGCTGACCAGCGGCGCGCTGCTCTTCCTGGGTGTTTTTGGCATCACGAAGGGTTCACTGCTCGATCAGGCGGTGGCATATCTCAATCACTGGTTTGGCTGGGGGCAATACCTTCTGCCAATCATTGCCTTTGCCAGTGGTTGGATGCTGCTGTTGTGGCGCAAGGGAGAAGGCCAGCGCATTAAACTTGGGCACATTGTGCTGCTTGAGCTGACATTTTTTGCTATTTTAGCGGCTATCTCTTCTTTTTCCATGGATACGGTCTTCCATGTCGAGCAACAGGAAAGCTACGGCGGATTGATCGGCTGGGGCCTGGCGCGGCCGTTAACAGCCATTTTGGGATGGCCTATCCCCGGGATCATCTTCTCCGTGCTGGCGCTCATCTTCGCGTTAGGCGGATTCAATATGTTGGGCAGGGTTGAGCGTTGGGCTGCCGGGAAGGCAGGGATCGAATTGCGCGAGAAGTCTGTTTCCGCTGACTTCACACCTCTCCAGCCTGAGACTTCTGTGGAACCTGACAAAACAGTCAAAAATACCGCAGCTCCGCCTTCGGTTATAAACCACAGCGCGCAAGTGGAACCCAAAAACAAAGAAAATTCTTCCAGGAAGACTCATGACCAACCCGGACTCCCAGGGTTCTTTGGCAAAGTCAAGGCGGTTGATCAACCTGCCGCGCAGAAGGCAAAGGTGGTTAAACGGCCTATGGATCTGCCTCCTCTCACCCTCCTGGATGAGGAGAAGATAATCAGTGCCAATCAGGCCACCATCAATATGAACGCGGGCTTGCTGGAAAAAACACTGGCTGAATTTGGCATTCCTGCCAAAGTGGTGGGCTATCGTGTGGGGCCTACGGTCACACAATACGCGGTTGAGCCTGGTTATGTAGAAAAGGGCAGCAGCGGAGGTGAACTTCAAAAGGTGCGCATCGCGCAAATCTCCGCGCTCAATAAGGACCTGGCATTGGCGTTAAAAGCCGAAAGACTGCGTATTGAAGCACCGGTTCCAGGTAAATCTTATGTTGGCATTGAAGTGCCTAATGCCACGCACACGATCGTGCGTTTACGGCCGATGCTTGAGTCTGAAAATTTTGCGCGGGTCAATTCTCCACTGGCAATTCCGCTCGGGAGGGATGTTTCCGGGCAGCCGATCATCTCGGACCTTTCCACTATGCCGCACCTGCTGATTGCCGGGACAACCAATTCCGGAAAATCCATTTGTATCGCTGCCATCACCACTTGTTTGGTGATGAATAACAGTCCTGAGGACCTGAAACTGGTAATGATCGACCCGAAGATGGTGGAGTTGAACCGCTTTAATGGCCTGCCGCATCTGCTCGGGCAGGTTGAAACCAACGTGGAACGTATTATGTCCGTGCTGCGCTGGGCTACCACCGAGATGGACTTTCGCTATAAGCTGCTCGAGACTGTGCGTGCGCGCAACCTTGATTCTTACAACACCAAAATGGAACGCAGCGGAAAGGTCAAACTGCCCCGCGTGGTCATCATGATCGATGAGCTGGCGGACCTGATGATGAGCGCTCCCGAAGCCACTGAAACTGCCTTGGTGCGCCTGGCTCAAAAGGCGCGCGCCGTTGGCATGCACCTGATTGTGGCTACGCAACGCCCGAGCACGGATATTGTTACGGGTTTGATCAAGGCCAATTTCCCGACCCGCATTGCCTTTACGGTGGCTTCGTCTGTCGATTCACGCGTGATTCTGGACACCAACGGAGCGGAAACGCTGTTGGGCAAAGGCGATATGCTCTTCCTGCATCCGGAAGTGGGCATTCCTCAGCGTTCGCAAGGAGTTTTAGTCTCGGATACAGAATTGGAACGCGTACTGCGATGGTGGAAAGAGCACTCGGTAGAAGAAAAAGTGCAACTCCCACTCACTGAGGCGGCAGCGGTGCAGGAAAACGTTGAAGAACCTGAGGCAGTAATTGAAACACCATCCGTCCGAGAAGCGCAGCCTGAACCAACCGGCATCATTGAGGAGGAAGCTCCCTGGGAGGCAACCGTACAAACGGATATGGAGAACACTGGTGATGAAGGGCTCATCCGGCAGGCTATCGAACTGCTGCGCAAGGATAAACGCGCAAGCGCTTCCTACATGCAGCGGCAGCTGCGCATTGGTTATCCCAAAGCAGCCTGGCTGATAGACACCCTCGAAGCAAGGGGTATTCTGGGCCCTGCCCAAAGCGGCGGACGGGAGCGTGAAATCATGCTGCCTGATGAAACCACAGAATAAACAGGGGCGTTGTGAACAATAATTCCAAACCAAGTCTTGAAACATGGCTGCGCCGGACGGCTGCCAAACCGTTGGATAAGATTGCTTCCGCGTTGCTCTCGCTCGGGCTGCAGCCAAACCATATTACGATCTTTGGAATGCTTGGCAGCCTTGCCGCGGGTTATCTGATTATCCGGGGTCAACTTCTTGCTGCCGGCTTGCTGGCGCTGTTCATGGCGCCTCTGGACGCGGTGGATGGCGCGATGGCAAGAAAAAGAGGGAAGCTTTCACGATTCGGCGCGTTTCTCGACTCCGTCGTTGACCGGTATGATGAATTGATCCTTCTGGGGGCTTTGCTGATTTATTTTTATTTCAACGGATGCCAATGGGGAGTGATTCTCAGCTACTTAGCGGCTGCCGGTTCGGTATTGGTGTCTTATACCCGCGCGAGGGCGGAAGGCCTTGGGCTTACGGCTAAAGTAGGCGTGCTCACGCGTATCGAACGTGCCATCGTATTGATCGCAGGTTTACTCTTTGGATTTCCGTTTATTTCTGTTGGTATAATTGCCATTCTGGCTAATCTGACTGCACTTCAGCGCATTCTTTGTGTCAGGGCGCAAGCAGGATTAGACTTAGAATTGACCAAAAACGAGAAGGAATAATTCATGCCTCAAGGATTTAATATAGGACCCATCACAATTCGCTATTACGCACTCATTATTATTTTGGGCGCGGTAATCGGTGCGTATATTGCCAGTAAACAAGCCAAAAGAGCCGGCAAGGACCCCGATCTGATTATTGATGTCATGCCCTGGCTGCTGATAAGCGGGATCATCGGTTCCAGACTTTGGCATGTGTTCACGCCTTCCGCCTCGAATGCTGCGGTTGGTTTGACCACAAAATATTATCTTAGCCACCCTCTCGAAATTTTGATGATGTGGAAGGGCGGTCTGGGAATTCCTGGCGGCGTGATTTTTGGCGTGCTCGCCCTTTGGATTTGGAGCAAAGCCCGAAAACTCAACTTCTTTCAGTGGGCAGATTTTATTGCTCCCGGACTGGCGATTGCCCAGGCAGTGGGGCGCTGGGGCAACTTTATCAATCAGGAACTTTATGGCGGGCCTTCAAACCTCCCCTGGGCGATCAAGATTGACCCGCAATTCCGCCTGCCGGGATTTGAGGCTGTGGAACGCTATCATCCCCTCTTCCTTTATGAAAGCCTGCTTAATTTTGCTGCTGGCCTGGTCTTGATCTGGGTGAGCCGCAAGTATAAAGACAAGCTCTATAAGGGCGATATCTTTATCCTCTACCTCATCCTTTACCCTTCGATTCGATTTTTCATGGAATTCTTACGCCTTGATCCATCTCCGGTTGCCGGATTGAATATTAATCAGACCGTTATGGGCATCGTGGCTTTGCTGGCTATCCTGGTTTTTCTCTACCGCCGATTTGTGCGCGCGCCGCGTGAAACGGAAGAGCTCGATATGACGGATATGCTTGCCGCGGGTGTGGTTGAACGGATATATCCCGAATATCAATTGGACGAACAAAGCAATGCTGCCGCGTGGCCGGAACTGGATCAGATGGTTGAGCTGATGCTGAACATGGAAAAGAAATAAACCTGCTCCTTAAAACAAGAGGCCACCCGAAAATGCCGGGTGGCCTTTTTTGTTGGTTTTCCGTAATTTACCAGAATTCGATGTAACTGCTCCACTCCTGGTTTTGCTGCAAATAGCGCTTAAAACGGTAGGCTGCTGATTGGGGAGGTATTTTTGGCGGTTTGCGCAGGCTCATGCGTGCTTCTTCGATGGTCTTACCGCCTTTAAGATGGTTGCAGCGTGGGCAGGCAGCGACAACATTTTCCCAAACATGCAAACCTCCGAGGTGTCGGGGTATTACGTGGTCTACCGTGAGCGGTCCGCCCTTGCTCCCGCAGTACTGGCAGGTGTACTGATCGCGCTCAAAAACCTCCTTCTTGGAGAGATGGATCGGTTGGCGCGGCTTGGATACCATTCTGTTCAAACGGATAATGGATGGGATGGGATATTCGTCCGTGACCGTGCGAATAACTCCCCGTCCATTCATGACCAGGAATGCTCGCTCGCCCAGCACAAGCTTGATCGCGCGGCGCACATTCGTGACGTGGATGGGCTCATAGTTAGCGTTCAAGACCAACACAGTCTCTCTCATGAGGGCACCACAATTGCAGATTATACCCCATCTGATTGAGGCGGATTTGCTGTGTCAAACCCAAAAACAATACCGGGTGGGTGGTAGAATTGTGCAACGCTGAAGAGAAGAAAAACTCATTGAACCCTATTAAGAGCAGGAGGAAAGCATGGATATCGAAGAAAAACTGAAATACCTGATGATGGGATCAGACTTTGGAGACCCAGCGGTTGGCGAAGCCATGAGCAGGGAACTGCGCGAGCGTCTGATAGAATCGGAGCGGACTGGTATACCTCTCAAAGTCTACTGCGGCTTCGACCCAACCTCCTCAGATCTGCATCTCGGCCATACCGTGCCAATCCGCAAGCTGCGCCAATTCCAGGAATTGGGGCATGACGTGACTTTTCTCATTGGCAATTTCACCTCGCTCATCGGGGATCCCTCCGACAGGGATAAGGCCCGCCCGCTGATCAGCAAAGAACAGGTGGAAGAGAACGCGCGTACCTACGCTGAGCAAGTTTTCCGTGTTTTGGACAGGGATAAGACCCGTGTGGTCTATAACGCGGACTGGCTTACTGAAATTAAGCTGGAAGAAATCTTCAGGATAGCCTCCAACTTTACCGTGCAGCAGGTGCTTAGCCGTGACAGCTTCCAAAAACGATGGGAAGCCAATGAACCCATTTTCCTGCACGAACTGTTCTATCCGATCTCCCAGGGCTTTGACGCGCACCATCTGGATACGGATGTTCAGATAGGAGGAACGGATCAGCTTTATAACGTGATCACCGCCTCACGAAAAGTGATGACATCTTATGGCCAGAAACCAAATATCGGCATTCTGATGCCCTTGCTCCCCGGTACGGACGGCGAGCTGAAAATGAGCAAATCGCTGGGAAATTACATCCCCATCAGTACGAATGCTGAGGATATGTACGGCAAGGTCATGAGTATTCCGGACAAGGTGATGGTGCGGTATGCCCAATTGGTTACGGATTGGAAGCCGGACCAGGTCGACAGGTTTGAAGCCGGTCTGGAGACGGGCAGCCTGCACCCGCGCGACGCTAAAATGCAGCTTGCCAAGGGCATCACGGCAGCCTTCTACTCACCCGAACAGGCAGAAGCCGCCGAAGCTGCCTTTATTGCCCTTTTCCAGAAGGGTGATATCCCGGATGACATGCCGGAATATATATTAAGTGGTGAGGAAACCCTTGTTGATGTGATGCTTAATGCCGGTCTCACGTCCAGCAAAAGCCAGGGGAGGCGGCTTATCGATCAACAGGGTGTCCGGGTGGATGGCGTTACTGCATTTGACCCCAACATGCTTTTACAGGATGGCAGCTATATCCAGGTTGGAAAACGCCACTACCTGAGGTTAAAGCGATAAAAGAACGACTTGTGGGAGCTGAAAAGCTCCCTTTTTTATTGGCCGGTGGATTGGGTGAGAAGTTTTAACCCTATTTCCTGTATCAGAACGGGATTGCTTTCTTCCAAAACGATGGCAATGGAGAAAGGTGAGCCTTTCCAGGCTTGTGTTGTGCCTCCGACATACCAGGTAATGGGCGTCAGCTCCGCACTTTCAGCATGGCCGATTTGGTACCAGATGGGGGTCGTCTGCGATTCAAGCTGCATCTGAATATGGTGGGCAACACTGGGCTCGATCACCTGATGGCTCTCAAGCGTGGGATTGTAAGGAACCCATTGCTGCTGCTCATTCAGATAACTGTTGACTAATTTAGGTGAGGGCATCATGCCCTGATTGCTGATAGTGGCTGCCGCCAAAGCCATTTGGAGCGGGCTGACCATGGTTTCCAGGTAGCGGGTGGGAACAAGCGCTTTTGCCAGGTTGATGGAATAGGGCTGCGCGACCTCCAGAGAGATATCCGGGGCGTCGTAAAGTTTGAAAGCCTCAGCAGTGCGGAAGAGCAGATCCATCTTTGTGCTGGAAAGCAGAAGCCGCGCGGTTTGGGCACAGCCAACCTTCAGCGTATCAAGCTTAGTCTGGTTCTGGCTGAGCGCTTTAAAACACTCCTGATCCAGCTTTTTGGACTCTGGCGGAAGGTCAAACTGGTTGGCGGGTTCACTCCAAAAAGCAGACAACGCGATCAGGTTTGACAGCGTTCCGATTGGGTACGAACCCTGCGTGGAACGGCTGAGTAAGGGTGCGTCCTGCCTAGCCATGAGTGTCTTCCAGTTGTCTGCCAGATCATTGGCATCGAAAGTTGGCGAGGTAGCCAGCACATAAATCTCTCCGGATTTGGAATTGATCAACGTGATGGCGCCGCGGTGTTCGCCAAGCAGAGAATCAGCTTGTTTTTGCAGCGACAGGTTGAGGTTTAATTTGATGTCTGACCCGGGCGGAGGCTGGTTATAAAATAGCTTGCTGCGGAAAAGGGTCTCATAATTTGTTCCTGAATAGCCGCGCAGGTAAGGGTAGAGCGATTTTTGCAATCCTGACTGGCCATACATGCCATTCGCGTAGCCGATAATATTGCTGAGCGGCGGATAGGTCACCTCACTGCTGTATGATCCCGTTTCGCCGGTAGTGATGAGCAGTTTTTCGCCGGATTGGGTTTCAATCCCGCCGCGGGGTACAAAGCGGTCATAAACCGCCCAGCGTGGGTTCTCAGGCCTGGAAGCCAGGTCTGCGCTGCTGAAAAAGGCCAACTGACTGTTTTTGAGCAGCACCAAACCAAACAGGATAAGAAACCCTGCCGCCATCCATTGATAAGGTTTGCGGGTTTTTTCGGGCAGGGGCGAGACTGAAGGTTCGCAGCTTATCCGCAGCAGCAGCAGTACCGCGATCAGGTTGGTGACCAGCGAAGAGCCACCGTAAGAAAGAAAGGGCAGGGTAACCCCGGTAAGGGGTACAAGTCCCAGATTTCCGCCAATGATAAAGAATGACTGCAGGGCAAAATAGGCTGAAATACCAAAAGCCAGGTAACGGGCAAAGGTTGTTTTAGCTGCCTGGGCGATGACGATGCCGCGCGTGGTCAGAAGTAGGATGAACATCATCAACGCGCTAGTGCCAAAGAGCCCCATCTCCTCCGCGATGGCAGAGAATATAAAATCGGAGACAGCCACCGGTACAAACTGCGGGCTGCCTAAGCCGGGGCCTGTACCTGTCAGCCCTCCTACAGCGATGGCGATGCGTGCCTGAATAATCTGATAACCCGCGTTGCTGGCTTGCAGCCAGGGGTTCAGCCAAATGTCAAGGCGGGTTTTTACAACGTCAAAAGAGAAATAGCCGGCAATGGCAGCCAGCAGAACCAGAAGCGGAAAGATCCATAAGAAACGCCGGCGGTTAGTTGTGACCGTCAGCATAAGCACGTAAAGGGTCACGAACAGCGAAGCTGTTCCCAAATCACGCTGGCTTATCAGAAGAAGCGCAGTTATGATCGTGACCAGAATAGTTGGCAGGATGGAACCCAACAATGAGAGATTGGGGCGCACCTGATCGGCAAAGAATGCCGCCAGATAGACGATCATCAGCAATTTGAGCGGCTCGGATGGCTGGACGTAAACACCGAGAAGGTTCAGCCATAGTTTCTCTCCACCCCCGCTGGGGTTGACCCCGACGAAGAACGTCAGCCCAATCAGAATCAGGCCGATCATTAACCAGACATATTTGTACCGTTTGAGGGCGAAAATCAGCCCCTTGGTTTTGAGGCCAATCATGAACAGAATCGTGCCAACCAGGAACCAGATTGCCTGCTTGAGCCCCAGGTGCGGGGAGAGCCGCCAGATCATCATAATACCCCACCCTGTAAGCCCCATAACAAGCGGCATGATCCAGGTGTCCCGGTTGGGCAGATGTTTACGCACTGCCCGGCGCAGCATCAGTGCCGGAACCAGCCAGGCAAAGAATGGGATCAGATAGGAAAACTCAAAAGCCGGGACCTCCTGGCGAATTCTGATAGCCGGGGCGAATCCAAGCACGAGGGTGAAACAAAGCAAAAAACCAGCAATCAGCAGATCCAGATTGGGCTGCCTGGCGGGCTTTCCGGGGGCGTCCGCGTTCAAATCTATCCTAAGTACTGACCAACCAGCAGGTTCAATTTTTCTTTAGTTTCCGGTTTGATGGCTGCCGGGTTGGTAATGATGGCGTTTTCGAGCGCGTTCCCGCAGTCACAGCCGCTGGTTGTCTCATCATCAATCAGATCCGCCAGGCGCGCGAGCGTTTTTTGGGCGACTTCGGTATTTTTAGCCAGCGTACGGATGACCATCTCAACCGTCACAGGCTCTTCACTGACGTGCCAGACGTCATAATCAGTCACATGCGCCATGGTCACGTAACAAATCTCAGCTTCGCGGGCTAAAAATACTTCAGGGGAGGCGGTCATGCCAATGATAGACATGCCCCAACTGCGGAAGGTGTTCGACTCTCCCTTCGTGGAGAACCGGGGGCCTTCAATGGTGATATACGTTCCCCCTTCGCGTACTTCAGCTTTTTCTTCCTTCAGTGCTTTTACCAATGTTTGGCTCAATACCGGGCAGAACGGGTTGGCTGTACCCACATGTACCACCAGGCCGTCGCTGAAGAAGCTGCGCTCGCGTTTATGCGTGAAATCAAAGATCTGATCCGGCACCACAATATCCCCGGGTGCATAATCCGCACGTAGGGAACCGCAGGCGCTCACACTGATGAGGCGTTTAATCCCTAATTCCTTCATCGCGTAGATATTGGCACGGTAATTAACTTCCGAAGGGGAGAGGATGTGCCCAATACCATGCCGGGCAAGGAAAGCAACCTTCTTGCCGTTAATTTCACCGGTCACGATAGGGGAGGAAGGTTTGCCGAAAGGCGTATCAACTTCAAAGGACTGTTGATTCTGGAGGCCGTCCATGCCGTAAAGGCCTGAGCCGCCGATTACTCCGAAAACATAATTACTTTCCATATTCACCTCTCTTTATTCATTGATATGTATTTTGACGATTATCTGAGCTTCGCCGCAATAGATGACGTCGCTGTTCTTTAAAACAATCGGCTCTTCAATGCGCAGCTCTTCCAGAAAAGAACCGTTTGTGGATTTCAGGTCTTCATACCACCACTGGTTCTGATGGTAGCTTAGCCTTCCGTGCCTGTTGGAAACAGTGGCATGGGGGATGACATAATCGCATTCCATGTCCCGCCCGATTAAGACTTCTGTGCTGGAAAATTCTTTGACGATCTGCTCGTCTTTCAGCTCACAGGCCAGCTCAATGACGGGGATGATCCGGTTGCCCGGCAGCGGGTTTGCCGCGGTGACGCTTTTCCATATCATGCGGACTGCGAGCAGCAAAAACCCATACAGGGCAGCGAACATGGCAACGCGGAGGATCAGAGCGATCGTAGCGGTCATGGCCTGGTTCCCGAGAGCGGCACAATCAGGTTGGTATCCGTGCCCTGTCCGGTGAGGGTTTGGTTATAGATTAGAATGGTTTTTCCAATCCGGATCACGTCACCCGGTTTCAGCGTCGCCGTGGTCACCGGGCGGTTATTGATAGTTGTCCCGCCAGTGGAGCTGAGGTCAAAAAGAATGTACTTGCCCTGCTGCACACGCAGTTGCAAATGATCGCGTGAAACCATAGGATCATTGATTACCACATCGCAGGTGGAACGTCTGCCAATGTTGATCACAGGCTTGTCCAATACCACTTGCTCCGTGCCGTTAATGATCAGATAAGCGCCTGCCGGCAGAGCGGGTGCACTGCTGTTATGAGGGACTTCCTGCAAAGCTGTATCGAAATTGGGCGGTACTTCTCCCTGATAACTGGTGCGTATGCCAATGCCATCTATTGTCTGGTCGGGGTCTGACCAGAGTTTGATTTCCAGGGGATGCTTAAAATAGAAACCTTGTTCCTTCCAGGAGTCTTCCAAAATTTCTGCTGCCTGGTTAAGCGTAGGCGTCAGCTCCTGCCAGGCATCAATCCGTTCAGGGGAAACAGCCAGATGAATGCGGTCAGGGGCGCGCGAGTCGTTAAGATCGAGCGTGGAAAGCTTCTCATCGATCATCTTTACCAACTGATTTGTGAGCGAACCGCTGGCACCGGGGAAGAGAAGGCGGTCCAGCGTGCCTTCGAGGAGATTCTTCAAGCGCGATTCAAGCGAGTCTAAAAAGTAGCTCATGATTTTCCTGTACTGAATTATACCAACGGACTTAAGAGTAAAAAGTTACGCCTTCGGTTAATGGGCATAAATTGGGTTGGAAAAAATCCACGCCCGGTGGCGGCCGAGATAGTCTATGTAAACTTCCACGCGGTAGACCCCCGGCTCCTTGGTGAGATGGGTAAGCACCTCCCGATCGTATTGCTCCTGGATCACTTTGCCATCTTTAAGCAGGCGGGTATGCGTGCGCATCGGCAGGCGTACCTGCAGGGTGAGCCCGTCTGAGGCTTGTACCTGATCCCCCATAATGAAGGAGCCCTCCCGCGTATTGGCCGTAAAGCGGAAGCCCTCCGTGCTGTGAGGCAGGTCGTAAGCCAAAAAGAAATGGCCGGCACGCAGGGCGTCCAGCACCATGCGCCGGTCGGCATTGATCTCGCCAGTTAAGGGGGAGGGCACGAGAAGGTGGTTTCTGAGACTGCGGAACTGGAATTGATAGGGGTAGAGCTCCACCTTAATGGGCCCAAAAGTATAGGTGTTGCCGTGGGCGTCCACCCCAGCCAGCGCGATGATGGGGTTGACGGACCTGATCTGCAGGTCGTCCCATAATTTCAGGGTTTCCTCCAGGGGGCCTTTGGTCATAAAATGAGGCGCCAGCGCGTGAAGCACGGCTTTGGGCAGGGTTTGGGAACGCGTTTTGAACTCGCTCATCTGGTTCCAAAGTTCAATCCCGCTGAAGCCCTTGACCTCCCAGTTATGCCAGCTGAAAGAACGCTCGTTGAAGCGTGGCAACGAAGGGTCATTGGGATGGGCGATAAAGCTCATCCCGCCGGCTTGTTCGATCTGATCGATGAGCTGCTGCGGATCAGGCGCGAAGCGCGAGAGCTCTTTATTGTGCCCGATGGCGATAAGGTGGTTGGAGCCCGGCTGCAGGGTGCGGTCGTGTATCTCTTCACCCACCAGCGTGAGCACACGCCGGCGGCCTTCCTGCAGGTAGCCCTCCATCTCCTGTACCCAGACGTTGTGATCGGTGATGATGATTACGTCCACACCGGCTTTAAGCGCGGCTTTTGCCAGGTCGGCATGCTTGCCTTGGCCATCGGAATAGATGGTGTGCATGTGCGCGGCGAGGATGATCTCGGCATAGTCCATGGGTGTGATTATACTCCGGGGGAGGTGGGCGGATAATCTTGATGAAGAGGGATTCCAGAGGTTTGCATGCCGAAGTTGTTAATCTGAAAAACAGCTCAATTATCAAAACTCAATTCATTGTTAGCCTCCTTATGAAAATTTATCTTGAATCTGTATATAAACCACTTATAATGATGAATAAGCCATATATAATGATGATCTACGGAGGAGCAATGAAAAGAATCAGTTTGATCCTCATTGCAGTTATCTTGTTAGTAAGTCAGGGATTGGTGAGCGCCGTACCTTTAAGCGCAGTTATTGCAAAAGTATCTCCTATAGAAGAAGCGAAACCTCCCAATCAATCTCCCCCAACAGAACCAAACCAGACCTACCCGATTACGACCGACACACCTCCAACCCCTGAACCTCCCCCAATAAGTCCGACTCCTCCGCCGCCGGAACCTGAACCAACAGATCCCTATGTACCGGAACCCACCGAACCCGATGCGACTGGCATTGACCCCACAGGCATTCCGCTGGAATTTGGTATAGAGATTGAACCAGCGATCTATTTACCAAATTTTCCAACCACAGTAACCTGGGCCGCAGAGCTGGACCCAGCACCTCAGCCTTGCACGGTCACGTTTGATTTGCCGCCAGATGCAATTCTTGTAATAGAACCACCCGGTATGACTGAAATACCCTGTGAGTTTCCAGCCGGCGTAGAACTGACATTTCCTTTATTAGCAACAAATCCGGTGCCATTCATTGAATTTTCAATGACATTTTCTATTCCAAATGAGGCGCCAATTGAGAAGGTAATACATATTCCGGTTGCTCCTGAAAGAGATACTGAAGGTGTTACTGAATCTGAACCTTTCATTATCGGGTCGGGTTTGGTCTTTATTACCAATCCAAACGCAAACTCGGACTCATTGATATATTACGCAGGAACGCCAAGTCCGCACAAAACCCCTTCCACCAATTTTGGGAAGAACCAAATAGAGATTCTGGCTGTAGACACAGTGACTGGGAAGAATGTCACAATTTTTGAAGAACCAATTACATTATCATTTGACTTTTCCTCTGCGAATATTCCACCTGAACAAGAAGAAGACCTGAAGCTATATTATTTTGATGAAGGAATCAGCGAATGGGTTTTTGTTCCAGGCGAAGTTGACACGACAGGCAACATTCTGGATGCAATGGTAGATCATCTCACTGTTTTTGACTACTCATCTGACGGATTGCAAACTTTTCTCCCTCCGAATCTTCTTGATTATGAAGTTTCAGCTTATTCCGGGGCTAGTACTTATGCTTATAAGATTCCTGTATTTGAAGCGGTTGGTGGTTTAACACCAAATCTGACCCTGCGCTACAACAGCCAGGTTGCCGACGATGGCAATGAAGATACCCAGGCATCCTGGGCAGGGATGGGATGGGCTCTTGATGTGGGCGCCATCACCAGAGATATGCGTGGCACAAATAAGAACACCAGGGATGACACCTTCATTCTCAATCTATATGGTTTCAGCACCCGATTGCTCCCTATTGAAAATACTGGCGATATCTGGACCTATGTAGCCCAAAGCGATCCATTTATAAAAATCACTCAGGATCTGAGTACGGATAGTTGGAGCTTATTGACAGGGGATGGACTGAAGTACAGCTTTGGCGGCGCTGGTTATACCGCTAAGATGCGGCATAACTTTGGATGTCTTAGTCCGGAAGAAGTCTTACAAGGCAAACTTAATTTCAGCTGGGGCTGGGCGCTCAAAGAAGTCACAGACAGGTTTGGAAACAACGTACAGTTCGAATACCTCCTAGAAGAGAAAGGTCCGAGCCCAAGATACAGGGAAGATAAACCCGATGAATGGGGTGTTATAACAGATTGTGTTAATCACATAGCTATGGTTCCACAAAAGATAACTTATGGGTCATTCAGCATAGTCTTCAATACGGAATCCAGGGAAGATTATGCTTCCCTTTGGCAAACCGTGGATGCGGCTTATTTTTACACGAAACGGCGTTTGAAGAGTATAGACTTACAGGTATCCAATTCGACTGTTAAAAGTATTCTATTTTCTTACGCATCTAATTCAGAAACAAGTAACGTAATCAATCCAAATAAGAAATGGGTTAATAACTCACTCACAAGCACATTAATTAAAATTCAGGAAGTTGAGAATTCCGCCTTACCACTCAGTAATAATGGTAATCCGTCTCAATTGACAAAGCCGCCAATCAGTTTCTATTACAATTTAGACCATAAGCATATCAATAAGATTGAAAATGGGATGGGGGGAATAGTTGAGTTTACTTATATCAATCACACTATGCCAGCTCCGATATCAGGTGTCAACCCTGTCCATGCCACGGTCAGCAAACGAACGGAAACAGACCTTGTGGCTGGCACAACAGCCTATTGGAAATATGATTTTCCGACTCACTATCAGATAGCGCCTGATGATGGTTTAAGGTATGTTCCATATCACCTTGATTTCAGAGGGTTTGACACGGTCACAATAACCTCAGGTTTGAAAATAAACGATGTTGAAACGGACAAGTTGAGGAGGATTCTCACATTTCATAATGATGACTTCTTAAGGGGGAAGGTGGAAGAAGAGAAGCTGCAATACCCCGGGGAGACAAGTACCTTTCGCAGCGAAACATCTCACACGTATGATTCGTTAACAGATTCGTCATTATGGACCAATGCTAACATCATTGATAATACAACCACGGCGGATATAGACCACATTAATGAAAATGATCCTATCCATATATTACATTTATCAGAATTTGTAGATTTGGATATCAACTGGGT
The DNA here is from genome assembly GCA_040772525.1 of Anaerolineaceae bacterium. GTDB lineage: Bacteria > Chloroflexota > Anaerolineae > Anaerolineales > Anaerolineaceae > Mesolinea. The sequence goes on along the minus strand of JAXGXZ010000001.1, from coordinate 2,281,968 downwards.
AAAAACCACCGAGGTTAAAACCACTCAGTATGAAGAGTTGCTAAATTCTTCAGACCGTCACGCTTTTTATTCCAGAGAAACGTACACTTATACGCCGCTGGCAACCGCAAAAACAAACCGGTCTGGAAACCTGCTTACAACAACCTATGATATTCCAGCAGATGGGTTGACCTTCAACGCGGGCTACCGACAAATCACAAGCTACTTGCCTCCGGTAACAACGGGAACATATTGGTTATCTGGATTGGTTGAAACCCAAACGACCAAGGAATGTGCCGCCGGTGCTTGTAACCAGGAAATAAGATTTCTCTCCCATACTTATGATGCCAATTATCAACTTGGAAAGACGCATGTCTGGACCGAAGGCGCATCGACGGCAAAGTCATATAGTGTTTCAGCTTTCACTTATCATACAAATGGAAACCTGCATACGTCCAAGGCATGGTCACAACGGTCAGCTTCTTTACAGAGCGAGCCGCCTGGCACACCGGTTATCACAAGCTATTCCTATGATGCGGTATTTAAGACACAGGTCAGCTCCCAGAGTGTCTTAGCGGAATCGACTTATACCACCAGTACTGATTACGACCCGCGCTTTGGGCTTCCCGTAACGGTAACAGGTCCGGATAATTCTATTGAGTCTGCCGCATATGACAACCTTGGCCGCCTTATCAAAATCTGTGCACCTTATGATATTGAAACTGGAAAGACTTGTGGAGAATCTGACATATACACACTGCAGGCAGTCTACAGCACTAACACAATCCCAATAAAAGTGAGTATTTACCGCCCTGGATTGGCTGCGGTGGAAATGACGATAACGGGTTTTGGAAAGTTACAGACACAAAAACAGAAAGGCGCGCTGATTAACGGTACCACTTCTGACTGGACGGAGATAGACAACCGGTATGACGGGTTTGGGAATCTCACCGAGGCAATCAAAGGCAATCTGTCGACGATCTATACTTATGATTCTCTTGGCAGGATGATAAAACAGGAGCGAAATTCTGCTGACGGCAAATTTACTGAACTCACAATAAGCTATCATGCAGAGATGAAAAATTCGACCTGGTTCATTGTTAAATCCTTAAAAGACCACAACGGTACTGAGGACAGGGAATTTTCCAATATCTGGGGTCGCCTGAGATACCGGGTATCAGTTGCTGGATTGGTGCCGGACCTTGAATTCAAGTACAACCGAATTGGTGAGTTGGTTCAAACCATCTATGGAGGCAACACCACGTCCATCACCTATAACGCGGGCGGTCAGAAAACCCAGATGACAGACCCGGACATGGGCGCCTGGACATACACCTATGACGCCCAGGGGAATTTAGCTACGCAAACAGATGCTAAAGGAAACATCACGACGCTTATCTATGACGGCCTCAACCGGCTTGTATCCAAGACCTTCTCCAATGGTTCCCCTGCAATAACCTACTCATATGATGCCGGGACAAATAAAGGCTACCGGACAGGCATGACGGATGGGACTGGATCGACCTCCTGGGTTTATGATGCCAGAGGGCGTCTCATCCGGGAGGATAAAACGATTTTAGATCAGACCTTTACCACGCAGTATGGATACAATAGCGCTGATCAGGTTATTTCAATGACCTATCCCACCAATGAAGTTGTCAATTTCACATATCTGCCGCAGGGAGGGGTCAGGAGCGTTGGCAATTATCTGACCGATGCCAAAGTAAACACTTATGGTTTCAGGGAGGAGTTGGTGTTTGGGAATGGCACTGAGATCAGTTATACCTATGCCGGTTGGAAGCTTAATGCCGCCAGATTGGAGACCATACAGGCTGGTTCCAGTGTCAACCAGACAGCTGGTCTGATGGACCTGACCTTCTCCTATGATACCGTGGGCAATATCAGCAATATTCTGGATGCCAATAATTCCGGTCAGACGCAAACCTTCACCTATGATCTCATGAACCGTCTGACCTCAGCCAGCACGAATAGTGTTGGTGAGGGGCAGTATTCCCAGAGCTATAGCTACGACCCAGCCACCGGCAACCTGGCTTCCAAGAGCGATGTGGGCGCTTACACCTACTCGTCCGCGAAACCGCATGCCGTCACCAAAGCCGGGACTAACGAATTCACCTATGATGCCAATGGCAGCATGAAAACCAGGAAGATCGGAGATGTTACCTGGACCTACACCTACGGCGCGCAGAACCAGCTGATTGAGATCAAGAAGGGCGCTCAGGTTGTCAGTTCCTATGGTTATGACGGGGATGGGAACAGGGTATGGTCAAAAGACTTTGAAGGCTATCAGGCTGGTTATCCTAAAACAACCTACTATGTCGGGAATTACTACGAATATCAGGTTACCGGAAAGCCGTCAGGGTCAGGGAGTTCATCAGGGACGTCCTGCAGCCAGCCAAACTGTTTGTACATGCCTTTGGTGATGATGAGTGACATTATTCGCACCAGTTATTACTACGCGGATGGGCAGCGCATCGCGATGAAGAAGGATGGCGTTGTGAGCTACATCTATGGGGATCAATTGGGGAGCGTCAGCGCGGTCGCGGATGCGAGTGGAAACCTGATAAGTGAGGCCCTTTACCATCCCTGGGGAACGACCAGATATGCCCAAGGTGCAAGCCCGACGGACTACGGCTATACCGGGCAGATGAAGGAAGGCGATATCTACTTCTACAACGCCCGCTGGTATGACCCGCAGTTGGGCCGTTTCATGCAGGCGGATACCTTCGTTCCCACAGTGCAGGGCACGCAAGCTTGGGACCGCTTCGCCTATGTCAACAATAATCCGATGAGGTATTCGGACCCAAGCGGACATCGGATAAGTAATACAAATCTGTTGATGCATGATGGAGGAGGAGGATGGGATGTTCCCAGGTTTCCTGGTGGAGACCCATACTATGCTCAAGGTATCCGCGAATTTGGATTGTTCTTGGTTTTACCAACAAGTTTTACCACGCGCGAACTTCAGACAATTTATAATGCACAGGTGCAATTTGCCAGTGGATTGGAACGTTTAGGCGTTAGTGATGGAAGAGCATGGATGCTCAAGAACCTTACAAGTTTTGCGGGCAAGAACCATATTCCCGGGTTGCAGGGCAGAAGTTTTGTGCTTCCTGGGTGCATCCTCTTTGAAAAGGACTTCACCAGCTCGACATGGAGAGTCCCTCGAGGGACGCCAGGCATCATGGTTATGCATGAACTAACCCATGTGTTTACTGGATTGAATACCTATATTAATACTCCAAACGGTCCGGTCACTGAATTGATGAAATTAGCCAAAGTTGATAATCAGGGTCCGCTTCTGTTTTTACCAAATTCCATAGACTACGTTCTGCCAGCCTCAGAGTTAGATCTAGGAGATAACTATTATTGGCGAACAGCACCTGCAGAATTTTTTAGCCAGGCTTTGACAGCGCTCCTGATTGATTCTAATCATTCAGGAGTCCCCGATACGATCAAGCAATTTATGATCGACTTGATTTTAGGAGCAGAATAATGAAAACTTTGAATATAATTTTAGCTTTGTTTTTTATACTGACCTGCATCAGCTGCGATGTCCTAAAAATTGAATACAAGCTTGACAACTCCTGTTCCTTCCCTTGCTGGAAAGGTTTAACCTTAGGGATGTCCTACGAAGAAGTATTAGACCTGATCAATCATTCAGGTCATTATTCGATAACAGAGCTAAAAGGGCTTGAAGGCGAATCAAGCATCGTACTGAAGAATAAGGCTGGCGAGTCAAATACATTGTTTTTTTCTTCAGAAGGCATATTAAGATCTATCAGTCTGTCATATAAGCTGTTGAGAATGAAACTTCCGCTTGAGAAGGTGATCAATGCTCTGGGTGAACCCGACCATGTAATTGTCTGGTTTGCAGGAAGGCCGATGAATGATATCAAAGCTTTCTTGTGTTATCCAGACACAGGTATAACTGTTAGGTTAAATCCAATTAAAACTGCCTATCCTCCAAAAGAACTGTTGTATGACATCAATAAAAATACAAATGTGCTGAGCATCCTTATCGACATTATTGATCCATCCTTGTCAGGGGTAGGAGGCAACGAATGTAAGAAACCGCTTGATATTGCCTTGAAGCATGAATGGGTTGGATATGGAGACTACCAGTCCTGTAATCCGGAGAAAAACAAGTTTTGCGCGCCTTACATGGAATAGGTAACGCTTTCCGCAATCTGCTTGTTACCTAACCAATAATACGCGGTGCATCAAGCGCAATGAAGAAGAATGGTGTTGTAAGCTACATCTATGGCGATCAATTGGGGAGCGTCAGCGCGGTTGCGGATGGGAATGGAAACCTGATAAGCAAAACCCTTTACCATCCCTGGGGCACGACCCGCTATTCAGATGGAATCAGCCCGACGGATTATGGCTATACCGGGCAGATGAAGGAAGGGGATATCTACTTCTACAACGCCCGCTGGTATGACCCGCAATTGGGCCGTTTCATGCAGGCGGATACCTTCGTGCCTCCAACCCAAGGCACCCAAGCCTGGGACCGCTTCGCCTACATCAATAACAATCCTGTCAATGGTACAGATCCAACAGGAATGTGGATGTGTGATATTTATGATATTTCTTGTGCGGAAGAAGGGGATTTAAATGTAGTGGTTTTCATCGGTGGTTGGGATGGTATAGATCAGAGTGATGATAATCCTCTCATGCCCTCCATACAAAACAAACCGGGAACTTTGTATTACAATTTTGATGCTAAAGACCAGACGGTTAAGAAGCAAGAGCTAGCGAACTCTATCGTTAAGGAACTAAAACTTAATATTGAAGGAAAGTATAGGAGCATCTCAGTTATTGGTCATAGTGCAGGAGGGGATGTTGGGTTGTTTGCGATGGAGCGAGTTGATTCAACGACAATTCGACGTTTAGCTTTATTGGATCCGTCAATGGAAACAACAGAAGTAGGATGTTCTGAAATGTTTGGTCGGTTGGATGCTTTATTCAACTCCGGCGTTGATATATTGTTACTTTACGGACTATCTCCTGGAGATTTTTTGAATAAAGCCAGTCAACGATCATATTCACAGTGGATAGATGTTGACCATAACACTTATTACAAAAACTCTGAAGTTTTAAACAAAACCAATAAGTTTGTTTGGTTAGGAATCAAATAATGAAAAAGAGTTTAGTTCTCTTTAGTCTATTGATCCTGGCACTGGTTTCGGCTTGCTCCAGCACTCCTGTAATTAACATTGAGAAATCAACTTCTGTAGAAAGAAAGTGCTTACCACCACTATACAATAGTTATATTCCTTATGTACAGGAAGGTGAACCGGTGGCTCCTATCCCGACCATCAACCCAGACGAGACACTTGCTCCGTTAGGCTGGGATCGGATACAAATGCTACCAGATGAGCTTAGCGATGACATTGATTTTTTGTTTGTGAGCGACCGGACATTAGAAAAAGAATTCTTTTTTATCAACCATGAATCTGATAAATCAATCCTTTATATGGTAGATTCAAAGAACTTTGAAACCTATACTTTTCCTAAAGTGACCCGGTGATTAAGAAAGAAGATGTCATTTATGCGATAATGGCAGATCCTGTTACCCGAGAAATTTCCGTTCACCAGTTTGATGAAGATCTCCGAGATTTTTTTTCAATTGCTCAGAATACGAAAATCAAGGCCAAAAACATTTACGATGTTGAAATTGATAGCGAAAGCAATCTCTATCTCATCATACACGAGCCGGATAGTGGCATTATCCATCAGCTTGTTTTATATAACTTAGTGACTAACGCACACTGGACGATAAAACTACCAGATGGTTGGATCGAAGAGATTGAACTCGATTCTTCTGACATTTTGTACTTTGTTGCGTATTCTAATGGTGACAATAAAATTTACAAATATATTGATGATTCACTACAATGGCAGGCCACCTACAACACGCAAATTCCCGGGGCAATTGAAGATCTCACCCATTTGTTTATTTCTGAGGATAACCAGCTGTGGTTGAGCGATGCGTTATGGTACCCTAAAGCTGGTTACACACCGGATAAGCGGATAATTATACGGTCACCCATCTTTATCAATCCAGATGCTGATATAAGAAATCCTGTTACCTGGGAAAGTCCGGAGCCTCAAGCGATCACCGAAGATGGCCGGGCTTGGTTCAAGAGTAAGAGAGGATTAGCATGGTTTCAACCTGAGACCAGCGAGTGGTGTATGTTTACGACAGCTAAAAGCAATGTTGTCAAAGACAGTGATGGTAACTTATGGTTGGTTTACGACAACGCGCTCTACATGCTCCCAGCCAGTGAGACAAGAGCGAAAGATCAATGATAGCGTATTGTCATAGCTAATTCTAATGGCGGAAAGCCTAATATAGCCAACATTGAGCTAATTCGAACAAACCGCCATGCCTGTGGCACAACACGGCATAGCTTTGGAATGCAAGATACAGGTTATGGCTATACCGGGCAGATGAGGGAAGGCGATATCTACTTCTACAATACCCGCTGGTATGACCCGCAATTGGGCCGTTTCATGCAGGCAGATACTATTGTTCCTACAGTGCAGGGCACGCAAGGATTCGACAGATATGCTTATGTCAACAACAGCCCAATGAGGTATACCGATCCAAGCGGACATCGGATAAGTAATACAAATCTGTTGATGCATGATGGCGGAGGATTTGGCAGAAATAACATTCAAACGGTAGAAGACCCAATTGATTACATATTGTATAGGATGAAAAATGACTTCCGTAGTTTTTTGGAATTGGAAAACTCATTATTTATGGGAACGAGCAATCGATATGTCTCCAGACCAGCATATGAAGGCTTAGTAGGATATCACTTATTTATCACGGCAAAATTCATTGTCGGGTCAAGACCGGGCGGCCCGTATGACCTGAAGCCTTCACTGACACAAAGATATTTTCAGGGAATAAGGGATGATGACAAAAAGTATATAAGTGCCGGGAACATAGAGGTAAAGTTCGACACATTTGGTAATACTTACTACGGATATGTTGGTTCCATGCTGGGATTGCCTGAGCCAATACTTCTCCAGGGAGCGGGTCTTGCTCAATTAATAGATAATGTGCACAATAAAAAAGAGATTAAGATTGAGGCCGATGCATCGGTTTTTGATGGCTTATCGATTTTTGATCAACCGGAGGATCAGGCTGCCATTTCACTGGGTATAGAACTTTGGAATGCGTATGGTGTGGATCTGGCAAGAGATACTTTTATTGAGTCCCTTATCAACGCAAAGGGGATTAAGAAAAGGTGATATCAAATGAAAAAGAAAAAAGTGATAATCGCTGTAACGCTGCTGCTTCTTATTCTTCTATGTTGTTGGCTTTCATTCCTGGATCTTTTTAATGTTAAAGAGAGAAAGCAATTAGGGGGGATCACGACTTCCAACATTGACATTAGGGCTTTGTTGATTCGAGATGAATTCTTAGGCGATCACTGGAAACTGGTGGAAACAGACTTTTTGCGGACAAATTACGCACACATGCGGACCGTTGAGAAGTTTGTCACAAAAATGTACGATCCTGTTTCCAGTGATCCTACTGACCTTAAAAGGGGCATGATCTATCAGGAAGTTTTCAAAGCAAAGGATGCCTATGCGGCATGGGTATTATTTGACAGGCCATTAATTGACTCCGACCAGGACTGGGTAGACGAAGAGGAAAACTTTGTTGAAATGGAACACCACGCGGACCAGTGGTACCTGAGTTGCGCAAATATTCTTCCAGGAAGAAGAAGTTGTAGTCTGATGGCGAGATACACGGATATTGTTGTTTTTCTGCAAACATCCTTTTACCTGGAAGATTTTTCTCAGGAAAAGTTTCTCTTTTTGGCAAGATACATTGATGAAACCGCCGGGGACCTGGGCTTATATGAACCGTAAAATTTTCTTGCATACTCAGGATCAGTTGAATCATCCAGCCAGGGATATAGGAATTCTTAAAAATGAGTAACCAACCAATTACAGAAAAGCAAGAGGAACAAAATGCTTTTTGCTTTACACACCCGCGATGATACAGGCATACAGATTTGTCGGATCCATGCTGGGATTGCCCGAGCCGATACTTCTCCAGGGAGCGGGTCTTGCTCAATTAATAGATAATGTGCACAATAAAAAAGAGATTAAGATTGAGGCCGATGCATCGGTTTTTGATGGCTTATCGATTTTTGATCAACCGGAGGATCAGGCTGCCATTTCACTGGGTATCGAACTTTGGAATGCGTATGGTGTGGATCTGGCAAGGGATACTTTTATTGAGTCCCTTATCAACGCAAAGGGGATTAAGAAAAGGTGATATCAAATGAAAAAGAAAAAAGTGATAATCGCTGTAACGCTGCTGCTACTTATTCTTCTTTGTTGTTGGCTTTCATTTCTGGATCTTTTTAATGTTAGAGAGAGAAAGCAATTAGAAGGGATCACAACCTCCAACATTGACATTAGGGCTTTGTTGATTCGAGATGAATTCTTAGGCGATCACTGGAAACTGGTGGAAACAGACTTTTTGTGGTCAAGTTACGCGCATAGATGGACAGTTGAGCAGTTTGTCACAAAAATGTACGATCCTGTTTCAGGCGAAAGGGGCATGATCTATCAGGAAGTTTTCAAAGCAAAGAATGCCTATGCGGCATGGGTATTATTTGACAGGCCATTAATTGACTCCGACCAGGGCTGGGTAGACGAAGAGGAAAACTTTGTTGAAATGGAACACCACGCGGACCAGTGGTATCTGAGTTGCGCGGACATATTTCAAGGCCAACGAAGTTGTAGCCTGATGGCGAGATACACGGATATTGTTGTTTTTGTGAGGTCGTCCTTTTACCCGGAAGATTTTTCTCAGGAAAAGTTTATTGATTTGGCAAGATACATTGATGAAACCGCTGGGGACCTGGGCTTATATGAACCATAAAATTTTCTTGCATACTCAGATCAGTTGAATCACCCGGCCAAGTTGAGGATATAGGAATTCTTAAAAATGAGTTGCCAGCCAATCACAGAAAAGCAACCTTCTTAAACGGTACTGTTTCATATTTTGCATATTTCAGAAAAGATCAGTCAAGGAGGGATCTATATTCATCCGATTCTTGAGCAATTGTACCCAATCTCTGGAAACTTCGCGATGACGTGTATTGGTTGTTGCGGGCGAAACGTGGCAACCTGGGGTTAGTTACTTATAAACAGGATAAAACCAGATCGCCACGCTTCGCTCCATTAGACTTAGGGGGAAAGAAACAGATGGTAGCCGAACAGGGATTGAACAAGTCTAAGCGTGGCTCCATTAGACTTAGGGGGAAAGAAACAGATGGTAGCCGAACAGGGATTGAACAAGTCTAAGCGTGGCTCAAGGAAGAACCTATATTGCGAAGGAGACCCAATCCCTGTGGTGATCAAGGCTAGATAGCATACCTGTCCATAGCAGAGACCGATAATGGAGAGAGTCCAAATCACCGGGTTCAGCTACCATCACCACAAAGAGGAGTATAGCATATGCGAGCAGAGATGGACTATTATGTTGGGATAGACATGGCGTCAAGAAGTTTCACGAGCAGTATAGGCGAGGGGGAGAATGGCTGGTCAGTAGTGGGGAAGGCAGAAAGTTTTGATAACAGCGAAGAAGGGTATACCAGGTATATGAATTGGTTGAGTGAAAAGGGGGTGACGGCAGACAACAGTCTGCTGTGCATGGAAAACACGGGGGTCTATTCGGAAGGTTTAGCCTATTGGTTAGAAAGCCAGGGGTATAAGGTTTGTGTGGAAACGCCGCTAAAGGTGAAGCGGTCATTTGATATAGAGGGGCATAAGAGCGATGCCGTAGATAGTGTGCAGATTGCAGAGTATGCCTATCGTTTCAGGGATGAGCTGCGGATCTGGCGACCCAGAGACGAGGTATTGGAGCAGGTGAAAGTACTGCTGGCCACACGGGAACAGATGGTGAAGGAGAGAAGCGGCCACATGAGCTATCTGAGTGCACTGAGACGAAAGCCGCGCAGGGTCCGGGAAGCGGAAGAGAGTGTTGCCTGTCTGATTGAAGCTCTAAGCATACAAATCAAGGGGCTTGAAAAGACAATCAAGCAAGCTATTAGTGAGGAAGCAGAGTTGGCAGAGCAGGCTCGTCTGTTGGACAGCGTACCGGGAGTGGGGGAGCTGCTCAGTGCGCATGCATTGGTTGTTTTTCATCAGATGGGAGAGGAGTTGAGTGACAAGAAGGTCGCAGCCTTTCTTGGTATCTGCCCATTGGAACACAGCAGTGGAAGTTCGATCTGGCGCAAACCGAAATCCTCTGGTCATGGCCCGGAGGTGTTCAGAAAGCTTTTGCACTTGGGATCCAGATCGGCCTGTACTCATAACGACTATTATAGGAGTTATTATTCGCGCAAATTGATGGAAGGCAAAGCCAAGTCGTTGGTGATAAACAATGTGGGAAATAAATTGCTGAGCGTGATGGTGGCTGTGTTCAAATCAGGCATACCTTATATACCTGGATACCGCTCCTTCCACCCAAAACTCTTGACAAAGTCATAGCATTCGCGATGACGGGAACAACCAGATCCCCATGTTGCTATCGCTCCTCGGGATGACGGTTTACTTGTGCCGCTGCTGCTCCTCACGAAGACGCTTGCACGTCGTTGTAAGTGCAGCGTGGCAACCTGGGTTTGGTTATTCATAAACAGATCAAACCAGATTGCCATGTCACTATGTTCGCGATGGCGAAAAGTATCCTACAGTTCACGATGGTGAAAGTATCTTCTTAAACCTCTTCTTAAACCTCTTCGATTTGACGGAATCGGGTGATTGGGTATAATCTATCCGTTAACTGCAGGAGGAAGATTTGAATACGTTGTTAAATATCGCAATCATCATTGTATCCGTCGCCTTGGTGGCCAGCATTATGCTGCAGAGCAAGGGCATTGGATTGGGCGGGTTGACCGGCGGCGACCACGGCGGGGTTTACACCCAGCGCCGAGGCGTCGAGAAGGTCTTATTCTATGTAACCATTGCTTTGAGCACCATTTTCCTGCTCCTGGCACTGATCAGTATGCTCATCACTAAATAACACGGGCGTATTGGATTTACTGGTTATAAACAAGCAACTCATGGAGGACCGAGACAACTTTCCATATCCGGGGGTTGTCTCTTCTTAATTGTGAAAAAGTTTCGCTGGCAGTTACTGATCATCCTGTTGACCGGTTTGGTGGTCGGTTTGCTGCTATTCTTTCAACAAAGCGGAACCCCCAGCGCTCCCAAAGTTGAAAACACGCCCAGCCCGATTGAAGGCGGCATTTATACCGAGGCGCTTGTGGGCAATTTCCTGCGCCTTAACCCCATGCTGGATGTCTACAACAAGGCAGATCGGGATGTTAACCGGCTGCTATTCAACAGCCTGATCAAGTTTGACTCTTTCGGCAGCCCTAAGCCTGATCTGGCGGATGCCTGGAGCTTTTCGCCGGACGGGACGCTCTTTACCTTCACGCTCAGGCCGGATGTGTACTGGCATGACGGCATGATCTTCGGCGCGCAGGATGTGATGTACACCATCTCGCTGCTCAAGAGCGGCAGCACACTCGTGCCGCCTGACCTTGCCAAATTCTGGAGTGAGGTTCAGGCTGTCGCGCTTTCGGACAATACCATTCAATTTTCGCTGCCGGAAACCTTCACCCCCTTCCTTGATTATTTGAGCTTCCAGATACTGCCCGCGCATCTGCTGGGCAATCTCACGCTGGATCAATTGGTAGACCATCCCTATAACCTCGCGCCGATTGGCACGGGGCCCTATCAATTCAAAGAGCTGATCGTGGATGAGGGGAAGATCAGCGGTGTACACCTGGAAGTCTACGAAGGCTATTACGCGGGCAGTTCCTTCATCAAGGAAATATTCTTTTACTACTATCCGGACGACAGCGCTGCCTTGGCTGCCTATCAGGCAGGCGAAGTGGACGGCATCTCGCAGGTTACAACCGCCACGCTCCCTTCTGCTTTGGCGCAGGCTGATCTGAATGTCTATTCCACGCGCGAGCCCCGATTGAGCATCGTCTTTTTGAACCTCAAAAATGATGCCAAACCCTTCTTGCAGGAGCCGGGCGTGCGCCAGGCGCTGATGTATGCCATTAATCGGCGGGAAATGATAGACAACCTGTTAATGGGCCAGGCTATACCAGCCAACGGGCCCATCCTGCCCGGGAATTGGGCCTACTTTCAGGATCAGCGCAGTTTTGGTTATGACCCCGACGCCGCCAGGCAGTTATTTGCCGGCGCCGGGTTAACCGCAGGCGAAGAGAGCCCCTTCCTCAGGGATGAGAATGGAAATGATATCCGGCTGATTCTGCTGACGCAGGATGACGAGACGCATCTCAAGGTGGCGGAACTGATCCAAAAGAACTGGCAGGAAGTGGGTGTTGTCGTGGACGTGCTCCCAAAACCGCTGGACGAGGTACAGACAGATCTTGAGGCTCACGCCTTTGAAGCCGCCCTGGTGGATATTGACCTCTCCGGCACGCCGGATCCGGACCCATACCCGTTCTGGGGTCAGGCCATGGCGCAGGGAGGCCAGAATTATGCCCAGTGGGATAACCGCAATGCCAGCAACTACCTGGAACAAGCACGCGTGCAAATGGATCAAGACATGCGTGCCAAGCTCTACCGCAACTTCCAGGTGATCTTTCAGGATGAGCTGCCTTCGCTACCCCTGTATTACCCCATTTATAATTACGCGGTCAGGAATACCATCCTCAATGTAACCATCGGACCGATTTATGAGGCGGCTGACCGTTTCAATAACATCAACGTCTGGTACATCTTAGCTGGAAAGAACCCTGCCGCCACGACAGACCAACCCTAAAAGGAGCCAATATGCACGCAACAACTCCCAGAAATGAGATTGGGTTTACTGACCTTATCGGCCGGCATGGCGTCTCAAAAGCCAGCCCGCGTATCAACGCGATCGGCGTATTGGATGAAGCTTCAGCTGCAATCGGCCTGGCCCGTTCCATGGTTACGCTGGAGTCACAAAAGGAATTACTGTTGGAGGCAATGAAGAACCTCTCACAAGTGATGGGGATCCTGGCTGGCGCGGGCGGACCCGCGCAGCTGCCGGGGTCTCCCTCGCTGATGGATCCGGCTTTATCAGGGCTGGAAGCAAAGCTGGCGGAGCTCAAGGCCGTGGTAAAAATGCCGAAGGAATTTAATTTTTCCGGCAGATCGCAGGCATCGGCAGCGCTCAATTTAGCCCGCGCGGTGGTGCGGCGGGCTGAACGGGAAGTCATTTCGCTCTATCAGTTGGAGGGACCCACGGATTCAGCTGTTGTTCAATACCTCAACCGCTTATCCACGCTCTGCTATTTGCTCGAACTTCAGAATGATGCTTCTTTGGAGGCTGGCATCGGATGATCGGCACGCTCATCAACGCAGCAGCCATCCTGATTGGGGGGCTGATCGGGCTTGTGTTCGGTCACCGCATCCCGCAAAAGACGCAGGACACGCTTGTGAACGGACTGGGTTTGTTCATGATCGGTTATGGCGTGATGAGCTTTATGAAGACCCAGAACATGCTTATTCCATTGGTGAGCCTGCTGATAGGCACAATTTTGGGCGAATGGTGGAAGATCCAGGATCATTTGGATGCCCTTGGCGGCGTGTTGGAAAAGAAATTCCTGAATGGCAGAGCCGCTAAGGATGAAAAAGGCAGCCGTTTTATTACTGGTTTTGTGACGGCATCATTGCTTTTCAGCATTGGACCCATGGCTATTTTGGGCGCTTTTCAGGACGGCCTGACAGGGGATTATCAGATGCTGGCCATTAAAGCCCTGATCGACGGCATGACCTCGATTGCCTTCGCAGCTTCATTGGGTGTTGGCGTGCTCTTTTCCGCCGGCTTGATCCTGCTTTTTCAGGGCGGTATTGCCCTGGCAGCGCAAGTGATCGGGCGGGGGCTGGATATGTCGGTAATCAATGAAATGACTTCCGTTGGCGGCGTGATCTTAATTGGCCTGGGGGTGAGCAGCTTGCTGAAACTCAAACCCATTCGCACGGGCAGTTTTTTGCCGGCTATCTTTGTTTCCATTGTCATTGTTCTGCTTCTGCAGCATTTTGGCGTGAGCTATTAAACCAAAACCGCGGCTTTTGGCTGCGGCTTATTTCTTTCTCAAAGATCAATCTAATTCCCTGTTTTCGCCAATTCCGCGTCCACCGCGGCGATGAAAGCGTTTATGTAAAAAGGCTGGCCATTGACCATAAACGTAGGAGTGCCTGTTACATTCTGGCTGGCTGCCACGGCACGGTCGGCATCGGGCTGGCCGGCATATTTTTCGGACTGCAGGCAGGCCTTGAATTCAGCTGAATCCAATCCGATTTCCTTCGCGTATCCGACCAGATTGCTTTCCTCATAAGCCCCCGGGAAGCCGGCAGCCTTAAAGACCTGGTCTTTGTACTGCCAGAGTTTGTTGCTTTCGGCGGCACAGTGCGCGCCTATTGTGGCTTTTTGAGTGGGGTCGCTGCTGAAGGGGTACAGCTGGAAGGTCAGATAAACCTTGCCGGTATCCACATAGTTTTTGATGAAATCAGCCTCGGAATTGACGGCGAAATCCCGGCAGTGCGAGCAGTTGAAATTGGAGAATTCCACAACATACACCGGCGCGGCGGGATCACCGATTGAAAAACCGTCCTGCATATAGTATTGCGAATCGCTTACGGTATTCCGGGGGATGAAATGGACTGCCGCGAGCCCGATCGCCGCGACCGCCAGAACAGCTAACGCTATTCTTCTGGTTTTGCGCTTTCTCGCCTCCGCGGACGTTACTGCGGTTTTTTGTGATTTTATTCCTGGCATTTTTGTACTCCGAATTGGTTTAGGTTTTAGATTTTGCCATAAGCCTGGCTAAAAGTCCAGAAAGCTTAAAAGGGCAGGCAGTAGACCGGTAGTTCTCCCGGCTGGAGGCTGAAACCGGCTTTCTCATAGACATGGATGGAATGGGAATTACTTTTTTGGGTGTTGACAGTCAGATCTACAATTCCGGCAGTCTGACAACTTTGCATGAGTTCCTGAAGGAGGGCAGTTCCAATACCCCGGTTTTGACTCTCAGGAGACACCGCGAAGCGCGCCAGATGCGCGCTGCCGAGGGTGCTGGTAGTCAGCAGATAACCAAGAATGCGTCCATCCACGATGGCCTTTGATGCAAATGGAGATAAAGCCCAGCACTTTTGCAGGCTGACCGCATCCATTTGCCACTCGGTGGAAAAAGCGAATCGGTCAATCTTCAGGATAGCCGGAAGGTCCGCTTCCTGAATGGGGAGAATACCGATGCCGGCAGGAATCCTGTTTTGCCGGGCAAGATGCGGCTGGATTTGCAGTGTGACCACTTGTTCCGTGGTTGTAAAGCGGTTTTCTTCCAAAAGACGGTTCATCCAGGCCTGGCTGCCCAGGGCATAAAGTTTTGAGAAACCACCGTCGTGAAGGGCTTCGAGAGTTGCTTCCAATAAGGAGTGAAAGTAAGCGGCGTGCAAGCCATCCCTCAGGGAGATAAAGAAGCGGATCCAGGAAACCAAAGGCTGTTCCGGTGCGGTACTCAGGGCAGCCAGAATCTCCGAGTTGTTTACGAGAGCGCTGCCGAAGGGCTGGTTGACGCGTTCAACCGGGGAGAGCCAATCGAGGTGTTGGAAACTGAGGTGACCGGCGCGGAAGAAGTCCAACACACTATCGCGTGGGAACTGGGAGAGAGGCAGAACGGATCGCGGCATCGGCTTAACCAAAAACGCGCTCTCCCGCCGCGAAGGTCATGGCAGGTTTAACAGCCCAAAGTGATTGCGGATCGAGAGTAGCAGGATCCTGTGCCAAGACGATCAGATCTGCCTGATGTTCCGGGGCGATCCTGCCGAGCTTCTCCAGCCCGCAAACCTGTGCATCTGCCAGTGTGTAACCATGCAGCGCCTGGGCGTAGGAGAGGCGTTGGGATGGGTGCCATCCGTCCATTCCAGGCTCGCCGTCAGCCCGCCGGCGCGTTACAGCGGCGTGCAAGCCAACAAAAGGATCAGGCGTTTCCACCGGCGCGTCGGAACCTAAAAGAATCGCGGCTCCGCTCCGTGCGAGCGAAGCATAGGCGTAACTCCAGGCGGTACGCTTGCCCCAACAGCGTTCAGCGGTGAACATGTCGGAAGTGGCATGAATGGGCTGCACGGAGGCGATGATGTCAAGCGATTTAAAGCGCGGCGTGTCCTGCGGGTCAAGGCATTGAACGTGCTCAACGCGGTGCGGCAGGTGAGGGAGGTTTTGCGAGGCCTCCCAGGCACGCAGGCGCGTATAGGCATCCAATACCATGCGGTTGGCCGCGTCCCCAATGGCGTGGATCGCCAGCGGCCAGCCGATCCAGGAAGCCCGCTGACCCAGTTCGTATAATTCCGTTTCACTCAACAGGAGCATCCCTTTTCCCGTTGAGTCTTCGTACGGCTCCAGCATTGACGCGCTCCGCGGACCCAAGGCCCCGTCTGCAAAGCCCTTGATCCAGCCGGCTCTTAATTTCCGGCTGTGCAGCTCTTCCCGCAGATTCGCTTTGGCAACTTCTTCCAGTCTTTCCGCGGGTAAGTTCTTAATCACGGTGAGTTTGAGTTGTTCCTTTGTCTCCAGAATTTGCAGAGCCGCCAGGGATTCAAAACGATCGAAATCATGCACGCGGGTGATACCCAGGCTGAACAGATAGTCCTGGGTTTTGAGCATTTGGTTTGCCAACTGCTGGCTGCTGGTTTCCGGCAGAATTTGGTCCACCAGGCGCATCGCGTTCTCGAGAAGAATCCCAGTTGGGCTCCCGTTCGGGGAGCGTAAAATTTCACCGCCCGGTGGGTCAGGCATGCCCGCGCTGATGCCAGCCAGTTCCAACGCTTTGGAATTAGCCCAGGAAGCGTGCAGACTCTTGGCGTAGAGCACCACGGGGTGTCCGGCGCTCACCGCGTCCAGCTGTTGGGCGGTGCCATATTCCGCCGGCTGCCAGACGTTGTGATTCCAGTTGAAGCCGATCACCCATTCCTGTTCCGGTCCCTCGCTGACCCGGGCCTGCACATTCCGCAGGCAGCTCTGCAGGCTGTCTGTTTCACAATCGACAGCTATTAAACGTTTGGTAAGATGGCTCAGATGGAGGTGGGAATCGCAAAAGCCGGGCAAAACGGTTTGCCCCTCCAAATCAAGCTCTTGTGCTCTGATTAATGATGTGGTGTACTGTGATTCAGGCGTAACAAATGAAATGAAGCCGTTTTCGAGGGATAAAGCATAAAGACCGGAAGCACCCCCTGCGGCTGTGGGCAGATGGGCATGCCGCAGGATCAGCGCATCACCCATTCAACCCCAGGCGTTCAGCGATTGTGTTGAGTTCCTCGTCTGAGTAATAGTGGATCGTGATGGTACCTCCGCGGGCTGCCGGCTGAAGATTTACCTTGGTGTGGAAGAATTCGCGCAGCTGGTTTTCCAGATGCACCATCTCAGCAGTACGCGGGGCTGGCGCCGCGGGCCGGGCTTTTTCCCCGGACATTTTTTGTACCAGCAGTTCGGTTTGGCGCACATTCAGGCCCAGCTTCAGGATAGTATCCAAAGCGATTTCCATTGACCGGTCAGTGGGCAGCGAGAGCAAAACGCGCCCATGGCCTTCGCTGATCTTTTCCTCAATGAGTGCCTTTTGAACCGTCAGGGGAAGGTTGAGGAGGCGTAAGGAGTTGGTGACCGCAGCGCGGCTTTTCCCCACACGCCGGGCGATGTCTTCGTGAGTGAGTGAGAAGCTGTCAACCAGGTTTTGGTAAGCCTGGGCACGTTCGAGAGCGTTCAGGTCTTCGCGCTGGATGTTCTCAATGATAGCCAGTTCCAATTGTTCCTGCTCACTGGCTGTGCGCACCACAGCAGGCACGGTTTTGAGCCCGGCTAATTTGGCGGCACGCAGGCGGCGTTCACCCGCGATCAAATTGAAGCGCGTGGGGGAGTCGGTGCTCACCACTACGAGAGGTGAAATGACGCCATGTTCCCGGATGGAATCAGCCAATTCATTGAGGGATTCCTGGTCGAATTGCTTGCGCGGCTGCAGCGGATTCGGGCTGATATTCCCGACAGGAATCTCGACAACGCGGGATAAATCAGGCTTTTGAGGTTCTTCCTGCCAGCCGGGGATAAGTGATTCCAATCCTCTTCCTAATCCGCTTTTTTGTGCCATTTTTTACTCCTGATGCGCGTTGTAGCTGACGCCATCTCCACTCAGGATCTCCATTGCCAGAGCGCGGTAAGCGTGCGCGCCGGCAGAATCGGAAGAGTATACCGAGATGGGCATTTGGAACGAGGGGGCTTCCGCGAGGCGGATGCTGCGAGGGATAAAGGTGTTAAAAACCTTGTTGCCAAAAAACTTCTGTACCTCGCGCATCACGTCAGTGCTCAAATTGGTGCGGCCGTCGAACATGGTCAACAAAACGCCGCGGATATCCAGCTCGGGGAAGAGGTTCTGGCGAATCCGGGTAAGCGTCTGGGTGAGCTGCCCCAGGCCTTCCAGCGCGAGGTATTCGCATTGCACCGGTATGATCACGCCATCCAACGCCGCCATGAGCCCGTTGAGCGTCAGCAGCCCAAGGGAAGGGGGGCAGTCGATAAGCACATAGTCGTAGCGGTCCCTGAGTTCCTCCACGATCCTGCGCACGCGGCGTTCGCGTTCGGAAAACTCGATCATCTCGATCTCCGCGCCTGCTAAATTTGCCGAGGAGGGTATCAGGGAAATTTTGAAGCGCGGGTTATGCAGGATGGATTCCCGCGCTGCCACGGAACCGATCAGAACCTCGTAAGTTCCATGCTCAACCTTCGTGCGGTCAATGCCGAGACAGGAGGTGGCATTAGCTTGCGGGTCAAGGTCAATCAGCAGCGTGCGCTGCCCGAACTGGCCCAGATAAGCGCCGAGGTTGATGCAGGTGGTGGTTTTCCCAACGCCGCCTTTTTGATTTACGATTGTATAAACTTTGCCCATATTCTTATCCTATCAGAGGATCTGTGTTTTCGCGCTCTCAATTTCTTTGCGCGCAGGTATTGAGTCGAAGTAAGTGCGTGTCACTGAAAGCGAGGCTAATTCCACCGCGAAACGAGCCGCTTCCCAGGGGTCCCGTGTAGCGATATAGCGGTGAAAGAAGCAAGCGGCGAAGATATCGCCTGAGCCGGTATCATCGACCAGGTCTACGGATGGGGCGGGGAACCGGTGTACATCGCCATTCCAATAGACCCGGGCACCGTATTTGTTTTCGGTGACTACCAGAACTTTGCAAAAAGCCGCGAACTCATCGATGAGGTCTTCCTCACCATTAACATCTTCCAGGCTGAGGACAGCGGCATGACTGGCCTTGAGTATGTCGTGGCTGTAACGCCAGCCAACCGGCTTTACCCGTCCATCTTCTTCAAAACCGCGCAGCCAGCCCTGAGGAGTCAGGCAGATCATACTGTCCGGGAAAATTTTATGAAGTTCAGGGTCGATCTCATCTGCAACAGGGCCAAGATGAACGATGGCTGCCTGGCGAAAATTCTCGGGGATGCTCACTTCGCTGAGAAGCTCCGCGCGGCGGTACATGTACTGCTGGCGCCCGGTTTCGGAAGGAATGTTGCGGAAGGTGGTAGTTTCTGCCGCGGGGAGCGCGTGGATTTGGAGCTGGTTCAAAGCGTCCAGCCGGGTATCAGGACGGCAGGAGGTGACCACGCCAACCTGATGCCCCAAGGCGTGGGCGGTGAGGCCGGAAAAGCTGACAGTCCCGCCAACCCTTGTCTGCCCATCCGGCAGAAGATCCTCGGTGACGTGACCGATCAACAGGTAATCAATAGGATGTATTTTTTGCAGCATTAAAGAGCAACCTCCATGGTCACCAGCGCAAAAATTATAGCATGCTTATGAGTTTCTCCGTACGCCACCCTAAGTTACTTTTTATGATGAGGCATATACAGCATCTGTTTCCCCCATTGGAACCTGAATTACGTGGAAGAAGCCGGGGGAGAACATCGCAAGCAGGGATGCTGCTTTTTTCTTGGTTTACTTAAGAAATTCTTGCTTTTGAGTTTATTTGATCTAAAATTAAGTGTGTCACAGTGGATTCTTGAAAGAGAACTAACCTTGCTCCTCAGCATTTTCTGGTCAAAAGCTCAGGCTATGGACTTTCCGACAGAGGATGTGCAAAGGTCTTATTATTATGCCGAAGGTGTGCGGTACAGCCAGGTACACTGCCCACAGACTATACTTACACCAGCCAATGGTTTGAGAAGAATATCATCTCCTATTACGGGGCGCGCGGGTATGGCCAGCAGATCGGCCGTTTCATGCAGGCGGGCTCCATGGTAGAGTTGAGTGGGTCTGCTCAATCACCCGCTTATCAACGCAATTTTGATGTTGTAAACACACCAATTAACTCATTTGTGATAATCCGTATTAAGGAATATTATCCATGAAATCCATAAAACATATCTCGTATTTTCTTTTTATATTGGCAGTACTTTCTTGTTGCAACGCTTGTACACCGTGTTTTATAGGAAACAAGGATGCATTTGTTAATCCAAAAAACTGTGAATTGTTTGTTGAACCCCAAAAACCATTTTTAAAAGACCTGTCTTCAAAAACGATTGTGTTTGAGGATTCTTTTATAGATGGACAATTCTCCCCAGATGGTTCTTTGTTTGCAACAGGTGGAATCAATGGGCTAAGCATATACTCATTTGTTGGTGAAGAGCCAATCTTAATTCAAACAAGAAAGGTCCTTGGTGACATTGAATTTGTTCGATGGAGTCCAAATGGGAAGCTCATTGCGTTAAGCAGCACAGATAAGTTTCTTTACCTATATGACATTAACAAGCAGGAAATCATTAACTGGAGAAGCGTAGGGTCTTACCATGCGCCGTATATGGAATGGTCATCTGATGGTCGGTTTATTTTTACACTTACGGGTTCGCCTTTTTTTGATGCAGAGAATGTAATAGGAAGATTGTATGAAACTGAAGGTCTTCGATTTGTCAAAGAATACTATTACCCAAAACCCCAGTTGGGTTTTCAGACACCACTGACGTTTGATTGGGACAGAGATAATCCAGAAGAAGCACAAGTATTAGTTCGTACTAATTATGATTTTCTCTATCTCGATGGAAAAAATGATAAATCAATATCTCTTGAATTCAGTAATTTATCACCAAACTTTTATAAGGAAGTTTTTTGGTTAGATCAAAAAAATTTTTTAGCACTTAATTACTATTCAAAAGAAGAAGCTGTCCTATTTATTTCGGATGGCACAGTAGAGAATAAATTGTCAGCTCAGATTTCTTCGAATATTAATGATCGAGGGAATATTTACAATAGTACAATCAACAAATCAAAAAATTTAATTCTGTCCTTTGGTGGTCCCGGAATTTTGTTCCATTGTATTGGTGAAAAGGAGTTGGTATATTTAGGCGCAATCCAATATCCAGAATTTCATATTAGCGACCGCTTAATAGTTAACTGGGAAACAAAAGATGCTTATGTGCATAAATGGCACAGTAATGAGTTAATTCACTTTAATTTGTCAGGTATTTTGAAAGAATAAAGTTTGACACATTTGGTAATACTTACTACGGATATGTTGGTTCCATGCTGGGATTGCCTGAGCCGATACTTCTCCAGGGAGCGGGTCTTGCGCAACTAATAGATGATTTGCGGAATGAAAGAGAGGTTAAAAATTTGTCCGTTGCATCAGTTTTTGGTAACTCATCGATTTTTGATCAACCGGAGGATCAGGCTGCCATTTCACTGGGTATCGAACTTTGGAATGCATATGGTGTGGATCTGGCAAGAGATAATTTTATTGAGTCCCTTATCAACGCAAAGGGAATAAAGAAAAGGTGATATCAAATGAAAAAGAAAAAAGTGATAATCGCTGTAACGCTGCTGCTACTTGTTCTTCTTTGCTGTTTGCTTTCATATCTAAAGATATTTAGTGTTAGAGAGAGAAAGCAATTAGAAGGGATCACAACCTCCAACATTGACATTAGGGCTTTGTTGATTCGAGATGAATTCTTAGGCGATCGCTGGAAACTGGTGGAAACAGACTTTTTGCGGTCAAGTTATGCTTATTCATGGGTAGTTGAGGAATTTACTACAAAAAAGTATGCTCCTGTTTCCAGTGAATCAACTTCCCTTTACAGGGGCTTGATCTATCAGGAAGTTTTCAAAACAGAGGATGCCTATTCGGGAAAGGTTTTATTTAACAGACCGATAGCTGACTCAGACCAGGACTGGGTAGACGAAGAGGAAAACTTTGTTGAAATGGAACACCACGCGGACCAGTGGTATCTGAGTTGCGCGGACATATTTGAAGGGCGGCGAGATTGTAATCTGATGGCGAGATACACGGATATTGTCGTTTTCCTGGAATCATCCTTTTGCGCGGAAGATTTTTCTCAGGAAAAGTTTCTCTTTTTGGCAAGATACATTGATGAAACCGCTGGGGACCTGGGCTTATATGAACCGTAAAATTTTCTTGCATACTCAGATCAGTTGAATCATCCGGCCAGGTTGAGGATATTGGAAATCTTAAAAATGAGTTATCCGCCAATTACAGAAAAGCAAGAGGAACAAATTACTTTTGGCTTTAAATACCAGTGATGAAAACGGGTATTCAAGCTGCCGCACTAATATGATGGCAAATATGAGTGGTATTGTGGACCCCCGAAGCAAGTATTTACCCCTGGGGCAGGATGCGCAACACAAGCGACAGCATCCCAACGGACAAGGGCTTTACCGATCAGATGAAGGAAGAAGGTATCTGCTTCTTCAATACCCTTAATCTACTGCGAATAGACGGTTGATTCTATTCCTGACACCCTCTGCTCATTGTTCGTGTTTCTTGTTTAATTTAAAAAGCTGAATCTTGCCCAGGCAGTATCATAATCAATAGGGCAAGCATTAGGGAAACGCAATGAATCCGATTTGAAAGTTAATTATTCAATTGTTCCTCTTTCGACCCTCTGTAACTGAGCCCATTCTGGTTAAAACCGACCGCCATGACACATAAAATGCATTTGAGAAAGCAAATCACAGGCCATTTAACTCTCACCGCGCCGGCTTCACAACTCTAAACGATGTTCCACGGTTATGGTATAGTAAAAATGTCAGGCCAGCATGGAAAACGACTTTTATACTTACCGCAGCGCCTTGTTGGATTTCCGCAAAGCCCGCTCCAAAGCAGCAATGCAGAGATTCTGGTCTGCCATGCAGGGCAAATCCACCGCTTTGCTTCCTTTTGATGAAATCTCCCTCAAGTTAAAGGCCTTGAATAAAACTGACCGGGGCCTGCAAGTAATACCGCTTAACCTTGTGGTGGGGAGCGTAGGCAGAACGGATGATTTTGACCGGGACTTCCTGCCCCTGAATGATTCAGATGAGCACCGCTGGGCTTCAGTCAAGACCGCGATGACCAGCCCAAGCGCGCCCGGCCTGCCGCCAATCACCGTTTATAAAATCGGTGAGGCCTACTTCGTGCTGGACGGGAATCATCGTGTCTCCATTTCGAAACAGATGGGTATGGAGGAGATCGAAGCCTACGTGGTCGAGCTCAAATCCAGGGTGCCTATCACGGGCGATCTCACACCGGAAGATCTGGTCAGAAAATCAGCTTATGTGGGCTTCCTGGAAGATACAAAAGCTGATATCTACCTTCCCGGGGTGGATTTGAGCCTAAACCTGATTGATAACTATCCTCTGCTCAAAGAACACATCCATGTGCATCACTATTACATGGGGTTGGAACGCAAGGCAGATGTGAGCGAAGAAGAGGCCCTGCTGCATTGGTATGATGAGATCTACGCGCCCGTGGTCAAACTGGTTCAATCCTCCGGCCTGCAACAAGCCTTCCCGCAGCTCACACTGACCGACCTGTATCTTTGGGTCCTGGATCAGCAGTCAGCATTACAGGAGGCATTTGGATTGCCTGTCAGGGCCGCTCACACGGTTGATTTCCTGACCCGTCAGGAAGGCAAAATACCTGCCGCAAGCCTCTCAAGAGCTGAGGAGCACATCGGGAATGTACTCAGCAGCCCCGCAGAACCGGATTCCTTCAATACGATGGCGGAAGGATCGAGAGATACGGATTGTTTGTTCCGGGAGATACTGGTCGCGTTGGGAAACACGGATCCCGATTGGGTGGCTTTGGATCAGGCTATTTTGATGAGCCAATGCGAGCATGGCACCATCCGGGGGGTGCATATCCTCCCGGAAGATAACCCCCTCAACCCCCGGGAAGAAGAAATCATGCAATCGCGCTTTGATGAAACCCTGAGAAGGGCAGGCAGAAGCGGCAAACTGCAGTTTCTCGAAGGCAAAATAGCGCAAACCCTTGAAGACCACTCGATATTCAGCGACCTGTTGGTACTCAAACTGACCTATCCTCCCACGGGGAATATCCTGGAACGGTTATCTTCCGGCATGATCAGCCTGATACAAAACAGTTTACGCCCGATTCTGGTTGTGAAGGAACAAGCTATCCCGATCACATCCCTGCTCCTGCTTTTTGATGGCAGCAGTAAGAGTAAGCAGGCTCTCTATGTGGCTGCCTATCTGACCGCCAGAAGAAACTATCCCCTGCATATTCTCACTGTTGAAACAGGTATTCCGGATATCCAAAGCGAGATCAGTTTTGCCAAAACATACCTGCGCAAACTGAACCTGGATTTTACGTATGAACTACAAACCTCGGGTGAACTGGTGGAGACTGTGCAAGCTGTGGTTGAGCGTGAAGGCATCTCCACTGTAATCAGTGGAGGGTATTCCGGCAGTTCCCTGCTCACGCGCCTTTTCAGCACAAGCGTGGACCGGCTGCTGCAAAAGGTAAATGTTCCTATTCTGATTTGTCAGTAACTAATCTCTGCGGATAATCATCAGGGTAAGGTCGTCTGACAGGCCAGCACCTCCCCTGAAGCGATCCTGGTCCTCAAAAATGAGACGCATAGTTTCCTGAGGTGGAAGTATAAGCGCGTTTTGCAGGGTATCGGTAAAGCGCTTCATTCCATAAAACTCGCCATTTCCGTTGATACTCTCCGTAACACCGTCCGTGAATAAGATGAGGGAGTCACCGGAATGAAGTTTAATTTCTGCTTCCCGGAGGGCGATCTCTTCAATCATACCCAGGGCAATCCCGCCCCGGTTAAGGGCGCTGATTCTCTGATTGGCTGCGTCGTAAAGCAAGGGCGGATTGTGCCCGGCATTGCTGTAGATGAACTGGCCTGTGGCAAGTTCTAATTGGCCATAGAAAGTCGTCACAAAAAACCCCTGTTTGGAGTCGAGCTGAAGCAAACGGTTTACTTTTTCGAGTGTTGCGGCTGGCTGAGGCGTTTCCAATGCCATGGCACGGATCAAAGTCCTGGAAACAGCCATGTATAGAGAAGCGGCTAAGCCTTTGTCTGAAACATCAGCAATCACCACGCCAAGTAAGCCCGGACGGATGGTGAAGAAATCATAAAAATCACCTCCCACCTGTCTGGCAGTCTGCCAGCTCACCTGGATGTCGTAACCCGGAGTTTCAGGGAGTTCTTCCGGCAGGAAAGTTTTTTGGATGTCCCGGGCGAGGTTAAGTTCACGTTCAACGGTTTGCTGCTTGTTCTGGATTATGCTGAGATGCTCGTTTTGGATGGCGACGGAGACCAATCTGGCACTTTCAGACAATAAGTTCCGCGCCTGGTTCTGCCATAAACCATCAGTTCCCGGGAGCCGGACCAGCATGAGCCCATATTCTTCTTCCTTGACGCCCAAAGGCAATACCAGTACCTTGTCTGACCTAATCAAAGGGCGGTCCGCGGGTTTATCTTCTGCATTCGGGTATGCCAACAGCTGCTTATACCAATCAAAATCACGCTCCAGGACCAAAGGGGAATCCGCGAAGTCTGCAGCTTCAGGTAATTGATCTTTCTTAATCACACGGGATTTCAGATCTGCCAAAGCGTGCGCGCTGAGTTCTGTTGAAGCGATATGATGGGGGAGAAAGCAATTCTCCTCCACCTTTTTTTCCAGCAGGATGATTTCTTTTGCCCCGCTGAGGACAGCCAATTCGTTTGTCAGGCGTTCCAGGGATTGGGCGAGCGGCAAGCTGGAGGCTAAGGTCTGGGTAATTTGCAGCAACGCATGAGAAATTAAAGCTTGATCCTGCCTGCGGTTGACCAGGTTAATGTTCTGCAGTGCTGTGGCTGTCTGATGGACAATCCCCTGTAAAATGGCATAGTTTTGCTTGCCGAGTACAACTTCCGGCGGTTCTTCGATGTATGCATCTGAGCTGATATGCATGAGCAAGCCAAGCGGCTCTTCCTGAGAGGTGAGCGGGAAAAGCAGAACAGTATCAGTTGGCGCGAGGTGCAGGAAAGCGGAGAGATGTTTATCCAGTTGATTGGCAGGATATGCGGCGGGATGCGCGGAATGCAGAGCAGACTTAAATATTCCGCTTGTCTTTAACTGCAACGGGAGTCTGGCGCTCTGTTCCTGATCCAAGTCCCCGAACGCGGAGTTGAAAAGGAGGCTGGATTCCTGCGGGTTGTTGAGCAGCAATCCGCCGGATTTACCGCCGATCAGAAGCGTTATCAATTGGCCAATGATGTTAGTCAACACATTTACATCCGTGAGCGACTGCGTGGCGAGGGCAACCTGCAGCATGATGGTTGAGATCCAGGACTGGTCTTCAGATTCAGCGGCAAGCAAGGCATTATCAAGCGCGATCGCAGCATAGCCGGCAAATGAGGCAAGAATGCGCTGAGACTCAAACCCGTAGCGCCTGGAAGAATGATGATGCAGCGTGAGCAGTCCCAACTGCTTGCCCGCGGTGGACAGAGGCGCCGCGATACCCGAACTGGTGAGGGGCAGCTTAAAGGCGTGAAGGACAGGATCGTTCGCTTCAGTGTCCTTACGCACGACAGGCTGGTCATTCCGTGTGGCTTCTTCATACCAGGTTTGAATGATGGGGATTTGGTCGAGAGAATCGATATTACCCTGCAATGTACTTTTTTGACGGTAGAGACTGATTTTTCGCTCATCGCTGCTGACATCTTCAGAGTCATCGTCAAAAAGGAAAATGGACGCAACATCACAGGGGAGCAAATCCTTTAATTTCTTGAGAATGACCTCCATGAGACTGTCCACAGAAACCTCCTGAGAGAGGAGGACGGCGACATCGCGCAGACTTTCGGCGACATCGCGGCGCCAGCGCTCGGAGTCATAAAGATTGGCATTGCGTATGGCAATTGAGATGCTGGCGCTCAGGGTGGTAAGAAGCTCCACGTCTTCCGGGCTGAAGGCATTGGTCTCGTCACTTTGTATATCCAGTACACCCAATTTGTTGGACCCGAAACCGAGCGGTATTGCCAATTCGGAGCCCCGGGTGTTTTTTGTGATTGGGTCAGGGACAAACAAAGGATCTCTTGTAACGTCATTCAACAAGCGGATTTTATTTTCTCTCGCAACTGAAGGAATGACCCCCAAAGGTGAGTCGATATCGTAGGCAATGGAATGTTCCTTATAGGCGGATGCCCGCGAGCCGCTTCCTGCTTTAAACTCAATACGATTACCTACGTAGTGGAAAAGAAAAATATGCACATAGGGATAGCCCAGATCTCGGTGAAGAAGCTCCGCGATTTTATTCAGCAGCGGTTCCAAGTCAAGAATACCCAGGATTGTTTTGGTAACTTCAGCTATCAGGCTTAGTTTTTCATTGCGGTCACCCAATGTTTCGACCAGCCGCACACGGTTTATTGCCAGAGCCACGCTATCCGCCAGAATCGAGAGCGCGAGGACGTCCGATTGGGTAAAAGTGTCCGCCTTTTCGGATTGAATGTTCAGAACACCAATGACTTGTTCACCAATTTTGAGCGGAATATTGGCTTCCGCGCGCGTTTCAGGAAGCGCCTGGTTCGCGCTGTACCGTGGGTCATTGAGAACATCGTTTGTTACCACAAGCTGACCGGTTTGGGCGGCTGAACCAATCAGATGCGCGCCAATTTTCAAGGGTTCACGTTTGAGCTCCTGAACCAGCTCCTGGCTGGCATTTGAACTGGTGGAATTGGCACGAAACTCCAGGTCATGTCCATCCGGCGAGATGGTGAAAAGACCAACGTAGTAAAAGCCATAGGAATGAACGATCTGATCGCACACTTCCTGAGCGAGAGAGTCAAGTTTGGATATATCCGCCAATTTGGAGATCACTGAGGCAATCAGATCAAGCTGTTTTCGCAGGTGGGATTGCTGCTGCAGAAGAGTTAGGGATTCAATTGGCGCTGCAATTAAGCGCGCGAATTCTTTAAGCAGACCGGTTTCCTGCTCCGTGAAATCCTGCTGCGGCCGTGAAAAAACCAGAGAGCCGATCAACTTCTGCATGAAGTAAATTGGGACGCCGAGCAGAAACCCCACAGCCTGGCTTTCTGAACGTACTTCCTGTTCAGACTGTTCAACTTGGGTATGCAGATCGGCAAGCGCGGATGAAACGTCTGACGGACAGCTTTGGGGCAGTTGGATATCGGAGAGCAGATGCACCGAGTGTTCGCTTTGAAAGTGGGATTTCACGAAGCGGTGTAAAAGGTCACACAGATCCGCATTACCCTGTATCAGTGCTAAATCAAACAGAAGTTGCTGGAAGATCTTCCCGCAGAATTCGCTTTCACCTTGAGGGGAGGCTGCCATCTAAATGGACCTGAATTGTTTAACCATGGTCAGGCGGTTGACGCCGTCATCGAGGCAGTCATATATCACCTGATCCATCACTTTTCGGATGGTGTACACGCCCAAACCGCGTTCCTTTCGGGCTTCCAGGGGGGAGACCAGGTCGGGTTCAGGGACTTCGTCCGGGCAAAATTGTATGCCCTGGTCCTCAAGCTGGATGCGTAACGCATTTTCGCTAGTTTCAACACGGATGAGGATACTTCCTTTTCCCTCCCCAAGGTAGGCATGATCAATCACATTGGCGCATGCTTCGTCCACGGCAAGTTCAATCTGGTAAAGCTCTTTGGGGGTGAAGGGCAGAGTTCGGGCAACATCAAGCACAAATTCAGCCATTGATTTCAGGTTCACGTAATAACTGTCGAAACGCTTAAAAGGCATTCTTTTGGTCTCCTTGGCTTGAAAATTATAACATTTCCACCTGCCGGGGCAGATAAGGGTAAAATCTAACTATGAGGGCAAGCAAGCAATCTATCACGGTTAAGGAACTCGACCTGGCGAACCGCCCAAGGGAAAGGCTGATCGCGCAAGGCGCTTCTGCCCTGACGGATGGGGAGTTGCTGGCTATTTTACTTAACAGCGGTACCACGCAGTTAAACGCGATTGAACTGGGCAACAAACTCCTGGCTGAGCTCAAAGGTTTGAATGGTCTGAAGCGCGCCGAATACAGCACACTTATCGGCATTGAAGGTGTGGGTACCGCCAAAGCCTGCCGGATACTGGCAGCGCTTGAACTGGCCAACCGGCTGCAGCGAAATTCAGGGGAAGATCCGTTTGTGGTCAAGACTCCGGAGGATGTGGAGCGTTTATTGGGGAATGAACTGCGTGGAAAGAACCAGGAAGAGCTGCATGTGATTTGGCTCAACACCCGCAATCATGTTTTAGGCAGCGAAAGACTGTACAAAGGTTCACAGGAATCCTCAACTGTTCGAGTGAATGAGGTATTCAAACAAGCGGTGCGTTATGGCGCATCAGGGGTCATCATCGTGCATAATCACCCTTCAGGAGACCCGGCAGAAAGCCCGGATGATGTCAATTTAACAAAATCACTCGTGGAAGCCGGGCAGATTCTGGATATCCGTGTGTTGGACCACATCATCATTGCCGCAAAAGGCATTGTGTCCATCCGCAGGAATCACCCCAGTCTTTGGACTTAATTCAGAAAAGAATCGAAACACGCCGGGTTTTTGACCCTGAAATTTAAGGCCTCAAAACTTGAAGGGTGAGTAAAACCCAATTCACAGGCATGCAGGAGAATGCGGTCGGATCGAGGGAGTAAGGCTGCTTGCGGCCTGAGCGGGTTATAGAGTTCATCACCGATGATCCAAATGCCCTGGTGGTAAAGATGCGCCCGGATTTGGTGCGTAAACCCCGTCACCAGTACACATTCCAGCAGCGTGGTTTGCGGATATGCCTTAATCACTCGAACTTTTGTCTCTGCGGGTTTTCCCTTCTTCAAGTCCACGCGTGTGCGATGCATACGATCCGCATTTATTTGAAGTGGCTCGTTTAAATCCAGGGATTCCCATAGGGGCGGAGGCATGACGACAGCATGGTAACGCTTGGATACATTTCGTTCACGGAATTGCTGGTTAAGATGCTGATGCGCGTGGGAATTACGGGCGAACACAATCAGCCCGCTGGTGCCTTTATCTAGCCGGTGAACTACCCAAAGCCTTCCCCATGCCTGTTCGAGCAGTGAGGGAAGCGTTGGCGTGGTTTTGTCGTAACCATCCGGAATACTCAGGAGATTGGCAGGTTTGTTAACGACCAATAAATCCTGGTCACTGTATACGATCTCTATGTCTGGTTCGGGTATCACTTGCGGATGAGGTGTTACCACGCGCGTGCCTATCGCTAAGCCGCTGCAAACACAGAAGTGCTGAGCGCACCCGGACCTGTATGTACTACGATGGCAGGTGGAACGGTGTAAATAGGGACTTGCGTGAGGTGATGCCTGGCTGACAGCTTCTGTGCCAACGCGCTTGCCTCGGTTTCTGCCCTGCAGTGGCTCACGGTCAGATACGGCTCGGGATTGTTCTGCAAAAGTGCACTGTTAAGCAGCTCAAGCGTGAGGAAGGCTTGCTTGGATGTGCGCACCTTATCATAAGGTTGTGCTTCACCTTCCTTGAGCGTCAGGATTGGTTTGATTTGCAGCAATCCGCCAAGTAATTTGGATGCCCCTCCAATGCGGCCTCCTTTATGGAGGTATTCCAGCGTGTCCAAAACGCAAAAGACGTGTTCACGTTTTGCCATTTCAATCACCTCCTGTTCGATTTCGGGCAGCCTTAATCCAGCGTTTGCCCACTCCCGCGCTTTGAGAACCAGCGTACCGAGACCTCCTGCGATGGTTTGGGTATCCAGGACATGGATCTGGTCGGTATTGAACTCCTCAGAGGCTACCATCGCGTTCCGGTAGGTGCCGCTTGTTTTTTTGGAGGGCGCAAGGACTAAAATATCATCGCCTTGTTCGAGATATTCTGCAAAGATGGGTTGATACAAGGAAGGCGGCGGAGCAGCTGTTCCGGGGAGCTTGGGCGAACTTTCCAGTTTATCCAGAAAGGCAGCTGTATTGATCTCGTAATCATCACGGTAGGATCGGTTTCCAAAGACCACAATTTGCGGGAGGACTGTGATGCCCAGACTTTTTAATTCAGCGATGGGGATGCCACAGGTGGTATCGGTTACGATTTGGATCATTAATCAGACCTCTACGGTCAAATAATACCTCAAGGTTCTTGGAAATTATAGTACTTTGTACAGAAATCCATTCAGACGGAACTCAGCACACGGTGGGCGTTTTACAGTTGGGGCAGTGGCTCTCTGAATTGCGCACAACAAATCCGCAATTCAGGCAGGTGACCGGTTGGACATCAGCAAGCGGGGCACCGCAGGCGATGCAGCGCAGTGAAGCCTTGGGGTTAGGCGTTGTGCAGTAAGGACAGATCATGCGTCTGAGGCGTTCAGAAAGCGCGTGGCCGGCATTTTGAGCCCGCGCTGTGTCCTCAATCACTTTCCAGGCAGATTCTTCCAGTGTAGCGGATTCAATATCCTGGGCAATATCATCCAATCGACCCAACAATGAAAGGGGGTTGCGCAGGGCAGAGAGGGCTGTCATACCGATAGAGGCTGCCAGCCCGAGCCACAGTTGGTTTGAAAGCTGAACGGAAACACCATCTTCTACCTTTCGAATAGCAGCTGTTAAGGCAGTATGTCCGCCAGCCTGGCGGTTTTGGCGGGTGGCAATTTGCACCACCAGGTTATCAGCCTGGCCAATGCGCTGAACCTGAAAATTGCCACGATCAAAGTAGGCTGTAAGTGCTCTCGCGACGTCTTCCGGAGTGATGTTGCCGTGCAATATTTTTACCGTCATGGTTCAAAACCGTCCTTTATATACTTGGATTATAATCGTCCCCACAGGATTAGGTATAGAAAATATGTGGTTTTTAGGTTCAAAGAGAAATAAATTATTGCTAGGCGGGCTTTGCATTGCAGGTATGCTAATGCTTTTGATCTTGCCTTGCGCCACATCCAAGGTTTTTGGACAATTTCCAACGGTTTCCATACCAACGGTGACAAGTTCGCCGCGCGGCGCTTATGTGATTGGCCTCAACCTCACAGGAAGTGAATATGAACCGGTCAATATCCGCAGCGGTCCAGGCACAATCTATAAAAATATTGGGGTTTTGCTGGTTGGCGAGGAAGCGAGAGCGCTTGGGCAGTATGGAGATTGGATTCAGATTGAATACATCGGTGCCGACCAGGATGTAGCCTGGGTGTATGCCCCTTGGGTAAATCTCATAGATGGACCGGTGCCGCGTATTGAACCTCCGCCTACCGTTACCCCCGCTATCACAAAGACGATAGACCCGACCATGGCAGCGCAATTTATCCAGTCAGACCAGGCGACCAGATTGCCAACCTTCACAGAACCACCGCCCTTATTGATTCCGACTTATCAAACTGAAACCGGGGCGACAGCCCCCGGCGGCATCCCTTTGGGGCTGGTCATCGTAATCCTGGCGGGATTAGGACTTTTCCTGACGCTCATCGCAGTTCTGAGGCGCGGTTAGTTTAGCGCTTCTTCCCTGAAACCGTATATTTATTGATACGTTTGAAGGTATTGAAAAACGAATAGGCTTTTTCCAAATCTGCAAGTTTGCTGCGCATGGCTTCGTAGCCGCGTTCTTCCAAATCGCCTGGAATGACGAGGTCAAGCACGTGATAGTGCCCAACGAGCGGGTTGACTACCAAATCCGGTTGATCAATGATGATGTTCATTTCGGTAAGCCGGCTAGTGAGTACATCAATGGAGGTGTAGAAAACCTGGAAAGCCTCTACAAGGCGCAATTTGGAGAGCTGGGATGCCAATGAGTCGGGAACCAGCTCTGTGAACGGCAACCTGGAACTTTCAGGGCTGTAATTCTCAGGCTTGTGGTGCAGCGCGACAGCTACGATGGGTAAAGCAGGATTCAGACTGCGCGCGGCGCGAACGGGCACAGGATCCACAATACCGCCATCGACAAGCAAAGATTCATTACGTTCACGTGATGGGAAAATACCTGGAATGGCGATCGTGGTGAGCACAGCTTCCTTTAGGTTGCCGTCAGCGATCACAATCTCTTTGCCTGTTGTGATGTCCACTGCAGTCGCTACGAAAGGCAGTGGCAAGTCTTCAATATTCCTGCCGCCAAGGAGAGAGTCCAGATGTTTTTCCAAACCGGAGGTGCCAATCAGGGATGCCCGGTCATTATGACCCCTTCGGAAATCCGGTTTCTTGCTGAATTCATGTATGACTTGGTTCAGCTCTTCGGGCTGGGCACCGGAAGCATAAAGTGCACCAATCAATCCACCAGCGGAAGTGCCCGCGATGCCACTAATGGTGTATCCGTGATCTTCAAGACAGCGGATCACGCCGAGGTGCGCAATCCCGCGGATCCCACCGCCGCCCAACGCGAGAATTAATTCTTTTGCCATTCTCAATCTCCTGTTCTCTTTCACATTGATTATAAAGACATGTAAGGTTTTTTGCTTGTTCAACCTTCGGTGCGCCGGTCCCTATGTTAAAATAGGCACTTATGGAAGTTAAGACAGTTGCCACTAATCGTAAAGCGCGCTTCGAATATTTCATCTCAGAAACTTTCGAGGCTGGTTTGGTTTTAAAGGGCACGGAAATCAAGTCCATTCGTAAAGGCCAGATCAGCTTGCAGGAAGCCTATGTGCGCACGGATGGCAAACAAGCCTGGCTCGTGGGGGCACACGTTGCGCCTTATGAACATGCTTCCGCTTATCAACACAACCCGGACAGAGAACGCAAACTCCTACTCAATAAACGCGAGATCCGTGATCTTTGGGATGCAGTACGCATTAAAGGCATGACGATTGTGCCTTTACGTGTATATCTCAAGGCTGGAAAGGCAAAACTCGAAATTGGCATTGCCAAGGGCAAAAAACAGTACGACAAGCGTGAATCAATCCGCAAACAAGACTTTGAACGGGAACAATCCCGCAGAAACCGGGACCTTTAACTTCCATGCTTAATTCTGTTTGGCTGGCTTTGGCTGTAACTCTGATAGTTGCCCTGCTCTGGCTTAAGTTTTGTGATTATTTGGCTGCCCGTCAGTGGGTGTCTTCACAGGTCAGTCGAAAAGTAATTCACATCGGTACGGGACCAATTTTTGTGCTCTGCTGGCTGCTCTTCCCAAATGTTCCCCTGGCCCGCTGGCTGGCTGCGTTGATACCCCTCGCTATTACGCTTAAGTTCCTGGGCGTGGGACTGGGATTGATTAAGGATGAAAGGGATGTTCAATCCATGTCACGCAGCGGGGACCGCCGTGAACTTCTCAGAGGTCCCACTTACTATGGGCTCGTCTTTGTGTTCATCACACTGATATTTTGGAAGGACTCTCCAGTTGGGATCACCGCGCTGATGGTCCTCTGTGGTGGAGACGGACTGGCAGATTTGGTTGGCAGGCGCTGGGGCGGTCAGTATCCGCTGCCATGGTCTCCCGGGAAGTCAATCCCAGGCTCTCTGGGCATGCTGCTGGGAAGCGTGTTGTTCTCCAGCCTTGTCATTTGGACTTTCGTCCAATTTGGCGTGCTGCCCGTTCCGTTTAATCGCTTCATCCCGGGCATCGTTGTTACCTCACTTGTCAGCGCGGCTGTCGAGACACTGCCCATTGAAGATTACGATAACCTTACGGTTACCCTAAGTGCTGTTGCTATGGGTCTGCTGATCTTTTAGTAATACTTACAATTTGAGCTTGTTTAATAAATCGGTATAATAACGCCATGAAATTTGGAAATAAAATTACACGCAGGGATTTTCTGAAGCTGGGGGGACTGGCAGTTGGAGCTGCTTTGTTGCCTGTCAGCTTGCAGAATAAAAGCGTTTATAAACCTGTCCAACAATATCCGGATGGGGCGAGTCTTGGCCGGGTCTGCGCCGGAGACATTGGCGCCTGGATGGAGATTAAAACCGAGCCGAACATGCGCGCACCAGTCGCGAAAACGGTATTCCGGGATGATATCCTGGTGGTCAAGCGCGAAGTGATCGCAAACGTTCTTGACCTTGATCGTTATAACCAGCGTTGGGTGGAGACGCCGGATGGCTACATCTACTCCCCGTTGGTTCAACCAGTCAAGAACCATATCAATGTCCCGCTCACTGATCTGCCTGTCAACCCAAATGGCGAAAGGGGAATGTGGATTGAGATCACGGTACCCATTTTGGATATTGAAGTAGATCGTGGTCCTGCCGCTTCCTTCTGGATAAAGGAAGTTGTACGCCCGCGCGTTTACTACAGCCAGATCTTCTGGGCTTATGACATCCGCCAGAAAGATGGAAAAACACAGTATCTGCTCATGGAAAAGTATGGGGCGTTACCAGACTCTTATTGGGTAGATGCAACAGGTTGCCGTCCGCTGACGGAAGCTGATACCGCTCCAATCAACCCGGACGTGGGAGAAAAGAGGATCGTAATTGATCTGCGCTACCAAACACTTCACTGCTTTGAGGGCAGCCGCGAAGTCTATTTCTGCGAAATTTCCTCAGGTGGAAAAGTGGATGGGGAATGGCTTACACCCATTGGTGAGCACATCATCTGGCGTAAGTTGGTCTCACTGCATATGAGCGCAGGCGGATTATGGGGCTTTGATGCGCCGGGTATTGGCTGGACGACTTTGTTCGATAGTCATGGCGCGGCTATTCACTCGGCTTACTGGCATAATAACTTTGGAACACCGCTTTCTCACGGCTGCGTCAATTGTCTGCCGCACGATGCTAAATGGATTTGGCGCTGGACCAATCCAATTGTCAATTATTACCCTGGCGAACTGACGGTAACCGATGTAAGCAATTCCACCCATGTGATTGTGAATGTCTGATTCGCGTGATACTATGGCCTCCCGGGGCCCTCAGAACGAAAGCCAGGAACTTATTGCGCATCTCTTTTATGATGTAAAAGACAGCGTTTACGAAAAACAATTAAATAATCTCCGGGATATAAGCAAAAAAAGTCCGTTACAAATCGTAGAGCATGACATCAGCTCAGACACTTATACGCGGAATGCGTTGAAAAGCAGTCTGCCGAGACTTGAAATCGGCAATCTGGTGCTGCCCCCAAACGCAGGCAGCGGGTATATTCTGGATGCCATCGAAGAATCTAAGAAAGATATCAGTCATACGTCAACCAATCAGGTCTCTGTTTCAGACCGGCTCACGTTGTGGTTCTCAAAATATTACCTGTTTGTTTTTTCTGCCATGCTTCTGCTCTACGCAGGATTGCCGCTGGTTGCACCAGTCCTTATGAAACAGGGATATGAGAGGCCAGCAAAATGGATCTATACTACTTATCGGTTCGTTTGTCACCAATTGGCGTACCGATCCTTTTTCCTTTTTGGGGAGCAGCCGGTTTATCCGCGTGAATTGGCTCATGTACGGGGCTACCGTACCTACGAAGAAGTGACTGGCAATAGAGCTGAGGATCTCACTGCAGCCGTGGCTTTCGTGGGGAATGGGGAATTAGGGTACAAGGTTGCTCTGTGTCAGAGAGACATGGCCATATATACCTCTCTTTTGCTTATGGGCATCGTTTTCGGGCTCTCCGGGAGAAAGTGGAAGGCGATCCCCTGGTGGTTATGGGTTTTGCTGGGGCTTGGGCCAATTGGGCTGG
This sequence comes from Anaerolineaceae bacterium, assembly GCA_040772525.1. GTDB lineage: Bacteria > Chloroflexota > Anaerolineae > Anaerolineales > Anaerolineaceae > Mesolinea. The sequence continues at coordinate 2,245,091 of JAXGXZ010000001.1, read as the reverse complement.
ATGGGGTATCCCAATTGCTGAGTCAGGCAGCTATCAAATTTCTGCCGTCCATCCCCGTGAGAGAAAGTACACCCTTACTGAGGGTCTTAACAGGTTCTTTCTTCGGAGTTTTTACTGCCTGGTTTGGATATCCTACCATTGAGGAATCGATGAGGGATTCAAGGGTACAGATAGAACTAAAGCGATGGAGGTCTGGAGATAGATAATGATCCGGCATGATGTGAACGGGTTGAGATATTACAGTTTCGAGTCTATTGACGCAGACGCTGTCACACACGGCTGCTTTACACGTTTAGGGGGTGCAAGTGTCGGGCGTTTCGCGAGTTTCAATCTTGGCGGAACTAACGGAGATGACCCGGCTGCGGTAAAGCAAAACCATATCAGCCTGTTCCGGGCGATTGAACGAAAAGATGAAACACGATTTGATGTGTGGCAGGTGCATGGTACGACGATTGTTTTTTCAGAAAAACCGCGGCCGCCGGAAGAAAAACACAAACCCGCGGATGGCATTTTTACACAGAATCCGGATGTGACTTTGGTGATGCGGTTTGCGGACTGCGTCCCGTTGGTTTTCTATAACCCGGTTCAAAAAGTGGTTGGATTGGTGCACGCGGGCTGGATGGGATCTTTGCATCAAATTGCGCGCGTCGCTGTTGAATGTGCCGGAGCGCACTACGGTTGTAAAGCTGAAGACTGGGTGGTTGGGCTGGGCCCCTCCATCTGCGGTCAATGCTATCAGGTGGGTGAAGACGTTCGCAGACAGTTCCTGAAGGTTTGGGGCGACTCGTGCCTGCCCTTTTTCAACGAGAATGATCAAGGTCTATGGTTGGACCTATGGGGTGTCAATGAGCACCTCTTGCGCCAGGCAGGAGTCAGGCAGATCGAGAACAGCCGATTCTGCACGGCAGAGAATTTGGATGAATGGTATTCCTACAGGGCGGAAAAAGGTTACACCGGGCGATTTGGTGTTGTGATAGCATTAAGGCATGCCAACACTCATTCCATCTAAAACCCTCGTCCGGACGATACAATACAATCACAGTTTAATCGAGAGCAAAATAGCTCAGGCACTTGAAAAGAGCTCCCGCAAGCGCTCAGACGTCCTACTTCTGGCAGTGACCAAACGTCAGCCAGATGAGGTTATTCACGCGGCTCACGCAGCAGGGCTACGCGCCTTTGCGGAAAATTACCCGGAAGAGGCAGTATTGAAGCTTGAACGCTTCAAAGACCTGCCAGGCATTTCCTGGCATCTGATTGGGCATATTCAAAGCCGTAAAGCCAGGCTGCTCAAACAGGGCTTTAATCTGATCCATAGTGTGGACAGTCTCAAACTGGCGGGTCTCCTCAATAGACATCACGAGCCGTTAATGCCAGCGCAGGATGTTTTGGTGCAAGTCAATGTCAGCGCGGAAGAAAGTAAGTTCGGCTTCGCAGCCCACGAGCCAGGTACGATCGCGGATTTACTGAAAGTGCTTAAAGAAATCAGTGCTCTGCCTTATCTGAGGCTCCGCGGCCTGATGATCATGCCGCCTTTGGTGGAGGACGCGGAGGAGAACCGCCGGTATTTTAGGAGGGCGAGAGAACTGCGCGATGAGATTCAGGAAGCCTTGCGCCTACCCGCTTTTGACCAGCTCTCGATGGGCACGAGCGCTGACTATGAAGTCGCGGTGGAGGAAGGCGCGACTATCATCCGTTTGGGGAGTGCCCTTATCGGCGTGCGAAACTATGAGATTTGAGGAACAATGGCAATTATTATCGCTTTAATACGTACACTCAGTCAGATACTAACCTTTGCGATTTTTATCTATGTTTTACTTTCACTGTTTCTGCCCGTCACCAATCCAATCAGAGCGCTTCTGGCGAAAATTCTTGATCCTATGTTGGAGCTGGTTCGCAGGGTCATTAAACCGATTGGCGGTTTTGACCTGTCCCCGGTTATCCTGATGGGGATTATCTATTTAATCGAGTGGCTGCTGGTTCGCCTGTTCACCAGCCTGGCAGGCTAAGCCATATAAAGGATTCTGCCGCAGCTCTTACACCTGAATATCTTCTGAGGCGATTTTACCTGCTGCATATCTGCCGGATTTAATTCCACTCCGCAAATGTCACATCCATCATCGATCACCTGAGCCACTGCCTTACCGCCTTTTGAGCGCAGCAGCTGCTGGTATTGTGTCAGTATATCTGCTGGCAAAAGGGCGACGAGAGCATTTTTTTGTGCTTCTATGCTTGGGATTTGATTTTCCAGATTCGATTTTTCACCCAGGAGCAATGAATTATCGGCAGCTTTTTTGTCTATACACCCCTTTAAGGCCTTTTCTGCTTCTTCCAGTTTTGATTGAGCGACATCCAGTTTGGACATAGCCGCCAACAGTTCGTCTTCGAGCATGGAGACCGCTTTAAGGTGAGATGCTTCTTCAGCCTGGAGCTCCTGAAGTTCTTTTGGGGAGCGCACTGCGCCGCCATAAAGTTGGGCATGTGCCAGATCCGCCTTCAGTTTCCTTGCTGCGCATTCCTCAGCGAGAGCTTTTATATCGGATTGGAGGGATTCAACCACCTTCTTTGCTTCATCTCTCGTTAGGGTTGCAACTCTGGTCTCTTCGTCTGCGAGGAGTATAGTTTCAATTTGTTTAAGCCGGTTGGATATTTTCTGAAGCTGCGTATCACAGCTTTGAAGACGAAAGAGACTGAAGGTAAGGTTCATACTTGCTCCTCTGTTTAGTTGTTAGTTATTGTAACATCTCATCAGGTTTGAAACGGTTCGGGCTGCCAAATTACCTGATTTATTGACGAAAATCTTCATAAAATGAACGAAAAGTGGAAAGCCAGCTTATACCTGCAAATCCTTCTTCAGGCCTTCGTACCAAGAGGATTAGTGAACCCCGATTGACCATGGATTAATCTTGTGTATGTTATAATTTTTCCGTTAAGTATGGCTGAATGCCATGCGTGGAGGATTGAAATTGGCGATTTTTAATCCAATCAACTGGTTATTGGGCTTATTCTCGCTTGACTTGGGTATTGACCTGGGAACGGCGAATACATTGGTAAATGTACGCGGGAAGGGTATCGTAATCAATGAGCCATCCTGGATGGCGATTGATAAACGTACGCGTGAACCTATCAAAGTTGGTGCTGCCGCAAAATCCATGGTAGGGCGTGCCCCAGCCAATCTGGTGACCTTGCGCCCTCTGCGCGACGGCGTGATTTCTGAGTACGACATCACCCAGGCAATGCTTGAATACTTCATCGGCCGTGCGCACCAGCACAGTGTGGTTCTTTTTCCACGATCCCGCGTTGTGGTAGGGATTCCTTCCGGTTCAACCGAAGTCGAAAAGCGGGCGGTTTATGACGCGGCTATGGCTGCCGGTGCGCGTGAGGCTTACATGATCCATGAGCCGGCTGCGGCAGCTATTGGGGCGGGCTTGCCCATAGATGAAGATTTTGGCAATATGATCGTGGATATCGGTGGCGGCACCACTGAGGTTGCTATTACTTCTGCCGGAGGTATTGTGATCTCCCGCTCTTTACGTGTAGCTGGCGATGAATTGGATCAGGATATCATTGAGTACATCCGCAGCAAATACAACCTTTTTATCGGCGAACAAATGGCAGAAAAAGTTAAAATCGCGATTGGTTCAGCCTATCCGCTCAAAGAAGAAAAAGTCGTTGATGTACGCGGTAGAAACCTGATCACAGGCTTACCAGAGGCGATTGAGATCTCTTCTGTCGAGATCCGTGAAGCCCTGGCCTCTTCCATCCAGGTAATCGTGGATACGATCAAAGATGCCTTGGATGAATCACCACCCGAAATCCTCTCGGACCTGATGGATAATGGCATTTGCCTGGCGGGAGGCACCGCTCAACTGCATGGACTGGCTGAACGGCTCGCCAATGAAGTCCGTGTGCGTGTATGGGTAGCTGAAGACCCGATGACATGTGTGGCGCGCGGCTGCGGTCTGATTTTCGATAACATGGAAGAGTATGAACAGCTCCTGGTGGGCATTGAGCGTGATCCATACACAAATTTACCGGGCTAACAAGGTAATAATCAGCAGGCTCCCAGCTTGGTGACCTGACGGACATGAACAGCTTATTCTCACTTAAAAATGCACGCAACTTTATTATCGTTCTGATAGTGGTCGGACTCCTGCTTTTGGCTGTAAGCGGCTACCTGACCCCGATCTTTAGTTTTTCTCTGTCTCCGCTTATCCAAACGCAAAGCTGGTTTTCGCGGCGCTATCTGGCTTTTCGGGATTTCTTTACGTCCCCGCTTAATATGGCAGAGTTGCGTCAGCGAAATCTGCAGTTGGAGGCGGAAAAAACTCAGCTTGAAAGCAAGATTATTGAGCTTGAACAGAACATTGAACAGACTGACACGCTTTATTCCCTGCTGGATTTTGTACGAGCCAACCCAGAACATAAATACAAAGCCGCGACAGTTATCGGGCGGGAGATCAGCCCATTCAAACAGTATCTGATCATTGACAAGGGCTCCAACGATGGGATTTTGCATGGCATGCCGGTGGTCACCTCGCAAGGTTTGGTGGGGCGTGTGGATGCTGTAATAGCTACTGCTGCCAGAATTCAATTGATTAGCGACGCAGACTCGGTAGTGAACGTGAAGCTCCAAAATGCCAAGGTGGAAGCCCAGACTAACGGCTCAATCACTGGAGAGATCTCTCTTGTGCAGGTACCGCAAGGTGTGGAAGTGCTCCCCGGGGAAGTGTTGATTACTTCAGGGTTGGGCGGTACGTACCCGGCTAATTTATTTGTGGGACAGGTGGTTACCATGCAGAGCCAGCATAATACGCTCTTTCAAACTGGTTCCGTGCAACCTGTGGTTGACTTTGGATCGATTTCTGCTGTATTGGTGATTACCAATTTCACCGTAGTGAACCTGGAGCCCTTAATTCCATAGGTGTTGTGATGGTGCCTTACCTTATCAGCCTGTTCGGATTTATCGCTGCTTTGATGCTGCAGCTGAGCTTGGTTTCGCGCACACCATTGCTCTCCGGCACCGCAGATGTAGTGCTTCTATATGTTATTGCTGTAAGCTTGCACCAACGCAGTAAAAATTTTTGGGTGTTGGTTTTCTTATTCGGTTTCATGGTCAGTTTTATTTCCGTAATGCCATCTTTTATCGCGCCTCTTATTTATTTGGCAGTTTTTGGGGCGGCCAGTTTGTTGCGGCGGCGTGTCTGGCAAACACCGCTTTTGGCAATGTTCGTAATCACTTTTCTGGGAACGCTCTTTCAACAGAGTCTGTATCTGGCAAGCCTCTTTCTGCAAAATATCTCCTTTTCATTCTCCACAGCATTTTCCGATATCATTCTGCCTTCGGTATTATTAAATATGCTGCTTGCCATCCCTGTACATGCGATCGTGCAGGAATTGATGGGCAACATTTACCCAGCAGGAGCAGACCTATGAATGCGGAACGTTATGAGAAACCGACCATTGATCTAAAAAGATTCAAGTGGGTTTTTATCCTGATCGGTTTGGTTTTTACTTACTATGTATTCCAACTTTTCCAATATCAGATCGTCATGGGTGAGACCTACCGCGATCAGGCAGATGATAATCGCACCATGACGATATCAGATCCGACTCTACGCGGGAAGATCTATGACCGCAATGGGGTGGTTCTGGCACAGAACATCCCTTCATACAACATCACAATTACGCCGGCGGAACTGCCTGACCCCGATGATAACCCGGGCGATCTGTTTAGAATTTTGAATGAACTTTCAAAAGTGATCGACATGCCAATCAGCAGCGGAGACTTTACTGCCGAAACAGCCAAATCTTTTACGCCCTGCGCGACAGATTTCGGCATCCAGGAAGTGGTCACAATTGCCTATACCAACTGGCCTTTCCAGGCGACTCGGCTTAAATGCAATGTGAGCAGGGAGGTTGCCTTGATTGTGGGCGAAAAATCCATGGACTGGCCGGGTGTGGGGGTGGAAGTAGAGCCTATCCGCGAGTACCCAACGGGTATCTATACAGCTGAAATCGTTGGTTTTTTGGGTCCTGTGCCTGAAGGCATGGTGGATTATTACGAGGAACTTGGTTTTGTCTCCGGCCGGGATAAGGTAGGGTATGCCGGCTTGGAAGCCAGCATGCAGAATGAACTTGGTGGAACAAATGGCAAGCGGGTAGTGGAAGTGACGGTTGCGGGTGAGGTCAAGCGAAATTTAGAGGAGCCTATCCCACCCGTTCCCGGCCAGGATGTCTACACAACCATTGATATCCGGCTGCAGCGGGTAGCCCGGGATGCGCTTGAAATGAGCCTGAACTTCTGGAACAATTATTTTGGCAAGGTGCTGAGCAACAGCGGCGTTGTGATTGCATTGGATGCAAAAACCCGTGAAGTCCTTGCCATGGTTAACGTTCCCAGCTATGAAAACAACCGCATGTCCCGCTATATCCCCGGCTACTATTACAACCAACTTATGATGGACGAAGCCAAGCCGTTGGTTAATAAGGCGATTACTTCTGAGCTTCCACCTGGCTCGGTATATAAATTGGTACCAGCCCTTGGTGTACTCAATGAAGGCGTCGTCACGCCGGAATATACCGTCCATGATCCGGGGATCATATACCTGGAGCAAAAATTTTACGAGAAAGACCTCGGATTGAAGCAGGAATACCGCTGCTGGGATTACCGCCGCGGCGGGCACGGCAATGTTGATTTTCTGCACGGATTGATGTGGTCTTGCAATACCTACTGGTACAAGGTAGGCGGCGGATATGAGGATGAGATCAAGGACGGCGGGTTAGGTATCTGGCGCATGAGCGAGTATGCCAAAGCACTCGGTTATGGCCAGCTTACCGGGATTGAATTACCCGGTGAGGCTGCTGGCAACGTGCCCGACCCAACCTGGAAGCGTTTGAATATTGGCGAAAACTGGGCTACCGGAGATACCTACCTGGCAGCTGTGGGGCAAGGTTATGTTTTAGCTACGCCTCTGCAGGTAACCAATTCAATCGCCACAGTTGCCAACAATGGCAAGCATATGCAGGTGGGGTTGATCAGTAAAGTGGTGGATGCTGAGGGCAACGTGACTCAACAATTCCAACCCAAAGAACTTTGGGATATCACGCGTGACCCTATGATCCACAGCTTCAATGGGAACACCATGCTTGATGAAGTCAAGACCGTCCAACCCTGGACGATAGACCTGGCTAAAAAAGGTATGGAGATGGTGACCAATGTAGTCGGTACTGAGGATAGTCAGGGAGGCACGGCGGCGGTACAGTTTGTGGGTGACCCGAACAAAGTTGCCGGTAAGACGGGTACCGCTGAGTATTGTGATGACTTTGCGCTTAGGCAGGGCTTATGCGGTGAGGGCATTCGTGCCTGGCCGGCACATGCTTGGTTTGTGGCTTACGCGCCTTATGATGATCCAGAAATTGTGGTGATGGCCTTCGCGTATAACGGCACCGAAGGCTCGCAGTTCTCAGCGCCAGTGGTGCGAAAAGTTATCGATGCCTACTTCAAGCTGAAAGCTTATGACCAGGGAATTGAACCGCCACAGCTCCCGGCGCCTGGTGGGGAACAATGACAGAACCTGAACTGATCGTGCGCGGTTTGGTGGGCGGCGTTCTGGTGATACTGCCTGAAGTGGAATGGCATCGGCAGTTGAGTTTGCTCATCTCCCGCATCCAACAGCAGGAACGCTTCTTTAAAGGCGGGCGCCTTACGCTGGATCTGCGAGATACTCTTTGGTCGGAAAAGGAATTGCTCCGTCTCCTGCGGAACCTTTCCGATGAAGGCGTTTGCCTGGGGTCAGTACTGGGCTCAAATGAAGATACGATCCAGGCCGCGAGAGGTTTGGGTATCATCCAGAAACATCTTGAAACAAAGGATGACGGCAGTGAGGCCCCCAAAAAACCTGCTGCCCAAACACATTGGTTAAAGCAGACTCTTAATAATGGAGAGACGATCACCACTCAGCCTCAAACCATTTTTATGGGTGATATTCTTGCTGGGGCGCGTGTTGAGGTATTGGGAGATTTGCTGGTGTGGGGGACAGTTTCCGGCACTCTCAATCTCCAGATTAACCCTGAGAGCAGTTACCGTGTTTGTCTCCTAAGAAATAAAAAAGGGACTTATCTGAAAAATGAAAGTGAACTTGGCCTTCCAAGGAAGGCGCGTGACACAGGACCGCTTGAAATAAAGATTGAGGCGGGCGAAATTACCTTCTATAACGCAGAAGAGAGGAAAATTAAGCTGCTATGAACGTCCAATCCATCTGGCGGCGTTTTGATTTTGCGCTCTTCGCGGCAGTCTTTTTCCTTTCCATCTTCGGGGTGGCATTAATCAGCTCTGCTATCGCCGGGAACATTGAATTGGCGGAACACCCGCAACGCCAGGCAACCTTTCTGGCTATCGGCTTGGTGCTGCTCTTCCTCGTAGCGGCTTATGATTATCATGTCTGGCAGTCTCTCATCAAACCGTTCTATGTCGTTGTAGCGGTCTTTTTAATCTTCGTGTATGTAATGGGAGAGACCAGTTTTGGCGCAACCCGTTGGCTTCAGGTCGGTCTGTTGGTGGTGCAGCCGGCGGAACTGGCAAAAATTGTGATTATTATGGCGCTGGCGGATTTTTTCGCCAAAAACATCACTAAGATCAATAATTGGTGGACGATCGGGCGCAGTTTTTTAATCACTTTAGGGCTTGTGTTGTGGATTTTGCTCCAGCCGAATCTAAGTACGAGCATTGTTATTCTTGTCATCTGGGCTGCCATGCTGTGGATTAGCGGATTGAAGGCCAAAAATATCCTCATCGGAGCTGGTATAGTGGTATTGTTCCTAGGCGGATCGATCGCCACTGATTTTCCCTACCTGGCTGACTATCAGAAAGGCCGTGTGGAAAATTTCTTTAATAAACCCACGGATGATCAAGCCAGATATGGTGATACATATAATGTGGACCAGGCGCAGATTAGTATTGGCTCCGGCGGCTGGTTTGGTCAGGGCTATGGTCAGGGCACGCAGGTGCAATTGCGTTTCCTCAAAATTCGCCATAATGACTTCATCTTCTCGGTCCTTGCCAACGAATTCGGTTTTTTTGGCACTACGTTGGTGCTGCTTTTAATTGTTTTTGTGATCGTGCGTTGTTTCGTGGTGGCAAAGAACGCGCCAGATGCCTATGGTTCGCTGCTCGCGTTTGGATTTGGCGTATTAATGGCTTTTCAGACGATCGTGAATGTGGGCGTTAATCTGCGTCTGCTGCCGGTGACTGGCCTCACGCTGCCATTTTTGAGCTATGGCGGTTCTTCCCTGGTCTCGATGTTAATGGGTATCGGACTGGTCCAGAACATTCGCATGCGCTCCGAAACCAGGGACGCCCGTAGCGGCAGTGAAGTGGGAACTTAGTTTTTCCCTTGCTCACTGAGCTGAGATGCGGTAAAATGCCAATTCGACCCTTTGGGGGCTCGTCTAATGGCAGGACAGCAGACTCTGAATCTGTATGTATTGGTTCGACTCCAGTGCCCCCAGCCTAAATAAACGAGGAGATGTTATTAGTCTCCTCGTTCTTTTTAACTGCATAAGCGATACAATAGGCAGGGGAGCGGCCTATGATGATAAAAGCAATTGCCCTGGACCTGGTGGGTGTGTATTTGCGGGAAAAATCTATAGAACTGACAGCCACCGAGAAAGAAATCGGGTCAAATTTTGGTTTGCACGGCAAAGACAGTCAGTTTATCCAGTACATCTCGAAACAAACTGGCAAAACTCCAGAGGAGGCAGCCGCGGATACGCGTCAGTTGATTGGAAGACTCTACGAAATTCGCGAGTCCGATCTCTTCAGCAAACTTCCCACTCTGTCCTTTGCGGTTGCCACAAGCCATCAAACTTACATCCTGGACTGGCTTAAAACGAAACCTGAGACGCATGCCTTTAATTATGCGATCAGCACCGGCGAGACAGGCCTGATGAAAACGGACCCGCTTTTCTTCCGCACCCTTTCAGAAAGAATGTGTGTTGATCCGAATGAGGTATTGTTCATCGATGACCATTTGGAAAACTGCCGGGTGGCGCAATCCATTGGAATGCGTGTTCATCACTTTCACCCGGGAGAAGTTCTTTCTGATGTGATCTTGTGTGCGCTTTCAGGGAAAAGCGGGCGTCCAAAACTGTAACTGAGCAAAACCTTTTATAATTGCATGGTGGTATCGGACACTTCCAATCAGAAAAAGGTGCTGGAAAGTTACCTTTGGGTGACGGTATTCTTTGCTGGCTTGGCGACAATGGCGGTGGAGTTTGCCGCCTCGCGGCTGCTGGGGAATGTGTTTGGCACGTCCAATCTCGTCTGGGCGGTGGTGATTGGGCTCATTCTGGTTTATCTAACGCTGGGCAATTGGCTTGGCGGCAGGTGGGCAGACCAGAAACCGGAAACGGGTCGGTTTTTTACCATCGTTGCTTCTGCCGGCGTGGCGACTGCGCTGATCCCTTTGCTGTCACGCTGGCTGCTGCAGCAGGCAGCTAACGCCTTTGACGCGCTTAATCTTCCGATTCTGATCGGAACCTTTCTGACGGTTCTGGTCTTGCTGTCTGTCCCGGTTACGCTTTTAGGTACGGTAACGCCTTTTACGCTCAAACTTCTCCTGCATGACTCAGCCACCTCGGGCCGCACAGCCGGACGGCTCTCGGCGCTTGCCACACTGGGTTCCTTTATTGGAACCTTCCTGACAGTTTTGGTCTTAATCCCGGCCATCGGCACATACCGCACCTTCCTGGCTGTCGCGCTGCTGCTGCTTTTAATGGCACTCCCCGGGTTGTGGATGGCACGCAAAAGATTACTCAGCATTATTTTCTCCATCTGTGCCATTATTGTCGTTCTTCTGTTGGCAACAGGTGTAAAGGGCAGCATCAAAACCACGCAAAATCAGGTTTATGAAGGTGAATCAGCATACAACTACATTCAGGTGATTGAAGAAGACGGGTATCGATTTCTGCGTCTTAATGAAGGGCAGGGAATGCAGTCGATCTGGCACCCTACAGAGCTTTTCTACGGTGGTCCCTGGTCACAATTCCTGCTGACTCCGCTCTTTTCATCCTCAAGTGATGCTGTCAGCAAAGTCAGTGATATCGCCATTCTCGGCCTGGCAGGAGGCACGACTGCCAGGCAAGCCAGTGTGGTTTATCCTCAGGCACAGTTGGATGGTTGGGAGATTGACCCAAAAATCATTCGGGTAGGGGTACAGTGGTTCGGAATGGACCTGCCCAATCTTGAGGCGCACGCGGAGGATGCCCGCTGGGGAATTGCGCATAGCCCTAAAGAATATGACATCGTTGCGATCGACGCTTACCGTCCCCCTTACATCCCGCCCCATATGGTCACAGTGGAATTTTTCAGGGAAGTCTATGATCATCTTAAACCAAATGGGGGTATCGCCATTAATGTTGGCCGCAGCCCTTCAGATCGTTCACTGGTGACAAGTCTCAGCCGAACGGTGGCTGAAGTTTTCCCGAATGTCTTCGTTACGGACTTACCTGATTCATATAATTCGATTATTTTTGCTTCTAAAAACCCGGATACGGGATGGGCTTACTTTGAGCAAAACATAGAATACCTTGAAGAGGATTCGCAAAGCATTCTGCTGCAAGCAGGGCGCAAAGCAATCGAAGGAAAAGCTGTTACACAGTTAAGCGGAGAGGTATTTACAGATGACCGGGCACCTCTTGAGGCGATTACTAACCGGATGGTGCTAAACTTCCTGATATCTGGAGGGATCAATGAAAAATGAAAAGATAGTTCACGGCCTTTTTGCTGTTATCCTCGCGATTTGGATTCCATTTTTGATACTCATGGCAGGTATTCGTTTAGCCATGACACCTTCCTTTCCTGCCTTTGAGTACAACCGTCCTGGTTTTCCGGAGGATACTTACGGGTTCGATCGGGCAACCCGTGAAAAGTGGTCAGGTTTCGCGGTTAAATATCTCACGAATGACAGAGATATCTCCTATCTCGGGAATCTTCAGGATATTCAGGGGAACAAAATCTTCCGCAGTTCAGAGCTAAGCCATATGGAGGATGTGAAGCGGTTAGTGAATGGGGCTTTGATAACCTGGTACATCCTGGGTGGATTAACCATTGCCCTTACGCTGTACTTCCTTGTAAGAAGAGACTGGAAAGCCCTCCAGAGAGCCTATTTCTGGGGTGGTGTTCTAACTGTTGTTCTAATGGTTGCGATGTTGGTTTTACTGGCGCTTAATTTCAATAATCTGTTTGATCGTTTCCATCAGGTTTTCTTCAAAGAGGGCACCTGGATTTTCTTCGCGAATGATACGCTTATCCGCCTGTTTCCTATCGTTTTCTGGCGTGATGCTTTCATTCTGGTGGGTGGTTTCACTCTTATAGTAGCTGTCCTGCTTATTATTATCTTTTGGCCGAGAAAGAAGAAGATCGATCAATCGACGGTTCCTGTTGCTGTCTTTCCTGACTCATCAGGCAGCCAACCTGGCTGAAAGTTTGGACAAAAAAGAAATAATCATAACGAGATTGATACAATTTAGTTAGTATATAAAAGCGGTCGTTTAAGGGTGTTCAAAAGTATCCGGAGGTGTGCACTTCCTTTGGGAACAGGGGATTTTTAACATAACAACCGCTGCAATGCTCCCAGTGTTTTGGGTCCATCACCAAATAAAATTACCAAAGGAGATCACAATATGCCAGTTACAAAGAAACAAATCCTTCAAACCCTATCCCTTGTCTGGCTGGCTTGGTTCATAGGGAACCTCTGCGCCAATGCGCTTTTTTACCTTGGTGCTGAATTCAAAACTCAATTGCCCGACGATCTCCAATCTGTTACCTATCACTGGGGCACACTTATTTACTATATAACCGTCGCCATTGTTGGCATTGCCTCAAGTCATTACTTTATCAAAAAGTGGCAGCTACCTATCAGTTTGTCGCCCAAAAGTTTCACACCTCGCTTTGCCATTATCAGTCTGATTTTGTTAGCTGTGTTCATCGGTTTGGGGGTTATGGCTATCAGCCAGGATCAACAGCTTTCATTACGCGACGTTTTCTCCGGGAGTTTTACTTATCTCATTTCTCCGCTCCTCCTTCTTCTACCTACGATGATCGCCTATACACTTATGTGGTATGGCTTGTTCCTGCAAGGCTTGATCAGGGTCTTTGGCAATACTGTACGCGGAAAAATTCTTTCTGTATTGCTAACATCTTTTATTTATGCTATCTATCACTTTGCCAGTATCAACGAAATTCACAGTTTTGCCGCTATGATCGAGGAGATTCTCATCACTTTCGGTATCAGCGTTATCATTGGTGGTTATGTTTTGATTTGCAAAAGCCTCTTGATGGCTTTCTTTGCCAATTTGGTATTAAATTTCCTCATTTTTTCGCCTGTCGATACTTTTCACACATCTCCACAAAATTGGTTGTATTCCTATGTCATTGTTGTTCTATTGCTGGCTATTTATCATTTTGCATGGGGAAGACAAAAAAATGGACAAGAGCCAATAGGGCTGCAGGAATAACTCAAGTTGCCATAATACCCATGCAGTATTGTTGGATCTTTAGTGATATTTTCCATGGGTAGGAGGGACTACGCTTAGTTCATTTTTTGTCAGTGCAACAGCAAGCCATTATGATTGGGCTATGAAAAAATTGAAAGCTCATCAAAAAAATGTAAAAATGAGCAGGTGAAAGGAAAGTTATATGGCGTTTGATTTTAAGAAGGAATACAAAGAGTACTATATGCCGCCAAACAAGCCGCAGATTGTGGATGTTCCCAAGGCAAATTATATCGCGGTTCGCGGACAAGGTGATCCGAATGAAGATGGTGGAACCTATCAGCAAGCTGTCGGCATATTGTACGCGGTAGCCTATACATTAAGAATGAGTTATAAGTCGGATTACAAAATCGAAGGCTTCTTTGAATATGTCGTTCCGCCGCTTGAGGGATTTTGGTGGCAGGAAAATGTTATTGGAGTCGATTATTCTGATAAATCATCGTTTAATTGGATTTCAGTAATCAGGCTGCCTGATTTTGTAACGGAGGACAATTTTAAATGGGCAGTGGAAACTGCATCAAAAAAGAAGAAAATGGATTGTTCATCAGCAGAATTTCTCACCATAGACGAGGGGTTGTGCGTTCAAATGATGCATATCGGCCCATATGATAACGAGCCGGAATCGGTTGCAGTCATGAATGCATTTTTAAAAGAGAACGGATATGCAACCGATATAAACGAAAATAGAAAACACCATGAAATTTATTTGTCCGACCCAAGAAAAGTTGCACCTGAGAAAATGAAAACTGTAATCAGGCATCCAATAAAAAAAGTCTAATGAATTCAGGAAATGGTTGGTTCTGAAAATAGGAATTGCTTTTTACTATAAAATCACAGGATGAACATTTCTAAAATCTTCATCCTGTTTCTAAAGATAAAGGTTAATATTCCATTCCTTTAAACCTTGGCATAATCAAGGTGACTTTGCCAGAGAAGCGGACTGAAAGTCGTTGTTTCGTCTTCAGCCAGCAAAGCCTTCATAAATTGCCCAACTTGAATGTGCCGTTTTTTATCTTCAATTTTCACCCCAATAGCAGCCATCCTGCTTATTATTATCTTTTGGCCGAGAAAGAAGAAGAACGGTCAAAAGACAGTTCCTGTTGCTGTCTTTCATGAATCATCAGGTAGTCAACCTGGCTGACAATTTGGACAATAAAAAAAGACCACCCGGTTTGAACTGCACTCGGGTGGTCTTTTGAGCCTGTAAGGTTAGGGCACCACTGGCGGGTTTTCGGGATCCGCGCTGGGGTCAAAAATGTGATAGTTATCCATATTGAAAACCACTTGCATATCATCACCGAATTGAACTTCCGTACGGGGGTCCACACGAGCGATAAAGTTGTGCTCGCCATTGACGAGGTACAGGAAGATTTCATTACCCATCAACTCAGTCACATCTACTTTGACATCCACAGGCTCAGCAATGATGCCGGGAGGCGCGTAGAGCGGGTTGTGGATATCTTCAGGGCGGATACCAAAGATGATATCCTTGCCCAGAATACCCTTGAACCGTTCACGGTCTTTGACGGGAATACGTACGCGGAAAGTACTCAAATCAGCGAACATTTCCCCATCCTGTTCAACAATCTTACCATTAAAGAAGTTCATGGCAGGTGAACCGATAAAGCCGGCAACGAAGAGGTTGGCGGGATGGTCGTAGAGCACCTGGGGAGTATCCAGCTGCTGCAATTTGCCCTTGTTCATCACGGCAATGCGAGTGGCCATGGTCATGGCTTCGGTTTGGTCGTGAGTCACATAGATGAAAGTGGTTTGCAGACGTTTGTGGAGCTTGCTGATCTCCGCACGGGTCTGGACACGCAGTTTGGCATCCAGGTTGGAGAGCGGCTCATCGAAGAGGAATACTTTTGGCTCCCGTACGATTGCGCGGCCGACAGCCACACGCTGGCGCTGACCACCGGAGAGTTCCTTGGGCTTCCTCTTGAGCAGCCCCTCAATACCCAGTATTTTGGCCGATTCCTGAACGCGTTTATCGATATCAGCTTTGGGCATTTTGCGCAGCTTGAGCCCGAATGCCATATTGTCATAAACAGACATATGCGGGTAAAGCGCGTAACTTTGGAAGACCATTGCAATGTCGCGGTCTTTTGGAGCAACATCGTTAACAACCTGGTCCCCGATATACACTTGCCCGGATGTGATTTCTTCCAATCCAGCCAGGCAGCGAAGCGCAGTGGTTTTACCGCAACCGGAAGGGCCAACCAGGACGAGAAATTCCTTGTCTTCGATTGCCAGATTCAGGTCGTGCACTGCCACTACTTCGCCAAATTTCTTCCAAACATGATCGTACGTAACACTTGCCATTATTATTCCTCCATTCTGAACGAGTATAGTGGTTCTATTATAACGTGGGATTCTGAAAACAAAAACAAAAAAGTCTTGCAAAATGCAAGACTTTTAACGTCTTTTACTAGCGGTTTAGTCTATTTTTTCGAACTCATCCAGACCCGCACCGCAATCGGGGCAAACCCAGTCGGCCGGCAGATCTTCGAAAGCGGTGCCAGGAGCAACGCCATTGTCGGGATCACCCAATGCGGGGTCGTAGATATATCCACATGCGATACATTCGTATTTTGCCATTGTCTTTTCCTTTTCCTTCTTGCCCTGTGGGGTTTCCACAGGATTAATTGGCTATAAAGCTTCGGTTTCCTGAACAGGAGTTTGGTAGTTGTCTTTCATCGCGAATTTTCTTATGATCTTTTATTCGAACTCCCATTCGTTTTACGAAAAATATTATACACTACCGCTGCAGGGCTTTTTCAGTTATACAAGCTTTTTCAAACAAGAACGCTGGATTTTATAGATGGAAATACATTTTATTTCCTTTATTGAATTGAATACAGTAGAATTGGTCAATCTATGACAACTAAAACTCAATCAATCATTAATATGACCGCTGTTGCCGATGGAATGAATGGAATTATCAAAAAGGTCAAAACAAACGGCCCCACCCGATTGAAACTTTTTCAACTTGGGTTTATGGAAGGCAAACCTTTTAAAGTCATACGGCATGCTCCGCTGCAGGGTCCAATTATGGTTGAGATTGATGACCGTGAAATTGCCATCAGCCTCAAAGTTGCCAGACATATTATGGTGGAGCTATTTGAATGAGATTCGTTCTAATTGGGCAACCTAACTGCGGCAAATCCACTCTTTTTAATCAGGTTGCAGGTTACAAAGCTGAGACAGGCAATTTTATTGGTACTACCGTTACGTGGACCGAGAGCCGCGTGCGATTAAGCGGTGAGGTTGTAGATCTGGTAGACCTTCCTGGCACGTACACGTTAGCCGGGTCAAACCCTGCAGAACAGGTCGGTTTCAGATACCTTCTGGAGAACGAATACGATTGCATTTTGAACGTCGTGGACGCTTCGCATCTTAAGCAGGGGCTGGGACTGACACTGGAATTACTGGAGCTGAATAAGCCCATGATTTTGGTTTTGAACATGATCGATGAGGCTGACCACCTGGGCATCCGAATTGATATCCAGGGTTTGCAGGACCAACTTAAAATACCCGTCGTTCCGATGATCGCCCGTATAGGCCGGGGAATAAAACCGGTCTTTCTGACAGCCTTGCGCGTGGCGCGAGTGCGCGAGGTTGGATCGCGCGTTCCTTTTTCGGCGCCAGTTGAAAGCGCAATTAGTGACCTGTGCGCAGCCTTCAGCAGTACCAATACCCCGTATACAGAAACCCATGCCATCAAGCTGCTTGAGAAAGATCCTTTAATTGAAGAAAGAATTCAGGAGAATCACCCCGAATTACTACTGGTACTCAGGGATCAAAAGAAAACTTATTTTAATGCTGGTGCGCTCAGTTTGGCACTTGAACGGCATCAAAATGCTGAACTGATTGCGGAGAGAGTGATTAAACAGGGCGTCCGGCAGCGTACATTGCGTGACAAACTGGATAACCTGCTTCTGCATCCTTTCTGGGGTTATGTCTTTCTGATTGTTATTTTGTATCTTTTTTTCCAATTGGTATTCTCCTTTGGAGGCATGATCGAGCGTCCGCTCCTTGCCTGGGCCGAAAATCTCCAGATGCAGATTATCGAAGGTCTTAACCCACGCAGCAACGTAATCAGGGATATCCTGACGGGTGTGATCCAAGGTCTTTCCGGCGGTTTGGCGATCGTGTTACCTTATCTGCTGCCTTTCCTGATCGGATTAAGCCTGATGGAAGACCTGGGTTATTTGCCCCGCATTGCGTTTTTGATGGATGCCTTGATGCACCGTGTTGGGCTGCATGGCGGCGCGATTGTACCGTTCATCCTTGGATTCGGCTGCAACGTTCCGTCAATCATGTCAACCCGGACACTTGAAGATAAAAAAGAACAATTTATAGCCGCTGCATTGGCAACCATGGTGCCATGCGCGGCCAGACTCTCTGTGGTTTTCGGTCTGGTTGCTTTTTACCTCGGTCCGGTTATTGCGTTGATTATTTATCTCTTCAATATGCTCGTTATAGCTGTCACTGGCAAGGTTCTTTCACGCATTATTCCGGAGGACAGCCCTGGACTGATATTGGAAATACCTCCCTACCGCCTGCCTACATTTAAGGCTGTGCTGCAAAAGTCCTGGTTCCGCGTCAAGGAGTTTATCGTCGAAGCCTGGCCAGTCCTGATAGCCGGTTCGATTATGCTGGCTCTGATGAACTCATTTAATCTCACGCGCTTTGTAGATTGGATTTCCTATCCGATCACCTGGCTGCTGGGTTTACCTCCCAAAACCGGTATGCCCCTGGTTTTTGGTGTACTGCGCAAGGAATTATCCTTGATCATGCTTGGTCAGGCACTGGGCAGCATGGATTTCAGATCTTTGCTCACCCCGGTCCAAATGATCACGTACACGGTATTCGTCATCTTTTATATGCCTTGTCTCTCGACGCTCGTAGCCCTGCACAAGGAATTAGGCAAACGGGCGATGTGGTCTATAATGGGAATAACAACACTCATCGCCACGGGTTCAGCCTTGATCGCCAGGTTTGTGGCGGAAGTTCTTTATTGAATAAGGATTAAACGAGGTGAATAAATGGCGAACGAATTTGAAGAGTTCTTGGCAAGAATCCCTAATCCATTCCAGCTTGAAAACCTGGGGGACACCAAGGCTAAGGTGCAATTTGAGATCACAGGAGAAGACGGCGGGCAATGGATTGCTGATATCGCGGATAATGTTTGTAAGATCGATAAAGGGACCACGCCCGATCCGGATCTGACGATTAAAGCCGAGGCGGAAGATGCGAAAAAACTTCTTGCCGGAGAGCTTGATCCTTTCAAGGCTTATATGAGCGGAAAGATTAAGGTCATCGGCAATATGATGCTGGGCTTGAAATTGTTAAAATCCATCAAGCTGGGCTAAACAGCAAATGACGGACCCATTCGGATCCGTCATATCTTTTCAAGGTGGGATTGGCTGCTTAGGGCAGCAGTCCCCAGTCATCATCCATCAGGCCCGGTTCCATCATGGTTGGGTCCCATACTTGGCTGCCCATTTCGATCGTGGTGGGCATATTAAGCATTTTTTCCGTCATTTCACGGGTTTGCTCAAGCAGCATTGGGCCATAGGGGCAGAATGGCGTGGTTAGGATCATCAGTACTTTGGCTTTGTCTTCGCTAATTGAAACGTCGCGAACCAAACCTAATTCCAAAACAGAAAACCCCAGTTCGGGGTCTGTTACCCCAGCCAGTCCATCTTCCAAATCCTGAACGAGAAATGGGTGCGTTTTGCTTATACCCCATTCGCTTATGGGGCTATTCGGTGTACCATCGGTCATTCTAAACTCCTGAAATGAAACTGCAGCGCTCCGCTCCGCTGGACATGCATTCAACTTGTTTGAATGGTACACCAAAAACTTTGCCAAAAAGAACATTGTCCATCATACAAACAGTTGGATGGACACCGCTGAGATAGTGATATGGGCAGTTCTGGTTAAACAGCTTGATTTTGTCGCCTTCTTTCCGCCATGACAAGCGGTATCCTTCCTCAGCCAATTTACCGCTGATTAAATCAATTCGTTCTTCAAGACTGATAGAAAGATCATCAAGCCTGTACTCGTTTGCCAAATCCTCACCGATCCTTACGAATATGGCGCGTACTTCCTTTTCTGAGTAGGTCTGTTCCAGCTTTTCAATGAGGCGATGGGTGAGTTTGAGGTAGTTTGCAGGGAATTTTTCCATCCCTAGTTCAGTCAGCCGATAGATAAAGCGCGGCCGTCCAACGCCATGGCGCTGCTCCTCCGCTTCGATAATACCTTCGGCTTGCAGATTGATCAGATGATGGCGGACAGATATTCCATTAATGCCGATAATTTCTGCTAACTCCCTGATGGACGAACGAGGTTTCGTTAAGAGCGTGTTTAAAATTTTTTCTCTTGTGCTTTTCATCATTGCACCATCCTGGAAAGAACAAATGTAGTATAACACGGAAAATAATTGGAAATGAAGATGTTTACCCAAAAAAATCGTTAGTTTCGTTCTGACGGAGTCTCTATGCTATAATCGCTCAATAACACACTTTCTAAAAAAGGAGTTGGCTATGACAAAAATTATTGATATCGAAGGAATTGGTCCAGTTTACGCACAAAAGCTCATCGATGTGGGCATCAAAACTGTTGAAGGATTGCTCAAAGCCGGAGCGACACCTGCTGGCCGCAAGGAATTGGAGCAGAAATCTGGTATCTCAGGCGCATTGATCCTTGAATGGGTGAATCATGCAGATCTTTATCGCATCAAGGGTGTTGGCCAGGAATATTCAGACCTGCTTGAAGAGGCCGGTGTGGATACCGTGGTCGAATTGAGCAAGCGTGTTCCAGCCAATTTATACAAGAAAATAATTGAGACGAATATGGAGAAGAAGCTTGTGCGCCGTCCACCATCAGAGAAAATGGTCGCTGATTGGGTGGAACAAGCCAAGAAACTCCCTCGGGTCGTCAGCTACTAATTCCTAATTAACCTGTTCAACAGGCAGGGAATTCCCCCTGCCTTTTTTCGGTTGATAAACAAAAGCTGCAGACAGGTATGGGTCTGCAGCCTTTATATTTGATGGTTTGTTAGCGGGCGTTGCCCATCATGCCCAGGAGTGTATTGATGATCAGGGCACCGCTTTGGGCACGGTCGGGACTGCGGCCAAGCGGGCTGGACTTGGTAAGTGCTTCTATGATAGCCTCAAGGTTGGAGCGTCCACCGCGTTTTGCGGCATAATAGCACAGGGCGCCGGATAGCAGTGTGCCAATTTCCAAGCCATCGGATTTTTGCTGGGTGCGTTTTTGTGTAGTGGAGCGTCCGCTTAAGCCCTCCAGCAGGGAGCCAATCAGGTCTTCGGGTTCCGGGTCTGCTTTTTTCTTGGACTTGGAACCACCCACTAAACCACCCAGCAGATCACCAAGAAGGTCGCCGCTCTCGGGCTGAGGCGTGGTTTTTTTGGCGGTGCGCTTCTTTGGGGCAGGTTCGGGTCCTGACTGCTCTCCACCTAGCAAACTTCCTATCAGTGATCCCAGCAGGTCGCCGCTTCCTTGTTCGGGCTCCTCAGATTCTTCCTCCTGGGGTGTGCTGCCACCCAAACCACCCAAAAGCATATCAATTAAATCGCCTCCGCTGGATTGTGGCTGCTGCTTGGACTTGGTTGTGCTTGTACGCTTTTTGGTAGTACGCTTAGACTGTGGCTGAGGAGCTTGCCCAGTTAGACTGCCAAGCAGGGAGGTGAGCAGGTCACCGTCAGCTGATTGGGTAAGCTGGGATTCCTGGGTGACTTCCGGTTGTGTCTCCGCGTTCATACCCATCATGGAATTGATCAGAATTCCGATCGTATCAGGTGTTACCTGCTTGCCCTCAAAATCCTTTGCAGCAGCTTTCAGGCCTTTGGCATAGATCTGGGCAGAACCGCTTTTCGATTTTTTCTCCAAAGTACTGCCGGCGTAGGCAAGTTGTTCAGAAGGCGTTTTCCCCTTGGTCTTGCTGATGGCACTCTGCACAGTCTTAAAGGTTTGCACCATATTGTCGCCATGGTCGTGATTATAAGTATCCGCTTCGTTTAATTGCTGCTGGTTTTCGACCAAGGTCTTGGTAACAGCTTTGAAGATAGTCGAAAGATCAAGGTTTTGTTGTTTGGGCATTGTTTTCCTCTTTTCAATAGATTGATGAATGAACAGGCTGGACAGGTATTAAAAATTTGCTGAACCTGTACGGAGCAAGTGGGATTCTATAAGGTTGGCTTGATGCTATACGCAATGCGCGGGCCTGGAAGAAGGTTGTTTTTTCCAATACATTCCTCAAAAGAACCACTTTTTTCTCTCCTCGCAAGTTTACCAAACCAACCCCGTACATTTTATCCGCTCCAATTATACATTCCTCTGGGGAATCAGGCGTGATTATCTCTTTTCGGTAACATTATCTTTTGATTTAACGCGGATAATACTGTGCGTCATGTTAATTAATTAGAATAATATTAATAAAATTGACTTTCAAACCCAACCCTGCTATAATCTGCCAACTCGTATGCGGAAAGGTTCCATTTATGGCGAAATTACTCATTGAAAACTTGCACGTTAAGGTTGGGGGAAAAGAGATCCTTAAAGGCTTCAATTTGGAGGTTTCGCAAGGCGAAGTACATGCCCTGATGGGTCCCAATGGCACAGGAAAGTCTACGTTTGCCTATGCTATTATGGGCCATCCCCGATACGAAATAACCTCAGGTCGAATCAGCATCGACGACACGAACCTGCTCAATCTGTCTCCCGATGAACGGGCTCATTTAGGGGTTTTCCTTGCTTTTCAGTATCCTGTATCCATTCCAGGGGTTACCCTGGCGAATTTCCTGCGGGTAGCGCTAAACGCTCGAAATAAAGCGAGGGACCCTGAAGATAAAGGCATCTCAATTTTAAAATTCCGAAAACTCCTGCGTGCCAAGATGGACATGCTCAAGATGGATCATGCATTCGCAGGGCGCTACCTGAACGAAGGCTTTTCCGGCGGTGAGAAGAAACGTGCCGAGATCTTGCAGATGGCGGTCCTGGAGCCGCGATTTGCAATTTTAGATGAGACGGACTCAGGTTTGGACATTGATGCGCTGCGGATTGTCTCTGAAGGTGTCAACACGCTGGGCGGATCGGATCTGGGTGTCTTGGTCATCACACACTACCAGAGAATGCTGAACTATATCAAACCCGATTTTGTACACATCATGTATGACGGCCGCATCGTCGAATCCGGACAGGCTGAACTCGCGCTCAAGCTTGAAGAGAGCGGCTACGACTGGGTTCGTGAGAAATATGGCATTGCCCCGGAAACTATTAACCCTTAGGCAGTTTAACGATGACTGAAGCGAAACCCACAGACTTCCTGGCCAATCTGGGTACCAGTTACCAGTATGGTTTTAACGATCCGGAAACACATTCTTTTATTACCCGCAAAGGCCTGAATGAAGAAGTCATCCGTCAAATTTCCCATTGGAAAGAAGAACCAAAGTGGATGCTGGACTTCAGGCTCAAAGCATACGCTCATTTTCTCAAGCGGCCTACTCCAAAATGGGGCGCGGATCTGGCCGGATTAAACCTGGATGATATTTATTATTACGTCCGCCCTGAGGAGATCAATCAAAAATCCTGGGATGATGTCCCCGATACGATCAAGAACACGTTTGACAAATTGGGTATCCCTGAGGCGGAACAAAAATTCCTTTCAGGTGTTGGCGCACAGTATGACTCAGAGATGGTTTACCACAATATTCAGGAGCATCTGGAAGAACAAGGTGTCATATTTCTCAGCATCGAAAACGGCCTGAAAGAACATGAAGACCTGTTCAGGGAGTATTTCTCCACGGTCGTACCCATCCAGGACAACAAATTTGCTGCCCTCAACAGCGCAGTCTGGTCGGGAGGATCTTTTGTCTACGTACCCAAAGGGGTGCGTGTAGACCTTCCCCTGCAGGCATATTTCAGGTTGAATAATGCCAGCATGGGGCAGTTTGAACGCTCTCTGATTATTGCTGATGAAGGTGCGCAGGTGCACTATGTTGAAGGCTGCACAGCGCCGCTTTATCGTGAGGAGTCATTCCACAGCGGTGTGATCGAGATCGTGGTTAAAAAGAATGCCCGCGTGCGGTATACCACCATCCAAAACTGGTCAACAAACGTCTACAATCTGGTGACT
Source organism: Anaerolineaceae bacterium (assembly GCA_040772525.1). Classification (GTDB taxonomy): domain Bacteria; phylum Chloroflexota; class Anaerolineae; order Anaerolineales; family Anaerolineaceae; genus Mesolinea. The sequence continues at coordinate 2,221,378 of JAXGXZ010000001.1, read as the reverse complement.
CAACGCGCCAACGTTTTTGAAAACGGCACCATGGAATGGGTGGATGCCAACCTTGGGTCTAAAGTAACAATGAAATATCCTTCCTGCTTCCTGCGGGGCGAGGGAGCTCATGGTGAAATGCTCTCAGTAGCCTTCGCGGGACCTGGACAGCATCAGGATGCCGGTTCAAAGATGATACACTTTGCCCCGAACACCACCAGCAAGATCACAAGCAAATCCATCTCCCGTGGAGATGGCAGGTCTTCCTACCGCGGGTTGGTGAAGGTAGCACGGAATTTGAAAGGGATTAAATCCAATGTGGTTTGTGACGCTCTGCTGCTTGATGAAAACTCCCGCTCAGATACCTACCCAACCATCGACAGCGCATCCGAAGATGTCTCCATCGGGCACGAAGCCACAGTCAGCAAGATCGGCGAGGAACAACTCTTTTACCTCAACAGCCGCGGGCTGAGCGATGAGGAAGCAACAACCATGGTGGTTTCCGGTTTCATTGAGCCTTTGGTTAAAGAATTGCCCATGGAATACGCAGTGGAAATGAACCGTCTGATCCAGCTTCAGATGGTTGGATCGGTGGGTTAACGATGTTGGAACCTGTGGTCAACATACCGATGATCATTCCCGACAAGGCTTTTCCCGGCGGTCTGGGAAATGAGGTATTCCCTAGCGATCTGTTCTCAAAGGAGCGTATCGAAGCCTGGCAAAACGCCTTGAACAGCTCATTCCCGACGGTAAAGGATGAAGATTGGCGTTGGACTGATTTCAAAGACTTCCCGCCAGCAGTTTTCGCCGTGGAACACAGGGAGCCAGCAGTTCAGCCGCGAATCATTGAAACTGTGGGCAGTGAAGAAATTGTCGGCAGCCTGAAAATCGATGACAGCGCAGTAAGGTTTTTCCTGAAAGAGGAGCTGCAGCAGCAAGGTTTGGTCTTCACTGATTTAGCGAATGCTCTGCAGAATGAGGAGCTGGCTAAAAATCTAGTGATTGGAAAAGTAGTTAACGGCAGCGAAGACAAGTTTTCCGGCATGGCTGCTGCTTTGGCAAAGAAGGGTGTGGTTCTGCAAGTTCCGGACGGCATGGTGATTGAACAGCCGCTTTTTAGCTCCATTCAACTCACGGACGAAGCCGGTGTTGAGGCAACGCGCGTTCTTATTCATATAGGCAAGTTTGCCTCGGCTAAGATGATACTTGATTTTACGGGAGGCAGCTCCGGGGAAAGCTTGCATACCGGCATTGTGGAGGTACTGTTGGAGGAGGGTGCTCAGTTGAAGTTTAGTGAGCTTCAGGAGACAGACAGCAGTCTCTGGCAGGTCACGCGGGAAAGAGCCCTTATTCAAAAAGATGCCAAGCTGGAATGGACCTACGGGGCTTTGGGAACACACCAGAGCAAGAATTTCGTCAGTGTGGACCTCACTGAAAGCGGTGCTGAAGCACATCTTTATGGGTTTTACTTTGCCGGCTCCGGCCAACGGCTGGACCTGGACACCCAGCAGAACCATCTGGCTGTGCATACAACCAGCAATCTGCTTTTCAGAGGCGCTGCGAACGGCCGCGGACAAGCTACCTGGGAAGGCATGATCTATGTGGATCCGGTTGCTCAGCAGACCGATGCCTACCAGTCCAACCGCAATTTGATGCTCAGTGAGAAAGCCGAGATCAATACTATCCCGGGCCTTGAGATTTTGGCCAACGATGTACGCTGTTCACATGGCGCGACCGTTGGCAAACTGGATGAAGACGAACTCTTCTATCTGCAGTGCCGCGGAATCCCGCGGGCTGAAGCAGAAGAACTGATGGTCGAGGCATTTTTCAGCAGCATTCTGGATTTGGTTCCAGTTGAAACAGTGCGTCATCATTTGATGGATAAAATTAAACAAAAATTTAACGCCGAAAGGCGGGGGTAAAAAGGAGGAACTATGCCAGCAGGTCGTTTTATGCGCGCTCCGGAGACAGAAAAGAGTTATGAAGTGGGTGATCGCGTGGAGGTTAGTTGTGACCATGATCACAAAGGACAACGGATACATGGTTGGCTGAGAGGGACAGTGGTTCAGGTGGAAAATAAGATGCTGGCTGTGCAGTTTAAAACCGACATCTTTCTGACTGATGGCTGGATGGTTCCGGATCGCATCCTCTGGTTTACCTTTGATTCGAAAAACATTCGCCCTATTCCAACGCGTGGCAGGAAAACCACTAACTAATTACTATACTTGATAGTCAATTTAAAACACAAAACAGCGTGTGAGCGCTGTTTTGTCTTTAAGCGAGAGGTTTAACGATTGAATTCAGCCACCAGACGAATGAGTTCGAACCCTTCAGCGTAGGTCCTTTCAGCCAGGGCACCATGCCGAACGGCAGTGGAACGCAGAATTTCAGGTGAGAAGTAGTAGCGGTTTGCATAAGTCTCATATTTGGCGAGCGCTGCCAGCTTTTTTAATACAGCCTCTTCACTCACTTCAACGAGAAAATTCGGAAAAAAACCATGGCTGCTTCTCAACACGTCATAGCCCAAAACCGTTGTGCCGCGGAAGGCACGCAAGGCTTCCTGGGTGACGGTTTGATGGTCCTGATGCAAATCGTGTTCGGTATGCACAAAGACCATCTCCGGTTTGTAGATATTTTTCAGGGTCAGCAAAGTCTCAAGAATCTCCTGACGATTCTCCGGGAAGCGGCGTGTCTGGAAGCGGCCGAGTTCAATCTGGCTATCTTCCAAGCCCAGTGTCCGCATACTGGCGTAGTGCTCCTCGACCAGGTTACAGAGTTCCGGATTTTTTTGATTGTCGGAAAGGGTGACGCAGTGAATACTTGCTTTGCCAATCAATTCGGCTATCAGAGCACCGCAGCCAAGTTCGATGTCATCCGGGTGGGCTCCAATGAAGAGGATGGAGCGGCCAAAGAAGGTCATGTTGCTCATAATACCTACTTGGTGGCGATGAAGCCGCCAACTACCTTTGTCATTACAATGCGGCCGTCCCGCGCAAGCCATTGGTCAGCCACTTTTTCGATTTTTTGCATGATTTCTTCGAATTCCTCGTGGGTTTGGAAAAGAGAATTCCAAAGTTTTCGGTCTTCGCTCATGGACGCGCGCGTGTAGACCATGAAGGGTTCAACACTCTCAAAGGTGAGGGGGTTCTCGAAGATGTGCTGTTCGGTTTTACTGAACAGGTCTTGCATCGTGCCGTAGATTTGGGAAGCATAACGGGAACTGCCGGGCATGGGCGGGATAGCTTTGCCGGTGGCTTCTTTGATGATCTCATAGAAGACCTGTTTGTTTGTGGGCATGGGTCCGGTGGTGAAAAGCCGACCGCCGGGTTTCAGAACACGGTGCATCTCACCCAGTGTAAATGGGATGTCCTGCGCGTAATAGATAGCGAAACAGGCAGAGATGAGGTCAAAGGTATCATCTGACAGGTCGAACGGCTGGTTGAAATCCAGCAGTTGGAAGCGAATGGCATTACCCACTTTTTGGTTTTCAATGCGGGCCTGATTCAGCAGAGATTCAGACACATCTGTTCCTGTAATGTCTGCCTGACCTTTGAGCTCATGGAAAAAGGAGAAACACTGCTTGCCCGCTCCACAGCCGATATCCAAAATTTTTATGTTGGGCTGAAGCTTGAGGACATCCAACATCCAGGAGTCAATATCCTTGGCGCCATATTGGCTGTGAATGTCGATGCGTTTGAGCAGATCGTCGGTGGTTTCTTGAAAATTAATTTTCATGCGTGGTTACCCTCGTTTTCTTGTTTAGGAGCTTAAGTATAATTCGGGGGGCGGTTTCGTCAAGCAGCGCTAAGCAACCGGTGCAGACTGGATCGTTTCAACAAATGCGCGGGAGCATTTCGCTGGCCAACATCTCAAGTACACGTGTTGTGCCAAAAGGCGTTCTTAACACCAGGCGGGGCGAACCTTGCTCTTTTACCTGCCCAATAAGCGCGGCTTGAAGCCCATAGGGCTGATGTCTCAGGATTTCCAGCGCTTTCTCAGCGTGAGCCTGAGGCAGAATAATAATCACTTTACCCTCATTGGCAAGATAAAGCGGGTCCAGCCCAAGCAGTTCACAGGCGGTGCGCACGACCGGATCAACAGGAATATTCTTTTCTTCCAGTTCGATGGTCACCTCAGACTGGTTGGCAATTTCAACCAGGGTGGTTGCCAAACCGCCGCGGGTGGGGTCGCGGAGTACGTGTACCTCAGGCACCTCCTTGAGCAATTCCGCGATCATGTGGTTAAGGGGCGCACAGTCTGACATGACGCTGCTTTGAAAACCAAGATTTCCCCTGGCTTGAGCGACAGCGATACCATGATTGCCAAGCGATCCGCTCACCAAAACCGCATCGCCTTTCCTCGCCCGGTCGCCGGCGATTACCCGCTGAGTCGGGGCGTAACCAATACCCGTGGTACTGATAAAGAGCTTGTCAGCGGCGCCTTTTTCGACCACCTTGGTATCCGCCGCAACAATACGGACGCCGGCTTCTTCACAAGCCTGGGCCATTGAGATTACGATATTCTCCAGTTCTGAAAGCAGCAGGCCTTCTTCCAGGATGAAGGAAGCGGTCAGGAATTTTACATCCGCGCCCATCATGGCAACATCATTTACTGTCCCGCATACAGACAATCTGCCGATGTCCCCGTCCGGGAAAAACAAAGGAGAAACAATGTGAGCGTCCATAGAAACTACCAGGCGCTGGCCTTCCTGAAGCTGTTCTGCAACATCAATCAGAGCAGCGTCATTCCCCGCGTTGAGGACGTCATTGCCAAGATGTTTTTTGAAAACATCCCGAATGAGCGCATGCGTCATTATCCCGCCGCTGCCATGGCCGATAACTATTTGGGCGTGATTATTGATTGGCAAGGGGCACACAGGACCCTGAAGAGAAGGTAATCCGCTCATTTTCCCGTCCGATGATAGCGATAATAAGCCGCGCACGCGCCTTCACTGGAGACCATGGGCGCTCCGAGCGGAGATAGGGGTGTGCACTGCTTGCCGAACGCGGCACAGTCCAAAGGCTTTTTGATTCCACGCAGTACATCTCCAGCGATACAGAGGGGAGATTCCTGCCAGGATCCGGAAAGCACTTCAAACCGGCTGGAGGCATCGAATTCCCGATATTCTTTGGTCAGACCCAGCCCGGATTTGGGGATGACCCCAATACCCCGCCACTGCCGGTCGACGGGCTCAAAAACTTCCCGGATCAAAGCCTGGGCAACCTCATTCCCCTCGCGGGTGACAGCCCGGCTATAAGCATTTTCAACCCGTGCCTGCCCCTCTTCAAGTTGGGTGACTGCATTGAGAATGCCAGTCATCAGATCAACCGGCTCAAAACCCGTCACCACGATAGGGCAGCTATACTTTTTCGCGATGGGTTCGTATTCGTGGTATCCCATAATGGCACAAACGTGCCCGGCAGCCAGAAAAGCCTGCACCTGGTTATCCGGGCTGCCCAAAATGGCGTGCATGGCTGGAGGCACCAATACATTAGCGGGAAGAATGCTAAAGTTTTTTACCTGATTCCGGGCGGCGTGTTTGATCGTGGCGGCAATGCCGGGAACGGTTGTTTCAAAACCAATGGCGAAGAATACAACTTCTTTTTCCGGGTTCTGCTGAGCCAGTTTGATTGCGTCCATGGGGGAATACACCACGCGGACATCGGCGCCGTTGGCGCGTGCACTGAAAAGATCCGAGGTTTCTCCCGGCACACGCAGCATATCTCCGAAAGAGGTGAAGATCAGGTTGGGCTGCCGGGCAATCTGCAGTGCAGTTTCAATTGACTCAAGCGAGGTGACACAGACAGGACAGCCAGGGCCATGGATCAGGCGGATCTCAGGCGGGAGCAGTTGGTCCAGTCCAAATGCCAAAATAGCGTGGGTTTGACCGCCGCAGATCTCCATGATATTCCATGGGCGGGTGGTTCGGGCAGCTATCTCCTCGGCCAGTTTATGCGTGAGCGCTGCGCTGCGATGGTCAACTTGCCCAGGGAGTGTCATTTTTGACTCAATTCAGGGTGATCACGATTGAACTGTTCAAGTTCCCTAAGCAATCTGATAGTTTCTCCGGCTTCCTCATCGGAGAGAATATTAAGCGCGAAGCCAGCATGCACAATAACATACTGACCTGCCTGAACATCGGGAACGGTGGCGATACAGACATCCTGAATGACCCCGCCAAAATCAACTTTGGACATGAGCGTTCCATCCAACTCAAAAACCTCGGTTACTTTACCGGGTATCCCCAAACACATGCTAACCTCTTTCCTGAGATTGCCGGGCGGCAATCAGGGCTTGCCCAAAGGAGACCCCGCCATCATTGGGTGGGAGCGACCGATGGGTCAAAACACGAAAACCATGCTGATTAAGCAGGGTTACTGTCTTATCCAACAACAACATATTCTGCCATACTCCGCCTGAAAGTGCCACAGTGTTAATATTTCTCTCCTGGCGCAGAAGCTGTGCACAGTTCAAGCTGAGTCTAGCAATGCTGGCGTGAAACTTCCCCGAGATCCGGCTGAGGGGCAAACCTGCCTGCAAATCTTGTACGATTAATCGGATAAGGCCGCCAAGGCGGATCTCCGCTCCATGAATTTCAGGTTCATACCCGCCATCCTCGGAGGGGTCAGCAGCGGCTTCAAGCAGAACCGCAGCCTGGGCTTCATAACTGATCTGATGGCACAACCCCAGAATAGATGAGACAGCATCGAACAAGCGCCCCATGCTGCTGGTGATGGGGGAATTAAAGCCGCTTTGGATCAAATGGCTGACAGCATCCGCTTCAGCACATTCTAAAAAGCGCAAAGGAGGCAGATTGTTTGCTTTAGGGTCTATACCGGCCAGGTGCAGGTAACTGAGCGCCATGCGCGCTGGCTTGCGGATTGAGGCTTCCCCTCCCGGAATTGGCACTGGCTCGAGATGAAGATGTCTTTTGAACCCGGCGTAGTTTGCAATAAGCACTTCTCCGCCCCAGATGGTGCCATCCGTGCCCAGACCGGTGCCATCGAAGGCTAAACCAATCACCGACTCATCTTCTGAGCAGCCATTTTCCCCCATACACGAGGCAATATGCGCGTGATGGTGCTGGACTTTTATGAGCGGCAGTTTGTTTTGCCGCGAGTAAGCCTCCGCGAAGCGGGTGGCCATGTAGTCGGGATGAAGATCGCAGGCAACGACCTCCGGATCAATTCGATAGATGGATTTGTAATGCGCAAGAGCCTCGGAATAGGCTCGCAAGGTTTCCAGGTTTTCCATATCTCCGATATGGTGGCTGGGGAAAGCATAATTCTCCCGCGTCAGGCAAAATGTATTCTTAAGCTCCGTGCCCGCGGCAAAGACAGGCTTGCCCGTCAGGGGCATGGTGAGAGGTCCGGGCGCGAAACCGCGGGCGCGCCGGAAGAAAAGCGGGTGTTCGTGCCAGTCCGCCACGACCGAGTCATCCATACGGGTGAGTATCTCGCGGTTGTGAAGCAGAAAAGCATCTGCGATCCCGGAGAGCCTCGTAAGAGCGTCCTCATTGGTATGTGCGATGGGCTCTTCACTCAGATTTGCGCTGGTCATCACGAGCACATCCGGGAATCCCGCAGCAGGTTCCATGAGCAGCAGATGCAATGGGGAATAAGGCAGCATAAAACCGAGGCGGGGTTGATCCGGCGCCACGATTTTGGCAAGTTTTTCACCTTCTTTTGTTGGGGTAAGCAGCACAATGGGTGCCTGAGGTGAGAGGATCAGTGTGTATTCAAAAAGAGACAGCTGGGCGTAACGCTGAAGAGTGTTAAGGTCAAAAGCCATTAGCGCGAAGGGTTTTCCTGTGCGGTGCTTGCGCTGGCGCAACAGCTCCACTGCTTTTAGATTGGCGGCATCGCAAGCCAGATGAAAGCCTCCAATGCCCTTAAGTGCAAGAATCTGACTATTTTTAAGGACGTCCCGGGCAGTTTGTATGGCTGCTTCCCCCTCAATTATTGGGGCGTTTAAACGCTCCAGCCAAATCTTTGGCCCGCATACCGGGCAGGCAACCGGCTGCGCATGAAAGCGCCGGTCGGACGGGTCCTGGTATTCACGGGCACAGTCCGGGCAAAGCGGGAAGGAATCCATGCTGGTATTGGGGCGGTCGTAGGGGATCCTCTCAACAATGGTGAACCGCGGACCGCAATTGACACAGTTTATGAACGGGTAGCGGTAGCGGCGGTCGGTTGGGTTAAAGAGCTCTTGCTGGCATTCCGAGCAGATAGCCAGATCCGGAGAGACTGGCAAAAATTCGGTCGTACGATCGCGGCTTTCCAGAATTTCAAATGACTTATAGTCCTTTTCCGCAGTGGGCTTCACTTCGAAAAAGTCAATCCTGGCAAGTTTGGGAGGATGCTCTTTTAGTTCAGTTAGAAATTCCTGGATATTTGTTGAGGAACCGTGCAGCTCAATTTGCACACCGCTGGCTGAGTTCAGTACCCAACCAGTCAGATTATGTTTTTGCGCGTAGATAAAAACGGTGGGTCTGAAACCAACGCCTTGCACGATACCATTGATATGAACGAGAACGTTAATGCAACCCTCTTCAGGCTTTTTTAGCTTCTATCTGTTCTCCCAGCCAGGCTATCCAGCCGTCAAAGCCTTCGCCTGTTTTAGAGGAAACCAGGAAAGTTTTCAACCCCGGATTTAAGGCTTCCACACCAGTGCGGAAGTAATCCAGGTGGAATTCCAGATAGGGGAGGAGATCAATTTTATTGATGATCAGCACGTCCAGCCCGCGATAGATGTTTGGGTATTTATAGGGCTTGTCATCTCCCTCGGGGACTGAGGCGATGAGCACATTGGCATGCGTACCGAGTTTAAAGGCAGCCGGGCAGATGAGGTTGCCGACATTCTCAATAATTACAAGGTCAAGCTGCCCGAGGGGCAGATGCTCCAGGGCAGTCTCGACCATGACGGCATCCAAATGGCACTCGCCGCCGGTATTGATCTGAACAGCTGGCGTTCCAGCAGCAGTGATTTTATCGGAATCAATGGTGACGGGGGCAGTGTCGCCTTCAATCACGCCGGGTTTATATTTGGCGGGCAGTCGTTTGATCGTTTCAAGGATGAAACTGGTCTTGCCCGCGCCTGGTGAGGCCATCAGGTTCAAGCTAAAAATCTTATGTTCGTCCAGTCTGCTCTGATTATTTTGTGCCAGGCGGTCATTGGTATCCAGGATTTTTTTAACAATTTCAACTTTCTGTGACATTTTCCTCTTCCTTCCGAATGATTTCGATATTATCAACTTGCATTTCTTCGCCGCTCAACACAGCCAAATCAAAACTGGCGCATTTGGGGCAGGGCAGCAACTCTTGTTGCAGTACATAGTGTTCACCGCAAGCCTGACATTCCAAAACGGCTTCCGGGCGGTTGAAATGCAGTTTAGCGCCCTCAGCCAACGTGTTTTCACTGATATGATCCCAGTAAAATTGAACGGAGTCGTCCACGATAGAAGATAATCTCCCGATGGTCAAGTAAATATCCGTTATTCTGGCGGCGTTGTTTTTTTCCGCCTCTTCCAAGGCTATTTTGAGGATATCCTGTGTGACAGCCAGTTCATGCATCAGGTAACAATCCTCCCGGGGTGACTGTAAATTTCAAATTTATTCCCGCGCAGGTAACCCACTAACGTGATTCCAACCTGTTCTGCCAATTCAATCGCGGTTGTTGTGGGGGAAGTTCTGCTGATGATCATTTCAACTCCCATGGCATTGCTTTTTGCCACCATTTCTGAGCTGATACGGCCTGAGAGCAGCAGGATACTGGCAGGGTAGGGTTTGCCCGATAGTAAGTAGAGGCCGGCAAGCTTATCGACGCAATTGTGGCGGCCAAGATCCTCGACCACGAGCTGTACCTTGCGGCTGTCGCTCAGACCACCGCTGTGAAAACCGCCCACCTCGTCATGCAGTTTCTGCAAACTATTAAACTGGCGGTAGAGCTCCAAAATCTGGTGAGCAGTGATATTAAATTCTTCCAACCTCTGATGCAATTCCGCGGGTGTATCCAGGGCGATCCCGGTCGAAGTACGGTGGAAGCTTTGTGGCTTTGCAATCCCGCGGTTGATGGTAACCTCAAGACGGGAAGCATCCTCCGATAGAGTAAGGGATTCAATTTCCGACAGCTCCCCAATGACCCCCTCATTCCAAAGAAAACCGATCGCCATGGCTTCCAGGTCCGTCGGGCTGCAAATGAAAGAGATCCAATCCTCACCATTAACAACCAGTTTACAGGTATGTTCACTGACTACCTGGCGGATTGCCTCACTTAACAGGTTCTCCGCATGGTCATAGTGCCAGATTTGTTTTGCCTGGGAAGATTCGCTCATGATGATTCTCCATTCAAGTGCTTAATGAGTATACCAACTGCCTCATCTACAGTTTTGGATGTTTGCTGTGAAAGTTCAGGCTTAAACCTGAAGGAGACCCCCCGTACTGAGAGTACTTTTGAAGTGGGGTAGCTGCCAGAGATTGTCTGGCAGATGCCCAACAACTCCTCAGCGCTGAGATGATGCGTGAAAGCGGAATGGGCATTGGACGGGCGAACCTGGGCAAAGCTGAGGGGAGGGAGCTGCTCTGAGTTGTGTGCATCAATAAAGATCACTTCGTCCCAATCGTTGAGGTCTTCCGCCATTTCCGGCAGCAATTGAAACAGATAGAGCAGGCACAAGTTCCCATCCATGGAATCCACGCTCTCTCCGGGCAACTGGGGTGTTGGAAGATCGTGCAGTTCAGCAAAACGGTTCAGAATGTGCCAGCCCGCGCCATCATCTTCGCGATCGCGATTTCCGTAAGCTATTAAGAGGCGTTTCATTTTTTCCTAATTAAAGACCTCCCCTTATCTTACCGCAAGGGGAGGTCAGAAGCGAATTTATAGCAAACCTACCGCTTGAGCACTTGGGTCAGTTTGCCAGCCACGTCGTAGACCGAAATCTCGATGGGCATTTGGCCCACTGCGTGAGTTGAGCAGCTTAGGCATGGATCATGCGCGCGAATGGCGTGTTCCACCCGGTTGAGCATACCCTCCTCCACCTTGGGACCATGAACGTAGGTTTTGGCAACACTATCGACAGCCTTGCTCATGGCATAATTATTATGCCCGGTGGAAACGATCAGGTTCACCTTGACCAACTGGTGGTTCTCATTGATAGTGTAATCGTGAATGAGAGTGCCGCGCGGGGCTTCGATACAGCCAACACCGCGTTCCACAGGGTTTTGCTTGGTGTTAAGGATGTCTGTTGAGAGAATATCCGGGTCATCCAAAAGCATGGGCAAACGTTCCAAAGCAAACAGGGTTTCAATCAGGCGGGCATAATGATAGTGGAGCGTGTTTTCCACCGGTTTGCCGCCATTAAGCGCCTTGAAGATCTTCAGTTCCGCGTTAGCAAGCGGGGTATCAATTTGGTCGCACATATTCACGCGGCCTAAGGGACCGACACGGTAGACACCTTCCGGGAAGCCAAGTTTCTTGTAATAAGGGAATTTAAGGTAGGACCAGGGTTCCACATGCTCGGCGATGTTATCCAGGTAATCCTGCGGAGAGAAATTTTCCAGTTCATAGCCCTGACGGCTGACAAGACGCAGGTTTCCGTCATAGAGCTCCAGACTGTTATTGGGGGTCACGAGCCCCATATAGCCAGTGGGGAAGACCGCGAAGCGCTTGATGTCCTCGGCATTTTTAAGAGCCCATTCTTTGATGATGGCAATGCCGACCTTGGCGGTTTCGATTTGCTCATCCAGGTCAGCCAAAATGGTTTCACGGCCTTTCGGGTCGAAGGCGCGGTTCACGCCGCCCGGGATGGCGAACATGGGGTGGATGGAACGTTCGCCCAAAGCAGCAATGATGGCTTGGCCAAACTTGCGCAAACGCACAGCCTTGAGGGTGAGCTCAGGATCCGCCTGGATCAGCCCGACAACGTTCCGGGTGGCTGGATCATGGTCAAAACCAAGGATGAGGTCGGGACCGGCAAGCTCAAAGAAGTGCATGCCATGGCTTTGGATGATCTGACCCATGTGCATGAGTTCACGCAGGAGGGAGGCTGGACGGGGCGGAGGGCAGCCCAATACCACATCGCCTGCCTTGGCGGCGGCTAAGTGGTGACTGACCGGGCAGATACCGCAAATGCGGGGGGTGATTTGCTGCATTTCGGTGACCAAACGTCCTTCGCAAAATTTTTCAAAACCGCGGAATTCGTTCACGTGGAAGTAAGCATGCTCCACACTGCCGTCTTCCTTCAAATGCACGGTCACTTTGGCGTGCCCCTCGATTCTGGTTACGGGTTCAATAGTGATTTTTGAGGTTGTCATATTGACTCCTAATGCCAATCGTTCAATTCGCCCTTAACTTCGGGCATCTTGCCTTGTGCCAGGTCTGCCAGTACGCTGAAGATGGCATCAGCGCTTGGCGCGCAACCCGGCAGGAAAATATCAACTTTAACCACGTCACTGACAGGGCGTACATGGCAGGGGGTGGAGAGTTCGGGGTCATCAGGGATGACAGCGTTCTCATCATTGCTTTCAGCTTCGATGTATGCGCGTCTGAGAGCTGCATCCGCACCGTGGAAGTTGCGCATGGCGGGCACACCGCCAAAGACAGCGCAGTCGCCCAACGCAATCAGGATTTTGCAGCGTTCACGCATCTTGATCGCCACTTCTTCATTGTAGGTATTGCTGATGCCGCCTTCCAGAATGCCCACATCTACGCCGTCCTCATCCGGTTCCTTCAGGTCCGTGATGGGGGTGGAACGCAGATCAACCAATTTGGTCAGTTCGACAATGCGCTCGTCCATATCCAGAAAAGACATGTGGCATCCAGCACATCCTGCCAGCCAATCTGATGAAACTTTTGGTTTTGCCATGAAAATTCCTTTCGAACCTCTGTCTTATTGTGCGACTGCCACTGCCGGTTTAATGGCGATGGAGGTTTCTTTTTTATTGGTAATGATCTCGAGACTCTTGTTCAGCTTGAATCCAATTCGGTCAGCCAGATGGAACATAACCTCTGCAGTTGTCTTGGCATTCTCTGAAGGTTCAAGGGATTGTTTGCTCTCTTTCACGCAGCCATCAGAAGACAGGTAATGACCGCTCTCTTCCGCCCACATAGTAGCAGGGAGAACGATGTCTGCCTGTTCGGTTAGTTCGTTTTCGTAAGCCGAAAGCACAATCTTGAAACCCACCGATCGAACGAGCGCCTGAGCTTCCTGACAGGCTTTGCCATCGCCCATGGCTATAAAGGCAACCTTGGCGGTTTCCGCCTGATCGTAAGGTTTCATGCCCAACAAGGAGGCGGTTAGTGTGTTGGCTTTTCCCTTAAGTGCCACGACTTTGGCATTGATGGATTTGGCGAAGTACAGGAGCTTCCTGAGCACGTCCAGATTTCGGGAATTGGCGACCTCACGGCCAATGACGATGACAGGCTTCTGCCAGTTAGGGGCATCTGCCGTGAACGCTTTGACTGCTTCCGCGTCCAATCCGATTTGCTGGCAAAGTGACTCACGTTCAGCGTCTTCATGCGCAGTTAAGGCAGCGATGACAGATTTGAAATCCTCACCGGTATAGACAAGAGAGTCCAAGGCATTATCAGCAAACCTGCCAGGGTTTTTGCCAGCGAAAAAGACCTTTTGTCCATCGTATTGCTGGCGGCGCAGGAAGAAACCTGCAACCTGATGGTTTCGCATCAGATCAGCGCCAAATACAAAGGTCGCATCGGCATCCTTGAGGGAATTGATATCTGATTCAAAACTGCCCAGCTCGGCAGATAACTTTTGGCAGGTTACCGCGGTTTGGTCCGCTGTCATTTGAGTAATATGATCCACTTGGAAGTAATCTTTGAAGAATTCATTGAAGGCAATTAATGATTCCATGGTCTGGCGTGGAGAAATGAGTGCCATGATCTCATCACTGTCGTTGGCTTTCAATTGGGTGGCAATCACAGCGAGCGCCTGATCCCAGGTGGTTGGAGTCAGAGTGCCATCACGGCGTAACATTGGGAAACCGATACGTTCACGTTTCTCATCCATGGGGAGGTAGCGCCCTAATTCACAGAGCAAGCCTTCGTTGAAGCAGCTTTCTTCATCACTTTCCAGGCGTACCAGGCGGTTATCGCGGGTGAGGATTACCCGGTCACAACCCACGGAACATTCCACACAGACTGACTTGGTATGCGTGAGATCAGTTTCACGGCCCTGGTAGATGGAACGGCGGTCAATGAAGGCGCCGGTGGGGCAGAACTGCACGCAGTTGCCGCAGGAGATACAGGTACTCTCACCCAGCGGAACCCCGTTATCCGCTACGAGGAAGTTGGCTGAACCGCGTTCTTCAAATCCCAGTGTCGAGTTGCCGACCAGTTCCGAGCAGGTACGCACGCAGCGGCGGCAAAGGATACAGCGGTTATTGTCCAAAATGAAATCAGGATGGGAGGCGTCTACAGCAAAAGGCTGGTAGGCTGGCGTGATAGGCCAATGAGTCATGTCCTGCTCATAGGCGGAATTCTGCAATTCACAGTCGCCATCGGTAGCCTGGCAGTACATGCAGAAATGGTTGCGTTCACTAAAAAGCATAGAGAGCACAAACTTTCTGGCAGCTTTGACCCTCTCGTTGTTTGTCTCAATCACCATATTATCCGCAGCTGGCATGGTACAGGAAGGCATCAGTGTACGTGCCCCCTTCACTTCCACCAGACAGAGGCGGCAGGCACCATAAGGGTGCAGTTTGGGATGGTGGCAGAGCGTGGGTATGTTAATACCTGCTTTAAGAGCGGCATCCAGCACGGTTGCCCCGGGTTCTACTTGGACATTTATGTTATCAATTGTTAGGTTCAGCATTTTTCTCCATCAGCGATCTAATTTGCTTTTAAGATGGCATTATCATTTTTTGTCTGCTTTACGCAGAAAAACAAACCAATAGCCTGCGGCAATTACGAGCATACCGCCTATCATATTGCCGAGCGTAACCGGCAGCAGATTACCAATAAAAAGGCCTTCAAGGGTTAGGTTAGGGAAGTTGCCTGCCCCGCTGACAAAAGCAGGATCAAACAGTTTCATCAAAAGAGCTGCCGGGATGTAGAACATGTTGGCAACGCTGTGCTCCATACCGCTGGCAACAAATGCAAAAATGGGCAGGAAAACTGCAGCAATTTTTCCCACTGTCATCCTTGTGGTGTAAGACATCCATACTGCTGTACAAACCAATACATTACATTGAATACCGAGGATCAAAGCCTGTGTAAAACCAAGCGAGGTCTTTTGCTGAGCGAGAATCAACAGGTTTCTGCCCACTTCCCCGGCACCAGAGGTGTATTGCTTTGCCCCTATGACAGCCAGTGCAATCAATAGTGAGCCAACAAAATTGCCAAGGTATACAACCAAAAGGTTTTTCAGCATAGCTGAGAGCTTTACTTTTTTCTGCAGCACAGCCATGAGGATCAGGTTATTCCCAGTGAACAATTCTGCTCCTGCTACCAGGACCATGACCAATCCCACGCTAAAGGACAGACCTTTAAGGAACGTTCCGATACCGTAGGGAACTTCTGCCCCATTAGTGGTCACGAAAGTGGAAACAAGAGCAGCAAAGGCGATAAAAATGCCAGCAAAGATTGCCAATGTAAAGGACTTCCCAAATCTGTATTGTGTTTTAGAAACGCCGATTTCAACGGTTCGGTGAGCTACTTGTTCAGGGCTCAAATCCTCGCAAATTACAGAACGGTTTAGGTCAGTCATGGTTCAGCCTCGTCTTTTACTCAACAATGATGGCATCGAACTTACACACGGATTTGCAGATACCGCAGCGGATGCAAAGATCCTGATCTATCACGTGGGTTTGTTTGCGCTCACCTGTAATGGCGTTGACGGGGCAGTTGCGCGCGCAAACCGTGCAGCCTGTGCAGGGACCATCCTCAATGTGGTAGCTGACCAGGGATCTGCAGACTTTCGCCGGGCAGCGGTGCTCATAGATGTGCGCTTCGTACTCGTCGCGGAAGTGTTTCATAGTGGACACGACCGGATTTGCTGCGCCCTGGCCGAGACCGCAAAGGCTGTCTTGAATAGTCTCTTTGCAGAGCAGGTCAAGCATATCCAGGTCTTCAGGTTTGCCCTGGCCTTTGCAGATGCGCTCAAGAATTTCAAGGATACGGCGGGTGCCGACACGGCAGGGAACACACTTCCCGCAGGATTCATCCTGGGTAAATTCCATAAAGAAGCGCGCGATGTCCACCATGCAGGTTTCATCATCCATTACCACCAGACCGCCGGAGCCCATAATGGAACCGGCAGCGCCTAAAGTCTCGTAGTCCACCGCGAGATCAAGGAACTGTTCAGGCAGACAGCCGCCCATCGGACCACCGGTTTGCACGGCTTTGAAGCCTTTGCCATCCTTAATGCCGCTGCCGATATCGAAAACAATCTCGCGCAGGGTGGTGCCGAAGGGAACTTCAATCAGACCTGTGTGGGTAACATCGCCGGCGAGGGCAAAAGTTTTAGTACCCTTGCTCTTCTCGGTACCCATGGTGGAGTACCAGTCCACACCACGCAGGATAATCCGGGGAACGTTGGCATAAGTTTCCACGTTGTTGATATTGGAAGGTTTGCCCCATAAGCCTTTATTGGCGGGGAAGGGCGGTCGTACACGCGGCTCACCGCGCAGACCTTCGATAGAAGCGATCAGAGCAGTTTCTTCACCGCAGACGAAAGCTCCGGCACCCATACGCACTTCCAGGTCAAAGCTGAAGTCAGAACCCATGATGTTCTGACCGAGTAAACCCATCCCACGAGCCTGATTAATTGCCAGGCGCAGTGTGCTCACCGCGATGGGATATTCCGCGCGGCAGTAGATGTAACCCTGATTGGCGCCAATGGCATAGGCACCAATAATCATGCCTTCGATTACGGAATGGGGATCACCTTCAAGCACCTTGCGGTTCATAAATGCGCCCGGATCGCCCTCATCAGCGTTGCAGATGATGTATTTAGGGGAACCTTGAGCCTGGCGGGCAAAGCGCCATTTAAGACCGGTGGGGAAGCCGGCGCCGCCACGGCCGCGCAGCTTGGAGTCGAGGATGGTCTGAATAACATCTTCCGGGCTCATTTCAGTGAGCACTTTACCAAGCGCCATGTAACCATCTACTGCAATATATTCCTCGATATTGCGGGGATCAATTTTGCCGATATTTTCCAGGATGATGCGGATTTCCTTATCTTTGGGTTCACTCACTTCCTCATCGGTTATATCGGGCATTGGGGAGGAATACTCCTTGAGCTCATGACCCTTTAAAAGGTGTTCCTCCACAATCAGCGGGACAGTATCCTCGGTCACAGAGATGTAATGAGTCGATTCGGGGTATACCAACAGATCAGGGCCTTCCTTTTCGGGGTTGCCGATTCTGGGTGTATCCAAAACCTGGACCTCATCCAAGAGATTGAGCCGGCCAAGTTCTTCGATCAGCTTTTGTTTGACCTCTTTGGCGCCTTTTTGAACACAGACCGGGTCAGTTGAGACTAAAACAGTTGAACGATAATAAGCCATAATTAATCACCTTCCAGTGTATTTCTGCGGTGAGTCCCGTCAGGATTTGAGCTGGTGCTCTTCAAGTGGGGCGCCATTACAAATATGTGCTTCCACAATGCGTTCCGCAACAGCGGGGGTCACTTTGATATAGGTAATCTTTTCTCCGCCTGGAACCTGGATCTGCACTACAGGGTCCTGACCCTCAAAACCTAAGTTGTCGGTTTGGCGGATGATGATATTGGGGAGCTGCTTAGCCTCAATGAGAGAAATGATCGCTTTTAAGGACTCTCTGGCACCGGCTGCGATGCCGGCTGTTCCCATGCTAATGATAACTTCAGTCTTGCCCTCGTTATTTTTTAGTGCTTTTATCTTTAGTGCTTCCTCCCTGATTCGTTTCAGGTCGTCGAGCGATTTGATTAGAGGCATACTTTCTCCTTCGTCGTTATTGTTTGACTTACTTTTTCTTTTCCTTCTTCAATCATCTGTCTCAGATACTGACTGATAGTCGGTTCATTGATGGGGATACCCTTAAGTACCGGATTATTATTTGTACTTTCGAGAGTCTTGTTGTCGCGTTTGTAATCTTCACGAATACTGACCCCAACCCGGCTGGCACCTGCTGAAAAGCTGTTTTCAGCGATATCCAGGAGATGAGGGGAGAGCTCTCTCAAGCACGAACCTCCTCTTTAAGAGCATCCTCCACAGCCTTCTGGAACTTGGCTGGTTGCATGCGGCCATGATTGACCTCGTCCACGACTACCACAGGGGCCTGACTGCAGACGCCGACACAGCGGCAGACTTCAAGCGTGACTAGGCCGTCGGCAGTGGTTTGCCCCGGGGAGATGCCCAGCACCTGTTTGGCTTTATCGATTAACTGCGGGGCGCCGCCAACGTAACAGGCAGTGCCAATACAGAACTTAATCAAATGTTTGCCGCGGGGCTCCGTTGTGAAAAATGAATAGAAGGAAATCACGCCGTGTATCCTGCTGATAGGAACGCGCATACGTTCGGCGATATAGGCCTGCATGGGCTTGGTGACATATCCAATTTTTTCCTGAATCTGGTTCAATACAACCATGGTGGCGCCGGGCAAATTTTTATTGGCATCTATGATGGAATCGATTATCGCTCTGCGTTCCGGGTTGTCGATGGGATCAGGAGTCTTTGGCGCGCTTGACATATTTGTTTTACTCCTCGGTACGTGTTCTGTACATTAATTGTTGTGAAATAATACCACTTTAGTGTGATTTCGACAGCCAAAATGTTCAATACATTTCTAACAAATCAGGGTCAAAAGAATATTTACTGTAATAATCTCACCCCAGAATTATTTCAGAAATAGTCCAATCAAAAATCATTGATGGGGACAAAGAAAATAAGGATCGGTTTTATCACCACCTTCTGATATCCAGCCCTTTTTACCGTCCTGAAGTTGCACCTGCCACCACGACATATTACTAGCGCATTTTGGGCCCTCCAGGATCTTCACAATCGTTCCTGTTTGAACATCCCCAAGATATTTCCCCGATTTTCCAGGTTCTCCCCGCAGCACTACCGGGTCGGACTTGGTGCATACAATTCCCCAGCCATTCACCTGAAGGC
Source organism: Anaerolineaceae bacterium (assembly GCA_040772525.1). Taxonomy (GTDB): domain Bacteria; phylum Chloroflexota; class Anaerolineae; order Anaerolineales; family Anaerolineaceae; genus Mesolinea. The sequence goes on along the minus strand of JAXGXZ010000001.1, from coordinate 2,202,293 downwards.
GTTGGGCTAAACCATTCTGACATGGTTGGGAAACAGTTGGAAGTGGCGTAGGTTCTTCTTGGTTACATGGGGTGAGGGGTGGCAAATCAAAAAACCAGTTCTGATTGAATTCGTTTTGAAAAAGCGTATCCATGTAAAAATTACCGTCCTCCTTAAAAAAGACAAATGCAGCTGTCGAACTTTCCCATGGAGGTGAAATTGGTTCACACCCCGCGTAGCACATTTCTGTCATGCGCCAATTTGGGTACCAACCTGTATACCAGACGAAGAGGAAAGTCTCATTGCTTGTATACCCAAGACATTGTGGATTGGAGTCAATTCGGTCTTCCAACTCCACAAGGAACTGATCTCTCGTGATTATTTGTAAGCCTTCAATGTAGTAGGAATAGTAAAATTGGTCGCCCCTCATCATTTCTTCGATACTGCTCAAATCCCTGCTTGTCAAAGCCTCGTTTAGCCCACGAACAATACCACTCGCACTACTCAGGTCCAGCGGGGATTTTTTAATCGGTGTGACTGTCGGTTCGGAAACCTCTGTAACCGGTGGTTGGGTCGCAACCTCCGTGGCTTTAACCAATTCGGTGGGAGACTGACCCACTGCAGTTGCAGTCAGGGAGACTGACAGTGGGCTTTGGTTTACTTTGGGCGTTAAAAAACACGCCGAAGATAAGAAAACGATAACTGTAGTCAGTAAAAAGTATTTCCGCTTCATCGCAACCTCTTTGTTTAGACTGTTTGAATAGTTAACGTTATATCAGAGTAATTGCTGATATTTGTGATACAAGCTCAGTGAGTTCTTTCGATAGTTTTCCAAAATGCACCTTTGCGTGTAGTTATTAGACGTAAACTCCAAGCTTACAACATGTCTGACAGGTGGTAGTGGTGGCTTTGATTCCGAGCAGGGTTGCCACAACAATAACGTTTATTTTTGCGTCACGATTATTGAATGAATCCCGTTTCATTTTGTTGACACAATTCTTTAATATTGATTAATCCCATGCCCGAACCGAAACCTTTGCCGAGACCTCATTTGATACGGTTGAGAGCTGAAACACCTGTCTTTGGTCTGAAAACATGTCTATTTTAACCTATTCCCATCGTGTTATACTACCCGAAATTGATTCAATGAGGGAACAATGAGGTAGTCATGGCAAATGTGATCCGCAGTATTAAAGGAACGAGAGATTTTTACCCCAGCGAAATGGTCAAAAGACAGTGGTTGATCGGTCATATGCGGGCTGCCTCTGAAGCGTTTGGTTATCAGCCTTACGATGGGCCCTGCCTGGAAACACTGGAACTTTACGCCGCCAAATCGGGTGAGGAACTGGTCAAAGAGCAAGCCTTTGTCTTTGAAGACCGCGGTGGGGACCCTGTTACCCTGCGTCCGGAGCTTACGCCAACGCTTGCGCGTATGGTGGCGGAGAAAGAGAACGAACTTTTTTTCCCGCTGCGTTGGTGGTCTTTTGGACCCTTCTGGCGCTACGAACGTCCGCAGAAAGGGCGTACCCGCGAATTTTTCCAATGGAATATCGACCTGATCGGATCAGAATCACTGCTTGCGGATGCGGAACTTATTGCCGTGGCAGCTACTTTTTTGCGTAATGTAGGTTTGAAACCCCAAACAGTTCAGTTGTTGGTTAATGATCGCCGCCTGATGGAAAAACAGGTGCGCAAGCTTGGCATTGCCTCAGAAACTTTGCCTGACCTGCTGCGTATGATCGATCGACTTGACAGACAACCTGGACATGTCTGGGATGAAAAAGTGCTGGGTCTGGGTCTCAACCGGGAGCAGCTTAAAGGGATACGAGAGCTGTTGGGAAATAAGGAATTGTGGCGTGAGTCCGAAGAGCTGTCTACTGTCTTTACCGCGCTTCAGGAATTGGGTGTGGGTGAATATGTTTCTTATGACCCTAAGATCATCCGCGGTTTGGACTATTACACCGGCATCGTCTTTGAAGCCCACGATACCAAGGATGAATTCCGGGCTATTCTGGGCGGCGGACGTTATGCCAACCTGGTCGGGGATGTAGGCGGCAAGCCGCTGCCGGGTGTTGGCTTTGCCATGGGAGATGTGGTAATAAATCTCGTCCTGGAAAAATACAACCTAATTCCCCAGCATCTGGAGAATTCGGATGGCGTATTCGTAACAATTTTTGATGAAACAACCTGGAAGAGCTCCCTGGAATTGGCAGCAGAACTGCGTGGAGCCGGCATTGAAGCCACTGTCTATCCTGATTTTGACAAACTAGCAAAACAACTGAAGTATGCCGATCGGATGGGCTTTACTAAAGCGGTTGTGGTTGGACCTGAGGAACTGGTAAAAGGGGAGGTGGTGGTCAAGGACCTTATCTCCAGAGAACAGATCACGCTTGACCATGCCAAACTGATTGAGCTGTTGAAAAACCGCTTTGTTGAGAAACTTGTGGTACAGAATCAGCCAAATAAGTTTTAGGACGGACCAGGTCTGCTTGCGTGAGCTGGTAGGCTGTGTTAGAATATGCCCTCAACTTGGTGCCTGTAGCTCAATGGCAGAGTGCTTCACTGTGGATGAAGATGTTGAGGGTTCGAAACCCTCCAGGCACCCTCAAGGATACTTTTTTAAGTATCCTTTATCCTTTTTTGTGTAACTTAAATTGACAATTCCCCAGCATGTGGGATAATTCAAGCGTTAAAGGCAAAGACGGAAAAGAGTACTTCAATTCCTGCTGGCAGAGAGCCCGATCTGGTGGAAAAGGGTAAGCGTGACTGAAGGAAAATCCTTCCCGAGCCGCGAGCTGAACCTGAAAAGCATTAAGCGAGACGGAAACGCACCGTTAAAGGCAACCTGCAGTGATGCAGACTGAGTGCCCGGAAATCCGGGAACCAGGGTGGTACCGCGAGCAATTTCGTCCCTGTACAGGACGTTTTTTATTTTAAAGGTCATTGAACCGGAGGATGTATGTTTAGAGCAGTTTCACCAAAAATGGATCAGGTTAAATTGGAATTAGACCAACTTGCTTTCTGGCGTGAGCAAAAGATTTTTCATAAATCCTCTGATGAAAGACGCGACAGAAAACCCTTTGTGATGTACGAAGGACCGCCTACTGCCAACGGCAAACCAGGTATCCACCATGTGATTGGCCGGGCGTATAAGGATATGTTCCCACGCTATCGTACTATGCAGGGTTATTATGTGGACCGCCGCGGCGGCTGGGATACGCACGGTCTTCCCGTGGAAGTGGAAGTGGAAAAACGGCTAGGATTTACAGACAAGAAACAAGTGGAAGAATACGGCATTGCCAAATTCAATGAACTGTGTAAAAAATCCGCTATGGCGCGTATCCAGGATTGGTCCCATATGACCGAGCGCATCGGTTACTGGGTGGATTTTGACCGCGCCTACATCACCTTTACTAACGAGTATATCGAATCGGTATGGTGGCTGCTAAAATCCATTTGGGATAAAGGTCTGCTTTACCAGGGTCACAGGGTGGTGCCTTACTGCCCGAGGTGCGGTACGCCACTCTCTGACCATGAGGTCGCGCTGGGTTACCAGGATGCTGAAGACCCCTCGATTTACGTGAGACTCCCGCTGGTTGATGAGCCGAATACCTACCTGCTCGTTTGGACGACCACACCCTGGACCTTGCCTGCTAACGTGTCCGTTGCAGCTCATCCAGATGTGGATTATGTCATGGTGACGCGTGAGGATGGGTTGAACAATGAACGCCTGATTCTGGCGAAAGATCTGGTAGCCAGCGTTTTTGGTGAGATACCCATGAAGGTGCTTAAAACCATGAAAGGCAGGGCGCTCAGAGGCAAGAAATACGCGCCATTATTTACCTTTCTCCCTACTGACAAGCCTGCCTATTTTGTTGTGAACGCAGACTATGTGACAGTGAGCGATGGTACCGGGTTGGTGCATCAGGCGCCTGCTTTCGGCGCGGACGATATGGAAGTTGCGGTCTTAAATGACCTCCCGATGATCATGACTATTGATGAGGAAGGCAAATTCCGCACTGAAGTAACCAATTGGGCGGGCATGTTCGTGAAAGAAGCCGATCCTTTGATCATCGAAGACCTTCAGCAGCGTGGACTGCTCTTTGAGCAAGGTACGCTGATCCATACTTACCCCTTCTGCTGGCGCTGCGACACCCCGCTGCTCTATTATGCCCGTCCAAGTTGGTTTATTCGCACCACTGCGTTGAAAGAAGAGATGGTGGCGTACAATCAGGAGATCAATTGGATCCCCGAAAATATCAAGAACGGTCGTTTTGGCAATTGGCTGGAAAACAACGTGGATTGGGCATTAGGGCGCAACCGCTATTGGGGCACGCCCCTGCCTGTTTGGGTCTGCCCGGAGTGTCAACACCAGCACTGCGTTGGGTCTGTTGATGAGCTAAACCAATTGACAGGCAAGGATAATTCCGGCTTGGACTTGCACCGGCCTTATGTGGATGAAATCCAATTCGAATGTCCCAAATGCCATCAGGGAACAATGAGCCGCGTACCTGAGCTCATTGATGTTTGGTTTGATTCAGGGGCCATGCCCAGCGCCCAATGGCATTATCCTTTTGAAAATTCGGAAAATTTTAAGAACCAATTCCCAGCGGATTTTATCTGTGAGGCAATTGACCAAACACGCGGCTGGTTCTATTCCTTGCATGCCATCAGCACACTTGTGTTTGATTCAAAGTCCTTTAAAAATGTGATCTGCTACGGCCACATTTTGGATGGCGAAGGCAAGAAAATGTCCAAACACAAGGGCAATGTGGTTGATCCCTGGGAGGTACTTAATTCGCATGGAGCAGATGCCACACGTTGGTACATGTATACAGCCAGCCCACCCTCCAATACGCGCAATTTCAGCAATGACCTGGTGGGCGAAGTGGTGAGAACATTCATGCTGCCACTCTGGAATACTTATTCATTCTTTGTTACCTATGCAAATCTGGATAAGTGGAACCCGAACAATAACGATATTCCTCAATTTTCCCAACTGGATCGCTGGTTGCTATCTGATTTGAATTGCCTGGTTCGGGATGTTACCGAAGCATACGAAGAATATGACGTAGTGGGTGCAACCCGTCCGATTGAACAATTCGTGGAGCATCTTTCCAATTGGTACCTGCGCCGCTCACGCAGACGGTTCTGGAAATCCGAATCAGACGCAGATAAGTCGGCAGCGTACGAGACGCTCTACCATGCACTGGTAACCGTGTGTCTGCTGATTGCGCCTGCCATGCCCTTTTTAGCGGAGGAACTTTACCAAAATCTGGTGGTGAGCCAAAATGCTACTGCCCCCATGTCAGTGCACTTAGCAAGCTGGCCTGCCGTGCGTGAAGAGGACATCAACACCAGATTGAACAAAGATATGGCTGTAGTGATGAAATTGGCTTCGCTGGGCCATGCTGCACGCAACAAGAGCAATATCAAAGTGCGCCAACCCTTGTCAGAAGTTGCTTTTGCGGTGGGATCGGCTGACGAAGGGTCGGTTGTGTCTCAGTTCAAGGACATCCTGATGGATGAACTTAATGTCAAATCAGTGCGTGTCCTCAGCGGCACGGAAGAGGCAGTGAGTTACCAACTGAACCCCTTGCCTAAACAGTTAGGGCAGAAATATAAGAGTGATTTTCCCCGTATTAAGCAATTGATCCTCGAATTACCTGTTCAGGAGAGCGCGCTTAAATTACTCGAGGGTCTCAGCCTGGTAGTTCAGCTTGATGGGAAGTATTTGGAGATATTACCCGATGAGGTTGAAGTGATCTCCTTTGCCCGCGAGGGCTATGAGGTGGCAGCCGATGGGCGCTACCTGGCAGCTCTGGTGACTACACTCTCACCTGAGCTGGTCCACGAAGGATTAGCGCGGGAATTTGTGCGCCGCGTGCAGGATCTACGTAAGAGCAGCGGCCTGGATATCTCTGACCGCATTGAGCTGCGTTATGTAGCTACTGAGAAACTCTCCACAGCTTTACTTGCTTTTGGTGATTACGTACGTGAAGAAACCCTTGCATTAGAATTGGAACCAGCTCAAGCTGAATTAAACTGGTATTCTACTGCGGACGAATTTGATGGTGAAAAGGTAACAGTGTACCTGCGAAAGGCAGAAAACCGATGAAGGAAGGTGCAAGAAACAGCCTGATCCTTATGGGGATTTCCGGTTTAGTGATCGGGTTGGACCAGTGGACTAAGTATCTGGTGCAGCAAAACCTGCAAATCGGTGAATTTTGGGCGCCTTTTCCTGCGATTGGCTCGTTCTTCCGCTTTTTGCACTGGCACAATACCGGCGCGGCTTTCGGTATTTTTCAAAATGCGAATACCATCCTGATGATCCTTTCCGCGGTCGTTGCCATCGTAATCGTGGTTGTCTATCATAAGATGGCTTGGTCCGATATGCTGGCGAGGGTTGCTCTTGCGCTTCAGTTTGGCGGGGCGATCGGCAATCTGATTGACCGCATCCGTCAGGGTTATGTTACTGATTTTGTGGCTGTAGGCAATTTTCCTATTTTCAATGTTGCGGATAGCGCTGTCACCGTGGGTGTTGGGTTACTGCTACTGGCGATGATTATCGAGGAGAAGCTTAGAAAATGTTCTGCTGTTATCTCAGACGATCTGAGCAGTTCAGTTGAGGAAAATTGAAGAATACAAAGATTGAGTCGGTTTTTGCATTCGACCAACCCAACCGTTTGGATAAATATCTGGCTTCGGAGGTGGGCGATCTCTCTAGGGGCGAGATACAGATGTTGATCCAAAACGGATTTTGCCTTGTCAATGGGAAAACCTGCCTCAAGTCTTCTTATCAAATGCGGCAGGGGGACTTCGTGAGTCTGGTTTTGCCACAGGCTCCATCTTTGGACTTACACCCAGAAGTGATCGATCTAGATGTCATTTACCAGGATTCCAACACGATTGTGATTAACAAACCCGCGGGCTTGGTGGTACACCCGGGTGCGGGGAGGGCTTCTGGAACACTTGTGAATGCCATCCTGCACTACTGGCCAGAATTACGCGAGGTTGGTGAGACGGGACGCCCGGGCATCGTTCACAGGCTGGATAAGGATACATCCGGTGTTTTAGTGACGGCTCGCACGCAGCCCTCTTATTTGTGGTTGGTTAAACAATTCAAATCACGAAAAACCATTAAAACTTATATGGCGTTGGTAGACGGCGCACCGCCTACGCCATCTGGACGGATTGAAGGTTCAATTGGCAGAGATTCTCGCTTTCGGCAGAAAATGGCTTTTTTACCTGAAGGAATGGGTCGAAAAGCAGTTTCGGAATATCGCACGATCGCAAGTTTTGACAAGCATACGCTCCTGGAAGTACATCCAATTACAGGCCGCACTCACCAGATCCGCGTGCAGTTGGCTTATATCGGGTGTCCGGTGGTGGGGGACAAAGTTTATGGCTATCGTAAGGTTACTATTCCAACAAGCAGGTTTTTACTGCACGCAGCCCGACTAGAGATAACATTATTGGATGAGAACCAACCCAGAAACTTTGAAGCCGAACTGCCGGCTGATTTTACAGAAGCACTTACTGAACTACACACTTAGGAGATTTGATGAAAACGTATGATTTCCGTTCCGATACTGTTACCCGCCCGACTGAAAAAATGCGCCAGGCTATGGCTAACGCGGAGGTTGGGGATGACGTTTATGGCGATGATCCCACCGTAAACCGGCTTGAGGCAGAATCCGCCGAACTGCTGGGCAAGGAGGCCGGACTGTTCGTCACCTCCGGTACCATGGGTAACCTTCTGGCTTGCATGACAGCATGCCGTCGCGGTGATGAAATCCTGATGGGAGAAATGGGACACACTTTTTTACACGAAGCTGGTGGAGTGTCAGTTCTGGGGAGCCTTATCATCCACACCGTTCCTAATCAGGCGGATGGCACGCTGCGTCTGGAAGACCTGCAAGACGGGATCCGACCGGATGATATTCATCAGCCTCCCTCTCGAATGATTATTCTTGAGAACACCCAAAATGTCTGCGGTGGGATTGCTATTCCCCTCCACTATGAACGCGAAGTAGGTCAGTTCGCCAAGAAGCGCGGCTTGTTCTATCACCTGGATGGTGCCCGCGTGTTTAACGCCGCCATCAAGTTAGGTGTTTCCGTGGCAGAAGTTGCGGAACCTTTTGACTCAGTAACATTCTGCCTAAGCAAGGGTTTGTGCGCGCCGGTTGGTTCCGTACTCTGTGGAGAAAAGGGTTTTATCAAAGAAGCACGGCGCATTCGCAAGATGTTGGGTGGCGGTATGCGACAGGCAGGAGTTTTGGCATCCGCGGGTTTGATTGCAATTCATGAAATGGTTGATAGGCTGGCTGAAGACCATGAACGGGCAATCAAGCTAGCTGGGGGTCTGAAACAGGTCCCCGGTGTGACATTGGAAAAAGGTTCTCCGCATACTAATATGGTATTTATTAGCCTTTCAAAAAACATAGACTTGAGCTCAAGGCAATTTCTATCACAGATGGCAGAGGAAGGTATTCTGTTCAGTGAATCCGGCAGGCGTGAATTTCGCCTGGTGACCCACCATGATGTGGATGACACTGCTGTTGAGGCTTGCATCGCTGCTTTCCATAAAGTTTTAGGGTAGATTTCTCTTCCCGGAGTGGTATGATTGTTGCAGACAACTTCCTGAATAGTGGAGGTATAGATGAGCGGTGGGAATAGACTTAAAGGGATAAAAACTGTTGGGTTTTGGTTCTTTGGATTAGCCTTCGCCCTTTGGATTGGCGGAATGCTTAATTCTCCAGTTTCATCCTCAGCGCAGTTCCAGGAAACTGCCACAGCCACATTGGAAAACCGCAATTTGCTGCCATTGGTCCGTTATCCGGAAAATACACCCACACCGACCAGGACAAATACACCCACACCGACTGCAACTTTCACGCCAACTCTCACGCCCACTCCAACGCCTACACCCATGCCAATTGGCCCGGAAGGCGAAACCTTCACAGCGGTCGTGGTGGACCCGCAACTGCCCAATGTTGTGTACATCGGCAGCTATACTTCCGGTGTCTACCGCAGCACTGATACCGGTCTGACCTGGTACAAGAGAAGCACCGGGCTCACCAACAAAAAAATACAATCTTTGGCAGTCCATCCCTCCAATTCCAATATCATATATGCTGGTACATATGCCGGAGGGCTGTTTAAGTCCACTAACGCTGGAGAATCCTGGGTGCCATCGAATGGGAATGAACTGGCAGGTCAGATTATCTACGATATCGAGATTGATGCCATAAACCCGAACACGGTCTATGTAACTTCGCGCTCTAAAACCACTCCAACTGTTAACGATTATCCTGGTTATCTATATAAAAGCAGTGATGGCGGTGCCAGTTGGACGCTGCTCTACGACGGGCACGTATTTACTCCCAACGATTACAGTTATGATGTTACTGTCCATCCTGTCGCGGGGAACAATAACAAGGTTTATCTTACTTTTCACCAAAACGGCTATTTTAAAAGTTACGATTACGGAGCAACTTTCCAAGAAATCAACTCCGGAATTACGGATAAATCTGCGCGTTCTATTGTCATAGACACAACCGTTCCAGGGTTGCTCTATGCCGGCGGTTGGCAGTATCCTGGAATGTTCCGCAGCACCAGTGCTGGAATGCCGGGTGGAAGCGAACCCGGGTGGTATGCCATTCCCGTGGGTACCCCGACGGATGCAGTTAAGGTTGGGAGAATTGTATTGGCACCCTTCGGTTCCTCCTATCAACGTGTGTTTATTTGCACGGCTTCCAATGGTGTGATGAGCTCGGATACCAAGGGGAACAGTTGGGTCTCGCGCGGTTTGAACGGCATGATGATCAACGACTTTGACATTTCCGGGACAACCACCCAGGTATGGCTGGCTGCCTCGCAGAACAATGGGGTATACCGCACCACCAATTACGGGGCGAATTGGCATCTCACCGCCAACGGCTTTGCGACGAACACTACCGGTTTGGTCACTATGGATGATGGGAAAACACTCCTTGCTGCAGTGAGCGGTATTGGCGTCCTGGCAACGCAGGACGAGGGGCAGACCTGGAAGGCGTTTGATGATGGTCTGGAGAGCATGCTGGTGTTCGACTTGGTCTCCATAGATGGACAAGTTTTTGTGCTCACGGCAGCAGGCGCGTATGAACTTGAAGGTGAGACCTGGATCAAGCTGGATGCAAAAAGTTATTATGCAGGTGAAGCCGAAGGGTTGATGGCATCCCTGCAGCAGCGTATCGATGTGCAGGAAGACCTCTATAGTCTGGAATTGTCTGCGTTGGAAACACATTCCATTCAGAAAAACCAAATGAAGCCGGTGGTTTTCCTTAACCTGATCAGTCTGAACAACCACCTTCTGGCTGGGAGTGTTGGACAGGGCCTGTGGTGTAAAACTATATCAGGTTGGCAACAATGCGGCTTTGAAGGTAAAACAATTAATTTGCTGAGTCGGGACATCCATGGCAGCCAGGCCGTTCTGCAATCCTGCAGCCCTGATGAGATTTGCAAACTTTACCGTGGTGACGGTGATACGTGGATCCAAGTTCAAGCAGTGCCTGAACATTTGACAATCAATGATCTACTGATAATCAACAATCAGGTCTGGCTGGCTACGGAGGCTGGTTTGTGGCGTGGGGCAGACAATTCGGGAGCCTGGGCACCTGCTTTCAATGAACAGACGGCACTTTTCGCAATTGCCTCTAATCCCGTTGACAACTGTGAGATGGTGGCAGGGGGCGATGGTTTTGTTTTGTTGAGCAGGGATTGCGGGCAGAGCTGGCAAAAACAGTTGATAAATGAAGAGGGAGGAGCCTTTCAAAGCATCCTTTTTGTCCAGGGGGAGCAGGGACGCCGGCTTATCCTTGGGTCAAAATCAGGTGGCACCTGGCTTGTGCCAAATTACTAGAACCATATTTATTAGCAGAGGCTTAACAATTTCAGGGTTACAAACATGGTAAAACTGAATCAGGGAAATACACCTCATGCTAATTGTGCTCTCTGACCTCCATTTTGCTGAAGCTGAAACCTCTCATTTGGGCAGACTTAGTGTCAATCACAATCTACCGTCTATTGTGTACAAAGCATTTTTCCGGGAGATTGCTGAGTTTATCCGCGATGACAACGTTAAGACCGTAGATATTGTCCTAGCTGGAGATATTTTTGAGATCAACCGCTCAGGTTTTTGGCTGGTGGATTCATTGCGCCCTTACGTAAACAACAGCCAGGTAGAGGCTGACCCTGCCTTGGAGCGTCGTGTATTGGAAATTTTAGACGCCATCGCCAGGGAGCCGAGGGTATCAGAAACCCTTCTGCTTTTCCGCCAACTGCCTGAACTGTTTAAACGCCCTGTGCGCGTACACTATATTCCCGGGAATCACGACAGGCTGACTAACGCCAGCCCAAAGATCCGCAGGCGCATACAATCGTTTCTGGGCCTTGAGCTCTCGGATGAAAAATTTAATCCTCAATACGTGCATTACGTTCATGGCGATGCCCTGATCCTGGTCCGGCATGGACATGAGTATGACCCTTCCAATTTCAGCTTGAATCTGAGAAAGTCCGCTTCCATCCCGGCTCTGATCGATCCGGAGGCTTACGAAAAGCCAGTCGTGGGTGATATCATCACGGTGGAAATTGCTTCCAAAATACCCAAATTATTCAAAGAATATTATTCTGAAGAAACCATCCTTTCAATCGATGAATTGGTGCTAATCTATCGGCGATTGAATGATTTTGATAATGTACGACCTCCCGAAGCCATATTAAACTTTCTTTTTTCTACTCCCGGTTTAACCCAAAAAGAAGTTTGGCGTTTCATCGAACCCGTATTCATGAAAGCACTGGATGATATCGCCTTGGACGGGAACATTGGTAGATCACTGATCCAGTGGGGCGGGATTGTAGGCTTTGCGGCTTTCATGACCCGTTTACTGCTCAAAAGTCGGTTCTGGAAGCGCGGTATCCCCTTCTGGCTGATTAAGATCTTGCTTACACCTGCCTCCAGGAAATCAGGTGAGGATATTGATATCAAGATCGTACAAAAGGAAGAAGTGGTGCAAGATCCCGGATCTTCCATCCGCTGTGTGGTTTCCGGGCACACACACACTGCTAAAGTGGCGCTTCTGGATGTGCGGGATGGCGAAGAGATCTATTATCTGAACTCTGGTACCTTTCGCAATGTGATTAGCGCCACTCCTGATCTGTCGGAATTTGGCAGGACACGCTCCAAAGCCCGTGTGCTCATTTTTGAGCCGGGTGAACGCAATCCGGATTATGTTCGCAAGACCGGGTGGTCATTTGATGTGGTGGCCAAGTACAGCTTTGGCTCGGAATTGACCGAATCACCGGATCAGGAATTAGCGAACGAAGACCTGCAATAAAAATTCAAGTGACAAGAACAAAAATTTCCAAACTGTGAAGGGGTCAGTTCAAACGAAAGTTTTGGTGTTTTACTGCTATTTCTTGGGTCGGTTGCTGCGATCCGGTGTTACCCTGCCCCCGCGCAAGCTGCGGATGAGGTCTTCACGTCGGAGCGCACGTTTGCGATCGATTTCCACCTGGGCTGCTTTGTCGTCTGAGAGCTTACGCAGGGCTTCGATCCAGGAAGCACTGGAAACGGGAGTATGGTTGACACGCCAGCGTTCAACCTTGATCGCTAGTTCATCTTCATTTTTCAGAATATCACGTTCCCTGACGATCTGCATTCCGTAGGACTCAAATTCAAAGCTCTGCTTTTCGTATTCCGGTTTGATTGGGCAAACCTGCATGCACGCACCGCACTTAATGCAGTAGTAATCAGCTATTACCAGTTCTCCTGCCTCATTAATGTGTAAGGCACGCGTGGGGCATATGTCCGCGCAGGCTAGACAGCCAGGCATACAGCGTTCCCGGTAGAGCTCCAGAGAACCTACCCATGCTTGTTGAACGTTAAATGCGCCTTTACTGGCGATCTCACACTGACGGCAGTGGATGCAATTGGAAAAATCCACGCGCATGGTTTCACGAACGTCATCATAACTGATCACATTGGCGGAACAGTTGTCGATGACAAAGTCCTTGAGTGAGAAGTCGAAATCTTCTTTCTTGAAGGTTGTTTTGGCAATCAACTCTGGGAAAGCCTGGTATTCGATAACCGGGATCTCGGGTTTTCCATTAACGGTCATGGTAATGGCATGCATAGGGCAAGAGACTACACAAATACCGCAATTGACGCATTTCTTCTCGTCCACGTCCACTGAAGCTTTTTTAACAATGCGTCCGTTTTCCAATACGGCAGGTATATGTGTGAGTGCGCCTTTGGGGCAAGTGATGGGGCAGATTTGGCAGCCAACGCATTTGTCCAGGTCCCATTTCATGAGGTAGTTGCGAGTCAGCATGGGACGCGCGATGGTCATTATGTGGTCGTTTTTAGACTTTTGGGCGATTCCGCGTTTACTCATGCGAACTCCTAAATATCCGCAGGAAGAGCTTTGAGCTCTGCCAGGCTAAAGACAGGACCGTCTTTGCAGATATACTTTGATCCTATATTGCATCGTCCGCACTTACCGAAACCGCATTTCATGCGCTTTTCCAGAGAGGTGAAAATGGTTTCGGGGCTAAAGCCCAGCGTTTCGAGGGCAGGCAGGGTGAATTTTGTCATAATAGGCGGACCGCAGACGATTGCAACCGCATTATCCGGACTGGGAGCGACTTTCTTGACGATATCTGGCACGTAACCTACGTGATGATCCCAGCCTTCTTCGGGGATGTCCACAGCCTGATGAACGTTCATGCCGCTCATGTTATACCAATTGGCGATGTCCGCGCGGTACATGCACACACCGGAATTGCGCGTGCCGTAAACCACCGTGATCACACCGTAGTCATCGCGAACGGAGGGGTGCTGGATGTGTTTGGTCAGAGCGTACAAGGTGCTGAAGGCGCAGCCACCGCCAATAATCACGAGGTTTTTGCTTTTCCAGTCTTCCAGAGGAAATCCGTTGCCAAGCGGACCGCGGATACCGATAGGGTCTCCAGGCTGCAGCTTATGCAGTGCCTGGGTAACGGAGCCAAGTTTTTGCACGGTGAAGCGCACAAAGTCTCCTTCCCAGGCAGCGTTAGCGATACCGATGGCAGATTCACCCTTTCCAAAAACGGAAAGCGTACAGAATTGCCCTGGCACAAACTTTTCATAAAAGGCTTTGAGGTCTGCTGGGTTCTCAAAACCCAACTCCAATGTTTTTAAACTTTGGTCGCTGGTGGATTCATAATAAGCATGCAAAACACGCATGGGGATAGGCAAATAAGGATTGGCGCGATTACTGGGCATGATTGGTCTCCAAAGGTAGTTCATTGGCAGCGCGCAGCATGGCACGGATATCCAGACCCACCGGGCAGTAGCGGACACAGCGCCCACAGCCTGTACAGCCGATCTTACCCACATGATCCAACCAGTAGCTGAACTTGTGCATCACACGCTGGCGTGTGCGCTCGCGTTTGGTAGGGCGTGGGTTGTGTCCGGAAGTTTCCAGAGAGTAAACATTGAACATACAGGTATCCCAGTTACGCACGCGTTCTGAGCGCTGGGCCTCATCCACGATGTCAAAACAGAAACAGGTTGGGCAGAGGAAGGTGCACACACCGCATCCCAGGCAGGAAATGGAAACCTGCTGCCAGTAGGCTGATTCAAAGTTATTGTCCAGTTTTATTTTGAGGTCCGCAACCTCGAATGCTTTGGATATGCTATTCAAGGCTCTCTGCTGGATCTCTTTCGCCAGTGCATCCTGTTCCGGTGAGGAAGCGGGTAAATCTTTTAAAAATTTTGAGGCTCTGCTTCCAATCGTCCGCAGATGATAGGAATCACCCAGATCCGTGGCAATGGCATCCATGCCTGAGGATCCGAATGGCCCCGATTCCACCGTTGTGCAGAAACAGGTTGGGCAGGGTTCGGCGCAGCCCAAACCGATAAGGATGGTATTCTCCCGGCGGGCTTTCCAGTAGGGGTCGTTATTTTCCTGCGTATCAAAGATCGTATCCAGCAGAGTGACTGCCTTTGTATCACAAGGGTGAATGCCGAAGACAATGCGGGTTTCCTGTGAGAGTTTGACGGCTTCAGCCGCACCGCCCGGGCGGTATTTAAGCAGTGCTTCACTCTGCGGCAGGAAGAGTTCCTTGGGGGGCATGCGCGTATTATGCGGTGACTCGAGCGCGAGCTCAGCCGCAGGTGTAAAGCGATCAAAACATGAGAAATTTTCTCTTTTCAGGGGCAGCCAAACCTGGGCATCTTCAGACCAGGAGGTCATTTTATCTTTGAGTTCAGATTTTTTAAGAATATACGCCATGCTGAACCTCACTGCACAAATTTCTGCCTGTCATCCAGGCTGAAGGTGGCAAAAGGCGGCTGTGCAGTAGGCGACATGCCGGCTTCAAAACCGTATTGATCGTAGACATCCTGATTGAGCTTGTCGGTCAGGTATGTCATCTTAATATCCATAGGGCAGGCACGTTCACAAGCTCCACAGTCGGTACAGCGGCCGGTCTGATGGAAAGCGCGGATAAGGTGCCAGGCATGCTGACCTGCCGGGGTCGTGGTGCTTTCCGTCCAGCGCGGGGTGATATGGTCCACGAAACATTCGGAACAGTAGCACATCGGGCAGGCTTCACGGCAGGCATAACAGCGGATACACCGTTCAGCCTCATTGGCAAACCACATATTGCGCATATCCATCGCCTGATTCTGATGGGATTGAGCCTGCTGCCAAACACGTGAAATGTCCCCATCCGGGAGCGGATCACCCAACAAAACATCCGCGTCTTTAGGCGTGGGATATATGCAGCGCAGGCAGGAGTCGTGCAGGGCATCCGAGCGGAGCATGCGGTGTTCTGTGCCTTTCACGGTGAGGGTCAGTTCTGTCTCGGTTTCCAATACAGAAGAAATGTCTTCATCATAGATATGAACCAGTTTTCGCCAATCGACAATGCCTTTGCATGGGATGCCCAAAAGGACCAAATTCTCCCGGGGGTGTTGGTTTTCCGCGGCTAAAATATTGACAGCTCTGGCTTCACAGCCCCTGACAAGCATCCCGATCTTCATGGAGCGTGAGAATTTGGGAAGGAAGGTGACTAAATTATTCTGACAGAGGCCGTTGTAGGTTAGCTGTTCCGCTTGAGAAGCTTCTGTAATAAAGGCTGGCTGAGGGTGCAGGGGAGAGTCCTCCGCTTTGAAACCGATGAAGAGTTCCACCTGTTCTTCTTCAAGAAGGCGCGCAGCTTCGGTCTGGATCTGCTGTATGAGATCAGGCATTTTCACCTCCCTCAACCTCTGCTAAGCGTGTGGCCAGTCGGGGGTTAGGTTCCATCTGTGAGATGGCGGCAGAGAAGGCAGCTATTTCACGCTGAATCCCACCCCGATCCTGCAAGTCGATCCAGAACATGCGGACGCGTTCCCGTTCGAAACCTACATATTCCAGAAGGTTGGCAAAAGTGTCCAACTGACGGCGGACACCCAGATTGCCGGATTTGTAATGGCAGTTCTCGGGTAGACAGCCGCTGATCATAATGCCGTCAGCACCGCCTTGAACGGCATTGAGCAGGTAAAGGCTATTGACGCGTCCGGTGCAGGGCACTTTGATGAGTTTAATATTGCCAGGAAGCTCATTTTCCACCCAATCTTGGTCAGATTTGGCATAGAGGCACCACTTGCATTGGAAAAGCACGATCCGCGGGTTTTCAATCATGCTGCACCTGCTTCCTGTCCTAACCAGGACCACAGCTGGTTTATGAATAACTGGTCTGGGGCTTCATCAGGGAGACCAATGGAAGTGGACCGGCAGGAAGCGGCACATAATCCGCAGGCCATACACTTGCCAGCATCCACACTCGCAATGGGAATAAGCCCCCTAAAGGGCACCTTGGTTTCTACCAGGGAAATCGCATCGTACGGGCAAACCTCCACGCACAGACCGCAAGCCACACAGGTTTTCTGCTCTACAACAGCGGTTTTGATCTGAGTTTTGTGCCCTTGCTCGACTGCTAAAGCTTTAATGGCGTGTATGACGCCGGAAATATGGATCTTTTGCGGGCATGCCGGGTAGCAAAGATCACAGGCAGAACACTGCCAGGTTGTGGGGTCAGCAAAGGCCTCTGATTCCATACCAAAGACAGTTTCATGGATCAGCCTGCGGGGATTGAAAAGCTCGTCTGCTTTAACCTGGATCATGCACTTGCTGGTACAGGTTCCGCAGGAAAAGCACATCATCAGGTGTTCGCCACCTGGTATGGATTTGACGCGTTCTGCCAGGGTTTGTTCACTCTGATGTTTACTCATGAGTCCGCCTTATCGAGATGGATAGTAGTCATTATGTTCACGAGGTCATCGGTGTATTCCAGGGCTTTCTGCACGCCGGGAATATTAGGCATACGCGTAAGACGTTTGGCCATTTCCGGTTTAAGCCGTTCGATTTCGGCTTTCAGATCTTCCGGCGGAATCGCGTCCAGGGCAGCCTGCATTTCGTTGACTACACGGGCGTACTTATCGCCTTCAGCCGCGCTGATCCACTCTACACGGAATCGCCCGGGACTCATCTTCATACGTTCAAACATGGTTTGCAGGCGCTTGGCACGCCTCTCACCCACAATCTGCCCGGTAATGTAATGGCAGTCCTGCGTGTGGCAGCCGGAATAGAGTAGGGCACCCACGCCCAGTCGGTAGGCTTCATAAATGAAATCCGAGTCCATGCGGGCAGAACACATCACTTTAATGCCGCGCTCATTGGCACTGTACTCAAAATGGCTTGTGCCCGCCAGATCAGCACCGCCGTAAGAGCACCAATGGCAGCGCAGCGTCAGGATTTTCTTCTCCGGCTCGGTAGCAAGGAGCGCCCGAATCTGGGCGAGGATTTGGGCATCCGTATAGTGCAGTTGTGTTATGGCATCATGCGGACACTCGCCCGCGCAACCACCGCAACCATGGCACTTGGCAGTGACCACTTCGGGAACTTTACCGGGTTCGTAAATAATGGAGCCATAGGGGCAGGCGCGTTCACAGATGCCGCATTTCTGACCTTTACCGCTCACGCAGCGGTCACCCCACACAACAGCAATAGTTGGTTCAATATCCCAACGATCGGAGTGGAGAATGCGCGAAGCTCGTGCTGCCGCCGCAGAACCCTGGGCAACACTGGATGGAATGTCTTTAGGTCCCTGGCAGGCGCCGGCGAAGAATATTCCATCCGTGGGGCTGTCCATCGGGCGCAGTTTGGGGTGATATTCCATGAACCAACCGCCGGGAGATTGTGCAACATTCAGGACGGAGCTCATATGGTTCTGATCGGGCTGCGGAACGGCAGCCTGATTAAGCATGACCATATCGAATTCACGCTCTATCACTTTACCAAGCGTGATATCTTCGCCAGTGATGTAGAGATTGTGGGTTACTGGATCTTCCGTGATCTCCGCAGGGCGGCCTTGTACGAATTTTATGCCCATGTTACGGGCACGGTCGTAGAACTCCTCATAACCCTTTGAAGGCGTGCGAATATCAATGTAATAAATTGTCACATCCGTTCCCGGGTGCATCTGCTTAACAAGAATGGCATTCTTAATGGAATACATGCAGCAGAAATTAGAGCAGCTTTCAACGTAGCGTTTGTCGCGGGAACCTACACAGTTGATGAAGGCGAGGGTCTTAGGCGGATGGTTATCACTGGGGCGGATGAGCGCGCCACGCGTTGGACCAGCGGAATTGTTGATGCGCTCCATTTCCATGGAGGTAATCACATTGGGGTAACGCCCGTATCCATACTCTGTCATTGGGGTGGGATCGAAGTGGCTGAAACCAGTCGCCACGATGATGGCACCAATCTCTTCGTCTACATATTTATCGGTCATGCTGAAGTCGATGGCTTCCAGAGGACCGCAGGCTTCTACACACTTGTAACAATGGATGCAGGCATCCATGTCAATATTGTAGATGAGTGGAACAGACTGACTCATGGGAATGTAAGCGGCCTTACGTGGGGCGAGGTTCATTTCAAAGTAGTTCGGAATCTCCACCGGGCAAACTTTGGCACAGGCTGCACAGCCGTTACAGCGGTCCGCACGTACATATTTGGCTTTTTCACGAAGTGTCACCTTGAAATTTCCAACGAACCCTTCGACCTTCTCAACTTCTGTAAAAGCTTTTACTTCGATGAGGGGCTGACGCGCCGCGTCAACCATTTTGGGTGCAAGAATTCATATACTACAGTCCATCGTTGGAAAGGTCTTGTTCAGTTGCGCCATGACCCCTCCAATTGTTGGTTCTTTTTCTACCAAAACCACCGGAATGTTCTGTTCAGCCAGGTCCAAGGCGGCATTGATACCCGCCACGCCACCACCTACAACCAGGGCTTTCTTGGTCACGGGAACGCTAATCATGTCCAAGGGTTGCAGGAAGGAAACCTTGGCGATTGCAGCTGCTGTGAGGTCTTTAGCTTTTTTCAAAGCGCCTTCGGGGTCATGCCCATGCGCCCAGGTGCACTGCTCGCGGATGTTAGCCATTTCCATCAGGAAGGGATTCATGCCAGCTTCCGCTACGCAACCTCTGAAAGTGGGCTCATGCATGCGTACGGAACAGGCGGAAACAACCACACGATTGAGGCCATATTTCTCGATGTCTTCCTTGATCAAGCGCTGACCGCTGTCGGCACATGCGTATAGCGTGTCGGTAGCCCGTACCACACCGGGCAGATTGCTGGCAAATTCCACTACATCTTTAGGCGGAATGACTCCAGCGATGTTGCTGCCGCAGTGACAGACATACACGCCAATACGTAGCTCCTCATCTCCAGGTACTCCAGGGCGATTCTCAATTTTCTCTGTCATTTGGGATCCTCAGCTTTTGAAGGCATATTAAGACTTTCTTCAACCAAGGCACGTCGGGTTCTCTGAGCTCTTTGATCGGGTGTGGTTAGTTCCAAAGCTTCCTTGGGGCACCATAGCACACACTGCGGACCGTCTTCCACGCCTTCGCACTGATCACAGATTTCGGCGTTTTTACTGGCGGGGTTAATGGAAATGGCACCAAATTCACATGCTTCAATACACCAGGCACATCCGTCACATTTCTGCCCATCTACCTTAATGATGCCGGTCAGGGGGTCTTGCGTGAGGGCATCGCGCGGACAGACAATCACGCAGGGAGCGTTTTCGCAGGTTCGACAGGCGATAGCGGTGATGAGCACTTCATCCACACGCACAGTGCGGATACGGCTGCGGTAGGAGTTGTATTCGCCTGTCTTCTGATGGGAACAAATATATTCGCAGAGCTGACAGCCCACGCACTTTACTGGGTCGCACTCAATATAAGCATGTTTCGATGTGGAAGTGGCCATAATACTCCTTAAACTCCAATTTCTTCAGCGACGTCCGGCATGCCCAGTTCAATTAGCTTCTCCTTAGGGATTAATCCTTCGGGCGTCCAGCCTTTTGCTTCGTAATAGATCTTTTTTAGGTAATCGAGCTCTTCCTGCGTTACATGCGTGCCAGCGCTCGGGCCCTCCTTGAAGTCTTCATTTTTCCAGCGCCATGGTAGCTCATCCATATCCGAGGTCCAACCCTCACGGATATTAAAAGCCTTCTTGATGGTATGGGCGCGTATACCGATGAGGTCAACATCGTCATAGTCGTAGTCCCAGCCAGTGGTGGCGTTTATCAATTTGGCGATAGCTGGCCAGGCGCCTTCCCGGTCTGCCTTGCCAGTGAATGAGCGGCGAATGAATTTACACAACGGTAACGTGTCATACACGGCTGCGTATTCTTCGGAATCGGCAGCCACGCGTCCGCGGGTCTCATCCACGGTAAAGCGATTCGTTTCGCCTTTCATGTCAGGATCATAGGCAGCGGAACGGTTGTGACAGCCACCGCGAGTCCCCACAGCCAGACCGACGGCAAAAGTTTTGAGGGCACGCGAGTCATATCCGGCAGGCTCCAGACCCTTAATGTGCATTGCCCATTTCCAGGTTTCCGACCTCCGTTCTTTATCAATCGTCTCACTGGAAATACGAACACCCTCAGCGAGCAGATCTCCAATACCAACGCGATCACGGATCATTTCAGCTAATGAGACGGCAGCTTCGCCATTTCCGAAATTCATTTCTAGACCTTCAGGGTGCTCCGGACTGGCAAAGTCTTCTTTCTTAAGGACTCCGCGCTCGTAACTTTCCATGGCAAAACCGATGGTTACACCCATACTGATGCTGTCCATTCCATCGTGATCTGAGATCGTGACCAATTTAATTGCCGGCCGAAGATCAGAGATGCCCAGGTTTGAGCTGTTGGCGAAAAGGCTTTCATATTCAACACCGGTCATTGCCCCGGCAAAGGGCCCGGTTTGAACCATGGACATTTGCTCACAAGCGATGGGGCACTGCGCGCAGGCAATCACTTTAACCTTATGGTGCTTATCCAGAGATTCACCGCTTACCAATTCCGCGTGTTCAAAGACTCCCTCCTGGAAGTTGCGCGTGGGGAGCAAGCCCATCTTATTGACGTTTAGTAAGCCCGTTGCGGTGCCATAAACTCGATATTTTTCCGTGTCTTTTCCCTGAGCTGCTTTAGAGATGTTAAAAGAGAGCTCATTAAGAGTTTTGGGATCAAATACCCGGACACCGGAGGTTCCTCGAACTGAAAGTGCCTTAAGTTTCTTACTGCCCCAAACGGCACCATGTCCGGTACGTCCGGCCTGACGGCCATCGTTGGTCACGTTGGCATAGCGCACAAGGTTCTCGCCGCAAATACCAATGGTACATGAGCGGATTTGGTCGTCGCCCATTTTATTGCGGATGGCTTCCTCAGTTTCATAGGTGCCTTTTCTGAGCAAATACGTGGCATCCAAAAACTGGACACGGTCATCATCGATGAAAAGATTGGTCCATTTTTCGCACTTATTATGCAGAACCACACCATCCCAGCCGGCACGTTTAAGGGCAATTGAGAACCAGGATCCGGAGAGGGAGTCTCCAATCATACCTGTGAGGGGTGCTTTGGAAGCAAGTCCGAATTTGCCGCCGACAGGCACCGGTGTGCCAGTGAAGATGCCATTGGCAATACAGATTGGATTTTCGGCATCGTAAGGATCACAGCCTGGTTTGATGTTCTCCCAACACAACCGAGTGGCCATGGACACGCCACCAATCCAGAGTTTGTACCAGTCTTCCTGTTTTTCTTCCACCCAGGATTTTTTTGTGCTCAAGTCAATGTGGAGAATTTTTCCGCTATATCCGTACATGGTCACTCCCTTAGTTTTATTCCAACATAGAGTGGAAGCATTGCCTCCACTCTATTATAACTTTATTAGTTTTTCCCTATGATATAAAACCCAACTAATTTAGTAAATACATGACTATAGGATTTCACAAAGTAATTATATCCGAGAATCGGGAATATTATTGAAATTATATTAAATATTACAGGAAGCGTATTGTTAATTAAAGATGAGGCTGGCCTGAAAGGCCAGCCCCTGCGGAGGGTAGGAAACTGGATGCTGTACCAGTTGTTGTAATGTTAACGTGATGCGCTGAGTTTGATCATGTCTCCTTTTTGGTCAAAAGTCATTCGAGCATAATGATCGTGATTGATGCTGTCGAACATATAAGACTTCTTGAGGGTTACCACATAGCGCTGGCTTTCCTGGAGGAAGCTTGCTCCGTTCTTGCGTGTGCGTACCCGGGATGGATCAAGCGTGAAGTTTGTCAATTGTGGGTTGAGCGTGACCGTGGCATCGTCCAGACCGGGCAGGTAGGCACTGATGACCTTTCGGACTTTGTCGATGATTTCGGAGGGCATCTCATCGGGGGCAATCACCAGTTCTTCCGGTGAGTCACTAATAGTCTTCAGGGCAGGTTTTTTGGCCGGGCGCAGCAGAGGCTTGGCTGACTTTTTCATGCTGTCTTTAGTTGTCAACGGATCCCCATAAACCACAAAGGACAGGATTGTTTTTTGATCCTCACCATCCAGATAACCCTGGTTTTCTGTCATTTGCATGGCAAGATTTAATTTAGCTTGCATTAGCGCATAGCCGACGGAGACGCCAGCTTGTATATTGCGCCAGAATTCGTAAGCGAGCAGATCCGCGGCAATCAGTGGTTTACTGACAGAACCATAAGCGATGCAGGTGGAGCCTATGAAGGCGCGCGTGCCAGCCGCAAGGAAATTGAGAGAAATAGCCTCCAATGCTTTCTTTTCCAGGATGTTCGCGCCGTAGCAGGCTTCGCTAAGGACGATATCTGGTGCCTGTGTTTGCTCCGTGAAGTTGGAAGGGAGCATGGCTACCGGATATTCAGGATCGCGCGACTGCATTTTATAGTCCCGCTGTCCGTACCACTCGGGAGAATCCTTGAGCCCATGTAAATTGAAATACGCGAACTTTGGATTGGGTTTTTGGTTGCTGAGCAGCGACTCAGTCGTAACCGGTGGGGATAATTTGATTCGGTCAGAACGCTCAATCAGGCTGAAGACCTCTTGTGAAGGAGCTTTCCATACCTCGGCACTGTAACCAATGTTATCTGTCTTCTGAAATCGGTTGAAGGACTGCGCGAAGCGCTCGGCAATCCGTATAAACCAGGCTTCAAAGATGGATCCGGAAACCAGTGTCTTCGCACGGACTTTCAGACTATATTCGTTGTTGAGGTAACGCAGTTGTTCAATCAGATAAATGGCTTCATTCGTGCCGGATTCATCCGGAAGACGGCCGACCGGCCACTGCTGGATAAAATAATTTTCATCTGTGGTTGCATAGGGATTGTCCGAAGGTACATTAACATCAGAATCATCAGTCGGGTTAGGCAGCATATGGAAAGGAACCACCTCGTGGCCTCCCACAATTAAGAGACATCCAATCATCTCGCCCTTGGAGGATAGTTTTTTATCCAGATCCGCAAGGGAAAGCTTGATCTTCCAGGCATCCGGAGCTTGAATGGGGGTAAGCCCAAGTTCCCGCATACATTTGGGGTCATCAGGGATATAAATGAGGCTGTTCCAGTTCGGCAGAGCCGTAATCTTGCCGCTTAGTTCCTCCATGGAATCGATGATTACGTTGGCTGTATTGACGCCATATTTTGCTTCGAGTAGTACCCGGGAGGTCAACAGGACGTAGGCAGGGAAACGAGTATCCGCAGTAAGCAGGTCGGCCTTATTGATGGATTTGGCTACTCTTTCAAATTCGGTTTGGATCTCTTCCAACACCTTCAGAGTTGCCTGTTTTTCTTCTGCTTCGCTCTGAAGTTGTCTTTCTTCCTGTAGCGCACTCTCATTTACCTCTTCATGCTGGGAAATAAAAGTTTCTGGCGGTACTTCAGAATAATCCTGACCATCTTCTTCACCCTGATAGGATTGTTCTTCAACGAAACTCTGAACATTTTTAGCGAGTGTGAGATCTGCAACCAAATCTTCAGCGCGCTGTGAGATATTATTTGTTTCACTGCGCTGCACACCAACTACTTGCGTGACATCCTGATCGAAAGTTGCATGGTGCGCCTCGCCCGGCCCGGTGGTGGAAAGCACATTCCAGCCCAATTCAACAGCTACTGGTGCTGGTATTGGCAGATCCAGATAAACCTTCAGATCTTCCGGCCAAAGCGGCGTAAAGTTGTGGTTAGGACCGAGGATGCGGTTAATCACCTGACCAGCAACGTCGTGCGCGGCGGACCAATGTAGTTTCTCCACACCTGCGGCATCATCGCCTAGCTGTATATTGGCCAGAGCCGTGTATATTTTGATCTGCAGAGCATCCGGCCAGCGGCTGTTGTAAATTCCTGTGAGCGTATCCAGTAATGTAGAATTTCCACTCTTGAACACGATTTGCGTGTGCAGGATCGCCGGGAGAGCGCTGACCGGGTTGAAAGCCAGTGCTCCCAGGACTTCTTTTTCTGCTTCCGCAAGGTTTCCGGATTCAAAAGCCTGTCTGGCGGTAACTAGGGAATTCAACCAGGCTGCGGGTGAGGCTTCATTGGGTGAGGTGCGCTGCAGGTAAGCCAGAGTTGAACCCAACTCGCCGCCTAACGCGTATGGGCGGAGCTGGTGGAACAGGCTAGCTGCTTCAGTAAATTCTGGGTCGTATTTAAGGATCTTCTCCAGATTGGTGGCTGCAATTTCAATATCGCCCATTTCTGCGAGTACGGAAGCGTACACAAAGTTGACCAGCAGGTCGCCAGGAAAGTTTGCCAACCAGATCAGTGAGGCTTGTCTTGAGAATTGCAGTTCGCGCAAGCCCAAGGCGGTCTGAATGAGAGTGAGGAATTTGCCGCGTCGGACCATTACTGCTTCTGATAATTTGCGTGTTGGGGGTCTGTTCATTTTCGTTTCGGTGCCTCCTGGAGATTGTTGACAAGGTTGAGCGTGACCACAGCGGCTAACTGGCGCCGGATCGTGGGCTCATTAGGCAGAATTTGGACGGCCTGTCTCAACATGATCTCCGCGTTACGGTAATCTTTTGATTCTCGGTATGCATTGGCTGCATTAATATAGGGGCGCGGATCTTTAGGTGCGATCTGAATGGCTTTTTGATAGGTTTCCAGTGCTTTTGGGGTCTCGCGCCGTTCCTGATAAGTCTGACCTATCTCGAGGTAAGTTTCGGTTGACCCTGGGTCATTACGCAAGGCATGTGTCAGCCATGCCAAAGCCTGATCAAGGTTACCCTGCTGCCGGGCTAATTTACCCAACCATAATAAGGTTTGAGGGTTCTCAGGGTCCAGTTCCAGACTACTATGGAGACTGGATTGGGCGTCATTAAACAGGTTTAGTTGAAATTGATGCTCTGCGAGGTTATTCAGGGCTTCGACCCGATCCGGATACTGCTCCGCGAGCATCTTTGAAGGTGCCAATCCAGCCGACCAGTCACCATTCTCATCGATTTGAATCCTAAGCAATTCAAAAGGCAACGGGTCGGAGGCCAATTTACGGGCTGATTCAACAATTCGTTTGGCTTCCGCGGTTTGTTCAGTTAAAATAAATGACCGGATCTTGATATTCAGGGCTGGGATATTGGTGGGGTCAGAGCGCAGCACTTCATCGGCGGCTTTGATAGCGAATTTGTAGTCATTTTGAGCGAAATGAGATTCCGCGATGGCTTCTTTATATGTTTGGTTCTCTGGAGCGAGACGGGCAGCTTTTTCGAGGCACTGCAGAGCAACCTGATGTTCGCCTAATTGTTGGTTGATCTTTGCCAATGATTCGAGTGCTTCAGGATTGTCCGGGAAAAGCTCAATCGCTTTGGCAAAGTAGTCTTTGGCAGCCAGATAATCCTTTTCACGTACCTTGATGTTCCCCAACATTTGCCAGTATTCCGCATTTTTGGGTTCAATGCGCAGCGCGTTTTCCAATTGTTTGCCAGCTGCACGGTAGTCCTGAGTTTTCTCGTAATACAAGCCCAATACTGCGTGCCAATCGGATTCATCCGGCCATGAGTAGAGCGCTTTTTCCATACTCTTGATGGCGGATTGAAGATCTGTTCCTTCTGCCGCAAAGCTGAGCATCGCATGGAGGGCTGGAAAATCCTGACCTAAGCTCAATAAGTTGGTGCCGATTTTGAGGCTGGAAGCCGGATTGGATTTGAGCTGGATAACAGCCAACTGAAAGAGAACCTCAGGAGATTCCTGGTACGCAGAATGAATGGCCTTAACCACATCTGGAGCGGGTTGTATGGAAAGTATCTGGGTGGCTTGTCGCGGATTGGTAATGATTTGGTCTGCCTCGTCAGCTTTGTTCCAAACACCGCTAAAGACTGCCTGGCCAATCTTAAGGGCTGGGAGCATATCGGTGGCATTAATAAATCGCCCTGCCAAAGAAAGTTGCTCCTGGAACAAATCTTCTTCTGCTGCTTCAGATGAATAAGGTTTGGGTTTATGCTGTCTGATTGCCAAAGCACTTGCGTTGATGCTGGCACGGGTTTTATCGATCAAGTATTCTGCCAGCAATTTATTGACCTGAGGGTTTACTTTAATTTCGGAAAGGCTGATCTGGAAAGCCTTGGAAGCGAGACCATAATCTTCGAGATCCCAGGCAGCTATGGCAGTAGCCAAGGCTTGGCGGATGAGCAGATCATGTCTGGCTGGGCTGTAAGCAGCTGTTTGTAACCGGGTTGTGAGCCGGTCTAGCTCAAGGGATGCGTCTTGCAGCGCAGTCTGCGCCTGATTCAGGTTGCCAGTTATTTTGTAAAGCACCGACTTGATAGACAGCAGCAACGAGGAATAACCAGACGCCTTAAAAAAGTGTTCATTTAACAAGTTCAACTTTTCAATGTTGCGTGTTGCCAGAGCCTGGATGAGGCTTAGTTCAGCTGCCTCTTTTACAACCGCTGGAGAAAGCGTATCAGTATTGTTTTGTTCCAGCATCGAATCCAAACGAGTCTGGTTTGCAAATGAAAATGCTAAATTAGCTTGCAGAGACTGCACCACTGCGTCGGTCGGGTCCAGGTTTTGGGCAAGATTGGTTAGTTTAAGCGCGCCATGAAGATCCCCGATGATTCTTTGCAATTGAGCTGCCCGGCAGAGGACACCTACGCGCGAGTATGGAAGAATATCCGGGTTGACTGCCAGAGGGCTGCCGCAATCATAAATACCGCCATCAGTAGCAAACTCTATTTGTCTCACAGCTGGTTCCAACGCTTCATAAGCGGGTAGGAACTGCTTATTGGCGGTGAGTACGTCGGCCTTTAAGATTGTGAAGCAAGGCTGCGTGCGCAGGTTGGCATCCAGTTCTTGGATTAGTTTGAGGGCGGCTGGGGCATCTCCCAGACTCAAAACGGAATAAGCGAGATCCCGGCTTTCTTCAAAGTCCGGATTGGCATTGGTGCTAATCGCTTTGCGAATAATTTGCGTTGCCTCTTCAGGGTCTTCCAGATGCATGTAAAGATTGGCAACATTGATATATTCCTCGGTTGAAACGTGTTCCAAGGAAAGCATTTTATCCATAATGTTTTTGGCTTCGTCTGTATATCCGATCCCTGTATAAGTGCGTGCCAAGGCCAGATAGAGGGCTTTCTCGTCCGGTCGCAGATGAATGGCGTCTTTAAGTACCTGAATGGCTTCGTGCGTGTTTTGATTACTGGAGGCAAAAGTGCTGTACCAAAGTAAATTTTCGAGGTTGGAAGGGTCAATCTGCAGAGCGGAATTTGCTGCCTTTAGTCCTTCGTCAGTCAGACCAGCGGTCTGATAGGCTTCAGCAAGTATCTGATACGCTTCTAAATCATCAGGGTTTGCGAGGATCGCCTCTTGAAGAGAGGCAAGACTGATATCCTGCATGCCTAGAGCTGAGGCTACCTGGCCAATTTGAAGTTGAAGATGATGGTAAACCGGTGCTGCATTTGCCTCAGGGGCATCCAACAGAGTCAAATAAGTCTTATAGGCAGACTCCAGGTTGCCCAATGCCATTTCCATATCTGCGGCCAGTAATTGAAGCTCAAACTTACTCTGGATGAGATTGTTGGCAGTTAGTTTATTGAGCAGCATTTGCAATTCATGATCATCGGATTTGCCCAGTTGTTTTCGGATTTTCTTCTCATTGAGCAGGAATCGGGCGTAAGCTTCCAGTGTTTCCTCTGAATTGCAGGACTGCCAGGCAAACTTGAGCGCAGAACGTGCTCCAGCCCGATCTCCTATAGCGGAGAGTACCTGGCCAAGTATAAGAGCCAAATCTGGGTCACTGGTGTAATCTTTTTCAAGCGGGCGAATAATACCCCATGCATCATCCAAATAACCGTGGTGGTAGTACGCATTGGTCAGCAGTTTACGGGTCTCTACATCGTCAGGATTGAGGGAAAGCGATTGGCGCAACGCTGCAATCGCCTCGGTTCCTTGATCGTTACGGAGGTAAAGCCTGCCTAACTCGAACAGAATTTGGGCGTTTTCAGGCAGTGCTAGACGGGCTTTGTTGAGAGAGGTCAGGGCTTTATCGGATCTTCCAAGTTTAGTCCAGATAGTAGCGAGAGCCAGCCAACTCGAGGGCTTTTCAGGCGCGACAGCAGAAGCCTGTTCCAAGCGTTGAATGGCTTTTTCCTGTTCATTGTTGGCGATGAAAGCATTACAGAGAACAACTAATGCTTCGCCATCCAATTCGTCATGGGCAAGGAAATTTTCACCGATTGGTATGGCGATTGCAGGTTTGCCTGCTTTAATCGCAATCTCAGAGAATATGAGCAAATCTTCCCGGTCTGGATGCTGATCCTCTGAAACCAGTTCCTGATAGACCTCTAAGGCTTTGATAGGTTGTTGGGATTGCAGGTAGAGACTGGCTAATTCCTTCTTGTTTGCCAAATTATTGGGCTCAAACAAGGCTACCAACGAGGCCGATTCGATAGCTTTCTCCACATCTGCCAAATGCTGGTTAATCTGCCCGGAAAGTTTGATGGTATTCAAGTCGTTGGGGTCGACTTCCAACGCGCGGGAAATGAGTTCTCCGGCTAACGGATATTGTTTTTGTTCAAAAGCCAATTGGGCGGCCAAATATTGGTCTGATTGGTTAGAAAAACGTGATTTTGTGAGATTGGATTGAGTTTTTGAGATCCATTGAAGGGGACTCTCACCAATGCCTGCCTGGTCTTTCAAGGCAGGATACCGCAGGGTTAGCAACGCTGTATCTTCGCTGTTCTGAGGAAAATCTTCAATAGCCTGACCATTGCGCGAAGCCATGAATTCTGCGTACTCACGATGGTAGATCGTATTATCCGGGGCAATCTTTAGAAGCTTCTGCCAGGTTGACTGCGCTGCTTCAGGGTCGGACTTCTCCTGGTCAAGGACGAGTTCATGCAGGAGGGTTGCCTGGGTGAGTTGCAGTGCTTCGAAGGCGCGTTGAATGGTGTGGCTTGCCTGTCTGGATTGTCCCGCCAACAAATTCAATCGGGCTGTTTTTTGCAGGTCTGAAACCGCTTCAAAATTGGTGCCAGAGTCCTGAGGAGATAGTCCGGCTTTATTGACAAAACTTCTGGCCAGTAATTTCACTAAGGATGTGTTCTCGGCTTTGTTCAGGTTTTCTAAAACCTGAATTTGCAGGTCTGGAGGTTGATCTCCCAGGAGGTTATGCAATTCCTGATAACGCTGGTCTTCCTCTATTGGTTGGCATTCAATTGCGTGGGAAATAAACCTAGCGATGAGTGGGATATCACTTGACTGGGATTCAAGGATCAGTTGCTTCACAAATTGGGTGAATTGTGGAAGGATTGCTGGAAGCAAGGCGAATGTGGAGTGCCATAACCCCGGGTTCTGTTTAGGACCGGAGAGCCAGGACCATATTCCTTGCCAGCTTCCCTTGATCAGACGCTGTTGCCGCAGACTAATGGATAGATTGGCTGCTTCGGTTAGCGCGCCCGGTTTGAGACTGGTGAGTTGAATGGTCTGAAGAGTCAGCTCTGCCTTTTCGAGAAAATTTCCGGGAACCGGAATGGAAGGATCAGTCAAATCGTTTTCGGCTAACTTGGGATTCAGGGAAAAAATTGCCAACCGGCCGGGAAACCAGCGGGTCAAATCCTGAGCAGAATAGTTTACCCAGGACGAAAGAAAACCTTCATCTTCAAAACTGCGCCAAACCAGCGGTTCCTGACGGAACGCGCGGACAATTTCTCTGGCATAGCGTGAATCAAACCACTTACCTAGTTGTATTACCAACTCATTAATTTCCATTAGCCCACCTTTCAGGGTTAAAGAAGATTAAGGCAGCGGGAGGCTTAATGTTTTCAGGATGTAGTAACCAACAGCCATCAGAACCAGGCTCAGAAAGACCAGAAAAATTCCGATACCTGTATTAGAGCGGGCAAGGTCGTTGAGGGACCCGATTAGCAGGGAAGCATTTCCTACCAAACCGGATACACCTTCAACAATCCCCTTTTCCGCCAATTTTGTGGTTTGATTGGCAATCGTTTGAATGTTCCTGCCGATGGCTTGCTTAGCCAATATAACAATGCTCAGGATCATACAAATAATCCCGAGCCCGAACAGGATTAGGGCAACATAGATACCGATATTCCCAGCATTAATAACCATTTGAGCCTCCGCAGTCTCAATAGAATAGTCGCAGAGGATGTTGCAATTAATATGCCAGAGAGGCTGTAAAATGGTTAGGTGAGGGCTCCGACAATGTCTGAGGGCAAGTGATTCAGTCCAATGGCGGGATCATCACAGAAGAGGACTGCACGCTCAATGGCATTGCTCAATTCGCGGATATTTCCTGGCCAATCATAATCTACCAGGGCTTGCAGAGCTGGCGCGGTAACATCCAGAATATTGAGCCCCATCTGCTGGTTGAATTTGCGCACGAAGTAACCAACCAGTTCCGGAATATCCGCTTTTCTTTCAGTGAGAGCAGGGAGGTTCAGGTCCACGACTTTGAGCCGGTAATAAAGGTCCTGACGGAATTCGTTCTTCGCGATCATTTCTTTGAGGTTGCGGTTGGAAGCTGCGATTATTTGGACGTCCACTTTAATCAGAGTGGTTCCGCCTACCCGTCTGAAAGCCCGTTCTTCAATAGCTCTGAGCAACTTGGCTTGGATATCTAGGGGCATGGAGGAGATTTCGTCGAGAAAGAGCACACCTCCATCAGCCACTTCCATAAGCCCGATCTTCTTGTGCATCGCACCGGTAAAGGCCCCAGCTTCGTGCCCAAAGAGCTCGGATTCGAACATGGTGCTCTGGATAGCAGGGCAGTTTATATCAATAAAAGGTTTGTTGGAGCGCGGGCCATTTTTATGGATGAAATTCGCGAGAACTTCTTTACCGGTTCCGGTTGGTCCAGTGACTAAGACAGAGACGGATGCTTCAGCAGCGCGTTTAGCCAACATGACTGCCTCTTGCATGGCTTTGCTGCTGCCAACAATGAATTGGTATTGACCGGCCTGGCTGGAGCGCAAGTGGTTGAGCTCGCGCTTCATGGAAATAACTTCCTCAGCACGTTTGACGGATTTCTCCAACTGCAAAAGGTCAAGCGGTTTTTCAATAAAATCGTGTGCGCCCATTTGCATGGCTTCAACCGCCATGCGGATGTCTCCATGGGCAGTGATGATGATCACTTCAGGTTTTATCGGCAGTTTACCGGTTTCCAGTAGCAAATTGGGTCCGTGGCCGTCCGGCAGCCGCACATCCAGGATGATGATATCGGCAGACCCTTTTTGCAGTTCCTTGCGCGCATCAGCAAGCGTACCAACACCCGAGCTTTCATAACCCTTAGACTTTAAAAAATCCATCACCACAAGGCGGGCGGTTTCTTCATCATCTACAACAAGTACAGTTGCTGCCATTAGTTTCCTATTCTGCTTTCGGCAGCAGAATGTGGAACATCGTACCGCCGGGATAGCTTTCTACAAATATGTTACCTTTATGCGCCGTAACGATCCTTTTGGTAATTGCCAGACCCAGACCGGTACCGCTCGTATTAGAGGTAATAAAGGGCTCAAAAATGTGATCCAGAAGGTCCTGGGGAATACCTGGTCCGGAATCTGCCACAATCACTTCATATTGGGGCGGATTCTCATGATTTTCTGCCGGCAGAATGCGTATATTAAGCATTCCTCCCAGGTTGTCCATTGCCTGGATTGCGTTACTGATAAGGTTCACGAAAACCTGTTCCAAGGCTCGGCTGTCTGCAGATACCATGGGGTGTTCAGGGTTTGCTTCAAAATTGTACTTTATATTCAGGCGAGTCATACGCGGACCCCAGCGGTCAAGAATCAACGGTATGAGTGTTCCCAGATCAAGGGGCTCAAAATGGTATTCGATGGCTTTTGAGAAAGTGAGTGTGGAGTCCATCAGGTGCGTGAGGCGCAGACAATCATTCTGCATACGGTTAACTAACTCGAAATGAGGTTCGTCCGGCTTGAGCGTCATTCCCATGTACTGCAAACCCGTGTAAAGGTTATTGATAGGGTTCTTGACCTCATGCGCGAAAATAGCCGAGACCTCTCCCAGGAACGCGCGCTGTTCCAATTGTTGCGTGCGCGCACGAATTTGTTCTGTCTGGCTAAGATCGCGCAGAATAAGCACGATGGAGGAAACCTGATTGTCCGTGAGGACTGGAATGCAGAGTACCTGCGCGAGGAAGGATTTCCCGTTGCGCATGTTCAGGCTCAGGTTATCCCCAACCAGGGTACTGATACCTTCCTGGGCAGATTTGTACATCGTTGAGAGGGTCTCATTGCCAATTAGCACGAGTTCAGCTTTCTGCAGAAAGACCTCGTTGCTGGCATAGCCGAGCATGATCTCTGCTGAAGGGCTCATTTCGGCAATCCTGAGGTCCGGCGTGAGAATGATGATTCCTTCTTCAAGGTTATCCGTGATGGCATGCTGGATCTGAACCACCTGGCGGATACGCTGGATGGTTTTTCGGGCTTGTTCGAGCGCTTGTACATGATGCAGGGTAGCAGCTGTGTAAGAACTAAGCAGCGTCATATATCGCAGGACTTCTTCGCCAGGCCCATTGCCAATTCCTGAACAAACAATGCACCCTAAACCATTGCCATTGAAATAGAGAGGCATCATGAGTACGTACCCCATACCATTGACAAGGGCAACCTCGTGAAAGACATTTACGGTTTTCTTGGTGGAGCGCCACAAAAATTGCGTTGGAATGGCATCCAGCACTTCTTTTGAAACTGTGCTGGGGAAGAGCAAATTGGAGGGGTCATCTGTGCTGTGAACACGCCGAAGGTTTTTTTCCTTCGGTTCCACCAGGTAAAACGAGAGGAATTTAGGCTTGACCAGTCGGTTAACGATTCCTTTGGAACACTCGATCAGGTCCCTTACTGAAGTTTGAAAACCTAAAGCGGTAAGTTGGGAAAGGTTGTCAAACTGGATTTCCTGTTCGATGAGGTCATCGCGCAGATCCGTTCCAGAGTCTGGTTTTGGAAAGGCTAAAACTACAATTTGGTTGTTCAGGCTTACCGACGTAATGCGAATACTGTAGAAAATGACATCCCCTGAGGCTAATTTCAGCCTCACTGTACGACTGCTATCTTCGGTTGGGTTGGTATCCAGCTCACCAGCAACGATGTGATTAAGGCTGAATGTCTCGATGTTCGCGCTGGTGAAGCCAGTCAATTCGTAATAAGCCTCGTTGGCATGCAGGAGCTGGTCGGAGCTGCGGTCATAGAGCACGGCCGCGAATGGGAGAAGGTCAAGAATTGGGGTTTGATCCAAAAGTTTCAACTCGGGTTGGTAGTTTTCCGGAGGCATTTTGGTTTAACCCCATGGTTAATTATGTGCCTGACGCAGGTGAGCCGGGAGGATCCCCTCCATGGAACGATACTTAGCAACCGTACGACGGGCGATGTGGATATCCATTTCCTTTAACTTTTCCTGGATTCGGGAATCACTCAGCGCTTCTGTTTCAGCTTCGATCATCTCTTTAATCAGCGTGCGGTGTGCCAGACTGCGGTCAAAAAAAATAGAGAGAGGCACAATGCGCTTGTTGGGAAGCTGCAGCGTTTTGCCGGCGACTGCCCGTGAGATGGTTGATTCATGTACTTCGAGTTCACGGGCGATTTCAGCCCGGGTCAGGGATTTCATGGATTTTTCACCAGCCAGAATGTAATCCTTCTGGTAAACGACCAATTTTTCCATCAGCATCTTAAGCGCGTTGGAGCGCTGTTGAATGCACTTAATCAGCAGTGAGGCCTTTTCAATGTCGCTTTTCCACTCCTCTGTTCGGTCCGATTCCACCTGCTTAATCGATGCTTTGAACATGGGGTTGACCCGCAGTGTACCGCGGATGGGCAGAATAATTTCTACCACTAAGGGGTTGTTAGGGTCCTCATTCAGGTGATAGACCAAAATATCCGGTTGATGAAAGACCTGTTGTTCGCTGTTATTGGGGTTGCGTATATCCCCCCAGTGTGCCCGGGCGGGAAAAGGGTTGAGGTTTTCACTGACGAAGGTCGAAACACGCTGGATCTGTTGGGCATTTGTGCCCAGCTCGCGCGCAATTTCGGCATAGTGATGCTGGCTGAGTTTGCTCAGAAAGCCCCTGATGACTTGCTCAGCATACTCGGGGATTCGCGTGGTTTCTTTAAGTACATCAATCTGTGTCAGCATTGCTTCCTGGGGATTCGCAGAACAGACGCCAATGGGGTCGCAACGTTTGAGGCGTTCGATGACATTAGTGATATTGTCTGGTGAGCGGTGATGATAGCGTGCTACCTCCAGGGCGGTGGTGGTCAGGAATCCATCTTCATCCAGGTGATTGAGGAGGTAAACCGCAATCAGCCGGTCCTCGACTGCCAGGTCACCGGCGATCTGACGCAGCACATAAGTAGGCAGGTCAATAGATTCTGAGGCAAATGGTTCATCGGGAACCTCATCGGAGTTCGAGATGCTGCCGGTGTAAAAATCTTCCCGTGGGGAGATGAAGACAATCGGGTCCTCAGCTTCGTAATTGGCTGGTTGGCTACAAATGGGGCAGGAGCCGGTGGCGGGCAGCAACCGCTTGCACATAGGGCAGCGGCGCTCGTCCACCAATTCCAAGGCAGGGTTGCTTGCTAATTCAGACTCAATCGTTTGTTGGAGTTCGCTGGAAGTTTGGCTCAGCAGTGTCATCGTCTGCGCCAGATGGGCGGATGTGTTTGTCTGCAATTGTTGAAAATGCCCTTGGATCATGCCAACCTCATTAGGTACAATATTTGCAACCAATTTGTTGCAAGAATTATACCTAAGGGATTCTTGAGTGTCAACGTAAAAATTCGCAAAAAGGCTCAAAGAGGAGAAAGAACCTCTGTTGACGTTATAATCAAAAGAAAAACGGAGAACCAAAGTCAATGAAAATTATTCCAGCGAAAACAGTTCAGAGCATCCAACCTTATTTCTTTGACGGATTGAATAAGACTATCCGGCAATTGAGGGCAGAAGGGATGAATATCATTCGGCTTGATATGGGATCTCCGGATTTACCGCCGGCAGATTTTATTATTGATAAGCTTGTGGAAGCTGTTCGAGATCCCAAAAAACATGGGTACTCACCCCTTGGTGGCTCTCCGGAGTTCCTTAAGGCCGCATGCGATTACTACCTGCGCAGGTTCAATGTGGAATTGGATCCTAAAACTGAAGCATTAGCGCTCATTGGCTCCAAGGAGGGCATCTTTAATATCAATCACACTATGCTTGACCCGGGTGACTTGGTTTTGATGCCGGATCCCTATTACCCGGTCTATATTGCTGGTGCGCAATTGGCGGATGCAGAAGTTTATTATATGCCGTTGCTCAAAGAAAATGAATTTCTGCCGGTGTTTGAGGATATTCCCGAGGCAATTGCCAAAAAGGCAAAAATGATGTGGCTGAATTACCCCAACAATCCAACGGGAGCTGTTGCCGGTTTAGACTTTTTTAGCCGTGCGGTCGACTTCGCGATCAAAAACGAGATTGTGATTGTCCACGACGCACCCTATACAGAACTTACCTTTGACAGTTATATCGCGCCGAGCCTTTTGCAGGTTCCGCGTGCCAAAGAAGTGTGTATCGAATTTAATTCGCTATCGAAGACCTATAATATGGCTGGATGGCGTGTAGGGATGGCGCTTGGAAATGCCGAAGTAATTAAATACCTGGCAACCTATAAGAGCCAGATCGACACTTCCCTGTTCACGCCCATTATGGATGCCGCCATTGAAGCGATGACAGCCGATCAGGAATGGATTCAGGAACGCAACGAAATCTATGCCGAACGGCGCGATGTGGTTTATGAGGGCTTGAAGGCTGCTGGTTTTGAGGTAGACCTGCCCAAGGCTGCGTTGTATTTGTGGGCGAAGGTACCCGAGGGTTTCGAAGACACAATCGTCTTCTGCGACCGGTTATTGCGTGAGGCAGGTGTTAGTTTTACCCCCGGTGTCGTCTATGGACCCAGCGGCAAAGATTACGTACGTCTTTCAATTATCACGCCAACCGACCAAATCAGGACCGCCATGGAGCGTTTGGTCAAGTGGGTGAAAACACAATAGTGAGGAAAGTTGAAAAATGAAATATTAATCACACCAACCAATGAAAAAGCTTTACTGGTTGGTGTTGAACTTGGACGGGATGGAAATCGCATTCTTTCCATGGAGCAATCATTAGAGGAGCTCGAACTGCTCGCTGATACAGCTGGTATTGAGGTGCTGGGTACGCTCACGCAAAAACTTGATACTCCCAACCCAAAAACGTATATTGGATCAGGCAAATTGGAGGAGTTAAAACTCCTGGCCGAAGAGCTGGCTACCGATGTGGTCATCTTTGATGATGAACTGAGCCCCAGGCATCAGCGCGAGCTGGAAAAAGAACTGGGAGACAAAATCAAACTGATTGACCGCACGGCTTTGATCCTGGACATCTTTGCCCAGCATGCCAACACAAAAGAAGGCATGCTCCAAGTGGAGCTGGCACAGCTCGAATACCGCTTGCCGCGCCTTACGCGTGCCTGGACGCATTTGGCCAGACAAGCGGGTGGCGGCGGAGGGCGCACAGGCAGCAGCGGTGGAGTTGGACTGCGGGGGCCTGGCGAACAACAATTGGAACTTGACCGCCGCGAGATCAAAGGCAGAATCAAAACTCTGAAGGAGCTCTTGGAGAAGGTGCGTGAGCAGCGTTCCCGTCACCGGGATTTGAGGCGCAAGACGCATATTCCTGTGGTTTCACTGGTTGGTTATACAAATGCTGGAAAATCAACGCTGATTAATCGTATGGTGGACACTGATATTTACGTAGCCGATCAGCTTTTTGCCACACTGGACCCTACGACGAGGCAGTTGACCCTCTCAGGGGGGCAGCAGGTTTTGCTGACAGATACGGTAGGTTTTATTCAGAAACTGCCCACGCAGCTGGTAGCTGCCTTTAGGGCAACTCTGGAAGAGATCATTGAAGCCGATCTGCTTTTGCATGTCGTCGATATTTCCAACGCCCACGCACGCGAACAACAGCAAACCGTTTTGGAAACGCTGCGGCTGATTGGCGCAGATGAGATTCCTGTGCTCACTGCTTATAACAAAATTGATCGCCTGCGCGCGGAAGAAAAAAAAGAGTTGCAGAATTCTGTGACTGAAGATGTCTGTCTGATAAGTGCGCAAACGGGGGAAGGTATCCCTGACTTGCTGGAAGTGATTGCCGAAGAGATCCTATCAGGTTACAAGCAAATGCATTTGCTCCTGCCATATGAAGAAGGCGGTCTGGTCTCTCAATTGCATGAACGGGCATCTATTTTAAGTTTGGAAAATCAGGAGAATGGCATCCAACTTCATGTTTTGGTGCCTGCAGAAATGGTTGGACGTTTGAAAAAATTTGTTTACATCCACAAGATAACAAATAGCCCACGCTGAAGAAGTGTGGGCTAAACAGGCTTAGTTTGATTAAACTATTCTTTTTCGATGCTGATGACTTCTCGGCCCTGATAATAGCCGCATTTTGAGCAGACACGGTGGGGCAGACGGGGCTCGCCGCAATTCGGGCAGGTGATGCTGTTCTGCGCCTTCAATGCATCATGAGCTCGGCGGCGGTCACGACGGGCGGAAGACACTTTTCTCTTCGGTAATGGGGTCATCTTGCACTCCTAACTATTAATTAACCTAAGTAGTTTACCACAATATCAAAAGTGCAAGTTGCAAACCAAGAAGTCATTCTAAAATAATACCCTCTTGAAAAAATACAGAGATTCCTAGATAAGGTAACATAAGTTTCGCACATTTAGAAAGAGGACATGGCCCTCAATCACTTGGTAATATGAAATGGATATATACATCAAACCAAGGAGAAAGAACCATGTCAAATGAGATTGTACAACTAAATGAGCAAGTTATTCGAACTGAACTGAAAGAGCTGGTTCGGCAAAGTGTCGGGGAAGTTCTGAACGGCTTGCTGGACGCTGAAGCAGACCGGCTGACCAACGCACGCAAATATGAGCGCACAGAAGACAGAAAAGACACACGGGCAGGCCATTATCCACGCAAGTTGTTGACCAGTGCTGGAGAAGTGGATCTGGAAATACCCAAATTACGCACCTTGACATTTGAAACTGCCATCATCCAAAGGTACCAACGCCGGGAAGCTAGTGTTGAAGAAGCCTTGGTGGAGATGTATTTAGCAGGGGTGTCCACTAGACGGATTGAAGATATCACCGAATTACTCTGGGACGCCAAACTGAGTGCTGGGACGGTAAGCAGACTGAATGGCAAGGTGTATGAGCAGATTGAGGCATGGCGGCAAAGACCATTGGAAGGGCAATATCCTTATGTTTATCTGGATGGAGTGTATCTGAAGCGCAACTGGGGTGGACATTACGGGAATGTGGCTGTTTTGGTGGCCATGGCGGTGAATGAACGAGGCGAAAGGGAAGTGATTGGTGCCGTGGAAGGCATGAAAGAAGACAAGGAAAGTTGGTTGTCTTTCCTGCGGCATCTGAAGGAAAGAGGCTTGAAAGGCACACAACTGTTTGTTGGAGATAAATGTCTTGGGTTAATTGAAGCCTTGAGTGAAACCTATCCACTGGCCAGGTTTCAGCGTTGTATGGTGCATTTCTACCGCAATGTTTTCTCGGTTGTACCCAGAGGCAAGGTCAAGCAGGTGGCAGCCATGCTCAAGGCAATTCATGCTCAGGAAGACAAAGGAGCAGCTCTGGACAAGCTGGAAGATGTAGTTTGCAAACTGAAAGAAATGAAGCTATTTGAGGCTGCCAAAAAGGTTGAGGAGACAGGCCTAGAAACCCTGGTCTACATGGATTTTCCCAGGGAACACTGGCGACGGATCCGCTCGAATAATGCCATGGAACGATTGAACCGAGAGATCAGGCGCAGAACCAGGACGGTCGGCGCGTTCCCAGATGGACAGTCTGCCTTGATGTTAGTGTGTGCCAGGCTGAGGTACATGCAAGAATCACTCTGGGGACAGAAAACGTACTTGAACATGCAACATCTGGAGGAACTACTACCAAGTGATTCCTAAATGTGCGAAAAATACTTGACACTACCGATTCCTATATAGGATTATTAGTGTCACATGGATATTCACAATGAACGATAGAGAAATGGAGGGAATCAGCGGTTGAATTTTTGACATAGGTCATATCTGTTTTGCATTGACAGGGTTACCCTTTCCTTGAAAACAAAATCATAAGTGTAGACTCATTTCTGAGGAATTCACTACAATGGGCTATCGATGAGAAAAGATATTTTGTTCTTTACAAAAAAATCTCAATTATAGAGGTGTATAATGCAGATTAACATAAAACGGAGGGTTGGTACGAGATGTACTCTTCCCCTCCGTTTTAAAATTCTGATCAATTAGTTTTAGCTTTTTTATGCATCGATCTCTTGTCTACTTGTCTTTCGGGCTAGGAATCCAGTCAAAAAATTTATAAGCGACTTTGGTTGCAAAGTATCCGAAACCTACAACGATAGCAGCAAGGATGATCGCTCCAAAATACTTCAATTTCATGATTATGTGAATTAACCAAGCAAACATATTACCAGCAGATAGTGCTGTTACACCTTGAGCTCCCTCTGGGAATGCATAGCCTGTAGCCCGAGCAGCATCTGTAATCATTGGGCCAAAGTAACTGGATAAGGTTAGAACGATGGCAAAAATGATTGTTCCAGACACGAGTGTTTTCCAGAAGCTGCCTCTATGAATTGGTGTTGCCATTGAGACAAAGAAAGCTGTCGCAGCCAGATCTGCCAGTGGAAGAGTTTTATTCCAAGGCATGATTATGGAGAGCAAGATCACAATAGGGATTAGTATCACAGAAACAATCAGCGTATTGGGATGGCCAAGAAGAACCGCTGAGTCTAAACCGATATAGAACTCCCTATCGCCATGTTTTTCAGTTACATACTTTCTAACTGCATCAGATACTGGGATTAATCCTTCAACAATAATCTTGATAATTCTGGGAAGGAGCAACATCAAAGCTGCGAGTTGCACACCTAAGTTGAGGATAGTTTTAATAACCTCATTACTCCCCTTGCTGTAATCTGTACCAGCCAACCCGAGAAGAATACCTAGGATGAAACCAATAATAATTGGTTCTGCGAGCAATGAAGCAAACTTGCCGGGAGCTTTTGCAACTTGCTTTCCTTCACCTTTGGATTTTGGAGCAATTAAATCGTAGATCTTATCAAGAATCAAGAATAGTGGAACACTTGATGTCGCAAATCCCTGGGAAATCGAAACACCAGGCATACCAAATTCTTCCTGAACACGTTTGGCGGTCATGTCAGCAATCAGCAACGCAAGAATACTGTGTGCTGCAGCGCCAATCAATCCGTAAATCAGAGCTTCAGTTGGGCCACAACCTGCTGCTGTTGCTGTCATTGTGACGACAGACCCAGTGAATGCGAGATGCCAGAAATTCCATATATCAATATTGATCGTCTTTGTTATTTTTGTAACGATGAGTATAATGTTGAGAAATATGATGAAAGGTATGATGATGGTGCCTACTTGCGTACCAAATGCTATCACACCTGCAGCCCCTCCTCCAGCGTCATAAAAAGGTCTATCAAACCCAAACTTATCACGCAGAGCATCTGAGATTGGAATCATATAGTTCCAAATGATATTGAGAACTAAATTCATTCCGATGAAACCTGCGCCAACTGTCAATGCAGCTCTTAATGACTTTATCCAGTCTAATCGGAAAATCAATCCGATTATAAAGATAAAGAGAGGAACCATGACAGTTGAACCTAAATTACTTATATACGAGAAAATATCAACAATTGTTTCCATCAAAAACTCCTTTTCTTAACAAATTTAGGTTTTTAAAATATCTAGCACTTGATTTTCAAGTGCTTCCATACCAATTCCAGAGATAAAAGCAACTCCATTCAATACCGGAATAGGGTATTCACCCCTCACCATAGATGAAGTAATGACGCAATCTACTGAATCCAAATACCCTGGTATCTCATTCATTGTGCACTGTAAGATACGTACCTTATCTGTCAAGCCTTCTCGTTCAAAAAGAGCTCTTAGTCGCTCAGCGATTATCGTTGAGGATGCAAATCCAACACCGCAAGCTGTTAATACTGTTTTCATTAATTCACCACCTCTTTCTAACTTTTGCCAAATACGTCTTGTTCCTCGAGTTCGCTAGTAAAGACAACTAGCGTTTTCAATAGTTGATCCAAATCATCGATGTTTATAGTCTCGATTGGTGTATGCGTATATCTACAAGGAATGGAAAGGTTCGCTACTGGAACTCCCTCATTTTGAAATCCAATAAATGCGTTTTCGGTTATTAGTCCAATAATGACATCTCTTTGATATTCAATTCCATGATCTTTGCATACACTCTCGATCCGTTTCAATAACTTTTTGTCAGGGAGAACCCCTGCTAAAGTTCCTCTACCATGGAAGTTTAGATAACTGATAGCTACACCACCTCCAAGCGCTATTTCGGAAAAACCTAATAAGTCTGGCGTATCAGCAGCAATTGCTACATCTAACCCAATCGAGGCGTCCGGTCGAATTTTATTAACTGCAGGCATAATGCCTCTAACATTAAATTCCTCTTGTACACAGAAAACAACATAAACATCCCAAGCTAAGTTACCTGCTTCGGACAAAGTTTTAACAGCTGCTACATAGTGTAAGAGCACTGCGCAACAGGCACGATTATCCATGGCTTTGCCACACAATAA
This sequence comes from Anaerolineaceae bacterium, assembly GCA_040772525.1. Classification (GTDB taxonomy): domain Bacteria; phylum Chloroflexota; class Anaerolineae; order Anaerolineales; family Anaerolineaceae; genus Mesolinea. Next base: position 2,159,728 of record JAXGXZ010000001.1, on the reverse strand, counting down.
CTTTTCTCGTAGTCGTAGAACGGGCTGAGAAGCAAAAGTAGCAAAATTACCAACGAATATGCCAGCATCTTCAGCTTCCTGTTTACTTTTGAATCCGCAATCCAAATACAAATTATCAATATCTGGCAAATGACCTTTTTCTTCAGGTTTTGTTACATGATGGCTCTTCAGACCTATTACACCCGTAATTACTTGTGAATCACAAAGGATATCAACCTTTGTGCCTGGTAGGACATTTACAGATACACCTCCTACTCGCGATATCCGCACGAAGCCATTGTTCTCCACCTTTCTTACGATAAATCCGAGTTCATCTGTGTGTGCAAAAACCATTAGCTTTTTTGGATTCGGTTGACCACAACCGAAATGGCATATCATATTACCGAGTAGGTCTACAATCGGTTTAATTCCCAAACTAGCCAATTGATCTCGCAAATAATCAATGACATCTTCCTCGCGTGAAGAAACACCATGAATAGGAGACAGTTCACTAACTAATTCATCTAATTCTTTGAGCATCGAAACCTCGTGATAACTTTATCTTCCATAACCTAATTTCAAGCATCTGATCTAGACTGAACATTTCGCAATCATTTCGTAAAAGAAAGACAATCCTCAATTCCGGTTTCAGTAGCCAGTTCACGGTCAATATAAATTGTTACTTGATCCCTTAATTTGAGAATGCTACAAGGTAAGTTGGGGTCAACACATGTTTCGGTAAATAATCGATGTATAACATTAGCTTTCGCTTTTCCAAATGCTAAGAGAACGACTTCTCTTGCTCTCATAATGTCACGAATGCCCATGGTTATGGCTTGGGTAGGCATAACTTCTCCCTCGGAGAAAAAGTGTGAATTACTATTAATCGTTTCTTGAGCAAGGCTAACAAGATGCGGCGGCAATATAAAAGTTGAACTTGGTTCGTTGAAACCAATGTGCCCATTAGTTCCAATCCCTAAAAGCTGCAGGTCGATGATATTGTTTGTTAGGAAGTTATCAAAACGTTCCAACTCTGAATTAATTTGCCCTGTACCATCAACTAAAAAGATATTCGAACTGTTAAAATTTGTCTTGTTAAACAAATGCTGATTCATAAAAAATGCAAAACTCTGATGATCCTTCTGATCAAGTCCTACATATTCATCTAAGTTAACAGTACGTATTTCTGAAAAACTGACTTTTCCCTGTTCGTAATTCTTAACTAGGTTTGCATAAAGTGGAACAACTGTACCTCCAGTTACAAGACCAAGCAATGGATTTTTAGTCGAATTAACCAACGAAATGATTTTTTGTGCGACTAGTTCTGACGAATCGTTGATTGTTTCTGAGATTATTAATTTCATTCTGTTTTTCTCAATCCCTTAACATTTCTCCGATTCCACCGCCAGGATGGACCATCTTGAAATAATTCTGATCTATGCCGTTGTAAAGCATCACTGCGATGGAAATTGCATCAAACAAAGCAAAAACAGCCGTTACTGACGTGGAGGAAAGACATTGGTACGGGCAAGCTTCCGGACCTGTATTTAGTAAAATTCGATAGTCGCTATCTCGATATACAACTGAATCTGCATTTTCAGTAACACATAGGACTTTACCTCCACGCAGCTTTGCAACTGGAATCAGGTCTACCATTTCTCGGGATTTACCGCTCTTTGAAATGATAATGACGATATCATCTGGCCTGATGAGTCCATAATCGCCATGTGGAGCATCTGCTGGATTCAGATAGCAGGCTGCTCGATCCACACAATTAAACACTTGTGCGATTTTTTTGGCTGCAGCACCAGAGGTCCCGCAACCCGTGACAATGATATGGCCTTTTGTGTTTGCAATCAGTTCCACAGCTTCGCATAATTGATCTGGGTCAACAGTGTCCTTTAATGCTGCTACAGCATCGGATTCGTTTTTGAATGTAGATAGGGCACTTGCGTAAATTTCTTCCCGGGATATCATGTTATTTATGCCTCTTTTCTTTAATTGACAAGAATCAGTTTTGTTTTTTGTTTTAGGAGTTCCAGTCGGTCACGTGCTGTGAGCTTATTATCAGTAATGATTAGATACAAATCAGAGATATTGCATATGTTAATCAAACCAGATTTCGAAAACTTGCTTGAATCGGTTACTAATACTATTTTTTTACTGCATTTGAAAAGGGATTTTTTGACCCCAATCTCATCAATGGAAGAATTATAGACGCCCTTTTTTGAGCTAACTGCATCGGCTCCAAGGAAAACGAGATCTACATTGATACTGTTAATAAAATTTTCTGCAAACGAGCCGACCAGAACACTAAAATTTTGTCGTTTAATACCTCCCGTAACGATTATGGTTGAAGTTGGATCAAATTGGACGTTATGGATAATCTCAGTGTTGTTAGTAATCACCGTTAAGTTTTTCTTGTCAGTCAACTTCTGAGCTACAAAGAAAGTCGTTGTTCCTGAATCGAAGAATACACTATTCCCATTTTTCACTAACTTGGCAGCTGCTTCAGCTATTGATTCTTTTTCTCTTACCATCAGTGTATGTTTTTCTGTTTGGGTGAGTTCGGAAGCGGTTTGATTATTAAGAACGGCACCACCATGCGTGCGGGATACTTTTCCCTGGATTACCAATGAGTCTATGTCCCGTCTGGCTGTTGCGTAAGACACGTTGAAAAGCTTAGCAACCTCATTTATTTGGATGATTCCTTTTAAATTGATAAGATCAATAATCTGTTTTTGTCTTTGGGCTGGAATTAGATTATCAATTCTCTCCATGGTTTCACTTCCCTAGCTACAACCATCTTAAATTATACTAAACTTTGCAATGATATGCAAATAAATGCAACAAAATGAAAACTTTTGAAAGGAATAACAAAACAAGAGCACTAAGCCAAATAACTTTCCAGATGCCATTTAACTTTTTAGCCTCTTTCGTAATTCCAGACTATAGTTTCTTGCTGAAGTGCCTCTTAATCTGGTAATTGATTGCGATCGATTTTTTGTTGGGATTGAGCCTCAAAAAAAATGGTCCATTGCTATTAATCATTCATCTTCCAGCAGTGCCCAGGTGCGGTTGAGCACGTGTTTGGCATTGGCGATGACGACATCCGAATCTTCCTCTCCCCAGGGCTTCACTTCAGGGTCAGCGGAAGATAGAAGAAGTTATCGAGGGCAACAACCCTTAAGCGCTCATTGGTATCATGCGCGATCGAGCCATCACTACTACGTCCGCCAATAACATAGAAATATCCATCGCCTGCGACGTCACCTTCCATATAAACGCGTCCTTGGTTCAAAACAGGGATGGTCGGTGAATCTGTCCAGGCATCTAATTCAGGTTCATAATAACCAGCATGGTTTAGGACTTCCCAAGCGGCATCGCGTCTTCCTGCTGCCAGCCACAGGCTGTCACCAGTAACACCATCAGCCATGTACGACCAACGGCTGTACGCACCATCACCGTCAGGCACTGCTGCAACATAACTCCAGTCAGTACCATCAAACTTTTCTGCAGTCATGTCGGGGTTAAACCCAGGGAACGAAACACCTCCAACCACGTAAATCTCACCTTTAATGGCTGCAGCTGCGAAGCTAGTGCGTGATTTTTGCATGGGAATGCCTGCTGACCAGGTTTGTGAGATTGTGTCCAATTTCCAGACTGCGTTTGTACTTGCGTTATCAACAATTCCCCCTATCACGTACAGGTCTGTACCGATTGCGACTACCTGATACTGTTCTACTGCCACATAACCACCACTGGCAGGGATATTTGCCCAGGAATCAGTAGCGATATCATAAACAAAAGTATTACTATTAGTTGAGCTGCCTGGGATGTAGATCTTGCCATCAATGACAGCACCATCAATGGAATCGAGTGGTGCAGGCATTGGAGCCATGGTTTGCCAGGTGTTATTATAGGTATTGTAACGGAAGTTAGTTGAGGTAGGTTCCTTACCGAGCGCATCACGGGTGCCACCAATTACATAAACGTACCCTCCACAGGCGATGACGGCATTAAATACACGTCCTTCGGGTAGTGGCGCCATGATTTCCCAGGCATCACCAACATCCTCAGGCTTAATAATACCAGAAGCTTCACCAATCACAGCTGTTCCAGACGCAATACCAGTCTCACTGATAGCTGCTCTTCCAGAAATTACATCCGCTGCTTCTGGCACTGAATTTCCTGGTGCTGCGAGGGCTGCTCCTGTCAAGACTTGCAGAAGTAAAAAAACTACAAAAACAATCCAACACTTAGCTTTCTTCATCATGGCTTATCCTCTTTTGAACTTATAAATCAAAACTTTTTAACTACTATCATAATACCCTTACTGATAAAGTTTTGTTAAAAAACGATACCGTTTTGATTGCACACCTCACACACGCGTCATTCGCAGGAACACGTTCGGTTCGATTTTGTGAAAAATGAAGCCAAGCTCATCCGCATGGGCAAAAACCATCAACTTTTTAGGATTGTCTAAACCACTCGAAATGCGGCAGATCACATTCCCAAGTCTGTCTACGGATGTATTCGTTTCGATTGCTGAAAAATGTTCTGCCATGTAATCGATTACATTTTCCTTCCGCAAAGAAATGCCGTGCAATAGAGATGATTCGTGAACCTATCGGCGCAGGTTTTTATTCACCTTTTCCTCTTCTTGAACTCACCCTCTTGTGAGGAGTTCAGAGACCAGCTGCCTGAGCCAACTCCTTATCCAAAACGATGGTTACATTCCTTCTTAGGTTGAGGACGCTAACGGGAAGCATGGGGTCAACGGTTGTGCTATTAACCATTTTGCAGATAGCGTCTGCTTTGGCTTTGCCAAAGGCCAGCAGCAATACCTTGCCGGCGAGCATAATATCGCGAATTCCCATGGAAATTGCCTGGGTGGGCATGGTCTCACCAGGTTTGAAGAAACGCGAATTGCTTTTGATTGTTTCTTCGGCCAGGTCCACCAGATGGGGACCCAGTTGAAATTGGCTTGAGGGTTCGTTAAAACCGATATGCCCGTTGGTTCCGATGCCGAGCAGCTGCAAATCAATCGGGTTTTGCAGCAAGAACTCGTTGAAACGCTTTAATTCTGAATCCACAACTCCCAGACCATCTAAAAGGAAAATATTTTCTTTGGGTAGATCGATGTGGTCAAACAATTTTGAATACATATAGTACGCATAACTTTGAGCGTTATCCGGACTCAGACCTACATATTCATCCAAGTTGACCGTACGGGCACTGGCAAAACTGACCCTTTTTTGCTGGTAAGCCTCAATAATTTTTTGATAAAGAGAAACGACCGTACCGCCGGTTGCCATCCCAAGCAGGGAATTCGGTTTTTGACTAATCTGTTCGATAAATTTTTCCGCTGCGAAAGCGGAAGCCTTCCCCGCTGTTTCGAATACTAAGATTTCCATATACACCTCCTGATTACTAGATGGTAATAAGCGTTTTCCGTTTATTTTATTCCAATGCGCTGGCGTTTACAGTCCTTTTCTGAGAAATCAGTGTATCGGGACTAATTGTCTTCCAGCAGTGCCCAGGCGCGGTTGAGCACGCGTTTGGCATTGGCGATGACAACATCCGAATCTTCCTCCTCCCAGGGCTTTACTTCAAATGAGAGCACTAACGGGTTTTCGGGGCGGAACAAACCGTTTTGCCTGGCAACGCGCAGGAAATCGAGCAGTTCCGGCAGATCATTTTTCCCGTGCGGGAAGCCAAACCTGGGGTGAGTATCCCCGTAGGCGGCGTAGTCTTTATTATCCATAACCGCGCTGCCAATGTGCAAGTGGGTGATGTAAGGCTGCAGGAGAGAGAGCACATCGGCAGAGGTTTCGTAAGTTTGAGGGATGTGAGAGAGATCCACGAGCAGTCCAAAATTATCCGTTTGGCTGCATACATCACTGGCGTAGCGCAGCGCCAACGGGGCAGGACCAATCAGTGAGGCCTTGTCGAAATCGTAATCAAAAACTTCCAGTTCAATAAAGATATCCTTCTCTTTGGCATATTTGCAGACGTTCAGCGTGGTTTTTACAAGCTGCTGGTAGGCCAGCTCTTTGCTGTCTTCCTGCCATTTGCCAGCCAGGAAGGAGAGGCCTTTGGCTCCCATGAAGGCTGCTTCGTCCACCAACTGGTAAAGCAGCACCTCAGCTTGTTTGCGCGTAGCCTCGTCGATGTGATTGACGTTCAACTGCCTGCTGAGCAAGCAGGGTTGAGCACCAAAGAGCACTTCCATGTAAGACTGGGCAAGAATATCGCGGCACTGCGCCTGTATACCCTCATCTTTAATAGTCGTAATTTCTATGGCGTCAAAGTAATCATCGGCGGCTATCTTTTTAATCGTTTCGTATATGGGGCCTTCGCCCTTCATCGTGCCGGGGTATGCCATGAAATGAACCAGGCCAACCTTGAAGTATTTCTTAATGCTTTCTTTCATTGGAATTCCTCCATATTTATTCTGTAACGGAACCGGACTTGCAAGCTGGCTGGCAGTACCCGGCTATGCATAATGTCTGTGCTGTCAGGTCTCTCAATTGTAACCAATCTGCGTGCTAATCTGCAACTGCTGCTGGGAATAATTTTGCAATAACCGACCAAAGATTGAGTAGAATAGATAAACGAGGCATTATGTTCGAAGTTATCTCAACCGAACTTACACACGAAATTATCAATCAGTCCATACAACCGGCTTTGGCGGCTATTGAACCTATCGGATTGGATCGCTGCATCGGGCGTTATTTGGCTGAGGATGCCATCTTGTCCGAATTTGTTCCAGGCTTTAACCGTTCAACTGTGGATGGATATGCTGTGCGTGGGAATGACACCTCCGGCAGCTCGGACTCCATTCCTGCGCTTCTGACTCTGGTTGGTGAAATCCACATGGGGGAGGCGGCTGACTTCAGCTTAAGACCCGGGGAGTGCTGCGCAGTGCCTACGGGTGGGGCAATTCCCAAAGGCGCGGACGCAGTCTGCATGATGGAGTATGCTGAATCTCTGGGAGGCGATCAAATAGCCATTTACAAACCGGCTGCACCCGGAGCAAATGTGATCCGCATGGGAGAAGATGGCAAACCGGGAGATATTCTTGTGTCAAAAGGTTCACGCTTGACACCCGGGATGGTTGGCACATTAGCTGCTTTTGGCATCACAAAGCCCAAAGCATTTAAACCGCTGCATGTTGGTATCGTCTCAACTGGCGATGAGCTGGTGGAGCCTTCAGTGGTTCCCGACCCAGGCAAGATCCGGGATGTGAACAGCCCCATGTTGCAGGCTCTTTGCCTGGAAGCTGGCTGCGCAGCCAATAATTACGGAATCATCAGAGATAACAGAGAGAAGCTGGGTTCCATTTTAAACCAGGCGGTTTCGGAAAATGACCTGGTGTTAGTCTCTGGCGGCACCTCTGTCGGTCTTAAGGACGCTCTGCCGGAGGTGATTGGAAGCTTGGGTGAAGTATTGGTGCATGGCATCGCAGTCAAGCCGGGAAAACCCACCATCATCGGTAAAATACGAAAAAAAGCGGTTTTTGGGCTCCCGGGCAACCCGGTGGCGGCTTTATTGATCTTCAAGGAGTTTACCCAACCGTTCATTCTTTACTCCTACCATGCCCGGATAACAACGATCAGCAAACCGGCAAAGCTGAGCCGGGCGGTATCATCTAATCATGGGCGTGAAGAATTTGTTCTCGCGCGTCTGGATGGGGATCTGGCAATTCCAATCCCGAGCAAGTCCGGCCTGATCAGCACGGCTGCGAAAGCCGACGGTTACTTTATCATTCCAAGGGACGCGGAAGGCATGAAACAAGGCGCCCTTGTTAAAGTAAAAATGTTTTGAGGAAATATGGCATTTGATTATCTGACTAACTTATCACTTGAAGATGCACGGGATCAGTACCTGCAGCATCTCAAAGACCTTGGCCTGGCAGCGAAAACCGAAACCATCCCGGTGGTCTCTGCCAATCACCGCATCACTTCCAGGGCTGTCTATGCACGTATCTGCGCTCCACATTACAATGCCTGCGCTATGGACGGCATCGCGTTAAAGGCTTCGCTCACCGCTGGCGCCAATGAAGTATCTCCCGTCTCGTTGGATGAAACAGACTTTGTCTGGGTAAATACCGGAGACGTGCTGCCTGAGGATGCCGATTGCGTTGTAATGGTTGAGGATGTTATCGCTGAGGGAGGAAAGATCAACCTCTATGCCGCTGCTTCTCCCTGGCAGAATATACGCCAAATCGGAGAAGATATTGCTGCTGGAGATATGATCGTTCCTTCTTACACGGAATTAAACGGGCCAATTATGGGTTCCATGTTAGCTGCAGGAGTTCTGGAAGCAGAAGTCTTTGTTGAACCCCTGGTGGGCATTATCCCAAGCGGGAACGAATTGGTTTCCCCACGGGAAAACCCGGGAAAAGGCGATATTATTGAATTTAACAGCACTATTTTCTCCGGTATTTTTCAGGATTGGGGATGCCGTACAAAAGTATTCCCTATTGTCACGGATGATGAACAGGCCATCGTAGAAGCTCTGGAAAGCGCGGCGGAGGAATGTGACGTTGTTGTACTGAACGCGGGCTCTTCGGCTGGGACGAAAGATTATTCCACCAACGCGATTCGCAAGGTTGGCGATGTGCTCTCCCATGGAATCTCAATTAAGCCTGGAAAGCCGACTATTCTGGGGTCTGCGAGACGGAAAGATAAAGTAATCCCGATTATCGGCTTGCCTGGTTACCCGGTTTCCGGCATCCTTGTGCTAGAAAAAGTCTTTAAGCCAGTTGTGCGCCTGCTCACGGGCAGGACTTTGCGGGACGAACCGGTGGTGGAGGCAATTTCTTCGCGCCGCCTCAACTCTTCCTTGAAATATTCTGAATTTGTGCGTGCGAGAGTAGGGAAAGTTTACAACGATTTGGTAGCGGTTCCGCTCAGCCGCGGCGCCGGCGTTGTGAGTTCCTTTGTAAAAGCGGACGGAATCATCGAGATACCCCAAAACGTGGAAACCTACAAAGCTGGCGAGCCGCTTTCCGTGAGGTTAAAGCGGCCTGTTTCAGATATTGAACGGACCCTCGTCATTACCGGAAGCCATGACCCTTTGATTGATGAAGTTACTGACCTATTACGGCAGGAAGATTGGGATACTCTGATCGCTTCCTCACATGTGGGAAGCATGGGCGGGATCATGGCATTATCGCGGCACGAAGCGCATATGGGCGGTGTCCATTTGTTGGATGAAGAGTCCGGTACCTATAATATTCCTTACTTGCGCAAGTTTTTCCCAGCTGGTGGTGTCCGCCTGGTGCACTGTGTTCAGCGTACCCAGGGACTGATGGTTGCGAAGGGTAATCCGCATAACATCAGGACGTTGGAAGATATTATGCCTTTGCGTTACGTCAACCGGCAGCGGGGCAGTGGGACGCGCATCCTTTTGGACTATTTGGGGAAGCAGGCTGGATTAGACTTTGCGCAGCTAAATGGGTATGAACGCGAGGAGTTTACGCACACATCCGTGGCTGCCTCAGTCGCGAGTGATACAGCGGACGCAGGACTGGGGATTCTCTCCGCGGCTAAGATCTATGACCTCGATTTCATTCCGCTCTGTGAAGAACAGTATGACATAATCGTGGATGATTACTCATTTGAACTCCCAATGGTGCAGAGGTTTATTGAGATGCTGCGGAGTAAAGCGTTTAAGGAACGTCTGGAGAAAATGGGGGGCTATACACTGGTAAACCCAGGAGAGGAAGAGAAATGGAATTAACGCATCTCGATTCAACCGGCGCCGCGAAAATGATAGATATCAGTAAAAAATCAGACACAATGCGCGTAGCAATGGCCAGCGGTATTGTAAGCATGCGTGTAGATACGATGGATAAAGTCTTTGCGGGCCAAATCCCAAAGGGGGATGTGATCGCTTGTGCCCGCATTGCCGGCATACAGGCTGCAAAAAGGACGGAAGAATTGATACCTTTGTGTCACGCGCTGCCTCTTTCTTCGATTTCGCTTGAATTTGATAAAAAAAGCGCGACGGAACTTAAAATATGCGCTGAAGCCAGCACTTTTTATCGAACTGGGGTGGAGATGGAAGCCCTCACAGCTGTCAGTGTGGCAGCCCTTACCATTTATGACATGTGTAAAGCAATTGACAAGGATATGCAGATTAACGCTATTCAATTGGATATGAAATCCGGCGGCAAATCCGGAACTTATGTACGCGGCGGAGAATAACAGCCTTGCTTGATCAATTCGGCAGAAAAATTACTTACTTGCGCCTCTCTCTGACCGAAAGGTGTACGCTGCGCTGCGTTTACTGCCGTGCTGATGAGGGGCTGTGCCCAAAAGAGGATGAATTATCCGCAGAAGAATTAATCCGTATCGCAAGAGTCTGTACCGATCTGGGAATAAAACGAGTGAGATTGACAGGAGGGGAACCTCTGCTGAGAAAAGATATCCTCCAGATCGTTGAGGGGATTCACGCAATTCCGGGCATCACCGATCTCTCGCTGACCACAAATGCCATGATGCTTGCAGGTCTGGCGAAAGGTTTGAAAAAAGCAGGCCTGGAGAGGGTGAATATCAGTCTGGACTCGCTTAAGCCGGAAGTATTCAGACAATTAACTGGAGGAGAGCTCTCGACCGTTCTGGCCGGTATCGACGCTGCCATTGAAGCAGGCTTAACCCCTGTGAAAATTAACATGGTATTGATCCGTGGAGTCAATGATGAGGAAGTGGACGATTTTATAGCCCTGACAAAGAACAGAGATCTTGACGTGCGCTTTATTGAGTATATGCCTATCGGCGGGAATACCTCGAGTCCCAGAATTCCGGTGGATAACCGCGATATTATTCGCGCGCGCCCCTACTTACTCCCTCAGCCCGCACGGCAGGAAGGGCAGCCTTCAGCGGATTATTCCGTTCCTGAGCACCAGGGCAGGGTTGGTTTCATCAGCGCGATTTCACATCAGTTCTGTGATACCTGCAATCGGATTCGCATCACGGGCGATGGAAAACTGCGCCTCTGCCTCGGGCACGAAGATGAGGTTGATTTAGTCCCGGCGCTGAAAACCAATGACCAAGCCCTGGCTGATGTGATCAGGCAGGCAATTTATAGGAAACCACGCGGACACAATTTTTCAGAAAAACCAGTGCAGGACCGAAATATGCGCCGCATCGGAGGATGATTTATGGCAAGAGTTTTGGCAGTCAATATCAGCGATAAAAAGGGAACGATCAAAAAGAGTGTTCCCTCGATCCTTCTGCGGGAAGGTTTTGGCATTGAAGGAGACGCGCACGCGGGTGATTGGCACCGCCAGGTCAGCCTGTTGGACCAGGGCAGCGTCGATAAGATGACTGCGCAGGGCGCCAGGGGATTAAAACCAGGTATTTTCGCAGAAAATATTACCCTTGAAGGCATCCGGGTTTATCGGCTCCCGCTGGGAACAAGGCTCGAAATTAACGATGTCCTGCTTGAAGTCACCCAAATTGGCAAGGAATGCCATCAGCACTGCCAGATCTATCAACAGGTTGGCATGTGCGTCATGCCGCTGGAAGGTATCTTCACAAAGGTCATCAGGGGCGGGGAGATTAAACCAGGGGATGAGATCAAAATCACACCCAATTACCGCGCGGCGGTGCTTACGATCAGTGACAAAGGATCTAAAGGAGAACGGGAAGATAAATCCGGACCTGCCCTTGTTTCCGCTCTGGAAGGCGCTGCTGAGGTGCGTGTGCAGGAAATGATTCCGGATGAAGAAGAAGTCATTAAAAACCGCCTTAAAGCCTTATGTGACTCCAACGAGGTTCAGCTCATCCTGACCACAGGCGGGACAGGATTTGCCCCGCGGGATGTCACTCCAGAAGCTACCACAGCAGTGGTTGAAAAGTTGGTTCCGGGAATTCCCGAAGCCATGCGCTCCGCCAGCAGTCAGATTACCAACCGTGCCATGCTCTCCAGAGCCGCCGCAGGGATCCGCGGGAACACACTGATCATCAACCTTCCTGGTTCCCCGAAGGCTGCTGTTGAATGTCTGGAGGTCTTTTTGCCTGTGCTGGGGCATGCTTTGGAGACGCTGCTTGAATTTACCTATGACTGCGGGCGGGGATAAATTAATCGTTAAACTGCCCAATAATTGAACATCCATTATAATAAATGGGTAATTCTTCGACTTGCCCGGCCTGGATAGTCTGAACGGCGGCGCGAGCGGTAACTGGCAAAAATCCCAGAATTGCTGGTTCAAGGGTACTGCTGGAAACGGCAGTGCCTCCCATTTTGGAAAGGAGAAGATATGAAGCGTTTCTTGTTAGTTTGTTTAGTGGGGGTCATGATTTTCGGTTTGGCGGCCTGCCAGAAAAGCGTAAAAAACCCTGTCATCCGCATGTCAACTACAACATCCGTGAATGATTCCGGCCTGATGGCCTATCTGCAGCCGGAGTTCGAGAAAGATACGGGTTACCAATTGGAGATTACCTCTGCGGGAACTGGCGCGGCAATCGAAAAAGGCGTCAAAGGGGATGCGGATATCCTGCTGGTACACTCCAAGTCTCAGGAAGAAGAGTTCATTGGTGCCGGATTTAATGAAGTTCGCGTGCCCTTTATGTACAATTTCTTTGTGATCGTTGGCCCGGCTGATGATCCCGCAGGTGTAAAGACAGCCAAGACTGCTTCTGAAGCATTCAAAGCGATCGCAGAGGCAGGCGCCACCTTTATCACGCGCGGTGATAAGAGCGGTACGAATACCAAAGAGCTTGCGATCTGGAAAGAGTCGGGCGTGGATCCTGAGGGTCAGCCCTGGTATCTCAATATCGGCGCTGGCATGGGTCAGGCACTCACGACCGCGGATGAGAAACAGGGTTACACGCTTTCGGATAAAGCAACTTTCCTTGCGGCTAACATCTCCCTCGAAATATTGCTGGAGACAGCCGACGACATGAAGAATACCTATTCCATGATCGCCATCAGTAAAGACCGCTTTGCGGATACCAACGCCGAAGGCGCGAAAGCCTTTATTGACTGGGTCCAGTCTCAAAAAGGCAAAGACCTGATTGCCAAGTATGGCGTGGATAAATACGGCCAGGCCTTGTTCTTCAACCTGGATTAACCAGAATTTATGAGATGGAGGTGTTGAGCCTCCATCTCCCTTTTCCATGGAATTCATTAAGACTGCTCTGGACCTCCTCTTTGGGGCGAACCCCGAATTGCGGGGGATCATCTGGTTAACATTGAGGATGTCTCTGCTTTCCACCTTTTTTTCTTCCATGATCGGCATTCCCATTGGCGCGTGGGTGGGCGGATCGGAGTTTAAGGGCAAAGGCTGGGTGGTTCGGGTCTTAAATACTTTCATGGGTATTCCGCCTGTGGTAGCAGGCCTGGTGGTTTACCTTTTGCTGTCGCGTTCCGGCCCGCTTGGCTCACTCAAACTGCTTTTTTCCGTTACCGCGATGGTGATTGCCCAGGTGATTCTGATAACACCCATCATTGCCAGCATGACCGCCAATGTGGTTTCTGTCAAAGCGGAATCGATACGCGAAACCTGTTATGGGTTGGGCATTTCCAACCAAAAGCGCATGCGACTGACCATGCTCGAGTTCAGGCCGGCGTTCATAGTCATTGTGTTGGCCGGATTTGCCCGCGCTATTGCCGAAGTGGGCGCGGTACAAATGGTGGGCGGAAACATCCAATTCAAAACACGTGTCATGACCACGGCTATCATGATGCAGTCGAATATGGGCTATTTTGAACTGGCTGTCGTGCTGGGTGTCATATTGCTCCTTATTTCATTCATTATCAACACGCTGGTTCACCGCATTCAAAAGGCATGGTGAGATGATTGAACTCGAGAACCTCCGTGTGGAGAGAGAAGGCAAATCCATTCTTGCGGTGCCTTCCCTGTCTTTTGTTGATGGCCAGTCCTACGGAATAATCGGCGGAAACGGCAGCGGAAAAACAACCTTGCTGCGCGTCCTGGCGGGTTGGATAAAGCAGGATCATGGAACTGTAAGGGGAACAGAGAATCTGAACATTGGTTATATGCCCCAGAAGCCCTTTATTTTTGCCATTCCGGCAATACAAAATGTTATTGCCAGCCTGGAAGAAGGTGACGCAGAGCAGGAGGCAATCAGAGCCCTGGAGAAAGTTGGACTGGAGAATTTCGCGAATGTACGGGCGGATAAGCTTTCCGGCGGAGAAGCGCAGCGTCTGGCTCTGGCAAGGCTGCTGGTTAAGCCGAGACAGCTTCTGCTCCTGGATGAGCCAACTTCCGCCACGGATATCCGCGGGGGAGAGAAGATCGAAAAAGTTCTGCTGGACTACTGGCAGGAGACCCAGTGCACTTTTATCATGAGTACGCACTCGCCAGCCCAGGCACTCCGGCTTACCAATCAGGTGATCTTTCTTGAAGATGGACTGGTGGTTGAACAGGGCCCTTCTGAGGAAGTTCTTCACAACCCGCAGGACCCGCGTACACGCTCCTTCCTCAGGCACTGGAAGTTATAATTATTTCATCGCAATATCAATCTTTAGAGGCATGCCGCAGATGGTGTGCCATGGGAGGTTCCGATGTGTGACACGATGGGATTAATTCTCGAAGGCAAGGCGTTATTTGCCAAAAACAGTGACCGCAGCCCGAATGAACCGCAAGTAACTGAATTCCACCCCGCACGGGACTGGGATGTAAAAACCATCCAAACAACTTATGTCAGCGTCGAGCAGGCGGCGCATACTTACGCGTGTCTGCTTTCCCGGCCGAGTTGGATGTGGGGAGCGGAAATGGGGGTGAATGAGTTCGGTGTTTGTATCGGCAATGAAGCCGTCTTTACAAAGGGGAAGTATTCAAAATCCGGTCTGACAGGTATGGATATGCTGCGGCTTGCCCTGGAACGCAGCCGGAACGCGGAAGCAGCGAGGGATGTGATTATTGGTTTACTGGAGCGGTATGGCCAGGGAGGCAATTGCGGTTACGACCATGCTTTTTATTATGACAATGGCTTTCTGATCATGGACAGAAGCTCCCTGTTTGTGCTTGAAACGGCTGGTAAAAAATGGGCTTATAAGGCGTATCAACGGGCCAGCATTTCCAACCGTCTCAGCCTGGGAGCGGACGCAGACGCCTATTCGGAAGGTAAGCCCTACCACTTTACAAAAAAGCATACCGAGCCCTTGTTCACTTTCTTCTCCGGTTCAAAAGACCGTTGGGGGCAAACCTGCGCGTTGATTGATCAGGCAGACAGCGTCCCTTCACTCTTCGCGGCACTGCGCCAGCATGAGCCGGGTGTGGTTCATCCGCTTTGTCAGGGCAGCGTCAGGAGCACTTGTATGCATGCGGGCGGGTTGGTTGGCGATCACAGTACCGCCAGCATGGTAGTTGAACTGGACGAAGGGATAAAGGTCTGGCTGACAGGATCTTCCACACCCTGCATTTCTTTGTTCAAGCCGCTTCGATTTGGAGATTACGTTGAGCCTCTTGTCCATCCGGGCGAGGCAAGATCGGATGCTTACTGGCAGGAGCGCGAGCGTTTTCACCGCGGGGTGATCGGCAAGGTTCTGCCGGCTGAGTTTTACGCAGCGCGAGATCAGTTGGAGGCAAGCTGGCTTGTTGAAGCTGATAGGTTCCAACAATGGAGAGACCTGACCCAGAAAGCGCTGGCACAGGAAGCGGCTTTTTATAACCGCTGGCAAAGTAATCCGGGTTGTACGGACTGCGGCTCAAAAGCCTTCAAACGTTATTGGGAGAAGAAAACCCAGAATCTTGGCAAAGAAAGAAAGCTATAGAAGCTTTTATTACGCTTGCATAAGAATGAGACATACAGAGGGAAAAACTAACGCCCCCGGCGGGAGTCGAACCCACAACCGGCAGATTCGAAGTCTGATGCTCTGTCCATTAAGCTACGGGGGCAGTGGGGGATATTATACAGGGTTTTGGCTTAATAGGTTTTGCTAATAGTTGAAATAGTTATAAACCGCCGCGCTGATATCGCCATAAAGCCCATTAACCACGGGGAAGATCACCTGAACGGGGTGGTACATGAAGATGGAAAGGACATAATCTCCCGCGGGGGTATAGACAATGCCCGCGTCTCCGATGGTATGAATAAAGCCATCCCGAGCTTCGTTTGCCCATCCGTGTTTGTGGGCTACTGTCGCTGAAGGGGGCATGTTAGCCTGCAGGAGCATACCGTTTTTATTTTTGATTAAATAGGTGACCATCAGTCCGCAATCATCTTTAGTGATCTGGTTGTCAAAAGCCAAAGGAAGAGAACCACCGCCGTCTCTGGCGCAGTAGTAAATATCTTCGAGCAGCAGGCCCAGATCCTGGGGAGTGGTTTGGGAATACGGATCAGGGTCTGTCACGATATCTGTCCGTTGATTGGCCTCGGTGCTGAAACGCTGCAGCAAAGGTGAGCCCGGCTTAAAGTATCCACCCCAGAAGGTATTCATCAGGCCGATAGCCTGCAGGTCCTCTGTGATTTGCAAAGGCGCCAGGTTGGTCTCAATCAATTGAGCTGCCAGGCGGTCAGTGGAGTCATTGTCCGAAAGTTCCATCATTTTCTCGATCTCAGCCAGGATAGCGGGATCGTAGGGTTCTTCGAGATGTTTGAAGAGCGAGACCAAAACGGGGATTTTGATGGTGCTCCAGGAGGAAAAAGAGATATTATTGGAAAGCGTTTCGTCCAGGTATTTATTGTCAGTGAAGTGGAGCGTCACCCCGGATCTCAAATCCTTCAGGTAAAACTCCATAAGGCCGTCAAAAAGTGAGTCCTCAAAGATTGACTCAATGGTGTAGCGCAGGACTTGCAAAGTTGGTTTTTCAGGGTCGGTTTCATAAATTTCCAGATTGACCACGCGTTGGCTTCCGCTGGCCAAAGCCTGCTTAATCCTTGCTGCGGAGGTGGTGTAATCGATGGCGCTGCCTTTCTCGCCAACGGTAAAGCCAACCTCACCCGGAATCGGCAAAGCGTTAGGTGCCTTGCGATTGTAGCGTGCGGCAATTTCAGTCTCCAGATAGGATCTGATGCGTTCGTCATCGTAATGGGCCTGCAGCGGAATGTCCTGTGAACTGACGGGTTGGTTCCACAAGTATTTCCAATAACCGATCCAAAAAACTTCCGAGGTGCGCTGTTGGTCCGCCAACGCGAGCATATTATCGAGTTTGAGCTCGAAACCAAGCGTCGCGGGGCGTACCTGTACCCGATTGGTTCCATACCGCAGCTCAATAGGGGAAAGATAGATCTGGACCAACCGATCAGAGGCTTGTTCGTAGTTCAGTCCGCCAACCGGTATACCGGCAATTTTCAGGCCGGTTGGAAAAGTAGACCGGATGCGGCCGTAGCGCACCAATGAAGTAATGGCAAAGAAACTAGCCATCATCAGCAAGCCGATGGCTGCCCATTTGATCAGCGTTCCGCGTTTAGACATGACCTGATTATAAAACGGTTTCAACTGGTGGTTTTAACGCGGTTAAGCCTTGCGAAAGCTCCACCTTGGTTAGCCTCCTTATGAAAATTTATCTTGAATCTGTATATAAACCACTTATAATGATGAATAAGCCATATATAATGATGATCTACGGAGGAGCAATGAAAAGAATCAGTTTGATCCTCATTGCAGTTATCTTGTTAGTAAGTCAGGGATTGGTGAGCGCCGTACCTTTAAGCGCAGTTATTGCAAAAGTATCTCCTATAGAAGAAGCGAAACCTCCCAATCAATCTCCCCCAACAGAACCAAACCAGACCTACCCGATTACGACCGACACACCTCCAACCCCTGAACCTCCCCCAATAAGTCCGACTCCTCCGCCGCCGGAACCTGAACCAACAGATCCCTATGTACCGGAACCCACCGAACCCGATGCGACTGGCATTGACCCCACAGGCATTCCGCTGGAATTTGGTATAGAGATTGAACCAGCGATCTATTTACCAAATTTTCCAACCACAGTAACCTGGGCCGCAGAGCTGGACCCAGCACCTCAGCCTTGCACGGTCACGTTTGATTTGCCGCCAGATGCAATTCTTGTAATAGAACCACCCGGTATGACTGAAATACCCTGTGAGTTTCCAGCCGGCGTAGAACTGACATTTCCTTTATTAGCAACAAATCCGGTGCCATTCATTGAATTTTCAATGACATTTTCTATTCCAAATGAGGCGCCAATTGAGAAGGTAATACATATTCCGGTTGCTCCTGAAAGAGATACTGAAGGTGTTACTGAATCTGAACCTTTCATTATCGGGTCGGGTTTGGTCTTTATTACCAATCCAAACGCAAACTCGGACTCATTGATATATTACGCAGGAACGCCAAGTCCGCACAAAACCCCTTCCACCAATTTTGGGAAGAACCAAATAGAGATTCTGGCTGTAGACACAGTGACTGGGAAGAATGTCACAATTTTTGAAGAACCAATTACATTATCATTTGACTTTTCCTCTGCGAATATTCCACCTGAACAAGAAGAAGACCTGAAGCTATATTATTTTGATGAAGGAATCAGCGAATGGGTTTTTGTTCCAGGCGAAGTTGACACGACAGGCAACATTCTGGATGCAATGGTAGATCATCTCACTGTTTTTGACTACTCATCTGACGGATTGCAAACTTTTCTCCCTCCGAATCTTCTTGATTATGAAGTTTCAGCTTATTCCGGGGCTAGTACTTATGCTTATAAGATTCCTGTATTTGAAGCGGTTGGTGGTTTAACACCAAATCTGACCCTGCGCTACAACAGCCAGGTTGCCGACGATGGCAATGAAGATACCCAGGCATCCTGGGCAGGGATGGGATGGGCTCTTGATGTGGGCGCCATCACCAGAGATATGCGTGGCACAAATAAGAACACCAGGGATGACACCTTCATTCTCAATCTATATGGTTTCAGCACCCGATTGCTCCCTATTGAAAATACTGGCGATATCTGGACCTATGTAGCCCAAAGCGATCCATTTATAAAAATCACTCAGGATCTGAGTACGGATAGTTGGAGCTTATTGACAGGGGATGGACTGAAGTACAGCTTTGGCGGCGCTGGTTATACCGCTAAGATGCGGCATAACTTTGGATGTCTTAGTCCGGAAGAAGTCTTACAAGGCAAACTTAATTTCAGCTGGGGCTGGGCGCTCAAAGAAGTCACAGACAGGTTTGGAAACAACGTACAGTTCGAATACCTCCTAGAAGAGAAAGGTCCGAGCCCAAGATACAGGGAAGATAAACCCGATGAATGGGGTGTTATAACAGATTGTGTTAATCACATAGCTATGGTTCCACAAAAGATAACTTATGGGTCATTCAGCATAGTCTTCAATACGGAATCCAGGGAAGATTATGCTTCCCTTTGGCAAACCGTGGATGCGGCTTATTTTTACACGAAACGGCGTTTGAAGAGTATAGACTTACAGGTATCCAATTCGACTGTTAAAAGTATTCTATTTTCTTACGCATCTAATTCAGAAACAAGTAACGTAATCAATCCAAATAAGAAATGGGTTAATAACTCACTCACAAGCACATTAATTAAAATTCAGGAAGTTGAGAATTCCGCCTTACCACTCAGTAATAATGGTAATCCGTCTCAATTGACAAAGCCGCCAATCAGTTTCTATTACAATTTAGACCATAAGCATATCAATAAGATTGAAAATGGGATGGGGGGAATAGTTGAGTTTACTTATATCAATCACACTATGCCAGCTCCGATATCAGGTGTCAACCCTGTCCATGCCACGGTCAGCAAACGAACGGAAACAGACCTTGTGGCTGGCACAACAGCCTATTGGAAATATGATTTTCCGACTCACTATCAGATAGCGCCTGATGATGGTTTAAGGTATGTTCCATATCACCTTGATTTCAGAGGGTTTGACACGGTCACAATAACCTCAGGTTTGAAAATAAACGATGTTGAAACGGACAAGTTGAGGAGGATTCTCACATTTCATAATGATGACTTCTTAAGGGGGAAGGTGGAAGAAGAGAAGCTGCAATACCCCGGGGAGACAAGTACCTTTCGCAGCGAAACATCTCACACGTATGATTCGTTAACAGATTCGTCATTATGGACCAATGCTAACATCATTGATAATACAACCACGGCGGATATAGACCACATTAATGAAAATGATCCTATCCATATATTACATTTATCAGAATTTGTAGATTTGGATATCAACTGGGTAAAAACCACCGAGGTTAAAACCACTCAGTATGAAGAGTTGCTAAATTCTTCAGACCGTCACGCTTTTTATTCCAGAGAAACGTACACTTATACGCCGCTGGCAACCGCAAAAACAAACCGGTCTGGAAACCTGCTTACAACAACCTATGATATTCCAGCAGATGGGTTGACCTTCAACGCGGGCTACCGACAAATCACAAGCTACTTGCCTCCGGTAACAACGGGAACATATTGGTTATCTGGATTGGTTGAAACCCAAACGACCAAGGAATGTGCCGCCGGTGCTTGTAACCAGGAAATAAGATTTCTCTCCCATACTTATGATGCCAATTATCAACTTGGAAAGACGCATGTCTGGACCGAAGGCGCATCGACGGCAAAGTCATATAGTGTTTCAGCTTTCACTTATCATACAAATGGAAACCTGCATACGTCCAAGGCATGGTCACAACGGTCAGCTTCTTTACAGAGCGAGCCGCCTGGCACACCGGTTATCACAAGCTATTCCTATGATGCGGTATTTAAGACACAGGTCAGCTCCCAGAGTGTCTTAGCGGAATCGACTTATACCACCAGTACTGATTACGACCCGCGCTTTGGGCTTCCCGTAACGGTAACAGGTCCGGATAATTCTATTGAGTCTGCCGCATATGACAACCTTGGCCGCCTTATCAAAATCTGTGCACCTTATGATATTGAAACTGGAAAGACTTGTGGAGAATCTGACATATACACACTGCAGGCAGTCTACAGCACTAACACAATCCCAATAAAAGTGAGTATTTACCGCCCTGGATTGGCTGCGGTGGAAATGACGATAACGGGTTTTGGAAAGTTACAGACACAAAAACAGAAAGGCGCGCTGATTAACGGTACCACTTCTGACTGGACGGAGATAGACAACCGGTATGACGGGTTTGGGAATCTCACCGAGGCAATCAAAGGCAATCTGTCGACGATCTATACTTATGATTCTCTTGGCAGGATGATAAAACAGGAGCGAAATTCTGCTGACGGCAAATTTACTGAACTCACAATAAGCTATCATGCAGAGATGAAAAATTCGACCTGGTTCATTGTTAAATCCTTAAAAGACCACAACGGTACTGAGGACAGGGAATTTTCCAATATCTGGGGTCGCCTGAGATACCGGGTATCAGTTGCTGGATTGGTGCCGGACCTTGAATTCAAGTACAACCGAATTGGTGAGTTGGTTCAAACCATCTATGGAGGCAACACCACGTCCATCACCTATAACGCGGGCGGTCAGAAAACCCAGATGACAGACCCGGACATGGGCGCCTGGACATACACCTATGACGCCCAGGGGAATTTAGCTACGCAAACAGATGCTAAAGGAAACATCACGACGCTTATCTATGACGGCCTCAACCGGCTTGTATCCAAGACCTTCTCCAATGGTTCCCCTGCAATAACCTACTCATATGATGCCGGGACAAATAAAGGCTACCGGACAGGCATGACGGATGGGACTGGATCGACCTCCTGGGTTTATGATGCCAGAGGGCGTCTCATCCGGGAAGAAAAAACGATTTTAGATCAGACCTTTACCACGCAGTATGGATACAATAGCGCTGATCAGGTTATTTCAATGACCTATCCCACCAATGAAGTTGTCAATTTCACATATCTGCCGCAGGGAGGGGTCAGGAGCGTTGGCAATTATCTGACTGATGCCAAAGTAAACACTTATGGTTTCAGGGAGGAGTTGGTGTTTGGGAATGGCACTGAGATCAGTTATACCTATGCCGACTGGAAGCTTAATGCCGCCAGATTGGAGACCATACAGGCTGGTTCCAGTGTCAACCAGACAGCTGGTCTGATGGACCTGACCTTCTCCTATGATACCGTGGGCAATATCAGCAATATTCTGGATGCCAATAATTCCGGTCAGACGCAAACCTTCACCTATGATCTCATGAACCGGCTGACCTCAGCCAGCACGAATGGCGTTGGTGAGGGGCAGTACTCCCAGAGCTATAGCTACGACCCAGCCACCGGCAACCTGGCTTCCAAGAGTGATGTGGGCGCTTACACCTACTCGCCCGCGAAACCGCATGCCGTCACCAAAGCCGGGACTAACGAATTCACCTATGATGCCAATGGCAGCATGATAACCAGGAAGATCGGAGATGTTACCTGGACCTACACCTATGACGCGCAGAACCAGCTGATTGAGATCAAGAAGGGCGCTCAGGTTGTCAGTTCCTATGGTTATGACGGGGATGGGAACAGGGTATGGTCAAAAGACTTTGAAGGCTATCAGGCTGGTTATCCTAAAACAACCTACAATGTCGGGAATTACTACGAATATCAGGTTACTGGAAAGCCGTCAGGGTCAGGGAGTTCATCAGGGACGTCCTGCAGCCAGCCAAACTGTTTGTACATGCCTTTGGTGATGATGAGTGACATTATTCGCACCAGTTATTACTACGCGGATGGGCAGCGCATCGCGATGAAGAAGAATGGCGTTGTGAGCTGCATCTATGGCGATCAATTGGGGAGCGTCAGCGCGGTTGCGGATGCGGATGGAAACCTGATAAGCAAAACCCTTTACCATCCCTGGGGCACGGCCAGATATGCCCAAGGTACAAGCCCGACGGACTACGGCTATACCGGGCAGATGAAGGAAGGCGATATCTACTTTTACAATGCCCGTTGGTATGACCCGCAATTGGGCCGTTTCATGCAAGCGGATACCTTCGTTCCTACAGTGCAGGGCACGCAAGGATTCGACAGATATGCTTATGTCAACAACAATCCAATAAGATACATTGATCCTAGCGGTATGAGACTTGTCAATACTATGATGACGGATGGTAGTTTTGAATGTCCAGGTTGCAAGCAGAATTCTATTATCGATGCTTTATATAGGCATTATGGTTGGACTTTCGGGGTGGGAGATTGGTCGCTTAACGATGTCGAGAGTGTACTGGAGGCAGCTAATTCAATCAAGAATTATTTCGATAAAATAGGCCACAACGGTAAACAGTGGATACAACATTATCTTGGAGGGGTGACATTTAAAGAAGTTAGCCCAGAAGAAGACTGGTTGTTCACAATGTTTCCTAGAGTTCCTGCTTATGTTTTTCCTGTAAAAACTGTAAATAAAAATAGAAACTTAGGATGGGATTACAAGACCGTAGTACACGAGATGGGGCATGTTTTGGAAAATATCCAGGCAGGTACATGCGCAGCTGTTATAGGCGGGGGGTGGGCAGATGCGCTTTATCGTTTTGCCGGTGGGGTTCCAAGAGGTACGAGGTTTTTCGGTGGAGTGGATTCTAGGATAGTACAAAAGGATTTCTTTTTAGATGAAGATGACTATGGTTATCATTCATCAGCAGATTTCTTTGCCCAAAACTTTCAATATGAAATCCTTGGTCAATTCGACATGATAGGTACAAATAAAGCTGCATCAGTTTATATGAATGTTCTGCTAGTAAGTCTTGCTGACAAGCTTAAGTGAGATGAAAATGAAACAAAGATTGATTATGATAACTACCTTTTGTATGATTTTGTTCCTGTCATCAAGCTGTATTCTTGAGGTTCACACTCAACCTTACCATTTTCTGACGGAAAATACTTGCGATTTTCCTTGTTGGATGGGAATTACACCCGGTAAGACCCATTACTCGGAAGTTGAAGAAATATTAGATCACTTAGTTCAAACTTTTGCAGAACAAAACATTACCATGACTTATGAAGAAAAAATAAGCGTTGGATCGAACGAGTATTTTCATGTTTTCACACCTGGAGGCGAGATTTTTGTAAATATAGGTCCTCATGAATTGGTTGAAAAGATATATGTGTTTTTTCTTAATCAACCTACTATTGAGAGCTTTGTGGAAAACTTTTGGTTACCAGAAAAAATCGGTGTTTGTTTGGCTTTTAGGAGGGCTTCACCCGTAATGATATATGAGGGTATGCGTGTCTATCCTAAAGCTGAAATCCCAGATTATGACAGTGAAGCAAACACGATAACAATTGAGGACTTTTACAGAAAGCGAGTGGATTTTGGTGTTTTAGAGGTTGAACCTCGAATAAATCATTACCAATATACATTTGATTGGGAAGATATGGCAAGCACGGTTGTCCTTGATTTGACAAATCCTGACCCGAATGCTGATTGTAAGAATACCTACAGCCCATGAAAACCTAGCCTAAAGCAATTGATCCACATACATCATGGCTACTTTAAAGCATACGCAAATGATCAAACAATTTCATTGGGAAATACTGTATGACGAGCGGGGTAATCTGGTTGAATATTTAGGAAATTTATACTATTATGACGGGGATGGCAACCGTGTGTGGGCAAAGGATTATGAAGGATATCAGGCAATTTATCCCGGAACGACCCTGTATGTTGGCAACTATTACGAGTTGATAAGCGATGGAAGACCGCCCGCACAAGGGACTGCAAGCGTCTGCACGGGTGCTCATTGTATCTATATGCCCTTTATGTACAAAGCGCCCAAAGGGATAAGCTACTATTATGCTGATGATCAGCGGATCGCGATGAGAAGCAATAACACGGTCAGCTGGTTGTATGGGGATCAGCTGGGGAGTGTCAGCGCTGTTGCAAAGGCAGGTGGCACGTTGATTAGCAGAAGCCTGTATTATCCATGGGGAAGTGAACGCCTGACCCAGGGCACCAGTCCAACCGATTACGGCTATACCGGACAGATGAAGGAAGGGGATATCTACTTCTACAACGCCCATTGGTATGACCCGCAATTGGGCCGTTTCATGCAGGCAGATACGATTGTTCCTACAGTGCAGGGCACGCAAGGATTCGACAGATATGCTTATGTCAACAACAGCCCAATGAGGTATACCGACCCAACTGGGCATTGCCCTTTATTATGGTTTCAACTTGTTCGTTGGTCTATTGTTGGTGCCGGTGCTTTTTTTATGAACACTACAAAAGAAATCATCGTTCAGAATAATGACGCGATGAATCAACAAGAGAGAGATAGAATAGGTGGCGCATTAGTAACTGAACTGTCCGAGATCATTAATGATGAAGCAAATCGTAACAACATATCTGCTGATTTGATTGGAGCGGTAATTAGGCATGAAAGTGGAGCGTTTGAAAGACGCATATTCGGACCATTTGCAAATGTGGCAGAAGCTGGCGAAGCAACATTTAGAAATCTCTTTAATAAGGGTAGTGCTTCAATTGGGATTGGTCAGATGCAGGTTGCAACAGCGAAAATGTTAGAAGAAAACGGGTATGTAAATTATGGCGGCAATACAATTTCAAACTTATTAGATCCCGAAAAAGCTGTAGGGTATGTGGCTGGTTATTTATCATATCTGGACGATAACTTATCTGGGCATGCCGATTATCGGAACCTATCTTATGAAAACAGGCAACGTGCGTTATTGGAAGGTTACAACCAAGGATTAGATTCCATTTTACATTTTAAGGATAATTTTATGGAACTAATTAGAAGATATGGATATCACAAACAAACATTAGATAGATATAATCATTGGAAAGTAAACCGAGAATGAAAAAACTATTTTCTTTTATATTACTCATCGTTTTGGTCGGTTGCATGCCTAAACGCTTGCCGGATTATTCTGAACCGATATCCATCACATTTACCGATGATGGTAATGTTGATTTTAATGCCCTCTACGAAGTAGTGGAAGAAAAAGTAACGAGCATTTATAAAGATGCATATTTTTGGAGCTTTAGATTACAGCTTTCTTTTGATTCTGAGTTCAGAATGGAAAAAGAGGTTGTTGTATTTAGATATTACCAAAAGAAGATCAAACTGTTTGGATTTGTTACAGAAAGAAAACTTATTACTGGAGCTGTCGATTTGGAAAATGGGCTAATAAGTTATTCCGTTTATAACGAAAATCGTTACATTATAGAGGATCCAATCATTTTAGAGGACAAGAACACCGTTTATGAAGTATTAAATGTCATTTCACCTATTCTGCAAAACAATCAAAAAGACATGAAAAGCGAAGTGTCAATCTTATTGGTTCCTGGTGAATGGGTGGTATCACAGACTGTTTTTGCGGAAGAAAGCCAAAGAAGTTTTCACGTATACGAATTGGATATTGATACATTGACTATTAGAGAATCAAATAAATAATGATAGACCTTGAGAGCGTAACTTAAATGATGGTGGTACTATAATAAGCTTATTAGTTCCCGAAAAGGCTTAGACAATGGAATTCTTGGTAGAGAAAAATAAAATGAAATAACTTTGTTCTTTTATGTTCCTCATTGCTTTGGTTAGTTGCATGCCTAAACGCTTGCCAGATTATTCCGAACCGATATCCATCACATTTACTGATGATGGTGAGATTGATTTAAATGAACTCTATGAAATAGTAGGGCGACCGAGCGGACTGCAAAGCGGGCAGTCCGCGTCACTGCTGAATTTAGAGTTCACTTATGACAGTGTTGGCAATATCCTGACCATTACGGATCAATTAAACAGCAGCCAGGTTCAAACATTCGGTTACGATGCCCTGAACCGGCTGATCTCAGCCAGTACGAATGGTGTTGGTCAGGGGCAGTATTCCCAGAGCTATAGCTACGACCCAGCCACCGGCAATCTGGCTTCCAAGAGCGATGTGGGCGCTTACACCTACTCGTCCGCGAAACCGCATGCCGTCACATCAGCCGGTCCGTCTGCGTATACTTACGATGCCAACGGCAATATGATCTCCCGCAATGGGCAGCCGATCAGTTATGATGCAGAGAACCATCTCACGGCTTTTGCGGGCAAGACTTACCTCTATGACGGGGATGGCAATCGGGTGGCGGAGATCAACGCGGATGGCACAGCGACGATCTTCATCGGCAACTATTTTGAAGGGGCATATCCAGAACCGGAACCGCCCCCGCAGCCCCCGCAGCCTCCGCAACCCCTCAAGTTTTATATGCCTTTTGTTTCTAATGCTGAGGAGGCAACAGAATTGTTTGAGCCCATCACAGCCCGCATGGGAACCTTGTACTTCTATGCCGATGGGCAGCGCATCGCGATGAAGAAGGATGGCGTTGTGAGCTACATCTATGGGGATCAATTGGGGAGTGTCAGCGCGGTTGCGGATGGGAATAGAAACCTGATAAGCAAAACCCTTTACCATCCCTGGGGCACGCCCCGCTATTCAGATGGAATCAGCCCAACGGACTACGGCTATACCGGGCAGATGAAGGAAGGCGATATTTACTTCTACAACGCCAGATGGTATGACCCGCAGTTGGGCCGTTTCATGCAGGCGGATACCTTCGTTCCTACAGTGCAGGGCACGCAAGGATTCGACAGATATGCTTACATCAATAACAATCCTGTCAATGGTACAGACCCAAGTGGTCATTGGCGTACACCTGGGAATATAAATCTGATGATGACCGATGGTCCAGGATTCGACCGATTTAGGGCGTTTATTTCTGAAGTAGAACAAGCTGTAAATGAATATTCTGGAAATAACGATTTGGAAGGAATGGCAACCGTTCTTGATATTACAGCTTATTATTATCCTAATTATGACGAATTTTTTAATATGGCGAATCGTGTCTTTTTAGGTATTGGACCGGATGCTCGAAAAAATTCATTATATAACGGGCGGTTTAATATAAAATACGAAATTGTAGCTACATTTTCTGATACGAAGTTTCATGAAGATTATAGAGATGGTGGTAATCAGCCACATCATCTTTGGGCATACATTGCAAATTCAGAAGGATTGGGAAGCGCTACTGCTTTAGGGGCGAATTTGTTTCATGAAGTACTACAAAGCTTTGGCGAGGATTTTACAGGGCAAGGCGCAAGTTGGCAAGATTATAGATTAAGCATTGATGGGATAGAGTTAGGTTCAACTATCAAGAGAGAAAATTTCGATGCTAGTACAATTGGCAATTTAGTGAGAAAACGCTTTGGCCCATCTGGTGGAGGATCTGGAGATTATTGGCGTTCATTTCAAGACGGGTTTCCTCTCTGGGGAGAGAGATAGGAGTGTCAATGAAAACCGAGAACAAACAAAAGAAAAGGTCCATTCTAATGGCAATAGCTTTATTTTTGATTTGTTGGTTTTCAGGATTGATAAGAGGGTTTTATGTTGGAGTGCGCATGGCAATCACTGATTGGCATGACAGAAAACTAACAACTTCGCCATTGCCAGCTGAAACTCAAACTGATTTATGTAAAGTATTGCAATTGTCAGAAAATGATAAGTTATGTGATCCCCAAAACAAAGTCTATGCGCGAGGTTTTTATTCGCGTTTCCGTAAACTATTTAGAAGCGACAAAAATGCTGAGTGGACTTATAACTATGTTAGTGAGTTGATTGGCTCGTATGAAGTCAACAAAGAAGACCTAATTTATCTTAAAGAGGAAGACAGATATTATTTCACCGCAAATTACAATTTTCTGGGATATGATGATTACACAATGATGTTATTCTTTACCGAAGATGGAAAGTTGTATGATGTAAGATTCAGCAAGTGAGGATAAGTGTGCAACCATTTAAGCAATAATGAATTTCTCTAAAAACTTCAATTTCGTAAGCCTCAGGCTAAAGATGATTAATTTACTATAACGCTATTGCTTCCTATCCTACCTTGTTGTAGGCTTTCATATCTAAAGGTCTTTAAAATGATAAAGAATGTTTGTCAAAACCCCACTGCTTACCAGCCTGCCACTGTGAATATTGGAGTAAAAGATAATAAGGCCTATAGCTACTTCAGCAATGAACCTCATGCCGTAGAATTTGTGGATGATCCAAACGGCAAGATCGGCACCTTCCAGTATGATGCCAATGGCAATATGATCTCCCGCAATGGTCAGCCGATCAGTTATGATGCAGAGAACCATCTCACGGCTTTTGCGGGTAAGACTTACCTCTATGACGGGGACGGCAATCGGGTGGCGGAGATCAACGCGGATGGCACAGCGACGATCTTCATCGGCAACTATTTTGAAGGGGCATATCCAGAACCGGAACCGCCCCCGCAGCCCCCGCAGCCCCTCAAGTTTTATATGCCTTTTGTTTCTAATGCTGAGGAGGCAACAGACTTGTTTGAGCCCATCACAGCCCGCATGGGAATCTTGTACTTCTATGCCGATGGGCAGCGCATCGCGATGAAGAAGGATGGCGTTGTGAGCTGCATCTATGGGGATCAATTGGGGAGTGTGAGCGCGGTCGCGAATGGGAATGGAAACCTGATAAGTGAGACCCTTTACCATCCCTGGGGCACGGCCCGCTATTCAGATGGAATCAGCCCGACGGATTATGGCTATACCGGGCAGATGAAGGAAGGGGATATCTATTATTACAATGCTCGTTGGTACGACCCCGCAATTGGGCAGGTTCATGCAGGCGGATATCTTCGTGCCTACCGCCCAGGGCACCCAAGCCTGGGACCGCTTCGCCTACATCAATAACAATCCTGTCAATGGTACAGATCCAACAGGAATGTGGATGTGCGGAGATATGTATATGATCCCTCATGTTCAGAATATCCTCAAGAATCTGCTAATTTTTACTTAATGGAATACAGTTTAGGTTTATTCGGGGGGATAACACCAGGATCTTCAAATCCTAACTATGTAATTGAAGATATGTGGGCTCAACCCCACGCCAGCGTTAGTCTTCTGAGATTTATGATGAATTGGGAAGGTTTTTCTGCGTCTTCTTACGATGATGGTTTTGGGAATATGACTATTGGATGGGGTCATTTAATTGTTCCAGGGGAAGAGTATTTATTAAGTAAAACTCTTACTCATCTAGAAGCATTTAATTTGTTTTTATCTGATGTTCAAAACAAAGCTGAATCTTATGTTAGAAAATTTTTTCAAGATCTGGATAATGAATATTACCCAGGGGAAGCTACAGGATATCAGCTTCATCGCAATATCCCTTTAACGCAAAGTGCATTTGATGCTTTGATTGATTTCACTTACAATCTTGGCTCAAAATCTTTTATGGTTTTTATGGAAGACAAGGTAAAAACTATTAATGGGAATCCTACACTGGACCTTTTTCAGTTAGCAACTGATATTGCAAACATGGGTGGTGCAGGGGGTCTCACAATAAGACGTGAACAAGAAAGAAGAATGATGCTTGAAGGAATTTATGATTCAAGCCATTAAAAAAGGAATGGAAATGATTAAGAAACATTATTGTTACTGTCTTGTATTGACTTGTCTTTTAATGCTCAGTGCTTGTAAAGCCATATGGTTAAATACTGAACATAGCATTGTTTTTACTTCGTTCTGGAATAATGAGGTTTCTGCGAGGCATACAGAAGATAAAGATCCCTTTTACAACGCACAATTTTTAGATCTGGATACAGGTGATGAAAAAGAAGGCCTGGGAACGGATATTTACTATTATATGTCTTGTGGTAGCGGTGATTGCAGTGCTGGTTTTGAAAACTTAAATGGAGCCAGATTCCATAGATACTCAGAAGGAAAGCCCGACAGATATTCCTGTAAGCTTCTGTTGGATAGAATTGAAGATATTGATTGGAAACGGCATAGAATATATGAAAACGAAGGTTTCTTCTCTTGTGTATTAACATCTGAAGGGAGATATGGATGGGTATATTATAAGAGTCATAACCTCTCCTTGTTTAAAAATGCGGAAACGGAAATTGACTATTACATCTGGTCAAACGATTAATCATTTTTGAACCTTAATAACTACATAGAAATCACTTCAACTGCTGTCTTGGGGTAAGGTTAGAAGGCGGCAGTTTGGGGCAGCGGATTGCGGTGCGCAAGGAAGGGATAGTCACCTGGGTCTATGGGGATCAATTGGGGAGCGTCAGCACGGATGCGGGTGGAAACCTGATAAGTGAGACCCTTTACCATCCCTGGGGAACGACCAGATATGCCCAAGGTGCAAGCCCGACGGACTACGGCTATACCGGGCAGATGAAGGAAGGCGATATCTACTTTTACAATGCCCGCTGGTATGACCCGCAGTTGGGCCGTTTCATGCAGGCGGATACCTTCGTGCCTCCAACCCAAGGCACCCAAGCCTGGGACCGCTTCGCCTACATCAATAACAATCCTGTCAATGGTACAGACCCATCTGGGCACTATAAGTGTGGTCCTGACGGAAGATGCTATATAGAAGGTTGGAAGGATTCATATATCAATCATCCTGACTGGACTCAGGGTAGCGAAGAAAACACTTGTTGGGCTGTTTCTGTATCACTTGCAACATCCATTGCTACCCATGGCGAAGTTACAACAGACCAATTTATAAACCTATTCCCGCGCCAGTTTTTTAAACCAAGGAGGCTAGGAGGACCTTTTGAAGCTGGCATGGGTGTTCCTATAAGAATGCTCGATTCCGTGGGTAACAAAACTACAGGTTTAGGTGCAATCTACTCAGTTCGTAAGTATTCCAGGGAATCATTAAAACAATTAATCCTTAATGATGCTCCTGTTGTCATTCAATTACCCTTGCCCAAATTTATGGATGCTGGTCATGATGTGGTTGTCATTGGTATGGAAGGTGATCTCTTCCTTTTTTATTCATGGGGCAAGATTTATACTGAAAATGATCTCCTTTATGCTTACAAAAATAGCAAAAAGCGTGATTATGGATTAAATGTTGCATCATTAGATGAATGGATGGGTTTATCCAATGGCTTGCTTATACCAAATACAATGATGGCTGTGTATCCCAGATCAATCCTATTCTCGGTACGTAAAGGAGGAGGTGGTAGTTGGCTAAGTCAAAATCGCAGGGATATTAGGTAAGGAGAAGTTTATTATGAAAACCTTTTTGAAAATAATCTTAGTATTATTTCTGCTACAACTATCTGCATGTGCGCTTGCCAATTTCTCCCTGGATGAAAAGATTCCAAACGGAGCAATTGTTTATACACCTGAAGACATCTCGGGGAAAAATGTTGGTTTTTTCGAGGAAGGTGATATCAAACCTTCCCTGATTTGGGTTAAATCTTATTTGTCAAAGTTTACCTGGGTGGAAAGCGCACACGGATTCCTGGCATTTAGTTGGCACCAACCAGTTGGTGGGAGTGCTTTTGTCTTTTGGGGTCCAGACAAAAATACAAAAACGAATTTAGTTAATATGTGTGATCAGAATTTTAGTCTCGTTGCTTTCAATGAAAACGAAATGAGTGCTTATTTAGAAAACTACTCGAAAATAGCATTTATAGTATTTAAAGATTTCTCTTCACCAGAAAAAACTGAAACGGTCATACCCTATGCTAAGGAGATGATGGCTCAGATGTCTTTCAGCTATTCTGGAATCAGTTACAACCCCATCGATAATTGTCTTTATGCCGGAGTTGTAAAAGACCGTCTTCAGTATTCTGCGACAGATCAAATTATGAAGTATTGCCCAGAAACTGGCAGTTGGGAAGATGTGACATTGGGTATGGAGCCGGAGGTATCACCGGATGGGAGCGTTCTCGCATTTACCAGAGACACGGGCTTATATTTACTGGATCTCAATACCTTCGAGGAAAAGCGTATTCTTCAGGCAGATTTTAGTTTTCATCATGGTTTGTTGCCATCTCATCCGAAATGGAGACTGGACGGAGAGAAAATAGTAATCCATGTTTGGGATAGCAGCGATAATTCAGAAAAACCGATTCCGAAAATAGTGATCATTGATGTTTCGAGTGGCGAATATACAGATACAGGAATGATGGGGACTTACCCATCATTCAAAGGCATTAAATAACGAAGGTAAGAAAAAGTGAATTCCAACAATTAATTATGATGAAAAATTTAGCTGATGGAAGAGAATACAATATTAATCACGCTTTTTTAATTTCCCTTTTTTGACGGGGAGGGGAATTGGGTGCTGGAAGTGCAGGATGAGGGGTTCATGCCCGGGTACGAAGAAAAAACTGTGTTCATCCCTAATTATTACGAGGAAACGATTAGGGGTACATCAGACAGTATTCAATCTCTGCCAGACTCACCATATAAGATGTATTTCCCCTTTGTTGGGGGGCCTGACCAACTCTATTCCAGGAGCTACTACTACGCGGGTAGTGAACGCATCGCGATGAAGAAGGATGGCGTTGTGAGCTACATCTATGGCGATCAATTGGGGAGCGTCAGCGCGGTTGCGGATGGGAATGGAAACCTGATAAGCAAAACCCTTTACCATCCCTGGGGAACGACCAGATATGCCCAAGGTACAAGCCCGACGGACTACGGCTACACCGGGCAGATGAAGGAAGGGGATATCTACTTCTACAACGCCAGATGGTATGACCCGCAATTGGGGCGTTTCATGCAGACCGATGCCCTGATGTCCACTGCCCAGTGAACTCAGGCATCGGATCAATGTTGGAAGCTGATGGTGATGTTACACGAAATAATAACAATACCATTTCTAATCTTCTTAATCCCAAAAGCCATTGGTTATGTTGCAGGTTATTTATCTTACATAAGGTCAAACTTAGTCAATACCTATGGGAGTAACTTCACAAGTTTGACGAATGATGAACAAAGCAGAGTCATCCTACAAGGCTACAATATGGGAATTGAAGGTTTAGAGGCGAAGGTAGCAAAATATGGTTTTGAAGTGTTAATGAATTCCTATGCTTATCATAAGCAAACTTTGGATGGGTATCGTCGGTGGAGGCAATAAATCCAGTGAAAAAGAAAATTTTGTTCTTAGCGTTATTATTATTTATCATTCTGTCATGTAGCACAAAAAAACCTATTGAGAAGAACGAGATGACAATTTCTATTCCCAGAACTGAAAGTGGATTCCTCGATATTGCAAAAACAAATGAACTCTGTAAATCTCTGATCCATAAAAAATATCCGAAGGCGGTACTAACTAATTTCTATATCAAAACGAATGATTTAAAGTGCGAAAAACTATGTGAAGGAAAGTTAACCCTCCATTACATTAGTCGTCCTCCATTGTTTTTTGATTTAATTAAAAACAGAAAAGAACTATTCTGCAGCTTTGACATACAGATGGAGACAGTTACATTAATGCAAATGGATGAGGATGAATACTTTATCGGTAATGAACAGAATCTTGGTACAAATAAAGACTTTGAGCAAGCCTCTCTCGCTGGCTTTTCAAATGCAAACAGGATTGCCCAGGATGGGTCATATTCTGAGATCGAAATATGGCGTGATGATAATTATTGGAACTTTGTGTGCTTTTCTCAGGCAAAACTCATGAAACAAGCACCTACAATTGTTTCAGAATTGAAGATAATAATTCTCTAATTGACTCTGTTATCGACTGTGATTTTTAATACTATTTTTTATCGATGAATGAAGGACAATATAACCAATCTTACAATTACAACTTGGCGACCGGCTACTTGGGCAGTAAAAGCGATGTGAGCGCTTACACTTATTCCTCCCTAAAATCGCATGTCATTAATCAAGGCAGACCAAATACTTATAGATACAACCTGAATATTAACTTAATCAGTCGAGCAGATGATAGAAGAGGATTTGGGCAAGTTCAAAGACCTCATGGGGCAGAATCGGGGTAACAAGCAATAAGGAGAAACGCATGGCAGGAGCAACCTTCACATTCCCGCCTTACTCTGACAAGCGGTTTCTGTTGAGAAGTGAACCCTCAGGTCAGGGCAATTGCATCTTATTTATAAGGGAAGGCACCGAGGATGGAAGACAGTCTTTTTTGTAAGATAATCTTCATGAACTATTCAAAATTAGGATATTTTCAGTAGGAAGCTTAGAAGAATGGGTCTGATTGCCGTGAAACCGACCGATAAAAGAAGGTTACCCCCAATGTTTTCTTGATGTAGTTAAATGAATGCTAACCCCAATGAGGGTATTACAGGTTGTTTAGTGTAGATCGCGGGGCGAACTCATCTTAATGCGAAAGGACGCGCAGCAAATAGTCCTGATCCCAGCCACATCTCAGGCGTTTCGCACGAATACCAACCTTCAAACTTTTATCCTGCTTCAATAGGTTCAGACTCATCTTCCTGATGAGCGAAAAGTTGCCAGGCGCGTTATCCTTCCTCACCCGACAACGATCTTCGTTATAGGCAATATCCAGTATCCAATGCAAACAGTTCTCGATCTCCCAATGACTTCTTTGGGTCGAGAGAATGTCACTGGCTTTTCCTTCCATACTGCTAATGAAATAGCGCATGCTCAACTCTTTTTTGTTGTTGATCAGCCGTTCACTCTCTATAAAGACCAAACTTTTCAGACCTTTCCAATCATCAATGAAGTTTCTCAGGTATTCAGGGTCAGATATGGCCCAGCAGCGTCTTGTTTCAATCCGTCCATGTCCTTTGTTGACTGTTTCAGCATAATCATAAGGTGCGCCTTTGAAGTCTTGTTTGCGATCTGTTTCAAAAACAAATTTCATCTCTTGAAACAATTTGCCCTGATTCTTTTTTACCGCCAATACATAATCACCTCCTGCTTCTATGATTTGTTTGGCGATCCCTTTTTGTGTTCCTATGGCATCTATGGTCACAATTTTGCCCTTCAGATCCAACAGTTCCAGCAATTTCGGAATAGCAGTGATCTCATTGGACTGCCCATTCACCCGTTCCTGGGCCAAAACCAACTTGTTTTCACCTGCCCAGGCGCTTACCAGTGTCAGAGCGCTGTTTTCAGTTTTGCTCCCGCGGATTTGTTTTCCATCGATCGCGATGCTTTTAGATGTCAGACCAGACAAGGTTTGTACCCACTCGGCAAAGCATCGTTCAAAAGCTTTGCCATCGATCATCGAGAATACTCTTCCTATCGTGTCATGAGAGGGAATGCCATTGGGCAATTGGAGGAAGGTCTTCAACCAATCCTGGCGGGCTTGCCCAAACTCGGCTATATCAATCCAGGTTTCAGCGCCGCAAAGTACCGCGCAGATGCTTAGAAGGATTATATCCAACAGGTTATGAAGCTTTGTTCTGTCTATTCGCGGGTCTTTCAGGCTGCTGAATATGATTGTGAATGTACTTTCTTCCATGATGCACCTCTTCTTTCTTCATGAGATGCATGTTCCTTGCCTAATTTAGATGCGTTTGCCCTGACCCTCAGGTGGATTCGCAGAATATAATCCTGCAACTGGTAAAATTATCCAAAGAATCGACCTGCAAGGTCCACCCCATGCTGGCATACCAATGCCTCATTCACAACAAGCGTATTGGAATACTGCTCCAACAGGTAAAAGTTATATGAATGGTTGGATCAATGTGCAACCTTTCAGTGGTTTTAAATCTTTTTTTATTGATAAGTATATTCATATGAGAAGGTAGCTTAACAATGACAGAAAAAATCCAACACCGACTTCCCAATTTGTACTCTTTGTATGATCTGCCTGAATTTCAGGAGTTTCAAGCCTTAAATCCGCAAAACAAAATCGACGGGTTGGCAACAGCTATCATGTATGGTAGAGCTATTCATTGGTTATCCTTCCTGGAAGTGCTTTGGCCACCATTCGAAAAAGAAGACTATTATCGAGTATGGATTAATTACATTGTATGGAATGATCCACGAAGAAATGACCTGCCCAAAGCTTTTTATCAACAAATAGCCTTGACATTGAAAATGTTTTGGACCATCCAGCTTGAAAATCTTTATCCAAATGGTGATTGGAAGGTTATTCTTAGTGGTTGGGATTCAGAAATTATTCTCGATGCGGAGATTCGTAAGCGAGCGTAAAAAATGATACTAACGAGTGAAAATACTGTTGGAAGCACATCAATTTGACACTGCATTTTTGAAGACCAGTTAGGAATCACTTCGATGGTAACGTGTGCCAGTGATGCTCTCATCATCCGTAGTCATTACCTCCCCTGGGGCACGCCCCGCTATTCAGATGGAATCAGCCCAACGGACTACGGCTATACCGGGCAGATGAAGGAAGGCGATATCTATTTCTACAATGCCCGTTGGTATGACCCGCAGTTGGGCCGTTTCATGCAGGCGGATACCTTCGTGCCTACCGCTCAGGACACCCAAGCCTGGGACTGCATCGCTTACATCAATAACAATCCTGTCATTGGTACTGATCCAACTGGATGCAGACTGATTGAAACTGGTGATCCTTATGAAAACCGACCTTAGGATCTAATAAGCCGATACTTTTTACCAGAATAGGTCTCCACTTTTCTTTTTGACGCTCCCAATGATAAATGATAAACTTGGCTGGGAACATGGCGCCCAGATGGGCGTCTTTTGATGGAGAACAATATGCGCACGATTCAGTGGGAAGAATCCAGCCAACAGTTAAAAATTATCGATCAAAACGCTCTGCCAGCGGAGCTGCGCTTTATTCGCCTCAAAGATCACCATGAAGTCGCGGATGCTATCCACCGCATGGTGGTGCGCGGCGCGCCCGCGATTGGCGTCACCGCTGCCTATGGCATGGTACTCGCCGCTCTGAGTTTTGAAGGTACTGAACGCGAAAAATTCCTTAAGATGCTGCAAAGTGCCGCACAGGTACTCAACACTGCCCGCCCGACTGCCGTTAACCTGAGTTGGGCCACGCATCGCATGCTTGAGTTTGCCAGCCAGACGGATGAACCTGTAGATGTAATCAAAGGGGAGATGCTCCAACTCGCGCATAAAGTGGCGGATGAAGATGTTGAAGTGAACAAGGCCATGTCACGCTTTGGGGCTGAGCTGATTGACGATGGAGACCGGATTGTGCATCACTGCAATACCGGTGCTCTGGCGACTGTAGATTATGGGACTGCGTTGGGGGTGATCCGCATGGCTCACGAACAAGGCAAACGCATCCATGTTTACGTGGATGAGACCAGGCCGCGATTGCAGGGCTCACGGCTGACAGCCTGGGAATTGCAGCAGTACGGCATTCCTTTCGAAATCATTACCGATTCAAGCTCCGGCTTGCTGATGCGCATGCGAAAAGTGGACAAGGTTGTTTTTGGCGCGGACCGTGTTGCCGCCAATGGAGATGTCGTCAATAAGATCGGCACGTATATGCTGGCTCTGGCTGCCTATGATAACGCTGTTCCGGCTTATTCCGTCTTCCCCATGTCCACCGTAGACTATAACTGCCCAAATGGTGAGGCAATCATCATTGAAAAGCGCGATCCTGCTGAAGTGCTGGACCTGCGCTTCAGGGATGAGCTTGTTAACCCGCCCGGCGCGAAAGCGCTTAATCTGGCTTTTGACATCACACCGCACCGCCTGCTATCCGGCCTGGTTACGGAGCATGGCGTCCTCTACCCGCCTTTTTTCAAGAGTCTTGCTAATATCAGAATCCCCTGGAGGAAGATATGAAGTTTATTCTCACTGGATCCATCGCGTTTGATTACCTGATGCGCTTCCCAGGCTACTTCAAAGATCACATCTTACCTGAGCACCTCAACAAAATATCCCTCTCGTTTCTTGTGGAAGATATGGTGCGCCAACACGGCGGTGTAGGCGCGAATATTGCCTATACTCTGGCGCTGATGGGCGGGAAACCTTATCTCTATTCCTCCGCGGGGCAGGATTTTGGCGAGTATGGGCAGAAGCTGGCACGCGTGGGGGTGGATATAAGCGGCGTGAAGGTGGATCAAACAAAATTCACGGCTTCCTTCTTTGTCAATACGGACCTGAGCAATGCTCAGATCGCCTCTTTTTATACGGGCGCGATGGAAGACGCGGCGGAAATGCCGCTAAAAGAAGCTGTCAGCTCCCCTGAGGATATCGTTATGGTCTCACCCTCTGACCCAAGGGCAATGGCCGCGTACATCCGTGACGCGAAAAAACTGGGAATCCGCATGCTCTTTGACCCAAGCCAGCAGATTGTACGTATGGACAAGGACGTTATCCGTGAGGGTATCGAAAACGCCTTTGGCCTTTTTGTAAATGATTATGAGTTCGAACTGATGCAAAAGCATACTGGCATGACGGCTGAAGAGATCCTCGCGATCCCAGCTTTCAGCGTCATCACGCTGGGGGGCGACGGCGCAAGAATTGTCAGCAAGGATGGCGACGTGACTGTTCCGGTGGTGCCGGATGTCCGGATTGTGGACCCCACTGGTGTCGGCGATGCCTTCCGGGCAGGATTCCTGCGCGGGTACGAAAGCGGGTTTGACTTTAAACTTTGCGGAGAAATGGGTACCTGTACGGCTGCCCTCTGCTTGGCGCAGAATGGCACGCAAAATCACGCCTTTACATGGCCTGAGTTTAAACAATACTTCAGAAAATACTTTAACGATGAAGGCAAGTTGGATACAATCAATTAATCATTTATTACTGAGTGGAGAAAATTAATGCGACAATACCATATCAAGGATATCAATGAGGCTGAAGGCGGGCGCCGCCGCATGGATTGGGCTGCCCGGGAAATGCCTGTACTGACCTCTTTGGAGGAACGCTTCCGAAAGGAAAAACCATTTGACGGCATTCGCATGTCCTGCTGTATGCACGTCACTACCGAAACTGCCAACCTGATGCGCACCCTGCAGGCTGGCGGCGCGGATATCGTGCTTACTGCTTCCAACCCGCTTTCAACTCAGGATGACGTAGCAGCTGCTCTCGTTTCGCAATACGAGATTCCAGTGTTTGCCATCAAAGGCGAAGACGACAAGACGTATTACAAGAACCTGCGCTCCGCGCTGGACCACAAACCCCAGATCACGATGGATGACGGCGCGGATCTGGTGAGCATGATCCACAAGGAACGCCGGGATCTTCTGCCTGCCATTATTGGCGGAACGGAAGAGACCACGACGGGTGTCATCCGCCTGCGCGCCATGGCCGCGGACAAAATGCTGCAATTCCCGGTAATGGCCGTCAATGATGCCATGACCAAGCATTTCTTTGATAACCGCTATGGAACCGGGCAGTCCACGATTGACGGCATCATACGCGCCACCAATGTGCTGCTGGCTGGAAAAACCTTTGTGGTAGCTGGCTATGGCTGGTGCGGCCGCGGTTTGGCAATGCGCGCGCGGGGGATGGGAGCCAACGTAATCGTGACTGAGATCGACCCAACGGTTGCTCTGGAAGCTGTAATGGATGGCTTCCGCGTGATGCCCATGGCCCAGGCAGCCAGGGAAGGCGACATCTTTATCACCGTGACCGGTGATATCAATGTGATTGACAGGAAGCACTTTGAAGTGATGAAAGACGGCGCCCTGGTAGGGAACTCCGGCCACTTTAATGTGGAGATCAATATTGCTGCCCTTGAGGAAATGGCAACCAAGAAACGTTTGGTAAGGCCTTTCGTGGAAGGATACGAGCTTAAAGACGGCCGCACGATACACATCCTGGGCGAGGGCCGTCTGATCAATCTGGCTGCCGCTGAAGGACATCCCGCCTCCGTGATGGATATGTCCTTTGCCAACCAGGCGCTGGGCGCGGAATATATGATCAAAAATGCTGGCAAGCTGGAAAAGCGGGTTTATGATGTGCCGGAAGAGATCGACCGTGAAATTGCCCGCCTCAAGCTGAACGCGATGGGCGTAAAGATTGATAAGCTCACGTCCGAACAGATCAAATATTTAAGCTCCTGGGAAGAAGGCACTTAAGCCGAAAATTCCCGGTTAACAAAAAACAACCTGGCGGTTAGCCAGGTTGTTTTTTGTTAAAAAAGGCTGGTTAAGATACACCAATCAATAGTCTTCTGAGCTGCTGTCGTCCACACCCAGTTCAAAAGAACCGGAGAGCTGGTCAGAATCGGCAATATTCCGAACGGTCGTTTCGATCTCTTTCATCAGTTCAGGGTTCTGAATGAGAAAATTCTTAGAAGCTTCCCGCCCCTGGCCAAGGCGCCCTTCCTTGTAGGAATAGAAGGAGCCGCGTTTCTCAATAACTTCAAGCGAGGTGGCGAGGTCCAGGATGTCTCCGGATTTGGAAATACCTTCGTTGTACATGATGTCAAATTCAGCCGAGCGGAAGGGAGCAGAGACCTTGTTTTTTACCACGCGTACACGCACACGGTTGCCCACAATCTCAGCGCCCGCCTTGATTGATTGGATCCGCCGCACATCCAGTCGGACAGAGGCATAAAAGCGCAGCGCGTTACCGCCAGTGGTCGTTTCGGGGTTTCCAAACATGACGCCAATTTTCTGCCTGAGCTGGTTGGTAAAGATCAGGGCTGTTTTTGTCTGACTGATCGCACCGGAAAGCTTGCGCAGCGCCTGGGACATCAAGCGGGCCTGGACGCCCATGGTGGGGTCGCCCATGTCCCCTTCAATTTCGGAGCGGGGCACCAGGGCTGCCACGGAGTCGATTACGACTAAATCCACCGCGCCTGAGCGCACCAGAGTTTCAGCGATTTCGAGCGCTTGTTCGCCGGTATCGGGCTGCGAGATGAGAAGTTCATCCACATTAACACCGCAGCGCGCAGCGTAGATGGGGTCCAGCGCATGCTCCATGTCTATAAAGGCTGCTGTTCCGCCCTGAGCCTGGCATTCAGCCACAATGTGCTGGCAGAGGGTCGTTTTACCGCTTGACTCAGGGCCGAAGATCTCGGTGATACGCGCGCGCGGGATACCGCCCACGCCCAGCGCGAGATCGAGGGAGAGCGAGCCGGTGGGAATGACCTCCACCTGCATCTGATGCGCTTCCCCGAGGCGCATAATGCTGCCGTCGCCGTAACGCTTGATGATATCGTTGAGCGCGCGGTCCAAAACTGCTTTTTTAGCATCGTTCATGTTTTTATCCGCATTGGATTCCTTAGATGAGGTGGTAGGTTTCTTTGCCATACAAACTCCGATTGTTAATGGTTTGCACTAAATATAGCACAATTGTGCTAATCGTCAAGCAGATTCTACAGGGTAATGCGCCTGCACTCCATGTAGAAGCGCTTGTCTTCCGCATGACCCATCGAGAAGGTCTTACGCGGCAATGTGCCATCCACGATGACGGACTTAAAGAATGCGTTCTTGGTGATGGCAGGCAAGTAGAAACCGAGATTGCCTGGTTTGCGGCTGAGGGTGTCCACCACGTCATCACCATGCACATAGTCGATCTCACATTCCCGGTGTTCCTTGAGGTAAGCATCGAGGAAGGCTTGCAGATTTCCTGCCGGCAGATTTTGTTTGGGGTGGGAGAGCTCAATCACGCTGTATCCTTCCGGTGTTATCATGCCAAAACGCTGCCGGGTTTCTGTGGAGAGGTCAACCTGCTGCTTCATTTCCTCAAACGAGGTTGCTTCTGTGTAGGCGGCATCACTGCCGAAGTGTTTTTTCAGTTCATTCAGGAAGTTATCCGGCGCGCCGAATAAAACCCGATGGATGGCTTCAAAATTAAGCGAAGGATCGTGCAGATTAACAAGCTCCACAAGCGCATAACGCGCGGGATGGTCCATTCCCACCGTTGGCTTAAGTTCTTCCCAAATGGCTTTGGCGGTGGCAAGGGAGTGGTTGCCATCTCCCATGGCGAACAGCAGCGGCTGGGTGCCTTCTTCGAGTTGGTACTTTTCCGCATAATGATTTGGTTCAATCAGGTTGGCAAGCGCCTGCTGCACGGACTCTAACAGGGCTGGTTCTGATACAAGACGCCCTGTCAGATGACCACTGCCTTCCATCAGATCAAGGTCATAAAGAAGCGGCAGGTTTTCTTTTTGTTCTAATATTGGCGTGAGCAGGGTTTTTTCAGGGTCATCGTACAAAACCAAAATATGCGGAAGCTCCAGGGCTGCGCCGCGGCGTACCTTCATACGCGGGGGAAGCCTGTCTACGATCGTACCTTCGGTGGCACGGATCAGTGTTTGGGAGCCCTTGGTATAGTCATAATCTTCCAGATCCAGGGCTATGACCAAGCCTGTTTGCACTTTATCTTTAATGGATCTTTCAACCAGCACCAGCCCGCGGTGCGGCTCCAGCAAACCTGCATCTAAATAGGCTTGCATATTCTTTTGGCTGTTTTGAATCAGTTCATCCACATTAGGGGCGTTCAGCCATACCTCCGGCAGGATCATGCGCAGGGTAGAGGGAGCATCTCCAATAAAATTGCCGACCCGTTCCCAGTATTCGGGTTCAGAAGTGAACTGATCGCATGCGATAACAGCCCATTTTTGCAAATCGACAGACTTATTTGGCAGGAGAA
Organism: Anaerolineaceae bacterium; assembly: GCA_040772525.1. Lineage (GTDB taxonomy): Bacteria > Chloroflexota > Anaerolineae > Anaerolineales > Anaerolineaceae > Mesolinea. The sequence continues at coordinate 2,116,576 of JAXGXZ010000001.1, read as the reverse complement.
TTTCCGGGATCTCAACGCCGATATGTTTTGGAGTGTTCATGAGGAAACCTTTCTTTTGGTGAGTTTCCTCCATTATATCAAGCAGTTACCTCGCTGGCAGGTAAATAATCCCAATGGCGCCTGGTCCGATGTGTGATCCAATGACGGGGCTGAGTTCGGCAGTGATTTCTTCTTCGACTCTAAAGTTCCGGCGGGCTTCTTTGAGAAATGCATCCCGCATGGTGGGTGCTGCCGCGCTGACCACACCCAGATACTCAATCTTTCCCTTGGGTCCTACTTCTGCCTTGGTCAGTTCGATCAGCCGGGCATGCGCTTTTTTGGTCGTGCGCACGCGTTCGATTGGTTCGATAAAGCCATTTTTAAGCGTGAGAATGGGTTTAAGCCCCAAAGCCGTACCGAGAAATTTGGCGGCTGCACCAATCCTCCCGCCGCGGTGCAAGTATTCCAGGGTCTCAACGGCGAAATAAACCCGTATGCGCCGGCTGAGATCGATGGCTTCATTGCGGCACTCCAGCAAGGTTCCGCCTTGTCTGGCGACACGGGCAGTTTTAAGCGCCACCATTCCGAGCGGCAGGGAAGCTGAAAGAGAATCCACAACTTCGACGCGCCCCCTGGGCAATCCGCGCATACCCTGCACGGCTGAATCATAAGTGCCCGAGATCTTGGAGGACATGGTGATGGAAAGAATATCAAAACCCTGTTTGAGCAGGCTCTTGTACACCCGATTATAGGCTTCACCACTTGCCTGAGAGGTGGTTGGGAAGGATTTTGAATTTACGAGTTTTTCATAAAAAGCCTGGGGTGTCATTTCGATGCCATCCAGATAAGACTTGCCATCCCAGTTGATACTCAGGGGAACAGTGTACAGACCTGCTTCCTCGCTGATATGGGCAGGGAGGGCTGTCGTGCTATCCGTAACAATTGCAACTTTTGCCATAATTAAACCTCCTAATTATGTAACATAATAACCCATCGAGCGTACAGAAGTTACGCAGGCTAAGAAGCTACTAAATGGTTTTGGCGAGACAGGGCAAAATCAGGTATGATACTGCCTGCAGAAGAAGGAAAAGAAAAATGTTTGAGAATCTAACAGATCGATTAAATAAGGTCTTCGAAAACCTGAGACGTCGTGGAAAGCTCTCCGATAATGATGTGGAACTAGCCATGCGCGAAGTCAGACTGGCCCTCTTGGAAGCGGATGTGAACTATGGCGTTGTACGCAGCTTTACCAACCGCGTCAAAGAACGCGCAGTTGGAACAGAGGTTTCCCGCGCGTTAAACCCAGCCCAACAGGTGATTAAGATAGTCAATGAGGAATTGATCGCCACGCTGGGAAAAGCTGAGCCGCTCAATCTGAAGGGTGAAAAACCTTATGTTCTGCTGCTGATGGGTCTGCAGGGTTCAGGTAAAACCACCGCTGCTGCCAAACTGGCAAAACACTTGCGAGCCCGGGGCGAGCGTGTCATGATGACCGCGGCAGATATTTACCGCCCAGCGGCCATCCAGCAGTTGCAGACTCTGGGTGAAAGAGTGGATGTTCCGGTCTTTACCCTTCCGGGTGAGAAACCGGTAGCAATCAGTGAGCAAGCTTATGAAGCGGCACGCAGAAGCGGTACCACTGTTTTGATTATTGACACAGCCGGCCGATCCCAACTTGATGAACAGCTGATGAACGAACTTGATTCCATTCAAAAAGCTGTTCCAATCCAGGAGTTCTTGCTGGTGGTGGATGCCATGATCGGTCAGGAGGCACTGAACATTGCCCAGGGATTTTACAAAGTCCTGCCAGTCAGCGGGCTGATCTTTACCAAAATTGATGGCGACGCCCGCGGCGGCGCGGCTATTTCAATCCGCGAGGTCACTGGAATCCCCATCAAGTTTTTGGGTACGGGTGAGGGTTTGGACGCCCTGGAGGTGTTTGATCCGATACGGGTGGCTAACCGTATTTTGGGGATGGGGGATATCCTTGGGCTGATTGAACGGGCAGAGAGCGCTTATTCCGAAGAGCGGGACGTGCTGGATGCGGAACGCATGCTCACGGGTAAATTCACGCTGGATGACTTTGCCAAACAACTCAAAGCAGTCAAGAAAATGGGTCCCCTGGGGCAGGTGTTGGGGATGCTTCCGGGGCAATTAGGAACGGTAGCCAAACATGTTGATCCGCATGAGGCTGAAGCGCAGCTGAAAATGGTTGAATCGATCATCGGATCAATGACAAAGGCAGAACGCAATGACCCCACCATTTTGAATGCCAGCCGGCGCAGACGCATCGCTGCTGGATGCGGCAGGGAAGTACAAGACGTCAACCGTTTAATCAAGCAATTCAGAGACATTCAGAAGCTGATGAAACAATTCCAAAAAATGGGTGGACGTGGTAACATTAACAGGTTATTCGGTTAACCCTGAGCTTGAGACGAAGGAAATGCCTCCTTCAGCATTCTCTCAACCTTCAAGTCGGGCAAGGGAATTATTATAAAATCAGGAGTTTAGACTCAATGGTACGTATTCGATTACGCCGGACAGGTTCGGCTCATCAACCACACTATCGTGTGATCATCGCGGATAAGGAATCTCCCCGCGACGGTCGTTTTATCGAGATTGTCGGTCATTACAATCCCAAAACCACTCCCGCCACCATCGTCTTTGATGAAGAACGGGTGTATTACTGGCTGGGCGTTGGCGCACAGCCCTCTGACTCTGTGCAGAAACTTTTCAAGGTTGTCAAACTGGACGAACGCTTTGCACGTGTCAAGGCTGGAGAAGAGCAAGCAGCTGTTTTGGAAGAAGCCAACAAGTTCTACGAAGGACGTAAGATCGACTTCACAACCGCCAATCCTCCCGCGAAACGAAAAAGGGTCAAGGAAAAGGCATAGCTCTGATGAAAAAGGACAATCTTACCGGTCTGCTGGAGTATTTGGTTAAATCCCTGGTGGACAAGCCAGAAGAAGTGGTGATTGATTCCTATGAAAGCGGGAAAACGATTCATCTCGAACTCCAGGTTGACCCGGATGATATCGGCAGGGTTATTGGCAAACGGGGACGTGTGGCTAACGCAATGCGAGCTCTGCTGCGCGTTGTCGCAGCCAGGCAGGGAACCCAAGTCGCCATGGACGTGGTGGACTTCAGATAAACTGCCGGATCAAAATGACCGATCAGAAAGACACTCAGGCAGGCTGGGAGCAATCCTCCAGGCCTGCTTTTGTATTGGCAGGAAAACTGGGCAAAACCCATGGCATTAAGGGCGAGATCCAGATGCAAATACATACCGATTTTCCAGAGCGCATGCGCCGTGGGCGTAAAGTTTATATTGGTGGCGATAAAAACCTGATGGAATTGGAATCTGTCAGGCCAAAGGCAGCTGTATTACTGCTGAAATTTGTGGGCATCGATTTCCCTGAAGATGCGCGGCGTTTGACAAATAAGGAAATTTTTGTTGCAGTTAAAGACCTCCCGCCGCTTGAATCGGGGAAGCTTTATCATCATCAGATTATCGGGCTGGAGGTATTTGAGGGTGAAACTTTCCTGGGGGAGATCACTGAAATTCTAACCACGGGAGCAAACGATGTTTACGTGGTGATGAAGGACGGCAGGGAATTGCTCCTGCCGGCTATCCCGAGTGTTGTGCTGCATGTTGATACAGAGATCGGAACGATGCAAGTACACCTTTTGGAAGGGCTGGCTGGATGAGTAGCGAAAGGGCTTACTGGATCGCATTCAACCATGTTAAAGGCATCGGGAGTGTCCGATTCCGCAAGCTTCTAACACACTTCTCCAACCTTTCGACTGCCTGGCAGGCAAGTAAATATGACCTTATTCAAGCGGGGCTGACTGACAAAGCCGCACAGTCTGTAATCACGCTCAGGCAATCGTTTAACCCGGATAACATTTTGGGAATTCTGGAAAAGAAGAAGATTAAAACGCTCATTTGGGAAGATACGGGGTATCCGCTTTACCTTAAAGAAATATCTCAGCCGCCGCCTGTTCTTTATTACAAAGGTGAGTTTAAGGAATGCGACAATCTGGCGGTCGCGATTGTGGGCACGCGGAACGTAACCCCCTATGGCAGGCAGCTCACAGAGGATACCTCAGCCTATCTGGCAGGCAATGGGGTCACAATTGTCAGCGGTTTGGCAAGAGGCGTGGACGCGATCGCGCATGAAGGCGCTTTAAAGGTGGGCGGCCGGACAATCGCCGTGTTCGGGTCTGGCGTGGATGTTATTTATCCACCCGAACACCGTAAACTGGCAGAGCGTATCATAGAGAACGGTGCGATTATGAGCGATTATGCTCCGGGAACCAAACCAGACGCGGTTAATTTTCCGCCGCGTAACCGGATCATTTCAGGTCTTTCTCGCGGAACAGTGGTCATTGAAGCAGGCGAGCGGAGCGGGGCTCTGATTACAGCCAAATTCAGTTTGGAACAAGGGAGGGAGGTATTTGCCGTTCCCGGATCGGTGCTTGCACCTATGAGCAAGGGCACAAACAATTTGTTATTTGCAGGGGCGACCCCCATGACCAACCCGAAGGTCGTCCTCGAGAGCCTCAACTTGCCATCCAGACCTCAGAAAAAAGAAGGAATTAGTGAGACACCCCAGCTGGAACCTCTTGAGCGCCGAATTCTTATCGCTTTGAATGAGGGTGAGATCCATATTGATGAATTATGTGAAAAGTTGGATCTTCCAATAGAAAAACTGAGTGTGGCTTTGACGATGATGGAATTGAAAAGTTTGGTGGAACGCAGTGGGGGAATGGAATACCGATCTGTAAAGGATTGGACCTTCTAACTTTCCATAATTACCCATTCTTGACATTTTTTTGACTATGGTATGATATCTGCGCTTTTCCCCTGTGGGAAAATTTTATTTTGAGGTTATTTGTGGAAACTTATTGTTTGAAATGTAAAGAAAAGAGAGAAATGCAGTCACCTGTGGCAGGTTTCACCGCAACCGGAGGACCAATTACGCGGGGGATCTGTGTTGTCTGCGGGGGTAAATTGGCAAGAATGGGGCACACGCCGGAGCATGATTCTCTGCCAAAACCTGAAATTATTAAACCGGAAAAGAAAGCTAAAGCAGCAGGTAAGAAAAGTAAATCAGGGGATAAAAAAAAGTCTTCAGCCCGTAATGGACGCAGAAACAGCACATCGCGAACAGCCATTAAACCAATTGTGATCGGCAAGGGGAAGGATCTCGTCATCGTGGAATCACCTGCCAAGGCACGCACAGTAGGAAAATTCCTTGGAGATGAATACCGCGTGATGGCCTCGGTAGGTCATGTACGCGATTTGGTAAAAAGCCAACTAAGCGTGGACGTGGAAAATAACTTTGCCCCGCGCTATCGCGTGGATAATGAGAAAAGGGAAATTGTAAAAGAGATCGGCCGCCAAGCTGAGCGCAGTAAAACTGTTTATCTGGCTACAGACCCGGATCGTGAGGGTGAGTCGATTGCCTGGCATATCCGTGAGTCTGCTGAAATACCATCCGAAAAAACACAACGAGTGGTTTTTCACGAGATCACGCGTGACGCAGTTGAAGACGCTTTCCAGCATCCTAGGGAGCTGGATATGGATCTTGTGGATGCTCAACAGGCACGCAGAATTCTCGACCGCCTGGTTGGCTTTAAGATCAGCCCAATCCTATGGGCACGTGTTAAAAATGGACTTTCTGCCGGCAGAGTGCAGTCGGTTGCCCTGCGGTTGATCGTCGAAAGAGAACGGGAGATCCAGGCCTTTGTTCCTGTGGAATATTGGGTTATCCATGCCATACTTTCCCCACAGGGTAGCGAGAGAACTTATAAGGCCAAATTGATACGGATCAATAGCGAGGAATTTCAGCTGCCAAATCTTACCGCAGCAGAGTCAACGCTTGAAGATCTGCGAGCTGCAGTTTACAAAATTAATTCCATCCAAAAAAGGCCGCGCACAGTCAAACCGGCTGCCCCCTTTATCACCAGCACCCTGCAGCAGGAAGCTTCGCGCAAGCTGGGCTTTCTGAGCAGACGTACCATGATGATCGCTCAGCAGCTCTATGAGGGTATTGATCTCGGGAACGGTGAAGTCACTGGTTTGATTACCTACATGCGTACTGATTCCGTGCATGTTTCAAAACAGGCAGTGGATGAGGCTCGCCGATATGTACGCACCTCTTACGGTGATGAATACGTTCCAGCCAGTGTGCCGACTTATCGCACGCGTGCCAAATCCGCCCAGGAAGCACATGAGGCTATCCGTCCGACATCCGTGAATCTGGTTCCGGAAAAGATCCAATCTTTTCTCTCTCCCGAGCAGTACAGGCTCTATAAACTGATCTGGCAGCGTTTTGTTGCATCCCAGATGTCTCCTGCCAAACTGGAAATTACTACCGTCGATATCCTTGGTACTTCAACTCAAAATAAATATTTACTGAGAGCGGGCAGCACTGTGGTGGTCTTCCCTGGTTTTAAAGCGCTTTATGAAGAAAGTGTTGATGATGGCAACGGAGATTCAGAGGAGCAAACTATCCTGCCTTTGGATATTATGAAGGAAAAACAAGTCCAGATATTAAGAGACTTGGAATCACAGCAGCTCTTCACCCAACCTCCGCCCAGATATTCGGAAGCTTCCCTGATTGCGGTGCTTGAGGAAAACAAAATTGGGCGTCCATCCACTTACGCGCCCATTCTCTCCACCATTCAGGATCGTGGATATGTGGTGAGGAAACAAAAGAGCTTGCATCCTACTGAAATTGGCTTCATCGTCAATGACAAATTGGTTGAGTTTTTCCCGAGCATCGTTGATATTGGCTTTACCTCTGATATGGAAGATCGCCTGGATGAGATCGCGTCAGGAAAACTGGGGTGGATAGATGTTATCCAGGATTTCTACACACCTTTTGAAAAATTGCTTGCCAACGCGCAGGAAAATATGCCAAAAACGCGGATTGAACCAAAGAAAATCGGGAGATCTTGTCCGGAATGCGGGCATGACCTTGTGCTTCGTGAGGGACGCTATGGCAAATTTATCAGTTGCAGCAACTTCCCCGCATGCAGATACACGGAACCTTACCTGGAGACACTGGGTATTGAATGTCCCAAATGCCGTGAAGGGAAGATCGTTAAGAGAAAAGGTAAGAGTGGCAAACCCTTCTATGGGTGTTCACGCTTCCCGGATTGCGATTTTATTGCCTTCAACAAGCCTCTTAAAGAACCTTGCAGTAATTGCGGGGGCACGCTCGTAGAAACCAGCAAGCGTCAATCCAAATGTCTGGCTTGTGGAAATGTAAGCCCGATTGAGGCCGAGGAAGTCAACCAAAACGTCTGATTTGGTATAAAACCTGCACCTTAATTGATGACAAAAGACGAGACATCAAGAGGTGCAGGTATGGACAATTTTCTGGCAGTTCTAAAAGAAAAATTGAAGGAGCCCAGGTATCTTGCCGTCGCGGCTGCGATTGGCGGGTTGGTGCTTGGATTAATTATCGGATGGGGAATCTGGCCGGTCACCTGGTCGGACGCCTCTGCCGAGAACCTTCGACCGGACTTGCGCGTGGACTACCTCCGCAGTGTGATCACAACCTACAGCCTCAATAATGATGCCGTTAAAGCTGCTCAAATGTACAACGAATTAGGCTCCAAAGCTTCATCCACGCTTAAGGAACTCACTGCCAACCCCGGTTTTCTGGGTGCGGAGCAGATTGCTAGGTTTACCCAGGCAATGACTGGTAAATCTGTCGCATCTGCAGATGAACCGGGACCCATTAATACCGCAACTCAAATACCAGGTATAGCCACTGTGGCTCCCAAACCGGGCCCGGAAAATGAAAAAGGTGGTCTACTCAAACTTGGATTCATCCTCCTGGGGATATTGGTGGTAGGCGGAGCGTTAGCCTATTTTTTCTACTTCAAAAACCGCGGAGGCGAAGGAGGAAAGCCACTGGAAGATATGGGTCCGGTCAACCGCAACCCTGCGATTGTGCCCATGCGCCAGACCAAGCAGTCCCAGTATATGTACACCGGTTCACCTGCTCAACCGCACGCGGTCCCGACACGTTCCAATTACCCCGCGAATGAACCATCTTCAGACAATGTTGCCACTATTCCGCCTTCCGCGACCAATTGGTTTTCAAAACCTAAACAAAACGGAACACCTAATGATGCCAAACCTCTGGCGCAATTCATGACAACCTATATGTTTGGTGATGATCTCTATGATGAGTCCTTCACCTTTGATGCACCCAATGGTGAGTTTCTGGGCGAATGCGGCGTAAGCATTTCAGACATCATTGGTGTAGGCGAACCGAAAAAAATGTCTGCGTTTGAGGTCTGGCTGTTTGACAAAAACGACGTACAGACGGTTACCAAGGTTTTGATGAGCGAACACACATTTAACGATCCAAATTTACGCCAACGCCTGGAAATGAAGGGCGAACCAGTACTGGCCGCGCCTGGCAAGATTATCTTGCTTGAGACCGCGACTCTCCGATTGGAAGGGCGCATGGTGGACGTGAGTTATGGCGGAGGCCCGATGCCGGAGAACAGTTACTTCCAACGCCTGACCATGGAACTTTCTATCGCGCGCAAGTAGTAAAACCCTGCAATAAAAACGACCTGAGATTCTTCTCAGGTCGTTATGTTTCTTAGCGATTTATGCTTTTGTGACCTTTAGAATTTTGAAGAGAATTGTGCTGCCGTTTGGCAGGATTACCTCGGCAATTTCCCCTTTTTGTTTGCCAATCAGAGCGGAACCGATAGGAGATTCGTAGGAGATTTTTCTTTCGCGGGGGTTGGCTTCAGTAGCTCCAACGATCTCGTAAGTTTCCTCAGCTTCGCCTTCCTCCTGAATAGTAACCAACTTTCCGATCTGTACCACTCCGGGTTCCAGGTCTGCCTCGTCAATTAATACTGCATTGAGCAGGATGGTTTCCAATTCCTGGATGCGTCCTTCCAGGAAACCTTGATCTTCTTTGGCAGCTTTGTAATCCGCGTTCTCGGATAGATCGCCCATCTCGATGGCATGTTTGAGACGCAGAGCTATGGCTGCCCGATCCGGACCGGTTAATTTTTTCAATTCTTCTTCAATCTGGACTTTGCCAGTTTGTGTCAAATAAATAGGTTCGTTCATTTGTCCTTCTTAAGTTAAAAAGTCAACGTCAAAAAGACGCTTATGTTCATCAATGGCAAAACGATCGGTCATTCCGGCAATATAGTCGCAAATGACGCGTTCCAGCTCCTGATTCTGTGCCTGACGGCGTACGCTCTCCGGCAGCATCGCAGGAGTGGAATGATAGGCTTTAAAGAGGTCGGACACAATTGTCTCCGCTTTGTTTGCCATACGCACCACGCGGTAGTGCCGGTAAAGATTGTTAAAAAGAAAATCTTTCAGTTCGCGGTTGCGCCGGTACATGTCCTCGCTGAATCCAACTACGTTATAAGGCAATTTTTGTAATTCAAGCGGTGATTTGACCATGCTCTTGCGAAGATACCGGTCAATGGACTGAATGAGGTCAATGGTTTCGAAACCGATCAGACGACGGATGATCTGATGCCGCGAGAGTTCATCAAGGGAATCGGATTTTCTGCGCCCGATACTCTCATTCACGATCTCCCAAATGGCAATGCCATCCAATTGATTGGGTTCGATCATGCCTGAGCGCAAGCCATCATCCAAATCATGCGCTGTATATGCCAATTCATCGGCTACATTGGCGATTTGGGCTTCCAGGTGTCCACGCAGCTCCGGATCATACTCCTTGGCATCTGAGATGTCGTAATCGGTTTCGTGTTTGACCATACCTTCCAGCACTTCCCAACTCAAATTCAATCCGGGAAAGTCTGGGTAACGGTTTTCGAGTTCGGTCACGATGCGCACGGATTGGGTATTGTGGTTGAAGCCCCCATGCTCCTTCATTAGTTTTGCCAAAGCTGCCTCACCGGAGTGTCCGAAAGGCGGATGACCAAGGTCGTGAGCAAGGCAGATGGTCTCCACGAGGTCTTCGTTTGCTCCGAGTGTGCGTGCAACGGAGCGGCCGATCTGAGCCACTTCAAGTGAGTGGGTTAAACGGGTGCGGTAATAATCGCCTTCATGATTGATAAAAACCTGTGTTTTGTATTCCAGCCGGCGGAATGCGGTAGTGTGGAGCACCCGTTCACGGTCGCGCTGGAAACGTGTCCGAAAGTCGGCTTCTTCCTCCGGATACTTACGGCCTTTCGAGTCACGGCTGCGAATACCGTACGGCGCAAGCTGCTGGTTTTCAAATTCCTCCAATTGTTGGCGTGTATAGATCATTGTTTACCTCGTGGTTCCATTATAGCGGTTCTGAGCTGAGATTTCTAAAGGGAGATACAGGTGCCCAATGGGCGGCCATCCAAAAAGTCAGTCAGATTGCCTGCCGGATCGCCGGAGAAGATCCGGGCTTGCAAACCCGGAACCTGGCTGGCCATCCTGCTCAGGAGCAACACCTTGCTCAACATGCCGCCGGTTACATCAACAGCTTGCGAGCTGCCCAGATTTGTCCTGAGCGCGTCTCCTGCCCTGATTTCTGTTACTATTTCTGTGTTGGCAGGATAATCCTGATAGACACCCCGTTCCAAACCGGCGATCAACACCTTGGCAGGCTTGAAATGAAGCGCCAGATGGCAGAAGAGCTCTTCTGTGGAAAGAATGGTCCCCCCAATGACACGGTCGGTGACCACATCACCAAAAACCAGAGGGATGAGACCGTGATCGAGGCAGGCTTGCATAGGCTCAAGATTCCAAACCGTGACTGAATGATTGGCTAAAGTGACTGTGGCAGATGGCGGAAAGTTCACGACGGGTAAACCTGCATCAAGCAGTTCTGAAAGTACAATCTGATTCAATTCATGTGCCGCAGACCAGACCTTTTGAAAACCCTGCCACTCTTCAGGGCTTCTAACGCCTTGTACCGTGCCGTATTTGTGAGCTTCCATATGCCCAAAAGAGCCGGAGCCATGCCCAAGGATCATACGCAGATTGGGGCGTGATTGGTGAATATGCTTAATCTCAGCTGCCAGAGCCCGAATTCGCGCAAGATCTGCTTTTCTGGGGATCGTCTTATCAGTAATCAGGGAGCCGCCAAGTTTAATAAAGATCAGGTTCGGATTGGTCTCATTCATTTTTGGCCTTTGATGGTCAGTGCAAAGATTTGATGCGCGGTGCATAGGCTGAGCGCTCGCTTAACCTCTGCGGCACCGGTTGTTTGAACCAGAATAAGCACAAAGCCGCCCCTGCCGCCGCCTGTCAGCTTGGCAGCCAGTGCTCCTGAAGAAAGTGCGCAGCTGATAAGTGTTTCAATCTCAGGAGAGGACAGCCCGAGTGAACGCAGCAGTTCCTGGTTTGTATTCATCGCTTCTGCTAACAGAACTTCATCTCCGGCTTTGAGGGCTTTAACTGCCTGTTTGGAACAGGTACCGATGGATTTCAAGACAGCGTCTATTCCTTTTTCATCTGCCTGTCTGATTTTTGCCACATGCGCAACTGTCTGGGCTGTAGATTTACGGATGCCGGTATCTGCCAGAAAGAACCCGTAATCCCCACTCACTTCCAGGGGCTGCAAGGGCTGGCCTTTTTGGTAGAGAATAGGAGTCTCGTATGTAATTACCGAGTTGTCGATGCCGGACGGGTTGCCATGATTGGTCTTTTCCACCTGATAGGCCAGATCATTGATGGTTTCCAAAGGAAGTCTGGCGCCAAGAAACCCGGAAAGCGATTTGATGACAGCAACGGCCAGGGAAGCACTGGAACCCAGACCAGAATAAGGCGGAATGGTTGAGCTGATCCGCAGTCGTAGTGTGGGTAGGCCGCCTATTCCCAAGTGAGAGAGGAGAACATCCACGCTGTGGCGGATAGGATGGGTCGGTTCCAGGAGTTCCAGCTTTGTTTCAGTCTCAAGGGAGGGAGCAGAGACTTCAAAAGTACCGGAGGGTAAACCAATCAGCGGTTCACAGACAGCCCTGGTCCGCAGGGAGGCAACCGGGATTGCCAGCGCTGGCTGCCCGTAAACAACAGCGTGTTCACCGGTCAGAATTGTTTTGGCACAGGCTTGAGCAGAAATGAGCGGCATGGCAGTCTCACAGGAAGAAGTAGATCACTATAATGGCAGTTAAACCCCACAGCAAAATAGATATTTGAAGCGGGTGGTCTTTCAGTAACACCTCCTCAGGGGTGGCACCTTGCGTTCCAGTATGCAGGATGTAAAGGTAGCGGAAAAGGCCATAAACCACGAAGGGGATTGTTGCCATCATGGCATAATTATTTCCAGAGGGGTGTGCCCAAAAGGTATAGAAGGCATAGGTGATCAGAATACCGCCGAGGAGGATATTCAGGTATTGGTTGAGGAGAGGGATGGAATAGCCTTCCAAGACTTTGCGATGCTGACCTGCTGAACCTTGCAACAGTTTTAGTTCGGAGAGCCGCTTACCAAACCCAAGGAATAAGGCCAGGAGTGTGGTTAGCACGAAAAGCCAGGGCGAAAAATACTCCACTTTAATGACGGTGATACCAGCCGCAACGCGTAAGATGAAACCTAAAGCCAGAACAATAACATCAATAATAATTAAGTTCTTGAGGAATTTGGAGTATGCCAGCATCAGCAGGGTGTAAGCTACACAGATGAACCCGAACATGGGGGAGAGCAAAAAGGCAAGCGGGAAGCTGATTAGTACAAAGATTGCGATGAGGATTAATACTGTTTTTTTTGAGATTCTTCCCGAGGCAAGTGCGCGATTGCGTTTAACTGGGTGCATCCGGTCAGCTTCGAGATCGAGGAGATCATTGATTAAATAAGTCACGCCCGAGATAAGACAGAAGATAATGACAGCCAGGAGTACTCTGAGAAATGGTTCAGGATGCGTGAGCTGACCGTCGAAGATCAGACCGGCAAAGATTACTATATTCTTCGGCCATTGTTTGGGGCGCAAGGACTCTAAAATTGCTTGAGACATGTTCATGTTAACAATATTATCATAGCCAGGCTGCACAATGATTTGCTGCTGTTCACACCCACGGCCGTATTTGAGCGTTCGTTTCCTCTGTCAGAATCGATTATACTCAGAACGATTATGGAAAGAATTCGTAACTTTTGTATCATCGCGCATGTGGACCACGGTAAATCCACACTCGCAGACCGTATGCTTCAGATGACCGGAACTATTTCTGACCGTGAGATGACCGAGCAGGTACTTGACAGTATGGACCTTGAGCGTGAAAAGGGTGTAACGATCAAAGCCTCGGCTGTGCGAATGGTTTACACGGAACCACAGGGTGAAACATACGAGTTTAACCTCATTGATACCCCTGGGCATGTGGACTTCAATTACGAGGTCAGCCGCGCTCTGTATGCCTGTGAGGGAGCTGTGTTAGTGGTGGATGCCACGCAGGGCATCCAGGCTCAAACGCTTGCTAATCTCTACCTCGCTTTAGACGCAAACCTTGTAATCATTCCTGTGCTCAATAAAGTGGATCTCAACTCTGCCATGGTGGAGGAAGTTAAAAAAGACCTGGTGGCGCTCCTCGGCGTGGATGAAGATGAGATCATTCCAATCAGTGCAAAGACGGGTGAAAATGTCGACTTAGTGCTGAAGGCGGTCGCCGAGAAAGTTCCTCCCCCGCAGCGGGATGTTGAAAAACCCCTGCGAGCCCTGATCTTTGACTCCCATTATGACTCCTACAAGGGTGTAATCGCCTATGTACGTGTTTTCGACGGAGCGGTAAACAGCGGCGAAAAGATAATGATGATGGCTAATGGCATCAAGGTGCAGCCAGTAGAGTTGGGTGTCTTCTCGCCGCTTATGACACCAGTTTCGCGCCTGGAAGCGGGTGATGTGGGTTATTTGGCCACAGGCCTAAAAACAGTTTCAGACTGCCGGGTGGGAGACACAATCACGCTGGCAGCAAAACCAGCAGACGTTTCACTGCCCGGTTACAGGCAGGCAAAGCCCATGGTGTATGCCGGTGTTTACCCGGTGGATGGCGAAGACTACGCAGATCTCAAGGATGCGTTGGAAAAACTCCAATTAAACGACGCATCGCTGATTTACGAGCCGGAATCCTCAGAGGCATTGAATTTTGGTTTCCGTTGCGGATTTCTTGGTCTGTTCCATATGGAAATTATCCAGGAACGTTTGGAACGAGAATATGATATGAACGTCGTCTTTACTGCTCCCACGGTGGAGTATGAAGTGAAGTTAAAAACTGGCGAAATGATCATTATCGATTCCCCGGCGGATTTACCAGATGAGGGAAATGTAGCGGAAATTTATGAACCCTGGATGGCACTTGAAATCCTGACACCGACGGATTATTACGGTGTGGTCATGGAATTGGTCAAGAAAAAACACGGGGTTTATGTCAGCGAAGAATATCCGGCTTCTAACCGTGTGCAGCTTAATTTTGAAATTCCCTTATCGGAGATCATTGTTGACTTCTTCGATTTATTAAAGTCCGGAACGCGTGGTTATGCCTCTATGGATTATCATTTTCTGGAATACCGCGCTGGTAATCTGGTGAAGTTGGAATTCCTCCTGAACGAGGAAAAGGTAGACGCGCTAACCGCCATTGTCCATAAGGATGATGCCTATCATAAAGGCCAGGCGATGGTTTCCAAGTTGAAATCGATCATCCCGCAGCAGATGTTTGTGATTCCTATCCAAGCTGCTTCGGAAGGCCGCATCATCTCGCGCGCGAATGTTAAAGCACTGCGCAAGGACGTGCTGGCTAAATGTTATGGCGGCGATATCACACGCAAGAAAAAACTGCTCGAAAAGCAGAAAAAAGGGAAAAAACGCATGAAGATGGTGGGAAGCGTTGAGGTACCGCAAGAAGCATTTATGGCTATTCTGAAATTGGAGAAATAATGCCCTCCGGGGATAAGAATAAAAAGCAGTTCAAACTGCTGCGCTGGTTAATTCCGTTTCTGATTAGTCTGGCGGGTATTTTGTTTGTTTACCGGCAGATAAATAGCGAACAACTTTCCGTTGCCTTTAGCAAACTTGAATCGGGAACGATTGTAAAAATGTTGTTTTTTTTCGTTATCGGACAGCTTTTCAGAGCTCTGAGTTTGAAGATAATTTTAGGCACCAACTTTTCATTTAAAGCTGCTTTTTTTTCGATGAACGCGGGATATTTGTTAAACAACGTTCTGCCTTTCAGAATTGGTGAAATCGGGCGTTCCCTGCTTTTGACCGGGGAAGGGAAAGACCGCGGACGCTTTATGGAAATCTTTGGCGCTGTGATCACTGAGCGGGTTTGGGACGTCTTTTTAGCCGCTTCATTTTTTCTACTGACACTCCCATGGGTAGTCAAAAACGAACAATTGCGATTGGCCGCCTTGATTGCCTTTGGACTGACCTTTCTGTTCATGATTACTGCGGCTGTTGCCTCTGCCCATCTTGAGAAAATCGATCAAACATTGAAGAAGGTTGTGCCTCAGAACACCTTGTTACAAGAAAAAATCTTTCCAAAATTGCTTAACCTTTTGGAAAGCTTTTCATTATTCCGCCAACCCTCCCGTTTTTTATTTGGTTTTGGGGCGTTAATGATCAGCTGGTTTTTTGCCATGGCAGAAATGCACATGCTGCAGCAGGCACTTATCCCGAGAGCGTCTTGGTGGTGGACTGCATTTGCCATTTCAGCCAGTGCCTTTGTGATGGCATTGCCATCCGCCCCTGCAGGGATAGGTGTCTATGAAGCTGCGACGGTTTCCGCCTATAGTTTGCTGGGCGTGGATGCCGGCGCGGCGCTGACCATCGCATTGATCCTGCATGTGTCACAGGTGGTTCTGTCGAGCGGCCTGGGTCTGGCAGGCGTATACATTCTGGGCGGAAACCTGAATGATTTAATCAAACGTGCGACAAGGCGTACTGATGGTGGAGAAGCATGAAGGTCCTGATCTCGCTTACTTATTTCTCACCCTATAGCAGCGGCTTATCGTTTTATGCTCACAGATTGGCTGCGGGCCTAGTTTTGTTGGGGCACGAAGTGTGCGTCTTAACCTCACAATACCAAAAGGGTTTGCCGCTGACAGAAGAAATGGAGGGAATTCGGGTGGTACGCGTGCCCGTTTCAGTGCGTCTCTCAAAAGGTGTGCTGATGGCGGATCTCCCCAATCGGGCAAAGAAGTGGATTGCCTGGGCGGATGTTGTTAATCTGCACTTACCCCAGTTCGAATCAGCTTTACTGGCTGGATTGGCAAAAAGACAGCGGAAACATGTCGTCGTGACCTACCATTGTGACTTGGTGATGCAGGGAGGGGCACTTAACAAACTTGCGGGATTTGTTACGCGGAAATTAAGCCGTTACACGCTCCACAGGGCGAAGGCAATTGTGCAAAACACAATGGATTATGCCCAAAACTCGCCAGACCTGAAAACTTACCTCGAAAAGACAATGGAAATCTGCACACCAGTGACTCAAAACGCGATGTTGCTAAAGGATGGCAATGCTTTCAGGGAAGAGCATCAATTAGCACCGGATGCAGTTTTACTCGGCCTTGCCGGTCGGGTTGCATCGGAAAAAGGGTACGAATACCTTGCGCGTGCTCTGCCATCGATTCTGAAAAAATATCCAAAGACTGTAGTCGTCCACGCGGGAAAGTGGCAGGGCGTCATCGGAGAAGAAGATTATCAAAAGAGGCTCGAAGGTGAGATTGTTCCGTTGGGAGACCGCTGGAGAAATCTCGGTTTTCTGGACGATGAATCCTTCAGCGCTTTCTTCAGGGCTTGTGACCTTTTCATCTTCAGCAGTTACAATGCCACTGAATCCTTCGGCATTGTTCAGGTCGAGGCTTTGGCTCAGGGCACGTCGATAATCGCAACAGATCTGCCGGGTGTGCGCCAGCCAGTTCTCCAGACAGGGTTAGGCAGGCTTGTGCCCCCGCGCGACTCAGAGGCTCTCGCGGATGCCATCCTGGCCGAGTTGGAAATGACGCGGGGAGAAAAACAGGTTCCCCGAACATACCTGGAACGATTCAGACAAGAAAACGTCGCTTCTGAGTATGAAAAACTATTTAAACAGGTGATGAATGCCTGAACTGATAGACAAAAAACAGTTGGACGAGATTTGCGACCAGCACCTCTTTTCTCTGCCCTGGTTCCGGGGGATGCTGAGGGCGGTTGAGCACTCATTCTATGCAAAAGAGGAATTGGCAGAACCAATTATCGATATTGGCGCCGGAGATGGGCATTTTGCCTCGGCTGCATTTAAAGATAAAGAGATTATTGGCATTGACCCTTGGTTCGCACCCATTAACGAAGCGCGCGGGCTGCGGGTTTATCCCCTGCTTTTACAGGCAGAAGGCGCAAGTTTGCCGTTCCCGGAAGCCTGTTTTGCCAGCGCGGTCAGCAATTCCGTCCTGGAACACGTGATGGATCTGGAACCGGTTTTGAAAGACGTGGCAAGGGTGCTTAAGCCAAGCGCAAAATTTTACTTTGCCGTGCCGAACGATCGGTTTAAAACGGATCTGTGGGGGATAAGTTTCTTTGAAAAATTAGGGATACGACCCTTAGCCAGGACTTATGGCCGCTTCTTCAACCGCATCGCCAGACACCAGCACCTGGAAAGCTCTGAAGTCTGGAAGGAAAAGCTGCAGAACGCTGGTTTCGGTCCGGTGGAGTGTTTTAATTACTTTCCCAAATGGGCGCTGCACAAACTTGAACACGGGCATCTGTGGGGTTTGCCCAATCTGCTCTGGAAAAAGTTGTTCAATAAATGGATTCTGTTTCCTTCGCGCAAGAATCCGTTTATCCCCTGGGAGATGGCAAGAAAGCTTCTGGAGCACTCCATTTCTGAAGAAGGTTCCTGCACTTTTTATATCGCCACAAGGAAAGCAGACATCTGATGCGAAAACAGCTGTATTACTTCAAATCCATCTTTACCCTTCTTGGCGGCATAAAAAACTGGACGGAGGTGATCAGGCTTTTCCTGCAGCGTGGAAAGGGATCTCCTATGCTGCTCAGGCTCAAAACCCCCAAACTTGAGGTGCAGGTTCGCGGAAAAATGGATGCCTGGTCGGTGAAAGAAACGCTCCTGGACCGCTTATACCAGAAATACGGCTGTGAAGTGCAGCCTGGTTGGATTGTTGTTGATATCGGCGCGGCAATCGGGGAATTCCCGCTGGAAGTCGCCTCGATCGCTGGCAAGGTTTTCGCTTTTGAACCCAATCCGGAATCGCTCAGCATTTTACGTGAGAATATGCGCCGAAATGGCATCAACAACGTAGACTCATATCCCTTGGGAGTATGGAGCAATGCCGGCCGAATGCAGTTAAGTTCACCCCAGGGCGAACCATTACAAGCTCAAACGGTTGAAAACGATTCGTCCGCTGCTCAGCAGGAAAGTTTTGAGACAGTCACTTTGGGTGACGTGGTGGAAGACTACGTCAGGGGAAAAGTTGACCTCCTGAAGATGGATTGTGAAGGGGCAGAATATCCTATTTTGCTTAATACCGGCACCGAAATTCTTGCCAAAATAGACCGGGTGATTATGGAGTACCATGACCTGGACAATGAGAGGAACCACGCGGTTTTACACGCTTTTTTTGAAGCTAAAGGCTACAAGGTGAGACGGACGGAAAACCCGGTTCATTCCAATATCGGCTATCTTTTTGCCTGGCGCGGGAGTTTAAACGAGTGATGCAGAAACAAAACGTCAGGAACGCTAGAACGAAAAGAACCGGGCAGACAGCCCTGATTTTGGTGCTTCTGCTTGGGATTATTCTGTCAGGTACCTATTTCCGCACGATTGGCACGAATTGGGACGAAAGCAGGCACTTGCACCCGGATGAGCGATTTCTCTCTGATGTGGAAAGCCGTATCAGACCTAATCCGCCGGGCATCAGCTATTTTGATACAGCCAGGTCCACTTTGAACCCTAAGAATAACGGCTTTGACTTTTTTGTCTATGGAACGCTTCCCATTTTCATTATCCGCTTTGTGGGAGAGTGGACTGGTCAAGTTGGCTATGATCCGATCACGCTGGTAGGAAGAAACCTTTCCGCATTCATGGATGTGCTTACCATCGTTTTGGTCTTCTTGATTGGATATAAACTTTCTGGCTCGAAACTCGGTTTACTTGCCAGTGCTTTCTATGCCTTCGCTGTGCTGCCCATTCAACAATCTCATTTCATGACAGTGGACAGCTTCACGAACACATTCGGTATGTTGGTGGTGCTGGCTTCGTTAATTATTCTGGGGCAGCCAACGGACGGGCAGGGTGAAGCATCTCCCTGGCGGCAGTTTAAATTTAAAAGACTTTGGCCGTATCTGCTCTTTGGTGTCAGCCTGGGGATGGCAACGGCATCTAAAATTAATGCCATCTCTCTGGCTTTACTCCTTCCATTCACGGAAGTAATCAGATGGTACCGTGCTGAGGCTGAAGACAAGGATGCTGTTTTACGAACAAGCATCATCACAGCGGTCCTTACAGCGCTAATCAGTTTCATTGCCTTTAGAATTTGTCAGCCATATTCTTTTAATGGTCCCGGATTTTTCGGGCTCTCGCTGAATGAAAACTGGCTCAACAGCCTCAAAAGCCTGAAAGCCCAAAGCAGCGGGAATGTGGACTTTCCACCCGCACTGCAGTGGGCCCGCCGCAATGATTTTTTCTCCCTGAAAAACCTCGTTTTGTGGGGTCTGGGGTTGCCGTTGGGCATTTCAGCGGTTTTGTGCTTTGTCGGAATGGGCTATACCCTGGGGCGCAGAAGAGAGCTCCAATTTGCTCCAATCTGGGTTTGGAGCCTCCTCTACTTTCTCTGGCAGGGATTGGCGTGGGTGAAAGCCATGCGCTACCTGCTTCTTCTCTACCCGATTCTTGCGGTAATTGCTGCATGGGGCATTCTGAGACTCATTGCTGCTTCTGAAGGTCTAAAAGTCTGGAAGTTAAATCTATCTGGAAAGACCGCCCGTGTGTTAGGTGTCAGCGCACTGATACTGACCGTGCTTGGCAGTGCCCTGTGGGCTTTTGCCTTTACGCGCATATACACGCAGCCGCATACACGGGTAGAAACATCCCGCTGGATCTATCAGAATGTTCCAGGTCCGTTTAACCTGATCAGCAAAGATGGAACGGACGCTTATCCCCTGCCATATCGCGCTGGCGACTTACTGCAGCCCGGGGAGCCGTACCCAATTCTCTTCACCCCTGACCGCAGCGCGAGCCTGATCCGGTTGACCCTGCCCACTATCATACAGATTCAGCCGGACGATACACAGCCGGTTATCGCGCTAAATGTTTATCGAACGGACGAGCCCAGACAGCCTCTGGTTGAAACGATGCGCATCAACCTGGCTGCCATGACCGTGCAGGATCCCCTCTCAACGACGCTTTCCTTCGATTTTCTTCCTCCATTAACCCTCAATGGCGGCAAGACCTATCAATTTGAGTTAATCCTGGAAGAATCCAAAGTTCCGGTTAATCTCAAAGGCAATCCGGTCGTCAATATCGAGAATAACTTCGTATCCGAAGACCGAACGCTTAACCCGATTATGGAAACGATCACAAGCGAGAAATCCATTGCCATTGATGTAATGGTCAACCGGATGGGTGAATTCAAAAAAATCACCTTACCCTTTGTACTGGATCTTAATCAGGATCCATCAATAAAGGAACTGGAAGTGACATTAAATACGTCCGGCGAGGGGGTGAATAACAGCACCCGCGGCATGATCCGGAGCACTTTTCAGGAGGCAGGGTTCGGTAAAGGCGTGGGTTATGAAATCGAACTGGAAAGTCCGCTTGTACTCACACAGCCTCAGGTGATCCATGTGGACCTGCGCTTGCTGAGTGGGGATGGCCGGTTGGCAGTGTACCCCGCGGGTCTTGCCCAGGAATCTAGCTGGGATGACGCGCTCCCGTTGTATATGGACGGATTTGTACCCTTTGGTAATGATGGCGGGCTCTACCGTTCAGACCTAAACCTGGAAATGTATTGGCCTGATGACCAAAGCAAGTTGAACCGATTTCTGAATGTGTTGGACCAGTCGGATTATGTGGTGATCAGTTCTAACCGTCAGTGGGGCACCACTACCCGAGTGCCAGAACGCTATCCGCTCACCTCTGCTTACTACCGTGCCCTGATGGGCTGCCCGGAAAACCTGGACATCGTCTCGTGTTACAACCGTGCTGAACCCGATATGTTTGCGGGAAAACTTGGTTTTGAGCTTATTCATGCAAATACCTCGTATCCCCGGATTGGTGCGTTCGAGTTCAATGACCAGTTTGCCGAAGAAGCATTTTCAGTCTATGATCATCCGAAAACATTGGTTTTTCGTAAATCCCAGGACTACGAAAATTCGAAGGTTCGAGCAATACTTGAAGCGGTAGACCTGAGTCAGGCAGTCCAGGTGACGCCCAGGCAGGCAGATGATCTCAAGGCTGGCCAAAGAACACCTGCGGACCGCCTGATGCTGGATGGAGAAACGTGGAATGAGCAGCAGAGAAGCGGAAGCTGGTCGGACCTGTTTGATCGGGATTCACGGCTCAATCAGAATCAAATCCTGGCGGTTCTCGCCTTCTATACCCTGACGACACTGTTGGGGCTGGCTTGTTTCCCGATTGTAAGATTAGCTTTTTCCGGCTTGCGGGATCAGGGCTATGCCTTCTCACGACTGGTGGGATTACTGCTTTTTGCTTGGCTGGCGTTTACAGCCGGCAGCAGCGGAATTTCTGTTACCCGAGCCCTTTTAACCAACCTGTTGATTGGTCTGGTTGGTTTTGGATTGCTGGCAGCCATCCTTACACGCAGGAAATTGGCAGAATTCTTCCGTAATGAATGGCGCCAGATTTTAGTCATCGAATTTTTAGCGCTGGTTGCTTTCGCCTTTCTGCTCTTTGTGCGCTATCAAAACCCCGACTTATGGCACCCATCCAAGGGCGGGGAAAAGCCAATGGACTTTTCGTATCTCAACGCGGTGCTTAAGAGCAATACTTTTCCTGCTTACGACCCCTGGTTCGCTGGCGGTTATCTGAATTACTACTACTTTGGCATGGTTATCGTAGGAATGCCTATTAAATTGCTGGGTGTTGTACCTTCAGTGGCTTATAACATCATTCTCCCTCTGTGGTATTCCCTGCTGATAATTGCCAGTTACAGCGTGGGCTGGAATCTGATGGATGCCTGTCAAAAATCCCGTGGGACGCTCGAAAAACAGGGCAAAAAAGAATGGTTTGGGCTGCCATTTTGGGCAGGAATAGCCTCTGCCCTGCTGCTGGGTTTTCTGGGAAATCTGGGAGAACTTAAGCTCTTTGAGGAAGCCTTCAAAATCATGGGCTCAGGTTCGGTCAATTACCGCGATGGCACTGCCCTGCAGCAGGCGGCTTGGTTCCTAAAGGGTTTAGGCATGTATTTGATGCATGAACCCATGCCGCTTGAACCTGGCTCCTGGTATTGGATTCCCAGCCGCGTGATACCCGGCGATGTGATCACTGAATTCCCCATGTTCACATTCCTGTACGCCGATCTGCACGCGCACCTGATTGCCATGCCCTTCACGGTCGTTTCTGTGGGGTGGGGTATCTCTGTGCTTTGGAATAAGGGAATACTGCGCGGTCATTCCTGGCGGAGTTTCGGAAACGCTTTGGTTACCACCCTGATAGGCGGTTTGGTAATTGGCGTATTAAAACCAACGAACACCTGGGATTTCTACACTTTTCTTGTTCTGGCAGCCGTTGTTCTGGTCTATACCGGCATCAAATACCAGGGCCTCGATTGGACAGACAAAGGTAAATGGTGGGGTTTAGCCGGAAAACTGATACCGGCGCTCGGCTCCGTGCTCGTTCTGGCATTGAGCAGTTTGCTCCTTTACCGGCTGTTCAATCAAAATTTCCATCCAGGATACAGCCAGCTGGGTATTTGGACAGGAGAGAACACCGCGATCAAACCCTATTTGACGCATTGGGGATTGCTTATCTTTATCATCGTTTTTTGGTTTGCCTGGGAAACTTATCAATGGATGGCTGTTACCAAAGTCAGTGACATCAAGTTTTTAGCTGGGTATAAGAAACAGCTCAATTGGCTTTTAGCTGGAGTGGCAGCAATTTACCTCGTCATGCTCCTTGCCAAAGTGAGCGTTGTTGCCCTGGCCCTCCCGCTATGTATTTGGGCACTGCTGCTGATCCTTATTCCAGACCAATCGGATATAAAACGATTGCTCTTCTTTATTGTAGGGAGCGGACTTTTCCTCTCTCTGGCAGTAGAGTTGTTTTATCTGATCGGCGATATTGGCCGGATGAACTTTGTCTTTAAACTCTACTTGCAGGCCTGGATCCTGCTGACCCTGGCTTGCGGTGTGGGCGTGATTATGCTCTGGCATAATCAGATTCGCTGGACGCTGCGCACTCAGCTGCTTTTCCAGATACCGCTCATTGTTTTGGTCGCCGCAACGTCTCTCTTCCCAATGTTGGGGACACTCGCGAAAATGAAAGACCGCATGGATCTGGTCGCGCCTCACACGCTGGATGGATCCGTTTACATGGCTGGGTCTGTTTTCTATGATGGCGCTGGCGAGCTGAGCCGCATGATGGACCTTAATCAGGATTATCTGGCGATTCGCTGGCTGCAGGACAACATTTCCGGAACTCCGGTAATTCTGGAGGGTCAGGCTTATGAATACCGCTGGGGCAACCGCATGACCATCTATACCGGGTTGCCAAGCGTTGTAGGTTGGAATTACCATCAGCGCCAGCAGCGCTCGATCCTGCGCAATGATGTGGTTTGGAACCGAGTTGGAGAAGTGAACGATTTTTATCTGACACAAGATGCCAATGTCGCCAAACATTATCTTGAAAAGTACGAGGTCGGTTACGTGATTGTAGGCCAACTGGAAAAAGCCTTTTACCCGCCGGAAGGGTTGGCGAAATTTGAACAGCTGGAAGGTATACTTTGGAATACGGTCTACAATGACCGGGATACAACCATTTACCAGGTGATCCGCCCATGAACTATGTCTTGAATTGGTATTTCATCAGCCTGATCCTTGCATTTATCAACCTGCCTCTTACCTGGCGTCTGTTCAACCGGCTGCCCTCGCGCGGCATCGCTTTTTCCCGTATTTTAGGTTTATTGTTGTGGGGGTATCTGTTTTGGCTGCTGGCATCAATCAATTTATTGCGTAACGACCTTCCCAGTCAGTTTACGGCTCTGTTTATCCTGCTTGGCGTCAACTTGTGGTTGTTATTGCGGGATCAGACGCAGCTTTTTTTTGAGTGGGTGAAGAAACACTGGAAACTGATCGCGGCGGTGGAAGCTCTTTTTCTTGCGGCGTTTGCTTTTTGGGCTTTGGTACGCTCTGCCAATCCGGAAATTGTGCATACTGAAAAATATATGGAAATGGCATTTATCAATGCCATTTTGCGTTCTCCCAGCTTTCCGCCTATTGACCCCTGGCTTTCAGGTTATGGCATCTCCTATTATTACTTTGGCTACGTGTTGTCCGCGATGCTTATCCGCGTCAGCGCTGTTGATCCGGCAGTTGGATACAATCTTGTTTCGGCTTTTTGCTTTGGAATGACTGCTTCCGCTTCGCATAGCCTTCTCTTTGATCTATTGAAATTGAAAAATGAAGATAAGAGCCGAAACCGCAAACACCAGGAAAGGAACAAGCGTCTGTTTGTACTGGCTATCCTGGCGCCATTGATGCTTCTCATTGCCGCCAATTGGCATGGCGCCTTAGATGTAATGCATTCACGCGGTCTGTTTTGGAAGACTCAGGCTGATGGCAGCCAGGTTTCTGATTTTTGGAGCAAAGCTAATCTTCGTGATCTTACTGCTCCCCCCGGAGATCAAAGTTGGTTCCCACAGCGTGGTTGGCAGTGGTGGGCTGCCAGCAGGACGGTGAAAGATTTTAACCCGCAGGGTAATGAACTGGAAATTATCGATGAATTCCCTAACTTTACTTTTTTGCTCGCGGATATTCATCCGCACATGCTTGGGATGCCCTTTGTGCTCCTGGCAATCGCACAAGCAATGAGCGTTTTGGCAGGCAGCCTGGAGGGGATCACCCGCATCAGGGGGCAGATTATCCCATTCCGCTTATTGCCAATCCTTGTGAGCGTTGTAACGCTGGGCGGCATCGCTTTTATGAACACTTGGGACTTCCCATTCTATCTTGTGCTGATCGTTTTCGCGATCGAATGGAAACGCTACCGTGCTTTGGGCTGGGCAGGCCGGATCGGGGAATTCATTCTCCTGTGCGCAGGGCTTGGCATCGCGGCGGTGGCCGTCTATCTGCCTTTCTACCTGAGTTTTGCCTCACAGGCAGGAGGCTTTGTTCCTTCCTTATTATTCTTTACCCAGGGCCGGTATTTCTGGATCATGTTTGGGGTCTTCCTGATTCCGATGATGTCCTATCTTATATGGCGAACCGTGAAATTAAAAGACAAGTCCGTACTCCTCAAAAGTGCGCTTTGGACTGCCGCTTTGTTCCTCCTGCTGTTTGTGTTTACCTGGGGTGTTTCCTTCCTGGCACTCCGGATACCCGCTTTTTCAGAACGCTTGCAACCGATTATCGGCGGGGGATCGACCGGGGAAATTTTGGGAGGAGCTCTTATCAAACGCCTCAAAGACCCGTGGACGCTGCTGGCGCTGTTTGCCATCATCAGTCTGGGGTTGAGTTTGTTACTCAAGCCGAAGTATCTGCCCCCCTCTGCGGCGGAAGAGAATGAGCGTTGGCCTATTGAAAAAGTATTTGCCAGCGCGATCATTCTTCTGGGAGCGCTGATCGCTCTGGCGCCGGAGTTTGTCTACCTGAGAGATTTTTTTGGAACCCGTATCAACACGATTTTCAAATTTTATTTTCAGGCATGGATTCTCTGGTCATTGGCAGCATCCTATGGAATCTGCGTGCTTATGGATGCCTCCAGGTTCAAGAACATCGACCGGGTACTGATCAGCGGTATTTTGTTGCTCTCAGTGATCGTAATTATTCTGGCATTTCCACCGCTCATGGCGAAATATCCGAATCTCAATAACCAGCTTGGACCATTGGGCAGTTCAGTTCTGGACTATCTTATCCTTTTGATTCCCTGCTTATTCCTTTTGTGGCTTTTGAGCAGCATCGTTCAAAAAGATTGGAGCAAAGCACTGCTCCTGCCTGCCCTGTTTGCTTTGGCAATGGGCCTGGTTTACCCGGTGATCGCGACATGGAACAAAACCTCCGGATTCTCCCCGGCAACTGGCTTAAGCCTGGATGGTATGGGTTATATACGCCAATCCTCCCCGGATGTTGCTGCCGGCATTGATTGGCTCAAGGATCAGGAAACTGGCATTCTGGCTGAAGCAGTGCATAAGGACGGTGGGGATTACACCACATTCAATGGAATTTCCACCTTTACGGGTCAGCCTTCCATCCTGGGATGGGTGGGGCATGAGGGGCAGTGGCGGGGCGGATATCTCGAGGTCGGATCCCGTCAGGCAGACCTGCGCACGCTTTACAGCACCCGGGATTGGCTGCAGGCTCAGGAGATTATCAGCAAGTACAATATTCGTTACATTTATGTGGGTGAATTTGAAAGAACAACCTACCCGGTGGCGGACGAAAAATTCATAACGCATTTGAAACTCGCCTTTAGTAATGCCCAGGTACAGATTTACGAGGTGCTGCCTTGAAAAGTGTGCAAGAAAAACATGACGAACTGAATGGATGGCTAAGCAGCCACAGCGAAACAGCAATGCTGGTAATCCTTTTTATCGCTCTTATCATTCGAATTGTTGGTTTGGGGAGCCTGCCTTTTACAGTTGCTGAATCGAAAGCCGCGGTCGAGGCTGCCGGCTGGACCGGAGCAGGGTTAGAAACCAGCGGTGTGCCACCAGTTTACCTTGGTCTGACCGGAATACTTTTTAAGATATTTCACCCTGCCAACTGGCTGGCAAGATTTTGGCCGATGATTTTTGGACTGCTTCTGGTTGCCTGGCCTTTTTCTCAACGCCAGCGTTTTGGGAATCTCACGGCCTTGGTCATCAGCTTAATGCTCGCAATAGACCCAGCCCTGGTTCACTTTTCACGCACAGCCTTAACGCCCATGTTTTTACTGGCCAGTGTATTGTGGGGCTGGACTTTTTGGGAAAAGAAACAATTCAGCTGGTTGGGTCTCGCATTCGCGGTATTCTGGCTTTCCGGTGCCTACGTTATCGGGTTTGTGATCACGGGTTTGCTCACTTTACTCATAGCGGGTCTGTTAAAGAAGGACTTGAAATTAAAAAACCGATTGGCGGCTCTGCTATTCAAGAACAAAGAGCTAATGTTTAAGCAGGGATTGCCTGTGTTTTTGGGGGCGATGTTTGTCTTTGGGAGCCGATTTTTTGCTGATCCTGCTGGTTTTGGCAATTTGGGGGCGAGTTTACCCGCCTGGGTCGAGCAGATAAAAGGACCAATATTTTCCTCTCCGCAGCAACCGCTTTTCCTGGTTCTCGTTTACGCGCTACCGGTATTCGTGCTGATGCTCCTGTTTGGGGAATGGGCGGCCGATCTCTCTTTATGGGTCTGGACCCTGGTCAGTTTGGTGCTGTTTTTCATGTTGGGAGCACAGGATTCCGGTTGGTTCGTTTTCCTGAATATGCCAATCTATATTAGTATGGCAATGACAGCTAAAGTCGAGGGGAGGTGGAAGAATATTGGTAAAGTTAGTCTGATGACCGCAGCCCTGCTGCTGACCCTGCTGGCTTTCTTTGGGCTGAATGTCAAACATATTTTAGCGATAGGCATCCAACCCAATGTGACAAATTTACTCGTCCTCGCGGCAGGCTTTTTCCTGCTTTTGGTAGCGCTGTTTCTTATTTCTTATGGCTGGGGCATTAAAACTTCCACGCAGGCTTTGCGTATAGCCGCAACTTTAACGGTCTTCATTATTCTCGGGATGCTCTCAGGCCAGACTGCCTTCGCGCCAGGGAATCAAGCCCGCCTGGAGTGGGTGAACAGCCCGATCTTCTCACCTGATAGTCAACTAACCGCCTTAATCCAGACCTATGAGGAAAAGGGGTTTTTCAGTCAACTGGAACTGCAATGGGAATCTGAATTACAGGAGAACGCGCCAGCGGTATGGGCATTGAAAACTCCCGTCAATTCATTCGCGGGACGGCCCACCCAGGTAATGATCTCTGCAAATGAGACATTGAGTAATCCGGAGACTGCCTTTCGGGGAATGCGATTGCGTCAGGCTGAATGGATTGAATGGAGCGCTTTACCTGCAAGACGGCTGTTTCGGGCTGTGCTTGACCATCAGTTGCCGGTACAAAACAGCGCCATGACATTTTGGATACGAACTGACTCATTCAAAGGGTTAAACAATGACAATCAACCCTGAAACCACATGTAAGTACCCGACAGCCATCGCCATTGATGGGCCGGCTGCCTCCGGGAAAACAACGGTTGGAGCCCAGCTTGCAAAAAAAATGGGCTACCTGTGTCTGGATACCGGTGTCATGTATCGTGCCGTGACATTGGCGGCTTTGGAAGCAGGAATCCCGATCGAAGACGAAGAAGGGGTTTCTGAATTGGCGAGGACGTTTCGTTTGGAGTTCGCGAAACCTTCCGTAGAGGATGGCAGGCTGTTTGATATCCTGATCAATGGGGAAGACCGTACACTGGATATTCGTTCCAGCAGGGTTAATCAGAATGTTTCTGAGGTGTCTGCTTACCCGGAAGTCCGTAACGCGATGACCAAACTGCAGCGGAAAATAGCCAGAAAAGGCAATATTGTCATGATCGGACGCGATATCGGGACAGTGGTGCTGCCAAGGTCAAAGGCGAAATTCTACCTGGAAGCTTCGCTGGAGGTTCGTGCTGAAAGACGCTGCAAAGAAGAGCTGTCCAAAGGAAAGAAAGTGGAACTGAGTGAAATCATCCGCTCCCTCAAACACCGTGATGACATCGATGGGTCCCGAAAAATAGCCCCGATGAGTATTGCTAAGGATGCAATTGTTATCAAAACCGACAATATGACACCCGAAGAAGTTGTGGAAACGATGGTCACAGCGCTCTGTGAAAAAGATGTGCGAAGGACCGGGACCACCAAAAAATGAGCGTGCTATAATCGCTTTAATATGGGTTTTTATTCGCAGTTCCCGGCATTCAATTGGATCATTCGTCAGCCTGGTTTGTCTTGGTTAAAGTGGCTTTTGGCTGCTTTGGTGATTACGGGTGCCTATATTGTCGGAAAGCGCATGTTAAAACCGGTTTACCGCCTGGACGAAACCGAATTAAAGCGGTCGCTGCTTTTCCTGCTTCTGATCCTACCCCTCAGTTTTCTGGCACGCTTTCACCTGACCCCCGACACAGTGATAACCTCCACTGGTCAACTGGCAAGGCCGGTGATCTTTTTACTGGGCCTCGTTCCGGTCTTTCTTTCCATTGGTTTCTCGGGCCCTCACATCAGTTTGATTCTTTCCGTCATCACTGGCTTGCTGCATTCGCTCATCTTCACGAAGGAGCCCTTGTACGTTCTCTATTATGGGGTTTCTGTCTTGCTTGTATGTTATTTTCACCAAAAGAACTGGCCGCGTGGTAATCAGAAATATTTTCCGCTGCAAGTGCTTGCCGCTTTCGTTTCGCTCCTGCCGCTGATTTTCTTCTTTCAACTGAGCAACCAGACTGTTGGAACCGTGTTGAAACTCAGTAAGGTTATTAATGAGACCCTATTAATAACAGCCTCTATGCTGCCGGGGGCATTGACAGCGGGCGGCGCAGGCCTAATCGCGATGCGGTTTGCTGAAAAGGATTGGCAGCCAGGAAAATACCTGCGCCTGCTGGAAGAGGATGACCCCGCAAAATATGCCCTTGAGCAGATCCGCCAGGTTGCTTACCAGGATCCTGACGTACTGGAGATTGCCAAACCCAAAGGCCCCGGAGAAGAGATCATTTACAAATCCTTATTGGATCTTAAGAAAACACTCCAATCCCGCAGCGAGGCTCAGGCTCGCCTGCTCTCACTGGATCCGGCACAATATTCCAAACAAGAATACGACTTTGTGCTCAACGCGGTGCTGAGGGCGGCTCTAGGAAGGGAAGCGAGCTGTTCACGCCTGGTTCTGTTGGATAAAGCACAAAACAACAGGGAAGGCATGCGGCTGCGCATTGGCCAGGGTGAAAATGCCAAACTCTATGCTTACCTGGACGCGCTCATCCTGCAGAAGATGGAAAACCAGACTCAACTGGTTCTCAACGATCTGAAGGTAGACCAATATTTTGGCGTAGACCCCGAGAATCCCTATCCGCACGCGCTGATCGCCCTGCGCATCGAGGGCGAAGAGCGCATGGCTGGGGTCATATGGGTAGGTTTTGATGAACCGCATTGGTTCTCGCCTGAGGATATCAAGTTCTATCAGCAGCTGGGTCAGCGCGCCTCCGCGATTCTAAACACGCGTGAAAGCATCAGCCAGGTGCAGGCTGAAAAAGACTGGCTCAATGCGGCTATGGACCAACTCCCGGACCCTACCTTTCTGCTCAATGAAGAAAGCAAGATCATCTTTCTGAATAAATTAGCCTACCAATTGCTACAGAACTACCCTGATCTTGCGAAAGGGAGTGGTGAATTGAAGGTGATTGGCCATGAGGAGCTCAGAAGCCTCATGCGGGGCAGCGGCGCAGAGTCCAAGGAAATGGTGCTCAATCTGGAGGGCAAGGAATTCCAGTCTATTGCCGTGCCTGTAGCGGTTTCAGCCGAGCGGAAAGGCCGGCTGCTGATAATTCGGGATACCTCCTGGATGAAAAAGGTCAGCGCAGAAAAAAGCGAATTTGTAACCAACATCAGTCACGACCTGCGTTCTCCTTTAACACTGATGAAGGGTTATTTATCCTTGCTGAACAATATTGGAAATCTGAGCGATGAGCAGCAAAAGTATGTGGAACGCATTCAGGCAAGTATCGAGAACATGAGCCGGCTGGTCAATAAAGTCATGAGCCTCGAACGGCTGGACGAAGAAGATGGGGTTAAGTATTCCTCGTTTGATGTGAACGAGATGATCAACGAAACCATCAGCATGCTTGGCTTGCAGGCACAGCAAAAGAAGGTCACACTGCACAGCGACACAGGGGGTCTTAAATCTCCGTATATCACTGCGGATGCCGTTCTGCTGCAGCAGGCTCTCTTCAATTTGGTTGAAAATGCCATCAAGTACAGCCCCAGGGGAGGCGCTGTGCTGATCTCTGCCAATAAGGACAGCCGCTGGCTGCATCTGGCGGTACAGGACCGCGGAAAGGGGATTGCGCCCTTGGATCAGCCCAAGCTGTTTAAGCGCTACTTCCATGTGGACAATGACGAGGATGTCTTCACACGCGGACAGGGTTTGGGGCTGGCAATTGCCAAAAGTATCACTGAGAAACATGGCGGTAAGATCTGGGTTAAGAGCCAATTAGGTGAGGGAAGCGTTTTCTTTATGGACATTCCGCTGCGCCCGCGCACAGATCGTGAGGCAAGTTCTGATTTTGGTCAGAAGAGACCCTTGAAATGAAGCAGCAATTTCCATCGGAACCATCTCGTTCCCGCTTGTGAACGAGATCACTGATTCAATATAGACATAAAGAACAATTAAACGATTCAAGATATAATGGATAATGAAATTGTCCAAAGTTTAGGTTCAGATAGCTAAACACTCCTTTTGCCATGGAGGTTCTTATGGGAAATAAAATATACAGAACGCTGTCATTAGCAACTGCTGTATTGTTATTGCTGGGGCTGGGCATAACCGGCCGTGAGGCTCATGCTCAGGATTCATGGTTGATATACGTGACTACTACCGAAGACCTCAGAGACTATGAGCTAAATTCCAATTGCAGTGTAGGTCAGCCGATGGGAGGGCCCTGCTCGCTGCGCGCCGCGATCTATGAAGCGTCTCATTTCACCCTTGAGCCTGTCAAAATTATGCTGCCACCCGGGGAGTACAAACTGACGCGGGCAGAGCCGGGTTATGAGGGAGAAGAGGAAGACCATTACGGGGATTTGGACTTTCCGGATCTCGCCGATGGTAAACATACTTATATCAGGATTATTGGCACTGGGGGTAGGAACCCTTCCGTTATCGACGCCAATTTTATTGATCGGGTAATGGAGATCGGGAAAAACCAAAGGGTTAGCCTGGAGAACCTGGTGTTGAAGAATGGATTTGCAGGGGGGGTATACAATCCCTATGGCGGAGGGCTGAAGGTTTACGAAGCCAGCGTAGAGTTATATAACGTCAGGCTGACCAATAATAAAGCACAAGGGCAATTTGGGCTATTTCCCTCCTATGGCGGCGGGATTTACAGCGAGAAATCATATCTGAGACTGGAGGATTGCGAACTCGACCATAATACATCCGATGCCTCATCTGCCATCCATATGAAAGATAATAACTGGACAACAATTATCTTGTCTTCAACCATCCACCACAACATCGTCAGTGAATATGAAACCTTTGCGGGTCATATTTATTTGGAAAACGAACTGGTTATGACGAACAGCACCATGTCCGATAACCAGGGCGGAGATTTTAATATTGTAAGTGACGCGCCGGCGTTGATCCAACATTCAACATTGATATCCAGTGGAGAGCTTGGCAGCATAGACAGTCAATCAGGCGATTTAAAACTATGGTTCAACATTCTCCAGGTTATCCCAATCCCGGGAGATAATCAGGGTATAGTCTGCAGTGTGCCGTTCATCTCCCGACCGTCCCTGGGCGGAAACATTTTCTCTGACGAGTCTTGCACACCCGGCGCCAATGACGCGGTTTATCCGTATTCAGACATGTTCCTTGGACCTCTGGGCAACTATGGCGGTATAACGCCCACGATCCCCCTCCGTCCGGATTCACCGGCTGTTAATTATAAAATTTTTGACTGTACAAACGCTTATGGTCAGCGTTTGTGGATTGACCAACGGGAAAAGAGCCGGAACGATTATCGGTGTGATCCTGGCTCTTTTGAGCTGCAGGCGGGCGAGGACCCAACAGCCCTGTATTTGCCGGCGATCGCCAGATAGCGGTTATAATCCGGCTCAGACGCCGTGGTCATCAGATCAAATCATAATGTTGCAGAGAGGTTCTTATGGGAAATAAAATATACAGAACGCTGTCATTAGCAACTGCTGTATTGTTATTGCTGGGGCTGGGCATAACCGGCCGTGAGGCTCATGCTCAGGATTCATGGTTGATATACGTGACTACTACCGAAGACCTCAGAGACTATGAGCTAAATTCCAATTGCAGTGTAGGTCAGCCGATGGGAGGGCCCTGCTCGCTGCGCGCCGCGATCTATGAAGCGTCTCATTTCACCCTTGAGCCTGTCAAAATTATGCTGCCGCCCGGGGAGTACAAACTGACGCGGGCAGAGCCGGGTTATGAGGGAGAAGAGGAAGACCATTACGGGGATTTGGACTTTCCGGATCTCGCCGATGGTAAACATACTAACATCAGGATTATTGGCACCGAGGGTTGGAATAACCCTTCCGTTATCGACGCCAATTTTATTGATCGGGTAATGGAGATCGGGAAAAACCAAAGGGTTAGTTTGGAGAACCTGGTGTTGAAGAATGGATTTGCAGGGGGGGTATACAATCCCTATGGCGGAGGGCTGAAGGTTTACGAAGCCAACGTGAAATTAATTTACGTCAGGCTGACCAATAATAAAGCACAAGGGCAATTTGGGCTATTTCCCTCCTATGGCGGCGGGATCTACAGCGAAAAATCAACTCTGGAAATGTATCAATGCGAATTCAACTATAATACATCCGATGTCTCATCTGCCATCCATGTGAAAGATCATCACGGGACAACAGATATCTCGTATTCGACCTTTCACAACAACATTGTTAATGGGTCTCAAGACGAGACAAGTTATATGTATTTTGAAAACGAACTGGTTATGACGAACAGCACCATGTCCGATAACCAGGGCGGAGATTATAATATTATGAGTATCGCGCCTGCGTTGATCCAAAATTCAACATTAGCATCCAGAGGCCAGCCAGGTATCATACATACAACATCAAATAATTTGGGTTTGCTGAACAACATTCTCCAGATTATCCCAGTCCAGGGCTATAATCTGGGTATAGTCTGCAATGTACCGGAATACAATAATCCGTCGCTGGGCGGCAACATTTTCTCTGATGAGTCCTGCAAGCCTGTCGCCAATGACGCGGTTATTACGTATATAGACATGTTCCTTGGACCACTGGGCAAGTATGGCGGTTTTGCGCCCACGATCCCTCTTCTTCTGAGCTCTCCGGCTGTTGATTTTGGCGATGGAGTCTGTCAGGATGCCTATGGTGAAATTATGTATTGGGACCAGCGTTACGAATTACGAGATAACAGGTGTGATCCGGGCTCTTTTGAGCTGCAGGCGGATGAGGAACCAACGGCCCTGTATTTGCCGGCGATCGCCAGATAGCGGTAGTATTAAGGCTCGAACGACGGGGTTAAAAACTCAATAAGAGTTCCCGCGGGTTTACGATTGTTAACACCGGGAACTCTTTTTAGAGGTAGGCACACAATTGTGAGGCAATGCGGACTTGACATATCCTCTGATAAAATACTATAATACTAGTTTGCGTGAATTAAAGCGACTGACGCATCAAAGCGATACTGGGAATGTACCCCAGCATCTTTTTGCGTCTTAATATCCCTCACTGATTTGGAGGTTTGAGTGGAAAATAAAGGAATGAAAGCACTTCGAATCAATCTTGCCTCACCGGAAACCATTCATAGCTGGTCTTATGGCGAAGTTTTGAAGCCGGAAACAATCAATTACCGCAGATTACGGCCGGAAAAGGATGGCCTCTTCTGCGAAGCCATTTTTGGGCCGACCCGCGACTGGCAGTGCTATTGCGGAAAATACAAAAACCCCCGATACAAGGGCATTGTATGTGACAAATGCGGTGTGGAAGTAACCCGCAGTTCCGTGCGCCGCGAGCGCATGGGTCACATTGACCTGGCAGCTCCAGTTGCCCATATCTGGTATACCCGCCGCATCCCTTCTTATCTTGGCTTGCTGCTGGATATTTCCCGCCGCAATCTGGACAGAGTGCTCTACTTTGCCCAGTACATCATCACGCATGTTGATATGGAAGCCCGCAAGAAGGCTGAGGAACGTTTGGAAGAGGAAGATACGCTTTCTGAACGTGAGCTAGAGAACCAAGGCAATGAAAGAATCAAGGTCATTTTAAATGACAGGAACCGGAAAACACGCGAACTTGAGCAGCAAGCGGAAGAGATCCGGCAGGAATATGACGAAAAAACCGCCGGTCTCTTTGAACCATACATCGAAGAAGGGCAGCGGTTGGAACGTGAATTGAACGATAAAATCGGCAAAACCACGCGTAAAGCCATTAATTTCAAATTTGAAGGCGGGGAGATCCCCTTGGTTGAAGCTGAAGAGGAGATTACTTCAAAGCACCTTAGCAAGGTGCAGAAGATCGTCAAGGAACACATGGAGGGGCTCGAAAAAGAGCTCAAAAATGAGCGCGCACAAAAACTTGACGCCATAAAAAGTGAATTAGAAAAGATTAAGGCCGAATCGGATCTGGAAATTCAAGCCATTCATAACGAGATGAATGATTATGATGCAGCCAGTAAGAGCGAGAATGCAAAGCTCCGGGATGAGCTTTTTGAACTTCAGCCCTTCACTTTCCTTAGTGAAGCACGCTACCGGGAACTGAAATCCCGCTGGGGCAACGTTTTCAAAGCAGACATGGGTGCTGAGGCATTCCATGACATTTTGAAACGTCTTGATATGGACGCGTTGGCAGAATCTCTGTGGAATGAATGCCGTACAACGCGCAGTAAACAAAAGCGCAAAAAAGCCACCAGCCGCCTGAAAGTGGTTGAGGCGTTCCGCCGCTCCACCAACCATCCCGAATGGATGATTCTGACCGTTTTACCGGTGATTCCTCCGGATTTGCGGCCTATGGTGCAATTGGATGGCGGCCGTTTTGCCACCTCTGACCTGAATGACCTCTACCGCCGTGTGATTAACCGAAATAACCGCCTCAAACGGCTGCTTGAATTAGGCGCCCCGGACGTAATCGTGCGCAATGAAAAGCGCATGCTTCAGGAGGCTGTTGACTCTCTCATCGATAACTCTCAGCGCGGCAGAATGCTTTCCCGCCGTGGGCGCAGAGAATTACGATCACTCAGCGATATGCTAAAAGGCAAAAAAGGCCGCTTCCGCCGCAACCTGTTGGGTAAACGCGTGGACTACTCCGGCCGTTCCGTCATTGTGGTCGGTCCGCACCTTAAACTCTATCAATGCGGCCTGCCAAAAACCATGGCGCTTGAGCTTTACCGCCCCTTTGTCATTGCTGGTTTGGACAAGCACGGCTACACCACCAATATAAAAGGTGCCAAACGCTTTATTGAGCGCAACCGTCCCGAGGTCTGGGAAGTCTTGGAAGAAGTAATCCAACAGCGTCCTGTACTGCTCAACCGTGCGCCAACCCTGCACCGGTTGGGTATTCAAGCTTTCGAACCTGTTCTGATCGAGGGTAGCGCCATCCAATTGCACCCCCTCGTGACAACCGCTTTCAATGCTGACTTCGACGGTGACCAAATGGCAGTGCATGTGCCGCTTTCCACTAAGGCAGTGGCTGAGGCAAGGGAATTGATGTTAGCTTCCAAAAACCTGCTCAAACCAGCCAGTGGGGAGCCCATTATCAGCCCAGGCAAGGATATGGTTCTGGGTGTGTTTTACCTGACCATGATCCCAACCAAACAACAAAAGGGTTCCGACCGGGTCTTTGGCAGCATCAACGAAGTGATTATGGCTTACCAGATGGATCAGGTAGCCATTCATACGCCTATCAAGCTTCAGACTGAAACCTGGTTTGACGAGGATAATAATCGCATGGCAAAACCTGAAACCCGTCTGATCAACACTACCGTTGGCCGGGCAATTTTCAATGACATTTTGCCGGACGAGATGCGCTACTGTAACCTCGTGTTGGATAAGGGCGGCATTCGCGACCTGATTGGTGATATTTACGAGGTCTCCGGTCAGGATACTACCACCATCGTAGCCGACAGAATCAAAGATATTGGCTTCCGCTACGCGACCCAATCCGGCGCGACCCTTGCCGTTGCCGATATTACTGTTCCGCCTGAGAAGAGCGAAATGGTTAAGCAGGCATTGCTGGATGTACAGCAGGTGCAAAAAGACTATAAGCGCGGTTTGCTGACTGAGCAGGAACAAAACGAAAGAATTATTGACATCTGGCAGAGCACGACCAAGAACGTGGGAGACGCGGTGCGTAAGCATCTGGATCCCAATGGCAACCTCTCCACGATGGCGATCAGCGGTGCCACCAAGGGTGGATTCAGCCCGATCTCACAGATGGCTGGTATGCGCGGTTTAATGGCGGATCCCTCCGGGCGCATTATTCCCATGCCTATCCAGTCTAACTTCCGTGAGGGTCTGACAGCTCTGGAATACTTTATTTCCACACATGGTGCCCGAAAGGGATTGGCTGACACCGCTCTGCGTACGGCAGATGCCGGATATCTAACCCGCCGATTGGTGGATGTTGCCCAGGATATGATCATTAACAATGAAGATTGTGGCACAGAAGAAGGCATCGAGATCAATGTTGAAGATGACGTGGCTGGACAGCCCTTTGGCGAGCGAATTTATGGCCGCTTGCTGGCTGAACGTGTAGTTCATCCGAAGACGGGTGAGATCATCGCCGAGCGCAACGCGTTGTTGAACAAAGATCTAACGCGAGCCGTTGTTTTGGCGGGTGTTCCGATTGTCAAAGTACGCTCCCCTCTCACGTGCGAATTGGTCCACGGTGTGTGCGCCCGCTGTTATGGCATGGACCTTGGCCGAGGCAAGATGGTGAATCTTGGTTCCGCTGTAGGCATCGTGGCTGCCCAATCAATTGGTGAGCCTGGTACGCAGTTAACCCTGCGAACCTTCCATACCGGTGGTGTTGCAGCCGGCGGTGATATCACTACTGGTCTGCCTCGTGTGGAAGAACTTTTTGAAGCCCGCAGGGCTCCCAAGGGTGAAGCGGTCGTCTCGCGGATTGAAGGTACCGCGAGGATTATTCAGAACGATAAGAATTCTGAACAGCGGTCAATCCGGGTTGATTTTAGTGAAATGGTTTCTGACACTTATGAAATTCCTACAGATTGGGAAGTCAAAGTTCAGGATGGTGGCGAAGTACAGGTAGGCGATATTATTGCCTCGCATACCTCCGCGGATGGCAGCAATGAGACCAGCGCGAGCATTTCTGCCTCTCATGCCGGCCGCGTACGGCTTGAGGATGGCAAGGTGATTGTGTCTTATGAAAACCGGGAAATGGAAGAATATGATATCCCAACCACTTCACGCATCATCATTTCGAATGGAGCAAAGGTGGAAGCCGGTCAGCCGTTGACCGAAGGATCCCTTAACCCGCACACTATCTTGCGTATTAAAGGCCGTAATGCCACGGAGCTTTACCTGCTTAAGGAAATTCAGCAGGTTTACCGCACGCAGGGTCAAAACATTAATGACAAGCACTTTGAGGTCATCATTCGCAAGATGCTGAACAAAGTCTCAATCACGCGGCCTGGTGATTCTGAATATCTGCCGCAGGATTTGGTGGATCGTCTTGAACTGCGGAAGTTAAACGAACAGCTCATGGCTGAAAATAAGCGACCTGCAAGAGCTATGGAAGTTTTGTTAGGCATTTCCAAGGCCTCTTTGAGTACTGATTCCTTCCTTTCCGCATCGTCCTTCCAACACACCATTAAGGTGTTAGCCGGAGCTGCAATTGCTTCAAAGGAAGACCCGCTATACGGGCTTAAGGAAAACGTGATTATCGGCAAGCTCATCCCGGCAGGCACAGGCTTTGAACCAGGCCGCTTTACTGACCAGATCATTGAAGTCCAGCCCGGACAGGATAATATCAATGTTCAGCAATTGGACATCTTTGCTGAGGAACTGATTGAAGAAACGGACGAATTTGTGCCGTTGGATGATGAAGATGAAGCCGATGACTTGCAGGATGACGAGGAGGCTATCGACTACGACGCTGATTAATTCCGCACCGACTGAATCATGCCCGGAGGTTCACTATCCGGGCATTTTTTATGCTATAGTTATGCCGCGATCCAGCGGGTAAAATTAGATTAACTTTGATTACAGGAATTATTAATGGCTAAGGAAGTTATCACTAAGGTCGACATTAACGACGAGATGCAGGCATCTTATCTCGATTATGCGATGAGCGTGATCGTTGCCAGAGCTCTGCCGGATGCCCGTGACGGCCTAAAACCAGTCCAAAGACGCATTTTGTACGCTATGTATGACATGGGTGTGCGTGCGGACTCCCCGCATAAAAAATC
Organism: Anaerolineaceae bacterium; assembly: GCA_040772525.1. Classification (GTDB taxonomy): domain Bacteria; phylum Chloroflexota; class Anaerolineae; order Anaerolineales; family Anaerolineaceae; genus Mesolinea. The sequence goes on along the minus strand of JAXGXZ010000001.1, from coordinate 2,077,295 downwards.
CGCCAGAATTGTCGGTGAGGTCCTTGGCAAGTATCATCCTCACGGAGATACCGCGGTTTATGAGGCAATGGCGCGCATGGCGCAAGACTTCTCGGAACGCTATATGCTGGTGGATGGACAGGGAAACTTCGGCAGTATCGATGGGGATCCGCCAGCTGCAATGCGTTACACTGAGGCACGCCTATCCAAACCTTCCATTGAGATGCTGCGGGACCTGGACCAGGAAACTGTTAATTTTGGACCAAATTTTGATGGCACACTGGAAGAACCCCTGGTGCTGCCCTCTGCAATCCCAAATCTCCTGGTAAATGGCTCCACGGGTATCGCCGTAGGTATGGCTACCAGCATTCCACCACACAATTTGGGCGAAATCGTTGATGGTCTGGTGATGATGCTCGAAAACTGGGAAACGATAGAGGATATCACGGTTGAAGAATTGATGCGAAAGATCAAGGGCCCGGATTTTCCGACTGGTGGCTTGATCCTGCAGGATGATACGTCAGACTCCTTGGCGCAGATCTACGGAAGCGGCAACGGGCTGGTTCAAACCCGCGCGCGCACCCGGCTGGAGGAAATGTCCCGCGGGCGAATGCGAATTATTGTGACCGAATTGCCTTACATGGTGAATAAGTCAGCGCTGATTGAACGGATCGCTGAGATTACACGTGAAGGCGGGCTGGAAGGCATCTCGGACCTGCGGGATGAATCAGACCGGCAAGGGATGCGCATTGTTATAGATTTGAATAAGAATGCAGATCCTGACAGCATCCTGAAAGAGCTGTATAAGCGCACACAGATGCACAGTTCCTTCCGCATCAACATTCTAGCTCTCGTGGATGGCAGCCCGCACAGGCTATCGCTGAAACAAGCGCTGCGCGTATATGTGGAACACCGTTTGGAAGTTGTGCAGCGCCGCAGCCAATACCAACTCAGGAAAAACGAGGATAGACTCCATATATTAGCTGCGCTGCGTGTAGCTATAAAGAATATCGATGAGATCATTGCCATAATTCGCAAAGCGTCCAATGTGGAAGAGGCGCGCCAGAAATTGATGACGCGTTATAAACTCGATGATATTCAAGCAAATGCCATTCTAGAGATGCCGCTGAGGCGTTTGGCAGCGCTAGAGCGCAAGAAGATCGAAGAAGAATTCCAACTGGTTTCTGCGACCATTGCTGACTTAAAAGCTTTGCTTAAATCACCGGCCCGCATACGGGCGTTGGTCGTGGAAGAACTTAAAGATGTAAAAGACCAATACAGTGATCCGCGCAGAACACAAATAATCCATCTTGGAGTGGGTGAAAAAGCCTCCCAGCTGCTTACCCAAACGGATGTGATGCCTTTGGAAAACTTCTGGGTGGAGGTTTCGGAACATGGCTTGCTCTCGCGAACGGAAGTAGATGTACCTAACCGTCTGGGCGGAATCAATTCGCCCTGGAGTATGATGCGCACCAACACGCACCAAACAGTATTCCTGGTAACCACTGAAGGTAAGTGCGCTGCCATTCATTCCCTTTCAATCCCGCAGCAGCGCCAGGGGGAAGAAGGCGTTCAGGCGGCTAAGATCGCTCCTCTTAATGAACATGACATTCTGCAGGGTGTTTTTGCAATTCCTTTGGAAACCGATGAGGCTGAATCAAAATACGTCATCACCGTCAGCCGGCAAGGCATGATAAAACGGTCCAATGTGGGAGATCTTCCTGGCGCGAGCGCGGCGAGTTTTATTCTGGCAAAAATCAATGAGAATGATGAATTGTTCGAAGTACTGCTTTCTTCCGGCAATCAGGATGTGCTTATTACCACTGCCCGCGGCATGTCCATCCGATTTAACGAAGAAGAAGTGCGCGCAATGGGTTTGGTGGCGGCCGGTGTGAATGCCATCAAACTAAAGGACGGTGATTACGTGGTTGGCGCGGGTATATTGGGAGAAAAGGATGAAGTAGCTTTGATCACGAGAACAGGGCTGGCTAAACGTACTGAAGCTTCGGATTATCCCACCCAAGGCCGTTACGGGCAGGGTGTGATCAGCTGGAAATTGCCGCCTGATGATGAAATCGCGGTACAGCTGATCGGAAAATTAACCGATAAAGGCATTTGTCACTTCCGCAAATCTGCCAGCAAAGTCTTCACAATAACCAACGCACCAGCTCGCAAACGGGCTTCCAATGGATTGAGTATTTTCTCGATGAAACCGGGTGATGAAATAATCGGTTTCACCGAGCTGGTGGACATGACAGCTTATTGGGACAAAAAGTAAACTAAGGTACTGGCTCCAGAGTTCCCTCTAAATCCAGGTCTTTCGCGATGGAACGCATGGCATGAATAACGTTATCCACATGCTGCCATAACTCAATCCCCAATTCACTGGCTCCGCGTTCCATAATGCCGCGGTCAGTTCCGGCTGCAAAGGACTTATCTTTCCATTTCTTTTTAACTGAGGAACTCCCAAGATCGTAAAGTGACCGGGAGGGGCGGACCAACGCGACTGCTGTGATCATGCCTGTGATTTCATCACAGGCATAGAGTGCCTTTTCCATCAAAGTTTCACGCGGAAAATCCGGCGAGTCCGCGTGACTGGCAATGGCGCGCACGATCTCTTCACTAATCCCGGCTTCGCGCAGGATGGGCAAGCCTAACATGGGGTGGGAACCTGAAATGGGATGGATCTCCCAGTCGAAATCATGCAGAAGTCCGGTGAGAGCCCATTTTTCCTCGTCCTCGCCATAATAGCGGGCGTACCAGCGCATGGCTGCTTCCACGCTGAGCATATGACGAACCAAATTTTCATTTTTCACGTAATTTCGTAAGAAAGCCAAAGCTGAATCGCGCTGCATACTCACCTCATTCAAAGATCGGTTCAGGATCTCCCAATACCGGGAGCGGTTTTAAGACGTAAATATCCCACAAGGCGCTCATTCTGGCAAGTATTTCCCGGAATTGCCAAAAAAGATAGCGGTCTAACAAATACGGTGACTGCTCAACCGCAACCCCTTGGGATTGAACACCCAACTGATTGCACAGGAACAACGCGCGGTAAAGATGGTAACGCTGTGTAAAGAGGATCGACTGATCCAGTCCGAAGATAGCCCTGGCACGGTAGCAGGAATCGTAGGTTCGGCGGCCGGCAAAATCTAATACCAGGTCTTCTTCCGGAATACCTTTATCCAAAGCATATTGCCGCATGGCGCCCGGTTCGTTATAGGTAACGAAACGATTGTCACCGGTAAGCAGTATTTTGCTGATTTTTCCCTGCTGATAGAGGGATATTGCCTGGTTGAGCCGGTCCCGCAATGGTGCTCCGGGTGTTCCGTCGAAGTTTAAACCTGCCCCAAATACGATTCCCACCGGGGTGGGTTCGACTTCATCGCTTGTTTTAATGAAAGGTTTGGCGGAGAAATGAATCCACAGGTTGCCAATGAGGATTATCAATAAGATGAGGCAGACCCCTCTTTTGAACCATCGAAAAAAATTTTTCATCAGGGAATCGGTAGCAGATCGTTCAAACGAAGATTCTGAATGGATAATAAGCTTCTTAAGTCGTGATACTCATCATCCTGAAAAGGAAGCAAGCCGGAAACCTCATAATTCAAGTATGTTGTGAGAAGGTTTCGGCCTTCCTGGGTGCGAACGAGGCTGTTGAGAAATTCTGAAATAGCGGTTTGTGTTGGGAGGTCGATCTGGGGTGAAGCGGAAAGATTGAGATTGGGGATGATCGGCCCAGATTTCCAAAGGATTGGGATCACGTCCAGAACATCCTTAAGGTCCGTAATAACCTCCGAGGAGGTGCGCGGATCGCTGGAGATGGCATAAGTGGCGCCAAAATCGCACACGCCGCGGGTATAGAGTGCGCGAATGGTGCCGCTGTAAGAATGCGTAATTACCGGATCCTGCGTGGGCACGGAACTTTGCACAAGAAGGCCGTTGGGCACCCAGTAGCCAGCCAATGATTTGTCTGAGCTGTAACAGGGGCGTTTACCGGAGAATTGTGCCAGGGCTTGCTGGGCAGTGACCGTTGAGATGTTCTGGTCCGGATCGAAAAATGGAGTGAAACCACTCTCCTGATGGGCCAGGAACTGTACCCCATAGGCAGTCACACCGTGATGATTGGTGATCAGTTGTACCCACATGAGGTTTTTCTGGTTGGCAAGCAGGTATTCGACAGGCTGAAGCCAGGCAAGTTGGACCTGATTCTTTATTAATGCCGTTTCAAGAGCCGGGTAGTTTTGAAAATATACGGCTTCAACCTGAAGTCCGAGGCGGGTTCCCAGTTGAGCGGCTAATTGAATGCCGGCATCAAGTTGTGTTTGAGTCTGCTGACTGGAAACAAGCGCAATTCGAATGGGATTAGCCGGACTGCCAAGACGCTCAGGGGTTGCAGTGAGGGTGGGCACGGGTGTTGGCGCATCCAGAACGCGCTGTTCAGGCAAAATCGCGGTTGGAACGGAGGGTCTGGGAGAGATTGAGCCGGAGCATCCGCTGAGAAAAAGAATTGCCGACAAGATTCCCAGAATTGAGCGTGTAACAAGTCGCATGGCTGGATTTTACCTTATTTCAGGGAGGCAATCTGCATTGGGGTTTGTGTTAAAATCCAGACCAATGAGGTGAACTATGGAAATGAAAATCGTCAGCATCAGTAAACCGGAGACCACCAACTTTATTTTAGGTCAGTCCCATTTTATCAAAACCGTGGAAGACCTTCACGAAGCACTGGTCGGAACCGTTCCGGGAATTAAATTTGGCATCGCGTTTTGTGAAGCCTCAGGAGACCGGCTGGTACGGTGGAGTGGAACTGATGATGAGTTGATTAAATTGGCCATCGAGAACGCTCAGGCAATCGGAGCAGGGCACAGCTTTATCCTGTTTTTAGGTGATGGTTTCTTCCCGATTAATGTGCTGCAAGCGGTTAAGAACGTGAGTGAGGTCGTGCAAGTATTCTGTGCCACAGCTAATCCAACTCAGGTCATCATTGTCCAGACGGAACAGGGGCGGGGCATTCTGGGTGTGGTGGATGGCGGCAGTCCGCTGGGTGTGGAGAATGATGAGCAGATTGCTTGCAGGAAAGCGCTCTTACGCCGGTTCGGTTATAAGGCGGGCTAATTCTTCAAGAAAAGCAAGCGTAATAACGTCTGAAGCGCCCGGGCACGGTGGCTGATTTGATTCTTGAGTTCGTCCGGCAATTCTGCTATGGTTTGGCCAAGGTTGCTGATGTAGAAAATCGGATCATAACCGAAGCCATTCTTGCCCCGAAACTCCGGGATAATCTGACCTTCACAGGACCCATGCGCGATTAAATTCTGCCCGTTTGGATTGGAAAGGACTACGCAGGAAAGGAATCGGGCTCTCCAGGGCTGCGGGGATTGTTTTAATTGCTCTAAGAGATACAGGCAGCGTTCGTGGTCATTTTGGGTTTGAGGGATGCCAAAACGATGGGAATGAATGCCTGGCTGCCCGCCCAGCGCGTCCACTTCCAATCCGGAATCATCCGCAAGTGCGGGTATTCCGCTGGCATGCGCGAAAGCTTCTGCTTTAATACGGGCATTCTCCTGATAGGATGACCCACTTTCTGAGATTTCAAGATCAATCCCGAGCGCCCTGGGCGTTTGGAGCTTAACAGGACTATTTGCCAGGATCGCGGTCATTTCCTGAATCTTGTGGTGATTATTCGTGGCCAGTAAAATTTCCATATCAAAATACCTGCGTGATATAATGCGAAAAACAAACTAATTGTACTTTGCCATGGAAAAGATACGTTACTCGTTGAGAACCAATATCGGTTTTATGTTGAATAAGCCAATTGGTTTTTCCCGTGAATTTAATCTCCATTATGATGAGATATTTATTGACCCGGATCTGGATGTCAAAGACCTGAGCTCCACCTATCGTCTCTCACGCACATCGGAGGGTATTCTCTTCGATGGCACAGTCTCCGGCCAGATCGAAGCCCAATGTGTACGTTGCCTTGAATCTCACCCGATGCAAATAGAAATGAAGATTGAAGAGCTGTTTTTCTTCCCCAACCAGGTAAAGGAAGAATGGGAACAAGTTATCCCGGATGACGGCTATATTGAATTGGGAGAAACTTTCAGGGATTACCTCCTGCTTGGCGTGCCTATTCAAAATTATTGCAAACCGGATTGTCTGGGGATCTGTCTGGAGTGCGGGCAAAACCTTAACCATGGTATTTGCGAACATACCGATCAAAGAATCAAATTTGAAGAGTAAACCCACTCATTTCAATGCAGGGAAGTGATAAAATTTAGCCCTCAATATGCTGGAGGTTTTTTATGCCTGAAACGATACTGATTGCAATTGCCTGGCCTTACGCGAATTCCGACATTCACGTGGGGAACATTACGGGATCACACCTGCCAGGGGATATCTGCGCGCGATACCACCGGTTGCGAGGTCGGAAAGTATTAATGGTTTCAGGCTCTGACGCCCATGGCACTGCTATCACGATTAAGGCAGATCAAAAAGGTGTCAGCCCAATGGAGGTTTATCAGCACTATCACCCGCGGTTTATTGAACTTTTTACTAAGCTCGGCATTTCTTACGATTTGTTCACCTCTACCCATACCGCAAATCACTTTGATATTGCGCAGAAGATCTTCATTGTGCTGAAAGAAAACGGTTATCTGATAACAAATATCTCCAAACAATGGTACAGCAAAACACAAAAGCGGTTTTTACCGGACCGCTATGTGGAAGGAACATGCTATTACTGCGGTAATGAGGATGCGCGATCTGATCAATGTGAGCAATGTGGGCATGTATTGGAAGCGGAAAAACTGGTCAGTCCCCGTAGCAAGCTGGATGGTTCCACCCCGGAGCTCCGGGAAACCGAACATTATTACCTTGACCTTTCCGGACTTGAGCCTAAAATAAAAACCTTCTTGCAGGAACGAGAATCTTATTGGCGGCCTTTGGTAATCAACCAATCATTGGGCATGATCAATACCACAGGCCTTAAGCCCACGCCCATCACCCGCGACCTGGACTGGGGAATTCCGGTCCCGCTGGAGGGTTGGGAGGGAAAATGCCTGTACGTGTGGTTTGAAGCTGTGATGGGTTACCTCTCTGCGGCAATCGAGTGGTGTGACTTGAATGGGAATCGCGATGCCTGGCGTGATTGGTGGTTGAATCCTGAGTCTAAGTGTTTCTATTACATTGGCAAAGACAACATTACTTTCCACGCAGTCACCTGGCCGGCTGAATTATTAGGTATTCGTGATGGTTTGGACCGTAAGCTGGGTTCTCCAGACTCTAAAGCCTTGGTTCTGCCCTATAACATTCCAGCGAACGAGTTTATGAACCTTGAGGGGCGAAAGATCAGTGGCAGCCAAAATTGGGCTGTCTGGGGCTTGGATGCTCTGGAACGATATGATCCGGATGCCCTGCGTTATTACCTGACTGTTGCGATGCCTGAAACCCGTGACACGGATTGGGATTGGGAAGATTTCTTTCAGCGTAACAACAACGAACTCGTTGCAACTTGGGGCAATTTGGTCAATCGCGTGCTTTCATTTACCTATAAGCATTGGGAAGGCATAATCCCGGCTCCTGAAAAACTGAGGGAAAGTGACCTAATTCTCCTGCAAACGATTGGAGGCGGTTTTGAAAAAGTGGGTCAGCTGCTTGAAAAAGTAGAATTGAGGGGAGCACTTGCCGAGGCAATGGCATTGGCGACTGAGGTCAATAAATATCTTGATATGCATGGTCCCTGGTTTGAGATTAAAACTGACCGGAAAGAGGCAGAAAAAACAATTTACACAGCCATTCAAGCCATTGCATGGCTTAGCGTGATGCTCTCGCCCTTCCTGCCATTTACCAGTCAAGCCGTACATGAAATCTTGGATCTTGGTGAACCGCTTTTCCAGGAACCTCAGGTTGAAGAGGTTCAAGATGAGCTTGGTTCACATCAAATCCTGTTGACGCGACGGACAGAATCGGATAGCGAGCGATCGGATCGATGGCTGCCCAATAAACTTGTACCAGGGCGGAAGTTCAAACAACCATATCCGCTTTTTAAGAAACTCGACCACAAAATTGTCGAAGAGGAACGCGACCGACTGGGTGCTAAGTCTTAAGAAAGAGCGAATGCCGCAGTAAAAGCCAGAAAATCTGCTTTAGAATCTCTGGCTTTAATTTTTCCTGGGGATTCAACAGATCAAAACTTTTGCTGGCTTCAGCCATGTCAGGAACTATGGAATCTTAACCGCCTTACATCAAGGAGATGACAAGTCAGAGCCTGTCTGCTCCCGTTAGATCAGATTAATATTCTTAATTTCCTGTATGACCGCTCTCCATCCGGGTTTCGCGCTGACAGGAATGCCAGCATTTCTAATCAAAGAGCTTAATCCGAGCTTAATTTTCTACCTACGGAGGTGAGATAAATGACAAACTGTTCTTTCCCATCCAGTTTGAGCGCAGCGTTGGCTTCTTCATCAATGTAGGCACCAATCGCGCAGGTTCCGCAGTTGATAGATTCAGCAGCCAGGGCTAAATTTTGGGCGACATGCCCGGCGTCGATAAAGATATAGCGGTATGCGCGGCTGCTGTGACGCCAGGAGGTCCGGTAGGGATTGGCGACCCAGATGAAAGTGACCGCGCTGGTGATGACCTGATTCTGATCGTTAGTGGCGTGGTTGATTGCTTCAAGGGTTTCCGGAGCGAAATCGACAACTTCCACGCTGTTATTTTGGGGAACGTAGTGATACAAACCAGGCTGCAGCCCATCCACACGATGGACTGCGAGATAAGTCTCAAAAGGATGCCGGCAGCCAGCTGAAGGAACCATGCGCAGACTCAATCCCCTTTTGTTAGACATTTTTTTAATCCCCTGACTGTACCAAAGCAAGTAGCTGAGTTCAGCCAGGGAGAGCGCGGATGCTTCATCATAGCGGCGCACGGAGCGGCGCTGTTCCGCTATAATTCTGAAATCTGTTTCCTTCGGAGACACCTCACTATGGGGTGGTAAGGGGATTTCTTCTCCTAATCCGAGAATGGGAGGGATATAGTCCGGGATCGGTTCACCCTGGGAATCCGGAGAGATTGCCTGATTACTGAAATAGGTTAGTTCGAGAAAACGTTGGCCGAGAGAGTCAAATTTGTCCATTTTAAAACCTCATTCCTGAAAGAATCATTGATAGGATAATGATAACGGCAATCACTGCCATGAGAATGCGCAAGATTGTGGTGGATGTGGGTTTGTTTTTAGCTGACATAGTTACTCCAACTGGCTTTTGATGGAAAGGGCCAGATTATTACTGATACCTTTTACTTCTGATAATTCTTCAACTGAAGCTGCCAGGATTCCCTCGACAGATCCAAATCGGTTTATCAGCGCTTTTCTCCTTGCCGGACCCAAACCGGGAATCATGTCCAAACGGGATACCAAGCCGATTTTACCACGTCGCTTGCGATGCGCGGTAATGGCAAAACGATGGGCTTCGTCGCGTATGCGCTGAATCAGATAGAGTCCCTGCGAACGGTCTTCCAGGCGCACGGAGTCAGGCCTGCCGGGCAGGAAGAGCTCTTCCTCCTGTTCTGCCAGACCTGCTACCGTAAAGCGGCCGGTCAACCCCTGTTCCTCTATGACTTTTACCGCTCTGCTGAGCTGACCCTTACCGCCATCCACAATGAGCAGATCCGGTAGAATGCCAAAACCCATATCCAGCGTTTTACCAGGCTGGTCCTTCTCTTCCTGGGCTGTTTTGTAATGGTTGAAGCGGCGGCGCAAGACTTCTTCCATAGAAGCAAAATCATCAGGTCCTTCCACGTTGCGGATGTTGAAGCGACGATAATTCTTTTTATTCGCCACGCCCTGCTCAAATACTACCATGCTGCCCACGCTTGAGCTGCCCTGGGTGTTGGAGATATCGTAACATTCAATGCGATTGGGGGGCTCGGCCAGTCCCAGAGCAATTTGTATCTCACTAAGGGCTTGATGCTGGCGGTCTTTGTCTGCCGCCCAGCGGGTTTGGAGCGCCTGAAGAGTCTCTGCGGCATTCTCGGCAGCCATTTTCACTAGATCTTTTGAAGTACCCCGTTTGGGTACGAGCAGACTGACCTTGTCTCCGCCACGCTTGGTATTAAGCCACTCTTTGATGATGCGGGCTTCCTCAATTTCGGCAGGCAGCATCACCTGCTTGGGGATGAAGGCTGCCTGGGAATAGAATTGCTTAATAAATTCTTCCAGAATGGCGGGTTCTTTTTCTTCTTCCGTGCCTTCGAGAATGAAATATTCTCTGCCGATCAGCTTGCCGGAACGGATAAAGAAGATCTGCACACATGCTTCGCCATCCTGCCTCGCCAGGGCAATGACATCTGAATCGATCTGATTGTCCGAGATGATTTTTTGCCGCTCCACCACCCGTTCGATTGCTTGAAGCTGGTCGCGTATGGTGGCAGCCTTCTCGTAATTTAACGCCTCCGAAGCATCGGACATTTCCCGCGTGAGGCGGGCCACAACCGGGTCGGTCTTGCCCTCCAGAAAACGGCATAAATCGTCAATCATCTCCCTGTAGACGGCTTCATCTGCAGCGCCAATGCAAACGCCCATACAGAGCTTAAGTTCGTAATACAGGCAGGGGCGCGGGTCTTTGCCCGTTATGAAACGCGCGCAGGTGCGGTATGGAAAAATCTTCCGCAATACGTCCAGCGTCTGATGCACCGCCCACACGGATGTGTAAGGCCCAAAGTAGCGGGAACCGTCATTGACCATTTCGCGTGTTACGATCAGGCGGGGAAAATCTTCATCCCACTGAACTTTGATATATGGATAGCGTTTGTCATCCTTCAGACGCACATTGTAGAAAGGGCGGTGCTCCTTGATCAGATTCATTTCAAGGATCAAAGCTTCCAACTCTGAACCGACAATGATGGTTTCAATATCGCGAATGTGACTCACCATCTGGCGGGTTTTGTAGGCATGATCCGCGGAATCATGAAAATACGAACGGACGCGATTTCTGAGATTGATCGCTTTTCCGACATAGATGATCTTACCGTTAGCGTCCTTCATCAGATAACAACCGGGTTTGCCCGGCAGTGTTTTGAGAAGTTCGGTTATATGGCCGTTAGCGCTCATCTTTAACTTATTGTAGCATTTTCAGGCCGGTTGATCAGCATCAGTTGAAAATATCCGTTCTGAGTATTTTCCCTAAAACCTTGGAATAGTGTTTTGACCTGTCCATTGGCGGGTCTCTGTTTGGCGCAGGTATAATTACTATTACCATGCCAATTAAAGTCTTGCCTGATGTCATTGCTTCCCAAATTGCAGCTGGGGAGGTAGTGGAACGCCCCGTTTCCGTAGTAAAGGAATTACTGGAGAACGCTGTTGACGCAGGTGCGCGTAGCATTCAGGTTGAAATACAGGAAGCCGGACGGAGGCTTATCGCTGTCAATGACGATGGCGAGGGAATACCAAGTGATGAAATTGCAATGGCGGTAGGCAGGCACGCCACGAGCAAACTCAGCAAAACCGAAGACCTGGTTAATATCCAGACTCTGGGTTTCCGCGGGGAAGCTTTGGCGTCCATCGCTTCAGTATCCCGTCTGGAACTGACTTCAAAGCCTGAAAACCAACTATCCGCTGCCCGTATTGTTGTGGACGCAGGAGAAGTTGTGGTCCAGGAGCAAGCCAGTGCGGTGCCTGGCACACAGGTGAAAGTGGAACACCTCTTTTCAAATATTCCGGCACGCCTAAAATTTTTAAAAGCAGATATCACTGAGACTAAACTGGTTTCCGGTCTGGTTACGCGTTATGCCATGGCCTATCCTGAGATCCGCTTCACGTTGATCCAGGACCAAAAGGCCATCTTTCAAACCAGCGGAAGCGGCAACCGGGCGGAAATTTTGCATGTCCTCTACGGCCGTCAGGATGCCAGCCAGCTCCTGCCAATAACCTTCCAGGAGGGAGAGTACAAGGTCGAAGGCTTTGTCAGCAATCTCTCTCTCAACCGATCTAACCGGAAAGATATCACGCTCTTTGTCAACGGCCGCTGGGTGCAGGACTCCGCGCTAACCGCTGCAGTGATTAAAGCCTATGCCGGCATGCTTATGGTGGGACGCTACCCGGTGGTAATCCTTTTTATCAGCCTGCCAACACGGTTGGTTGATGTAAATGTACACCCCTCCAAGGCAGAAGTGCGGTTTCGGGAGTCTGACCACGTGTTTTCTTTTATGCAGCTTGCTGTCCGCCGAGGGCTGCTGGCTTTCACGCCCATCCCTGCGTTGGATGTAACCACGCTTTGGGGCAGGCCAATGCCAAACCAGACGGATGTATTGAGGGGGCAGACCGCATCGGGGAGTCAACCAGACGCTCAAACGGATCCAGTTAGACAGGTACAAGAGGTTCCACGTCAGCAGCCTTTAAGCGGCAAGGAACTACCTCTGTTACGTCTGGTTGGACAGGTTGCTTCCACTTATCTTGTCGCTGAAGGGCCAGACGGCCTCTATCTGATAGATCAGCATGCCGCGCACGAACGTGTGCTATTTGAACAGCTCATGCGTCAGCATCAGGATCATCAGGTGCATTCCCAAGCCCTGCTCACGCCAGCCACTTTGGAATTGACGCCGGAAAAAGCAGCAATATTGGAAAGCCAGCTCAATGAAATGATCGCGCTCGGTTTTGAAATTGAGGTCTTTGGCCCTAACACCTTTCTGATTCGAGCAGTGCCTGAACTCCTTGCGAGGGGTGACGCAAGATTGGGTGTACTTTCGGTCATCGGGGAATTCGAGGAGGATGAAACTCCCCTTGAACAAGCCAAACAAGCGCGTATCGCTGCGCGGGTCTGCAAACGCATGGCTATCAAGGCGGGTCAAATTCTTACCGAAGCGGAACAAAAAGCACTTCTGGCAGGATTGGAAGCCTGTCAGAATCCGCGTACCTGCCCGCATGGGCGGCCGACGATGATTCATCTCAGTTCCACATTATTGGAAAGACAATTCGGGAGGAGCGGTGCCATCTAAACTCATGCAAGGTCTTTACTTAAGTCAAAAACAAGCATCCTTGAGAACGGATCTGCCTATTCCGGTTCTCAAAGGTGACGAAGCTCTGATTAAGGTGCAACTGGCAGGCGTTTGCTCCACTGACCTCGAGATGGTGCGGGGCTATTATCCTTTCGAGGGCATCATGGGGCACGAATTTGTGGGCGAAGTGCTGGAAGCGCCCTCCTGCCCCTCGATGATCGGCAAACGGGTTGCCGGATCGATTAACATCAGCTGCGGGATATGTGAAGCCTGTTTGAAGAACCGGCGTTCGCATTGTGAGAATCGGAATACTCTGGGAATCTGGAATTATGACGGTGTGTTTGCGGAGTATACCAAGCTGCCGGTGGAGAACCTGTTTGTCGTGCCGGATAACGTCACCGATAAGGAAGCGGTTTTTACAGAGCCTTTGGCAGCTGCGCTGGAAATCACCGAGCAGGTGCACATCCGCCCGACGGATAAAGTCTGTGTGGTAGGCGCGGGCAGGCTGGGATTATTAATTGCGCAGGTACTCAAGCTGACCGGTTGCCAATTGGTTGTGGTTGTAAGGAGGAAGGAACCGGCCAGGATGCTGCACGACCTGGATATTAAGAGCATGTACGCCGAAGAGCTCGCTGGAAGCCAGTTTGATATGGTGGTGGAGGTCACGGGTTCAAAATCAGGATTTGAGCTTTCCCGTTCACTCGTGCGTCCCGCAGGGACCCTGGTGCTGAAGTCCACCTTTGCGGATGATGTTTTGGTGAATTTATCCAAATTGGTGGTGGATGAAATACAGGTGGTAGGTTCGCGCTGTGGGCCCTTCGCGCCGGCCTTGGAGCTGATGTCCAAGCGGCTGATTAACACGGAGGTGTTGGTGCACAAGCAATATCCTTTAGCCCGAGGCATGGAAGCATTGGAAGAGGCAGCCAAACCTGGCGTGTTAAAAGTCCTGATAAAACCCTAAGCTGGAAAATCGTTAAGCTTTTTTGAAACAAAAACGGGGGTATCTTGCGCTTTTGGAACAGGGACTTTCTGGTATAATCTCACCTCACGGGGCGTGGCTCAGCCCGGATAGAGCGCTCGGTTCGGGACCGAGAGGTCGGCAGTTCAAATCTGCTCGCCCCGACTTATAAAAACTAAGTTCCCTAAACTTACCTAATGTAATCGAGAATCAAGATGCTTGTTTGTAAAGAGACAAAATTATCTGCGTGTTTAGAAACGGCATCTGAGCTCAGTATAAACCGTATCTGATTAACTTATTCACTCTCAAGAAATTTACCCAGGTTTGCCCAAATTCCTTATTCGATTGACCACTTTGCCGTCAATGAATCCCGCATCAATAAAAATATTAACCCATACAGGAACTGGATCAATCACCATCTACAGCTTTTTTGTTACAATCCCACTATCATAATAGCGGAGCGGAACATGACGTCGGATACTCAGGTCATTTATTCAATGATGCGGGTGGGCAAGATCTACCCGCCCAATAAGCAAGTCCTGCGGGATATCTCGCTTGGGTTTTACTATGGCGCCAAAATCGGGGTATTAGGCCTCAACGGTTCAGGGAAATCAACACTCCTGCGCATTATGGCGGGGAAAGATCAGGATTATATCGGTGAAATTGCGATGTCCAAGGGATATACCGTTGGCATGTTGGAGCAAGAGCCAGAGCTGGACAATTCCAAAACCGTGATCGAGGTGATCAAGGAAGGCGTGCAGCCCATTGTGGATCTCCTGGCTGAGTATGACAAAGTGAATGATTCTTTCTCCGATCCGGATGCTGATTTTGACGCGCTGATCAACAAACAAGCGCGCTTGCATGATGAGCTGGAAAAGGTAGATGCCTGGAACCTTGAAAGCAACCTCAAACTGGCTATGGGCGCGCTTAATTGTCCGCCCGCGGACACCCCGGTCAACATACTCTCGGGCGGGGAACGCCGCCGGGTGGCGCTTACAAGATTGCTGCTGACTGAACCGGACATCCTCCTCCTGGATGAGCCCACCAATCACCTTGACGCGGAATCGGTAGCCTGGCTGGAAAAGCATTTGCAGCACTATAAAGGCACGGTGATTGCGGTTACGCATGATCGCTATTTTCTGGATAATGTGGCAGGCTGGATACTGGAGCTGGACCGCGGATTTGGGATTCCTTGGAAAGGAAATTATTCCTCCTGGCTGGAGCAGAAGCGGGAGCGCTTGCGTGTGGAGGAAAAAACAGAATCTAAACGCCAAAAGACCCTGGAGAGAGAACTGGAATGGATACATATGTCCCCAAAAGCACGGCAATCCAAAGGTCAGGCACGTGTGACTGCCTATGAGCGCTTACTCTCCCAGGAATATGAAAAAGAACGCCGGGACCTGGAAATTTACATCCCCTCTGGTCCCAGGCTGGGGAACGTAGTGATTGAGACGGAAAACCTGGGCAAACGCTATGGCGACCGCGTTTTATTTGAAGGCCTGGATTTGCAGATTCCACCCGGATCGATCGTGGGTGTCATCGGACCCAATGGAGCAGGGAAATCTACGCTGATTAAAATGATTGCCGGACTCATTGAGCCCGATGAGGGCACCATCCGTTTGGGTGAGACCGTATCGCTGGGTTACGCGGATCAATCCAGAACGCTCGACCCAGACATGACAGTCTTTGAGGCGATTACTGGAGGAGCGGATAACCTCAAGTTAGGTGATCTGACGGTAAACGGGCGTGCTTACTGTGCCTCATTCAACTTTACAGGCTCAGACCAGCAAAAAACCGTCAGCACGCTTTCGGGCGGAGAGAAAAATCGAGTCTATTTGGCAAAAACACTTACAGCCGGTGCGAACGTACTCCTTCTGGATGAGCCTACCAACGATCTGGATGTGAACACACTGCGCTCACTCGAAGAAGCCATCGAGAATTTTGCCGGGTGCGCGGTGGTGGTGAGCCATGACCGCTGGTTCCTTGACCGTATTGCCACGCATATTTTGGCTTTGGGACATATCGGAAAACCCAGACTATTTCTGGGGAACTGGTCAGATTATGAGGCGGATCAGATCTCAAGATATGGGGAAGCTGGAGCACCTAAACGCGAGATGTATCGCGATCTGAAGAGGAACTAAAAATCTTAAACTAACCTACCCGTAACATATTGTCAGTTTTGGCGTCTTAATAATATGGAAGCATTCACTTTCCATCAATTCCCATATTAAGGAGCCATTGAAATGAAGAATTTAGTTCGTATTGTAACGTTGTTCCTTGTGTTGTCACTGGTGTTAGTCCCAGCAAAGGCCACAACTATCCAGGCTGAAAGTGGTAATAAAGCCCGCGTTTTTGTTCAGTTCGTACCTGGAATGCGTGGAAATGTAGAAAAAGCGCTCGCCAGAGTCGGCGGTGAATTTCATTATGCTTTCGATCAGCTTGACACCTTCTCTGTGAGTGTGCCAGTTGCGGCGCTTAACGGCCTGATGAACAACCCAAATGTTGTAATGATTGAAGAGGATGCTCCACGTTTCCCGATCAGTATAGAGAAATCCAAGATTGCGAAACCAGCCTCAGTTTCACTGCCAACACAGGTTGTGCCTTATGGCATCGACATGGTTCAGGCACGTGATATCTGGGATGCAAACCGTGATGGCATGATTGACGAGGGAGCTGTCACAGCAGCTAACCGGACCGTCTGCGTGATCGACTCTGGTGTATTGACAGACCATGAGGATCTGGTGGGAATGAACTTTATAGGTGGATACACAACCATCCCCACGGGTGTCACCCATGATATGGATGGACATGGAACACATGTTGCCGGCACAATTACAGCAGTAAACAATGCCGTTGGTGTTGTTGGAGTCACTCCTGGTACCGTTGGCTATTATTCTGTACGTGTCTTCGGCGATGACGGCAATTGGGCTTATGCTTCAACCCTTATTGATGCGGCCAACCGCTGTGCCTCTGCTGGCGCGAATATTATCAGCATGAGCTTGGGAGGCTCCAAATCTTCCCGCACAGAACAGAAGGGATTTGATAAGCTGTATGCCAATGGTGTATTATCCATCGCGGCTGCAGGTAACGATGGGACTACCGGCTATTCCTATCCGGCGTCCTACTCCTCGGTTATGTCTGTGGCAGCCATCGATGAGAACAAGGTTGTCGCGGATTTCTCCCAGAAAAATGATCAGGTAGAAATTGCTGCTCCGGGTGTTGGGGTTTTAAGCACCATCCCAAAACTTGATTACAACGTCCTCACGGTTTCGGGTTTCCAGTATTTCGGAAATTACATTGAATACTCTGCCCGGGGTACTGCCGATGGACCGCTGGCTGATGGAGGTATCTGTGATACGGTTGGTGCTTGGACGGGCAACATCGTGCTGTGCCAGCGTGGAACAAATTCATTCTATGAAAAAGTAATTAACGCACAAAATGGCGGAGCTGTTGCTGCAATTATTTACAATAATGAGCCTGGCAACTTTTTCGGCACTTTGGGCGATGGAAGTTCTAGCGCAATTCCTGCCATGAGCCTGAGTATGGAAGATGGTGCCTATCTGGTTGCCAATAAATTGGGCATAGTTTCCAATGTTGAAGGCAATCTTTACTGGCCTGTGACCAATAACTACGAGTACTATGACGGAACCTCTATGGCAACGCCACATGTATCAGCAGTGGCTGCCTTGGTGTGGGCTGCTAAACCTACGGCCACCAATGCGGAAGTCCGCGATGCTCTTACTGCCACTGCAGAGGATCTTGGAGCGGCCGGAAAAGACACATCTTATGGTTACGGTCTGGTCCAAGCAAAAGCTGCCACAGACTACCTGGTTGGGGAAGTTACACCCCCTGATGAACCACCTGCTGACGGCGTTCTGCATGTAGCAGACCTGGATGGTGTTTACACCCAGGTACGCAACAGATGGTACTCCACCGTGACGGTTACAGCTGTAAACGCGGCGGGTGATCCAGTTGCAAATGTAAGCGTCAGCGGCGCATGGAGCAATGGTGTGACCGGCACTGGAATCTGTGTGACCGGAAGCACCGGAACCTGCTCAATCAATTCTGGTTCTGTAAGGACGAATATAGCCTCAATGACCTTCACGGTAATTAACCTTGCAGCCATCGGTTACACTTACGACGCCACAGCCAATACTGATCCGGATGGAGACAGCGACGGCACGGTGATCGTAATCATCAGATAAATCAATATGTAAAGAGGGCGGGAACACCCGCCCTCTTTTTAGGCTTTTGGCAGTCAGTTCGGACAGAGGTTGGTAAAATAGGAAAAATCTACCGACCTGGTGAAGAGATAGACCCGAACAGAACGCTGGAAGACGAAGAATTATTAGCCCGAATTAAGGATCTTGATGAAGAGGCTTTTGTGGCAATTTACGATAAATATTCCACTCCTCTTTTCACGTATGCCTATCGCTGCCTGGGGGATTCCGTGTTAGCTGAGGACTGCGTGGCGGATGTATTTGCACGATTTCTTTCTGTTATCACTCGCGCGGCTGGACCGAGAAATCACCTGAGGGCTTATTTGTACAGATCGGCCCATAATTGGGTTGTGGATACATATCGACGTAACCCTGATATTTCATTGGTGCTTGAAGAAGACAGCGCAATCATCCCTGATAGCATTGACGATTATGAAATGATTGAAAAGCAGCGCCGTGTCCGGGCGGCCTTGTCAAAACTCACTCCAGAGCAACAGCAAGTGATTATGCTTTATTTTTATGAAGGCTGGAAAACGGAAGAAATCGCGGCCGCAATTCAAAAATCAGTTGGAGCAGTCAGAGCTTTGCAGCATAGGGCTGTCGTGAGATTGCAGAGTTTACTATACGGAGAGGAAGATAATGCCTGACCTGGATCATCTCCCCGCGGGACTCGAACGCGAGTTGCAGATACTTAATCTTAAAATTAGCCGCGATGCCAGTTCAGTCGATGAACAACGCCAATTGATTGTACGTAAAGCGTTAATTGCTTTCCTGGAACCAAAACTTGCTCAGTTAAATCCTTCCAAGGTCAGCAAACCCATACTGAAATCTTTGATTTTTGTCGTTGTATTAGCCTTGGTATTTCTTTCCGGCAGCCATATGATTGTGCAGGCTGCGCACGAAGCCCACCCAAATCATATACTCTTCCCGCTGAAACGTTTGGATGAGAAGGGTTTATTGCTTCTTGAAACAAACTATGAAAAAGAGGTTTCCTTACAGTTGCAATTCAGTATCAACCGGAGCCAGGAATTAATCCAGCTTCTCGAGGCTGGCATGGAACCCAACAGGCAAGACATTAAAAACTTGGAGAGTCAATTAAATACAGAAATGAATTCAATTTCACTTCTGGAGTTAAATGCGAGGCAGACAAGCTGCAAGCGATTAATTGACACTGCTGATGAACAGATATTTGCCTTACAAAAGGCATTAGTGAACTACGCACAAACGGATGAGATAGAAGAAGCTATCCGAGTGTGGGAGTGTTACCGCGTGCGGTGCAGTACTGGATATGACCAATACCCGCCCGGGCCGGTATCAATAAAATCGACCCTTACACCAACTCCGACAGAATTGCCAAATGTTGGGGGAATCACAACAGAACCAAAAACAAAAGCTCCAAAAAAGAATAAACCAGAAACACCCGGTGGCGGGTCAAAGAAACTTGAAAATACACCCCATCCCAACCCGGGCATGCGCAATTTAGAGATTGAGCCAACTGCGAAACCGGAAAGACCAAAGATCAAAGAAACACAACCTGCACATGCTCCCGGACACATACCGCCAGGTAAGGGCAGTGGAGGGAAACCTTAAAAGCAAAACCGACCGAGTCTACCTCGGTCGGTTTAGTAATCTTAAAACCATCGATTACTCTAGAACTTTAACGTCTTGAGCTTGGGGGCCTTTGGCGCCCTGAACTACGCTGAACTCGACTTGCTGGTCTTGTTTCAGAGTTTTGAAACCCTCTCCGATGATGGCACTGAAGTGCACAAAAACATCTTTATCACCGGATTCACGGGCAATGAAACCATATCCCTTTTCACCATTGAACCATTTCACGGTTCCAATTTCGCGGTCTGACATAACTCTCTAATCCTCCAAATAGATAAAAAAGTAGGTTGTGTTACACAGGAGGTTCTAACTTAGATCGTTATGCACTACTTTGCCGAGAACTTCCGTTAACTTTGCCTAAATATACTACAACCACAATCCTCCGTCAATCAGGGCGAAGCAATAATATTGTTTGCAGATTCTAATTTATGGACGGCAGATGTTTACCGCCTTCAAAAAATTCCACCAGTCCGTAATAAATAAGCACGAATGCCAAGCCCTCATCCAAATTACCAATAAAGGGCAGGTTGTCGGGGATAAATTCCAGGATTCCCGCGGTAGGATTGAGGATGTAAAGCATTCCAAGGCCAGCTCCGAGAAATACGAGCCAGCGCGGCCAACCCCTGCGGGAAAGTGGTACTGTGATGTTTTTCATAAAGGCAGACAGACCTTCGGAGGTATGTATTCTGCCGGCGGGACGTTCTGCTGATAGCTTCTCACCGATATCAATAATCTTGGGCTCTTCCATGGAGGCTCCTCATGTTTGATTGGGCATAATTATATCAATTCCAGAATTGTGGCAGGAATTGTTTGTTGGATGAGAGAATATCATCCAGTACTGATTTGGCAATTTCAATGTCATTAATCACAGGGTCAAGCAAAAGGCTCTGCAAAGCTAGCTGCCTGTCTCCATGCACAATGGCATCCACGCACAATTGACTGGTGTGCACTTCCCGTTGTAAGAGGCCAGTGATTCCTTTTGGAAAAGCGCCAATTGGGTGCCCCTGAATGCCTGTTTTGGAAATATCAGCTGGCACCTCCACAACAGCGTTGTCAGGCAAACCCTCGATGAAACCTTCATTGCGGATATTGGCCGCTTCCCAGGTTATTGGGGCTTCAGAGAACAAGCCTTCGATGATCTCCAGCGCGCCTTCGCTGGCTGGATCTTCAAACATCTCGGTTGAGGACCTCGTGCCCACCAGGTTGTTGACGTGATCCCATTGGAAATCACGAATGGCAGCCATGAGCTCCCAGTCGTAGAGGGAAAGGTCATAACGTTCCCAGGGTTTGGTCTGCGGATTGGACATCCAGGGCAAATATTCCACCAGGTGTTCATCACCCGGTACTGGGAAGAGGCCGAATGCGCTGTAGATTTCCCGCGTGAGAGGTTCGAAGGATGGGTCAAGCGTTTCCCAGCCTTTTTTAAATTCGTTCATCAGGCTTTTACCAGTTTTCCGGTCTGTGATATCCAGAATCCAGCTGAAGTGATTTAACCCCGCAGCTATAATGCTGAAGTGTTCCCGGCCAATTTTGGCCATTCTCGAACTGCCCGCGTAATTGACCGGATCCGCATGACAGCTGACAAAATCATCACCGGGATCAGTGCCAAGATAACCTGCCAATGATTTAGCCGCCATGGCATAACCCATGCTCAGTTGATGGCATAAACCCACAGTCTTGACGTTAGTGTATTCATTGAGCAAGTAACAAAGCCTGTGCATTGGGTTGGAAAAATTGATTAACAAAGCTTGCGGGCAAGCTGCCTCAATATCCCGAGCGATTTCCAGGATGGTGTTGACATTACGGGCGGTATGCCCAAATCCGCCGGGGCCGCCGTTTTCGCCATATGGCTGGCGTAGCCCGTAAGGCATGGTGAGCGCCCAATCCTGATGCCAGTATGTCTCACGAGGTTGTACCTCAATGCTGTTAATGACAAAATTCGCCTCATTTAAAGCATTTTTGTGTGACGAATGACTGCTAAGACGTTTGTTGCAATCCCATTCGGAATTCAGCCATTCTGCCAGCCGACTCATCAAATCAAGCGCTTCAGGATTAATGTCCACAAGGGCAATTTCGCTTCCATCGAGAGATTTCGAGCGCAGTAAGGTAATCAGAGTGGACAGGCCAAAAGAGAAACTGCCGGCGCCGATACATACGATTTTGGTCATGATTTAAACCTGTTCCAGATATTCTAAAATGGCTTTGGCTGCTTTGCGCCCCGCGCCCATCGCCAGAATAACAGTCGCACCACCAGTGACGATGTCTCCACCCGCGAAAACGCCTGGGATGGAGGTATTCATGTGCTGCTTGTCAACGAGAATATGCCCCCAGCGGTCCACATTCAAATTCGGAGTGGTTTTGCTGAGGATTGGGTTGGAACCATTGCCGATGGCTACGATGCAAACATCCAGGGGTTCTTCGTACTCGCTGTCCGGGATGGGGATGGGGCTTCGGCGGCCGCTTCTGTCCGGTTCACCCAATGCCATCTTGATCAGCCGGATACCTGTCAGGCGGCCGTCTTCATTCCCAAGGAATTGCACCGGGTTGCGAAGGTATTCAAAATTAACGCTTTCAGCCTTCGCGTGATCGATCTCTTCAACACGCCCAGGCATTTCGGCCTCGCTGCGGCGGTAAATGATGCTTACCCTGCGGGCTCCAAGCCGGATAGCAGAGCGGGCTGAGTCCAGGGCGGTATTTCCGCCTCCGATCACAGCCACCCGCTTCTCAAATAGATTGAGAATGGGTGTGTCCACCTTCGGATATTGATAAGCCTTCATTAGATTGATACGGGTGAGGAATTCATTGGCTGAATAGACGCCAACGAGCGATTCACCCGGGACGTTCAGGAAGTAGGGCAAACCAGCTCCCGCACCGATGAAAACGGCCTTAAATTCTTCAGTTGTCAGTAAATCTTCGATGGTATAGGTTACTCCGATAAGGGTATTAGGTACGAACTTGACGCCCTGCTTTGCCAATTGGTCTACCTCATTTGAAACGATGGATTTAGGCAGCCGGAACTCGGGAATGCCATAGCGTAAAACACCGCCAAAGTCATGAAAAGCTTCAAAAACAGTTACATCACAGCCTGCCTTGATCAGATCACCCGCGCAGCTCAAGGAAGCAGGCCCGGAACCAACCAAAGCAACGCGCCGGGTCGGGTCAATAGGAGCGCCGGCTGGAACTTCCGGATTTGCCTGGGCAAGGGCATCTGCAACGTACCGTTCAAGAGCACCAATTTGAATGGGCTTGCCTTTGCGATTGAGGATGCAAGCCTGTTGGCATTGATCAGACTGGGGGCAAACCCGCCCGCACACCTGAGGGAGGGAATTATCTTCCTTGTTTTTTAGCGCGGCCTCTATAATTTTGCCTTCCGTAATCAAGTGAATAAATTGAGGGATCTTAACCGAAACCGGGCAGCCTTCAACACATTTAGGGTTACGGCATTGCAGACAGCGCTGGGCTTCTTTGAGTGCCATTTCGGGTGTATAGCCGAGGGCAACTTCCTCAAAATTACGCGTGCGCACCGGTATGGGAAGTTCCGGCATTCGGGGGATGTCGCTGATGACCGCTTCTATATATTTGGGATGGTCTTCTTTGGTGATTTCGAGGATCTGATTATCCAACTGGCAGTCCTCGGGATGGCTATAGGTGCGGTTACGCTTGATCGCGGTGTCGAAATCTACCAGATGACCGTCAAATTCCGGTCCATCCACGCAGGTGAAGCGCACTTCATCCCCAACTGTCACGCGGCATCCGCCGCACATGCCTGTACCATCCACCATGATCGTATTGAGGCTGACTTTTGTAGGTATACCGTAAGGTTTTGTAACCTCACTGATAGCACGCATCATCACGAGCGGACCGATAGCGAGAGCATAGTCAAAATGTTTGCCTTCATCCAGTAAGACCTGGAGCTGCTGGGTAACAAAACCGTGAAATCCGAATGAGCCATCATCCGTGGTGAAGTAAACTTCATTGCTGACGGCTTCGATCTCATTTTTCAGGATGATCAGGTCCTTGCTGCGCGCGCCGACGATGCTGGTCACGTGATTGCCGATTTTTTTTAGCGCTTTTGCCACTGGGAAGGCTACAGCGACTCCCAAACCACCTCCTACAATGAGTACTTTGCCAAACTTTTCAATCTCCGATGGGTTACCTAAAGGGCCGAAGACGTCATGGATTACCTCGCCTACCGTCATCTGATTGAGGGTTAATGTGCTCTTGCCAACGCCCTGTACAACCAGCTTGATCACTCCATGATTGGGATCCTGATCCACGATAGTGAGCGGTACGCGTTCCCCAGCATCCGAGATCCTCAGGATCACGAACTGACCGGGTTTTGCCTTGGCAGCGATGGCGGGAACGAAGATATTAAATTGGCAAATTTTATCCGCCAGATCTTTCTTTGACACAATCGTGCCGTTTTTCAAGCGGGGGTTGCGCACAAACTGAAAAGAAGGAGATGTTTTATTCATACATAAACTCCATGGGCCGGGATGGTGAGATTATTTATAGAGATTATGGTTTGACAACCGAAAAGCACCAATATAACGCTTCTTTCTTTTCCTGATTAAGGTTGTATACCAGGCAGTACTGACCGGGTTTTAGATCGTTATTAGCCTGGATAAGCGCACGGTTATTTTCGGCAGAAGTCAGTTTAAACAACACCGGTTTTTCTTCAGAGTCGAGGTATTTGATCTGTTCCAGGGTCACCAGGTGCGTATTAATGATCAGTTTGGGGTTGGACTGGGTGGTCTCCGGGATACCGGTTTTGTCTTGGGGTGCGTTGAGGTGCAGCTTCATCTCTATGAAGTTGTTCTTTTCCATCAGGAACACGCCGTCTTTAGGCGGCAAGGTAGTCAGCACGGGAGTTGGTTTGCCAAGGAAAGGCAATTCCGCGTTAAGCAAGGTGGTACCGACCAAAATACCAATGACGATAAAGACCATCAGCGTAAGCCCGTAGAGCATAATGTCCAGCCACTGCCGGCGGGGTTTGGGGGCAGCTTGACCGGTTGGGGTAGGCTGATAGACCGGTGCGGGGGCGGCGGGAGCTGGCTGGTTGGCAGCGACGAAATTTTCAGCTGCCTGTGCAGGGGAGGAGGCTTCGGGTGTTTTGAAGATGCCGATGGGGCGCGTGTAATCGGACAGCTTTTCACCCGGCTTGGGTGGGATGTATTTCTTGCGCTGGATGAAAGCCAAACCGCGCTGGGCCGGACGGTTGTCCGGATCTATTTCAAGTGCTTTCTTGAGGAAGATGGTTTGCTTTTCTTCATCTTCGATAATGGCTGAAAGCCAAACCCAAACATTGGCGTTTTCCGGTTCCTCAACGATGGCGTCCTTCAGATGAGCAAGGGCTTGTTCCATCATGCCGGATTTGGCAGCATCAATACCTTTTTGCAAGGAAGTTGTCATATTCTGTAGTCTCCGCTTACCATCCTGAAGGGCAACCTTCGTACCAAAAATTCTACCACAGCGGTACACTTGGAAGGGGAAAGATAAGGACCAAAATGAAGATAGGGATTCTCAGTGATACACATGACCGATGGGAAGCTACCCGACAGGTTTTGAGCACGTTCCGTCACTACGAAGCGGAAAAGATTATCCATTGCGGGGATGTAACTTCGACAAAAATGATTGAATTATTTAAGGGCTTCGAGGTATTTCTGGCTTTTGGAAACGGAGACCGGGAAGAGGACGCTTTCAGGCTTTATTTTGAGAATCATCAGATGGGGAGCTGCGGTTTGGCTTTAAGTCTGGAGTTGTCGGGCAAAAAAATTTTTGTGATCCATGGGGATGATTTCAGGCGGTTGAATAAGGAACTCCGCTCAGGCACCTGGGATTATATTTTTACCGGCCATTCCCACGTGTTCAGGGATGAGACAATTGGTAATACCCGTATTATCAATCCGGGAGCGGTTGCCGGAAACTTTCTTCGGGAAAGATCGGCTTGCATATTGGACATCAAGAACGGCGAGATATTACGCATAGATATTAGATAATTAAGAAAAAACAGCATATCCGCTGTTGATCTGGCATTGAATGGGGTTATCGTCAGGCGGAAATAAGTACTCCGAGTACAACTTTCAGATGAGTCA
The DNA here is from genome assembly GCA_040772525.1 of Anaerolineaceae bacterium. Taxonomy (GTDB): domain Bacteria; phylum Chloroflexota; class Anaerolineae; order Anaerolineales; family Anaerolineaceae; genus Mesolinea. The sequence continues at coordinate 2,051,442 of JAXGXZ010000001.1, read as the reverse complement.
TGGGCTTCTGAGAAATAGGGAAAATAGGCCAAAGAAAAAATGGCTTGCGGAAAAGGCTGACCCCCTTTATAATGTGCATCTGGTTAATTCGGGGCGTGGCGCAGTCCGGCTAGCGTGCTTGCATGGGGTGCAAGAGGTCGAAGGTTCAAATCCTTTCGCCCCGACAGGAGAACAACTTCGGTTGTTCTTTTTTTAATAGATTGGGAGGTTATTTTATTCCGGTCGCATAAAAGGTGGGAATAAAGGACATCGCCTTCCCATCCAACCAGGCAGTTTTAAAGGCGTCATGTAGCGTGGCGATCTCATCATTGGGTATCAGGCTGCCCAAGTCGTGGGCAATGATATTCCATTCAAATTCAAAAGCTTCTTCTGTCTGGTTCGCCCATTCCCCCGCGAGCAATCCGACGCGAACGTCTTTCAAACCCGACTCTCGGAAGCAGCTGCCCAGCCGCCTGCCGATCTGTAAATTGACACCCTGCAAGGCCAGTGAGCGGTTTTGCAGTTCACCGATCTTTTGGGCAACCTGAGGATAGTCAATACGTCCGCTGTAATCCGGTTCCGCGAAGGCAGCCACGATGCCGCCTTTTTTTGTAACGCGCAGCATCTCCTTCAGCGCCAGCAGGGGATCTTCAATCCAAAGCATGAAATAATGGCAGAAGGTCAGGTCAAATTGGTCATCCGCCAGGCTCATTGCCTCCACCCTGCAGCAGGACAGGTTGGCCGCCGGATAATCTTTACTGGCGAACATAGCCGCTTCGTGATCCTGATCGATTCCGAAAAAATTAAAATCGTTCTTCTGAAGCCAGGGGAAAAGAGCGCCGGTACCAAAACCAGTTTCCAGCACGCGGCTGCCGGGTCGGATGCCCAATCTGCCAATCATATGACGGCGCAGCTGGTCAGTCCAAAGCGCCTGGAGCTGGTAACGGGCATGCCAGTCCTGAATCCTCAAATTTGTTCCTCAAAGCGGCGAGCCCAAATTGCATTCCATTCTTCTTTGATAAAGTCACCCGCCACACGGGCTTGCGGGCCTCCAAAGCGGATCAAACCATCACAGGTGAGGGTCATGCGCACAAAATCATCGTCCTGAGAAGCAGCTTGCGTTGCGGAGATAAAGCACTTATCCAGGGGCATGTCACTGTTCAGGGCAATCCCCTGTTCGCTGATGAAGTCCGAGAGCTCCTTGCAGAGAGGCTCAAATTCTTCATTTCCAGGCACGAATGCGAAAGCATTTGCTCCATCATTGATCAACTCCCGCAGGAAAATGCCATAATCAAAAGAGCGGTCCACCAGCAAGGCTACAGATGTGTAGAGGTCAAGTGGCAAAATAACCTTTAACGCGCCTCGGGTATGCAGATCATCCAGCGTGAGAGGCACAATCAGATGATCCAACCCGCAGCTGATCATTTTTTCAACGTAAGCCGGGCTGCTTAATTTCTCACCGCAGCTTACCAAACCAGTCACAAGGCCCAGTTTCTCAGCTGTTTCCAGGAGTTCCGGCAGGTCCTCCCGGCGGGTCGGCTCATCCCCATAAAATATGATGTGAGGAATGCCATCGTCGTAACATTTTTTGATTGCGGCTTTCATAACCTCAGTATTCAATCCAGGCTGTGTTTCTTCCGTTGTGTCAGCTGACTGATTTAAACAGATATCCAAACGATAGGGTGCCGAGATATCAGTTGTGTCACTATGACGCTCAAAACCGAAATTGGTTACAGGTTCCTGATCGGATTTGCGGATAAAGCCCTCCAATTGTGTTTGGAAGTTATTCAGGTCCATCAGGGCTTGTTCCGTGGTGGTGGAATACCGTCCGGAAATTATTTCCGCGATTTCTCCGGGCTGCTTTCCGCGGATGAAATGGTAGACGGTTTCGGTGGCAGTCTGATTGAGATGTAAAACGCTGGAGGCATTGACAATCAGGACGCCTTCACCGTCCGGTTCTACACGCAAATGCAGGCGGTATTGATACGGCTCTTCGGGCGGGGTGTGAAAGGCATGGAAACCAGGCTCGAGAGGAAAGGCCGGTTTCAGGAGGGACTTTATTTTTTGAAGCAGGTTTGCCATATTGCCTCCGCTAATGGATTGATTGTATAACGGGTTGAACGTTTTGGTGTTCCCTGGCCAGAGGGCATCCTCCGCCGCATTCGGGCAGCAAATCACAATAGATACAACCTTCGGGGATGTTTTTGCGATGGCGTAAATCCAACGCCAAAGGATGGTTCCAGATGTCCTGCCAGGTGCCGCTCAGCAGCGAGCCGATTGGCTCGTAAAATGACTGACAGGGGATTACCTGACCGTCCGGTTCCACGCACATATTGTACATGGCAGCGGTGCATCCTTTGATGCCTAATTCCAGCTGCATCGGGTCGAAGTGGCAGTATTGAGTGGGCGTATACCAGATCAGGCGCTGGTTGTTTGCCTGTGTGACCGCCTTCGCGAGATTGAGCAGCGGGGGCAATTCAGTTTCTTTGAGGCCGGTATCCACCTCTTTGCCACGGCCGGAATAAATCAGCGCGTTCAAACCAACGGTGGGAACTCCCAGATCCTTCAAAAAATTTAATAATGCAGTGAGGTGGGGCACATTGTCCCTGAGCAGCGTTGAATTGGTCATCATATACAGACCGGAATTAACCGCGTTGCGGACACCTTGCACGGTTTCCTTCCAGGCGCCTTTTGCCCGGACCATGTGATCGTGCACGTCTTCATCAGCCGATTCAAGCGTGATCTGCACATGGTCAAGACCCGCTTGCTTCAATTGTTCCAGATAGGCGGGGTCCGCCAGCTTGCGTCCATTGGTGTTAAGGCCGCAGACCAGACCGGTCTTTTGCGCATAGGAGATGAGATCAACCAAATCTTCTCTCAAGGTTGGCTCGCCGCCCGTAAAGACTACGTGGGGGATTCGATTTTTCCAGACCTTGTCGATGATTGTCTTCCATTGGTCCGTACTCAGTTCCGGGTAGTTACGCGGCCTGGCGTTGTAGCAATGAGCGCAGGCATTGTTGCAGCGATAGGTAATGGCCAGATCCATGCGGTAAGGCGCCGAGAGCTGCCGTGAAAAGGGCATATCGATATCGAGACCCAGATCACAGACCGGACATACCGACCCATCCCCTGAAATCAGGGTTTCGATTTTCTGGGCGGTGAGCTCGTAATCCTGCTTCAGTTGTTTGGCCGGAACGTTGTAAAGAGCGGATAGGGTACGCAAGGCCTCTTTTTGCGGCACTTGTTCGAGATAAAGCCGTGCCATCCGCAGGGCGGTCGGGTTGAGGTGCATAATTCTGGCCGCGTTGATCACAAGCAGCCCGCTGCTATCTTCATCGACACGCAGGTGGATTTGCGCTTTATCACCGTTTGAGTTCCGGTGATAAGCGTATAACCCGGGCTTTAGTTCCACCACGGTAGGCTTATTCATTTTGACAGAAAATAAATCACGAAGCACCATTGAGTTTCTAACGACCGCCACCCGCGCAGGCACAGGCACAACCGGCGCAGGCACAAGCACAGGCACAGGAGCTCCCGCCCCCGCCACCGCCGCGGAATCCGCCGCTGCCGGAACTCGAGTGGCTAACAGGTATCGGATTGGTACTGTTGGTAACGCTTCTGGTGAAATCGGTGACATTCCCGATGGCGCTGGCTGCCATGGCGGAACCGCCATTGATTACAGAAGCGGCAAAATCAGATCCCGGGATGCGGGGTAAGTTGAGTGAAGGGGCGGATTTACCTGAAGGACCTCCCGCTGTGGAAGGTGCCGGTTGAGCTAAAGTTCCGCTGCCAGTTCCAGTACGATAGACCGGGTCGTAGCGGCCCCACCACCTTGGCAGGATAACAGGACCACCTGTGAAGGTGCGTTCAGTGCGTTGGTTGAAATCCCCATCCAGCATGGTCCATTCCAAACCTTTATCAAATTCAGCGGACTTAATCTCGGGAGTCTTTGCAGTTTCAACAGCCAACCAGGCCCGGTTTACAATGTCTTTGTAATAAGCCACAGTCTCAGCTTTGCTGAAGCCCTTCATCTTTTTGGAGACATCTTTCACAAGGTCGATCATCATCGATTTGAGCTGCAGTCGTTTCTTCGACTGGTTTTCCTGGCGGAACGCCATGAGAAAACCTAACTCATATCCATGCAAATCTGCGGGTAAGGTGGGCGGAATCTCAAGTTCCAGCGGATCACGCTTGAGAACCGCGACAGCCTCTTTTTTCAGCAATCCAAACAGAATCATGGTCAGGATCCGATCGAGGGGCAGCTCCATCAGAATGCCTGCCTCCACCGCGGTCAGGCCGCGCTTAATACCCTGACCGGCGATGGATATCTTAGGGGGCAGATACTGCATCTTACGTGCAGCTGCCTTATCAGCGTTGCGCTTGATCAATACGATCATGCCAACGATGGTGAGCACAGAACCAAGACAGCAGGCCAGCCCGGTTAATAAATTCATGAAATTGGAACTTGACCCGCTAGTATTACTCCCCTTGACATTATTATTGCTTGCAGAGCCGACAGCTTCAGCAGGGACGGCGGAAGCAGGGAAAGCGGCTCCAAACACGTAACCAGTATGGACATCTGCGTTTTCCGTGTACCAGGAATAGTAGACCCGCCCATCCTGTGTGGTGGAGGCTTCAGGCGTGGCAGACCCCGGCCATTTGGCAGGTTCATAATAAACACCATCGTTCACGCCCACATCCGGCGGGAGAATGATCGTAACCCGGTACTTGGTGTTACGGGAGCGATCGTATTCAGAGCCAAAATAGTTCGGCATAAACTGAAAGTTGGCGTACCCCTCGTGGTCATCCTGATCATAGGAATAGAGGAGATGTGTAATTGCTCTGGCATACACAATCACAGTTCCGGTTGCTCCGGGTTGGATTGCGTCTTTGCGCAACGGAAGTTCTGCCCCAGACACATACTCAGACGCGCCAATCCCGGTTATCGATTTTCCATCTATGGTTGCTTCGATATTGCCGAATTTGTATTGTCCTTTCGGAAGACCGAGATCCACGAAATCAAGAGGGCTGGCTGAGCGGTCATTCTCAAAAACCATATAGTAATACAAGGTTACCGAGCCGTCCGCTTCGATATAGGCTTCAACCTCGTATTGCGGGAGGGTGAAGCGGTAGGTCTGGGCTTCAACCGGTTGAACTGGTGCAAGGATCAGGCAGGCCAGTACCAAGATCAGAACCAACCAGGTTGTCTTTGAACGAAATTTGTTTACCACTTTGGCTCCTCCGTGAGCTGATATGTTGTCCTGCAGCTGTGGCACTGCACGACCGGGGCGCCATTGACCAGCTGAATATCATCAGGCGCGAGAGGGGAACCGCAAGCCTGGCAATTGATGGTGTCCAGCTTCACATTACCGGGCAGATCGATCTTGACACTAACAGAATTATCCACCGGTTTTGCCTTGGCCGCGAAACGTGAACCCATGTAGATCAGACCAAAGGCGAATAATAAGCCAATGATACCGATGATTAACCAGGAATGCTGACCATCTGGGCTGAATGCTCCCAAAATAAATAGGAAGGAAAAAACGACCAAAAGGCCTGCAAGAATGTAGGAAATGATGCTGGCTGCTTTCATGGTTTAACTCCTTGATAATACGCTACTTATACAATAATATTGTATCCAAAGACCGGATACCTATGATTTTCTTAGGTTAAAATGATGATATCATCAATCCTATATCAATTGTTGACGTTAACTTTAATTTAAATTATTTAGCGGAGGTATGAATGCCCCCTTTTACAATTCCTGAAATTGTAATCTCCCGGTTGCCTGTTTATATGCAGAAATTAAATCAAATGCTGCGGGAAGGCCACGAGATCATTTCTTCAAAGGAATTAGCCGAAAATCTTGGCATCACCGCCACACAAATTCGCAAGGACTTGTCTTATTTCGGTGGCTTCGGCAAACAAGGATTTGGTTACAACATTGTGAATTTGTTAGAAGAGCTTCGGCAAATCCTTAATCTGACACACCCCTGGAAGGTGGCTTTATTTGGAATAGGCAATCTTGGTCAGGCCATCATGCATTATCGGGGGTTCGCACGGAATGGTTTTGAGATTGTGCTCGCCTTTGATAACAATCCCGATCTGATTGGGACGGAAGTACTTGGTTTGAGGATCCAAGATGAAATCAACCTGGAAGATGAAATTCAACGGAAAGATATCAAGATTGCCATCATCACGACACCCGCGTCTGAAGCGCAGCGTTTGATGAACAGACTGGTCACGGTTGGGATTAAATCCGTTCTCAACTACGCCCCCATTATCTTAATCGTGCCCGAAGATGTAAAAGTGACCAATATTGATCCGGTATTGGCACTGCAAAAGATGGCTTACTATCTCGAATAAATTAGTTGGGATGGTTGCGTAAAATCACATCCAGATATTGAAACCCCTTGGCAGTACCTTCAACGGTGCAAGTAACCGGGTTTTCTACGACGTAGGCTGGTATTCCCAAAGCAACGGTAAGGTACTTGTCCAGTCCTTTCATCATAGAAGTTCCACCGCACAGTGCTACCCCGCGGTCGATAACATCGGATATCAATTCCGGCGGAGTTTTCTCAAGGACCCGGCGGATGGTAGCGACAATCTCCTGCAACGGGGGTTGTACAGCTTCCACAATTTCGTTAGTAGTCAGGCTGGCAGGTTTCGGGAGGCCCGTTACCTGATCCTGAGTCTGGATCTCCATGGTTTTCTCTTCTTCAACCGGCAAGGCTGCGCCAATACGAAGTTTCAAGGCTTCCGCGGTCGGTTGGCCAATCACCAGGCCATATTTTCTTCGAACGTAACTTATGATGGCTTCATCGATCTTCAGCCCAGCAATGGGGGTAGTTTCCGCGCTCACAATGCCTGTCATTGAGATTACAGCTGCCTGGGAAGTGCCTGCGCCGAGACAGATGATCATATTACCGGTTGGGGTATTGATGGGCAAATCTATGCCAATGGCAGCTGCCAGCGGCTGAGGGATCCAATTCACTTCTCTGGCTCCGGCGCCCAAGCCGGCTTCCTGTACCGCCCGCCGCTCTACGCTGGTAATCCCATAGGGTGTGCTGATGAGCAGGCGGGGTTTAAAGAAAAGCGTAGGGCCGGTCACCTTACGGATCAATTCCTTGAGGAGAATCTCGGTAAGTTCGTACTCCGCGATAACGCCGTTGCGCAGGGGACGAATGATATGAAGATTATCCGAAACCCTTCCCATCATGCTGAGAGCAGTAGTTCCGTACTCAACCAATTTCATTTCATTGACAAGAATAGCCACGACTGTGGGTTCCTGTACCAATATCTGGTTACCTTCGGCAATCTGGGTGTTGAAGGTGCCCAGATCAATTCCTAATTCACGTGAAAATAAAGCCATAAATATCCCTTTATCAGGTTAATTATCCTGTTAGATTGTAACCTGTCAATGGTCAAAATATTGCAGGGCGATACGAAGTTTGTCCTCCACCGTATCCGGCGTGTCTTTCGGAAGCGCCTGGATAGCTGTTTGAGCCTCAATCACGCTGTAGCCCAGCCCGGTTAAGGCCTCCAAGACCTGATCATCAGCACTGCTGAGGCGCTGGACACCTTCGAGTTCAAGCGCCTTGGTGATCTTGCCCTGCATGTGGATAAGGATCTTTTGGGCGGTTTTCTTCCCAATTCCCGGCACCCGGCTAAAGATGTCTGCCTGCTCGCTCACAATGGCGGTGCGCAGCATGTCCAAGGAGAGATTGGATAAAATCGCCAAGGCTAATTTTGGGCCAATGCCATCCACGGCAAGAAAATGCAGGAAAAATTGTTTTTCTTCTGGAGAAACAAATCCATATAAGGCGAGCAGATCTTCGCGTACGACCAGGTGGGTATATAGAAAAATACTATGGCCTGCTTGCTGTTCAACGAGGGTGTGTTTGGGTACAAAGACCTCAAAACCGATGCCCTGGATATCCAGGATCAAACTGTCAGGCTGCAACGCCAGTATTTGCCCATTCAGGGTCGCGATCATATCAACCTCCTCGTGTGGTAATTCTTTTTTGATTATAAGCCTGGAAGAGGAAAACTCCGGTGGCTACAGAAAGGTTAAGTGAATCACAAGCACCTGACATGGGAATACGCAAGGTGGTACGCGCCAGTGATTTATAACCGGCTGAAAGCCCCTGGCGTTCACTCCCCATCAGAAAAAGAGGGGTTTCCGGATAACGATAGCAGACGTAATCGCTCTCGCCCTGGTCAGAGGTGGCCAAAGGAGTTACAAATTTGAAATGACTTAACCAGGATTCAAGTTTTTTAAGATCTGCTTTGATTAACGGAACGGTAAAGACCGAGCCCATTGATGCTTTGACAGCCGCAGGATCATAAGGATCGGTTGAATCATCTAATAGTATTAGCGCGGCAACGCTGGTGGCGTCACAGGTGCGCAAAATAGTTCCAAGGTTGCCTGGATTCTGGATTGATTCCAAAGCGAGCAGGAGCTGTCCTTTTTTAGCCAGGAAATTTTCCAACCTTACCCATTTTTGCTTAATGACTGCCGCGATTCCCTGGGGTTTATCTTTTCTGGCGATTGTTTCAAACACGCGCGCGGAAACTTCAAGGACGGGAATTTGGAGATTCTCTGCCATTCCTGCCAATTGTTTTCCATAATCGCTCACCAGTTCTTCGGGAGAAATAACCAGGGTTTGAATTTCTGCATGGGAATCAAAAGCCTGCCCTACAGCTTTGAGTCCTTCTGCAAGGAACAACCCCGTTTGTTTACGGTGCTTTGAATCGGCAAGTTTACGAATGGCAACGATGCCAGGGTTGGCGGTACTGGTGATCATTTAGAACTCAATAAGTTACGATACCTGAGCGAAGAGAGGTGACAGAGCGCAATGGCGAGCGCGTCGGCGGCATCATCTGGTTTTGGGATGGCTTCGAGGTTCAAAAGGACTCGCACCATCTCCTGAACCTGCTTTTTTTGTGCATTTCCATATGAGGTGACAGATTGTTTGACCTCATTGGGGGAATACTGGGTAACATCAAAATGATGTTGGGCAAGGCACAACTGAATCACGCCGCGTGCCTCGCTCACTGCCATGGCGGTTTTCGCGTTTTTTTGATAAAAGAGTTTTTCGAGTGCAACTTCCTGCGGCTGAAATTCCTTAAGAATTCGGCTGAGTTGTTCGTAAACAAAGATCAAACGGCTGGAAGTTGACTTCTCAGCCGTTGCGTTGATCACTCCATACTCAATTAGCTCTGGACTGCCGTTCTCATCGGTGCGAACCAGCCCGTACCCTGTGACAGCAATCCCAGGATCAATGCCGAGGACGATCATTGGGACTTATTCTGTCTCCAGAATAGCCATGACCTCGTCTGTGATTTTCAGGTTATGGTAAACATTTTGCACGTCGTCGCTGTCTTCAATGCTGCTGACAATACGAAGAATGCTGACAGCCTGATCAGTATCAAGCTCAATTTCCTGCTGCGGGATCATTTGCAAACCCGCATCCTCCGGTACGATATTGGCTTTTTTGAGTTCGTCATTGATGGATTTGAAGGTGTCCACATTGCCAATGATTTCAATATAGCCGTCCTCTTCCACCACATCGTCCGCGCCAGCTTCCAGAGCAGCTTCGAAAGCTTTATCAAAATTCTTGCCGTCCGACTTGACGGTATAGACAGCCTTGCGGTCAAATTGCCACGAGACCGAACCATTATTGGCAAGATCGCCGCCTGAACGAGTGAGCAAGTGGCGCAATTCGGCTACTGTGCGGTTGCGGTTTTCCGTGACGCACTCGATGATAGCGGAAACACCTTTCCCGAGATAGCCTTCATAGGTGATCTCTTCCAGAGCGGCACTGCTTTTGTCTTCGCCTGTACCGCGTTTAATAGCCCGTTCGATACTATCTTTAGGCATGTTATTGGACTTGGCACGCTCGATCGCAAGGTAAAGGCTCACGTTCATTCCAGGGTCACCGCCACCTTCCCGGGCAGCCAAGGCAATCTCCCGCGCCAACCGCGTGAAGACTGCGCCTTTCTTTGCATCGGCGGCGCCTTTCTTCCGTTTGATCGTGGACCAGTGGGAATGACCTGACATAGTAGTTTCTCCTCAAATAACTTGGATTGTTTAATCGAACTTTAATTATATCACTGACTGCGGGTACAGGCTTTTTGGATGATGCGAAAGAATCAAGTCCGGTTCGAAAAAAATTGTAAAAAAGTACCATAAACAGGATAAAATGTATAAGCAGCGGGGAAGAAGGGTCGCTCCGAAAGGGGTACCAGAGGCTAACGCTGACCGAGCCCAGGGTCTTGGGTACCGTTTACGGATACAGACCAAACGCAAACCTTGTCCCTGCTGCACAATACACATCTATTCTCTTGTTCTCCATAGTAACGCGTTACTTTACTTCACTGCTACGGACGAGAGATCTTTTTTAATAAGCGGGTTTTACGATTTTCAAGTTCTTTCAGCTGCTGAGTGGATACCCCCAGTTCTGCACAGGCTGCCAGGGCATCTTCCGCATACCGGAGGGCAATATCAGCTCGCTTTTCTACATGCTCCTGATATTTGGCGAGTTCGATTATTGCTTCGATACTGCCCAGCGCGGCGGCGTCCTGCCAGGCAAGCAGGGCAGTCCGGTAATCTTTTTTACGTTTGGCGAGCAGCCCTTTGCGCATATAGGGTTCCGTAACATTCTCCAACTCTTCGAGTCGGCTGGCACTCTGTTCGTATAACTCGGAAGCTAGATCATTTTCTCCCATGTGTTCGAACAATTTTCCGATGGAAAGGATATCGCGCATATTTCGGTCATCCGCACAGGCGGGGTTTTCCATCAGATCCGTGAGGAAGGCAAATAAAGCTGCCAAACTGACAACATCTTCCTGATTATGATAAAAAACGCCCTTCAGTGGAATGGCGTTTCCGTTGCGAAGATAATCTGAATATATTTCAGGTACGAGGTATCCGGGAATGTCTTCACTTTTGCGGGTCAAGCCGAGGATGTTTTTCTCTATATTGGAAAGGTTGCACTGGGAAAGGCGGGCTTTCCATAACCGGCGTACGAGATACAAAAGGTCATAATGGGGCAGACCTGTAAAAGGACTGGTGAATCCATTCAGAATGAAACGGGTATTGAGAATAGGGATATCAAACGATTTGCCGTTGTAGCTGACAATGGCTTGCATACCATCACAAAAGTTTCCCAAACCTGCCAGGAGAGCCTGTTCTTCAGCTGGATTGCGGAGGAAAAATTGTTTGAGAACAAGCTGATCACCCTCCACGCGTGCCAGCCCGACCATGAAAGCCACCGTACCGGTACCGCCGCTCAAGCCGGTAGTTTCGGTGTCCAGAAAAATAATGTTTTCAAGCTTAAAGGGATTGGGCAATTCAATCTTTGCCCATTGAGCCAGCCGGTTTGGAATACTCGCGGTAACCAACTTCTGAGAACCATGCCGATAGTCCTTAAGATCATACCTGACACCGGCAGTGAAAATCCGACCATAATTGGTTTGCAGAAACTCACCATCGATAACGTTTTCAACCGGATGTTTTTGTTTTGGCTGCATGGTTTTAGGAGCGTTGAGTCGCACGCCCATTCTGCGCAATTTATCAGCCAGATCCTGCCATTCCATCTTAGAGCAAACCTCTCAGGAGCGCTAAAGCTTCTTTTTTACCACCATAACCCGTATCCCCTACAGGGCCTACGCAAGCCGGACAGCCATTCTCACAGGTACACTCAGCAATCATCTCCACTGCCTTGGAGACCCAGTCAGATTCAAGCTCAAAAAGCTTGCGGGAAAGCCCCAAGCTCCCTGGGATGTTGTCATATACGAGGATGGCGGGTTTGCCCTCTGCAAGGATTGATTTGGTTTCGGAGAATAGGCCGATATCCTCCCGATCGCACATGATCAGCAGTGGAGCCAGGTTTCGCAGCGCGTTGCATGCACCTGCCAATCCGCTGCGAATATGAACATTCAGTTCAGCCTGACGATGACAGGATGGGCAAAGGGTGATCAGGTTGCTGGGCTGATTGGCGGCTGCCAGGTCCGGAAATTCACGAAACGGGCGGATATGATGGACATGCAACTGGCTGGCATCCGTTTTAGTCGAGCAGACACGGCACTGATATCTATCGCGCAGCATCACGCGTTTAGCCAGCTTCTTCCAGCCAGGTCCGTAGTCATTTGGGTCATTTGACCAATCCTCACTGGCTCGCAAACTGGAAAGCAAGCTCTCTGAGAGCGTCATCCAAAACCCTGTTGTATCCAGATGATACGGCGGGAGGTCTACAGGACCGGCCCCGATGGTTTCGTTGGTAAACCAACGCACTTTTCTGAAACTATTTACCTGCATGCGCAGAGAAATTTCCCCAAAACAGGAGAGGTGGGAAGCTTTATCAAAGGATTGTTTGAGTGTGAAGTTTTCGATGGTGGTGCTGCGTTGTGGTATGGTGAAATAATCTTTTGTGGAAGGCTCCAGAAGGCATACACCGTTTTCAAGATCCAAGGAGAGGACTTCATAACTTTCAGCCTCATGCAGGTAAATAGCCTGAGGATGAACAAGCCAAGAGGCGCTGCTTGTATCGATTTCACCAACGAGTTGGTTTTTCTCTTGTCCTGCGACTTGCAGGGTGACACGGCTGGAAGTGGTGCTGCGAAGGGAGAGTTCAGCCGAGGGATAAGCATCGCCCACCCAATAAAATTTGTTTGCCTGTTGGTTCATCTCACCGGACGCGGTCAGCATTTGGAAGAACATCTGCAGCGTGGGGATGGGGACAGACCCATAGCTTTCGTCTGCGCGGAAGGGCAGCTCAAACGCCGCGCAGCGCAAGTGCTGGAGCAGGATGGATAGATTGTTTGCGTCTATTAGGGCGTTTTCGGGGGAATTGCCGGTAATGTATTCGCTGTGATTGGCAAGATATTGATCCATGGCGTCCGGCGTTACGACCATGAGAGCTAAGGAATCCTGGTTTTTACGCCCCGCGCGGCCAGTGCGCTGCCGGGTCGTAGCCACGGAGCCCGGATATCCAACAATCAGGGCAGATTCCAAATTGCCGATATCAATCCCTAATTCCAAAGCGGAGGTGGCTACAACGGCCCGCAGATCACCATTTTTGAGTGCCTTCTCGATCTCTCGCCGCTCGGCCTTCAGGTATCCGCTGCGGTAACCGCGAACCTGTTTATGCTGCTGGATGGGCAGCGTGTTGAGCAAATATGTGAGGAGCATCTCCACGGATCTGCGCGTCCGGGCAAACATGATTGTTTGGACTCCGCTGTCAATCAGTCTTTTACAAATCCTGACGCTCTCAAGCATGCTGCTTTTACGCAAACCCAGTTTCTCATCCACCAGCGGGGGGTTATAGATCAGAAAGTGGCGCGTACCGCGGGGAGAGCCGTCATTTTCCACAAGTTCCACGGGGTTTTCAATCAGATTCTCTGCCAGCTCCCGGGGGTTGCCGATGGTCGCGGAAGTAAGAATGAATTGAGGAAAAGACTTGTAGAAAGCCGAGATGCGTTTGAGACGGCGGATTACATTGGCAATGTGAGAGCCAAAAACCCCGCGGTAAATGTGCATTTCGTCCAAAACAACATAACGCAATTTGGAGAATAAAGATTGCCAAAGGGTATGGTGGGGCAGGATCCCCTGGTGGAACATGTCCGGATTAGTAATCAGCAGGGAAACCCCTTTGCGTATAGCCGCGCGGTGATGCTGCGGTGTGTCGCCATCATAAATCGCGGCTTCAATCCTGGGTTGATCAGCCCCGATGGGAATCAGCTCCTTTAAAACCAATAGCTGATCCTGCGCCAGCGCTTTGGTGGGGAACAAAAAAAGGGCATTACCAGAGCCTTCTTCCAGTATTGATTTGAGTATCGGGAGGTTGTAGCAGAGCGTTTTCCCGCTGGCTGTACCGGTTGAAATGACTACGTTTCTGCCATCACAGGCATGCCTGTAGGCTACCAACTGATGTTGATAAAGCGAAGAGATACCATTTTCTCTAAGCTTGTCAGCCAATATTGAGGGGAGATCGTCCGGAAAAGCAGCTTCCATCGTGTTTTGGGCAGGCGTTTTTACCCAGCAGGTGATTTGTTCGCTGAACAAAGGGTCCTGCGACCAGGTATCAAGTAAATCGCTAATACTCATACGGATTAGTTTATTTCTTTAATTTGTCTTTTGCTTTCCTTGCATTGTTAACCAGAAAGTCCATTACAGGATAGACAAGGTTACCTAAATGCGTCGCCATCCAATAATATAGCGAGGCTTCTCTTCCCGGGGTGATCACATAACGCTTTTTTAGAATCCCTTCGATCACTTTTTTGGCAACAAAATCCGCTGGAATGGGTTTATCTGAACCCGCAATATGGGCGGTCTCGAATGGTTTATACTGGTTCTCCCAGTGTAACTGCGGAGTGTCTGTATCCGGCGGGTAAACGATGGAAACATGAATACCGCGCGGTTTAAGTTCCGCGCGCAGGGCATCACTAAAACCTCTCACGGCATACTTTGATCCGCTGTAAGCCGTATACCCGAAGACCCCCAAAACGCCAGCTATCGAGGAAAAAATCACAATCTGCCCGCTTCCTCTTTGCAGCATGGCAGGGAGGAACGCTTTAATCACATTAACAGTGCCATGGAAGTTTATGTCCATCGTCCAGCGGAAAACTTCAAGGGGTATCTCTTCCACGTATCCCGGACGTGCGACCCCAGCCGAGTTGACCACAATATCTGGTTTGAAGCCTGAGTTTTGCAGTGATTCCGACATGTCAGAAACACAATCCGGCAATGTGACATCACAGGAGTAAGTTTTCACTGACCCGCCATTTGGACTGGCCAAACCGACCAATTCAGCACTTGCGGCAGCCAAATTCGATTCATCGCGGGCTACCAGGCAGACGTGGCTTCCAAGAGAAACAAACCTCCTCGCCAAGGCCAGCCCGATTCCGCTTGATCCTCCTGTGATCAAAATCCTCTTGTCTTTCATTCACTTCCCCTTAATGATGGCAGCTGCTGCATGATCCTCCGGAACACCCGGAACAATCATGATTATCGTGATTAAGACTCTGTCCATCACTAAAGGCGTTTACCTTCGACAGCATACGTTTCATAGAAGGCTGATCGCAGTGCGGGCAATTGACTGGTTCATCTGCCTGAAAGAAGGAGCGCAGCAACTCAGTTTTCTGTTTACAGTGCATGCATTGGTACTCGTAGAGAGGCATTGTTTACTCCTGTTTGCACATCGAAAATGTTATACCTCTTCCCGATAACGTTCCTTGATAGCCGGGATAAGATATTCCTCAAAAGCTCTTTCCTGATCGTAATCAGGTTTCCAACCCCAATCCCTTGAGGCAGCACTGTCGTCGATATCTGCCGGCCAGGTGTCCACAATCCCCTGACGCTTTACATCCGGCACAAAATCAATCGTGGCATTCGGGAAAGCCTCCAGTGTTATTTCAGCGATTTCCTTAGCCGCCGGGTTGAAACTTGTAACATTGTAAACCGTTTGAGTCAGATTGGAGCGGTCGACTTCACGAAGTTGGATCAAAGATTTGATCGCGTCCGGCATCGCCATGAATGGCAGGGTGGCTCCCTCACGCACAAAACAGTGATAGGGAACGCCCCTGGCAGCGGCATGCAGCATTTCAGGCCCGTAATCGCTTGTTCCGCCCGTAGGGATGGTCTCCGCACTGATCAGACCCGGAAAACGCACACAGCGAAAATCCACGCTAGGGATGGAGCCTGCGTCGGCAGCCAATTGTCGGTAAAAATGGCTGTAATAACGCCCTAAATGTTCGCAATAGAGTTTGTTGCAGCCGTACATTGTGGTGGGGTAGGTAAATTGATCTTCCTGGACTTTGCCTAACCGACGTTTGGTTTCAAGGTCAGGTATACCGTAGACGGCAATGGAACTGGGATAAATAAATTTGACAGACTCTCCCTGCCAGGTGGACTGTTCGACTGCCAACCGGAGTAAATTGAGCGTGCCTTCCACATTGATGCGGTGAGCAGTTTCAGGATTGTATTCAGCTTTCGTGGAGAGAATGGACGCAAGATGGTAGATGGTACGGATCTGGTGCTCTACGACCAAGCGGCCAAGCAGGATTTGGTCCAAAATATCTCCTACGATAGAGGAACTAACCATCGATTCAAGGTTCTTATCCAGCGGCCGGACATCCAGCGCAACAATATTATCGCCTTGTTCAGCCAGATAGTGAATCAAACCGTGCCCAATTTCGCCATTGGCACCAGTGACAAGCACCACTTCCTTGCGCATAAACTCTCCTTAGTTTTTGTCAAATTGAATGGGAAAATGAATGCTAACTTTACGGATGCCCTTCCTTTGAGCCGGTGCGATGCGTAAGACAATCACTGTCATGTCGTCCCTTGGCTTGCCTACATCAAGGCTGATTGCCTGATTAAGCAGAAGGTTTGCCATTTCACTCACAGTTGGGTCGCGATCGTCCAACTGATCTTGGATTATCGTGTGGATCTCTACCCGCTCACTCGAATTTTTACCAGCCTGAAAAACACCATCAGACACAAGAACGAAACCAGTTTCATTCTCAAGCTGGAACTGATAAATGATTGGATCAAGGGGTAAATCCCGATCATCTTCAGCGGCGATTTGAAGGACTTCAACGAATCCGTTACGAATGAGATAGACCGGAATATTGTTGTTCTTGGTGAGTACAATTGTTTGAGATTCCAGGTCTAAAGAAAGCACACTCAGAAGCACTTCAGCCTTGCCCATATGCTCATTATTGATTCCTGAGAGCACCGCGCGTGATGCTGCGCCGTCGTGCACGCCTTCACTAATAAGATTGAGCATTTTGTGAACTGCTTTCATCGTAATGGCTTTGGAGTGTCTGCCGTTCAATTTGCCTTCGGCAAGGATGAAAGAGAGACCACCGTTGGGGCGTTCGATGACTTCCACCTTGTCGCCATGTTCGAGAGATGAGTACCGATCTACTTTTGCGATAGTTGCTCTGATTTCCATATATGAATTCTATCTTAATAATTTGGTTTTTCAGCGGGTAAAATCATTTGCATGAAAAAGACCCAACCATTAATTCTTCTGGTAAGTATGGCTTTGCTGATGGTTCTTGTGATTGGAGCCTGTCAACTGGTGCAATGGCCATCGCGAAATGTCCCTGACAAAATTCCAACTGTCATCATGGAACCAGCTATGGTGACGGTTCCAGCGGTCATCCCTGAACCAGCAACATCAAGGCCAGAGGGCACCAGGATCCATGAGATACAAGGCTTGCAGCATCGCAGTCCCCTGGATGGAAAAACTGTGAACGATGTCTACGGTATCGTCACTGCCCTAAAAAATGATGGATTCTATTTACAAGACCCTTACCCGGACCAGGACCCCGGGACCTCTGAAGGAATATTCGTTTCTCTGCAAGCTTTCATAAAAGTGAAAACAGGGGATGAGGTCATCGTTCGAACCGGTGTCGTGAGGGAGTTTAATCCCAAAGGGATTGGGGAAAATTCCCTGACGATTACACAACTCCGCACAGCCGATGTAGAGATTTTGTCTTCTGGTAATCCGCTTCCTGAACCCATTGTTATTGGCGAGGGCGGCAGGAAGATCCCGACAGAGATCATTGATAACGACATTATGGGCTACGCAAGCCGGCATGGTAGTTTTGACCCGGACGAAGATGGTTTGGATTTTTTTGAGAGCCTGGAGTCTATGCGTGTGATGGTAAATGAAGCTATCGCCACCAGCACAATTTCGGCCTATCGTGAATTCACAATTGTTGTTGATCGTGGTAAAGATGCTGGCTTACTCTCCCGGCGGGGCATACTTGTCAGCCGCGAAGATGATTTTAATCCTGAGAGGATCATGGTTGACGATGCGTTTATCGTGTTGCCCAAAGTGAGAGCACAGGCTGTCTTCACCCAACCTATTATAGGCATCCTTACCTACGATTATGGTAATTATCGCCTCTCTCCTACGCAGAAGATTGTATATGAACAGGCTCCTATTGTTTCAGACAAGGCGGGTCTGCTGCCTGGTGACAACCAGTTTTCGGTAGCCACATACAATGTCGAGAATTTGGGCGGAGCCGGTCATCAGGACCGTTTTCAATTACTCGCGCAGGAGATCGTGAAAGGGTTAGGCGCACCGGATCTTATCGCGCTTCAGGAAGTTCAGGATAACGATGGCTCTCAGGTTTCCGATGTGGTTTCAGCAAATCAGACCATAAAAGCCATAATTAATGCCATCAAAAAACAGGGCGGTCCGGATTACCGATACTTCAATATCGATCCGCTTAATAATCGGGACGGAGGGCAGGATGGCGGGAACATTCGAGTGGTTCTTCTTTACCGGACTGACAGTGCTCTCAAGCCAGCTGCATTCAAGCAGGGCGACTCCACAACTGCAGTCGAAGTTCGCAAAGTGAATGGAACCCCTGCGCTCACGCTTAACCCGGGCAGGATATCCCCCGATCATTACACTTTTCGGGACAGCCGCAAACCCTTAGCAGCAGAATTCGAACTTAACGGCAAGCCATTTTTTGTCGTGGTGGCTCACTTGAAGTCCAAAGGTGAGGATGGCCCCTTGTATGGTGATCAGCAGCCGCCACCTTTGAACTCAGAAGACAAACGCGTGAATCAGGCAAAGGTTATCAGCAATTTTATTAGCCAAATCTACGCCATAGATCCACAGGCTCAGGTGCTCATCCTGGGAGACCTAAACGATTACCCCTGGTCCAACCCGCTGAAGGTATTCAAACAAACACCCATGAACAGCGTCTATGATCTTCTTCCTGAAGAAGAAAGATATTCTTATATCCATGAAGGCAATGGGCAAGCTTTGGACTATATCTTGTTCAGTCCGAGCCTGGATGGTAAGCTGGAATATGCCCAAGTTGTACATTTCAATACGGACGAATTCCCCGATGTGCGTCTGAGCGATCATGACCCAGTGTACGCAGTCTTTACGATAAGATGAAGATACTGCACAGAGTATTAAAATCATTACTACTTATAGTAGTGCTCACCGCGTGTAGCGGTAAGGCATTTGATACTGTTCAAACGCCAATGTGCAGGGTGGAACAGATCTATTTATCACCGCCATGGTCTGATGACAGCAGTGAATTCTCAGGAATGGCGTGGTATGGTGACGAATTGATATTACTGCCGCAGTATCCGAACAGAATTAATATTGAAGGGAAATCCGGATGGCTGCTAGCGATGCCGCGTGAAGAAATCGAAACTTATCTGCAGACGAAATCCAAGAAAGAGCTGCAAGGCCAGGCCTACCGATTTATAAGTCAGGGCCTGGAGAAACAAATTGAGGGTTTTGAAGGGTACGAAGCCATCGGATTTTCAGGAGATATAATCTTCCTGACAGTCGAAGCAAGACAAAAAGTTGGCATGCGCGGCTTTATTGTTTCCGGAAACATTGAAAGAGAGACGAGAACAATTTTTCTTAACCCTGCAAAGGTTATTGAGATACTCCCCCAAACCGATTTCTCAAACGCTTCAGACGAAGCTTTAATCATTCATAATGATCGCGTACTTACCTTTTTTGAAGATAATGGGCTAGCGGTTAACCCGAATCCGGTGAGTCATCAATTTAATCTATCCCTTGAGCCCATGAATGATGTAAAAATTCCCAACATTGAGTTCAGGCTCACGGATGCTTCCACACCAGTTGATGGGACTTTTTGGGTGATCAATTATTTCTTTCCTGGTGATGACCATTTACGTTCTACGTCTGACAACCTCCCACAAAATCCGGCGCCAGAGGGTTCAAGACAAGCCGATCTTCCCGTGGAACGCCTCATAAAAATCGATATTAAAGAGGATGGAATAAGGCTGGTTCCTTCGGCGACGATTTTGATCGAATTAGAAAAAGATGCGACTGCGAGAAATTGGGAAGGGCTTGAAATTTTGAATTCTGATGGTTTCCTGATAGTTACGGACAAGTTTCCAGGAACAATTTTTGGATTCTGCCGAATCTTAAGGTAGAATTTTTAATTGAAATTAATTTTCAATATCTTAACCCAATTTTAGGGAAAGATTAGCAATTTATCAGTATAATCGGTAGCGTACCGTGCCTTACTCAACGTGGAGGGTCATTTGACTGCGGCAAAAGCAAAAATCAAAACGAGTAAGTCCAGAAGCCTTCATCGTCTTCTGCAGAAAGAACAACTTACCGGATATTTGTTTGTACTACCAGCTTTCATTATCATTTTTGTCTTTGGTCTATTCCCCATAGGTTATTCCATCTACATGAGCCTCTTTGATTGGGGTATTGTGAAGGGCAAATTTGTCGCTGATAAAAATTACCTGATGATTTTTGGAAAATGGGAAAATTTGGCCCTATTAATCATTGGTCTCGGTGTGATTGGACTAGCCTTTTGGGTTTGGAATAATGCTTTCAAGACCAAAAGAACAGGACCAAAGATAGCTAAGTTAGTTGGGGCAGTCATTATGATTGCCGGTGGCGCGATCTTCCTGACCGGGTGGGGGCAAATGATGGAGATGGGTAACAAACAGTTTCTCACTTCGCTTATCATCACGCTCTACTATGCTCTCGGGACGGTTCCGGCTGAAATTATTATCGGTTTGATACTGGCTTATATTCTTTATCAGGATATTATCGGCAAAGAGTTTTTCCGGATGTTGTACTTCCTTCCGTATGTCACTCCCTCGGTGACCACTGCAGTAGTTTTTCAGATCATTTTTTCACTGCGGGAGACCTCATTTGCCAACACTCTGATAGGGTTTTTTGGCATCGACCCCGTAAAATGGCGCTTTGAGCCCAAACCCCTGCTTAATATGCTCGGTATAAATTGGAAAGGCTTTTTCGCGGGACCCAGTCTGGCCCTGGTCACGATCATCATTTACGGTATTTGGTCCTTTGTGGGCTATAACACGGTCATTTTCCTGGCTGGCTTAGGAAATATTCCTAAAGAGACCTACGAAGCAGCAGAGATCGATGGGGCGAACAAGTTGGACATGTTCTGGAACATTACCCTGCCATTGATTTCGCCAATCACTTTCTATCTCACTCTGATCGCTTTCATTGGCACCTTTAAGGCGTTTAACCACATTTATGTCATGCGCACACCCAGCGCGCAGAACTCCGTGGTCACTGCCAGTTTATTGATTTTTGACCGCTTTTATAAAGCCAATCAATACGGCGTAGCCACAGCTCAGGCAATTGTGCTCTTTCTGGTAATCCTTGGGCTTACTTTTGCGCAGAACAAACTAGTGGCAGATAAGGTGTTCTATGGATAAACAGATGGATACCCCTTACATTCCCAAACCCCCAATCGTTGTATCGGACCAGATGTTGCCCAAACGGAAGAAACACTCGCCGGTTATGCATGTTGTTGGCAGGGTGTTCCTGTATCTCGTGCTTATCCTTGGCGCAGTAATCTTTATTTTCCCGTTCTTCTGGATGATCTCCACCTCGCTCATGACCTTGGGAGAGACGATCACCAGAGTGCTGCTGCCCAAAGTCCCGCAGTGGGGAAATTACGTCACTGCCTGGAATGAAGCCAAGTTTTCCAAATATTTCATGAACAGTGTGCTGATTACACTGGGGACCATTGCAGGATTGTTATTTACATCTATTTTGGCTGGTTACGCCTTTGGCCGGATTGAATTTAAGGGGAAAAATATAATCTTCGGCCTATTTTTGGCAACCATGATGATCCCGGAATCAGTGACCTTAATTCCCAACTTTTTGATGATTCAAAACAAGATCCTGCCTTTACCCGGAGGATCCTGGATGAATACCTATTGGGCATTAACCGTGCCCTTCTTCGCGAATGCGTTTAGTATATTCCTGTTAAGGCAATTCTTTGCCCAGGTTCCCAATGAATTATGGGACGCAGCCCGGATAGATGGCGCGGACCATTTACGTTTCCTGGTGCAGGTGGTACTGCCCATCAGCAAGGCGCCTATTATGACGGTGCTGCTATTTGCTTTTACCGGCGCGTGGAATGCCTTCCAATGGCCTTTGCTTGTAACCACAAAGGAGGTGTGGCGACCGATCATGATCGGATTGTGGAATTTTACCAGCGAGGCTGGACCAGAGACCCATTTGCTTATGGCAGGCGCCGTTATCACGCTTCTCCCAATCTTGATTGTTTACTTCATTACCCAGAAACAATTTACACAAGGCATTGCCACGACTGGATTAAAGGGATAAGATTAAAGGGTTGGATATATCGGAGATGACCGATTGTCAAAAATACGTTCATTCAAAATGGAGGTTTTGAAAAATGAGAAAATTCTATGCACTTTTTGCAGTCTTAATGATTGCAGCCCTGGCACTCGGTGCTTGTAAGACCCCTGCACCTGCCGAGGTACCAGCCACTGAACCCGAGAAGACGGAAGCACCCGCCGTCGTCACTGAGGCACCCGCTGAAGCTCCTGCAGAAAAAACTGAAGAAGCTCCGGCAGAACCAGCTGATCCATGGGCTGATGTTACGCCTGCCAAGAACATAGTATTCTGGCATCAGCACACCAAAGCCCGTGAAGAATCTCTCAAGGAGATTATTGACGAGTTCAACAAGACCAATGAATGGGGTATAACCGTTGAGCCTATTCTGGCAGGTTCCTACTCTGAAATCTTCACCAAGATGAATGCCATTCTAAACACACCGGAAGTGCCGGATGTAGTTGTGGGTTATCAGAATCAGATTGCCACATACCAGTTGGCAGATGCCGTCTTCAATATGGATGAACTGATCAATCACCCAGTCTATGGTATTTCCGAAGAAGATCAGAAGGATTTCTTTCCCTCCTTCTTCGCCCAGGACGTTTATCCCCTATATGACAATTCGCGCCTCGGTTTAGCACCGAACCGCTCCATGGAAGTGTTGTACTACAATGCTGCATGGTTGAAGGAATTGGGTTACGATGCTCCTCCTCAGACTCCGGAACAATTCCGCGAGATGGCTTGCAAAGCTGCTGAGACACCCTTCAGCGGTGCTAAGGTGGATGCCCCTTCCAAGGGTTATGAACTTTCCATCGACACTTCCCGCTTTGCTTCCTGGACCTACGCCTTCGGCGGCGACATCTATGATGCTGCCACCAACCGCTTCACTATGGATAGCGATGCTGCTGTTGAAGCCATGACCTTTATCCAGGGTCTGTTCAATGACGGCTGCGCCACACTCGTTCCTGAGGCCTATGGCGATCAGACTGACTTTGGCAATGGAACCCTGCTCTTCGCAGTTGGATCAAGCTCCGGTCTGACCTACTACGAAGCCGTAGTGGAAACAGAGGGCGAGAATGGCAAGGGCGCTTTCGAATGGAGCGTTGCCCCATTACCTTATACTGGCACAGAACCTGCCCAGAATATCTATGGTGCTTCCGTTTCCATCCCCAAGAGCACTCCTGAGCGCGAACTCGCGGCTTGGCTGTTCATCAGGTACTACACCAGCCCCGATGCACAGGCTAAATGGGCTGAAGCTTCACAGTATTTCCCTGTGCGCGCTTCCGTGGCTGAGAAAATGGAAGGTTTCTTCAACGAACATCCTTCTTACAAGACCGCATTTGAACTGCTCAAATACGGAAAGTTTGAACCCGCTGTACCCGGTTACGACTTCGTTCGCGTGGAAGTGAACAATGTAATGGCTGCTATCGTTGGTGATCCCACCTCCGATGTCAAAGCTCAACTGACAGCGCTGAACGAGTTTGCAAACCAAACCTTGGATGAACAGCTCGCTACGATCGCCAAGTAGTATATTTTATAGAGGAAATGCCCTTCAATTCGCTTGAAGGGCATTTTTCTTTATGCTATACTTTCCGGACCGGGGATGCCAGGTCTCGACGGGAGAGGCTGATTCCGGATTGCGAGCCGAGAGGTACCGACCTCGTTAACTCAGTACAAAAAATAAGTGCCAATCGCACTACCTACGCTACCCTCCCCCTCGCTGCATAAGCGATAGGCGAGTAGCTTGATCTCCCCGAAAGGCGAGGTCACGCTCCCTGAGGCCGGTTTCCCGGTCGGAATCAGCAAGAGCGTCATAAAAATCGGGATGCAGTCTGTCTTTCTGCGGGGCAGAATTAAGCAGGCTTTCGGGCTTGAGCAGATTGTCTGGGTTTAGTTCAGCCGGCTGACCTGAATTCGGATGAAAATGAACAACCGGCTACGCTCGTAGAGATCCGAGGGTCTAATCTTTCGGACGCGGGTTCGACTCCCGCCATCTCCACCTAGGAAGAGGTGTGCAAGCACCTTTTAATTTTGCAGCCTTTAAAGGTGAATTTAGTGCCGCAGTTGCCATTGATGACTTTGACAACGAGACATATTCAAATAAAAAATCCAGCTATGAATATATACAGAAGCAGTACGTGATGTGATAACAACGATAAATGCATTACAAACTTGGTTTTATCCCAAACAAAAGAGCGGTTAGGAATAATCGAAAATCAATATAGGGGAATAGATATATCTTATGTTACCTTATCTGGCGGACTGAAATGGTATGCTGGCTAGGAACTGCAAGTGAAAGAAAAGGAGCAATTTTATACCCTTGAACCTGTTCAGGAAGGACATATGAATTTCGTATATTTCGAGGAACTCTGCTCTATCAAAAATAAGCAGGGGGAGATTGCGGGATATGCTTTTGCGGAGCTGCTGTCGGGTATTCTGAATAAGAAACTTATCGGGAAAGGTGCTCATGGCCAGAAAGGGATCTCTATTACTAACCTGTTCAAGCGGGTAGAGTTTTAACTGCAACTGTAGTCCAGAACTGTTTATGGATACTAATAGATCCAGAATATCCTGGATCTATTTGATAAATCTATCTTCAATTATTGCTAGGAATTCAGCATGTGCAGCAGGGCAGGCTCATCAATGATCTGAATCCCCAATTCCAGGGCTTTGGTGTATTTTGAACCGGCATCTGCACCTTTAAGCAAATAAGAAGTCTTTTTGCTGACAGAACCGGTAACGGTACCACCGTTGTCCATAATCAATCGTGTGGCTTGCTCGCGGCTCATTGACGGCAGGGTGCCTGTAATGACAAAGGTTAATCCGGACAGTTTCTGTTTCACTGGATCCAACTTTTTTGCTTTTTCAACCGGCCAGACGCCGTACTCGCGGAAGTCTGAGAGTAAGGCGCGATTCTGGGTTTGTTCGAACCAGTCCACGATGGATTGTGCCAGCACCGGACCGATCCCCTCAATCGTGCGCAAGGTTTCAAAATCAGCCCGGGCAAGAGCATCGAGATCGCCGAATTTCTCAGCAAGCTTACGGGCAGCCACTTCTCCAATACCCCGAATGCTCAATCCGATAATCAGGCGGTAGAGCGGGTTGTTTTTAGAAGCGCGGATAGCCCTGAGAAGGTTATTTGCCTTCGTCTCACCAAAATTATCCAAACTAAGGAGTTTATCCTCGCTCAGTATATAAAGATCAGCTGCACTACGCACCTTGCCGCTATTTACCAGTTGAAGCACAATTTGACTGCCTAACCCGTCGATGTCCATCGCGCCGCGCGAGGCAAAATTTTCTATCGTTCGTGTTAACTGTGCTGGGCAGGAGGAGTTGACACAGTAGTAAGCGACCTGTTCAGGGTCTTTTTCCAAGATAGAGCGGCAGGAAGGGCAGTGTGTTGGCACTTGGTAGGACTTCTGACTGCCGTCACGCTTTTCCGGAAGAGAAGCCAGAATATATGGGATAACTTCTCCGGCTCTTTTAAGGAGGACCCTGTCGCCAACGCGGATATCTTTCTCCTCGATAAAGTCAAAATTGTGCAGGGTGGCTTGCTTGACGATAACACCGCCAATGCTAACGGGGTCTAGCAAAGCCAGAGGAGTCAGCACACCCGTGCGGCCAACGTTTACCTGAATATCCCTGAGCGTAGTCTCCACTTCAACACCAGGATACTTGTAGGCTAAAGCGCCGCGCGGATCCTTGCCGGAGAAGCCCAGACTTTCGGAAAGGTTCAGGTCATTTAATTTGATGACTATGCCATCCGCGTCAAAATTCCACTTATGCCGTTCAACTCCTTCTCTTTCACAAACCTGGACGACTTCATCAATTGAACGGGAATGCCACCTCAGCGGATTCACCGGAAAGCCCAATTTTTGCAGGTAATCCAGCAGATCCAATTGCGTAGGAGGCAGTGGTTCAGAACTCTGCAGGATTTGGTACACGTAGAGGCGCAGCGGCCTCTGGGCAGTGATGGCGGGGTCCAACTGGCGTAAAGAGCCGGCAGCTGTATTGCGCGGGTTGAGATAGAGTTTTTCACCTGACCGGGCGAGAGACTGGTTGAGTTGTTCGAAATCGGATTTAAAAATGAAAACCTCACCCCGCACAACCAAGGACCGGGGTGCAGTCAAGGAGGGATCCATTGGAATGCGCAGGGGTAAACTCCGCAAGGTCTTTAGGTTCTCGGTGATGTCTTCGCCCACCAAGCCATCACCCCGGGTGGCCCCAAGAACAAAACGCCCATTCTGATAATGCAGCACAACGGAGAGACCGTCTAACTTGGGTTCCAGAACATAATCTGCTTTGGCAACCCAGGTGTCGAGGCGCAGGATTCGGTTATACCAGGCGTAGGTTTCTTCGCTGCCAAAACCATTTGCCAGGCTGAGTATTGGAACGGGGTGATTTACCTTGGTAAACCGTTCCAGCGGCATGGAACCCACACGTTGGGTGGGGGAATCAGGCGTCACCCACTCTGGGTGGTCGCGCTCAATTTGTTTGAGCTGATTGAAAAGTCGATCATATTCATAATCACTGATTTCAGGCTGGTCGAGCGTGTTATATAGATAATTGTGATGGTGGATCAGGTCACACAGGCGAATATATTCCTGATAAAGGCTATCTTGAGTCATCTGCCCTCCAAATATTCTATAAGGAGAAGAATGTCCCTGGTGAGAATCGAACTCACATGACTGGCTTCGGAGGCCAGTGCCTTATCCATTAGGCCACAGGAACAGGTTTGAAAATTATACCCAACTTCCTTCTGGTTAGAGCTTTTTAAAGAAAGTGGATTGGGCGTTGACCTTATGATTTGAAAGTCATGTCAACGCGCTCCACCAGGCATGTGGTTGGATCCACGCCAATGAGCGGTAAGATTTCATCCGGCCGGCTGCTAGCATTTGGCGTAGCTGACAGCGTGAGCTCTAATGCTGCCTCTGGCATACTCAACCAATTTGTCTCGAGGATAAAGGGTTTAATATCCACTACTTTCCTGCGGCGTTCCACGCAGATCTCTTCCCGGGCAAGTAACTTAACGAGGTTTGACTTTATAAGATCAATGTCCTCCTGTGGGTCAAATCGGACGCGGAACCTGCTGCTAAGGAGGCTGGACTGCAGGCTGGGCAGCGAATTATCCAGAAGGAAAACTTCCAATACCCGAACATCGGTTGGCAGGACCGCGTTCAATTTTTGCAGGATTATGGTGGTTGAAAGCGAATTATTCAAATAGATATCAGCTAATTCACACTCGCTGATAAAACCAAGCGGCAACGCACTGGCCAAATTAAGCCTGGGCTTTGGGTTAAAGCCTTGTGAATAGCGTATTGGCAGCCCGGATCGGCGGAGCGCACGTTCAATCAAGGTCTGCAGATCGATATGACCTACGAAACGCAGGCTTCCTTTCTTGCTGAAGCGAATGCGGTAGCGCACGGGTTGGTTATTCATGGGGACATCCCCAGTAATATTCTGAGTGAGGCGGACGAATACTCCCAAACTGATCGAGAATGCCGCAATAATAACAACTTTCACGGCAATCTGTGCGCGTGATGCCTTGCTGGCTGCGTTTATATTCCAGTTCAAGGTGTCTTTTCGTAACGCCTGTAGAAATATGATCCCACGGGAGGGTTTCATCTATCGCCCGATTTCGTGAAATGTAGAAATCCGGATTGATCTCTGTGGTCTTGAAAGCAGATTGCCAAGCTTGAATGTTGAAATGGTCGCCCCAGGCATCCATTTTGGCGCCATTCTTCCAGGCTTGCAGGATGACCTTTCCAAGCTTGCGATCACCGCGGGAAAGCCAGGATTCCAAAAGAGTCCTTTCAGGGTCGTTGTAAGAAAATTTAATTCTGGTTTTTCGCAATGCTTCTTTGAGAAGATCGATCTTGTGCTGAAGCGTTTCAACAGAATCCATTGGTACCCATTGGAATGGCGTATGGGGTTTCGGAATAAAATTACCTACACTGACATGCAGCCGAACCCGATTGCCGCGTAAAGTCCGCCCTAATTTGAGAATGGTTTTGGATAGTTCCGCAATAGCAAGCACATCATCTTTAGTTTCTTCCGGCAGGCCAATCATGAAATAGAGTTTCAGGCTCAACCAGCCATGCTCAAAAATTGTGCGGACCGTTTCCAAAAGCTGAGTTTCATCCAGGGGTTTATTGATAATGGCACGCATACGGTCCGTCGCTGCCTCGGGGGCAAGGGTAAACCCGCCGGAGGGTTTGAGTTCCTTAAGCTCGTCCATCAAATCCACGGAGAAGGAAGCAATCCGAAGCGAAGGCAGGCTAAATTGGACTCGTTTATGGTGAAAATGCTGGTAGATCTGCTGAACGAGCGGCAGAATGCGGGTATGGTCTGAAGAGGACAGCGAGAGCAGACCTACTTGCTCGTAACCAGTAGCGGTTAGTCCTTTATCCACTGCTTTGATGATCTCTTCCACACTCCGCTCACGCACTGGCCGGTTAACAATGCCCGCGTGACAGAAGCGGCAGCCCCGCGTGCAGCCGCGCATGATTTCAATCGCGATACGGTCTTGTACGATATCCACATTTGGGACGATGAAACGGGTCACTGCCTCCGGCAATACCGGAACAATACGTTTGTGGATGGTAGCTTGTATGTTTGCTTTTTTTGGCAGGACACTTCGTACTTTGCCATCTGATTTATAGGTGACGGAATAAAGTGATGGAACATAAACACCTTTTATAAGGGCAAGTTGCTCCAGCAAATCTTGTCTTGAAAGTTCTGACTTCTTCCAGGCTTGAAAGGTATTCACTATTTCGAGGATTACTTCTTCCCCTTCGCCAATAGCGAACGCATCGATGAAATCAGCCATCGGTTCGGGGTTGTAACAAGCCTGACCGCCGGCAAGGATCAGCGGATGGCTGATATCCCTTTCTTCACTTAGCAGAGGGATCTCTGAGAGGTCGAGAATATTCAAAACATTGGTGTAAATTGATTCGTACGGCAGCGTGATTCCCAGAATATCAAAATCTTTAAGAGAATGTCTGGTTTCAAGGGAAAACAGAGGAATATGATGCTCACGGAGTTGAGCTTCCATGTCTGTCCACGGCGCGAATGCCCGTTCCGCGGCGACGTCGGAGCGTTTGTTAAGGATGTCGTAGAGAATGGAGAGACCGAGATTTGGCTGACCGAGATCGTAGATATCAGGGAAAATGAGCGCGATATGTGTTTGAACTTCCTGCCAGACTTTGACGGTCTGGTTTAACTCTCCACCTACATAACGGCCTGGTTTTGAAACACGCAGCAAGATCTGCTCAATCAGGGGGATTAAGGGGGAAGTATTCATTTAAGGAGTCAATCAGTTAACAGTTGGCTCCGCTATCACAGGATTGGAAAGGTTACCGATTCCGTCAATATGGATGGAGACGGTGTCACCTGGAGAGAGTTTGGAAACGCCGGCGGGGGTCCCGGTGAGGATGACATCACCCGGATAAAGGGTCATAACCGACGTAATGAAAGAAATGAGTTGAAAGACGTCATAGATCATTTCCCGCGTGGATGCCATCTGTGTGAGAGTGTTATTGACATGGCAGGAAATTAATGCGTCGCTTGGGTCAAATTCGGTTTCAATCCAGGGCCCAAAAGGACAAAAGGTATCAAATCCCTTGCCGCGGGTATATTGGACATCCTGCTGCTGGAGGTCGCGTGCGGTCACGTCATTACCAATGGAATAACCAAAAATAACATTTTTGGCCTCCTCAATCTTTAACCAGCGGCACTTCTTTTTGATAACAACTGCCAGCTCTGCCTCGTGCTCTACCTGTTGGGATTGGGGTGGGAGAATGATGGGCTGTCCGCTAGCAAGAAGAGAGGACAACGGCTTAAGAAAGATCAAAGGAACTTCCGTGGGTTGGCGGCCCATTTCACGAATATGCTCAGAATAGTTTCGAGCGATGCCGATAACTTTTCCCGGTTCACAAGGTAAAAGCAACTCGACTTCAGACAGTGAAAATTCTGTTTCGTAGCGTCGTGATTCGCCGAAAGGGTCGCCTTCTATCACGCCAATGCGGTCTTCGTCGACCCAGCCATACTGGGGTGGTGTTAATTCAGTTTGAAAACGTACTATCTTCATATTTTTTAATCGCTTATAATAATAGATCCGGGCGGATAGCTCAGTTGGTTAGAGCGCATCTTTTACACAGATGAGGTCGCAGGTTCGAGTCCTGTTCTGCCCACTCTCAGAATCATTATACCAATGATCCGTTTATTTACCAGCCGTCACATCCAGGGCGGCGTTAAAAACCGTTCAACCGGTAGAGTTTGCCCGGATAAAAGAGCTTCTTCTTCTATCACAAGATCAGAAGAAATCGGCTCCGCCTCACTTTGTCGTTCACAAAATGTCCGATATTCGCAAATAGCGCACCGTTCTAATCGCACCGTTTTTAGAAACTGCTGACTTTCGCTAGCGATGTCTTTGATCAGGTCGAGAATCTCAGCCCTGTACTGCGCTAATTGGTCGGTGGTCGGTTCGATATTGATATCAATATCAGGGAAATTTGCTTCCCAATAGGTCATTCGCAGAGAGTTTATATCGACCTGATCAGACTCATTTTTGAGGGCTTCGGAAAGTACCACTGTGTAAACCTTAGTCTGCAGAGACTTGAAGAGGAAGGAAGGACTGGGAGGCTTATGCGAAGTTTTCCAATCAAAAATGATAATCCTTCCCGGTTTCGGCAGAAGCAGATCATACTTGGCACTTAACAGGAATTCTTCAAACTGAATCGCCAAAGTATGTTCAGGAAAAATGGGTTGTGGCAAATCACCAAAACCTGCCCTTAACCAATTACGATACCACTGCTCAAAGAGCGGAAACCGGTCAGCTTTAGCAATACGGTCCAGAATATCCCTTGGTACACCCAGCAAGTGTTGGTGCACCAGTTGATGAAAGCGATTACCAGCCTCCATTGTTTCCTGAAAAGCTGCCTGTTCTTCAGAAGGCTGCACAGGCCAGATCATCTGCTTCATATAACGCAATTCAAAACGTCTGGCGCAATATTTGAAACAGGACAAATTGCTCTGCGTAAAGGTGAATCTAGTCGGAATCATGTTTCCTCACGATTTTCTGACAGATGTTTTAGTACCGACAGGATGACAGCAGGCTTTTGTCTGTTTTTGTCACCGGTGTTCATGCTGATAGTAAGCGATTTTCTCGCCCGGGTGATGCCTACATAAACAAGACGCAATCGTTCGCTGGCCAACAGGTCGCGGGCCTCCAAACCAGCCTCGCCCCAGGGCTTAGGCGGTTGACCGGTCTGAGTGATAGCCCTGAAGGCTTCCAATAATTCTGCCTCGAGGTTGATCGAATCACGAACTGCCCAGCTTTCAGAAATATAGGTGTCGTTGGGATCCCCAGAGGGGAAGTCATAATTGTTTAATGAGGTCAGAAAAACTTTATCCCACTCCAACCCTTTAGATTTGTGCATTGTGGCGACCACAACCTTGCCCGGATGTGCATCCGGATTGAAACCAGTGTCATTGGATTGGAAATTTCGGAAATTGCGCGTGTTCTTGGCGATGTCTTTCAATTGCGTGTTGATGGATGAAAAACCCCACTCAGGATGCAGGGCGGATTGTTCCCTTGTCATTGAAGCAATCCTGAAAAGCGTAGCGGTTTCGAATGCGTCGAAGTGCAGATTTTGTCCAATCGTCAGGATGAGTTGGTCGACAGGCAGGATTAGTGCCTGATGCCAGTGCTGCACGATGGCTCTGAATTCTTTCAGAGAGGCTTTGATTTTTTCACTGCCAAGTGAATCCAGCATAGACTCCTGCGTATCTGTAATTGGATAAAGAAATGCCTGGGTTGACTGCGTGCTGAGGATAACCCGAGCTGCCTCCAACAATTCTTCTTCAGAAAGGTCTTTAAAATTGCCAGCCTTGTAAAGGACAGTAAAAACTTTCGCCAGAACCTTAAACGATTCAGGATGAACAAGACACTCCAGAATGTTTGCCAGCGCTCCAACTGCCAGGCGAGTTGGCTCCGGAATGTTCATTAAGCCGCTCTCGACAGGCAGGCCTGCCTTTTTGAATTCATCTGCCAAATGTGAGACACGCTTATTCATGAGCGCAAGAACTGCTACGGTATGATCGGGATGATTTTCAAGATACTGCTTAACTTCGTTAATTAAGAAGTTCTGCTCCTCCGCGGATGTAAAGAGTTGTGTGTTGACTTCTACATCCCTGCCGGAACTGGGCGGGTTGGGCTGAGGGTCGCCGGCTGATGTCGGCTTAATAAGCGGATCGGCCAAGGCTTCGCGGACAGAGGGGTTCGGATGGTTGTTTTGCACCCATCGATTAAAAGCATTGGCAAATTCGATAATCTGGCGTGTGGAACGGCCTGATTGGGGAAGATCCAAAGATTTTACTTTAGGTGAACTGACGAAGTTTTTGAGCAAGTCTGGATTGGCCGTGGTATAGGTTTGATTAATGGATTGATTTGGATCTCCTACGCGCACCCAGTTGCCATTTTCACCTGCGAGGAGACCCAGCAGTTCTTCCTGCTGCAAACTTGAATCCTGGGCTTCATCCTCCAAAATAATCGGCCAGCGCTTGCGCAGGTACGTCAGCAGCGTCGGGTCCTGCTTCAAGGACTGGGTGGCCAGCCTGATTAGATCGCTGAAGTTGAGCGAGCCGCGGTAGACCAATTCATCCTGATAAGCGCGATAAAGGGGGAGCAGCACTGAGAGCAATTCATAGCCGGGATATGACGGATTATTGAGCCTCTCGATATCATCCGGCGTGAGCGAGAGATCTTTGGCAGTACTTATATAATTTTTAGCAAGGTTGCTGAGAAGGAAAGGGACTTGTTCTTTTTTCTTCAGCTCATCCAGGTCTGTAATCAGCCAGCGGTCCAGAATATCCGGGTAGAGACGGAAAAAACGGTCCGCGATATCGTCACGCAAGTCAGCAGCGAGGTTTTCATCCAATATACTAAAATCATGCGGAAGCCCGCTTAGTTCAGGCCGCTCATGGATGATATCGTTTGACAACCCATGGATGGTACGCACCTTAAAACCATATCCACCGACCAAACCTGCCTGGGCGAGGGCCGCGTTAATGCGGTTCTGGAAGTTATCCACAGCCGAATTCGAAAAAGTTACGATCAGGATTTCCTGATCTTCTTCCAACTCAAAATTTAAAATTAATTGCACTGCGAGTTGTGAAAGGGTCCAGGTTTTACCGCTTCCCGGGACGGCAGAGATTCCCATGAATCCTCCCCGGTATTCAAGGATTCTTTTCTGTTCTTCTCTTAATCTAACCTCAGCCACGGTACTCCTGCCTGACTGCCCGGTAAGAAAGGTTTTTGAGCTTATTTAGCAGAAGACCCTGTTCGGCATAACCGCTCTCGCTGTATTCACTGATACCAAGCAGTACCTTCTTACGGCAGCGCATCAGCAGGTTGCTCACGGTAATTTCCAGCGTCAGCTTATTTTGGCGGACCTCATCTTCGGTAGTCCATTTATCGCCGCGTTTCCAATTTCGGCTCAGCACGAAGGCCTGGGTGAGCGGCTGTTCCAGCCGTTCATACCAACCGGGGCTTCCAGTACCCAGCCAGTATTGGTAATCAACAGTCCTGTTCAGCATCAGGAAAGTAGTTACCGGGCAGATGAGCAGCTTGTCCTGGTCTGCTTCCTGCCACTGCCAGGGATACTGAGCCGAAATAAGGCCTTCCTCAATAGAATCGAGGAATTTATTCTCTGTGGCAAGAGGCAGTCCGCCGGCATCGAAAACTGACCGGAAACGGCGAAACGATTCAAGCAGCAGGGCAGTGGAGGTACCACCGCTGTCATTTTTATAAAAACAAAAACCGGGCTGCGAAAGTATTTCATCAAAAAACCTTGTAAGAATGTTTTCCAGTGCCTGATCGGCTGTCCAGGTTTGGATATGACGGAGAAAAGTTATCAGGTGTTGTTTTTGCGCTTCTGACAGCTGAGAAAGTCTGGATGCGAGTTGAGGCGCGGATGGGTCAGTCAGAGACCGGCCTTTGACCGTCAGGGCAGTAATCACCTGCGTAGCGCGCACGTAGTCCAATTCGGGTATGAGTGCGGATAATGCAACCGCCATGGACTGCTTATCAAAAGAATCCGTTGAAACTGCACGCCCATACCTCAGGAGGCGGGTGAGCAAGCGCAGGTCTGGAAGGTTATTCAAGCTGGTTGAGGGTTTCTGGAAGGTTACCGGTATGCCTTTTCTTTCGAATTCAGTTCTGAAGGTAAATAAGGTTGAAACCGAAAGATAAGGCGTTAAGATACAGATATCCCGGGCTGAAACACCAGCCGCAATCAGGCCTGAGACGTCAGAAACCGTCTTTTCAAGCAGCTGAGGGTAATAACGAACAATCTCCTCAGGAAAAATGAAACCTTGTTTAAACCGGTCAATTAAGTCGTTGGGGATGGTTTTTGAAAATCTGGTATTGAGAAGGGGCGCGCTGAGATCTCCGAGCGTTTCAGCCTGGTTAAGGGCAGACGAGAGGACGATTACATGGTCAGAATCCTCTTTTAGAGCAGCAGCGGAGACTGGATCCGCGCCCAAAAAACGGCGGAAACCAGTGCCCTCGTCCATGATGACTAAAGACGAATTTAAGGAGGTACGCCAGTCCCGGATAATGTCATGGACATAGGGAGGATCTTCCTCAGCGTTATCGTAAATTAAGTGGCTGTAGGATCGCCTGAGGTAGTTCTGGCAGATCGGATTGGGCCATAGATAGTGGACGAATATATGTACCTGCAGGGAAAAATCGAGATAGTTTTCCTTGAGGCACACCTGCCTGAAAGCTAAAATAGCAGTTTGTACGTCATCATAGACACTTAAGCGGGAGATATCTCCACTCCAGGCTTCTTTGAGGCGCGGTCCAACTTCTTCGAGCGGAAACCCCACGACTTCGGCCTTATTGAGGTTATCAATCAACTGACTGTACAGCCGGTTGCGTTCCATGTTAACTGATGCGAAAGCACCTGTATTGAGCATCGGTTGGACAACCTGCTGCATCACAACCTGAGCGGTTTCAAGCGTGAGGAATCTTGGAGCACCGATAGGGTTATAGAAGCCAACTTTGTCCTGGTACAGAGGCCAGAAAAGCTGGCACAAGCGCCGGATAAGTCCTGCCATTGTCTGAACCGAAACCCGATCAGGAGACTGGCCTGAAGTCACAAGAAATCCACGGTAGGCTGTTTGCATGGTGCGAAGAGGGGTGAGGACCAGGATCGCATTGCCTGTGCGACGTCTTAAACGCAGCAGGGCATCCAATCTCCTGAGAGCGATGCTTGTCTTGCCGGAATTGACCGGGCCGCTTAGAAATAGTTTTCCTTTAAGTTTAGGGTCAGCAAAATCCAGCTCTGCAGGTGTATCTTCTGAGGAGACGCGGGAAGATCTGTTCATTGTCTTCATTATAAAGCCCATGCCAAAATTATAGAATTGGACGTGAGGACTTGATATAATTTTCCACACCCACATGATCATGGAGACACTCAATGCCCTCATCTATTACCCCGTTTTTTAAAGCCAAAGGCGTTGCCATTCTCGGCGCGTCAGCCCACCCCAATAAACTAAGTTATGGAATACTTGACAATTTGTTGACCAATGGCTTTGAGGGTGAGGTTTTCCCAGTTAACCCAACAGCAGACCAAATATTGGGTAAAAAAGTTTATGCAAATGTACTGGATGTACCGGATCCGGTTGAATTGGCGGTTGTGGCGCTGCCTTCCGGTTTAATCCCGCAAACGCTCGAGGAATGCGGAAAACGCGGAATTAAGGCTGTCGTGATTATCTCCAGCGGGTTCAAGGAAATAGGTCAAAGCGGGGCGGAACTCGAAAAAAAATGTCTGGATATCGCGCGCAGATATTGCATGCGTATTATCGGCCCCAATTGCGTCGGCACTCTGGATACGTTTTCCCGGCTGGATGCGACATTTTTCAAAGGCATGCCGGAAAAAGGACACATCGGTTTTATTTCACAGTCAGGGGCGATCTTAGGCGGTGTTGTTGACCTGACCATCGAGTCGAAGCTGGGATTCTCAATTTTTGCAAGCCTGGGGAACGAGATGGATGTCAATGAAACGGATATGCTTGAGTATCTCGAAGCGGATGAAAATACCAAAGTCATCGCTATGTACATTGAGGGCATCCAAAATGGTCCGCGTTTTATGAAGGTGGCTACAAGAGTTGCCAGAAAAAAACCGATCTTGTTCCTAAAAGCGGGCCGAAATGAAGCCGGCGCAAAGGCGGTTAGTTCCCATACCGGTTCCATGGCAGGATCCTACACAGCTTATCAGACAGCGTTAAAACAAGCAGGCGTGCTTGAAGTGGATACCATTGCTCAGCTGTTTGCATCCGCTTGGGCTCTTGCCACGCAGCCTTTGCCCGCGGGTAATCGGGTTGCACTTGCCACCAACGCCGGCGGAGCCGCCGCATTGGCGGCGGACAGTCTGTACGCGAACGAATTTACTCTGGCAAGCATTTCGGATGAGGGGCAAGAAATGCTCAGAACTAAACTGAACCAGAGTGCCCAGGTCTCAAACCCCGTGGACATGTTGGGATCCGTATCACCGGGGGATTACCTGTGGAGCTTGGAGAACCTCAGAAATGAGGAGGGCGTTGACGTGATGGTTCCAATCCTGGTGCCGCAAGCGCTGGTGGACACAATGGGAGTTGCCCAGGCATGGATTGAAGTTAACAAAAAGACCTCGAAAACCCTCTTAGCCTGCTTGATGGGTCAGCGCAGCACCTCGGAAGCCACAGCGCTGCTTAATCAGAATAGTCTGCCCGTATATACTTATCCGGATCAAATTGGATTTGTGCTCAAAGTAATGAAAGAGTATAAGGAAATACTGAAAAGGCCTGCGGAGGATTTGCCAGAGAGGATTGCTGGTCCGGAATTGCCCCTTTATGAAGCTTTTCCTACAATCCTTGATAAACGAGAGGTAGGTGAGTATGAGACACGCCAATTGCTCGAGCATTTCGGAATTAGAAATGTACCAGGCAGGTTGGCTTTTTCTGAACAGAATGCAGTCGAGGCCGCGCATGAATTGGGATACCCGGTCGTTTTGAAAATTGTGGCTGACAGCATTTTGCACAAGTCAGAAGCTGGCGGGATTGCAATTAACATTATAAATGAAGATAAATTGCGCGTAGCATATAAAGAAATGATGTCACAAATCAAAAATAATTACCCTGACGCTGGTTTAAGAGGTGTCCTGGTAGAAAAGATGGCTGTAAAAGGCCAGGAAGTCATTGTCGGTATGCGTCGGGATGCCACATTTGGTCCGATGCTGATGTTTGGCATGGGCGGTACCTGGGTGGAACTACTTAAAGACATCAGTTTCAGGATTGCGCCCCTAAGCAGGCATGAAGCCCGGGGAATGATTTCAGAAACCATTGCAGGCCGATTGTTGGCCGGATACAGAGGTTCTGCGAAAGCTGACATCGATACTGTGGTGGAGGTCATTCTAAAGTTGAACGAGATCTCTTTGATTTATCCGGAGATTTCAGAACTTGAGATAAATCCTTTGATCGTTTATCCGGAAGGCAAAGGCGCGCTGGCGTTGGACAGCCGTATGATACTCAACTGATTATTTAATTACAAAACATTTTGAAAGAGCCAACGAAGGGAATCGAATCACCGACCGGGCGCTTACTAGGCGGCTGTCCGACCGGCTGAGATGATGATTCCTCCCACACATATACTGTTAAAGATTGCTTAGTTACTTTTTCATTTGAGGCAACGTATCACCCAAAGTTACTTTTTATTATGAGGCATTACGCAAGCCATTTTGGTTTGGGATTCCGCAATAGAAAGGTAAGCACGGAACACGGACGAATTAATTACCTGGCTTCAAGACACATATGCAGATTTATGTAATGAATCCTGGGAGCATGAGCATGGATTTGATGTATATAACACTGACAATCCTGGATGGAAAATCAAATTCGATATTCGTGACCTTGATATCGAGGTATATTTAAAAATATTTTCTTTCTTATATGTAATAAATATATTTATAGGAATCTTTATACTACAATTTTAAAGATTTTCATATTATTTAAACTTTGTTAACTCACTTAATATTGCAAAATTACCCATATCAACATTGTTGGGATCCTTATCCTTAAACCAAGAAACAAACGATTCTTCATTCAGTCTACCTGACATACCTTCCTCCAACATCTCCATATTCACACAAATTGGTCTATAAAGTGCCTGAGCTAAAAATATACCTGGGTTTGTTCCACTATAGTTACAGGTATTAAACAACCTCTCCCTATCCAATGCAGGTATTTCACCTACCATATGACGATAAGAAGGTTCCACTAACATACCCTTAGAAATCTTATCTATATTATCTACCGTAATAAATATACTATCACCCCTATCCTTCTCGAAAAAATTAAACCCTTTTGTTTTAGAAACTAACACAACCTCTTTATCCCTAACCCTTGTCCTAATTGTAACTACCATAAACTCACCTTCTACCTTAACATCCTCAATTATTCCACTAGAAAACTCGAATAACTGAAGATTGAACCACCCATTCTCGTTACCCTCGCATATCTCAAAATTATTATATCGTAAATGAGGCTGTACTTCTGGTAATGTAGGCTTAGGTGTTGGTGTAGGTGTTTCTGTAGGTGTAGGAGTTATAGTAGGTGTTTGTGTAACTGTAGGAGTATGTGTTTTAGTAGATGTAGGAGTTGGAGTATGTGTTAATGTAGGTTCTACTGTATAGAAACCTTCCTTATTTGGTGTTGTTTCAATACCTGTATTTAGAGAATCATCTGTTGATATAGGATTAACAAGAGGAACTTTCGTATTAATAGGAACAGAATTTTTATCATCTATGTTTTGTGACACACATCCCGCTAATGCCAATGTTGCAAGTATGAGTGATCTCTTAGGATCCTTAGTAAAAAATTCACATGTATTATTC
Organism: Anaerolineaceae bacterium; assembly: GCA_040772525.1. GTDB lineage: Bacteria > Chloroflexota > Anaerolineae > Anaerolineales > Anaerolineaceae > Mesolinea. The sequence goes on along the minus strand of JAXGXZ010000001.1, from coordinate 2,012,366 downwards.
AATGTCTCTTTAACCCGACTAATCAGATTTTCTTTAATATCTTCAACTGGTTGACTCCGAGATAATGGAACATCTTCACTTGGAACATTTTCCACAGAAGTATAATCATATGGAACAGCTAAAGAATCTGAGTTATAACCTTCTATATCACTACTATTATCCATGTTTAATAACACTATGTTAATAGGAACATTTTACTATAAATTGGTAGTAGAACCAATTTTTTACTACAAACACCCAGGGCAAACGCATCTCATTTTATAGAGAAAACACCAAAAATGATCTAAGATGATATCCCGTTGTCGCGGTCAATTCATCAAGTATGATCTGCTTCTCTGCCTTTCAGGTAGCGCGCTCTGGTGTGTTCAAGTATCTCTCTTCTACTTCGTTGGCTCATCATAGGCTTTCTCACGGTTGCTTAATACCGAGAAGGTTACATCTATTTTGAGGCAACGTTTCCTTTGTTAGTTACTTTAATTGTGAGGCAATGCGCACCAGGGCTTCGCATACGATTAAACTATATAATGGATTAATAGTTGTGCAATCAAAAGTATTCCCCTGCTCATTGGAGCGCAGGTGCTCTTCACGCGGCGCTGCGAAGTCCCAGGCCGTATTGATGCTCCCAGCTTCCACTCCATTATGCTGAATATCCGGTATTGCCAGTTATCTGCTCTTAATCCCCCAATTACCCTGGGCTGCAGCAACGGAAAAGCTTATGCTTCCCATAAGCGAGCACACAGTTAACACTAAAAGGATTTTCGATTTCATGGGCATTTTCCTCTCCCAATTGTCAAAGTCAAAATATATAAAAATGAGTATAACACTTTGCATAAGCGGTGCAGGATTTGCTGGCATTGTCTTTGAACACATTTTGAAGACGATACTGCCTTGTGACTTTAGACAAGTTAGTTTTGACTTTGGATCTTTCTTTTATCCAAAATTAGTTTTTCAGCTAAGATATGCCTTCAGTCTATCCCGCTATGACCAAAATATTATCAGGGTTTGAGACAATCGTATTTTTCTAAAATGCCAACGGGTATGCTTGGGTCCAGGTCGGGGTACACGTCAGCAGCGCCCTGCCAAAGCTTACAGTATGCTGTTGAGCTTGAAGGGTCCGACATAGAAAATTCGAGTGTATAGGCCTCCGCTAATTCAAATTGACCTTTATGTAAAAGCGCCTCTATTAAAGGCAGATACTCGATCTCAAGTTCGGGATAAAAATTCTGGTGGCGAGCCTCATCATATAACTGTATGACCTCATCCCACTTCTTTTGCTGGGCTGCCAACTCGGCACGGGTATAGTAATAGCACCAATCCTGATCTTCCAGAGCACCGTAATAATTGGCAACCTGCTGGCTGGCAGGACCTGGTTCCATCAATATTCGGTCAGGGCTGGAAACAGCGAGAGCTTTTTCCCATAGATCATAATTACGGTAACCTAAGAATTCAAGCGGGCTTGTCTCTGGGGGAATAATTCGTAAACAACCTTTCTCAGGAAGAACAAAGCCAATTGTATCTGAAGTGTTGCCTACAAATTTTGCTGCAAATACACTTGGACTCAGCGGCTGATCAGGCTCCAGTTCTTTTAAAGAATGGCTTTGTGGTGTGTCAAACAAATAAATGTAGTAAGGTATGGGATTGCCCTTATGTTCAGGTGCATAGAACAGGTTCATCGCAGCAGTCAGGGAACCTCCATAGGAAAATTGTGAAAAGTATAGATCGTTCGTCACTAAGGCTGTGCCAGGTTTCAAAGATGGTATGCGCCAAGCCAACTGGCTGAAGAAGCGCCTTTGAGCTTTCCAGGCATCGGCAAAGTCTTTTGCCTGAATAAACTGCCCTGCAGAAGCCAATCCAATAAGTAAGGCTAGCAAAAGTGCCCGTGCTTTTTGGTTATTTATGAAGAAGAAAAGAAACCCGGCACTGGCTAGTGAGATACCAGCTGAAAGAGGAAGGAAAAAGCGATTGTTCGCAAAACTAAGATCCAATCTGAAATTTGCTACCAAAAATGGCAGCATTGCCGAAAGTGTTGCATACAACCCAAAGACAATGATCGCCTGAAACATTTTCTTATCCAAATATTCGTCTTTATTGCGGGATTGTATTACCCGGAAGCTCAAATAAACAAGGAGCGCTGTTGCTGCCAAGACGAGAAAACTCAAGATATCTGTGGTCAAACCTTTCGGAGTTTTGAGCAGCTCAAGAATACGAGACCACATACCGATAAAACCTTCATACAAACCAGAGACAATATTCTGTAATATGCCCAAGAGCGTATCTAAAAAATTTCCGCGGACGCTGTCGAGAAGACTCAGACGATATCTATATTCTGAACTGTTCAGAACACGATAGAGACCAAAACCTAGAAAAACGACTAAATAAGGCCACCAGTACCGTAAGATACTGCGCCAACACTGGGCGAAGGATATGCCCTCATCTTTTTGGCGGAGCGCAATATAAATCACAAGAGGCCTAACAAGTTCAAGACCGAAAAAGTATTCTATAGGAGCGATTCCAAGAAAAGTACAAATCATTCCGAAGAGAGTAAACATGACGGCAGGTTTTTTCCCTCTTATCACAAAGAGCATGAGAATATAGGAGGAAAAATAAGATGCCATTAACAAATAGTATTGCCCGAACATAGTGGCAAACCAGTGAAAGCGAAAAGCGGGAAAAACAGTAAAAAGGCCCACCACAGCCGCAGTAAAAAATTTTTGTTTTGGCAACAACATATCAAGTAAAAAATAAAAACTAAGACAGGCAATGATCCGGGTGACTAGGGCAAACACCTGCCAAGCCAAAGTCGAATCTCTAAAGATCGGCACAAAGGTTTGATAAACAAAGGGGAGTAAAGGCCGGATGCCTTCGAAAAAGTCGTTAAATCCCTGAGGACCCAAAGCCTCATTGGTGTAAACGATATACCAGTCATCCAGATAAAAGCCCAGCCTTTGGATAAGTAATCCGTATGCGATCACTGTTAGCACAATAACCAGCGAAATCACCGGAAGGTAAGCAGTATTGTTTTCTTTTTTTATTTGAGGTTTTGGATTCATTGTTGTCTGAATAGATTCCTCTCAGTTTTCAGTTTATTACCTTGGAATTATAGCTAGATTGACATTGTTATAAGAGTTACCTGTATATCTTCCCAGTCATTGAACAACAATTTCAACTTAGCCTTTCTACATAGAGTTTAGGTTAATTAACAAGCCTTTCATCCAGGTTTCTTTGCAAGAACACCAATGATGTCACCAAAATTAAAGGGAATGGGCCACTTGTTTATTCCAGTTTTTTGAATCAAACCATAGAGAGGGCTCTTTGCAAATTTAGGAAGAAGGGCAGCATCCAGTGAACGGTACTGCCATACAGATTTTACACGAATGTCTATATAACCAAGACGTCTTAATAAATCCGACAAACTCGCCGAAGAGAAATAGTTGACATGCGTGGGCGGGTGAATCATCCGCCATTTTCGGCCAGATGCACGGGCAAGTAAGCTGCCGCTGTCAATCGTCGTAAGATATAGATAGCCACCAGGTTTAAGGAGATCAAAAACCTTGGATAGGATTGCTTTAGGCTCTGGAATATGCTCGAGACTGGCAAAAGACGTGATGATATCAAAGCCATTGCTATCTTCCAGGCTAAACAGATCACCATCGTGCATCCTGTGGCCATTTTCCAGACAATGCATACGCGCCTCTGCATTGATCTCAATCCCTGTTACATCAAAATGTTCAGCCGCAATGTCTAAAAAATAACCGTAGGCTGAACCGATTTCAAGCAAACGCGGTTTGCTTGGGTACTTTGGGAACAGGGCTCGCAGTTGCCGCTCATATTTGCGGAAACCTACCTTCAAAATCTGCTCTTCAGCTGTATAATCCTGGTATTCTTCGCCGAAAAAGTAACCATGCCCATACAAACTGGCGTAGTCAACACTGCCTTCGGAAACAGGCGCCCAAATGAACCCGCAGTCACTACATTTAAGTATGCCAACCCAAATTTCTTTAATAATCAAAGAGTCACATGATGGACAAGGAGCACCCATTGGCATTTAGGACTCCTCCAAACTTGATCGACAAATAATGTCTTTGATAATGTAAACCGGCCGGTTTTTGACTTGTTGGAAAATATATCCAATGTAGTAACCAAAAATACTCAAGGTCACCAGGACAAGTCCATTTCCTAGCATGATAGCGAATATTAAAGAAACCCAACCCGGTTCCAGGAGGTGTCCCCGGTTGCTTAATAAATAGAATATAACAATTATAAATTCAATAAATGAAAAAGCCAGGTAAAGTGCGCCAATCAGAAAGGCTACCTTCATCGGAGCTAGAGAAAATGAAAAAAGAGCGTCTGCAGCCAATCGCAGCATTTTCTTAAGGCTGAACTTAGATTTACCACCAATACGCTCATTTGGAGCATACGTTATCAGCATCCGGCTGCTTTTAAAACCCATCCAAGGAACCATACCTCGTAGAAATCGATGGTATTCAGGCATCGCCTTCAAAGCATCAGCAAAACGTCTTGACATTAATCGAAAGTCAGCTGACCCGTCTTCAAGATCCAATTGTGTAAGCGAATTGAGGAATCTGTAAAACCATTTTGAACTCCATCTCTTTAATAGTCCCTCGTGTCCTTTTAGCCGTTTGCCCTGGATGAGGTCATAGCCTTGATAAAAATAGTTCAAAAAGTCGTTAATAAGCTCAGGCGGGTGTTGACCATCACCATCCATTGTGATAACTGCGTCACCTTCTGCCATTTCCAATCCTGCGGTCAAGGCCGCCTGATGCCCAAAATTCCTTGATAGCGCTATGATCTCCACCCTCGGGTCTGTAACCGCAATTTCACGCAAAAGAGCAGGGGAGCCATCGGTGGAGCCATCATCCACATAAATGATCTCAAAGCGATCTTGCAGATTCGCAAGCACAGCAGAAAGCTGATTATGGAACCTGGCCAGTATCTCTTCTTCGTTGTAGATAGGGATCACGATGCTGATAAGTGAAGGATTTTGATTTGTGTTTTCAGGGTTCATGAGTATAAATCCATTTTTCGACCAAATAAAATGAAATCACGATTACTTAGGTTATTATAGCCTTATCAATAAGAATCCGTGTAATAATGAAAGATCAAATTCCTAGATGTTTGGGCGTATGAGAAACAGATCGTGCAGACCTTTATTGATCCTGGCAAACCAGTTCAGAATGCCTATATTGAGAGTTTCAACGGGAAGCTGCAAGACGAATGTTTGAAGCAGAACTTGTATAAGAATTTGGAGGAAGCCAAAGATATCATTGAGAGCTGGAGAGTTGAATACAACCAGACTCGACCGCACAGTTCACTGGGCTACTTTGACCCCATCTGAGTATGCCGCAAGTTTGGTGTAGAATTGATTAGGACTAACTTTCTAAGCGGACCATTTTAGGGGGCAGGTCACTGTTCTAAAAAAACGGAGATTACAAGCGATTACTATATACCAGATGTCAATACGCATTTAAGAGAGCTTTTTGAGAGTTCATCAGAAGAAGTAATGTTAAATAGGTTGATTCTAGTAAGTATAGCTAGAGTTCAATAACAAGAAAAAGTACAATAGTTTATCTAATATCTAACATGCTATTGTAAAAATCTTCTTCCTCTGCATAAGGAAAGACTTCTCTCATCATTTGTGGTATATTATGCTCTGTTATTTTGTATCTTTGATAAGATAGAACTCCATAATGAATGGATTCCGTTTTCCAGTTGAAATAATCCTGATAATTATCCAAAATTTCTTGAATCAATCCAGACTGATTATCTGGCTTCTCTTCCACGAATGATATCGTAAATCCGTGTAGTACTTTAGCAGGTCTTAATCCCCCTAATCCTGGCATACTTACATTTGGTCCAAAATCTGTAACGATTGGCTGTATTTGGAAATATCCATTCTTCCTGGGTCTGAATTTAAAGTCGTACTGAGTAGTAGGGTTATCTAGATTGTCTACACCAGTAATCGCTCTCCAATCTCTCTCCTGAAGAAGAAGTTGATTAGGAATCATTTCTTCAATTGCTTTTCTTTTTTCTATGATTTCAAGTGAAGGTGTCTCTCCAACTGAAAGTAATGATAGAATGGTCGGAACCTCTTTTCCACCGTAAAATGTCCACATTTTATAATCAACCCTAGCATTATAGTAGTTAAGTTCCTTTGATTCAATGATGGTTTTACAGATATCTAAAAAGGAGTATACCTCTCCCTCTTTGAATGGGCCATTGGACTCTTGGAATTCTGCAAGACGAAGGAGAGTGTTGTAATTCCCAAGAAACTCTTTGTTTGTATTCCATGTTTCTGTCATTATATATGTTGCAGTATCAAAAGTAGCATTGTCAACACCCATAAACTTTTGCTCTTTTCCTTGTGAGTCTTTAGCACTCATGACTAAAGCTATAGTGTTATTGTAGGATCTATCAGTTATAGCTTTAGATACTATTCCGATTGTTACCTCTTCACCTTTATCGTTTCGTACAGTTTTAATCTGTCCAATTTCAAAAGTTGTGTTTTCTATCATAGTTAATTCATGATGAAAGGTGTCGTTTATAAATATTAATGGATCATATGATGAGATGATAAAAGCCTTTGTTGGGAATTTAGTTGTAAACACTTCTCCATTAGGAACAATTTCATCTTCAATTACTTCAAATGTTTCCCAATTTTTTAGATCAATACTTTCCATGTCAAATTTTTCATTCCATTCAACAATCTCTGTTTGAATCTCTGTTGGTGTTAATGTTGGGGTTGAAGTAACCGTTGGTGGTATAGTTGGTGTTTTAGTTGCAGTTTGTGTTAATGTGGGTTCTACTGTATAGAAACCTTCCTTATTTGGTGTTGTTTCAATACCTGTATTTAGAGAATCATCTGTGGGCATAGGATTAACAAGAGGAACTTCTGTATTAATAGGAACAAAATTTTTATCATCCATGTTTTGTGGCATACATCCCGCTAATGCCAATGTTGCAAGTATGAGTGATCTCTTAGGATCCTTAGTAAAAAATTCACATGTATTATTCAATTTCTCTCCGACTAATCAGATTCTCTTTAATATCTTCAACTTGTTCCTTACCAACACTATCATTTAGGATATTACTCTGTACTACTAGTTCTACATCATTAAAATCCATTTTATAAGAGATAATAAATTAAAGCTTTCTTCCAAAGAATTATATATTAAAAACATGTTTAAAGTAATGTTTTGGCATAACACAAACCTAAAAGAATCACACAAAAGTAGTGCAAGTGCAGACGCTTATAATGATTTTTAAGTCAAAATTAAGGTGGTTTAAATAGCACTAACGTTCTATTCCAACGAGGAAAATAGGGCAAAAAAGCCAACGAAGGGATTCGAACCCCCGACCGGGCGCTTACGAAGCGTCTGCTCTACCGACTGAGCTACGTTGGCGTGGGGGCAATTATACCAAAAAGAAGATTACTACAAAGGCCGTTAATCCTCGTCCTGGCGGTCGCTAGGATTTTGTAGAGAACTCGCCCGTTTGATAATATCTCTCCCGTAGCGGTCTTTTAAATGATCGACTGCCTTGGCGAGTTCCTGCTTTTTTGGTTGTAGGTTGTCTAAAAGTGAAAGTTGGGTAAAGGGTTTGGTAAGGTTGTGAACGCCAATCCCAATCAAACGAACAGGACATGTGGTGTTCCAATTCTCCAGGAACAGTTTTTTGCCTGTCTCGAATATCTCATTATCCAAATTTGTGGGTTGATTCACCATCACTTGACGAGAGATGGTGTCGAAGTTGGAGTAGCGCAGCTTTAGTTGTATAACAGTTCCGGCTAAGTTCTTTTGGCGCAAACGATAGCCAACCTTATCAGATAATGATCTCAAAGACGAAAGGATTTCTTTTTCATCTGTTTTATCTTTTCCAAATGTCGTCTCATTGCTGACGGACTTAAAAATAGAGCTTGACCTGACAGGCGAAGTGTCAATCCCCCTCGCACTGTTATAAAAGAAATCCGCATTGCTGCCAAAAAATGCCTTCAATTCCTCTTTGCTCAGTTCGGCCAGATGACCGACCGTTTTTAAACCGAGGGCGCGTAGGCGGGCGGCTGATTTTGGACCAATACCCCAAATGGCTTGCACATCCAAAGGAGCAAGAAATTCGGCTTCCTTACCACACTCCACCACCGTGATGGCGTGGGGAGCTTTGCCTGTTTTCACTTTGGATTTCCCAAAATCATTGGCTACTTTGGCTACCAATTTGGAGGTGGCTGCACCGATCGAACACGAGAGGTTTGTTTTATGGTCCACACGGGACTGGATCATTTGTGCGATCGAAATAATAGGCTGAGGAAGGTCTGACACATCGATAAATGCCTCATCCACAGAGACCTGCTGAACTAATGGCGACATATCTTCCAAAACAGCCATGACCTCATCAGAGTATTCGCTATACCGTTTATGCTTTCCGTGAACGAGTTTGAGATGCGGGCAAAGCGCCAGGGCTTTACCGGTCGGCATAGCGGAGCGGACGCCAAAAAGGCGCGCAGCATAAGATGCGGAGGTGATCACACCGCGACCGTCATAGGCACCGCCAACAGCAAAAGCGGTGCCTATCAGCGATGGGTCAATGAGTTCTTCGACCGAGCAAAAAAAGGCATCTAAATCCAAGTGTAATATTTTGGGGCACTTCATAACTTTATTTTAAACGAAAGCTCCTCATTTCGAGGAGCTTGACTTTCGATCAGATATCCAGGTTTCGTACTTCCTTGGCGTGCGTCTGGATGAAACGTCGTCTAGGCGGTACGAGCGATCCCATTAACATGTCAAAGGTTTGATCCGCTTCGGCAGCATCTTCAATGGTGACCTGCAGCATGGTACGGTTTTCTGGATTCATTGTGGTATCCCAAAGTTGTTCGGGATTCATTTCGCCCAAACCTTTGTACCGAGAGATGTTCACTTTTCCTAAACCACCCATTTTGGAGACGATCTCATCCTTTTCCACATCGCTATAAGCATAGACGCTTTGCCCCTTGCTGCTCACACGGTAGAGAGGGGGCTGAGCAATGTAAAGATGCCCTTCATCAATAAGCTCTTTCATGTAGCGGAAGAAGAAAGTGAGAAGCAGCGTGCGTATATGGGCACCGTCCACGTCTGCATCGGTCATGATAATGACACGGCCATATCGCAGCCCCTTGATGTCAAATGAATCGCCAATACTGGTGCCAAGGGCAGAAATAAGGGCCTTGACTTCCTTATTGCCAAGGATTTTGTCCAGCCGCGCGCGCTCCGTATTGAGGATCTTACCGCGCAAGGGCAGAATAGCCTGGAAGTGGCGGTCACGGCCTTGTTTGGCAGAGCCGCCGGCTGACTCACCTTCAACGATATAAAGTTCAGTTTTGGCGGGATCACGCTCAGAACAGTCAGATAGTTTGCCCGGCAGGGTCATGGACTCGAGTGCGCTTTTGCGGATCACAAGGTCACGGGCTTTTTTGGCTGCGTCGCGTGCTCTGGCGGAGGTCAGGCATTTCTGTACGATCGCCTTACCGGCTGAGGGATTTTCATCCAGGAAGGTGGAGAATGTTTCTCCGACCACCTGCGTTACGTAGGTTTGTACCTCCGTGTTCATCAATTTGACCTTAGTCTGGGACTCAAACTGTGGGTCCGGATGTTTGATACTGACGATCGCGGTCATACCTTCCCGCGTATCTTCACCCGAAAAGTTCGGTTCGGTCTCTTTTAGCAGGCCGGACTTGCGGGCGTAGTCATTAATACTGCGTGTGACAGAAGCACGCAGCCCCGTGAGATGCGTACCGCCATCGATCGTGTGAATGGTATTCGCGAAGGTATAGACTGATTCCGCGTAAGCATCGGTATACTGCACCACAAACTCAATTCCAATACCGTCGATTTCCTTCTCGCCATAAATAATCGGGGAAATCAATTCACGGTTTTTATTGAGGTATCGGATAAAGGAAGCAATTCCGCCTTCGAAATAGAAGGTCATCTCCTTCTTTTCACGCTCATCAGCCAGATGTATCGTGACACCGCGGGTAACGAAGGCCATCTCACGAAAGCGCTGGAGAAGTGTATTGAAATGAAAAGTGACATCGTCCTTAAAGATCTCGCGGTCAAAACGGAAAGTCGTTGTTGTACCGGTTTCGTTGCCTGTATAAGTGCCAACTGCTTTAACCGGAGCTTTGGGGATGCCTCTCTCATAGTGCTGTGTGTAGATTTTTCCGTCCCGGCGGACGGTGACATCGCACCATTCTGAGAGGGCATTCACCGCCGAGACACCGACACCATGCAAACCGCCTGAAACCTTGTAAGAGCCGCCGCCAAACTTACCGCCAGCGTGCAGAACTGTCATGACGACTTGCAAGGCGGAAATTTTCTTTTCAGGATGGATATCAACCGGAATACCGCGGCCGTTATCTTTTACAGTAACGCTTTCATCTTCATGGATGGTGATGGAGATATGATCACACACGCCTGCCAGGGCTTCATCGATGGAGTTATCCACCACTTCATAGATCAGATGATGCAAAGCCTTTACATCTGTGCCACCTACGTACATACCAGGTCTGCGGCGGACAGCTTCGAGGCCTTCCAGGACCTGGATATCCCCTGCGTCATAATGCGTTAGATTGTTATTCAATTTGGTCTCCTATCCCAACTCAAGCAATGAGAGTTGGGTCGATTGTTGTATTTAATTCAGGCAGTTCGTTTACAGCTGTGTAATATTCAAACATGGAGAGTATCAGGGCAATTGAAACGAGCGCGTGTCCGAAGATGCCCACCAATAACATCCACGAACTATCCGGTGGAACCTGCCAGAGCATGTTGGACAGATAAGCCAATAACATGACCATGATGAGGAATAGGGAGGTGAAGGGCCTGGTTTTTCTGGATGTCATAAAACTTTTACGCAGCGCGCTAAGGATCGTCAGATGGTCGACAGCGATTGCCTGCGGCGTGAAGATGGAAGGCAGCAGAATGGAGATTAAAAGCATGATGCCAATCATGTAACCAAAAATCCCGACTACCGGATGCAGCATGTAAAGCAAGCTAACGATGAAACTGCCAGGAATGACAAGCATAAGTAGAAAAGCCAAAACCAGAATGTTAAATAAACTCAATTGGGTAAATACAAAAAGCAGGTTGACGTTGGTACCATCGGTAACTTTCGGGTATTGTTTACCGATCAGATAGTAGAGAATTGAAACCAGTACCCAGCCGATCAATGTGAAGCCAAAGCCATAGACAACCCAGGAAAGCCCGATTGGAGTATCTATAACCTGGATGGGGCCTAATGGATTGGAAACGAGACCCCTCCAGGCAAATAAACTCGGGACGCCTAAAGGAAAGGTTCGCAGAAAACCGGTAAGACTTAAGGTTTCAAGAAGAGACTTGAGGGCGGAAGTACCCACTTCCCAACCCTCTGCCAAATCTTGCGGTAAGGTGGCTGGCATGGGGAAAGTTTGGATCAGTTTTGAAGCAAGGGTTGAGTCGTTCAGACGCGGACCAAAAAGCATAAAGAGGTCCATTCCAATTGGAAAAAGGATCAACCCCAAAAAGCGGGGCAGCAGTTCAAAACCGCTTAAAAGCAACTTAAGAATTCCTTTTTTCGGAGGATTAAATCTGGTAACTCCCATAACCGATTAAGTATACCACCAACGAGAGAAAACTGCCATTTTATGACTGTATGGGAAACGAATTATGCCGCTTGCATGATAAAATGAAAGCATCATGAAAACTACTCACGAAATGCGCGATATGCAGCGGTTTAGCACGCTCATGGCTATGCTGGCACTCATTCTAGCAACGCATTATGGAGTAGATCCTGCGCGGGTAGGTTTACTCTCCACCATCATCATCGATATGAGCAGCAGCGGTATTCTGCCTGTTCTTCTGGTTCTTTTTGGTATGCTAGTTACTGGTGCAGGATGCATTTGGTTGTTTATCCCTTTTGCCCAGGGAAAAAACCTGGCTTACCGTCTGGGTGACATTATTCCAAACTTGATCCTGCCGGTAATCAGCTTCCCGGTTTTTTCGGTTCTGCTTTTCGGAATGGCGCGTAACTATCTGTGGTGGTTGGTATTTGCAACTGCTGTGCTGCTCCTGGGCTTGTTAATTTGGTCTGAGATGCACATTTTGAGTGAGGAAACCGTTAGAAATCCACTTTACAGTATCGCGATCATCGGACTGGCTAATGCATTGTTCCTCATACTGAGCATCTCCAACCGTGCTTCCAACGCAAGATTTTATATCATGATGCCCATGATTGGTTTGGCTGCTTTCTTCACTGCGCTGCGGATGCTTTATTTGCGTTGTGAATCTGAATGGTATTACGAATGGGCTTTGGTTATCGGACTGATAATCGGTCAGTTAGCGGGAGGCCTTTACTATTTGTTCATTAATCCGCTTCAGTTTGGCCTCGTACTTGTATGTGGTTTGTATGTTTTGTCAAGCCTGACGATAGGCTTATTGCAAAACAAAAAAGGCGGTTCGCTTTGGTTGGAGCCTGTTAGTTTTACAATTATTCTGATTGCGGTGATTTTAAAAATAAGCTTCTGATTAGGGGTTAGCTTCCTGATTGAAGAGCATCCAGCGCAAATTTCGCTGATGAAGTTCCTGCGCAATCCCACCCAGATAAACGCGCGACTTGCCTGAGTTCTCAACATCCTGTTCTTGAAGAAAGTCCAGTGGATACTTGCGCCTGGATGCCATTTTTGCTAATTTTTGAACCGATTTGAGGTACGTAAGATTATCTTTAATTGATTCTTCGATCTCGCCTCGCAGGATGATATCGCCATGCCCCTGGATGATATTTTCCAGGCTCATTTCTCCAAATGAAGACATGGTTTCAAAAAGAACATCAAAATCGCCGCCTACGAAGAACGGAAGCGGCATGAAAGAATCGCCCGCGAATAAAATGCGGTCTTCCTCAAGCAGCACTGAGATGCTGTCATAGGAATGACCTGGAGTGGAAAAAATCTGCAACTGCTTTTTTCCTACTCTCAGATGAATACTGCCGCTTTTAAAAGTGATTTGTGGCGGAACAATGCTGATATCTTTAAAAAATGGGTTGTCCACGCCTGCTTCGGCTAGGGCAGAAGCACTTTTATCCAGCATTAATTCACGGCATGTACGGTGGCCAATAATGGTAGCATTCGGGAAGAAGTGATTACCCCAGGAGTGGTCGGCATGGTGGTGAGTGTTTACTACATAGCGTACAGGCACCATGAGTTCATTTTCGAGATAGTCACGGATGAGGGGTGTTTCCATGGGCATTAATGTATCGATCAGTACTGCCCATTGCGGTCCAACAATGGCTCCGGCAGTGACATGTGCATACAATTCACTTTGGAACCAGTACACATTTTCGGATACTCTCTCTCGGCGCATGTCCTAACCCTGTAAGAATTTGAGCCAAAGAATAGCATAGAAGAAATTAAAAGTCAAAAATAATCTGTGGATAATGCTGTGTTTAACGGGGTTTTCTGAGAAGGAAGATAGCAGCTCCGATTAGGAGAACAGCAATACCTGTTAGAAAGTAAAAGGATGGCACTTTATTGTTGTCGTAGCGATCGGATTTGATTAAAGAACCTTCTCTTCCGCCCATGAAAAGGGTTGGGATGGTTGGAATAGCGGTGATTATAACCGTTAATTTGGCTGTTGCCGCAGGTGTGGCAGATTGAACAGCAAGGGTAGATGTTGCTGTCCTGGCGGCCCTTGTTATGCTCGGAGTAATCGTACTGATGGGTGAGGGCGTCAGGGTTGCGATTCTCGTATGTGTCGGACTGTCCTGGAAACCGGAGGGTGGTTTCGTATCCACTGGGGGCGGATAAATGTCACTCACAGGCGGTTGAACGTATTGGCTTTGAATGTTATGGTAGCTTGAAAACGAGCTAGTAGCTGGGAAGATAAACTCATGCACTAACGAGCGGATGGGTTTTGCTGTTGCCGGCAGTGCAAGTACGGCAGAAATAATTAATAAAAACAAAAATAAAAGGGTAAAGATCTTAAATTTCTTCACAGCGGGATTATAACATCGTAAGAGTTCCCGCTATAAGGACATTATGTTAAACTTTGCCTATGATTAGAAAGTCAAAATCCGACAATTGGTTGCTGCTGCTCTCACTTATCATGACATACGCCTTGGGTGTTGCTTTTGTTTCCAGGGCTGGTATCATTGTCAACTGGTATGTTTCTGGTGCCGGACTTGTTCTGCTACTTTTTGCCACGCTTTATCCCTCTATTCAAAATCAACTTCTGGATTTTCTCAAGTCAGTCGGAAAAACAAGACGTATATCGGCAATGGTCATTTTTGGCTTCATAATGATTGGCTTGGCCGGCGCGTCTCTCTTTCTGCTCTTCCGTTATCATGTCTTTAAATCGATTGGACTGCTTTGGTTTATGTTGTTTTTGCTGGCAGTTGCGGTTGCCAATGGTTATCAGGAGAATCTTAAAATTGGGTACCTGACCTGGGTCCCTGAAGCGTTTTCTGTATCGCCAATATCCTTTTTAATAGCGATCAGTTTACAGGGATATGATTTACCTATGCATATGAGTTTTCTATTGCTGACTCTCTGGTGCTTTTACTCGGTTGCAATGCTTGGGCTCATGTTCCAGAAGGAAGACGAGAGCCCTGTAAAATTAGACAATACCCTTATCAGGAAGATCGGTTGGCAAAAATTGATCCGGCTTCACCACAATTTGATAGGAGCTGGTTGGTTGGCCTTTTTGATCTACCTTTGGATAAGTGGGAATACGCGCCTTTTCCAATTCAATCTGAGCATAAGTTTGTTTCATTTACTGCAGATATTTCTGCTGTACCGAATGTCTGTCGGTCTCAAACCTAATTGGACACTCATCTGGCTGGGAGCTTACTTCCAGTACCTGGCATTCGTTTACATGCTTATTTTTGTGATGATACGTTAAGCAACCAATTGATAAATATTAAGAGGAGGTAACATGCAACTGAAAATTGGAGACAAGGCCCCTGAATTCTCTTTGAATGATCAGAACGGAGAGCTGCATAATCTATCGGATTATCGGGGGAGGAAGGTTGTTTTGTATTTCTACCCGAAAGATGACACACCCGGTTGCACCAAGGAAGCATGCAACTTCAGGGATAATATCGCTAGGTTTACCACAGCTGGTGTAGAAGTTATTGGCGTGAGCGTAGATTCGGAAAAATCTCACGCAAAATTCGCGAACAAATACGAGTTGCCCTTCATATTGCTTGCAGATACGGAGAAGAAAGTCGTTGAGGATTATGGGGTGTGGGGTGAGAAGAATTTCATGGGGAGAAAGTATCTGGGTACGACCAGATCAACTTTCCTGATCGATGAGGAGGGAGTAATTTTCAAAATCTATAAGAAAGTAAAACCCAGTGAACATGCCCAGGAAATATTGGAATTGTTAGGTCAATAAACATGCAAAACAGCCCCGCGGGGCTGTTTTGCATCAATGAAGCATTTACTACTGCAATCTGAGAAGGAGCTTTCCCTTCTTCCAGAGGTCTTCGAGGTCGTAATATTCCCGTAGTTCGGGTGAAAGCAGGTGCACAACTACGGAACCATAGTCCAGAACAACCCAACCGGATCCAGGTAGGCCTTCTTTAACAGGGTCCAGGCCGGTTATCTCTTTTATTTCCTTGTCAACTGCGTCAGCCAGGCTGTTGAGCATGCGTTCGCTCGAACCGGAACTAAGAACAAAGTAATCAGTAAAATCAGAAACACCTTCTAGATTTAGAAGGACAATGTCTTCACCCAATTTTTCATCAAGGACGGATACAATCGATTTAGCTAATTTAATGGGTTCCAGTTTTCACCTCAGAATAAGTCTAACATTAATTTATTTTACTCCCAAGCGGAAACAGTGTAATGACTTATAAGTAGGGCCGGACCGATCAAGAATGCTCTCATAAAGGATGACGCGATCAATCTCAGCGGTTATAGGAGGCAGGGTATCGATGATGTTCTGGATCAAATGCTTATGAAGAAGATATTTTATAGGTGCCTGACGATTGATCCGTGCCAGGGTTACATGAGGTTTAAAGTTATCCGAATCAATAGATAAGATTGATTTTGTGCAGGCGCGAACAAAACCTGCCAAGGATTTGAGGTCAGGTACCAGATCTGTACCGATCCAAATAACAGTGCTTTGTCCCTTGCGATTGAACACGCCACCATCTTTTAAAACAACTCGGAATTGAGATATCTGATTGATAGTATTTTCAAGAGAAAAGACAAGGTGTGGCACTTTTTCTGGATGGGTGTTCCCTAGGAATTGAATCGTCATATGGAGTTGATCAAGACGGATCCAGCGATAATAACCAGAAGGTATATGATCATTTAACATTCGTTGTATTTGCCGAAACTGAACAAGCACCTCGTTGGAGAATGGTATTGCGAGAAACAACCTCATTGAAGAATACATTCAGAATATTTTAACGCCAAAACACTTGGAATCGATGTAACAAATGTATGGTATAAAAAGAATACCCTGCTGTGTTAGTGATGCGGCCTAAAGTTTTGTACCAACACTATTAAAAACGGGTTCGAACTCACACCAGGCGACGTGATAGACCTCGGTCAAGACCGAGCCTGCAGGTAGAACCAATCCTGCCTTTTGCAGGTTCAAAACCATTCAGCACACGGCATGGCGGGGAGGTCTTATAAAATAATTGATGAAATTATGTCTTGAAGCCGGAGTCTCCTATAAGAACACGGGAGGCTCTTTTGTTTGCGGTTTGGTATTATCAGTGTGTTTTTATGTTCAAGGATAAGAGTTAATGCGTGTATTAATTGACATGGTGGGATGCCGGTTGAATCAGGCAGAAATTGATGGCATGGCACGGGAGTTGAATCGCCGTGGACATAAGATCATTACTGAACCTGAACAGGCTGATGCCGTAATCGTGAATACCTGTTGCGTAACAGCCAAAGCGGCCGCGGACTCCAGAAAAATGATTCGCAGGTATCAGAATCTGACAAATGCAAAGATTATCCCCACAGGCTGCTGGGCGACTGCATTCGCAGATGAAGCGGTTCAATTAGTGGGACCCGAAGCCGTCGTCTCAAATTTTGAAAAAGACCGATTGGTTGAAGCCTTTTTCCCAACCGAGAATACTGAATGTGAATTACCTGCCCCGCGGTTAGGTAAACGCCAGCGTACGCGGGCCTTTGTAAAAGTGCAGGATGGGTGTGATAACCGCTGCGCCTACTGTCTGACACAGATTGCCCGAGGACCTTCACGCAGCCGAGGCAGTTCAGTAATTGCAGACGAAGTCAACCTGCTCAGCCAGATGGGTTACCGCGAGATCATTTTGACAGGCGTGCAGTTGGGTTCCTGGGGTAAGGAATTAGGCAATCTTCGATTAAGCAACCTTGTAAGTGAGCTTCTCGTCAAAACAGAAATACCCCGGATTCGATTATCTTCGCTTGAACCCTGGGATTTTAGTGATGAATTGATTGAGGTTCTCAAAGATGACAGAATTTGCAACCACTTCCACATCCCAATGCAAACTGGATCACCAACAGTGCTCAAGCGCATGAACCGGCCGTCTTCCCCTGAGTTCTACCGCGTTTTGGCAGCAAAACTACTCGAAGCAAAGGGGTCCGTAGGAATTACAACGGATATCATTGTTGGTTTCCCGGGTGAAACAGAGTATGAGTTTGAAGAAACGATGCAATTAATCAAGGATCTGCCTTTAACTGGCGGGCATGTTTTCCAGTTCTCACCGATGAAAGGCACCGTCGCAGCAGGGATGAGCAGTCAAATAAAATCAGGAATTCTCAAGGGACGCAGCCGGGAATTAATCTGTTTATTCCAACAGAAAACTAACATGTATTTACAAACCAAATTAGGAACAGCTGCGAGCGTATTATGGGAAGGAAGCAGAAAAATCGCAGGTGAGAATTGGCTTAGTGGTCTGAGTACAGATAATTTGCGCGTAGCAGTTCCGTTCAGGCCAGGTTTAAAGAACAGTATCAGCAATGTGATGCTTCAATCCTTCCTGACTGATAACGTATTGCTTGGAACCTTATAGAATTTGACGATATGATATAGATAGGTACATTTGTCAGTAGAAGGCATAGATTTCTAGCCCAATTTTTTGGCAGAAAAATAATTAAATACAAATGTCAATATACGACTTTTTTGAATGAAAGGCTTATAGGAATTACATAAGATATTTCTTATTAGTACTTAACATAAATCTTGCCAGTCCGCCGGTGTT
This sequence comes from Anaerolineaceae bacterium, assembly GCA_040772525.1. GTDB lineage: Bacteria > Chloroflexota > Anaerolineae > Anaerolineales > Anaerolineaceae > Mesolinea. Next base: position 1,994,150 of record JAXGXZ010000001.1, on the reverse strand, counting down.
GACGCTTTGATGATTTCGGGTAAAATTTAAAGGTTAAATCTTATAAAGAATCAAATACAATGCTTGGCAGGTGACCCAAGTGGCTTGTCGACGCATTTTGAAAGGGAAATAAAATGACCAAAAGAACTTATCAACCAAAAGTCCGCAGGCGTTTGCGCGTACACGGTTTTCGTGCTCGAATGGCTACAGCTGGTGGGCGGGCAATCCTGCGCAGGCGTCGTGCACGCGGTCGCTATGATCTTGCAACCAAGGCAAATAACCACGTTAAGCGCGTGAACTGGTAATCGGTAACTAAAAGCTCAAAACAGATTTGAAGCAGGAAGGCACACAAACACAACGATTAATGAGTTCACGGGATATCAAGAATGTCCGATTACAAGGAAAGACTGCTGTAAACGACCTAATCGTGATTCAAAGTCTGTCTAATGGACTTCCCGTGACCAGATATGCTGTCATTGCTACAAAATCCGTTGGCGGAGCGGTGCAAAGAAATCGCTGTAAGAGAAAAATGCGCCCGGTCATTCAAAAGCAGCTAAGCAATCTGAGCGAAGGCTACGACCTGATTTTTATTGCTCGAAAGCCGATATTGGAAGCTTCCCACACACAGCTTGTTAATGGTGTTGATGGCTTGTGCAGAAAATTAGATATAAAGAAGGTCTGACATGAATGAAGCAGCATCGGTCGTGGATGATTGCCCAAACATGTCAGATCCTCCTCTCAGTGAACTGCCTTTCACATTGGAAAATTTACCGCGATATGCACTTTTAGGACTGATCAGACTTTATCAAATGACTATTTCAAAAACCTTACCGCCCAACACTTGCTGTTTCTACCCTACCTGTTCTCATTATGGCTACCAGGCAGTATATAAATACGGCGCAATAAAGGGTGGTTGGATGGCAATTAAACGGATCTTCCGCTGCAACCCTTTTTGCAAGGGCGGAATTGATCCGGTTCCATAAGCAAGGGAGATCAATGAAAAAACGATTTTCACTCATTATCCTGGTTTTGGCAGCAGTACTCCTGCTGTCAGGCTGTGTCATGGGTCCGCGTGCTGAAAGCGCGCCTGGCCTTACAGCCGACGAAACTGATGTATATATCGCCTATCGTCAATATGTACATAAAATAGACCTTAACACCGGTCTTGAAAAATGGAGATACCCTGAAAGAGGTAATAACACCCAAATTATGTACGCGCCACCTTTGGAGCAGGATGGGAAACTCCTGGTGGGAGATCTGGCAAACAAGCTCTCACAGGTCTCTGCAGAAACTGGCGTGGTGGAATGGACTTTTATTCAGGCCAAAGGCTGGTTCCAGGCTCAGCCTGCAAAGAATGGAGACCTTATCGTAGCCCCCAACTCTGATCGTAATATTTATGGCATTAGTAACGATGGCAGCTTAAAGTGGACCTATAAGAGCGATTTTGGTTTTCTATCGCAGCCTAGATTCAGCGAAAACAAGGTTATTGTCAGTTCCCTTGACCATAAAGTGATTGCGGTAGACACCAGCAATGGCAATGAGCTCTGGAGCTTCCCGCTCAAGGGAAGTGTTGTTTCATCCGCACTGGTGAATGAAAAAGGTAAGACAATATATGTGGGCAGTATTGGAAAAGATTTTGCTGCTATCGATCTAGAGAGCGGAAACGAAAAATGGAGCTTTGATGCTGGCGGTTCACTAGATTCTGTTTGGGGAGCGCCTGTCATGATAGAAAATCTGGTTGTTTTTGCTGATGAATCAGGCAAAATTTATGCGTTGGATCCTGCCAGTGGAAAGTCAGTTTGGACTGCTGATGCTGGAGGAACTACAGTAGTAGGACCTGTCCAAATCCCGGATGGATTTGTCATTGCACTAGAAGATGGAACTATCCGATCTTATGATAGCAAGGGAAATCCCGGTTGGACCCAAAAGGTGGATGGACAAGTATTCTCCACGCCAATCGTTTCTGGTGATATTATCGTAATTGGCGTCGTCAAAAGTGACTATTTGGCTTACGCGCTTGACCTTAAGGGCAATCGCATCTGGTCATTCAATTCCAGCAACAAGAAATAGGAGCAGAGATTATGTGGACTACACTTATCGTTCAACCCTTTACTAATGTTCTGCTCATGATCACGATGCTAGTGAAGAATTTTGGCATTGCCATTATTCTTTTCACCCTGCTTATCAAGTTGATCACATATCCGCTCACTGCTGCTCAGATCAAATCAACCCAAAAGATGACTGAGTTGACAAACAGTCCAAAATATAAAAAAATACAGCAAAAGTACAAAGACAATAAAGAAATGCTGGCACAAGAGCAGTTCAGACTTCAGAGAGAAGCTGGCGTAAACCCATTTGGTTCCTGCCTACCCACACTGATACAACTGCCTATTATTTTCGGGCTTTACCAAAGCATCATGAAAGCCATGGCAAGTACACCCATGGAAATGGTCAACCTGAAACGCATCATTTATCCCTTCCTTGACCCGAACAAGATTCTTCCTATTCAGAACCGCTTCCTGTGGATGGACCTCGGTCAGCCGGAACGATTGATGGTTTTTGGAATTGGCATTCCTGTATTGGCAATTTTGGTTGTTCTGACGCAATTCATTCTGGCAAAGGTTATGGAACCACCTTCAACCGGTGAAAATGAACAGGCAGCTGCCATGAGCCAAAGTATGAGCACCACTATGCCTTTGTTGATGGGCTGGATGGCATATTCGCTCGCTTCTGGTCTCGCGCTTTATTTCCTGGCTAACAATATCGCTACTACTATTCAGTATTCTGCTCAGGGTAGGACAGATTGGTCGAAAGTATTCCCATTCCTAAAGACTAAAAACGATCCGCAGGCCGTTAAAACATACGAGCCTGAGCCGGATGATGATGAATATGAGGAAGAAGAACCGGTGGTAGTTGAGACTCCCAAGGCTGCCAGACCTTCAGCCAGAGCCGCTGTGAAGATGCGCCGGCTAAAGCGACGTAAAAAATGAAGGGGAATCTATGAGGAATGAAGAAAAGATATCATTGGAGGTCACAGCGCCAAGTGTTGAAGAAGCATTGGATAAGGGATTGGCGGAACTGGGTCTGACTGAAAACGATGTTACTATGGAAATTGTTGACGAAGGTAAACGAAACTTCTTTCGATTTGCCTCAAAGCCCGCTACAATCATCTTGACGGTAAGAGACGGTATTAAACCAGTTTATCCCGCCGAACTTAAAATACCTGTGCCTTCAACTTCTGCTCAATTTTTGGCGGATGAAGACCGGGCAAACGCGAATTTCTACTTTCTTGCGGATGAAGAGAGGAGGGAAGAAATCAGTTCTTCTTTCGAGGACAGGACAGAAGATATCCAATCTCTGGTTGAGGAAGTACTGGGAAATATTCTCTCACAGATGGGTGTTAAAGCTAAAACTCAGGCGGAAACACGTCTCGAAGATGAAGGTGACAAGAATGTTATTTCGGTAAACATAATTGGCGAAGATTTGAGCTTTCTCATCGGACGTCGTTCTGAGACTTTAAATGCCTTGCAGTATCTGGTCAGCCTGATCATAAGCAAAAAAATGGGACGGTGGGTACCGATTCAGCTTGATATCCAAAATTACCGAGCCCGCCGTGAGTCCGAAATTAGAAAACTGGCATATCGTTTGGCTGAACAAGCAGTCTCAACTGGACGCAAACAATTCCTGGAGCCTATGCCTGCTAACGAGCGCAGGATCGTTCATATAGCATTAAGAGCGGACGAACGCGTGCAAACTGAATCTATCGGTGAAGAACCAAACCGCAAAGTAGGAATCGTTCCAATTAAATAATCAAGGTTCAGATGCGTGCTGTAGACCTTATCATCAAGAAAAGGGAAAAGTTGTCTCTTACAAAAGAAGAGATCAATTTTCTAATTAAGGGTTATACAGAAGGCTTGATCCCGGATTATCAGATGTCAGCCTGGGCAATGGCAGTGGTCCTTAACAACATGGACGATCAGGAAATAACAGATCTCACACTGGCTATGGCACAATCCGGCGACATGCTCGACCTTAAAGATACAGTTGAAATCAGCGTAGACAAACACTCCACAGGTGGAGTTGGTGATAAGACGACAATTAGTATTGCCCCGATCGTGGCAGCATGCGGCTTGCCTGTAGGGAAAATGTCCGGACGCGGATTGGGATTTAGTGGTGGAACGATAGACAAACTTGAATCCATCCCTGGAATCCGGGTTGACCTGAAAACAGAAGAATTCAAAAAACAGCTCAAAAGACACAATATCGTTCTGACAGGACAAAGTGCAGATTTGGCACCTGCGGATGGCAAGCTTTATGCTCTCAGGGATGTAACCGGAACCGTTCAATCCATTCCGTTGATCGCCTCATCCGTGATGAGCAAGAAAATAGCTGCTGGAGCAGATGCGATTGTTCTGGATGTAAAAGTTGGCATGGGTGCCTTTATGCGTACCTTGGAAGAGGCACGCAGTCTGGCGGAAGTAATGGTAAGAGTGGGTAAGCTGAGCGGGCGAAAGGTAATTGCTGTGCTTTCACCAATGGATCAACCACTCGGTTATTCCGTTGGGAACGCTCTGGAATTAAAAGAAGCAATGGAATTGCTTCACGGAGTTGCTGTAGAAGATTATCGGTACCATTGCCTGAAAATGGCAGCATTCATGCTGATACTGGGTGGAAAAGTTAAGACACTTGAGGAAGGTATAAGCCTTGCTGAAAAGGTTATTGCCGATGGTTCTGCATTTGCCAAGTTCCGAGAGATGGTTATAGCTCAATATGGGGATGTTACTTTTATAGATGATCTCTCCAAACTGCCGCAGGCAAATTTTGTTGAAACGATAAATGCTGAGGAAGACGGCTGGGTCAAGTTTCTGGATGCCAGGGAAGTGGGTGAAACGAGTGTAGACCTGGGTGCTGGCCGTGCTCAAAAAGGTGACAAAATTGATCCAGCTGTTGGCATTCTGGTCAGGGCGAAGATCGGTGATAGATTGAAAATAGGACAGACAATATTTGAAGTGCATGCTAATGACCCTGACAAATTGAAGGCAGCAAGAGTCCGGCTGAAAAATGCCTTGAAACTGCAAAAATCACCGGTGGAACGTCCCCCTTATTTTTATGGAGTAATAGGACTGGAATAAAGACAGGACCCGGAGAACCGGGTCATTTTTTTGAAAAGAGAAAAAATGTTTGTTGAAAGAAAAGATATCCGCAATATCGCAATCATTGCACATGTGGATCACGGAAAAACTACTTTGATAGATTCTATGTTGAAACAGGCAAAAATATTCCGCACTAATCAGAAAGTGCAGGAAAGAATCATGGATTCCAACGATCTTGAACGCGAGCGCGGGATTACGATTCTGGCTAAGAATACCGCCATCAATATTACGGATCCACATACCGGAAGGATAGTCAAACTTAACATTGTCGACACCCCTGGACACGCGGATTTTGGGGGCGAGGTTGAAAGAATCATGAACATGGTTGATGGCGTTCTGCTGCTTGTGGATGCCGCGGAAGGTCCAAAACCTCAGACCCGTTTTGTTCTCAAACAAGCCATTGCGAAAAACCTGCGTACCATTGTAGTGGTAAACAAACTTGACCGGAAGGAAGCAGATATTGAAAGAACGATCAACCTCACTTTTGATCTTTTTATAGAACTTGGAGCTTCTGATGAATTGGCTGAATTTCCGATTATTTATGCGAACGGATTGGAAGGGCGAGCTGGATACACTCCGAATTTAGACAACGATTTGCATGCTTTGTTTGAAACTATTCTGAAAGAAATACCCGGGCCAACAGCAGACCCTGAGGGAAGTTTTCAGATGCTTGTAACCAATTTGGGCTACGATGAATACAGTGGGGTCACTGCCTCAGGACGAATAAAATCAGGCAGTCTGAAGCCCGGACAATATCTGACCCGTATCAGACACGACGGAAGTATGGAAAAGATACAGGCGAGATATGTTTTCGCGTTCCAGGGTTTGGAAAAAATAGCAGTAGATACGATCGAAGCTGGTGATATTATCATAATTGGGGGGTTGAAGGATATCCAGATGGGGGAGACATTGGCAGACCCAGAGAATCCCGTCCAACTGCCGGTGATTAAGGTCCAGCAGCCCACCGTGCAGATGACAATAGGAGTCAATACCTCGCCATTTTCCGGTCAGGAAGGCAAATGGAGCACGTCGAGAAAACTGTTGGAGCGATTGAATGATGAGCTGCGCACAAATATCGCCTTGAGGGTAGAACCGACTGAATCTAAGGATGTGTTTTTAGTGTCCGGAAGAGGCGAGCTTCATCTGGGGATCTTGATTGAAACCATGCGGCGTGAAGGCTATGAGTTTCAAGTCTCCAGGCCAGAAGCCATTGTAGTAACAGATGAAACTGGAAAGAAACTGGAACCCTATGAAGAGGTCCATGTGGACGTAGATCAGGAGTATGTTGGAGCTGTGGTCGAGATGCTGGGTGCCCGAAGAGGCAAGATGATTGGAATGGTAAATAACCTGGATACAACAGTGCACTTAACCTATACTATGCCAACGCGAGGTTTATTGGGGTTCAGATCTAAATTTTTAACCATTACACATGGAAAAGGTGTGTTGAATAGTTTTTACATTGGCGAAGATGAACTGGAAGGTCCCATTGAAAAAAGAAAAACCAGCGCCATTGTCGCAAGGGAGAGCGGAATTTCCACGACATTTGGCTTAAGAAATGCTGAACAACGCGGCACCATGTTTATTGGACCGGGCGTTCCTATCTATGAGGGAATGTTAGTTGGTGAGACTCCCAGACCACAGGACCTCTCAATAAATGTAGCAAAAAAGAAACATCTCACAAATATGCGCCAATCAATCCGGGACCTTGAAGAGAGACTAAATCCGCCCAGAATTTACAGTTTGGATGAGATGATTGAATTCATCGGCCCCGACGAGCTGCTGGAAGTGACACCTGAAAATTTAAGGATGAGGAAACGCATTTTGGATACGCAAACGCGTCTGCGAACGGAGAAAACAGGTGAAATTGAGGACGATTAGCCTAAAGAATGAAGCGGTTTGAGGGTCTACCTTGACAAAGTCCTGGGAGGTAGAAGATATCCCCGGCCATAGGCTGCGCAGCCAATTCTTCATTCGTCAAACCTGTTGAGGCTGAAGTGATTAGTAGGTCCGTATAACTTTCCCCACCAAAGCAAAGTGAGGTAGGGCGTGCAACCGGGAGATGAACTTCAAAAAGGATATTGCCATCAGGATCCAACTGAAGCAACTTCCAGCCATCCCAAAGAGCAGTCCAGATGTTTCCTTTAACATCTACACATAACCCGTCCGGTGTGCCTGTTTGAGGAACAAAGAACACTTCACGGTCATAGATAATTCCAGATGTGGAATCGAATTTGTAGCGATAAATTGTATTGTCTGCCGAATCCGTATAATAACAAAACTGATCATCCAGAGACCAGTCAATTCCATTCGAAATGCCTATGTTTTCGAGTTTGACGATGGGTGTGAAAGTAGCATCGATGCTGTATAGCCTGGCGGTTCGGTTTGAACTCTTTGAGCCCACCCAAAATCTTCCAAGGCTATCAACTCTGCCATCATTCATCATGACCCCATTTGCAGGGATTGCCAATTGGACTATTTGTTCCGACAGGCCAATTTCAGGGTCAAAAAAAGACAACCCCGATGCAGCAGCCATCAGGAATGGTTTCCGTGAGGTAAGGGCAAACGAGCCCACCTGCTCACTCAGTGTCCAAAAGTTGGTGTATCCTCTAACCGGATCATGTTTATAGAGACGTGATCCCTCTATATCCGTCCAGTAATAGGCCTTTTGATCCGGGTGCCAGACCGGGCATTCGCTCAAAATGCATTTCGTTTGTAAATAAGATGAGGTTATATGAATAACATTTTGGTTCATAATAAGGTAATTTTACATTAGATAATTGATTGTTGTATGCATAAAGATGAAAGTGTTATAATCCTTTTCTCATGAGTGAGGAAAAAGAAATCATCCCAAAAAGTGCTTGGTTTAAACCGGCAATTTTTATGAAAAGCAGACCTAATTCCTGGTTGATCGTGTTCATCTGCATGATGACCGGTGCTTTATTGGGTTGTTTAATTGGTCAGTTCGAAAAACCGCTTTATCAAGCTGAGGCTCGTGTCATGGTAAACCTGGAGATCGTGAGAAATGCCAATATTACTGAAATGATGGTGGATTCTCAGATAGATCACATCTCTGAATTAGCTTATCACCCAGACGTTATTAATGATCTGATCTCACTTAGTCAAACAAGGGGAAAAAGGGTGTCATTGGATTACCTGAAACAGAACGCGGGTATTGAGCGCCAATTAATGACTACGGTAATCAAAGTTTGCTCTGAAGATGCCGCCAACGCGGCTCAAATCGCAACCGATTGGGCTGAAGTCTTAACAAATAGGATTAAAGAAGCTTACCCACACGCTTTGCTTGTATCAGAGGCAAAAGCCGTGCTCATGGCTATTGAGGATTGCAGTAGCGACCCTATCAAAGGAGAACTTCCTTTTTGCCAAACACTGACTTTGGAAGATGTTAACAAGATAAAAAAGGAAGCAAATTCAGTAATTCTAAAAGAATCACCATCGGCAATGGGCTTAACAAAGGATTTAAACATCGTTGGTTTTCAGCCGTCTGGAATGCCAACCCGTCCAATAAGAAATTCCACAGGATTGTTTATACTTTTTGGTGCGCTCGCAGGACTGGCAGTTAGTATTATCATATGCGAGCTCAGACCCCAGAAAGAACAATAACATGCGCAGCATCAATGAAAAAGTACAGCAATTTTTTATACTTTCTTTGCTGGTGCTTCTACCATTTACAAGTTTTCCCTTAGTCTCACGATTGTTTGGGGGAACCAAAGTAGCCCCCCTATCAGCAATCCCACTTCTTTTATTGACTCCTTTCCTGCTTAATAAACTGATAAAAGATCCCAAACTCCCATCTGATGCCTACCCGCTCTATTTATTTTTTCTTGTTGCTGCACTCGTGTCAGCTTTAGCGACATTTAGAGTTCTGCCAACCTTTCGCGATATTGCACCCTGGGAAAATGGCTTAGAAGCTCTGTTGACATTGATTGTTGGAATCGCTTTTTATCTTGTCCCATCATTCTTTATTAACGACGAGAGGCAATTCAGACAAGCAATCCGTTGGATAAGCCTGGGAGGGGTCATAATTTTGGTTGCCTGTATAGTTCAAACTATTTCTTGGCTTGTTTTGAAAGATTATCCGGATATATTAAGTAAAATGCAAGAATTGGTGTCAAGTGGAAGGTTATATAAACGGCGTTTGACCGGTGTTGCCCTGGAACCTAGTTGGCTTGCTCATCAATTGAATGTGCTCTACTTACCACTTTGGCTCGGATTAAGTTTTAGTAAAGTGAGCTCTTTCCGGTTGAGAGTAATTAATAAATTTACTATCGAGAATTTTCTTCTTTTGGGAGGTTTAACTTCTCTTTTTCTGAGTTTTTCCCGTATTGGCTGGCTGACATTCGGTATGCTGGTTGTATATCTTATCTTTCACTATATGATTGAACGCAATCGAAGATTATCTGTAAAAAGAGATTACAAGAGTAAATTCGAGCGACTCATATACCATCCTGTGTTTATGGTTATAACATTGATACTGCTCTTTGTGGCGATTTCTTTTTTGGGGGGCATCGTTATTTCAAAGGTGGATCCGGTGCGGACGGGCAAGCTCTTTGATTTAACCAGATATAAGCAATTTGGCATATTAGGGTGGGCAAGTCAATTGGAAATCGCAGAGCGTATTATCTATTGGATGGCCGCCTTTAAGGTATATCTGATGCACCCATGGCTGGGTGTGGGCCTGGGTGGCTCTGGTTTCTACTTTCCGCAGACGGTAAATTCTTTTGGTTATCGTTTACCAGAGATACTAAGAACCCTCATGGTAGAGAGTTCTATTCCCAACGCAAAGAACTTATGGGCCAGGCTTCTTTCTGAGACTGGAATTATTGGTTTCTCTCTGTTTATTACCTGGATGGTTGTGATGTGGCGCAGAGCGCAAAACCTGAAAAGTCAGACTAACACATGTCACAAGGCATTCAGTTTAATTGGAAAAATGTTTGTAATTGCCCTGTTGCTGGAAGGGTTCAGCATAGATACCTTTGGACTACCTTATTATTGGATCTCGATGGGTTTAATCACGGTTCTCGGAATGCTACCTGGTCTGCCTGCAACAGATGGATCAAATCTCAAAGAACAATCTTAATAACTGAGCAAAATTCTCTTTCCGATTATCATCGATCCCCTGGATCTGATCCACGTGAATCTGCACATCTTTCTCAAGCACTTTCAACTTCTGCAATATCTCATTTTGGATGTCACTTAATTCCATCTCTTTGGTTAACTCATCAATCTCAGGTTGCCCAAGGAGCGGTTTCGAGTTCCAGATTTCCTGGAATCGATCGTTCTTCTCCATTGCGAGCACAACTGGATAAGACTTTTTCTTCTCCTGCAGATCCAAACCGGTGGGTTTACCACTGTGCTTGGGATCAGCCCAGATACCTAAATAATCATCCCTGATTTGAAAAGCAAGCCCAAGCGATTTGCCGATTTCCTCAAAAAGGGATATCAAAGCCGAGTTACCCAAGGCAGCAACGGCTCCGCAAACGACGGACGATTCGATCAAGCGACCGGTTTTTAGGCTGATCATTTCGAGATATTGTTCCATGCTGATTGTTTTTCTGGTCTGGTAAAGCAAATCCAAGTATTGGCCAACCGTGACCAGTCGGGCGGTCTCCATGAAATGATTAATAATAATGTGTTTTCTGATAATTTCCAAATCCAGGTTGTGCAGTGTCTCGATCGCCAAACTGTGCAAAAAATCACCTGTGTAAACCGTATACCTGCCATAAGGCAGATTTACTATGCCGCATGTAACTATTGTCTTCAATGTCATCGTGGATAAGTGTATAGTTATGAAGAATTTCAAGTGCGGAAGCAAGTGGAAGGATGGTTGTAAAGTCCTGGTCGAAGAGGGTATAAGTCAAAAGGCAGAGTTGAGGCCGCAGCCTTTTGCCGCTATGCTCATTTCCGTCAAGAAACCCAAAGTGGTAAAGAAGCATTTCTTCAAGTTTGGGGTAGATATTGCTGAAACGTCTCAAACGCTCTTTCAGGAAATTATCAATTACATCTTTTAGGGTCATCGAATTCATTTCAACCAGGCATGAATTCAAGAAAAGCGCTTGTGAGCTGGTCCAGCTTCTTTACGCCGACCATCTGCATACAGATTTTGAGTTCACGAATAACCGAATCGATTTTGCCGTAAAGCTGCTCCTCACCATTTGCCGCTGCAAGGAGAAAAGCCCGAGCATAGCCACCTAAACTCGCGCCAAGGGCAATCGATTTGGCCAAATCAATCCCGGTCAATAGGCCGCCAGAGGCAATAATAGGAACTCCTAAATTGGCTTTCCGAAGGGCGATTAGCCCTGGAACAGTTGGTATACCCCAGTCTCTGAATTTTGCAGCTGTTTCTCGCATCGAGGGGTCTGAAAGACGGTAACGTTCGACTTCCGACCAGGAAGTACCACCAGCTCCGGCAATATCTATTACTGCCACACCAGCTGAAACCAAACGTTTAGCAACTTGGAATGAGAGCCCGTAACCGACTTCCTTAGCGATCACCGGTACACCTATATTCTCACAGATCTTTTCGAGTTTTGGAAGGAGTCCTTCAAAATTTGTGTCGCCTTCGGGTTGCAGAGCCTCTTGCAATGGGTTTAAGTGAAAGATTAATCCATCTGCCTCAATAGATTCCACTGCTTTCAGGCATTCTTCAAGACCAAAACCATAATTCAGTTGTACTAATCCTAAATTACCAAAGATTAGCGCATCCGGAGCCCATTGGCGTACTCTGAAAGAAGATTCCAACTCGGGATGCTGGATCATCCCTCGTTGCGAACCAACCCCCAATGCGATCTTGTATTTCTGGGCGGCGCTCGCAAAGAGTCGGTTAAACTCCTCTGCCGAGCGTGCTCCTCCAGTCATGGAAGAAATCAGAATTGGCGCATCCATTTGCTTCCCAAGAAAACCAAGGGAAATATCAACATCTTTGAGGTTAATGTTCGAGAGGGAATCGTGCTTAAAGTGAATAGAAGAAAAACCGACGTTCACATTGGAAACAACATCTTCCTTCAGGTTGATTCGCAGGTGATCTGTTTTACGTTTGGCAATTATGGTATCTTCTGTCATGGTTAAGTGTTATATTATTCATATATCTATTTGTCAATTGAGTGTCTTTTATGCATTACAATTTGAGAAACTTGTGATTGAGGAGAATTATGACCGATACATTTGAAAAAGTAAAAGAAGTGATTGCAGATGTAATGAAAATTGATGTCAACGATATCACTGAGGAAACAAAATTTATTGATGACCTGAAAGCCGATTCAATGGACCAATTCTTTTTGGTTGATGGGTTGTGCGAAAAATTTGATATCAACATTGATGATGAAGCCGCCCGGCAGATCCAAACGGTGGGGGATGCAGTCAAAGCAGTTGAGTCTTTGATTTCCTAATATAAGAAAATAAATATAAAAGCGGGCTAAGTTATCTTAACCCGCTTCTTCGTTTAATAATTGATAGAACTGACTAACCGCGCAGATATTCCTGCAAGGCATCCTTACTGATGCGAAAAGCACTGCCAATCTTGCGGGCTTTCAGCTCGCCCGCGTTGATTGCAGCTATGATATCTTCCTCAGAAACACGCATGAAGGAGGCGGCTTCACTTGGTGTCATAATATCCGGTATGGCGCTGGTTTGCCCGCCTGTTTGCGCGGGTTGAGATGCGCCTTGCTGCATGTTCTGCAGAGAGCCGGCGATAGCGTTGCCAATTCCCATACCAGCACCAATGCCTGCTGTCAAACCAGCACCACCGCTTGGATTTTGAGCAGCATCCCGCATGGCATCCGCGGCCTGGAGCTGCGTATAGGTTTGCATGTCGAGCATGCCCATGGAGCGCAGTTCTTCGGCAGATTTGTCTGAAGGTTTCAGGTTACCGATGTAGAAAGATTTGAGCAATAGACCAAGAGCTGCAAAATCGTCCTGACCTTTGGCGCGCACAGCAGCACCTAACTCTTCAGTTAGGCCAATAAGCTGCATGACATCATTCTTTGCAGCTGTTTCACCCAGCACATCCTGGAGTTTGGAAAGCAGCATGGTACGCAAACGAGTCTCAATATCGGATGTACGATAACCACCCAATTGTCCTACAATCTGAGTTACAAATTGCTGAGGATCTTTTATCTGGAAACTGTAAGTTCCAAAACCTTGAAGAAGGGCAATTCCAAGACCAACACCGGGATTGCGGACAATGATAGGTTGTGGGGTGCCCCATTTGCGGTCTGCGAATTCACGCATAGAAACAAAATAAATTTCTGCCGTAAAGGGGGTTCGGTCACCAAAGAGCTTACCAAGCAAGCCAGTGAGGATAGGCACATTGGCTGTCGTAATCGTGTGACGACCAGGACCAAGCACATCCAGTGCTTTGCCGTCTCTGAAGAAAACAGCTGCCTGAGACTCGCGAACGATTACCTGGGAACCGAGGCGCAGATCAGCAACACCGGTTTCAGGAAAACGATGGACAAGCTCATCCACCATTTCGCTGGGGTATTCAACAACATCAAATATTCGAGCCATAATTACCTCCTGATTTCAAAGATTATTGGGCGATTCCGCGCATAACATCTGAACGTTTGTTAAAAGCATCCAGACTTTCCTGGGAAACGGTAACCAGATGTTTAATACTGGCTGGCAGACCATCGGTACCGATGGAAGCTTCAACATTGTCAATCGCGCGGGCAACATCTGCGCCCAGAGCGAGCAGGGAAGCATCGTATTGGTAGACTTGCGCTAACTCTTCTTCCTTGATCTTGATTGCGTCAAACAAGCCTGCATAACCGTAGGAAGCTGTGCGCACACGGTCAATGAACTGGCGCAATTTGATAGCAGCGGCTTCAAGATCGTCAATATAGGCCAGTCCGCCCTGAGAGATCAGATCACGCTGAACACTAGAGATACGCTGGTACTGATTCTCAAACTCATTGGCAACGCATTCGCGCAACATTTTGTCTGCTGTTCTACGTTCTTCTCTATTGATGTATCCCTTGAAACCGGGAATCTTTGCCACGATCTTCGTAAACCAATCCTGGTCACCAACTACTTTGTCAAAAATATCACTCATTTTTCTCCTTCTTGTCTAGTTTGCCAATAAAATCAGCTTAATCCTAGTCAAATTTTCAAACTTGAACAATAGATTATATATTGTTTTCTCGTAATCACGAATGTAATTATAATAGGTTTATTCGCAGGCGAATCTGTTGGAGAATATCAATGAATAGAAAGTCAGGAAGTTCCTGGGGACCCATCGAGTATATATTATTGATCGTTATTATATTTCTTATCTTATTCACTTTATTCTCTCTCTTTTGGCCTGCTATACAACTTTTCTTCCAGTCTGCTGGTAAGTAAATTATAGTGGAAATCAAAGCAGGTTTTTCAAATAAATTAGTTGATTGGTTATTTCCACCTTCTTGTGTGAGTTGTGGAATGGAAGGATTCTTTATTTGTCCTGAGTGCCTAAAAAAAATCAAAGTGTTGGAAAGCCCCATGTGTGAACTTTGTGGATCTTTTGTAAGGAAACAAAAGATTTGTGAACGATGCGCCAGGAGAAAAATCAGCTATGAACATTATTACGGTTTTGCTCAATATACCGGAGTCATGCGAGATGCACTGCTTAGTCTGAAATATAGACACAATTTTGCAATTGCTTCCCTGTTGGTAGATCTCGCAATGGGACAAGTAACTCTACTAACGACTGGAATTGATTTAATTGTTCCTGTACCAACGAGCAAAGTACGAAAACGGCTCAGAGGCTACAACCAGGCTGAAATGATCAGCCGGGCACTTGCAAAAAGATTGACAATCGAACATGATCCAAATTGTCTTACGCGAGTAAGAGAGGATGGAACACAAACGAAACTGGACGTTCAGGACAGATATTTGAATGTTCTGGGAGTATTTAAAGCCGATCCAAGGCTTGTAACCGGTAAGGCAATTCTTCTTGTGGATGATGTGTACACAACAGGGGCGACGGTCAATGAAGCCTCCAATACACTCGTCAAAAGCGGGGCAGACAGCGTCAACGTGTTTACAATGGCGAAAACAATATAAAAAGTAAATTATTTAATTAACATGGATTGAAATAATGTATAATCTTAAAAAATCCCAGGAGGTTTTCATGCCACTAAAAATGGAAATATATACAAAAGAACTTGAATTAACGGATCGTATTCATGAGTACACAGTCAAGAAAGTCTCCCGGCTCGAAAAATATCTCAATGAAATTGACGAATGCAGAGTTGACCTAGGGCATGCCAGAAATGCAAGGAACTCATCTGATCGATATATCGCCCAAGTGACTATTCGAGGCAGAGGGTTTATCTTGCGTGCGGAAGAACGTGCCAGTGTGATCTACGCTGCCATTGACGCGACTGTGGATAAAATGTCCCGTCAAATTGAACGATTTAAGGGTAAACATTGGCGCCATCGAGGTGAGGAATCTTCTAAGGAGAAGGAAACCTTACCTGAAACGGAACTCGATGAAATACCTGAACCAGTTATTGTCCGCCGAAAAAGCTTTTTGCTCACTCCTATGGATGAGTTGGAAGCCATGGAACAGCTCCAACTTTTAGGTCATGAAGATTTCTTTGTTTTCTTAAATGCCAAGACCAACCAAGTCAATGTTCTCTATAAGAGACGTGACGGGTCTTATGGTTTGATTGAAACCGTCGTTGGATGAAAAAGTACCATGCAGGGCAGCCAGATACTCTGGCTGCTTTTTGCATTAAAATGGATCGGGTAGGAGAGATTATGGAAAGTAATGATGTATATAGTGGAGCTGCAGAATTTCTGTACGATTCGGAAATGGATCAGGAAGCCATACGAAAAGCTTCAAAAGTTATATTAAAAGCAATAGGCGAAGATCCAAACCGGGAAGGATTGCTAAAGACACCCGAACGAATTGCTCGTGCTTACGCGGAAATATTATCTGGTTATAGGACCGACCCTAAAACCCTGATCAATCAAGCCCTCTTTGATGTTGATTATGATGAGATGGTAATCATAAAAAAAATCGAATTTTACAGTATGTGTGAACATCATATGCTGCCTTTTTTCGGCCATGCCCACGTTGCATATATACCAAAAGGGAAGGTAATCGGTCTATCAAAAATACCAAGAATTGTCGAAATGTACGCACGAAGGCTTCAGATTCAGGAACGCATGACCAAACAAATTGCTGATTTTATTGTTAAGACGATACATCCATTGGGCGTTGGTGTAGTTGTGGAAGGTCAGCATTTGTGCATGATGATGAGAGGCGTAAAGAAAGAACAAGCCAGAATGACAACTTCAGCAATGCGGGGTATATTCAGAACCCGCATGGATACCCGCATGGAATTCCTAAATCGGATATCTAATGACTCTCTGTAAGATCAGAGCGTCGGCGGTAAACTTCTACACCAACCCGCGCAGTTTTCGCGACAAAATTCGTTTTCTCAATCCGGATGGCTACAGCCGCTGCGTTGAAAGCCCTCAAGATGGATTGAGCAAGATGCTCCGCCAAAGCTTCAACAAGATAAAAGTTGGCAGTGGCTATTTCGGAAAGAACGTGTTTGCTGACTTCAGAGTAACTGATTGTATCGATCAGGTCGTCGCTGATACCGGCTTTTCTGAGATCTTTTTCAAGAGTAACGTTGATTAGCAGCATTTGCGGCGTGTCCCGTTCAGGATGCTGGACACCAATAATTCCTGTTGCTTGAAGGTCGGTAATAATGATCTTGTCCATATCAATTTGTTCCATTAATTGACACTATCTGCAGTGTTAATATCGGCAGCCATTTCACCAGATAATTAAAGAGATTCTCCGCCGTCTACTACAATAATATTACCTGTCATAAAATCCTGATCAAGAATATGCAGGACGTTTTGAGCAATTATCTCTGGGCTGCCTGGCCGTTTAAGCGGAATCTTGCGTTCAGCGACTTCCTGTATATTGATGTGCTCAAAGCCTGCTATGGGCATCATAATGCCAGGCGCAATTGCGTTTACTGTTATATGAGGCGCAAGTTCCATGGCGAACATGCGGGTCATCTCAATGATGCCCATCTTGGTAAGACGGTAGGCAAAATGGTCCGATCCAGTTTTATAGACTTTGGCATCAGCGATATTAATGACTTTGCCAAAAGCGCCTTCCGGTAATTGGGCAGCAAATTGCTGTGTGAGCAGCAAAGGCGAAAACAGATTTATCTGAAATTCTTTGCTGAGCGCACTCTGAGTTATTTTGGCTCCGTTGCCAGGCAGATAAATGGCAGCATTATTGATCAGGATATCATAATGGCCTGCCCAGGACACAACATCCTTTGAGAGTTTTACTGCTGCTCCCTGTACAGAGATATCGGATTGAAAAGTTTTAGCTTTTACTCCCAAAGCTTTTACTTCCATTAAAACCTCTTGAACTTCATCAGCAGAACTATGAAAATGCAAGGCAAGATTGACGCCTTTCTGTGCCAAAGCCAAAGAAATGGCCTTGCCAAGGCGAATGCCGCTTCCGGTGACGAGTGCAGTTTTACCGATTAAATCCATTTCATTTCCTGTCCCGCCGAACTGCCAGCTTAGTTGTAAGAAAACAGTCAGCTTAAGCGATGGTAAAATTTTATCATCCCAATACAGATGGAGGTAACAGTGAAGAAAAAAATCATAGCAGATGCCCTAAATAGTATAAGGTTTATCTCAGCGGATGCTGTGCAAAAAGCAAATTCTGGCCATCCCGGCATGCCAATGGGCGCAGCTGCCATGGGTTACACGTTATTTGTCAGAGCAATGAAACACAACCCAAAAAATCCGGAATGGATTGATCGGGATCGGTTTATTTTATCGGGCGGGCATGGTTCCATGCTTCTCTACTCGTTACTCTACCTGACTGGTTACGGATTGACGCGAGAAGATTTAGCCCAGTTTCGGCAATGGGGAAGCAAAACACCCGGACATCCTGAATGGAAACATACAGTAGGCGTGGAAACCACTACGGGTCCGCTCGGACAAGGTTTCGCAAATGGCGTCGGTATGGCAATTGCTGAACGGCAACTTGCGGCTAAGTTTAATCGCCCTGGTTTTGATATCGTTAATCATTACACTTATGCCATAGTAACGGATGGAGATTTGATGGAGGGTATAGCTTCTGAAGCCGCATCAATGGCAGGTCACCTCCAATTGGGAAAATTAATCTACCTGTACGACTCCAACCGCATCACTATTGAAGGGTCAACGGACCTTACATTCAGTGAGGACGTAGCAAAACGTTTTGAATCCTATGGCTGGCAGGTGCTCGATGTCGACGATGGAAATGATGTTGACGATATTGAGGCAAAAATAGAACAGGCTAGGAAGGACCCGCAACCCAGTTTGATTATCTGTCACACAACCATAGGATTTGGACTTCCAACCAAAGCAGGTTCTGCCTCTGTCCATGGGAGTCCGGTTGGGTGGGAAGAGCTTAATAAAGCTAAAGAATTGGCAGGATGGCCTCAGGAGCCGCTCTTTTATGTTTCGGAAGCGGTTGAAGAACACTACAATCAAACCATCAGGAAAGGTACAGAGCAGGAAGCCAAATGGAATGAACTGTTTTCAAAATATTCAGAAAAATATCCTGAGCTGGCAAAGGAATTTAAGCGTAGAATGGCTGGAGAATTACCCGCCAAATGGGATAAGCAGATGCCTTTTTTCCCTGCAGACATAAAGGGAATGGCTACCCGTGCAGCCTCTGGTAAAGTAATCAACGCCATTGCTCCGGTTGTGACCGAGTTAATCGGCGGTTCTGCTGACCTTGCTCCTTCCAATAACACCTTTATTACCGGATCAGAATCTTTTAGCAGTAGGACACCATTAGGAAGGAACATGCACTTTGGGATTCGTGAATTGGGTATGGCGGCAATTACAAATGGAATCGCAGTGCATGGTGGTTTGATCCCATATTGCGCCACTTTCCTGGTGTTTTCGGATTATTTACGCGGCGCGTTGCGCGTTTCAGCTCTCTCAGGTATGCATTCTATCTATGTTTTTACACACGATTCGATCGCAGTCGGGGAAGATGGTCCAACTCACGAGCCAGTTGAAACTCTGATGAGTTTGCGACTTATTCCAAACCTGATTGTTATTCGACCAAGTGATGCCAATGAAACCACCCAGGCGTGGAAATTTGCTATCAGCCATCAGGAAGGGCCTACAGCGCTAATCCTATCCCGACAAAACCTACCTGTAATAGACCGTAAAATTTACTCCTCTGCTGATGGAGTTCAAAAAGGTGCTTATGTCCTTTACGAGTCAAAGAACAAACATGTTGACCTGATGATGATGGCAAGCGGATCCGAAGTTTATCTTATCCTTGAGGCAGCAAAAGTCTTGGAGAAAAGGGGTTATGGCGTGCGTTTAATTTCGTTCCCAAGTTGGGAATTGTTCGAAAAACAATCCAAAAAGTATAAAGACTCCGTACTTTTGCCTTGGATTACAAAACGTCTGGCGGTGGAAGCTGGTGTAACCATTGGATGGCAGAAATATGTCAAAGACTCTGGCGCGATTATTGGGCTGGATCGATTTGGAGCGTCTGCACCTGGCGCCATCATGATGAAGGAATTTGGTTTTAACGTTGAAAATGTTGTAAAGCAGGCTGTCAAGTTGATTAAATCACCTCACTCGGAGGAAAAGAATGAATAAATCAGCGCAACTCTTTGAAAAAGGTCAGTCCATTTGGTATGACAATATCGATCGGACCTTATTGGAAAACGGTTACTTGAAGGATATGGTTGAGCGTAAGGAAATTTACGGCGTTACCTCCAACCCCAGTATCTTTGAAAAAGCTATTTCTACTTCATCTAATTATGATGATTCGCTACAGGCCATGGCATGGGCGGGACTTTCCAAAGAGCAGATCTATTTACGCCTTGTGATCGAAGATATTCAGGCTGCTGCTGATTTGCTTAAACCAACGTATCAAAGTACCAATTTAAAGGATGGCTACGTGAGTTTGGAAGTGAGCCCACTTCTGGCTAATGATACTGAAGGGACTATCCAAGACGCCAAAACACTATGGAATCTCGTCAATCGTAAAAACCTTATGATCAAAATACCAGCCACACTTGAAGGCCTGCCGGCAATTACCGAACTGATTGCTGCGGGAATTAATGTAAACGTCACTTTGATTTTCTCGGTGGAGCGCTACAAGCTGGTCATGGAAGCTTTCTTAAAGGGCCTGGAAAAGAGACTTAAGGATGGTTTGCCGCTCAAAAATGTGGCATCTGTTGCATCTTTTTTCATTTCACGAATTGATACTGTTGCAGACAAATTACTCGCTGATTTAAGCAGTCAGGAGCCGGACAAATCGGATCGTTTAGACGCCTTAATGGGAAGAACAGCAATAAATAATGCAAGTCTCGCGTACAGTGCTTTTAAACAGGTTTTTAGCTCTGAACGATTCAATAAATTAGCCCTTCAAGGCGCGCAAGTTCAAAGACCTCTCTGGGCATCTACCGGAACAAAGAACCCGAATTACTCAGACTTGCTTTATGTAGATACCTTGATTGTAAAAAACACAGTCAACACCGTCCCTCCAGCAACACTCAAAGCGCTGCTGGATCACTGCAATCTGGAATCAGAACTAAACCAAAATTTCGGTGAAATTAAAAGTGAAATGGATTGGTTGAAAGCTGTTGGATTGGACCTGGACAAAATCACTGAAGATCTGGAAGTTGATGGCATCCAAAAATTTGTCGATGCTTATGAGAAGCTCATCGGTACTATAGAAGCAAAAAGAAAGGTTTTTTTGGATCAGGTTGGTTCAATGACCTCACATGTTCAGAACGCCCTTCAATGTGCAGGGGAACAGGTAATAGTTTCCCGAATGTATGAACATGACCCCAGCTTATGGACAGATAATTCAGATGATTTTGAAGAAATAAGAAACCGTTTAGGATGGTTAGGATTACCGTCCAGGCAGCTCCAAATGGTTGATGACCTGAATTATTATCGGGAACAAAAAATTGAGCAGGGTTTTACGCATGTCTTTGTGCTTGGAATGGGCGGATCTTCACTTGCCCCTGAAGTTCTGAGCGAGGCAATAGGACCTATGGTTGAACCTGGCAGGGGACTAAACCTGCAGATTATAGATACGACTAACCCCGAAGAAATTCTGGCAAGAACTCAAGGGATAGATCTAAAGAAAAGTTTGTTTATTGTTGCCAGTAAATCCGGAACCACTTCCGAAACTATGGCTGCTTATCAGTATTTCTGGCAAAAGATATTTGATCTGGGTATGGAAAAACCGGGTGATCAATTCATAGCCATAACAGACCCAGGAACTTCTCTTGAACGGTTGGCCAAAATGCAAAAATTTGACCATGTATTCTTCGCTCCGAAAGACGTAGGTGGAAGATATTCTGTCTTTACCCCCTTTGGTCTTGTTCCAGCTGCGCTTATTGGCGTGGATATTTTGAAATTGTTGTCCAACGCCATACGAGCTGAAAGAATAGGGGAGCGGGATATCCCTTACGCGGCGAATGCCAACCTTCTACTGGGTCTCTTGATTGGCTGCGCAGCTAAAAATGGAAGAGAGAAACTTACCTTTATAACCGAATCATATAGTTCTCACTTGGTGCCATGGTTAGAACAACTTATTGCAGAGAGCAGTGGAAAGGAAGGCCGTGGCATTCTTCCAATTGAAGGGGAACCTTCGCTTGATCCGGAATCTTATAATAACGATCGATTATTTGTATATTTGCGTGTAGATGATTCCGAATCTGATAGAGTTCAAAAGGTTATGGAGCAAGGTCATCCGGTCATAGAGCTCAGTCTAAAGGATCCCTACGACCTGGGATTCGAATTTTACCGTTGGGAATATGCAACTGCAATCGCGTGTGCAGTGCTGCGTGTAAATGCATTCAATCAACCAAATGTACAGGAAAGTAAACTGATTGCCAAAGCTAAAATAGAAGAATATCAACAAAAGGGGAAACTGGTAGAAGAAAAACCTATATGGGAAAACCAACAAGCAACTATCTTTGGTATGCCTGTGGATGGTTTGACCCGAGCGACTTATCTTGGCGAAGCCATGCAATGTTTCTACCATGCTATGGATCCTACCGGTTATGTCGCGATCAATGCGTACTTACCCAGGATTAATTTCTACAACAGCCAACTGGTGGACCTGAGAGGACGCATTTCAAAAAACCTAAAAAAGGCTACAACTATAGGATACGGACCCAGATTCCAACATTCCACAGGGCAATTACACAAGGGTGGTTTCCCTGGCGGTTTGTTTATTCTTATAACCTACGATGCCGAGCAAGACCTTGAGATTCCTGGTGAGAATATGAGTTTTGCAACGCTCCAAAAAGCGCAGGCTATGGGTGATTTGGAAGCCTTATTACGGAAAGACAGACTTGCTATTCGGGTGCACCTAAAGAAAGGACGTATATCAGATTTGTTCAAAGAAAGTTGATAAGAATTGAAATACTTATGCGTGGATCCAGGCAATGTGAGGATTGGGATCGCAATAAGCGATGAATCTGGTGCGCTTGCGCGTCCATTTTCAATCTTGAAGCACATTTCCAGAGAAGAGGATGCTAAAAGAATATTAGAACTGGCTGAGAATGAAGCATGTGAGGTGATCTTAATTGGAATCCCCTATGACAGCGCTGGAAATACAGGACCAAAGGCTAGATCTGCCTTGAAGCTGCTCAAAGCCATAAAAGAAAAAACGGATAAAGAAGTACTGGGTTGGGATGAGAGTTTCTCAACTGAAAAGACTTATCAACTGATGAAAGATTTGGGTTGCACGAGGAAGAAAAGAAATACTCCCGTGGATGATTTAGCTGCAGCGGTTATTTTGCAGGACTTCCTCGAATCCCAAAAAAGAGATGCAAATGTCGCAGAGTGTTAGTCATTCCCGGACACCACGCTGTTTTGGTGTGATTGTATTTTTTCTGCTCCTTGTGCTTTTCTCTATTGGTGCCGCTTTCTTGTTAATTAACCAAGCTGAAAAGAAGTATGGACATGCTGATCCCATGCTTTCTAAATTTAAACAGGCTTATTACGGCGTTCAGCTTCTTATAGGACAGGAAAAGCTGAATGTCGTCCCATCAATCATGGAAGAAATAAAATTTGAGGTAGACCCCCAGGATCAGGTAAAGGGTATATGCCGACGATTAGCTAACATTGCCGGAGTTAATGCTGGGCAAGAAACATGCGCTTATCTTGTTTTTGCTGGTTTGGACCGCCAGGTCATGCCTGGAATGTATACCCTGCAGTCAAATGTGACTCTGTTGGATTGGATCAGGCGAATATCTTTGCCTGAAAACCGGGATATCCAGTTCAATATTTATCCTGGGTGGCGGCAGGAAGAAGTTGTATCAGCGATACAGTCAGCTGGTTTTCATGCAACCGAAGAAGAGCTAATGAGGGCTCTAAAACAGCCTGAACTCAGTCTGATTGTGAAAAACCGTTTTCCTGAAGCAGCTAACCTGGAGGGTTTCTTTTGCCCGGATACCTACTCCATCAAACCGGAAACTACCCTAAACGAATTAGTATCTGGCATTACTTCCTGTTGGGCTGACAGACCTGATTTAATCATCGCCACATCTAAATATAAGGGATTGGCAATTACAAATTATGACTTGCTCATACTGGCATCGATCATCCAAAGGGAAACTAATGCGATAGAAGAAATGCCGTTAATTGCATCGGTTTTTTATAACCGGTTAGCCGTACAAATGCCCCTTCAAACCGATCCCACGGTACAGTATGGAATAGGTTTTGATGTTGACTCAAATAGTTGGTGGAAGCCAGGTTTAACATATGAAGATTTGGAAATCAATTCACCTTACAATACCTACGTCATTCCATCTCTTCCTCCGGCCCCGATTTCCAGCCCGAGTTTGGATGCACTTATGGCTGTAATCTATCCGGAGGAGAGTGATTATCTCTTTTTCCGGGCTAAATGTGACGGAAGCGGGACACACACTTTTGCCATTACTTTTGACGAACACTTAAACAATGCCTGTCCATAATTGGAGGAACATGATTGCATTAGGGATTGATATTGGAGGCTCCGCAACAAAAGGCGCATTGGTTGAAACAAAAACCGGCATGCTTGTCTCTGAACGAATACGCTGCGAGACAGAGCCAATGGCCAAGCCTAAAGAAATCATCGATATCATTGACCGCATCCGGAAAGAGCTCAAATTTGACGGGTTGATTGGCGCTGGATATCCAGGAATTGTCAAGCATGGTATTGCCAAATCTGCTGCAAATGTGCATGAAAAATTTTTGAATGTGGATGTCGCGCAGATGATAACGCACAAGACCGGTTTGCCGGCAACTGTGATAAATGACGCAGATGCCGCTGGGCTGGCTGAAATGCGTTTTGGCGTGCCTGAAGCCCGCAAGGTGAACGTCGTCATGTTTATTACTGTTGGCACAGGAATTGGTTCAGCATTTTTTGTGAACGGTCAGCTAATGCCTAATACCGAAATGGGGCATTTGGAAATCTGCGGAAAAGAAGCCGAACATCTCGCGTCAGACGCAGTTCGTCAGGCAGAACGTCTTACATGGAAGCAGTGGGCAAAACGGTTCAATGAGGTTCTGAAAACATATGAAGCTTTGTTCAATCCTGAATTGTTTATTCTCGGCGGAGGAATCAGCAGCCGATTTAAAAAATATACCGAATATTTAAAGACAGACACAAAAATACTACCCGCCAGGCTCGAAAATATGGCAGGGATTATCGGGGCTGCCATGGCTGCTCAGGAGTCAAAACAAGACTGATTTGTTTTCCAATATGCGGCAACCGGATAGACTAAAACATAGCTGCTAACGCGCAGACTTAAGATTGTAGCCCATGTCTATCTCAAAAAGAATAGTTGCAACCAACTTTAGTCATTAGAACGGTCTGATGAAAATAAAAAACATTAATCTAAGTTATTTAATACTCATAATTGCAACATTTTCGGTATCCACGGCTGCAATTTTCACCCGCTTAATACTGACCGAGGTAACCCCTATTGTAATCGCTTGCTATCGAATGATCTTCTCTGCAATTATTTCATGGCTGATTGTCTTTGTGGGTAAAAAGAAACCACCATTGGATTTAAAAAGTGGTGAAATCGGATTACTGGTACTTAGCGGTTTTTTCTTAGCTCTGCATTTTTCATTATGGTTCAGTTCACTGGAATATACGAGTGTTGGCATATCCGTTGTGTTGGTGACAACAACTCCATTTTGGGTTGCGTTAATTTCACCATTCCTGCTAAAACAAAAAGTGCCCCTGAGGTTCTATTTGGGACTATTGATTGCATTCGTCGGTGGGATTACGATTGCAGCTGGTGAAGTCTGCAAACTACAAAACAGCCGCCTCTTCTGTGATATTTCATCTTCAATACAGGGGGCGAGATCTTTATGGGGTATGTGTCTGGCTCTTTTAGGAGCGTTTACTATCTCAGGATATTTCATCATTGGTACAAAACTAAAAGACCTGATGGATACCTTTTTGTACACATCCTGGGTATACAGTATTGCTGGTATTTTTTTGTTTGGTTACGCTTTACTGAAGAAACAAAATATGGGGCCTTTTTCACCATCGACCTGGATTGTGCTTGGAGCGATGGCGCTTGTACCGCAAACATTGGGTCATTCCATGTTTAACTATTCATTGCGAAAGCTGCCTGCAACAACCGTAACCATTGCGTTACTTGGTGAGCCGATAGGATCCACTTTGTTGGCCTTGTTCATCCTTAGCGAGGTGCCAAGTGCCACTCAACTGATAGGCGGAGTCATCATCTTAATCGGAATTGGATTTGCAACATTGAATAAGCGCAGATCAGTCAATGTGGTTTAACAGTCTCACCTATTTGACCTTCTATCTTTTTAGAATAAGCAAATCTTTCCTGAACAGGCAGCCGGCTGAACAGCAAATTGAGTTCATGCATCCTTAGGGTTAGGTCTTTATTAAGGCTGCCTGCTGGCATTCGCCACCTCCAATTGCCGCACTCCGTTCCGGGTAGGTTCATTCGTGCGTCCTGTTTTAAATTTAGCAGGTCCTGCATGGGTGCCACCACAGAACGGGCGCTGGACTGCCAGATGGAGCGCATCATCGACCACGAAATTTCTTCCGGGGTAGATTTAAGATAATTCAGTGCGAATGCTTGTTCGGTGGGGTTGGCTTGTTCGTACCAACCTGCGGCAGTGTTATTATCGTGAGAGCCGGTATAAGCAAAACAGTTGACGGGATAATGATGAGGTAAAAAGTCATCATCAGGGTCCCCGCTAAAGCCAAATTGAAGAATTTTCATTCCGGGCAAGCTGAACTTGTCACGCAATTCTTTAACATCGGGTGTGATCACACCGAGATCCTCCGCGATGATAGGCATACTGGGAAAGTGCGCCTTGATGGCAGAGAACAGCTCCATGGCGGGTCCTTTGATCCAACTGCCATTGATTGCAGTCGTTTCTCCATATGGTACATGCCAGGCAGCGGCAAAGCCTCTAAAATGGTCTAGCCGGACATAATCTACAAGTTTCAATACAGCATTCAGTCGCTTAATCCACCAGGAAAAATTATTTTCCTGATGAACTTCCCAACGGTAGAGGGGATTGCCCCATAATTGTCCAGTGGAAGAAAAATAATCTGGCGGGACTCCAGCAACATCGGTGGGATTCAAATTGGCATCCAGTTTAAAAAGTTCAGGATGTGACCACACATCCGCGCTGTCCAGCGCAATGACAAAAGGCATATCGCCAACGATTTGAACGGATTTTTCATGGCAATAGGAACGCAGCGATGCCCATTGCCTGAAAAATATAAACTGATTGAAACGGTGCTTATCGATTTGTTCGCTCAGACTCCTCTTATAGGTCTGCAAGACATCCTGAGTACGGAATTTTAGGTCTTGCGGCCAATCCTGCCAAGGCTGGCCACCCTGGGCCTCTTTAATTGCCATAAACAAGGCAAATTCATCAATCCAATCTAAATTTTGATTCAGGAAAACCTCGTATTCCTGATGAAGCGAATCTGAACTGATTTGTTTAAAATGACCATAGGCGCGATCCAGAATCAGGTTCTTCCAATCAATTGCCAAGCCAAAGTCTACATGAGTGTCCGGGAATTCCGGACGGTCCTGAAAATCTTGGCGAGTGAGGAGACCTTCATCCTGCAGCAGGATTGGACTGATCAAATAGGGATTGCCCGCAATGGCAGAAAAACACTGATAAGGTGAATCACCGTAACCAGTTGGGCCGAGGGGAAGGACCTGCCATAATTGCGTTCCTGAGGCATGCAGGAAATTGACCCAGCGATAAGCTTCGGGGCCAAGGTCCCCAATGCCATCAGGTCCTGGAAGGCTTGTAGGATGTAGGAGAATACCGGAATTACGGTTATGGGTCATCAATACCTTTCGTTTTAATTCAGATTCAGGAGTTGCTTATATGCTTTCAGATACTCTGAAGCTGATGCCTGCCAGGAGAAGTTTTTCTGCATGGCGTTTCGTTGGAGTCTGTTCCAAACTGGTTTATCAGGAAATGTGGAGAGTGCCTGATGGAATTTAGAAAGGAAACCTTTTTCAGAAATCGTTCTGATTAGGAAGCCGGTTGCGTTCTCCGGGTCTTCAGACAGGTCTGTAATCGTGTCCTGAAGACCGCCAATAGCAGTTGCAAGGGGAATATTTCCATAGCGCATGGCAAACATTTGGGAAAGTCCGCAAGGCTCATAAAGGGATGGCATCAGAAATATATCACCACATGCGTATAGGTTGTGAGCTATCTTATCGCTATAGGTATTATCAAATGCGATGCGGTCGGGATATTGTTCTGCAAGTCCATGCATTCTTTCTTCGATTTGCAGATTACCAGTACCTAAAACTGAAAGCTGCCAAGGAGGATCAAGGGCGAGGACTATCGAGTCTAATAATAGGTTTAAACCTTTTTGAGCATCCAGACGGCTGACTACGGTTAGCAGTGGAATATCCGGATTTACGGAAAAACCCTTCTCAGATTGCCATTCAGCTTTATTGATGGAGCGAGCAGTTAGGTCCGCCAGGGAAAATCGTTCCGGTATAAGTTCATCAGTTTTCGGATTCCATGTGACCGTATCGATACCATTGATGATACCGGTCACTTTTTCTTGATGTTTCATGAGATACTCGTTCAAGCCGCTGCCGAATTGAGGGGTCAGGATTTCAGAGGCATAACCCTTCGAGACAGCAATTATTTGGTCAGCTGCCTGAACTCCCAATGGTAAGGGTGTGAATCGCGCCCAATCCGGAAGGTCTTCATCCTGACTGGGTGTAATCATCAATTCCGTCATCATCGGTTGAGCCCCATAACCGTTGTAGGGGAGGTTGTGAATTGAGAGAATATTCTTGACGCCGGAAAACAATTTGTCATCACGATAATTCGTTTTTATAGCGTAAAGACATAAAGCGGTATGCCAATCATTGGCATGGAAGATGTCTATTTGCCAATCGAGAAAGCGTATAGCTTCTAAAACAGCGAGCGAGAATACGGCATATTTAGCACCATCCTGGAAGGCATCGCCAGTATTATAAACCGCTGAATTCTCACTGATAGTGTCATTGTCTATCAAGTAGATACGAAGTCCTTTGTCTTCGGTCAGCCAAAGTCTGCAGGGGATTTGACCATGCAGGCTTGGCAATGTGAATTCGCCAATACTGGTTACATTCAGGTTTTTATCTTTAATTACCTGATGAAAAGGCAGAAAAACACGTATGTCGAGGTGTTTCGGATCAAGGTCACGGACTGCTGCGGGGAGAGTACCTGCCACGTCACCGAGGCCGCCAACTTTTACAAAGGGAACTGCTTCAGCGCTGGCAAAAGCGACGTTAATAGATTTTCGTGTATTAATCATTTTATGCACCCTGTTCTTGAGATGAGCTCTCAACTAATTTCGTGTAATCGGCGTGGATCAACGGGAAACCGGAAAGTCCAAGTACGAGAAGAAGGTCGCCCATCAACTCTGTTTTGGTTAGCGCGTCTTGTTTGCTCCAAGTCCGGCTTTTAATTTCAACAAATTTTCCGATATCCGGTTTGGTCAATGTGTCGAGATTAATAAAGAATTCAGTTTCCTCAAAGCGCACCAAATAACGTTTACGGTCTTTCTGGATTTCGTATGAACGTATGGGTTTGAAATATTCATTATAAAAACGCAGACTATGTGTGGCTGGTGCGAGATACCGGCTGCGGGAGAGTAAGATGTCTTTATCTGCAAAATCATTTGATTCAAAAGTTTCACCAATGAGTGTCAGGCGTGAACGAACATTGGTCACTTTACCAGCCTTATCAATAAACTCATCCTCACGATAACGCAGCTTGCCTTGTGCTGGATCCGAGAAGTGGAAATACGTATCGTATTCATGATAATGGCGTTCCCGGATGATCTCTAACTTTGAATTGATGATTGCTTCCAAGATAGGTTCAAGGTCATCCACTTGAACCTTGGCCTGAACTTCAAAACTTTCTTCCTCAGCAGCTCCGCCAATAGCAATAAGCTTTGAGAGAATCGATTCTTCACGATGGATAAGGAAGGTATCAATTCTTTTAGCAAATTGATTTGATTCATTTTCCAACTCACCTTCATTAATGGTTAGTAATTCTTTATCTTTCATCAACCATTGGCCATTGACCATTACATCGCAAACATCCGTGGATTTGCTGGCATAAATCACCTGCGCATAAACTCCGTCGGGATCCCGGCGGAAACGGGGAAGATTATGCAGCGGATGCAAGGAAATACGAATGAGGTCCGCACGTTTACCAGGTTCAAGGGAACCAATGAGCTCATCCAGGTGTATGGCTTTGGCACCAAGAATAGTCGCCATCTCAACCACTTTTCTCGCGGGCAGGGCTGTCGGATCACCGGTATGGGCTTTGGCAATCAAACTGGCGAGACGAATTTCTTCGAACATATCCAGATCATTGTTCGATGCCGGGCCATCCGTACCGATGCCTACATGTGCGTTCAATTCAACCATTCGTTTCGTGGGAGCAAAACCCGAGGCCAGTTTGAGATTTGATGAAGGGTTGTGGGCAATGCCGGCATTTGCATGTTGCAAGGAACGGATCTCGCCTTCATCTAGATGAACGCAGTGGGCAGCGATCAGTTTAGTTTCCAACATACCGAGTTTCTTGATATAAGGGACTACCGGCATGCCGACTTGATCACGATTGTTCTCTACTTCCTGCTGTGTTTCGGCTACATGAAACTGAACAGGCACATCGTATTTCAAAGCCATTTCGGTTACTTCGGTCAGGATTTCCGGTGTGCAGGTGTAGATCGCATGAGGCGCGAGGCCTGGGACAATCAATGGGTGATTCTTCCACTTTTTTATAAGGCTTTCACATAAGCTGAGAGATTCCTCGTATGAACGGGAATCCGGGGAAGGGAATTTGAGAACACTTTGACCCATCACTGCCCGCATTCCAGCCTGTGCGGTAGTCTCAGATATTTCATTTTGAAAATAATACATATCTGCGAAGGTCGTGATACCCGAACGGATCATTTCCCCACAAGCGATTTTAGTTCCCAAACGCACAAAATCGGGATCCACGAATTCCCGCTCAACCGGCATCATATACCCCATCAGCCAAACGTCCAGCCTGAGGTCATCTGCCAAACCGCGCAGGAGGGTCATTGCTGCATGGCAGTGCGTATTAACCAGCCCAGGCATAACAACATCCTGTTGGCAATCACGCAGACAGTCAGTTGTGTACTCCCTTAATATTTCATTTTCTGGTCCTACCGAAACAATCAGGTCATTATCGATAGCAATTGCACCTGGGTCAAAAATACTTAACTCAGGATCCATGCAAACCACGATTGCGTTATGCAAGATATGGGAAACAGATTTCATTTTCTCTCCTATTCCATGGGGTCAATTCCCAATAATTTTCGCCGAATCGAGTCAAGACCGAAATTGACTGACCAACGAAGCGCATCCCCTGGGGGTCCGCCATAAGAACGTTCTTCAATAAAAAGCTTGCCTTGATAGTCAAGTGCTAACCAGAGATCCTGCCTGTCGTTGATAGGTGTTAGGCGGGTAGCAAGGACAATGTCGGATTTCTTCTCAGATTTATACTCTTCCATCACTGAAATTAAAGTATCGCTGGATAAATTGATGCCCATTTGCTCGCCACTGACCCTTTGTGGAATATGCTGAACTAATTTTCCTAGTATTTCTCCGTTGGTACCGCTTTCGATTATTGTTATGGTCAAGCCTTGTTCTCTGAGTAGATCTGCCACACATTGTTCGATCGTCATCTCATTGTAGCCATAGATATATGGTCCGAGAAGTTGGTTTATCTTGTCCAATATTGGTTGAATCATGCGGACAGCTTCTTCTTCAGATTTTGCTTTGGCTGTAATACGAATATCAGTTTGTCCGGGGTGGGCGAGGAGTCCAACAGTAGGGTTGGAGAGGGTTTCAAGTTCGCCAATTATCTCGTCAATACTTGATTCTCCTTTTGAAATGGTGTGCACGACATGTGCTTTAATGATCTCGGTCTGCAATTCATAGCGCTGTTTAAGGTAATCCAATACATAGTTCCGCATCAGGTACTCCATTTCGCGCGGAACACCTGGAAGGGAAATGATAGTTTTTTGACCGCTTTCATACACAAAGGCTGGAGCTGTACCAACTGGGTTACTGATAGCTATGGCATTTTTAGGGATATAAGCCTGACGTTTATTATTCTCAGTAGGTACACGTTTATAACGTGTGTAGCGCTGCAATATATCTTTCCAGAGTTCTTCGTGGTAAATTAGGGGTTCATCAAAAACACCTGCTACTGCCTCACGGGTCGGGTCGTCCACGGTTGGACCAAGTCCACCAGTTGTAATGATAATATCCGAACGCAGCAAAGCCTCTTTAAGTGTGGCGGTGATACGTTGGGCATTATCTCCAATGGTGGTTAAGCGATAAAGGTCGATACCAATATCACGCACCATTCTTGCAATGTACTTGGAGTTTGTGTCTTGAATGTCGCCCAGGAGAAGTTCAGTTCCGATTGTAACAATTTCAGCAACGGCCATACGTATCCTTAGGAAATTAATGGTTCAATTCTATCTCAACTGACGGATTTATGCAGGAAAAAGTCTACCGATGTGAGGAATGAATAAGTTATACTTTGAACATGCCTGTAAAAAATAATTACAGTAAACAATTTGGAAATTGGGGTGAGAAGGTTGCATGCGAGTATCTGGAAGAGAAGGGAATTCGGATTGTTGCCACAAATATCCACAGCAGGTTTGGTGAGATTGATATTCTCGCACAGGATGAATATGGTTTCCGTCTTATAGAAGTTAAAACCCGCTCCAATTCCACATTTGGTAAAGGGGAAGAATCTGTCTCTAAGCCCAAAATTGATCGAATAATCGCAACTTGGGAGCTTTATAAACTCAAACATCCTGATTTACCTGAAAATGCGCAAATTGATGTAATTGTTGTTGAAAAAAAAGCAAGGAAAGATCCTCCAGTCATTACCTACCTTGAGAATGTGAACATAGGTGCTTCATTTGGAGAATAAGAAGCAAGCTCTGATCATTGTTGTAGGTCCTACGGCATCCGGTAAGACTGATCTGGCAGTTAAACTTGCCAAGGCTTTAGAAACTGAAGTTATTTCAGCTGATTCACGCTATTTTTACAAAGGACTGAATATAGGAACGGCCAAACCCACTAAATCCGAGATGCAGGGCGTTACGCATCATCTGATTGATTGCACAACCGTAGATAATCCGTGGAGCTTAGGAGAATTTCGCACACATGCCCTTAAATTGATAAAAGAAATAAACTCAAAGGGCAAAATACCCATATTAGTTGGAGGAACAGGTCAATACATCAGAGCCATTACCAAGAACTGGAATGTCCCCACAATTGAATCTGATGAGGGTCTGCGAATAACACTAGAAAACTGGGCAAAGCTGATCGGAAAGAAAGAGCTCTGGAATAAACTAAAAATTGTTGACCCGGAAGCCGCTAAAAAGATAGACTTCAGAAACTTACGCCGGACAGTACGTGCTTTGGAGGTAATTCTGAAAACGGGGAAACGCTTTTCAGGTTTGAGAAATTTTAGCGACAATCCTTTAAATTCTTTGACGCTTGGTATCTCCTGGCCGCGTGACCTGTTATATAAACGCGTCGACTTTCGAATTGATCAAATGATTAAACAAGGACTCGTTGCGGAGGTAAATGATCTTGTCAGTCAAGGCAGGGATGAGCTTCTTCGAAGGATAGGCATAATTGGATACACTGAGATCATCGATTATCTTGAAGGAAAATTGACTTTGGAGCAGGCTGTAAAGTTAATCCGGAAGAACACGCGTGTCTTTATTCGGACGCAGTCAAACTGGTTCAAAGCCGATGACCCGAATATTTATTGGCTAGATGGAAAAGATCCAGCACTATTGGTTAAAGCACTGGACCTTACCAAAAATTATTTTGCAAATCAGGGAATTATTCTTGGAATGCCCTGATTTTTCTCCACTGGTGGTGGAAAAATTGCTTCAAATTCTTCCCTGGAAAGTGTTTCAACTTCCAAAAGTTTTTCCGCCACTTGTATCAGTTTATCTTTGTACTGAGTCAAAATCGATTTTGCTTGGGCATAAGACTCATTGACCAATTTATGGACTTCAATATCAATTCGTTGAGCGACAGACTCAGAATAGTCGCGCTGTTCTGATATCTCCCGACCGAGGAAAACCAGTTCTTCTTTCTGGCCATAAACCATTGGGCCGAGTTCGCTCATTCCCAAACGTGTTACCATTTTGCGGGCAATTTTGCTCACACGTTCCAGATCACTGGATGCACCGGATGTAATATCGTTAAAGATGAGTTCTTCGGCAGCACGGCCTCCAAGGAGACCAATCATTTCTGCAATCATTTTCTGGCGGGAATCTAGCACCCGGTCTTCAACCGGAAGCGCCAGGGTGAAGCCGCCTGCCATTCCACGGGAAATAATAGAGACTTTTATAACCGGGTCACCTTCAGGAAGGGTATTGGTCACTACCGCATGTCCCGCTTCATGATAGGCAATGATCTTCTTTTCGTCTGGGTTGATCAGACGGCTCTTACGTTCAGGACCGGCAATGACACGTTCGATAGCTTCTTCGAATTCGGGTTGTCCAATGACCTTTTTATTGCGGCGGGCAGTGAGAATGGCAGCTTCGTTGACCAAATTTTCGAGATCAGCGCCAACAAAACCTGGAGTGGCGCGTGCAATTGTCTCCAAATTTAAATCGGGTGATATGGGTTTGCCTTTGGCATGTACTTTGAGAATTTCGTAGCGACCTTTCATGTCCGGACGGTCCAGCATGACCCGACGGTCAAAACGACCAGGCCGTAAGAGAGCAGGATCTAAAATGTCAGGACGGTTGGTTGCTGCGATGACGATGACATTGGTATCGGTGTCAAAACCGTCCATCTCAACCAATAATTGATTAAGGGTTTGCTCACGTTCATCATGACTTCCGCCCAGTCCGGCACCACGGTGTCGTCCAACCGCATCGATTTCATCCACAAAAACGATACAAGGGGAATGCTTTTTGGCCTGTTCAAACAGATCACGAACACGACCGGCACCTACGCCAACGAACATTTCTACAAATTCAGAGCCGGAGATTGAGAAGAAGGGCA
The DNA here is from genome assembly GCA_040772525.1 of Anaerolineaceae bacterium. Taxonomy (GTDB): domain Bacteria; phylum Chloroflexota; class Anaerolineae; order Anaerolineales; family Anaerolineaceae; genus Mesolinea. The sequence continues at coordinate 1,959,385 of JAXGXZ010000001.1, read as the reverse complement.
CGCCAGCTTCACCAGAAACAGCTTTGGCCATTAAGGTCTTACCAGTTCCTGGTGAACCGACCAGCAACACACCTTTGGGAATTCGCGCACCCAAGGACGTGAACTTTTGTGGCTCACGCAAAAATTCAACAACTTCCTGCAGTTCCTCTTTGGCTTCATCCACGCCAGCCACGTCTGCAAAGGTCACCGTTGGGTGTTCACCCGTCAGCATGCGCGCTTTGGATTTGCTGAAAGCCATCGCGGCGTTATTGGAACCCTGAGCCTGACGCAGGAAGAACCACATGAAGCCTGCCATGAGGAGAAATGGAAGGAAGATACCGATTGTATTGACCACTTCTGTCCATCGGCCCGGCAGTTTTACCTTGATCTCAAGATTCGGATCTTGCAAAGCTTCTGGCTTTACACCCATACTAACTAATTGGTCAACGAGCGGTGTGCGTGGATCAATAGAAGAAAATTTTGATGTATTGTCTATATAAGTAATTTCCAATTCATTCTCATCGGAGATAATCTTGGAAACTTTGCCTGCGTTGATATCTGCAGCTAAACGATTGATTGCAATCTCGCGGGAGCCCAGATGCTGTTGGTTGTAATTGAAGAAAACCATTGCAATGATGGCAAACAACAACAGAGCGTAAACGAGATAGGATTGGGTACGTGAATTCACTCAAGTCCTCCATGATTGCGCAAATGGCGCTAAAGCAAAATTATACCAATAAGACGGTCCAGACCATCGGTTGGAGAAGCACAAAGCATATTTCTAACAATACTCTGACAGAGCTCTAAGTTTCGTGGCATTGACCGCAGCCGATATTAGGATCCCTCACATAGTCATGCACCCTGGAGCAGTAAGCAAAGACTTTCATTTTCGTTTTAAAAAGTTGTTTCACCGGAACGACAGTAAGAGCTAAATGGGTGCAAGCGTTGTTTAAAAGGATGCCTGGAACAGGGCAATCCTTACAGAAATCAGAATTCCAGGATGGGATCTTAGGACCTTTGGTAAATGCTCTGCATTCTTCAAAATTACGGCCGCGATAATAATCTCCATAAAAGAATTTACATTCGCGGCCGGTTGGTGTTCTCATAAAAAGAGCTTTAAACTCTGGTAAGATAAGCGCCGGTACGTGTATCCACACGAATGACATCCCCCTCATTGACGAACGCAGGGACCTGAACCTTGAGGCCAGTCTCAGTGATGACCTGCTTGGTCAGACCAGTGGCAGTATTGCCGCGGGCTGATGCTTCAGCAGTGACGACGTTTAGATCCACACTAGTTGGAAGTTCGATATCTAGCGGTTCTTCTCCATAGAAGGTCAATTTAACATCCATACCTTCTTTGAGATAACCCTCGTATTCTTCAACAAGTGAAACCGGCACGCCGGGCTGCTCGAAAGTTTGCATATCCATAAAGTAATAAAAATGTTCATCCCGGTAAAGATACTGCACATTATGGTAATCCAGACGTATGTCCTGAACTCGATCACCGGAGATAAACGTCATTTCAAGGATGGTTCCTTTGCGCAAGTCGCGGGACTTGACGCGGATAGTAGCCGTGCCACGCCCGGGTTTGTTGTGTTGGTATTCCAAAACGCGATAAAGGTTTCCATCGATTGTATAGATTACACTTTTTCGCAAATCGTTTACATCAATCATTTTTTACCTCTTATTATTTCCACGATGACTTACAAATTATATATCAGCCATTAAAGAGGCGCAAGATTTGATCTTCATGATACAGACATCCGATAATAAACTTTAGATATAAAACGATTTTTTAGGTTAGAGTTAAGAAGATTATAATAGATCCGTCATTTTAAATTATTGAGAGGTTTTCAATGGTTGATATTATTCCGGTCGTCTCAAAGGCAGCTAAGAAACAATTTGTCGAATTTCATTACGAACTGTACAAAGATTGTTCACAGTGGGTACCGCCCTTCAAGGCTGATATCTATCTTATGATGAACAAGAAAAAACACCCATTTTATCTACATTCAGATTCAGACTTTTATTTGGCAATAAAGGACAATCAGGTAGTTGGTCGTATTGCTGCCCTCGAAAACAGGGTTTTTAATCAATTTCATAAAGTTAAAGATGCAGAATTTTATCTATTTGATTGTGTGGATGATCAGGAAGTAGCAAACCGACTGTTCGAATGCGTTGTCGACTGGGCAAAGAAACGCGGCCTAAATCGTATTATTGGACCGAAAGGATATGGTCCATTGGATGGATATGGTATTCAGATCGAAGGTTTTCAACATCGCCAGATGATGAACATGATGAATTACAACTTCCCATATTACCGGGAGTTGGTTGAAAACTTTGGATTTGTCAAAGAAGTAGATTTTGTTTCAAGTTACACGACCCCGGACGAATTTGTTTTGCCGGATAAAGCCAAGAAAGCAGCTGCGATATTCGAGAAGAGAGGCACGCTTAAAGTGAAAAACTTTAAGAACAAGGCAGAACTAAGAGCCTGGGCTCCTAAAATTGGTGCGGCGTACAATAAGGCTTTCGTGAACAACTGGGAATATTACCCACTTTCAAAAGAAGAAATTGACCTGGTAGTTTCGAGTGTTCTGACGATTGTGATACCAGAAATGCTTGGTGTAATTCTTCACGATGATGAAGTTGTAGGATTCACATTTCCATTCCCAGATGTTTCTGCAGCTATGCAGAAGAACAAAGGAAAACTGGGACCCATTGAGATCCTGCGGCTCTTACGGGAGATAAAGAGGACCAATTGGATCGCTTTTAACGGTATCGGTATTTTGCCGGAATATCAGGGTTTGGGTGGAAATGCGGTTTTGTTCCAGCATCTTGACCGCTCTATGCGGTCGGAAAATCAGTTTGAACACTGTGAACTTACTCAGGTAGCAGAAACTGCTGTTCAAATGCGTAAAGACCTTATCAACCTGGGTGTCCATTTCTATAAAAACCATCGGGTTTTCCGATATGAGATCATAGAATAATAAAAATCCCGCAAATTGCGGGATTTTTATTTCTTAATTTATTCAAATTCTAGCACAAAGGATATAATCAAATCAAGCGGGTGATGGGATTCGAACCCACGAATGTTAGCTTGGGAAGCTAATGCCTTACCACTTGGCAACACCCGCGATGTTGCACTATTTTATCCTAAATCAATGATTTGGGGAATTATTAATGAGTAAAAGCAACAAGACTAAGCTAAAACTAATTCATTTCATTACCACTAGACTTCATTCTTTTAAGTTTGCTTTTGACGGTTTGTCGTACGTTATGCGGACCCAACAAAACGCTTGGATTCACCTTGCCGCAACCACGCTTACGATAATTGTGTGCACTTGGCTAAAGATAAGCAGAGATGACTGGATTAGTATTTTTCTCGTGATCGGTATGGTGTGGACGGCTGAGTTCCTCAATACAGCCCTTGAAATTATCGTCGATTTGGCGTCGCCAGAAAAACACCCTCTCGCCAAAATAGGAAAGGATGTTGGCGCAGCATCGGTGCTTATCACTGCCTTTATTGCCATCATTATTGGGCTGATCATTGTAGGACCATACCTGGGTAAAAAATTCGGTTTCTGATTGTTAACAAAAGCTTTCTATTGAATTATTAACATTTGATCAAGAAACGCTATTGTATACTTGGTCTATCTATTAGAGGAGATAATAAACATGATTGATACTGTGTTGAATGTAACTGATGATGCGTTTCAGAAGATGGTCATTGAATCGACAAAACCTGTTATTGTTGACTTCTGGGCTCCGTGGTGTGGTCCGTGCAAAATGGTTGGACCCATTTTGGAAAAAATCGCCAAAGATTACTCGGATATTCTTATTGTAGCAAAAGTAAATACGGATGAGAACCAGGAGTGGGCAGGTCGTTACGGCGTTCAGGGCATTCCTACGATTCTTATGATGAAAAATGGAAATATAATCCACCGGCAGGTAGGTGCGTTGCCCGAGCCGATGCTTCGTGATGCTGTTGATCAGTTTCTTATTGTGTGCAATAGCGAAAAGTAATTATTTATTAAGTAAAAAACCGCTGTTCATTGTTACCAGCGGTTTTGATATTTAATTTAAGTTTACTCATCAACGCGTTGAATATCTGCACCCAGTGATCTGAGCTTTTCGTCAATTCTTTCATATCCTCTGTCAATTTGAACTACATTGCGTATAGATGAAATGCCATTTGCACTTAAGGCAGCTAAAACTAATGCAATACCTGCCCGGATATCCGGGCTATCCAATTTCTCCGGGTTAAGACGCGTTGGACCATGGACGATACAACGGTGTGGGTCGCAGAGAACAATTTGTGCTCCCATGGAAACCAATTTATCTGTAAAGAACATACGGCTTGGGTACATCCAGTCATGGAACAGGATTGTTCCATTAGACTGTGTGGCTATTACGATGGCGATACTGATCAAATCTGTAGGAAAAGATGGCCATGGCATGACACTGATCTCAGGGATTGCATTGCCTAGGTCCGGTTGGATGACCATCCGTTGGTTTGCGCCCACAAGCAAATCATTACCGACAAAGTCAAAATCAACGCCTAGGCGGCGCATAACGAGCCGAATCATGTCCAAATGTTCAACACCGGCATCCTTGATTCGTATTTCGCCTCGCGTAACCACTGCGGCACCTACAAAACTGATAACTTCCAAATAATCGGGTCCAATCGTGAATTCTGTACCATGCAATTCATCAACACCATGGATCTCGAGCGTGTTAGAGCCGATATTTCGAATATCCGCACCCATTTGGTTGAGCAACAGACATAATTCCTGAATATGTGGCTCAGAAGCAGCATTTCTAATAATGGTTTTACCGTTTGCTTTCACAGCAGCCATGAGAGTATTTTCTGTCGCGGTAACGCTGGCTTCATCCAATAAGATATCAGTACCGAACAAGCCTTTGCATTTAAAATGGAAAGACTCATCGAAGTGCATTTCAGCGCCTAACTTTCTTAGGGCGAGCAGATGTGTATCAACCCTTCGGCGGCCTATCACATCTCCACCAGGAGGTGGAAGAATCAATTGACCTTCGCGGGCAATCATTGGACCTGCAAGTAGAATAGATGCACGGATTTTCTTGCAAAGATCGCGGTCTAAATCCGCAGCATGAATATTTTTCGCGGTAAAGCGGTAAGAATTTGGCTCATCCAGCTTGTCTACCTGAACGCCCAGACTTGCCATCAGTTTAGACATGGTTTGTGTATCGATGATATTGGGCATATTATGTAAAACGATGGGTTCATCCGTTAGTAATGATGCTGCCATCAGCGGAAGGGCGGCATTTTTGTTACCAGATGGAGTCATCGTACCATGCAACGGAATGCCACCACGAATTACGAATTGTTTCATTTAATCTCCTTTAGATCGCTACCTAAGAAATCCCTTACATAGTGGTCTTTGTGGCTGATATATTCAACCAACTCATTCTTAAAGCCAGCGTGTTTTTCTGAAGTGATTGTTTGGACACCACTGGCAATCCATAAATCGGGAACATGATCCTTTCTGATGTAACTGACATTGGTAAAGAACCCAGTAAATGGGGTGGGGTATACGAGCAAGGCAACAGGGCTACGTAAATTATCTTTAGCGTCTCCGATTTGAGTTTGCATCGTTTTATCTAAAGAAGTCCCTTACTGGATAAGGTAGGTTTTCATAAATAGCTTTTGGGATGGTTTACCGTTGATTGAAGAGGAATAGTCTATAAGAGCAAGATTTGGTAGGTAACCCCGGGAAACAACGCCCCTGATCCAATCGCGTTCACGCAGGACAGACAGGTATACGGAATAGAAATAAGTTTGTGCATTCAGATCGACGTTATCCGGACCATATTTTTCATTTCCTGGTCGGTAGATGCGTGAATAATCAGGTTCAGAAGATTCGAATGAGATTAGAGATGCTGCGTTGAGTCCTACATAGAAAGATTTTCTGTAGGTATCCCGGAACGACATAACAACAGAATCAATGTACTTGGTAACACTGTCGTAGGAATAATTCTGTTGCGCAGTACGGTTGAATTGCAGGTAAAAACAGTCAATATGGTCTTTAAAGAATTCAAGAGACGGAAATGAACCAGATCCCACTTGCATTGCCCAAATTTTTTCACCTTGGAAGGTCTTGCTTATCTTCTCTGCTAGTAAATTCCAGGTGAGGTACGCCGTATCCGGCGTACCTGGATTTTCCTGAGAACCAGGAATTCCACCAGGCAGAAAACGATTTATTTCAGGACCCCCATAAATTAACTGATCCAGGCCATTTGTTTGGGCGAACCGGGCATAACCTATGATGAAATTGTCATACATGGCATACCATTGCTGCCACCAAAGAGGGCTACGATTTGTAGCCTTCCACCATGTTTCCATGTCTGTACCAAAATTGAGGCGCGGATACAGGCCAATTTTAAGGCCTGCTGTCTTTGCTGCTTCTGCCAGGTCAGCGAGATATGCGTAACTATCCGTCTCAGCCCAAACTGGATGGATGTAGGGCATGTTTTTGACCAGGTCAACTCTATTGGATGGGGTCAGGATCACATAGTCCACTCCGCGATTCTTGAGATCAAGAAAAGTCTGATTGATTCGAGTGATCGGCATTCTTTCACCCATTTGAACAATCTCAACACCCGTCATCTGCCCGGAAACTGGCTGAATGTATTCCGTTTCGTCCATCATAAGTTCTGTTGGCAGTGATTGCCAGCCTTTAATGGTCAGTTCCAGGGGTTGATTCTCATTTAAAATGAGAGTCCGGGGAGTATTGGTGGAATCAAGATCGTAGCTTAGTGAGCAATCAAGGTTACGGCAAAAACGGAATTCCTTGCTTTCGATATTCGCTGGGTCGTTAAAAAAGAGGTAAAGCCACTGATTGGCACCCATAGGCCAGAGGGGAATCGGATGATCCCAGGATTCATTCTTGAATTGGATTGAGAGTGAATCACTGGTTGGCGTATTCCAGGGAGCAGACACGGTCATACTAAGAGGTTCTGCATTGTTGGTTCGCCAGGTTAATATCGTATCCTTGATCTCAAAATCAGAATTAGGAACGATGAATCTACGAATGGATTTCATCGAATCAGCATTCTGCTCGGCATTAAGGTATCCATTACCAAGTGTATATTTGTATCGCAAGTCATTTCCGGCATGAAGGGTTAGCGTGAGGAAATAATTGCCTTTTTCATCCTTTTCAAGTACTGGAGCTGAAGAAGCAGGAATACTTTTACCTTCACTGAGGTGAAAGTATGAATTCCCCAATTGATAAAAATTACCCATCAGACGAATTGGAGCACCAACTGCATCATCCGGTGGCGTCACTCTGAAAGTTGCTTTTACTTCGGGCAACTTTTGAAGTTTAATCACGGCACTGGTGGCAAGTTTATCAACGATATTGACTTCCTGTTGAAAAACCTGATGCGATCCGTCGACTGGGAGTACCACCAGGTTATGAACTCCGACAGGAACGTCTTCAAGTGAAAAGAGACCATTTCCATCTGAAATGAACTGCTGTCCACCGATCACAAGCACCACGTCCGAGAGCGGCATATCGGTCTCCGCTTCGGTAATCACGCCATTCAGATTTCCCAGCGGAGGAGCAGCCATGGCCCCTTCCCAAGTTTGAACGGTGTCCTTGATAATAAGATTTTTTGAAGGTAAGACAGCGCGGTATTGAATTGCCTTGCCATTGATCGTAGCTTCAGGCAGAATATTTGACCCAACCTGCACATAACGGTAGAATACTTCACCATACTCAGGCAAGAGGATGGTAGTCTGGTAATTACCTTTTTGCACCTGATTTAATTCATAACGCATCACGTTGTAGCCAAAACCGGTGATGTCATCCAGGACGTCCAAAGCGATGATGGCGCCTTCAGCAATTCCTGAACGTACCTGCACATCAAACTTCACTTCTACCAGTTGCATTTCTTTCACCTTTGAAGGCAAATATAGTGGCGTGAGCTTTCCAGCCTGACTGGAAGTATCGATATGGATTGAGCATCCTGTCATAAGAACTAGAATGAGGAAGATCAGGATCAAACGTTGGGTTAGATTAGTTTGTTTTAGACTCATAATTTCTCAACGACCAATGAACGACTGATTTTGTCCATGTTATCTGCCAGACTGCCAAGCACACCATTAACGAACCGTGGTGAGCTGTCTGTACCGTAATTTTTCGCGAGTTCAACTGCCTCATTAATACCAACTTTGAGTGGCGTGTGTTTGTAGACTGCTAATTCCCAAAGTGCCATACGTAGAATATTTCGATCAATCACTGCCACCTGATCCATTGGCCACTCAGGAGCAAATATCGCAATAGCTGAATCCAACTGCTGTTCGAAGTTGCAAACACCTTTGACAATCGCAAGGGCAAAGGCGTATTGTTCTGAATCAAGATTGTCCTCTTCTGACCTTTCTGAAACTATTTCCACCAAATCATGGTCTGTCAGGTCAAGTTCATAGAGAGACTGGAGAGCAATTATCCTTGATTTCGTGCGAAAATTCATTCAGCTACGCCTCAATATCGACATCCGCGATATGTACATTAATTTGTGCGACATCCATGCCAACAGTTTCTGAAATAGCTCTCCTGACACGGTTTTGAACATTCTCAGCAACAGAGCGAACATTGACATCGCTCGTAGTAATTACATAAACGTCCATAAATATTTTTGAATCTTTCACAACGACCTGAACACCTTCCAAATCGTTTCTTAGTGTTTTCTTATACCTGCAACTGGGTTGGGAAGACATCCTGCTTACTCCAGGGGTTTCCAAGGCGGTCAACCGGGCGATTGCATTCAGGACAGTCGGGGCAATGGTTGTCGAACCGGTGTTGTTATGTTCCATCGACATTTCCTTTCATTATCTATCAAAACAGGCAGGTTAATGCCAGAGTGATTATAAAGTGTTCTACTATTATAAACTCAGAAATCTTCCTCAGGATTCATATACCTTCGAGAATGAGTGAGGTCTTGAGTGTTCTTATATAAGCGAGTATTTGTCTTGCCTGTTATGAAAGTTATGAGAATTGGTATACCTGTGGATTAATAGTCATCCCGGTCATCGTCAATATCATCTTCAAGGTCTTCCTCATCCTCAGAGCCCCATAAATCTTCATCCTCTTCCTCATTATCTTCACCCCAATCCAAATCTTCCTCGTCCACAAAACTACCGGTGGAATCTTCATTGGGCGAATATGTGAGGCAGCCTGAGTCAGGATTTAGTTCGATTGAAACGGCGATACAGTAACGATCAACGAGATAAGTACAATCAAGAAAATGACATCGAATTTTTGGCATCAGGTCTCCTAAATATTAACTGATTATTTCGGAGGCATTTTACCGTATTCATAAATAACCGTAAAGCCGTATATCAAGGCTTAGCCCGGTCTTACTCGAATGGCTTCGGTAACATTGGGAACGTGCTCGATTCTGGTTAGCAGACGACTCAATTGGTTAATACCCTGAACTTCAACAATTAGTTTGAAAATGACCAAGTGACCCGTGGTTTTCATGCTCAGGTCAACCAGGCGTACAGGCTCACTAGTGATGATAGAGGAGATATCAGACATTAATCCTTGCCGGTCATAGGCCTTAATCTGCAGTGGTACAGGGTAGGTCTTTTCTGCCGAACCCCATGATACATTAATAAGACGTTCTTTCTCCTGAACACGCAAGACATTAGGGCAATCGGATCGGTGAATGGTGGCTCCACGCCCCCTTGTAATATAACCAATCACTGGATCTCCGGGCATTGGGTTGCAGCATTTTGCCATCTGAGTAGCCAGACCGGAGAGTCCCATAACCATAATTGAAGATGTATCGGTGGGTTTGGAAGGAGTGGCGGGTAAAACAGGGAGTTCATCGGTTAAACTCTCCCGTTGAAGTTCCGAAACACGATTGATAAGCCGACCGATAGGTAAATCACCAGTTCCAATACCAACATAGAGGTCATCTACCGAGCGTAAATTAAGGTCCAGTGCAATTTGGGGAAGATCAACCTGTGTGAGGCCAAGGCGTTTGAACTCACGGTCAATTTGTTCTTTTCCGTGTGCAAGGTTCTGGTCACGATCCTGCTGTTTGAACCACTGTTTAATTTTGGTCCTGGATTTGGAAGATTTCACCATTGCCAGACTTGGGTTTAACCAGTCCCGGCTAGGACCTCCTCGATTGGAAGTAAGGATTTCCACCTGATCTCCCGTTTTCAGGGTGTAGTCCAGTGTTACCAACTTACCATTGATTTTGGCTCCCCGACAGCGATGGCCGATATCAGTATGAACCGCGTAAGCAAAGTCAATTGGTGTTGAACCATCTGGCAGCTCGATTACGTCTCCTTTTGGGGTCATTATGTAAACGCGGTCACGGAAGATATCTGATCGCATACCTTCCAAAATTTCCTGGGAGTCTTCTGTTTCCTGGCTCCAGGCAAGGAGACCGCGCATCGAAGTAACTTTCTGCTCATAACTGCTGGAGATAAGCGCGCTGGTCTCCTTATACCGCCAATGTGCTGCTATGCCATACTCAGCATTTTGATGCATCTCAGGTGTGCGGATTTGAATTTCCAATGGCTTACCGTCTGCGTAAATGACGGATGTGTGTAAACTTTGGTAATTATTGGGCTTTTTTGCAGCGATATAGTCGTCAAATTCCCCAGGTATCGGGAGGTAATTCATGTGTATAATGCCGAGAGCTTTGTAGCAAGACTCAACGTCATTCACAATTGCCCGCACAGCTCTTAAATCACGGATGGCATCAAATTCCTGACCCTTCCGCTCCATTTTACGATAGATGGAGTAGATATGTTTGGGCCGTCCATAAACTTTAGCGTTGACATCGGATTTTTTGAAAAGTTGTTCCAGCTGCTGCACGATTTGATTGATTTCCTGATGTCGGCGGCTGTGGCGGAGAGCTATTTGGTCTGATATTTCTCTGTATTTCTTAGGATTGGTATAGCGAAAACCCAGATCTTCTAACTCCCATTTGACCTGCCAGATGCCTAAACGGTTGGCCAAGGGGGCAAAGATGTCCAAGGTATCTTGAGCAATTTTGTGCTGTCTGTCCGGCGGCATGGCACTTAAAGTGCGCATATTATGCAGCCGATCTGCCAGTTTGATAATCACCACACGGATATCATCACCAATCGCCAAAAGCATCTTTCTCAAAACTTCAGCAACCGAGTCTGCTTTTCGGGAATCGGTGAGCTCTTCAGTAATTGGAAGAGGGGTACGTTCATCTTCATGCTGGTCGCCGCGTGAAAGTTTCTGCAGGCTCGTGATTTTTGTTACATCTTCAACAAAGGTACTGATAACTTTACCAAACTCATTTTGTAAAATTTCAGAGCTGATATTCCCATCGATTTGCACATCATGAAGCAATCCAGCAGCCACCAGGTTAGGGGAGGCATCCATGCCAATCAGAATATTTGCTACGCCTACACAATGCGTTATATAAGGGAGTCCGTTTGCTCTCGTTTGGTCGCGATGCACCTTGTCCGCAAATTGATATGCTTTGATAAGCAATGCTCTGTCTGCTTTGGAATAGGCTTTTGGGAATTTACTGGTGAATTGTTTGAGTTCCATATTCACCGTAATTGTATGACAGTTCTAAAAAACTATTTTAGCCTTTCTGCAACTGTAAAAGCCCTGTTGTAGCGCAGATGATTCAGGCATTCAATTTCTTTGTCACTGAGAGTGCCATGAATGAGGTGAGTGAGAAGATTTGCCACGCCCGGACCAAGCATGAATCCCTGACCGCACATACCAGTCGCTAAAATGTAGCCTTCAATTCCGTCAACTGTACCAACCAGTGGGGAACCATCCGGCGTCATGGGGTAAGTTCCGCGCCAGGTTCGGCGTACACGGATGTTCGCTAACTGTGGAAGAATCTCTATAAGCCGTTTCCCAGCCATAGGGAGGAATTGAGGTGTACCCTGATTATAATTTCCCCAAATGAGAGGGTTAGGCGTCACACAGAAGATAATTTTTCCTGATTTTTGCTGATAAAAATAGAAATTAGATGATCCAGGTCTTTCGCGGATATCCACAAGCATTGGTTTGAGCAAAGGAGCTACAGGTTCCGTAATGCCAGCTTCATGTGAATCAGGTTTCACAGGAATAGAGACGCCTAACAAGTCGGAGACTTCAGCCGCCCAGGAACCTGCAGCATTAATGAAGTATTTACAAGAGTAGACATCTTTATCGGTGACAACCTGGTTTATTTTTCCTTCATATAAATTGAAGCCGATCACTTTCTCATGAAAGTGGAATTCTGCGCCATGGCGAAGAGCGTTTGTGAAATAAGAGTAATTGGCCTTAAGTGGGGAAGCGAATCCATCATGCGGGGAGAATGTTCCACCAAGCAGACCTTCCTGGTTAATGCCGGGAACAAGATCCACTATTTCGCTTGCATCATGCCAGTCAATTTCTAAGCCAAAGCTCTTTTGGATGATCAAGAGTTCCTGCAGGATGTTCTTTATAGATTCATCATAGGCAACGAAGGCATAACCGCCTGGCTGCCAATCGATATCGTCTCCGTATTTGTTTTCCCATGAAGACAGGATATCTATACTGTTTGCGCATAGATATATCTTAGCCGAATCTGAATGTGTCGCTCTAACACCGCCAATGGCCCGTTTGTTAGAGCCTTGACCTGAACTGGGGAGGGGGTCTATTACCAAAACTTTCAGCCCGCTTTTGGTTAAAAAAAGTGCTGTTGGCGTTCCAACCGAACCTGAGCCTGCAATAATGATGTCATAGGTTTTAGTTCGCATGGTTGGATCCTTCGTTTTCGTTTTGCATGTTTGAAAGAATTGAGATAGGAATTTCAACAAACACAGGCCGTTGAGTTGACTCGGTTATCTCGGAAAGGGGAACTCCTTCTGCAACAAACATACGTCTGATCATGCTCAAACATGTCTTTCCGCCACAGGCACCCATACTGGCTTTAGTCGCAGATTTTATCTGATTAATATCCCGGACACCTGATCGAATAATCCTCTTTATTTCTCCAGCGGTTATGCGTTCACAGCGGCAAATGATAGCATCATCCGAAAGAACCTCGGAAAGATCATCAACACTATTAAAATCAGTAATCTCGGCTTTATTGATGAGGCGTATGCCTGATATTTTTACAGCAATTTCCTGTTTTGCCTCCACAGTAATAATGTTGGTCCCTTTGAAACCAGGGACTTTTTTTATTTCTTGGATTGGCAGGGATGTGATAAGTTCGCCATTCACATCTGTAAGATCAATAGTCTGTCCAACTTTTAATTTACTGATATCTTGCTCATATGGCAGAGAAACGAGCGCGGAACCATTTCCTTTTCGGAAATCGACCAGCGTTATCGCAAGCCCTGGGCATACTGCCACACAACGTAAACAGGCAATACAGTTTTTATCGTCCGGTTTGACAAATTTCGGAATTGATCGGATATCCTCCTGTTTATCGATTTTAATGAAATTTCTAGGGCAAACATTGGAACATGGGTCGCACGGTATCTCCTGAGTACAGTGGATGACCGGATACACATCCTTATATTCAAAGGAAAGCTTGGTTTCATGGATGCTTCCTGGTTTGGACTTCAAAACCCTTTCAAAATTGATCCATTCTTGTGGGATATCATCGGTAAGGCCCCCTAAAGCTCTGGCAATCTCATTGCCAACAATCTTTCCAGAAAATATTGCTGCCGAAGCTTCTGCTATCTCCTGAGCGTCTCCGGCAGAGTATACCGGCAGACCAACCTCTTTGGCCTTTTTGAAGAATTCATCTACTGGGTCCAGACCGACAGCGATAAGAACAGTATCACATTCAATGGTCCTTTCAGTACCTGAAATGGGATTAAAATGGTTATCAACCTTTGCTATGACCACACTCTCAACCTGATCACGACCATTCGCTTTAATTACTGTGTGAGAGGTCAGAATGAGAACACCGGAACGGGATAATTTATCAAGATGAACTTTATAACCCCCGCATTGAGGGGCTGCCTCAACCAATCCGGCAACATTGATACCTGCCTGGATGGCATGATATCCGGCGATTAAACCGACATTACCACCGCCAATAATAAAAAGGTTCCTGCAGGGTTTTACCAGATCTCGATTAACCAGAGTCTGAAACGCCCCCGCGCCGTAGATGCCGGGCAGCGTATTTCCAGGAAAAGCAAGGCTTTTCTCCCGTGCACCGCTGGAGACAAGCAAGATTTTGGGTATGACCAATTGATAGGATTGATTGTCCTTCAGGATTCCTATGGACCTGTCTTCAAAAATTGCGACCGCTGTAGAATTAGTCCAAATATGGTTAGATGGGAAGTTTCGCGCTTCTCTCTCTAACTTAGTGGCAATATCAATGCCACGGGTTCCGGCATAAACCGCGTCGCTTGAGCCAAAAAACCGGTGCGTTTGAAGCACTAATTTACCGCCTAAACGGGTTTTATCATCCACCAGGAGCAAATTAACACCCAGTTTTCCTAATTCAATCGCTGCAGATAGTCCTGCAGGTCCGCCGCCGATGATTAAGACCTCAGTTTCGATACGTGGGGTGGGAGGGAAGACCGCTTGATGATATGGCAGTTCTTTCGGTAAAGTGGGCAATCCATCAAGCGGCGAGACCTTTATTCCTTGTGTTACGGGCGTCATACAGGCTTTTACTGGCAGACCGTCTACGATTACAAGACACTGAGAGCATTGACCGTTTGCACAGAAAATACCTTGAGCGGAATTATCCTTTGGGTGATGGCCGAAGATCTTTTCACCATTGGCAAAAAGTGCCGATGAGATCATTTCTCCGGGTCTTGCCCGTAATTTTTGTCCTTTCCAGTAAAAATCAATTGATGGTTCTGTTGCTTCCTCAAGAATTGGGTGAGAGTGGATGCGCAAGTCGGACATATTCTCCTTTTTATGACGATAAATTAGTCAAAAATATAATACTACAAAGCGCCTCATCCGAAGATTTCTTGATACTTTTTATCCAATTCTTCATCTGATAAATGGGAATACCGCTGTGTAACCGCTATGTTTGTGTGTCTTGCAAGCTCCTGAGCTAATTTTAGGTTGCCGGAAGTCATTAAAATGGTGGTTACAAAATAGTGTCGAAAGGAATGAGGTGTAATGGTTCCAACGCCTTCTTCACCTACAGCCTCTCTAACGCGTGTATTGACTATTTCTCTGCCAGTAGTTGTAGAAATTGGCAGTACTTTTTTTCCAGCAGCTTTATCATGCCGCGAAAAGAGCGGAAGCGCTCCAAGTGCTTTACCGCTGACGCCATCGCTCGGCGACCGAACTCTCAGGTAATCCTTGATTGCCTGCAAGCTTCGCAGAGAGAAACGCAAAACAGCTTCTTTATTCCCTTTACCAATAATTATTGCCCGGCTTTCATTCCAATCAATGTCACCACGGCGCAGCTTGCATGCTTCATGCACACGTAAACCGGTATCGGCAAGTGTGATCAGGAAAGCCCGGTCGCGCATGTTGATCAGCCTGGCAGTTTCATCCTCAACCGGAGCTTTATGAAGGTTTTCGGCGTATTTCAGTACAGTTTCAATGTCTACCTTAGGGAACTGCGGGAGCCGTATTCCTGGTCGCCGTGCACGCTGTTTGATAAGCAGGCGCACTCTAGTCAGATTGATGGATGTGATGTTTTCTCCTGCAATGTATTCGTATAGACCAACGGTTGAGGTCAGGTAGCATTGTTCCGTGGACGCCGAGTGGTTTTTTAAAGCATTTGCCATCCATATAACGGCATCTTCCTTTAGATCAGTGACCGGTTGTCTTTCCACATCAATTTTGTTTTGTGTCAGGATTTCACTAAACAAAGCCATAGCATTTCGGTAGGTGCGTGCAGTATTGGGTGACCGGGAAAGTTGTACTGAGTTTAGATAATCCTGGATAACTTGTGCAATCGTTATTACTTCAGACATTTAGTATTTCCTCGCGTATGAATGGGCAGCTTGCTTGTACTGGCTCTTCTTCAATAATTATGCTTATGATAATGATACTTATCATAACCTAACACTAAATATTAATCAAGATGTGTCTCCCCTTTCGAAACCCTGCTCTTGTTTGTGTTTTATCGGGAATTAGTGAAGCGTTTGGTGAAAACTTCCCAAGCACCCAACCAGGGTTCGCCCAAGCGATTGTTTTTGCTCACCTGGACCTTACTCAGTCGCGTCATTACGATGACCATTTCCTGCGCAATCTGCGCCCAGTCCCGGGCTTGAAGTGCTTTTTCCAATTTCTGGCAGGCTTGGTCTGCCCATAGCCATTCCTGTCGTAATTGGTCTGCCTTGAGCCAGTAATCACGCTTCTCCCAGGCAGTCGCGCTAAGATCGATCGATTCACTGATCTTCTCAAGAGCTAACACGACAAATGCCGCCAGATCCATGCTGAGCGCATTAGGCTTGGATTGCTCCATCAGACGTCTTATGGCCAATATAATCGATTTACACAGCCGATTGCGCAGCGTTGAACCACTTTCTGTTGTTTTGATACTCAAATGACTCTACCGCCTAATTTTTGCGCAATTATACCCACACCCTGCCCTGTTCGTCCTATCTATATCTAACCGGAGTTGTTAGTGATACAAAAAACTGAATTATAGATAAAATATTCTGTTTATCTTGACATAGAACAAATATTCTATATAATACGAACATGACGAACATGCAAACGGATTTTGCCCTCATTCCTTTCGAAGGGGCTTTGCCCAATCAGACTTATCTTGTAGTTGGGCAGCATGCCATGTCTGAGAAGATGCTTCAGCTGATTGCCTTGTTAGGGCTCAAAGCGCATCTTACCATTCTGGATTGTGGCAATCGCTCCAACATGTATACTGTTGCCAAACTTATTCGCTCCTACACGCATGATCCGATGGCAGTCCTCGGGCACATGCACCTCTCACGTGCTTTCACCTGCATTCAGGTGCTGGCCATGTTGGAATCTGTCTCAGCCAACCCGCCCAGAGAGCCTCTGATCATCCTGGATCTTCTGGCAACCTTTTTGGATGAGGACATTAAACTTCCGGACGCGCAAAAACTACTGACCCGTTCAATTGTCTGCCTGAGTCACCTTAGTCAATATGCGCCGGTGATTATCAGCGGGCGCCCCATCCCTGCCATTGCCATCTCCCGGAAGATCTTAATGGAACAGCTGCAGAAGTCAGTAGACTTCTACTGGGAAGAACCGCTGCCATTGTCCGCAGCTCATGGACTGCAGCCAGCCCTTTTTGCTTAAAGGTTGACTTATGGGCCGCACCATCGCCTCCATTACGCAAACCTGGCAGCAGGAAGAAGCTGCTCTCAAGCGTTTTGAGCGCGCCCTGCGCCGCGAAGACCAGATTTTGCTGGACGAATTGCTGGTGTTTTCGCGCTTTCACCTGGCAGAAGCATCCTATGCCTCCAACCTATATCCGCTGGATATGTACCTGATTGCCATCATGCTCGAGATGTACAAACAGCTCAAGGCTGTTCAGAAGCAGATTAATCTGCAGGTCGACGTAGACGCATCGGTACAAACAGACAAACAAGAGCATTTTTTAGAGCTGCTCAACGCCTCAGTTGCCTCTACATTGCCGGGAACACAGGAAATGCAGACCAATCACAGCAATATTCAGCCGGAAGCGCTGCCTGAGCCTGCTATTTCGCTTTCCTATGCCAAATTTGAGGAGGCTCCATGAGCGCTGAAACCTTTCGCGGTTGGCTTCTGGACTTATATGTCAACCAGCAGGACGGGATAAATCTTTGGTTTATCTCCGAAACCGATGACCGCCGGGTTTGTTTTACCCAGTTATTCCCCGTAATCTTCTATGCTGCCGGTGACCACAGCGAACTCCGACGTCTGTGGAAGCAATTGCACGGCCGCGAAGACGTTACCGCGCTTCGCCGCATCCAGAAGCAGGATGTTTTCGTGGCCGATCCGGTGGATGTGATGGAGATCAGCATGAACTCTCCGGCTGCCCAGGTGAAGCTGTTTCATCAGTTGGAGCAGGAGTACCCTACCCTCAGGTGGTACAATGCCGACATAACCATCCAATCCCGCTATATTGCCCGCTATGGTGCTTTCCCTTTGGCTTTGTGCGAGCTGACAGCCAATGCGGAGAACCAAATTCAAGGAATTCGGCCGCTTAACTCGCGCTGGGATCTGATGCCCGCCATGCCCCCGCTGCGTATTCTCGAGATCGTACCAAACACGGAACCCTCGCGGACTCTGGTGACGGTTTTGAATGTTCGGTCTGACCGTTTGTGTTATTTTGTTGATTTGAAATTGGATAGTCGATTATGGCTACGCGCAATTGATAATATTCTCCAGGAGTATGATCCTGATATCATTGTGACAGATTGGGGGGATGTCTGGGTAATTCCTTTTCTACTTGCGCAGTCCGATACCGCCAAGGTGACGCTCGCGCTCAATCGCGACCCCGGCAGAGCAGTGCGCCGGCAAAAAGAGACCTCCTATTTTTCGTATGGCCACATCATCTACCGCCCGAAAGAAGCCCATCTGTTCGGCCGCTGTCACATTGATCGTAAATCCGCTATGATGTGGTCCGATTACAGCTTGGCTGGCACATTGGAAATGGCCCGTGTAACCACATTGCCGATTGAAAAAGCTGCGCGTGTTTCGCCCGGGCAGGGTATCTCTGCCATGCAGGTTATCACCGCGTTGGAAAAGGATGTACTTGTGCCCTATCAGAAACGGCAGGTCGAGGAATTCAAAACCGGCATGCAGCTGATCCAGTCCGACCGCGGCGGTATGGTTTACCAACCCAAAGTTGGGCTGCACACTGACGTAGCAGAAATTGACTTCGTCTCCATGTATCCGGCAGTCATCATCAAAGGCAACATTTCGCCTGAAGTACCTCTGCCAGACCTTCTGGAGCCCGCCAGCGAAGAGCTAGGAGTGATTCCGCTTACGCTCAGACCGCTTTACGACAAACGCGTCAGCCTTAAAAAACTTACCCGTATCTATCCGCCGGAGCACCCTATGGCAGGAACCCTTAAGGCACGTTCCCAGGCGCTTAAATGGCTTTTGGTGGTTTGCTTTGGCTTTTTAGGCTATAAAAACGCGCGCTACGGCCGCATTGAAGCCCATGAGGCTGTCACCAAAGGCGGCCGGGAGGTTTTGCTGCGTGCCAAAGAAGTTGCCGAGGCGGAGGGCTTTGAAGTGTTGCATATGTACGTAGACTCACTTTGCGTCAAACGCAAAGGGGCTAACCGGCCTGAGCATTTTAGCGAATTATTAGAAAAGATCCTGCTGCGTACTGGCTTGACTATCAACCTGGATGGGATTTTTCGCTGGGTGGCATTTTTACCTTCCAAAACCGACGCGCGCATTCCGATTGCCAACCGCTATTTCGGTGTCTTTCAGAGTGGTGAGGTGAAAATGCGCGGATTGGAATCGCGCCGCCGGGATACACCCCTTTGGATCGCAGACGTGCAAAGGGTATGATCCATACGATTGGGCAAGCAACCACACGCGCTGAACTGCCTCAGGCCCTTATACAAGCCTTCAAACTGTATTATGACGCTCTCGTTCAGCTCAGGTCTGGCAATGTAAGACCAGACCAACTCGTTATTAACGGAAAAATAAGCTATGCTTTAGATGCCTATAAAGTCACAACTGCTTCAGTCCGGGCAGCACGCCAGCTTGAAGCGGCTGGCATTTCTGTCCGGCCTGGGATGCGCATCCGCTTTCTCTTTACGACCGGAGAGCCAGATGTTTTCGCCTGGGATACTGGCGATTTTTTTGATCCCGCCAGGTTGGACAAGGCTAAATACATTGAACTTCTTGCTAAAACCAGTGCTTCTGTTTTTCTGCCTTTTGGAATTGACTCCCCCACCCTGCAGGAATGGAGCCAGACCGGGATTCTGCAACTAGCCCTGTCAATATAGTTTGATTGTCTCTTTCCTCTTTGTATTGATTCAATCATCTGTATATGGCTACGCGCATTATTATTCCTTGCCATATGAATTCCAATTCAAACCTATCGATTTTTTGATTTATTGACGCTCATTCTTCTCTCATATATAATCAACGCGCCGGGGAAGTGCTGGAATTGGCAGACAGGCATGACTTAGGATCATGTGCGGCGACGCGTGAGAGTTCGAGCCTCTCTTTCCCCATTTATATAATTAAATTGAGTGAGGTAACCCTTGAAAATTGAGAAGTCGTTCACCGAAGATCACCAAGTGAAGGTGACTGCAGAAGTAGAACAAGAATTATTTGAGCAATTCAAACAGCGTGCTGCCAAAAAAATTTCACGCACTACCAAAATCCCTGGTTTCAGACCCGGAAAAGCGCCCTATCACATGGTTCTTTCCCATGTGGGTGAAGGCGCAGTGGTACAACAAGCTTTGGAACTGCTACTGGATGATACCTATCCGAAGGTATTGGAAGCTGAAAACATCAAGCCCTGGGGTCCTGGCAATCTGGACTCCATCAAGAGTGAAAAACCTCCTGTATTCGAATTCACAATACCCTTGGAGCCAGAAACAGTATTAAAGGATGTAGAAAGCCTTAATAGAACCTATAAACCGACTGAAGTTTCTGAAGAAGAGGTTGCTAACTTTATAACCCAAACTCGCCGTGAAACGGCTGCCATTGTTCCGCTCACCAGTCCGGCAGCGGAAGGCAATGTTGTTTATTTCAATTTGGCAGCGGATGATTTGAACCCCGCTGACGGGAGTGATCCGAAAGTAATCAAGTCACGACCTCATCAAGTGCTTATTCCCTCCAAGACTGAGGAACGTGATGCTGAATGGCCGTACAAAGGCTTTGCGCGCGGCTTAATTGGTCACAAAGAAGGTGAAAAGCTGGATTTCACCCATGAATTCCCCACCTCTCATATCGATGAAGATTTCGCTGGTAAGAAGCTTCATTTCAATCTGGACATCCAAAGTGTCAAGGGGCTGGAACTCCCTGAACTAACACCGGAATATCTTAATAATTTGGGCAACTTTGAAACTGTGGACGAATTAAAAGCTTTCGTCCGCACGAGGCTGGAGGATGACGCCAAAAAATCCTATGATGAAGAATACTATCTTTCTCTTATTGATGAATTACGCGAGCGCGCCTCCATCAAATATCCTCCCCAGATGCTTGCACAGGAAGAAGAACAGGTTTTACATCGCATTGAACACGATCTTTCCCACAGCAAGATTGACTTGGACCTCTATCTCAAAATACGCAAAACAAGCCGTGAAGAATTTATTGAAAAAGAAGTCAAGCCGGCAGCTCTCAACCGCTTGGAACGTTCCTTGGTGATGGACGCTCTCAGAAAAGAATACGACATTAAAGTTGAAAATGAAGCTCTCGAAAATGAAATCTCTCAGTTGGTAAATCAATTATTCGCCAGTGGCGAATTCAACGCCATGCAAAAAGAATTAGGCCAGAAAAAGTTTTCTGAGACCGTTACCATGGAAGCAGCTAACCGTGCTCTGGAAGGCGCCATAAGATCTAAACTGCTTTCCATTGCTGATCCATCCGCTGTTCCTGCCTCAGATACCGCAGAGGATGAGCTCGAAAACAATGATGAAGCTAAGCCAAAGCGTAAAAAGACTACAAAAAAGGTCAACATTGCAGAAGAATCAGCTATTAATGAAGACGCAGAACCCATACGCAAGCCGGCACCAACTAAAGCAAAGAAATCGGATTGATCATATTCCAACAATTTTCAAATACTTACTCTGTAAACTTGTTTGGAACAAAAAGTGAATAAAGGAAATAATAATGGAACCTTTTAAATCTGTTGTACCAATGGTGGTTGAAAGCTCCGGAAATGTTGAAAGAGCATATGATATTTATTCACTCCTCCTGAAAGAACGCATTGTTTTTGTGGGCTCCGCCATCAATGATCAGGTTGCAAACCTCGTTGTTGCGCAATTGCTATATCTTAGCCGAGAAGATCCAGACAAAAGCATTCAGATGTACATTAATTCACCCGGTGGATCTATTTACGCCGGACTGGCCATTTTAGACACTATGCAGATGATTCCAAACAAGATCAGTACTGTCGCTGTGGGAGTTACTGCCAGCTTCGGTACTGTGCTATTAGCCGGTGGCGCTAAAGGTCAGCGATACGCTCTTCCCCATGCCACTATTCACCTGCACCAGCCTCTTGGCGGCGCTGAAGGTCAGGCGACCGACATCGAAATCATGGCGCGGGAAATTCTGCGCCTTAGGAAAGAACTCAACCAGTTTTTTGCTGATGCGACAGGACAACCCATAGAAGTAATCGCGCGCGATACCGACCGTGACTTCTTCCTGACCGCAACTGAGGCTGTCACGTACGGACTTGTAGACAAGGTTCTTCAACCACCGTCAAAGTAATAGTCAATGAGCCTGCGAGATCGTTTTCCCCAGCTAAAAGGGGTCATCTTAGACATGGATGGGGTTCTGTGGAAAGACACAGAACCCATCGGGGATCTCCCTTTCATTTTTGATAGCCTCACAACTCTCGGTCTTGATTACATGGCAGTAACCAATAACGCCATGCGTACTGTGGAAGACTACGTCATAAAATTTCGTTCATTAGGCGTTGAAATAGATCCATATCACATTATGGGCTCCGCAGACGCGACAGCTCTCTATCTTTCCCGTCACTTTTCACGAGATTTGCCTCTTTATGTTGTAGGAACCGATTCTCTTAAAGCTCGCCTGATGGCGGAGGGATTCCTAATTGCTCCGGTTGAGGAGAAGCAACGAGCCGGTGCAGTGGTAGTTGGATTAGACCATGGGCTCACCTATCAAAAAATCGCCAATGCCGGTCTTCTGATTCAGGCAGGAGTTCCATTCATTGCTTCCAACACCGATGCGACCTTCCCTATGCCGGACGGTCTTTACCCGGGAGCTGGAACAGTCGTTGCCGCTGTAATGACTGCAGGCGGAAGAGAGCCTCTTGTTATCGGAAAACCTTCCCCCTACATGTATCTGGAAGCGCTTAATCGTATGAACCTTCAGCCTTTTGAAGCCATGGGGATAGGTGACCGGCTAGAGACCGACATCGCTGGGGCTCAGGCGGCTGGCTGCCTTTCAGGATTGGTTCTTTCAGGAGTAACTAACCCTCAACAGCTACAGAAATGGGAACCTAAACCTGACATCGTCGCACCTGACTTAACTCAATTGCTTTATGGATAAAAAGAACATCCTAGATTTAAGTAAGAATGATCTTTCTTTATTATTACAGGAGATGTGTCAGCCTTCTTTTCGTACCAAACAACTTCTAAATGGTATCTACCAAAAGCTTTACACTGACTTTTGGGAATTCGCCAATATCCCTGTCCTACTGCGACAGGAATTGGATAACAAATTTGTCATAAACCCACTAATAGTTGAAAACCATATCGCCACAAAAGACAAACTAACAGAGAAATTACTCTTCAAGCTTCAGGACGGAGCAACGATTGAATCTGTTTTGATGCGATTCGAAAGGCGGAATACGTTGTGTGTTTCCACGCAAGTTGGCTGCCCGATGGGTTGTGTTTTTTGCGCAACAGGTCAGATGGGTTTTACGCGAAACCTGACATCCGGCGAAATTTTAGCTCAGATCCTCTACTTCCAACGCAAATTGCGTGATGAGGGAGAAGCTTTGAGAAATATTGTCTATATGGGCATGGGAGAGCCATTTCTTAATTACGCAAATGTATCAAATTCACTTTATTCCATATCAGATCCGGAGATGATTGGTCTGGGTGCCCGTCATATAACAGTCAGCACGGTGGGTATTATTCCTAAAATCTTTTTATTCGGTAAAGACCATCCTCAGGTCAATCTTGCTATCTCTCTTCACGCTCCCAATGATACACTGCGCAGCCAATTGCTTCCGGCAAACCGGATCTATCCGCTTTTTGCTTTGATGAAAGCTTGCCGGGAATACATCGCAATGACAAACAGGAAACTAACATTCGAATACGCTCTAATTAATAGTGTAAATGATTCAGATATTTTAGCGCACGAATTTGCTAATCTGGTTAAAGGTATGCTCACTATCGTAAACCTGATAACCCTAAATGCAAGTCAGGAGTACCCCACACCCGGTTCCCCCCAAGAGCGTGTTCAGGACTTCCGCGATATTTTGGTTCATCATGGTATACGAACGACCGTCCGCTTTCGCCGCGGTATCGAAATCAATGCCGGCTGTGGGCAGCTGGCCAGCCAGCAAAAGCTCAAATGATATAATCCTAAACTATGGATAATGTATTTAAGAAATGGCGTGACAGCCTCAGTAAAACCCGTGAGGTAACGTTTGGAAAAATTGCCAACTTCTTCGGCGTGAGCGAAATTGACGAGTCCAGTTTTGATGAACTTGAAGAGCTACTTATCCAGGCTGATATTGGACCAGAGACCACGCTGGAATTATTGGATATCTGTCAGGACAAAGTGGACGAATTAGGGCTGACGAAGATGTCCCAACTTCAGGAGCTGATGGAAACCGAAATGTTAAAGCTCCTTGACGAGCCTGCCGAACCAAATTTCGAATATAAACCGACTGTGATCATGTTGACTGGTGTCAACGGTTCCGGTAAAACCACCTCAATTGGCAAGTTGGCTTCTCGCTATAAAAAGATGGGTAAAAGCGTGCTTCTCGTTGCGGCAGATACTTACCGTGCAGCTGCGATTGAACAACTTGATATTTGGGCAAAAAGAGTGGACGCGCCTATCGTCATGTCATCTCAGGATAGCGATCCTGGCGCGGTCACCTACGATGGTATCAAGTCTGGCATCGCACGGGGTGTTGATGTCATTCTCATTGACACAGCCGGCCGTTTGCACACCCGTTATAACCTGATGGAAGAAATCAAGAAGGTCCATCGTGTCGCAAACAAGGCATTGTCTGGCGCGCCTCATTATTCCTGGATCGTGCTTGATTCCACTACCGGACAAAATGCACTTCGTCAGGCTAAATCTTTTGGCGAATCTGTCAAGCTAAATGGCGCAATTCTTGCAAAACTGGATAACAGTGCTAAAGGCGGTATGGTTTTTGCCATCAAAAATCAGTTGGGCTTGCCTGTGATCTACGCAGGCTTGGGTGAAAAGCTTGAAGATCTTGAATTATTCGACCGCAGCTCGTTTGTAAAGAGCATCTTTTATCAATAATACCGGAGTAAAAATGTCTGACCTTTCTGACAGAATCAGTTCACTCGAAACACAATCCCGCACCCTCCAGGAGCATCTTTGACCTCCCTAAAAAGCGCTCAGAACTCTTAAACCTCCATAAACAAAGCGAAGATCCTGCCTTTTGGGGAGACCCTGAAAAAGCGCAGGTGGTGATGAAGAAAATCTCCGACCTGAATCGCATGTTGGATGACTGGGATCAGATCGCTTCTGGGGTCGACGCTTTGAGCGGACTCTATGAGCTTGATGATGGCTCTCTTACTGATGAAATCACATCTCAGGTAGTCCATCTTGAGAAACTCCTCGCCCAAAAGCAAACTGAGTTATTTGTCTCAGGTGAATTCGACCGAAATAATGCCCTCCTCTCCATTCATGCGGGAGCCGGGGGGACGGAATCACAGGACTGGGCAAGTATGCTTGAACGGATGTATCTGCGATGGGCAGAGCTGCGCGGTTTTAATCTTGAATTACTTGATCGCACTATGGGGGAAGAGGCTGGGATTAAATCTGCAACATATCTTATATCCGGTGATCTGGTATACGGTTATCTGCGTTCTGAAAAGGGCGTTCACCGCCTTGTACGGCTTTCCCCCTTTGACGCAGCGCATCGCCGGCACACCTCTTTTGCGATGGTGGAAGTATTACCAGAAATGGATAATAGCAGCTACGTTGAGATTAACGCCGATGATATTGAAATCGAAGTTTATAAATCCTCCGGTGCCGGTGGGCAGAATGTTCAGAAAAACATGACTGCCGTACGGATTAAACACATCCCCTCCGGGTTAATCGTTACCTGTCAAAACGAGCGCTCTCAGACTCAGAATCGTGAAAATGCCATGAAGGTACTGCGCTCCAGACTCTATGAGCTTCAGCAACAGGCTCATCAGGAAGAAGTTTCAGAAATTAAGGGGGAATTTAAAAAAATCGAATGGGGAAGTCAGATCAGATCTTACGTGCTTCATCCCTATCAGATGGTTAAAGACCACCGTACTGATTATGAAACTTCAAACACAACTGCGATTCTCAACGGCGAAATAGATGGATTTATCGATGCTTATCTCAACTGGAAGCCAGATTAATCCAATATCCTTGCCAGCCTTAAAATGTCAGCATCAACACCTTTTGTTTTGCCAACAATATCAGACAGAGGTGTCCGACTGACTTCACGCTTATTCATTCCAATCAGAATTCCGAATTCACCTTCCGCGATTGCTTCAATTGCTCCCTGTCCCAGCCGGCTGGCAAGTATACGGTCAAATGCTCCAGGAGCGCCGCCTCGCTGCACATGCCCCAATATTGTTGAGCGAATGCTGAATCCAAGCCGTTCCTTGTTATCGTAAAAGAATTCAGTCAGTTTTGCCGCATTGTATTCCGCGCCTTCAGCGGCAACTATCAAAGCATGCGACTTGCCGTTCACATAGGCTTCCTGAACTGCAGTGGCAATATCTTCTGGGTCAGTAGAGATTTCAGGCAGGGTGATGGCTTCAGCACCACCGGCAAGCCCAGACATCAGTGCTATATAGCCGCATTTTCTGCCCATCACTTCAACAATAAAAGCCCTCTGATGTGAAGAGGCGGTCACTTTGAGGCGGTCGATAGCCTCAAGGGCAATATTCAGAGCTGTATCAACACCGATGGTGATGTCTGAACCCATCAAATCGTTATCGATAGTGGAAGCAATTCCAACAACGGGAAAACCCATTTCATTCAGTTCGTAAGAACCCGCTTGCGAACCATTGCCTCCTATCACTACTAAAGCATCAATTCCGTGTTGATTCAAATTCCTAATAGCTGTTTTGCGGCCTTCGACAGTTTCAAATTCAGGGCAGCGGGCACTTCCCAACATGGTGCCACCTTTTTGAAGTATTCCGCCGACATCCCGGGTGTTCATAGATTCAATGGCTCCAGAAATAAGTCCTTTATAGCCATTTCGCACCCCAAAGGTATTCCATCCTTTATCTATCCCACATCTTACAACGGATCGTATTGCGGCATTCATTCCAGGGGCATCCCCGCCACTTGTCAAAACAGCAATATTTCTAACCATGTTTTTTCTCGCTTGTTCGTTATGTTTAGATTAAATCCGTCAGGAATTATAATTCATCATAATTTGAACTATTGAGGTGAAACATGGCAAGAGATATCTTGGTTTCTATCATGAGTGACGATGATTTCGCGCGTAACTGGATGTCACTTCTTGTTGTGCGGGATTGGCGTACAAGAGTAGTTTCCGAATTTACCTGTAGTGAGGATTACCTGAGTTTCCAGTCCCAATGTTACCAAAAAGTAGATTTTCTGTTAGTTGATTTGGATTCCTACAATGAATATCCAAGTTTGCTTGATGAAATATACGTTGAAGAAAATGCGCAATCGCCAACCAAACTGATTCTGTTGGGCTCAAAGTTTGACGCAAATGTGATTCCCAAGCTCAATCCTGACCACTTAGCTGGCTATTTAAAGAAATCTGAGGTGTCCACTTCTCTCACGTGGGCGATAACTTATGCAATGGATGGAAAAAGGGTTTTCACGCAGACCATGTTTGACCAAGCAATGTTGAAAGGTTGCCGTTTTGAGAAACCATACATCATTGTCAGCAGCCGTACTTTTCCTGGATTAACAGAACGCCAATCTGAGATTGCCCGCCTCGCTATAATTTTTTCTGTAGGAAGGCGTGATTTGGCAGATGAATTAAAGGTTTCTGACCAATGGAGTTATGGAATGGTCAGTGAATTGTACAATGCCTTGGGTTTGGAAGCACTCTTTAGTGGCACAGTCAATCCATACGAATACTTGAACAACGACCCTGTGATAAGTACCCGTCTGGATGATATATTGGCTAAACTTGGGAGTTCCAAGAAGGCTAAAGATCTCGAAGCTCTCGCATTTCACCTTCTTACGATGCCTGTTATTGAAGAATACCTTTAATCTATGCGCTTTTCAGATTGCTTTATGCGATTTGACAGGTTTTGAGAGTATTTCCCGCTAAACTAAGTTTGATATTGAGGTATCTATGAACAATGTGTTTGTATCAGGCATCGGCCAGGTTCCTGTTCAGGAACACTGGGATAAATCTATCAAAGAAATTGCCGGGGATGCGGCTTTGGCTGCCATGGAAGATTGGGGGCAAGGTTATCCTCAGGCAATCTTTGTGGGGAATATGATGGCAGGTAGTGCCAATAAACAATTTCAATTTAGCAATCTGCTCGCAGATTGGCTTGGTTTTAGTAAAAAGGAAAGTCTCGGTGTCGAAACAGCTTGTAGTTCCGGTGCCATGGCATTCCGAAGCGCATTGCTTGCCATCGCGGCAGGTGAATTGGATTCTGCTCTTGTGGTAGGCGTTGAAAAAATGACAGATTCTCCTTCTTCAGAAATTACCGCCTCGCTAGCAACAGCTGCCGACGCAGAACTCGAATTCGAATTTGGGTTGTCGTTTGTTTCTATTAACGCGCTTGTTATGCAGCGCTATATGTATGAATACGGATGGAAAAACGAAGATTTCGCTGCGTTTTCAATTAACGCCCACTCAAATGGGATCTATAACCCCTATGCACGTTTTCAGAAAGCCATTAACGTCGAGGATTACAATTCTGCAGGCATGATCAGCAACCCTATTAACCTTATGGATGCCTCGCCTATCGGTGATGGCGCTGCTGCGATTATCCTCACCTCAGACTCCCGCGATTCTCAAACAAAAATCCGTGTAGTAGGATCAGCTTCAGCCACAGACACGATCTCAGTACAAGCCCGGAAAAATCCAACGTGGCTGCAAGCTGCGGAATTCTCTGCCAAACAAGCTTATTCTCAGGCCGGTCTTATACCATCACAGATCAATTTGTTTGAATCACACGATGCATTTTCCATTATGGCAGCCCTTTCCCTTGAATCATCCGGCTTTTGCGCTCCTGGCGAGGCACCTAAACTAGCCAATGAAGGCAAAATCCGCTTTGATTCCGATATACCTGTCTCCACGTTTGGTGGTCTTAAAGCAAGAGGACATCCGGTGGGTGCAACAGGAGTCTATCAGCTTGTAGAAGTTACCAAACAGTTGCGCTGGGATGCGGGTGTCACTCAGGTAGAAAATGCCCGCGTGGGCATGGCGCAGAACATTGGCGGATCTGGATCAAACATCACCACGCATATTCTTGTGCGTGAGTGATAAAATCTACTCAGAGAAATAATCAATTTCAGCTCTTTGAAGCCTAATAAGGAGTTTCTCAATATGGAATTTCACATTTCCAGATCTTCCCGCGAAAAATATAAATTTGATAAGCGATTATTTGCATCCACTGGCAATGTTGTTTTTGCTAATTTTCAAGCAGCCAGACAATTTGCTAAACAAATGAATGATATCCGCAAAATACAGAGCCAGAAACCGGCTTACGTCTCTCCTGGGGAACTAAATGCGTTAGGAATGATTGATGAAATCTTCCATATCGTTGTATATGAATACTATAAAGAGAATGGCAAACGGCTTCAGTCAGACCTTTATCAGGAATTAGCCGATAAGGTTGGTAAAGAGCGACTTGAAAGTACGCTTCTTAAATTTACCAATCTTTATCCCCCTGTTGAGGTCTTCCAACAGCAATGCAGTGAATTAGATTACCTCAATGGTCAGACAAATGGGGTGCCAAATCAGGAAGTTGTACTCGAAGAAATGCTCATGACCTGGCTAACAAATGTAAATACAGCCGCTGACCCATTTGATGAATTGTTTTCTGATTCCGACCTAAAGAAAACCACAGCTTATTCATCAATTATCGATGGTATAAAGGTTTTCTTTAGAAAACAATCCAGCTTTGGTCCAGAAGACCAAGATCTGGTTTCAATGCTTCGAACACCGGCAATTGTCGAACCAAAATCACTTTCAGGTCAATTGTCTTATATTCGAGAACATTGGGGATATTTATTAGGAGACCGCCTGCTGCGCTTGCTTGGAAGCCTTGATATGCTTATGGAAGAACAAAAAGCCAGTTTTCTTGGACCAGGACCCACTCTTGTCCCAGATTATTCCAAAGACGCACTTGACGGATTGCTCCAACTTGAACGCTTCAGTCCAGATTCTGACTGGATGCCCCGCGTGGTAATGATTGCCAAGAACAGTTATGTTTGGCTAAACCAACTCTCCAGACAATTTCAGCGGCAGATCGATCGACTTGATCAAATTCCAGATGAAACTCTCGATGAACTCGTGAGGTGGGGCTTTACCGGACTATGGTTGATTGGGCTTTGGGAACGTTCCGAAGCCTCCAAAACCATCAAGCAACTTTGCGGGAATCCCGATGCTGTCGCATCAGCGTACTCGCTCCGGAATTACCAGATTGCTGCCAGGTTGGGAGGAGAAGAATCTTATTATAATCTCAGCGAACGCTGTGGTAAAAGAGGGATCCGCTTGGCTTCTGACATGGTTCCCAACCATATGGGTATCGATTCCGATTGGCTTTATGATCATCCGGAGTGGTTTATTTCACAAGATTATTCTCCCTTCCCGAATTACAGCTTCAATGGACCTGAACTCTCGCGCTACCCTAATATTAGTATTAATCTCGAAGACCATTACTATTCCCGTGAAGACGCGGCGGTTGTTTTTAAACTATACAATCATTCCAATGGTCAAACCCGCTATATCTACCATGGAAACGACGGTACAAGTATGCCCTGGAACGATACTGCCCAATTAAACTACCTCATGCCAGAAGTTCGCGAAGCAGTAATCCAAACAATTCTTGAAGTAGCCAGGCGATTCCCGATTATACGATTCGATGCGGCCATGACACTGACTAAGAAACATTTTCAGCGGCTTTGGTTTCCTCAACCTGGCACAGGCGGCGATATTCCATCCCGCGCGGAACATGCCATGACACGTGAGCAGTTTGATTCGGTAATGCCAGAAGAATTTTGGCGAGAGGTTGTGGAAAGAGTCGCCAAAGAGGTTCCGGATACTCTCCTGCTCGCGGAAGCCTTCTGGTTGATGGAAGGTTATTTTGTTCGTACGCTTGGCATGCATCGGGTATACAATAGCGCCTTCATGAATATGCTTCGGAACGAAGAAAACGATAAATACCGGCTATTGATCAAGAACACGCTTGTCTACGATCCTGAAATTCTCAAACGCTATGTAAATTTTATGAATAATCCAGACGAGAAAACAGCCGTTGAACAATTCGGAAAGGGTGATAAATATTTCTGTATTTGTTCACTGATGGCCACAATGCCAGGTCTTCCTATGTTTGGTCATGGTCAGATTGAAGGCTACTCAGAAAAATATGGAATGGAATACTACCGCCCCTACTGGGATGAAACACCTGATATTGGACTGGTCCGGCACCATCAGGATACCATCTTTCCAATCTTACATCGAAGAAAAATCTTCGCAAATGTGGAGAATTTCCTTCTGTATGACTTCATTACTGAACAAGGCGTAGATGAAAATGTATATGCCTACACGAATTATCAGGATGGTCAGGCAGCGATGGTTGTCTGCAATAACCGCTTTGGAAATTCATCAGGATGGTTTAAGTATTCCGTTCAATTCCTGCAAAAGCAAGGAGAAGAATCTAAACTCATTTCAAAAGAAGTTTTCAGTGGTCTAAAGCTCGAAGGCAGTCCCTGGGACTATCTGGTATTTAGTGATTATATTAGCCACCTCAATTACATCCGTCCGCTCCAGGAAGTACGTGAAAAAGGTTTCTACTTTGAGTTGGGTGCCTATGAACACCATGTGTTTATGGATTTTAAAGTTGTTTCTGGTGAAGAATACCATCAACTCTTCCATCTGACGCAAGGGAAGGGCATAGCGGATATTGAACAAGCTCGCAGAGAATTAATTCTTCAGCCATTGCTTTCTTCACTGGGTCAAATTATAAATATTGAAATAGTAAAAAGCTTTCTTGCTCCAGATATTGAATCAACATCTTTCGAGGAAAGATTTAATTCTCTGCACGCATTAAGTAGCCAGTCCGCTCAATTAATGAGTTCAATTTATCACCATAAGGTCCATTCAATTTCCCAAAACTGCCTTATTAATCAAGTTAGAAACATAAATTCTTCTACTGAACAATTTGGTCTGACCTCGCTTAAAAACGCAGGATCCATAACACGCGCAGTGGAAGCAGGGATCAAACACGATCCCCGACGTCATTATGTTTTGTGTCTGTACGCGCTACTTCATGGCTTTGTTTCAGAAGACTCAAAATTTGTTTATACAGACTATCTTAAAGAGAAATCGATATCGGATCTTATCAAACAATTCTTCAGTGATATCGGTTACAGTGATTATGAGGCCTGGAAGAATTACCAAGCACTGCACTGGATGCTCAATGCTTCTAACAAGCATTTTGAAGAAACAAGCTGCAGAGCTATTGTGTCAGCTTGGCTGGAAGATGTGTATCTGCGTGACTTTATCGAAGTGAACGAATATAACGGAATTACCTGGTTCAACCAGGAAAAATTCGACTCAATGCTATGGTTCCGGAAAGCGCTCACAATCTTGCAGGCTGCGTGCGCTGATAATGCTCAAGAGAACTTCGCTGAAGAAATGATGAAAATGGCCTTTATTTTCAAAGAAATTGAGGACTCTGTTGTGGTCTCAGAATACCAGCTGGATAAGTTGATGGAAGCTCTGCATTAGCTGGTTTCCGCCTTTGCCCTTATCAGTGTCTGCGCGAATACAGTATCCCCGCGCAGACCTGTCTTTTGACTGCCAACTTTGCTAAGCAGTTCTGAATATGCTGGGCTAAAATCGAAACCCACCGCTTTCTGGGTCAACCAAACTGCGTTCGCGGCATAGGCGATGTTATTTTGTGGCTCAATACGATGAAATTCGTCAAAGAAAAAACCGCAAGATGTATACATGCGTTGGCGTTCATACTGCGCTCGCAGAAGCCAGGCAATTCTTTGGTTTTCCTCTTCTGATAGTACGCAGCCGCAGAATTGCTTTATGAGTTTTTCTATACTAATTTGACCTAATATAACATCCACATAGCAATGGCGAAGTTCCCAAGGGTCCTCCATATATCCAATGAGTACATCTTCATAAGCACGATCTATCCATTCGGCAATTTCATTCAGTGCATGCCGCAAAGGTGCTTTCCAGTAGGCCGTTGGCGTACAGCCACAATTAGTTTTCCATCGTTCCACACCGTGTAAGCAGCTCCAGGACGTATTTTCGACTATTTTTCCCCATTCTTTTACGGAGTTCTCTTGCAGCCAGCGTCCCGGCCATGTTGGGTTCAATTGGAAACGGGAAGCACCCTCGGTAAGAACATAAGTTAGGAAATAATCTCTGAAGGGTTGATGGTGACCATACAACTCGCCATCGCTGGCAATACTCACAAACGGGACATGCCTCCCGGAACGGGCGCGGACAAAATCATAAAGGAATTCATCCCCATTTGTTGTCGCCTTGGGAATGAAACTAACCTTGGTGCTTGCGTCTTGGTCGTATGTAAAAACTATAAATGGGGGGCGCTCTCCCGGGAGCGCAATTAAAAAGGGTCCACTGCTTTCATGATCGGTATGAACTTGCCATGGTGCGAGAAAGGTAAAGCGTATTCCCAGGTCCGAAAGCACCGTGAGTGTTTCCATGTCAACAGCAGTTTCTGGCAGCCACATACCTTCTGGAGAGTGCCCAAAACGAAATTCAAAATCCTTTATCCCCCAACGAACCTGCGTGATTTTATCCATTTTATTTTGCAGTGGTAATATACTGTGGTTGTACGCTTGAGCAATGGCATTTCCTGTGCCAAACTTCTCATAATTTGCACGTTCCTGATCAACGATCATGCCAACAACGTCCGGCCGGCTCGTTGCCATCCATTTGAAAAGTGTCGGACCAATGTTGAAACTTATTCTGCCAAAATTTCCTGCTTTCGCATTGGGTTCATAGCATTCAGCCAATATTCGTTCATTCCAATTGGCATAAGGTTCTGCCCCAATTTCATCCGGAATGAAGTCTGATATTGCATCTTCCCGCGGGGGTTGGTAAAAATGACCATGGATACAGAAGTTCATTATTAAAATCTCTCTTTTCGATTATTTTATTAAGTAATCAAGCTTAGTGTGCAGCCTTGCAGGATTTAGGTTAAAAATGCGTGGCATGCTGTCTAGATCACATGTTCTATTCTCGGCCAAATAATCAGTCCAAAAGTTAGCTTTAGGAAATCCTTTTACAATTGCTTCTATTATCTGGATCAAGAATCCATTCTTCACAGGATTGAATTCCAAAAATTTTTTCTTTATATTTAATGCCCTTTGGATCTTTTTCAGAATTTCCATAAAACTCATATGTTCAGGACCGCCGATCTCAACAACTTGGTTTTCGAGAACGGGCATTCCAAGGGACCAGGTTAATGCTGTAACCAAATCCTGTACCCAAAGGGGCTGGAGCAAAACATTGCCATCACCAGGAACTGGAATGAAGAAAGGAAATTTATTAATAAGTTTTGCCAGTTGTCCTGTAAAGAGATCACCCTCACCAAAAATCATGCTCGTTCGAAATACTGTGTAATTAAGTCCTGAAGAACGCAATCTATTTTCAGCAATGCCTTTTGCTTTTAATAGGTAAAACCCAGAAGCTCTATCTGCGCCAATTTGACTTAGATAATAAAAACGTCTGACATTTTGATAAAGTGCTGCATTCGTAAGAGACCCCATACTGTCCACATCTACGATATCCAGATTTCCAAATGCGTCTAACCGTTCATTCTCAGAAAGGTGATAGACCGTTTCTATCCCTTTCATGGCTGCGCGCATTCCCCTCTCATCATCCATTGAGCTGATGGCAACCTGAATATCTTTTTCTCTTGGAAATGTTGGTGGGATTTGACCTGGGTTGATTAATAATCGGAAAGGAATGTTTCTTTTTGATAGTTCTTGGATGAGTGAATTTCCAATAAAGCCCATTCCACCGGTAATCAAAATCATGCCCAGATTATAGCAGTATTCCGCATCTTTGGCATAGTACTTGCACTTTTAATGTCAGGATATTTCTGATCAAGGATTAAAAGCATGGATAAAAGATTAGGATTTCACTATTTTCAAGACGCAAACCACTACCAGATGAAGGATCTTTCTTTATGGTTGCCTGAACTGACCGCTCTCAATGCGAGTTGGGTTGTTTTGAAGAGTCTGGCCACTCAGGCGATTCCTGAAGACTTTATTGTTAATCTCTTACGAGCCGGGATTGAGCCAATTATTGATTTTGATCTCCAAATCAATGGTCAGGTACGATCAGTCGATCTTCAGCTCCTCCTGAACACCTATGCCAAATGGGGAGCCAAGTACGTGCTCTTTTTTCGCAGCCCCAACATGCGTTCATCCTGGTCCGATGGTACTTGGTCCCAAGGTGACTTAGTTGAAAGGTTTCTAGATCGGTATTTACCTTTTGTACGCATGGCCGAGCGTTCTGGCCTCACGCCTATCTTCCCGGCACTGGAACCTGGGGGTGATTACTGGGATTTATCATTTCTAAAAAGATTTCTTCAGCTTCTACAGCATCGCAAATCTGCTGGTTTCGCTTCAAATCTCCATTTAGCTGTCAGTGCTCAAACTTTCTCAAAACCGTTAAGTTGGGGCGCCGGTGGGTCTGAGCGATGGAAGACTCCGCTACCCTATAGCAAGTGTGAAATTGGTGAGGAGGATCATATTGGTTTCAATACCTGGGAATGGTATCAGGAGATGGTACGTTCCACATTACACATCACGCCCAAATTGTTCCTGCTCTGGTTCGGATCGTCCAAATATCGTGAAAACGCGTTAGACCCATCTATCAGCTTCGATCAATTGGTTCCCATTATCAATGGCAGTCAGAACCAATCCAGCCCAGCCATCCGCTTGCCAGAAAATGTCAAAGCCTGCATATGCTGGATGTTAGCCTCCAATGATACCGAAGGTCTGGGGAAAACAGCTTGGTTTGACGAAAATGGCAATCCAAAAGCTCCCACTACGGCAGAATATAAGAATCGCGTTGAAGAAAATCGCAAACATAAATCGGAGTATGCCATAGCAGATCAGGTTGCCAACTGGATGTACCCAATTGACCATTACCTTTTACTTCCTTCCTATGAGTGGGGAGTACCAGAGAATACTTTCGACCGGGTACGTCCCATCATCAGAGATTCCAAGCCAACCATTGGTTTTTCGATTTTTGAAGCCATAAACGCTAGAAAAGTAACCATTTGGAATGAGAATTCTGCTTTCAGCCAGCAAGATATTGATATGCTACGCGAGGCAGGCTGCGTAATAGACGAGCAAGTTGTAAAGAGCATCAGCCTTGACGCCTATTAGTAGCCATTGGAGGACCTATGAATTTTAAGTCTACTTACAGCTCTATGACACCACTTAGCGTACGTCTGCCCAAGATCGTTGTGCTCGGCTTGGGCGGTGGCGGTTCAAACGCCATCAATCGAATGATCGAAAGCGGAATGAAGGATGTAATGTTCATTGCTGCAAACACCGATGCTCAGGCGTTGGCAAAGAGTCTCGCTCCGAACAAAATTCAACTCGGACCCAAAGCCACCCGAGGATTGGGGGCAGGCGGTTTACCAGTAGTTGGCCAGACAGCTGCCGAAGAAAGCACTCGTGATTTGGTTACGATGCTTCAGGGTGCTGAAATGGTTTTTCTGACTGCAGGTATGGGTGGTGGTACCGGAACTGGCTCTATCTCTGTGGCGGCAAAGATCGCAAAAGCTGTTGGCGCTGTTGTAATAGCAATTGTGACTAAGCCCTTCTCGTTTGAACTTGGGCGGCGGCAGCAGAATGCGGAAGAAGGGTTAGCGGCCTTGCGTGAACACACTGACACACTCATTGTGATTCCCAATGATAAATTGATTGAAATCGCTCCAAAAGACCTTCCACTTGATATGGCTTTTACCCTGGCTGATGATGTACTAAGGCAGAGTGTTCAGGGTATTTCTGAGCTGATTACTGAGACAGGCCTTATTAATGTAGATTTTTCTCACATTAAAAATGTTATGAGCCGGGGTGGCGGCGCATTGATGGCTATCGGCACAGGATCTGGTCCTAATAAAGTTCAGCAGGCAATAGATAGGGCCTTGCATCATCCTTTATTAGATGATATAGACCTGATGTCCGCCACAGGAATGATTGCCAACTTTACCGGAAGTTCCAATTTATCCTTTAAGGAAGTAACTGACGCGCTTCAGGCACTCCAACAGGCGACTGGTTATCATGCGGATATCATTCCCGGAATTATCACGGATTCACGCATGGATGATCGCGTTCAGTTGATCCTGATAGTCACTGGTATAGGAATGTCCGGTAAGGACGTAACGATATCGACAGCTGAGAGCTACAAATATATACCGCAGCATCAAACCCCTTCTCAACCAGTCGTCCATGCTGATCCTCCACGACATAATCAGGTTGAACAGAAGGAAGTTACCGTCAATCACTTCAACACTTTTGGGGGTGCATCCAGCAATTTGGATATTCCGACCTTCTTACGCCGACGGGCAAATTCAGGAAAGTAGGAAAGTTATGAATACAGAAGCTATTACAAAAGTATGCAAGAGTATATCAGCACGATATCCACGTTTGGAAGGTAAGCGCCCCAAAGTGACTACTCAGGGAAATAATTTCCTTCTCACTTTCAAGATGTCTGACGCGTTACCGGGTGGTAAGAGCATTGAACAGACTATCCGTGTTATCGCGGACGCGCAAGGCAACACACTTAAAGTTTCCACATCGAAAGGCTGATCGATATGGATAAAGCATACGCCAAATTCCAACCCAATATTTGGAATGCAAATAAACCAATGGCTAGACGTGTTTCAGACCCAGAGGCTGATGCTCGCTTTCTAAAAAGACCGCCTGCGCCCGAAAACGTCAGACTCTCTTTTGAGACACAACGTATCATTAACGCTCGGAAACCCAAAGCGGTCAGTGAAATTATGATGAATGCTTCCACAGGAGAAGTAATCAGTTTCCAGGCAACGTTGCCGGTCATGGTTAACAATGCTAAAAAAAACATCAGTGACTTCACTACCACAACACTCGTAACCCTGAAAGACTTCAAACGTTCTCAAGCGTTTATGATTATTTCTACTTCATTTCTGGGAACATTAATTGGAATTTTCATTGCTTATTTTCTTTAAGGATTTCAATCAAATGTCCTGATTGCCGGTTCGTTTATCCGGCAATTTTGGTTCCGTTTCACTTTTCGATAGAGTTTAGAAAAAGCTATTGATCGAGAGCATGTCATTGACTTTGCACTTGAGCAATTGTACCCAAGGATCTGAGGCATGTGTTGAAGAAAAGATCGGCACTGAAGCTGAATTGGGCGTCCACCCTGGGTCTTTGAACCGTTGGTACTTCCATCTGCTTTTCGCCTCATTTGCTGGTATGGGCGCCATCACAAACGCATCCGTTTTGATCAGGGTTTTGTATCTCAGGACAGCTAACATATGCTGAGCGCCTTTCATGCTCCATGACCTGCCGTTGCCTTTCATCCTCTGAGCAACGAGCTTATCGACATTGCCTTCCATCGCTCCCATAGTGCAAAAGTTCAAGTTGCCCAAACCGCGTTTGTCCAGGTTGATCAAAGCATCCTGATTAGCCTTCAGATAATCAAAGCTTCGGATTTGCTGGTCTTTCTTTGCGCCTTTTTGATGAGCGATCACTCGCAGCAAATCCGCTTCAATGGCAGGAAAACCCTGACTGAAAAGCTTTACCTGCAGCTCACCCACATTCAATTCACTTCCGAAAGCGGTATTGAGGCTTCGGATAACATGAAAGCGGTCTAACAAATGCTGTCCCGCGAGACCAAGATAGTCAAAACTCTTGTGCACCCATTTCGCGCCATCCCCGCCGATTTGAGCGAATTGAACTTTGGATATGTCATAGTTTCTATAAGCTAAGGCGCCCAGGTGCTGCTGCCATTCCTCGTTGGACATACCTAATTGACAACTGATCACCTTGTTTATCAAGCGGTTGCGATGAGGCGCGATCGCTTGTTTGCCTGTATAAAACAGAGCGACTTTCACTTCCGCACGTTTTGCTTTCTCTCCCTGTAATTTGATAAAGACCCCATCTGCTTCTGCTGCGAGCCTGGGCGCAATGATCTTGCCGGGCTCAAGGTTCCGCGCGTCTTCTTGCGCTTCTATCGCTTGAAGCTCTTCCCCCACTCTCGCCGTCATGCGATGGATGCTGCTGGCACTGACCGGTTCTTTGATGATGTATGAAAACATCTCAGCTGCATTACGAAAACTGCTGATGGCGGCCAGACCCGCCGCCATGACTTCAACTCTTTTGCTGTTTCGCTGATAGGCACGAAGATGTAATAAGTCATCAAACGGCTTATGACGCTTCCCCTGTTTGTCCTTGTAGATGTGCCTGCGATAGGTGATATTGCCGCTCTCTAACATTACGCTGCGCTTCTCTGTCCCGATGTTCTTCCAATCCGTTTGTGTACTCACACAGGCATGTAATTGGGCTTCAAGTAAGTCAAACATTATTGCCGTGACCTGCTGCTGCCCCCTGTGAAAAACTTCGTTCAGTTCCGATTCCATGTCCATCACTGAGATGTCTTTCTCGATCGTTTCGCTCACGTCCCCTGCTTTTACCGTTATAATCACGGAGACAGCCATTCCTGTCATTTGAGAGTTCCTCTATGTTGTTTTTTGGCAAATCCAATTATGACTGGAACTCTCTTTTTTTGTCGCTTATCTGCATTCTATCGACTTTTGAAACAGAAACCCAATTTTTAATTATCCACGGATAAAAATACAATCATGTATAATTCAGACATATTTTTTTGAGATAGAGGAATTATGCCAGCAGCTTTACTCCAAATAGGGGAAGATTATTGGGAAAATATTGAAATAGACAAGGATGACATCCAATCCCTTGCAGCACACCTTTTCGAAATCGAACAACCGCTTGCACTTGAAGAACTTTCCAAGGTCTTGGTTAGGTATCGCATAAATAAAATAGAACAATCAGCAAAGAAAAATCAATCCGACACTGGTAAGTTCTATTACCCGCGGGATAATTATCAGGTGGGAGATATTCTCTCCTTTCCTCACCTTAACTGGGTTAAAGGAATCGTAGAGGGTACCCGTCCAGGCAATAATCCCGAGCTCGGAGAATTTCAGGTTCTCTCCGTCAAAATGCAAGATGGGCAAATTGAATCGTTCGCGGCCGGATTGAAGGAACACGCGCTCAATGCTAAGGATTATGAATCCGCTATTAGTGATGTACTGAACCCGGATCAGATCCTTGCAAATCATCACAAAGAGATAAATGCTAAATTAGGCTTTGCGCTTCAGAACCAAAAAGATCTTGTTCGTATCGGTCTTTCGTGGTTCCCCAAATCTCTCCTCCTTGAGATTAATCAAGGTCACCTCAATTTGGCTGAGGCCTTTCTTGATTCCAGGGAAGGTGGCCCTATTACCATAGAAGAATTGTTGGACCAACTTGAGATCAAAAATGTTGAAAGCAAGCAGCTGCTCGAATTCTCTATGAACTATGCTCTCCAAGAAGATCCGCGCTTCGATGAAGTTGGTACGTCCGGCGTCTTCTCATGGTTCCTGCGCCGGCTCGAACCCAAATCTGTTCTTGAAGTGCCTGAGACCTTACAGGTTCCCGAGATCATCGACCTGCCAGACGGGCTGTCAACTTCGACCTTACGTATGCTTGAGGAATTGGACGACGAGTTCTGCCCACCCGATGGCGTCCTTTCTAAACAGGAAAAATCTGCTTCTGTTTCTGTTACGCTTACTTATCCACACTGGAGGGTGGGCAGTCTGCCATTATCCGCCCAATCCAGTAGAGTATTCCCCTCCGCAATATTCACTGACCATATCAAGATCGCTTTCATTGATTCCCAGACAAACGAGACAATTTCCGCTTGGGTCGTCCGCCCCGGGCGTTACGTCTTCGGTCTTAAAGAGTGGTACGAATCACAAAATCTAATTCCTGGCAGCATCATCGAACTCTCATCAACTTTAGATCCAGGTGTGATCAACATTTCCGCCCAGAAGAAGCGGTCCAATAAGGAATGGATTAAAACTGTCCTCTTTGGTGCTGATGGTGGACTGGTAATAGCACTTCTAAGACAGAGCATATACGCGGGCTTCAGCGATCGAATGGCAATTGCTGTCACAGATGTGAACACCATGGATCAAATATGGAAGGACCGCAAGCCAAAGAATATTCAACTTAAAACGGACACAATTCGAATGGTCAATGAGCTCTCCAAGCTTAATCAGCAGCGCCATGTTCATTTTGTGGATTTATACGCCTCACTTAACCTCATTCGCAGGGTTCCTCCCCAGAACCTTCTGCATGTTTTGATGAACAACCCGGAATTTTTGCATGTGGGCGATAACTATTATCACCTTGTAGATACGAGTCAAACGGAGTAAAAAATGGATCACACCATACCGAGCCTCTTAAAACCTACTCTGAAAACCAAGTTTTGGATCGATTTTGATTGGTGGAAAAGCAAAGACCGCAACTGGCGGAATGCTCTGCTTTCTTACCTGTGCGATGAGCATCAATCTGTTTTTGAGCATACTGATATAAATGATGAATTTGATCTTGTCGATCCGGTTACAGCCAAAGTGACCAGGGGAGACGCGCTTCTTAATACGTTGATCAATCACTGCGCTACCCAGCCCGGTTTCATATCAGAAAACGCTCCTATCGTTGATACGATCTTCAAAGTCTTCCTGGTCAACCATAATGAACCCCAAACAGCCAAACAACTTTCAGAAGTTGTTCACCAGTCTGCCGAAATGATCCTGCGGACTATTGGAACAGGAAGGACTTACAAAGGTATCCGTCCGCTTTAGCACCT
This sequence comes from Anaerolineaceae bacterium, assembly GCA_040772525.1. Classification (GTDB taxonomy): domain Bacteria; phylum Chloroflexota; class Anaerolineae; order Anaerolineales; family Anaerolineaceae; genus Mesolinea. Next base: position 1,917,484 of record JAXGXZ010000001.1, on the reverse strand, counting down.
GTTATAATCCATTTCTCATCTGCCCCTGTAGCTCAATGGACAGAGCGCCAGTCTTCTAAACTGTTGGTTGCGCGTTCGATTCGCGCCAGGGGTACCTTTAACCTTATATTTTCTACTGTCTTTCTTCAAATTCTATGGATAATTAGACTTGAAGAGTAGAAAGGATAATTATGAAATTGTTTAAACGATGGTTGGTTATTATGGCAGCGTTGTTTATTGCCGCTTACATCGTTCCAGGCATTCACGTTAATGGTAATTGGGGTGCTTACGCAATTATGGCGGCAATTTTAGCACTGCTCAATGCAACGCTTCTCCCGATCCTGAAAGGTTTGTCCTGTGGGATGATCGTCCTCACATTGGGTTTGTTCAGCCTTGTTTTGAACGCTGTCGTTTTCCTCCTGGCCTCCTGGATCGCTCAGAACTGGTTCAATGTCAACTTTATTGTAGATGGATTTATGCCAGCACTGTTGGGTTCGATTATCGTAAGCATAGCGACGATGCTCTTTGTTGGGAAATCCTCCCGTTCAGATGATGACGATTAACCGAAATTAATAAAACCACCAGAGGGCTGCACCCTTTACTTCGGCAGCCCTTTACTTTTATGCAGCTTATGGTAAACTTCACACGTTAATTTCAGAATAAATCTGATATCAACCTTCCACTCCTGCCAGCCATCGGCTTAAAACAGGAGCAAACCCGAGGAAAGGAGCCTCAAAACATGCATAATTATGAGTTAGTCTTTATTCTCCAGGCAGATCTGGACGAAGAATCGATCAATAACGCTGTGGAAACAGTGGAAACATTGATCAAGAATGATAAAGGTGAAATATCCAAGACCGATAAATGGGGAAAACGCCGGCTGGCTTACCCCATCCGCAAGATGAGCGAAGGATACTATACCTTCCTGTCATTTTCGATGGACCCCAGTGAAGTTATCAATCTTAAGAGATCATTAGGATACAACGAGCAGGTTTTGCGTTACATCGTTGTTCGCGTTGATTAACAGGAGTAAATATGTCAGAATACAAATCAAATCGAGACAACCAGGACAGCCGTGAATCCCGAGATAGTCAGGGGCGCGAAGTTACTTATAGCCGCCGCTTCGTATCCCGCCCCAAAGTTTGCCAGTTTTGTACTGACAATAAAATTGTGATTGATTATAAAAATGTTGACCTTCTCAGCCGCTACATCAATGAGACCGGTAAGATCCGTCCCCGCCGCCAGACTGGTGCTTGCGCGCGGCATCAGCGCGAAGTGGCTAAAGCCATTAAAAATGCCCGCCATATCGCATTACTTCCTTACGATGGTGACCTTTGGGCAGATAATTATTAGATTGTGAGGGACTATGGCAACTAAAAAGGATGCCCCTCGGAGGGTAACAAAGAAACACATAGCCCGGCAGGAACGTGAGAGAAAGCAGATTAAGCTTGTTCTCGCAATTACTGGCGTGATCGTTGCCATTGCTCTGATCCTATTGGCTTATGTGCTCATCGACACCCAACTTATCAAACCAAATAAAGTGGTTGCCCAGGTTGGTGAGACCAAGATCACTTCTAAGTTCTTTCAAGAGAATGTCATTTACACCCGCGTTAATATGATCAACAGGGCAAATGATTATTACGAGACCGGTCAGATGTTCGGAACTATGGGCTCTCAGTTCATTGAAACTGCCCTTAGCGTTATCGATGAACTTAATCAGCCCGAAGTTGTTGGTGAACAAACATTAAACAATATGATCAAGGATATCCTTATCAAAGAGGAAGCTGATAAACTTGGCATCAGTGTCTCCCAAGCGGAGATAGATGAAGCCCTCCAAGAGGCCTTTCGGTTCTTCCCACAGGGGACTAAAACACCAACAGTGACTCCAACTCCTGTACTTACCCCAACAATGTCCACCGAACAAATAGCCATCATTAAGCCAACCAACACCCTTATACCGACAGCTACTTTGGATTCCTCTGCAGTTCAGGAAACAGCAACAGCCGAAACTGAACTCCCCACCCCAGTTGTGCCAACGGCTGATCCATCAGCGACAGCTACGCTGGAACCTACTGCAACTCTGGTTCCAACAATCACTCCGACTCCAACTCCCTATACAGAAAATTTGTATAAGAAAGACCTCAACGCTTATCTCGAAAACATGAAACAGTTTGGTGTTTCCAAGCATACGATTGAAGAGATTTTCCGTGCTCAGTTATTAAGAGAGAAGTTGTCTGCTGCTCTCACTAAGGACATGAAACCTTTTGAAGAACAAGTTTGGGCTCGCCACATCATCGTGGCCACCGAGGATGAAGCAAAAAAGGTATCCAATGAACTGAAAGCTGGTAAAGATTGGTCAGAACTTGCCAAGACTTATTCCACCGACGGTACTAAAGATAACGGCGGTGACCTCGGTTGGTTTGGTCAAGGTGTGATGGACCCCGTTTTCACCGAAGCAGCTTTTAAATTAGAGAAACCAGGCCAGGTGAGTGATCCTGTTCAGTCAAGCTTCGGATGGCATTTAATCCAGTTGGTTGCAAAAGCTGAAAATCCTATCGACGAAGGTGCTTTCAAGAACAATAAAGATACTTTCTTCTCGGAGTGGTTGTCTAAGGCTTATTCCGATAGGGTAGATATTGTGATCAACGACATTTGGATGAGTATAACGCCAGATAAACCGGCTGTACCTCCCCAGCTTGTCAGTGCAATTTACATGTCGCTGCCCACTCCTGACCCTGAACTAATCGTCCCAAATCCTTAATTTCAGTACCGTCATAAAAAGAGAGGTTGATTTTGTCAACCTCTCTTTTTGTACCCTCTTTATATTTAGCGAATGTATTCTTCAGCAACTTCATCCAGTTTTAGGCTGATAACTTGACTAGTACTGTCTTTTCCCATTGTAACTCCGTAAATAACGTCCGCAGCCTGAACAGTATTACGGTTATGGGTAATTAGGAGGAATTGGGTTTCATTCGACAATTCTTTTAGCAGATCGATAAATCGGCCAACATTGGATTCATCCAGCATGGCGTCCACTTCGTCTAGTACGCAAATGGGAGTCGGAGATATTTTCAGCAGCGAGAATATGAGCGCTACCGCGGTCAGACTTCGTTCACCACCCGAAAGCAGCACGAGACCCTGCTCCCGCCTTCCAGGAAGTCTGGCTTCAATGTCAATACCTCCTTCAATAGGTGAGTTTTCATCCGATAGGACAAGCTGTGCAGAGCCACCATTAAATAATCGTGTAAACATTTTACTGAATTCTTCGTTTACTGCCTTGAAAGTTTCGAGGAATTCCTTGCGCATTATTTCATCAAGTTCCTTGACGATCCGTTGTATGTCGCTTATAGCAGCGTTTAAATCCGCTGTCTGCTGAGTGAGGCTATTATAACGATCTTTAACTTCGATATATTCATGTTCAGCCTCTAGATTTACGATCCCTATGCGTCGGATTTGAGCCTTTTGTTCCCGTATATCTTCATCAATCCCTTTTGGCAGTTCAATTGTTTCAGGCAGGGATTCGATTACCAAATCCGGAAATGGCAGTGGTGTACTTTTGGAGGATTCGTAAGCGGTACGGTATTCTAATTCAATCAAACCAAAGTCATCATCGATTCTTCTTTTTAATGATTCAATTTTTTCTTGCTGACGGGCCATTTCCAGTTGCACGCTCGTAACGTGCCGTTCTTTTTGGGAGACATTGCGCTGTAATTCAACTTCTTCCGCCATCATTTTTTCAACAGAATTTTCCAACTCAGTGAGCGAGCAGCCCTTCGGGTCTAATTCCTCTTTCTTCAATTGATCCATCTGTTCATTCAAATCAACTAAATTGTTTCTTAATGCTTCCAGCTGCAAATCCAGTTGCCTAAGATTTTCCTCAGTCAAAGAATATCGTTGCTGGTATTCCTTTAGCCTAGTAGTGTCTTCTTGTTGCCGCCGCCCTGATGAGAAAAGAACATTTTCTATGTTAGTCAAATTAAGGCGGGATACCCGGTATTCCATTTCCAGATTTTGATTTATTATTTCAAGCTCTGTCAATAACTCACTATCATAACTGCTCTTTAATGCATTGTTTTGCTTTTGTAATTCTGATATTTTAAGACTTATGATCTCTGCATCTTTTTTGGTTTTTTCCTGGTTGGATTTAATTTCAGCAGCTTGTTTTTTGCCTTCAGCAATTTGATTTTCAAGCCACTGTTTTTGATTGTTCAACTTATCCAGTTCGAGTTGAACTTCATTACGTTTCCGGATGCTATTGGTCATATGAGTTTGATTAAGGCGTAAATCGGTTTCGATCCTGTTCAGAGATTGATTGGTTGAGTCATATTCTTTCTGCAAACTATTTCCAATTTGTGTTTTCTTATCGAGTTCCGTATTCAGAGATTTCATCTCAAAATCAAGTTCTTTGATGAGTCTCTGGTATGAAACCTTTCCTGATGGGATGTCTTTGCCAATTACTACCATCCCATTCGCATAATAGACCTCGCCATCCAACGTTACGATATTAATCTCCGAAGTCTTATTTCGCATGTGTAGGGCTGTCGCAGGATCTTCCACGATCAGGAAGGAACTTAAAAGTTGTTGAACCACTTTATTCAAACCTTTTGAGTCATGTACAAATTCAGTTGCCCAACCTAAAATACCTTTTTCCTTTTCTGATTTTTTGCTGTCTCTCGTTGTGGGTAAATCTTCCAATGCCATCAACGCAAATCGATCGTTGGATTCGCTTCTAACTCTATCCAATAAATCCGAATCTATACGTCCGTGCTGCAATACAAGCAGATCAACTGCTTTCCCAAGAGCAGCAGCTATTGCTGTCTCATATTTTTCAGGTATGTCCATTTTCGTAGCCAGATCGGTTATAACCGTATTACCATCTGATTTCGTTTTTTTCAAAACGTTCTTAGCACCTTCAGAAAACCCTGAATGACCAGCTGCGGATTGAACCAACAAATCTTTTTTATTCCTTTGCCGGCTTATTTCAATAGTGAGTTTGTTTATGGAATGCAAGTTTCTTTCAATATGTGCTTTTGTCTCATTGATTTTTTTAATTATCTGATTTTTTTGTTCCTCAAGATAATGTGTTCTTTCCTCAATATCATTGATTGTTCTTTTAACAGTTTCCAACCTGACCGAGGATTGCTTAATTTCTTTGCCCAAATTCTCTAATCGGTTTTGATTATTCTTATTAGCCTGCAGAATACCCTCAAGCCGTTCACGGCTTTCCAATTCTCGTGAATCAATACTGATCTGCTCTTTCTCATAGGCAATCAATTGATTTTGAATTTCGGATTTTTCCTTTTCTGTTTTTTGAGCCAATTCCTTGGTCGCTATTAAACTCTCATCTGATTGGATTTTCTTTTGGCGTAATTTTTCGAGTTCCTCTTTATACCGGTCCTGCTGTAACAATAGGTCATTAATAGTAGTTGTCCCGGATTTAACGGTTTCATCAAGCGATTGCAGGTCCATAACTAATTGCGCTCTTACAGACCTCAAGTTTGTCTTTTGTGACTCTAAAACAGCTACTTCCTGCTTTTTGGTTTGCGCCTGCTCATGCAAATCACGTAACTTTTCGTGAATTCCATTCACGATTATCCTCTGCTCCTGTAACCTTTCTTTCAGTACTTGAAGTTCAGTTTGTTTTTGATGATAAGTCTGACCAGTGGACTGAGCATCTCCCTCGGCATGCCGGGTTTGTTCACGCAATTTTTCCATTTCGCTCTGAGCTCCGAACCAGTGGAAACCATACCAATCGCGAAGATTCCTTTGTAAGTTTTCCTGTATAAGTTTATATTCCCCCACCTTCGCTGCTTGTTTTTCAAGACTTCGTAAGCGTGGTTTTATTTCCGCCATAATGTCTGACGCACGTTCAAGGTTTCGTTGAGTTGCATCCAGACGCTTTAATGCTTCTTCTTTCCGGCTTTGATACAAGCCAATTCCAGCAGCTTCCTCAAATAATTTTCTGCGCTCGTCCGGCTTAATTGACAGAGCAACATCCACCAACCCTTGTCCGATAATGGTGTAGGTACGGTCGCTCAAGCCGGTCTTTGCTAATAGTGCATGAAAATCCTTAAGTCTCACGCGCTGATTGTTGATAAGATATTCATTTTGTCCATCCCGGTATGCACGACGGGTCAGAACGACTTCAAAATAATCAATCGGCAACCAGCTTGATTCGTTATTAAACGTTATGGATACTGAGGCCATCCCAGAGCGTGAGCGCGATTCCGAACCTGAGTAGATCATGTCTTCAGTTCGTTTTGCTCGCAAGAGTGTATAGGACTGTTCACCCAATACCCACCGGATTGCATCTGCTACATTCGATTTTCCAGAACCATTTGGTCCAACGACAGCAGTAATACGTGCAGGGAATGCCAATGTAGTTTGTTTTGCAAAGGTTTTATACCCATGCAAGTCTAGAGAGGCTAATTTTGAGGTCATTTATATCCTTATAAATTCAAACATTTTAATGCTGCGCTGGCAGCAGATTTTTCAGCGTTTTGTTTGCTCGAACCAATTCCCTGACCAATGACTTTATTATTAATCATAACCTCTACAAGGAAAGTCTTTGAATGATCTGGTCCCCGCTGTGCAATGGTTTGATAGTTGGGTGATGAAAAGCCCTGAGATTGGGCCCATTCCTGCAAAAGGCTCTTACTGTCTTCCTCAGAACGCTCTTTCAAAATTTTTTCCGTTTCTTTTTCAAGCATCGGTGTTATGAAATCTCTCACCGTTTTAAGATCTGTGCTTAGAAACATTGCCGCTATTAGTGCTTCAAATGCATCGCAGAGAATTGCATCCCGGTCATTTCCACCAGCAGCCACCTCCCCTTTTCCCAACAAAAGTGCAGGGCCAAGTTCTATAGAACGAGCTAATTCTGACAGCTTTCCGGTATGAACCAAGGCGGATCGAATTTTTGTCAGAAACCCTTCTTTCTTCTCCGGGAAATTATGATAGACCCATTCTGCGACAATAAATCCCAAAATAGAATCTCCCAGGAATTCCAGGCGCTCGTTATCTTCAAGCGCATCACGGCGCTCATTCAGATAAGAACGGTGAGTTAGCGCCCGTTCCAACAAAAAGACATTATCAAAATTTTTTGGGAGATAACTCCTTAATGTATCTCCGGCAGGTTGATTAAGCATTGTTTCTCCATCTGGAACTGCCGAAGCGTCCATAATCAAGCTTTTGATTCCGGACGTTTCCTCAGTTCATGAAATTTAATTTGTATATTTTAATCCAGAACCTGTCATAATCAAAACGACTGGTCCTGTCAATGATTTCCGAAGAGTTTCATAAGCTCCCCATACCATTGCCGACGTTGGTTCTACATCGATTCCTCGCCGGTGCAGCTCCTCCCAGGCATCCAAGATCTTTCTATCTGACAGTGAAACCATTCTGTCTTTTTCTTTATCGAGTTTATCCAATAATTCCTGACCATGTTGAGGATTAGCTAACTGTGTGCCTTCAGCAATACTGCTCTTTTTGATTCCCGAAAAAGTTTTCCCCTCAAACGCTTTGACCACCGGATCGCAATTATCAGGCTGGACTCCAATAAAATCAGGTTGTGATCCTTTAGAAATCGAGTTATGAATAGCCTGAAAACCTAAAATCAATGCCAAAAATAGGGACCCGTGCCCAACTGGGGAAATTACAGTTCCTGGAAGTCGCCCCAGACTTTCGTATATTTCAAAAGCTATGGTGGCATAACCGGACATTCCAAAGGGTAAGAGTGCGTGGGATGCATAAGGCAGTTTTTGCGTCACAGCTTCTATCGCTGCTAAATGAGCATTTTCCCTTGCACCTGGTACTTTTATAACACTTGAGGAAAAGCGCTCAATTTGCACCCTTTTTGCGCCGGAGGTACCATCAGGTATGTATATGTGGCTCTTAATTCCGTGAGCAGCAGTATAAAGAGCAAGTGATGCTCCGGCATTACCTGAAGAATCCTCAATAACCTCGCGGATGCCCCGTTTCAATAATAAAAGCATCAAAGCAGCAGTTCCCCTGTCTTTGAATGACCCTGATGGATTTAGATTCTCCAATTTTGCATAAACATCCAGCGATGCGTCAAGTCTTATGAGTGGTGTCTGGGCTTCTCCCAAATAATTGACATTCTTAGGTAATGGCAAGTTTAAGGATTCTTCGTATCGTAAAATGCCTGGCATTCTGTATTCCCCAGGCGAGTAAGAGAGATCCGTTAACCCATAAACACCACCACACTTTTCACAGAGGTGTGGCAAGCCTTTTTCCGGATAGTTTTCTTCGCAATTAAGACAGATGTATTTTGTCATTCTTCTCCAATAACCCTTAGTATATAATGGGATACTGTTTCATATTTGCATATATCAGAAAAGATCAGTCAAGGAGAGATCATTATTCATCCGATTTTTGAGCAATTGTACCCAATCTCTGGAAGCTTCTGAAGAAGAGAAGACAGGCAAAGAAGCAGAGACAGGCTGATAAGCCAAATGGGTGTGAACACGAGTGGAAGGTCTGTGTCTATCATCTTTCACAGGAGGGAGAAAGACGATTCTGGAGAGGGTATCTTTGTGTCTCAGGATGGCAAGCATGGATTGAGCGCCATCAACAGACCAGGAGAAACCACGGCCACGCATTCTCTGACGGACAAGTTTATCGACATTGGCTTCTGCAGAACCGAGGGTAGAGGGATACAGGTCTGAGGGTAAGCGCAGTTTGAGGTCAGGAAGGGCGTGCTGATTGATCTCAAGGTAATGCAAAGTACGCAATAGCAACGCGGTCTGTTTGCCCTTGGTCCGGGCGATGAGGTTCAGGATTTGAGGTTTGACGTTATCAAAAGGTTGGGAGAAGAGGCTATCCAGGAGCACGTGACTATTGGTCAGTTTGCCGAAGGCAGAGTGAACAGCGCAAGCGACATGGAAACGATCCAGCACGGCCAACTGAGGTAAGTTGAGCAAGTCAAAGCTGTGTTTCACCCAGGTTGCTCCATCACCGCCGACCACCAGGTAGTTGGTATGGTTGAGATCAAAATGCCGGTCGGCCAGTTCACGCAGCTTGATCTGCCACTGCTCGGTGGAACCACCGAGCTGGGTCATAACAACCTTGTTCTCACAGGCAAATCGATCGACACCTATCCTGCGCTTGCCCGTATAGAGCAACCCCACTTTCACCTCTGCCCGCTTGCTTTCGGCTTGTTGCAAATGCAGCCACACACCGTCGCTCTCTGCGTAAAGGATTGGCGCCTTGATCTTGCCAGCTGGCTCTTCCCGACGCCAATCCGCTTCGCTGGCTGTGATATAGGCCCCAAAACGCTTCACCATGCGCTGCAAACTACTGGGGCTGATGACTGTTTTCAGAAGATAACTCAGCATCTCTGAAGCATTACGATAACTGCTCCGGCTGGCCAGTAAACATCCCATTTCCTGTACCCTCCGGCTGTTTCGCGCATAAGCTTCTACCCCCAAAACCAGGTCCAGAGGCTTCCATATTTGACCGTGCTCATCCCGGTAGATGCGTCGCCGATAGATGACATAACCACTTTCAAATGTCACCTTGCGCAGTGTTCGTCCAACATTCTTCCATGTCTTGGGTATCGTCTTTTGTATCTGATCATCCAGCACCTGCAATACCATGCTAAAGATCGCCTGTCCTACTTCCTGGCTGAGATCTTTGATCACGCTTTCCAAATGTTCCGCTGGAACATCTTTATGTAGTTCGTGCTTTTCTTGCCCTACCATCACCGTTATAATTATTTGGACAGCTTGGTCTGTCATGTGAGAGTTCCTCCTCTTTTTTCTGGCTAACTAATTATGGATGGAACTCTCCTTTTTTGTGTTCTTTCCTGTTATAGTCAAATTTGATACTGTAACATACAATGGTGTGAAACTTCCTGCCGTCCTCTTTTAGTCTATAATTGGATGTATGGCAAAACTTTGGAGCCGTACAGAAAGTTATGAAATTGTAACGGAAGATTACTCTGGACCGCTTGATTTATTGCTTGACCTTATCCAACGGGCAGAACTGGATATTACCAAATTATCCATCGCCAGTGTGACAGACCAATTTCTGTCTTACGTGCAGGCTAATCAAGACAGAGACCCGGAATACATCTCCGAGTTTTTAGTTATCTCCACAAAATTGATTCAGATAAAATCAGAAGCCATGCTGCCACAGCCCCCCATGCGTGCTCCGGACGAGGAAGACCCAGGTGAAGCGCTTGCCCGGCAGCTTAAGCTCTATCGTCAGGTAAAAATTGCGACAGCCTGGTTAAACGAGAGACTTTCTAAAAACCTGCGCAGTCACTTACATGTTGCTCTAAATTATCCTGTCAAAATTCAATTTGATCTGAGCGGTTTGGAAATGCAAGACTTGATTCTTGCCTTGGAGAATATGGTCATTCTGAATAAGCCCGTTCCGATCAGTTCCACCATCAGCATTCCAACACTTACAATAAAGCAAAAGGTGTCTGAGATAATCAGCATCCTACGCTCTGAGGAAATGACTTCCTTTCACGGCCTCATCGGCAAGGAACATACAAGGCTTGATATGGTTGTCCTTTTCCTTGCGATATTGGAATTGGTCAAGCAGCGTATGGTTGTGACCAAACAGGATGAGCTTTTTTCTGACATTCAAATAAAAGGATCTGAGGAATTAGCTGATTGGGGTGGTTCAGAAATTACGATTGAAGATCTATGATTCCCTTATACATGGTTTTTTTTCATTCGTAACTCGTTTATAATTTGTAGAAGGTAAATATGAATGAAAAGATTTCAATTTTAGAAAATGAAACAATAAACCCCAAAGAGCTCAGGGCGAAGAAAACTCTGACGGTTGTAGTAATTTTGGCTGTTGTACTTTTTGTTGTTATACTCGCGGGTGTTTTCCTTCTGGCACAGCCAGAAAACCAAGCAGTGGCAGCCCAGGTTCGGGATATTTTTATCATCCTTCTTGCGTTTGAGATGTTCCTTGTGGGCATTGCTGCAGTTATCCTTATCATTCAACTTGCAACACTAACTAATCTATTGCAAAATGAAATCAAACCAATATTAAATACAACAACCGACACGGTCAATACTCTCAAGGGTACAGTCAGGTTCGTCAGCGATAATCTAACTGAACCAGTTATTCAGATTAATGAATCTCTGGCAAGTGCGAAGAAACTGGTTGACTTACTAAAAATTAAAAAATAACATTAGAAGATTAGAAGAGGAGCTAATATGTCAGAACAAAATAATTTTGGAGCATTCTTAGTAGGTTTCGCAGTTGGCGCTTTTACCGGCGCTGTCGTTTCTTTATTGATGGCTCCTCAGTCTGGTGAAGAAACTCGTCAGATCATTCGTGATAGAGCCATCGAACTCAAGGAAAAAGGAACCGAAACCTTTGAAGAAACCAAGAAAAAGGCAGAAGCCGCTTATCAGGATGCCCTTGCCAAGGCAGAAGAACTCAGCCAGGCTGCCAAGCAGCGTGCTGATGAACTTGGAATAACATTGAAGGATAAGGCCGCTGAGATATCTCACACCGCCAAGTCTGTCACTGAAGAAGTGAGCTCTGTAGCTGAGGACGCTGTTAATAAAGCTTCCAAAGCCATCGATAAAGGTCAGAAAAAGGTGGCTGATACAGTCAAACCCTAATCGATTAATCTATATTGAAAGAGGCTGACCCAAAAGTATAGGGACAGCCTCAAAAATTTAATATAATAGGGGGTATGAAAAGACAAGTCTTCAAAAGCTACCAACAAGAACAAAGCCTGCTATTTCCACCCAATGTCAATGAGATGATCCCAGAAGGGCATTTAGTGCGCGTGGTAAACAAAATGATCAACGGAGTGGATCGAAGCCTGCTGGAGGCGCAATACAAAGGGGGAGGAGCCAGCGCCTACGACCCACAAATGCTGCTCAAAGTCATCATCTATGCCTACACACAGCGGGTCTTCACCTCACGTCAGATAGCCAAGGCACTGAGAGAGAACATCAACTACATGTGGCTGAGTGGAATGAACCGTCCGGACTTTCGGACGATCAACCGGTTCAGGGCAAAAGTGATGAAAGATGTCATCAATGAAGTGTTCTATGGAATAATCGAACAATTGCTTGAGATGGGGATGATAGACATGCAAAGTTATTTCATTGATGGGACAAAGATCGAGGCAAATGCGAACAAATACAGCTTTGTATGGCGAAAAAGCACCCAGACACAAAAAGGCAAGCTGCAAGAAAAAGTAAGAGCGCTGTTGGAACGGATAGATGAGTTGGAAGCAGAAGAAGAGAAAGAATATGAGAAACGCGATCTCAATGAAATGGGGGAAGGAAAAGAAATCGATAGTGAGAAACTGAATGAGGTGATGGAAAAGATCAACCAGCGATTGAAGAATGAGGCAGACAACAAGGAGCTGAAAACCGCCAAAAAGCAGATAGAGAAAGATTTCCTGCCAAGGATGAAGAAATACGAAGCCTATGAGGAAGTGCTGGAAGGTCGCAATAGCTTTAGTAAAACGGATCCTGATGCCACCTTTATGCGAATGAAAGAAGATGCGATGAGGAATGGGCAACTAAAAGCAGGATACAACGTGCAATTGGGGACACAAAACCAATACATACTTGGATACAGTTTGCACCAAAGACCGGGAGACACGCTGTGTATGCAAGGGCATCTTGAAAAGCTGTACGAGCATATGGGCAGGTATCCGGATGATTTGATTGCAGATGCCGGATATGGGAGTGAAGAAAACTATGCCTGGTTGGAGGATAAGAAGATAGAAGCATATGTAAAATACAACAGTTTTCATTATGAACGGAAACGTAACTATAAGAAGAACCCATATAGGGCAGATGCTTTTATCTACCATGCGAAAGAGGATGAATATGAATGCCCTCAAGGGAAACGATTGACCTTTCAGAAAGAAAGGAACAGACGTACAGAGAATAGCTATGAAAGCAAACGGAAGATCTATAGATGTGTTGATTGTTCAGCCTGTCCGGTCAAGGAGCAATGTACGAAAGGGAAAGGTAATCGGCAGATAACTATAGGAGCAGAGCTTGAGAGGCATCGGCAAGCAGCCAGTGACAGGTTGGAGTCAGAAGAAGGAAGAAGGTATCGGTCTAAAAGGCCGGTAGAAGTGGAAGCAGTATTTGGAAGATTGAAGCAAAACTGGGGATTTCGAAGATTTATCCTGAGAGGAATAGAAAAAGTCAGTACAGAGTGGGGTATCCTGAGTGTAGCACACAACATTGCCAGAGTGGCAGCGGCATAGCTTTTATTTTTAAAGACATGAGGCTGCCCTTTTTAGACAGCCTCTTTTATTTATTCCTATATTTTATCTGATCATAACCGGGATTTAACTATCTCAAATGTATTGAACAGATACACCAAAACATTGAACTAATGCGAATTGATGTTAGGAAAACTTTAAAAGTGAACTGATCAAAAGTTTAAAAGAGAACTCTTTTTTTGGTCAAAAGCCAAAGGAAGAAAGGTGGAGAGCAACAATTTATTCTCACACCAAAACCGCAGTTCAACGATGTCTTTTTCAAGATCAGGAACACAATGTATCTCAACATCATCATAGGGATTGACGCCTGGAACTTGAAATTCATGTCCTGCGAAAGATACTTTTCGGTAGCCATTTGAAACTCTTAGATATTGAATACAGAAAATGTCTTTTGGAGAACTGAAAGGTATCGGGACGCAAAGGGCCGAAACAGAGACCGTTTTTCCATAATGGCCTTTTCAAAACGCAAAGCGGGGATCTCCTTTGTCGCAGAATGAACCTGGTGAAAGTTATACCGGTGAACCTCCTGTGCCAATACCTCTTTAGCTTCCTGAATATCAGAAATGTATTTTCGGGCGCATGTTCGCACGACCCTGTCCTGAAGCCAGCCAAAAGGCCGCTCGATCTTGCCTTTAGCCTGAGGTGACATGGCATAAACGATTTTCGTATTCAATCGTTCCATAACACGTCCCCACTGAGTTAGAACGTCATCTGTTCCAAGCGTTATTTTTTGCCAGGTACTGTCGCGATGTTGAACGAAACGAAACACCCTCAGATTATCAACGTAACGATGCGGGACACCATATTTTTGCATAAGTTTTTGTACGGCTTGAATATGAGCCCAACTGGTTTCTCTTTCGAAGAAATCGGCAAAAAGAATCATTCGGCTGTGGTCATCCAAAGATGTAATCAAAGTCCATTTTTCGTTTGCAAAAGGCGACCACTTATGTATCGATGCATCATGTTGAATAAGATCACCAACAGCAGATGTTAGCACCTCTCTGTCGTGAACAGTTGTTTTCTTTTTACGCCTAAAGTAATAACCATATGACCTGGCATGATTGATCACAGTTGTTGTTGATACTACAATGCCGTTTTCTTTTAGACGATCGTTAATGGCAGAGTAATTGTAAGTATGAATTGGCAGATCGGGGTTGTCAATCAGTGCCTTCTCTTCTTCCAAAAAGAGGCGTATTTTCTCTTCAGCTGCAGAGCTAAGACGATACCTTGTTGTTTCGTTTGTAATCAATTGAAAAAGAATCGGGATCTGCCCGATATCGTTTGAGTATTTCGAAAAACCATGTCTTACCAATACCAAGTACCTCCTGAATATCTGAACGCGAAAGGTTCCCATTTTCGTAAGATGAGAGAAGAACTTTAACCTGTTCCAGGGTAAACCGTTTATGGATTTGGGGCATAGCAAACCTCTTTTCCATAAATTATTCTCTGTCTTTAGGAGTTCACTTTTAAAGTTTAAATGGTTCACTTTTGAAGTGTTATCGGTTCACTTTTAAACTTCTGCTGACAAACTAATGCGTTAAACTTGACGATTGTGAATGCGCATGATAAACTGTTCCTCTGTGTTTGGGGGCGTGGTGTAGCGGTTCAACATGCGGCCCTGTCAAGGCCGAGATCGCGGGTTCAAATCCCGTCGCTCCCGCAGAAGAAGTCGTCCTTTCGGACGACTTCTTTTTTATGTATCAATTCCTAATTCACGGGCTCGCTCTGCCATCAACGCGCGTAGCTTGGCTGAATCCTTTGGATATGTGAAATAAAAACCTGAGTAAAGAATTGCACAAATGATCCATGGTACAGGAATTGTCCACAGCATAGCAGTGTGCAGATTGATCCGATCTGCAATAAAGCCGAAGAAAAGAGCCACAACAGCGGCAAAGCCACTCTCAATGAATGTAGTCATCGCGAACGCGGTTGAGCGTAATTCTGGTGGTACGACACCCTGCATCATCGGTTCTTTTGATCCTTTTCCTGGCCAGCTGATTAATAAAGCTGTTACAAAACACAGCAGCGCTATCTGAAGCAAATTCCAATTCTGAGTTCCTGTGAACAAAAAATAGGTGAATGGTATGCCTGCAATAACAGAAACCTGGCCCACTATTGTTCTGCCGTATTTGGGATTTACTTTTTCAGCCCAATCTCCCAGGAATCCTCCGATAACATTGGAAATGGCTGTCCCTATCACAAGACCACCAAAAACCAAGGGAGCCTGTTGAGTTGTGAGACCTCGCTCTTCTACTAACCACAAAATAAGAAAAGCGCCCATTACCACCCATGGCATAGAACCTGCTAATCCCTGAAGGATTGCCACCCGTATAGTTGGGATCTTCAAAACAGTCAAAGCATCATGCAACTTGGCTTTGTATTGGGAGGAAGCTTCTTCAGTAAGCTTTCCCCGCATTTCAGGTTCAGCCTCACCTCTGATTGGCTCGTGCACACCAAAATAAATAATAAGACCGGAAATGATAGATGCAATACCAAGGATAATAAATCCCCAGCGCCAGGTTTCCGGTGTGGCGAGGGTACTCAACCCGACCGTAAATATGATAATTCCCAAGATACCGATTGCCTCGAGAATTCCCAGCATTCTCCCTCGTATTTTAGGTGCAAATGTATCAGCCATAATAGAAAATGTTGCTGGCATGAGACAACCCAAACCAATCCCAGAAATTACACGAATTGTCAGTAATTGGCTAAAGTTTTGCGTTAACCCGACAGCAATCGTCCAAATACCCCAAAAACCGGTCCCCCAAAAAAGGACTTTCTTTCGGTTGTATCGATCCGACAGATATCCCCAGAATGGAGAGCTGATAGATTGAAGCAAACTGCGTATAAAGGTGATCCATGATAAATTTGTGATACTCAGTCCCCAGATCTGACGCAGAACCGGGCTAAAGATGGACATCGCCTGGCCCTCACCCTGGTCAACGAAATATCCTGTAGCTAATGCAAACAGGGTACGCCAGCTTCTTTTGGATAGTTTTAGTTTATGCTCTGAGAATTCCTCCATTTGTGTTTCCTGCATGTATGCCTCGCAATTTTTCTTTTTATTGTACTAGCTCGAAAGAATATCGGACAGACCGTTTTCTAATGGTTTACAATTTATCAATCTTTCAATTCAGTGAGGTCCTATGCATTCTATCAAAATGGATATTTTCGATCCAGTAGCTAACCCATCGGCGGTTGTGTCGGCCGGTAAAGCACGTTTTACAGTTCTTAAGAGCCGTTTGCTTCGCATCGAGTATGACCCATTTCAACAATTTGAAGACCGCCCATCTCAGGTTTTCTGGTATCGGAATCAGCCCGTGCCGATTTTCAGAACCTGGAAAGAGGGTGACCAGTTTTTCATCGAAACAGAGGATTTGAAATTACGGTACAACACCAATGAAGCATTTCACTGGCGTCACCTTGATATCCTGATTAAATCTACAGGGATTATCTGGAAATACGGGGACCGTGATAATACCAACCTGGGAGGAACAAGAAGGACCCTTGACAGTATTAATGGAGCTGCCCCTATTGAACAGGGCCTGATCTCTCGGGTTGGCTGGAGCATCATTGACGATACGAATAGCCTCGTTTTTGATGAAACTGGATGGTTAATCCCAAGGGAGAGTAATCCGGATTACAAAGATTTTTACTTTTGTGGCTACGCGCAAGACTATTTAGGCGCTATTCAGGAGTATCAACACATCTCAGGCAGACCTGGCCTTATACCACGCTGGGCGTTGGGGAATTGGTGGAGCCGTTATTGGACTTACACTCAAATGGAACTGACTGAATTGATGAATGACTTTTCCCATCAGCAAATTCCTCTTTCTGTTTGTATCGTAGATATGGACTGGCACCTGACTCAGACTGGCAATGCATCCTCGGGCTGGACAGGATATACCTGGAACCGATCCCTTTTCCCTGAACCTGAAAAATTCATTGATAATCTTCACTCACTCAACCTTCGAACTGCTCTCAACTTACATCCTGCGGAAGGTGTCCACGACCACGAGGAAGCTTACCCACAAATGGCTGCCGCAATGGGAGTTGACCCTAAAAGTAAGAAACCAATCGAGTTTGATATTGCCTCTAAAGAATTCACCCGTCATTACTTTGAATTGCTTCACTACCCACTTGAAGCACAAGGTATCGACTTTTGGTGGTTGGATTGGCAGCAAGGAGTTAAATCTAAAACCGAAGGCTTAGATCCGCTTTTTTGGCTGAATCATCTGCACTACTTTGACCTGGGTCGAAACCCTCTAAAGAGGTCTTTCATCTTCTCGCGCTGGCCTGGTTTGGGTGGTCATCGTTATCCTATTGGCTTTTCCGGAGATACGGTCGTATCCTGGGAGTCCTTAGATTTCCAACCTTATTTCACCGCTACTGCAGCTAATGTTGCATTCGGTTGGTGGAGTCATGATATCGGCGGTCATTGCGAAGGTATTGAGGACTCCGAGCTGTACTTACGCTGGGTGCAATATGGAGTTTTCAGCCCGATTTTACGCCTGCACTCCACGAACAACCCCTGGTGTGAACGGCGTCCGTGGGGTTATGACGAAACTATACTAAAGCATACCCGGGACGCTATGCAATTGCGCCACGCGCTGGTTCCTCTTCTTTACACAGCTAATTATCGTAATGCAAAGTTTGGTGAACCAGCTATTCTGCCTATGTATTATGACTATCCTGAACATCCGCACGCTTACAGCTGTCCGCAGCAGTATTTATACTGCCAGCAATTAGTAGCTGCACCGTTTACCCGACCCATGGAACCTGATACAAAACTGAGTCGCCAAACTGTTTGGCTCCCCAAGGGTAATTGGTATCGTTTTGACACAGGTGAATACTATTCTGGAGGATTCTGGTATGCTGTATACGGAGACTTGGGGGATATTCCTGTTTTCGCCAAAGCTGGGTCTATCCTACCCATGGCAGCGGATGTGACATCAAATGGTACTGATAACCCTGATAGGCTGATTGTACGTATTTTTGCAGGAGACAGCGGGCATTTTGAGCTCTATGAGGACGACGGAACAACCCAAGCTTTTAAGAAAGGTCAGTACTCCCTTACGCGTTTTAGCCTTATGAAATCTTCTGATGGTTTCACGGTCATAAAACATGCCGTTTCCAGCAGTTTTCCCGGAATGCCGTCAAACCGTGAATATCAATTTGAATTTATCGGTTTTACAAGGCCCCAGGAAATTACCTTTAATGGGAAACCACTGCAATTGTCCGAGGTTAATGGTCTATTTACCACTCCCTGGATTCAATGTGCAGCAAAAGAAGAGTTAGCTATTATATTGAAAGGTTCCGAACTATCCCATGAATCTCTTTCACTTGAGCAGCGGGTCAGGTATTTTATAGACCATGCTAAGCTTCCATCCTTGGTTAAACAAACCTTCATGCGTCGATTGCCTGAATTAATCCTCTCGCCTGACAAAATTTGGGATATCACACATGAATTTACCCGAAGCCAGCTGCTCGCACTTTTTGAGTCTGTATTCTTACAGCAGGAAGAACCCATTGCACGGGATGTAGAAACCGCATACGATCAAATGATGTTTAGAATAAGAAATCTTATTTGATTTTTGCTTCCGAAGGTTCAGTTTCCTCCTGATTTCGCATCAGGCTTTCCGGAGGAGTAGCATATTGATGGCCATTCTCGTCCATCATAAAAGGCTGGTCGAGTATTGTTTCATTCATAATCTTTCGCGGATAATTACGTATTTCTTCCGTCGTCTGCACAACATCCCGAAATGTTTTGTTTTTGTTTAACTTTTTTATCCACGATCCAATATCGTGCCCGATTTCATTTAATTTACCAGGACCCAATATCACAAAAGCTAGCAACAATATAAGTATCAGCTCTAAACTGCCAATATTAAGAATTTCCATCGTGAGTGTTAATAATTCGCAGGAGTGGAGACTTATTCTGTTTTCTCCTGACTTGGTTCTTTTTCTTCAATTTCAGCCTCATTCTTACCATTAAGGCCTTCCTTAAAGGCTCTGACACCTGATCCTAACTCTCCAGCTATTTTGGTGATTCTTCCAACACCAAATACCAACAGAATCACTATCAAAATCAATAATATTTCAGGCCAACCTAATGACATTTCAATTCTCCTTCATGGGTTCTTTAACTTCTCTTTTCCTTCTTGTCAAGGTAGTCAACCCAATGCTAAGTAAATATAATACAAAAAGCGGCACCATAAAAATAAGCATGTTCAACGGATCACCAGTTGGCGTGATTACAGCCGCCAGGATCGCAATTATGACCACTGCCACCCGCCACCCTTTAATCAACATACTTGTACTGATCAATCCGATCTTTGCAAGCAGGTAGAAAATTAGTGGCAGTTCAAAACTTACAGCTATCCAGAACAACAGATTGGTAACGAAATCGAAATATGACCGAACACGCAAAGTTGTTTCCACTTTGAGGAAATTAATAAAGAAATTCAGCGAGGCAGGGAGCATCACATAAAATGCAAAAGCGGCTCCAGAAAGAAATAACAAAGTTGCTAAAGGTATAGCACATAAAATGCCCTTCTTCTCTTTCTGTGATAGCGCCTTCTCTATGAAGCCGAAAAGCTGATAGAACACCCAAGGAATGGATAGGATGATCCCAGCTAACAATGCCACACGCATATAAACGCCCAGGCTTTCCGTTACCTCGATTGCCTGAAGCTTGTCCAAACCGCCAACAGGCTGAGCTAGAAAAACCATGAGCCGGTTAGTAAAGAAGAATGCCGCTATGACGCCTACTCCAAGGCCGACCAAAGCCCGCAGCAGCGTGGCCCTCAATTCTTCGAGGTGCCCAAAGATATCCATCTCATATGTTTCTTCAGCCATGCTCTGATTATACAATTCAGTTATTGATTTAATTTTCCCATAGTTGACTATTAAGTTGCTTTTATGTAATTTACAACCGGAATTCTTTTATATCTGGATAATTCGTTCTAAAAAAATCGCTCAAGGATGGCCGATATGTGATAATTGCTGCTTTGAAGTAGATGTTCTTGAGCAAGTCTAATATTTCTGTCCAGCCTTTTCCTTGTTCAACCTCCAGAGGACCTATTTCGTCAAACATCACGTAAGGTTGGGCGTTGTAGTTTTTGAGGTGCTTTTTTACTACTGTCAGTGTTTCACCAAAAAAATACCACTTTCCAAACTTCAAAGCGCCAGGTAACGCGTCCAACTGACATAATCGATACATTTTTTCCTGAGGTAATAAGACAAGATCGATGGCTGTTTTACTACCGGTATCAAAGTTCCCAGGTGAATAAAATCCGAAAACTTCCCCACGGGATTTCAGTATTGGCAGCAGTTCACAGCACAATTTGGTCTTTCCACTGCCGCTAACCCCGCAAAAGGAAATAATATCTCCGGTCATCCAGCCTTACCACGATGATACGCAATGATTTCATGGCACGTTTCCAGCAAGACTGCCGCAGCAATTATCATGCTGCGCTCGTCGATATCAAATCTTGGGTGGTGTTGAGGGTAGTTTTTGCCAGCTTCCTCATCAGCAGAGCCAACAAATATAAAGGCTCCCGGAATTTTATCGAGGAATAATGCTATATCTTCTGAACTCATGGTCTGATAATCCTCTTGTATTTCAGCGTCTGGATTAATCAATCTCGCAGCTTTTCGTGCCAATCCGGCGATAACAGGATCGTTCACCAAGGGTGGAGTTGCTTCATTTATTTTTACAACTGCCCGGCAGCCAAGGCCAGTAGCAACATTTTCAGTGATTTGTTTGGTCCTTTCGATTATTTTTTGGCTTACAGATTTCTCGAATGTCCTGATTGTTCCTTTCATCTGTATATTCGGCGGAATGATGTTGCCGGCTGAGCCCGCTCTTACGTAAGTTATTGAAAGAGCTCCTTTATCTCTTGGCGAAATGTTCCTTGAAACAATTGATTGCAATGCTGTAACCACATGCGCACTGGCCAGGATCGGATCAAGTGTCAGTTCAGGAATCGCACCATGCCCACCTCTTCCGATAATCTCAATATCAATATCAGCGGAACCTGCCATGATAGGTCCGTCGCTGATCCCCATCCAACCATATGGTTTATCGTTCCAAATATGAACACCCAATGCATAGTCAGGTTTTGGGTTCTCCAGGATGCCATCTCTGATCATCGCCGCCGCTCCCATACGTATTTCTTCAGCTGGTTGAAAAACAAGTTTAAAGGTGGCATCGAGATCTTTTTGATGGGCACTCAACCAGGCAGCGATAGTCAGTCCAATAGCCACATGCGCGTCGTGACCGCAGGCATGCATCTTTCCGATATTGGCCGACTTATACTCCACTTCATTTTCTTCGGTCACAAGAAGCGCATCCATGTCGAATCGCAGCATAATCACCGGTGAATCATTTGCTCCTTCAATCAAACCAACCACGCCTGTTTTTCCGACTTGAGTTCGAACCTGAAAGCCAAGTTTGGTAAGTTCATCCGCAACTAATGCAGAGGTCATGACTTCTTCAAAAGCGATTTCAGGATTTTGGTGTAATTTTCGTCGTATTTCTATCGTTTTGGGATAAAGTTCCTTGATTTCCAAAAATAAGCTCATCGTTACCTCCTAAATATTATCCGATTGAAGTATTCGAAATACGAATCTTCTCCACAACCAGCATTGAATTTTCGTTCCTTCAAATGTTTTATGAAGGTTTCCGGAGTTCCGATCTGCGATCTGTGATTCAATAGAGCTTCGGTTCTCTTCTGCCAAAGATGACTTACATCCACCTTTATATTTGGATTTAATGACAGGCTAATCCATAATTCCTGTACCTGATGAGGTGGAAGACCTTCATGATTCAATTCTGGGTAAAAACTGGAATTTCCTACCGCTGGGAAAATAGACTGCACAACAATCTCACCGGCTGCGCGATGATCTGGATGGTTTAAATAGGATCCGCTGTAAAAATAATTTTGCGGGTCAGAAGTTACCACGATATCCGGCTTTTTCATACGGATATGACGTGTCATTTTTTTTCTGATTTCCAGCGAGGGTGTTAGAAATCCGTCCGGATACCCAAAATATTCAATTTCCCCGACGCCAAGAACATCAGCAGCAGCTCTCTGTTCATATCTGCGTACATAGACTAATTCTTTAGAATTTGGGAAAGCTTCTGATACGCCGCGTTCTCCATTTGTAAGTAAGGTATAGTCTACCTGAGACCCCTTCTCAATCCATTGCGCGATCGTCCCGCCCAAAAAAAACTCCGGGTCATCTGGATGTGCCAGGATGACTAGAACTTTTTTCTTCTCATCAAAATCTTTAAAAAAATCTATCATATAAGTTTGTCAGCTGGATGGCTGCTGGTCAGTTGAATTTTTCGAGTTCTTTTGTTCCCCCTTGGCCATGGAGTTTCTAGCATAGCGGGGGTTTCTACGACTTTTAGAGCGATCGCGAGGATTTATGGGACTCTTGCTTATATCAAACTTTTTTTGATTCGCGCCCTCGTTTCGTCTGTTAGTTCCTGGTTGTTTTTTTTCACTGGCACCACTTTGATTGCTGTTACGGTTGGTACCAGCTTTTCTCCTCCTGCTCCGGTCTTTAGTCCCGCCAGATTGTACTTCAGATTGTTGGTTTTTCTGCGTTCGATCCTGCCGACGTTTTATATTGGATTGACTGGAGCGGTCGTCACGCCGGTTACCCTGTTGTCCCCTACCAGCTGATGGCTGTCTGCGTGGTGGGCTTGATTTCTGTTCTCTCTTATACCCTTCAGGCTTTGGATTAGGTCTTGTTTGTTCTATATGAACAATTTCGACATATTCTTCTGACTCTGGGAAGATTAGTGCATCAGGGAGTACTTCTCTTGTCTCCATGACACCTGTTTCCAATTCTGTTCTGCTGAATTTACGCTGTCCAAGCTCTGGCAATTCCACAATTACCTTCTCTGCAAGCGGAAGCACCTGCACAACTTTTCCTTCTCCCAAAGGTGTTTTAACGACTTTCTTTCTTTTTGGAAGATTTTTTCTGGCTTCTTCGTACATATCATATTCATAGAGAAGGCAGCAGCGCAGTCTTCCGCAAATCCCGGTGATTTCGCCTGGTGTTAGGGAAATATCCTGTGACTTTGCCATCTTGATCGAAATTGAAGAAAATTCGGTCAGGAATCTGGAACAGCAACGTTCTTCTATCCCGCAAGCCCCCAACCCGGACATAACTTTTGCCATATCCCTCGGTCCGATTTGGCGAACCTCAATTCGGGAATCTTTGAAATTATGCGAGATATCCTTCAGAAAGGCGCGGATATCGAATTTGGCATCCGTCTCATAATTAAGAAAAAGAGTCAGACGGGTTGAATCAAAAGAATACTCAGCATCCACAATTTTTACGCCCTCGAACTGGGATTTTTGTAGAAACATGCTGATCCAATCTACAGCCTCTGCTTCTTTCTGACTAAGCACCTCTTTAATTGCTTTATCCTCATCATCGGCTATACGTTCGATGCTTTGAATTCCATCATTATTCACTGGTTTATTGACGTGATCATGCAGAACGCGACCTATTTGTTTACCCCGGGCGTTATTTACAATGACATAATCGTCTGACTTGACTATCAATTCAGCCGGCACGGAGAAATGATAAACCTTTCCCAGCTTATTGAATTGAACACCGATATATTTTGTTTCTGTCATGACAACATTATAATCTGCTGCTCACTCTACTGATGATGAGCCACTTGACTGGCTTGCGCCGCTATCTTACCAGCGATTTCATAGAAAGCCTTAGTTGTTTGTGAATTGGTATCTGTGAATCTAATCGGTGTGCCAACGTCTCCGTTGGTCACTACCTCTTTGTCGAAGGGTATCCCACCCAGGAATGGTACATTAAGGTTTTTAGCCAGCCGTTCACCACCTTTTTCGCCAAAGAGATAATACTTACCTTCATCAGGGAGAACAAGGTAGGACATATTCTCTATAATTCCGAGGATTGGGATATTCATCTTTTGGAACATGGAGATTGCACGATAAGCATCGTCAACGGATACCTGCTGCGGTGTTGTCACCACAACCGCTCCACTCACCTGCATTAGCTGGGATAAAGAAAGTTGCACATCACCGGTTCCCGGAGGCATATCCACAATCAGATAATCTAGCTCACCCCAATTGAAATCTGAAAGGAATTGTTTTATAGCTGTATGCAGCATTGGACCCCGCCAAAGGAGAGGCTGCCCCGGCTGTACCATAAAACCGATAGAAAGTATCTTGATTCCATTTGCAACTGGTAAATTCAGCTTTTCACTTTCTGGGGTCATTGGCAGATTGTCCACGCCCAACATTCGCGGGATATTAGGGCCGTATATATCTGCGTCGAGCAATCCGACCTTTGCTCCTTGTTGGGCTAAAGCTGACGCCACAGCAACAGAAACAGTGCTTTTACCCACACCGCCTTTTCCTGAACCAATTGCAATGACAAACTTGAACTTGTTACCGCCAAGATTAATCTCATTGGGATTGTTAACCCGCGCTCCCATAATTACTTCCACTGTTTTCAAGTCAGTTTCTCTTAGAACTGTATCCCGAACTTCTCTTTCAATTTGATTTTTTAAAGGACAGGCAGGTGTGGTAAGCAGGATCTTAATGCATACGTTCTCGCCATCGATGGTAATCTCATCGACCATACCTAGGCTGACTAAATCTTTTTTTAATTCAGGATCCAATACCTGCGAGAGTGCTTTTAATACTTCTTCTCTTGATGTCATATATCTCCAATCATTCAACTTTTATAGATTTTGCCTAATTTCTCAGTTGTTCTGCATACAATTACAATTTGCACCATGAGGGTATATGCAAAAATTTTGCAAGGTTACCTAAACTTTCATTAGCAAACTAAAGGTCAGACTCAGAAATATGGGAATCGTTCATTTCGGAGGGCGCCCTCCAATCTTTTGATGTTCCATACCAGGTTGGATAACACTTCCACTTCATTGTAGAAAGTAAATCCACGCACTTCCTACTCGTTTCCTTTGAGCCAGGCGCTTTTTCTATTACTTCAACAATCTATTTTACCAAATTCAAGTCTTAAGGATTAAACAACTCCTTCAATACTTGATAAGCCTCGGGCTGGTCAATATCTCCAGCCATGCTATCATCCATCCATTTTAGGGTATGGATTTCAAATCGGGAGAAAAGCGCTCTACCGCCAATATCAGCATCTAATTCTATTAATTCTGGAAAAGTATAATTCGGGAAGTATACAGGGTTAGCTCTACGGCCGGCAATCTCAGGAACAATGATCTTGTTACGCATTTTTCCTTCTGTCTTGATCGAACGTATAAGCAGAGGAGAAATATGCGGTTGGTCAGCCAAAATAAGGATGACCCCTTCCGTATCTGCGGGCAAGCTTTTCACCCCAGCAGAAATTGAACTGCCCATTCCTGCTTTCCAGTTCAGGTTGTGAATAACATGATAGTTTCCCGGTGTTAAAAGTTTCGAAATCGCTTCAGCATGGGCTCCCAGAACAACCTCGATTGGTTTTAATCCAGCAATCTGAGCATTGTGAATACTCGCACCCAATACCGTACATTTTCCCCATGGCAAGTTTTGCTTAGGAGTACCATATCTGGATGATTCTCCGGCAGCCAGAACAACTCCGGCAACATGATTTATCATTTTCTTACGAAATCTTTCCTAGACCCCTCAGAACTGTCTCAGCCGTCAGCGGGAAATGCGTGAAACGGATACCAATGGCATCTTCTACTGCACCAATCACAGCAGAAGCAAAGGGCAGAGAAGGCATTTCGCCCATGCCACGCGCACCGTAAGGTCCGATTGGATCTGGGAATTCCTCAATAATTGCGTAGGTCTTGTCCGGAATATCCATGATAGTCGGGATTAAATATGTAGAGAGCTGATTCGTAAGGGAAAGACCTTTCTGCGTTTTAAAGTCCTCCAAAATAGCGTATCCAGCGGATTGAACCACTGCACCATAGATCTGTCCTTTTACCAAATCAGGATTAATCGCCTTACCAACATCATCCACGCAAAATACATCTTTCAGATGGACTTCACCAGTTTGCGTATTAACCTCAGCCAGCACTGCCTGCGCAACGTAACCATAAGCGAAATTAGGATTACAGTGTCCATCCACCTTGTCCATCATAGTTGTTGCTGGTGGTCGGTAAACATAAGAAGCGACAGCTGGCCTTTCTCCAGCTTGCCATAACTTGAGTACTTCGTTTGCTGCTCCGATAATGGAATTGCCCGCCATGAAAGTTAACCTGGAGGCAGAAGCACTGCCGGAATTGAGTGATATGTGCGTATCAGAAAGTTGAAGTTCCACCTTTTCAACTTCAATGCCTAATGCCTCTGCTGTAAACTGGGCAATAACTGTATGGACGCCCTGTCCAACTTCCGCACCGGCATGGTAAAGAACAGCCTTTTCTATTTCATCATCACCATAGATTGCAATTGTTGCACCACAGTTCTCAGGTGCACCATAAGAAAATCCGATATTCTTATATCCACAGGCAAAACCTAATCCCAATCGTTTAGAGGGATCTTTTGGTTGCACTAAATTCGGTTTTTTCCAGCCTCCAACGTCATACACCCAACCTGCCTCATGTGCGCAGCGTTCGATAACCTGTTTAATTGAGACACCATCCGGAATTTTGCTGCCCATGGATAGTATGGAACCATCCGAAAAAATATTTCGGTTTCTGAATTCAACAGGGTCCATTTTCAACTTGGCAGCAAGCAGATCCATTTGGCTTTCAGCCATAAAATTTGCTTGCGGACCTCCGAAACCGCGGAATGCTCCACCTGGAATGTTGTTTGTATACACGCAATAACTATCCGTTTTGACATTTGGTATGCTATATGGACCAGTAGCAAGCAATGTTGCGTTGCCTAACACCTTATTCGATGTATAGGCGTAAGCACCGCCATCTGCGTAGATCCGGCATTCAGCCGCAACCAACTTGCCATCCTTTGTGGCACCCCATTTTGCCCACATATGGTATGCGTGTCTTTTATGGTGCCCGATAATAGATTCTTCCCGGCTCCAAACAACTTTTACAGGTCTTCTAATCCCCTTTTCAGCCAATCTCATTACTGCCAGGGCTAAAATGATCTGAACAGACATGTCTTCGCGGCCGCCAAAAGCGCCTCCGATCGAAGGGTAGATAACTCTGACCTTATCAGGAGAAATTTGGAGCGCGTGGACAATCTGATCCTTGTCTTTATGCGTCCACTGTCCTGCCACGATGAGTGTGATGCAACCTCCTTCATCCATGTAGGCTACACCAGCTTCTGGTTGCAGATAAGCATGTTCCTGGACTGGAGTCATGTAATTTTGTTCCACAACAACATCACATTGTTTAAATGCCTCATCTGCGTTGCCAAAACGAACAATGTTGTGATGGAAAATGTTATTATCCCGATTCGGGTGTAGAACAAAAGCTCCGTCCTCCAACGCCTGCTCAACATTTTCAATCAGGGGCAGGTCTTCATAAGTAATCTTGATCAACTTGGCAGCTTTTTTTGCAACTTTCTGGCTCTCTGCCACCACCAAAGCTACCTGATCGCCTTCGAATCGTACATGGTCAGATCCGGACTTGGGCGAATTGATTCCACAAAGAACTGGTTGATCATACATGGACAGACCGTATTCATTATTCGGGACATCCGGAGCGGTCAGTACCAATAAAACACCCGGTAGTGCTTGCGCTTCACTAATATCCATATCGAGTATGCGCGCATGCGCTCTGCGGGCAAAAACAACTTTCATCCACAATTGATCAGAAAAATTGAAATCTCCAGGATAGCGTGCTTTACCGGTGACTTTGTCTACTGCGTCAACCCTTGGGGTTGAGGTTCCAACCGATTTCATAAAGCTCTCCTCATTTTTTGCGCAGCATCTTCTATGGCTTCTACAATCTGATAATAGCCGGTACACCGGCACAAATTGCCAGATATACCTTCTTTTATCGTTGGAATATCAGGCTCGGGCAGTTCTTCCAGAAGTTTTGCGGCTGCCATGACAAAACCGGGAGTACAGTAACCACATTGAACAGCAGCGTGGTCAACAAAAGCCTGCTGAACCGCATGGAGCTGACCATCCTGGCTTAAACTTTCGATTGTCTTGATCACGGCGTTATGTGCCCTCGGAGCTGGTATAAGACAACTCACTACAGCTTTTCCATCCATATAGACTGTGCAAGCACCACACTCACCTTCTTCACAGCCGCTTTTTGTGCCCGTCAGACCTACCCTTTCCCGGATTAGATTCAGCAGTGTACGGTTTTCGATGTTATTCAATGTGTACTCTTGACCATTGATTATGGTTCGAATAACTTTTTTATCCCAGTTTTGAGCTGGTTTCGGCTTCCAACCCTCTTTGGTGTCGAGAAAAGCAGGTTTGGCTGGTACTTTAATGCTGTAATCACCAGTTTCAATTTGGATAATTGCGTTTTCCACCAGCGTTTTCAGCATATAACTCCGATAAGCTTGAGATCCACGGATATCGCTGATCGGGCTGGCTGCCTGGGAGGCTAATCTTCCGGCTTCAGCAGCAACCTCAGGCATGATTTCCTTATCAGTCAAATAATCCTCAGCCTCTTTGGCATGGATAATAGTTGGAGCTACAGACCCGAGCGTGATCACGGCTTTATGGATTTGTTTTCCATCCATCTCGAGGAGAACGCAGCAGTTTAGCACGGAGATAGCCTGTGTTCGTCGCAAAGCTGACTTCAGAAAGTTTGCCTTTATCGTATGTGGGAGGGGTTGAAATTGTACTGATTCTACGAATTCGTCCGCTTCCAGAACTGTTTTCCTTACACCCAAATAAAAGTCTTTAAGGTTAACTATCCTTTTTCCCCGGGCGGAAACCAGTACGACACTGGCATCCATCGCCATTAGAGGAGTGATGGTATCGTTAGCTGGTGATGCTGTAACCAGATTTCCCACAACAGTTGCCCGGTTCCTCAGTTGTGGTGTGGCAACTCGCCAACAAGCTTGCACGAGCGGAGCAGCAAATTCTCGCAGTAAAGGTGAACGGATCACGTCATTATGTGTAACGAGAGCTTCGATACATATCCTTCCATCGGGCTTTCGCCAAATTTGGTCCAACCCTGCGATACGTGAAATATCGAGGATAGTTTCGAGGTCTCCCCATTTTCCATTGTGCATCTCAACCATCAGGTCGGTGCCTCCGGCAATGATCTTTTTATTACCCAGCTGTTGGTTTAGTAACGATATCAGTTCGTCTGTTGTCTCAACTATATGATAGTTTTTCCACATAACATTCTCCGGGATATGCAAATTATCGCTTAGGTTGGTTTTTATAGCTAATTACTTCAGCCAGGATGCTTACTGCAATCTCCTCTGGTGTTTCAGCTTTGATATCCAATCCAATGGGAGTTTTAATCTTTGTCAGAACTTCTTCTGTCACACCGGCTGCCAACAAACCTTCTTTCGCAAATTGCCAGCGCTTGCGCGACCCGATCAGACCAATATAAGCAGGCTTAGTTTTCAGTAGTGTCGGCAATCCTGCGATATCTACGTCCGCTCCGCGTGTAACACCCACAATGTAAGTGTTTTCATCAATATCAACATACTTTGGCACCTCCGCCAATGGACATGTGAGTGTTTCTAATGAAGCTGTTGTTTCATATTCCGAAAAGACATCCTCCCGATCATCAGTTATGATAATTTTGAAGTTCATTGGTTGTGCCATCTTCGCGACAGCCTTGCCAACGTGCCCAGCTCCCAGAATCAGCAACAATGGCTGCCTTGTATGCGGTTCAATATAAACGGACACATTTCCTCCACAGATTCCGACATTAACGTCCTTCTCTTTATTCAGGGAATAATATAAAAGGTCCGGCTTTCCGGTTTTCAAAGCCTGCAAAGCAGCAGTACGCACAGCAGATTCCAGCCCACCACCGCCAACAGAACCGACAGTCGCTCCTTCAGAATAAACCAGCATCTTACTGCCGGCATGCCTCGGAACTGATCCTTGCGTTTCAATTACAACACACAGGCACACTGGCTTTCGTTCAGCTTTATCATTGACTAATCTTGTTAAGATATCATCCATTATTGTTCAAGTAATGAAAGCACAATCGGTAGTAGTTGCTTTTTGCGTGAGACGACTCCATCAGCGAAGTAAGTTCCATCCGCCATGGGTTTGTATGGCAGCTCATCCAAAGCTGGTGGTGCATCAACAAACATAATCGTACTGGAGCCATCTACGACATCCGTCACCATCAAACCGGCAAAATCAAGTCCTTTTTGAGTTTTGAGATTACGCAACGCACGTTGCAGGTCAGGGATATAGTCACCTAACTCGTATACTTCAGCAGTTTCGGATTGTGCAATCGCAAAGGTAAATCCAGCCGTTTCGTAGACTTTCATATCCGTTGTAACTACAGCCTCTGGATCCTGCGTTGAAAGCCCCGAACCTGCCTGAATGACCTTTTCACCAAAAGTGCGTAAGGTTTCGCCCTCTAATGGTGAACCTGGTACAAACGCCCAGCGCGCCAACCGTTCCGCAGCAATTTTGTCTCTTGGTGTTGTGGTTGGTGAGGTCAGTATGAGGGTGTCTGAGCAGAGTCCGGCAAGCAGCAGACCAGCTATTTTTGGAGGAGCTGCAAGTCCTGATTCTTCCATTTGTTCTGAGACAAGCGTAGAAGTACTGCCAACGATATCCACTGTAAACTTTATCGGGTTATGCGTTGATAGGTTTCCTAATCGATGATGGTCCAAAATCTCCAGCAATTCAGCCTCTTCGATGGAGGCAATCGATTGTTGTGGCTCGTTATGATCGACCATGACAACTTTAATTCTGGGCGGGTTGAGTAAGTCTCGCTGACGGACAATACCCAGGTAACGTTTTTTATCGTCAACTACCCAATACTCCGTATGCTCCTGCCTGAGAAGCCGATTGATTACATCTCTGATCCTCGTGCCAGGTTGAAATTTGAGCAAATCCGTCTGTGAGGCCTCGCGGCAAGGAACTTCCAACATTTCTGCAATAGTAATTTGTTGATTTTTTGCGTGTGGTCCGATGATTTTACGCAGAAATTCAAAAATGCTTGGTCCGGACACCATACCGTATGGGCTACCATCTGCGTTAACAACAGGTGCTAATCCACCAGTTCGAGAAAGGATTGTCCAGGCATCATTTAAGGATTTATCCGGAGTGAGGCTATCCAAACGGCGCATCACAGATTCAAATCGCGGGGAGGCGTCTGTGACCAGTATCGGCTGTTCTATACCAAGTAATTTTAGAACATAAGCTGTTTGCCTGTTAACCGCGCCCGCGCGTGATGGAATCGCAGGGAGCCCGTCACGTTCATTGAGCAACCAGGCATAACCAATGGCAGACGCGATGGAGTCGGTATCCGGATTAATATGCCCGGTTACAAAGACACGATTGCGCATGTGATTTGAAAGATTGTAATTTTCCATAAGCACCTTAAGCCCGTTGTTGATTGAGCGCCCGCCAAACCTTCTCAGGGGTAATCGGGTTATCATAAATCTGAACACCTACGGCATCCAATACAGCATTTCCAATAGCCGGCGCCGCGCCATCCAAAGGAATTTCTGCCACAGCTTTAGCGCCATAGGGGTGTGATTTTTCATATGTTTGAACGAATATTGTTTTCATATTCGGCATTTCATCTGCCCTGAAAATGTGGTAATCGATTAGATCTTTTTCACGGGCATTTCCAAACTCATCATAGACCATTTCTTCGCAAACCCCATATCCGAGCGCCTGAGCAACACCACCTTCAATTTGGCCGGAAGCTGTAATGGGGTTAATAATCACACCAGAATCAACAGCAAACACTAAATCTTCCACTGTGACCTGTCCGGTTTGCCGGTCTACCAATACGGTTGCAAATTGCGCTGCAAAAGGAGGCGGAGAACTGGGAGACATATGAGAAGCGGATGTTATCAATTGTTCCTGCTGGAATCTGTGCAAACTGTCCAACGCTATTTCACTCAAAGGTATCCGGCTGCCGTCTGGTGCGATTGCTTGTTTTTGTTTGAGTTCAATGTCTTGCGCAGCGTAATCCTTCCCTTCCCGTTCTAACATCATCACAGCGCGCTCCTTGATCTTCTCTGCCATTTGAACTGATGCTTTCGTAACTGCTGTACCGGAAATATAAGTCGTGGAAGAGGCATATGCGCCTTTGTCGAAGGGAGTAAAATCGGTATCGGAAGAATAGACCATAATATCATCAACCTGAACGCCTAATTTTTCTGCGGCCATTTGAGCCAAAATTGTATCACTGCCTGTACCAAGATCAGTGGCACCAACCGTTAAATTAAATGATCCGTCATCGTTTATTTTAAGTACGGCACCGCCCATATCTAGGTAAGGAATTGCTGTTCCCTGCATAACAAGCGCTACACCAATCCCTCTCGAAAGATGCGGTTTGCCAGGAACATTGTGCCATCTGGGATTGCCAAATTTTTCGTCCCATCCGATGGCTTGTTTGCCCTGCCGTACACATTCCTCAAGACCAATCGTATGAACAATTTCAGGCACCGGTTCTCGCCCTTCATTCCAGGCTGTACTAAAGGGATGGTATTCTCCCGGGCGCAGTAAGTTTTTGATTCGAAACTCCAGAGAGTCCACACCCAATTCACGCGCGATTGTTTCAAAATGTCTTTCCACAGGCCAAAACCCCTGTGGCACGCCGTAACCACGATAAGCACCGGCCGGCGGCGTGTTGGTATAAACGATATCGGCATAAAAACGGATATTTGGTGATTTTCGGTATTTCCCATCACCCACATAAAGAGCCATTGCTTTATGTCCCGTATTACCCGTAACCGTCAGAGCATGGCAGCCATATGCTCCGGTATCACTTAAGACATACATCTCATTGGCAGTCATCGTACCATCATTCTTCACACCGGTGCGCAATTTTATGCGCATACCATGTCGGGAGCGTGAGGCAATAAATTCCTCCTCGCGAGTCATCTCGTATAGCACTGGTTTGCCAGTGGCTATCGTCAGATGAGCAGCCACATCTTCAATCAGTACTTCTTGTTTGTTTCCGAAACCGCCGCCAATACGCGGCTTGATCACGCGTATGCGTTTGACCGGTAGTCCCAGTATCGGCGCGAGCATCCGGCGGGCATGGAATGGTACCTGGGTACTGGTACGCACCACCAGACGGTCGTCTTCATCCCAATAAGTCAGTGTCACGTGCGGTTCAATGTGAGCTTGCTGGACTCTTGGCACCTCATATTCCTGTTCAAAGATACGATCAGCTTCAGCAAAACCCTTTTCAACATCCCCGATATCAATTCGGATTTTAGCGGGTAAATTTAGGCTGGCGTCGGAATCTGCAAAGCTCACATATTCTGGTTCATCGTGTATCTGAATCGCCCCAGGTTTCATGGCATCCCGCATGTCCATAATTGCGGGAAGAATTTCATATTCAACTTCAATCAATTGGATAGCTTTTTCAGCGATCTCAGGTGATTCTGCTGCAACAAAAGCCACACGGTCTCCCACAAAACGCACCTTTTTGTCAAGCGAGAACATATCCAGGGGACCGGGGATAGGGTCTGATTGACCAGCAGTACAATAAGCCACTCTGGGTAAATCTTCCCATGTGAGCACAGCTGCCACACCAGACAGATTCCTGGCCTTTGTGGTATCGATATGTTTTATAAGCGCATGGGCGTGCGGGCTACGCAATACCTTGGCATGCAGTGTACCCGGCAGGTTCAAATCGGCTGTAAATGCAGGTTTGCCCTGAGCCAGTTTTGCTGCATCCACTTTATCTTCAGCCCGGCCTATCGTTTCAAGGCTTGGAATTTCGTCCACATTGACAATGCATGGCATCACGGAAGCTTTGAGGTCAGTCGTATACCCTTCCCGCATCCAGCGTGCAGCTGTCAAAACAGCTTGAACAGGTTTTACAAATGCAGTACACCGGCAGAGCACACCGGAAAGCGCATCACGGACTTCAGCCTCTGAGGGGTCCGGTTTTTTCTCAAGCAGTGCCTGAGCTGCCAGTATCATGGCTGGCGTACAGTATCCGCATTGAATTGATCCGCTTTCGATGAAAGCGCGTTGCAAAAGACTTAACCCATCAGTTTTTTTCCAGCCCTGGTCTGCGGCCTGGCCGGATGCTTCAATTGTAACGATAGCATGCCCCTGAGCTTGCACAGCCAGGAACATGCAGGTGTTGATTGGCTGCCCGTCCATTAGAACGGTGCACGCACCACATTCCCCTTTCCTGCAGCCGCCGGATTTGGTTCCAAGATAATTGAGTTTTCGCAGCACTTCCAACAACCGTGCTGTCGGTTGAACGTCCACAGCAAGTTCCTGTTGATTGATCAGAAGGGAGATTTTCATGTTAATCAGTCTCCTTCGCTTTCAAACGTATTTTTGCCAGCAGCCTTGAAAGGAGCTGCATGCCAGCATCCTGTCGATAAGCCGCGCTTGCCCACTCATCCGTAGCATCCTGAAGTACATCTTTCAATTGTGCGGATCCGTTATCTTCAAATTGGTAAATCATATAACTTGCAGGAAAAGATAATGTACCGCCAATAGCCACGCAGAGACCTTCCTCTTGTTGCGATACCGCGATACAGATAATCGGCAAGTCTTTTGGAGTACGCCCTATAGAGCTGAAGACAAACGGCACCTTGTTGAAGGACAGCTCATTCAAAAACACAGGACTATCTTCGTTTATCCTGGCAGTGTAATCTTCCAGCGAACCCCACAAATTACCCGGCTGCATCAGGCATTGAGCATTCAAGGCTACAAGGCAGGTCAATAAGGGAGAGCGACCGTTCGCATGTTTCAGGAAATTTGCTACACTCAGACTGTTACGCACATTTCTGCCGGCTTCAATGGAGAAGGCTTCAAGCAGGTCTGCATTCTCTCCGACTGCATCCTCGAGTTGTGAAAGCGAAGCTAATGCACCTGCGTGAACCTTCCCGTCGGCTTCTCTGACATAGTCCCAACCCAAATTCTGCAAGTCAATGAGTTTGATGTCGCCTTCCAGTTTTGGAGGTTCAAAGTCACCGCCGCTAAGGAAACAGGTTTTCCCCGTGCCTTTCTGCATTAGATCAAATACCTCCATAAGAGACTCAGGGCGGTAATAAGTTCTATTGTCATTCGTCGTCACGATAAACTCTCCAATCAGTCATATCCTTATGCATTTCGTCTTGGACCTCCGCGGGTATCTGAACAAAGGCACCTTCAGATTCAGCCAGGATATCGTCTTGTAAGGTCATGATACAACCTTTCGCAATTGCCACACGTCCACGGCGTTTAACCAGCCATCCCTTTGCAATCAGATCCGTTTCGATTGGTACAGGTTTGCGGTAACGGACCTTCAACTCACTGGTTACAAAGAATTCGTTTGGGTCTAAACTGATTGCCCTTCCAGATGTCTCATCTAAAATCGCGGCAATTACACCGCCGTGCGTGACGCCGGGATATCCTTCATGCATCGCATTGATATGCAGCATTGTACTGGTCTTGCCTTCATCATCCTGAAAGAATGTAAGCTTGAGGCTGGATGGGTTTTTTCTCCCGCAAACAAAACAGTTGCGGCTGGCAGGTAATTTTTTCATCAGGCTCCTGGCGCGAATGTATCAATCAATAATTTTGCATTTCCACCGACCGGGTAAAGGATTGGGCAGGTACAGCCATGATCTATATATTGTTGAACCTTGGCACGGGCTTCATCAGGAGTTCCACTGGCAGTGATCCGATGTATCAACTCTTCCGGCACCAGGTGCTTGGCGGCTTTGATTTGTTCATGCGTAGCAGGCCAGCCCAAGATAGATTGGATTTTTTCCACAATATCCATTGAAACTCCGGATGCTTTTGCAATGTGAGGCTGCTGAGCCAGATATTGTGTGAGCAGTTCGCGGGTTGTGTCGATCGCTTTATCATGGTCTTCATCCACAGAGCACACTACCAGCTGAGGCCGGTCAAAATCCTCCAGCTTCCGTCCAGCTTGTTTAAGCCCCACCATGAGTTGTTCTATTGCCATATCGTTGTATTCCACTGGAACGCAGTAATTCATCACAATGCCATCTGCGATTCTTCCGGTCATTTCGATCATTTTGTCACCGGTGGCACCAATGTAGATTGGCACATTGCGGGGTTCCCGACGCCCATGGACCACATCAAGTTCAATACCGTGCACATTTACGAATTCACCTTCAAAGGTAACCCGCTCCATATTCAGCAGCTTTTTCATCACTGTAATGGTTTCTTCCATCGCTTTGAGCGGTTTCGTGCGGTTGATACCCACATTTTTCGCCAGAGGATCCCACCAGGCCCCAATACCACATATAATGCGGTTGGGTGCCAGGTCATCCAAAGTCAGGAATGTAGAAGCAAGCAAGCCAATGTTGCGGGTCCAATTATTGATCACACCGGAACCGATATGAATTTTTTCAGTTACCGCAGCATAACCTGCCATAGGCACAATGGCATCCCGCACCAACCGGCTTTCAGCCTGCCAAACGCCGTCGAACCCTTTCTCTTCTGCGTATTTTGCGATCTCCAAACCTTCACGGAGATCATGAGAATCCTGCAAGTAAATAGCAACACGTTCAAACATGAATAATACTCCTTTCTTTCTTGTGAGAATTAGAGATGATTTCTGGTTTTTCCAGGAGAAATGCGACCAATTCGGCTGGGTTATCCAAATCCCTCTGAATGTTTTCTAACTCATAGATCATAAGATCAGCGCCAGACTCAAGCGCAGCCTGGCAATGATTCAGGTACGATGAAGTACCAAATAAGGAACATATCTGGTTCACGGGAGAGATAAAAAGTAAATTGGTACCTTGTTTATGTTGGTCCGAAACCATGCCAACTTGTCTTCCGGAATTCCCTATCATGGATAGAAACTTAGCCAGGTCCCTTTGTTCCATCCATGGCAAATCTGTGGGGACAATCAAAATCTTTACATCCGTTACGTTTTGCAGAACCGTTTGGGCTTGATTGACGGCAGAATTCAAACTATAAGGGCGTTTTTCCCTGAGGGTCCGCGTGTTTAATCCTGCCGCTAGGCGAATTACGCTTTCGCTGCGTGAAACCACCAGGATTTCATCAATTTCAGGTGTATTCTGGAGCAGCTGTATTGTATGTAGGAATAATCCGCGGTTGAGTTCCACAACTTCTTCCGTTTCCAGCATTTGATGAAGTCGAGATTTTCCTTTCAGGAATGGTTTAACAGGTACGATCGCCCAAATTGGCATCAGTATTCATGTTAACGAGAACCCAAACTGCA
The DNA here is from genome assembly GCA_040772525.1 of Anaerolineaceae bacterium. Taxonomy (GTDB): domain Bacteria; phylum Chloroflexota; class Anaerolineae; order Anaerolineales; family Anaerolineaceae; genus Mesolinea. The sequence goes on along the minus strand of JAXGXZ010000001.1, from coordinate 1,880,000 downwards.
ATACCTCTTTTGCCAAAGCAGTTTTATCACGTTTTTCCTTCATTATTGTGTTAGTTCTAAAAAGAATTATACCCTCTTGATTGAATTTATCAGAATCCAATTCGTCCGTGGTGTCAATCACGAACCCTTTTAACAGGTCCTGGTAATGCCGCATTACATTCAGTGAATTGGGCTCAATTCCTAATTCTTCGAACATCTTAGCGGCTGGGCCTTTGATGGCTTTTCCATTAATAATGCCGGAGACTCCCAAGACGGTTTTTGCCCACAGCACCTGTTTCACACCAGGTAGCAGTAGTATAGGATCCAGGCTAACCCACGGATTGGATGGCCCGAGAATGATTATAGATGCTTGCTCAAGGGATTGCATTACTTCTTCACTCGCTCTAGGCTGACTGCCGTGATGTAACTCAATTTCTTTTATCTTTGGATCAAATCCTTCACGGACAAAATATTCCTGAAAACTCAAATGCTTGCCATCCTGGGTATGAATGACCGTTGGTGCAGGATCATTTGTCATCGGTAAAACAGAACAACCAATGCCAAAGCGCGAGCATAAGTTCCTGGTCACTTCGGTTAGGCTCAAGCCTTCTTTAAGAAGTCGTGTTCGGTATAGGTGCGTGCCCAGGTCTTTGTCGCCAAGTAGGAACCAATCCGGTGCTTTAAGAGATTTTAGTGCCTGCATGACCCGGTAGGTTTCTTTCGCCTGACCCCATCCTTTTGTGCTGTCAGCAATTCCTGCAAGATTGTACATCACAGTGTCTAAATCAGGGCATATTCGCATACCGAAAAGCTCACAATCATCGCCCGTATTTACAATTATGGACAGATTTTCAGGTGGGACATGCTCCTGCAAACCAACAGCCAGCTTTGCTCCGCCAACACCCCCCGCAAAAAGCACTACTTTTTTGTTTTTTAGGACAATTTTCATCTGAAAAGGTCGTTCTTCCGTTCCCGGATTAGTTCCCTGGAGCTTGACTCACGCAGTCCGTAAGGGAAACCGCGCACGTGCACCACAGGTGTTCCCTCATTAGCTTGTCCCATCATCAAGGATGCACCTGCCGCGAGTTCATCTGCAGCAGCAATTGTCGTCACCCGCAGAGCATAGTCGTACATGTCCTTTTGACCGCGCATGTCCACAAGTGCAGGAATTCCGGAAACGCCAATGCATACTCCCACAATGCCATTCCGCCACGCTCTGCCATGAGAATCGATTATCAGCACACCCAACTCATTACCAGTTTTGTCCTGGAGTTCATATAAGATGCGCTGAGCCGACCTGTCAGAGTCCTCAGGCAGCAGTAAAACCCAATCCTGAGGCTCGCCCCAGGATCCTATTACATTTGAATGATCAATTCCAGCGTTCGCACAAACGAAACCGGACTTATGTTCCACAATGATTGTTCCGGGTCTGGTTCTCAACACTTCGTTGCTTTCATCCAGTATGAGCTGAACAAGCTCCGGTCTTTTCTGCAAGTATGCAGCCATTTCAATCGCCTTTTCGGTGGGTCTTACTGTGCTCAGGTTTACCAGGCGGTTTTCTGCTTTGGATACGATCTTCTGGGCGAGGACAAATACATCCCCATTCTCAATGTCGATTTCATTCGTATTGCAGGCATCCAATATGATATTTGATAGATCATCACCGGGAACAATCTGGGGTATACCTTGCAGAGTTGTAAAACAAAGGCTTTTATGTGCCGTCATATGATGCCGGTAATGCGAATACCTGAGGAAGGTACTTTGTATTGAATATTTAATCCAATCAGAATTGAGGTCAAACCTTCAACGACAACCGAGTTTTCAATCACACCAGCATCCCATCCCTTCAAACCGCAGTCTTCCACTAGTCCGATCACGGTCTGCCTCGCTTCTTTGTCACCTCCGCAAACAAGCACATCACACTCGATCTCTTCACCTGATAGCAGGCGCTCATAAGAAATTGTCTGGAAAGCGTCGACCACTTTAACGTTTTCTCCTAGTATGGCTTTTGCTTGAAGTGCTGCACTGCCTTCCTCAGGCATTTGGACACGTGTTACCTTGGGCGGAACAAGCGGGACAACCACATCAATTAATATTTTGCCCTGCAATTCTTCCCTAAGTCCAATCAACGTGTCCTTATGAGCTGCGAATGGAACGGTCAGCACTGCGATATCTGCCTGCGTTACTGCCTCACTATTTGTTAATCCTGTCAGGTCGCCTGTACCGCATAGTTTTTCTTTTAACTGTTCCACTGCAGCAAGAGCTTTTTCGGAAGATCTTGACCCAATGATCACTTTATGCCCCGCTTGTGCCCAGCGGTAAGCCAGTCCTTGTCCTTCACGTCCTGTTCCACCAATAATTCCGATTGTATATGACATAGCTGCCTCTATTTTATTTTTTGCCAGGTTTTGTATGCAATTTCACAGGATTTAGCAGCAATTTCAGCCTCATCCAGAGTAATCAGCTGACGATCCTTCATCAGCCACTTGCCAGCCACCATCGTTGAAGTAACCATACCGTCTCTAAATCCAAACAGGATGTGCCAGGGTAGATTGCCAGCATTCATCGGTGTTATAGGATGGTAATCCACTAGGATGAGGTCAGCAGCAGCTCCAGTTTCTATTATACCTACACGCATTTCATCAAATGTTTCAGTGGTAAGTGTTGAATTGTTGTCAATGGCAATCTTGATGATGTCATACCCACCCATGCTCTGGGGATCGTGGGTCTCATCCTTATGGTTTAGGTAAGCCGCGTTCCATTCAGACCACATGGCGTTGGAAAAACCGTCATTCCCCATGCCAACCCGTACACCCTTGCCGAGCATGGCAGAAATATTCGCGGTTCCAACAGCATTGTTCATGTTCGACCGCGGCTGGTGGGTCAGCCATGTGGCTGTCTCACTCAACAATTCAATCTCGCGCATATCTGTATGGACACCGTGAGCCAGTATAGTGTGCTTTCCCAATACACCGGCATCATAGTACCGCTGGATAACTCGTTTGCCGTATTTTCTTATCGAGTCTTCCTGATCGGAAATTCCTTCTGCTGCATGAACATGAAACCCTGCTTTTCCTGCATTAACTGCCACACATTCTGTCAGCGTTTCATCAGATATGGTCATACTGGCATGCAAACCAAAATGGGCTTTTATGAGCGGATTTGCTTTCCCGGCTTGAACTCTTTCAATGAAACGCTGGTTTTCCCGGATACCAGCCTTAGCCCGCTCTTCGCCATCGCGGTCGGTTACTTCATAGCATAGGGAAGCCCGCAATCCACTCTGCACAACCGCATCATGTTCTACATCCAAAGACCCATCGATAAAATTGGGTGATGCATGGTGGTCAAAGAGTGTTGTGGTTCCATATTTGATCGCATCTACGAGACAAACGAGCGCCGAATACCGCACGCCATCTTCATCCAAAGCCTTGTCAAGCTTCCACCATAGGTTTTCTAATATTTCAGGAAAGTTCTTTGCCGGCTCGCCCGGAATAGCCATTCCGCGGGAGAACGCTCCGTAAAAGTGCGTATGAGCACAGATGTTTCCAGGCATAACCAACTGTTCGCAGGCATCTACAACCTGCTCCTGTGGATAATTCTGCCGCAGACAGGCTTCATCTCCAATCTCCTGAATAATTCCATCTTTAATGAGCAGTGCCTGCCCTTCTAATATTCTATTATCTTGCCCCCAGGTGATGATGGTTCCGTTGGTGAGGATCATGTTTCCCTCCAGGTCTTTTTGATTAATAAATTGCCTAGGTTTATTAGATTAGTTCGTAAAGTTCGACCAGTACGCCGTTTGCAGATTTTGGATGGATAAAAGCCATCTTTCGACCGGGGAGTTCTTGCGGCTTATCGTTAATCAGCCTTACACCTGTTTCACTGAGTCTTTCCATAACTTTCTCTATTTGATCAACTTCCATACAGAGGTGGTGCATACCTTCGCCACGTTTTTCTAGATACATCGCCATGCCGGAGTCCTCAGTTGTCGGCTGCACGAGTTCGATTTCGCTATCCCCAATGGGTATAAAAGCTACCTTTGCCTGTTGTGACGGTACTTCTTCAACATGGCTTAGTCTTAAGCCTAAAGATCCTTCCCAGAATGAGAGTGACGCCTCAATATCTTTAACTACAATTGCGATGTGATTTATCTTTTTTACTTTTGCCATGCAGACTCCTATAAGAAGTTAGGGGCACGGTATTCACCCCAGATTTTCCTGAGCAGCCCACAAATCTCGCCCAGGGTCAGTTTATTTTCTACACATTCCACCATGATGGGCATTATATTTTCTTCACCTTTAGCGGCTCTTTCCAATTTCGCCAGGCATTGATTGGCTTTTTCTTGATTACGATTTTTTCTTAAGGCTGCCAAACGTTCTTTTTGTTCGTCTTCAACCTTCCGGTCAATTTTAAGCGATTCGAGCACAATCTCTTCCTGAACCTGGAATTTATTTACACCCACAACCACATCCTCACCATTCTCAAGACGCAGCTGACTGGCATAAGCAGAATCCTGGATTTCATTCTGCATATATCCATTTTCGATTGCTTTGAGCGCGCCACCCATTGCATCGATCTTCTCGATGTATTCACGTGCTTTTTCTTCTATCTGATCAGTCAAGTATTCCACCAGGTAAGAACCCGCCATCGGATCCACGGATTCCGCTACACCGGATTCATACCCGATGATTTGCTGTGTTCTCAGTGCCACCTGAACACTCTTTTGCGTAGGCAGCCAAAGTGCCTCGTCCATACTATTGGTATGCAGGGACTGTGTACCTCCCAATACAGCAGCCAATGCCTGCAACGTGACTCGTACCACGTTATTCTCAGGCTGTTGCGCTGTGAGTGTGGATCCAGCTGTTTGCGTGTGAAAACGAAGTTTTTGCGACTGAGGCTTTTCTGCGTTGAAACGTTCCTTCATAATCCGGGCATACAAACGTCGGGCAGCTCTGAATTTGGCTATTTCCTCAAAAAAATTATTATGTGCATTGAAGAAGAATGACAGTTGAGAAGCAAATTCGTCAACATTCAAACCAGCGTTAATTGCGGCTTCAATGTAGGCAATTGCATTGGAAAGCGTAAAGGCCACTTCCTGTGCAGCATTCGAGCCCGCTTCCCGGATGTGGTATCCAGAGATACTGATTGTGTTCCATAGAGGCACTTCTTCTTTACAGAACTTGAAAATGTCGGTAATCAGGCGCATGCTGGGAGTCGGTGGGTAAATATATGTTCCTCGGGCAATATATTCTTTTAGAATATCATTCTGAATCGTTCCTCGCAGTTTATCGGTTGATACCCCTTGTTTTTTCGCCACGGCGATATACATCGCCAACAGGACAGCAGCAGGAGCATTAATCGTCATACTGGTAGACACTTTGTCCAACGGGATTTGTGAAAAGAGCGTATCCATATCTTCTATGGAAGAAATCGATACGCCCACTTTACCCACCTCACCCATAGAAATGGGATCATCCGCGTCGTAGCCTATTTGGGTTGGCAGGTCAAAGGCTACAGAAAGACCTGTTTGTCCTTGTTCAAGTAAAAAGCGGTAACGCTTGTTCGACTCAACCGCGCTCGAAAAACCAGCATACTGCCGCATTGTCCATAATCGTCCGCGATACATTGAAGGCTGGACGCCTCGTACAAAGGGATAATCACCGGGAAAACCCAATTCCTCAGCACGTCTGTTTTCGTCCTGACCAGGTTCTACAATGGGGGGAATCTCAATCCCTGAGGAGGTAGTGAACTTATTCTTCCGTTCCGGGTACTTTGCGATCGAAGGAGTGTATACCTTCTCATGCCATTTACTATAGCGATGTTCCAGTGTCATTCAATCCTCGATTCGTCGGTTTATCTAAGTTTTAAGTATAACTCATCGAGGAATTATCCTACACTTTTCAGTGTCATTTATTCGAACACCGCCATCTTTACTTTTTGAAGATTGTGGTATCATTTCGGGGCTCGATTGTTGTACCCTTCAATCCGAGCAAATCACAACAACAAGTTAAGAAAGGGCTTGAAATGAAAGTACTACTGATTAAAGATGTTTATAAATTAGGCCGTGCAGGAGAAATCAAGAAAGTTGCAGATGGATACGGCCGTAATTATTTGGTTCCCTACGGACTGGCACTTCCAGCAACTGCAGGTTCCCTAAAACTCGCCGAAGCGGTTGGCAAGAAGGCTGCTGAGAAACGCGCCATCCTTAACAATGAACTGAAGGGCGTAGCCGAGATCATCTCCGGTCTGGAACTGGACTTCCCCGTCAAAGCAGGAGAAACTGGCAAACTCTATGGTTCCGTCAGTCCCCAAATGGTGGCGGACAAAATCAAAGAGATGAGAAACATTGAGATTGGAAAACACCAACTGGTTATGGAACCCATCCGTAACGTGGGTGAATATATGGTGCCTGTACAACTGACTCTCGACCTAGTTCCAGAGTTAAAGGTAGTTATTCGCCGCGAAGGAGAAGTGAAAACCGTACATGAAGTTGCTGTAGCCACGGAGGAAGAAGCGGATGCGACAGAAGAAGTTGTTGAAGAAACCTCAACTGATACTGAAGAAGAACCTGCTGTCGAGTAAGTCACATTTAATTAAATCTGATTTCACAACCGGTCGATTTCTCTAAAAAAACAAATCGACCGGTTTTTGTTACAATTTCATTATGTCTGACCTGACAGGATCGCAACTTAAACAAATTCGTCTGGACCGTGGGATTGCGCTTGAACAGGTGGCAAACGCCACACGCATCCAACTGACTATCCTTCAGCATCTCGAGAATGATGATTACAATCTCATTGCCTCAAAGACCCAGGCAAGGGGCTTTTTGAAGCTTTACTCAGATTTTCTCCTCGGTGGCAAAAAAATACCGCCACTCGTTACCGGAAGTCTGTCCGAATCAACAGAGCCCACAAAAGATATATTAATTGAGGAACCTGTCGTTGAGCAAATGGAGAAAACGCTCTCCCCCACCAAAAAAGAAAATAAACGGTTGGTAATCAAAAGACGCAAATCCAACACTCAACGAAGCCAAACTTCCGATAAGAAACAAAAAGAAGAGGCTAAGGTAGACCTTTCTGTCTCCCAACAGCTCCTGATTGGCATTGGCAGAGATCTTACCGGCCGGCGCCGGTATCTCAACATTCCCTGGGATTTGATTGTAGAACAAACCAAGATTAAGAAAAGCCAGCTACAAGCTCTGGAGCGTGGTGATCTAGATCCATTTTCCAGTACGATGGAGGCTAAAGGTCATCTCCAAACATATTCTCGTTTTTTGAATTTGGATACTGACATGATTCTGATCCGCTATGGAGATGCCCTCCAACAGCGGCGATTGGAACTTAACCGTCCTAAAATCCGAAAAAAGAATTCTGGCAAACTTATTCCCCCTCTCCTGCTTTCATTACGACGCTTCTTCACATTGGACTTATTCTTCGGCTCCCTGCTTGTTTTGGGAATCCTTGCATTTTTGATTTGGGGAATTCTCACCACTTCCCGAAATACTAACAAGTTTGGAGCTGTTACTGAACTGCCTCAGGTCATCGATGTTCTCATGTACACCCAAACGCCTGAACCCTCACCCACTGCTGTTGATGCAACCCCAACTTTAAACCTCGTTCTGATTCCCACTGCGACTACGTTTATCTTCCCGATAGACTCTGCAGATCCGGTCCAAGTGGTTGTTCTGGCCAAACAGAGTGTTTGGATACGAGTGCTATCCGACGAAGATCAGGTCTTTCAAGGCCGTCTTAAGGAAGGTGATATCAAATCCTTCACCGGATCGGAATCTGTCATTCTTGAAAGTGGTAATTTTGCTGGCATAAAATTGCTTTGGAATGGAGTGGAACAGATCCTGCCTTTCTCCATTGGTGGGAATGGTTCTGTCTCGATGACTGCCGATTATGTTGAGATGCAGACAAGCAGTGGAATAATACTTAGCACGCCTACCATTGTCACTTCCTCTCCATCATTAATTACACCAGGTAATTGATTGTGACTACGCGCAGGTCTTCCTTTCACATCATTACGTTGGGCTGCGCAAAAAATCTTGTTGACAGCCGAACGATGGCATACTATCTTTACCAGGCAGGTTTTATTGAACAGGAAAAACGTCGCATGGCAAATTATGTGATTATTAATACCTGCGGTTTCATTCATGACGCCCGTGCGGAGTCAATGAAAGCCATTAAATCCAGTATTAACCATAAACGTCCTGGGCAGAAGGTAATTGTTACCGGCTGTTTATCTGAACGCTTGCGGGAGGACTTGATTAAACAGGCACCCGGCATTGACGGGATGATTGGAACACGGGATCTATCGGCTATACGCAAGATAGTGGAAAGTTTTGAGAATGCGTCACTGGCCAAAAAACTCCTCTTAGGTCTCGACCGCTTCTGCATCTGTGACAACCCAAACGTGCCAGCGTCAGCCATCCAGGGCAGCAGTGCTTATCTGAAAATTGCGGATGGTTGCCGCCGTAACTGCGCTTTCTGTGCCATCCCCGCCATAAAAGGCCCGCTGATCAGCCGCGCGAAAGATAGCATCCTGCGGGATGCTCTTGATCTGCAATCCCAGGGGGTCAATGAGATAAACTTGATTGCACAGGATGTCACTGACTATCAACACGACCTGCAGCAACCAGATGGCTTGGCCAACCTTTTGGAATACATTCTTCCTCAACTTAGTCAGGTGCCTTGGATTCGGCTGCTTTACACCTTTCCTGGAAGCGTATCTCCCCGTTTAATCGACTTATTGGCTGATAAAAACCAGCTGCTCCCTTATCTGGATATTCCACTGCAGCATGCTGACCCCACTGTTTTGCAAGCTATGTCCCGACCCTTTGATATGAATTGGGTACGAGATACAGTAAATAATCTCAGATACCGGGTCCCGGAACTTTGCTTACGCACAACATTTATCGTTGGTTATCCAAATGAAACAGAAAAAAGCTTCAATATTCTTCTTGATTTCATTCAAGAAATCCAATTCGATCACGTAGGAGTTTTTACCTACTCTTGTGAGCAAGGCACTCCCGCGGAGAAATTAGGGGATCCGATTTCTTCCGCAACAAAAGAAAGACGTAAGGCTGATTTAATGGCTATTCAAGCCTCCATATCACTTCAGAAGAACCAAGCATTTATCGGCAAAACCATGGATCTGCTGGTGGAAGGTTCAGATCCAACCAACAACGTCGTAGTCGGGAGAACCTGGCGTAATGCCCCGGAGATAGACGGATTTGTAATTGCCACTGGGAAGGCTGAAGTGGGCAGTTTAAAGAAAGTCCGCCTAACCGCTGCCATGGAACATGACTTTTATGGTAATCTGATCAACTAAGAGAAGACCCGGTTTCCCGGGTCTCTTGTTATGGAGTAGGTGTCACGCCTGGATCGGGACTTGGTTCCGACCCTGGTGTTGTTTCTGCATCCGGCGTGGGGGTAAATTCAGGCTCCGGGGTCACCTGCGAAGCGCGGCATAATTCGCCATTCATGTCTGCCAGTTGCTGGACCTGAGGATCGTTGTCGATACTGAGGGATTTGAGATAATAAGCTTCTGCTGTACAATAGTTGCCTGCAAGACTAAATGTTTCAGCAAAGCGGAAATAAGCCTGCCGCAGTCGTTCCACACTTGTCATACCGGATGAATCCATCAGAGAAGGATAGGTGTTAGCCAGGTTTTCAAAAATCCTTATCACTTCAGGCCAGTTTGTATCCCAAAAGCTTGCGCCGGTCAGGTATGTGCTGGCAACATATCGAGCGTTTTCGGCATCCCTGTCCAACGCGCCCAACTGCTCAGCTTGGGAAAGTTCAAAAAGGCCTTGTTCCAGTTTGCCATTATATATTTTATACAAGCCATCATTACGCAAAGCAATAAAGTAATAGCCATCAACATCCAGGGTACGGTGATGATAATAATTCTCCCGAATAGAAGTAATGTTCTCCAGGGCAGCTTCCCATTGCTGGGCTTCAATCAGCAGCTTAATTTGATTGAATAGTTCTTCTGCACCACGCGTGTCAGGCGTTGGCGTAAAGACCGGCGTTTGCGTAGGTTCAATGAAGGGTGTCGGAGTGGGCGTCGGATTGGCGATTCGGCTAGTTACATCATAGAGCAGGTCATTAATTCCTGGAAAATTCGGATAAAGAGTTTGTATATATTCCAAACGAATTTTGGCGTTTTCTAGACGGTTCGCTGCAATATCCTGATAAGCGAGTTCCAGATTTTGCGAGACCCTTTCCATTCGGGTTGAATCTGACTTAGCCAACCGGCGGGCGATTCCATTCCGGTACCCGAAAAAGGTTCCGAGTATAATGGATATGATAATAAAGAGAATGCCAATCCACACCCAATTTCGTTTATGTTTTGGCATTTTTTTCACCAGTGGTTTTTTTCCAACTATTTCGGGTTCAATCTTTAATTCTTTTGTTCCGGATTCAGTGATTTGTCCGTCACCCATTTCCGGTAAATTCGGATTTTTTTGATTTTTCATGTTTTCTGTCATAGCGAAAAGTATACCTCAAGCTATATACTGCCTAGTACGCGCAATTCTTTGCGTATCAGAATGGCAGCAATGAGAATTCCTGCGATGAAAGCCAGAATGGCAGCGATCATTCCACCCTTAATCCCGGGCATAAAATTCAATAATAAATAGGCAGCTCCGCCTCCGATTATTGCGCCTAGAGTCGCGCGAATAAAAGATTGGGTGAGTATCACCGGTTTTTCCAATTTTCGGTTTAGCATAATGTGAAGGAATATTGCCTGCAGCGCATAAGCGATCGTATTGGCGGCTGCGATTCCATTGGCCTTATAAATCGGCATCAGCCCAATTCCTAGTGCCAGGTACACGATAAGTGTACCGAACGCTCCAATCAGTGGATATTTTGGCGATTGTTGGGCATAAAACGATCGCACGAACAATTCCACCAGCGAATGACCAATGATTCCTACTAGGAAAATCCGGGTAACCTGAGCGACCATGTTTGATTGTTCGGATGTGAAACCAAGGAAACCTTGCACAACAGGTTGAATGACAACACTTGCAATTATGGCAATCGGTATGGTCAAAGCAAGCATAACCTGCCCGGCACGCTCAATCTGTTTTCGCATATCTTCCATCTTTCCAATACTGAAATATTCTGCCAAAGTAGGTAAGACAGCAGTGGCGATGGCTGTGCCAATTAAGGTTTCCGGAATCTGCATGATCCACCAACCGTATACAAATGCGCTTACCGTTCCCTCTGGCAACCGGGAACCCAGATTATCCTGAATATTAAAGATCATCATGATGCAAAACATACTCAACACGCGCGGCACCATCAGTCGAAGTACTTTTCGGGTGTCTTCAGATTTTAGGTCAATGACCGGTTTCCATTTGAAATGATATTTGATCAATCCTGGTACTTGAATAAGCAAATGCATTAATGCACCAATAATCACACCGTATACCAGACCCTGAACACCCATGCCCAGCGCGGGAAATCGAATAGGACCGAAAGTTATTGGCTCAGTTGGGGCAAGGACAAGTGCGCCAAAAATCTGTCCAAGAGAATAAAGCAGTGGGGCCAGTGCAGGCAACAGGAAGTGCTGGTTGGCCTGCAACCCTGCCATTACCAAACCGGAAATCGAAAAAATCAAGGTCGCCACGAGATTAAGTCGCATGAGTTCCGCAGTGAGGTCGATTTGCTCAGCCGTGAAACCTGGCGCGACACCAATTTGGCTGGCTACGAGCGGACGGGCAAAAAATGCCACGACCACAGCAATCACAGCAGTGGCAATAAAAGTAATATTCAGAATACTAGAGAACAAGTCCCAGGCTTTTTGCTGCCCCTGTTCTGTAAGCACTTCAGTAAGAACCGGAATGAAGGCGATTGCCAGCGCTCCACCAGTGATCATCATAAAGATCATATCCGGGATATTATTTGCCGAATTGAAGGCATCCAGGACACCCTGCAGACCGAATAATCGTGAAACCACCATAATTCTGGCAATGCTTAATAACTTTTCGGCACCAAAGAGAATCGCGAGAAGTAGCGATACTTTGGTAAGTCGACTCAATTTTTTCATTCCTACTCCATATCTTGTACCAGCAGGTTACCTATCTGGGTGTTATATAATCAAAGACGCAAAAAGGATTATAAACGATGCCCAACAATGAAAAAACAGGAAGCTTAACGCTTGTTGCCACCCCGATCGGTAATTCAGGTGATATTACTATACGAGCAGTAGAAAGTCTCAATTCCGCCACCTTCGTGATCTGCGAGGAGCGCCGGATTGGTTCACGGCTTCTCAAACAACTCGGCATCAACAAAACCATTATCGAACTTAATGAGCACAATGAAAATGACATGGTCCAGGACATCTTGTTTCGTCTGATTGATGGAGAAAATCTTGCTCTCATTTCCGATTGCGGCACACCCGTTTTCAGCGATCCTGGCAGAAAATTACTCGCTTTGCTCTATGAAAGCGGCATTCCCATAACCAGTGCACCCGGACCTTCCTCTCTTATGACCGCAATATCACTTTGTCCCTTCAATTTGGATAGCTTTCTTTTTCTTGGCTTTTTACCACCAAAGACGGAACAGAGAACGAAAATGCTTGCCAAATACGTACATTCAAGCGTTCCATTAATCCTCATGGATACTCCCTATCGGCTCAACAAACTGTTAAATGAGGTTCGGGACACTTTTGGGAAATACCAGAAAGTCATGTTGGCGTGTGATCTCACACTCCCTATAGAGAAGATATATCTCGGCAGTGTTCAGGAAGTTTTGAAACAGGTGAAGGAGCGCAAAGCGGAGTTTATCTTGATTTTGGATACGCCTCACCAAAGGCAGGCACACCGATGAACGCGATTAAGGTCCGTCATCATTCACTCATTTTGCCGGTATTCCTTCCGGATGCGACTTACGGATATGTGCGGGCTCTCTCCGCCTCAGATCTCAAAACTGTTGGTCTCCAGGCCATTATGATGAACGCTTTTCATCTTATGCAAAAACCAGGCTCCACAGTGGTCTCAACTCTAGGAGGCCTACACGCAATGAGCGGCTGGGACCGCCTGATCATGACCGATAGCGGCGGATTCCAAGCCTATTCTCTGATTCGTCAAAATCCTAAATATGGCAGCCTAAACGATAAAGGCATCATCTTTTATCCAGAAGGCTCCTCCCGCAAGCTTCTGCTCACACCAGAAAAAAGTATCCAGCTTCAGCTATCTTTTGGATCCGATATTCTGACCTGTCTGGACGATTGCACCCATGTGGATAACTCGCGTGAAGAACAGGAGAAGTCTGTACAACTCACACTCTCATGGGCTAAAAAAGCCCGCCAAACCTACGATCAGCTCCTGCAGAGCCGCAACAGCAAAAATGAGTACAGACCACTCATTTTTGCCGTGATCCAGGGCGGCGGAGAGTTTGATCTGCGGAAACGCTGCGCTGAAAGTTTGCTCGAGATTGGATTTGATGGCTTTGGCTTTGGTGGATGGCCGTTGGATTCGGACTCCAATTTGCTTATAGATGTGCTTGAATACACCCGCAGTGTTGTCCCGCGTCAGTTCCCGATCCACGCCCTTGGGATTGGCCACCCGGAAAGCATCGCCGCATGTTATAAACTCGGCTACGAAATGTTCGACAGCGCGCTGCCGACCCGCGATGCCCGCCATGGTAGACTTTACACAATTGAAGCAGGTTTGACCAAAATTACTGCTGAGAATAAATTTCTCAAATTCAAGTACATCAACAGTGAAATCCATCACCGCAGTAAACTGCCCATCCGTGAAGGATGTCAATGCCCGGTCTGCTCTCAATTGAGCCTGGGTTACCTTTACCACCTCTACCGGATGGGGGATCCCTTATATCCCCGTCTTGCTACCCAGCACAACCTCCAATTTATGGAAGATTTGGTCAGCGAATTGAGGAATAATGCCATCTGATCCTGCTGTGCTGGATGCTTTTATTCAGGAAGCTTCTTCGAGCGCAAAATACGCACAAATTGCGCCGATCCTGGTCTCACGAATCGCCCGGGAAGAATTCAATCGTCACAAATCCAAAAAAGATGCGCTCCGGGCAGCCCGCGCTCGACTGCACCAACTGGTAACGGCCTATCTTCAGCCGGGTGTAAGTTTTGCGCGTCTCAATGATTCAATTTCTGCCCTACAGCCTACAAATGAGCAGCAGTTGAAAGAAGATCTGCGCGCTCTCATGCGGCTGCACAGCTCTACGAATGAACGGCTGCCCATTCTTGACGATTTTTACCGCACCAGTTTGGCAGGCGTTCCACCCCTTAGGTCGGTCCTCGATTTGGGTTGCGGCTTAAACCCGCTCAGTTACACCTGGCTTCCAAGTACGGACAATTGCCTCTATTTTGCAGCGGATGTGGTTTTACCAATGATCGACAGTCTTAACCATTTTTTCTCCGTCATGGGTATGCAAGGTGAGGCACTTGTTCTTGATCTCAGTGGAGATTTCAATTTCAATAAGTCAGATCTGACCATGCTGCTAAAAATTCTTCCGCTATTGGACCAGATAGATAAAGGCCTCGCTCCATATTTGATTGATCACATAAAAAGTGATTACCTTCTTATCTCATATCCGCTTAAAAGCCTTGGCGGCAGGGGTAAAGGTATGCTTCAAACCTATCGGGCACACTTCTTAGCTCTCATGGAACGCAAACCCTGGCAGTACAGGGAAGTTGTTTTTAGCAATGAATTGGTTTACATCTGCAGCAGGGAGTCACAAATTGGCTGAAATACCGCATGAATATCTGGAACTGATCCAGGACGTCCGGAACTCAAAAAAGTATCGTGATTTGGATCTCCCGGAAGATTTCCTGCTCGACATTCTTAACCATGAGGCTGGCCGAGGGATGAGTGGTAAAGCCCTCAAAGACAAATTTCGCACTCAATTGCACAATGTCATCGCGCCTTATTTGGAAACCCTGGATTACGCACGGGAAATTGACCTCTGGCTCAACTTTCAGCAGACCAATCCCTCTCTTTCTGAATTAAGAACCTGGGCTGCCGGTGTACTGAGCAAACATGCATCCTCCAGGGAACGGCTCCCCCATCTTTCGTTGTTGTACCAGAAGATAGAAGATCAGATCGGGATTCCGGAATCCATTATGGACCTTGCCTGTGCCCTCGATCCGCTCAATCTGCTATGGACAGATTGGCCTAAAACTATACCCTACTTTGCCTACGACCTGAACCTCCCCAGAGTGAAATTTCTGAATCGCTTTTTTCCTGCCGTTTACCCCAACGCAAAAGCAATCCAACAGGATATTCTGATTAATCCTCCAACCGAACCTACTCAGGCTGCGTTTTTCTTTAAAGAAGCTCACCGCTTTGAAAAACGCAAACCAGGATCAAACGCTTACTTTTTTATGTCCCTTCCCGTGGATGTGATTATCGTAACATTGCCAGCTACTGATCTCACCGGACATCATTCTCTGGAAAATTACCATGGGCAATTGATTCAATCAGCTATTCAAAATCATCCCTGGCAGTTAGTGGAAGATAGAGCCGGTGATGAACTGATCTTTTTTATCTTCAAACGTTGAAGCCATGCAAACAGACGCACCTGTTTTTGAAGCCATTGAACGCTATAAACCTTTGTTAACCGCTGATCAGTATCATAAACTTTTGGAAGATGCGCTTAAGCCAGCTGAGATTGCAATCAGAATCAACCTCCTGAAACATAGCAATCCTCAAAACACAGCTGATAAACTGGCTGAAGCTTATGGTTGGCGACTTCGGTCTCTGCCCTATCACGATTCTTCATGGCAAATCATTTCGGCGCAAGTTCCGCCTGGACAGACTATTGAGCACCGTCTGGGGGAATACTATGTTCAGGATGCCGCTTCCATCGTTCCCGTTTCTCTTTTTTCACACTCGGATAAACCCTTGCTGAAACTTGACATGGCAGCCTCCCCTGGCGGGAAGACGACTCAGCTCATTGACCTCTGCGAGGATAAGTGCTTTGTGCTGGCTAATGATTCGAGCCTTAGCCGCATGCCAGCCCTTAAGACAGTGCTCTCAAATTGGGGAGCTGCCAATGTCGCCATAACGAACTATTCCGGTGAAAAACTGGGAGATTGGTTTCCTGAAAAATTTGACCGCGTTTTGCTGGATGCGCCTTGTTCCATGGAAGGACTGCGTGTCTCCCCGTCGCATCCGTTCCGTCCGATTTCTGCCAGTGAAAGGCAGCGGTTGGCACAAAGGCAGCTCGCGCTCCTTATCTCAGCCGTGAAGGCGGCTAAGGTTGGTGCTGAAATCGTCTATTCCACCTGTACGCTGGCACCTGAAGAAAATGAGATGGTTCTGGACACTTTACTGAGGTCCTATCCGGGCATTATCAAAGTGGATACTGGTTTTTCGAAGAAGTTCAATTTGGCAGGTATTCAGGAATTTGAAGGCATTTCTTTCCGGGAGGAAGTGGCCGGAAGTGCCAGAGTTTGGCCTTTTAGCTTCGGCACGAATGGCTTCTTTGCGGTTAAACTGGTCAAGCAAGTCTCCATCCCATCGAATCAACTGGCAAAGCCTTCCCGTCCGTTCCAGACAACCGGCCTGAGGGCATTGAACAAAGATAAAACCAGCCTGATCAGCAATTACCTTAGCACTCAATTTGGCTTTGACCTATTCTCAATGCTCAGTATAAACAGCTTAAGTCTTATGGAGCGCAGCAACAACGTATACCTGGTACCTCAGACTTATTCAATCTATTTTAGTGAGCTGCCCTATTACAGTCTGGGCATGCCAGCAGGAAAATGGTTCAAGGATGATTTCCAGATTTCTCCTGAATTTATCCAGCGTTGGGGCCACACTTTCGCGAAAGGATACGTCACCCTAACTAAGTTTGAACAGACAGATTGGATGAAAGGATTGGATATTCGCGGAAGGACGTTTGATATTCCGTTGGGTTCACAGGTTCTCGTAAGATCTGAGAGTGGCCAGAATCTCGGTTCGGGTAAATACCTTAGAGGCCGCTTACGTAATTTACTGCCCAATCGCAATTTGGCAATTGGTTAGCAATTAAGTTTTCTGGTTTCGTGCAACACCAAAGCAGCACCTACAATACAGGCTGTCTCCATGCGTAATATGCTTTCTCCAAGATTCACTTGTGTAAAACCAAATTGCTCTGCCAAACGGACTTCCTCTTCCGGAAACCCTCCTTCTGGGCCTACCAGCAGTGCCGCGTGTGACGGAACTACTCTGCCAATATCCAGAACCTTTTCCAAACCGGTTTCTTCCCAGGCAATCAACTTTAGGTCTGCCTGCTGGGCATCCTCCAAGGCAGATTTAAGGCTCAAAACAGGCAATAGATTTGGCAAGCGCGCCTGATCCGATTGTTCCGCAGCTTCACGCATGATCGCTTCCCAACGTTCCCGTTTTCTCAATAGACTTGTATCTTTCCTTACCAGGCTGCGCGATGAATAATATGGCTGGAATTCTCTTACCCCGAGTTCAGTCCCTTTTTGCAAAATCCATTCCATTTTGTCTTTTTTTGTCAGGCTGAACAAGAGACGCAGTTTTGTCAATGACCCATCCCGTCCAGGATTTGAAGACTGAATGATTCCAGTCAAAAAACCATCTTGAATTTCACCCAGCATGACCGTGTGTTCCAATCCGCTGTTGTCCAATACGATTACCTGATCCGCAAAGGGTTTCAGTCGTAAAACGTTTAGTATCTGCTTACTGACATCCTTTGTGAATGTAACGGTTGCATCCGTTAAACATTCGGGTGAAACAAAGAATCGGTGAAGTGTCATAAATCTTCCTGATAGAGGGCGGCGCCGATGGCTGTTGCAAATTCCGCAGCTTCAGGGATAACAAATTCTAACTGGTAAAGTTCCGAAAATAACTTAAAGACATCTCGTGCAAATACCATCTGGCTGAGGTTTCCCGTGATCACAATGTTTTTCATGCCGGCTAGTCTCGCGGAAAGAACTGCTGAGGTTCCAATAGACTGGAAAACTAAATTAAGTATTCCTGCAGCCAAGTCGGATTGATTGGGCAGGTCATTTAATTTCCCGAAGTTTGATGCCGTTGTGTACAGAGGCAGACTGGGGATTTCAGACATAGAAAGGTCACCCACCGTAAGATCCACATTATTGATATCACCTTCAAGAGAAAGCTGGGAGACCACTTTGAAATCCTGCACAGACAGCATGTGTTTGGAAAGTCCCAGGACCGTCCCCCCTCCCACGCCGGATCCGATGATATGTTGGATATTTTTTCCCTCAGCAGACACAATAGAGGTTCCCGTACCAATGCTGACGATAACAGCACGCTCCTTTCCGCTTAGGTAAAGCCCGCCAATTCCCACGCAATCAAATTCAGGCACTTTGATTGCCGGACGGTTAAGAATATTGTCTTTAAGCCAGGAAGTTCCAACACCGGTCATCTTAATATTTTCAACCGCATCCAAGCTGATTGCTGTTTCTTCCATGAGTTTACCTAATGCACCGTACGCGGAAGTTAACGGATCGCTTGCTTTAACTTGCGTAAGGTTAATCAACTTACCCGCCTTAAATCCAACAATTTTAGTTGTGCTTCCACCAATATCCAAACCTATTTTCACACCCATTTCCTGCCTCTTTTCTTCTTTTATGCAGAATTGTAGTATAAAATTGCGCCATGACAAAAGACACTGTAATCCAAGGGGAACAGGGATTGAAAACCAGGAACTATAGATATCTCGATATCATCACAGCTGTCTTTACCTTGGTTCTTGCCCTCAGTAATATCGCATCCTCCGCAAAGTTGATCGACTGGGGAGTTAAGATTGTCGGTTTGCCACTCATTTTCGACGCTGGAACTCTCTTCTTCCCTGTAGCGTACATCTTTGGGGATGTGCTGACGGAAGTTTATGGGTTCGCACGCGCCCGCAGGGTGATCTGGATTGGTTTTATCTCGCTCATCTTTACCGCGCTTATGTTCTGGCTGATCCAGCAGCTCCCCGGAGAAGCTGGATGGCTCTCCAGTGTCGGCCAGCAGGCTTATGACGGAGTTTTAGGAGGTATCAGCAGCGGCAGGATCGTATTGGCCAGTATTCTGGGTTATCTCTCCGGCAGTTTTTCAAACGCATTTACCATGGCTGTCATGAAGCACCGTACAAAGGGGAGGCTGCTTTGGGTACGCACAATCGGCTCCACGATTATCGGTGAGTTTTTAGACACCTTCATTTTCGTCTTGATTGCGTCCCTGACCCGCGTTTTCCCTTGGGAGCTTTATTGGACCTTAGTGGTAACGAATTACATTTTCAAAGTATCTGTCGAAGTAATCCTGACTCCTCTGACCTATTGGGTAACTGCCAAATTGAAACATTCTGAAGGTTTGGATGTTTACTCAGACCTTGGGGATCTTAATCCGCTGAAACTATAGCTTTTCCTGCGTCTTTGCCTGCGATACAAACACAATACTCGCCGCGGATAGGCTCTTCTTTTATTTGCCTGGCCAATTCACTTAGGCTTCCCCGCATGACTAATTCAAATTTTTTTGTCAGGTCATTAGCGATGCTCGCTTGGCGGTCCCCGAAGATCTCCAGAGCATTGGCAATAAAGGCTTCCAGCCTATAAGGACTTTCATAATAAACTAAGGTATATGGGGAATCAGCATCTGCTTTCAGGAAGCGTTTTCGTGGTCCTTCTTTGTTGGGCGGAAATGCCCGAAAGGTGAAGCTGTGCATCGGGAGTCCAGAGAGAGTTAGTGCGGCAATCAGCGCGGTTGGACCAGGCAAAGTGGTGATTTGGATGCCGTTAGTTAGTGCTTCCCTCACCAATAAATATCCGGGGTCGGAAATACCCGGACTGCCTGCATCTGTAACCATGGCAATGGTTTCTCCAGCCAATAGACGCTCGATTAGTTTTCCTACAACCTTATGTTCATTGTATTCAGTGAACACAAACTGAGGTTTGGAGATTTCGTAATGTTTCAGCAGGATACTCGTTTTCCTTGTATCTTCAGACACGACCATATCAACCGTTTTAAGAACTTGCACCGCCCGATAGGTCATGTCCCCTAAATTTCCGATTGGCGTGGCTACCAGATAAAGCATTAAGTCACTCTTTCCAATATTTTTTTTACTTCCTGAATAGTGGCGATGGAATTTTTATGAAGAACTGTTTTAAAACCCAATTCCTGCGCGACTGCAATATTTTGCGGCAGGTCATCCACAAAAACAGTTTCTTCTGCTTGGGTCTTTAGGCGTTCCAGCGCAATCTGATAGAGTTCCCGCTCTGGTTTAGCAAATCCTTCTTCTGCAGATATAATGATCTCATCTACGAGTTCATTTAGTTTGTATGTTTTCTCCATCAATAATCTGGCTGTATCGCCTGCATTGCTCAAAATACCCAGTTTTACTCTGCCCTTCAATTGGACCATAAATTCCAACAGTTGGTCATCCAACTTCTGTTTCTTTATCAGGCGTTTTAAAAAAATATGATTCAACCATCCTGGAACCTTCCACCGCTTGAAGGTATCCTGCCAGAATTCAATTTCTTTAATCGTACCTCTCATTAATTCCCAAAATACTGGTGAATTATCCGGGTCTTCGTACATTTGTAAAAAAGGGTCATCCTTCTTTACCCCGATCCAGGCAAGTTTATGACGCACCTTGCTAACGCCCTCTAAAGGAAAGAGTACACCGCCAAAATCAAAAATCACTGTATTAATCATTTTTCTAAGGTAATTATAAAGGATACAAACCGCGCAGGTCACATATTAGAATCCGAAGACGAAAATGCATTGAAGAAATTGGGGAGATAACTGTTCCAGTAAGCTCTTCAGATGAAATTGATCTTTATCTACGAACAATTTTCTCACTCCTGAGATCGAGTACAAATTGGAATATCCGCTCGTTTGAAGAAGAGCATGCTGGCATGAATTCTTCCCTACATCCTGCGAGAGATAATGTGCCCGAACTTTCCGCTCTTATTTACAATCTCCTGCTCTTGCCGGCTTGCATCATACAGGTTGAATTCGAACGGCTTACCAAGTAATTCTGATATCGTGTTGGAAGAATAAAAGGTTAGCCGATTAAAAAGAAACATTAATTTCTTAGTATTCTTACTGGATATTGGTTTAGTAATTCTTATCCTGGTTGGGAAAGTTATTTCCAATCGTCCGGATAACGCTTTTCGATGGGGTCAGTTGCCTGTTATTTTTCTGCGCTGGCGTTGGAGTACTGCCCGGGTGCCTTTTATGTATCCGCTAACTCTCACATATTATCGTGGTATGTTTGTTGATTCTCTTGGTTTTGATTTGGTCCACCATAAAAAGCGCTCTGTCCAATTGGGACCGCTCTTCGTTTCGGACGTAAGCGGCACGTTTTCGACTGGAGGACCAGCCAGTCTTCCTGCTTTTAACTTCACCCTTTAGCAGCCGAATAAGCTTTCAGTGTTTATCATCACGCATCTGTGTGAATCTTTTCGAAAACAAACAATTACAAAACAAAGAACGCTCACGATCTGCTTATGCCGGTTGATCTAAGCAGTGTTCATGTTCAACCGCTCAATAGGATTAAAGTATTTCCAATTAATTAAATTGGGAGAGCGTAGTACTCTCCCAATTATTTTCTCAATTTTTGTGTCAGCTATCCTAGTTTACCTTTCAGCTTTTCCGCTGATACCCGATAAGCTTCTAATTTTTCTCTCTCAGCTGCTACGATCTTTTCCGGAGCTTTTTGCGTAAAAGGAGATGCCAGCAGTTTTTCCAGCCTCCTGATCTGTCCCTCTACCTCAGATAATTCTTTTCGCAGCTTCTCCTCAGAGCCAACCTGGTTATGTTCTTCAAAAATCTGCAGGTAATACTCTTCCTTCCCGGCAACCATATTGTAGAGTCCCTCTGGCAGATCCGGGGATTTCTCTTTCAGGATATGCAGTGCCTCCAAATCAAGTCTTGCCAGGTCGGAAAGCAAAGCTTTTTGACTCTTCAGCAATTCGTGGTTGTCCGCACTTACGATCCAAGCTGAAAGATTGCGATTAGGTTCTACTTTTTGCTCTGAACGTGAGTTTCGAATCGATCGAACGAGATTCTGTATCAGCTCAAAGTCCTTGACGATTGATTCTTCCCAACCATCCATCTTAATCTTCTCCGGCCACTGTGCGATGATGAGCGAGTCTTCCCAAGCTTTTTGCCACCCTGTAATATCCTTAGTGATTGAAGCTTCTTTAAGTTTTTTCCACAATGCCTCTGTGACAAAGGGTGTAAAGGGATGGAGAAGACGGAGAATGACATCCAGTATTCGAACCAGTGTTTCCGTAGTGTAATAACCTGAATCTCCTCCTTCAGCTAATTGCCTCTTGCTCACTTCGATGTACCAGTCTGCAAAATCGTTCCAACAAAAATCATAGATCTGCCGGGCCGCTTCACCAAACTGATAAGTCTCAAATAGTTTATTTACACTGTCTACGGTCGCGTTCATGCGAGACAAAATCCATGAGTCTGCCAATGTCCTGATTGGTGAAAACTTAGGCTTACCAGGAATCTTGTCCACTGCGTTAATCACAAAGCGTCCAATATTCCAGACTTTGTTTGCAAAATTTCGGTTCCCCTCCACCTTCTTAACTGAGACATTCATATCATTCCCAGGACTCGAACCCATTAATAAGGTTAGACGCAGCGCATCCGTTCCATATTCATCCATGACTGTCAGTGGATCAATGACATTATTCTTGGTCTTACTCATCTTTTGTCCCTTTTCATCACGGATCATGCCGTGCAGGTAGACTGTATGGAAAGGCACCTTTCCAGTGAACTCAATAGCACCCATGACCATGCGAGCCACCCAGAAGAAGAGAATGTCATAACCGGTTTCCATGACAGAAGTTGGGTAGTAATAGCAAAAATCTGGCGTTTCCTCAGGCCACCCAAAGACAGAGAAAGGCCAGAGTCCCGATGAGAACCATGTGTCCAAAACGTCTTCATCCTGTTTTAGTTTTTCGGAATCACATTGGGAGCAGTTAGTTGGCACTTCACGTGATGCAGTCATTTCTCCGCAATCCTGACAGTACCATACTGGGATACGGTGGCCCCACCACAATTGCCGGCTGATGCACCAATCCTGAATATTCTCCATCCAATTGAGAAAAACCTTTGTAAAGCGTTCTGGCACAAAGCTTACTTGACCACGCTTTACAGCTTCACTCGCCGCTTCAGCCAGGCTCCTCATGTTCACAAACCACTGAGTTGAGACAAGGGGTTCAATGATCTCTCCGCCGCGTTGTGAGCGGGGAATGTTCATCATGTATGGTTTTTCTTCCAATACCAACCCAGCTTCCCGCATATCTTGCCAGATTGCCTTCCGGGCCGCAAAACGATCCAAGCCCGCGTATTTGCCGGCATTTTGATTGAGCGTAGCATCCTTATTTAGAATATTAATGAGTTCAAGATTGTGGCGTTCCCCGATTTCGTAGTCATGAGGGTCATGCCCAGGCGTGATCTTTAGTGCGCCAGTGCCAAATTCCCTTTCCACGTATTTATCCGCGACTACTGGTATCTCCCGATTCAGGATTGGCACCCAAACCTTGTTGCCAACGAAGCGGGCATAACGTTCATCATCAGGATGGACTGCCACAGCAGTATCCCCTGGAATGGTCTCTGGTCGTGTGGTAGCCACGGGGATAAAGTCCCCACTTCCATCAGCAACCACATACTTGAAATAATAGAGGGTACCTTCCTCCTCATTGTATTCAACCTCAAGGTCAGAAACTGCTGTTTGGAGCCCTGGTGACCAATTGATCATGCGTGGACCGCGATAGATCAGTCCTTTTTCGTACAAACGCATAAAAGCCTCACGCACCGCGCGGGATAATCCATCGTCTAAAGTAAAACGCTCTCGCGTCCAGTCACAACTTGCTCCTAATCTGCGCAATTGCTTTGTGATATATCCCCCATACAGGGATTTCCACTCCCAAACCATTTCTTCAAATTCTTCCCGGGAGTAGTTTTCGCGTTTCTTTCCTTCCGCAGCTAACTTTTTTTCCACTTGCAGTTGTGTTGCTATTCCGGCATGGTCAGTTCCTGGCACCCATAGTGTAGGCTCTCCTTTCATGCGGTGATAACGGATCATGATATCTTCCGTGGTAACAAACATGGGGTGTCCCAGATGCAGCCCGCCAGTTACATTTGGCGGAGGAATAACGATGACGAAAGGTTGAATATTAGGGTCGTGACCTGGTTCATTCGGATCGTTGTTGGGTTTGAAATAACCCTTTTGTTCCCAATCCCTATAGATAGCCTCTTCGTGTTCTCTGAAATCGTAGGTTTTTGAAAGTTCTGTCATCACATTCCTCAATTCGTTCCGGCTTATACACCTTCTTAATATAAAACTTCCGTCCTGGTTGAGGACGGAAGTGTAATTTCCGCGGTACCACCTCAATTCGATCTCACGATCGCACTTGGGTTGAGCGGTATCGGGCTCTCCCGGGCTGGTCTAATCCCTATTGGTTTCTTCAGCCATATTGCTGGCGACTTCAGTTTTCAGTTTTCCGAGTGTTCTCTCAACCTTTCAAACCCATCTCTGTCGGTTCTGTAAAACTTACTCCTCCAACATCTTTATTATATCATTTTCCATGCAAGGCAGCTATTTGTCCATACTGACTACCTGGTGTTCCCACTTGTGCCAACCATCGAACTTTTCATTGATGATCTTTCTGCCTTCTCCTGGATTTTCCTGCCCCAAAAGCTCCATGTCTGCATCCACCATAATACGAACAAGCTCATAGAACTTTACCTTTGGTTCCCAATTTAGCACCTTTTTCGCCTTGGTGGGATCTGCAAGCAGGTAATCCACTTCAGTTGGACGGAAATAGCGCGGATCAATCTCAACATATTTCTTCCAGTCCATATCCATGTACCCAAAAGCTTCATCCAGAAATTCGCGGATTGAATGGGATTCACCAGTTCCAATCACAAAATCGTCCGGTTTCTCCTGCTGAAGCATCAGATGCATGGCTTCCACGTATTCCGGAGCATAGCCCCAGTCTCGTTTTGAGTCGAGGTTGCCCAAGTAAAGTTTGTCCTGAAGTCCCGCACGGATAGCAGCCAAAGCACGTGTGATTTTACGGGTCACAAACGTCTCGCCACGACGGGCAGATTCATGATTGAACAAGATGCCATTTGAGGCGAAAATATTATAAGCCTCGCGATAGTTCACTACCATCCAATAGGAATATAACTTGGCCGCGGCATATGGACTTCGAGGGTAAAAAGGCGTTTCCTCGCTCTGAGGCGGTTTGGCTGCCCCAAAAAGCTCACTTGTGGAGGCTTGGTAGAACTTGATATCTTTCTTTACCCGATGGATTGCTTCGAGCATGCGGGCTGTTCCCAAACCGGTCGTATCACCGGTATATTCCGGCATCTCAAAACTAACTTTCACATGGCTCTGTGCTGCCAAATGGTAAACTTCATCCGGTTTGGTGTCGTAGATAATGTCAGTCAGCGCACCGGTTGCTCCCATATCGCCGTAATGAAGATAGAGCTGTTCGCCCACCTTGCTGTGAGGGTCCCGGTAAATATGGTCTATTCGTTTCGTATTAAAAGTGCTTGCGCGGCGAATAATTCCATGGACAATATAGCCTAGTGAAAGCAGGTATTCAGCCAAAAACGAGCCATCCTGTCCGGTTATTCCAGTGATTAACGCTGTTTTCATATAATCTCCCTCATCATTTTTAATTTATGAGTCTATTCTAATTGAGTGGTTCGTAATGCGTAAAGACCTGATAAATCGTGATTGGGTGCTGCAGATCAGTGATTGGGTTGAACCAAATTCTAACCGGATCTTTTTCCTCCCACCAACTCACCTCCTTGTGCTGAGGGGTTTCTTTCTCACTGAATCCAGGTTTTATACCAAATTGCGACTTTATAATCCCTGCCAGCTCTGTGGGTCCCATCCCTGTAATATATTGGTACTCATAGTGGACAGCCAAGCGGTCCGCCTCTTCCCGGACACCATAACAGGTATTGACCGGTGAAAGCGTGTCAATCTGCTGATAATATACCTCTGATAATCCTGAAAAATATGGGTTTTCCCATACCAGGTCTTCTTCTGAACCACTCAAAGCAAGCGTGACCTGCCAGGTATCAGCCAATTTAGATTGCAATAATGAGATCAGAACGTTCCTTCCATCGATCACTCCGGCAAATTCTGTATTGGATTGGATTTCTACTTTGGCACCTGCAAGTTGTTCATTGTAGTACGCCATGATCTCATCTGGTGAACTCTGTACATTCTGAACAAGTGTGTATTTTTCCAGCCATTTGGTGAAGGTGGGTTCTCCAACGCAGTACTGCGCTTCAATCATTTTTCCCTCTTTCATTGGGAGCAAAACCTCCTCGGGGAAGATTGAGACAAGCTTATCAAGTGCGTTACCACTGGCAATGGGGGTTCTGCGGGCAGGAACCGGAATTGGCGTTGGGGTACTCGTAGGCGGAATGTTGGTGCTGGTCGGCACAGGCGTATGGGTTGGTTGAACTACATCTGTCAGCGTTGGAGGTTCCGTCGTGTTGGCTTGATCAGTCGCTGTAGGCGGTATCCGGCCTGACGTACAAGAACACAACCCAAAAAGCATGATCAGACACCCTAGTATCAATCTATTATTGAACACAGTTCGAGCTATACACTTCTTTAAATTCAAATCTTACCTTCAAACACTTTCCATACCAAATCGGGCTTTATGATAACACAGCCACGCTTTTTGACTTATCTCCCAAAGTTACTTTTTATTGTGAGGCATTACGCCTTCAACAGCCATTACACAGAGAAAACCATTCAGTGCTTCGGTTATAATCGCCTTATCAATCAGGTGAACATCCAGATTGGCTGACTGTGGAGGAGTCACTATGAAAAAATATCGATTAATTACTGTCGTCTTTCTCGTTGCAGCACTTTTATTGAGTGCCTGCAAAACTGAGAGTAAACCTGAAGCAACCAAAACCAACGATCAGACTCTGGTGGTTTGGGATCAGTTCCATCGCGATGTGGAAGGCAAAGTGATAGATACACTCAACGCTGAATTTGAGAAAGCTCATCCCGGCGTCAAGATCCAACGCGTGGTTAAAGTTTTGGACGATCTTAAAGTGACCCTGCCGCTTGCCATGGCCAAGCCGGATGGTCCTGATGTAGCCCAGGTCAATCAGGGGCGCAGTGACATGGGCGCCATGGTCAAGGCGGGTCTCTTGCTGCCGCTTGATTCCTACGCCGCAAAATTTGGCTGGGGACAAAAGATCTCTACCTCAGTCGCCACGCGCAACAGCTTCTCAGAAGATGGCAAAGTCTTCGGTCAGGGGAGCATGTTTGGTGTTAGCCCTACCGCAGAGGTGGTGGGTGTTTATTACAACAAAGGCATCTTCCGGAAAAATAGCTGGGATGTTCCAACAACCTTTGAGGATTTTCAGGCGCTGCTAAAGGACATGAAAGATAAAGGTGTTACTCCAATCTCTTTCGGTTCCTTGGACGGTTGGCCGGCCATTCACGAATTCAGTGCTATTCAACACCTACTTGTGACTCCCGGTTACATCAACAATTTCGTCTACGGGGTGAATAATGTCAGTTTCGAAACGCCAGAGAACAAAGAAGCCGCACAAATTCTGTTGGATTGGTCCAAGGCTGGTTACTTCAATGCTGGTTATGCGGGTATCGGTTACGACGATGTCAATAAACTCTTCCGGTCCGGTCAGGGAGCGATGAATATCACTGGATCCTGGTTGGCTGGTGAGCTATTGGTAGATACCGATCAGCAGTTTGGTTTCTTCCTGATGCCTGCTTTCAGCGGCAGGTCTGCCATGGCAGTCGGTGGTGTAGGAATTCCATTCGCAATCCGAAAAACAACGGATAAAGCTGATCTGGCTGCTGAATATCTGGACTGGATGATCAGCCCACGCGCCGCGGAACTTTGGGCAGAATCAGGCATGGTTCCAGCAATCGCCCTGCCTGAGAACACCAAGATTGATACAAAGGGGCTCTTCGGTGATACCATGCGCGCTTGGGAAGAGATCAATAAAGCCAATGCGGTCGGCCACTATATCGACTGGGCTACGCCCACAATGGGAGACACGCTTGGCGCAGAACTGCAGAAACTGCTTGGCGGGATCACCACACCTGATGATTTTGTCAAAGCGGTCGAAGTGGACTATGCTAAATTCATAGCAGAAATGAAATAAGTTGCCTTATTCAAGTACCGGCGCATTTTATGCGCTGGTACTTTCTTAGCTAAATGAGATCACGTTCAAGCGCATACCCCGGAGAGAATAAATGGACAGGTTGGTTATATGTGCTGCCTGGACTCCTTGTTTACGCCTTTTTTGTCTTCTTTCCATTTCTGGATACGGTCAAAACCAGCTTCTATTCCTGGGATGGCTTTTCAAGCAACAAAATACTTGTAGGATTCCAAAATTATATTGATCTCTTTCAGGACAGTCAATTCTTAAACGCACTGTTTAATAATTTCATCTTCATCATTTTTTACACAATCATCCCCATTCTTATTGGACTGCTTCTGGCTTCTCTGCTCACAAGAAAAGAGATTAAAGGGTTGGTATTCTTCCGTACAGCCTTATTCCTGCCTCAGATCATCAGTATGGTTGTCATAGGCGTTATCTGGCGTTGGATGTTCAACCCGACTTTCGGCCCAATCAATATGGCCTTGAGGGCGATTGGTCTGGATGCGCTGACCCGCACATGGCTGGGAGACTTCACCTGGGCTCTGCCCTCGGTTGGCTTGATTGGTAGTTGGGTGCAGTATGGCTTTTGTATGATTCTTTTCCTTGCAGGTATGCAGCATATCCCGGAGGAATATTATGAAGCTGCCAATTTGGATGGAGCGAACGCGCTTTATCAGTTGATTCACGTCACAATTCCGGGCTTGCGTGCTGAGATTGGTGTTGCACTGGTTTCCACGATCATCGCTGCTTTGCGTGTGTTTGATCTTGTGTATGTCACTACCCGCGGCGGACCAGGCGAAACAACTCTGGTCACCGGATTTCTGCTTTACCGCACAGCGTTTCTGCAGAAGCGTTTCGGCTATGCCACCGCCATTGCAACTCTTCTAACTCTGCTGATTTTGATAATCTCTCTTTTGATACAGCGATTCCAAAGGCAAAACGAGGACGTCAGATGAAAATCAATTACCGTTCAAGTTTACCTAACTATCTTCTGCTGACTCTGTTTACACTGGCAGTCCTGCTGCCAATTCTCGGTTTGTTTTTATCCGCTTTTAAATCTGACCTGCAGATCATAGAAGGTCCATTCAGTTTTCCATCAAGCTTCAGAATGGATAACTTCATTCAAGCCTGGAGCGTAGGACGTTTTAATCTGTTCTTCAAAAACAGCGTTATCGTCACGTTGGCAGTTGTTCTTATCAGTGTTGTGCTTTCTGTACTGACCGGTTATGCTTTCGGTTTACTGCCTATGCCCGGCAAGAAATGGCTGTACCCTGTTTTACTGCTTGGTTACATGGTGCCTTTTGAAGCCGTCCTAATCCCGCTTTATTTTCAGATGGATAAGATTGGCTTGCTTGATACCTATTGGGCACTTATCCTTCCGCAAGTAGGATTGAGCGTCTCATTCGGTACGCTCTGGATGACCTCCTTTTTCGAAAGCTTACCCACCGAATTGATAGATGCGGCCGTCATGGATGGTGGTACGCGCTGGCAGACGCTCTGGGTCATTCTTTTTCCACTTGCAAGACCAGCCGTAACAACCCTGATCGTATTGATATTTATGTGGACTTGGAACGAATTCCTGCTTGCACTTGTCATGATCCAAGACGAAACCATGCGCACCCTGCCAGTCGGATTGGCATTCTTCCAGGGCCGTTTTTCTGCCAATGTTCCTCTTTTAGCATCTGCTGCTCTGATTGTTGCCATCCCAACCATCCTTGTATACATCGCCTTTCAGCGTTTCTTTCTGCGCGGAATGCTTGGCGGTGCCGTTAAAGGTTAGTTCTTTCTCTTTTCAAATCATAACAACCCGTTATTTAGGTTGTCATGATTTTTCGCTCATACATGCTCTTTCACATGCGTTATCATGTAAAATAATTCTGAACAGGAGAAAAAATGACACAGAAACAATGGAATAAAGCGCCAGATTTTACTCTGGATTTAAAAAAGAAATATACCGCTACTTTCAAGACCGATTTGGGTGAAATCGTAGTTGAGCTGTTTGCAGACAAAGTGCCCAGTACGGTAAATAATCTGGTCTTCCTTGCCCGTGAAGGCTATTACGACAATACCATTTTCCACCGTGTAATCAAAGACTTTATGGCGCAAGGGGGAGATCCAACCGGCACAGGTCGGGGAGGGCCTGGCTACTCGTTCCGGGACGAATTTGATCCTTACTTGCGCCATGATAAACCCGGAATTTTGTCAATGGCAAATTCTGGGCCGAATACCAACGGTTCTCAGTTCTTTCTCACGACGGTCCCAACTCCCTGGTTGGATGGTAAACACTCTGTCTTCGGTCAGGTTGTCAAAGGATTGGACGTCCTGCTCTCGATTCCACCGCGTGATCCCATGTTGATCGGCGCGCCAGCAGTGCATTTAAAAACAATTGAGATTATCGAAGAAGAATAATAAGGAGAGACTCAATTGAGCTCAATAACCATTGACGGCCGGTCACTCACTATAGATCAGGTCATTCAGGCAGCAAACCACCCGGAGGTTCGTGTGGAGTTGGCAAAGAATGCAATTTCGACGATCCAGCGCAGTGCAGAGGCTGTAGCTAACTTTGTTAAGACCGGGCAGGTTGCCTACGGTATCACAACTGGATTTGGTGCCTTTAAGGACAAATTAATACCCAAAGCGGAGGTAGGCCAGATCCAAAAAAATATTTTGCTCAGTCATGCGATTGGCGTAGGAAAACCCCTTGATCAAGCCACTACGCGTGCCATGATGCTTATCCGCGCGAATACTCTTGCCCGTGGTCATTCCGGAATTCGACTCGAAACACTCCAACTTCTACTGGACTTATTGAACGCGAATGTATTGCCTGTTATTCCAGAAAAAGGATCTTTAGGTGCAAGTGGCGATCTTGCGCCTTTAGCCCATATGTCTTTGCCAGTAATTGGTGAGGGCGAGGTGTTTTTTCAAGGTAAGCGTATGCCCAGTCAGGTCGCACTCGACAATATTGGATTGAAACCTGTGACTTTGGCTGCAAAAGAAGGTTTGGCGCTGACCAACGGCACCACCCTGATGACCGCAATAGGAACGCTTTCTATTCATAAGTCACAACAGCTGATCCACACCGCGAACGCCGCGGCTGCCCTTACCTTGGAAGCTCAGAACGGTACCTTATGGGCGTATGATGACCGAATCCATTCGCACCGTCAGCAGCCCTTCCAGCGTGAGACTGCGGCGGAATTACGTGCTCTGCTCAATGGCACACATTTCAGCCGGCCATATGACCCGACTAATATTCAGGATGCGTACACCCTGCGCTGTGTTCCGCAGGTTCATGGCGCCATCCATTCTGCGATCAGCTACGCGCAGAACATCATAAATATCGAGCTTAATTCTATAACCGATAATCCGCTCCTCTTCCAGGATGACCAAGGCAAAACAGACATTATTTCCGGGGGTAATTTCCATGGCGAACCACTGGCTTTGGCACTTGATTTTCTTGCCATTGCCCTAACAGACCTGGGGAATATTTCTGAACGGCGAATCGCCAAATTGGTGGATAATCACACTGATCCGAACACTTATCCATCCTTCCTCACTGAATATGGCGGTACTAATTCGGGCTTTATGCTGCTTCAATACACTGCTGCGGCATTGACATCCGAAAATAAGACACTCTCTCACCCCTCAAGCACAGACAGCATTCCTTCTTCAGGTAATGTGGAAGATCATGTCTCAATGGGAGCTAACTCGGCCTTGCATGTTGTGCAGGTGCTCAATAATTTAGCGACTATTCTCGCGATTGAACTGATGTGTGCAGCCCAGGCCTTGGAATTTCGTAAGCAGAAAATGAAAAATTCCAGCCAGGGAACAGGGACACTAAAAGCCTATGACCTTATCCGTTCACAGGTCCCGTTTTTTGAGAAAGATGCCTTCTTCCAACCTTACCTAAATAAACTAATCAATTTGGTTGAAATCGGCAGTTTTTCCTCCCTCTATAAATAAGAGCTCACTTGATGAGATATCAAAATGGCGAGGTTTCCACCTCGCTATTTTATTCCTCCCAAACTCCTGGGATTTCTGCCCAGCATTGGGGGCATCTGCCTTTCTTGATTCGGTTCGTTTGCAGCCTGTAATCAAGCCGATGGATGATATCCGTTCCACACTGAGGGCATTTGGTTACCGTTTCTGCGTGCACATTCCCCGGATAGATAAATTTCAAACCTGCTTTTCTGCCAATCTGCTCAGCATTTTCCAGTGATTGGAGGTTTGTTGCTGCTGCACGCGAACGGTATTGCGGGAAGTAACGGCTCAGGTGCCAGGGAGTTTCCTGGCCTAATTTACCGGCAATATATTCAGTCAAGCTGGTCAACTGAACTTCGTCATCATTAATACCTGGCACAATTAACGTCGTCACTTCCAACCACACGCCCCGCTGTTTAAGCTGTTGACAGCATTCCAAAACCGCACTCAGCCTGCCCCCTGTATATTTCCGATAAGCTTCCTCAGTGAAAGCTTTAATATCCACATTCGCTGCATCCAACCAGAGCGCCAATTCTTCGATGACTTCAGTGGTCATCATGCCGTTTGTCACAAAGAGATTTTTCAAACCTTGTTCTTTGGCCAACAAGGCAGTGTCTCTGGCAAATTCATAAAAGATAGTAGGTTCGGTGTAGGTGTAGGCAATGCTGGCTGACCTGCTTCTCAGAGCAGCGTTGACAACGCTTTCAGGAGTTGTATCGGGAATGATCCCTAATGTGGGGCTGCAATCTGCTTGTGAAATTTCCCAATTCTGACACCATTCACAGCGCAGATTACAACCGGGCGTTGCGATTGAATATGCTTTTGATCCTGGGAGGAAATGATAGAGTGGCTTTTTTTCGATCGGGTCAGTGTGGCTGGCAATAAGCCGGCCATAGTTCAAGCTAACCAGTTTTCCACCCTGATTTTGCCGGACCCGGCAGTATCCCAAGCATCCATCTTGGATCAGGCAATGATGCGCGCAAAGATTGCAGCGGACTTTTTTCCCCGACTCATTTTGATAAAAAGAAGCCTCGTAATCTTTCATATTTTACCTGTGCGCATTGTAGCACGTTCTAATAGCATATACGAAAAGACCGGGTTGCTTCCCGGTCTTATTTCGTTGATTAATCTTGTTTACGCACCAAACTTTTCCAAACGCCCGGCATGAGCCAGTGCGTATGGCATCAGGTCCGTTGCGTAGAAGCGCGGTCCCAAGCTCCCACAGACGCAGGCGCGTTCCCCAAATTCTGCAATCCCATCTGGCCTGGCATCTTTTGCGTACAGCAATGTCGGTACAGGGTGCCAGGAGTGCGATTTAAGCTTGGCCGGTGTGGAATGATCTCCCGTAATGATCAAAACGTCTGGATCCAATTTGAGAATTCGGGGTAAGAGTTGGTCGACTTCCTCAATGATGTGGACTTTTTCATCAAAATTCCCATCTTCCCCATAGGAGTCGGTTTTCTTGATGTGCACAAAGAAGAAGTCATGCTGATCCCAGTTCTGTTCCAGCATTTCGATTTCTTCTTCCATGGAGCCCGCCGGAGGAAGCACTTTCATGCCTACCACTTTTGCAACTCCCCGATACATGGGATACATGGCAATCGCGACTGAATTGACTCCCCAAACATCATTAAACTGATCCCATTTTGGCATGGCCGCGAATCCCCGCATCACAAAACTATTTGCCGGGTGCTCATTCTTAAGGATTTCATTGCCCTGACGCACAAATTCCCGTACCAATCCTGCAGTACGTTCGCCTTCAGGGGCGGTAGCTTCCGCAATATAGGGTGGCCTCCCGGTTGCTTGTGGATCGGTATCAGAAACCTCTCCGCTCAATCCTTCTCCACGAAGAACAAATACGAAGCGGTATTCCTTTTCTGGCGTTAGGAAAAGTTCCACACCCGGAAGTTTAATATTCTCTATTAGAAGTTTGCATAAGCGCTCACCAGCTTCGGTGGGAATCCTCCCAGCCCTACGGTCTGTAATTATGCCATTCTCATCCACGCTGCAGAAGTTCCCGCGAGCAGCGATATCATGAGGTCCGAGATCAAAGTCGACCCCTAATGCAGATAGGACACCCCGACCAATCTCATATTTCACTGGGTCATATCCAAATAAACCCAAATGAGCTTGGCCGCTGCCTGGCGTGATACTGAAAGGGACAGAATGATGCAGCCCAAGAACGGACTTTTTTGCCAGCACATCCATATGGGGCTTATGTGCTGTTTCCAACTCAGTTTTTCCTTCAGGTGTTAAGGGTAACCCTCCCAGACCATCCAACACAAGCAGTACAATTTTGCTTTTCTGTTCGCTTTTAAGTAGTGGTTTTATAAAATCAAAATACATGATATCCTCCGCAGTCCACGATTCTTTAATAAAATTATAGACTTCTTCCTAAGCTTTTTCAATTCCAGTCTTGAAATATTTGTTAGATCAACAGATTGAATTTTTGTTTTCAAACAGCCATGGTTCCGTTTCACTTTTCGATAGAGTTTAGAAAAAGCTATTGATCGAGAGCATGTCATTGACTTTGCACTTGAGCAATTGTACCCAAGGATCTGAGGCATGTGTTGAAGAAAAGATCGGCACTGAAGCTGAATTGGGCGTCCACCCTGGGTCTTTGAACCGTTGGTACTTCCATCTGCTTTTCGCCTCATTTGCTGGTATGGGCGCCATCACAAACGCATCCGTTTTGATCAGGGTTTTGTATCTCAGGACAGCTAACATATGCTGAGCGCCTTTCATGCTCCATGACCTGCCGTTGCCTTTCATCCTCTGAGCAACGAGCTTATCGACATTGCCTTCCATCGCTCCCATAGTGCAAAAGTTCAAGTTGCCCAAACCGCGTTTGTCCAGGTTGATCAAAGCATCCTGATTAGCCTTCAGATAATCAAAGCTTCGGATTTGCTGGTCTTTCTTTGCGCCTTTTTGATGAGCGATCACTCGCAGCAAATCCGCTTCAATGGCAGGAAAACCCTGACTGAAAAGCTTTACCTGCAGCTCACCCACATTCAATTCACTTCCGAAAGCGGTATTGAGGCTTCGGATAACATGAAAGCGGTCTAACAAATGCTGTCCCGCGAGACCAAGATAGTCAAAACTCTTGTGCACCCATTTCGCGCCATCCCCGCCGATTTGAGCGAATTGAACTTTGGATATGTCATAGTTTCTATAAGCTAAGGCGCCCAGGTGCTGCTGCCATTCCTCGTTGGACATACCTAATTGACAACTGATCACCTTGTTTATCAAGCGGTTGCGATGAGGCGCGATCGCTTGTTTGCCTGTATAAAACAGAGCGACTTTCACTTCCGCACGTTTTGCTTTCTCTCCCTGTAATTTGATAAAGACCCCATCTGCTTCTGCTGCGAGCCTGGGCGCAATGATCTTGCCGGGCTCAAGGTTCCGCGCGTCTTCTTGCGCTTCTATCGCTTGAAGCTCTTCCCCCACTCTCGCCGTCATGCGATGGATGCTGCTGGCACTGACCGGTTCTTTGATGATGTATGAAAACATCTCAGCTGCATTACGAAAACTGCTGATGGCGGCCAGACCCGCCGCCATGACTTCAACTCTTTTGCTGTTTCGCTGATAGGCACGAAGATGTAATAAGTCATCAAACGGCTTATGACGCTTCCCCTGTTTGTCCTTGTAGATGTGCCTGCGATAGGTGATATTGCCGCTCTCTAACATTACGCTGCGCTTCTCTGTCCCGATGTTCTTCCAATCCGTTTGTGTACTCACACAGGCATGTAATTGGGCTTCAAGTAAGTCAAACATTATTGCCGTGACCTGCTGCTGCCCCCTGTGAAAAACTTCGTTCAGTTCCGATTCCATGTCCATCACTGAGATGTCTTTCTCGATCGTTTCGCTCACGTCCCCTGCTTTTACCGTTATAATCACGGAGACAGCCATTCCTGTCATTTGAGAGTTCCTCTATGTTGTTTTTTGGCAAATCCAATTATGACTGGAACTCTCTTTTTTTGTCGCTTATCTGCATTCTATCGACTTTTGAAACAGAAACAACAGCCATTTGTTATCCGATGACCAATAATAATGCGGTATACTTGTTCCTTGGTCAAATAATAGAAATTTCGGAGGAGAAAGTGGACCCATTATTGAACGGAACGTTAAAACCCAAAAGCATTGCTATCGTAGGTGCATCCAATAACGAAGATAAAATTGGATACAAAGTTGTTCATCAGCTTGTCTCTAACGGCTACGAAGGCGCAATTTATCCCATCAATCCCAAAGACCCTGAGATCTTAGGTCTCAAAGCTTACAGTTCAGTTTTAGATGTGCCTTATGTCATCGATGCAGCCGTCATCACCGTACCAGCTAGGGTTACCCTGCCCGTAGTCAAAGAGTGCGGTGAAAAAGGTATCAAAGGCGTCATCATTATTACTTCTGGTTTTGGTGAGGTTGGGGATCATGAAACTGAAGATGCCATCGTTGCAACTGCCAAGCAGTATGGCATGCGCGTTTTAGGCCCAAATATCATCGGTGTCATCTCTAACTCAGACAAGATGAACGCTTCTTTTGCTGCGTTCCTGCCTCTGCCGGGAAAGGCTTCATTGGTCTCCCAAAGCGGCGCACTTCTCATTGCTTTAGATGCCGCTTCTTACTCCCGCGGTGTTGGTTTCGATAAGATGATTTCCATCGGTAATATGGCTGATATAGACTTTGCCGACCTAATCACCTACCTGAATGAGGACGACAATACCACCTGCCTCACGTTCTACATTGAAGGCATCAAAGATGGAAAACGCTTTATGGAAGAAGCCCGCAAGTGTAATAAGCCGATCGTTGCTTTAAAATCTGGTGTTTCCTCTCATGGCGCAGCTGCTGCAGCTTCCCACACTGGTTCATTGGCGGGCAGTGCCAAAGTTTACGAAGCAGCCTTCAAACAGTGTGGTGTTTCGATGGCAACAGATCTGAACGATCTCTTTGATCGCACGCAAGCTCTGTCTTTACAACCCTCCATGAAAGGTGATAATCTCTTAATCGTCACGAATGGTGGCGGTGTTGGCGTTCTTGCGACAGACGCAGCTGAAAAAGTAGGTATTCCACTCAAGTTTGCACCAGCTGACATGCAGGAAGAATTCAAAAAACATATGCCCGATTTCGGTTCCGCCAAGAATCCAGTAGATCTCACTGGTGTTGCAGGGAATGAATGGTACTATGCTGCTACCAAGTTTGGCTATGCCCATCCGTGGGTGGACGGTCTCGTTGTTTTATACTGTGAGACGGCTGTCACGGAACCAGCAGAGATTGCCCAGTGGATTCATAAGGCCATCAGTGAAGCTGATAATAA
Source organism: Anaerolineaceae bacterium (assembly GCA_040772525.1). Lineage (GTDB taxonomy): Bacteria > Chloroflexota > Anaerolineae > Anaerolineales > Anaerolineaceae > Mesolinea. The sequence goes on along the minus strand of JAXGXZ010000001.1, from coordinate 1,842,585 downwards.
AGATAAACCTGTTACCGTGGCTTTCGTAGGCGGCGAGCGCAGCGATGAAGCCATGAGCTGGTTGGTTGGAAACGGTATTCCGGCTTATAACGCACCTGATCTGGCAGTCAAAGGCTTGGGCGCTCTGCGCGAACATCACAAGATGATCGAAGCCAGCCATGTTTCCGCTTACAAACCTGAGGGCATCGACACAGCCTTTGCCCGCGACATCATTGCTAAAGCCCGCGCAAAAGGCCGCGATGCTCTGACCGAGGTCGACGCCAAATTGGTTTTCAAAGCCTACGGTCTGCCTGTCACCGGCACAGAACTTGCGAAGACTGAAGAAGAAGCCGTAGAATTTGCCGAGAAAATTGGCTTCCCCGTTGTCATGAAGATTGTTTCTCCCGACATCCTGCATAAATCCGATGCTGGTGCTGTCAAAATCAATCTTAAGGACGAGCAAATGGTCCGTGATGCCTACAAAGTGATCATGGAAAATTCCTTCAAATACAAAGCCGATGCTGAAATTGACGGTATCGCTGTACAAGAGATGGCTCCCTGGGCAACAGAAGTTATTGTCGGTTCTGTCAATGATTCCACTTTTGGTCCAACGGTCATGTTTGGTTTGGGCGGTATCTTTGTAGAAGTGCTCAAGGATGTTACTTTCCGGGTTGCTCCTATCGGACCTTCCGAAGCCATGGTCATGCAGGACGAAATCAAGAGTGCCGCCATTCTGCGCGGGGCCCGTGGTGAAAAACCCCGCGACCGTGAAGCTCTGGCTAAAGTGCTTGCCAACTATGCTTACATGATCCATGATCTCAAGGACGAGATAGCCGAGTCCGATGCCAACCCTGTAATTGTCTACGAAGAAGGAAAGGGTGTTATGGTTGTGGATGCCCGTATCATTCTGACTAAGAAGTAAACCAGCAAGGCAATAAACATTTTGGAGCCACTGTTGGTACAATCAACAGTGGCTCTATCAATATAAAGAGGCAGATGATGCAGAAGAAAAAGAAAAGAAACTTCTTAATTGACATGGACGGCGTTTTGGTGCATGGGAAAAACCTAATTCCTGGCGCGGAGTCATTTATCGAAACTCTCAAAAAAGAGAAACGAAAATTCCTTATACTGACAAATAATTCCCTCTATACGACCAGAGACCTGGCTCACCGACTGCGTAATTCAGGTCTGAACATCAGTGAGTCCAATATTTATACGTCTGCCCTTGCCACAGCTTCTTTTCTTAACTGGCAAAAACCTAATGGTACAGCCTTCGTGATTGGTGAACTGGGCTTGAGTGAGGCAATCCATAGCATCGGCTACATTCAGACTACTGAAAATCCGGATTATGTCGTATTGGGCGAAACCTTTGCGTACAACGTTGAGCAGATCACCAAAGCGATCCAACTGATTATGGCTGGCGCTAAATTTATCGCCACCAATCCTGATCCGAATGGTCCTTCAGATAAGGGTATTTCTCCTGCTACTGGTGCCGTTGCCGCGTTGATCGAAAAAGCCAGCGGCATTTCTCCCTTCTTTATCGGTAAACCCAGTGCAATGATGATGCGTTTGGCTTTGAATTATCTCGATGCGCACTCAGAAGAAACTTTTATGGTAGGCGACCGTATGGATACAGATATCCTTTCCGGTGTTTCCACCGGCATGGATACAATCCTGGTGCTGACAGGCGTAACCACCCCTGCCATGATCGATAAATTCCCCTATCAACCTCGCTATGTGTTTGATTCGTTGGCAGATATCGTCCCCTCTGAACTAGATTAACTAAACAAATTCTTTGAATACCTGATTTCCCAAAAGAATTCCGCGTGAACTCAAACACAGTCGATCAGGGGATGTCCATTCAATTAATCCCTGATTGAGCAGTTTATTGATCTCTACCGAAAAAACCTTTCCCATCTCCTCACAAAATCTTGCCTGAAATTCGTTTGCAGAAACCCCAGTGGATGTCCGACGCAAACCAAGCATCATAAATTCCTGCATCATTTCGTTCTTACTGAGACTTTCAGTCCAATTGCAGGCAGGGCTCTGGCCGTCGTTTGGCATTGTTACAGATTCGCTATAAATCGCTTGGGTATACGCTTCGATCGTTTGCACATTTGAATATCGAGCACCATCTATATAGCTATGCGCACCAGCGCCAATTCCCAAGTAATTATCTCCGTTCCAATAGAGCGAATTGTGTTTTGAAATTAAATCTCTTGTCCCTGCCCAGTTAGATATTTCGTAATGGTAATATCCTCCTTTACGCAGAATATCCATTGCCATTTCAAACATATCCGCGCTGGTTTCCTCATCCGGCAGTTTAACAACTCCAGACTGAACATCAGCTTCCAGGGGAGTACCTTCCTCTAGAATTAGACTATAAAGAGATAGATGTTCTGGTTTCAGTTCGATCATCGTTCCCAAGGTGTCTGCCCAACTTTCAATCGTTTGACCGGGAATTCCAAATATAAAATCCATGGAGATATTCTCAATTCCACTCGCTCTTGCCATTTCATAGGCTTTCAGAGCCTGGTTGGTATTATGAATCCTACCCAACGCTGAGAGTTCATTGTCCAACAATGATTGCACACCCAGACTTAAGCGATTTACTCCAGATCGCAATAACTCAGAAAAATACTTGGAACTCACAGTACCCGGGTTAGCTTCCAACGTAATTTCAGCATTTGAGGCTATTTGAAAATATTTTTGAATGGAATCGAGTATGACTTTAATCTGATATATGGTCAGAAGCGAAGGTGTCCCTCCTCCAAAATAGATTGATGAGAGCAAAAAATTGGAGCGTCCTAAATTTCCGGATTGAATCTCGATTTCTTGGCAGAGTGCGCGAACATAGCCATCCATCAAATCTTGTCTGTTTACGTACGTGATAAAATCGCAATAGTTGCACCGTTTTTTGCAAAATGGGATATGGAGGTACAAACCGTTCACTATTTCATTGTAACAGGCCAGCTCCTCGAGAGTTTTTGAACTTGCGCGGTACGCGTCAAGATTGTATACTCTTGAACGGAAAAAGTTATGACACCTGAAAAATTAAATCGTTTCTCAAAAATTTGTCCGGTCTGCGGTACAAAACTCTCAGATAACGCGACCCGTTGTTTGGTTTGTGGTACCCCCCTCACTACTACAGCGGGAGCCCGAAAAGCATCGGGCATTCAACCCAGACGTCCAGCTGAGGTTCGCCTGAATCTACCGGTCGCCATTATTCTTGGTATCCTGATGCTTGCGCTTATTGGTTTGCTAATCTACTTTATTCTGGACCGCTCCAATAAACCATCGGACGTGACGCTCGCTCTCCTCACGGAAACTCCCACCGCCACCGCCACTATCACACAGACTCCTACTATCACACCGACTTCCACACCGGAACCAACCTGGACCCCGCTGCCTCCCATTGAAGTAAAAGTTCGGGCAAACGAATACTGTTCCACCTTCGCAGGTCTCTACAACGTCTCGATTTTGAGCATCATTCGCCAGAATAATCTAGATGCAAACTGCACTATATCTGAGGGAATGACCCTCTTTATTCCTCAACCGACACTTACTGCCTCACCCATGCCCACGGCGACACCAGACCTCACTCAGGTTGCTTCTTTGCCCCAAAATGATTGCGATAAGACCATTACTGTTGAAATTGGACCCACCGACACGCTTTCTAGTATTGCGATGAATTACAACGTGTCTATCACGCTAATCAAAGAGTACAACCGTATGACCAGCGATATCGTACGTCAGGGAGATAATATTGTAGTTCCGCTTTGTGAACGCCTCCCTACCGCAGGTCCCTCTCCAACGCCCACGGATCCACCGCCGTACCCAGCCCCGAACCTGCTTTTGCCAAATTCTGGAACTGCTTTCACTTCCACTGCCGATTCCGTCACGCTCCAGTGGGCTGCCGTGGCAGATCTCCGGCCAAACGAACTCTATCGTGTCACCATTCAGGACCTTACTTCGGATGTAGAACGCATCCTTGTGGAATATGTGCGCGACACTAAGTTTATTATTCCGGTTACCTTCCGTCCGTACGACACAACCTGCCATATCATTCAGTGGACTGTTGCAGTCGCCCGTCAGACAAACCCTGGTGATCCGAACCCCATATATATCGAGGCAGGCAATGCTGCCCAGCCTCGCGTGTTCAGTTGGGTTGGAACTGGTACTGCCCCAACACAGGATACCACAACGCCCATTCCATAGGCATACAAATACCCAACAGAAGATGGGTATTTTTTTACTTCTCCTTCTTATTCCAGGTTCTCGAGATAGTGAGTGGCCTGAATGGCCGCTGCAGCTCCCATCCCCGAGGAAGTAATTACCTGTCGATAATGCGAGTCAGCGATCTCTCCCGCTGCGAACACACCGGGTATGCTCGTGCGCATAAGGTTATCGATGCGCACAGCCCCATTATCCTCCAGTTCCAATTGGTCGGACACCATAGTTGTATTAGGGATGTGGCCTATAAAGATGAAAATGCCCTTTGTTGGAACCTCTTTTAGTTCGCTTGTTTTAACATTTTGAATGATAAGGCTCTCTACTTTTTCGCCACCTTTGATTTCCTTTACTACTGAGTCCCAAAGGAAAGATATCTTTGGGTTTTCCCGGGCTCTGCGTTCTAAAATAGCACCTGCTCTCAATTGATCACGGCGATGAATGATGGCCACAGATTTGGCAAATCGTGTCAGGAATAAAGCCTCTTCCAGAGCGCTGTCCCCGCCTCCAACCACATGTATGTCTTTATCCTTGAAAAACCATCCGTCACAGGTAGCACAGAAGGATACACCCCTTCCCACAAATTCTGCTTCACCCTGAATATTTAATTTGCGTGTGTTAGCTCCCATCGCCAGGATAACGCTATCCGCCAGGTAGGTATTGACAGTGGTAACGACCTTGAATGGTCGTTCGGTCAGTATTAGTGACGTCACCTGATCGTATGCCATACGCGCGCCAAAGCGAACTGCCTGCTGTTCAAAGAATTGCCCCAATTCAGTACCTCCGATACCTTCGGGGAATCCAGGGTAGTTTTCGATCGTCGTTGTCATTGAAGCCTGTCCATAAAGAACCATGCCAGTGATAACCAGGGGTTGTAAATCCGCCCTTGCGGCATATAAAGCAGCTGAAAGTCCAGCCGGACCTGAGCCTATAATGATTATCTTTTCATGAATTATGTCTGTCAAAGGTTTTACTCCAATGAGGATTATATATTTCCAGCCCTAATCGCTTCGTCAGCAATATCCAGAGCTTTATCAATCAGTGCAATGCCCTCGCGCAGCTGTTCATCCGTAATGATAAGAGGAGGGATGATCAAAAGCATATGGAAGGTGTTATACATGAACAGACCGCTTTCAAGCAGTGCCGATTTAACCTTCTTCATGATTGGAGAAAGTGGCGCACCCGGTTCAGAAAGCGGTTCACGTGTTAGTCCGTTCTTGACCAACTCAACGGCTGCGAAAAGACCAATTGAGCGCACATCACCTACACACAGATGACGCTGGCGTAAGTCCAGTAAGAGCTTTTTAAGCGTTTCACCCCGTTCAGCAGAATTTTGCACAAGGTTTTCTTTCTCAATAACTTCGATATTGGCGATAGCCGCAGCCAGAGATACAGGGTGTCCGGTATAGGTCATACCACCAAAGAATGTCCGGTCCTTGAAGTGATCAAAAATCTTTTGATTCATCGCTACAGCGCCTAAAGGAGCGTAACCAGAGGTCAAGCCCTTTGCCATGGTGATGATATCTGGCACTATACCCCAATGCTCACAGGCAAACATTTTGCCGGTACGGCCAAATCCAGTCATTACCTCATCCAGAATCATCAGAATGTTGTAATGGTCGCACATCTCCCGCACACCCTGGAGGTAACCATTCGGAGGAATAATGATGCCGTTGGTACCAGTAATTGGTTCCAGCAATATAGCCGCGATCTTGTGTGGTCCTTCAAAATGAATGATTTCTTCCAGGTTATCCAAGTAGGCTTGTGCATAAACAGAATCGGGCACCAATCCACGACCCTTAAAAAACACAGAACGGTAACGGAACGGATCTAAAAAGTGAACAACACCCGGCATTACAGCTGGCTCCCAGTGTAAACGCCGGCGATCCCCTGTGAGCGCCATGGCACCCATGGTAGCCCCGTGGTAAGAGCGGTAGCGTGTCAGGATCTTTACTTTTCCGGTGTAGTCCCTGGCCATCTTAATAGCGTTCTCATTGGCATCAGAACCACCCAGGGTATACAGAAAATGGTCAAGACCCGGTGGGGTAATGGTAGCCAATTTTGCCCCCAACAATCCTTTGGGCTTAGAGATCATGTGCGGACCAACGAATGTCAGTTCATTGATCTGTTTGGTCATCGCATCCCGCACGTATTGATTCCCATGGCCAATATTCACACACATGACCGTGGAATTGAAGTCAAGATATTTTTTGCCATCATGGTCCCAAAAATAAACGCCCTCCGCTCGATCCACATAGATCACGTCTGGGCGATGTTGGCTGGTCCAAGTCCAAAAATTGTGTTCCAAAGCTAAATCAAGAATATGATCTTCCGTCATTAAGCTGCCCCTTATCGTGATTTTTGATTTATCATAATCCTATCATAGGCATTTAGCCATACCCGGTTTTATAGCATATAATCAAGGAAAAATTATCAGAATGAGGACTATTATGTCTGCTACTGAAACTGCGATTGAATATTTCTTAGAAAACTACGAAGAAAAACTTTCTCAATATATTGATTTCCTGAAAATACCTTCCATTTCCACCGACCCGGCACGTAAAGAAGACATGGAAGCAGCACAAAACTTTTTGGCAGAGCGTCTCCGATCCATCGGTATGACGTTGGTCCAGAGTTTCCCAACCGACATTCATCCGATACTCTATGCAGAAAATACAGACGCGGGTGCAGATGCGCCTACACTTCTTATCTATGGTCATTATGACGTACAACCACCCGACCCGCTGAACGAATGGTGTTCAGCACCTTTTGACCCTCAAATACGCGGCGATTACTTGTATGCGCGCGGCGCATCTGATATGAAAGGTCAGGTTATGGCAACCATTGTAGCGCTGGAAAGTGTGCTCAAAACTTCCAAGCTCCCGATCAATATTAAGTTCCTCCTTGAAGGCGAAGAGGAAATTGGCTCCCCATCTCTGGACAACTTTATCGCCAAGCAAAAGGATCTGCTTAAATGCGACATGGTACTCAACCCGGATTCCGGCATGGTCTCTCAGAACGCTCCAACCATCGTCTATGGGCTTCGCGGCTTGGTCTATTTTGAATTACGCATTGATGGGCCCAAGGCAGACCTGCACTCCGGTCTTTTTGGCGGAAATATCGCCAACCCTGCGATTGTGCTTTCCGAGATCATTGCCAAGCTGCACAATCCGGATGGTTCCGTAGCAGTACCCGGTTTCTACGACAAAGTGATACCCATAACACCCGAAGAAAAGGCCCGTATTAATTCTGCGCAGGAATTGGAAAAGGATTTCGTGCAAATGACTGGGGTGCCCCGATTATATGGTGAAAAAGATTTTAGCCCTCTGGAACGTGCCGGTGCCCGTCCAACCCTGGATGTGAACGGCCTTTATTCCGGTTTTATTGATGAAGGAGCGAAAACTATCATCCCAGCTTACGCCAAGGCAAAAATCTCCTGCCGGATAGTGCCTAACCAGGAACCGGATGAGGTTTACAGTCAGATCCAAAAATATATTGCCAGTCTTGTACCGGATACGGTGCGTGCCACGCTCTTTAAACACTCAAGCGGCCCAGCCTATCTTGCCCAGGATGCTCCTGGAGTGAACAACCTGATCAATGCACTCACAGATACTTGGAATCAGCCCATTACCTATAAGCGGGAAGGTGGTTCTGTGCCAGTTGCCACAACCATGCAGCGCATGTTAGGGGTTAAGTCTCTGCTCACAGGCTTCGGTTTACCGGACGATGGCATTCATTCTCCAAATGAACACCAACATTTGCCCACCTGGAAAAAAGGAGTTCAGGCTTTGATCCGTTTCTATCTCAGTTTTGCCTCATGACCAAGTCAAAGTCAAAAGAAGAACTGCGCTTGCCGCTTTATGGGGGTCAGGCTGTTCTTGAAGGCGTCATGATGCGCGGAAGGAACAACCTCGCGATGGCTTGCCGTACACCAGATGGCAGTATCGTATCCTTTCAGGAGAAACTCCCTTCCTTATACCAGTCTAAATGGTTAAAAGTACCATTTTTGCGTGGAATCATCAGCCTGTGGGACTCGATGGGTCTTGGTATGCGCATGCTGACCCAATCTGCCAACGTTCAAACCGGTGAAGACGAGAAGTTGGAAGGTCCTGGCCTAGTGCTCACCATAATGTTATCTCTTGTTTTCGGTGTAAGCCTCTTTTTCCTCCTGCCGGCTTTCACAGCAAGCTGGTTGGAAAGGTTGGGGCAGTTTGGACACCGTTGGGGGAATTTGCTTGAAGGTCTCCTCCGCCTTGTTATCCTGATCGTTTACTTGTATTTGGTTCGTTATATCCCTGAAATTAAGCGTACGTTTATGTACCACGGGGCTGAACACAAAACCATCAATGCCTATGAAGCACAATCCGAACTCACACCGGAAGAAGTGCAAAAGCAAACCACTGTGCATCCCCGCTGCGGGACCTCGTTCTTACTGACTCTGGTCTTGTTATCGATTCTGTTCTTCTCGGTTTTAGGCCCGTTATCCCTGCCGCTTCGTCTTGCAAGCCGTATCCTGCTTCTTCCGGTTCTGGCAGGAATTGCCTACGAGTATATCCGATGGGCAGCCACTGCCAGCAAACACTCAACCCTGATGCGCATTCTTATCCAACCCAACCTTTGGCTTCAAAAACTATCCACAATTGAACCGACTTTGGATATGTTACAGGTCTCCATCACAGCCTTTAATATAATGCTCGCCGGGGAAGAGCATCAGGATACTCCTTAAGTACATGATGAAACCATGGCAGAAAGTTGTTATTGGTGTTCTTATCTGCCTTGTCGTTGTTGGAATAGTCCTAAGCCTCGTACTGCCAGGCCGCGGTCCAACGCCCATACTGGTTGCCGTGACGCCTACCCTCCAAGTATCCAGTCAAAAAACTGCAGCTGTCCATCTGCTTAACTTGAATACGGCGACGTTTGAGGAGTTGCTTTCCTTACCGGGAATCGGCGAAGTGAAAGCCTCCAGGATCCTTGCCTTACGGGAGAAGTTAGGGTGTTTCACACGAATTGAGGAGCTTATGGAAGTCGAAGGAATAGGCGAGGGAACTTTCGAAATCTTAAAGCCTTTGGTTACAATCGATCCATAGTATGGACGCGCATCTCCCCACGGACGTGAAAAAGGTATAATTAGCATATGGTAATGATCGACAAACTTCACACGCAACTTCACCAGGCCATGAAATCGGGAGATACCTCCAGAAAAAGGGTCGTGCGTATGCTGATTTCTGCGATCAAGCTTTTTGAGGTTGCTGAAGGTACCAAACTCACTGAACCTGACTTTATCTCACTTATCCAGAAGGAGATCAAATCAACCAATGAGACTCTGTCAGATGCTATTAAGGCTGATCGTCCGGATATAATCGCGGAGTGTCACGCCGACCTCGAGGCATTGGAAACCTACTTGCCTAATCAGCCCAGCGAAATAGAGCTTACAGCAATCGCCTGGGAAGTCATTTCGCAAAGTAGCAGTGCAACAAATTCAGACGCAAGTCGGATTGTAAAATCCTGCTTAGATGCCGCATAGGGATCATGGGCAAGAAAACAATCAACAAAACGAATTCCAGACCCAAACCTAAGGGTAAGATGGCAAAAGTATTGTTGCTTGTAGTTACTGCATCCCTGATACTGGTTTCACTCGTTTTACCTGGAATATTGCATCAACAATCTCAGCAGTTGGAAGTTGGGCAGGTTGCCGTTCAGGAAGTTCTTGCCCCTTACTCTATCTCCTACGAATCCAAGGTTCTCACAGAACGCGCCCGCAAAGAAGCCGCTGCAGCGATCAACCCTGTTTACATGCCATCTGACCCTAACATTGCCCGGGCACAATTGGAAATACTCAACGATTCCTTCTACTATCTCTCTACGGTACGACAGGATGCCCTTGCTACCCTGGATCAAAAGCTCTCGGACATTGAAGCCCTGACGACCATCCCGCTCACACCAGAAAACGCACAAATTATCCTTGAATTGGATGATGAAATTTGGAAATCTGTGCGCAAAGAATCAACCAGAGTGCTTGAACAAACCCTCAGGGAAAGTATCCGCAACGATGGGGTCGCACAGGCGCGCGCTAATTTACCAGCAATGGTTGATTTTTCTTTCCCGAATGAGCAAGTGGGGTTAATCGCCGATCTGCTTTCACCACTCGTAGTTCCAACCAGCCTTTTCAATGAAGAGCTTACCAACCAACAGCGTGAACAAGCCCGCAGCATGATCGACCCAATATCCCGCCAGGTCATCTCAGGCGAGATCCTGCTGCAGCGCGGACAGATCGTCCGACAGGAAGAACTGGAGGTACTGGATGCTTACGGCCTGGCTAAAGCAGAAAATCTGACGGAAGAATTAATCCGCGATGCAGTTTTGGTCGCTATTGCTTTAACCATAGCAACGATGTATCTCCAAAGGCATTCCGATAAAGAATTCTCCAAGCTGCGCTCTCTCATCCTCATCTCGATGCTTGTTCTGCTCTTCCTCGGGGTCGCACGTTTTCTAGTGATTGACCGCACGGTGTTGCCTTATCTTTATCCTTTAGCAGCCTTCGGGCTGACCATCGCGATCGTTTTCGATGTGGAACTCAGTATTATTCTTTCATTAATATTGAGCATCCTTACAGTTTCCGGTTCCGCCAGAGAGGGAGAACTGGCAATATTCTACATCCTGCCTACCCTTGGCGGCATCCTGAGTATCGGCAAGGCGAAACGTATGGGATCATTCTTTGTAGCTGGGTTGGTAACCAGCCTGTTATCGATTGCCGTGGTTGTAACATTTAGATTAGGGGATACGCGCACAGATCTTATGGGGTTTACTTCACTCATTGCAGCAGCTGGCTTCAATGGTCTTGCCTCTGCCAGTCTGGCCATGCTTTTGCAGTACATTTCGTCACAGGTATTGGATGCCCCTACCCAACTGCAACTGCTGGATATCGCCAGACCAGACCATCCGCTGCTCCAATACGTTCTGCGCAACGCACCGGGTACTTACCAGCACAGTTTGCTTGTTTCCAACCTTGCGGAACAAGCCGCCGAAGCAATCGGAGCAGACCGCTTGCTGGTTCGCGCGGGCACCATTTTCCACGATTGTGGTAAAGCTAATAACCCGCAGTTTTTCATTGAGAACCAGGTTAAGGACAAGATCGATTCCCATGATGATCTTGAGCCAGCCCTGGCAGCCGCAACGATTATTGCTCATGTAACTGATGGAATCGCGCTGGCCAAGCGTTACCGCTTACCTTCCCGGGTGATTGATTTTATTCGTGAGCACCATGGTACATTAATGACCCGTTATCAATATACCAACGCACTAAATCAGGCAGAAAAAACCGAGGATGTGGATAAATCCATGTTCACCTATCCCGGGCCTGCCCCTCGTTCCCGGGAAACCGCTATTCTCATGCTCGCTGATGGAACAGAAGCGCGCACGCGCGCCGAATCTCCGCGTACTGAAAAAGAAATCAGAGACCTTATCAAAGCAACTATCGATTATTGTAAGAACGAAAACCAATTGGATAACACAGATTTAACGCTGCGTGATCTTACAACTATTGCAGATTCATTCTACGAGACGCTGCAGCGTTCCTACCATCCGCGGATTAAGTACCCTGAAATAAAACCAGCAGACAGCCAGACCACACAGGATGATAATCCTGTTGAGCTGTCTGAGACAGAAAATAACGCTGATGCTTGATTTAATACTGCCGAGAAAATACCAAAAATCTCTCAACATAAAGCTGCTTGAAACTGCAGTTAAGCAAACCATGTCTGCGGCAAAAAAGGAATACAACCCCCACGTAACACTCAAATTCTGCGACGATGCTAAAATACGGGAACTTAGCCTGAACTATCTTGGTTTGGATCAATCCACCGATGTCCTATCCTTCATGAGCGGTTACACCGATCCGGAGACAGGCATCTACCACCTGGGAGATATTGCCATCTCCTTAGAGACGGCCATCCGGCAGGCAGAGGCTGGAGAACACGATCTGCAAACAGAAGTGGAAATGCTGCTTGTACATGGTGTTTTACACTTGCTCGGTTTTGACCATCAGGACCTATCCTCGTATCAACGCATGTCAGCTGCCCAGGATGAGGTATTGAAACGACTTAATAATCCCTTAATCGGTTCCATTCATGCACTCATATAATCCTAACCCCTCCCCACGATCACATTTTTATCTCAAGCGCTTTGAATATTTCCTGGAAGTCATTGGTCTTATACTGGCGGTTGTTTCTTTTATCGCTGTTATCGTCATCGGATCTGTTACAACCCGCCAATTAAAAAGCCTCACGGTCGAACTCCAAATGACCACAAAGAAAACTAATGACAGCCTGAAGGATTTTTCTGCCTGGTTGGAGCAGTCTGATAGCATTTTTTCAAGCATAAATGAAATGGGTGATTCACTGAATGGGGCCATCAGCAGTCTGCCACCCGTATTGGACAATATGGCAGAATTGATGGGAGATAATTTGGTTGAATTGAGCAACCAGAGTCAAATCGCTCTCGAATCGGCTGCCCAAAGTTCCGCACTATATGATAATACCCTCGATCTGCTTTCGCGGGTACCTTTTCTCAACCTCAACTACAAACCAGAAATTCCGCTTCAGACAAGCCTGAATAACCTCGCCGAAAAAGTCTCCGAGATCCCGGTTCTTCTCCTCACTATCCAATCGAATTTGGAATCCTCTGCCAACGAGTTGGACGGATTTTCAAAGGATACTTCGGATCTCAAATCCCATCTTGATTCATTGGATGATCTCGTTTTCTCAACCAAACCGCTCATCGATACTTATTTGGAGCAAACCGAAAAATTGTGCGTGACTTTGCAGGAAAAAAGCACCACCCTGACGAGGAAAATCTGGCTGCTTACACTCCTGCTCGCCCTGATTTGCCTGTATTGGTTTAGTAAACAATTGCTGCGTGTCCTGAACCTTTCTCATGACCGCAATTCTGGTAAAATCCCATCTTAGGATGACCTTACGCTTCTACGAGTAATGGCTCAATTTGTATATAAATTTTGTTAAGAGGAGAGTTTATGCAAAAGGATTTTCTGGACATCATTGATTACACTCCTGAAGAGCTGCAAGCCTTGCTCGATCTGGCAATACGGCTCAAAAAGGAGTATCAAGCAGGCGGGAACGCGCCTGCCCTGAAAGGTAAAGTGCTGGCGATGATTTTCCAAAAGCCATCACTGCGTACCCGTGTCAGTTTCGACATGGCCATGCGTCACCTTGGAGGGGATGCCCTTTATCTTTCGCCGAATGAAATCGGCTTGGGAAAGCGCGAGTCGATCGCTGATATCGCTCGTGTGCTTGAAGGATACGTTCACGGTATTATGGCGCGGGTGTTTGAACATCAACACGTTCTTGAGCTAGCCCAATGGGCAAAGATCCCGGTTATCAATGGCCTATCGGATTACTCTCACCCTTGTCAGGCTATGGCAGATATGCTCACCATCTATGAACGCTTTGGCACGACAAAAGGCATCAATGTAGTTTATGTCGGTGACGGTAACAATGTAGCTGTTTCCCTCATGCAAATCTGTGCTAAATTGGGTTCTAATTTTGCTATTGCGAACCCGGTGAATTACGATATGCCTACTGAAGCAATTGAAACAATCAGGCCCATTGCAGAAGCAAGCGGCAGCAAACTCGCTTTCTATCGCGATCCAAACGAAGCAGTCAAAAACGCTCAGGTTATCTACACGGATACCTGGACAAGCATGGGACAGGAAGAAGAAGCCGCCAGTCGTGAAGCTGTCTTCCCGCCCTATCAGGTGAACCAGCAACTCGTTTCTAAAGCAAGCAAAGACGTTATTGTGATGCACTGCCTGCCGGCACACCGCAACCAAGAGTTGACAGACGAGGTGGCGGATGGCCCATCTTCGGTCATTTTCCCTCAAGCCCACAATAGACTACACGCACAAAAGGCTATTTTATACCAATTTATGAGAGGATTTTAATGAATACACAGGATTACGTTCAACTTGAAAATCAATATGGCGCACATAACTATCACCCATTGGATGTTGTTATTACAAAAGCCCGCGGTCCCTGGGTCACGGATGTGGATGGTAAAAAATACTTAGACTGCCTCTCCGCTTACTCCGCGGTCAATCAGGGTCACTGTCACCCTAAGATAGTCCGCGCGATGACCGCGCAGGCCAAGAAAGTTGCTCTCACATCCCGCGCTTTTCGCAATGACCGCCTGCCTCTTTTCTACAAAAAGCTGCATGATCTGCTTGGCTACGACATGGCATTGCCCATGAATTCCGGCGCAGAAGCAGTGGAGTCCGCAGTCAAATTAGCACGCAAATGGGGTTATCAGGTCAAAAGCATCCCTGAGAACCAAGCCGAAATCATCGTGGCTGAAGGTAACTTCCATGGCCGCACAACAACCATTATTTCCTTCTCCACGGAAGAAGCTTACAAGGAAGACTTTGGTCCCTTCACCCCTGGTTTCAAGGCAGTTTCCTATGGCGATTTTGAGGCGTTAAAACAGGCGGTCACCCCCTATACGGGTGCTATCATGTTAGAGCCTATTCAGGGTGAAAATGGCGTCATTATCCCTCCACAAGGCTTCCTGAAAGCTGTGTCCGACCTCTGCAAGCAGGAAAACATCCTCTTTATCGCGGATGAGATCCAAACTGGCCTCTGCCGCACAGGCCAGTGGTTAGCATCTCATCACGAAGGTGTCCGCCCCGATATCGTCTGCCTGGGCAAAGCCCTTTCTGGCGGCATGTATCCGGTTTCCGTTGTGCTGGCTGATAAACCAATTATGGGCCTCTTTCAGCCCGGTCAGCATGGCTCGACTTTTGGCGGCAGCCCCATGGCCGCTGCAGTTGGTTTAGCAGCATTGGAAGTACTCGAAGAAAAAAAATTGAATGAACGTGCCACGGAGCTGGGAGAGTACTTCATGGGCAAGCTTCGCAAGATCAAGAACCCCTTGATCAAGGAAATCCGCGGCAAGGGTTTATTGATTGGTCTGGAACTCTACCCTGAGGCTGGTGGTGCCCGCCGCTATTGCGAAGCCCTGCAGCAGCTTGGCCTGTTATGCAAGGAAACCCATCAACATGTGATCCGATTCGCACCGCCGTTGGTGGTAACCAAGCGTGAGTTGGATTGGGCGTTCAGGCGCATCGCCAAGGTATTGAAATAGAGAGGTAAAGCATGGTCAGGTTCGCCAAGATCGTTGCGACTTTAGGCCCCAGCAGTTCAGACGAACCCCGTTTACGTGAGATGATAGAGGCCGGGCTGGACGTTGCCCGCCTCAATTTTTCACATGGAACGAGGGAAGAACATAAACAGCGCATCCAAACCTTGAGAAATCTCTCAAGGGAATTGGGGAAACCCGTCACAATTCTGATAGATCTGCAAGGCCCGAAATTGCGTATTGGCAATCTGGCAGAAGAACCGCTCAAACTCAAAGCCGGGCAAATGGTTGCCCTTAGCTCTGAGACGAACCCGGAAAACCTGCGTAAAGGCACTGCATTTATTCCCTTCGATGTACCAATGCTGCATAAAGCCCTCATGCCGGGCAACCACATCCTATTGGATGATGGTAATCTTGAGTTTGAAGTGACCGAGATTGACGGCAAGAATATTTATGCCAAGGTGCTTCTCGGGGGTGCCTTGCGATCACACAAAGGCGTCAATCTGCCCGGCTCAAAACTGAATATTCCTATTCTGACACCGAAGGATAAGGAAGATCTGGCTTTCGGTCTTGAGAATGAAGTTGACCTTGTTGCTGTTTCTTTTGTGAAACAGGGCAAAGACATTGAAACAGTCAGAGTAATGATGCAGAAATTCAAGCCGCAGGGGCATCTCCCGCCTATTGTGGCCAAACTGGAACGCCCGGAAGCCATTAATAATCTCGAGGAGATCATGCAGGTTACCGATGGTGTTATGGTAGCCCGGGGCGATCTGGGCGTGGAAATGTCACCTGCCGTGGTTCCTTCCGTCCAAAAAGAGATCATTAAGCTGGCTAATCAAACTGGCAAGTTCGTCATCACTGCCACACAAATGCTCGAATCGATGATCAATAATCCCCGTCCAACCCGCGCTGAAGCCGCAGATGTTGCCAACGCCATCTTTGATGGGACAGACGCAGTCATGCTTTCCGCTGAAACCGCCATCGGAAAATATCCGGTACAAAGCATCCGCATGATGGATTCAATCATCCGGGAGTCCGAAAGCCACATGGCCGATTGGGGACATTTGCACACACTACAAAGCCGTAATCTGGGTGATGATGCCGTCTCAATCACCCGTGCCGCGAAAGACCTAACCAAAGACAAAGATGTGGAAGCTATTGTGGTCTTTACGCTGTCTGGCAACACGGCCTTGTGGATGTCCAAAAACAAAGCGCGGGTGCCAATTTATGCCTTCACGCCCGACCTCTCCACGTACCATTGGTTGGGGGTCTGTTGGGGTGTTATCCCACTCCTTGTCCCGCATGCCGATACCCTTGAGACCATGATCATGCATGTGGAAACCGCCATTAGTACGTCCACGCCATTGCGGGCTGGGGCTCAGGTGGTAGTGATTACCGGTTTTCCAGTTGGCAGCATTGTCAAACCCAATTTGGCCTTGCTTTACAGCATCAAAGGCGATGGTGGATAAGGAAACACTGCAATAACGAAGCAGTATGAAAGATATTTGAAAGGCCAGCGTGAGCTGGCCTTTCGTTAGGTGTGACTCAACTCACGTAGTTAACCTAAACTCTGATTGATTTGGTCTAAAACAGATCTCTCCGGTCGTATCCTATCCTCTGTAAGTCGGTTCAAGGGTTCATCCACCAGATTGAACATTTCATGCAGTGTTGGTTTTACATTTTCTTCCACATAGATTAAACCTGTAGAGAAGTATTGTTTTTTATATGACTCGAGCAGCAAGTCCAAAGCGGCGGAACGATCCGTTGGATCATAGTCATGTTCGATCTTCTTGAGGAAAATGACCGAGCCATCCGCCAATTCCACCTGACGAGTGCTGCCTTCTTCAAACTCACCCAGGTCAAAATCTTCATCCTTCATGAAAACCTTGATATTCTGAATCGGTTTTTCATTTTCCCGGCCAAAGTTATAGCTCTGCAATGCTTCGTCCTTATTATTAAAGGTCACACATGGGCTGATGATATCAATCACAGAGATACCTTTGTGCGCGAAAGCTGCTTTAATGAGCTCCTTGAGTTGCCTGGTATCTCCGGAAAAAGTGCGTGCCACAAAGGTCGCGCCGCTGAGCAGTGCCTCCAGGCAGAGATCAAGAGGCGGGAAGAGGTTCTTGCCCTGGTGCTTGAGTTCCAATCCATAATCCGTTGTGGCAGAGAACTGCCCCTTGGTCAAGCCGTAGACGCCGTTGTTTTCAATCAGATAAATCATGGGCAGATTGCGGCGGATCAGATGCTTGAAATGACCCAACCCAATACTGGCGGTATCACCATCACCCGAGATACCCAGGATCTTGATGCTCGTATCCGCGAAAGACGCGCCGGTAGCCAGATTAGGCATACGGCCATGCAGGCTGTTGAATCCGAAAGAACGCCCGAGAAAATAATTCAGACTCTTACTGGAACAACCAATGCCGCTGAATTTGGCAATTGTCTCTGGAACCAGTCCCATCTCAAAAACAGCTGCCTGAATTTGATTGGACACTACATTGTGGCCGCAGCCAGGGCAGAGTGTGGAGGGTTTTCCCTTGTAGTCCGCAAGCGTCAAGCCAGCAGGATTTGTCTCATTTTTTGCTGTTGTCGGAGTTTCCATGTTACTTTTTCTCCTGTTCTAACACTTGATCGCGCACCCAAATCGCGTTCATTGGCAAACCGCCCACTTCTGAGATGGAAATGAGCTTTTGGGAATATCCTGACACTTCCAGTTTAAGGATCTGGCAAAGCTGACCGTCACGGTTGAGTTCCAATACATAATTGCGCTCATGGCTGGCGATAAACTCCCGCACAGCCGTATTGCTCGGTATGGAGCGGACGCGCATGACATCCACAGGCAATCCTGCCTGCCCCAGCAGATATTGAGCTTCTAAGACAGCCTGCTCAGTGGAGCCCATATTGATCAGCCCTATTTTGGCTTCCTTGTCTGACCGTGTGATCACCGGTTCCGGCAGGTCCTTTACCACTTTGATGAATTTTTTTCCGATACGCTCGATCAGATCCGCCCAATTTTTGGAGTCTTCACTGTAGTTCCCAAATTGGTTATGACCGGTCCCACGACTGAAATAAGGGGCACGCGGGTTTTTATTGCCAAGTACGGTTCGATAGGGTATACCGTCCCCATCGATATCCATATAGCGGCCCCATTCCTGAAAGCGGTCCAGGTCTTCTTCCCAGAGTATCTTTCCGCGGTCGATTGGTTTATCCGGGTACTCAAATTTCTTGGTCATCCATTGATTCATGCCCAGATCAAGGTCCGAGAGAACAAACACAGGTGTTTGATATTTATCAGCGATATCAAAGGCTTTCCAACCAAATTCAAAGCACTCGGTCACTGTGCCGGGAATAAAGATGATGTGCTGCGTGTCTCCATGGCTGAGGTAGTAGGTCATCGCAAGATCACCCTGAGCGGTGCGGGTTGGCAAACCGGTGGAAGGCCCCACGCGCTGGACATTCCAAATCACCACAGGGGTCTCGGTAAAGTAGGCTAAGCCCACCGTTTCGGTCATCAGAGAGATTCCGGGTCCCGAGGTTGCCGTAAGCGCCCTTAACCCAGCCCAGCCAGCGCCTACAGCAGCGCCAGCTGCGGCCAGTTCATCCTCCACCTGCAGAATAGCGAAGGTATTTTTGCCTGTTTTGGGATCTTTACGAATTTTTGGGCCGATCGCAATGGCAGCCTCCACCATGCTCGTAGCTGGTGTTATCGGGTACCAGGAACAAAACTGCATCCCGCCAAACATAGAGCCGTACGCACCCGCCGTATTGCCATCCGTGATGATGTAATCAGTCAGGGGCGGCCGTTTTTCCACCACATAGGGGTCCTTTTTGACCAGGTTCTGTGCAGCCCAGTCGTAACTGAGCTCAACCGTATGATAGTTTGAGTCTGCCACTGCCTTCTTACCTGCAAAGTGTTTATCCAAACCGTAGCGCAGGGATTCCTTAGGGATGCCCAACATTTGCCCCACCACGCCCACATAGAGCATGTTTTCTGTAAAGTCCTTCAGTGTTCTGGGCACATCCAACTGTTTCATGAGTTCTTTGATTGGCATTGGGTAGACGATTAGATCTTCCCGCATGTCTTCGGGCAGCGCCAGATGATCCGCGTAAAAAACCACGCCGCCTGGGGTCAGGTAGCTGAGGTCTTGCCTGAAGGTACCCGCATTCATCGCCACGACAAGATTATCGTAGGGTGCCCGGCCGGTAAAACCTGCCTCCGAGACACGGATGACGAACCAGGTAGCCATGCCTTTGATATTTGATGGGAAGACATTCTTTCCCGAGGTCGGGAGACCCATATGGAACAACGCTCTGAACAGGACATTGTTGGATGTGGCGCTGCCGGAGCCATTAACCGTACAAACTGTCATACAGAAGTCATTCACGATCCTTCGTTCCGGTTTTCCGTTTGAGATATCGGTTGATGTCATCAAAAGCTCTCCTCTTATTCGAACCTTTGTTTTAATTCAGCTTTTTTAACTTCTTTGACCAGATCCATGTGTGTCAGCAGCGCCTGATAACCCACTTCAAATTCTCTGGCTTTAACAGCGTCCAACATTTGCTGGTGGTAATTCCAAACGGAAATCAGATAGGACTGATCCATGAAGTATTTAAGGTCAGATTTTTCATACAAATCCCAGTAGGCCTCCAATAGACTCTTCACCAACGGGTTTTGTAAGCGCGAATAAATGGCCAGATGAAATTGACGGTGCTCTGATACAGGAACTTGCGTGGGGCGGGAATTGATTCTGCCGTTCGCTCTGTCAATATGTTGCTGGAGCCGTTGCAAATCCGATTTTCCGAGTACCGAAACAGCTTCGAACCAATAAACTGACTCGAGGTGTTTACGCAGATCAGCGTAATGATCAAAAAGCTCCGGCTGGAACTTGATGCCATAGTTGAGGCTGAGCATTAAAGCGGGCTTAATGGAAAACTTATTTTTTTTAATACCGGTGCGCGGCTTAATGGTCACGAAGCCAAGTTGGCGTGCGACCTCCAACTGTTCCCGCAGGCTACTGCGGCTGACACCGAGAACAGAACACAATTCGTCTATATTAGGAATCTGCTGCCCCATCCGCTCGGCGTCCGCGAGCAGATCCAACAAAGTACGTTTGTTTATATCCGGTTGCATCATTATTAATCTGATTAATAATATTAATTGTGTTGATTATAGCCATCAATAGCTGGACTCGTCAAGCCTTTTCATCAAATTTGCTTATGAAATACCGTGCTTTGCCAATAAGCGTTTATCCCTCAACACAGTATTGGCAGGAGCATCTGCGATAACCTCTCCATCATCGATCAGAATCACTCGGTCTGCCAAATTTTGAGCTAATTCGAGGTCAGTTGTAGCTGTCACTCGGGTTTGGTTCTTCTCCTTTATCAAGTTCAGCAGTTCCAGGCGCATGGCAGCATCCAGTCCGGAGCTTGGGTCATCCAAAAGCAGGAGGATTGGGTTTTTAGCCAGCACCGCGGCGATACACACGCGGCGTTTATCTCCTCCACTCAAGTCAATTGGATTGCGCTGTGCGCTGTGCTCCAGTCCGACAACTCGAAGGGCGTTCTCAACGCGCCTGTTGATTTCAGCCTTGGGAGTGTTTGCCCGCACCAGCTCCATGGCAACATTTTTGTACACAGTACTAGGGAATAGTTGGTCATCCGGGTTTTGGAAGACCAGCCCTGTCATCATTTGTGCTCTTTGTTTCCATTTGCCCTCAAGTGGTTGATTTTCGAAACGTATAAATCCAATGGTTGGAGTTAATATTCCTTTTAGAAGGTAAAGAAGTGTGGTTTTCCCGCTGCCGGGCGGACCGGCCAAGGCAATACGATCGCCTGCGTTCACTGAAAAAGTCACATTCCGTATCGTCAGCTTGCCATCCGGAAAGCGGTAGCTTACATTTTCCACTGAGATCAGTGGCGTCTGAATGCCATGTGTGGAGCTTTTTGAGGTTAAAGCTGTCATCTCCCCCTATTAAAACACATTCATTCAAGTCATTGTCAGCAGGTGATTTTAGTGCCTGCTCTCACAGTTTGCTTTCTTCACAATATTCCTCTTATTGGTACAATATTGCCTACGCGTGTTTTAAGATGACCAAAAGCGAATTTTATGCCCCATTCAGGTACAAAACCAATCGATCAAGCCCAACCGCCTGGTTAGTTTCGCATGTTCTGCATCATTGGTTTGTTTTTGTGGTTGCCATGTTGGGAGCAGTAGGCAATGCGGTCATGGCCTCCTTCCCGGTAGTTGAATATGGAAAAGTATTCGCCGAACTCACCAGCGGAAATCCCTCACTGCAGGCCATTCTCAGATCAGCCGTGATTATTGGTCTTACGCAATCCATACGCGGTGTTTTCCAGTTTGCGCGCAATATGGGTTTTGAAGTCACAGCTCAGCGCATGGAAGCCGCGGTGCGGGAAGAATTCTACTTGAGCCTGTTGGGCAAAAGTATGACCTTTCACTTCCTCCAGTCCATCGGCGACCTGATGGCAAGGGCAACCAATGACATTCGTGAGATCAACTATCTCTTCAGTCCCGGTATTAATATGGTCTTTGGTTCAGCTAATTTCCTGGTCTTGCCGATTATCTTGGGCTATCGCGTTCACCCACAGTTAGTTCTGATCCCTGTTCTTTTCGTGATTCTATACTTCATTTTCCTGGCGGTTTACATCCGTGCGCTCAAGCCGATCACCCACGAGGTGCGCAGCAGTTTTGGCGCAATGAACAGCCGCCTGGCAGAGGATATAGACGGTGTAGAAACAGTCAAGGCCGCTGCTCAGGAAGAGTCTGAAATCCAACTTTTCAAAAAGAATGCGGAAGCCTACCGTGATGCCATGGTGAAACAGGGCGAGGCAGAAGCCATGTTCATTCCGTTGCTTCTGCTGTCAATGGCACTCGGTTTTGGTCTTTTACACGCACTCATCCTCTACAATCAGGGCGCTATCCCGCTTTCCAACGTTCTGTCATACTTCAGTGCCATCGCTCTGCTGCAGTTCCCTACCAACACCTCCATCCGGGCTTATTCCCAGATTTCATTGGGTATCGCCAGCGCGCGCCGTTTGCTGAATGTGATGAATACCGAAACCGATCTCGACCAAAACGAAGCCGGCCATGCGGAGGTGATCGAGGGCGATGTTCAATTTGAGAACGTGAGTTTTTCTTACGAGCCTGATTCACAGACCCTTGAAAACATTAGTTTTCATATCAAACCCGGGCAGACGGTAGCCATTGTTGGGCAAACCGGTTCGGGTAAAACTACCCTGGCGCGCATGATTAACCGCACTTATGACCCTACCTCCGGCACGATAAAGATCGATGGTCATGATCTCAGGGACTGGCAATTGGCCAGCTTACGTAATCAGATATCCATCATCGAACAGGATATCTTTCTCTTTTCCAAGAGCGTGCGCCAGAATATCGCTTTCGGCAAACCCGAAGCATTGGATGACGAAGTGGAATTGGCGGCCAATAAAGCCCAAGCCACCACGTTCATTCTTGAATTGGACGAGCAATTTGATACAACTATTGGCGAACGCGGATCCACACTATCCGGTGGTCAGCGTCAGCGTCTGGCTCTTGCCCGGGCGTTTCTCACTGACCCGAAAATATTAATCCTGGACGATTCCACCAGCGCCATCGACAGCAAGACGGAGGACGAAATTCAAAAGGCCATCCAAATGGCCGCCAAAGGACGCACAACCTTTATCATCACCCACCGCCTGTCTCAGATTCGTTGGGCAGACGTGATCATTGTGATGAAAAAAGGGCATATCAACGCGATAGGCACTCACGAAGAGCTCATGGCTCAATCGGCAGCATACCGCAATATCTTTACTGAGGTTTAATGGCTTTTCATCAGGGTTTAGCAGGCGAAAGTTACGACAGGCAGTACTCCAATAAAGAATTGCTGCACCGAATTTGGGATTATGCCAAACCTCATAAGCTGCGCCTTGTTTTCCTGCTTCTATTGACAGTCTTCTACGGCGCCAGCGGCGCGATGCCGCCGTATCTGGTCTCACGCGTACTGGACGAAAGCCGCGCTGCCCACACCAACCAAACCACGCTCACCTGGCTTGTGATTGTCGTGATCGTTATAGAAATCTCCGCCTTTGTTTTTTACCATTTTATGCAGCGGACACGCTCCCGCGTTATCGCGGATATGTTGCGTGACCTCTCTTCAGATGCCCTGGCTGCCTCCATGCGGCAGGATCTGGTCTTTCACGACACTTACTCCTCCGGCAAGATAGTTTCACGCATTACATCCGATACAAGCGATTTTGGATCCTTGATCACCCTGACAAGCAGCGTATTGAATGACGTGCTTCAATCCACCATCATAGCCATTATCCTCTTCCAAACCGAATGGCGCTTGGCATCTATCCTGCTTATGATAGTTCCCGTGCTTCTTCTGATCATTGGTTCCTTCAGAAAGCTGGCAAGAAAAGCCACCACTGCCGGCATGCAGGCTATGGCGAACGTCAACTCAACAATCAAGGAAACAATCAGCGGCATCGCTGTAGCCAAAAATTTCCGACAGGAAGAGACGATCCTTAAAGATTTCAATGCCGCCAACGAAATGTCTTACGAAGTCAATGTGAAACGAGGTCTGATCCTTTCCATCGTTTTTCCGACCACACGTTTCCTTACCGGCATGGTGATTGGTTTGCTCACTTACTTTGGCGCGCGCTCCGCTATGGCAGGTCTGATCACGGCTGGTGCCTGGTATATGTTTATCCTCAGCGCAGATAAATTCATGCTCCCTATGCTCAGCATTGCGTCTTACTGGAACCAGGTACAGACTGGTTTCTCCGCTGCGGAACGGGTGCTCGCCCTCATTGATTCCAAACGCTCCGTGATCCAAACAGGCAATTATGAACCCGCTCAGATCGAGGGCAGGATTGATTTTGAGCATGTCTCTTTCAGTTATGGAGACGGAACGAAGGTTTTAAATGACTTCTCCCTGCATATCAAACCGGGTGAAAATGTTGCTATCGTTGGGCATACCGGAGCCGGCAAATCGTCCATCGCGCGGTTGATATGCCGTTTTTATGAGTTCCAGGGCGGAGAAATCCTCATTGACAGGCATGACATTCGCAGTTTTGACCTTCACGCCTTGCGCAGCCACATGGGCATCGTAACACAGGTGCCCTTCCTGTTCGAGGGTACAGTGGAGGAGAATATCCGCTTCTCCAAGCCAGAGATCACCCGGGAGCAGATCCTTAGCCTCGCCCACCAGATAGGCAGGGGAGAGTGGCTGGATACATTCTCCAACGGTCTCGACACACGCGTGGGGGAACGCGGCGCGCAGATCTCCATGGGGCAGCGCCAGTTGGTTGCGCTGATGCGCGTGCTGGCACACGGGCCTTCCATTTTCATTTTAGATGAGGCAACCGCCAGTATTGATCCCTTCACGGAAAAGCAGATCCAAGCCGCGCTAAACCTGATCCTGAAAAGATCCACCAGTATTCTCATTGCCCACCGCTTAAGCACGGTCAAGTCCGCCGACCGCATCATCGTATTGGATCACGGCGTGATTACCGAGTCTGGCAAACATGATGATTTGCTGCAGCAAGGCGGTTCCTATGCCACCCTCTATAACACCTACTTCCGCCACCAGAGCCTGAGTTACGTGGAAGAAGCCGGGGAAGAATTGCGTAAGCAGTAATGCTAGCATGCTTGACATGCATTCTGTCTCGGCTAAAATAAAAGTAAGATCATTTGAGTGGGAAGAGCCTTCTCTTAGGAAGCACCGAAGGGGCAAGCCTGCAGCAAAACAGGCGAAACTCTCAGGTAAAGCAACCCTCTCGAAGGTCCTCTGAAATACAAAAAATATAACAGAGGCGCATCTGATGATGCGCCTCAATTAATATCAAAAAGGAGCGAAAGATGTTATTCCCGAAAGAACTGAAATATCAAGAAACTGACGAATGGGTCAAAGTCGAAAATGGCGTCGCCACGGTTGGCATCACTGACTACGCGCAGGATTCCCTCTCAGACGTCGTTTTCGTGGAGTTTGAGGTTGAACCCGGCGACGAGGTAAAGGTTGGCGGTTCCCTCGCCACGATCGAATCGGTCAAGGCCGCTGCCGAGGTGCACTTCCCCATCTCCGGCGTGATCCTGGAAGTCAACGAAGCCCTGACGGATACCCCTGAAGTCCTCAATGAGGACCCCTATGCCGCCGGTTGGTTAGCCAAAATCAAGGTGGAAGACGAGAGCGCCCTCAATAAATTAATGGATGCCGAAGCTTACGAAGCATACTGCAAGGAGCGTTAAGTCAATGTTCACCCCCCACACCCAAAAGGATGTGGAGGCGATGTTAAAGACCATCGGGATCAGCAAGGTAGAGGATCTGTTCACGCAGATCCCGGAAAAACACCGCTTCCCGGATCTCAATTTGCCTCCACGTCAAACAGAAATGGAAATTCTTGCCGATCTGGAAGAAATTTCCAGTGCCAATGGCAGCACCAAGGACCTGCTTTGCTTCCTCGGTGCTGGCGCTTACGACCATTACATTCCCGCCGCGGTCGATAACCTGCTGCAGCGCGGGGAATTCTACACCGCCTATACCCCTTACCAGCCTGAAATCTCACAGGGCACACTGCAGGCTATTTTTGAATATCAGAGTCTCATCTGCAGCCTGACTGGCATGGACGTCAGCAACGCCTCGCACTACGACGGGGCAACAGCCGCTGCCGAAGCCGTGATTTTGGCTTGGAACCACTTCAGGGGCAAGCGCGGTAAAGCCCTGATTTCCCGGGCAGTTAACCCGCAATACCGTCAGGTCATCCGAACCTACATGCGCGCCGATAAGGACATCACCATTGCAGGCGATGATATCGATACCGGTATGGACGCAGACATGCAGAAACTGATTGATCAGATCGATCTGGACACAATGCTCGTGCTGGTGCAATTCCCCGATTTCTTCGGCCGCATCATTGATTACAAGCCGCTCATCGAGGCGGCGCACGCCAAAGGCGCGCTCGTGGCTGTGGCAGTCAACCCCACCGCCCTCGGCATGCTCACGCCCCCCGGCGAAATTGGCGCCGATATCGTGCTTGGCGACGGGCAGCCTATGGGCATCCCGCTTTCGTTCGGCGGCCCCTACCTGGGCATGTTCGCGGTCAAGGAACCGCTCCTGCGCAAAATCTCCGGCCGCCTGGTTGGTGAAACAACCGATGTGGAAGGGAAGCTTGCCTATGTGCTCACGCTGACCGCGCGTGAACAGCACATCCGCCGTGAAAAAGCCAGCTCAAATATCTGCAGCAACCAGGGGCTGATGACCCTGGCCTCCACCATCTATCTGTCCCTACTCGGAAAATCCGGCTTCAGGCAGGTGGCGGAGCTTTGTTATCAGAAAGCGCATTACGCTGCTAAATCCTTCTCTGGTATTCAGGGCTTCGGGCTGCCCTTTGGGGAGACGCCTTTCTTCCATGAATTCGTCCTCAAGGCGCCCGGGAACGCGGAACACCTTCTGGAAGACCTGCAGGATTACGACATTTTAGGCGGTTATGACCTCTCGAAGGATTACCCGGAACTGAAAAACTGCCTGCTTGTGGCCGTGACTGAGAAACTGAGCAAGGAATCGATTGATTTCTACCACGATGCGTTGATCGAGGTGACCCATGACTGAACCAACCATTTATGAACTCTCCTCTCCCGGCCGCGTTGGCGTCACGTTTCCTGAAAGCGATGTAGAGCACACGGAACTCCCTGACGCTTTCCTTCGCAGGGATCTTCCGCTCCCGGAACTTTCGGAGTTGGAAGCGGTGCGTCATTTCACGCGCATATCGCAGAAGAACTACAACATTGATATGGGCTTCTATCCTTTGGGCTCCTGTACCATGAAGTACAACCCCAAAATCAACGAAGCAGCTGCCCGCTTGCCCGGTTTTGCCCTGACCCACCCTCTCCAGCCATCAGAAACGATACAGGGCAACCTGTACCTCATGTACACCCTGCAGGAATGGCTCAAGGAAATCGCCGGTTTCGCCGGCGTGACCCTGATGCCAGCGGCGGGCGCCCAGGGCGAGCTGACAGGCATGTTGATGATGCAAAAGTACCATCAGGATCGCGGCGACACGCACCGCACCAAAGTGCTCATCCCCGATTCTGCCCACGGCACAAACCCTGCCACTTCTGCCATGCTTGGCTTTGAAGTGGTTTCGCTGCCTTCAGACAGCCGCGGCAACGTGGATCTCGCGACTCTCAAAACACTGGTGGATGATAATCTGGCCGGTCTTATGCTGACCAACCCGAATACCCTGGGCTTATTCGATGAGAATGTGGAAGAAGTGATCAAAATCGTGCACGAGGCCGGTGGTCTGGTTTACGGTGACGGCGCCAACATGAATGCCCTGCTCGGTATTGTCCAGCCTGGCAAGCTTGGCTTCGATATTCTCCATTTCAACCTGCACAAGACCTTCTCCACCCCGCATGGGGGTGGCGGCCCGGGTTCCGGTCCGGTGGCTGTGGCAAAACACTTGGTTGAGTACTTACCCGACCCCGTGGTCGGCATCACGATTGAGGGTTCAGAAGACGAGCCGCCTTACTTTGATTTTGTGCACCCCAGCAAATCCATTGGCCGCATCAAAGCGTTTTATGGCCATTTTGGCGTTCACGTGCGTGCCTACGCCTACATTGCTATGCACGGCAAGGACGCGATGCGCGATATCGGTGAAAAGGCTGTACTCAATGCCAATTACCTCATGCACAAACTCAAAGGAGCCTACACGCTGCCCTACGACCGTACCTGCATGCACGAATTTGTCCTTGAAGGTTTCTGGAAGGACGTACCCGATATCCACGCCTTGGATATTGCCAAGCGCCTTATGGATTACAAATTCCATCCGCCCACAAACTACTTCCCGCTGATCGTGCGTGAAGCGCTCATGATTGAGCCAACGGAAACAGAATCCATCGAGACCCTGGATGCTTTTGCAGACGCCATGCTCAAAATTGCAGAAGAGGCGCGCACGGAACCCCAATTGCTTCGCGACGCTCCGCACAACACGCCTGTCCGCCGGGCGGATGAGCTCAAGGCAGCCAAAAACCTTGTTCTATGCTGCTCCACCCCGGAAGAGCACCGGAAGTAACTGGGATTTAATAGCGATAAAGGCTGGCACGAAGGTTAAAGTGCCAGCCTTTTCTTTTTGAGCTAATTTAGTAAGTTTCCAGTTTCAAAGTTTCTACAATGTTGTCCCGCGTGGCACGTTTGGTAGCGCTGAACATGGTTAATCCTACCACTCCCAGCACGGCCAAAATCACGATTATCAAGGGAATCCAGGGAAAGCGATAGCCAATGCCGAAAGAGCCTGACATGGCCTTGTAAATAAGAAAGTTGATCAGAACGCCAATAGGGATGCTGAAGAGCAGCGCGCGGGCTCCCAGGAAAAAGCTCTCATAGCGGATCATTTTGCGCAATCCGCCCTCTGTCATGCCAACGGAGCGCAGCATGGCAAACTCCTGCCTGCGTTGGGCGATGCTCGTAGCGATGGTATTGAAAATGTTCGCCGCGCCCACCACCGTTATCAGCCCAACAAAACCGTAAAAGAACACATTCACAAAGATGCGGAAGTTCCGGCTATCGCGCTGCATCTCGTTGTAATCCGAATAATACAGCCCGCCAACACCCTTTTGATATTGCATTTTTTGCGCTGTTTCCTGAAGCGCTTGGGTGTCATCCGCCTGCAAACCCAGCTCCATCCAACCCGAGAGCTTTTCCAAGTTATCAAACCCGACTTGGCTGTAAAAAGCGCTTTCCGAGGCGATAAAGCGCAGTTGAAGACTGTAATCAACCCGTTTTTCGTTTAAACCATCCACCGGGCTGATACCAGCAACATGAACCAGACCTAAATCAATATCCGTCTTGCCATCAGAATTTAATAACAGTCTCAAATTATCGCCCCTCGTCAACAGTGCGGCTCGCAAGGGTTGACCGCTGTTTTTCAGTATGCAGGAGTCTACGAGTACCACCGGCATGTTGCTCTCAACTTGTTCTGCCGGGAGCTGAATATTGTATTCGTTTAGGAAATCCAGGTAGGCAGGGTCAGACAGAATGTCAAACAGAACTGCGATTTTCAGATTTCCATTGGGCAAATACTCAAGGAAGTCTTCCTTTGTTATGACCTCCGGGTTGATTTTATCCGCTGGAATTTCACCCAATAAAAAGCAGTGTTCCATGGTAGCTGAGTCTTTCACCTCATCCAATTCTTGTATTTCTGCGAAGAAAGATTTAACTGTTTCGACATCTTTCATGCTGTGAATGCTAATTCTGAGAGGGTATTTAAAATCCATGACTCTTGAATCGGCTGAACTTGTGGAATAGCTCGAAATTGCCGCCACACCTAAGAAAAGGACAATGCTGATGACTAAAGAGAGGATGATGGCCGCATAGCGCTTTCCATTGCGTTTAAGATTCTTCAAACCCAGTTCAGCTTCAAAGCCAAACATATGGCGGGTCAGGTCAGAGGTCTTTAGGTCCTTCGCCTTCAGGTGCACGTCTTTGGTCAAGCGGATGGCTTCAATAGGCATCACTTTGCTGGCTCTGCGGGCAGGCATGTAGGCTGAAATGATTAGCATTACAATGGCCAAAACGGCAGAGGTGATTATCGCGCCCGGGCTGATGACCAGTTTCAAAGGCGCAGCATTAGACGACAGCGATTCAACCAAAGGTCCAAGAAATCTCAGCGTCAGTCCGATGCCGACCGTACCAAAGATTAAACCCAGGGGAATGGCAATCAGACCCACTAACCAGGCTTCAGAGTAGATGGCAGTGCGTTTCTGTGCTTTTGTGGCTCCAACACTGGCTAGCATGCCAAATTGCCGGCTGCGTTCAACGACGGAGATGGCAAAGGCGTTGTGAATGAGTGTGATGGAACCGGTTAAGATGAGCACCAGAATGATGGCCACTAGCAAGTAAAGGATGGTCAGATTTCGTTCTCCCATAATGCCGTAGTAACGTAGCAATTCACTGTTGTAAACCACTTGTTGGTCCGGCAAATTCAGCCTGCTGCCAATCATATTGGCACGTCTGTTGGCGGCTTTGTCTACCGTTTTCCAGCGCACCGCCACATCAAGGTTCTCATTCCCATTAAGTGTGTTGCGATCCAAAAAGGTGACGGCTGCATAACC
Organism: Anaerolineaceae bacterium; assembly: GCA_040772525.1. Lineage (GTDB taxonomy): Bacteria > Chloroflexota > Anaerolineae > Anaerolineales > Anaerolineaceae > Mesolinea. Next base: position 1,812,098 of record JAXGXZ010000001.1, on the reverse strand, counting down.
GGGAAAGGGATATTGTTCCAACACCGGCGCCTCAACGATACCGACCAGCTTAAACTGCCGGATATCCTGAACCTCGAAACGTTCCGTGGGCGGTTCCTCTGTGAAATTAATATATTCATCTTCCTGGGAAAGCTCGCGCTCCGGCTGTTGGCCATAGGCATTCATGACCCTTTTGCCGAGTTGGAGTTCAAGCCTATCACCAATTTTTTGAGTTATCCCCTGCCTGTCACGGTAAGCTGCGGAAAGCACGATCTCATCCGCATTCTCTGGGAGAGAGCCTTCTATCAGCTTGATTCCATACATTTCCAGAGAGGCTTTATCCATGGCGGCAACCACAAGAAATGGCTGTCCTCTGTTGATTGGATCCTCAATCGGTGAAAAACCGAGGGTTTTTCTAAAACCATAGTAGACAGTGTTTCCGTCCTTTGTGATTACCCCAACCTGACCAGCGGGAACACCCCGGTAAGATACATGCCAGTTTCCGGTCTGGAGAATACTGGTTTCCCTTATGGTCTGCGTAAAGGACGCTACCAGCGTGGGTACCGCTGTGATCATCGCCACCGATATGATAATCCCGATGATGGTGGTCAGTGAACGCACACGGTTTTCTTTTAAGTACCTTGCGGTAACGCGCTGAATGATGTTCATGACCGGATGACCTCATCACGGGAGATTTTTCCGTCAACCATCGAGACGATCCGATCAGCCTGCAGAGCAATCTGCTCGTCATGCGTAACCATCAGCAGTGTTTGCTTGTATTTCTGATTGGAGAGCTTGAGCAGGCTGACGATATCGGCGCTGTTCTGGCTATCCAAATTTCCAGTGGGTTCATCCGCCAAAACAATTGCCGGCCGGCTTACCAGAGCCCGCCCGATGGAAACCCTCTGCTGCTGCCCGCCAGAGAGCTGGTTCGGCAGGTGTTTCAGACGGTTACGTAAGCCCAACGTATTAATGATATCGTCCAGTGTCTCTTTTTCAACCTTACGCCCATCCAGCAGGAGCGGCAGAGTCAGATTTTCCTCCACATTCAGAACCGGGATGAGGTTGTAAAACTGATAGATCAATCCGATCTGCCGGCGGCGGAATATAGCCAGCTGGGTTTCATTAAGCGCAGAAATGTTTTCTCCGTCAATTAAGACATCCCCTCGGGTGGGTGAATCCACGCCGCCCAAAATATGCAAAAGCGTGGATTTTCCGGAGCCTGAAGGACCCATGATAGCCACAAATTCGCCCCTCTCAACTGAAAAACTGACATCATCAAGGGCGTTGATGGTGCTTTCACCCTGGGTATATGTCTTGGTTAAGTGTTGAACTCTTAGAATTTCCATATAAAACTCCTATTCATGATCTATGAATAGTCTATAATCGCAAGGTGACAAGGGGATGACAAGTACAGTGACAATGTTGTCACTTTTGATTGTCATAGAATTTGAGGGTGAAGACCGCGCCGCCCTCGGAGCGATTGCCTGCTTCAATGCTGGCTTTCTGTGACACCAGGATTGTGTATGCCATAGCGAGACCAATCCCAATGCTTTCGCGGCTGGAATTACGTCCTTTGTAAAAACGTTGAAAGAGGTTGGGGAGGTCTTCATCTGGAATGCCGTTGCCATTATCACTCACTGTGAGACGCGTGAAGAGCGGTGTCTTCTCCCAGTTAATCGAAATGAATCCCCCCTGAGGCGCATGCTCCATGCTGTTCTTGACCACATTTGCGAGCGCTTCAAGAGTCCAGGCAGGATCCACAATAATGGAAACATCCGTCTCTCCCTCTATATCCAGACGCTGGTCCTTAATCTCCATCGGGATGCGCAAATGCTGCGTAGCCTCCCGCACCAGTTGGGCAACATTGACAGACACTGGTTTAAATTCCACAGCACCGGCATCCAGCCTGGATAATTTGAGCAGCGAGCTCACCAGCCAGTTCAGGCGTTCAATCTGAGAGCGCAGGTTCTTCGTAAACTCCAACCGTTTGTCAGAGTCTATATTCTCAGCTTGCAGCAGATCGCACATCACGGTCATGGAGGTGATAGGTGTCTTAAGCTGGTGGGAGATGTCTGAAATGGAATTGGAAAGGAAGGTCTTATCCTTGCGCAACAACTCGGTCTGTTCCCGTAAGGTAATTGTCAGCTTGTAGATTTCACTTTCCAATATACTAAGTTCCCCCTCTGTACTTGAATAGATGTCCACCTTGTAATCACCGCTGGCAATCCTGCGCAGTAAATTCGAAAGTTCGGCAATTCGTCGATAACGATAACTGGTATACAGATAAAAAAAGGTAATCAGGAGAGCGCAGACACCCAACGTGACCCATCCAGCCGTGCTGTTTACACGCCAGTTCAACAAGACCGCAGCAGCAGAAACGAAAATTGATATTATGAAAGGCCAGCGGAATTCACGATTTCTGAGCATAGTCTCTTACACCCCGATATCCCATACCCCGTACAGTTTCAATTAGTTTCGGTTCTTTTGGGTCGTCTTCAATTTTTTCCCGTAAGCGTTTAATGTATACCGTCAGCGTGTTGTCGTTGAAATAGTCGCCAGTGCAGTCCCAAAGCCTTTCGAGCAATTGATTTCGGCTGAAAACCCGGTTGGGCTCACCCGCAAATACCAACAGAAGCCGGTATTCAAGGGAGGTTAACTCGATGTTCTTACCTGCCTTGCTTACCTTTGCCTGAACGGTATCGACAATCACATCACCGAGCTTGAGCAGCGGGCTGCCTGACTCGATCTTCTTGTAGCGGCGCAGCACGGATTGGATGCGTGAGACCAATTCGCGCACACGGAATGGCTTGGTCACGTAATCATCTGCCCCCTGATCCAAACCCATTACGACGTTCACTTCGTTGTCCATGGCAGTCAGAAAAACGACAGGTATCTCTCCTTTCGCTTTCACCAATTTACTTAATTGATACCCTGATCCTCCCGGGAGACTAATATCCAACAAAGCCAGATCAAAGCTTTCGTTCGAAATCCCTGTCCTTGCGCTTTCATAGGTATTAAATACAATGCAATTGTAACCTTCGGCAGCCAAAATATAATTTAATCCGTCTGAAATTACTTGTTCATCTTCGACAATCAGGATGCGAACCTTGCTCATAATTTTACACCTACGCGCAATACGGCATGATATGGAAGGTTAGTTTATTAATAGCGTTACCGGGCAATGGTCTGAGCCCATCACGTCATCGTGGATAATAACGTCTTTTACCTGCTCCACCAATGGCTCGCTGATCAAAAAGTAATCCAAACGCCACCCAACATTTCTGGCACGCGCGTTCATCCGGTAGGTCCACCATGTGTAGGCTATGCGCTCCGGATAAAGGTGCCGGAATATGTCCACAAATCCATGTTCCAGATACTTGTCAATCCACATGCGTTCTTCGGGCAAAAACCCGGTATTCATCACATTGTCTTTCGGCCGCGCCAGATCAATTTCGGTATGGGCTGTGTTGAAATCCCCGGTAATGATCACATTTTCGTTTTTCTTGTGATGTTCGTCACAGATGTCGAGCAGCCTGGCATAAAAATCCAGCTTGAATGGAACTCGCCGGTTCTCTTCGCCGCCATTGGGAAAATAGATGTTATAGAGATAAAAATCCGAGTACTGCAAGCGCACCACACGCCCCTCCGAATCAAACTCAGGAAAGCCGATTCCTGTAGTAATCGAGAGAGGGCTATTGCGGTAGAAAACTGCCGTCCCTGAATATCCCGGGCGCTCCGCTGCATTCCAAACACTGACATATCCCTCACGTTCACGCATTTCTTCGCTCAACTGTTCCGGCTTCACCTTTATTTCCTGCAGGCATAACACATCCGGTTCCTCATCGTCTACCCAGTCCATTCCTTTCTTAGACATGATAGCGCGGTATCCATTGACATTCCAGGTAGTAATTTTCATGCTTAAACGTCCTTTCAGTGGCTATGGTAAACTAGAGCCTTGATTATGCCCGATTATAACAATTCAAGGCTCACTTTGCTTCGCGGCGCATGCTCTTTCCTGATCATGCTCCTTCTGTTGGGTGTTTTTTTTGCCCCCAACGCTCTCGTTCACGCACAGGAAGGTACGACCTACCCGGTTTACATTGTCAGATCAGGAGACACGCTTTCCGACATCGCAATGCGTTTCTATACAACAGTCGATGACCTGAAATCCCTGAATAACTGGACCAATGCTGACACTCTCCACCCTGGGGACCGTCTGATGGTGCCAGGCTTATCAGGCATGAAGGGCGTTCTTGTCTCAATCAACACACCTCTCGGAGCCAGCCTTACGACGATGAGCCGCCGGAGCCAGACCCAGCCCAACGATTTGGTTAAGCTTAACAAACTCACCTCTCCCTCAGAACTTTACGTGGGCCGTGAAGTCGTTATCGCACAGGAAGAAGGAGGCACGCCCTTAGACACGCTGCCGGCTATGCTGCCTGGCGAGACTTATTTGGAAGCGGCTCTCCTCTCGGGAGAAAATCCCTGGCAGCTGGCTCTTTTGAACCGCCTCGAGAGCCCAAACGCGGCCTTACCCATGGATACATATTTCGCGCCTGCGGAAGAAGCTGGTGAGAATAACCTGGCTATCCCGGGCGTTAAATCCATTCTGATCAACAACCTGCCTTTCCGCCAGGGTAATACCTGGGTTGTGAAAGTGGAACAAAGTGAACCGCTGGAAATTACTGCCGAACTGAATGGCGTTAAACCTCCATTTTTCAGCACTCAGGAAGGCTATCAGGTTGCACTGGGTGGAATTCATGCTTTGGTTGAACCTGGTGTTTATCCATTAAACCTTACCTTCACCTACCAAAATGGACAGACATACCGTTTTGAACAGTTGGTCATGATAGCCTCTGCGGATTTTGAATGGGATGCTCCGCTTTACGTTGACCCGGCCACTTTGGATGATGAAAATGTAGCCAAGGAAGATGAGATCTTCACGGAATTGGTGGCGCATGCCACACCTGTTCAGCAGTGGAACGGAATTTTTATCAATCCAACCCAGGAACCGGTTTGTGTACGCTCTGAGTTCGGAAGCCGCAGAACCTACAATAATGACCCGCGCCTTTTCTATCATACCGGTTTGGACCTTGGTTACTGCGGCGGTGTGGATATCATGGCGCCCGCGAAAGGCACGGTGGTTGCCGCAATGCCCGACCTTATCGTCCGCGGTAATACCATTGTTATCGACCACGGTTTGGGTGTCTATACCACCTATATGCACCTTAAGGACATTCTGGTAGAAAAGGGTGATATCGTTGAGCCGGGTCAGTTGATTGGACATATGGGGAACACCGGCCGCTCGATCGGGCCACATTTACACTTTCAGGTGGATGTCAATGGGATCCCGGTGAACCCAAGTACCTGGCTTTACCGGGAATTCCCTTAAAAGAAAAAAGCAGACTTTTGGTCTGCTTTATGCGCTGAGAGGGACTTGAACCCTCACGGCTTGCGCCACATGGCCCTCAACCATGCCTGTCTGCCAATTCCAGCACCAGCGCGGGCGTGAAGTAAAATTATATCTGCTGTGGGTTGCTTGTCAAGCATTCCACCGGAAAGAGGTGAGCATGAGTATAAAAATCGTTCTGGATGCCATGGGGAGTGACGACCGTCCCGATCCTGAAGTTGCCGCGGCACTCCAGGCAGCGGATTGGCCTGATATTGAGTTATTCCTCGTTGGCGACGAAGGACTGCTGAATGAGAAGGTCAGTCAGAGAGGCGGATCTAAACCCTCCCTGCATATCCTCCACGCGCCTCAGGCACTCGATATGAGCGACCATATCGCAGAGGCACGTACCAAAAAGGACAACAGTATGCGCGTTGGGATGGATTTTGTCAAATCCGGACAGGCGGATGCCTTTGTGACAGCCGGCAATACGGGTATGGCGATGTACTTTGGAACCAAAGCATTCGGCCCCATCCCCGGTGTCCTCCGGCCCTGCCTGTGCGGGGTTTTCCCGGTAAAGGACGGCAGAGCGCTGCTTCTCGATATTGGTGCGAACGCGGAGTGCCGCCCCGAATTTCTGCTACAGTTTGGTCAGATGGGTTCTATCTATTCAAAACTGATGCTCAATACTTCCCAACCACGCGTTGGATTGCTTGCCAATGGGGAAGAAGAAGGCAAAGGCAACGAATTGGTGAAACTGGCCAACCCCTTGATGCGGGACGGAGTTCCCGGGTTTGTGGGCAACATCGAACCAAAAGAAATCTATGCCGGTAAGGTGGACGTAGCTGTAACGGATGGTTTTACGGGCAATGTATTCCTCAAGAGTTCAGAGGCAGTGGCTAAACTCCTGCTTAATACGATTAAGACCGAATTGCTTTCTTCATCCCGCACCAAGATTGGGGCATTGCTTTCAAAACCAGCCTTCAGCAAAGTCCGCAAGCTGCTGGACCCATCTGAGATTGGAGCAGCGCCGCTGCTTGGCTTGGATGGTCTGGTCTTCGTTGGACACGGCCGGTCCGATGCTAAAGCCATGCTCAGCGCCATCCAGCAGGCTAAATTCGCGGTACAATCCGGATTGCTGCCGGCCTTGCGCCAGGAGATTTCAATAAAACAAAAGGAAGAATAATCATCATGAAATTAGTCATCAACGAGAAATTTATTCAGGTTCGCCGCAAGATTGCCCAGATCCTCATGTTCAGCAGTCTGGCAGTTCTCGTCATTGGCCTGATTATCTCCCTTGGCCGGGAGCCCAGCAAGGTTCTGTATTCGTACATTTGTCTGATTATAGGCTTCATCCTCTCCTCCATCGGTATGTTCTTCACGACCCGCTACGGGAGAGATCCGCGTTACGATGAACTTCTGAACGAACGTTTCAAGTCAATGAGAAATGATTACACATTTTATGTATTCAGCAGCCCGGTTCCTTATCTACTGCTCGGCCCCTGCGGATTTTGGATCACCCCAGCGCTTACTGCCAGCGGTGAAATTTCCTACGTGAACGGCAAATGGCAGCAAAAGGGCGGCAACTTTTTGATGAAGCTGATGGGTCACGAACGCCTGGGCAAACCCGAAAAAGATGCAGGCCTGCTTGAAGCTGACCTGCGCACCTTCCTGGAGGAAAAGGGTATCCCGCCTCAGGATCAACCCGATGTAAAGGTAGTTTACGTGCGTGTTTTAGAACAAACCAAACTGGGAGACCTTAAAGAGGCTCCTTCCCTGATTCTGGATCTCAAGGAAGTAAAACGCTACATCCGCCAGATCGACAGGGAGTCCTGCACCTCTCCACTCACCGAAGAGCAGACCGAAAAGTTGACAGCAGCCTTAGAAAGTTTCAGTAAAAGGTAACGCTGCCTTCAAATAACAAAAATCTCCGGAGCATTTCCGGAGATTTTCCTTTAATTCAGGATTTAATTGAATTGCTTTAGCTTCTTTTGAGGCTTTTCTTCCGCCAGACCCGTGTAACTCATCAATTGAGCCACCTCATTATCGGTGAGATTGCGCCAGTCACCTGGACGCAGGCTGCCCAATTTCAAAGTGGCTATGCGCACACGCTTGATCGCCCCCACCGGCAATCCAATTCTCGAGCCCGTTCTGCGTATTTGCCGCTTCTTCCCCTCGCGCATAATCACCCGCAGCCAGGCACCATTGTTGGAAGTCGTCATCACCTCCACCTTGGCGGGTTGTGTCCGATAACCGTCTTCAAGCACCACACCCCTGCGCCAGATTGCCAGCTGTTCCTCATCCGGTTCTGTGATAACAAACACTTCATATTCTTTTTCATGCCGGTAGCGTGGGTGCGTCAGCCGGTTGGCTAATATCCCATCGTTGGTCATGAGCACCAGGCCTTCACTGTCCTTATCCAGCCGCCCTACTGCGAAGAGAGGTTCCTTGATGCCAATCAGATCATTTACCGTTGGCGCGGGATGGTTCTCGTCAATATCAGACAAGACGCCTTTGGGTTTGTTCAGCGCGATATATATTTTCCTGATCAAACCGCGCAGTAGCTTGCCATCCACAACGATCGAATCCTTAGCAGGGTCAGCCTTCTCTCCAAGGTGAATCACCTTCCCGTTCACCTTCACCCTGCCAGCTTCAATCAGTAATTCGCAAGCTCGGCGCGAGCCAAGCCCGGCAGCAGCCATTATTTTTTGAACGCGTTCTCCTGCCATCAGTCTTTAAGAATCCTCTGTCCTTCTTTAGTCTCAGACTCCTCTTCTGGTTGAATCAATTCCAGATCAATCTCAGGCAGTTGCTCTAAGGATTCAAGGCCAAAGTGCTGTAGAAAATCGGGTGTCACGCCATAAAGGATCGGCCTGCCGGGTGCGTCTGAACGCCCAATTTCCTCAATCAGGCCCTTACTCAGCAAACTCTTCACTACGGTCTCACTGTTCACCCCGCGAATGGCGTCAATCTCCGGCCTCGTGGTGGGCTGCTTATACGCAATAATAGCAAGTGCTTCCAGGGCTGCCTGTGTCAGACGGGTGGTCATTTCCAGACCTAAAAAGCTCTCGATCTTTTCAGCATACTCCCCAGCACTGACCAATTGATATTGGTCTTTCACTTTCTGAACACGAATACCATGCTCTTCAGAATAATGGGAGCATAACAGCTGCAGCAACCTGTCAGTTTCTTTCTTGCTAATCTGCAGTGTCGTTGCCAACTGATCCAGCGTGCTTAACCCTGGCGCGGCAAATAATAAGGCTTCGAGGAGCTTGAGATTGTCTTCGTCGCTTGGTTTAATTGAGTAAGAGCTGCTCATGCTATAATTCATCCCGTTTCAAAGTCTACTAATTATACCTTTGAAGCAAGAGATTACGTTTAAAAAAGGTGCTCACATGCGCATTCTGCTTACCGGCGCAGCCGGTTTTCTAGGCTCTCACCTCACCGACCGCCTTCTCGCAGACGGTCATACTGTAATCGGACTCGACAACTTTATCACCGGGAACATGGAAAACATTCATCATCTCGCTGATAACACTAAATTCAGCCTGATGCAGCAGGATGTTTCCCTTTATATTGATGTGCCTGAGCCGTTGGATTACGTAATGCACTTTGCTTCCCCCGCCAGCCCTAATCCCGCTTCACCGCTGGGTTACCCCAATCTCCCTATTCAGACTCTTAAAGCTGGCGCTTTGGGAACCCTAAACACCCTTGGCCTCGCCAAAAAACATAATGCTAAATTCCTCCTTGCTTCCACCAGTGAGGTTTACGGGGACCCTCTGGTACACCCTCAGGATGAGAGCTACTGGGGTAATTGTGATCCGACCGGACCTCGCTCTGTTTACGATGAGGCAAAACGATTCGCGGAAGCCATGACGATGGCTTATTACCGCTCTCACCATGTGGATACGCATATCGTACGCATTTTCAACACTTACGGTCCGCGTATGCGCCTTGATGATGGTCGCGTGGTACCCAATTTCATCCAACAAGCCTTGCGCAAAGAAGCCCTGACTGTTTACGGGGATGGCAGTCAGACGCGTAGTTTTTGTTACGTATCCGACCTCGTCAATGGCATTGTTTCTTTAATGAATTCAAACGAACACTACCCGGTAAATATCGGCAACCCAGAGGAAACCAGCATCATGCAGTTTGCTCTGCTAATTAATGAAATTTGTCAAAACCCTGCTGGCATCGTCCAAATACCTACAGCCGGCTTGGGTAATGACCCTCAAAGGCGTCAGCCTGATATTAGCCGCGCGAAGGATTTATTGAAGTGGTCGCCAGTCGTAACACTTCAGCAGGGCTTGGCAGAAACCATTGCGTACATGCGGAACAAGCTCTGATAATTATCATGAATCCTCCCAATTCAGAATTATCCCGCTTCGGCCGTTTCATCTTAGTAGGCATAACGAATACGTTGGTTGATTTTGGTTTGCTGAACCTCTTTGTGGGCATCTTTAAGTGGCCGTTACTCATTTCACAGGGTCTCAGTTTTACAATCGCGGTGGTCAACTCTTACGTCCTAAGCCGCAAATTCGTCTATCCGGAGGCTCATTCTGGTTCAATTGCCCATCAGTTTCCCAAATTTTTAACCATTAACCTGGTCGGTCTAGGGATCCGTTCGCTTATTATTCCGCCTTTGAACCATATCTTCCTCAATGTTTTTGTGCAATTTTCGGTTTTCTCATTTACACCTGAATTCCTCGCACGTAACGCAGCCCTCGTAGTGACGACCTCGTTGATCCTCCTGCTCAACTTCCTCGCCAATCGCTACTGGACCTTTCAGGCAGCGGAGGAGCCACAGGCATGAAGGGCACGCTGCGTGTGGTTGGCGGAACTGCCAAAGGTATGCGCCTCAGAACCGTACCGGGCGATACCACCCGACCTATCACAGATATTGTTAAAGAAGCTCTGTTCAACATTCTTGGCTCTGAAGTGATAAATAATAAAATTCTGGATGTCTTCGGGGGAACTGGGGCTGTAGGAATAGAAGCGCTCAGCCGTGGAGCAGATTTCGTTACATTTTTGGATAAAAGTCAACGAGCTGTAGACACTATCCGGGCTAATCTGGACACAACGCGCTTCCAGGCGCAGGCACGCGTGCTGCGAACAGACGCATTCACCTTCTTGGGCAGCCCGCAACCAGAACCGTACGACCTTATTTACATCGCCCCGCCGCAATACAAAAGCATGTGGTTTAAAGCTTTGGAATTGGTGGACGTTCAACCTGGCATGCTTTCAGAGGATGGACAGGTTATTGTTCAGATCAACCCGGTTGAGTGGGAAGAAATCACTCTCCAAAACTTATCCATATTTGATCGGCGTAAATACGGCGATACTTTGTTAATTTTCTTTGAAAAAATTATTGCTGAAACCGAATGATCAACTGATCACATGAATCGTAGCTGTAACTGCCAAAGATTGCAGGGCTTTCTTCTTTGAAATAAAATACTATTGGGAGCAGGGTGTAAAGATCTTCCACCAGCTTAAGTTCCAGGGCTTCATCCAAGCTAAACCAACCCAGTCCGCCCTCTTCCGAGGGCAGCAAATCCCCGCTTAATTCCCCGGCTTTAAAAGCCCAAACACAGATACCAGGGTTTGTACCCGTATCTATCATGATTTGCGCGCAAAGCTGCCATTTCTTTGCGGTTAAGCCGCTTTCTTCCATCAATTCCCTGCGCGCTGCCGCTAACACCGTTTCTCCCACCTCTACATGTCCGCCCAATCCATTCCAAAGATTGGGGTAGACACGTTTGGTTGGTGCACCTTTAATTAAAAGTAACTGCTCTGATTCATTAACTGCAAAAACCAGTACTCTGGGAACGACTGCATGTTTCCCCGGAACCAAGGTTTGTTTTTTTGTCATCGTTTTCCCAAATTAACGGATAAGCCCGGGTTTCCCCGGGCTTATTATTTTTTATTCCAGGAACATCGGCAGTCCGATAACGTCATGGATCTTTGGTTTGTACTCATCCACATCATAGAAACGGTCTACGTCCACATGGCGTTTTTCCCTGACAGTGGAGAGTGGCACGCTGTTGTAGCGGCCGTTGTTAATCGCCACCATGCAACCAAATTCCTTGCGTTGGGTCATTTGCCACGCAAGGGTACCGTAATTCATAGCCACCATACGGTCGAGCATGTCCGGGGGACCGCTCCGCACCAGATAAGCCAAACGTTGGAACATTGTGTTGTGCCCTGTCAGCTGCTTGATCTGGGTCGCGAGTACTTCGCCAATACCTCCCAACTTACGATGCCCGTAGGCATCTGCTTCACCCGATTCAACCATCTTACCGCCTTCTGTAGTCGCGCCTTCCGAGATGACGACAATCGCATAGTGGGATGGATTTCGGGCCTTATCTTCTGAGAGAAAACTACACAGTTTCTCCGGATTATATGGCACTTCAGGGATTACCGCGCGGTCTGCGTAGCACAAATAACCAGTGATCAGACTGGTTTCACCCGAGTAACGTCCAAATAATTCCACTACGCCAATGCGTTCGTGCGAACCAACGGAAGTACGGAAGTTCGTGATTAAAGAAACGCCCATGGAAATGGAAGTGGAAAAACCGATGCAGTAGTCTGTGCCAGCCACATCATTGTCCATCGTCTTGGGGATGGCGACCACTTTAAACCCCTCTTTATCCAAACGGTTTGAGTAGCTCAGGGTGTCATCACCACCAATTGTAATCAATGAGTCGAGTTTTAAATGATCCAAAACCTTTAAAATGTGGTCCGTGTAGTCTTTTGTGCCGTCATCCTTGACTTGTTTCCCCATTGAGCTTTGTGCCAAGAATTCCGGTGCATCCTTGGGGCGAACATTGCCAGGGTTGGTCCGCGATGTGTGCAGAAAAGTCCCCCCAGTCCGGTCTACTCGGCGTACAACCAGGGGATTGAGGGGTAGTGTATAAAGCTCGTGAGTGGCTTTGTCATCAATGTTGTAGTGAAGCAAACCTCCCCAGCCACGACGGATACCCACAACTTCATACTCCTCCGAAGTGGCTTCCAGGACCACTTGTTTAATGGCCAGATTCAACCCTGGAACGTCCCCACCTCCAGTTAAGATACCAATTCTCTTCTTTGCCATATTACCTCCATTAAAACTTTAATTTACCAAAGGCTGCGGGCTTTCTGTTGCCCACCACCTGAACCATTGTAAGCCTATAAAGGCGATAATCGGAACTATCAAGATTATTAAAGCGGTCTCCTGATAATGCCATGCCCTGATTTGAAGATATCGGTTCCAATAGATAGCCATCAACCCCAGGAACATCAACCAACTAACAATTTTACCAACGATTTTCCACTTTTCCCATAAGTATCTAAAGATCATGAACAGCGCAGGGAAAATCAGTAGCAGGTAAGCAGCATGTGAGGTTAGGTTAAATAAGTAAAGAATCACCAAAGTAAGCATCAGTTTCCAGATTATCTGGCGTTCATTCATGCTGCCAAGACGGTACCACTCCACCAAAAGGTATAGAAAAGACGCGGCATGCAGAATGATGGAAATTGTTTTTTGCCCGGACGGGACCAATGCAGCTAATCGCATAAGGGGCGTATCAATCCAGCTCAGATCACCGTGGAACCGTTGGAATTGTCCTGCCCATTCTACAATCCATCCCGGAAACAGGATCTGGGCGAGTACGAACAAGAACACTAATCCGGTTAAGTAGATTTGGATCAGGGCTGTATCCCTCCGTGCACCCAGATAAAGGACTAAGAACAACATAATCGGGATGCTCACAGGCACCAGCAGGATGCAAGTAAAAAGTAATATCCCGGCTCCGGAAGATTTGCCTTGAAATGCCATTCGGATAGCCAGGAGGGTCATAAAAATAAACGGGGGTACCACGCTGGCTGCCAAAATGAGCTTTGTGAATGGGTACCAAAGGGGGATCAGAATGCAAAAAAGTACCGTCTCCAATGCTTTCAGTTTGATCCCTGAGAGCTGGATGGCCAGCCAACCTGAGAGAACAAAACAAAGTTCCAGGATCGTCATCCAAATTGCCCGGGCAAGTGGAAAACCCAGCGCGCTGAAAGGTAAATAAAGGAACACATAAAAGACCGGTTCCGTTAAACGGCCCTGATCAAATTCATTCACCGTGAAGTGGTTCGCTTCATAGAGTTTTTGTGTTTCCGCTGCCATCTGTGCTGAATATGGTGATTTACCTGTTTTTAACCAGGTTCGAGCTGCCATCCAGCGCGGGGCAAAGTCATCATATCCCCGATAACTTTGGATAAGCCGCATATTCAGCATCGTCATCCCCACCAGGATAAGTATCAATAAAACAGGTGCCCAGTAATTGGCAGAACGCAAGATGGGTGGGTATTTTTTTGAGGTAAACATCGAATAGAAATTTTAACGTCCTGCTGGGTTTCGGTCAAATACACGTATGGGTTAAATTACATACTTTCCCTCAAATAGCTGAGAGGATTATGTCCAAAATTGAACTTGATCAGTAAAATGCTTGTATTTGGGTTCAAAATATTGTACCCTAATAAGGTGCGAAAACGGACCAATAGAAAAAGGTAAACAAATCAATTCATGGCAAGAATAAATAAAAGTAAATCAGACCTCTACGAGGAACACGAACCGTCAGCATTCACCAGACTACTGGAATACGGACGTAAGAAGAACTACATCACGTATGAGGAAATTTGTCAGTTTGTTCCTGAAGCGGAGACTGACGCGGATCAACTTGAAGATATTTTGATCCGTTTATCGAATGCAGGTGTCGAATACCGTGAAGAATCCGATAATCCGGATGACGCGAATAAAGAACCCAGTGAAGACGAACTGGGTGAAGAGTTGGATACCGGCTATTCAGATGACCTGGCAAATATAGACACTGATGACACCATCGGTTTGTACTTGAAAGAAGTCAGCCGGGTTCCCCTGCTCAATAACATCGAGGCTGAGGTAGAGTTAGCTCAACGCATTGAGCGCGGACGTGCTGCCCGGGTGGAGCTTGCCGAAGGAAAGCACAGCGCCAAGCGGCGCGAGGAGCTCAAGCGCCTCATTCAAGACAGTTCGGATGCCCGTGAGCACCTGATCACGGCCAACTCCCGTTTGGTAATCAGTGTGGCTAAAAAATATATGGGACGAGGTGTCCCGTTCCTCGATCTCATCCAGGAAGGCAATATTGGTCTCATCCGCGCAACCAAGAAGTTTGAGTATCAGCGCGGGCACAAGTTCAGTACCTACGCCACGTGGTGGATACGCCAAGCTGTCACCCGTGCTATCGCGGATCAGGGACGCACCATTCGCGTGCCCGTCCATATGGGTGACCAGATCAACAAACTGCTGCGCGTTCAGCATCAACTTACTCAAAAACTAGGGCGTGACCCATCCGTAGAGGAATTGGCAGAGGCCCTGGAAGTTCCACCCAAGAAGGTGGAGAACATGATCCAGGTTGCCCGCCGCCCTCTCTCACTGGAGACTCCCACGGACGACGAAGAAGACTCAGTTCTCGGAGATTTCATAGAAGACGATGAAGCCCCGCCGCCGGATGAAACCGCTACATATAACCTGCTGCGGGAGCATTTAGACGAGGTTTTGGATGACCTGCCTCCGCGAGAAGTGCGCATCCTCCAATTACGCTATGGACTTTTGGACGGCCAGGCTTACACATTGGAAGAAGTTGGCCGCAAAATGGGTGTCACCCGCGAACGCGTCCGCCAGATCGAAGCTCAGGCACTTACCCGTCTCCGCCACCCATCTGTACGCCGTAAACTCCGCGATTACCTGGGAGACTAACCTGAAAGGAAATTTATGACCGATTCTTCCACGGAAAAACCAGATCTTTCGGCCATTTTTCCAGCTTGGTTAATCGATTTCTCAAGCAAGGGTCAGATTTCAAATCCAGTGACAGAAAAAGATATCACTCGCGAAATTAAAGTCAACGAAAACACACTTGTGACCAATCACGACCCAGAGGGAATGTTAAATGCTTCAATCCTTGATGAGCTAATCGCGGGAGAAGCCGCCAAAGAGGCAGTGTCTGAAGACTGGCAGCTGGAAACTGAGATTGAACTGACAACGGAAGACGATTTTACCCTGGAAGAGCGTATCGCACAGTTGGACATGCTGCTGGCAAGTTCCGAGCGGAAAAGTGCTGTAAATTATATCCGCCAAAACCTGGCAGATGAAAATTTTCGCGAGCAAGCCATCGTCAGCCTCAGAAGAGTCCTAAGCATGGCGCCGCAGGACGAGCCTCTGGTCCAACTTTATAATGAACTTAACACAAAAGCCCAATAAGGAGAAAAAAGCATGGAAAGATCCCTGGTACTGGTAAAACCGGATGGTGTGCAGCGAGGATTGATTGGTGAGGTGATTAAACGCTTGGAAAACAGAGGCTTGCGCTTGGTCGCGGCTCGTTTTCTGCAAGTCAGCCCTGCTCTTGCCGAAGCCCATTACGCCGTGCACAAGGGAAAGCCCTTCTATGAGCCTTTGATCAGTTTTATAACCTCCTCCCCTGTCATGGCTATGGTTTGGACTGGGCCAGACGCAATCTCAGCAATTCGCCAGGCCATAGGGAAGACCCGTGGTACTGACGCAGACCCGGGCACAATCCGGCATGATTACGCCTTGCAGGCCAGGTTCAACATTTGCCATGCTTCCGACTCTCCGGAGAATGGGGAGGCTGAAATTGCCCTCTGGTTCAAGCCGGAAGATCTGGTGGAGTGGAAGCGCTGCACGGAGGATTGGATCTACGAGTGAGTGAAGAACCCTCTAAAAGCTTTGTGCCTGTTTTCAGAGCCCACGGCAATCTGGAAGGTGAGATCTACAAAGATTTTCTGGAAGCGCAGGGTATTCCTACCCTTATCTCTTCCTCCAGTTTGAGTACGATCTATGGGGTCACCATCGGTGAGATGGGTCAGTCCATGTTATACGTTGAGGAAAGCAACGAAGAAAAAGCTAAGGAACTCATCCGGCGTATGCAGGCAGGTGAATTTTCTAATGAAAGATTAGCTGAGTGCCCCATCGGCTGCGAAATTTTTGGGCCTCACAGTCACTCTCAGGACGATCAAAGCTTGAATGAACGCAAGAAGGTGCTATTTTTGTGCACCGGCAATTCTGACCGCAGCCAGATGGCAGAAGCATTAGTTAATTATGACCTCTGGGACCAATGGGTGGCATACAGTGCCGGTACGAACCCGACAGGCATCATTCACCCACTGGCTCTGCAGGTACTGGAAGAGGCGGGCATTTTCCACCAGGGTTACTCTAAAAATGTAGATATTTTTAAGGAAGAATCATTTGATCTCGTCATCACAGTTTGCGATCATGCCAATGAGACCTGCCCGCTCTGGCTTGGCAGCCATAACCGTCTGCATATCAGATTTCCAGACCCTGAAGCTGCAGAGGGAAGCAGTGTGGAAAAGTTGCAGGCTTTCCGAAGATGTCTTTCCCAAATACGGGAGAGTATTCTGCCATTGCTCACTGATCATGTATAAGTAAAGCTGAATTTTCCAATACCCTTCAAATTCAATTTTTCTCTCCCCAAAGTTGACAGCCTGGAGTAATTCCTTTATAAGTAGTTTGTGAAAAAGATTTTCTATCGGAAAACTGTCCTCATTGCATTACTTGTCTCCCTGCTTTTGGGCGCGTGTAATCTCCGTACACCTCCTCCACAACCCACCTCCACACCCATTCCAGCCGCAGTGACACAGTCTCCCGACCCCACTACATATTCGGCTGAAATCACGCCCCAGGAAGAACCACGTTTCGCGGATGCCGATATCGCGCTCTCCTTTGGGGACTATGAAGAAGCGCTCACACTCTACCAGAATACCAGAAAGAACAGCCCTGAATCTGAAGCTGCTTCAGCCTTTGGAATTGCCATAACCCATTTAAAACAGGGTAAAACAACGGATGCCCTCACCCAATTTCAGGCATTGACTGAGGCTTACCCCAAAACCAACCCGGGAAAACGCGCCTGGTACTGGATTGGCGAACTCGAGGATGATAACGAGAGCAAAATTGCTGCTTATCAAAACTACCTTGAAGGGATCCCAAACCTGCTTGGGGTGGAAGTAAACCAGAAAATTGGTTCTCTCTATGCCCAAATCCCTGATCCAGTAAAGTCCCTGGAAGCTCTTACTCAGGCTTATCTCGCGCCTGCTGCCGCTAAGAATTTATCTCTTCTGAAGGCGCTTGGAGCTGCTTTTACGGATCAGGGTCAGAGTGATCGCGCAGCGGAAATCTATCAGCAGGCTCTTTCGGATTCAGTGAGCTCTTACGATAAGGCCATGTTCTCTTTGCTCCTAGGTCAATTGGAACGTGCCCGGGGAAATACCGAGGCAGGCAACGCGCACTTACTGTCGGTTGTTGAGAACTTCCCTGAGACATACGATGCCTACACCGCGCTGACCATTCTTCAACAAGCCGGTGTGACCGTATCTGATCTTTACATAGGTCTGATTAACTATCATCGTGGAGAATTGAGCAAGGCCATGGAATCCTTCGATGTCTATCTCGCGGGGGATGGCTTCAAGAAAGATACCGCGCTTTACTACAAAGCTCTCACACGCCGTGAACAAGGTCGTCTGCGCAATGGCTTGGGCACCACAGCCCGTGCGACACTGAACATGGGTGGTGGTGCTCCTGAGGACAAAGAAGCCATCTCGGCATGGAACGAACTGATCAACAACTACCCCGCCAGCCCATACATGGTAGACGCCATGGAAGATGTGATCTACACCCAATACGCATACATGGGTCAACCGCAGCCTTCCATAGACTCAGCTTTAAACTATATTGCACAAGCGCCTGGCGCAACCTGGGCTCCCCAACTTCTTTGGGTGGCTGGCCGGACTTACGAAACGGAAGACAAGTTGGAAGAAGCCGCTCGCATCTGGCTCAAGATTGGCACGGACTACCCCGATTCCGATCTTGCATATAACGGACTCTTCTTCAGCGGAATTCTTTTCTACCGCCTGAATATGTACACAGAAGCCCTAAACAGCTTCAATCGGGCTGCTTTAGCTACCCAGGACCCAACCTTCCAATCCGGGGCTTATTTTTGGCTTGGCAAGGTGCACCAAAATCTCTCCGGCCAGGAGAAAGCCATTCAACAGTATGAAATGGCCATCCAGACTGATCCTATGGGTTACTATGCCATCCGCGCAAAGGAAGTTTTGGAAGGCACAGCCCCTCTCCCAGACCCGGCAAAGTTGAACTTCAGGCTCGACTGGGAAACACTCCGTCATGATGCCTCGGAGTGGATGATTCGCTCCTACAGTCTGCCCGATAACATTAACCTTGATTACAGTTCGGAACTGTTTTCTGATATTAATCTGCAGCGCGGTTTGGAAATGGCCAGATTGGGTCTGTTTGAACAAGCAGATCTCGAATTAGGTTTGGTCCGCAACAAGTATTTGCAGGACCCGATCAATCTCTTCCGTTTGCTCAAAGTATTTGAGGAATATGGTTTTTACAAGTCTGCTATCCTCGCCAGCAAAGCTCTCACGAAAATGGCTGGTTTTGGCAGCATCCCTATGTCAGCAGCCTACCCGCCTTATTTTAGCTATATTACTTACGGACCGTACTACCTGAAGTGGATCAAGCCCACTGCTGAAAACTGGGGTTATTCACCCATCTTGCTGCTTAGCCTTATCCATCAGGAGAGCCACTTCGATGGCATTGCCCATTCATCCGCCGGCGCAGGTGGACTGATGCAAATCATGCCTGCCACAGCTGCCCAAATTGCTGAGGAAATCAATTACCCTCCCAATTTCACACGAGAAGATCTATTTATCCCTTATATCAACCTGAATTTGGGCAGCAATTATCTGGCACGCCAACTCTTTTATTTCAGCGGCGATAAATACGCGGCTCTGGCGGCTTATAATGGCGGTCCGAGTGGGGCAATCGACTGGAAGAATAAAGCCGGAGATGACCTGGATGTCTTTGTGAGTACCATCCGATTTCAGGAGACCCGCGCTTATATTCGTCAGATTGTGGAAATCTACAATGCTTACCAAATCATTTACGGTGAATAATCTCCGAAAAGAGTAAAAAGACTGGAATTATTCCCAGTCTTTTTCGATTTATAGGATCCTGATTAAGCCGGTTGAGTGCTGCCTTTTGCACTCTGGTCTGTCATACCCTGGTCGTGCGGCGGTTGAGTTGCATCGTCGCTCTTTTGCAGACGCTTCCAGGCGTGCATCGCCAGGGATAGCGCGATGACACCGTATGAGACGAACACTCTGAAGTATTCACCAATGTGCGCGTTGCCGAACAACACCTTTCCAGCCTCCGGCGCCACAATGAACAGCGCGTGGAACAGAATAACACCGATCAAGGCTTGACGGTTGGTGGCTTTTTGTACCGATGCCCCGCCTACCAAGAGAGCCGCAATGGCAAACTGACCAATTTGGAGATGCGCACCGTATGTCGAGAAAGTGCCCAGGTTCTGCAGATAGATCAACTGTCCCCAGCTAGCCAGAACAGTTGATATTGTCATGGCGATCACACGAGTCTTATCCACATCAATTCCGGAGGCAGTAGCAACCGTTTGGCTTTGCCCGACGGTTCGCATGTTCTGACCTATACGCGTGTCCAGGATTTTCGTATTAAAAATCCATATCATGGCAATAAGCACAAACGGCAGTAGTGGAAATGAAACCATCCTGAGAACCGTCTCAATTGTCGGAATATAAGTCAATGCATACAACCCCAGCGCCAATAGAACCATGAATATCGACCGGCTTAGTTTAAATCCGGCTTGAGCCTTGCCTTTCAAGACCTTATTCCGTACTATTTTATAAATCTGCCACACCAGGAACACCGCTAAGACAATTGTCAAGGCGGACAATAAGCGGATATGAGAGATTGACAGCAACTGTTTGAGGAAAGGTATCTGGCAAAGCCCAAAAATTACCGCGAGGGCCGCAGCAGGAACGTAATCCTTCCGAACGAGAGTCATTTTTCCAAATGCTCTCAGCGCTAATTTGACGAACAATACCACCACAGCTGCCACGAAAGAGGCCAAAAGCATCTGCCAGACCGTAACATTGTCCAACGCGTACTTCAGATTGCCAGTTAAGTCGACTGTGATTTTAACGCCTACCCCGCCGGCAATGATTAGCGGTGAATCCTTTACAGGGATAACCCCTCCAATCAAAACCAGAAATAACAGTTGATACAGACCGTCCGCAAAGTAGCCAAGAATCAACCCCGCAATCATCTCAGCACCTTTCATGCTGTTAAACAGTTTGCCGCCTAACCAACCAAAGAAGACTGCCAAAGGAGTGGTCAGTAAAAACGTCAGCAGCATTCCGCCAATTCCACCCAACCCCCAATAAACCACGCAGAATACTGCGATCTGTGCCGCGATAGCTCCGATCACAATACCGAAGTTGAGACCCATCCCGGCGACAACTGGGATAATCAACGCCAGAACGATGAACATGTTGCGGCCCAGCCTTGAGATAATGCCGTCTACAACAAAATACAGGGGGCTTCCCGATACCAAAATCGCGCCAATTACAATAACTGCAAAGACTAGAATAACCTTGTTGTCAAAAAGAAAACGACCTGCCTTTTGCATGAGATTAGATGTTTTTTTCATTCGTTGCCGCCTTTTGTTTTGGAGAGCGCGTAAAGAATAATGCCGTTCGAAATAATGATGCGCAGGACTTCCGGCAATGTCCCAATCTTGAGCGCCTCATTCGCGACAGGCAAAGCAATCGTTAAAATGCCTTGGAAAAGCAGCGTCCCAATCATCACATTAGCAATCGATGCTCTTCGAACCGTTGCTCCGCCGATTAAAACTGAAGCAACCGAAGCGAAACCCATCATTAAGGCCGCGTTATAAAGCTGCAGGAATCCATAAGTCTGCGCATACATGATGATACCCACCGCGCCAAGCACTGTGGAAACGGTTGTGCCCAGAATGCGCATTTTGTCCACATTGATGCCGCTGGAAATCGTAAAGAGCTGGTTTTCGCCTGCGCCTGACATGGCGATACCTGACTTGCTGCGCAGGAAAAGCCAGACCAGTAAACAACACAATAGGAACACCAGAATTAAACCCAGCGGGATACTCACAGACCCCACCCGAAAAGCCAGCCAATGCAGCCATGGTGGTTGGGTAGCCGCCACAATATCCGGGTCACTCAAAATACCGCTGAAACTGCCGGCCAAACTGATCTGATTTCTTAAGCCGCTGCCTTGCATCGGCCATATAAGCTCGCCATTTTGAAAGGAAAAGGACAACCAGATAATGTTCATAAAGGCAATAGCAGAGAACCCGACATAGGTGGAGACAGTCATTTCAGACCCTTTAACCTTGTTGAGTAGCATGCCATAGAGTATGCCAAACGCTGCTGAGAATCCGATGCCGATCAGCAGGGCTGCCAGCAGGGTCATCCAAGGTGCACCAGCACCCATGCTTTCTGCCCAACCCGCCCGATAGCCAAGCTCCATTGCCAGAACCGCCCCAAGCAAACCTCCCACAATACCGAGTGAGATGCCAAAGTTGAGGCCGATACCACACTGAACACCAGGAACCATGGCCAACACCAAAATGCTATACATGAGCCAGCGTCTTAAGACATCACTAAACACATCGCCCGGGTTCAAACCTAAGAGAAGCGCTGAGATGACCAGCAAGACAAAGAAAGCACCAATGATCAGACGAGGATAGCCAACTTTTTCTACAATTGTTTTCCAGATTTTCATGCCGAGACCTCCTCAGGTCTGATCCCCGACATGGCCAGGCCATAGGCGGCATCAGAATCCTCTGGTTTCATGATTGCGAAGATTTTTCCTTCTGAAACAATCGCGATGCGGTCACATAATGACCGGAGTTCGACCAATTCTGAACTGATCATAATCACTGTCATCCCCAAGTCCTTGTTAATCTTGGCCAGATGTTCAAGAACTAACTTCTTTGCTCCAATATCAATACCTCGGGTCGGTTCAGCTACAATCAATATTCTTGGAACCATGGTAAGTGCCCGTGCCAAACAGACTTTTTGCTGATTACCACCGGAGAGACTTCCGGCAGTCTGCTGAGGACCAGTGCAACGGATATCCAAGACCCTAATCATTTCGCGGGTATGTGAGTTTGCCTTCTTGGAGTCTAAAACCTTCATGAATCCGAAAGGCTTTAGGAAGTCACCATTGATCTGCATGGCTGTAAAAGTAATGTTTCTTTCAATTGACTCACCCAACAGCAGGCCGACACCACGTCGGTCTTCTGATACAAATGCTATACCATTTCGAAGAGCCTCACCAAGTTTATTCAGATCGAGTTTTTTACCATTGGCATAGACTTCGCCACTGGCAGGAAATAAACCCATAATGCCATTGATAACTCCAATTTTGCCCTGCCCAGCCAACCCGCCAAAACCAAAGATCTCTCCTTCGCGGATTTTTAGGTCCATGCCTTTGACCGTTTCACCTGGCATCTCGACACGGTAGTCTTTTAATTCAAGTGCAACATTGTCATTCTCAATCTGCCGGTTATCTTCCTCGGAGATTTCGACGAGCTTGTCAACTTTCCGACCAATCATCATTTCAGCAATTTCGTAAACGTTTGTTTCTTTAATTGGTTTGCGCGTTACAAATTCACCGTCTCTTAAAATGGTGATCGTGTCCGCTACCTCCATAACCTCGGTAAGGCGGTGGGTAATAAATATAATCGCGATTCCTTTTGAGGCAATCAGGCGCATAATTTCCAATAATTTTTCCGCTTCACTTTCGGTCAGGACAGCGGTGGGTTCGTCGAAAACCAATAACTTAATACCGGTTTTATCGATCTCCCGCGCGATTTCAACAAACTGCTTATAGCCTATCGGCATTCCCGCCACCATGGCGTATTCATCGATATTCATCATACCTATCGAATCCAACGCCTTCCTGGCATCACTTGACATCTTCTCCCATTCCATACCCTCCAATAAATCTCCAAACAATTTGCTGAGGGTATTGGGTTCGCCAATCTCCCGCCCTATTTTTACATTTTCTGTAACAGTAAAATCAGGTATCAGCATAAATTCCTGATGCACCATGCCGATACCCATTAGCATGGCCTCGTGAGGGCTGTGAATGTTCACCGGTTGTCCATTGATCCTGACAGAACCTTCAAAACCCCCGGTTGTGTGAATAACGGGCATACCAAAAAGGATATTCATAAGGGTCGATTTACCGGCACCATTCTCACCAATCAGGGCGTGGATCTCACCCGGTTTTACCCGAAAATCGACATTTTTCAGAACACTGTTACCAAAATATTCTTTCGAGATACCTTCCATGGAGAGAAGGCAGGTCGTTTCTTCCGGTGTTACATTTACTGAAGGGTTAGTAACTCTTTCCAACGGCTCCTCCTTCGTTTTAACAAGTGCGCCGGCTTAGAGTTAAAACCGGCGCACCCATACCTAAGCGTTTGAGAGCGACTTATTATTTAGAAAAATCGTAGAAAGGTGCCAAAAGCAGCAGGAAATTGTCGTACTTGACACCCTTTTCTTCGAATGTGGTAATGGTCAGTTCACCGATCTTGCGAGCGGCAGCAGCTTCATTAATGGTGGCTCTGAAGGCATCATAGTCATCGATTTTAGCCTTGCCTTCAATAACCTTCTGGGCAAAACGAACGCCGGCATCAATCATGAGCATGTTGATCGGCACACCCCAGGTGGACATTCGGCCTTGCTGATTGTTCTCAGTCAGTTTGGCTTTGATCTGGTCGAGCATGTACTGCACATCGCCCTCATGACCCTTTACATCAATATTCAGGGCGGTTGGGTATCCATGATAGGGGCTCGGGCAGCACTGTTGCGGGAAGATTGCGCCGTTTTTCCAAACTTCGCGGATCAGAGGTTCCTGCATACCGCAGTTTGTGGAGAAAAAGGCGGTATCTTTACCATGAGCTTCAACCTGGCGTTTCACGTCATCCGTAATGAATTGCTGGGCACCTGTGATACCTGCGTCACCCGTGGGGTCCGGGGCAGTTACATCAAGGAACTCGATTCCCAGCTTCTTGCATTCCTCAACCATGATTTCATGGCGGGCGGCAATGGTCGCGTAACCCATATGTCGCGGGAAGGAGTAATGGATGAAGGTCTTAGCACCCATGCGGGCAGCTTCCTGTGGAATGGTGTGGCCCATAGAGATTTCATCAACCATCATGACAATATCTGATTTTGCGGAGATAACTGGCGGATCTTCTCCTGGTACACCAGAGATAAAGAAGATATCCGGGCGCACTTCCTTAACCTTGGCAATCGCAGCAGAAGCACCGGGGATAGACTGCACCCAAACGATAGCCTTCACTTTAGGGTCGGAAGCCAGCTGCAGTGCCTGCGATATCACGGTTTCGGTTTCGGTAGTGAAGTTATCGGGATATGTGCTGTGGACAATCATATCTCCATATAGCTTCTTTTGATTCTGGCCTTCGTTGTATTCTTCCTCACCCTGAGAAACAGTACCAGTGAAAATGCCAATTTTGTAGTCCTTTTTTGCCTCTTCCACAGGAGCTGCGGCAGGCCGGCAAGCTCCCAGAAGCATGCTGAGGACTAATATGGCGGTTAACAAAAAGATGACTTTGGATTGCTTCATTTACGTTCCTCCTGTTAATTTCTAAAGAAAATTGGATACGAGGTATTGCTGACAGAGTTACTTGTTGTCTCCACAAAACATCTAGTTTTCTCTGACAACGTTCCTCTTTTATAGAATGTGAGATAACCCACATCTTTTATCCATGTATAATATCATTTTTTCAAATGAGGTCAAGTTAATATTAGAGGCCGTTGAAAAAAGCAGTTTAGTCATCAGAAGCACTATTGATTCCCATTGTGAAGCGGATCAGGACTTCATTTTGGGCTTGATGACATCGTTTTATCAGGTCTTTTTAGCTCCTCCTTTACCTCTTTTCCTATAATATCGACTTTTCCCCCTCACTCAGCCTAACATGTTCCATAGCTCGGACAGTTGAAACCAACCCCGCTAATCAGCTTCACCATCCGCTTCAAATTGAGTGCGATCGCTGTAAGATATGCCTTAGCTTCCCCAAATTTGCGCTCAATCTTATACCGCTCCCGTCTCCCCTGCTGGTAATCCTCCCTCCTGACCATTTCCTGCCAGACCTGTTTTTTGCTGTTTTTCTTTTTCAGGCGGTTATCTTTCAACATGATTGCTGAATGCAAGTCCTGCTTCATGTCCATATCCACCAGGCTGGTGAAGTGTTTCCCGTCCCAGGCATTCCCACTGCTGACTTCCAATCCTGTGATCAAATTGCTCTCCGCGTTCATGCTCACATGCGTTTTATAACCATAAAAGTAATTTGTCCTTACTTCCTCTTTCCCTTCCGGCACCTGCACTCTTTTATTATGTTTGCACCCCCATTTGGCATCCAGGTCATCTTTATCCGTATTCACATTGGCTTCACTGTGTACACTGTCGATGATTTGGATCGCTCCAAACCGTACCCCTCGTTTGCGGGCTGTTTCAATGATCTCCGCCAGCATCTCTTCAAATACTTTCAGCTTCCCTCTTTTCCGTAAGCGCTCCCGATACACGCTCAGGGTGGAGTGATCCGGCGCTTTCTGATCGATCGCCAGTCCCACAAACCATTTGGCTGGCAGGTTCTCATTGAGATATACTTCCGTTTGCCGTTCGGAGAGATTGTACAGGTAGCTGATCAGCAGGCTCCTAAGCAATAGAGCCGGGTCATAGGCTGGTCTTCCCGATAGTCCTTCGCCTTTATAGGGTTTGGTTAGCTTTTTGGTGTAATATGTCCATTCAACCAGGACATTGAGTTTACGCAAAAAGTGGTTTTCGGGTACGATCTGCTCGTAAAGGTAGTCTCCAAATATGGATTGCTGGTCTGTCTGGATGTTTCTCGGGCTTCCCATCTGTGCTTATTGCCTTTCAAGTTTGGTGTGGATTAATTAAACCGTCTATCTTTGTTATGTGGAAGGTTTAGTGCTTGTTTTTCAACGGTCTCGTTCGAATAACTTACTCATTTAGTTGTACAATCTCATTTGACATGGTTCTTTCTCCTTGGTTTGATGTATATGTCCATTTCATGTTACCAAGTGATTGAGGACCATGTCCCCTTTCTAAATGTGCGAAACTTATGTTACCTTATCTCAATTCTTGTTGTAGTTTATGTTTTCCAATCTATTTAATTTGGTTTTTCTTGAAACAATGATCTGTACCGTGCTGAATATATGTGAAAATAGTTTGATTGGTAGTTGCTGTACTTCACAAAAGCGACAGAGTATTGATATAAAATACAAGGCTGACTCACATAAATAGAGTCAGCCTTGTATTTTATATACCGGAAATCTTACTTGCGGTTTTTAAGTACTGCCTGTGCTGCTGCCAGGCGTGCCAGAGGTACGCGGAAGGGCGAGCAGGAAACATAGTTGTTACCAATCAGATGGCAGAACTCGATGGAGCTTGGGTCCCCGCCATGCTCACCGCAGATACCCACCTCCAGATTAGGGCGGACTTTGCGGCCATCGTAAACAGCCTTCATCATAAGCTTGCCCACACCTTCGCGGTCCAATTGCTGGAAGGGGTTCTTACCCAGGATTCCCTTATCAATGTATGTCGCCAGGAAACTGCGCTCAGCATCATCACGGCTGTAACCGTAGGTCATCTGCGTGAGGTCATTGGTGCCAAAGGAGAAGAATTCAGCATACTCCGCAATCTCATCAGCTGTCACAGCCGCACGGGGGATCTCGATCATGGTACCAAATTTGTAAGCTACTTCAACATTCTTCTCAGCCATCACGTCCTTGGCAATCTGGACAAGTGTAGGCTGAACGTTCTTCAATTCATTGACATGTCCGGTTAGCGGGATCATGATCTCAGGCTTGGCAACAATGCCATTGTTGGCGGCATCGCAGGCCGCTTCAAAGATGGCACGTACCTGCATCTTCATGATGTCAGGATAAACAATACCCATGCGGATACCACGCAAACCCATCATTGGGTTGCTTTCATGCAACCCTTCCACCACGCCAAGCAGGTGTTCCTTCTCTGCAAGACCCTCGGTCTGCCCCAAGGCTTTCATGGTGGCGGTTTCACTGATCAATGATTCCATGGATGGCAGGAACTCGTGCAAAGGTGGATCAATCAGCCGGATAATCACAGGTAAGCCATCCATAGCCTCGAAAATACCGTAAAAATCATCACGCTGCAAAGGAAGCAATTTCTCCAGTGCTCCAAAGTAGGCCTGGCATCCTTCATCTTCAGCAATGATCCGTTTGACTTCATCAATTTCAGCCTGAAGTTTTACTTTCTCATTATCGGTGAGGGTTCGGCCTTCCAAACGGCCCGAATCCATGGCACGCTGCAGCATGTCATGATTATCAATTAGACGCTGTGTGCCCTCGGCATTCATAATCATGCGCTGTACAATGGGCAGACGGCTGGTATCGAAGAACATATGCTCAGTACGGCATAAACCGATACCCTTGGCACCATAGGAACGCGCGCGTTCAGCATCCTTGGGATAATCCGCATTCGCCCAAACCTCAAGACGCGCTACCTCATTAGCCCATTCAAGCAGTGCCATCAGTTCCTTTTGTTCCGTCACATCCACCGCGGTCAGAGGCATGACACCGACAAATACTTCGCCTGTGGTTCCGTCCAGAGAGATCATTTCACCTTCGCGAACAGTGATGCCATTGCATGTCATCTCGCGTTTGACCATATCAATGTCGATCTGGGATGCACCAACAATGCAGGGCACGCCAAACTGACGGGCAACCACAGCAGCATGTGACGTGGCGCCACCCTCGCTGGTGAGAATGCCCTTGGAAGCTAACATACCGTGAACGTCATCCGGTTTAGTGAAAGGCCTGACCATAATGACATCTTTATCCTCATCGTGTTTCATGCGCTCGGCGGTATCGGCATCAAAGTAGACTTCACCTACAGCAGCACCGGGGGAAGCATTCACGCCCTTGGCATAGAAACGGCCAGCTTTATGGGCTTTATTCTTATCCTCAACAGAAAACTGAGGGTGCAGCATGGCGTCAATCTGTTCAGGAGTCACACGCATCAGTGCCTCTTCCTTATTGATCTTGCCCTCATTCACCAGGTCATAAGCCACCTTAATGGCTGCCTTTGCGGAGCGCTTTCCGTTACGGGTCTGGAGCATCCAAAGCTTTCCGCGCTCTATTGTAAATTCCACATCCTGCAGATCATGGAAGTGATCCTCCAGTTTCTGGCTAATCTCGAGAAATTCCTTATAAACCTCAGGCATATCATTTGCCAACCCCTCGATCTTTGAGGTGTTGCGGATTCCTGCGACTACATCCTCACCTTGAGCGTTGATCAGGTAATCGCCGAACATTTTGTTTTCACCCGTCTGAGGATCACGTGTAAAAGCGACGCCCGTACCAGAGTCATCACCCATATTGCCGAATACCATGGTGCAGATATTGACAGCAGTTCCGAGATCATCGGGAATATTTTCGCGGCGGCGGTAGTCAATGGCGCGCTTGGAGTTCCAGGAGCCAAAGACAGCCTTGATGGCGAATTCGACCTGCTTCAGTGGATCCTGCGGGAAATCGAAACCTTTATGGTCTCTCACAACCTGCTTGAAGCTCTCGATCAGTTTTTCCAAATCGTCCGCATCTAGCTCAGTGTCCAGTTTGACACCCTTCTGAGCTTTATACTCATCCCAGGGCTCGTCAAAGGCTTCATCATCGATCCCCAAAACGACGCTGCCAAACATTTGGATCAGGCGGCGGTAAGAGTCATTTACAAAGCGGCGATTACCGGTCAATTCGGTCATGCCTCTGGCAGTCTCATCATTGAGACCAATGTTCAGGACGGTATCCATCATGCCAGGCATCGAGAATTTCGCGCCAGAACGGCAAGAGACTAGAAGCGGATTGTTTGCCTCACCAAATTGTTTGCCAGTGGCTTCTTCGATCCGGTGCAGCGCTTCCAGCGTCTGCTCCCACATGCCTTCTGGGAATTCCTTAGTGACCTGGTAAGCATTGCAGGCTTCTGTTGTGATGGTGAAGAATGGCGGCACCGGAACACCAATGCGTGTCATTTCTGCCAAGTTGGCGCCCTTTCCACCTATTAGAGCACGTACGCCATCCCAACTGCCGGCGTAATCTTCAGCTTTCTTTACCTCGTCAAAAAGATAAACCCACTTTTTATCTGTCATACATCCTCCATGTTTCCTTATGCACGGTTGTGCATTTACTAATCTAATTTACCAACCTTTTATTTTAGCATGAATTCAGGGGCTTTCCTTCGTTATGAGATGATTAATCAGGGCAAACGCATCTAAATAGGCTGCTTTTTGTCCATTTAACGACAAAAATGTCAGCTCTAAGCCCTAAAATCAAAGCTATTTTCAAAAATGATTGATGATGAAATCGGTTTTGCTTTATAATTTCAATTAATTAGACCCTATTTAGCTAACATATTGAGATTATTGTCTCAAACGGCATGTATTTTCTCCATCATACATGCCATTTATGCAAAATGATACTGAAAATTAACTTTTTCGGTGCTTTTTCCTGAAAATAAGATGCGATTGCCCTGGATGATTAATACCAAGTTCAACCTCTCAATCAATCCTGGCATCGATTGTAACCTCAAACAGACTCGGCTTTCCCTAAAGATTTTACGAGTAAAATTACTGCATGACCTTCAATCGCTTAAACAGATTAATGGGATTTCGTCTACTTTTATTGGCTGTGATGCTGCTCGTTTTTTTGCTTATCACAGCCTGTTCCGTGGTCACGCCAGCTGTCGTGGAGCCAACCCCAGCTTTTAATACTGTACCCGTAACAATGGCTTCATCCGCACTTCAATCGACACCCTCATTCACAACAACCACCCTGCCAACACCAATACCCAGCCATACGCCCAAACCAACATCCATGGGACCGGTTTGTACTTCAGCTGACTGCTTGTTGTTGAAAATGCCTAATCGCAGCAGTGGCGCGTTGGTCTTGATCGACCCGGAGACAGACCAGGTGACTGAATTGGGTTTACCCCGGGATGTGTACATGGGTGATCTGGCGTCCGCATTGTCTCCGGATAGGAAATACCTTATTGTAAATAAAACAAAAGACGCGGAGACAGAACTTATACAGGTAATTGATTATCGCAACCAACTCATTCTCAATCAGATCGAAATTCATAGTAAGGAAACTGTCAATTACGCCTCATTGCATTGGAATCTCTCCCTGGAGGTCAAGGATGAATTGATCACCCGCGGGCTAGGATCTACAGCACTGGAATCAGCTTATCGGAACAGCCTTGGTCAGGCCTGGTGGTCAGCTAACTCAAAAAGCCTTCTTTATGTTGATGCAGGGGAGGATGGCTATACGCATCTCTTTTCTTACGATCTTAGCACAGGCGCAAAAGTCCAATTGGAAAACCATGACTTATTTATTGAGAGCCTCCAGGCCTCTCCGGATGGCAGTACTTATCTAATCCGCAAAGGCGTTAACCCCGCCTTTGCCTCCCCCACTTTAACTCGCTTTTATATCCTTAATTCTCAAAACCAGGTGAGGGAAGTACCCTTCAAGCCTTATGGGCTGGTGACTTATCTCAAGGCACAGTGGCGCAATGCATCACAATTCTGGATCCTGAGTTACAACTACGCTGCCAGTTATTACAACATGCTTACATTGGTGGATTTGAAGGAAGATACTCTCACACGTGTGCGCCAAAATCCATTTAACTATTGGATCGATTACGGCGACACGATGGTTTTCCTTCAAGTAGATAATGACCTGAGTAAACTAACCGTGGATCTGAATACAGAAACTATTCGGGAGTATCAGATATTTGCACAGTGCCGCAACCTGAATCCTATTGATGATGGCATATACAAAGCCATTGTAGAGTGTCACAGTAAATCCAAGCCTCTTTATGGCCTGACAACAGATTGGGAACTGCGCGATGACCTCGATACAGGATACGTGATGAACTTCTCTCCAAACAGGGTCTGGAGCATTCGCATCCTGAGCTCTGTCCAGAAAACAACACTCACTTTCACCCACGCGGAGAGCGGAAAAGAATGGGATCTTGAAGTACCCGGTTTACGGCATACTTTTTGGAGCCCGGACGCGAAATGGTTTTTCTTTGTTTCTCCTTATGGTTTGCACAAAGTCGATCTTGAAACCGGCCAGGTTAAGCTCGTACTGGGAAATTTACCTCTCGATTACCCCAATCTTGAAGCAATTTGGGTTCCAAAGGAATCTCAAAACTGAGCAAGCCTACTTCCAGGCCTGCCCGTATTTTTCCCGGTGCACTTTTTCAGCCTTATATTTGGTCGCAGGGGGAGGTAATTCTGCCGGGACTCCAATATAGATTACATTGAGTGGGGTTATTCCTCCGGGCAGAGCGAGGACCTTCTTTACAGCGTTCTGGTGCAGCCGGATCGGGTGAACACCGCACCAAACCGCCCCAAGACCGATATTGGCAGCCATAAGCAGCAGATTTTCTGTGGCGGCACTACAATCCTGCACCCAAAATCGTTCCGCCACAGGCCGCTTGAGAGTGTTCAGCTGCCCGCACACCACAATAGCACAGGGGGCTTTGATTCGCGAGAAGGTCGTGGCAGTCCGCAGCCTCTCCAAACCTTCCTGATCTCGTACCACCACAAATTCCCAGGGCTGTATATTCATGGCGCTTGGGGCTGCCATCGCGGCTTTTAGCAAGAGCTCAATTTGCTCATCCGCGATGCCTTGCTCAGTAAACCTGCGCACGCTTCGTCTTCGTGTAATATATGCAAGTGCGTTGATTTCATTTTTCATCTTTAATCCATCCATACATCTTTATGTTCACGAGATTGCAGTTCTTTGACCTCGTCGGGTGTCAGCACATGGTTCGATAGCATGTCCAGTTTGCCTATTAAAACGATACTCATTGGCAAGACTCCCTCCTCCAGTCCAAAGTAATTCCTCACATTCTTCATAGGAGAAAAATTAGGGTAAATCAAGCGAAAGAAAGCTGTTAACTTATGCGCATTTAGTATAAATATCAGGTTTTCACGAAGATTTGGCTCGCAAAAGAGGGAGAAGGGCATCCACTTTCCGTTGCGATTCTGATAACCCGAAACGAGGATCAAAGCACCTAATGCTGCCGGAACTTCCCGTTGGTAAACAGCATAAGTTAATGTTGCAAGCTGTGCCTGTTCTTCGATCCACAAAATTTGTGTGCCTGCCGGCTCAGTATTCTCCAATATCTCCGCAGTTGAGGACTTGATCTTCGCAACAACCCCGGCCTCAAGCTTTCCCGGACAAAGCGGTCGAATGATTGAGTGAGCGTCGGTATATGAAAAACTCTCCATCAATCTCCCAGCAACGAAAGCAAAGCTGCGGCAGTCCCTTCCGGATCTTCGAGCATGGGCATATGCCCTGCTTTCTCCAGTACAAACAGTTTTGCTCCCGGGTTGAGCCTGAGTGTTTTTTCTGCCGCCTCGAGATTGGAGATCTGGTCATGTTTACCGGTAATGATCACTGCCGGGCATGGCAGACCAGCGAAAACTTGAGAACGGTCCGGACGGTTCGCGATAGCAAGCAGAATATTGTGCATCCCAGCCGGTTCTGTATTGGCAATCATCGCCCGCATTTCCATCTGCAACGATGAGTCTGTGGTCAGTCTGGGCACGAGTGTATCGCCAACCACACTGCTTCCCTCAATCATGACACGGTTGGCATCTTTCAGCC
Organism: Anaerolineaceae bacterium; assembly: GCA_040772525.1. Classification (GTDB taxonomy): domain Bacteria; phylum Chloroflexota; class Anaerolineae; order Anaerolineales; family Anaerolineaceae; genus Mesolinea. The sequence goes on along the minus strand of JAXGXZ010000001.1, from coordinate 1,779,055 downwards.
TGGCTTCCCGCTTTTCGACTGGGTCAGCCTGCGTATTACTGGCAATCAACGCAAAACCTGTCAAACGCTCCGGAAACATCTCAGCAAATGCCAAAGCAACATAACCACCCATGGAGTGGCCGCCAAGTATCGCCTTCTCCACTTTCAAGTCATCAAACAAACGCAGCACATCTTCTGCCAACTGCTTCATATTGCCATCAGCCAGCCCTGTTGAACTCTGTCCATGTCCACGCAGATCCGGCAAAATCGTTCGATTTCTGTGTTTGAGCAAATTGGCTACCGGAAGCCAAATTTTGTTATTCAAGCCCAGTCCATGCAGGAGAACGACGGGCAGACCTTGGCCTATTTTGTCGTAATGTAATTGAAAATCTGACTTTTCAACCATGATCAGTCTCCTGTTATTGATTTAATGACTGGCGGGCGTAAGCCAGCGCCTCTTCATAGGTAGACAGCCCTCCCTCTACCTGGCGGCTGCGAATGACTTCCAAAAGCTGTCCAATATGCGGTCCTGGCGGCAATCCAAGCTCTTTTTGAAGGTCAAACCCATTCAGTATTCTGGGAGGGTCCACCAGTTCATCATAGCGATCAAACCAGGCTTCTAAAAGTATTGATACTCTCTGCAATGCGAGCTGCCAAAGCTGATGATCGAGCTTATTTTCACGGGCAGCATACAGATCAGCCAATGTATGGAGGCAGACATCTACCCCGGCTGACCCCAGAGGCTGATAAAAATTGTAAATGGCTAGTTTTGTAATCTTTCCGTGCGGTATTGCTGAGGCAGCTACGCGCATATGACCACCAACAACTTTTTGTAAATACGCAGATTCTTCATTCCCCAACAAATACAGTTGAGCGAAATTTGAAGCAGCTTTCGCGCTGGCCGCGCCGTGTTCCGGGAATGTGATCGTACCGTCCTCACTGCTTGCCATTGTTGCCGGTTTACCCACATCATGGTAAATAGCTGCCAGTAGTAGGAGGTGCCTGCGCGGTCTGCCTCCTTGCAGCGGCTCGTTCAGGTGCCTGTTTAGCGCATTCCGGTAAGGGGTGAGACAGGCATAAGCCTCGTCCAAATAAGAATCGTTCTGGATGGCTTTTTGACTACATGACAGACAATTGATAAGGGATTCCAGATAGCGTATTGTCTGTAATGTGTGATCCCATAGGTTATGCACGTGCTGACCGACCGCGTTTAATTGGCGCAATTGTTCAATCTCTGGGAAGATTGGCTCCAAAAGTTCCAGTCGGTTCAATAAGAACAAGGTGTCAGCTACGTCTCCCAGGGCGATCAGTTTAAACAATTCGTCCCTGGTCCGTTCCGTGGATATTTTGACCAAAGCTTTGGAAGTGAGTTTTATCTCTTCTTCAGTAAGCAGGTCCGGTGTGAGCCCAAAATTCTTAATCAGGCGTGCTCCTCTTAGTGCTCTGAGAGGGTCCGCAAACACGGTTCCTGGTTGGCAATGCCTGAGTAACCTATCTTTTAAATCTAACTTTCCCCCCAAGGGGTCAATTACCTCATCAAGGTTGTTGAGTTCCACTGCCATTGCGTCAATAGTGTAATCCCGCTGGCGCAAGTCCTCCTCAATCGTCTCTCCCATCAGAAGAACAAAATCAAGATTAACCTGGTCTTCTTTGCCTCGATTAAGAATCACACGGACCATTTTCCGGTCGTCATCCAGTGTGAATGCGACAGCATTCAGCTGTTTCTGGACTGCTTTCCCCAATCTTACTGAATCGGCACGTGTGACAAAATCAAGGTCTTTAAGCGGTATACCCAACAAGCTATCGCGCACAGCTCCACCCACCAGCCAGACAGAAGCACCATCACTGCAGCTCCTTACCACATGCAGGATTTTCCGTGTGCGCTCATCCCACCGAAGGTTCATACTTACTCAGGTCCACCGTGCCAATGAAAGGCAAATTTCGGTAATATTCGTCCATGTCCAATCCATAACCGAAAACAAATTCATTCTTGATCTTAAACCCGCAGTAACGGATGGGAACCGGCACTTCACGCCTTTGGTATTTATCCAAGAGTGTACAAACGAAAAGGGATTTCGGATTGCGTGTTTGCAACAGCTCGATAACCGAAGCCAGTGTGTGACCACTATCAATGATGTCTTCTACAATGAGCACATTCTGCCCGGTGATGCTCCGGGTGACATCCAGGCTAATACGCACATCCCCTGAGGAGGCACGTGCCCCGCTGCCATAGGAAGAGACTGCCATGAATTCCATTGTGAGCGGCACGTCTATGTGTTTGACCAGATCGGTCATAAACATCACTCCGCCTCGCAAAATGCAGATGATGAGTAAGGTTTCTCCCTGATAGTCGCGAGTTATCTCCTCCCCCAATTCATAAATGCGTTGTTTTAGCTGTTCTTCGGGTATGAGCACATGTTTGATATATTCTTGCCAGGTTTGCATCTAAACCTCAATCCCGCGGAACTTCATGACAGCGACGGCAGCGTGCCTCATACATTTCAGCTGCGCCTACGATGACGACTGGGTCATGGTAATGCGCAGGTTTACCATTGACGAGGCGCTGGGTGCGTGTGGCTGATTCACCGCAGACCATGCATATTGCGGATAATTTATCCACTTTGTCGGCCTTGGCTTCCATCACTGGCATGCAGCCGAAGGGTTCACCACGAAAATCAGTATCCAGCCCGGTTACAATCACGCGCAACCCGCGGTCTGCCAAAAGTTGGGCTACATCCACCACGCCATCATCAAAGAATTGGGCTTCATCGATGCCCACCACAGTAACGTCCGGCTTAAGATTTATCAGGATCTCTTCAGAACTGCTGACAGGAAAGGCCTCGTAATCCGCACCGGAGTGAGAGGTAACTTTCGCGAAGGCATAGCGTTCATCAATGGCTGGCTTGAACACCTGCACTTTCTGTTTCGCGATTGTCGCCCTGCGCAGACGGCGTATAAGCTCCTCAGTCTTACCACAGAACATAGAGCCGGTAATCACTTCTACTATGCCAAAAGATTTTGTCATGAATCCTCCTGAAACAAAACGGACAGGTTATGCCTGCCCGTTAAGTGTACCTAAAAACAATCAATCGTGAAGGTTAGATTTCAATTTCTTCCGCTGCGGCGGGCAGTTCATAGCCCATCTGGCGCAATTGTTTCTTGAGATCAATCAGGGATTTGCGTCCGAAACCGTCAATCGCAAGCAGTGCTTTCTCTCCACCTTCCAGCTTGGTCATAACATCTCCGACGGTAATCACCTCAGCCTTGCGCAGTGCCTCCACTGCTTTGGTAGTCAGTTTTAATTCCGCCACAGGACGGGCAAGTGATGTCTTGGACTCAGCAGCTGCCTTCTGTTCAGAGACATAATCCTGGCGAACCTGAAGGCGTTTATAGAAGCGGTCCACTTGTCCTTCGCGGTCTAGAATACGGGCCTGCTGCCCGGTATAGAAGGGATGACAGTTGGAACAAACCTCGGTCCGGATCTCAGGAACGGTGGAACCGGTAGTCCAGGTGGCACCACAGGAAGCGCAGGTAACTTTGGCTTCCGGATAGTATTTTGGTTGAATATCGGTTTTCATGCTTACTTGCCTTTCGCCTGGAGTGAGTCCGGGGTTTCATAAACATGGACCTTCTTGCGCCCACCAGACATAGTTTCATAGTTCACATAGCCATCGATGGTGGCAAACAGCGTGTAATCGCGCCCCATGCCTACATTCCAACCAGGGTGAACCTTTGTACCGTGCTGTCGCACGATAATATTGCCGCTGATTACTTTCTCGCCACCAAACTTTTTGATACCGAGGCGTTGTGAGCGGCTGTCGCGTCCGTTGCGGGAACTCCCGCCACCTTTTTTATGTGCCATTTCACTACTCCATCACAATAGAATCCACCAGAAGTCTGGTGTATTTTTGGCGGTGACCTGTATGCTTGCGGTACTGGATCCTTGGCTTGTACTTGAGGATGAGAATCTTTTTTCCTTTGATCTGCTCCACAATCTTAGCCTTAACCAATGCGCCCTTTAGATAGGGTGTACCTACTTCCACGTTCTCCCCATCGACAATCATTAACACTTTATCGAGGGTAACATTGTCTCCGACTTTTTCGGGCAGAAGGTCTACCGTGAGGCTCTGACCTTCCTCGGCACGGAATTGTTTTCCGCCTGCTTCCACAATTGCGTACTTCATTTTCTCTCCAATCTTCACTTAACCATCAACCACGCGGTTTCCGCCCAGCGACGGGAAAGTTGGCTCTTACACACAATTAACCCCGGTAACAAGCCTCCGGGGCAGGCAAGGTATTATAAGGCAAGGTAGTCATGCATGTCAAGCGCAAAAACCTGTCTGTTACAGTATCAAATTTGACTATAACAGGAAAGAACACAAAAAAGGAGAGTTCCATCCATAATTAGTTAGCCAGAAAAAAGAGGAGGAACTCTCACATGACAGACCAAGCTGTCCAAATAATTATAACGGTGATGGTAGGGCAAGAAAAGCACGAACTACATAAAGATGTTCCAGCGGAACATTTGGAAAGCGTGATCAAAGATCTCAGCCAGGAAGTAGGACAGGCGATCTTTAGCATGGTATTGCAGGTGCTGGATGATCAGATACAAAAGACGATACCCAAGACATGGAAGAATGTTGGACGAACACTGCGCAAGGTGACATTTGAAAGTGGTTATGTCATCTATCGGCGACGCATCTACCGGGATGAGCACGGTCAAATATGGAAGCCTCTGGACCTGGTTTTGGGGGTAGAAGCTTATGCGCGAAACAGCCGGAGGGTACAGGAAATGGGATGTTTACTGGCCAGCCGGAGCAGTTATCGTAATGCTTCAGAGATGCTGAGTTATCTTCTGAAAACAGTCATCAGCCCCAGTAGTTTGCAGCGCATGGTGAAGCGTTTTGGGGCCTATATCACAGCCAGCGAAGCGGATTGGCGTCGGGAAGAGCCAGCTGGCAAGATCAAGGCGCCAATCCTTTACGCAGAGAGCGACGGTGTGTGGCTGCATTTGCAACAAGCCGAAAGCAAGCGGGCAGAGGTGAAAGTGGGGTTGCTCTATACGGGCAAGCGCAGGATAGGTGTCGATCGATTTGCCTGTGAGAACAAGGTTGTTATGACCCAGCTCGGTGGTTCCACCGAGCAGTGGCAGATCAAGCTGCGTGAACTGGCCGACCGGCATTTTGATCTCAACCATACCAACTACCTGGTGGTCGGCGGTGATGGAGCAACCTGGGTGAAACACAGCTTTGACTTGCTCAACTTACCTCAGTTGGCCGTGCTGGATCGTTTCCATGTCGCTTGCGCTGTTCACTCTGCCTTCGGCAAACTGACCAATAGTCACGTGCTCCTGGATAGCCTCTTCTCCCAACCTTTTGATAACGTCAAACCTCAAATCCTGAACCTCATCGCCCGGACCAAGGGCAAACAGACCGCGTTGCTATTGCGTACTTTGCATTACCTTGAGATCAATCAGCACGCCCTTCCTGACCTCAAACTGCGCTTACCCTCAGACCTGTATCCCTCTACCCTCGGTTCTGCAGAAGCCAATGTCGATAAACTTGTCCGTCAGAGAATGCGTGGCCGTGGTTTCTCCTGGTCTGTTGATGGCGCTCAATCCATGCTTGCCATCCTGAGACACAAAGATACCCTCTCCAGAATCGTCTTTCTCCCTCCTGTGAAAGATGATAGACACAGACCTTCCACTCGTGTTCACACCCATTTGGCTTATCAGCCTGTCTCTGCTTCTTTGCCTGTCTTCTCTTCTTCAGAAGCTCCCAGAGATTGGGTACAATTGCTCAAAAATCGGATGAATAAAGATCTCTCCTTGACTGATCTTTTCTGATATATGCAAATATGAAACAGTATCAACCTGTCTTTTCCAATCTATTTTTTTCTGCTTCTGCTTTCCCTTGATAAGGTAAAATTTCAGGACATTATGCCCGCGGGTTTTGGGCAGCCGGAAGGAGATGAACTTCGCATGGATAAGGTCGTTTATATAATGGATGTTTCCGGTCTGGATTTTGAAGACCGGCTGTCAGCTACTTCCCTTCAGGGGCTTGTTAATCGTGATCAACCAAGACTCTTCCTTCTTTATGGCAGTTACGATGAACCTTCTTCCCGTAGCACCAATTCTGTCCAGATGACCGAAGAAGCCTGGTTTTCTAAATACCGCGAATTCCTTTACAAGAACGATCAGGACAATCTGGACTTCTATTCGAATGAATATGGTTTCAAACCTCAGACCATTGACAATATGGAGACGGCTTTGCACTTGTTTAAGCCCGCATTGCAAGGGTTGGTCGTCTGGGATGAAAGCGTGCCCGATACGCTCAATTTGGCGTTGATGCTTTCCGGGCTTGAGAACCTTTTGGTCGTGCCGGCGAAAAGGCTGGCTCACTACCAGCAATTGCTTGGGCTCAACCTCATGCATGATCTGCGGGGCAAATTCACGGATAAACTGGCATGCTATCGCTGGGCTTACCAAAACCTGTTCAGACGCTGTAAAGCGGGGCAGTCCGCTCAATTTGAACCTCTTTGGCGCAGGGCGGAATTTTCGGATTACATCGTCAAAGAGCAGCTCTTTACTTTCTGCCTGCCTTCTTTTAAAAAAGGATTCACCCAAAGCTTAGGGCAAAAACTGCTGCTCTTCCTCATAGGCGGTCCGGGTTGGTTGCGAAATCTTGTTTTCAACACACGCCTTGATAAGGCTGTGCGTGACCTTGGCTTATGGCTGTTAAAAATTGGTTCTCAAAAAATTAACCTCGCCTGGGAGCTCCAACGCGCGATTAAAGCAAAACCCTACCCCACTATTTTTGGCTGGCATACTGATGAGGATGACGAGCTTGCTTTTATGCTGGCGGTCTCCGCCAACGGATTACGTCTCTGCCCCAGTTTTTTGGCTGGTAACTATTCCTTTCATAGTGCGCTACCCCAAAATATGGTTTTCAAACAAAGCTACTTGTCTGAAACTGAGGTCGTTTTAGAAGAGAAAACCTACCTCACTTTCACACTTTCGGACGGAGACCAGCTCACCTTGATGAATACCGCCGAAGTGGGCAACTGGCGCAGACCGGAGCATGGGGAGGTGCCATTTAATTGGGAAGTGCAGCCGTTGCTTGCGGAGATTGCTCCGGGCATGCTCGGTTACTTCTATCGTCATCTGACCCCAGCGGATATGCTTGTGGCTGGTCCCTCCGGCGCGGGGTATGTCATCCCGCCTTTGGTGCCGAACCTGCCCGAATACCTTAGGGAGAGCGCGCGCGTCTGCGAACTTGCCGATATTCGCATCACCACGTCTTATACCGCTGATCCACCGCAAAGGGTGATCATTGAGCATTGTGAGGCTCCGAACAACTTCTTAGGTTTCATTGCCGGGTACTTCCACCTCTGCAAAACTCCCATGACTATATGGAACGATAAACCCTTCGTTTCATATGTTTGGCCACCAGTTGACAGAATCAATGTGACCGCGCGTGAAGCACTGGCTGGTATTCGTCAGCTTCTGGAAGAGCCAGCGATGCAACCACGTTTTATTGCCTGTCATTTATTCGCCTACGCTACAACCATCAAAGATGTGTACGAGTTCGTTCAATTCCTGGATCCTCAAAAAATCAAAGTAGTGCGGGCTGATGAATTCCTGATTGCCGCGAAAAAACACATGCAGAAGAGGTAAGCAATGACCAATAGTAACAATACCCACAAACTCAGCACAGGCACGAAAGTCCTATACGGATTCGGCGATCTGGGTATTCAGACCCTGGTTTCCGCGCTTCAATTCTGGCTGCTTTTCTTTTATACCGATGTAGCTCATATCGACCCCGCTATCGCTGGTATGGCCTTGATGGTCGGAAAACTGACCTGGGATGCTATTAACGATCCGCTCTTTGGTTATCTCTCAGACCGCACCCGCTCCAAATTCGGGCGACGCCGACCCTGGATGCTCTTTGGCGCAATTCCATTGGGTCTGGCTACTTGGCTGCTTTTTGCCATTCCGGAAGGCCTAGTTGGAATGAAAGCCTTCCTTGTGGTTTTGATCACCTTTTTACTCTTCGATACCACCCACAGTGCAGTGACTATTGGCTATTATGCCCTCACGCCAGAGTTGACCTTGGACTATGAAGAACGCACATCCCTCACGACCATCAGGGAAGTTTTCACTGTGCTTGGTTACGTGATAGGCGCGGCACTCACTAAGATGATCGCCGACCTCCTCCAGCAGAATCTGGGGCTGACCACGCAGCAGGCCTGGAGCAGTACGGGAGCAATATACGGAGTTTTGGCAGTGGTAACCGTTCTCACAACCGCTCTGACGGTCAAAGAGAACAAACATCAGCAATTTGCACCGGCAGCCATGCCGCCCATAAAATCTTTTCTCAGCACCTTCAAGAATAAACCCTTCATGCAGCTCATGATCGCTCAGATGCTGAGTAGCCTGGCCTTTGCGTTGCTCACCGCATTGCTCTCTTATTACGCTATTTATGTAGTTAAAATGGAAGCGCAGCTCACCCTGATCATGCTGATCATGTTCGTGTTTATCCTGATCTTCTTGTTTCCCTGGCGCTACCTCTCAAATAAGATCAACAAAGGCCCTTCTTACGCGCTTGGCTTGCTCATCGCGAGTTTGGCACTTATCCCTGCTTTCTGGTACCCCTATCATCCTACCCCGCTCATTTTCGTCTCCGCGGCGATTGTGGGTCTAGGTTTTTCTGCGCAATGGGTCTTCCCCTGGAGTATGCTGCCAGATGTGGTGGAATACGACCAGCTGATCACGGGAGAGCGGCACGAAGGTGTTTATTACGGTATGTGGCAGTTCCTTGGAAAGTTCACTGGTGCTCTAGGCGTAGCAATTAGCGGTTGGGCACTTAAAGGTTTTGGCTATGTAGCTAATCAGGCACAACAAACTGATCAAGCCCTGCTTGGTATCCGTCTGTTCTTCAGTATTGTGCCGGCAATTACCCTGCTGGTCAGTCTGCCCATTCTCTTCAAGTACCCCATCACCCGCAAAACCCATGCCGAAGTGGTGAAGAAGCTCGCCAGCAGGGAACAAAAACCTGACGTTGAGTAAAGAATGAAAGCAATCAAACGATTCTTGGTGTGATAAATATCCGAATTAATTTTGAAAAAGTTTTTATTGCCTTTTTTGCTTGACCACCAGGATAATGTCATGTAGAATATCCACTTCAAGCCCCTATAGTCTAGTGGTTAGGACGCAGCCCTTTCAAGGCTAAAACCCGGGTTCGAACCCCGGTAGGGGCAATTCAGAGAGCCGAGAGCTCTCTTTTTGTTTTAATAAATTGTCCACCCGCTCGTACCAAAAAGCATCCGCAGCAGGCTGTCGCGTGCTTCAGGGGTCATGTAGCGCGGTGTGGAATAATCAAAGAATTGCACCGAAATCAGCTCCGTACTGATATGCCGGTTCTGATAAAACACATGCACATCAATGAAAGCGGTATCAGTATACGGAGAAAGCCCATATTGGTCAAAGAAAGTATTCCCCAGCCCATAACGGATTTCGGAATTGTTGGGTCCATAAAATTCCATGCTATGGGGGTGATGCGCCTGACTGCCGCTGACAATCACTGCGCCAGCATCTGCCACCCTTCTAAAGTCATCCTGCATGCGTGGGGTAGGCTCCCACTGGTAAACTTCCAAATGCTGAAACGTTGCGATAACGTTAAATCCATCAGCTTTTAACGCCGTAATTTTCTCGGAAATCTCCTCCATATTACAATCCCAGGCACCGGGTGAATTTTCACCCGCGTTTACATAAGAAAATGGCTTGGCATTGCAGCCAATAAAGGCAATTTTGTTATGGTTAATTTCAAATGTAGCCGGTTGTCCGGCATCCTCAGTATTAGCACCCCCACCATAATAGGGCAGGTTGTGTTCTTTGTACATTTCCAAGGTGTGATCCATGCCATATGGGCCCCAATCCAGCATATGATCTCCGGTCAATTCAACGACATCCGTGCCAATGAATTCCAATAATTCCATGTACTTATCTGCCGAACAAAAGATCAACCTCACTCCGCTCGCGCCGGTCGGATATGGGCATCCGGGGTGGAAAGGGACTTCGTTACTGATGTGCAAAAGATCAGCTTCGCGCATGGCAGCACCAAGCTCCTCCGCTGGAGCTGTGAGACCTTTGACTTCCATTTCCACTGCCGTGGAACGAACCAAGGCCGTCACACCTGTGACCATAACGGTGGCAATATCGGCACTTATGCGATTGGTAGACATGATAGAGGGCGAAAACCGCTGCTTCAGAGCATCGAAATTGCTATTATCTCGGCTGATAACAGAGATCGGTACGATTAGTGGATACTTGCTTTTATTAAACTGCTTCTGGATGGGAGAATTACCGCTGAAAGCAACCACCTTCCAGCGAGGCTCAAGCTTTTCGAAAGGAACAATAGCCCAGGTGCCTTTCCTGCCCCAGGCTGCGTCCATAATCTCATTACCGGGCAGAGGCGTGACCGTATTTTGGGGCTCACCTAAAATGCTTGCCATGGCATAGTAACTGCGCCACTCCATCACCAAGGTATCAAAAGGAGCTGGTTTGCCTTCCTTCCACCACTTCTCAAAATCATCCCACGTGATGGTATCGATCAGGCTAGGAAAAGGCGCCACAAGTGCAAACACCCACTCTGATACGGTGTTTTCACTACCGTACTCAGCATAAGCCATCTCCGGCATGAGCTTTCCAGCGCAATAACTACCATTCTTTTGTTTGAAGCTTTCCAAAAAGAGGGCTGGAAGGTCTGGGTTCAACCATAGACAGTCTCTGCTTTCCGCTGGCCGCCGGGTAGCAGCAAGGGGCGTTGGAGTTTCAGTCTTTTGCGTTGGAAAATATTCTTCAGTGATTAGCTGCGTGGGTTGCAAGGTTATGGTTGGTACTATCGTTGGCGGCAATTTGAGGTCAGGTGTTTTGGTTGGAACAGCAGTTCGTTCCTTGAGCACATCAAGGCTTTCATCACCAGCTAAGGGATTGCCTGTTGTGGTTGTACTAGGCGGTGTGGCAAGTGCTTCACACCCCATGAGGAGGATAGAAAAGACGAGAAGGAGAAAAATAAATTTTTTGTTTTTTTCCATTCACACACACTCTCAGTTGTTTAGTTTACTGCCTCATTCTAACGCTTAAGCCCTAAAGTTGCCTTGCCCATATTAATAGTTGACACCGTGTGTGTAAAACCTTAAACTTAAATCATGCTCGCGCATGTCATGTCTTGTGCAGTTCTTGGCCTTGATGGGGCAACCATCAACATTGAGGTCGATTTAAGCAGCGGGATTCCCAAGGTCTTTATCGTTGGCCTCCCGGATGAGGCCGTTAAAGAGAGCCGGGAGCGCGTTTATTCCGCCATACGCAACTCCCACCTGACTTACCCACGCAAGGTGGTAACCATTAATCTTGCCCCTGCCTCCGTGCGCAAGGAAGGTCCAGCTTTTGACTTGCCCATCGCAGTTGGGATTCTCGTGGCTCAGGAGATAATTCCACAGGATTCATTGGAAGGCGCAATAGTAATCGGTGAGCTCTCACTGGACGGTAACGTGCGCCATGTTCGGGGAATTCTTGCCATGGCGGCGCATGCACGCGCTGAAGGTTTTAAAACCCTCTATGTACCCGCGGTAGATGCTAAAGAAGCTGCGCTCATCCCGGACATTCAGGTAATCCCGGTTGAAAACCTGGCTGCGCTCTACCGCCACCTTAGCGGCATAGAGGTTATAGCACCTGAAGAAACAGTTCCCTATGCCCCGGCCTTGCCCGTGGATGTAGAGAGTGACTTCAGTGAGATCAAGGGACAAGAACAGGTGAAAAGAGCACTTGAGGTCGCTGCTGCCGGTGGTCACAATGCTTTGATGGTTGGTTCACCAGGCGCGGGTAAAACCCTGCTAGCCCGGGCACTGATTTCGATCATGCCTGAGCTCTCTCTCACAGAAGCGCTGGAAGTTACCAAGATTTACTCAATCTGCGACCTTCTTCCGAGTGGGGTGCCCCTTGTTCAGACCCGTCCATTTCGCTCGCCCCATCACACCATCAGTCATGCCGGGCTGGTTGGCGGGGGTAATATTCCCCATCCGGGTGAAATTTCCCTTGCCCATCGAGGTATTTTGTTTCTGGACGAACTGCCCGAATTTGGTAAGCGGATTTTGGAAGTGCTGCGCCAACCTATTGAAGATAAAGTTGTTACCATCAGCCGCGCTAATTACTCTCTGACTTTTCCAGCCAATTTTATGCTTGTCGCAGCAATGAATCCCTGCCCTTGTGGTTTCCATGGCGATCCGGTGAAACCCTGCACTTGCGCCCAGGGTACTATTCTCAACTATCAAAAGCGTATTTCCGGACCTCTGCTTGACCGAATCGACATTCATTTGAGTGTCCCCCGTGTGGAATTTCAGAAATTGAGCAGTCAGCGCACAGGTGAAAGCTCTGCCAGCATTCGTACCCGCGTGCAGGCTGCCCGACAGCGGCAGTTTGACCGTTTCAAGGATACACGCCTCTTTAGCAACGCTGATATGACTCCGGCTGAGATCCGCGTATACTGTCCCTTGGACGAGGCAGGTAATGCGTTGATGCAACAGGCTATGCGCCAAATGCAGCTTACCGCCCGTGGTTATCATCGTGTACTCAAACTCGCCCGCACTATCGCCGATTTGTCGGGAGAAGATAAAATCCAACAGGTACACCTGGCGGAAGCGCTGCAGTATCGCGCGCGCGAGTTGGAACCTTAGCTCAACCACTTTTTAGGTCATTTATAATCTCTGCATGGCAAAAACCGTTCAAGGTAAACGCACGCAATGGATGCTCCTCAATGTCATTGGCAAAGGTGACGCGGGTGAAGTGCTGCGAGTGCAAACGGAACTAAACACTGAATCTGGTGTCATGAAACGTCCGGTTCAGAATGTATCCGGTGGAACCATGATTCGTCAGGCGCTGCAAATAGAAAACGAAGGTAAAGTTTTAGGACTTTTTGAAGGACTGAACTATCAACGTGGTGAAATAACCATTCACACGCCTCTGCTGCTGGACGAAAGCATCTCTGGAACCTCCCGCACCGCTCATTTGTTTATTGTTTCAGAGCAGGTCAGCGGAATTTCCATTGATCAACTTCTTCAAGATATGCATCGCGGGGGAAAAGCTATACCGAAAGTCTTGGTTGTTAAAGTGCTCAGCGGGTTATTAAATTTGCTATTTCGCGTTCATTCTTTCGGTATCGTGTGGAACGACGTAAAGACCGAACACATCTTCTGGGATGAAGCCAAGAATCAGCTTAATTTTATTGACTGGGGCAACGCGCTTTTCTTCGATCCCGAGCTTGGTTTCCAGGAAAAGCAAGGACCCAGTCTTGACTTTGCTCAAATGCTGACTGAGGGTAAACACCTGATTGAGCAGACCTATCCCGAACTCGAAAGTGAACTGGGATGGCCTGTCATCGCCAGCCAGATCAATCCCGATGAAATGACTGCACTGCGATTTCGGACTGAATATCTTGCCATGTACTTCTCCATGCGTGTAACCGATTACCGCTTACAGTTTCAGAAATTGTCTGACCGGCTGACTGATCCAAATCTCCTGCGAGATGCACTCAAGATGAGGCAGGATCTGCTTGATTTAGGCGTAACACCTCAGGATGAAACTTTGCTGGAATGTATAAAAAGATACTCCTCTCAGCTTATCTTCAACCACGACTGGGAAACGTTGCATGAGATAACCGGTATCATTTTGGAGTCTGGCGGTCTTGACCAACCAGACCTCTTTAATCTGCTTCATTATGTTTCCAAATTGGATGTGCTGAAATCGTTTGATGAATATCCTTTGATGCTGGATGCGCTGCAAAACCAAAACATTGTGGAAGCCCATTGGCTGCTAAATAAGGTTCAAAGCCAGACTCCTGACTACAACCTTGATCAAATTATTTCAGCTACGCGCAAATTGCAAATCATTTCAAATGATACCCCGATAGATCTATTCGAGCAGCTTAACAACTTCAAGAGGCAATCACCGGATCTTTCCAGCAATATCACGTCTATTTTAGAGAATTGGGGAGTCAGTTCCCGGGCAGACAGCTTTGGCATTGAATTCGTTCTAACACGCGAATTGCTGACAAAACTGGATGCACATGGCCAGCGTGTGCCTTTCCTTCTTCGACAGACCATCCACGCACTTCTGGGCAAGGTACGCCAAATCTATCTAAAATGGAATGAGGGCGACCTTGAATCTGTTGCAGAACAATTAAAAGATCTTTACTTTGCCGAGCCATCGCTTGCTTATCTCCCACCAATCCAAACGGCTGTCACCTCCCTGATTAGTTGGATTGAAAAAATTAAAGACGGTCCGCAGTCAAACCAAACTATCACCCGCTTTGCTCAGGAGCTGGTGGATGCTTTTCCTGCCCTTGTGACAACCCTGGGCAAGCCTGCCTGGTTATTGGCCTATTGGCATTGTGTATCTCAATTAGCCACAGTAACGGATCTGGACAGCCTCAGAGACCAAGCCTCTGCTGACCGATGGCCCACACCTTGGATAGCTAATCAACATCTGCAGACAGATCTGCCTGACTCAGTATTTTTAGAGCATCCACTCAGCCAGGAAAACCAACAACTCCTGCAATCATTCCACAAGGCTGCCCAACAGGACTCAGAGATAAATTCCTACCTAAACCGGATTAAGTCACGCTTGCCGCAATTCACCACAGCCTACCGCAAGTTATCCGATGCCTACAACAACTTGTTCAGTCCATTGCACACGAACCAGGATCTTCCGGAGTTAGCCCGGTTTCCAGCCCAAGACCGTGAACATGTTGAGCAGTTCTATGACCTGCTCAATTACGTGGAATCCTGGAAATCTCAACTTTCCAGAAGCAGCTTAATACCGGGCTTGCCGGAGTGGCAGCAAGAACATGATTGGCAGATCCTCAAAGAACTGGAGGATGTGCAAAATACTTGGTTTAAAACTACTTTACCCATCCTGGTTGCGATCCGTCAGAAAAAATGGGACAACTTTCCAAAACCAAGCATCAGTTCTCAGGACTCGGTGCTCCACCAGGCCTGTGTTCACCTGCAATCACTTTGGGCAAGCTGGCAGAAGATACCCAATTTGGGCATCTTCCCGGAAAACACGCGCGAGATGTCATATCAGATAGAGCAAGCCCAAACACACTTTTTCAAGTATTGGCAGACGCAGGAATCGTCTAATTCACGGGTTCTCCGCTGGCTCACGCTGGTTTATCAGTCCTTTTACTCTCAAATTAATCGGAACTTACTCCTGATTGGCCGCCAATTGCGCACTATCATGCGTTCACTGGATGTCGTCAATACACCGCTCATGGCACGCACGCGACTGGCACAGAATAGCGCTGGTGACCTGGTTTTCGCCCTTGTGCAGTTGGAGTCACTGCTCCAGCCGCCCTCCCGCAAGCGCTCCATTCCTCGCGAATGGCAAAAACAGTATCTTGACTTGCTGCAACAATCTGATCGTGCTGCTATTCTGGAGGGTATTGCCACGATTGATTCGATTCATCCGCTTCTGCCCTGGTTTGATGAACTCGTGCGCCGTGACTCAACCTATTTCGAAACGCCAGATGAGCATAAATGGTAGAATGGGCAGGACTTAAAAGGAACCAATCGTGAAAGAAATCAATCTCGATTCAAAAACCGGACTCTATCTGTCTGAACCCTTGGATACCTGGCTGACCGCCAACCAGCACGATTTTGCTGTTCCGGAAGCCGGTGGTTCCAGCGCGCGTGTTTTTCTGCTTAAACAAGCCTTTGGGCCATCACCTTACCCGTGCGACCCGGCTTTCAAAGTGATGCGCCATGACAAAATCAATTACGCAACACCGCTCTTCCTCGAGGAATACAAAATATTAACAGGCTTACGCGGCATGCAGGGGCTCACCCCTATGCTCCAGGCAGGCTTCATGAAACCAAACGAAGGAACAATCTGGCCAAACGAGATCGCCCCGCTTTCCAAGCAAATGCAGTCTATGGGAGAAGCCACCCGCGTAAGCGGCACGCTTGCCCTTTTTGAGCCAGATGAAATTGAAACCGTCCTGGAGCAATTCCATGAACGTCTGACCGATGGCTGGCTGCCTTTTCTGATTCTTGAGCGTCGATGGGAAGACAACCTCTATCTTGTTTGTGATGCTGGTTACACGCGTGGGAGTTTTATCCATAACCTCAGTATGAAACAAGTGATTGATATCGCATTACAGATCAGCGGCTTCCTCAAAGAAGCCCATCAACGCGGGGCAACTTTCCTGGATCATAAATTGCTGCATTACTATTGGAACGATGTGCGGCACAAAGTAGTGATGATCGATTGGAATATCGGTCATTGGATGCCGGATAAATTCTCCCCGGAAGTACAGGCTTCAGACATGATCCAATTTAGTTCGCGTGCCCTGCACCATATCTTCACAGGCAGGCAGGCACCTGGCACGGTTGCCGTGGGCCCTAACCGCCCGGAAGATATTGCCAATTCCCCTACCCATTACAAGGCATCGTATTCTTTTGATGTGCAGAACCGCCTGAATGCCTCAGAGTTGAAATTCCTCGAGACTGCATTGGATGGCGGTTATCAAACGCCGGATGCGATGATCGAAGCGTTGGAAAAACTCGCTCTGGAGAGAGCCTGACCAGCCTCTCCTGAAAGGAAATGCGATGATCGCAGACCTCATTCAACAAGCAAAACAACTGCTCGCCTCTGCTAACCCAGCAGATGAAGCCTTGAGTTCGTTGGAAGCAGAACTTTCCAATTATCTCGAAGCCATCTCCACCAACCGCCTTTCCGAGCCTGTCAATATAGACGATTGGGAGGAAGCCAGCCGTTTGCTACGAGAGATCCGCAGGGAACATAGTCGCCGCCTGGCAGACCAGGAGAGCATGACACACACCCCACAGGACACTGATAGTGCACCCAGCCAGGCAGAGGATAACCTTGAACTACCCCCTATTCCTTCCATCCCTTCCGTAAAACCGGTAACCCGTACTTCTTTACGCCAGGATGAATTTGAAAGCGCTTCACCCAGTGACCCGTTGCGGAAGTTCTTCAGCTCAAGCCATGACCCGGAAGCTGAACGCATGATGGATGAGGCAGAAGAGGCATTTTACAAAGGTAATTATCAGGTTGCGATTCCGCTTTACGAAAAAGTGATCCAAATTGAGCCGGGTTGGTCCCGCGCGCAAGAACACCATGCCGAAGCGGAAGAATATTTGCGCTCAGGTAACATTCCCTCAGTCGCATTACCGCCGGAGGCGGGCAAAGCTTACGGTAAAGCTCAAAGCGCAGCGCGTGTGTTCCGCTACCAAGTGGCTTTGAACTATCTCGATGAAGCCTTTGACCACCTTGAAGATGCAGGTATTAAACGCTGGCGTGAAGGTGAAGAGCTGCGCCATGACCTGGAAAACCAGATGCAAGCTTATGATGTCTACAAAGAAGGTCTAAACCTGCTATCGCAAGGCGAATTGGTGACAGCCCTCGGCAAGATCCAAACAGCAGCGAGTGCAGTAGCCATCCCTGAGTATATAGATAAAGCTGCCGAAGTGCGCGCAGACATTGCCACAATTGATGAAATCAGTGACATCGTCAGCCTGAGCGGAAAAATACCAGCCAGCAAACTGGCTGATTCCAAGGGAAAATTGGAACGCATGCGTATGAAATACGGGGAAATTGCCCAACTCAGCCGCCTGCGCAACCGTCTGGACCTCCTAATCCCAGCAACCATTCAATCGCTGCTGGAAAATACGCAGCGCCTGCAAAAAGATGCCGCTGAAGCACCTACTGTGCTCCTCGCCAGGCAAAAAATTGCTGGAGCAAGGGAGAACCTGGACTTCCTGCGCCAGTTGGATGCCTACGATTCACAATCCTTACAGCTCGAGAACGAGATCAGCAATCTTGAGACCGATATTCACACCAACGAAGATGCCATCACACGCGCGGATCAGGCTTTCAAGGCTGGCAGCAAATTCTTTGCTTTGGACGCGTTGCGCATCAGCCAAAAAGCTCGTAAGCGCTTCCCGCAGGACCCACGCATTCTTGAGATCAAGAAAAGTCTCTTTCCCACTTACATAGTGGCTGGGTTAGCGTTTTTCATGGCCCTTGTGCTTCTGGGCATTGTGCTCAGTGCAGCTTATCAAGGCATCAGTGACTCAATCTACAAGCGCAATCTGGCACGCACCCCAACCGTGACACCTACCCCGACGGTAACCCTTACCCCTACCGTTACGCTGACACCGACCCCTACGCAAACACCCACACCTTACTACACCGAGACGCCTACACGCACTCTCGTTCCTACACCGATTATCCAGGTAACCACGTTGCGCGACCTTTATGTTCGTTCCGGCTGCTACGACAACTACCGCTCTTCTGGCTTCCTGGCCCGCGGCACGCGCGTTACCTTACTGCCTATGAACGAAAGATTGTTCGATTCCTTCAACCGTGAATGCTTCCTCGTGGAATTCCGGGGAGCCTCTTACTCCGTGATTGGTTACCTTTTGCAGATTGACGTGGAAGTATATAACCCCTGACCCTTTTCCATGAAGGGTAAAATGGGAAGGGCAGTCGTATAATCAATCTGGCAGGTGGCAATGGATTCTCTCGATTCTAAGTATCAGGATACGCTCGATTACCTTTATAGTTTTATCGATTTCAGCATGAAACGGCATGTGGATGACACGCATCGTTTTTTTAAGCTTGACCGCATGCTCAAAATGACGACCCTCATGGGTAATCCTGAACAAAAATTCCCCAGTGTGCATATAGCAGGCACTAAGGGGAAAGGTTCAACCGCCTCTTTCATTTCCCACGCTCTGTACGAAGCCGGTTATAAAGTGGGTATATATACCTCGCCCCACCTCGTGGAATTTACCGAACGTATTCAGATTAATTTTGAACAGATCTCTCCAGCCGATATCGTGCGCATAACGGATTTAATGCGTCCCTATATCGAACAGATAAAAGAAATCACAACTTTTGAATTGACTACTGCACTGGCCTTCCAATATTTTGCTGAGAAAGAAATCGATATTGCCGTGCTTGAAGTTGGCCTTGGTGGAAGATTGGACGCTACCAACGTTATCACCCCGGAAGTCGCGGTAATTACTTCCATTTCTTACGATCACACCACTGTCCTGGGCAATACGCTCACTGAAATTGCCTTCGAAAAGGGAGGCATAATCAAACCGAAGCAGCCGGTAGTAGTTGCGCCGCAGCAAATGGAAGCCGCCCGTGAATTGGAAAAGATTGCGTTGGAACGCCAGTCCCCACTGGTTTCCGTAAGCCGAGATTATTCTTTCGAATCAGTTTCTCACACGCATAAAACCCAAACCATTGTGGTAGAGGAGAAAAAACCTTCCCATAAGAACCATATCGCTTCACAACCGCTGGAACTCAAACTGCCGCTGCTCGGCTTTCATCAGGTTCAAAACGCAGTGACTGCGGTTGCTGCATTGGAAGTGCTCCGGCAGCAAGGTTGGCATATTTCCCGAACATCCGTAAAACAAGGCTTCAAGAGCGTTATTTGGCCTACACGTTTTGAAATACTACGGGACAACCCGCCTATTGTGCTCGATTCCGCTCATAATGGCGACTCTATGGAACATCTCAAAAACACACTTGATGAGTACTACCCCGGTGTCGATTTTCTGTTTGTTTTTGGCGCCTCTGGGGACAAAGAATTGGAAGCGATGCTGCACGCCATCCTCCCACGCGTCAGCCAGGTTATTACAACACAGTCAATCCATCCGCGTGCCAAAGGCGCAGAGGAGCTGAGGCGCATTGTGGAACCCTTTGGTGTTCCGGTATTAGCCTGTTCTCCTGCCGAGGCTGCTATGAGCAAATCATTGGAAATGGCGGGTGAGAGCAAAGGTATTTTGGTCAGCGGTTCTATGTTTATTGCCTCAGCAGCGCGGGTAATCTTCAAACAATACGGGATATATTAGTTTTCATCAAGCTCTTGTGGTACACTCTTGCCCTTGTGAGGTCAAAAAATGGATATTAGCAATAACTTCTCCTTCCGCTTCAACTTGGAAGATTCTTTCGGTTTACCAAAACTTGCCAATCTTGATGATCTGAATGCTGTTCCAAACGGACGCCCCAGACATAGGAGCAAGTTCGAAGCTCCGGTGCTTTATCTGAAAGACCTGATCCTCTTCCCCAGAACTATCATGCCGCTTTCTTTCAGTCATGACAGCGATGCTTACCAAATCGCCAAGCAAGCCTCCAAAACCCGAACCACCGTAATTGGTTGTTTTGGAAATGACACTGAGGGAAAAGAATTTCTGCCAATCGCGGTTGAGTTAGCAATTGGTCAGATGACCGAAAACAAGGAGGAAGGTAATTTTGTGCTTGTTCAGGCTCGCAGACGCGTACGTCTGGTTGAATTTACCATCCAGGATGGCTTGCCTATCTCCAAAGTGGAAGCGCTGAACGACCGGGTGTATTTCACAGATGAAACCCAAGCACTCGTGACACTGGCGCACAAAAGCATGACCGAATTCATTGAACTCTCGGACATGGCGCAGGAAGAGGTTTCCAACGTCATTCAACTCACCGATCACCCTGGGAACCTTGCTGATATGATCGGTTCCACATTGAACCTAAAGCCGGAACCTCGCCTCGAAATCTTTATGGAAACCAACGCGCTCGAACGTCTGAAACTGGCGGTTCGCTACTTGTTACGCGAATTACGCATTTTACGCATGGAAGGTGAAATTCACAATCAGATTCAGTCTGAGCTCGATAACGCTCAGCGTGAGGTTTACCTGCGTGAGCAGATCAATCGCCTGCAAAAAGAACTTAATGATGGTAAATCCACCGACCCTGACATCCAGACTATGCTGGATTTAATGGAAAGAACAGACCTACCAGACGAGGTAGCCGATGTGGCACACAATGAGATGGAGCGCTTGCGCAGTATGCCTCCCCTTTCGCCTGAAAGCGGAATGCTTCAAACCTATCTTCATTGGCTTTTGGAAGTCCCGTGGACCGAAATGACCACTGACAATTTGGATACCAACCACGCCAAAGTAATTCTGGATAGCAACCATCACGGGCTGGATAAAGCCAAAGACCGCATTTTGGAGTACCTGGCTGTGCGCAGCCTGCGCCCCAAACGCAGTAAACAGCCCATCCTGTGTTTTGTTGGCGCACCGGGTACAGGCAAAACCTCCCTCGGTCGTTCGATTGCTCAGGCAATGGAACGCAATTTTATACGCCTCTCGCTGGGCGGCGTCCATGATGAAGCCGAGATCCGCGGTCACCGCCGTACCTACCTCGGTTCCCTTCCCGGCCGCATCATCCAAACCATGAAGAAAGCCAAAGTCATCAATCCGGTTTTCATGCTGGACGAAATCGATAAAATGACAGCTGACTTTCAGGGAGACCCTGCCGCAGCTCTCCTCGAAGTGCTGGATCCGGAGCAGAACCATGCTTTCGCCGACCATTACCTTGAGGTCCCCTACGACCTCTCCAAGGTTCTTTTCATTACCACAGCAAACATGGCCACAAATATCCCGCCAGCTCTTCTTGATCGTATGGAAGTGATTGAATTCCCAGGCTATCTTGAGGAAGATAAACTGGCCATTGCCAGGCAGTTTCTTATACCAAATATGCTTACTGAAACAGGTATGGAAGATGAGAATCTGCAGTTTTCAGACCAAGCAATAAAAACCCTGATTGAGGGCTACACTTATGAAGCTGGAGTGCGTAACCTGGAAAGAGAGATTGGCTCCGTCCTGCGTAAACTAGCCCGACGAAAGACGGAAGGAAAACAACTACCCACACTGATTGAACCGGATTTAGTTAACGAATTACTTGGTCCGGCTGAGTTCTTTCCCCTCTCAGCTGAAGCATTTGACGAAGTGGGCGTTGCAACCGCGGTTGCATGGACGGAAAACGGCGGCGAGATTATGCCGATCGAGGTGCTCACTCTTCCTGGCAAAGGTAATTTGCAGCTGACCGGCCAAATTGGGGAAGTGATGCAGGAATCAGCCCAGGCCGCTCTCTCTTACCTCAGATCTAAGGAAGACTTGTTCAAGATTCCAACCGGTCTCTTTGAAGAAATTGACATCCATATCCACATTCCGGAAGGCGCCATCGCCAAAGACGGGCCAAGCGCGGGCATTACCCTTGCGACAGCCCTGACCTCGGCAGTATTGGGTGTGCCAGTCCATCACGAGGTAGCCCTGACCGGAGAGATCACACTCAGAGGTCGAGTTCTTCCCGTCGGCGGTACCCGTGAAAAGGTATTAGCGGCTATTCGGGCTGGCATCAAAACCATTCTCCTCCCGCGCCGCAATGATAAAGATTTGGTTGATGTGCCCAAAGGTATGCTCAATGACATTCAGGTTGTACTCATAGACCATATGGACGATGTGCTCAAGCATGCGCTTGTTTCCACACCGGTATACAACCGCCCGCGTAAGCCTGTTCAGCGTAAAAAAAGCGCACCCCGTAAAAAGGATGCGCTGCGTACACCTAAAAAGCCTGTATCAGCAGGTGTCTGAGCTTATTGGCTTTCCGTTTCTGATTTATTCTGATCGGCTTGCAGAGTCTTAATGCCATTTTGAACCTGTGTAAGCACTCGGTGGAGTTCAACTTCCAATTTGCCTAGAGTCTCCATGACATAAGCATCCGCGTCTAATTGAGTTTGAGCGGCTTCGCGGCGTGCTTGCTCAGCGATCTGATCTACTTTTGCCTGAGCTGCCAGATAGATATCACTCTTTTCAACCATCTTCTCGCTCTTTTCCCGCGCTAAAGCCACGGTGCGATTGGCTTCTTCCTGCGCCTGTGCCAGGATGCGGTCTTTTTGTGCAATCAACTGCTGTGCTTTTTTAATATCGTCGGGAACAGAAATGCGCATCTGGTCAATGATGTCCATAAAGGCGTTTTCATCAACCACCACGCTGCGTGTCAACGGGATTGGTTTGCTATTGTTGAAGAGCTCTTCAAGTCGGTCTACCAAGTGTAAAATATCCATTTTTACTCCCGCAGTAATACGTATAAAGATCAATATCTTAGTTTATCATCAAAATCACGGCGATGAAATCTTAAAGAGCCGGTTTTATTCCCTGAATATCACCTTTTCTCAAGCGGCTGTATCTTTGTGCCCGGTATATTTACGAACGAGCGCCTTGGCTACATGCCTGGGTACCATACTGGTAACATCCCCTCCCAGCGAGGCAATCTCCTTTACGATTGTTGAAGAAACAAACGAGTTCTCTTCGTTGGTGATAAACGCAATCGTGCCGATAGCCGGTTCCAGCCTTTGATTTGCCAGGGCAATGCGAAATTCTGTTTCAAAGTCCGAGAAAACTCTAAGCCCCCTGATAATTGCCCGTGCGCCAAGTTCTGTTGCCAGTTTCACCGTTAAGCCACTGTATCCGATAACAGTAATATTCGGGATATCCCTGAAGGCAATCCGCACCTGTTCCACTCGTTCCTCGGGACTGAAGGTGAGCTGTTTGGCGGGTTTGTCATAGACAGCCACCACGACTTCATCAAAAAGGACTGACGCCCGCCTCGCTATATCCACATGGCCCAGATGGATGGGGTCAAAAGTACCTGGAAAGATCACTTTACTCATTAACTCATTTCTCCTTTTCCATGCAAAGATGGCCAAGAACTAATCAGGGCTCGCCACAAGGATTGACTCTCCGGCTTTTTCAAGTCCGGGTCTTCCTTGATCACTTGTTCAGCAATTTTACGGGCTTCAGCAATCAATCTGACATCCGCGAGATTTGCCATCCTCAAGTCCATGAATCCTGCCTGGCGTGTACCCAGAAAATCACCGGGACCGCGTTGTTCCAGGTCTTTCTCCGCTAACACAAACCCATCATTGGTTTCAGTCATTACCCGCAGACGTTCATTTTCCACATCGTTCTCTGAATCTGGTATCAGGTAACAATAAGATTGCTGATTGCCCCTTCCGACACGGCCTCGGAACTGGTGCAGTTGTGCCAACCCGAACCGGTTTGCCCCTTCAATTACCATAATGCTGGCATTGGGCACATCCACGCCCACCTCTACGACCGATGTGGAGACCAGAACATCATAAAGCTTGTTGCGGAAATCAAGCATCACCTGGTCTTTCTCGCTCGGTTTGA
The DNA here is from genome assembly GCA_040772525.1 of Anaerolineaceae bacterium. GTDB lineage: Bacteria > Chloroflexota > Anaerolineae > Anaerolineales > Anaerolineaceae > Mesolinea. Next base: position 1,754,968 of record JAXGXZ010000001.1, on the reverse strand, counting down.
GCCTGCCATGAACTAAACCAATCCTGAGATGCGGGAAAACCTCTTCCTGCAGTCGTTTTTGTTCTTCTACGGCTGCTTTTGATTCCTCATTCTCGCCTTGTTCTACGAGGGGATAGATTACAAATGCTTGTGCCCCTTCCTGCACCTGCTGTTCTATTTTTTTATAGACTGTCTGGCGTTGATGCGGTTGAACGATCTCAGTTTCAATCGGCAGCCTGCCAACCGGCATCTCATCCATCACGCTTACATCCAGATCACCGAACACGGTGAGCTGGAGCGACCGCGGGATGGGAGTAGCCGTCATCACAAGAAGATGCGGATTGCTCCCCTTTTTGCGCAGCGCAGCACGTTGTTCAACCCCGAAACGATGCTGTTCATCGACTACCACCATCTGCAGATTTTGAAATTTTACCGGTCCTTCAATCAGTGCATGCGTTCCGATGAGTAATTTGATGTAGCCGCTTTCAAGCCCGGCCTGTATTTCCTTGCGTTCCTTGGTCGCCGTATCTCCGGTGAGCAGCCGTACCTGCCCCGATTCCAGGAAGGGTTTTCCATCTGGATCCGCCTCACTGAGCAGTTTGGAGATACTGCGGTAATGCTGCTCAGCCAGAATGCTGGTGGGTGCCATCAGAGCTGCCTGTGCTCCGGACTGCATAACGATGCTCATTCCCAGTACCGCCACAACGGTTTTTCCCGAGCCGACATCGCCCTGGAGCAAACGGTTCATCGGTCGGGTTAAGGCCAGATCATTACGGATATCAGCTACAGCATCCTGCTGTGCCTGTGTTAGCTGATAGGGCAGACGCGCCATATACTCTACCAACCAGGCATCGCTTACCCGATAGGGGCTGCCCTGCAAACCTTGCCACTGCTTCTTCTGGTGCATCACCCCCAATTGCAGCAAAAAGAGTTCTTCAAAAGCCAGGCGGTGCTGTGCAGCCTTCAGTAATTCTTCCGAATCCGGGAAGTGCACTTGGCGCAGTGCCTCTTCCACACCCATCAGATTGGCTTGTTTAAGTACCTTGGGAGGCAGGAATTCCTCTACTTTGTTTGCCCAATAATCCAAAGCGTTGTAGATCGTCCGGCGCAGCCAGCGCTGTGAGACCAATGCTGTGAGAGGATAAATGGGGACGATGCGATTTGTGTTGAGCTGCTGCTTGTCGATAGCCTCGTAATCCGGATGGATCATCACCAACCGCCCGGCATATACCTCAACACGACCTGAAATTGAGAGTAGCTTATCTTTCTTGAGATAGCGCAATTGAAAGAGTTGGTTGAACCACATCAGGCGCAGACTGCCCGTAGTGTCCGAGACGACAGCCTCAATCACCTTAGTTCCTTTACGAGTTGGTATCAGACGGGCATCAACCACATAAGCCGCGATAGTCACTTCTTCACCGTAACGCAGCGCTGAAATGGGTTTGAGTTTGGAATAATCTTCATAGCGACGTGGGAAATGGTAGAGCAAGTCTCTGATACGCAAGATATTCAGCTTGGTGAGGTTTTTGGCTTGTTTATCACCAACCCCACGTATGACTGAGACAGATGCATCCAGCCCGGTACTTCCAATTGGCTGAACTGGCACGTTTGCAGGTTTCATTTCTGGTTTAGGCTTGGCTGGGTTGACTTTAGATGGTTTGGGTTTGGATACCTGCGCGGTATTCTTTTTTTCCGTGGCAGGTTTATTCACTGGTATCGAATCAGGTACAGAAGCCTTTTTCTGTGCTTCGTTCTTTATCAACGGAAGTTGAAATCCCTGTGTCTTATCCAAAAGCATCATCAAAAGGCCCAGGGTCTCCCGCCTGCCCTCAAGTGGCTGGTCAGGATAAAGAACAAGCTGCTTGGTAACTTCAGCAATAAGTTTCTCACTCAGGCCAATTTCACGTCCTTCGCTGATCCAGGTATCAGCAAGACGTTGTAAACCACCCATGACTGCACGGTTCTGATAGCCTTGGTGGGCTTCCAACTCAATGATTCGAAGGATCCTTTCAGTGATTGTCTGCATACAAGAATGTTCCAAGATTATGTTTAAATCATACCGTAAAAGATGTTCTGAGTGACTCATCCCCCAGAGGGAGCTCCAAATTGCTTGGGCGATGAAAGGTTATACCTCTGTTATAAGGCAGAACAAGCCAAATAATTCTTTGTTATTTTATGACTACGCGCAGTACGCCATAATATTAAAAAGATACCCGCTCAATTACAAGGCGGGTTTGATTTCAACAAATGATTCCTACTCAAACGCGATGATCAACTGATAGTGTGGCTGGCCACCTTCGTGAACCTCAATTTCATGTTGAGGGTAGGCTTTCCGCAGACCATCAGCTATCTCAGTGACTTTTGCCTGAACGATGCTCTCCCCATAAAAGAGTGTGATACGTTCAAATTCCTTCGCTTTGGCCTTTTTCATCAATTCAGTCAAGGCTTTGTCCAAATCCGCCGCGGAGACTACCAATTGACCATCAAACAGGGCAATCACTTGCCCCTTCTTTACCCGAACACCCTCAATCTCAACATCCCGCGTGGAAGTAGTGATCTCTCCGGTGTGCACCTCAGTAATAGCTTCTTTCATTGACTCTTCGTTTTCTTCCAAACTTCCATCCGGCACCAGACGCAGCATGGCTGCAAAACCTTGGGGTGCATTGCGCGTTGGGATAACCGCAATCTTCTTTTTAGTCATTTTAGCTGCGTTCTGTGCCGCAAGGATAATATTTTTGTTGTTGGGTAAGACAATCACCTCGTCTGTAGGCAAACCGTCTATCGCGCTTACCAAATCCTGAACGCTGGGGTTCATGGTTTGACCGCCTTCCACAATCGCGCTAACGCCCAGACTGGCAAAGATGCGTGAAAGGCCTATACCGGGAGAAACCGCGACAACACCGATCTCACCCGGATTGACCGGGTTGAGCTCAAGCTTCTTAGTCTCGGTTTTGCGGCTGTCCATCTGCTCCTGGAGATTCTCCATCATCACTTTTTGGATCGTACCTTCACCTTCGGTGTAGTTGATTGGTTCGTAGCGTTTATCCAGCGGAACATGGATATGCATGCGATAAATGCCATCCCCCTCACCCACCTGAATGCTTGTACCGATCGTGCTCAGACCCTCGTAGTATTTCTCCAAAATAAAGCCTGGGTTAGGGGCAAAATCGATGACAACTTCGTAATCCTGCCCTTCTTCAATGGTTTCCATGGCATGTGAAAGATCCAATTCATCCAGATTCTTGACAACAGCATCGGTAACATCCAGTGGCTGACCCGTCATCAGCCGCAGCATGCCGTCAAAGATATAAAACAAACCTTTACCACCGGAATCAACCACGCCAGCCTGTTTCAACAGGGGCAGCAGTTCAGGCGTACGTTCCACGCTGGCATCCGCGGCATCCACGATGGCAGAGAGCATTTCGTTTAATTTGGCATTCTGCTTCACCGCTTCCTCAGCAGCGGATGTAATGTCTTTCATGACCGTTAAAATAGTGCCTTCCACCGGGCGCACCACCCCTTTATAGGCTGTATTGCGAGCTTCCTGCAGAGAGCGCATGAACAACGAGGTATCCATGGTGGGCGTCCGGTCCAGGGCACGGGAGAAACCGCGCCAAATCTGAGAGAGGATCACACCTGAATTTCCTCTGGCGCCCATCAGAGCGCCCTGGGCGAATGCATGCGCCACTTCACCTACGTTCTTGCTTTTGACGCCTTCAGCCTCTTTCATGGCAGCTTGCATGGTCAGCACCATATTTGTTCCCGTATCTCCATCGGGTACCGGGAAGACGTTCAGGGAGTTTACGTAGGGTTGGTTGGTCGTCAGCCAGGTGAGACCGGCTTGGAGTAGACGCTTGAGTCCATCACCGTCCAGTGGAGAGCGCAGCAATTTATGGCGCTCAGCTTCACTCGGCATGGTGGCAGGTTTAGAATTCATAGTGCTCCTGAGTAGTTCGATGGGAATATATTAATCAGGGTTGCTGATGCGCAGCCCGCGAACATGGACATCTACCCGTTTTACGGGGATACCAATGGTGTTTTCGACGCGATAACGTACACTTTCCGCGACTGAATCCGCTACGGTTTTGATGCGCAAACCATACTCAATAATCAGATTGAGTTCCAGATATAAGCCTTGGGCGTCTGAGCGTACATTGATGCCATAATCCGTATTCTTATTGAAAAAGCGGCAAAAAGCTTCCGCGAAGGAACCGGGAGCGAGTCCTATTACGCCATAGGATAGCAATGCAGCGTCCCGGGCAATGGTTTTGATTGCCTTGGGGCGGATATAGATGCGTCCGAGTTGATTATCCTGACTTGTCATTTTTCACTCTCTCCTCTGAAGAATTAATTCTTGATTCCTTCTTTGAGATATGTTATTATAAAAAGCTGCGTAGGTGGAGTAGTCATACCTACACCTCGAAATTATAATTGAAAGGATATCGAGATGGCAAAGTGCAATCAATGTGGTAAGTCTACAACATTTGGTCATAATCGCAGCCACGCGTTGAACGCTACTAAACGTGAGTTCCGCCCAAACCTGCAACGGATTACGGTCATGGAGAACGGCAGGAAGGTTCGCAAAGTTCTGTGCGCCCGCTGTATTAAGACCCTGACCAAAGCCTACAACTAAATTATTAACCCTTAAAACTCAAAAAAGTCGCGCGTGCGGCTTTTTTGTTTAAACCAAGGCATTCCTCAGCGCGGACAAGCCAGCAGCAATTCCCTGCGGGTAGCCGAAGACTGCTGTTCCAGCCACAAAGTTATTTGCCCCGGCGTCAAACGCCTGGCGGATTGTGCTCACATCGATGCCTCCATCCACCTGCAGCATGGCTTCTGACCCACTTTCATCCAGGATCCGCCGTGCCTCAGCAATTTTCTGCATGGAGAACTGAATAAACTTCTGACCTCCAAACCCCGGGTTAACGGACATGAGCAGAACCATATCCACGTCATTCGCCAGCCATCGGAGGCTCTCCAGTGGTGTGCCCGGGTTAAAGACTAATCCAGGTTTAGCACCGAGTTCGCGAATGGTCTGCAGCAATCGATGCACATGGGCATTGTTCTCTACATGCACCGTCACGTAATCTGCTCCCGCTTGAATGAATCTTTCCAGGTGCTTTTCCGGTTCCAAAATCATCATATGCACATCCAGTGGGAGACTGGTGCTGCGTTTGACGGCTGCCACGATATCCGGACCAAAAGTGATATTGGGCACAAAACGACCATCCATTACATCAATGTGAATAAAATCCGCTCCGGACTCCTCACAAATTTGCATTTCATGACCAAGCCGGGTCAGATCAGCAGAAAGAATCGAAGGAGAAATGTAAGTTTTCATGCTTTCCTCAAGGTTTCAAAATGGCATACACGTAAAGCCAAAAAGGTATCAGCCCAAACAGGGAGAGAAACGCCAAAATTCCTAAGAGCCAGGTACTCAAATCAAGCTTTTCTTCTTCGGCATAGTAGCTCTGTTCAACTGCCGGTGTGTTGGGGTAAACAATCGGTTGATAAACCGGATCCACATGCTTCATCTTTACAGGTGCCTGGCGCATGGGCTGGCGTTTCTCCGATATCGGTCCAGCGGTAGTTTTAACTGCCTCGCGAGGTGGCGGTACCGCCTGATGTCGACCGGTGACATGCGAAAGCGCCTGAAAGGTCTCCTGCAGGAAAGGTTTCGGCCGTTTGAGTGAAGGGTTGGATTCGTATAGTCCCAATAGCAGCCGACCTAACTGATCCGCTGTGCGGTAGCGTGCCGCAGGTTCTTTAGAAAGTACTTTCAGGATAATCTCTTCCAGCTGACTGGGAATGGAAGTGTTATAACGCCGCGGGGAGATGGGCGTCTCTTCACGATGCATGCGTGCCAGTTCGGTTGAGTCATTTGCAGTGAAAGGCAACTGACCAGTCAGCATCTCATACATGATGATACCGAGCGAGTAAACATCGGATGCCGGTGAAGGCGGGTTGCCTGAAGCCTGTTCCGGCGAGAAGTAATGCGGGGATCCCCACACAACATCTGAGTGTTCTTCGGGCGAGATTGTAGCCAACGCGCGGGCGATACCAAAATCCGTCACCTTGAGTCGCCCTTCAGGGGTGACCAGCATGTTATGCGGCTTGATGTCGCAGTGCACCAATCCTGCGCGGTGCGCGTATCCCAAGCCCTGACAAGCCTGGATAAGCAGTTCGAGCGTCTCAGCCACACTGAAACGCCCCTTTTGCTTAATGTAGGACTTTAGATCCATACCGGGCATGTATTCCATCACCAGAAAAAGGTGGCCTTGATCCAGACCGAAATCATGCACTGTCACAATATTGGGATGTGAGAGGTTGGCTGCTGCCTTGGCTTCCTGTCTGAAGCGTTCGCGGAATGCCACGTCTTGTGAGAAATCTTCGCGTAATACTTTGACAGCCACATTGCGTTCAAGCATCAGGTCCTTGGCTTTGTAAACCAAGGCCATGCCTCCGGTGCCCAGAGTCTTTTGAAGTTGATATCGGTCATTAAGTACACTCGGTGTAGCCATCTTGCTCATTATAATGCAATTCTCCCGCCCAAAATCTACATCAGACATGAGTGTTACTCTCTACGGCTTTCCACTTTAGCTCCAGATCAAATGCCTTCCAATAGCTTCTTCAGAGAGAAGCAAAACCCGAGAAACAAGCAAAAAGTGTGCCAATACCCTTGCATTTTACATGGGTAAGTACTATAATGTGGGAAATAATGTCATAAAGTGTCAGAAAGTGTCAAATTTAAGGAAGCGCTGAATTATCAGCGCTTCGGCCTTAAAAAGAAAGATAGAACGCATGTTCTTTGGTCAGTTCGCACACAGCATCGATCCAAAAGGAAGGATCACCATCCCCGCCAATTTCAGAGAGCAAACTTTGGACGGTGTTTTTGTGACTGAAGGCTTCGACCAAAACTTGTCGGTCTATTCCAAACCACATTTCGAACACATCGCGGCCAATCTGGCGCGCACTTCGATCACCAATGCCAGGTCACGCGAACTGCGCCGCAAGATTTTCAGCAATTCCGCTGAATTGTCTTATGACAGTGCAGGGCGGATCCTCGTACCAGCCCGCTTACGTGAAATGGCCAACATTAAGGGAACAGTTGTGATTGTTGGTATCGGTGACAGTTTTGAGCTTTGGTCCGAAGAAGACTGGAAAGCACAGGAAGCCAAACTGAACGATCCCGAAGCTGATAGCAGCCGCTGGGAAGCATTCGATATCTCCACAAGGGGCGACTGATGGCTGAGGTTTCGATTCCCAAGCTGCCTCATCGCCCGGTACTTTACCAAGAAATCATTGATTATCTCGCGCCCCACAATTCAGGGCTTTATCTGGATTGCACCGTGGGGGCTGGCGGGCATGCCAAAGGTATTTTGCAGGCTAGCGCACCGTCCGGTCAGTTGATTGGGCTGGATTTAGACCCCTCCGCCCTCTTTCATTCCCGTAATGCCTTAGCTGAATTTGGCAGCCGGGTACATCTGCGCCAGGGTTCGTATCTCAAAGCCGCAGAATTCGTCCGCGAACTTGGCTGGCAGGGATTGGATGGCATTGTCGCAGATCTGGGGGTTTCCTCTATGCAGCTTGACCAAGCTAAACGCGGTTTTTCCTTCAGACAGGATGCGCCGCTGGACATGCGCTTCGATCCCTACTCCGGAAAATCGGCAGCAGACTTGCTGAACACCGCTAAGGAAAAAGAACTGGCAGACATCCTTTGGCATTATGGTGAAGAGCGGTTTTCGCGGCGCATCGCCAAGGAGATCATTAGAGCCCGCCCGCTGAACACCACGGTGGAATTGGCTGAGATAGTCCGCCGTGTAATTGGCCGCAGCCACGAAAGGCAGGACCCCGCCACGCGCACTTTTCAAGCACTGCGGATCGCGGTCAATGATGAGTTGAACTCGATCAAAAAAGCAATCCCCGGCCTGATCGAACTTTTACAACCAAAGGGCAGGCTGGCAATCATCAGCTTTCACTCACTGGAAGACCGCTTGGTTAAGCAAGCCTTCCGGCAGGAAAGCCGTGATTGCATTTGCTCCCCAGAGCAGCTGATCTGCACATGTAATCACAAAGCTCGTATCAGGCTGCTCACACTCCGTCCGGTTCTGCCCGATACGGACGAGATAAATATCAACCCAAGAGCACGCAGTGCCAGGCTCCGGGTTGCGGAAAAACTATAGATGGCACGAAAACTGCATGGATGGTTGCTATGAAGACTGACTTGGCTCAAGCATATAAACAAGCACCCTGGCGCACCCAGCTCCAGTGGATTGGAACGTTTCTGTTGGTTTTGGTAATTGTTGCTGCGATTGCGGGAATTTATCTCTCGATCAGCGGACGCACTGCCGCCACTGGCCGTCGCATTCAGGTGCTGGAAAGTGATATTGAGGATCTTGAATTAAAAATAAATGACCTTTCCACTCAGCTTGCGCAGGAGTCTTCAGCAAAAACACTTTATGAACGCTTGAAGGAATCTAATATGGTGGAGATCGATCCGCTGCAGGCACTTTATATTGAAGTGCCTGGCTATCAGCCGCGCAGCGCATTGGTGATGGCACCCCCACCAGATGTCAATACAATATCCTCGCCAACCATCCTGCCTGAATTCACCTCATCCTTATGGGATTGGCTCAAGAGCAGAGTTTGGGAAGCACCGGTTATTGTGACCCCTCAAGCCCTTGAGGTACAACCATGAGACAAAAATGGACTCGTTTTTGGATGATTAGTGTTTCCATCAGCCTCATTTTTGGGGCTGTTGGTATTCAGATGGTGCGCATCCAAAACATACCTGGGGCGAAACAGATCCTTGATCAAAGTGTCGCTTATCAGGGTGTTACGCGGACAATCTACCCTGACCGTGGGAATATCTATGATTCCGAAGGCCGTCTGCTGGCAGGGAACGAAACTGTTTTTGAAGTCGGTTTGGACCTGACAAGCATCCGGCAACCAGAAACAGTTGCAGCCATTGCCGCCAGTGTGCTCGGTTTGGACTACACCACCGTTCTTGGTTACGCCAACACAAAACCTGGAAAACTCCTATATATCACACTGGATGGTTTTGTTGATAAAGACAAGATCACTCAACTTGAGCTGATTGACGCAGAATATAAAAATCGTGTGCTCAAACGCAACGAAACACGCCCCAGCCTTGCTGGTCTGATGTGGACACCCCACAACAAACGCAGTTATCCGGAAGGCACGCTAGCCTCCAACATCATCGGTTTCTATAGTTTTTTGGACCGCACAGAAGGTATTGGCTATTATGGCGTGGAAGAAACCTACAACAATCTTTTAGCTGGTACGCCCAAGCAGGTCTACACTGCTTTCGATCCACAGAAGATTACTGAGGCAGACGAAGTTCCACCGGGTGCGAGCCTGATACTTACCATCAACCGTGAAATCCAGGCTATGACGGAAAGAACTTTGGACGAAGCTTTGGAGTGGTCTGGAGCTGTTTCTGGAACGATTGTGGTTTACAACCCTGAGGATGGCGGCATTATTTCCATGGCTACCAATCCCCGGCTCGATCCCAATGAATATTGGAAATATAGTGAGGTATTCCCTAAGCGCACGCCTTTTAATAAAGCAGTCAGTGAAACTTACGAGCCGGGCTCCGTCTTCAAAGTGCTTACCGTGGCTGCGGCTCTGGATAGCAACACCGTCAAACCGGATACGATCTTCAATGACACCGGTTACATTAACATTGGTGGAGCAGCTATTTACAACTGGGACTCTGGCGCTTACGGCGAAGTGGATATGACCGGCTGTTTGCAGCACTCGCTGAATGTTTGCATGGGCTGGCTGGCAGTTCAAATGGGACCTGATACCTTCTATTCCTATATGAAAGCCTTCGGTATCGACCGCAACACCGGGATTGATCTGGGGAGCGAGAATCACTGGCCGCTTCTGACACCCGCCGATAGTGGCTACTATGAAGTCAACCTGGGAACCAACTCCTTTGGGCAGGGTCTCTCTGTGACACCCATCCAAATGGTGACAGCTGTTGGGGCTCTTGCGAACGAAGGGAAAATGATGGCTCCGCATGTGGTCAAAGCTATGATTATCGGAGGAAAGCAGTACGATATCACGCCTGTGGTCGTGGGCAACCCAATTAAGGCAGAAACTGCCGAAACAATCACTCGAATGCTTGTGAATTCCCTTGAGCAGGAATCTTCCAATGCGCTTGTGGAAGGCTACAGCATGGCTGGCAAGACAGGCACCGGTGAAATTGCCACAGAATACGGATATACCAGCTCAGTCACCAATGCCTCCTTTGTGGGTTGGGGACCTGCTGAAGATCCCAAATTCGTGGTTTATATCTGGCTGGAAAAACCAACTATTTCGATTTGGGGTTCTGAAGTCGCTGCACCGGTCTTTTCAAAGTTTGTAGATAAATTAGTTGTATTGATGGATATTCCGCCAGACAGTGTCCGTATGAATGCGCTCAAACTCAATAGAGAATTAACAATGATCGGAGATAGGTGAAATGCTCCTTCTCAGCCACGTCATTAAGGCTCTCACCGGCCGGGTTCCAGACCTGGCCAACGACTTCTCCATAGAAGAAGGGTGCATCGATTCTCGTGAAGCTTCCAAGGGCAGTCTCTTTATCGCTCTCCCTGGCGAAAAAACAGACGGTCATGGCTATGTGGACGCAGCCTTTGCCAATGGCGCAGTCCTGGCACTGATTGACCACGCTATAGACTCCAACTATCCTGTCATCGACCTGCAAAATTTGCCGGATGAGTTGCCCTCCCACCCGCCTTTCTCACTGCTTACGAACGATAGCCTGCAGGCCCTGCAGCAACTTGCTGCCTGGTGGCGTGACCAGTTTGACCTAAAGGTCATTGGTATTACAGGAAGTGTAGGAAAATCTTCAACGAAAGATCTGATGGCATCTATTCTTTCCCGCCGCCTGATCACTTTGAAGAGCGAAGGGAACCGCAATAACGAGATCGGACTACCTTTGACTCTTCTGAAACTCAATAAGAACCACGAAGTTGCTGTACTCGAAATGGGCTTTTACGTGCCTGGCGAGATTAAGCTCCTCTGCAATATTGCCAAACCCAGTATCGGTGTAATTACTAATGTAAGCGCGGTTCATGCTGAACGCGCTGGCACGTTGGAAGTAATCACCCAAGGGAAGTGTGAGCTGGTCCAGGCATTGCCCAAAGTACCTGAAGGCTACGCAATTCTTAATTATGATGATGAACGCGTGCGCAGTATGAACGAAAAGACGGTCGCGAGGGTGTTCTATTACGGGCTTTCCCCAAAAGCAGACCTTTGGGCGGACGAAATCGAAAGCATGGGTCTAGATGGAATTCGCTGCCGCATGCATTATCAGGGTGACTATAACTACCTGAGCGCCCCGTTGATGGGGAAGCACTCGGTGTACACGATGCTGAGAGCGGTAAGCGTGGCATTGATCCTCGGTATCAGTTGGGACTGGATTTTCTTCGCGCTCAAAAACACGAGCATGCAGGTCAGGATTGTTGCTGTACAGACTATCAACGGCGCGCGCCTGATCGATGACACCTACAATGCCTCACCGGACTCCATGCAGGCAGCTCTCAATCTGCTCAATGACCTGGATGGCCGGAAAGTGGCAGTTTTAGGCGATATGCTTGAGTTAGGACAGTATGAAGAAGAAAGCCATCAGAAAGTGGGGCTGCGTGCCTCTGAGGTAGCGGACGAACTGGTTTTTATCGGTCAGCGCAGCGCTATAATGCGTGATGCGGCTATTAGCAACAACTTCAGACCAGAGAAAGTGCACTGGTTTGCCAAGCCTGCGCAAGCCACCGAATATCTGAAGGCAAACCTTCAACCCGGTGATTTTGTGCTTGTAAAAGCCTCCCACGGTATGCATTTGGAACAAATTGTTACTGAGCTTGAGGAGGTTGGGTGATGCAAAGTACTTCTCTGGCTATCGCTATCAGCGGTTTAAGCTTTCTGCTCAGCGTAATCTGGGGGGATCCCTTCATCCGTCTGCTCCGCACGTTGAAGATTGGCAAGATCATCCGTGTGGATGTACCCGAATCGCATATCTCCAAGATGAATACCCCCACCATGGGTGGGTTTATGTTTCTCATACCAGTCACGCTGCTGACTGTCATTTTCAATGCCGTCTCATTCTTCGGGGCACCCCTTTATGGATCTTCCGTTCTGTTGCCGCTTGCTACCATGTGGGGCTTCGCCATTCTCGGCGCGGTAGACGATTGGGAGGGTGTCCGTGGAGCCAGACGTGGTCTGGGGATGCGATCATGGACTAAATTCCTCCTTCAAGCCGGCATGGCTCTCTTGATCAGCTACGCCTTACAATACATATTAGACGTGCCACAACTTTATTGGCCTTCCTCCTCAACCCCGATTGAATTCGGGTGGCTCTACCTACCCCTCGCAGCGTTGATTATCGTCACCATGGCCAATGCGGTTAACTTTACAGATGGCTTGGATGGCCTTGCCGGCATGATCACCATGGTTGCTCTTGGGGTCTACGGCATAGTCGCTCTACGTCAAGAACAGGTTTACCTGGCACGTTTCTGCTTCTCAATTGTTGGCGCACTGGCAGCTTTTCTTTGGTTCAATGTGAAACCTGCCCAACTTTATATGGGTGACACAGGCTCCCAAGCTCTGGGAGCGACACTTGCAGTGGTCGCACTGATGACAGGACGCTGGTTGTTCCTGCCGCTCATCGCCATTATTCCCACAGCGGAGCTACTTTCCGTTGTCATTCAGGTGCTCTATTTCAAAGCCACGCATGGGAAGCGTGTCTTTAAAAAAACACCCATACATCATCATTTCGAAATGATAGGATGGCAGGAAAACCAAATTGTACTGCGTTTCTGGCTAATTGAGCTCATTGGAGCAATGATTGGTTTTGCTCTGACATTCATAGGATGAGAACGATGAATTATTCGGGAAAGAAGGTAATTGTGATGGGAGCTGCCCGGCAGGGGCTGGCACTCAGCCGCTACCTAGTCAAATGTGGTGCTCAGGTAGTATTGACCGATTCGCGACCCGACGAATCTCTACAGGAAGCAGTGGTAAGTCTGCAAGGCTTGCCTGTTTCACTGGCCTTTGGCGGCCATCCCATGGAGCTTCTCGATGGCGTGGATCTGGTTTGCCCTTCCGGAGGTGTCCCGTTGAATTCTGCTTTTGTTCAGGAAGCAGTACGCCGCCAAATCCCTCTAAGTAACGACTCCCAAATCTTCCTCGAGAAGTGCCCTGCGATCGTCATCGGAATAACCGGTTCAGCCGGAAAAACCACTACAACAGCATTGGTTGGCAAAATAGCTGAGCATTATTTTGCTATGAAAAACTATCACAACCGGGTTTGGGTAGGCGGGAATATTGGCAATCCCCTCATCGAATCGGTTGACCAAATAGACCTGGAAGACTTGGTGGTTATGGAGCTCTCCAGTTTTCAATTGGAGCTCATGACGCTTTCGCCGCAGATTGCAGCGATCCTGAACATTACACCCAACCACCTGGACCGGCACGAAACGATGCAAGCTTACACCCATGCAAAAGCCAACATTGCCATGCATCAGAAGCAAGGTGACGTGACCGTCCTCAATCGGGAGGACCCGGGTTCCTGGGCGCTCGCGACTCAAATATCCACAGATATTCTGAGTTTTGGTTTCAAAAAGCCCCAGCCAACAGAGAACGGTGTCTATGTGGAGCGCGATCATATTTGGCTGCAAATCGGGCGGTCTCATCTAAAAATGCTCCCGCTCGAATGGATCCAACTGCGCGGCAGACATAATCATGCCAACGTGCTGGCCGCTTGTGCTATCAGCGCGGCAGCTTCGCTGGCACTGCCGGCAATCCAGAGCGCTGTAGAGGAGTTTCAGGGCGTGCCCCACCGGATGGAATTCGTGCGCAATTTCAAAGGTGCCGATTGGTACAACGATTCCATTGCGACAGCTCCTGAACGGGCTCTGGCAGCCATCCATTCCTTTCACCAACCCATCGTGCTGTTGCTCGGCGGGCGGGATAAAAACTTGCCCTGGGAGACACTCGCAAAAGAATGCCGCGAAAAAGTTGCCCGGGTTATTGTGTTTGGCGAGGCAGCTGATTTGATCGCTGAAGCTATTGGACCAAAGAAACGCGGACAGCGTCTGCAGTCTGTGGTTAAGTGCCGCACCCTGCAGGAAGCTGTAAAAACCGCCGCCAATCAGCTGGAAGAGGGGGATGTCGTCTTATTATCCCCTGGCGGAACAAGTTATGATGCTTTTAAAGATTTTGAAGAGCGCGGAGAGAAGTTTAGAACATGGGTGAACGAGCTTACATAAGACCAAACTACAACACTACCGAAACCAAGCGCCGAACGGCAGCTTACAAACTGCCTGTGGATGTCCCCTTCTTGCTGATTGTAATCAGCCTGCTTGTCATCGGTCTCCTGATGGTCTATTCCTCCAGTTGGGATGCCTCCCTTTTGATTGACAAACCCACAACCTACGTTTTCAGCCGACAGGTGCTTTGGATTGGCTTGGGGATTTTAGTGGCATTTTTTACCAGCGTCTTCGACTATCATAAATACGAGAAATATCTGGTTTACATGATGGTTGTAATGATCCTGCTGCTCCTGGCTGTGTTGATCCGCGGTGAGGTGCGTTTCAACTCTTCCCGGGCTTTGGTCAGTGGCTCCATCCAGCCTTCGGAATTAGCAAAACTTGCCATTATTGTTTACCTGTCATTCTGGCTTTCCAAGCGCGAAGACCGATTGGCTCAGGTAAACGTGGGGCTGCTGCCACTGAGTGTCATTTTGGGCTTTGTAGGCGGCTTGATCTTTGTGCAGCCTGATTACAGTGCCGCGATTACGATCATAACGCTGGGTATCCTGCTCTTCTTCCTCGCGGGAGGAGACTGGAAGCAGTTGGTTATCATCCTGTTCGTTGGTGTTTTGGTTGGCGGCGCGGTTGTGGCTGCCACTTCCACTGGAAAGGCACGTCTGACCGACTATTTCAACGGTCTGCAAGACCCGGTGATGGGCTCTTACCATATCCGCCGCACCTTCGAGGCAATTATTAAAGGCAGACTATTTGGGGTTGGTATCGGCCAGGCTACGACCAAATTCACGGGTTTGCCCCTTCCGCATACAGACAGTATCTTTGCCGTTATCGCTGAAGAAACGGGTCTCGTGGGCAGTTTTCTTGTTATCGCCCTCTATATCATGCTGCTCTGGCGTGGTCTGACTATCGCCAAACGTGCCCCGGACCAACTTGGTTCACTACTTTCCTTTGGGCTGATCTCCTGGATCGCGCTCGAAGCCATGATGAATATCGCGGTTATTGTAGGTCTGCTGCCCTTTACCGGTAATGCCCTGCCCTTTATCAGTGCCGGTGGTTCCAGCATGGTCGCAACCATGGCTGCGGTGGGTATTACGATGAATGTTGCCAGGCAGGGAGTGATTAATTCTTCCACTGAAAGGAGTTCCGGCAATGCGGCTGTTGATTTGCGCGGGCGGGACCGGCGGCGGGGTGTATCCGGCGCTGACCGTTACGGAGAAGATCAAGACTAAACCCCACCAGCTGCTCTGGGTTGGCGGTGATGGAGGGATGGAAGCCAGCCTTGTGGAACGGGAAGGTATCCCTTATCAGTCCATTCCTGCCGCAGGACTACACGGAGTTTCCCTGGCGAAATTGCCGGGGAATTTGTGGAAGTTATTGAAAGGTTATCAGAAATCCATTCGGATCCTAAAGGAATTCAAGCCGGATGTGTTGCTCTTCACAGGCGGTTATTTAGCATTCCCCATGGCTCTGGCAGGCAGAAATAAGCCTATTTTGCTCTTTGTACCGGATATTGAACCTGGAATGGCTTTGAAAGCGTTGAGCAGTTTTGCGGACAAAATCGCCCTGACCGTAGATCAGTCAAGGCAATTCTTTAATCATGAAAAGAGGACTATTGTGACTGGATATCCCTTACGAGATGGCCTGAAAACCTGGAGTAAAGCTGAAGCTGCTGCTTACTTCCAATTCGATCCGGAAGTCCCCACCCTTCTGTTCCTGGGCGGAAGTAGTGGGGCGCGCTCAATCAATAACGCTGTCATCGAAATCGCGGGGACCCTGGTAGAACGCTTCCAGGTGATTCATCTCACGGGTCACTTGGATTGGGAAACCGTGTGTGCTAAAAACGCTCATCTCAGCGCGAGATATCAAGCCTTTCCCTACCTGCACGAGATTGGTGCGGCTTATGCCGCCGCGGATCTTGTGATCTCCCGCTCCGGGGCTTCAACGCTTGGAGAATACCCTTACTTCGGCTTGCCAGCTATTTTGGTTCCTTACCCATATGCATGGCGCTACCAAAAGGTAAATGCCGATTATCTTGTGGAACACGGAGGAGCGATTTTGCTAGAAGATGCCCACTTAAACACGGAGCTCCTGCCAACCATTTTGCGTTTAATGGACGACCCTTACCGGTTAGCCCGAATGAGTCAGGCTATGTCTTCACTGGCAGAGCCGGACGCAGCTGAGCGTATAGCTGCCCTGCTCTTTGACATGGCTGAGGCATAAGGAGTAAGTAATGATCAGTTTGTCTGTACTTTTCTACATCCTCATCTTTCTTTTCGTCATGATCGGAGCATTGCGGGGCTGGGCTAAGGAGGTTTTGGTTTGTTTTGCCGGAATTTTAGCGCTTGCTATTATCGAAGTGGTGCTTCCCAAAATTGCCCCTGGGCTGGCCCCCGATAAAGCTTTTTTGGTAAAAGTTCTAATACTGGCGGGCTGTGCTTTTATTGGTTATCAAACCCCCGCCCTGCGGCGCTTCATGGACACCGGGCGTTTCGAACGTGCGTCCTTTAGGGACGTTATTATGGGTGCACTCTTGGGTGCAGTCAATGGGTACATCTTTGTTGGTTCCACGCTGTACTTCTTAGCCGCGGCTGCCTACCCTTTTTCCCAGGTAATACCTCCCGATGGAGCCACCGAGGCTGGCAGCGCAGCAATCCGCATTGTTTCCACTGCCCTGCCCAACTACTTGCATGCGCCTGTGATCTACTATGCCTTGATCCTGGGCTCGCTGATCGTCATTGGAGTTTTTATCTGATGCCAAAAGTGCATTTTGTTGGGATTGGGGGCACAGGCATTTCTGCCCTCGCGCTTCTGCTTCTGGAAAGAGGCTGGGAGGTCAGCGGCACGGACATGCACGCTTCACCTTATTTTAATAAGGTAACGCAGTCCGGTGCCCGGACGTTGGTTGGCCACCACCCCGAAATCGCAGAAAAGGCAGAGTTTGTGGTACGTTCTTCCGCTGTAAAAGAGAGCGACCCTGAGGTCGTGGCTGCCAAAAATGCTGGCGTACCCGTCATGCGCCGGATTGATTTTTTACCAATGCTCACCGAAGGGTACACCACACTGGCCGTAGCCGGCTCACATGGGAAGACTACAACAACCGCTATGCTGGTTACATTAATGCAAGCGTTGGATGAAGACGTGACCTATATTCTTGGCGCGGAAATTAAAGCCTTAGGGGCAAACGCCCATCACGGACTTAGCGAATACCTTGTTATTGAAGCTGATGAATATGACTTTATGTTTCTCGGGCTTGACCCCAAAGTTAGCCTGATCACCAATATTGAACACGACCACCCGGATTGCTTCCCGACTGAACGGGACTATCTGAATGCCTTCTCTTCTTTTGTGGATCGCACAGTTCCCAGAGGCGTCTGCATCGCTTGTGGAGATAATACAGGTGTACAAAGCCTGCAATCTATGCGCAAAAGCACGTCGCCAATGATTAAAACATTTGGGTTTAGTGCTGTGAACGAATACCTTATCCAGCAACTAAGCTGGCAAAATGCGTGTTTTACATTCACGCTTACCTATCATGGAGAACCGCTGGGGTCTTTTAAATTAGGGCTTCCCGGCAAGCATAACGTTCTCAATGCTGCAGGTGCCTTGGCAGTTCTCAACGAATGCGGTTTTGACCTGAGCAAACTCAGCACAGCCCTGCGCGTTTTTTCCGGTACAGAACGCCGCTTTGACATAGTTTATGACCGGGAAGGTGTGGTTATCCTCAATGATTACGGCCACCACCCCACACAGATAAATGCTGTTCTTTCTGCCGCTCGGGATCTCTACCCAGAAAAAACGCTTTGGGCAGTTTGGGAACCTCATACGTACAGCCGTACGCTCGCAATGCAGGATGAGTTCATCCACGCGTTCAGCCTGGCAGACAAAGTGCGAATCGCTCGCATATATGCGGCCCGCGAAGAAGATACTGGTATCACCCCTGCCCCCATCGCTGCAGCCTTGCCGGATGCCTCCTATTTTTTTGAATATGAAGATCTGGCTGAAAATATTTCTCAAAACTTGCGCGGAGACGATCTCGTCGTTGTACTTTCAGCTGGTAAAGGACCGATGATTAGTCATATGGTAATGGAAAAAATCGCACAGAAAACAAGCAAAGGAAGTGAATAATGTCATTACCTATGCGTGAACTAGAAGACCTTTTCGGCCCCCGCTTACAGTTAGGGGTCAGGTTCTCCAATTACACCACCTCACGAGTGGGCGGTCCCATCGCAGGTCTGCTGCCCGTTAATACGCTCAAAGAGTTCTCTGAAGCGGCTCAAAAACTATGGGAAATGAACGTGCCCTTCAGGGTTCTGGGAAGCGGGTCAAACCTATTGGTAAGCGATAATGGCTACAACGGCATCATGCTGCTTAATCGCTGCCACAACATCAAGATTTGGTCGCAGCACGAGCCCCCCACCGTATTTGCGGAGTCAGGGGCAAACCTAGGTAACATGGCACGCCAAACCGCCCTGCGCGGCCTTACAGGGCTGGAATGGGCTAACAGTATTCCAGGTTCAGTTGGAGGCGCGGTGTACGGTAATGCCGGAGCGCACGGCTCAGACATCTCTGAGACTCTCATCCATGCGACTCTCCTCCTTAAAGACGAGGGCGAAAAGGATTTTACCCCGGAAGACATGCAGTACACCTACCGCAGCAGCTTCCTTAAGCACGCTCCGGTTCCCGCAGTTATCCTGTCCGCGGTTTTTGAGGCAAACACGTCCACGCGTGAAAAAGCCTGGAAAAGACTGACTGAATTAACCGAAAAACGACGGTCCACACAGCCTACCGGCGCCTCTGTCGGCTCTACCTTTAAGAATCCGCCAGGGAATTACGCAGGACGTCTTCTTGAAGCCGTCGGTATGAAAGGCGTGCGCATCGGCAACGCGGAATTCAGCCGCCTGCATGCAAATTTCATTGTTAATGATGGCACAGCTTGTGCTACTGATTACTATCAACTCATTCGGCTTGCTCAAAAGCGGGTCAGAGACCAATTCGGCATCGAATTGGAGCTTGAAGTCGAATTACTAGGTGATTTTGATGACTGATAAAACCAATCTTGTCCTGCTCTTTGGCGGCCGTTCCGGTGAACATGCCGTCTCACTTATGTCTGCCCGCTCTGTTCTCGGGGCAATTGATACACATAAGTACAACGTCTATCAGGTTGGGATCACGCAGGAAGGCGAATGGCTGACCGGTGAGAATGTGCTTAAGGTTTTTGAAGATGGACAATTAGGTTCACTAAAACCAGCTCTTCTCTCTAACGAGTATGGCAATATTGTGCTGAATGAACGTCATGATAACAAGCTCCACAAGGTCGGGTATGTGGATGTCGTCTTTCCCCTTTTACACGGAACCTTTGGTGAAGACGGCACCATGCAAGGGCTGCTCGAAATATTAGACGTTGCTTACGTGGGCGCGGGAGTTCTTGGATCCGCCATCGCCATGGACAAGGGTGTTGCCAAACACTTGATCGAGGCAGAAGGTATCCCTGTGCTTGAATACCAAATTTTTACCCGTCTGCAGATTCGCGAACACATGGATTCCGTGATTCATCAGGCGGAACAGGTTGCCCCCTACCCGCTCTTCGTCAAACCATGTAATCTCGGTTCTTCCGTAGGCATCAGCAAAGTGCTCGATCGCGCAGGCTTGGTGGCTGCATTGCTTAAAGCCGCCAAATACGATCGCCGTATTTTGGTTGAACGTGGCTTGGATAAAGCCCGAGAAATCGAAGTAAGTGTTTTGGGAAATGACGAAACGATTGCTTCTCTCCCGGGTGAGATTATTCCGGACGACATTTTTTATACCTACGATGATAAGTACTTCAATGGCGAGGCAGAGCTCTGTATCCCAGCCGCTCTGACAGGAACCCAAACCAACACGATCCAAAAGCTCGCAAATGAAGCTTACAAAGCTCTAGATGGCGCGGGTATGGCCCGGGTGGATTTCTTGATTGACCGTAAGACAGAAGCTATATATTTCAACGAAATCAATACCATCCCCGGGTTTACGAATATCAGTATGTACCCAAAGTTGTGGAAGGTTTGCGGCTTGGATTATCCGGATTTGATTGATCGCCTGATCCAATTGGGTCTGGAACGCAAGCAGGACCGTGACGCAACCGTCAGGAAGTTTGAGGATTGAGATGGCACAACATAAACACAATATCTCCCGTGCAGATCAAGTCCGCGCTAGAAGGTTGATTGAACCGGTTCGGCGGAAACAGGTACCTGCTGCGCCGGTTAAATCTACGCGCAATGCAGAAAGTTCATCGCGGGTAATCTCGCGCCGCATGAATTACACAACCACATATGCCCATCCTGCTAAAGCTCAGAACCGCAAACGCATTTATGTGCCATCCGGTCAGCCTGGAACGGAAGTGCGGCTGCCTGCCATACCACAATTCAATTTTAGTTGGCGCATTCTTTCTGCCCTTTTGGCGATCCTAGCTGCTGTTGGTTGTTGGTACATGTTTGCGTCTGATGAATTCGCTGTCTCAGAAGTGAAGCTGGACGGCGCAAAACGGGTCTCTGCTCAGGAAGTTATCAATTCCCTGAACGTGACCGGTGCTTCTATCATCAACGTTATACCCACAGATGTCGTTGAGGATATCATGAGTAAATTCCCTGATTTTCAAAAAGTATCGGTCGCCGTTGTGCTGCCCAACACCCTGGATATCGCTGTCGAGGAACGAGTCCCTACGATAACCTGGAAGATGGGAGAAGAACACTACCTCTGGATCGACGCGGAAGGCTATGCCTTTCCAGCCAGAGGAGAACCCGTCCCCACCCTGATTGTAGACGCAAGCGGCGAGCCGCCCCACCCGCTCGGTTGGATGGATCCGCTCCATCCGTTGCCCGGTGATGAGGATATCGCCTTAGAGTGGGCTAAGAAACCCTCAGTTGACCCCGAATTCGCCCGAGCTGTTCTGCAGATTAGCGAGATTTTGCCAGAGGACAACCACTTACTCTACGATCCAGCCAATGGTTTGGGTTGGAAAGATGTGCGTGGATGGCAAGTTTACTTTGGCACGGACCTATCAAGGATAGACCTAAAATTGGAAGTGTATGATCGCATAGTCGAATCAATATTGGCAAACAACTTGCAACCAGTATTGATAAGTATAGAGTTTCTACACGCACCTTACTATCGACTGGAGTAGTTATTATGGAAGAGCCAATCGTTGTTGGCATTGACATCGGAACATCAAAAATATGCACCTTGGTTGCCCGCGTAGAAAACGGAATCAATCTTCGCATTCTTGGTGTGGGTATTGAGCCTTCCCAGGGCATCCGCAAAGGAACTGTGACCGACATCGATGCTGCAGCTAAAGCGATTGAGCGCTCAGTAGAAAAAGCAGAACGTACCTCTGGTTTCGAAATAAGCGGCGCCATAGTCAGCCTGGCAGGCTCCCACGTTTCATCAGTCAACAGCCGCGGGGTTGTTGGAATTTCCGGTAGGGTGATCGACCAGGAAGATGTCTACAGGGCCTTGGACTCAGCTCAGGCAGTAGCTATTCCCCACAATCGGGAGATTATCCACGTCATTCAGCGTGGTTTCATCGTTGACGGGCAGGACGGCGTTAGGCAGCCGATCGGAATGCACGGTTTCAGATTAGAAGTTGAAGCGCACATCATCACCGCAGCCGCCTCCACGGTTGAAAACCTTCGTCAATGTGTAAAAGGTGCTGGGATTGATGTGACCCAGTTCGTACTCAATCCGCTCGCTGCGGGTGAGATTGTTCTCTCCGAGACCGAACGTGCTATGGGCGTGGCGGTGGTAGACCTGGGTGCAGGCACCACCGACATGGCTATCTACATTAACGGCGATGTTTGGCACACCAACGTGCTCAATGTCGGGGGCAATCACGTTACTTCTGATATTGCTCAGGGTTTGAGACTTCCGCTCGAAGTGGCAGAAGAAGTCAAACTCCAACATGGCAATGCTAATTTGGACGAAATTGGAGAAGAGGAAGCCTTCAGCATCGTTACCTTCGGATCCGACCAGGCTTCCAAAGTAAATCGCCGTGAACTGGTTAATATCATTGAAGCCCGTATGGAAGAGATATTCCAGATAGTTTTTCAGGAAATCAAGAATTCCGGATACGACAGCATGCTCCCCGCTGGGTTGGTCCTTACTGGTGGCGCTTCATTGCTGCCCGGCATCAGGAAATTAGCTACCCGTATCACCAAACTACCCTGTCGTATCGGCAAACCGGATAATATCGTGGGTCTGACCGACCAGGTCAACACACCTGCTTTCGCCACCAGCGTTGGGTTGCTGCAGTGGGCGATTCTGATGAGTGAGACTAACCAGATCGTAGATGAACGAACTGGAAAATATAAAAAGCCGAGTCGCGGTCA
Organism: Anaerolineaceae bacterium; assembly: GCA_040772525.1. Taxonomy (GTDB): domain Bacteria; phylum Chloroflexota; class Anaerolineae; order Anaerolineales; family Anaerolineaceae; genus Mesolinea. The sequence continues at coordinate 1,732,335 of JAXGXZ010000001.1, read as the reverse complement.
AGCGGAGAACAAGCTGCGGGTCTGGCTTAGAGCTTTACTACCCTAACCAAGCATAAACAGGAGAACAAAATGGATGCTGAATCGTTGGCAAGAATCAAAGTAGTAGGAGTAGGGGGCGGCGGTTGTAACGCCGTCAACCGCATGATCTCTGAAGGTCTTCATGGCATTGAATTTATTACCGTTAACACGGATGCCCAGGCATTATTAAAATCAAACGCCCCTACTCGCGTACGGATTGGCGATAAATCTACGCGCGGCCTCGGTGCAGGTGGAAATCCCGAAATCGGAAAGGCTGCTGCGGAAGAGTCCGCTGAGGAACTTTACGAGGTTCTGAAGGGCAGCGATATGGTCTTTGTCACCGCTGGTCTTGGTGGTGGTACCGGTACAGGCGCTGCGCCGGTTGTAGCCCAGATCGCCAAGGAAATCGGAGCCCTCACAATTGGTGTAGTTACCCGCCCCTTCTCGTTTGAAGGTACTCACCGCGCCCGTAGTGCTGAAGATGGCGCCATGCGCCTTAAGCAACACGCAGATACCTTGATCGTTATCCCAAACGACCGATTGCTTCAAATCGTTAGCAAGAGTGTCGGTCTGAATGATGCATTTCGTATGGCTGACGATGTCCTCCGACAGGGTATTCAAGGTATCTCGGAACTCATAACAATCCCTGGCTTGATCAACCTAGACTTCGCCGATGTACGCACCATCATGTCTGAGGGCGGCGCTGCCCTCATGGCGGTGGGTCAGGCCACTGGTGAGGATCGCGCCCGCCTCGCCGCTGAACAAGCCATTTCTAGCCAGCTTCTGGATGTTACCATCAATGGCGCGCGCGGGATTCTCTTCAATGTAACCGGCGGATCCAGCCTCTCTCTCTACGAAGTAAATCAGGCTGCTGCAATCATCAAAGAAACCGCACATCCGGAAGTCAATCTCATTTTTGGCGCAGTCATCGACGAAAACATGGGCGATAACGTACGAATTACTGTCATCGCGACCGGATTTGACCGTAGCGTTCCTTCTGCTCAAGAGGCTAACGATGTTTTTTTTCGCCAGGGTGAAACCAGAGGCAGAATTATGACAGCTTCCGATCCGATGCCCAAAGCTGAGCAACCAAAGTCTGCCCCAGTTCAGCCAGTGGATCAGTATGCTTTTGCGGGAAACGTGGATATCGATGTGCCTGCGTTCATGCGCAACCGCAATCGATAAGGAATAGGCAGTAACAAGTCGTCTCCTCTGCGTGCTTGTTGGACACGCCATCCTCCCTCTCTCCGCTTGGGAGGGAGGATGGTCCTATTCATTTAACTTGCTTTCGGATTAATGTTTATTAATTGAAAAAGCTGCCCTTCATTAGTCAACTTTTTTATACACAGGCTTACTCAACCGAGATTTCCTTACCCACAAGGAAATCAGTGACTAACTGCTTCACCTCCCCTGCTGTCACGCACTGCATCACATCCTTAAGCAACTCCTTGCATTCCGCCATGGAAAGTTTGCGCAGGAGCTGCTTGGCACCTGGAACCCGGGCAGGAGACATGCTGAACTCATCCAGTCCCATTGCCAGCAGAATCGGCATTGCTAATGGCTCCCCAGCGAATTCCCCGCACATTCCGCACCACTTTCCTTCCGCGTGTGCGGATTCGATCGTGCGCTGGATCAGGTAAAGTACAGCCGGGTCGAATGAGCTGCCAATCTTAGCCACGCTGCTGTTGGTGCGATCAACTGCCAGCGTATATTGTGTCAGGTCATTGGTACCGATACTGAAAAAGTCGATACTCTTGGCCAATTTGTCTGAGTTGATTGCAGCTGAGGGAACCTCAACCATGATTCCAAATTGGATCTTATCGCCGTAAGGAATGCCTTCTGATCTTAGCTTCGCTTTTTCGGCTTCGAGCAATGCTTTCATCGCTTCGATCTCTTCCAGGCGGGCAATCATGGGAACCATAATGCATAAATTCACCCCGATTGACGCCCTCAGGAGGGCCCGTATCTGGGTCACAAACAAATCACTGCGCCCATCCAGCATGCGTACACCACGCCAGCCCAGGAAGGGATTCAATTCTTTGGGAAAGTTCAGGTAAGGAACTTCTTTGTCTCCGCCAATATCGAGCGTGCGCACAACAACAGGTTGATCTTTGAAGAACGAAAAAACGCGTTGATAAACTTCTACCTGCTCATCTTCGTTAGGTTCACTATCCCGGTGCAGGTACAGGAACTCAGTTCTGAAAAGCCCAACACCTTCGGCGCCATTTTCGTGCGCGAACTTGGCATCATCCTCTCCTCCGATGTTGGCCACCACCTCAACGACATGCCCATCAATCGTCCTTGCCGGAGTAAAGGCCGCGGCGAGTGCATCCCGCATGGCTAAACTGGCTTCTTTCATTTTGCCTTCAAAGGCTGCCAGTGTTTCGGTATCTGGATTCACGATTACAATCCCGGTTGAACCGTCCACAAGGACCACGCTTTCCGGAGGAAGCTCTAGGAGTTCCTTGCCAAGTCCAACCACAGCTGGCAAACCAAAAGCTTTGGCAAGAATGGCAGTATGTGAGGTCGGACCGCCTTCTGCGGTAAGGAAAGCCAGGCTGAGGTTGCGATCTAAGCTGGCGGTATCAGATGGGGTCAGATCCCTCCCCACCACCACGGATGGCTTGGTCAGGTTGATTCCGCCACCCCCCAAACCCATCAAATGTCGCAGCACTCGCTGACCAACATCACGCACATCCACCGCCCTGCTCGAGAGTGTCGGATCATCCAAGGACTCCAATTGGCTGGCAAAGAAATTTACTGACTGCATCCAGGCTGATTCAGCGTTTGTGCCGCTTTGAATGCTCTCATCCGCCATCATCGTCAATGATTCATCTTGCAGAATCATCTTGTGAGCCTCAAAGATCTCCGCCTCGCTGGCAGCCTGCTCCGCCATAATCTTGGCTTTAAAGGCATCCAGCTCTTGGATAGAAGCTGATTGCGCAGTTTTAAGACGTTCCATCTCTGCTGGTATATCCGAAATCGAGTAGACAGGCACCGAAACAGATTGATTGGAAACAAGAAAGATATTTCCTTTTGTTAATCCTGGGGCGGCAGGAATTCCTTTCATAATGGTTTGCATAATTTTAATTCCTCCTCAGATGTTGGGTATATAACCTATTGGATTCCGACATTATTATACCAATAAGAACATTATGTTATGAATAAGTTAACAGTCTTTACAAAGGATTTCAGCAAAAATCAATGTTTTTCTATTTCAAATACCACTCCACGAATTTGAAAGAATAAAAAGTATTTAAATTGTTTGTTTGGCTATCCGAAACCGCTCGGGTTTATTAAAGGATATCTCCACACTAACCGACTAGATGTAGCTTTCCTTTCTTTATAGCAATACTGTCCAATTCACTGAATCTTAAAGACCAACAATTTTTAAGGTTATCGCCTGTTTATGGCTTGCTCCTGTGCCGCCGCTGTGCTAAAATTCTTGCACCATATATTGGGGTGGTGTATGGAATACCCCTATATGTAGGGGATTATTAGTGGAGTTTATGAGATGATTTGTCCATATTGCCGACATATGGAGTCTAGGGTGATTGACACTACGAAAGACGCTCGTGGTGGCATACGCCGACGCCGCGAGTGCGAAAAATGCCACCAACGGTTCAGCACCTGGGAGCGTCCGATACTCACTACTCCATTATTGGTTAAACGCGATGGCACCCGTGAGGAGTTTAATCGCGAAAAACTAATGCAAGGCCTGCGCATCGCCTGCGCCAAGCGGCCGGTCTCAGCGACAAGTTTGGAAAAATTGGTCAATGAGATCGAAGCTGAACTGCAAAAGCGCGGCAGGTCTGAAATTCAATCCAGATTAGTTGGTGATCTGGCTGTCAAAGGCTTAAAAGAATTGGATCTTATCGCTTACATTCGCTACGCAATTGTCTATCTTCGCATGGATGATCTGCATACGATCCGTAATGAGATAGATCATCTGCTTTCTGAAGAAGAAAAATAATTTAATACGAGGTTTTGTTATGTCTGATATGCCTGTCAGTGCTTCCGGTTTACTACCAACCCCGCCGCTCCCGGCAGATCTCCCTTCTGTGGAATTGAGTGACAATTCCCGCCAGATCCTTGCCAAGCGTTATTTGCGCCGTGGGACTGATGGGCAGCCTGTGGAGACAATTGATGAAATGTTCTGGCGCATTGCCTGGCACGTTGCTGAAATTGAAGGCGAGTCTGAAACCGAAACCACTGCCAAAGCATTTTATGAAATGCTTACGTCCAAAGCTTTCTTTCCCAATTCCCCCACCTTCACCGGTGCGGGCACGCCATTAGGACAATTGGCAGCTTGTTTTGTGCTGCCTATCTCCGACGACATGGGGCGCGCTTCAGATGGCATCTTTTCCACATTGCGCAATGCAGCCCTAATCCAGCAAACCGGCGGTGGAAATGGTTTTAGCTTCTCCCGTTTGCGCCCGAAGGGTTCCATTGTTAAAACCTCTGCTGGTGAAGCAACCGGGCCTGTCGGCTTCCTGAAAGTTTACGATAATGCCTTTGGCGAGATCGCTCAGGGCGGTACACGCCGGGGTGCCAATATGGGGGTCCTGCGCGTGGACCATCCGGATGTGGAAGATTTCATCCACTGCAAAACCAATGAAAACGCGATCACTAATTTCAACATTTCCCTCGGCATCACTGATGCCTTTATGGAGGCTGTCGAAGCAGATGCTGATTGGCCACTGCGCTTCCCGGATGTAAACAACAAGGCTTATAAATCCTTTTCCGGTACCATTGATGCTGCCGAAAAAGCCGGTATTCCTATTCTGACATACCGCATCGTCAAGGCACGCACTATTTTTGACAGCTTTGTTTCTCAGGCTCATCACAATGGTGAACCGGGTATGCTCTTCCTCGACACTGCCAATCGCAGCAACCCTGTACCACATCTATACGATCTGGAAGCCACTAATCCCTGCGGTGAGCAGTGGCTAGGACCATACGAAAACTGCTGTCTTGGTTCAATCAACCTGGCTGAGCATTTGGGCGAGAATGGTACTGTGGATTGGAAAAAACTGGAAGAAACTACGCGCCTGGCCACTCTCTTCCTCGACCATGTTGTGGACAAAAACGCCTATGTTCCGGCAGTTCCGCAGCTTCGTGAGTCAGCCCTAAAAGCGCGCCGAATAGGTCTGGGCATCATGGGATTGGCAGATCTGATGTATCACTGCGGTGTGCGTTACGGCTCGGAAGCCTCGTATGAATTCAGCAGCCAAGTCATGGAGTTTGTGCGCTATCACTGCATGCGCAAAAGCATCGAGATGGCAGCTGAGAAGGGACCCTTCCCGGCTATTAAGGGCTCCGTCTATGATCCCCAAGACTTCAAATGGACGCCACCGACAGCTGAAAAAGCTTACACACTCGACTGGCAGCGCCCCGAAGTGGATTGGAACAATATTGTGGAAGGCATCAGGGAGCACGGTATCCGCAACGCTGCCCAGACCACCATTGCCCCCACTGGAACCATTGGCACAGTTGCTGGTTGTGAAGGATACGGTTGTGAACCCGTGTTCGCACTTGCTTATATGCGCCACGTGAATGACCGCGGCAAGGACCTCACGCTTAATTATGTCAGCCCGCAGTTCCAGAATACACTGGATAAGCTGGACCTAAGCGAAGAAACAAAGAAAGAAATCATTGACCAGGTTTTGATTAACGGTTCCTGCCAACAAATTGAACAGTTGCCTGCCGAAGTGCGCCGTATCTTTGTGGTTTCCGCAGATATTGCCGCTGATGAGCACATCCGCATCCAAGCCGCATTGCAGCGCTTTGTGGATAATAGTTTGAGCAAGACCATCAATTTTCCGGCTGGTACCACAGAAGAAGAGGTTGCCAATGCTTTCATACTCGCCTGGAAATTGGGTTGCAAGGGTATTACCGTCTATATTACCGGTTCGCGCGACAAAGTTGTGCTGGAAACCAAAGCCACCCAGCAAGCCAAAGAAGCATCCTCAGAAGCGCCGAAACCTGTAGAACCACAAATATTTGGCGATGATCTAAACACCCAACTTACCTTCTGGAAGGACACTAAGAAACCACGTCCGCGCATTTTGCATGGTTTCACCTACTCCATTGAAACCCCGCTGGGCAAAGCCTTCATCACCATCAACGAAAATGGCGAAAGTCAGCCATTTGAAGTATTCATCAACACTGCCAAAGCTGGCTCAGAAACCGCAGCTCATTCAGAGGCAATTGGCCGCTTGATTTCCTATCTTTTGCGCATCTCTTCACCTATCGAACCACGTGAACGCCTCAAGGTAACCATGGAACAGTTGGCAGGCATCGGCGGCGGTCGCTCACTTGGATTTGGACCTAACCGTGTGCGTTCGCTACCGGATGGAATAGCCAAGGCGTTGGATGAGTACCTCTATCAACAGCACTGGCATAAAGAATCAGTCGTCAACCCAGACCCTGGTCCTCAGATGGCCATCCCTGGTCTTGGGGCAGACGTACGCCCTATTGGCGAACTTTGCTCTGAATGTGGTCAAGCCACCCTGATTAATGAGGAAGGCTGCCGCAAATGCTATACCTGCGGGCACAGCGAATGCTAAATAAAAAATAAACGCATAAAAACGCTCCTAGTTTGGGAGCGTTTTTATATGGATCGGGCCACAGTTTGACTTGTATCCGTTGTTCTTCATTGGGAACAGGAATCTCGTTTTGCTTGCAAGGAATAAAACCACAGCCGGAAAATTCCGACATATTTGGGACAGCTCAAATGGTCGCAACGTTTTTCGGTTTAGTTGAATGTTGTCCAGATTTATTTGTTGAGTAAGTAACTTTTATTATCGTGATGAAGATGTTGAATTCACTTGACAACCAATTAATTGCATGATTTAATAAAAAAGTTCGCCGGCTGGGTGCCCCCCTCACCCAGTCGGCGGACACTTTTAATCAGTCCTGCCATTCCAAATCCCACTCACCAACGCGCACCTCGTCTCCTTGCTGTACGCCGGCTTCCTTGAGTGCTTTTTCTATTCCCAGCGTATTCATCAGCCTCTGGAATCGTCGCACGGAACCTGGATGCTCCCAATAAGTCATAGCTGCAGCCCTCTCAATGGTTTTTCCACTCACACGCCAGGCATCATCCTCCCTCTCGATCAGGAAGGAACGCGGGTCTGCAGTTGGCCGGTAAACCGGTAATTCTTCCTCATCATTCACCTTTGGTGTATCCTGGAGTATTTGGTAAACCTTCCAAAGCATTTCTTTAAGATGAAGGTGGGTAACAGCGGAGACGTCCATAAGATCGACTTCTAGTTTGTTAAATCGTTTCTTCAATCCTTCGTATTTTTCAGCGACATCCGGCAGATCACATTTGCTCAGCACGACTAATTGATACAGGCTTCCTAATCTTTCATCAAAGAAAGTAAGTTCCTCATTGATCATCCTGTAATCCTTCACCGGATCTTCAGAGAGTCCATCCAAAACATGGATTAGAACCCGTGTACGCTGAATATGCTTGAGAAATTCCACGCCCAATCCCCGGCCTTCGGAAGCGCCCTCGATCAGGCCTGGGATATCTGCCATGACCAGGCTGATATCAGGATCCAGCTGCACCACGCCCAAATTGGGTTCCAGAGTAGTGAAGGGGTAATTTGCCACTTTAGGTCTGGCATTGGTTGTAGCCGCCAAAATGGACGATTTTCCGGCGTTTGGCAAACCAACCAGCCCCACATCGGCAATCAGGCGTAACTCTAAACGCAGTACCAAATCTTCACCTGGTTCGCCTTTTTCAGCTGTCAGCGGCATTTGGTTGCGTGAAGTGGCAAAGTGTTGATTACCTCTTCCACCCCTGCCACCCTTTGCGACGACAAGTTGCTGGCCAGGATTCACCAAATCTCCAATCAATTCTGCTGTTTCCTCGTTGTAAACCGCTGTACCCGGAGGAACAGTGATGACCAGATTTTTGCCGGACTTTCCAAAGCGGTTACTTGGTCCGCCATTTTGGCCTGGAGGTGCAAAATAATCTTCGTTGGAATGAAATTTATTCAAAGCATTCAGTGTCGGCTTAACCTGCAGGATAACATCACCCCCGCGACCGCCATCCCCTCCATCGGGACCGCCGCGTGGCCGGTATTTCTCGCGGTGCATGTGCACGATACCATCCCCGCCTTTGCCAGAGTGCACATTAATAACAATGGAATCAATAAACATGACAACTACTCCTATGATTTCCCCCTTAGTTTAACATTAATTCAGGTGGCAAACCTGTGTCTGCCACCTGAAATTTTCATTTTGTAGATTGTAAGCTATGCTTTGGGCCCGAACTTTTTCTTGAGTACGTCCTTCAGTGTCGGATAACCGATCTCCTGAAGTTTGTAGCTGGCTTTCATCACAGGTTTGTCAATCTTCATCACCCGACTAAGTTCGATTGGCGTGCCACTCACAATTAGGTCTACATCCGCGTTCGCGATAGTCTGCTCAAGATCGCGCACCATTTTTTCACCGTATCCCATCGAAGGTAAGACATTGCCTAGGTGCGGGAACTTTTCGAAGGTTTCCTTCAGACCGCCGACCGCGAAAGGACGGGGATCCACAATTTCTGCCGCGCCATAGCGCTCAGCAGCTACGTATCCAAAGTCGTAAGGCAGCTCACCATGGGTAATCGTCGGTCCTTCATCAATTGCCAACACCCGTTTCCCGCGGATCGCATCCGGGTCATCCACAAAGATCGGAGAAGACGCTTCAATGATGACCGCGTTTGGGTTTACCTTATTGATATTCTTGCGCACCAGTCTGATGTCTTTCGGCCGGGCGGTGTCTACTTTGTTAATGATAACAACATCGGCAGCCCGCAGATTGGATTCACCAGGATAATAAGACATTTCGTGGCCGGCGCGATGTGGGTCCGCTACTGTAATCAGCAGGTCAGGTTTGTAGAAAGCCATGTCATTATTGCCTCCATCCCATAAGACAATATCAACCTCATTCTCGGCTTCCCTTAGAATAGCTTCGTAATCCACACCAGAGAACACAATTACACCTATATCAATATGCGGCTCGTACTCTTCACGTTCTTCAATAGTGCATTCATGGAGATCTAAATCCTCATACGTGGCAAAGCGCTGGACGCGCTGCTTAGCCAAATCGCCATAAGGCATTGGGTGGCGGATTGCTGCCACTTTATAACCCAGTTCCATCAAAACCTGAGCCACGCGGCGGGAGGTCTGACTTTTCCCGGACCCCGTGCGCACTGCGCAAACAGCAACCACAGGTTTGGTGGACTTTATCTGGGTCGCTTTCATGCCCATCAGGCGGAAGTCGGCGCCCAAGGCATTCACCTGGGCTGCTTTGTGCATGATGTAGGCATAAGGAACATCACTATAGGCAAAAACAACTTCATCTACCTCGAATTTCTTGATCAGTTCCTCAAGCTCAGATTCCGGATAGATATCAATGCCATTAGGATAGAGCTTTCCTGCCAGCACCGCGGGGTATTTACGCCCCTCGATATTGGGGATCTGAGTGGCTGTGAACGCAACCACTTCATATTTTTCGTTATCCCGATAGAAAGTGTTGAAGTTGTGAAAATCACGGCCAGCAGCCCCCATAATCAAAGTACGAACTCGATTCATACAATCTCTCCTTTTATTTGAAATAACTAACTTAGATATTCTACATCAAAGGCGGGGCTTTAATACCAATCAGCTTCAATACCCCTTCAATCGTTAACCGTGAAGCCTCTACAAGACGCAGTCTGCTCTCACGCGTACTGCCCTCCGCCTTTATTACCTGGCATTGGTTGTAAAAATCATTGAAAGCCTTTGCCAGATCATAGGCATAAGAGGCAATCAGCGATGGTTTCAGATCTCTGGCAGCGCGCTGCACTTCTTCCGGCAGCCGCGAGATAAGCTCGATCAAATTGACCTCGCTTGGGTGCAGCTCATGATCGAAGCCGCCCTTTTCCGGGATCTGATTTTCAATTCGGCGCAGAATGCTGTTCGCACGCACAAAGGCGTACTGAATATAAGGCGCGGACTGACCGTTAAAATCCAACGCGCTATCCCAGTCGAACGTGACAATTTTTGTGTTTTCCCGTGCGATCATAGGGTACTTTATGGCGCCGAGAGCAACCGCCTGCGCCACCTCTTCTGCAGTCTCAAGAGCAAGCTCCGGGTTTTTCTCCTTTACAATGACAAATGCCCGTTCTGTCGCTTCCCGGATCAGATCATCCAGGAAAACCACTGTGCCATCCCTGGAGGACATAGTAACATTTCCGGGCAGATTGACTATCTCGTAAGCCAGATGATGAATGCGTTCCGCCCAGGGATACCCCATCAATTCGAGCACCTTGCGGATCTGCTTGATATGCAGCGACTGGCGTACATCAATGACGTAGATGGATTTATCCAGATCATATTCATCAAACTTCATGATTGCGAGAGGTATTTCCTTGGTAGCATATAGTGAAGTCCCGTCCGATCTCAGCACCACGACCACGCGGTATTCCTCATTCGTCCCCAGCATCTTATCCAGATCTATTATCACAGGGTTTTCAGGACGTCCATCTTCAGCCAAGCCACGGCGGATAAGGTCATCCACCAAAACCTTGCCTGATTCTTCCACATCACTCTCAAAATAGATGCGGTCAAAATGCTCACCCAGGAGTTCGTAGACCTGTAAGAACCCTTGCATTGACCAATCTCTGGTCTGTTCCCATAGTGCAAAGACATGTGGGTCACCAGCATCCCAACGTGCGAAATAAGCACGCACTTCCGCCTCAAATTCAGGATCAGAGACAAAGCGTTTATCTGCCTCTGCGTACAAGTCTGCCATCCAGCGCATCTTATCCTCACCAGGCTCTTCACCTTGGTGATAGCGTTCGTAGTTGCACATCCATTTGATCACGTGCAGGCCAATATCCCCGATGTAATTGGCACGGATAATCGGTTTACCACTGGCCTCCAGTATGTTGCAAACCGCCCCACCCAAAATGACATTGCGCAAATGTCCTACATGCAGCGGTTTGTGAGTGTTTGGGTTAGAGTACTCAACCATGCTTGCTTTGCCTGAAAGAGGCGCAAAGCCATGCTTGCCATTGAGATCAATCACCTCGTCCACGACACGCGCTGCGTATTGGCTGGTTAAAAAATAAAAATTAAGATAGCCTCTTACGGCTTCAACACGGCTGAAGCCAGCTGGTTGACCTAAAGATGCCTTCATCAATTCTGCCAACTTCATTGCGTGTTCAGGTACGGGACCCTTACGATTGGTATCAGCGGCAGCCAAAGGGAACAGTGGGATAGCAATTCCCCATTCCCCACTGAATGGTATTGCCCGCCACTCCAACTTTCCGGTTGGCAACCCGTTCTGCTTGCAGTAATTCTCCAATTGGGAGATTAAGTACTCTTTTTCCTGATCAAACATGGTTGAATCCTTCGTTTCATTTCAAAAGATTATAGCATCACGTCAATATTTTTCTTTTGAAAATAATACCTCCTGCTTGGATTAAGCTGCTTAAACACAGAGAGGAGCTTTAGGCTCCTCCCCGATTTTAAGACAATTGCTGTTACTTAGGTTTTGTTTTCCTGAGCAAAATTTCATCGTATCCAGGAACGATATAGTCCTTAAAAGGCCCAATCTCCTGGTAACCGAGTTTCAGATATAATCGTTTTGCGTCTCCGTTAAAAGATGAAACGAATAGAAAAACATTGTCCGTGTCTTTGAAGACTCTTTTTTCAATGAAATCCAACAGTTTGGAACCAATACCTCTATTTCGGGCACTTTTATCCACAACAATAGAGCGGATAAATCCTTTCAGTTGACCGTGCATCTGCAAAAGCGCACAGCCAAGCACCTGATCGCCCTCCTTGACCATATAGAGTTCGTCCTCAGTATTGTGTGCTTTTTTGAGCGAATATTCATAGGTCCTTCCAAAAGTTTTCCATGGCTCGTTCTCGCTCATTAACCTCGCGGCAGCCTCATAATCTGCCTCTGAAGTTGGTTTCGTGATCACGATTTCCTTAGCGTCCATGAGCCCTCGATTCTTTTTGAAAGAGATTAAACCGGCTGTCCGAAGAGCAAGGAGCTTATCTTAAAGAAGATATAAGAAATCCACTGCGAGCCAATGGAAAGGCAGGTGATCAAGCTTGCGCCTTCAGGGATCTCATAACCGACCTGTTTGGCAAGATTGGTCATGATTGGGGCATAATCCGAAGAAATGGTTAGAACAACCAACATGATCAGGATGCCAATCAACCAGCCTCTGAAGATATTTCCCTTGGAAGGGACCACCGCCCAAACCACAAAGAAGCACAGTCCACTCAGCTCCGCTAGCGGGAGGGTGATATTTAATGGCCAGATCACTGCCAGCAGGAGCGTGGTCGGGATGAGCAGAAGAGCAACAGTGATAACAGAGGGATGTCCCACGATAATGGCTGAGTCCAGCCCAATGAAGAGTTCCCTGTCCTTGAATCTGCTGCGCACAAATTCTGCCGCAGCCTCTGAAATTGGCTGCAGACCTTCCATCAGAACGCCAATCATTTTTGGCAGGAGGAACATGGCAGCCGCAGTGTTAATGCTGGCCTGCAGAACCTCGGTTGCGGGCATGCGGGCAAAGAGTGCCAACAACAGACCCATCGCCAGTCCGATAAAGATAGGATCACCAAAGACTCCCAGCTTTTCCTGTAATTTTTCCGTAGTCCATTCAATTTTGTTCAGACCCGGAATTTTATCGATCAGTTTGTTCAACGGAATGCCAATGATCGCCCAACCTGTGGTCTCAACATGTGGAACAGAAACACCCTTGATGCCAAAGTAGGATTCAATGTAGGGTTGGGAGAAGTCCGCGATCTTGAAGATAATTGCCATGATCAGACAAGCAGAAACAACCGCCACAACCATGTTTCCTGTCACCATATAGATGGCACCAGCAGCGAAGAGGGGCTGCCAGTAATTCCAGATATCAACATCCAGTGTTTTGGTAAATTTCAACGCGATCAGGATAATATTCGTAATGAGAACTGCCACGATCACGATAGGCACTAATACACCATTTGCCCAGGCAACGCTGCCTGCAACCGGCCAGCCTACATCGATGGCGGTAAGCTTAAAATTGTAAAGTTCTACCAGCTTATCAACGATGCCTGCCAGATTATCGCCGAGCAGTCCCAGGACCAGATTGATGCCTATAAAACCAATCCCCACCAATACGCCAGCCTTAATGGCACGGCCGAACTTCAGACCAAAAATCAGACCTAAAATCAAAAGGATCACGGGCATGAAAACACTCGAGCCAGCGTCCATCATGAATTGAATTACTTGCATGAACATATTAATCATCTCCTGTTTAATTCTAGTCTTTCAGGTGCTTGATTATTTCGTCAATCACCTGTTCTTTACCGACTCCAATAATGAGATTGAGTCCGTTTACAACTGGGATTTTATAATCGTTGCCCAATGCCGTGGTTGAGACGATGAGATCGATCGATTCGAGATGTGAGTAAACCTCAGTGGGTGAGCAGCGCACGGTCTTTATATCATAGCCGCGCTTTTTGCAGGCTTCCAGCACATAATTTTCAGCTACAGTGGAAGTGATCCCACCGGAACCACAGACAAACAGGATTCGCTTCATAGAGTCTTCCTCCTTTCGTTTATTAAGTCAGGTGTAACTTGACACCTGCTTCCTTAATCTTATGCTGCATTTCTTCAGAGCAATCCACATCAGAAATAACCATATCCACTGAACTTAAATGTGCTACATTGACCAGTTTGGTCTGACCCATTTTGGAGCTATCCAAAAGAAGAATCTTTTCCCTCGAATTTTCAAGGATTTGCCGCCGAAGAAAAACTTCTTCATCGTAAAAATCTGTCAGCATCAGGCTCTCATTCAGACCTGCGCTGCTGATAAAAGCTTTGTCAATGTTCAACTGTTTCAGATTGTCAAGCGCGAACTGACCATAAGACATGTAATCTCCCTCCCGGAGCCAGCCTCCCAGGAAGAGCAATTTGATGCCCGGGCAGTCCCTCAAAACATCTGCGATCCTGAATGACATGGTCACGACTAGAATGGAACGCAGCAAACTTTCGCGTTTCCGTAAGGCATCGGCCAGTTCATTCAGGGTCGTGCCATTTTCCAGCATGATGGAGTCGCCTGGTTCTATATATTCCAAAGCTGCTGCAGCGATTGCCTTTTTTTGTTCTACGTTCTCAATACTGCGCCGGACATGTGATTTTTCTACTTTGTTATCCTTGATCAAGGTTACTCCCCCATGAATACGATGAACCAACCCCGCACGGTGCAGTGTTTCAATATCCTTTCGGATTGTTTCTCCGGAAACCGAAAAAACTTTGGCAATTTCAATAGGGGTAGCTAATTGGTGGGAGGAAAGGTATTCAAGGATTTTCTGCTGCCGTCTTGCAACTTTGTTACTGATTACCATCAATATCTCCTTATAATTATGTATTATAAAGACTATTTGGATTTATGCAATGTATTTTCAACCATAAAAACATGGTATTTCATATTTCTTGTATTATTCCAAGTATTATTCCCAAATAATTGTGGGTTCTTCTAATTTATTACAATATAAATTAGCGGTTTCTTTGGCTGGTGGTTAAATGAAAACAGAGCTTGGCTAAGCTCTGTTAAGTTTTTAAAGCGTTAGAAACTACTTTCCTATTTTGTTGAAATCTGACATCAAGCGGGACTTTCTGCGCGCGGCGTTGTTCTTATGGATCACGCCATGAGAGACAGCCTTATCAACAGCCTTAATGGCAGTCAAAACTTCCATCTTAGCGTCATCAGCGGTGTCAGCCCCTTCAATGGCAGCATGAGCCCTGCGCAGGGTTGCACGCGCGGTACCCCGGTAAACGCGGTTGCGCAAGCGTGCTGCGTTGTTTTGCTTATTTCGCTTGATTTGTGACTTAATGTTTGCCAACTTCTTCCTCCGTACTTACGATCAATTTCACGATCTGTTAGTATACCGAAATTTTATGAATTGTCCAGTGTCAGTTTTTCACCATCTAAGAGTTTCTGCTTTATCTTTCCATGAATCATGTGCTAAGGGGGTTATCCACCTAAATCTTATAAATTGGACGTGTCACAATCACACGTCTCCTCATATAAGGTCCGCGGGCAAACTGTTTTTTCTCTATCAGGCGGGTGTTCACATCAGAATTTCGGGAGAAGATTTGAAAATAATTGACTTTTATGCCCCCCTCCGCTATGATGAAATTACTCAGGTCAGGCAGGTGTACGCGCCGCTGTTAGCGGTGAGGAAAGTCCGTACACCGCAGGGCAGGATGCCAGGTAACTCCTGGAGGACCGTAAGGTTCTGGAAAGGGCCACAGAAACATTCCGCGTGCAAACGTAAGGGTGAAAAGGTGGTGTAAGAGACCACCGCACCGGCAGTAATGCCGGTGGCCAGGTAACCCCCATCCGGTGCAAGGTCAAGCAGGGAAAAGAGCCTGCCCGGCTCACTTGATTCCCGGGTAGACTGCAGGAGCATTTTGGTGACAATCTGCCAAGATAGATGTACACCCACAGACAGAATACGGCTTATCGCCTGGCCTGAGTTTTTGCGACCCTGTCTGCCTGTCCAGGAACCTTAAACGCTTTATTTACGTCCTAATAAAAGGAAAAGCCGATGGATCCTAAAAGAATGAACCGAAACCTGTTGTTAGGTATTATTGCCGTACTGTTCTTAATCGTACTAATCCTTATATTTGTTTTTATCCGCGGCAGCAAAGGCCTCCCCTCCACCACAGTAAAAATTATCAACCCAGTTTCAGGTGCAAATATCCCATTTCAGGAAAAATACCTGGTGACGGTGCAAATCCAAAGTTTAAATGGCTGGGCCTACACGGAGTTGCGCGCGAATAAGGATTTGATCCAATTAGTGGAATCTGACACTCCGGACAATAAGAACCAATCCATCACAATGACCTGGCTGCCCATGACCGAAGGCGCGGTTCTGATTCGGGTTATAGTGTATGACCAAGCCCACAATGAAGTCGCCAGTGCTGAGAGCGCCGTGATTGTGGTACAGGGAGTTGCAAACACCCAGTTGGCCCCTACCGAAACTGCGACACCCGAACCGACACCCAGCCCGACTCCTGGACCCACCCCATCGGACTGCACCATGGGGGCAACGTTCCTCACAGACCTCAGCATTCCGGATGGTACCGTGATGAAACCTGGTCAAACTTTCATCAAATCCTGGCAAGTTCAGAACAGCGGCACTTGCCATTGGAAAGGTTATAAGCTGGTCTTTTACTCCGGCAGCCTAATGGGGGGCACCTCGCCAACACCCATCCCTGAGACTGGACCCGGAGGAGTCATCACGCTCTCGGTCAACCTGATTGCTCCGAGTGTTCCTGGAGAATTCCAGGCCATCTGGAAAGTTCAATCCGATAAAGGCAGCCTGATTGGTGCGGATCTGTTCGTGAAGATCGTTTTACCTAAACCAACAGACACGCCCACCGCAACGCACACACCTTCTCGTACGCTCACGCCCACCTATACATTAACCCCGACATCAACGAACACAAAGACACCCACGCTTACCCCCACCTTTACAGCCTCTCCGACACTGACAACAACCCCTGATCCAACCAGCGTGGCTACCGAAACCGAGGAGCCTCCCGTGGCACCTCCAGAAGAGACAGAAACTCCAACCCCACCAGTTGAATCAGGCTTGAGCAGCACGGCAAAGAAAACCGTGGAGATCAAAGCACAGAAAAGCGCTGAGGTTCAGGCAGTCTGTAATGCAGGCTGGTTGCCGTTCTTCGGTGGATACGAGAATTTGGATGGCTTGTCAATCTCCACCAGCCATCCGACCGAAGATGGGTGGCTTGTCTTTGCTGAAAATACGACTGGCAAGACCGCTGAAATAACTGTATATGCTAATTGCGTCGATTCCAATCAATTCCCATTGAGACAGAAAGAGGAAGAGGTTACCATCAAAGCTGGCAAAACCACGCTTGCTGAAGGCAGCTGTGAAAAGGGGGAAGTGGCTGTTAGCGGCGGCTTTAGTTTTGATGCAGGCGCGGAACTCAATCTGCTGCGTTCCTTCTCCATGGGTCAGCGTTGGCTGATAAATGTTGAAAACCCGACCCAAAAAGACCAGGCCTTCAGACTCACCACTGCCTGTATTGAGAGCGGCAGCCCCAAAGTGGTCACCGAAAAATATAATGTGAACCCGGGCAATGAGCTGAACGAAGAACTGGATTGCCCCAGCGGTACAGACCTCCTCAGTGTTGGTTACACACTGAACGCAAATGCCCCCATCTACGCTTACTTTCTTGATGGAAACATGTTCAATTTCAGATTACAAAACGAATCTGCAGAGGAGATTAGTGTCATCCTTAATCTGCTCTGTCTGAACAGAACCGAGTAATAACTCAGGAAATAATCAGTTCATCAAGCGTCCGTTTGGGGACATAATGGTTACCCTCAGCATCACGGTAGTAGCGGACACCATGTTCTTCATCCATTGTGACCATTTGAACATATTCAACCGGCTTACCAAGAGCAAGTACAAGAACGATGGCATACTGATCGGAAATTTTCAGCGTCTCTGCCAGCTGCACCTTACGAATATTAGCCACCATCACGCCGCCTAACCCGCGGTCCACTGCTCCCAGCATGATCGTCTGGGCAGCAATTCCAGTATCCACCGCACCATCTTTGCTGATTTCCTGGTCCAATAACATGACGATGTAAGCACTGGGGCGCTCTCCTTCCTTAGGCCCACCCCACTCAGGTAAATAACCAGCAAAACCAAGCGCAGCAAAAATCCTCGCATTCTCCTCAGGTTCATTGGAAAGATAATACTTAAGGCACTGTTTGTTGCCGGAACTGGGTGTCTGGCGCGCCAGATCCACCAATTCCCGCAAAGTATCCATCGGAATTCTTACATTCTCATTGAAGCGGCGGTAGCTTCTGTTCTTAAGCACCAATTCGTTAAAATGATTCTCCATTATCTGCATTTCCTTTCCTAAGTTTTGCAATTAGTCCTAAAGCGATGATTAATAGTACCAAACCAGCCAGATCAAACCAGATGAAACGCCGGATGCTCGCTTCAATTGTCGTATGTCCCGGTTTTATCGTACTTAACAGGATCGTTTCAGCCCCTAAACCGATTGCCTGCATGATCGTTGCTTCCCAGAGCGAGATGTAATATTTCAGTGGGTTTAGAAGCGCTATGACATACGGTACTTGCCACATCAGGAATAATATCCCGGTTCCCACAACTGCTACTCTGCCCGGCTCTCCGCTCAAATCAAATCCTGAGCTATAGGCATGGGGTGAGATTATAAAACTCAACGCGGCAATCAGATTAGAGACGAAAACGGCAAAGATAAATAATTGTGACAGTGAGAAATATAAGTTCTGATACCTTCTATTGGTTTTCAGCATTGCTTCCGTTCTTTATCAAACGTGTAACCATCCCGTTCTGTACCTTCCAGATTTCATGTGCGTCCAGAAAAGCCGGTTCAAACATATCGGGATCCGTGGAAGTGAGCAGTGCTTGCTCAACTTTACTGACTACACGCAGCAAATCTCTCCGTCTGGTCGTGTCCAATTCCGCCATAATTTCATCAAGCAGCAGGACAGGCCATTCACCGGTCCTATTTTTCATCCACTCCACTTCAGCAAATTTCATCGCTAAAAGCGCTGTACGCATCTGACCCCGTGAACCATACAAACCAAGGTCTACCTTGTTCACCAATACTCTGAATTCATCCCGATGCGGCCCGACGGTAGTCATGCCTCGGGCAATATCCTGCTGATAGGCAGATTTCAATGCAGATTTAAAGCCATTCTCCAACGTTTCTATGTCCAGCCCGCTACGATCCACCGGGGATTGAACCAGTGTCAGTTGTCCCTTGGGAGATGGCAGAGGTTCATATGAAGGTTGGTAATTGAGTCTTAAGATTTCCTTTTCACCGGTCAGCTCGCTGTGAATAGGTCTGGCAATCTGTTCCAGGTCTTTCATAAATCGAATACGGGCGCGCATCACTTCAGCTCCGTGCCTGGCAACAGCCTCATCCCATACGCTGAGGTGCTTGACATCGCCCCCGCGTTCAAAAAGGGACTTCAGGAGAGCATTGCGCTGGGAGAGGCTCTTACTGTAATCAACCAAATGACGGGCATAGCCGGGTTCCACTTGAGAGAGGGCATCGTCCAAAAAACGACGCCGTTCACTCGGAGGCCCTTCAATGATGCGGGACATCTGGGGAAAGAATCCAACAGCGTTGAACTTTCCATACAACTCAGACGGACGTTTCTTAACACCATCAAGCAAGATCTCTTTGCGAAAACGGGGAGCAGCCAGATTATGGTTAGCCTCACTGATTAACCGTACTTCCAAAGTATGCCTTCGGCCTGCTTTTTGGAATTCCCCTACGATCCGCCCAACCATAAGGGCTTCAGGTGTAAGGTTGAAATTGAGCAATTCACGATCCTGCGTAGCATGCTGGGATCTGAAGCTTGCCAAAAAGGCAACAGCTTCCAGAATTGAAGTTTTTCCCTGGGCGTTGGAGCCGGTAAGGATGATCACCCGCCCGGGAATGTCCATCTCCATTCGGCTAAAGGATCTGAAGTTCGTGAGGGAAAGGCGGAGAAGCTGCATTAATCCCTGATCTGTTCAGCTTGTTCCGGAGCAGGTTGGAAGACATTGGTCGCCCTGTCAATATAAAGGACGCCATCCAGATGATCCATTTCATGCTGGAAGATGCGCGCCAGCCAACCGTCAACCTGATATTTGACCGGCTTCCCATATCGGTTCTGTGCCTTCACGGTGATGGCTGTACTGCGTTCCACCTCACCTGCCAGGCCAGGTAGGGATAGGCATCCTTCAAGATCTGTGACCCGTTCTTCAGATTCCTCCACAATTTTCGGGTTCACTAATACATATTTTTTTGGTTTGGCATCTTCTTCTTCGCTTTCAGTATATTCAATTACCACTAAGCGCAGAGACTTGCCAATTTGCGGCGCAGCGAGTCCCACACCAGGCGCATCACGCATTGTTTCAAACATGGAGTTCACCAGATCCTGGAATTCCTTGCCAAAACGGACGACCTCTTTTGCCTTTAAACGCAAAAACGGATCCGGGTAGGTCAAGATATCTAATACTGCCATACAAACACCTCAAAAGCTGTAGGAATTGTACCTTAGCGCGGAGGTGTATTCAACACATGGGTTGGTGCATCTGCCTGAATTTCGTCGTGGTAGATCTTGAACCACTGCGCCACACGTTCACGCTCCTGATCGGTCATGCGCCGTTCTTTGGCTTCCTGTTGTGCCCCCATTCGCGTGAAAATATCCTGCTGTACAACGGATGGTTGATAGACATCATTGAAGGAGAGTTGCGTGTTGCCAACCGTGATAAAAACCGTGCCAAAGTTGAACATCATCGGGAAGATGCCCTTGCGCTCGTATTCAATGCTCAGGATATTCTCAAGAGGTGCAGCTCGCCTGCTCTCCTTGCCCAGAGGTTTCCTGTCAATATCAATGACCTGGTTTGGTGTGAGCTGGAATATGTCATTTTTCCAATCAATGTAGGCATAGAGCAGCCAGAGGATCATCCCTAGCATGGCAAAGCCCCCTAATACTAGAGCCATTGTGTAATCGAAACGCAGATTGCGGGTGATCACCGCGCCTACGAACCATGCTGAGACAAAAATTCCCAAAACCGGCCAAAAGATGTTGCGCAACAGAACAAACCAATGTTTACGGTAAGTCGTTGTACCGCCGGCTTCAAAACGCACCTTGAAAAAGTCCGCGAAGAGCCATTCCAAAAAACCTGTTTCCCGTGCTGGTGGCTGATTAGCAAGCTGCTCCGCCTCTGCTTGCATCTCCTGCATGGAGATCTCACCAAGTTCTTTGCCAAACTTCTGCCGCAGCGTAACAGAGATCTCTTTGGCATCCAAATCCAGGTCAGACTTCTTGCTGCGGTTCCAAAATGATTCAACCATTTTGCTGATAGTGAAACCGTGTTCCACGCGTTCAAAACGAATATCTCCAATATAGGTACGCACAATCACATCGGAGTAGCCAAAAATCGCTCCCAGTCGGCTTGTTTTCAATCCTGATGTGATTAGCGTTCCCAGCGGTGCTTCCTGACGGCTGTCATAGAGGCCCGAGACATGTTCCACCCAGATCATGCGTTTGTTTGTGATCAGGTAAAAGTCATTGGACCAGTTATGGATATTCCAGCCTAACCAGAGAAAACAAAAAGCGAATGCAATCCCGATAATCGCCAGTCCGAAGTTGGGCGTAGTAGAAAAAAGCATCACGCTGAGCAGCATGATGAGCGAAAAGACAATAATAGGAGTGACACTGCGCAAGAACAGAAAGATGGGGTGCCTGCGCGTCATCAGGTAAACCGTTTCACCTTCCTGAAGCCAGGGCATTGGCACACGCTTTGCCAAATTCCGGCTTGAACGGATTACCTGTATCGTCTCTGCGATGAGCGGGTTATCAAGCAGCAAGGCCTGAACCTGGCTATTCTCAAGGAATAACAGGTCTGTTTCCGTTGCCGCAAACACAGTTTCTTCCCTGATGGGTTGGCGGTGTAAAGACTCCTCGCCTGCCAGATCCGCTCTGCGGTAGAACTTTTCAATACCTGGTACCTCGGGATCTGTATGGTTCAGCGTACCCCTGCAAACAATATAGAGACCATCCGTTTGATCACCCTTGTTATAAAGCAGTGCATTCTCTTCAATGTGAATGCGCAGGAATTGGTCTGCCAGAATTGGGATTTGAGCCTGAGAGAGACTCCCAAAAATAGTTACCTCTCTCAAAATATTCAGGATTTCGTCTTGGTCTGCCTGCATAAAGCTCACCGGTTTTATTCTATGGGTTCGATCTCCACAGGTTCTTCCACAAGTTGTTCAGCTTGCTCAACATCCACAGATAGTGTATCTTCCTCAACTGTTTGAGACTTGGTTTTGACGAAAACTAGTTCGTCCCCTTCTCCCTTTTCGACGGTAAGCGTATCGCCCTCCTTGTAGTTTCCAGCCAGCAAACTGGAAGCCAATGGGCTCTCGAGATATTTCTGCAAGGAACGCTTCAGAGGTCTTGCACCAAGCACGGGATCGTAACTATGCTCTGCCAGCCAAGTCCTGGCACTTTGGTTAACGACCAACTTAACGCCATATTCCTGCAAGCGTTCTGCGATTTCTTGGATTTGCAATCCAACAATCTCCTCTATATTCTCCTTGGAAAGCGGCGAGAAGATGATCACATCATCAATACGGTTGAGAAATTCAGGTCTGAATGCGGTTTTGAGTGCTTTTTCGATCTTATCGTGCGATTCTTTGAGCTCAACATTACCAGTCTCACCGAGGAAGCCCAGCGTGCCACCCCGTTTGACAAACTCTGTGCCCAGATTGCTGGTCATGATAAGTACAGTATTTCGGAAGTCAACAATGCGCCCCTGACCGTCCGTCAGGCGTCCATCATCCAAAATTTGCAAAAGCGCGTTCCAGACCTCGGGGTGGGCTTTTTCAATCTCATCAAAAAGCACCACGCGGTACGGCCGCCTGCGCACCGCTTCAGTCAACTGTCCGCCTTCTTCATAACCGACATAGCCGGGAGGCGCGCCAAAGAGACGCGAGACAGTATGCTGCTCACGATATTCACTCATATCAATGCGAACGAGTGCGTCTTCGTCATCAAACAGGAACTCTGCTAAAGCTTTGGCAAGATAGGTTTTGCCCACTCCGGATGGCCCAATGAAAATAAAAGAACCGCTCGGGCGTTTGGGGTCTTTGAGACCGGAGCGTGCGCGTCGAATGGCATCAGATATGGCAGTGATAGCCTCGTTCTGCCCGATGACCTTCTCATGCAGACGGTCTTCCATATGCAGCAGTTTTTGAGCCTCGCTCTCCATGAGTTGAGAAAGCGGGATTCCCGTCCATTGGTGAATCACTTCCCCGATATCATTCGCGTTCACCACTTCATCCAATTCGTTTTCTGACTTCCAGGTAAGCCGCTCGGTGTCAAACTCCTGTTCCAGGCGCAGCCTTTCTGCTTTCATTTTTACCGCGCGTTCATAGTCGCGCTCCAGACTGGCCTGCTCTTCTTCAGCAGCCAGATGATCAATTTCTCGCTTCTTTACCATCAGGTCATCCGGCAGAGAATACAAGGCAACGCGCAATTTGGCTGCGGCCTCATCCATCAGGTCGATGGCTTTATCCGGCAATTTACGCTCTGTTACATAGCGGGAAGACAGTTTGGCAGCTGCCTCGATGGCAGACTCGGAGATGCTCACTTTGTGATGTGCTTCATAACGGTCGCGCAGACTTAGCAACATGGCGATTGTGTCCTCAATATTTGGCTCTTCCACGAAAATCGGCGCGAAACGGCGTTCCAGCGCGGCATCTTTCTCGATAAACTTATGGTATTCGTCCAGCGTAGTCGCGCCAATACACTGTAAATCGCCGCGGGCTAATGCGGGTTTGAGCATATTGGAGGCATCCATCGCCCCCTGCGCCGCGCCCGCACCAACTACCGTGTGCAGTTCGTCGATAAAGAGAATGATCTCGGATTCAGAAGCCTGAATTTCATCAATGCAGGCTTTCAAACGCTCCTCAAACTCACCTCTGAAACGCGTGCCAGCCAGCATCGCGCCCAGATCCAGAGCAACCACGCGTTTCCCGGAAAGGATCTCAGGAACTTCGTCGTTAGCAATTTTCTGTGCCAATCCCTCCACGATGGCCGTTTTACCAACACCGGCTTCGCCGATCAATACGGGATTATTCTTAGTACGACGGCATAAAACCTGAATCAGGCGCAGAATCTCCACCTCTCTGCCAAAGACCGGGTCGAGCTTGTCGTCTTTAGCCGCCTGGGTCAGATTTCGGGAATATTTTTCCAGCGTGCGATAGCGTGCATCCGGTTTACCACCGCTGGTTTTCTTGCCCCCGCGTAAATCAAGCACCGCCTCCAATACATTTTGGCGGTTCAGCCCAAATTCCTCCACAATTCTGGCTAATTGTGTGTTCTTTTCCGCCAAAATAGCCAAAAAGAGATGCTCTGTGGAGATGTATTCATCTCCCAGTCTATTGGCCTCCGTCTTTGCAAGGTCTACAACCATTTTGACCCGTGGTGTCAGAAAAATCTGGCCGGAGGGTCCCCCAAAGATATTGGCTTTTGGGGTCGTGCGCAGAAGTTGATCCAATCGGTCTGCCAAACTGCCCGGGTCCACCGTCAGCGTTTCCAGGAGCTGGCTCACCACACCTTCAGGTTGTTCAATTAAGGCAAGCAGAATATGCTCAGAATCTATCTGATTATGCCCGTAACGTTGAATAATCTCCGCGGCACGGGTTGCCGCATCCTGTGCCCGTTCTGAAAATTTATCAAATCGCATCATGGCGTTTTCCTCGTTAAGTTTTCGTCATTGGGAACGGTGCAATACCCGTTCCAACCCGCTTAGTTTACCGGAAATATATCAGATTTTTATCAGTATCAGTGAATCAGCATAGCATCGCCAAATGAGAAGAAGCGATAACCGGACTCTTTGGCCACTTCATAGGCAGAGAGCATGCGTTCCCTGCCTGCAAAAGCAGACACGAGCATGAGCAGCGTGGATTTGGGCAGGTGGAAATTGGTAATCATGGCATCAACCACCTGGAACTGATAACCAGGCAAAATAAACAGCCCTGTTGAACCGCTCCAAGCCTGCAACTCCCCGTACGGTGAATGGGAAGCCGCGCTCTCCAGGGTGCGTACGGTGGTGGTTCCCACTGCGATGATCCGTTTTCCTCTGGACTTGGTTTGATTAATCAGGTCCGCGGCAGCCTGGCTTAGCTGACACCATTCCTGATGGATGTGATGGTTCAAAGGGTCCTCTTCAGTCACAGGCGCAAAGGTATCCAGTCCAACCTGCAAAAGCACTTCAGCTACCCCTACGCCTCTGGCTTTTAGTGAGTCCAATAAAGCGTTCGTAAAGTGCAAACCTGCCGTGGGTGCTGCCGCAGAACCTTCCTGCCGGTTATAAACGGTCTGGTAACGTTCAGGGTCTCCTTTGTAAGAGCGGATGTAGGGCGGTAGAGGCGTATGACCAGCTTCAGCGAAAAAAGGCTCAATTGCCGCGGTAAACACAACTTCCCGTTTGGAGCCACCCAAATCTTTGAGTATCTCCCCATCGGGTCCATGGTCTATGGCAAATTGCGCGCCAGGTTTCAGTCCTTTCCCGCCTACCAGGCATTCCCAGCTTTTATCTCCGGTTTTATTGAGCAGGAGAATTTCCAGTTTGCCTCTCCCGCTCTTTTTACGCCCAAAAAGCCTGGCAGGAATCACCCGCGTGCTGTTTACTACCAGCAGATCCCCTTCATTCAGGTAATTACCAATCTCTCGAAAAATACGGTGGCTGATCGCCCCGCTTTTTCTATCCAAGACCAGCAGACGGGAACTATCACGCGGCTCCGCTGGGGTCTGCGCAATCATTTCAACAGGGAGATGGTAATTGAAATCTTCTGTTTTCATTGCAGAACGAGTTGGTGCTAATTTTCAGTGAACAAGCCAGGTTGCTCCCGGTTGGCAGGAACGTTACGCCCCAAATGCTCATACGCCAACGCGGTTGCCACCCTGCCCTGAGCCGTGCGGTCCAAAAATCCTAACTGCAGCAGGTAGGGTTCCACAACGTCCATGATCGTATCGGCTTCTTCCCCAACTGAGGCTGAGATGGTGTTCAAACCGACCGGTCCGCCCGCATACTTGTCGATAATGGTCAGCAGCACGCGCCGGTCCAGATCGTCCAGACCCATTTCATCAATATTCAGCATGCTCAGACCGGCTCGGGCTACATCCGCAGTGATATGTCCTTTTTCTTTCACTTCCGCGTAATCACGCACACGGCGAAGCATACGCAGGGCAATTCGTGGGGTACCTCTTGCCCGGCGGGCAATTTCACGGATGCCATCTTCCTCAAAAGGTACGTCCATAAGGTTCGCGCCCCGGCGCACGATGCTGGTCAGTGAATCATCATCATAGTAATCCAGACGGTAGATGGCACCAAACCGAGCCCGCAGGGGAGCTGTAAGCAGCGCCAGGCGGGTAGTTGCGCCCACCACGGTGAAACGCGGTAACTTGAGGCGCACGTTCTTGGCTGCCGGGCCTTTGCCAATGATGATGTCGAGAGCGAAATCTTCCATGGCCGGATAGAGGATCTCCTCCACCTGTCTTCCAAGGCGGTGCACCTCGTCAATAAACAGTACGTCTCCGGCCCGCAAATTGGTCAGGATGGCAGCCAGGTCACCTGCCCGTTCGATAGCCGGACCAGAGGTCACTTTGATATTTACTTCCATCTCCCGCGAAAGAATGTGTGCGAGAGTGGTTTTACCCAACCCGGGCGGGCCATAGAAAAGGACATGGTCCAGGGCTTCTTTACGCGCTTTAGCTGCGGTAATTTGAATAAGCAGGTTATCTTTAACCTGATTCTGCCCAATCAAATCCTTCAGTGAGGTGGGTCTGAGCGCGTTGTCTACGGCATCATCCGACTTCCGGCCGGAAGCGAGCACGTTTTCCTTATCTTTTTCTGCCATCAGGAAAATTATACCTTCCTTTACAATGACTTGAAGCCGCAAACGGGTATAATCAACACTTCAAAGAGATTATTGGAGGCAGTGTGACTTTATCTATCGTCATTCCGGTTTACAACGAAGAGAAGAACCTACCCGAACTTTGGGAGCAAATTAGAGCCACTGTCGTGCCCCTGGGAATACCCTGGGATGTCACTTTCGTGGATGATGGCAGCCGGGACCAGTCTGTATCTGTGCTCAAACATATCCAGACGCAAGACCCGGAACATGCGCAGGTGATTGTACTAAACCGCAATTTCGGTCAGACAGCCGCTATCAGCGCGGGCATCGATCACTCAAAGGGCGATATTGTCATCCTGATGGATTCCGATCTGCAGAACGATCCGGCAGACATTCCAAACCTTCTGGCGGAACTGGACAAGGGTTACGACGTAGTCAGCGGTTGGCGCAAAGACCGCCAGGACAACAAACTCACGCGCAATCTGCCTTCCCAGATAGCGAATAAACTTATCTCCTCGGTTACCGGTGTACATCTGCATGACTACGGCTGCACGCTCAAAGCCTACCGGCGGGAGATTTTGGACAAGGTGCGCCTGTATGGTGAAATGCACCGCTTCATCCCCGTCTATGCCCACGAAGCCGGTGCGCGCATCTCAGAAGTGGTGGTACGGCACCACGCCCGCAAACACGGCAAAGCGAATTACGGTCTTGAGCGTGTTTTCAAAGTCGTTTTGGACCTGATTACAGTCAAGTTTCTGATGAACTACGCAAAAAAACCGATCTATTTGTTTGGCGGGGTCGGTATATCTCTGATGGGCATCAGCGGGCTGGTACTTATCTGGCTGGCGCTCCGTCGTATCTTCACTCAGGTGCCTGTATTGGGCTCGCCTTGGTTCCAGATCAGCGTGATGGGCTTCATTTTAGGTTTCATAGCCGTATTGTTAGGCTTGATAGCGGAATTGCTTATGCGCACCTATTACGAGGCACAGAACAAACCGACCTATAACGTCCGGGAAGTTATCAGTAAGGAATAATTTATTTTTGCGGTTCTTCCAAGGCTTCAATCAGTTCTGATTGGTTATTTGGAACCAATAGGTTCACTTCGCCATTGCGCCAGGAAAGCACAGGTGTATACTGCTCCAACATAGGTAAAAGAACCTTCCCAACCCATGCATTATTCTCTTCAGCAAAGCCGTGATCAGGCGTCTGAAAAGCTGTATTCACCGGATCCGAGACAATCGCCTTATATTGATGGTTCTCCAGTAGCCTGGCAAATTCCTGCAGGTAAGGCTGATTGTTGCCCATCGCCATTTCCATCAGGAAAACTTTTTCATACTCTGCTACCATCGGGATTTCTTTCAGATCGCCAAATGTCAGAAGCTGGCGTTCGGAAATGAAGAGGATATCACCGGGCTCATCTTTTATCGTCTCAAGTGCATGACGCAGTTCCCGCAGATCGTTGTCCTGTGCGGAGGCCGGTGCAAAATTGATTGTACGCGCACGCATGAAAGCGAAAATCACCGGGATCAGGAACATCAGCAGAATCCAAGCTGGGCTGTGCTGGGCCGTCTTTACCTCTATATCCTGATCATCTTCAGGCTGGTAAGCGCCTTCAATCAAAGAGGGTAATACTAACGCCCACAGGCACAGAAAGGCGTCCATATTATGCAGGTCGCCCCCACCGCCAATCTTGAGACTCACCAAAATACCACCGGCAAAGAGTACTGCCAGCATACCGAACAAACCCAACCACCGCAGCCAATGCAGTTCTTTTTTTAGTCCCTGTTGCCAGCTCCGCAGGAAAAGCGCCCCCATTGGCAGGCATACAAGGAAGATCGCCGGCAGGATGCCTAAGAAAAAAGTAGCATTGGGCAGCAGGCGGTACCACAGCAGACTGGAGGAAAAGGCTGAATCGAACAATTCCCGAGGCTCACCGGAAATGGCCATGTAGCCTTGCTTGGTCAGGAAAGCCAAAACTGATCCAGCTACAAACCAAACGATCGGCCGGATAAGGTATTTGAAGCAATCCCTTCCCTTCAGTGGTGTATCCAATAAGTACAATGCGATAGCCAGCATGGCAGGCACTGGGATCCAGTTCACCCGGCTGATGCCAGCCCAGAAAGAAGCCAACAGCACAAAGATCAGGGTACGCAGTGGCTGATCTTTTTTGTAGCCAACCAAAACCAGGATGACACATACGAGTAAATGATAATAAACAGCTCCCTGGAAGAGAAACAGGAAGAAAAACGCCGAAAAGACAACCATTGGGAAGCGGCTGCGCACTTTGAGCCTCTTTGAGAAAAGCCAGGCGGTTAGCCAGGTGGTGACCAGCCAGAGAAGCACCTGCCAGACCCGGTGAAAGAGAATGGATTTTATGCCAAACACAAAGGGCAGTGCCTGCATCAGGTAGCGGGAAGGGTGCAGCACCGGCAGTGGCAATGCCTGGCCGTAAACCCGTTGAGCCAGGAAGGTAGAGGCATTATAAAAGCGGCTGCCTTCAGACCACCCCAAGGCAAAAGGTCCTGCTTGTATCTCCCCGATAAAATCAATACTTCGATAGGTGACTCCTAATATCAAAAGAAGCATCGATAGGGAGAGAAATGGCGATTGCTTTTCATCCGCGGCGTAAAGCAGCCAGCTGCCGATTCCGGCAAGCAGATACCCGATCAGGAGCCTGCCACTGCCTGAAATAAAGAGCCCGAGCGGAATAAAATACACCGCAGCGGCATATACCACCATCAGGTTAAAGAACAACGTCCATAAGGTTGATGTTTTCTTTGGATAGGGCAGATTTAGGTTGATTTCATCTTTTTTGCTCCAGGTAAGCAGGAACAGGACACCAAGCAGGATTCCCAAAGCAGCAACGCCAAAAAACCAGATATTACGCCGGTAGAGGCTCTCGTACAAGTACCAGGCTGCCAAAACCCCACCGATAAAGAAGAAGATCCTCAAGAAGTGCCGCTGCTTCATCACGTTCATTCTGTCTTTTCCTCCGGTGATTGTCTTTCACCCTCCATGACGCCGGATAAGAAGAAGACACCCGGCAAACTCCCAATCACCTGTAAGCCCCGCAAGATAACTGCTAAACTCAGCGTGGTGGTTGGGTTCAAGCCCCCCAGGAGGCTGTATAGGTTCGTAATGGTTACTTCTTGTACACCTAATCCTGCGATCGAGATGGGCAGCAGTGTAATGAAATAGGTCAGGCTCCAGATCCCTGCAATCAAATTGAAAGGCAGTGTTTCGCCCATACCTTCAATCAGTATTTTCACAACCAGAAAGGTACAAAGCATGTGGATGAAGGTAAAACCAAGCGCTTTGAGCAAAACTAATGGCTTTCGCAGCCAATAGCGCAAATTTGAAAAGACGCCCTTGATCGCCTGAACAACCTTATTCCGGATCTTGCCTAAGATACCTGCCGCCAGCAAAGGCTGAACACCACTCTGTGATTTTGAACCGAGGTAGACTAACAGAGCAGGTAAAGCGAAGGGAGCTGCCAATGCCATACCTGTCATGCCTACCAAACGGTCTGCGACCAGCGAAGCCGCAGCCAGCGCTCCATCCACTCCCATTCGCATCGCGCCAGCCAGTCTGGCCACATCACCTCCAATCGTCGTTGGCAGCACATTGGAAGCAAAAAGCCCCGCGAAAGTGAGTTTAAGGCTGTCCTGCCAGCGTATTTTTTGTTGCGCAACCAATAAGGTATGCCAGCGCCCCCAGGTTGCTAGCCGGGAAATAAAGATGAGTATGAGGCAGGCTGCAATCCGCCAACCTGAGAGCTGTTTAACCTGCGTTAGTATCTCTTCCCAACCTGTCCTGCGAAAAAGGTAAACCAGGATTGCCAACGCCAAGATAGTTCCGGTCCAGCGTAGAATCAGGGGCAGATGATTCTTCAGGTTAGCGAAAATTGTCTCATCACTCACAATTCAAAATTATACATCACAGGCCAGGTTGAAGAATTGAGTAGAATTATTACTGCAATTGAAAATATCACACTAAGGAGCCACAATGACCCTTCATAACATAGATCCTTTTGACCTCCTCGTTCGCCCTCCGCACCTGTTGCGCAAACAAACTATGGTTCTGTGCGCGGGCAATTTTCAGAAAGGCAATTACAATGCCATGATTATCGGTTGGGGACTGATCGGTAACCTTTGGAACAAACCTGTTTTCGTTGCCCCTGTCCGACCTACCCGATATACCTATGGTTTCATGGAGAAGTATCCCGATTTTACTGTGACCGCCTTTCCGGACGGTTTTCAGGACGATCTGACTTACCTTGGCACTCACTCCGGACGGGATGGCGACAAGCTCTCCCAGACCAAACTAACTCCAATCACTGCCTTGGAAGTGCAAACACCTACTTTCGAACAGGCTGAGCTCTCCATTGAATGCCGCAAGATCAGCTGGATGGATATGGATCCGAATCAGTTCCTGGACCTGGTAATTGAGAACCAGTATCCCAATAAGGACTATCATCGGCTTTATATTGGCGAAATTGTGTCCATTATGGGAGCAAGTAAGTTCGATTCCTCGTTACATTAGGGGTAAAAAAGTCTCGACTTGGTATAATTCTTCCATGTTCGGAGGAGAAACAATGAAAGATCAGAAAATTCGCGTGTTGATTGCCAAACCCGGGCTTGACGGGCATGACAGAGGTGCCAAAGTAGTCGCACGTGCCTTAAGGGACGACGGCATGGAAGTGATCTACACCGGACTGCGCCAGACACCGGATATGATCGCCGAGGCTGCATTGCAGGAAGATGTGGACGTGGTAGGTCTTTCCATTCTTTCCGGCGCGCATAATGCCTTGGTTCCGGAGGTGATCAAGAAATTGAGAGATAACGGACAGGAAAATGTGATTGTTTTCCTTGGTGGTATCATCCCTGAACATGATATTCCGGGTCTCCTTGCGGCTGGCGTCAGAAAGGTCTATGGACCAGGCACCAACACCCGCACTGTCTGTGAGGACATTCACCAGGCTGTAGAAATCAACTGACTATCGTGGAAGCTGAACTGCTCGAAAAAATCAGAAAGGGCGACAGACTTGCCCTTTCTCGCATCTTAACTGCTGTCGAAGCCAAGACCATGCAGGGCGAAGGTTACTTGGATGCCCTCTTCAGTTCAACCGGTAAGGCGCACAAAATAGGCATCACCGGACCTCCCGGCTCCGGAAAAAGCACCTTGGTGAATGCGCTGGTTAAGGCATTCCGCGAGCTTGATTCCAAACCAAAAGTGGCTGTCCTTGCCGTGGACCCCACCAGTCCGTTTTCAGGAGGCGCTATACTAGGGGACCGCGTGCGCATGCTTGACACCCAGTCGGACCCGGGCGTTTTTATCCGGTCCATGGCATCACGCGGAGCTTTGGGCGGTCTGGCGGAACGAACCGAAGCTCTCAGCCAGATTTTTGACGCCGCAGGTTACGACCTCATTTTCATCGAAACTGTTGGCGCGGGACAGTCCGAGGTGGACATCGTGAACCTCGCGCACACAACCATCGTCGTGGACGTTCCCGGCCTGGGTGATGACATACAGAGTATCAAGGCTGGGATTCTTGAGGTTGCTGATATACTGGTAATCAACAAGGCCGACCATCCCGGTGCGGACCAGACCCTTCGAAATCTCAAAACAATGATCGCCATGGGTAAGCCTTCCCGCGAACTCATTGCCAGCAAGCATGCCTTACAGGAGATTGGCAATCGTCCTAAAGAAACGCATGCGGATCCACTCATATGGACACCCCCCGTCCACAAAACGATTGCTTCCCAACAGGAGGGCATACATAATGTTGTGAAGACGATTCTCAAGCATAAAGATTATCTGGTAAAAAGCGGTACCTTTCAGATCAAAGATCATGAGATCCTGCGGCGTTCCCTGGAACGCCAGCTTTCACAAAGCCTGTACCGCGCCTGGCAGAAAAATGCTTCTCAAAAAGAGATTGAGGCAGTCATCGCCAAGCTAATCCGCCGTGAGATTTCGCCTAAAGAAGCCCTGAACAGGTTAATGGCGTTATAATTTCACCTGACATCATACAACGGAGTTAATCATGGAACGAACCTTCATAAAAGACCTGAAGGACCATATTGGCGAGCATGTTACCGTCCAAGGATGGATGCAGGTACTTAGAGACCAAAAATCAATGCAATTCCTTGTTGTGCGTGATCGCACAGGCGCTGTTCAGGTGGCACATTGGAAAAAAGGTAACCCTGAATTGGCGGAGAAGATTTCTGCCATTGGCACCGAGTCCGCTCTGACCCTTTCCGGTACGGTTGTGGAGAATGAGGTCGTCAAATTGGGTGGAATTGAAATCCAATTGGAAAGTGTGACGGTCGAGAACAACGCTGAACTGCCCCTGCCCTTTGAACCCTTTGCCGAAACTTTGCCGGATCAGGACTTCCGCATGGATTGGCGTTATTTGGATCTGCGGCGTGACCGCAACCGCTTGATCTTCGAAATCCAGACCACTCTCGAGCAGGCTATGCGCAATTGGTGGATCGAGCACAACTACATCGAAATGCACTCTCCCAAGATCATCGGTACTCCAAGCGAAGGCGGTGCGGAGGTCTTTTCCATGCCTTACTTCGAGACCACGGCTTATTTGGCACAGTCTCCCCAGTTTTACAAGCAAATGGCTATGTCAGCAGGCTACGAAAAAGTTTTTGAGATCGGTCCGGTCTTCCGTTCCGACCCATCCTTTACCTCCCGCCACATGACGGAATTCACTGGTGTGGACATGGAAATTTCCTGGGTGGAAAGTCACGAAGATGTAATGAAAGAGCTTGAAACATGGCTCACGGCTGCTTACCAGGGTGTGGCAGATAAACACACTGCCCAGATACAGGAAACCTTCGGGGTTGAGTTAAAGGTGCCCAGCCTGCCCTTTCCCCGCATCACAATGGCAGAAGCCTATGATGTTCTGAAGAAACTTGGTTATAAGTTACCCCCTGAGCGCAAAGGCGACCTCGATCCTGGCGCGGAAAGAGCTTTGGGTGCTTACATCAAGCAGGAATTTGGTCACGATTTTGTGTTCGTAACGGATTGGCCAGCCACTGTTCGCGCCTTCTATCACATGCGTCTTGCGGACAAACCGCATCTCACGCGCAGCTTTGATCTGTTGGGCCGTGGTCTGGAAATCACCACTGGTGCGCAGCGTGAACACCGCTATGAAGTCTTAAAAGCTCAGGCATTGGAAAAAGGACTCAGCCTTGAGCCGTTGCAGGATTATCTGAACTTCTTCAAATACGGCTGCCCACCCCACGGTGGCATGGGTCTCGGTCTCAACCGGCTGCTTATGGTCATGTTGGATCTGCCCAATATCCGTGAAGCAGTCTATCTGTTCAGGGGTCCTAACCGGTTGAACCCCTAAAGGAGCATGATGCCCTGGCTATATGGTGAAAAAGTTCGCTTAAGAGCCTCGGAACGCACGGATCTGCCAACCTTTGTGCGTTGGTTTGCCGACCCCGAATTCACAGAGAATCTTGGAAACCAGAAGGTCATGGGGTTGGCAGATGAAGAAGCCTGGTTTGAATCTATGATCAAGGGTCCAATAGATACCCATGTTCTGGTTATCGAGGCCCGCATTCCTCCCAATGACCCCAACAGTGATATGGTCTGGCAGCCCATCGGGACAATCGCCTTTCACGACATCAACCAGAACTCACGTTCCGCGGAAATAGGCATCGGGATCGGTGAAAAAGCTTATTGGAGCCAAGGTTACGGTTCCGACGCGATTCGTGTGCTCCTGAAACATGGTTTCTACACGCTCAATTTCCACCGCATCTACCTGCGCGTGCATGCGTCCAATGCCCGCGGTATCCGTGCTTATGAAAGAGTGGGTTTTATTCACGAAGGCACCATGCGGGAAGCTCATTTTGTTAATGGAGAATATCAGGATGTCCATCTGATGAGTATCTTACGCCCGGAATGGGCTAATATCTCGAGCAAGAAAGGGTAAATGCAATGGCAAGTACTAAGCAGCATCACGGTATGTTATACGGAAATATTCACCTCTTCGCGGGCACTGCTTCAATGGAGTTGGCCCAGGAAATATCTGATATTCTTGGTATCCCTCTCTCAGGCCGGGATATAATTAAATTTACCAACGACAATCTTTTCGTGAAACTGCACTCCTCCGTGCGAGGTCAGGACTGCTACGTCATCCAGACAACCTCCATCCCTGTACACCGCAATCTGATGGAACTGCTTATCCTTACACAAACCCTCAAATTAGACTCAGCCGGCCGGATCACTGCTGTTGTTCCCTATATGTGCTACGGCCGTTCAGACCGCAAAGACCAGCCGCGTGTGCCCATTACCGCGCGTTTGGTGGCAGATATGATTGAGGTTGCCGGAGCGGAACGCTATATGACTATGGACTTACACGCAGGTCAGATCCAGGGCTTTTTCTCAATACCGGGAGACGTCCTCTCTGCGTATCATATTCTTAAACCCTACCTCATGAAGATGCTCCCGGATCTGGTTAATCCGGTCTTCCTGACGGCTGATCTCGGCTTTGCAAAGCATGCTCGTCGCTACGCCCAGGCACTGGATCTGCCGCTCACCTTCATCGAGAAGAGGCGCATTGATAACAAAGACCACACGGAAGCCCTCTCCATCATCGGAGATGTCAAGAACCGGGATATCATCCTCATCGATGATGAGATTGATACCGGAGGCTCCATGTGCCAGGCCATCCAACTGGCCAAACTGAACGGAGCCAGAGACATTTATGTCGTATTCATTCACCCGGTCCTGTCCGCCAATGCGGCAGAACGCTTGGCTGCTCAGCCAGTTAAACGCTTTATCACCACTAATACCATTCCCATGAATGCCCAGCAAAAGGCAGCCTTTGGCGACCGGGTGGTCGTTTTGAGCATAGGTCCCTTGCTGGCTGAGGTAATCCGCCGTGCGAATGAAGGTACAAGTGTCGGGGCGTTGTTCAACGAGTAAAAAGGAAACGAAATTTACGGTATAAATGCCGGAACTACCTGAAGTAGAGACGATACGCAGGATATTGACTAACGGCTCCCCGGACAGTCCCTCTCTTCCCGGCAGGCGTATTAATGCTGTCTCATTGTTTAATCCAGGCAGCCTGGCAGACCCTGCACCGGATGTTTTCACATCATTTCTGATCGGCAGGAAAATTGAAACCCTGGGCAGGCGCAGCAAATTCCTCCTGATCGGTTTGGACGAGGGAACCCTGCTTTTTCATTTGCGCATGAGCGGGAATTTGTTTGTTGAACCTGAGCTTTCATCAGAATACGATTCTCCGCCTCCGCGCCCTCATGACCGCCTGCATGTGCATCTCGATAATCAGTCGCGCCTGGTTTTTAACGACACCCGCAAGTTCGGACGTTTCTGGTTGGCAGCCAATCCTGCTTCAGTACTGTCCAAATTAGGTCCCGAGCCATTCGACCCAGCGCTTACAGAAGAGCAATTCTTTAGAAGGCTGAGAAAACATAAAAGGCAACTGAAACCCCTTCTGATGGACCAAAGCTTCCTCGCGGGGCTTGGGAATATTTATACTGACGAGGCCTTGTTTCGCGCAGGTCTCCATCCCCTTACCCTCTCCAATCGCGTAACAGCAAGCCAAGCCCGACTTCTCTTGAAATCCATCCGTGAAACCCTGCAGGCCGGCATCGATCATAACGGATCCAGCATTGATTGGGTTTATGGTGGTGGAAATTTCCAGAACTATTTCAACGTTTATCAACAATCCGGCAAGCCTTGTCCCCAATGCGGTCAACCCATCGAAAGAATTGTCGTTGGTCAGCGGGGTACCCATTTCTGTCCGCTCTGCCAGCCATATCTGAGGGAGGAAACGTAAAATGTATGATCAGTTTGCTCAATATTACGACACTTTTGTCAACTGGCCGCACCGCCTCGATTTCGAAATGCCCTTTCTCCTCTCCACTTTGGATCAGTTGGGACCTGCCCGAGACAAGATCAAGATTTTAGATAGTGCCTGCGCAACCGGGCAGCATGCCATCGCCCTGGCACAGGAAGGTTTCGATGTAGCTGGCTCCGATATTTCCCATGAGATGGTCAGCCTGGCGAATGCCAACGCGCACGCAGCTGACCAGCGTATTGATTTCAGAACTTCGGGATTTGGTAACACCTTTGCGGCTTTCGACAAAAGGAGAGATTTTGATGCTGTGCTCTGCCTCGGTAATTCGCTCCCCCATGTTGAGTCCATCAGAGCCCTCAATAAATGCCTCAGAGACTTTTCTGCCATGCTTAAATCCGCAGGTATTGTTTTTATTCAAATGCACAATTTCGATTGCGTGATGCAGGAAAAGAAACGTTGGATGGAGCCGCTAGCGCTCTCGCGCTCAGGCAAAGAATGGGTTTTCATGCGCTTTTATGATTTTGAACCCAATGGTTATCTTCAATTCAACATTCTTACCTTGGAAAAGGAGAAACACCAACCCTGGAAATCCCAGCTCACTTCCACCCGTCTCTTCCCGATTACCAGCAATTTGCTCGATAGCGCGTTGCATGAAAGCGGTTTTGAAGACACAAGCTGGTATGGCAGTATGGCAGGTGATACCTTTGATAACTCAGCCAGCAGCGATATTGTGGTTATAGCAAAAAAGAAAACCAGCCGCTAAGACTGGTTCTCCATCATCCTTTCCAGAGATATCAATTGCCTTTTAAACCATCCGTTCTTAAACCTTCTTGGGTTCTAAGACTGTTTTCTCTCCACCAGGCAACCGTATCCCGCATCGTTTCCTCGATCGGCCGGGGACTGTAACCTAACTCCTTCAAAGCCTTCCCGCTTGAAAACACCGAGTTCCCTTGCAAGGTATACAATGCGTAACTCGTAAAGCGCGGCCTTGTCTTGGTTAATCGATAGTACACTTCTGCCAGGGGTGTTGCCGCGCCAGCCAACCAGTTTGGCACGGTAAAGAGGGGCAAACGGAACCCAGCCGCTTTATGCACCAGCTCCCGGAACCTGGTAATCGTTAATTGGTGGCCTGTCAATAAATAGGCTTCGCCTTTCCTGCCCTTATCCGCCGCCAGACGGTGACCAATGGCAACATCACGCACGTCCACAAAATCATATTGACCGTTGATTGAGAGAGGAAGCGACTTCTTCATCCAGGAGAGGATAAAGCCACCCAATTCTGAGCGGTTGAAGTCATAAGGGCCAATCACACCAGTTGGGCAGGTAATAACGGTATCCATCCCATCTTTAGCCGCCTGCTGTACCAAAACTGACGCCTCCGCTTTGGTGCGGTCATAGTCACCATGGGGGTTTTCCGTATTAAAGCCCAAAGATTCATCTGTTGGACCGCCATCGTCCGAAGCTTTTAAAGCATGAACGGTACTTGTATAGATCATTCGCTCCACGCCCGCTTCTCGCGCAACCTGAATCACATTTGCGGTGCCGCCAACATTCACTCTGCGCATAAGGTCAGTTTTATCTTTTGTGATTCCAACCAGACCCGCCATGTGGAACACGCGGTGTATCCCGTCCATGGCTCGTTTCAAGCTCTCCAAGTCAAGGATGTTCCCTTCAACCTTCTCTACGTCCAAACCCTCCAACGAGACAGTCTTCTCTCCGGGCAGTATTAATACACGCACCTTTTCACCCTGATTAAGCAGTTCCCTGACCAGTGCATTGCCAAGATGACCAGCCCCTCCGGTAATAAGTGTACTTACTTTATGCATGCTCTAATCCTTCAAAAATAAGTTTGAAACCGCGTTGTGAGATCCCAGACCAACATTCCTCACCGCTCGAAAATACAGCTTGAAATGCATAACCAAGTGATACGGAAAGCAGCAATTTAGCTATATCTTCCGTATCAATGGCTGGGTTGATAGACCCATCCTGCTTTCCTTTTTCGACTGTGTCGCGGAAGAAGTTTAGGTAGTAATTAAGCGGTTTGACAGATTGTGCCCACAGATTGGGGTCTTCACGTGTGTTGCGCCAATATTCAATCAGAATTGGAAATCCCGCTGGTGCAGCCTTAAAAACCATTTCTGCCTTGCCTGCCATGGCAATGATTTCTGATTTCAGGTCAGCTTTTTCTTCCCGGATTTCCGCAAGCATCTCGCCTATTTCCACCGTCCAGTTTTCCACAAGTGTAGAGAACAGACGCTGCTTTGATTCAAAGTAGTAATAGAAAGCTCCCTTACTCACGCCTGCGTGCTGACAGATCTCATGCACGCTGGTGGCATCGTAGCCATTCGTTGAAAAGAGATACATGGCGGATTCAGTGATTTTGTCGATTGATCTTTTTGTTGTCATTTGTCCAGTTCCTCAATTATACCGACTGGTCGGTTTTTATATTATCTTATCAGTGTTTTTGTGTGAGTCAAGCCATACAGACAAATTCCTTTACAATATCTATTAATAAGGTCAGACAGGAAATTCTGGAACCTCTGCGTTCTCCGTTATAATCTCCCTAACTGAAAACAAGGAAGGTGAAGAATGAAATTAGCCATTGGTAGTGATCACGCAGGATTGCCTTTGAAATTGAGTATCCTGCCCTATTTGGACAGTCGGATGATCCCTTATGAGGATTTTGGCACTGATACAACCGAGTCATGCGACTATCCCCGTATTGCCGAGAAAGTATGCAAAGCCATCCTTTCCGGTCAATTTGATCGCGGGATCCTGGTTTGCGGTACCGGCATCGGTATGTCTGTCAGCGCCAACAAATTCCCCAATATCCGCGCGGCAGTGGTTAGTGAACCTTATTCAGCCATTCTTGCCAAGCGGCATAACAATGCCAATGTCCTTTGCATGGGCGGACGTGTGGTAGCTTCAGGCCTGGCCACCCTGATCGTGGAAGGATGGCTGAATGCTTCCTATGAAGGCGACCGCCATCAGCGCCGCCTGGACATGATCACGCGAATTGAACAGCGGAATTACGGCTCCAGCCCTTTCAATGGTGGGGAAAATGGCGGAGCAGAAGAATTGGATGAAACGACCAAACCGATACCCGATCTGGGTTGATCTGCTCAGATCAGCAAGTATTTATTATAATTAGGACAAAACTTATAATAGTTTAAAAAGAGGAGACTTTATGCGTTACAAGTTGTTTGGGGATAAACTCCCCGCCGTTACAATTGAATTCAATGCCGGTGAGAGCATCTACACTCAGTCCGGCGGCATGACCTGGATGACCGATAATTTTGATATGTCCACCAATGTCCGCGGCGGCCTGATGAAGGGACTGGGGCGGATGCTTACCGGTGAGTCCTTATTCATGGCCACATACACCGCCAAGCAAAACGGAGCCGAAATGACTCTGGCCTCAACCTTCCCGGGCACGATCATGGTACTTGAATTGGATGGAACCAAGGAATATATCGCCCAGAAATCCGCTTTCCTGTGCGCGACCCAGGGTGTGGAGCTCTCCACGCATGTTAACAAGGTGGGAGCTGGATTGTTTGGCGGCGAAGGTTTCATCATGCAGCGTTATACCGGTCGCGGTCTAGTCTTCCTTGAACTGGATGGCACCATCGTGGAAAAGGACCTTGCCCCAGGTGAACGCCTCAAAATTGATACCGGCAATCTGGCCTTGATGGAATCCCGCGTGCAGTACGATGTTGAAACAGTTAAAGGTTTCACCAATGTGCTCTTCGGCGGCGAGGGTTTGTTCCTCTCCGTGGTAACCGGGCCAGGAAAAGTGTGGCTGCAGTCCGTCAATGTTGTCAATTTTGCTGCCAGACTTGCCTCTTACCTTCCCGGTAAAAAATAAAAGCAATAGTCTGAAAGAGGCTGATCCGAAAGGGTCAGCCTTTTAGTTCCTTAACCATATAGAGTTCCCCCTGCTTGAACCCGCGCGCGCTGTAATACTCCCGCGTTCCCACAGCAGCGATGACGGCAAGTTTTTGAAAACCGGCTTTCAGGGTGAGTCGCTCGGCTTCTTCAATGAGTCGGCTGCCCAGTCCAATGTGCTGCGCTGCCCCGCTCTGCTCGGTCCCCACACCCAGTGACTGCCCGAACACATGCACTTCACGGATGATCCCTACACCCTCCAACTCCGGTGTGATAAAGTTAGAGTTCCCCTCAGGCAAGCTCAACCGAAGAAAGCCCGCCAGTCGGTCCTCAGCTGTGTCAAACGAGAGAAAATGCTCATACGCGCCTGCAGCCTGATAGCCCAGGTCATTCAGGGCTAGCCTGCTTTCATCCAACCGAGCGCCTTTGAGTTCGCGGCAGCGGATGCAAGTACAACTCATTCCCTGCCGCTTTATCTCGAGGGCAACATCCTGCCGCAGGCTGGTATTCCGGCTGCCGTCTACAACATTGGTGGAAGGGATGTCCCGCACAACACGATTGATCCGGCAGTAGCGAGGCGTACTGGGTTTAATAGCCGCAAGCAGTGTCAGGAGTTCCTGCTCTGTATAAGGTTGATACTCGCCTTGCTGCCAGTAGTTGTAGAGCTGCGCGGATACCAGCAGCTGGCACGGGTAGATTTTGAGTTCATCCGGTTGAATACTGCCAACTTCCCATAACCGGGCGTAATCAGCTTTGTCGCTCTCAAGCGTCGCGCCCAATAAATTGGGCATCCAGTGTGCAACGATCTTAAACCCGGCAGCCCGCATCAGTCTGGCCGCTTGGATGGTTTCCTCCACCGTGTGACCGCGCTGATTGAGCTCCAAAATATGGTCATCCATGCTCTGCACGCCGATTTGGATCTTTGTCACCCCCAACCGACGCATATGCAAGAGCCCGTCCACACTGATCAGGTCTGGCCGTGTTTCCACAACCAGTCCTACGTTGCGGCTCGCGGCTGTAACGTTACGTGCCTGAACTGCTTCCAGCTGCACCTCGCCCAGGTTATCTTCCGCGTTCTCGCCATTGAGCGCTTCAAAACAGCGGCGAACAAACCACTCCCGGTAGTGCGGAGGGTAGGCATCCCAACTCCCTCCCAAAATGAGAAGTTCTATTTTGTCGATCGGGTGGCCCACATCGTAGAGCGCTTTGAGTCTCGAACTCACCTGCCGGTAAGGGTCAAATTGGTTTTCCACACCGCGCCGCGCGCCCGGTTCATCGGGCAGATAAGACTGCGGCATACCTTCCACAGTCGGGCAAAAGATGCAAGCCCCAGGGCAGGGTTCGGGCTTGGTGAGCACTGTGATGGTGGTCACGCCGGAGAGGGTTCGTACCGGCTTCATCCGGATGGCAGCCAGAAGTACCGGGTCTTCTTCGATGAGCTCTTCGCTCACCTGACGGCGGTATTCAGCCACAAGCGCGTGTTTTGCCAGAAAGCCCCCTTCCGGCAGGGGGTTGGCACGCAGAGCGCTTCGCAGCGGCTCACCCCGCCGCAGCGCGTCCAATACCAAAGCAGCCAGCTTCATATCGGATTGGGAATAGACCCTTTTGGCCCGCCATTCCTTTGCGTTTGTCATGTTTGTATTGTAACCTCTGGCACTCAGGAAACCCAGTAACCCTGATATACTCAAACGCATGCAGCACGAAATTGCCCGTAAACTTCTGCAGCTGAATAAGGAGTTTTACGCCAGAACAGCAGCAGACTTCTCCCGCTCACGCCACACTGCCCAACCGGGTGTCAGACGCGTTGTCAAAAACATTTCCCCCCAGGCAAAGGTCCTTGATCTTGGGTGCGGGAATGGCACATTCAGACTCGCGCTCCACGCAGCAGGTTACCAAGGCGAGTATCTTGGGATTGATCAGGATCTTTCCCTCCTCGCAGACGCGCGGTTTAAATCAACGCAAGCAGGTGCTCACCGAACACAGCTTGTCTGTGCAGATCTCAGTGACCTCCAATGGCCACTGGTGAAAGAACAGCAGTTTGAGGTCATTACATGCTTTGCGATGCTCCACCATATCCCCAGCCTGGATTTGCAGCAGTTTTTCTTCAACCAGATCTCACATCTCTTAAAGCCTGACGGTTTTTTTTATCTTTCAGTCTGGCAGCTTCGCAACAGCCCGAAACTAAAAGCACGCTTGCAGCCCTGGGATTCCATTGGAATTGATCCAAAAGTTATGGCTGAAAACGATCTGCTCATGGACTGGCGTGCCCAGGAACAAACCGGTCAGCCAGCCTTGCGTTATGTGCACGAATTTACATCTTCAGAACTTGCTGCGCTGGGAAACCAGGCAGCTTTAAGCCTTAAAGATGAGTTTTATTCAGACGGAAAAACAGGTGATTTAGCGCTTTATCAGGTTTGGCAGAAATTATCCTAAAGCCACATCCAGCAGCATCATCACCGCGAAACCCAGCAGGACACCAATTGTGGGGATATCGGAATGATCCGCTGATTCGCGTTTGGACTCCGGTATAAGCTCTTCAGCCACCACATAGATCATTGCGCCAGCCGCGAACGCCAATGCGTATGGCAGCATCGTGCGCATCGAAGCTACTGCAGCAGCGCCAATAACAGCTGCAACAGGCTCAACGATACCGGATGCGCTGCCCATCAGAAATGCCTTCCAACGGCTTATCTTCTCCCGCCTTAAAGGGGCTGAGACAGCCAACCCTTCCGGGAAATTCTGGATGCCAATGCCCAGTGCCAGCGCGATAGCGCCGCTAAGAGAGGCATCTCCCAGCCCGGCAGCCGCCGCTCCAAATGCCACGCCGACAGCCAGCCCTTCCGGTATGTTGTGCAGCGTGATCGCGATCACCAGCAGCAAACTGCGCTGCCAGTTGCTTTTGACCCCTTCAGGGTTTTTCTCACCTGGATGCAGGTGAGGCAGGAGTTTATCGACCAGTAACAGAAAAAAACCTCCAAGCAGAAAACCTGAGACCGCTGGCAGCCAGACTGGTACATCCAAATCTTCAGAAAGCGCGACCGCTGGAGCCAGCAGCGAAAAATAGCTGGCCGCAATCATGACCCCAGATGCAAAACCAAGCATGCCGTTGAGAACCCGTTTGTTGATATCCTTGGCCAAAAAGACACCTGCCGCGCCCAACGCGGTGCAGCCAAAGGTAAACAGGGTGCCAATGAGCGCCTGGACTGTTGGAGAAAGGTTACTTAATAATTCAATCATGCAGCCCTCTGGATGGTATCATTCGTTAGAGGATATTGTAACGTATGCAGTCCAACAAAAATGCGGATATATCAGGTGATATTGCTCAATTCTCTGAGCATCTGAGAACCTGCATTGATTCCCGCCAGACCTTACTCGCGGCCAACGGACCCGCTGCGGCACTGAGGCTCTTTAATGGCTTTTATGAAGGACTCCCTAATCTGACAATTGACATCTACGCTCAAACACTCGTGTTCAGCAACTATTCCCGCACGCCGGAGTCTCTCCGCCCGTGGCTGGACACCGCCCTCAAAGTCTGCCAATCCCTTGCTCTGGCAGATAGCGCATTGGTGAAAACCCGCGCTGCTAACAGCGATGCAGAGCGCAGAGGCGTTTTTGCATGGGGGGGCCATCTGCCTGCCTGGATCGAGGAGTATCAGACCCGCTATGCCCTGGACCTGCGCTTGCATCAGGACGAAGGTTTTTATCTGGATACGCGCGGTTTGCGCCAATGGCTCAAAAACAATCTTGCTGGAAAATCAGTGCTCAATTGTTTTGCCTACACAGGCTCGTTAGGCATTGCCGCGCTCGCCGGAGGGGCAAGTTCAGTTCTTCAGACCGACCGCGAAGCCCGTTATCTTGAACTGGCGGAAGAATCGCAAAGGCTCAATCATCTGATCGGCATGCAGACGCTGGTGAGCGACTTCTTTCGTGCCGTGAGTAAACTTAAGCGGGGTGGGCGATTATTCGATTGCGTCATCCTGGACCCCTCGATCTACTCTGAATCCAGTTCCGGGAAAGTGGACCTCACCAGGAACTGGCTGGGGCTGGTCAATAAAGTGCGCCCCCTGGTTGCCCACGAGGGCTTGTTGATT
This sequence comes from Anaerolineaceae bacterium, assembly GCA_040772525.1. Taxonomy (GTDB): domain Bacteria; phylum Chloroflexota; class Anaerolineae; order Anaerolineales; family Anaerolineaceae; genus Mesolinea. The sequence goes on along the minus strand of JAXGXZ010000001.1, from coordinate 1,687,986 downwards.
GTGATCAATAATGGACTTTTTATTCCAGGATCAGTCGTCATGGATCAATTACGCATCCTGGTCAGGTCAGGCTACATCCAATTCGAGAAAAGGATAGACGTCCCCCAGGATTTTATAGGTTTTGAAGAGACGATCCGCAGTCAGCCGCCCGCGGACCCGGGCCCCTTTAACCATCCGACTAAAATAAGTGTCATGCGCGTCACCCGTAAGGACAAGCGGCGCGCATGAACAGTGTGTACTAGAGATTTTCAGTTGACGGAAAACTTCTCGAACTTTTCACCCTTGGCATGGCAGATCGGGCATTCATCAGGGCGTTTGCCTAACTCGATGTAACCACAGAACGGGCAAAGGTAAAACTCACTGACATCCAGATCTTTTCCTTCCCGAACAGCTTCCAATGCCTTGGTGTAGAGTTTGGCATGTACCTCTTCAGCTTCTACAGCGAAACCAAACATTGTCTTGGCTGCATGATTTGCCTTAATGGCCTCTTCCAGCATAGGTGGGTACATTTCCTTGTATTCATACGTCTCACCGGCAATGGCAGCCTCGAGGTTCTTTAAGGTGTCGCCAACAGCTTGCAAGGCGCGCATGTGGCCGGCGGCGTGAATTCTCTCCGCTTCGGCAGTGGCTTCAAATAGTTTGGCGATATTCTTGTATCCGTCTGCGTTGGCGCGTTTGGCAAAGTTGATGTATTTCTGATAGGCCTGGCTCTCACCAGCAAAAGCGGTCTGCAGATCTTCGATTGTCTTGGACATATTGACTCCTTGTTTTTTCTGGTTTTAAAATAGTATATTCTGAAAACCAGATTTAATGGGTCTTACTTTTTTTGTTAACTTTTGGGTTCAGAACCGGAGTTTGGCCTTTCAACTGGCTATGTCTGAAGAAGTTCCATTATTCATTGTCCTCGAGGTGAAATCAGGCCGCTTTTCTTGTATTGAGGTTTTGCCTCTTCCTAAAAATCCGTTTTGGCTTAGAATAAAGATGGCAAAGAGCCACCAATTTACTCGTAATAAGGAGATATGATGGAAAAATTAGTCATGATTCCTGGTCCTACCCCCGTAGTAAGAACTATTCAGAATGAAATGGGGCGCGAAATCCAAGCCTTTGGTGATCCGCGGTTCGTAAAAGATTTCAAAAGTGTGATTGACGATCTGAACAAAATGTTCAATTGTTCAGGCAAATGCTTTGTCGTTGCCGGCACAGGCACACTCGCCATGGAAATGGCCATCGCCAACCTGACCAAACGCGGAGACAGCATTCTCATCGTCAGCCATGGCTTCTTCGGCAACCGTTTTATCGACATGTGCGAACGCAAGGGCTTGCAAGTGACCGTTTTGCAGAGTGAATGGGGCAAGATTGTGCCAGTTGAGGAAATTAAGGCAGAGCTGGAGAAGAAGTCCTACAGCGCCATCACCGTGACGCATGTGGATACCAGCACTGGCGTTTGCGCGCCCATTTCTGAGATCGGTGAGATGCTTCAGGCTTTTCCTGAGACCCTCTACATTGTGGATGGTGTTTGCGCCACTGCCGCAGAGCCGGAGGATGTGGACAAGATGCACATTGATGTGCTCTTCACCGGAACGCAGAAAGCTTTTGGCGTCTGCCCGGGCCTCCTGATACTGTGGGCCAGCCCCAAAGCTCTTGCCAGGCGCACCTCACTCGGCACGATCCCTGAGTACTATGTTGATTTTGAGAAATGGCTGCCTGTCATGGACGACCCTTCAAAGTATTTCGCCACTCCGGCTGTCAATTTGGTTTGGGCGCTCAAGGAAAGTGTGCGCCTGATCAATCAAATCGGGCTGGAAAAACGCTGTGCATTGCACAAAAAGAATGGTTTGGCCGCGCAAGCTGCTCTGGAAAAAATGGGGTTCACCATTCTGGCGGATAAGGATTGCCGTGCTGTCACCCTAAGCAATGTGATCTACCCCGAAGGCATTAATGATGCTGAGTTCCGGGCCAAATTGTACGAGGAAGGTGTGATTGTGGCTGGAGGACTTGCCAATTACGCAGGCAAGATGTTCCGCCTGGGTCACATGGGGCATATTGACAAACAGACCATGGTCGTCGCCCTCAGCGCCATTGAACGCACCCTGCACCATTTTGGCAAACTTTCCCGCTTTGGGGTTGGTGTAGGGGCATATTTGGAAGGAATGGTAGAATAGCTTTCCGCGGTTCTTTAATCTTATGAACAGGCTTGCCAGGCAGGCAAGTCTGTTTTTTATTTTCAGGGTTTCTGCATACCCTGCCAACGATTAGAATAAACCTATTCTGCCTCCGATGTCTGTATATCCTGTTCCAGACCTCGATCTCTGTACTGAGTATAATTCCAGTTCACAAACTGTATACCATATGCTGACCCCCTCACATTGAACTAATGCGAATTGATTGACATTTCTGGTGTCCTATGCTAATATTTTTGCTCCAGCCGGGAGGCTGGGCAGATTAACATGCGGGTGTAGTTCAATTGGTAGAACGTCTCCTTGCCAAGGAGAAGGTCGTGGGTTCGAGCCCCATCGCCCGCTCTTGAAAACTGATATGATAGGCGTATCAGTTTTTTAATAAAGACTGGCGACGTGGCCAAGTGGAAAGGCAAGGGTCTGCAAAACCCTCATCATGGGTTCAAATCCCATCGTCGCCTCTTTTTTTATTTCCCAAAATCAGTGGTGATTGTTGCAACTTAATTACTTTTATAGTGCTTGCAGATTATTTTATGATTCCCCGAGGTATCGCAGCAGCTCAGCCAGGTCCTCACAAACCAGATCCGCCTGAAATTCTGATCCTTTCAAATCCTCACGGGCTGTCTCCCCGGACAAAACAAGCACAGTCTGCACGCCGGCGGTTTTGCCCAGTGCGATATCGGTATAGAGCCTGTCCCCCACCATAGTCATCTGCTTTACCGCCACCCCTAATTTGGCAGCCAACAGCTCAACTATGAACTTATTTGGCTTACCGATCACCAAATCCGGTTCTCTGCCTGTAGACGCCTTGATCAGCGCGATCATTGCCCCGGCATCCGGAGCATACCCGCCTTCAACCGGACAATTGATATCGGGATGAGTGGCAATATAATGCTTGCCCGCGCGCACGAAGTCGCAAAACAGGGTCAGGCGGTCATAAGTAAGCGTGGTGTCATAACCCAGCACCACGATCTCCGGATCCTTTTCATCCAGGATGATTCCTGATTCCAAAAAGCTCTGCTGCAGGCTGGGCGTCCCCAGCACAAATGCGCGCCTCCCTGGGTGGTATCGTTTCAACCAGGCGATGGCAGCCTCGCCTGATGAATAAACGATCGCCTGTTTCTCTGGAACGCCTAATTTTGTCAGTTTGCTCTGGTAATCCTGCACATTTCGCGACGAGTTATTGGTCAGAAAACTAAACCTGATCCCCTTTTCCGTCAGATAATCCAGAAATTCCAGAGCCCCTGGCAAGAGTTGATTGCTCAGGTAGAAAGTTCCATCCATATCCAGAATGAAAGCTTTGGTATTTCTAATGAGACTCACAGGCGTATTTGTTGTTGACATAATCAGTATTAATGCTCTAACTTAGTATCCGGCGATACCTGCCGGCCAATGATAAAGATGCAAATATTAACCTATTTTATCCCAAACATTTATGTGATCACTGCATGGTGCACATCAAAAGACACTTTTTGTTTATTACTATAGGAGATTCCCATGAAAGGGGAGTGAAAAGCTGGTTTCAATACCCCGAAGGGTTACTGCTTCCTTACTACGAAGAGGCTTTCAGATATTTAGAAAGTTTTCTTAAGTTTCAATACCCCGAAGGGTTACTGCTTCCTTACTACTGCAAGATTTAGGGGTATTATAGCATGTTTTGGTGAATTAACCCCCACATATTGCCTTAAAAGTCCACGCGAGCATCTCAAAAAATAAATTTTCAACGATGATGCTCGCAAATTCGGCTTTTCTGACCGCCACATCTTGCCGTCAGCTCTCCTCCCACCCCCACATCTGGGGGTGTATTTTTCCATTTTTGCGAGCATCTCAAAAACCTGCTTTAACCCCCCAGATGCTCGCAAAAGGCCTTTTAAACCACGAAAGAGCTCTTATCTTCTGTAACCTCAGACCTGCCCATGATGCTAATCTCTTTCTGACATGCTCCGCATATTCTGTAAAATCTAACATGATCAAGCTGAGGTTTAATCCTCTTCCTGATTTTCTTCTCAAGCTCTTTCTTCTCATCTGTCGTTATCAGACACTCAAAAACACTATATTGCACTGGTGTTCCATAACCCAGCAAGAGTTTATGCACCCGATTTCTTCTTTTATTATTGGTGATGTCGTAAACCACAAGATAAAAAGCGTTTTCACTCATATTCACTTCCATTGGTAGGGTAAATAGACAGATTCAGATCCTTCAATAATCTCTAACAGGCTCCGAGCCTGGGATTCAAAAATCATGCGATACGAGACTTTCTTATCGATTCCCTTATACTTCGTTTGCGTATCTATTCTTTTTTGGTATTGTGAAATAAAAACCTTAAACCCTCTCTTGCCAAAACGCATTGCCCCGTTTTGATCTCTGATAAAGTCTTTCTGTTTGATTATTCCTTTGTTCACAAGAGTCAGCACTAAAGAGTCTACAATGACTGGCCTGAATTCTTCCATCAAGTCAAGAGCCAGTGAAGGTCTTCCAGGTTTGTTTGTGTGGAAAAATCCTAAAAAGGGATCCAATTGACTAATTACAATGGCGGATAAAACCGACTGGGATAATAAAGTGTAACCCAGACTCAGCATCGAGTTGACAGGGTCTTTAGGTGGGCGCTTTTGTCGCTTTTTGATTCGCATCCCTTTTGTGAAAGAAAAGGCATTAAAGTAAACGTTGAAATACTCCTTGCTGGCATAACCTTCAAACCCCATTACTTCATCTATAGTCTTCGCGTGATTGACCTTTTCTTTAATTTCATCCATCAGATCAGGGCTATGAATAATGCGGTCAGCTTCTTTTTGTTCCAAATCATCGAATATGCTTGATCGGTTTCTTAGCAGCCGTCGGAGGAAGACTTCATAATTCGACAACTTTCCAGAAACTACTTGTTTAGAAAAGCTTAACCTGAAGCTCTCAGACTGAGTCAATGCAAATTGCTTGGGTATGAATTGAGTTTCTGGTTTCATATAACTATCTAAAACCCCCAGAATTTTTCCACTCCGACTTAGGAAATGCAGGTTAACCCCATGCGAAAGAAGCATGTTGATGGCTGATGTTGTTATTCCAATATTGCCTAATAAAACAACAGATCCCAGCTTGCGAATAGGGATGGCTTCCAGAACTTCATTATGAAGGGTAATGATAATCCGATCATATTCTTTTTCTACAACGGATCCTGGTTCTGTAACATAAAGAGTTGCCATAATTTTTCCCCTACTCAATAATAAGCTGGTGGAAAACGGTAAAGATTTCGGAGCTTTTTCCCTTTGATACTTATATTCTTGTTCCTATAGGTATAAGCGAATTGATCACGCAAAAAGTAAGCGCCCAGAAAAACGAAACCTTCATCGAAAGAAGTAATGGATGTTTTTTCCGGATTGAATTTAAGCTTGAAAACATGAAGCCATTCTTCAACTTCATTGTTTATTAAAAGCGCTTCTTCGTAAGTTTGTGCCATCGCGATGAAATCATCCGCGTAACGAATGTATTTTCTCCGTGAACAAAGCATCTTTGCATCCAATGAATGTAAATAGATATTGCATAGCAATGGTGAAATAACCCCACCCTGGGGAAGCCCGACAGCTTGTTTCCGAAACTTCCTCCCAGCTTTGAGCCAAAGAGTTAATAAAGAAATGATATCCGGATCGCTGATTTTTCTGGAAAACCGTTCAAGAAGTATTTCATGGTCAATGTTATCAAAACAGGCTTTGATATCGGCATCCAAGACGAACTCGTATCCTTGCTCCCGATTTGCTATGAGCTGTTGGATTGCAGTTGAGGTGGATCGGTTTTTACGGTAAGCATGACTGCAACCCAAAAATATATTTTCAAAAAAAGGTTCAATAATGTTTAAGAAAGCCCTCTGGGCAACTCGATCAGTGACCGTCAGTATAGATATTTCTCGGATTTTGCCATTTGATTTATTGACCTGAATTCGTTTTGGTTTGTTAGGCAGGTAGGTCTTTTTTTCAATTTGCTCGGAGAGCCGCGCGAGGTTTGCCTCCCAGGAGCGCGCCCACCTTGACACAGAGATGTGATCTACACCTGGCGCGCCTTTGTTTTCCTGAACAGAATCCCAGGCGAACTGCATATTATCCGGTGAAATTACTGATTTGAGTAATCCCATATATCCACACCCCTTTTACTCTAACCATATCTTTTTTAGGAACTTTTTTATATTAATAACATATACACCTTGGGATAGCCAATTACTTGAAACATGTAATTGACCTGAAGGATTAAAATCTGGTTCTTTCATATTAAATCCAACATAGGGTCATGGTCCGACAGAGACGTATCAATACTGCGAAAGGGTTACTGCTTGCTTACTACCTACGTCTACGCCGACAGAACCACCTGTGGAGCCTACGTTTCAATACCCCGAAGGGTTACTGCTTCCTTACTACTATAGCATCAATTCTCTTAGAATTTTGGAGTTTTTCAAAGGTTTCAATACCCCGAAGGGTTACTGCTTCCTTACTACACCGACGCAGCCGGAACCGACACCAACACAACCAGAACCTACACCGTTTCAATACCCCGAAGGGTTACTGCTTCCTTACTACAAAAGTAGTAAAAAGGAGAAGAAATGGATATAAAAGATTTTGTTTCAATACCCCGAAGGGTTACTGCTTCCTTACTACTGCAAGATTTAGGGGTATTATAGCATGTTTTGGTGAATTAACCCCCACATATTGCCTTAAAAGTCCACGCGAGCATCTCAAAAAATAAATTTTCAACGATGATGCTCGCAAATTCGGCTTTTCTGACCGCCACATCTTGCCGTCAGCTCTCCTCCCACCCCCACATCTGGGGGTGTCTTTTCCCATTTTTGCGATCATCTCAAAAACCTGCTTTAACCCCCCAGATGCTCGCAAAGGGCATTTAAACCCCGAAAACACTCTACTTATCTTAGTCATATATAGCCCATAGTTGACCAGGTTTAGATTATATCATCCGATCACATCGATGCTTCAATTCTCTGACTTATGATGATCCAAATTTAACTGACTCTGTCTCCTAAACAACCGTCTTCTGAGAGCAAAGCCTGGCATCCGTGGTGTTTATAATCCGGAGAAGCGTTTCCAACTCAGGATTAAGGTAATCTGTGAGCGTGAGCCTGGCCAAAGCCAATAGATGTATCCTTCCCAACCCCTGAATAGCGCGCGAACATTGCCAGTCCGCAAATCGTTTTCCAATAACTATTCCCCCGATCCTTGCAACTTATCACTATCTGGCCTGCAGAGCCTTTGCGCCAGTATTCCCCTGTTGTCACTCTTTGGATGTTCACTGATATTGGGGTGAGAATTAGTTCATTTTCCATGTATTCAAGCAGCTCAGGCTCCTTTGTCGCGGCTGTCACTTCACACCATTTCGCGTGAAGAGAAGAAAAAATTAAGCCAGGACTCAGGCGGTCCTGATAGCCTTTGGTGGCGGTATCCTTAAATAAGGTGGGCGACTCAAATGTCATGCCAAGCCGCCCCTCTGAGCTGATTTTTCCAAAAGAATCATCCATAAGTTCCGCGTAATTTGCTTTGTTTTCAACCCACCAATGACTGACCTGCATATGCAAACCCGAAAGATTCAAATGCTCGCCTACACCCAGCGAGCCTCCTTTCCGCACGCATGCCAGCAGCGCGCGGCTTGTTTCAAGGTCACAGGACGTAATCCTAAACCAGCCTTGCGGCTTTTTCCCTGGCGCGTTTGGGTTTGAGAAAAAATGAAGGTTGGATGTTGTGTATGCGCGCATATAATTAGGTCGGTGCAGATAGTCAGCGGTTTGTGAAGAATGTGAATTCCGCACTGCCCCGAGAAAAAGTGCTCTCATTGCCAGCCCGTACCAAGGTTTCACCTCCCCTGCCCGATAATCCGGGTGCGGGCTTACTTCAAAGATCAGGCTAAGCAAGTCAGGCGACACAATCTTCCCCTTCATTAACGCTACAATTCGCCAGATTAGCGATTATACCTCGCTAAGCGGCCCTGATCACGCAGGGATTGAAGATTTACAACTTCGGCAATTTCGAATTGGGGAGGCGTTTTCTCAGGAATCGCTCTTAGCCTTAATACCGTTGGGAAGTAACCTAACAAGCCATGCAGACGTGCCAAAAGAATGGCTGCGATCACATTATGGGAAGGCAGGTTAATCAAGAGCGGCAATGTTTGCAATTCTTCTCCGGAAAGTTCAATTTGAGCCAGGACCGCTTCCATTTGGGGAGCAAAAGCACATTGCGGGTCAAACTGGACTGGTATATTAATAACATCCAAAGCGTCAACTCCATCAAGAAGACTGCGCGCCTGCTCCAGTTGAGCTTCTGTGAGTGGATGTGAAAAGTTTAAAATCAGCATATGCACCTGCTATTTAAGAGATTTAAATATTATATCGGCAACATTGGGTAGCTGTTCCTGACCAATTATCTTTACACGATTTGTCTGGGCGCGGTTTTTTAAGCCATCTGGGATATTCCTATCAGCCTGGGAGCTTATCAAAAATCGTTGGCAGTAGATCCCAGCCAGTTCACGGCTGGTTAAAGCTGAGAGCTCATATATGTATCTGTTTTGTTTGTCAACTTTACCGGACTTGCAGGAGCAAATTGCCATATTGCCATTGTAAGTGGCAAGGACATCGAATTCGTTGACGACAGAATCTTCCTTGCCCATAGACCTTCGGATAAAAAGGTTCCTCTGGACGTCATCGAAAAGCCCTGATTCCTTGAGCGATACATAAACTTGCTCTTCCAGCTCATCCCCGGATTTGGGAGGGGTGTTTGGGGGATATGGATTGGAAAAGTTCGGGTTTGAATTAGCATCAAAGCCATGTGCTCCAAAATACTGTTTGCAGCTTATTGCCAGTTTGATCGTTTGTTTGGATTCTCGTGCTGAAGTCGGATGGAAAAAAAGCAATTCATTGGTCTGGGTCGAAACATATACCAACTCGACATCCCGGCCTTGCGCGGCCTGCAGGCATGCCAGACTCATAATTTTGGTGCCGCTGGTCAGGTTGATGAGAACTTTTTGATTCTGATTATCATAAATCTCAGCAATTAATTTGTTTTGGGTGTCGGTCATTTGATACGCGTCAACCAGAATGATCGGTTTCTTCTTGCTAACTTTGATATGTGGTTCTAAGTCCGGATCCTTGTTAACAAAATCAATTATTCTATGCGCAACTGATAGCGTCGTTTCTGTTGCCACTAACTGGAGGCTGTTGACGCTGGATTCTTGCTTAAGTTGCCAAAGTGGAATAAGAATGGGCATCGGCTGCTCGCCGACAAGTGAAATGATGTGCATTTAATTCACTCCTGTGATAAAAAATGGTGCCCAGTAGTATGGGTGGGACCACAGGGGTTGTCTGCGGATGTGGAGCTGGGCGTCGCGTAATATCTCCACCCTTCAACCTAAGTAACTGCTTCCATGACTTTCCGGGGAGTTTTTGTACATTTTTTAATGCCTCTTTGGTCATTCAAGAGTTCCGCCGAAGATAACGATAATTTGTGAAAAATTCGAACCAACTTATACATCATCTCCCTTTTTTGCATGTGCAGGATCTCAAAAATATAAATCCAGGTCCATAAGTATTGAACCCATACACTAAATATCTGAATTATAATTCTTATACTCCAATTACAATGCGTGCAAGACAAATCAAAAAGCGGGAGATGTTTATCAATCCACCATAATAATCCAAGAGCTAATCAGACCCATTAGGAGGTTGTATGAGTAAAGTACTAACGATTGTCGATACAGCGGGTATTCAGGATTATGTATTCCGTACCAACAAGTTGCGGCAAATCATCGGGGCATCCTACCTGGTGAACGCCGCAACGAAGCTTTGGGTTGAGGAGGTTCTCAAAGACGAGAATCCGCCAGAAAGAATTTATTCCGGTGGCGGCAATGCCATGTTGCTTTTTGAGAACATGAACGAAGCTGCCAATTTTGCAACCGGGCTAAGCAAGATCTGTATTGAGCGGGCTCCTGGCTTGCGTTTAGTCGTTGCCCACAAGGAGTTCGACGATACTGAAGAGGCTTTGGGTGGAGAAAATGGCATAATCAACCAGGTTTTTCAATTGCTCAGCAAGCTCAAAGCGGAAGGCAATGTCTGGCAGCTCGAAACCTCATTAGGCGTCACACAGGATTGCCCCTATACCAGTCAGCCAGTAGTCGTCGAGAGTCTGAAAACAATAAAAGAAAACGAACCGCCTCTCTCCGCCGAAGCCCTGGCTAAGAACAACGCGCAGGAGAAAGCATCGTTTAACAATTTCGAGTGCATAGTCGATGGTGAAAAAAGAGTTTTTCCGATTTCAGAGGAAATAGATGCTATTACAGGGGAAGATAGCTCAAGGAACTTAATTGCCATTGTTCATATTGATGGTAATGATATAGGAAAAAGAATTACAAAACTAGTTAAGATTCATGAGAATGCTTCAGGCAACTCGAAGTTACTATCTGAATTAAAAAAGTTGTCTTTGAGTATTAATAAGGCCAGTGAAGAGGCGTTAAATAAAACCCTGACTCATTTGTGTGAGGCAATTTACGGAGATGAGCTTTATTTGAAAAGCGGGGACAAAATCAAATTAAATACTAAAAAAGAGGAGGATAAACCCATCCTCCCCATCAGGCCAATTGTTCTGGGCGGGGATGATCTGACCCTCATCTGTGATGGCCGCATCGCGTTGGATCTAACTGTCAAATACCTGCAGGAAGCACAGAGACAAACCTTAACGGACGGCAGTCCATACTATTGCAAGGCTGGGGTTTGTATTGTAAAACGGCATTTTCCCTTCTACCCCGCCTATCAACTTTCTCTCCAATTGTCATCTTCCGCCAAAGCCTTACAGTATGAAGTCGAGGATGACATCAAAAAATGGGAAAAAGATAATCATCCCCAAAAATGGCCTTACGGTGACTCAAGATTCTCAAGCCTCGACTGGCAAATCTGCCTCAATGGGATCAAAAGCAACCTTCGTGAAATTCGAACCGAGGAATATAGTGGGGAACTTGGACAACTGAATATAAGGCCGTTGGCTCTGGCCAATTTAGGCGCTATTAGGCCACGGAAGAGCCAACCCATCAAAACAAGCTGGCGAACCTGGGAGCATTTTAAGGAATTATTCGATGAAATGAATAATCCAAAGATCCTTCCACGCAACAAAGCCAAATTATTCCGCGAAGTCTTGCGGGAAGAGAGAGCTGTTATTAATAACTTTCTAGAGTTTAACAGAATCAAAAAAAGCAATCTCACTTACCCGTCTGGCTGGCATAACGACCAGAGTGCGTACTTTGACGCGCTCGAGATTCAGGATATTTATGAGGAATTGCCAAAGGAGGAACATGGAAACCCACAAACTTAAATTTACTATCGAACTATTATCCGATACTGCCTTAGGCAGCGGCGCGGGCCTGGCCGGCCTGGTTGATCAGGAGCTGCTCTATGATCCTTTTGGTTTCCCAATGGCTAATGGAAGGACTGTCAAAGGCTGGCTGGTGGAATCCTGTGCGGATCTTTTGGAAAATCTTCAGCTGGATTCAACCGAAAAAACAGTCCTTGAAGAATCCGCAAGCCGCCTTTTTGGAAACCCCGGCGATGCCCTCAAAGATTCCAGCCTCCTGGTTGGTGATTTGCATTTCCACGATTCAATCCGTGCTAATGAACTTAAAGAGATAAGAATAAAAGAAAAAGAAATAATAGAAAATAATAGGATCAAAGATCAGGATAAGTCAAAGCGCATCATGAGGTTTTTCAACGAAAGACAGGCAATCAACAAAACCTTCTTCACGCGTATTCGTCATCAAACCGCCATTGACCCAAAGACTGGCACGGCAAAAGAAAAGAGCCTCCGAACCATCCGCGTCATCAACCGAGGCAACCGGATGGAAGCAGATTTTATTTATCAGGGCACTGATGATCAGGCTAAAGTTGACCTTCCCCTTTTATGCGCCGCCAGCGCATTGATCAGACGCGTGGGTAAAAGCCGGACGAGAGGGCTTGGAAAGGTGCGCTGTCGCCTGGCTTTCGAATCTGAGGAAAACTTCTTTGACAACCGACTCGGTGAGGTTTACGAGAAACTTGAAAAGGTGACCCCATGAACGCCATAGAATTTGATGTTTATCTTGAACAAGCGCTCATCATCAGCCAGGCGATTTCAGGAGGTGAAAACACCAGCCTTAGCATGGATTACATTCCGGGGTCTATGATTCGGGGCGCATTGATCGCAAATTACCTGAAGAAAGGTAAACCGTTAGCCTTCAGCGGTGATGAGAACTTCTTTTTTGATAACAATGTCAGCTTTTTAAATGCTTATCCAAAGTACGAAAGCAGACGGTCCATCCCAATTCCGCTTTCCTGGCGTGTTAACAAAGATGCCCTGGGTGATGATTCCTTTAGCATCATCGACTATTCCATGGATCAGCACTCTGGTCTTTCACAACTTGTAAATCCACCTGGTAATTTCTTCTACCCAGTCAACCTGAATCAAGCTGTAAACAAAGAAGTAGCATTGATTGAGCCAAAAAAGGAACAAAACATTCACGTTGGCTCTACAAAAAAAATGGTGGTAGAAGAGGGCAAAAACTTTGTCTTCACCTACGAAGCCCTGTTAGCAGGCCAAAGCTTCCGGGCAGTGATAATTAGTGAAAATTCAACGCTTGATCCTGAAAGGTTGGGTGTAGAAGAAAACAAGCTGCTCACGATTGGCCGCTCAAAGGCAGCCAATTATGGCTTATGCCGGATAAAAAACATCAAAGAGGTAAAGGACTGGCAGGAATGCTCACCTCTAAAATCAGCCAAAATAGAGGAAGTTGGTGTATCTTTTATCCTGACACTCCTGAGCCCATCCATTTTCATAGACCGGTCTGGTCAACCCAGCCTCTATCCGGACTGGTGGTTCGATAGAACGCAACTCCTGGATTCATTCGTAAAGCCAGTCTTGTTGGGTGGCTTCAACCGCAAGTGGAAGATGCCCGTTCCTCAAGTGCTTGCTGCCGCTGCCGGCAGCACCTATAAATATTGCATACCTGCAATAAAAGGTCAGTTGCCTAATAGCCTTGGTGAACGCACTAAAGAAGGCTTTGGCAGATACGCCATCAACCTCTTACCGACAAAACAATGGCAAACAACAAAAAAGATGCCTCAAAACGTTTTGGTGCTGCCTGATATTGTTTCTAATGCATCAATACCTGATGGGGCAATAGAGACGATCAAAAAGCGAAACCTGGAGGCGGCAATTGCAAGTACCTTGCAAGGGATTACAATCAATAATCCTCCTAACAATAGCCAGCTTTCCCGTTTGAGAGAAGCAGCCGTCAGCGCCAGGATCAACAGGATCAACAAGAACCTAGATCCGATAAAAGACCTTTTAAAGAATTTAAAGGAAAACGCAAAAGACCAGTTTGAAGCTGCGACAATTGAACTGTATTCTGGACAAAAGGAAAAATTATTGTACTGGATTAAAAACCTCGTTGAAAAACCAAAGGAAGCCATTGGTTTCCCCACAGACGAAAAACACATCTACACAGAGGAAGATGCTGTTTATTATGTCGCGAAGTTGATCGAAAAACATGCAAGGCTTGCCACCCTCGCGCAACAATCGGACAAGGAGCCCGAAGATGACTAATCAATGGCAAAATTCACGAAAACTCTCCTCTATTCTCATTTTCAAGGCTAACCTGAAGCTTACCTCACCGGCATTGTTTGGTTCAGGCGAACGTGAAGGGGTCAGTGATATTACTGTTTTGAGAGACGAAGAAAGTGGGTATCCCTTATTGAGCGGCTCCACCGTTGCTGGAGTGATCCGCAACTATTTATGTGAACTCAGCGTTGATTCAGATTCTCTCTTTGGTGGAATCAAGACTGTCGATGAAACAGATATAGCCAGACAGAGCTACCTGATCATCGATGAAAGCCTTGCCGCTGAAGTTCCGGAGATTGAAAGAAGGGATAACGTTGCCATCAATCACAAGACCAGAGTCGCGGAGGACAAGCACAAGTTTGATTACGAGGTTTTGGCTAAAGGGACAATTTTCCCGATCTCGATGGAGCTTTTAATCCCCCAGGAAACAAACTCAGCTGAAACAATCCGAAGAAACTTCCTGGAATGTGTAAATGGGTTACTTAAAAACAGAATTCCCATTGGCGCCAAGACCAGCCGTGGTTTGGGTACTTGTGTGTTTGAGGACTGGAAGGTCTTTGTCTTTAATTTTGAAAAGAATGGCATATTGCCCTGGCTCAAATACAATACACTTAATGAGTCAACATGGGAAGCGCAGAATCCCGACAAAGTCGAAAAACCTGAAACGATCGAAGACTTTGCCAGGATTTTAGGCCTTAAAGAATTCGAACCTGCTGCAGTAAATCCAAATACCATTGAACTTACGGCAACCTTTATGCTGAAGAGCAGTCTGCTCATCCGTTCTCAGGACGAGACAATCGCGGACAAAACAAAAGCGCCTGAAACCAGGCATCTCCACCGCAAGGTTGTTTCAAAAAGCGGGAGGTCCGATGAACCGATCATCAGCGGAACCTCCCTGGCTGGCGTTCTCAGGCACCGCGCCCAGAAAATATTACGCACCCAGGGCAAGAGCGAGAAGGAAGCCGAAGAGGCAATTAATGAACTGTTTGGTCATCCAGGTATCCCTGACGGCAAGACCAAAACCCAGGCTCAAGCCAGCCGCTTTATTGTTAAAGAATGCATCATTGAGCAGGAGGCAAACACTGCCAGCGAATTCGTTCAATCCCGCGTCGCGATTGACCGGTTTACCAGTGGGGCGGCAGACAACAAGCTCTTTACTGAACAAGCCTTATTCAAAGCCGCCAACCAAAGCCTGACGGTCAATATCACTATCAAAAAAGCAAAAGAAAAAGATTTCAACCTGCTCCTCCTGCTCTTATTGGATCTGTGGACTGGCGATCTGCCGATCGGAAGTGGCGCGAATATAGGCAGAGGCCTGCTGCGTGGGAGATGTTGTGAAGTCAGCTTTAAGGGCAAGACCTGGCACACTGACACCCCTTATGATGAAAAAGGCAGCCTGGTTCTGATACAAAAGGAGAAGAAAAATGACTGAGATTAGGTCCACTTTTCAATTAGAACAAACAGATCTCACCGAAGACCTAAACAAGCAGAAAGAAATTGAAAGTCGCGTTTTGGCTTTTCTGAAAAGCCAGGCTCAGGTTGGCGATGTTTTGTTGGCTTACTTCCAGGACGGTGTTTTATGGGGAAAAGGTGCTGATAAAGATTTGATCATCCCTGATTCACCTGCCTTCACAGATATCTCATTCCTTCATGCCCATCTGTTCAATCAGGAGCGGGAAATTAGGGTGATCCAAACGCTGGAAGGCTTGAAAGCATATCGGTTTGCTGATATTAAAGCAACCAAAGAAACGGAAACTTCTTATTCTTATGATCGTACCTACCTCCTCTGGGGAGATCAAAAAATTAATTCTTCCGGCTCAACCCTCCCGCAAGGCTTCACCCGCGTGAGGATGGGAAGCCGTGGTATCGAACAGGTCTTACCCCTCACCTTCACCCCCACAACCGGAGACAGCAAGCCCCAGGCTACTCTGACGGTGCGCTATTATCTAAAAACCAGTACACGCGATAGAGACAAAGGCAATCTGTCCATCTATGCGCGCAGACTTGTTAGCATTCAAGAAGGAGGAAAACATGGCGCATAAAAGCCCAACAGAAGATTATCGTGTTGCAATCGCGCCCTACAACTTCGTCAGACTGCCGGATGAAATCGCCCTCCCACCCCAGGTTTTGGACGAATACAACCAGGACGTCTTCAAAGGACTCTCAGGTTATATCAACCTCGACTTCAAAGTCCTCTCACCTTTATACATCCGTGGGATGATGAACCCAAAGGAGTATTTGATTTTTGGAAAGAATAAATTAAAAGAAATTCCCAAAACTCAAAGGGAACAATACCTGAAAACTATTGCAAAGTTCTTCTCATACGATAATCATCATAGAATTCCAGGGAGTTCATTACGAGGTATGTTCAGGACAATAATCGAGGTTATTTCATTTTCAAAACCTTATGAAGTAACAGATAAAAAAATAAGAAAACCAGGAAGGGGAAATAGAAGATTTCTTTACCAGTACACACCTAAAGACCTAATGCCGGACTACATTACTCAAGGCCAAATAGAAAACGAAAATGAGGATTGTTCTAAAGATGGTGTGGAAAACAAGGATGTTTTTGATTTATCTGAATTACTATTTGGTTTTGTGAGAAAGAGTGGAAACAGTACTATTGCCAAGGGAGGACGAGTATTCTTTGAAGATGGGTTAGTAAAAAATCCCGGAAATAAAGAGGAAAGAATCCCTAAGATCTTAGGTACACCGAAGCCTTCAGCATATCCAATATATCTTGAGCAATCAACCCCTGACAACCCTGATAACCTTCATAATTATGATGATGACAATACAACTACTCAAATCAGAGGAAACAAGTTTTACTGGTCGAAAGGGAACGACCCAATCTGGTGGACTGACAATATTACACCTAACTTAGAAACAAGAATTACACCAATTTCTCCTGGCGCAAATTTTTACAGTCGGATCCGTTTTGAAAACTTAACCAAGGTCGAGTTAGGAAGTCTTTTATGGGTGATTGATTTAGGACATAAAGAAACTCATTGTCTCCGCCTTGGCATGGGCAAACCTTATGGGCTCGGTGCTGTACGTATCTCTGACTTTGACGTCCATTTCATAAACAGGGAAGATAGATACAATCAACTTGGTTTTTCAGAGGAAGAAGGGGAAAAGGAAATAGCCTTAGAAATAAAGGTTCAACCGATTAAGGACAAGAATAAAGCTCTTGGAAGTTATATTGATGATTTTAAAGCTTGGGTAAAGGAAAAAATCATGCCCATTGATCAGAATTTCGAAGACAACATAAGAATCCAGGGATTAATGAAATTGCATGAATGGATAAAATGCGATGATCCAAAGCGTGGGTATATGACGCTCCAGCAATATGGTAATAAAAGAGTGCTGCCTAATGCCCTGGAAATCGAGAATGTATTACCAGATTTTCTTGTTCCAGGCCCAAAAAAGCCTAACACTCAGCAGAGTTTAAAAAGCTCAGACCAACATATAGTGGCTGTGAGCAAAGAACCTATTGATCCAACTCGCCCATTAGGGCAGGAATTCAAGGTGGGCAATAGAATTACTGTTCGAATTGACGATTTATCCGATTCAGAGCTAATTTTCTGCAAATTTGAAAGCTTGCATGATGATAACCAGGCTTTTGTCATTAGAAAAAAACATGCCACCAATCGCAAAATTAACGTAGGTGAACCTATTCGCTGTCGCATCTCTGAAATCGAAGAAGACAAAGAGGAAGAGGTTACCTATATTTATCTCATTCCATTAAATTGAACAAGAAAGGGAACAATAGTGACAATCAACTATATTATTACCTGTGGCATCTCACAACTTAAGTTCGATAGAATCGGTAGTGCTTTTCCAAGTGGAAAAAAACAGTTTACCAGTTGGATAGAAAATGACTGGACTAAGAACGATTACAATTCAGTCAACTACATGAATAAAGTAGTCGGGATCTTAAACAAGGGCTTTGAGAATGAGCAACCGGGAGGCCACAATCTCCTTGGCGCTGAACTAAGTACGCTGAAGCTTTTGCGTCAGAAGCAGGCGCGTGATTCCAATGAGGAAGAAAAATTCAGAGTTTTAGCCTCCGTTTCCAACGATGGACAGCTCGCTGCCACCATCCTTACCAATTCTCTCGAAAAGTTGGGTCTTACTGGCAGCAAGCAAACAGTGAAGGACCTGGATGACAAACCCGACGAGGACAGAGTTAATCCCGCCATGTGCTCACTGGTTGACAATCTCTACAATTCTCTTCTGCCAAAAGCTAAGAATAAGTTGATCATCACCGGCGGCTTCAAATCAATTCTGCCTTGTATTACCCTCTTTGCAACCTTAAATGGTCTGGAGATGTACTACTTGTTTGAAGACTCAAACTGCCTCCAATCCCTGCAGCCAACGGGCAAAAGCCTGAAAGATCCGGCTAAACGCAGTGAATGGATAACCCTTTGGATGGATACACTGTACGATGATGACAAAGTGAAAATGGATTGTTGGATAGTCGACTTATTTGATAAAGGTTTAGCTGACCGGGAATACTATGGCTAAAATCAACTTCTTCACAAAATGCTCGTTTTGGAAGTTGCATGCCTCGTCAAGAAAGACCGACAACGCTATGGATGAAGTGAATTTCTTTGCTTTCGACTATGAAGACAGGCGCTTCTCTTGTGATGGCATACCTTTGCTGGACCTTGGAGCGCCTACGGAGCATTACTGGAGTTTGTCCGCAGCCGATTCTTTAACTTCTCTTGCAAATGAATTAGCCAAGAGAATGGATAAGGTCCAAAACCAGATCAGTAAAAAACTTTCCAACGAAGCCTTGCTGAAGAATACAAATCGCGAACTGTTTTTACATCCAATTTCGCAACCTGTTAAAACAGAACAGGAACACATCTATTTTGCCAATATCATCCACTATCAGGCACTGCATCTCTTCTTCTCCAACTTGGACAAAGAAGCATATTCTTTTGCGCACTTTCTGGCAACCTGGCAATGGTACTGGCTTTCACATCTCCTGGTGAAGCTGGAGGATCAAGATGACACTTTTCTGAATAATCAGATGCTTAGCGAGAACTTCCGTCTTGCCTACAATGCGTTGCTGGGCCTGATCAACGATCCGGTTTACAGAACAATCATGGGGAAACAATCAATTTGTGTTTTCCTCAGGCAGAATACATTAACTGTCAATGAGATTTACCATCTTGCCATTCACCTGAACTTTGATCTTGATCTCGAAAAAAAACAATGGATTACGCAAATCATCACTGGGCCGGATACCCGCGAGTTTGAGAAGGATTTCGATAAAGTAAATTTCCATCCCAAATTCAGAAAGTACCCAACAGCGGTGGTTCGCCTTATTTCCGATCATTTCCTCCCCTCTTACAACTTTCAGGGTGCCATTAAGATCGCTGCCCTTTTACAGGATACCCGGACCGATGAAGATAACGAGGGAAAAAGATCTGATTTTCTCTCAGCCTTCAATTGGATCCCGTCCAAATTCTTCCATAACGTGCCTTTAGCAATTGCCAGCCTTATCGCGCTCCTGCTAGCGGTGACGATGGCTGGCACCTGGCTCTTTAATTACTGTGAAACTTGGCCATTGGACCATAACTTAAAGGCGCTTTTGATTTCCTCAGGAGAACTGGCAGTCCTCTTTTTTGGCGTTGGCTTGCCAGTCTTCAGCAAATTCAGAAACCTGTTGGTACACCTCCTCCTGCCAAGGCTTGTCGCAGGAATAGCCGTTGGCTATCTGGCTTTCGTTTTACAGGACCAGACTTATAGAATTCCTAATTATTTCTTCGAAAATAAGCCGTTATGGTATCAGATTCTGAGCATAATCATCTTATTCACTATCTGTTTTGGATTTGGGTATTTTTATCTCTACGCTGATATCACACAATTCACCGTTGGAAAGAAAAAACCTGTCCCCAAACGAAGATCCTTGACAACCCGGTTGGTCAGGCGCAGAGGACGTTCATCAGGGGGATCGCAGAATGAAACCAGAAACAGAGTCTTAACAACCTGGCTGGTCGCTCTGCTTATTTCATTTGGAATTGGTATGTTTGCCTGCGTGTTTATGACGGATCTTACCAAACCAGCTTACTTTGGGAACTATCTGGGTCCCTTTGGCTGGTTCAATTTAGGCTTACTCTCGTTTTATATGCCCATTTCCATTGTTGTTGGTCTGATCTCGCAGTTTATATTCGAAGAAAAATCACTGACCGCCCCAACCTGGAATGCCGAGTCGATGTTGTAGCTGCCAAAAGCGTGCAGTCCTTAGCATGACAGATAAAAGGACTTTGAACCCTTTAGAAAACAGTTTGCGATACCGCACCTTAACAAGTGAAGATGCAGCCGTAACTTGCACTGTACAGGTGGCTTTGGAGTAAAGCAACTACCACCTGTACAGTATCGATCAACCCTCCGGAGTATTGATACAATTCCAGATGGAATCATTTTAGTTGGGTTAATTGTATTTTTGCCTTCAGCATAATTGCGCAGTAAGCAGGCATTACCCTTCGGGGTAACGATATATAAAGGCAGGCCGGGTTGCGTTTCTCAGTCCGGCATAATGAGTTCCATACAATAATACAGGTTGTGATGAAAGCGGTCTGAACTTCCTGGTTTTCTTCTATTGAAAGGATTCAAACCGGCAATCACTCCGGACCCTTGCGATGACAGATAAGTGGGATACTTTATGGTTAAAAGGCCTTTTGCGAGCATCTGGGGGGTTAAAGCAGGTTTTTGAGATGCTCGCAAAAATGGGAAAATACACCCCCACATTTAGGGGTAGAATGAGAGCAGATGGCAAGATGTGGCAGTCAGAGAAGCCAAATTTGCGAGCATCATCGTTGGAATTTTATTTTTTGAGATGCTCGCAGGGACTTTTAAGGCAATATGTGGGGGTTAATTCAACAAAACATGCTATAATACCCCTAAATATTGCAGTAGTAAGCAAGCATTAACCCTTCGGGGTATTGAAACAAATATGAATTACCTTTTCAGGAATGATTTGCCCAATAGTAGTAAGCAAGCATTAACCCTTCGGGGTATTGAAACAATACTCAACCGGCCACCCTGTTCACCAAGTGCCCAGGTAGTAAGCAAGCATTAACCCTTCGGGGTATTGAAACTTATATGCAAGTGCCCCTCTATCGTTCTGGCCGATTACCTGTAGTAAGCAAGCATTAACCCTTCGGGGTATTGAAACCACTCGCGTCTGCAATAACGCGAATTATCCGGCACCGTAGTAAGCAAGCATTAACCCTTCGGGGTATTGAAACCCTCGCTAATACAAAGTCTTCATACTTCTCGATTTTGTAGTAAGCAAGCATTAACCCTTCGGGGTATTGAAACTTCTAGGTGGGTTCCAGCATCAAAGGCTGGATAAGATCGGGACAGGTAGTAAGCAAGCATTAACCCTTCGGGGTATTGAAACGACAAAAATTTGCCAATTGGTCGCGTGTACCCCTTCGTAGTAAGCAAGCATTAACCCTTCGGGGAATATCCACGATTTATTTGTGTCGTAAGTATTCACAAGAAAAGATGTGACCCTGTGAGAGAAGAGACCGAACAAAACCATGCCCGGTTTCCAGACCAGCGGCAGGTATAACACCTTACCGTCTTCCTGCGCGCTCCGGTCTCCATGAAATTTTCCAGCAGCATGTCAGCATGGTCTTATTTCCTAATACATTTTCCAACTTACTGCGCCACGGTGAACAGAGCGTGAAAGTAGCTCTTTTCCTTCATATGCTCATCAAAACTGCCGCTTTCCTCAATATGCCACCTTTTAGAACAATAAATCCGTCATGCCTTGATTGGTTCAAGCGGAAACTGATTCACACAAAACAGCTTTGTTAGGAAACGGCTTCAACAGTGTTCTCTGCCGCAGGCAAGCTGAACCCCATGTTAGCCGCGGCTGCCATATCCCTCAGCAGTATTCTTGTGATTGCCAACAGTTTGAGATTGGGAAAGTCTAAGCAATCCAGGTCAGATCAGGGTTGCGCTTTTGGGATCGCTTTGGTCGCGAGCCAGTCCGCGCGCTCGTTCAGCGGGTGGCCGGTATGCCCCTTGACCCATTCCCAGGAGACGTCATGCTTAGCCATCTCGCGGTCCAGCTCCTGCCAGAGGTCCACATTCAGCAGTGCACCATCCTTGCGTTTCCACCCGCGTTTTTTCCAGCCTTCCAGCCATTCCGTAGCGCCGCGCATCAGATAACTGGAATCAGTGACAAAACGTACATAACAGGGTGTTTTTAGCGTCTGGAGGCTTCGAATGGCTGCCATGAGTTCCATGCGGTTATTCGTGGTCAGCTTCTCTCCGCCGCTGATTTCTTTCTTCCGCCCCTTCCATACCAAAATCGCCCCCCAGCCGCCGGGACCGGGGTTACCGCTGCAAGCGCCGTCGCAATATATACCTACTCTTTGCCAATCTGTTTTCTCGGTGTCCATAAATCCTAAATCCTGGTTGAAGAAAAGGCGGGAATGGGTGGGTGTCGAACCCACCACGGAACGCGGAGCGCCCCGTCACTGATTTTGAAGACCAGGAAGCCCACCGGGACCTATCCATTCCCGCATCAAGCATAATTAAGCAGCCCACGCTTGTCAACCCATTAACGTTAGGTAAAGAAGTTCAAACGCTGTTCAACAGGCAGGTATAATGTTCGGGATTAATTAAGAAAGAGGTATTAATGACCGATCATCTGAACAAAACACCCGATTGGGTAAAAAACGCTGTCTTTTACCAGATCTTCCCGGATCGATTTGCTTGGTCGCAGAGTGTGGTTAAGCCCGCCAATTTTGAGAAGTGGGATTCCTCCCCCACGACAAAAGGTTTCAAAGGCGGAGATCTGTTAGGCGTAATGGAAAAGCTGGATTACCTGAGCGATCTTGGCATTACAGCGATCTACTTTAACCCGATCTTCCAATCTGCTTCCAATCACCGCTATCACACACACGATTATTATCAGGTAGATCCTCTCCTGGGCGGAAATAAAGCCTTTGACCAGCTTTTGGACACTGCCCATCAGCAGGGAATCCGCATCGTCCTGGATGGTGTCTTCAACCATGCCAGCCGCGGGTTTTTCCAGTTCAATCACATCTTGGAAGTAGAAGACAAGTCTCCCTACCTTGATTGGTTCCATATTCGCGGCTTCCCCTTGCATGCCTATGAGGGCAAGCCTAATTACGAATGCTGGTGGAACATACCCGGACTGCCCAAATTTAACACAGATAACCCCCAGGTGCGACAGTTTATTTTTGATGTTGCCCGCTATTGGGTGGAAAAAGGCATTGACGGCTGGCGCCTGGATGTACCATTCGAAATCGATGATGATGCCTTCTGGCAGGAATTCCGTGAAGTAGTCAAAACAGCCAATCCGGATGCCTACATTGTTGGAGAAATCCCCAGTGAAGCACAACGCTGGATGGCAGGCGATCAATTCGACGCGGTGATGAACTATCAGATTACCCAAGCCTGCCTTGGATTCTTTGGCGGAGAAAAGTATGATCGGGAACTCGCCAAAGGCTTTATGGGACTGGAACTGCCCGACACGCTGAATGCGGCAGAATTTGCCCAACGCAGCAGTGAGCTGCTCACGCTTTACCCGAAAGAATTCGCCTATGCTCAGCTCAACCTGCTGGACAGCCATGACATGCCGCGTTTCCTCAGCCTGGTGAATAAAGACGTGAATCGTCTCAAACTGGCTTATTTATTCCTCTTCACCTATCCGGGCGCACCTTGTGTGTATTATGGAGATGAAATCGGCCTTACCGGCGGCCGTGACCCGCAGTGCCGCAAAACCTTCAACTGGGATCAAGCAACCTGGAACCTGAATATCCATGAGCACATGCGCTCTCTGATTGCCCTGCGCAATGCCAACCCTGTCCTGCGCACTGGAGATTACCAACCCATCTATTCACAGGGTAAAACTCTGGCCTACCTGCGAAAAGACCAGGAAAGTACAATGCTCGTGCTCATCAATGCTGATGATAAGCCCGTTACCTTTGATGTTCCTGTTGAAGGTAATTTCGCGGATGGCAGCCTCCTTATGGATCAGTTAGGGAACCGGCAATTTAGCGTTGAGGCCGGATCAATCCAGCAAGTTCAATTGGAGAAATTAAGCGGTCTCATCCTAGCTTAGGAAGAGTAATTTCTGCATAAAAAAGGCAGGTCGCTGGAATGAGCCTGCCTTTTGCGTTTCTTAACCTCAGCGGGGGAATAGTTTCAGGATAAATTCCAACTGCTGGCTGAACCAGGGATAATACTGGCTAGCCAATAAACCGCTGACAACACCAATCAGCCATCCGATAAGGACATCGGATAAGTAGTGTAATTTCAGAGCGATGCGTGACCAGCCCACCAGAATTGCCCACATAATCACGACTATTGCCAACCAACCGCCGGTTAATTTAACAATGAGCACCGCGATCAGGGCTGCCCGGGCAGCATGCCCAGATGGAAAGGAATGCGGATCCGTATCCCTGTAAATTTGTCCCCACTCACCTTCAGGTCGCGGTCTGCGCACCAGAAACTTGATCAATAAAACGAATGCAGCCAAGATAACCAGGCCAACCGCCCACAGGACAGCACGCTCTTTCCATACCGCGTCGCCTAAAGCCCAAAGGAGGAATAAACCGATAAGCCAGTACCACGAGTCACAGGAGTGGCTAATGATGCTCAAGAACGAGCGAAGTAGCTTTTTCGATTCTGGAATGATCAGTTTGCCTGAGTATTCAAAATCTTTTTCCAACAGATCAGAGTAAAGTTCATTTTTCATAACAGGGCTGCATTTTATCATGACTGGAAACTTATAAGGTTTGTGGCGGTATAATGACTCTTATGATTCGAAAAGAACCATTAGTCTTATCCGAGATTGCTGTCCTTTGGGATATGGATGGTACTTTCCTGGATAGCAATTCCCTGCACTTTCAGATTTGGCAGCAGATGCTGGAACCAACGGTCCCTGGTTTCTCCCGCCAGTCGTTCAAACGCGTCTTTGGAACCAATAACCGTCAGAGTCTGGCTGCCTGGTTTGGCAGGGAATTGGCCGAAGACGAGCTGCAGGACCTCTCAAATAGAAAAGAAGCTATTTTTCAGGAGCGCATGGCGGAGGGAGCACGGCTTTTCCCGGGAGTTCTCAACTGGATGGAATATCTGCACGCAAATGGTGTGAAGCAGGCGATTGCCTCTTCCGCCCCCGCTGGCAACATTGACACCGCTGTAGAAACCTTTAATCTTGGCTATCTCTTCCAAGCGATTGTATCCGGTTCCAAACTGCCAGCCAAACCCGCGCCAGATGTTTTCCTTAAAGCCGCTGAAGCGCTGGCGGTAGAACCCAGCCGCTGCGTTGTGTTTGAAGATTCAATTCACGGGCTGGAAGGGGCAAAAGCCGCTGGTATGCTGCGTGTTGCCAAACTGAACAGTCTAATCAAGTTGGAAAAATCAGACGCCGACCTGTTTGTAAGCGAATACACGCAAGATCCTGAGCCTTTTTTCAAAGATGTTTTGAAGCTTTTGAACCGTAATTGAATCTATTTCGCTAAAAATGGAATGGCTGCCATAGCAGCAAAACCAAGCGCAACCAATCCAGCTGCCATCCAGATCTCCCCTTTTTCCCTCACATCCATCATGGTATAGCGGCGTCCATCAAATTCCATTTTCCATTTCGGTCCAGCAAGCGACGCAAAGAAAAAACCAGCTATCAGACCACCGAGATGTCCGTAATTGTCTATGCGCATGCCCGCTGATAAGCCAATCGCAAAGTTAATCACCAGCACAAAACCCAGATTGAAGAGCAACCCGCGGGTCTTTTCACCAAAGAAGTCTTTGTTCTGAATAATCAATACCACCTCTGCAGCCAAAAAGCCAAAGATTGCCGTGGAGGACCCCAGAGATGGATTGGGGCTGAGTACGAAAGAGAGTACATTACCGCCAAATGCCCCAAGCAGATAAAGCAGCCCAAACCGCAGATAGCCGTACACATTTTCCAAACGGGCGCCAATAATAAAGAGCGCGTACATATTGAACCCGAGATGCAATAATGAGCCGTGCAGAAGCACGGGTGTAATCAAACGCCAATACTGCCCGGCCAGGATTGCCTCTTTGAATTTTCCTAAAAGCAGGAAGGGCAGGTCAATACCCCTGGCATATTCTGACAGCATTTGAAGAAGAAAGAACACGATATTTACGCCTATCAGAATATAAGTTAGCACAGGCTTGATAGTTAAAAACCACACCCGCGGAGGCGGCGGGGGTAATGGTGGGTCTTCGTAACCTGTTTCTGTTTTATCAGTGTTCATAGTTTTACTTTGCGTGGTTTGGTACGCAGGTGTTCCGTTTTGATGATTGCCTGAATGTCCGAGATGGTCTGGTCAAGATGGTCTTCAGAGTTCACCACTACATAATCGAATTTCTTCAACAAAGCGTATTCTGCGTCAGCGGTCTTAATGCGCAGGGCGATCTCCTCCGGGCTATCGCTGCGGCGTGCCTGCAGCCGCGCGATCCATTCCTCACAACTGGAAGCTGTCAGGAAGATCAGCACAGCTTCAGGACAAAGCTTGCGGATGGTCATCGCTCCTTGCACATCAAGGCGCATGATCACATCCTTTCCACTCGCGAAGGCTTCCCACACTTGTGATTTTGGAATCCCTTTATAGTCGGAATAGACCTTGGCATGCTCGAGCAGCTCACCGTCGGCTATCTTTTTTTCAAATTCCTCGCGTGAGACAAAGAAATAGTCCACACCATCGCGTTCGTCTTTGCGGGGAGGTCGTGAATTCATCGTAATGACAAAATGCATATCAGCATTGGTGCGCCTTAGCAGCCCCACAACCGCGTCTTTCCCTATTCCGGATGGACCGGAGATAACAATGAGCAACGGATTAGAGGGGTTTTTACCGAAACGCAAATTTGTTTTTGTCATAGGTCACCTGTATTCCATGATGATTGCTAAGATTATAAATGAAATGCAGCCTTCTTCCCCCAATCTGTTTGACTTTTTCCTTCAACGGCTCAATTCCTGCAGTTCCGGGAAGGAACGCACCTTCTCAATTTTTCGTATAAAGGCGATCAGACTGACTGATTTCTCTCTCAAACGCTGAACAGCAGGACCCACCGGGTCATTCCCTGCTGCACCTCCACCTGGAACGTCATTGTAAGCCCCGTAAAAGGCAAAGTATGCCTGGTTGATCTTGCGCAGCTGGTAGCCGTTCTCCCAAAAGAAAACGCGCCGGCTTTCCATGTAGGTTTCGGCTTTCTCCACTTTTCCTGCCGCAAGCAGCTCATCTACACGCAAGCGCGTGATCCGCATTTCTTTACGGAAGTTGAAGGCAAAGGGATCCTCAGGAATACTTTGCGAAGTACGGGAAAAATCCTCCTGTGGTTCAGGAACAAATTCCGGATAGTACCGTTCCAGCAAGGCAAGGCCGAGTTCCCTCCCGGCGATGGAAGCTGTGGTTTCGTTGATCGTTTTCATTTCAGAGTTCGCGAAATAGCGCATACCTAATGGCTGAAATGTGAGACGGTTGTGGATCCATTCGTGCGCGATGGTATCGGTCAGCCAGACGAGGTCGGTTGTGCGCATGATCATGGTTGGGTAGGCTCCCAACCCGCCAACAGGTTCTACCAGAGCAGATTTATTGAATTCATCAAGGATACCTTCCTCAATCGTATTCCGCTCCAAACTGTCCAATCCCGCCTGCAGGCTGAGCTCATACTCAGCACGAATTACTTCCCGTGGGGAAATGATCAGGTTCATAGGTACATCCGAGACATGGAATAACACCGGCGGCAGGATCTGCCCCAGTGTTCCAAACCCGGAACGCCACAATGTCAGCTCGGTCTGGTTTTGTAGGACAGGTTCTGCCAGAAGTGCAATCCTGGCAAGAGTGGCTCTCTCAAGATCCAGCCTGGTTTTGGCGGCAAGTACACTTTCATCCTCCTCCATTGCGCTGGGTTGTGAGACAGCAAGCTGAAGCTCATACCGGCTGCGCTGAGTGCGAGCTACGTGCTCAAGATATTGCAGCACTACCTCACGCTGCTCTGTGGGGGAAAGGAACCGTTCAGCTTTCAGGCTCGCGCTGACCGCTTTATTAAAGAGCGCATCCCAAGTCCATTCTGAGAAATCAAATTCCACTGCGCGCGTCCATTTTCGCAGCGCCTCATTCGAGCCAGACATCTTAACTCCCGCGCCGCTAATCGTGATCAGGAAGATCAAAAAGACTAGTGTGATAGCCAGCAGATCCAGCGCACGCTTTCCTTGAAAGCTGTTCTTTTTCATGCTGTGATTCTAACACCGCCATCTGCTCACATTCATCCATGGACATTTGAAAACTTGTCAGTTGAACCCTATGATCAATTCATTCTTGTGATAAACAGAGAGAGGTGATCATACTTAAATCAGATGATTCTGTTTGGAAAGCAAGGCTTAATAATGATTGTCCAGGGTCAGGTTGAGCGGTTTCCCGGATACTGTATAATCATTCGAGCAGTTAAACTAAACTTCCCTGGAGGGATTAAATGAATCGAAAAGCCCCAAACACCGCCATCATCATCACCATTCTGGTGGTTATGGCTATTTGCGTGGTCTGCGTCTGCCTGTTTGTAACGCTGATTGGTGCGGGGTACATCTCCGCCATCAAAGAGACACCGGGATATTTCTCGCCACGCAGCACGGCAACCCCTCTCCCCTGGCCAACTCCCATGTCAACCGATGCACCCAACGGGTACAGCAAATTGCTTGAGGGCGCCTATGAGTCACTCAACACCTTGAACAACAGTATCGTCCCTGAAAACAACCCTATTGACTTAGCTGAACGCTTGGGCGGTAAAGTGGATGTGCCGGATACCCTCCCAGACCCGGACATGCCCTACGAAGTGGGAGACCAGAAACAATTTTGGGTCACGAATACAGACACCAACAAAAACACCCGTGTAGACGCCACGCTGCGCTACCTGGGTGACAATATTTACTTCTGGATTCAGAATGATGTGCGCTACCAAGACGATGATTTGCAGCAACTGGCGCACACTTTTGATACGGAAATTATCCCAAAAAACAGAGAGTTCTTTGGCATGGAATGGAATCCGGGTGTGGATCACGACCCACGGATGTACGTGCTCTACGCGCGCAAACTTGGTATGAATGTGGCTGGGTACTTCTCTTCCGCGGATGAGTTGCACCCAGATGCCCACCCTTACTCCAACGCGCATGAAATGTTCCTCCTCAGCGCGGATAACGTGAGTTTGGGCGAGGATTACACCTACGGCACCATGGCACACGAGTTCCAGCACATGATCCACTGGTATCAGGACCGCAATGAGGAAACATGGGTGAACGAAGGTTTCTCCATGCTTGCTGAACATATCAACGAACTGGATGCCGGCGGTTTTGATTATGATTTCATGATGAATCCGGATATTCAACTGACTGACTGGGGTGGAGACATCGGGCAAAATGCACCCCACTATGGCGGTTCCTTTCTCTTTATGACCTATTTCCTTGACCAATTTGGCGAGGAAACCACTAAAGCGCTGGTGAGTCACAAGGAAAATGGTTTTACTGCCATTGGAATAGTGCTGGAAGAGCTTCAAAAAATTGATCCGAATACTAACCAACCATTTACAGCTGAACAAGTGTTTACGGATTGGACGATTGCCAATTACCTGCAGGATCCCACATTGGAAGACGGCCGCTATGCCTACAAGAGCTACAACCCGTTCAGCCTTTATCCGGATATCACTCTGGAGACTTGCCCGGCAAAGAACACTTATGACGTGCACCAATTCGGAACGGACTACATTGAAATAACCTGTCCCGGAGAGTATGTGCTCACGTTCACTGGCACACCCACGGTCAGATTGCTTCCTTTCCAGGCCCCCTCAAGCGGCAAATACTTCTTTTGGAGCAACCTCGGGGATGAGTCTAACCCCACCCTCACTCAGACATTTGACTTCACACAGGTTCAGGCCCCCATCGAGCTCACCTTCAAGACCTGGTACGATCTGGAAGAGGATTACGATTACGTTTTCATTTCTGCTACCACTGACGGAAAAGTCTGGCAGATCCTCGATTCAAGAAACTGCACCACTGATAACCCTTCCGGCAATAGTTACGGCTGCGGTTGGAACGGACTGTCAGGTGGCTGGATTGATGAGAGCGTCGACCTCTCGCAATATGCCGGCACCAAAGTGACCCTGCAATTTGATTACGTAACCGATGCAGCTGTAAATGGCAAAGGCTTTGTCCTTGATGATTTTTCCATTCAAGCTGTGGGATACCAAAGCGATCTCGAAAGCGATAGTGGCGGCTGGGAACCACAAGGTTTTGTGCGTGTGCAAAACCTTCTTCCGCAGGAATATAGCGTTTCCCTGATCTCTGAGGGGCGCCAGACGAAGGTCGAGCACCTGATTTTGGATGAGAACGGTCAGGCACAGGTTACAGTAAGTATTGATGATGAGGTAGAAAAGGTAGTTTTGGTCGTTTCCGGGGTCACCCCGTTTACGCGTGAACGAGCGCTTTACCAGGTTGAAATTCGATAGATTTCTTCTTAACTACAAGAGCAGCAGACAAAAACCTGCTGCTCTTTTTTAGATTGGCGCAAACTAAATATTGCCTATGGCATCCACAACGTTATCGTAAATTGTGAAATAAGACAGAATACCTATGAGTTCCATGGAATCCCGTACATTTTCGTTCAGGTGTACCAGAACCAGATCTTTGTTGCCGTGCTTTTTTAACTCTTTTTGAACCCGGATGATCGTCCACCAACCCGCGCTGGAGACAAAATCGATATCTTCCATGTCCAAAACCAGGTCTTTGTTGCTTTGCACCAGGTCCATGAGGGTTTTTTCCAAATCTGGAGCAGTCGCACTGTCAATCCGGCCAAGCCCCTTCACTAAAATACACCGTTTGTAATCTGTCGTTGTAAATTCCATAGTTCCTCACCTTTGTATCTAATCTGTAACGGGGAAATTATAACATCCATTAATTTCCGGATGGCTGATTGCAGGCATCATGTATAATTTGAAGCTATGCTTTACCATATCTGGACTGAAGGTTGTCAGATGAACGTTGCCGACTCAAAGCGTCTCAGCCGCGCTTTGGAGCAGATGGGTATAGCGGCGACAGATAAAGCGGATGAGGCTGATATTATTATGCTCAATACCTGCGTGGTTAGAAAGAGCGCAGAGGACAAAGCGCTTGGCCGGCTGCACTCCCTCAAACCGCTCAAGCAAAAAAAACCTGACCTGGTCATTGGGTTGATGGGGTGTCTGGTAGGCATCCATGGAAATCCAGCGCTGGAGAAACGTTTCCCCTGGGTGGATGTTTTCGCATCTCCCTCCGATCCCGCTCCGCTTTTGCGTTTCCTTGAAAACAGACAAAATCCCAATGAGGCAGATAACTGGCGCACGCGCTCTGATGAAATTCTGGATGCGGAGTTCGGTCTGACTGCCCCGAACAACCTGCATGACGTCTCGGAAAACCTCCCGATCGTGTTAGGCTGCTCACATGCCTGCGCCTATTGCGTCATCCCCCACCGCCGCGGTTCCGAACGCAGCCGGGACTCGGAGATTATTCTCTCCGAGGCGCGCAGCCTGAGCAAAAAAGGGGTTAAAGAACTCGTGCTGCTCGGTCAAATTGTGGACCGTTACGGGCTGGACCTGCCGGGTAATTACCACCTGGCAAACCTGCTTCATGATCTTTCAGAGATACAGGAGCTGGCGCGTTTGCGCTTTCTCACCTCTCATCCCAACTGGATGAGTGATGAGCTCATCCAAGCTATTGCCCATCTCCCCAAGGTGATGCCTCATATTGAGGTGCCCATTCAGGCTGGCGATGACCAGATCTTACAGGCCATGCGCCGGGGCTACACAAACCAGCAATACCGCGATCTGGTGAGCAAAATCAGAGACAGAATTCCCGGTGTGTCTGTCGGTACCGATATCATTGTCGGGTTCCCGGGTGAGAGCGAAGAAGCATTCGAAAACACTTACAACCTCCTAGAGGATCTGAAACTGGATGTTGTTCATCTGGCACGTTATTCCCCCCGCCCAGGTACTTTCTCTGCCCGATTCCTGTCGGACGACGTGCCTGCGGAAGAAAAAATGCGCCGTTTCCGGGTTCTGGAAAACCTTCAGCAGGGTATCGTTTCCGGCCTCAATGCAAAGCTGTTCGGCTCAACTCAGGAAGTGCTCTTTGAAGCCAAAGTAAAACAGCGCTGGCGCGGTCGCACACCCAACAACCGGCTTGTTTTTGTGGAGAGCAAAGAAGATCTGCGCGGGCAGTTGCTCAAGGTCAAAATCCATTGGACAGGTCCCTGGTCTCTCCTGGGAGAATTAGCCTGAATTAGTTGGTTTTATTCGGGTATTGACACAGATCTCCAACAGGGCATGCCGGGCATTTGAGCTTGGCTGCCTGGCAGATCTGCCGCCCTAATTCAATCATATTGAGATGCAAAGGCCCAAAGGTATCTGGATCCCCAATTTCCTCCAGGTAGGTATGCGTCTTTTCCACATCTAATTTGAGCGGACGCACCCCAATCCGCCCGCTGACCCTGTAAACGTGCGTATCGACCGGAAATGTCGGCATACCAAAGGAAAAGAGCAGCACAATCGCCGCGGTTTTAGGCCCCACACCTTTGAGAGAGCGCAGCCAACCGCGCGCTTCTGTCACTGGCATCTCTTTGAGGAATTCCAGGGATATTTCTCCATAATGGTCACTGATCGCTCTCAAAGCGGATTGGATGTTCGGCCCTTTCTGGTTTGCCAAACCCGCTACCCGGATGGCATCGATGACTTCTTCAGCATCAGCGTCCCGAACGGCTTCCCAGGAATTAAACCGGACTTTGAGTGATTCAAAAGCTTTGTCCCGGTTGATATCATTGGTGTTCTGCGAAAGGTAAGTACAGACCAGTTCATCCACAGCCGGCATCCGTTGCATCCACACCGGCTCACCAAAATAGTCCAACAATTGCTGATGGACTGCTGCCAGACGCCCGCGGTGTTCTCGTACCATCTCTTTGGGGAACTTATCCATTAATGCCATGCTCATGCCTCAATCTCGATTGGTTTGACTGACCGGATTTCTCCAATTTCAAGCCCCCGCCAGTTCCTTAGTACGGAACCGTTAAACTCTGCCAAAGCAAGGGAACGCGTCTCCTCTTCGAAACCCAGTGCACTCAGCAAATCCAGAATCAACCGGGACCGGGCTCTTCCGGAACCATCGCCATCTGAGATTTTGAGCGCGATTCCCAGTGCCTTGGAGCCTTCATAGCGCGCGCCAGGCATTACGCCGACTAATTGATAACCTTCTGCTCCGCCTTTCGAGACTACCTTGCCCTGCATTGCCTCCATCAGTATTGTGTCAAAGCCCTTCGGTCCTGCGATCATCATAGGATAGTTGCGCATCGCCTGAGTGATCCGTTTGCACGCACTTAAGCGAGGCTCTCCGAGTTGATCTGGTTGACAGAGCTGGGCAGTAGCCCAGGCGAAATTGTAGAGCGGCATCGCAAAGACAGGAGCACTGCAGCCATCCGTTCCAACCACCAGACTCTCTTTAGCCACATGACACATCTGGGCAACCGTTTCAAGGATAGACTGCTGCACCGGGTGCTCCATGGAAAGGTAGTTTTCCTTGGGCAGACCCCGGAGAACAGCATGCGCCAACATGCCGCTGTGTTTTCCTGAACAATTGTGGCGGTAGGCACTGGTGGCTATGCCTTCACAGCGCATTCGTTCAGCTGTCTTCTTATCACTCGGCATGTGCATTCCGCACTGCAGATCCTCCAGATTAAGGCCTGATTTGGCATGCAGTGATTGGATCACTCGAACATGCTCGTCTGTGCCGTGGTGAGACGCGCAGCAAATCGCCAGTTCCTCTTCCGTCATGCCATAATAGTCAACTCCACCACGTTCCACAAAGGGCAAAACCTGGAATGGCTTCATTGAGCTGCGCGGGAAAGTATTCAATAACGGGTCACCCAGCGAGAAGACCAATTTACCATCCGCGTCTGCTACGGCGGCAGCGCCATAATGCACACATTCCACCATACCTCCACGGGTCAGTTTCACTACGGGCTCATAAGCTTGTATATTGTTCATCATTCATCCTTTGAGGTCTTCAACTATCACTCATCTGGCAAGGGATCAGCCCTTGTATATAAAGATTTTATTACAGCTTAGCGAACACGGGGAATTTTCTCCCCCACCCAACTTGTCTTAACCCTCCCAAATACAGCGGATTAAAAAGCGGCTGCTTGTGGCAGCCGCTAAAGTAAGCTCTGTGATTACAAGGAAAGAGGCTAAATACTTATCACTACCGGTTTCATAAGGCTGATCTCACCCACCTGAATGCCGCGCCAGTTGCGCCAACTTCTGTCGGTGAAAGGTTCCATTTCCGGTGAATTCATTTCTTCTTCAAAGCCCACAGCACGCAGAATCTCTGTTACAAGCGCGTAACGCACTCGTTCATTGACATCTCCATCCGATATTTTCATCGAGATACCATAAGCCGGTGAGCCTTCATGGAGAGCATTCGACATGATGCCAATCAACTGATGCCCTTCAGCGCCCAACTTAGAGATTACTTTACCTTTCATAACGCCCATCAGCACCGTATCCATGCCTTTTGGCCCGCGGATCATATTCGGGTAGTTCATCATGGCATGCGTCACTTTGCGGCAGGCATCCGCTCGTGTTGGTTCGAGGCTATCGGGTTGGCAGAGTTTTGCCACACCCAGGGCAAAGTTGTAGAGAGGCAGCGCGAAGGTTGGCGCCGTGCAGCCGTCTATACCTACCACCAGCGAGTCGGGTTCCACACTGCACATTTCCGCGATGGTTTGAACGATGGCTTTTTGCACTGGATGATCAATCTCCATATAGTTGTCCAATAGTGCTCCGCGCAGCAGGGCTTGAGCAAGCATGCCTGAATGTTTGCCGGAACAATTGTTGTGCAGGGAGTTGGGTTCCTCGTTGTTGATCAGCATGCGGTCCGCTGTGGGCTTATCCACCGGCATATGCGGTCCGCACTGCAGGTTTTCCATGCTCAGGCCTGTCTTGACATGGATGGATTGAACCACACGCAGATGCTCATCCGTGCCGGTATGAGAAGAACACATTACTGCCAGCTCCTCTTCCGTCAGTCCAAAATGTTCCGGGCCTCCCAGTTCGACAAAAGGCAGCGCCTGGAAAGGCTTGAGCGAACTATGCGGGAAGTTGACAAGATCTTTATCCCCCAGAGTAAAGACCGGGACACCATCCGCATTAACCATTGCCAACGCGCCAAAGTGACAGTTTTGGATAATACCTCCCCGGGTGTAAGTCGCTACTGGCTCATAACCAAAGAGCGTTTTCATTGTTCGTTCCTCCATTATTGAATGTGTTGTTCGTACCAAGTCGTTAAGCCCCAACGCAGACGATTGTAATAAAGCTCATTATAGATTGGCAAAACTTCGAATTTTTTTAGAATTTTTGGAATGATTTGATAAAAGCTGTCCAGCTCCGCGCGGCTCTCCTCCAGAGGTTTGATAAGGTTGTGTATATACGCAATCAAGCGTCCCATTGCGCGGACTTGTTCCTGAGTAACCAGGCCACTTCGGGAGGAGACGATCTGGTAACCTTTATAAGCCCGTGATGCCAGTTCCTTCAGATCCTCCTCCCACACTGCCAGATCGGCATAAGCTAAAAAAGGAGGCTGGTCCACCAGCACAGTATCGCCGACAAAGACGACCTTGGCTTTAGGGAGGATCACCCACGTGCCGGCTACGTTGGATCCACCGTGATATTCGAGTTTGATCTCAAAAGATCCCAGGTGGAGCTGCAAGTCCTCGAGGAAGAGGACTTCGGGCGGCACCCAGCGGCCAACTCCCCCGCTTGAATCGTGGGACTCCCCAAAGACGGGCTGGTCCTCATTGCATCTGTTCCCGGTTCCTTTACCCTTGCTGCTTCTGCAGCTGTAGGTTTGCGCTAAAGTAATGCATTTCGTGCCTTTTGAGCTGATTACGCGATCATAATTTGTGTCCAGGCTAATCAGGAAGCGCGGGTCACCGGTTACCATATGGGCAGTACCGCTGCGCCAGGTTCTGGTTTCATCCTGCCGCATTGGAGAATCTACCAACACACTGCCCTCCTCCGTGCGAATAACACCAGTTACCATCCAGAGGGCGTTGGTGTCCAGGAAGATGTTGGGAGAGATTTCCTGCATGTCACCTCCAAATTTGCAAGTTGAGGAGTATTATGCCAAATTCAGGCATGCTTTTCAAGTGATCAATTACACTGCTCAATTGGACTGTTCCGGACACAAGGGAATACCCATTCCAGCACTTTTGGCGTTCAGGTTTAAACCAAAATACTTAGAAGGATCGATTGTGTTTTTGATCTGCAGTTCATTGAGATATTGCCCTTCGCCATCATCCTTGACGATTGAAAAGTGCAAGTGCACACCAACTGGCTGTGCAGGATTGCCGGAGTAATTCCCTTGGTAACCCAACAGATCACCTTGCTTCACAGGAATATCCACACTGCCGGGTGGGAAGGTAGGTAGGATGAGCGACTCACCCTGAGCATCCGCCAGGTGGGTCATGTAGAGCCAAATCTGACGTGGACCCTCCGTATACAAAGGGTCCTCGGGAACACGCAGGATGAGGGTGGACTTCCAATTCGATTGGCGTGTCAGCAAAGCATCATAGGGAGCATAGACTGGTGTAAGCCCTGCCTTTTGCCCTCCAAAAAAATCCAGGCCTTGGTGAGGTGTAAAGAGTTTAAAACGGTCATCATAGAGGTATCCGATAAAACCTTCTGTTGGCATGATAAATGGCGCTTCTCCGCAACGGGATCTGGCGGGGATTATCCAATCCCTATGCTCATCCGGGTGCAGAAGGAAATCCAGCACCATGCGGTTGCGACCGCCAAAATGAGTTTTTACCCAGATGGTTCCCAGGATTATGAGCCCTGCCAG
Organism: Anaerolineaceae bacterium; assembly: GCA_040772525.1. GTDB lineage: Bacteria > Chloroflexota > Anaerolineae > Anaerolineales > Anaerolineaceae > Mesolinea. Next base: position 1,651,260 of record JAXGXZ010000001.1, on the reverse strand, counting down.
CAGGACGAAACCAAAGATGAGAAGATATTTTTTTGCCATCACCGCATTATAAGAGATTTTCATATTCCCATTTTAATGATATCCTTCGACTATTGCTTGATTATTGGAACTTTTCTTGCAACAATAGTGTCTGTAAAAGAGAAGCGTATTATTTACTACGCTTATATTTGAGCTTGCCGTGCGGCAGCTCTAAAGGAGAAAGATATGAAAAAGAATCGTCTCATTTTAGTCCTGATGACTGTCGCTTTGCTTCTGCCAATGGTGTTTACTGCTACTCTGGTGCAGGCTGCCGTCCCAATCCCTTTATTCTTCATTAAGGAAGTCAAACAGGATGTCAGCGTTACGGTTGTCACCAAAGATTTCCCGCCCGGTATGGACTGGATTGTCAAAATGGGTGAATACAACACAAAGGGTGTGGATGGAATTGCTGTAGGTAAATTCAACAGCGGAAAGGGCGGCTCGTTTGAAGCCACCTTTGATATTCCTGCAGAGTTAAAAGGCCGCCAGATCATCTCCATCCGCATGGAAGGTACCGGCAAGTATTTTTCCTACAATTGGTTTACCAATGATCCCAAAGGCACCTGGCCAGCCAAAACAGCCACGCCAGCCCCCACAGGAACTGCTCCCAGCACAACCACGACACCTGCGTCCACTGCCACCACATTCAAAACACCCTGGGTGGAAGCCAAGAGCGTTGAACCAGGTAAGACCGTGACCTTCGTAACCGCTAACTTCCCCAAAGATATGGATTTCGTGGTCCTCTTGGGCAAGATCGGTACCCGCGGAGAGAAAGGTATCGCTGTTGCTGAACTGAACTCCAAGGAAGGTGGTTCTTTCCAGGCTACAGTGGATATCCCCGAAGCTCTCAAGAACGACCAGTTGATTGCCATCCGCCTGCAGAGCAAGGTTGGCAAGTATTACGCCTACAACTGGTTCGATAACACTTCCCCGCAGTCTTCCACAACACCCGCTCCCAGCGCAGTTGCCACCCCGCAGAACCCTCCTGCCCCCAAGACCAAGTACCCGGCAATCGCTGTTATCGCGGTGGAAGCTGGTAAAAGTGTAACCGTGCGTGGTGAAAATTTCCCCGCCAATGTAGATTTCATCGTCAAGATGGGCAAGATGTGGACCCGTGGTATTGGCGGCGTGGAGTCAGCCAAGTTCAATTCCGGAGCAGGCGGCAGCTTTGAAGCCACCTACCCGATCCCGGCTGAGCTGGCCAACCTTGAGCGCATTTCCATCCGCATGGACGGTGTTGGTGGATGGTACACCTACAACTGGTTCTGGAACTACACTGTCGAAAAGAAGTAAAGTAGCTTGTTCCAAATTTGAATTATTCAAAGAACAGTCAAAGCTGGCGTTGTAAGACTGCCAGATTTTTCTTTATATATCTGTTCAAGCCACTATGGCATCAACTGGAAAGCAAGCCTTTAGGCTGTGGTATCATATCTGCTGAAAATGAACAATAAAATCACTATCATCGAAGGTCCGACACCTATTTTCGAGCCCATTCGCGAGAATAGCATCAATACTGGCTCACACGCCTGGGCTGCCGGCATCCTGGAAGGTCCCTTTCTCTACGATATGGCCTTTACTACACTGCGCACGTTCAACAGCCAGTTGCTGATGGATCGCTGTGAAAACACCTGGGATGAGAAGAAAACCATGTTTCTGGAATATCGGGACCGAATTGGGCTGACGCAGCAAACCCCCATTCTGGCTGCCCGCGCCATGGAGGTTGAAGAGGGTGAGATGCTCATGCTGTGGGTACGCCGGGAATTGAACAGCGACACGGACGTTCATGAACCGGATGATCTCGAGCAATAGATAAGGCTTTTTTAAACGCCAACGACCGGCTTCCCGGTCGTTTTATTTTTATGCCCCTGGAGGGAATCGAACCCCCAACCTAGGCGTTAGGAGTGCCTTGCTCTGTCCAATTGAGCTACAGGAGCATTTTTGCGCATTATATCACGGCTAAGGCAGCACGCTCCAGGGATTAACATACCCACCTCCATAGCGCACTTCAAAGTGAAGATGGGCGCCAAAAGAGTTGCCGGTATTGCCGGATCGTCCGATAACGTTGCCCTGATAGACATCCTGACCGCAGCGCACAAGCACCGCGCTAAGGTGAGCGTAAAGCGTGCCGTATCCATTGCCGTGGTCGATATAGATCATGTTGCCGTAACCCCCACTGATCGGGCCAGCCCAGGTCACCACACCACTGTCAGCAGCATAGATTGCGGCGCCTTCTCCAGCTCCCAGGTCAATCGCCAGATGGCCTGACCAGTAATCATTCCCGGAAAGGGTGTGGACATCGGTCGGCCAGATGAAAGAGCCGGTACCAATAGCCGTCGAGTTGCTCGTATCGCAGGCATGGAAGGCGCTGTTCGTCACCCCAGCTTCACCCCGCGGGATGGCAGGAATGACGAACTGGATAAATTCTCTTTCGCCTCCCGGCACCATCACGAGCGAACCCGGTTCAATGACCGGATTCGTCAGATCCAGATCGTTCCCCACAAACATGATAATATCTTTTGCTTTGGCCTTAAAAGTGTTGGCAACCTTATCGATGGTGTCCGACTTTCGCCATTTGTGCAATATTCCATCCACAGGCGGTATCTTCAGCACCTGCCCTGGCCGCAGATCATCCGGGTTATCCCTGAGTATGTCATAGTTGGACCACATCAGAGATTCAGGTTCGATCCCGAACTTTTTGGCGATGCCATACACTGAATCGCCCTTTTCAACGGTGTAATCTATCGGTTTTAATCGTTTTGTTTCAGTAACTTCGGTATGTGTTTCTACTTCCCGGATAATCTGTTGTGTGTCTTGCAGGGGGTCAAAAACAGGCATGCTGCTCACTGTTTCATGCTTTCCTGATTCAGGTGGAACATATTCTGGTGTCACCTGCGTGACCTGATAAGCTGCCATCGATTTGGCAATCTTAGGCTGCCAAAAAAGAAAAGAAATCAAACCAGCGCAAATTACCAAGGTAAATACCCAGGCAAACAGCGCTGTGACAATATTCTTCTTTCCCGCCTTGTTTCCGGGCAGGTCGGTTTTCATGTTGTTTTCCTTTGTTCCGTCTGGCTTTTTACATATCCGCCAGGTTTTCCAAGAACTCCGCGTTTGTCTTGGTCTTCTCCATGCGCTGCAGGATCGCCTCAGTCGCAACGGCGGTGTCCATGCCAGCACCTTGCGGTGGTGTGGATACCATCTGAAGATACATTCTACGCATCAGCCAAACTCTTTGCAAGGTCGCGGGGCCAAGCAGCAGTTCTTCGCGTCGGGTTGAGGATCTTTCAATGTCAATAGCCGGGAAGATGCGGCGTTCCTGAAGCCGCCTTGAAAGGTGCAGCTCCATATTGCCTGTACCCTTGAATTCTTCGTACACTACGTCATCCAGCCGGGAACCGGTATCGACCATAGCCGTGGCAATGATAGTCAGGCTTCCGCCATCTTCCAGATTGCGCGCAGCGCCAAAGAAACGTTTGGGCGGATACAACGCGGAGGGGTCCATACCGCCGGAAAGCGTCCGGCCGGACGGGTTAACCACCATGTTATAGGCACGGGCCAGTCGGGTGAGAGAGTCCATCAGGATCACCACATCCAACCCATTCTCCACCAATCGTTTGGCGCGGTCGAGCGCGATCTCAGCCATGCGCACATGCGCGTTCACCGGTTCGTCGAAAGTGCTGGCGATCACCTCCGCCTCTACAGAACGGTCCATATCAGTCACTTCTTCAGGGCGCTCACCAATCAGGGACATAATTTGGCGCACTTCCGGGTGATTCACTGCGATAGCGTTGGAAATATCTTTCAGGAAGGTGGTTTTACCGGCTTTTGGCGGTGAAACGATCATAGCACGCTGCCCGCCGCCAATCGGAGCAATCAGATTGATCATGCGCGTGGATAAACTTTTTGGGTCGTATTCGAGATTGAGGAGTTTATCCGGGAATATGGGGGTAAGGGCTTCAAACTTGACACGTTTGCGGGCATCATCCGGGCTCAGCCCGTTAACAGATTCAACTTTCAACAGGCCATGATGCCTTTCAGATTCACGTGGAGGCCTTACATGGCCAACGACCATATCGCCTGACCTCAGGTCATACCGGCGCAGCTGCGCCTGGGAAACATAGACATCATCCGGCCCAACCCGGTAACTGGTGCGCAGGAAACCGATCCCTTCGTTCATGATCTCCAGAACACCTCCGCGGATTTGCATACCTTCCTGTTCACCCAGCAATTGGGAAAGCTTTATGATTAAGCCTTCCCGTTTAAGATGCTGCTTTGGCAGTTTCAGTTCATCCGCGATTTTTTTTAGTTCACGAGTTGTTTTTTGTTCAAGCTCAAGTAATTCCATTTTTTATCACCATATGGTTTTAAATTGTCACATCCCGATCGTGGTCATAATAATATCGAAGTTTCGCTTCTCTGCTTTACTTCCATGTTCGGATGGGAAAATCTGGTCGGATAGATTGATTGAATATCTTCGTATCTGCAAAAATCATTATAAACGGGTTTGACAGGGTGGTCAAGCAGTAGGGATTTTCCTTTTTATCTTATGCGGCAATTGCTCAGTCTGAGGCCGTTGAAAAAAGCAGTTTATTCATCAGAAGCACGATTGATTGCCGTTGTGAAGCGGATCAGGACTTCATTTTGGGCTTGATGGCATCGTTTTATCAGGTCTTTTAGCTCCTCCTTTACCTCTTTTCCTATAATATCGACTTTTCCCCCTCACTCAGCCTAACATGTCCCACAGCTCGGACAGTTGAAACCAACCCCGCTAATCAGCTTCACCATCCGCTTCAAATTGAGTGCGATCGCTGTAAGATATGCCTTAGCTTCCCCAAATTTGCGCTTAATCTTATACCGCTCCCGTCTCCCCTGCTGGTAATCCTCCCTCCTGACCATTTCCTGCCAGACCTGTTTATTACTGTTTTTCTTTTTCAGACGGTTATCTTTCAACATGATTGCTGAATGCAAGCCCTGCTTCATGTCCATATCCACCAGGTTGGTGAAGTGTTTCCCGTCCCAGGCATTCCCACTGCTGACTTCCAATCCTGTGATCAAATTGCTCTCCGCGTTCATGCTCACATGCGTTTTATAACCATAAAAGTAATTTGTCCTTACTTCCTCTTTCCCTTCCGGCACCTGCACTCTTTTATTATGTTTGTACCCCCATTTGGCATCCGGGTCATCTTTATCCGTATTCACATTGGCTTCACTGTGTACACTGTCGATGATTTGGATCGCTACAAACCGTACCCCTCGTTTGCGGGCCGTTTCAATGATCTCCGCCAGCATCTCTTCAAATACTTTCAGCTTCCCTCTTTTCCGTAAGCGCTCCCGATACACGCTCAGGGTGGAGTGATCCGGCGCTTTCTGATCTATTGCCAGTCCCACAAACCATTTGGCTGGCAGGTTCTCATTGAAATATACTTCCGTTTGCCGTTCGGAGAGATTGTACAGGTAGCTGATCAGCAGGCTCCTAAGCAATAGAGCCGGGTCATAGGCTGGTCTTCCCGATAGTCCTTCGCCTTTATATAGTTTGGTTAGCTTTTTGGTGTAATATGTCCAGTCGACCAGGACATTGAGTTTACGCAGAAAGTGGTTTTCGGGTACGATCTGCTCGTAAAGGTAGTCTCCAAATATGGATTGCTGGTCTGTCTGGATGTTTCTCGGGCTTCCCATCTGCGCTTATTGCCTTTCAAGTGTGGAGTGGATTTATTAATCCATCTATCTTTATTATGTGGAAGGTTTAGTGCTTGTTTTTCAACGGCCTCCAGTCTATCAGGGCAATTGCATCTTATTTATAAGGGAAGGCACCGAGGATGGAAGACAGTCTTTTTTGTAAGATAATCTTCATGAACTATTCAAAATTAGGATATTTTCAGTAGGAAGCTTAGAAGAATGGGTCTGATTGCCGTGAAACCGACCGATAAAAGAAGGTTACCCCCAATGTTTTCTTGATGTAGTTAAATGAATGCTAACCCCAATGAGGGTATTACAGGTTGTTTAGTGTAGATCGCGGGGCGAACTCATCTTAATGCGAAAGGACGCGCAGCAAATAGTCCTGATCCCAGCCACATCTCAGGCGTTTCGCACGAATACCAACCTTCAAACTTTTATCCTGCTTCAATAGGTTCAGACTCATCTTCCTGATGAGCGAAAAGTTGCCAGGCGCGTTATCCTTCCTCACCCGACAACGATCTTCGTTATAGGCAATATCCAGTATCCAATGCAAACAGTTCTCGATCTCCCAATGACTTCTTTGGGTCGAGAGAATGTCACTGGCTTTTCCTTCCATACTGCTAATGAAATAGCGCATGCTCAACTCTTTTTTGTTGTTGATCAGCCGTTCACTCTCTATAAAGACCAAACTTTTCAGACCTTTCCAATCATCAATGAAGTTTCTCAGGTATTCAGGGTCAGATATGGCCCAGCAGCGTCTTGTTTCAATCCGTCCATGTCCTTTGTTGACTGTTTCAGCATAATCATAAGGTGCGCCTTTGAAGTCTTGTTTGCGATCTGTTTCAAAAACAAATTTCATCTCTTGAAACAATTTGCCCTGATTCTTTTTTACCGCCAATACATAATCACCTCCTGCTTCTATGATTTGTTTGGCGATCCCTTTTTGTGTTCCTATGGCATCTATGGTCACAATTTTGCCCTTCAGATCCAACAGTTCCAGCAATTTCGGAATAGCAGTGATCTCATTGGACTGCCCATTCACCCGTTCCTGGGCCAAAACCAACTTGTTTTCACCTGCCCAGGCGCTTACCAGTGTCAGAGCGCTGTTTTCAGTTTTGCTCCCGCGGATTTGTTTTCCATCGATCGCGATGCTTTTAGATGTCAGACCAGACAAGGTTTGTACCCACTCGGCAAAGCATCGTTCAAAAGCTTTGCCATCGATCATCGAGAATACTCTTCCTATCGTGTCATGAGAGGGAATGCCATTGGGCAATTGGAGGAAGGTCTTCAACCAATCCTGGCGGGCTTGCCCAAACTCGGCTATATCAATCCAGGTTTCAGCGCCGCAAAGTACCGCGCAGATGCTTAGAAGGATTATATCCAACAGGTTATGAAGCTTTGTTCTGTCTATTCGCGGGTCTTTCAGGCTGCTGAATATGATTGTGAATGTACTTTCTTCCATGATGCACCTCTTCTTTCTTCATGAGATGCATGTTCCTTGCCTAATTTAGATGCGTTTGCCCTGTCCAGTCTATTCTTTGACTTTTATGCATTCTTTTTGTATCATAGAGTTGCTAAATTCCAAATTTCGTATTTTCAGGAGTTTATTATGGTCTTAAAAGCTTCTGGCGAGATGTATCTCGAAACTATTTATATTCTTTCCAAGACAAAATCCTCCGTGCGTTCCATTGATGTCGCAGAGTATATGAATTATTCTAAACCCAGCGTCAGTCGAGGTATTGGAATACTCAAAAAAGAACAATACATTACTGTTGATCGAGACGGATATATTTCTCTGACCGACAGTGGTCTCTTGCTTGCGCAGAAAATCTATGAAAAGCATACGGTTTTAAGCAAGTTTCTCATGATGCTGGGTGTTGATAAGGAAACGGCAATAGAGGATGCTTGCAAGATCGAACATGTTATGAGCGACAAGTCTTTTCAAGCTCTGAAAAAACATGTGAAAGACAAACAAATGCTTTGAAAGTCGTTTTTTAGCTTTCAATTCATGCATTGCTGGTATTTGGCTTAGCTTCTCACATCAAGCCATTCAAGAAATTTCTTCACTCTTGCTCCAATGGTAGGGATCACATTATAGAACAGCGTCCAAAACAATTTATATCCAATTTCAAAAGACGGCTCGGTTTTGTAACGAAAGAAATCATAAAATGCAAGGTTTGCCCCATGACCTAAGTTGAGTTTAGGTCATGGGTTTTTAATTTTTTCAAAAAAGATTGGCCTTAGAGTGAAAATGAGTTAGAATATGCTAACTCGGTTATCCTATGCTAACTCAATCCTGTGAAGAGCATGCTCTATTTTGCTTTAATAGGGAGATAAACGGGCTATTTTAAGAAACAATATAGATGGGAGATTTTTATGGTAAGTGTTTATAAAAAACTAATATCTTATGCGAAAGAAAAACAGCATCTTCTTTTCATGACCGTTGTGTTTTCTGTTTTAGCCGCTGCCCTTCAGGTATCTGCATTCTATTACCTGTTTAAACTTTTAGAAAATCTCATCCTGCTCAGCAATATGAGCGGCGCAAAAAGGTCTGCGCTTACTATTGCGGAGCTTTGGCAAGCGGGGGGATTTTGTATTTCCTGTCCCTGATAGTTTCCCACCTCTTTGCCTTCAGGCTCGAAACCAATCTCAGAAAATTCGGCATAGATGGACTTACAAATGCAAGCTTCAAGTTTTTCGATGTAAATTCGTCGGGAAGAATAAGGAAGTTGATTGATGACAACGCCGCCCAAACTCACATGGCAGTCGCTCATCTTATACCCGACAACACCGGAGCTATGATAACCCCCATTTTAGTTCTGATACTGGGCTTTTTCATAAGTGTAAGAGTGGGAGTTGTTCTGCTTGTTCTAACGCTTGTAAGCCTTGTCTTGTTGAAGCTTATGATGGGCGAAGCGCAATTTATGAAAAGATATCAGGAGTCTTTAGAAAACCTCAGCTCCGAAACCGTTGAGTATATAAGGGGTATGAAGGTAGTAAAGATTTTCGGCGTTGATGTAAGAAGCTTTAAGGCGCTGAATACCGCAATTAAAGAATACGCTCAAAATGCTTTGAACTATTCTCTGAGCTGCAAAACTCCCTATGTAATATTTCAGGCAATGTTTTTTGCCATTGTTGCAATTTTAGTTCCTTTAATACTTTTGTTTGTGGACTTGAGAGGCAATTTGCCCCTTCTCAGCTTGGAACTCATTATGGTGTTTTTCTTAAGCGGGGTTCTCTTTACCTACATAATGAAGATAATGTACCTCTCAATGTATATATTTCAGACCCAAGACGCTGTTTCGAAGCTCGAAAATCTTTATGACGAGATGCAGGAAGACCTCTTGGAATTTGGAGACAGGACAGAGTTTAAAAATTACGATATTGAATTCAGCAATGTCAGCTTCGGGTATAAAAAAGACAATTTAATACTCAAGAATTTGAGTTTTAAATTGGAAGAAAACAAATCATATGCACTGGTGGGCGCTTCGGGCTCAGGAAAAACGACTATCGCAAAACTGATCTCCGGTTTTTACAAGGTAGACAGCGGTGAGATAAAAATCGGAGACGAAAATATCAGCTCCTACAGCAAGGAAGCTTTGATTGACAAGGTTTTATTCCCTGCTCGATAGCGATTATTGAAAAGGGGTCTTAAAACAGAAACAAGGAGGAAATATGAAACCTGATTATAGAAACTGGGTGCCGAAATATCTGCTGTATTTGTTGGCCTTCTTTGCTTTTCTTTCATATGCAATAGCAATTTTTCTGCAAGGCCTGCTGCAGTCTGTAAAGAAGAAAGCTTTGTTTTCTTCTGTCTTTCTTGCTGCCGGCACTATACTAACGGGCATTTTCCTTTGGATGACAAGAATGTATTGCGCTTTTTCCTATAACGGCAATCGTAAACTCTCAAAAGAAATTGTTGAAGGAGTCTCCGATTATGTAAAAGCGCCGGAGGGCGGGCTTATACTGGATGTCGGCTGCGGCAGCGGAGCTTTGACAATAGCTCTGGCAAAAAAGAATCCGACAGCCAAAATCATTGGAATCGACCGTTGGGGTAAAGAATACGCCTCTTACAGCAAAAAGCTCTGTGAGCAAAACGCAAGGGCGGAAATGGTTGACAATGTAGAGTTTAGAGAGGGAAATGCAATAAATCCGGATTTTCCGGACGAAAGTTTTGATGCTGTGGCCAGCAACTATGTCTATCACAATATTGTCGGCGTGAGCAGGAAAAAACTCCTCCTCGAAACGCTTCGCCTGATGAAAAAGGGCGGCAGTTTTGCAATTCACGACATATTTTCCAAGGGAAAGTACGGAGATATGCAGTCTTTTGTCAAACAATTAAAAGACATGGGCTATGAGGATGTCAGGCTTATCGATACGACAGACGACATGTTCATGACTAAAAAAGAGGCGGCAATATACAGCTTGAGGCACTCGGCAATTCTTTGCGGGAGAAAGTGAAGCGTTTATGAAACTCAGCAATAAAATGATTATGGGCGCCTTGTGGCTGTTTCACTACTTATGCCCGCCGGCCGAGAAAGTTGAGAAAATCTTTGCTCACGCCAAAAAGCACAATGAGCGCCAAGTTTTTAAACTTCCAAGGAACAGGTGGGGTCTTGTATATAAAGACCTGAAAATCCGCACACAGACAAAATCTTATCACTGCTTGCGGATGAAAAAGAAGGGACAAAACCCCGTCAGAGCGATTCTTTATATTGGCGGCGGAGGAGGAGTCTATAACTATTACCGATCCCAGCTTTTTCTTGCAAAAAAACTTTTAAAGCGGGTAGATGCAGAAATTTACTATCCGTTTTACCCGCCTTCCACCAAGCGACCCATCAAAGAAGCTTACAATATGATATTTGAAAGCTACAGAGCCATGCTAAATGACTACAGTCATGAAAATATAGCAGTTCTAGGTCTGTCTTTCGGGGCAACGGCGGCTATGACCATGATTTCATGGAACAATTACTACGAAGAAGGGCTTCCCATGCCCGCCCTGACCATCGGTCTGTCCCCCGGCCATGTGCCGGCAAACCAAGCCGAAAAACAGAGCCTCGAAGCCCTTCGGGGCATAGACCCCTGTGTTACCGCAGATATGGTGGAGGCCTATGGGCAAATTCACAGAGGCGGACAAGACTTGGAACATTGGCTCGTCCATACCGCTCACGGAGATTTCCGAAACGCCGGAAGGATTTATCTATATTTTGGCGAGAAAGAAAGCCTTGTCTATGCCGCTCCCGTCTATAAACAATATCTGGAGAGGGCCGGAGCAGATTATAAAATCCATATAGAGCCGGGCATGCCTCACTGCTACGGAATCGGAAGAATTAATAAAGCTGCTAAAAGCACCTACGACGAATATGCGGCACTTATAAGCGGGCTTTAGATTTGTGTGCAAACTCCCCCGAGATAATACTTCTGAAATAGAAAAATGATATTTTAAGTGTAAAAAGGAGCGACAGATTGTGAAGGAAGAAAAGAAATTAAAGGAAGATATAGATTGGGACAGGATAGCTCTCTTTTTGAAGGTAGGGCTAATAGGCGCCTTTATTATACTTGCAGGCGACTTTCTTATGGGCTGGGGTGTTAGGGATGAGAGTCTTAGCGGGATAGAGGGGCAGGTTTCTCAGTATCTTACTCTATCCGACAGCAGAATGTTCTGCTCTTCATCGTTAGGATTAATTGGCGTTCCACTCGCCTGTCTCGGTGGCTTAGGAGTTTATAAGCTAATAAAACCCTATTCACAGAAATATTCCAAGTTGTACGCCATAGGAATTTTGGGATTTTTAGCTTTCGGAGGCGCCGGTGTCCACCTGTCTTCTATAGAGTCCGCCTTTTTTTATAAGTATATGACAGCCGCCAATCCAAGCATCGCTTTGGCAGACTCTATGAAATTTTCTCTTTATTTTCTTCTGCCTCTTTATATAGCTCTTTTGAGCTGTTGGATTATAATGGTTTATGCGCATATAAAGGCCGTTGCAAATGGTTTAAGCCCCTATCCTCGTTGGTGCTGGGTTTTTTCCATGCCGGTGGGCACTCTGCTTGCCAGCCTTGTCAGCATTTTAGGCAACTATGCAGTAGTAAACGCCATAATGCTCGGCGCCTTTTCCTTGGGCAATATATGGGCGCTGGGCGGGTCTTTGCTAATGCTGGGCAAGGCAAAAGAAAACTATGAGAGTAAAATTCAGAAAGCGCCTTTGCAAAATTAGCAGAGAGCAATGTGCTCCGAAAAATTTCCCGAACTTTATAATGTGAAAAGAGCCAATCGAAACATGTAAAGGAAGTGATATTGTGAGGGTATATGTATTCGGTGAAGAAAACGAAAGAACTTTGCTGATGTTTCAATGTACTGCGGAACCTTGGTGGGTATTCAGAAATTCGGCAGAGGCATTGTCGGAAGACTTTCGTGTTTTCCTGTTCATATCAGACGGACATGACGAAATGGGAACGGATTTTATTTCGATAGAGAAGAACGTTGCGCAGGCCGTCTCTTATCTGCACGAAAAAGGCATTCGGCATTTAGATATGGTCTACGGCGTTTCTATGGGCGGGGCTAGCATTATGTACATGCTTGCTCATGAGCTGATGCCTGTAAAAAAGGCTGTCATCGATGCCGGCATATCGCCCTATCCTTATCCGAAATGGCTGTGCCGAATGATAGCTTTAAAAGACTATTTGATGCTAAAAGCGGCTTTTAAATCCTTAAAAATCATGAAATTGGCTATGCCTCCGCAGCGGTGGACGCCCGAAGGGGAAGACCCTCAAGAGCACTACCGAAAACTGTTTGAATTTGGAAAAAATCATTATTCCGACAAGACAATTTACAATGTTTTTTGGTCTGCCAACAATTACCCTATGCCCGACCCTGTGCCGGAATCAGATACAGAGATTGAATATTGGTATGGGGAAGAGGAAAAAACAGCAAGAAAAAACGACCTTGCATACGCAAAGAAGGCATTTCCCAAAATTATTACGAAAGAATTTAGGGGACTACGGCACGCCGAGCTTGTGATGATGTTCCCGGAACGCTTCCATCAGGAAGTTCTGAGATTTTGGAATGCAAGCGGCGCATAGAAAGCATGTGAACTCACAGAATTATGGAAAGAAAAGAGAGAATCCGCAGCGCATATCGGCTCACCGGCAGCAGCAGCTTTTATGACGGCATGATTACATGCTCTACACTGCCGGGCAGGACTGTTTGTTGGCTGGTTTGGGACATGAACGCCGAGGACTGCGCCGAGTACCAAACAAGGGCGCTTTCAGGCATCCCCGAGGACTTTTCAGGGCGGCTGCTGGAAGTTCCTGTGGGAACAGGCGTGCTGACTGTACCCGTCTATCAAACAGTACCCCGTGCGCAGATTACTTGTCTGGATTACTCGCCGGATATGATGGCACAGGCTTCGGCTAAAGCCGAGAGAATCGGACTTCGAAATGTATCTTTTCGGCAGGGCGATGTGGGCGCCTTGCCTTTTGAGGATAATAGTTTCGACATTGTCCTGTCGCTCAACGGCTTTCACGCTTTTCCTGACAAAACCGCAGCATTTAGAGAAACTTTTCGGGTACTCAAAAGCGGCGGCGTTTTCTGCGGCTGTTTCTATGTGAAAGGTCTTTGCAGGCGAACTGACTTTTCAATCCACAGTATTTATCAGACTCTTAGGTTTTTCACTCCACCCTATGAAACTATGGACAGTTTAAACGCCAGGCTAAGAAGCATGTACAGTCGTGTAGAGTTGAGTCACGTCAAATCAGTCGCCTGTTTTGTCTGCCGCAAAGGAGAAGATGCGGAAGAAAGATATTTGCCGAGTCCGTGAGGCAGAGTATGAGAGGGCTTAATACAGTGAAAAAATTTAAAGGCGTTGCAAATACTTTATTTGTCCCGCTTGTGGCAAGAATAAATGTTTCAAAAAGGTTTCCAGAGTATTTTATAGACCAAAAAGCTCTGGAGCTGGAAGCATTTCTTCCTGAAAACGCCGGCAAGGGATCTTTTGAATACAGCGATATAACATCTGCTGCTCGTTATTTCAATATGGACAAAATTGTGAGCACTTTTGCAGAAAAACAGAGTCTCTGTAATCTCGTCTACCTCGGCGCCGGACTCGAAACCGCCTATGATCGCTTAAGCAATCGCTTCTCTTCCGCCAATTGGTATCAGGTAGATTTGCCCGAAGTTATCGAAGCAAGAAAAATTGTTTTCGGCGAGAGAGAAAACGAGTCTCTTATTGCCGGGGATATGTTCAGTATGGAATGGACAAAAGAAATACATTCCATACTTCCGACGTTGCTTGTGATATCGGGTGTATTTCACTATTTTCACGAAGAAAAAATTTTAGGCTTTATAAAAAAATGCGCCGATGCTTTTCCCGAAGGCGAGATGGTTTTTGACGCTACAAGTAAAAGCGGACTTAAATTCACAAATTGGTTTATCAGGAGAACAGGCAATTATGATGCTCTTATGTATTTCGGAATCGACGACAGCAAGGCTTTTACCGATAACTGCGGTGTTAAGCTGCTTGAAGAATGGACCTTTTTCCCTGATGCTTTGCAGATGCTTGGCAGAAAACTTGGTTTTGTAACAAAACTTTTTATGAAGGTTTCGGAAAAGAAAAAGCGATTACTCATTTTGCATTTAAAATTAAAGCAACCAAATTAAAAAGGGGCGTGTCGGAAATATAATTTATATTGTTACGAATTTATATTGTTACGAACAAAAACGCTTAAAGCTATGAAAGTTACGAGATTGGGGTAAGAAAGCTCAACATTAAAATCATGATCGCCTCTATTCTCGACTCCAGAGGAGGGCAATGTATAAAATCAGCAAGACAACTTAACAAGCTAATCCAAATGTCAGCAGACGACAGGCAAAATTATATACAACTTACTCTACCACTTTTTATGAGTAATGGCATCGTCATATACGCTCCATTGACTGCTTATATGATTTGGTAATTTTATCTTTCATAATGCTTCACTGCCATGATGTTAGATGTCTTCAATACCTATTAATTTCTTAATTTCATTGTCCTCAGCGAGTTTAATACCGTCAAAATCATAACGCCTACATCGGCAAATATCGCATATTGGAAAACCCGATTGCCGACATTATCAAAACAAACACCTTTATCCCTATGGAAAAATAAATGTTTTGGTATACAATTCTCATTGTTTTTCTTGCACTTTTAATAGCCAAAGGGATTTTTGATGGTTGATCGTCCATTAAAATTAAATCTGCATAGTCAATCGCCACCTTTTGCTCAGTTGGACAGCAATAGCCGTCCGGATATACACAGCCCTTTTCCTTTCCCCTCCAGTACAGACAGTACCGGCAATCATATACGTTATAGTCCCACGACTTGCCATACGCTTTCACACGAACACCTCCTTCCACCCACATCGGGGCACAAAAAACGCATCTGCCAACCCAAGCGACACTTTGGGTAACAGACGCACTATGTACTGTTTATTCCAAGGATGTTATATGCTTGTGAGGAGATGACATGAGCGATAACACATCATTTTATCGCTTCAGAAATAGAGAAATACAAGTTATTTTGCTGTTCGGATGTCCTAAAACCATTGATATTACTTGGTTTTTTAAAAAATGCTGTATCGCCATTCGCACCACTCGGTACAGACTAACATAATGGCGACGATAGCCTTGCTTTCTTAGTTTGAACCAAAGCTCATATAACCCCAGGCCTTTATTCCGTTCCCGATAGCGTCGGATCATGCCTATTTCATCCTGGCTGTGTTGATTGGGATGATGCTTTGGCCTTCTCGATCGACAGGCCAGGGAACGGATATCTCCATCATAGCGCTTGAGCCAAAAATAGACGTAGCTGCGGCTTTTGTTATATTTTCTGCAGGCTTTGCTCACCCCCTGATTGAGCGCATATTTGACCAAAGAATGTCGGTATTTCATATCTTGTGTTATCTTATCCATAGCAGGTTATGGTTTCTCCTTCTTGTTTTGTTTCAGCGCAATAACAATAACGGATACTTCCATTCCCTGCTATTCTTTTTCACTCACTGTCCAATATGTACTGTAATCCTACAGGTCAAGCAGTAGTGTACGCATAAAGGCCAGCAATTTCGACTAATTTTATTTGTTTTACACAGGACAGACCCGATGGCTTAATGCTATAATTTTTCGAACCAATAATTGTGGAGCAAAGATGGCATCTACCCCATCAAGGAAATCAACTGTAAAGAAATCAGGCAGCACCCGGCGCTCCTCCAGCAGAACACGCAGCACCAGTTCAACGAGGAAACCAAAGACCGTCAATCGGCGTAAGCCAAGCCCGCCGCCCCGCGCTCCCATCTCCCCGCAGCAGCGCGTGGCCATTGCCGGTATCGCCATGATTGTCGTGGGTGTGCTGCTACTATTAAGTCTGCTCACCTCTGCTTCCGGCTCAGTAACCGGCTGGATTACCCGAACGCTCACGCATGCCCTCGGATGGGGTGCTTACATCCTACCGATTGCATTCTTATTATTGGGCTTATGGTTTCTGCTCAGCAAAATGGAGCACTTCCCCAACCTTTCCACGGAACGTCTTATCGGCAGCGTTCTGTTCTTTTTCAACCTGGTTACCTGGTTCCAACTGTTCACATCCTCCACGACAAAACCAGCAGGAGGAGGCAAGATCGGCCAACTCCTGATGAATGGACTCGTTACCGCCCTGGGAAAACCAGGTACTGTTATCGTTCTGGCAGCCTGGCTGCTAACCGCGCTGGTTTTGCTGGTCAACCTATCCATGTCAGATTTAATTTATTGGTTAGCGGAACGCTTTAAGTCCAGACAGTCAGCTTTCGCGGATTTTATTCGCCGCAAAGCCGAGGAGCAGCGGGCTTCCGCTCAGGACGAACCGGTCAGTCAGGTCTCCCAGGCTGTCGCTGCCTCACAAGCCAGCCTTCCTTCCCCAGAGGTGAAGCCGGTCGATACCATGTCCGCGCCCCGCGTCACGTTAGGGCAAACTTCCGGCAAAACGCATACCTGGCATCTGCCTGATCCCATCCAAGTTTTGAACCCGGTTGAAGCTGCCCCCTCAGACCAGGAAAGCGACGAAGACCGCGCCCGCGTGATCGAGGAGACACTGCGCTCCTTCAGTACACCCGGACACGTGGTGGAAATCCGCCGTGGACCTACCATCACCATGTTTGGGGTAGAACCGGACTTTGTGGAGAGCCGCACCGGCCGCACTCGCGTGAGAGTGGGCAACATTGTGCGCCTCTCAGACGACCTTGCTATGGCACTCAGGGCTTCGCGCATCCGCATCCAGGCTCCCGTACCCGGTAAAGGCTATGTGGGCATAGAGGTGCCCAACCAAAAAACAGCTTTGGTCTCCCTGCTTGAAATTGTGGAGAGTCCTTCCTTTATCAGCAAGCGCTCCCTGATGAAGTTTGCTTTGGGCAAAGATGTCTCGGGGACACCTTACACTGCCGACCTTGCAGGCATGCCGCACCTGCTTATCGCTGGTACGACAGGATCAGGTAAATCTGTGTGCATCAATGCCATCCTTGCCGGCTACCTGCTCACGCTTACGCCTGATCAACTGCGTCTTGTATTGGTAGACCCCAAACGCGTGGAACTGACCGGGTATAACGGCATCCCGCATTTATTGGCACCCGTGATTGTGGATGCTGAGAAAGTGGTTGGAGCCCTGCAGTGGATGCTGCGCGAGATGGATCTGCGCTACCGCATCTTCTCCCAAAACGGAACCCGAAATATTGATGAATACAATGAGAAGGTCAAACGCGAGGGTGGCAAGCATCTGCCCTACATATTGGTGGTCATTGATGAACTTGCCGACCTTATGATGCTCGCTCCGGATGAAACCGAGAAGTCACTCACGCGCCTTGCTCAGCTTGCACGGGCGACAGGTATTCATCTCATCATTGCCACGCAACGGCCCAGTACCGACATTCTGACCGGTCTGATCAAAGCCAACTTCCCCGCCCGTATCGCCTTTGCTGTGGCTTCCAATACAGACAGCCGGGTCATTTTAGACCAACCTGGCGCGGAAAGGCTTTTAGGCCGCGGGGATATGCTCTTCCAGCCTCCCGACGCGCCTGCTCCCATCCGCCTGCAGGGAACTTACGTGTCTGACCAGGAAATAAACCGTCTGACAGATTTTTGGCGTGAACAGGCTCAGGATGGAAATGCATCTCAAAGTCCAGACACGACGCTGTTGAGTGGCCAACAAGGCACCCCGTTTACCCAGGGTCCTCTTTGGGCGGAGATGGAAAAAGACCCGGACGAAGACCCCATACAAAAAGAAGCAATCGCCATCATCCGGAAAGAAGGTCGTGCCTCGATATCCATGCTTCAGCGCAAACTGCGCATAGGTTACACCCGTTCAGCCCGTTTGGTGGAAAAGCTGGAGGAGCTTGGCATAATCGGTCCGCCGGACCCGCAAACCGGGACACGCGAAGTGTTGGATTGGGGTGAGTATCCACCTCTCAACGAAGATTAAGTCCATTGCCTTGCATGCAAAAAAGCCCTTTTACAAAAAAGAATGGCGCCGGAATAAAGCGATGATATAAATAAGTATAGTTCGGAATAAGTACAGAGAGAAGGAGGCATAATGAGTTTTGTTTGTCCTCAGTTTTACGAAGAAACAGATCGTAATCGACTCATTATTGAAGCCGGCAAGGCCTTCACGAGAAATGACCTGAAAAAATTTGGAACCTATCTTTCGGAAGATATCACATTCGAATTTATAGGTGCTGATCAGGTTCAGGGCATTGATGAAGTGCTGGAGATGATCCCTCACCTGAACCTGGCACCGGTAGGCGCACTCAATCTACAGGGGCTATTGTCCGATGAGCACTATTCGTCACTTTGGGGATTCGCCAGGACTACTAAAAATAATCTGTTTGCCTTTTCCTGCATTTGTACTTTTAACCCGTGTGACAGTGAAAAAGTCAGTAAGCTGACCGTTTTTCTGATTAAGATTTCATCTACCTCGATCCTTTTTGATTGAATGCATTTTGGAGTCGATAAATTCTTAAAAAACGACCCCTTTTTACACTGAGCTACCAATTAAACCGGGAGTGAAACGATTGCCTGCAAAAGGCATACAAAATCATTGGCACAAATGAGGTTTCAATTGCAAGAATACCGGAAATAATCTATAATAAACCCCAAATATTTATTTGGAGTTTTTATTAATGACTGATAATGAAGCAGTAGTGTCCGGAGATCCTCAGGAGAACGACAACGGCATAGAGCACATGGCTGCTCTGCTTGATGCCGAAGGTTTGAATATCGATTTCCCCAAAGCAGGCGAGATTCGTGATGGAATGGTTGCTAGCATTAGTGAAGGCCAAATCCTGGTAAGTGTGGGTGCCAAGTCGGAAGGCATTATTACTGGTAAACAGTACGAAGAGATCCCACAGGAAATTCGTTCCAATCTCAACGTTGGTGACGCTATCCCCGTATACGTGGTCACCCCGGAAGATCAGAACGGTAACCTGATCCTGTCCTTTACCCGCGCGGTTGAAGAACAGAGTTGGATTGATGCAGAAGCCTTGCTCCAATCCGAAGAACCCTTTGAGTCTTCTATCGTGGGTTACAACAAGGGCGGTCTCCTCGTACCCCTTTCCACGATCCGCGGGTTTATTCCAGCCTCTCAATTGAGTCTTAGCCGCCGCTTGACCATCACCGGTGATACGCCAGAAGCCAAGTACAAGGACTTTGTTGGTGAAACGGTCAAAGTGGTTGTCATCGAAGTCGACCGCGAACGACATCGCTTAATTCTTTCTGAACGCGCTGCTTCCAACGAGACTCGCGATATGATCCGCGACAAAATTATGGAAGAATTGCAGGAAGGCGAAGTCCGTAACGGACGTGTGACCAGCCTGGCAGATTTTGGTGCTTTCGTCTCCATCGGCGGTGCTGATGGTTTGGTGCATCTCTCGGAAATTTCCTGGGATCACATCACCCATCCCAGTCAGGCACTAAAGGTTGGCGATGAAGTCAAAGTGAAGGTTATTACCATCGATAAGGACCGTCGCCGCATTGGTCTCTCCATTCGCCAGCTCCAGGGTAACCCTTGGTACAAACACATCGCTGACCTCAAGATTGGTCAATTGGTGGAAGGTGAAATCACCCGCCTGACCAATTTTGGTGCTTTCGCCAAGCTTGATCTTCCGGGAGATCTGGAGGGTTTGATCCACATTTCTGAGCTTAGCGAAAAGCGCGTGGATCACCCCAAGGAAATCCTCAAGGCTGGCGAGAAAGTAACCTTGCGCATCATCAAGATAGACGAAGAAAGCCATCGTATTGGTCTCTCCATGCGCCGCGTGGACTCAGCCGCTTATGCTGACCAGGATTGGAAGACTTTAGCCGCTGATTTCGATCTCATGTCGGAACCCAGTGAAGGTGAAACCATGGCAACCATCGTTGGACAGGAACCTGTTGAAGAAACGACTGCTGAAGAGTTTGAGGAGACTGCAGAAGCAGCCGCAAAAAAAGCAGTTGAAGCAGTTGTAGAGGAAGCTCAGGAAGTTGCCGCTAAAGCTGAGGAAACCGTGGAAGAAGCGGTTGAAACCGCAGTAGAAGAAACTCAGGCAGTTGCCGAAGAAGTTACTACCGAATCTGAGGAAGCTGTGGAAGAAGCAGTTGAAGAAACTGCTGAAGAGGACAGCGCCGAGTAATTTCAAAGATTTTGAAAGCCGGAACGGTGTGTTCCGGCTTTTTTTATGGAGGGATCAATGGATCTGATCTTGGATGCACATCAGGATTTAGCCTACAACATGCAGTTCTGCGGGCGCGATTATTCCCGCAGCGTCACCGAGACACGCAAGCTGGAATCTGGTTCGCCCATGCGCGACGTGCTCGAAAACACACTGCTAGGATGGCCGGAGTATAACGAGGGTGGTGTGGGTGTGGTCTTTGGTACCCTCTTTGCCAGCCCTTTCAACCCCGAAAGGCCAGACCGTATTATCCGTTCTTACAAATCCATTGAAGAAGCCAACCAAATGTACTGGGATCAATTGGACTTTTACAAAACCTGGACCGCCAGGCATCCGCATATTTTTCAACTCATCCTTTCCCGTGCCGCGTTAAAAGCCCATGTGGCGCTTTGGCAGGATAAGACTCAAAAACGCCTCAAACCTGTCGGCATCATCCCCCTCATGGAAGGTGCAGAAGGTATTTTGGGCCCGCACGAGCTGCCTCAATGGAAAGAGGCAGGAGTGCATCTGATCGGGCTCGCCTGGGAAGGCAATCAATACTGCGGCGGAACGCGCCAACCAGGCCCGCTTACCCCAGCCGGAAAAGATTTGGTAAGAGAAATGGCGAGGCTGGGGTTTGTACTCGACATTTCGCACCTGGACGAGGAATCTGTTTGGCAGGTCTTTGATATCTTCGATGGTCAGCTCATTGCCAGTCATGCCAACGCCTCCAGCCTCATTAAAGGTTATAAAGGCAATCGAATGCTCAGCGATGATGTGATTAGAACGAGTATCTCCCTTGGTGCTGTGATTGGTGTCGTGCCCTATAACGGCTTCTTGAACCGTGAATGGAAAGAAGACGGCGGACGGGATTCCGTTTCTCTCAGCATGGTGGCAGAACAGATTGATCATATTTGCCAGATTGCTGGAAATACACTGCACGTAGGCCTTGGCACGGATTTTGATGGTGGACTTGGCGTTGAATCC
The DNA here is from genome assembly GCA_040772525.1 of Anaerolineaceae bacterium. GTDB lineage: Bacteria > Chloroflexota > Anaerolineae > Anaerolineales > Anaerolineaceae > Mesolinea. The sequence goes on along the minus strand of JAXGXZ010000001.1, from coordinate 1,629,903 downwards.
GTGCCCAAAGAGATCGATTCCATCGCAGACATTAAAAAGCTAAGCTCCTTCCTGAGCAAAAGAGGTTTTACACGCGAGGATATTACCCGTATCTTCTCAGGTAACTTTTTACGTGTGTTAGAATCTGCCTTGCCAGAACAATAATCTATGGAACCACTCGAGACAGATAAACTCAAAGACCAAAAAACCTATCCCAACGGTGATCGGAATGGAAAACTGCATTTCCCGATGGTGCGCACGCGTTATGCCCTCACCTTGGCTATGTTTGGATTCCTTGTTTTCCTGATTGGTTTGAACCCGGGCATTTTTGGCCTTGATCGCGGTGTTTCCATTGGATTTGTGCAGATCCTGACCCTTCTGATCGGGCTTGGTCTGCTCACATGGGGTGCTACGATTGCCCTCCTCAATTTTTGGGATAAGCAGCAAAAACCGCTCCTGGCGGATTTTGGTCTGCGCATAATCGCCACCGGCTATGTGATCTGCGTCTTCGCTGCTCTGGCAGATGCATTTGGGCTTGGCACCAACCCCCTGCCGGATGTCTTCATGGGTGTGCTGCAGACACGCGCGCTTGCAGGAGGCATGCTCGTGATCGCTGTCGGTTTAGTAATGCTGATTCGCTTCAAACGAGTACACCCGGATTAAGTGTGCCTCTTACTGACGTTTATTTCTGCCTCTCTCTATCGTATAATCTCAACCCATGACGAACCTATCTGGTTTCACGCAAACTCATTTAAATAATAGCCTGAAGGTCATGCTGCAGGAAGTCCGTACCTCACCTATCATCAGCTTTTGGGTATGGTACGCAGTGGGATCCCGTAATGAAAAACCGGGAAAGACTGGCATAAGCCACTGGGTGGAGCATTTGCAATTCAAAGGTACAGCCAGGCACTCCTCTCGGGAAATGGACCATGCTATTGCCAAAAGCGGCGGTTTCTGGAACGCCTTCACCTCAGCAGATTGGACCACTTATTTCGAGACGATGCCTTCCAATTACCTGGAGTATGTGCTCGGGCTGGAAGCCGACCGCATGAACAATTCGCTTTTCGATTCCGAAGCTGTTGAGGCGGAACGCACGGTTATCCTGAGTGAACGCGAAGGCGCGGAGAATGATCCCGAGTTTCGCCTGGGAGAACAGGTGCAGCTGGCATCATTTCAGAGCCATCCCTACCGTAACGAGGTTTTGGGCAGCAAGCCAGACCTGCTCGCGATGACCCGCGATGACCTCTACGGACACTATCGATCCAATTATCACCCTGCGAAAGCTACTCTCTGCATCGCCGGAGATTTCAAGACAATCGAGGCACTCGATCTGCTGGAAAAGCATTTTGGCGCTATTCAGAATGGCACAGTAGAATCAAGCACGCCTTCTCCGGAAGATACATTGGATAATGGTACAAAGATCGAGATGGAAGGTCCTGGTGAAACTACCTTTCTCCAAATTGTCTATCGCTCCCCGGCAGCGAACACGCAGGACTTTTTTGCTTTTACTATTTTGGATAGTCTGCTGACGGGACCTTCCAGCCTGAATATGTTTGGCTCGGGCGGCATCGGCAACCGCACCAGCCGGCTCTACCTCGCCCTGGTGGAAAAGCAGTACACCGTAAGTCTCTCCGGCGGCTTGAACGCCACCATTGACCCCTCCACCTACACACTGCAGCTAACCGCTCACCCCCAGCGTAAGCCAGATGAGATTTTGAACAAACTCGATGAACAAATTGACCGGGTTCTAACACGCGCCATATCCAGGTCCGAATTGGAAAAGACTGTCAAACAAGCCCGAGCTCTCTTCGCATACGGCAGTGATAACATCACCAATCTGGGATTCTGGATGGGCTATGCCAACGCCTTTGCCGATTACAGTTGGTTCCTGAATTATGTGGACAGGCTTGCCCAGGTAACCCCCCAGGATGTAAAAAATGTTGCCCGCAAGTATCTCCAGCCTGAAAATCGTGTGATAGGTATCTATCACGGAAAAGACAGGGGCTGAAATGACCCTGCAATACTACGACCCCGCCCTTCTTCCTGGCAGAGACGATATTTCTAAAATTGGCTACGCGAATGGCAGCACCCTGCTCTTTCGCGCCAACCCTGCCAGCCCGGCGGTCGTTTTCAGAGGTTATCTGCCGGGTGGTTCTATCTGCAACCCGCCTGAGAAGGCTGGCTTGGCTGGCTTTACCGCCCGCATGCTTCTGATGGGAACGCAGGGAAAAAGCTTCAAAAAATTACATGACAAGATCGAAACGATAGGAGCCTCGCTTGGTTTAGGCGCAGGGAGTCTCTCGCTCACTTTTGGAGGGCAGTGTCTGCGGGATGATTTGCCCATCTTCCTCGACTTATTGCTAGAGGTCCTTACTCAGCCCACCTTCCCGAGAGCCCAGCTGGATCGCCTGAAAGCCCAGACACTGGCGACCATTGATATGCAATCGCAAGACACGGGAGAGATGGCGTCTCAGGCCTTTGACCGATTGTTTTACCGGGATCATCCCTACAGCATTCCGGATCTTGGCACCCTGCAGAGTGTCAGTAGCATCAATCGCAGCGACTGCCGCCAGTTCCTCAACAAACATATCAGCCCCAATGGGTTAGTCATGGCAGTCTCCGGAGGTGTGGAGTTTGGTTTTGTGCGCTCCGCTTTTGAAACCACGTTCGCTCGGTGGGAAAAGCAGAGCCAGCCCCAACCCGAACTGCCGCCCTTTACAGCTCCCGCCACAGAAGCGCGCGAACACGTTACCCTGGAAGAAAAGAGCCAGACCGACTTGATTATCGGCACGCTGGCACCAAAAGCATTCTCTGAAGATTACTACCCCGTGCTCCTGGGCAACAGCATTTTGGGGCAGTTCGGCATGATGGGCAGAATAGGGGAATCCGTGCGCGAACGTGCCGGTCTGGCATATTACGCCCAAACCAATCTGGCGAGCGGTCTGGGTCCGGTTCCCTGGCAAGTCATTGCCGGTGTCAACCCGAACAATCTGCAAAAAGCATCTGATCTCATCCGCTTGGAGTTGCGGCGTTTTACAAGCGAACCCGTGAGCGAGGAGGAACTTTTGGAGGTCCGGTCACAAGCCATCGGCAGGTTACCGCTCTCAGTGGAAAGCAACGCGGGCATTACACAACACCTCCTGAGCATTGAGCGATACCAACTCGACCCCGACCATCTTCGCAAGCTGCCGGATACGCTCAAACAGGTGACCGCGGAGAAAATCCTGGAAGCTGCCCGCAATTACTGGAATCTGGACAGCCTGATCATCACTTCTGCAGGGAGGGCATTATGAAAGTAAAGTGTGGCATAGATTTGGTAAAAATCTGCCGTCTGGACGAGGTGAACCCCAGGATCAGAAAACGTTTTATCGAGCGTGTGTACACACAGCGGGAACTCGCTATCAGCCATGAAAGTGATTATTTGGCGGGTTTGTTCGCGGCCAAGGAAGCTATTTCCAAAGCGCTGGGCACGGGGATCGGAAAAGTACACTGGCAGGATATCGAGATCCGCCATTCGCGTTATGGTGAGCCCAAAGTGAAATTGCACCGTTTTGCCAAAACCGTCGCCAAAAGGAAAGGGCTGAGGCACTGGGTTGTGTCCATTACTCACGAAGGTGGTTTTGCCGTTGCCAACGCGGTCGCGGTCGGGAAGTAAGTCATGCGCATTCTCGCCCTGAGCGATGTGGAGCTTACCGCCATCTATAACTCACGCATCCGCGAGCGCTTTAGCCACGTCGACATCGTGATCAGTTGCGGCGATCTCTCCTTTGAATATCTGGATTTTATTGTCTCCATGCTCGATGTTCCCCTTTATTACGTTAATGGCAATCACACGAACGCCATCAGCATGCCGGACGGCAGTTCCCGCTCAGAGCCCTGGGGTGCCTTTAACCTGCACCGTAAAACAATGCGCAACGCCAATCACCGTCTGCTGATGGCAGGTCTTCAGGGCTGTCTGCGTTATAAAAACGGCCCCAACCAGTACACTCAGTGTCAGTATTGGTTTCTCGTGTTAGGTCTGGTGCCGAAACTTATTTGGAACAAATTGCGATACGGCCGGTTCCTCGATATTTTTGTCAGCCATGCTGCACCCTGGGGCATCCAGGACGACACCGACCCCGCTCACCGCGGCATCCGGGCTTTCCGCTGGCTGATCAAAACCTTCCGGCCTGCCCTGCACTTGCACGGCCACATCCACCTTTACATGCCCACCCAACCGAGGGAAACGCAGCTGCCTGGTACGCGCGTAATCAACGCCTATGGCTATCGTGAAATTTCCTTCACTCCTGACCGCGATTAAGTTAGCTAATTGCTTTTCAGATTGACAGAGAACAGTGGAACAAGCATTTCGTCCGGGTGCAGCGCACCATGCCTGCCAAGCATCTTATTGACCTTGGCTGGCCACCATAAATAGGCATCTCCGTGCGAAACAGCCAGGAGATCCCCAATACGGTCCAGGAAACCAGGATTGGGAGTACCCGGGCCAAACAGCTGCAGATCAAGCACTTCCTGCTTGCTCAACAGCGTAAACTTATCCGGCCAGGCTGCCCCAAAGTACTGCCGTACGGACTGCTCCATGCCGGGCTTAATATACAGAGACGGCAAGCGCCCTTCACAGGTCGGGTTCATCACCAGCATGTCTCTCAGGTCCGGATGATTGTAAAGGTTATATTCTTCATAATAAGGCGTCGGGATGGAGCCGTGATCAGCCGTCATCAGGAACAGAGTGTCTTCCCGTAGCCAGTCTTCAAGTTTGTCAATCAGGTTTTGCTTCAAAGCTTGGCTGAAAAGCGCGAATTGGCTGTCCAGACTCTCATCGTTGGTGCCATAGCGGTGCATGAGCGTGTCCACTAAGGACCAGTAAGCGTAGATGTACTTTGGGTCAGCCGGTCTGCTGTTGAGTTCACGGCAAAGGTTCAGCCAAAGATCGCTTTCGGCAGCATAGCCGTGCACATGCACACCTTCCATCTGCATCAGCGACAGCCCTGACCCGGCAATATGTGAGGGCATGAAAGCATGCGCTTCAATACCCGCCTCACCCAATAAATTTCCAAAATGGCTCTGACCAGTAAAAGTCGCGGGTATAAACCCCCCCTTGGCCAGACTGCCCATATCATTAGTGTAGCTGATGGGCATATGCAGAATGGTATTGATTACCATGGAGAGTTCTTTAAGCCACATCTCATAGCCAATCACGCCATGCTGGGCTGGGTTTGTGCCAGTCCACAGCGTGGTCAATGCGGACGATGTCGTGCTGGGTGAAACACTGGTCAGCGCCAGGAACAGCCCGTCTTTTTCAGCCTCAGTCCAAAACGGGGCCTTGCCCTGACCCATCAGACGCACGAGTTGGTTGTATCCCAATGCGTCCACCAAAAGGAGCACGACGCGTTTGTAGCGTGCTTGAAAGCATTCCAGAATCTCCGGAGCAAGCAGGGTCCCCGGCACCTCCGGCCCGCCAAGCCAGTGGCTGATGGTTGCCGGAAGGCTGCTGATACCGTAGCCATCGTAGCTCGGCAATATAAAACCCATTCCTTCCAGCGGTGTTCCGTTGGCACGGTCTTTGAGCATTTGAATATACGCAGGCGATAGATCAGTCATCATTTTCCTTATTTATGTTTTTATCCCGTGTCTGCAGGAATTCGACACCCTCTTCTTTTTCGAAGCGCTTCTTCATGATCTCGATCGCCTGGGGGTTGGAATCCATCAGGATGAATTGTCTGCCCAGTCTTAGACAGGCCTCACCGGTAGTTCCGGAACCAGCAAAAAAGTCCAGCACCACATCTCCCGGGTTGGAGGAGGCACGAATGATCCTTTCCAGGATCGCGACAGGCTTCTGGGTCGGGTAGCCCGTCTTTTCTTTGCTGTTTGTGCCCACGATTGTGTGCCACCAGGTATCGGTTGGCAGTTTTCCGCGTTCAGCCTTTTCTTTGGAAACCAAACCCGGTGCCATGTAAGGAATGCGGTCGATATCATCGGTGTTGAAGGTGTAGTTCTTGCGGTCTTTCACGTAGAACAGGATGTTATCGTGCTTGGCAGGCCAGCGGTCCTTGGCTCTCCCGCCAAAATCGTAAGCCCAGATGATTTCATTCAAGAAATTTTCACGTCCGAAGATGCTATCCAAAAGCACCTTGCAATAATGCACTTCGCGGAAATCGATATGGAAGTAAAAACTGCCATCTGGTTTGAGAAGCCGATACGCTTCCAACAGGCGTGGAGTCAAAAAATCCCGGTAATCATCAAAACGATCATCGTAGCCGTGTTTTGAGAGTACTTCCGTGTCGTATGCCTGGCTGCCAAAACCAATACGTTTGCCTGTTCCTGAACGTGTGGTGCGCAGTTGGCTTCGGGTTTGAACCTTGCCTGTGTTGAAGGGTGGATCAATGTATATCAGGTCCACGCTCTCCGACTCCAGTCTGCCTAAATATTCGAGGTTATCTCCAAAATAGACTTGTCCGCGCATGCCAAGCATTTTAACACAGCCCTGCCGCTCATATCAAAAAACCGGCAGTTAGCCGGTATTTGCGTGGTTTGTCTCTTTTCTATTCTGGCAACTGCGAGGTGCAGTTGGGGCAGCGCGTTGCCAAAACAGGAATATCGGTTTGGCAGAACGGGCAAACCTTGGTGGTGGGTGCTTCAGGCAGTTTCCCTGCTTTGCGGTCAGCTTCTTCACGGGCTTTCTTGAGCGCTTTGATAACCAGGAAGACACAAAAAGCCACAATCATAAAGTTGATAATCATCGTAAGCCAGCTTCCATAGGCAATCACGACGCCGCCCGCTTCCTGCACGGCCGCCAGCGTGGTACCGGCGGGTTGGCTCTTGGCAACCGCATTCAGGGGAATATAAAGGTTGCTGAAGTCCACCCGGCCGAGCGCGAGACCAATCGGAGGCATAAGCACATCCTTGACCAGGCTGTTCACAACAGCGCCGAAAGCACCGCCGATGATCACACCGACAGCCAATTCCAAAGCGTTACCCTTGATCACAAAATCTTTGAATTCTTTGATTATTCCCATAAGATTCTCCAATGATTAACTTCGCCCATTATACCTATTTTGCGATTGGGTATTATTTTTAAATCAGTATGAATTCACGTTGTACATTTCAAGTGCACAATTGCCGATAACTTTTTCGTTTCTTGTATAATTAACCAAGCTACTTTTCGTAGAGAGAGGATACCCATGGACAAATTAGACAAAAAAGCAGACGAAGTTGAAAAAGCCAACACGGATGGATGGATTTCCATCGAAGATTCAGCAAAAGAAGCTGAAGGCAAAGTAGAAGGAGTCGTGGATAAGAAGGGTGATGCCACCAGTGAAGCCTGGAATGCCATTGAGGACTCTGCCAAACAGGTTGCCGGAGATCTCGAGCAAGCCGCTCAGGCTGGTTGTCAGGCCACCGAAAACGCTGCCGAACAAGTTCAGCAGGATGTTTCCAAAGCAGCGGGTGATGAATGGTCAAGTGAAGAACCCAAACCAGTGCCGGACGATGGGAACCGCTGGGCGGGTGAAATTGTTACACCCCAAGTACCTGTTGCTGATAGCACTCAGCCAGACCCGAACCGCAGTGCTCCAGGCACCGTGGAATACAGTCAGCCTTCCGGCGGGAGCTACGTGCCACCTGTCAGCACCTCGCCTGTCCCTGCTAAGAGCAAGTTCCCCACTTGGGCGATTATTCTGATTGTGGTTCTGCTGCTTTGTATCTGCGTAATCTGCCCACTGGTGCTGATACCCACGATCACGAGTTTTATGGAGCAGGCGTTTGAAATTGCCATTCATATGGTCTAAACGTACTAAAAAGACCGGAAGAGTGGGCCATGAGGCCCACTCTTTTTCAATGTTTTTCGTCATGGCTAACGAGTGATTTGCATACCATCCCAGGCGGCGCCTGTTTGATTAAACCGTGACTTCATAACAAGATTCCCACACTACGCTCAGAATGGCAGAAATGTAAATTTTCAAAAAGAGCACCAGCATTGTGGTAGTCCGGGTTTTACTTTTTTCTCTCATTTACACATCAAAATTTGCCCTTTGTATACCTTAACTGCCGAGAAGGTTGTATAATAACGCGGTTGTAGGCAATATATCCGGTTGCAGACCTAGAAAAAATTCTTGGGATGCCTGGATCAGTCAACCAACTCTGGCAATTATTTTTATTCAATTTTTTGTCCTTTACGCTTCAGGCGTGCCCTTTCAAAATTAGAACAAAAAAGCAGGTCATTATGGCGATATAGAGATAATTATTATTGCAGTACATTAAGTTCTGTCTTCTCCATCTGAGTTAATTAAAGGAATTATCATGAAGAAAAAAATATTTAATCTTTTTATAGTCTTGGTTTTCATTTTGGCCTCATTCTCAAGTCCCACTGCATCTGATGGCTTCGCGAATGCGGAAGCCCAGGGACCCATTGTGACAGTTGAACAAGCTGTTATGGACGAGATGAATACAAAAGGCTCCGCCAGCTACTGGATCCAGTTCAAAAACACAGCGGACCTGAGCCCTGCCTACGCAATGAGTTGGAGCGAAAGAGGGTGGTTTGTGTACAAAACCCTTCAAAAACAGGCCGAGGCAAGCCAGGCGCAGATGAGCAGCTATCTCACTGCCAGCAATGTTGATTTCCAAAGCTATTGGATCAATAACTCCATTCTGGTAAAGAGTTCCCCAAAGGCCATTTTGAATAACATCCTGAAATTCAGCAGCGTCGAGAGCATCCAGGCTCGCAGATCCTACATTCTTTATGAGCCGGAAAAAAGCGTTGAAATCCAGGACAATCATTTGAATTCCATTGAGCCCAACCTGACGCGCGTCAATGCCGATGACGCTTGGGCGTTGGGAATTAACGGCGCTGGTATGGTAGTTGCCAACATCGATACTGGTGTACGCTACACACATCAGGCGCTTGTCAATCAGTATCGCGGCAACGATAATGGCAATTTTGACCATAACTACAACTGGCTTAACCCAGACAATCTATCCGATAACGCTCCCCGCGATGGGCATGGCCACGGAACACACACGATGGGCACCATAGTAGGCAACGACGGGGGCAGCAACCAGATCGGTATCGCTCCCGGAGCGGAGTGGATGGCTTGCGCGGGCTGCCCGAATGGCAACTGCACCGACACCGCGCTTCTGGGCTGCGGGCAATTTATCGTTGCGCCGACTGACCTGACAGGTGCCAACCCTGATCCTGATATGCGCCCAAACGTGGTCAACAATTCATGGGGAGACTGCGATCAAAGTTACAATAATTGGTACGCAGGAGTCATTGATGCCTGGCTCTCTGCTGGTGTTTACCCTGTTTTCTCTAACGGTAATTCCAGCAACTGCGGATATTCCTCACCTCCCGGGCTCAACACCGTTGGCAACCCTGCCCGCTCTGGCAATGTCACTGGCGTTGGATCCACCGGTCAGCAAAATGGATTGTATGCCGATCACTCCAACTGGGGTCCCACCGATAACGCCGATTCCGTCAATCCTAAGGAAGGATTCGTGTACATGAAACCCCAGGTGGTTGCTCCTGGCGTCGGCATCCGTTCTTCGATGAATGGTAGTGACACTGCATATGCCCCAATGACCGGCACTTCCATGTCCGCCCCTCACGTGGCCGGCTTGGTCGCCCTCATTGAGCAGGCAGCTCCCTGTCTGGCAGGCGATTACGCTAACATAGAAACCCTCATTGAGAATACCGCGACACAGATTATCTACGATGATGGCTCCGACGACACTCCTGGAAACTACCCGAACTACGCAACCGGCTGGGGAGAGATCAATGCCGAGTCAGCGGTCAGCGAGGCTCTCGGTATTTGCTCAATGGGCACTCTGCAAGGAACCGTTACCGATGGGACTAACCCTGTTGAAGGCGCGAAGATCTTTGCAGAAAACAGCGAGGGATACATAAAGAATGTCTACACTGCAGCGAACGGGACATACAGCGTCAGCTTGCTGGCAGGCACCTACACCTTGGTTGCCAGCAAATATGGTTATAGCTCCGATACAGTATCCGGCATTGTGATCACCGAGGGCGGGACGACAACACAGGATTTCATTATCCCCAAGTTGGGGACAACACTGGTTTCCGGTACCGTCAAGGATGGCGGCTTTGCAGGGGGTGACCCTCACGGCTTCCCGCTGTATTCTGCCATCAATATCAAGGCTCCCGGGTTCAATCAAACGATTTATACAGACCCTTTCACTGGCAAGTACCAACAAGTCGAGCTGTTAGATGGAGTTGCATACTCGTTTACAGTAACACCGGTACCAAACGGTTATACACCGATTACCCAAACGGTGACCCCAACCGGCGAAACTTATACAAAGGATTTCCAAGTGGAGGTTGGGGCAGAGTGTTCAGCCCCAGGCTATCTTGGACTGGGAGTGAATGAGGGTTTTGAAGGTGGTGCGTTACCAGACGGATGGACTAATCATGACTACGAGGGTAATGAACAAGTTTGGCTTTTTAATGACCCGGAAGGACGGGGAAACAGGACTCCTGGAGGAGAGGGTGGCTTTGCCATCCTGGACAGCGACCATTACGGTTCAGGAAGTGGTCAGAATGCCGGGTTGCGCACTCCAGTAATGGACTTTACTGATGACACCTTTGTAAAATTGGAGTTTGATACATATTTCAAACAATATTCGGGTTCTAGCGCGACTGTACGTGTTTCGATCGATGGCGGCCACACATGGTCAGATGTTTGGACAACCAATACGACCCTCACTGGGCACGTAACGGTGGATATATCGGATCCTGCCGCTGGGGAACCTTCTGTCATTGTCGAGTTTAAGTATGTCGGTGCATGGGCTTGGTATTGGCAAGTAGACGATGTGCTCTTAACCCCAATGGACTGCAGCTTGATTGATGGCGGCGTGGTGGCTGGTTATGTGAAAGACGCCAACGATGACAGCCCGCTTGTTGGCGCGGATGTTGTTAGTAATGATGTCTCCACGCAAACCTTCTTCATTTCTGCGGATCCTGACAGCAAAGGTCTTTACTGGGCTTTCCAGCCCACGTCAACAAATCCGGAAGTTGTGTCCTTTACTGCTTCAAAGAAGTTTTATAGCAGTGTTCCGCAAGATGTCAGTGTTGAACAGAGTGCTCTCATTCAGCAGGATTTCAACCTCAGCGCCGGTAAATTATCCTTTAACCTTGATAGTATCGAAGTCACCATGGCCATGGGAGATGATCCTTTAGACCAAATACTGACCATCAGCAACCTTGGTACTTCTGATGTCACATTTGGATTGATTGAACAAAACAAGGGTGTGGAATTGGCCAGGGTGAACATTCCCGCGTTCAATGGCGAATTACCTGAAGACACACGGCCAGTTTCTCTCGGGCGTGCCCCTCTCACAGAAAACTCCAGCAAGCTAAGTGCGTCGCCAGTAAATCCTTTCAAGGGGATCCTCTCAGGCAAACCTGCCTTTGCAGTGGATTTGGACGTTGATGCTCTCGTGTATATTCCCGATACAACTGTTCCGGGTACCTGGAACGAAATTGGGCCGACGATGACCTCGCTGTACGCCGGTGACTTCCTGGATGGCGACTTTTCTACCCTATTCGCCATCAGCGGTACCGAGAATAATCTTTACACAGTGGATACTACCACAGGCAATGCCACCCTGGTTGGTGCGTCACCACCCCCTTCGGGTCATACCTGGTCGGGCCTTTCAGGCGCGCCTGATGGCACGCTCTACGGTCTGACCGCTGATGGTTCTGAATCCTCCCTTGTGACAGTTGATCCAGCTACAGCCGTTGTAACAACACTGGGCGATCTCTCTGGTGTGCAAGGAGGTATTGATTTGGCGTACAACCCTTACGATGGCATGATCTACATCGTCGATGTGGTCTCGGATAATTTCTTCAAAGTTGATCCCGATACCTTGGAGGTAACCCTGGTCGGCGCACTCGGTGTAAATGCAAACTATGCCCAGGGCATGGACTTCGAAGAAGAATCCGGCATCCTCTACTGGGCAGCGTACACCGATATTGCTGAACTGCGCATCATCGATATCACCACTGGCGCGAGCACCCCCGTTGGGACCTTCCCTGGCGACGACCCGGAGGTGGGCTGCCTTGCGTTCGCAACCGGCGGCATTTCTGACGTTCCTTGGCTCTCTGAAGCCCCAAGGAGCCGCATGTTACCTATTGGAGATTCAGTCAACGTGACTGTTACGATCGACCCAACCGGCGCTGGTCTGGGCCAGCCTGGCAACTACAAGGCGGCTCTCAAAGTGGACCACATTTCACCCTACACTTATCCTGACATTCCGGTGACACTGCACCTGAATAGTCCGGCAAATTACGGCACGTTCAAGGGCTATGTCTACGGGCTGAAAGCCTGCGACGTCAATCCAGTTGCCCTGGGAGGTGCCACCGTTAATTTCTTGCAGGATGGCACGGTCAGGTTCACAACCACCACCACTGCCGAAGGGTACTATATCTATGCTGTTCCCGAAGGCACCTATGATATCGAGGTATTGGCTGATGGCTACATTTCTCAGACCAAATCCAGCCAGGCAGTTGCTGGCGGTGAAACCCTCGAGACCAACTTCACCTTGCGGCTGGAAGCCCCCTGTATCAGCGTTGATCCGGCCAGCCTCGAACAGAGTCAGCTCATTAACACCATAACCACCCAAACTCTGACGGTAATAAACACAGGTACTGCTGACGGAGCCGTTGAGCTGCTTGAGGTGGGAGCTGCCGGGACGAATCCAGACGTGGAGCTCATCCTGGACAACGGCATTGCTGATTATAGTATTGGGCTTTCAAATGGCGGCCAGTTCGTTTGGCTCAACCGTTTTACCCCTCCCGCGGATGTCTTCCCATTCACTATTCATGAGATTCATGTGATATTTGAAAACTCAGTGTCATTGACGGATCAATTCCAGGTAGTCATTTATAGTGACACAGACGAAGATGGAGACCCTGGCACTGGGGCAGCGTACTTAGGCGGGCAAACATTCACGCCTCAATATAATGATTTTACGACCTTTAATGTCTTTACACTCACAGAACCTGTTACTGTTGATGGGCCTGGTGATATTTTAGTGGGGCTAATCAACCGGTCCGGGCAATCAGGTTATGATGATTATCCTGCGGCGATTGATGTGGTAACCTCGCAGCAACGGTCATGGATTGGAATGTATTCTGGGAATCCGCCTGAAATTCCCACTCTGCCTCCAGACGGCGATTGGGGTGTCATAGATGATTTCGGATTTCCTGGTAACTGGACTCTTCGCGCTATGGGTAGTACGGGAATAGGAGATGTCCTCTGGCTCTCGCTCGATCCGACTACAATTGATGTTGTTCCTGCGGGCGGTGAAGCGGATGTGACGGTCACTTACAACTCAGCTAGCCTTTTTGAGAACGAATATTTTGCCGCAATCCGAGTCAAGAATCCACCGGTTGCCTCGTTCAATGTCCCTGTGAAGTTAAATGTCGATAAATACTCTCTTCACCTGTTTCCGGTCTTCAGATAGGAGGCTCATAGAAGAACAAGATAACAGGTTTTAGCGCAAAAGGGCTGGCTGAAAAGTCAGCCCTTTTCCTTCTGCAAATCGTCCGGGCCGCTTGGTCTGACAGTGAATTCAAAGAGCCGGGTCGGATTGGGAATTGCTCCTTATCTATGTTAAGATTAAGGGTTGCATCTTCAAGACGATGCAACGGAAATAAAAATGGACATAATTCGCGAACCTTATCTCATCGTCGGTCTTGGCAACCCTGGTCAGGCCTATAAAAACACGCGCCACAATTTTGGCTTTCTCGCCGTGGATGCTTTCGCAAAATCACATGAAGTCACCCTCAAACGCATCAAATTCAAAGCCATTATCGGAGAAGGAAAACTCTGCCAACAGCCTTACATCCTGGCAAAACCGCTTACCTTCATGAACAACTCCGGTTCTTCCGTCAGCCGTCTGATCAAGTTCTTCAAAGTTTCCCTCGATCACCTGATCATCATTCATGATGATCTGGATCTGCCCCTTGGCACACTGCGCATCCGCCAATCCGGAGGCGCAGCAGGCCAGCGCGGCATGAGCTCCATCATCGATCAACTTGGCACACAGCAATTCCCCCGCATCCGCTTAGGCATCAGCCGTCCTCCGGGGCAAATGGACCCGGTCGATTATGTCCTGAGAAAATTCACCTCCACGGAAGAAACACTGCGGGACATGGTTCTAAAACAAACTTGCGAATCTCTCGAAACCATCCTGAAAGATGGCGTTACCGCGGCGATGAACAGACACAATGGCGAAGTCGGATAAGCATCCTATCCTCCAACATCTGAGCGGCTTGCCCGATTACCAGTCCCTCACGGAGGACCTTCGCTCCGGTTTGTTCACGCTTTCAGACCGGCGCGGCCTGGGCCTGCCGCGGGCTGTCCGGCTGGCGCTTTTGGCTAGCTTGCATAAAGACCTGAATGTTCCGATTGTTTTACTTACCAACCGTGCCGACCGGGCTTTGAGCCTCTTTGATGAGCTCAATTTCTGGCTGCCGGATGGGAACAACCTCTATTTTCCGGAACCCAACCCACTCTTTTATGAAAAATTGCCCTGGTCAGAATCCACCCGGCAGGAACGTTTGCAGGTATTCGCGGAGCTCTCCCGCCTTCTGCTTCCCGGCTCCGTGCCTGAAAACAAGCCTCCGGTTATCGTAGCCCCCATCCGGGCAGTGATGACACGCACCATCCCCCGCCGCGATTTCCTCAAAGCTGCCATGCGTGTGAAACTGAACGACCAGCGCGACCTGCATGCCGCCACAACTGCCTGGGTCAACCTCGGCTATCAGCACAGCAATATTGTGGTGCAACCGGGCCAGTTCTCCCGTCGCGGCGGCATCTTGGATGTTTGGTCACCTGCCGAACCCTTACCGGTCCGCCTCGAATTCTTTGGAGACGAAGTTGATACACTGCGGCAGTTCAATCCGGCCACTCAGCGCACGGAAGCCAGGCTGGAGGAGAGCATCATCTTCCCGGCCAGTGAAGCCCTGCCCCTGGCGGCTCTCAAACAGCAAGTGCCCATGGACTCACTCTCTGAGTTCGACCTGCCGCTGCTCTATCCCTACCCCGCCAGTTTGGTTGACTATTTTCCTGAGGATACGCTTATCCTTCTCGATGGGCAGGAATTCATCCAGGCTGCTGTGGTAGACATCGAGGAAGAGGCTGCCCAACGCTTCAGTACCATGGTGGAAAAGCGCGAAATTTCTGCTGACTTTCCTGCTCCCTACATTACCTGGACAGAAATCGAAGATGCCATTGGCAAGCGTCAGGTACTCGAACTCGGTTACACCAACACCGAAGTCGGATCAGCATTCTCAGCAGCCTTTGATCCCGGTCCTCGGTTTGCGGGCAGGCTCAAGGACTTCCAGCAGCATCTGCGCCTGCTGAAGGCCGATCAGCAGCTTTGGACCGTCGTTTCCCGCCAGTCTGCGCGTCTGAAACAGCTGTGGTTGGAAACATACCCCAATTTTGCCGAAGATGATGATCATCCGGTCTTCCTGGAAGGCTCGCTTTCCGGAGGCTGGGTCCTGCGCAAACCGGATAGAACAACCCACCATTTGCTCACGGACAGCGAGATCTTCGGCTGGAGCCGCCCGCAGCCCCGCCGCCGGCCTATCATCACCTCTGAATCCCCCGAATCCATCTACGGTGAGCTCAACGCGGGCGATTGGGTGGTGCATGTGGATCACGGTATTGGGCAATTCATTGGTTTGCACCGCCCCACTATCGAGGGTGTCCAGCGCGAATATCTGACCATCCAGTACAAGGATAATGATCTCCTCTATGTGCCCATCCACCAGGCTGACCGCATCTCCCGTTATATCGGTACGGATGGCAGCACGCCATCCCCCAGCCGTTTGGGAGGCACAGAGTGGACACTCACCAAACACAAAGTCAAACACGCCGTCGTGGAGGTTGCCGCAGATCTGCTGGAGCTCTACGCCAAACGACAGACCAGCAAAGGCTTTGCCTTTAGCCCTGATTCAGACTGGCAGAAAGAATTGGAAGCTTCCTTCCCTTACATCGAGACTGCCGACCAATCGCTTTCCATTCAAAAGGTCAAGGAAGACATGGAATCAGAGAAACCCATGGACCGCCTGCTCTGCGGGGATGTGGGTTTTGGCAAGACCGAAGTCGCCCTGCGCGCTGCATTTAAAGCTGTCTCGGACGGTAAACAGGTGGCGGTGCTTGTACCCACCACCGTGCTGGCACAGCAACATTTTGATACCTTCCGCGAGCGTTTATCGGTATTTCCCGTAACGGTGGAAATGCTCAGCCGCTTCCGCAGTCAGCGCGAACAAACAGAGATCATCCGCAAACTGGCGGACAACCAGATCGACATTCTCATTGGAACGCACCGCCTGATCTCTTCAGACGTTCAGTTTTACGACCTGGGCCTGGTGATCATCGATGAGGAGCAGCGTTTTGGCGTTGCCCACAAGGAGCATCTTAAGAAACTGCGCTCCGAAGTGGACATACTCACCCTGACCGCCACACCCATCCCGCGCACGCTCTACATGGCGCTGACCGGCGCGCGTGACATTTCCACCATCAACTCTCCGCCCGAGGAACGACTGCCTATCATCACTCACATCGGCCCCTACGACCCGCGATTGGTTCGTGAAGCCGTCATCCGGGAACTTGACCGGGGCGGGCAGGTCTTCTTTGTGCACAACCGCGTCCAGTCCATACCGGCGGTTTACAACCACCTGAGCAGCCTCATTCCCGAAGCACGCATTGGCATCGGGCACGGCCAGTTAGATGAGGAAGTGCTGGCAGATGTTATGCATGCCTTCTCCAGCGGTCAGATTGACGTCTTGTTGTGTACTTCTATCATTGAGTCCGGCCTGGACATCCCCAACGCTAATACCCTCATTGTGGACCGTGCAGACACCTTTGGACTCTCCCAGCTCTATCAACTGCGCGGGCGTGTTGGCCGCGGCGCACAGCGTGCTTTTGCCTACCTCTTCCGTGACCGCCGGCATGCCCCCACGCCGGAAGGGCAGGAGCGTATGGAGGTCCTGGCGGATAACTCCCAGCTCGGCGCGGGGTTTGCCATTGCCATGCGCGACCTCGAAATGCGCGGCGCGGGAGATCTTTTGGGTACGCGCCAGAGCGGCTATATTCAGGCGGTGGGCTTCCAGCTTTACACGCGTCTGTTAGGCCAGGCAGTACGCGAACTTCGTACCGCTTCCGGCTTGCCGGTCGAGGAGCAGGCCGCTCAGACATGGTCAGACGGGCCTGCCCTGCTCATCAATGTGGAGCTCCCGCTCTCCAGCGAGATACCTGCCAGCTACATCCCGGATCAGGAACTGCGCCTCTCGCTTTACCGGCGTATCGCCGCGCTGCGCAGTGAAGAGGAGATCACGCAGACTAAAATTGAGTTTTCAGACCGATTCGGTGAACTCCCGCCCGGTGTTGAAGACCTTTTCTACCAGATGCAGGTGAAATTGCTCGGAGAAGCCTCAGGGATTGAAAGCATCGGCATCGTCAACGGGCAGATCCTGCTCACCTGGCCGCCTCTGCCCCAGGGCATTAAACAGCGCAGCCTGCCCGAGGTGGACCCCATCGCGCGTGTTGGCAAAAATGGCTACTGGCTCAACATCAGCAATCTGGGGGCGGAGACCTGGCAGTCAGCCCTGCTGCGGGTGCTCAGGAAGATCAGGGAAAGAATGGATGAGGGTTGGCAGTGATTAAGTTGCTCATTTTTGACTTTGACGGTGTGCTCCGGCTTTGGGATGATGACATAATCTATGCCAAAGAGCAGCTTTTGGGCATTCCGCAGAGAACCTTGTTCGAAATCGCTTTCAGTCCTGAATTGGGGGAAGCGGTGGTCAGCGGGCGCATCTCCAACGCTGTCTGGCGAAAAGCAATCCGTGCGGAGCTTGAGGCGCGTTACGGCAGCCGGGGGCTGGAACTCTCAGACCTCTGGGACGCGCGCACAGGCACGATTGATGAGCAGGTCAGAGCCTTGGTTGAGTCCCTGAAGCATCTGGGATACCGGGTGGTCATGCTCACCAACGGCACCTCCACATTGCGCGAGGAGTTGCGCCATCTTGGCGTTGATAAGCTCTATCACCATGTCTATAACACGGCGGAAGTGGGCGTTTTTAAGCCCAACGCGGCGATCTTTGAGCACATCCGCCAGGCAGAAAAGATACCGTTCCATCAGATGGTGTTCGTGGACGATAACGCTGCCAACATTGCCGCGGCTCATGCCTTGGGTCTGCATACGCATCATTATCACAATTTGGAAGAGCTCAGGCATTTTCTGGGAAATCTCAGAGTTCTTTAGCTCTCATTAGCTTTTACGCTAAATTGCGTCAGAAGGTCAGCAGATAGTTTTGATGGGCCTTGAAGTCATAATAGCGGATGGAGCCGATATCCGTTCCGTCAGATTGCAGTAAAAATCCTGCTGCTGCGAGACTCTGGAGTGCTGCCACCGCCTCAACGATGGGGCTGAGAGCGCTGACTCCACTTTGATCGCCGGGTTCCAGACTGCCGTAGAGTTTGTGCAGCAGGTTTTGCCCGGGGAGCACCACCCCAACCTGCCCGTACCAGTCTCCCAAAGCAGCATGCACCAGGGGGAGACCAGCCTCACAGCAGGCATCCTCCAAAATCAGGCGTGTGGGGATATTATCGAGACAGTCCAGTACCAGTGACGCACCAGAAAGCAGGGCAACAGCATTATCCGCTTCCATCCAGGCGGCGCGCGGCTCCACCTGCAATGCTTTATCTATGCGCAACAATTCCTTTGCCGTCGCGTCGGTTTTGGGCTGGCCCAATGTGTCTTCAAAAGCATAACGCTGGCGGTTGAGGTTGCTCGCGTGGAAGCTGTCGCCGTCAATCAGGATCAGGTTTTTCACCCCCAGCCGTACCAGGTTGCTCGCTGCCGCCCCACCCAGACCCCCGCAGCCCACGATGGCGATTCGGCTTTCCCCAAGAGCCATTTGCTGATTATTGTTAATTAAAAGCTTGTTGCGGATGTAACGATCCATGCGTTTCAGGCTCCTCAGCGGTCATAGCAAACACGTCAATTATAGTCTGAGCCTAGGCGTGAAACATTACAGCTGCTCTTCCAAATTGATGAGTTAAAACGGAGTTTTAATGACTGTGATATCCTTAAAGTTCATGGCAGTGAACAAACTAAAACACTTCTTTTCCCGCCCAAAGGTTTGGATCCCGCTCATTCTGGGTGGGATGGTGCTCCTGGGTGCTCTATTCATTCACCCGCTCACGCTGGTGGTGGATGGCAAAGAGAGCAGAATAACCGGTTTCGGGCTGACGCCTAAGATGATTCTGCGAACCGCTGGTTATATTCCACAGGAACAAGACCATATCTCTCCTTCGGGAAACTCCTTAGCTGTAGGAATAAGGGAAATTCAATACCATCGCGCGCGCTGGGTGGAAGTCCAAACGCCCAATGCGCTGCTCAGCACCCTCACCGCTGAGCAGGATTTGCAAAAGATTGCCAGCGAACTTGGGCTCACATTCATCCCCCAAGACCGCATGCTCCAAAATGGCGAAGTGCTCGAGTGGTCTGCTGCGTTGCCGCTTGACCAGCCGCTTCTGCTGCAATTCCAGCCAGCCAAAAGCGTCTCAGTGCAGATTAACGGGCAGCAAACAACCTTTTTCACCCATCAGCCCACTTTGGGCGCGGCTTTGGCTGAGGCAGGCATCGTCCTTCTTCCTGAAGACCGCTCGTCCCTGCCGCTCAGCACGTTCCTTGAAACAAGCAGCCAGGTAAGCATTGCTAAAGCCCGCCCCCTGCATATCACTTTGCATGGTATGGAAATTACCGGGCTGACAGCCGCGAAAACAGTTGGCGAAGCCCTCGCTGACCTCAACCTCCCTCTGCAGGGTTTGGATTACTCAATTCCCTTGGAATCTGAACCGCTCCCCGCGGATGGGAGGGTGCACGTTGTCCATGTGGAAGAAAAACTGGACTTCACGAAACTGGAAACTCCCTTCACGAATACGACAGAGTTGGACCCCAACACCGAACTGGACACAACCTCCGTGCTTGTTCCCGGCCAGGTAGGGCTGGAAGTGACACGCTCCCGCTCACGGTTTGAAGATGGCACGCAAGTGAGTCTGATAAGCGAAGGCCCTTGGAAAGCCAGCGAGCCGGCCAATGGCGTGATCGGGCGCGGCACCAAAGCTGTACTGCATACGGAAGTGGTGGATGGGGTTACGCTCACCTGGTGGCGCAAACTCTCGGTCTACGCTACCGGATACAACCCCACCTCCAATCATGGCACGGGTACAGCCTCCGGCATGAAACTCACCAAGGGCATCATTGCCGTTTCCGTGCCCTGGTATAACAGCGGGCTGGCTTTTCAAAAAGTTTATGTTCCCGGTTACGGCTTCGGTACGATTGCCGATACCGGCGGGGGAATTCCGGGCACACCGTGGATAGATCTGGGATTCGATGATGATAACTACGTCTCCTGGCACCACTGGACAACGCTTTATCTGCTCGAGCCCATTCCGGCATATTACCCGGCGGTGATGCCGTGAAATATCTGGATGCTCCCACGCTCATGCGCAAGTACAACATCCGCCCCCAAAAATCCCTGGGGCAGAATTTCCTGATCGAGTCTGCCGGGCTTGATAAGGTAATTCAAGCTGCCCAACTGCAGCCCACTGATTTCGTTTTAGAAATTGGCGCCGGGCTTGGCAGCCTGACCGTGCTCTTAGCCCAAATCGCTGGCCATGTTACGGCTGTAGAAATCGACCAAAACCTCCTCCCTGCCCTCACGGAAGCAGCTCAACCCTACCCAAATATTTCTGTGATCCCGGGAGACATCCTTGAGCAGGACCTTTCCCAACTCATGTCGGATCAGGCTTACTTGGTGGTGGCCAACATCCCTTATTACATCACTTCAGCCATCCTGCGCCACCTGCTGGAAGCCGGCAACAAACCCAAACGCATGGTCCTGACCATTCAAAAAGAAGTTGCCCGGCGGGTCTTGGCCAAAGATGGCAAACACAGCCTGCTCTCCCTCTCTGTCCAGGTTTATGGCAAACCCAGCCTGCACTCAGTTATCCCGGCGGGATCTTTCTTCCCAAAACCGGATGTGGACTCAGCTGTGTTGATCATCGATCTCTACGAGAAGCCACTTATTCCGTTTAACGCGTTGGAACGCTTCTTCATCCTGGCTCATGCCGGATTCTCCCAGAAGCGCAAAACACTGCGCAACTCCCTCTCTGCTGGTCTCAGGATCCCGGTATCGAAGGTAGAAGTACTCCTGGCGCAAACCCATATAGACCCTTCACGCCGGGCAGAAACGCTCACGCTCGCGGAGTGGCAGGGGCTCATCGATGCATTCAATTCCGAAGCATCAGCGACAAATCAACCTTGATAGGTACAGACTTGATGACCATTTTTTTACGGAAATTTGTTTAAATCCCTTATTTAGCCAACTTATTATATAATTTCTCACAATTCTTCGACTCTCTTCACCCTTTGGCGAGACATGCTCCGGTGCTGAGAGCGGTGGTGTCAGGTAAATTCCTAGGACCCAGCACCAGAGGAAAAAATCTTCACCCACTCCCCTGACAGCCATATCATGATGCGCAGTGGCACCAATCACCGCGTTGTGGTTTTTCCTGTTTTATGTGTTGTTAGGAGTTGCCCGCTGGCTGGCGAATTCAATTGACCGTTAACGCTCAAACAGTCTTCTGTCTCTTTTTTCTGTTTTTTTTGGAGAGGATTCCACTCAAAATCCCACCCACAAGACCTGCCAGGATGATCGTGGGGCGCTGCAGCAGCCAAAGGAGACCGGTAAGTGCTCTTCGGCCTGTATCCACCAGACATGTGTCCTCCTTGATGGAGGGAGCATACCAGTCGAACGTAATTAAACGCGAGAGGAAGCCCTGTTCCACGCAACCCTCCAGGCTGAAAATGTGCACAGGTTTACCGCTTTGCCAGGCAAGTCGCAGATCATGCGAGAACTCATCCCAGGTCATAAACGGTATTGTAGAGACACCTTCCAACTCTACCCCGCCTCCGGTGACACCCAAGCCTATCGAGTCCGTGTCCTCCGCATAACTCCTGAGCACTTTATGCCCGTAGGGTCTGATAAAACTGGAATAAAGCATCAGGACTTCGCGGTCGGCAGGAACATCCACCAGTCCCATAAAGCGCTGTAAAACTGTGGCGTTGGCTTTCCGCTCCTCAATGATCAGCGGAATATGATAAGCTTCCACCTTCCAGCCATCCTTATGGATCTGTTCAACGAGTCCGGCATAAGCCAGCATGGCATTCTGGTATCCCTCGGGGTTGAACAGACGTTTAATCGCGCCGGAGACTATTCGCGGATCGCGTGCCTGATAGGCTTCAGCTTGCCCGAAATCTGGCTCAATGTCCAGCCCAATACCAGCCCATTTGAGATCGTTTTCTTCTGACCAGCGCTTGAAATGTTCATATCTGCGGATCGCGAAGGCATAGTTTTCAAGATTGAACCAGTAGCCTTCTTCTTTCGGCAGCAGCAGCCAGGCAATTACAGGAATCTTCAGCTTGTTTAACTTCTTCACGACCTCTGCCCGTTCAGGGGAGAGGTCGAGTATACCCAATGAAACAGCCGCGTTGAGCGTCTTCAGATCATCCATCACAAAACGGTCATCAAACAGATGTTTGAGAGTCTGGGCATCCAACTCTGTGAAAAAGGTCAGGTCCGGTGTTTTTGGCATAGGTTACCTCTGTTTGTATTAACCCCAAAAACGGGGATGGTTGCGTTATCTCAGCGGACGCTTAAGCGGTACGCCTGTCTCACGCGGGTATTTAGCAGGCGTGCGCGCGTTTTTGCGCACTTTCACCAGACAGCGTTTCTCATTGACCATAGGGAATTCCACATCCACGATACTTTCGAGGTCTCCACCCAGCTTGCGCATGATCTCTTCAGCTAAGATAGCTTCCTCTTCCCCACTTACCCCGCGCTGCATCACCACCAAACCGCCCGGTTTGGTCAGCGGCAGAAGGTACTCCAGAAGCACCGGCATGGCGGCTACCGCCCGCGCGATAGCAAGCATATATTGCTCCCGGTGGGCAGGGTCCTGCCCAACCTCCTCAGCCCGTTTTGGAAGCACAAGGCAGTTGCTGAGTTCCAATTGTTCACAGATATGCACGCAGAAATTTGCCTTCTTACCGATGGATTCCACCAGCGTCAGCTTCGCGTCCGGATAATAAATTTTCAATGGAATTCCGGGAAAACCTGCTCCTGTGCCCACATCAATCAGACTGGTGGGGGTCTTTTCCCTCTCCAGCGCTTTGATCACCGAGAGTGAGTCAAGGAAATTCCAGTATTGGATGGCTTCTTTGTCTTTAAATCCGGTCAGATTGAAGCGCGCATTCCATTCCAATAAGATGTCTGTGTAGCGTTCAAACTGTTCAACCTGCCTCGCAGATAAAGTGAGACCAAATCCTGTTTCCAGTTCTTCCAACCAGTGATTCATAGGCTAAGTATACCCACTCCGCGGGTCTTAATGCACGAACAGCCTGAGGATACCGGTGCCGAGGTATGCAAACATGAGCATTTTGCCAAATTTGCCAATAAATGTGAAAAGCAGGAATTTCCACAAAGGCATCTTGGTCGAACCCGCAATAAACCCGGCGGCATCAAAAAGAGGATTAGGGATGAACGCAAGCAAGATCACCGGCCAGCCGTTGCTGCGTGTGATCCACTCCTTCATGCGGCGATATCGCTCACTGCGGTCCAGCACCACCTGACTGCCCACCCCCGCCAGATAGCCGGAAACTTCCCCCAACGCCGCGCCTGAACCCGCTGACAAAGCCACAAAGAAAGGGTGAAAAACAGCACCCATCGCAGAGGTGAACATCACTCCCGGGATGGGAATGAGCACGGTGGCATTGGCTAAGAGGGAAACCAAAAAGATGCCCGGGTAACCGAGGCTCTCCAGGGCGGAGACTTCCTCCCTGTAGATGATTAGTACGATGGTTAGAATGACAACAAAGACAAGCAGAAAAATGCGCAGGATAGTTTGTTTCTTGGTAAAAACAGGAGGCTTATTCAATCAGATCGTCTCTAACAAACCCCGCAAACGGGCAATGACCATGTCCAGAGCCACACTGTTCATGCCACCCTCAGGGATAATCACGTCGGCGAAACGCTTGGAAGGTTCCACAAACTCGATGTACGAAGGCCGTACCGTCTCCAGATACTGGTTGATGACCGACTCCACGGATCTGCCACGCTCTGTGATATCGCGCTGCAAGCGGCGGATGAAGCAGATATCCGGGTCCGCGTCCACGAAGATTTTTACATCAAACAGCCGCCGCAACTCGGGCTCCGCCAAAATAAGGATGCCCTCCACCAAAATAATATTACGGGAGAGTACCTGTTGAACCTCCTGCGCACGGGTATGCTGTTTGAAGTCATATACCGGTCTGTCCACCGCCTTGCCTGTCTTTAGCGCCAGGATGTGCTCAATCAGCAGGGATGTCTCCAAAGCATCCGGATGGTCATAATTGGTCTTGAGCCGCTGTTCAAAGGGCAGATGATCCTGATTGAGGTAGTAGGCATCGTGCGGGAGAAAGGCAATTTTCTCCGCCCCAACCTGTTCGAGAATGGATTCAGACAGGGTTGTTTTTCCGGAGCCGGACCCGCCGGCAATCCCGAGCACAAGTGGTATTCTAAATGATGGCATGAGGGAATTATAACCATGTTTACGGTATAATCGCCGTGGAGAGATAAACTATGACCGCTAAAATCATCAATGGAAAACAAATTGCAGAAGAAATCCGCTCAGAGGTGAAAGCCGCTGTGGCAAAAAGGCTCGCTGAGGGCAAACCTGCCCCCGGGTTGGCGACCGTTTTGGTCGGAGAAAACCCCGCCTCGCAGGTTTATGTACGCAGTAAACACAAAGCTTGCGCCGAAGTTGGCATCCACTCCTACCGCCGTGACCTGCCGGCTGACGCCAGCCAAACCGAGGTAGAAGCTGTGGTGCGTGAGCTCAATGCGGACACTCAGGTGAACGGCATTCTGGTGCAGCTGCCCCTGCCCAAACACCTTGATGAGGAAGCCATCCTTTCTGCCATCAGTTTGCATAAGGACGTGGACGGATTCAGCCCGATCAACATCGGCCGTCTGGCGCAGAAAGGGCGTGAACCTGCTTTTGTTCCCTGCACGCCTGCAGGCTGCATGGTGCTCCTAGAGAAAGCCGGTGCTAAACTCTCCGGAGCCAATGCTGTGGTGCTGGGGCGCTCCAACATCGTTGGCATGCCTTCAGCGCTTTTGCTCGTAAAAGCCAATGCCACCGTCACTATCGTGCACTCACGCACTCAGGATATTCCCGCTATCTGCCGGGAGGCCGATGTGCTCGTGGCTGCTATCGGACAGCCAAAAATGGTCAAAAGCGACTGGGTCAAACCCGGTGCTTATGTGATCGATGTGGGCATTAACCGCATTGAAGACCCCGGTACAAAGAGCGGTACCCGCCTGGTTGGTGATGTTGATTTTGAAGAAGTCTCTCAGATAGCAGGTGCAATTACTCCCGTACCGGGTGGGGTCGGACCAATGACCATTGCTCTGCTTTTACGAAACACACTCCGAGCTGCAGAAATGGCGGATGCTCAGAGTCCTCACTAATCCAAAGGACAGCCTATGACCACCTTATTGGTTAAAAACGCCGCTCTGATCGTTACCATGGACGACACGCAGCGAGAGCTGAAAGATGCGGCTATTTTCTGCCGGAACGGTTTCATTGAACAGATCGGCTCTGCTTATGAATTACCGCAAGAAGCGGCTGAGATCCTGGACCTCAACGGACATATCGTTCTGCCCGGCCTTATCAACACACACCACCACTTCTATCAGACACTCACCCGTGCGCTCCCTGCCGCGCAGGATGCCAACCTGTTCAACTGGCTCAAAACGCTCTACCCCATTTGGGCACGGATGACCCCGGAAGATGTATTCACCTCCACCCAAACCGCCCTCTTGGAATTGGCACTCAGCGGATGTACCACCGCCTCTGATCACCTCTATCTCTTCCCTAACGGCTCCCGGTTGGACGATGAGATTGAAGGAGCTAAGGCTGCTGGGTTGCGTCTGCATGCCTCACGCGGTTCGATGAGTTTGGGCGAGTCGCAGGGTGGCCTGCCGCCAGACAGCGTGGTGGACACGGAAGAGGTCATTCTCAAAGACAGCCAACGCCTGATCGAACGGTATCACAACTCCAATCCGGGCTCCATGCTGCAGATTGTGCTTGCTCCCTGCTCACCCTTCTCTGTAACAGGGGATCTGATGCGCGAATCGGCCAGGATGGCGCGCCATTACAACGTGCATCTGCACACCCACTTGGCAGAAACTGAGGATGAGGATGATTTCTGCCTGGCTAAGTTTGGTCATAAACCTGTCGCCTACATGCAAACCGTGGATTGGATTGGTGATGATGTCTGGTTTGCCCACTCAGTACACGTGAATGAACAGGAAATTGACCTCTACGCTCACCACGGTTGTGGGGTTGCACACTGTCCCTCCTCCAATATGCGCCTTGCTTCCGGCATCGCGCCGGTCATGCGTATGCTCAGCCGGGGAGTCAAACTGGGCTTGGGTGTGGATGGCTCAGCCTCCAACGACAGTTCGCACATGTTAGCCGAAGTGCGCCAGGCCATGCTCTTAGCCCGCCTGCACAGCGGCGTCAAAGGCGCTTCCCGTTCCGCACCAGATGCTCCGCCGCTCATGACCGCCCGTCAGGCCCTGCACCTTGCCACGCGCGGCGGAGCCGCAGTGCTTGGGCGCAGCGATATTGGTTCTCTGGAAGTCGGTAAATGCGCAGACTTCTTCAGCATCAATCTGGAACAGCTTGACTATGCCGGTGCCCTGCAGGATCCGGTAGCCGCGGTTGTCCTCTGTGCCCCGCTAAAGGCGGATACCACCGTGGTGGGTGGAAAAATAGTCGTGCGCCAGGGGCGGCATGTAGCCCTAGATAGTCTTGAACAAACTAAAAAACACAATCAGGCATCAAAACGCCTGATCGAAGGTTAATCGCCTCTCCGAGAGGCACTACTAATAACTAGGAGAATTCATTTATGCATAAAAAAGGTCTTGCAGTCGTCGCGGTTGGTGGAAATGCACTAATCAAGGACAAAAACCACCAAACCGTTCAGGATCAGTATGAAGCCGCTGTCGAAACGATGGGTCATATCGCCACCATGATTGAGGATGGATGGGATGTGGTAGTAACGCACGGGAATGGGCCTCAGGTTGGTTTTGTCCTGCGGCGTTCAGAGATTTCCGCCCACGAGTTACACGAAGTCCCGCTGGATTATTGTGGGGCGGATACGCAGGGCTCCATCGGCTACATGTTCCAGCAAGCTTTGCATAATGAGTTCCTCAAACGCGGTATCAACAAGATCCCCGCGACCGTGATTACGCAAACTATAGTTGATTCCAAAGATCCCGCTTTCCAAAACCCCACCAAACCGATCGGTTCCTTTATGGACGAGAATTCAGCCAAAGAAAAGATTGCCAAAGAGGGCTGGACGATGGTGGAAGACGCAGGCCGCGGTTGGCGCAGAGTGGTTGCTTCACCCATTCCACAGATCATTGTGGAAGCAAAAGCCATTCGCGGACTGATCGATCAGGGTTTTGTGGTCGTCGCGGTTGGCGGCGGAGGCATTCCGGTGATCGAGAAGGAAGATGGCAGTCTGACGGGTATCGAGGCTGTGATTGATAAAGATTTTGGCTCCGCTATTTTGGCAAGTATGATCCAGGCAGACCTTTTCCTCATCAGCACGGCAGTGGAAAAAGTTGCTATTAACTTCAACAAACCAGACCAGGAATGGTTAGATGAGATCTCCGTTTCCGAAGCCAAAAGATTGGTTGAGGAAGGCCATTTTGCCAAGGGATCCATGCTGCCTAAGATTCAGGCGATCCTGAAATATTTCGAAAAAGGCGGCAAAAAAGCCCTCATTACGGATCCGGAACATATCAAAGACGCGCTGGATGGCAAGACCGGCACCTGGATCCTGCCATGATTGATTTGAAGTAGACTTATAGTTATCCGCTCCATGCGGGCGGTTTGGAAAATAAAAATGACCATCAAGCAATTCAAGTGCTCAGTCTGTGGCCGTTCCTACTCACCGGAGCAGGTTTCTTATGTCTGCCCCGAGGATGGCGGCAATCTGGATACCCTGCTTGATTTCTCCGGAGTAACCCAGGAGCAAGTTTTGGGGAACACGGAGACTTCTGTATGGCGTTACGCTCCGCTCCTGCCGGTCAGCGACCCAGGCTTTCAGCGTACTCCCCTGCATCAGGTGGGCATGACCCCCGTTTATCAGCCGGAAACATTGGCTCGGGATCTGGGCTTGCCCCAGCTCTATATTAAAGATGAGAGCCGTAACCCCAGCGCATCCTTTAAGGACCGCGCCAGTGCCGTTGTGGTTGCCAAAGCCCTGGCCGCCGGGGAGAAGAGAGTAGTAGCTGCCTCCACGGGGAATGCGGGCGCAGCCATGGCCTGCATGTCTGCCGCGGTGGGACTGCCCGCGATTATCCTTGCCCCGCGCACTGCCCCACCTGCCAAAGTTGCCCAACTGCTCACTTTCGGTGCTCAGGTGATTCTGGTGGATGGTAATTATGATGCGGCTTTTGACCTCTCCATTGAAGCTTCCAAAAAATTTGGCTGGTACAACCGCAACACCGGTTACAACCCATTTACGGTGGAAGGTAAGAAAACAGCTGCCTTTGAGATATGGGAACAGGTCCTGCGCCATCTGCCTGCCAGCACTCGCCCGCTGCAGGTTTTCATTCCTGTTGGAGATGGCAATATTCTGAGCGGCCTCGCCAAAGGTTTTATTGACCTCTTGGAACTTGGCTGGATTGACCAACTCCCCCGCCTGATTGGCATACAGGCCGAAGGTTCAGCGGCCATTGCCAACGCATTCCTTTCCGGCTCAGACCGCATTGATCCGGTGACTTCCACCACCATTGCCGACAGCATTAGTGTGGATCTCCCGCGGGACGGGCTGCGCGCGCTCCGGCGTGTGCGCGAGAGCGGTGGCTTCTTCATCACCGTAACAGACAGCGAGATCCTCTCAGCCATTCCGCAGCTTGGCAAAGCGGGGCTATTCGTCGAACCGGCGGCAGCTGCTGCTTATGCCGGGCTCAGAAAAGCGCTTCTCAATCAACAAATTGATCCAAATTGCCCCACTCTGGTGCTTTGCACCGGCAGCGGGCTTAAAGATATCCGAGCCGCGGCTCAGGCAGCCGGGTCCGCCCCTGTAATTGAGCCATCAATTAAGGCTCTGCGAAAGGTGACATATGACTAAACCTGTCTTTACCGTGATTGCCCCCATTTATAACGAAATTGAAAACCTCCATCTGCTCTATCAGCGCGTTTCCCAGGTAATGGACCAAACCGGTGAACCTTGGGAACTGATTTTAGTGGATGATGGCTCCAAAGACGGCTCAACCGATGCCATCCGTCAGCTCTCCGCGGAAGACCCACGCGTCAGGCCGATCATATTCGCGCGCAACTTTGGGCACCAGATCGCTGTAACCGCTGGTATGGATTACAGCCGTGGAGATGCCGTGATGATCATTGATGCCGATCTTCAGGATCCGCCGGAAGTGATGCTGGATCTGATTGCCAAATGGCGCGAAGGCTACCAGGTGGTTTACGCCGTAAGATCAGAACGCGAAGGCGAGACCTGGTTCAAATTGTTCACAGCTTCAGCTTTTTATAAGTTCATTCACAGTATAACGGACGTGAATATCCCGGTAGATACCGGCGACTTCCGCCTCTTGGACCGCCAGATCCTCAACATTCTCGGCGGCATGCGCGAGCGCGAACGCTTTCTGCGCGGCATGAGTGCCTGGGCAGGATTCAAACAGATTGGTGTGTCCTACAAGCGCCATGCCCGCCACGCCGGCGTAACCAAGTATCCGCTCAAGAAAATGCTCAAACTGGCTATGAACGCCATCACCGGCTTTTCATCCTGGCCGCTGCAGCTGCTCACCACCATCGGGATCGTTCTGATTGGCATTAGCCTGGTCTTTCTACTCGTCTTCCTGATTCTGGCGGCTCTCGGCAAGTTCGATTTGACCGTCATCGCAGCCACCTTCCTTTCCGTGCTCTTTGTAGGCGGTCTGATCATGGTGGGCATGGGAATTTTAGGCGAATACATTGGACGCACCTACAACGAAGTGCGCGGCCGCCCGCTTTACATTGTAGCTGAAGGCCCCTCTAAAGACTATGACCCCACGCGCCTTAACCGCGTGCTGGATGATTCAAATAAACCCAAAGAACAAAGAGGATAAACCATGGCAAAAATTGATCTGACCGTTATAGAAGACTGCCTTGCCCACACTTTAGAACGGGTACGAGCCCAAAACCTGATTATCCCTACCCTCGCGCAGCAGCGCGACCCATCCCTCATCCCTGACAAGATCAAAGAGGAGCTAAAGGGCGTTGGCCTCTGGGATCTGCACCCTAGGAACCTCTTCAGGATTACCTGGCACAACGAGCCAGTGGAACAGGGGGGCGATTTTGGCGATGTCAATTTTATGGAATTCCCCTCCAGCCTCACCGGAGTGGATGCCCGCATCATCGCCCTGGTAGGCAAATGGTTCCCAACGGGCGTCCACAAAGTTGGCGCCGCTTTTGGCTGCCTGGTCCCCCGCCTGGTTACCGGCCAGTTTGACCCAACTACCCAAAAAGCCGTCTGGCCTTCTACCGGTAATTACTGCCGCGGGGGCGCTTACGACTCCAAACTTCTGGGCTGCCAGTCCATCGCCATCCTGCCGGAAGGCATGAGCAAGGAACGTTTTAACTGGCTCAGTAACGTTGCCGATGAGATCATTGCCACACCCGGCACGGAATCCAATGTCAAAGAGATCTTTGACAAGTGCTGGGAACTGCGCCGCAGCGGACAGGACCTGATGATCTTCAATCAGTTTGATGAGATGGGCAATTACCTCTGGCACTACACCATCACCGGTCCAGCTATGGAAGAAGTCGCCCGCAAGGTCCTGCGGGACCGGGACAATTTGGTGGGCTTTGCTTCCGCCACAGGCTCAGCCGGTACGATCGCAGCCGGAGACTACCTCAAGCAGCACTTCAATGGGGTGAAAATCATTGCCAGCGAAGCTTTGCAGTGCCCTACCCTGCTCAATAATGGCTTTGGCGCCCACCGCATCGAAGGTATCGGCGATAAGCACGTGCCCTGGGTGCATAATGTTCGCAATACCGATTTCATCACCGCTATTGATGACAACGCCGTGGTCAATTTGGCCAGGCTCTTCAATGATCCTGTCGGCAGGGAGTATCTGCTCGAATCCGGAGTGGACGAGAAAACAGTCAGTCAGTTGGATCTTTTAGGATTCTCCGGCGTGGGCAATCTGCTTACAGCAATCAAGTTTGCCAAGTGGAATGAACTCAGCAGCCATGATGTTGTCTTTACTATCCTCACCGACTCCATGGAGCTCTATCAAAGCCGTCTGGAAGAGCTGGAGGCTGAATTTGGTGCTTATACGCCCAAAAATGCTGCTGCCGACTATGCCCGCTACTTACTGGGCGAGAATACCTCCAATATGGAGGAGCTTACCTACCACTCCCGCAAGCGCATCCACAACCTCAAGTATTACACCTGGGTTGAGCAGCAGGGTAAAACCTACGAAGAGATTATGGCACAGTGGTATGACCCGGATTATTGGACCGAGATCCAGGCACAGGTTCCTGAAATTGATCGCTTGATTGAAGAATTCAATCAACAAGCGCACGTGGGGTAATCTGATGCGCCGCCTGCTTTCCGCGCCGGAAACTGGTCTGGTCCTGGTGGCAGTTATCCCTAACCGCCGGGATCTGGACATCGCGCGGCTGCTGGGTTGGTACCGTATTCCTCTCAAGAGCGCGCCTAAAGTGATCGCGCCAGATTATCTCGCGCTTTATCAAACCGGAGCCTTCCCAGGGGAGGAACGTTGGCAGATCAGGTACATCGCGCCAGTTCTCGGTCATGAATTAACAACCCGTAAAGACCTTATGCGCGACCAGCCAGACCACCCTCGCGCGAATGAAGAGTATTTTAAACTCCAACTCGGTGGTCTGCAGGAACTCAACCCGCCGATTCCGGCTGGTGATTGGAAACGCGTAACCTTTTTTTACACCACGGTACGCAATCTCTGCCGAGCTGAAACGTTGCGCGATCTGCCGGT
Organism: Anaerolineaceae bacterium; assembly: GCA_040772525.1. Classification (GTDB taxonomy): domain Bacteria; phylum Chloroflexota; class Anaerolineae; order Anaerolineales; family Anaerolineaceae; genus Mesolinea. The sequence goes on along the minus strand of JAXGXZ010000001.1, from coordinate 1,597,751 downwards.
TCACGATGAAGAGCGCCAGATCCTTTGGGCCTCTCTGCGCGAGCGTGCCCGTCAAACTGCGGAATACCAGGCTACTCCCCTTCCAGAAGTGGCTGTGGACCCTGCCATTCTGGCGCTGTTGGGCAGTATCAGAAAAAACTGAACTTGAAAGCGTAGATTCTTATGAAAAAACTGATCAGGAATGGGACAATCGTAACCCCTCAAAAAACTTTTACAGCTGACCTGCTGATTGAAGGCGAAAGAATCGCCCTGGTCGGGCAGGCATTATCCGTCGAGGCGGATGAAATCTGGGACGCGGAGGGATTATTGGTGCTTCCCGGTGGTGTGGATGTTCACGTCCATCTGGATTTGCCCATGTTTGACACAGTTTCTTCCGATGATCATTACACTGGCACCAAAGCCGCCGCCTTTGGCGGAACCACCACGGTGATCGACTTTGTCTCTCAAAACCCGGGGACCCTGGCAGATAATATTGCCGCCTGGCGTGCCAAAGCCGACCCCAAAGTGGCTGTGGATTATGGTTTTCATATGAACATCACCCGCTTTGATGAGCAGGTGGCAGAAGAGATCCCCAGCCTTCCAGCTCATGGTATTACCAGCCTGAAAGTCTTTACAGCTTACAACAACCGCCTGCGCCTGGCGGATGGCGACATCTTCAAGGTCATGCGCATCGCGGGAAAAGCCGGCATTCTCACCATGGTACATGCAGAGAATGGCGATATTATTGACATCCTCATCGAAGAAGCGTTGGCTGCCAATAAGCTTAGCCCCATCTGGCACGCGCGCACCCGCCCTGGCTGGGGTGAGGTGGAATCCAGTTTGCGCGCCATTGCCATGGCTGCTCAGGCACAGGCATCGGTTTACCTCGTGCATATGAATATGGCGGGTGAGGTGGACCAGCTTGCTTATGGACGTTCCCAAGGCGTGGCTGTGATGGGCGAAACCTGTCCTCAATACCTTTCCTTCACCGAAAAAGAGATGGAAAGGGCGGACGGGGCAAAATGGGTCTGCTCTCCTCCCATGCGCGGGGAGGATGACAGGAAACGGCTTTGGAAAGGTCTGCTCGACCAAACTATCCAAACGCTTGCCACCGACCATTGCCCCTTTTTCTATGATGGCACCACTCCCATCAAGTATGAAGGCCAGCCTGTTGCCATCCCGGGCAAGGAGCTGGGCAAGGATAACTTCACGCTTATCCCCAATGGCTTGCCGGGCGTGGGAGACCGCCTGCCAGTTTTCTGGACAAGCGCGGTTTCCTCAGGCAAAATGACCCCCAGCCAGTTCGTGGAACTGACCGCCTCCAACCCAGCTAAAATCTTTGGGCTTTATCCGCAAAAAGGCTGCCTCGAACCCGGGTCAGACGCGGATCTGGTGCTGTGGGATCCGCTCAAAGAAGTCCAATACGGCGTTGCCTACGCCAGACACCGCACGGATTATAATCTCTATGAGGGATGGAAGCTTCAGGGATTTCCTAAAGTGGTTTTTTCACGCGGCAATCTGCTTGTGCGGGATGGCGAGTGGCACGGCAAACCTGGGCAGGGAAAGTACCTTTATCGGAAACAGGGAGAGATTCTCTGAATAGAGGACGGTTCTAATCCATGCTGATATTTGGTATTCTTGGCTTGCTGCTCGCTGGATCCCTGGTGATCCTGATCAGTCATTCCATCAAGCCCGGAATTGCCCGTTCATGGGTTATAGCCGTCGGGACAGCCTTTGCTGCCTGGCTTCTGCTGCTTTATTTGCGCCTCTACCTGCCCACAGATATTCCCCTGCTGACCTGGCAGTCTGACGTCTTCATGAATGCCAAATTCATGCTGGTTCTCAGCTACCAGTCCTGGCCTTACGCCATGGCCGTGGTGACTCTGATGATGGCTTCTTTCCTGACAGATTCCACCCGAACGGATCTGGCTGATATGCCGACTTCCTGGTCCGGCTTGCTGGCACTGGCTGCGCTGACGCTCCTCTCTGTTCTGGCTGGCAACGCCCTCACCATGATGTTCAACTGGATGCTCCTGGATCTCGTGAAACTGATCTATTTACTGACCTTACAGCACAGAGGACGGTTGGGAGCAAAACTGATTTCCTCTTTCGCCTTGCATCTGCTTAGCGTGGGGCTGCTGATGTTCGCCACCACGCTTGCGTTTAAGAACAACCCCAATTTCACTTTTCAGAGTATTCCTCCCAGCACTGGTATTTACTTTTTAATCGCCGCCGCGCTTCGGGTCGGTGTTCTACCGCTCAATCTGCCCTTCCTTGACGCGCCGGAGCTGCGTTACGGGTCAGGGCTCATTATTCGGTTCTTCCCGGTGGCATCCGCGCTGGTTCTCATCGGTTACCTGCCGGAAGATTTTCTGAACGTGGTTGTATGGTTACCCACTACTGTAAAAGCTTTATCGCTGTTAGCTGCGCTCTACTCAGCCCTGATGATCCTAACCCGGTCAACACAGCAGGAAGCCCGCCCTTATTGGATCGTGGCGTTTTCTGCCTTTGCCGTTCAATGTTCGCTCTATGGCCTGGCACCCCTCAGCCGTGTCTGGGGGCTCGCGCTTCTTTTGGGAGGCGGGATGCTTTTTCTATTTGATCCACCGATTCGCCGCATCCGTTACCTGCCCGCGCTGGGCCTGCTCTCCCTTGTGGGTTTGCCCTACACACCGGCTGCCTCAGGATGGGATGGACTCCTGGGCGTGGGCTGGCGCATGCCAGCCATTACCAGTCTGATCACGCATGCTCTCCTGGTCCTGGGTTACATCCGTTTTATTTATAGAGCGCGCAGTCCTATTACCGGCCTTGAGAATTACACAAGATTTACCTACCCGCTGGCCTTTATTTTTATCTTCCAAACCATTATTATTCTGGGTATTGTCGGATGGCCGGGTGTTCTTACGACAGGCAATTGGCGAGCCGCATTAGTGAGCCTGATCTTGGTTACTATCGGTGTGCTCCTTGGTGTCAAGCTTGAGCCTCACGTCTCAAGGGCCGAACTTACCAGTCAGCTCCCTTTTTACCGTCTGATCAAGGTCATTCTGGTTAACCTGGAATATTTCTTTAGCCTGGATTGGTTGATGAGATTGGCAGATTGGTTTGTGAAACAGTTCTCCAACATTATGAATTTGTGGAATCAGTTTCTGGAGGGTGAAGGCGGCATCCTTTGGATGCTTGTCTTCCTGACGATCCTGATGTTTCTGTTTTATTCCAGTGTGGTTGCGCAATGACAACCTACCTCCCTTACCTTCCGGTTATTCTTGCGCTCCTCTGTGCGCTGCTTAATCTGGTACGTAGGCAGTGGATCGCAAATATGATCTTTCTTGCGCTCCAGTACCTGGCTGTATTCATCATTCTTCTGGGTGTGCGCAACCCCGGCGCGGCTGTAATCAAGCTGCTGGTAGGCTGGATGGTTACGCTGGTCATCTATATCAGCCTGCTGAACACAGGCAAATTGGAAAAGAAGACCTGGATGAGCCGGCCAACAGCTGGTGAAGTCTTCAGATTTTCCGCTGGTCTCCTTGTTATTGCTCTCACCGCCAGCCTTGGTGAGGGACTGCGGGCAGAGATTTTTCCCGCCACCAGCAGAGCTATTTTTCTGACCAGTGCTTCACTGATGCTCATCGCGCTCCTGCAGCTCGGGATGAAAGAAGAAGTCCTCTATACCATCATCGGTCTGATGACCTTTATGTCCGGGTTTGAGCTGCTATACGCCTCTCTTGAGCTGTCTGCCCTGCTCGAAGCCTTTTTCGTGGCCGTGAACCTTGGATTGGCCTTAATCGGTGCGTACTTCATCGTAAATGCTCAGGAGGGAGCCTCATGATTAGTACCCCCCTGATCTGGATTGTCGCGCCAGTGGTTGTCTCCCTGGTACTTATGGCTTTTTCCAACCGGCACAAAACCACCTTGTGGATCGCCTGTATCGCCTCCCTTATTTTTTCAATTGGTGCGTTTACGTTTCCACAGGATCTGGTGCTGCACCTTTTTGGGCAGCGTTTCGAGATCGCCTCCATATTGCTTATCTTCAACCGGGTCATTAAGATTGAGGGTAGTAATCTGACTTTGGTGGGCTTGCTTTTTTCCATAAACCTGATGTGGAACCTGCTCTCCCGGCGCTTCGAGATCAGTCACTGGTTCAGCGCGCTTTCGTTCCTGATCACGCCTCTATGGATTCTGGCACTCTCCGTGGAACCATTCCTCTACGCGGCTGTAATTGTTGAGGTGATCAGCCTGGTAACAGTGCCCATCCTCACGCCAAAAAGTCGCGTCGCTCAGGATGGATTGCGCCGTTACCTGATTCTCCAAACTCTTGCAATGACCCTTGTGCTTCTTTCAGGTTGGATGCTAGCCGGGATAAGCACCGCGCCGGCAGATGACCCACTGGTGCTCCGGGCAGCCATGATGGTGTTCTTCGGTTTTCTACTCTGGCTGGCTATCTTTCCGCTGCATTCCTGGGTCTCAATGCTTGCCGTTGAAAGCCACCCGTGGGTGGTCTCTTTTATGCTTTCGCTGCGTCAGTCCGCACTGATCGTGTACCTCCTTTATTTTTTTGACCGTTACGCATGGCTGCGTAGTCTGCCAGGATTATTTGAGAACCTGCAATGGGTCGGTGTTTTGCTTATCGCCATTGGAGGACTGCTTTCCGCTATTCAAACCAATCTGAGGAGGCAGATCACCTACACCTATACAATGGAAACCGGATTCTCCCTGTTGGCGATTGGTCTATCTTCAAGGGGAGGTTTGTCTTATTTGGTGATGCTCTTCATCCCCCGCCTGATGGCCTATTGGTTGCGCTCTTTCGCGTTAGCCGAATTCATGCACCTGAACAATCAGGAGAAAGTGGATATGGAGACCACTCGCGGTTTAATCCACCGCTTTCCTGCCATCGCCGTGGCATATCTGGTCTCTCTGCTCAGTCTGATGGGCATGCCGCTTTTTGCCTCATTCCCGGCACAGCGCATGCTCCTCAATCTCATCCCAACCCCCAGCATTTGGATGCTTCTTTTAACATTTCTGGGATTTTTGGGTAATGCTTTATACTTTTTCCGCGTTTTGCGGAACTTTATCCATCACGAAGAGGAACCTGCGCTGACTGAACCAGTCCAAGAAACCATATCCACCTATTTCTTTGTTGCCATCGGCATTTTGGCCATTATGTTCATCGGCATATTACCGCATCTAATCCTGCCCTACTTCTTAAAATTACTGGCGCCTTTTGAACAGCTTCTCCTCTTGCCTTAGCTTGCGCTTGAATTGGTATAATTCAGCTAACTAAAATCAAAATTTGGGTGAAAAATGGACGAATACACCGGTTATGAACAACTCGAAAAACGCGTTGAATGGCTGGATAATGAAAGACGCAATGATAAAACCAACCTTGCCTCCCTGCAAAACCGACTGGCAATTTTAGAATCTGAAAATATCACCCTGCGTAATCAACTGAAGGAGATGGGTCTTACCATCACCAAACTCTCCAACCAACTGACAAGTCTTGATAAATATGAGAACCGAATCGACCGGTTGGGGATTGATCTCACCAAACAGATCCGCGACGTCAACGAGCGGGCTGATATGAATTTGAACGAATCAATAAAGCGCATCAAAATCGAAGTGGATTCCACAAAAAAAACCATTGCGGATATCTACCCGCTCATTGAACAGCTGGAATCCATCCGCGCCGAATTAAACACCCACAAACTGGAAGATACCCGGCTGGCGCGCATCATTGAAGAATTGAAACAGAGGGTTCAGGAAGTCGACCGCTTCGATGAGGATTACCGCCGTTCGCTCCAGATGGTGGAGGAAAACCGTCGGCAGGACGCCAAGCGCACCGCTGATCTCCAAGGTGAAGTGATAGCAGTACGTAAGCGTGTGGAGGAGACCCGCAGCCGTCTTGACAGTTTCTCTGACAGCTTTAGACAACTGGATCTGCGCATCGCCGAACTGCTGACCTTCGAGAAAGACCGCAAGGAAGCTCAGTCGGACTTTATTGACCGGGTCAATGCTTTGCTCGTGGAAAAAGACAAGACCTTTAAGTTTTGGGAACAAAACTTCTCAGAAATCGAGAAAGTCAATCTCAATCTCAATGCACAAATGGCCCAGATGGAAGCTTCCCGCCAGGCAGTCAGCAAGGCTATTTCTGGTGCAGATGAAATCACGCAGCGTTTTGAACGCCGCATTAATGAAATCACCGAGATCCAGCGTCTGAATGAAAACCGCTTCCGTCAGGAATGGACAAGCTTCAAGTCGGACGATGTCAAACGTTGGACCAACTATGTATTGGGTCAGGAAGAGATTGCCAAGGATTTTAACCTGCAGATAAAATCCAACGCTGAGCAAATTCAGGCATTATCCGATCTCACCCAACAAAACAGTGACGATTTGGAACGGCTTAGTCGTGAGACATTGCGTCACATTCAAACCCTGCTTGTGAACTACCAGGAAACCATCCAGCAATTGGCGCCCATTCTGGATAAAAAGGGTCAATAAACTGCTATGTACATCGTTGGGACGGCCGGACATGTAGACCATGGTAAAAGCACGCTGGTCACTGCCCTGACTGGAACCAACCCGGATCGTCTCAAAGAAGAACAAACCAGGGAGATGACCATTGACCTTGGTTTTGCTTCCTTAACTCTCCCTAACGGTGAGTTAATTGGATTGGTGGATGTGCCGGGGCATCGCAATTTCATAGGCAACATGCTGGCTGGGGTCGGAGGCATAGATGCCGCCCTCCTTATAATCGCCGCAGACGAAGGCATCTCCGCGCAAACCCGGGAACATCTTCACATTTTGGACCTCCTCGAAATCCAAAAGGGTATCGTGGTGCTTACCAAATTGGATCTCGTCACGGATTTGGATCTGCTTGAGCTGGTCCGGTTGGAAACACTGGAACTTTTGGCAGGCACCTCCTTGGAAAATGCCCCCATCGTTGCTGTTTCTGCTAAAAGTGGAGACGGTTTGGAAGAGTTAAGAGCAACCCTGCAAAACGTTTTGGCAGACACCACTCCCAAGAGAGACCTCAAACGCCCACGTCTGCCAATCGACCGTGTCTTCACTATGTCCGGTTTTGGTACTGTGGTGACCGGTACTCTGTTGGACGGTTCCTTCAGTAACGGAACGGAAGTGGAAATTTTGCCAAAAGGCATTTCTGCGCGTATTCGGGGCTTACAAAACCACCGTCAGAAATTACAGAAGGTCAACCCGGGATTCCGGGTAGCCATGAACCTTTCCGGCGTTGATAAATCAGATCTCCACCGCGGAGATGTGGTCATCTCGCCGGGCTCCTACAAGGCAAGCAAGCTTTTGGATGTTCACTTTCGCGCGCTTTCTGACCTTAAAAGTGATATTAAACACAACCTGGCTGTAAAACTTTACATCGGCACCTGTGAAGTGGATGGGAAACTACGTTTGCTGGGTAAAAACGCACTCCAGGGTGGAGAAACTGCTTTTCTGCAGCTGCGCCTGACTGAACCGCTGGTCGCTGAGCGCGGCGATCATTACATCCTGCGTCTGCCCTCCCCTTCCGAAACTTTAGGGGGCGGTACTGTGCTGAATCCACACCCCGCGCGGATGACACGCCGTTTTGATGCCGGCTATTTGAATAATCTGCAATCACTTTTCCAGGGACAGGAGGGAGACATTTTTCTGCAGATGCTCCAGGCAATTGAGCCAGCCTCGCTCAACTCGGTGGCAGTCAAGTCCAGCCTGGGGTTGGAAGAAGCCCTTGCCCTCACGCAGACCCTTCTTGAATCCGAGGATATTGTTCTCCTGAAACCCGCAGAAGACCCCGGCCGAAACATGCTGATGAGCCAGGCTGGCTGGACTCACGCGACTGAAGCCATCCTGACAACCCTTACAGACTATCATGCAGCTAATCCAGCCAAATTTGGTATGCCCAGACAAGCGCTCAAAACGCTTTCAAAACTAAACCAGGAAAGTTTTGACTTGCTGATCAGCAAATTGCTCGCGGATAAAGTGCTTATCAGCCAAGGCAGCCTGGTGAGCCTCTCCGGGCACTTTGTACAACTTTCTCCCGCTCAGGAACAACAAGCCAGGGGATTGCTGGCCAAATTTGAGCAAAATCCTTACACCCCGCCTTCCCAAAGCGAATTATTACCGGAATATTCTGCGGAGCTCCTCGAGGCTATGGTTGCCGTGGGTTATCTGACCCGCATCTCAGATGAAATTTTATTCACCCCAGCGGCTGTGAAAGAACTAAAACAATGGGTGGAAGGCCATATTCAAACTACCGGCAGCCTTACTTTAGCTGAGTTTCGCGATTACTTCAAAACCAGCCGTAAATATGCAGCCCCATTCCTGGAATATCTTGATTCAATCGGCATTACTGTGCGAAAAGGGGACATGAGAGAGCTAAGACGGGTACAATCATAGTACAACCATAATAAAAAATAAAAGGAGAATTAAATGGCTTGGAAAATTTTAATCACGGATGGTCTGGAAAAAGTAGGAAAGGATCTCCTCGATGCCCACGACGAAGGCGTGGATAAAAAAGGAATCGAAGCAGATGAACTGCTTCAGGTCATCCCAGAATATGATGCAGTAATTGTGCGCGGGCGCACCAAGGTCACAGCGGACGTTCTCAACGCTGGAACCAAACTCAAGGCTGTCGGCCGTATGGGTGTGGGTGTGGACAATATCGATCTCGAGGCAGCTAAAGCCCGCGGGATTACGGTTGTGAATGCACCCGTGTCAACTTCCCAGGCTGTGGCGGAACTCGCCCTCGGCATGCTCTTCTGCCTCGCGCGCGAACTCCCCCGCGGCGACGCCACCATGAAAGCTGAAACCTGGGCAAAGAAAGAATTTAATGGTGTTGAGCTAGATGGTAAAACTCTCGGCCTGATTGGCTTTGGGAATATCGGCCGCGTTGTTGGCAAGGTTGCCAACGCGCTGGGAATGAAGGTGCTTGCTTATGTGCGCACCCGTCCGCCGGAGTACGTGCGTGCCAATGGCGCGGAACCTGCCACGCTGGATGAGATCTATCAGCAGGCCGATTTCATCAGCCTGCATCTCCCCCTCACGGAAGAATCCAGGAACATGCTCAATGATGAAACCTTCGCCAAGATGAAAGATGGCGTCCGCATCGTCAACACCGCACGCGGTGGTGTGATCGATGAGCCAGCCCTGCTGCGCGCGCTTGAATCAGGCAAAGTAGCCGGCGTTGCCATGGACGTGCACGCCAAGGAACCGCCCGTGGATTGGGCATTAGCAAAGCACCCCAAAGTGGTTGCCATGCCGCATGTCGGCGGTCAAACGAACGAAGCCCAGCTGCGTGCAGCCGTGGACATCGCCTCTGAGATCCTCAACGTGCTCAATGGTGAACCGCTGCGCTGGAAAGTTGTCTGACCTAAACATAAGTTAGGAGTTCTATGTCTTTCGAAGAAAAACTGGCCAAACTGCGCAAGACGTATCAGGAACTGTCTGTCCTCTCAGGATTGGGCGCGCTCGTAGGTTGGGACGAACAGGTTTACATGCCTGTCGCCTCCGCCGGGACGCATGCCAGGATGTCAGCCTATCTGAGCGGTCTTGGGCATGATATAAGCACCTCCTCTGAATTAGGCCAACTGCTCTCAGATTTGCAGGCAGAGGCCAAAGACCTGCCGGAAGACGATGATATTGTCCGCGAGATCAAAGTTGCCAAACGAGCCTACGACAAAATGGTTCGCATACCCAAAGACAAGATGATCGAGTTCGTTATGGCAACTTCCGCGGCTCATGAAGCCTGGCTTAAAGCCAAAGTAAACAATGATTATCCGAGTTTTGAGCCTCATCTTGCGCGCATAATTGATCTGCAATTGGAAATGGTGGACTATTTCAAACCCTGGGACCATCCCTACGACGCGCTGCTCGATTTATTCGAGCCCGGCATGAAAACCGTTGAGGTCAGGGCGATTTTTGAAGCTCTCCGCCCTCAGCAGGTTGACCTGATCCAACAAATTGTTGCCAGCCAACCTGTGGAGGATGCATTCCTTAACCAGTCTTTCGATGTTGCCATGCAGCGCAAACTGGGTCAGCACATTGCCGGCTTGATAGGATATGACTGGTCACGCGGGCGCCTGGATGAAACTGAGCATCCCTTTACGACAGGTTTCAGCCTGGATGATGTACGCATTACTACCCACTACTACCCCAATGACCTGCTTTCAGCCTTCTTCAGCACCATGCATGAAACCGGTCATGCTCTCTACGACCTGGGAATTGACCGGAAATATGAAGGCACCAGCCTGGTTGGCAGCGCCTCCATGGCGTTGCACGAGTCCCAGTCACGCCTGTGGGAAAACCTGGTCGGCAGGTCTAAACCGTTCTGGAAGTTTTACTACCCCACCCTGCAGGCATTTTTCCCGGACCAATTGGGCAATGTGGATGTAAACGCATTCTATCGCGGCGTCAACAAGGTGACCCCGTCTTTGGTGCGCATTGAAGCGGATGAGGTGACTTACAATCTGCATATCATGTTGCGCATGGAGCTGGAATTGGCCCTGATTGAGAAAACGATCACCACAAAAGACCTGCCGGAGGCCTGGAATGCGCGCATGCGCGACTATCTGGGCATCACGCCGCCCACGGACACCCTGGGCGTCCTGCAGGATGTGCACTGGGCTGGTGGGTCGATAGGCTATTTCCCCACTTACGCGCTGGGCAATCTGGTGGCAGCTCAGTTTTGGCACAAGCTCAATCAGGATCAACCGGATATACCGGATCAGATGGCTTCGGGTAACTTCGCGCCTATTCTCGCCTGGCTGCGGGAAAACGTCCATCAGCACGGAGGCAAATACACTGCTCAGGAACTGGTGAGGCGGGTGACCGGTCAAGGTATCAACCCTGCGTACTACATGAAGTACCTGACGGATAAATACAAAGAGATTTACAACTTCTAAAGCGGAAAGAGCCGGGCAAAACCCGGCTCTTTTTGTACAACCTTTAATTTGCTTTTGCCTGATAATTATTTATAATCATTCTAAATAACATGGCACAGGCAAACAAAAAACTCACCCCTCAGATCAAACATCGCAGCACCCGGCAGCGGCGGGCCATCATTGCTTATTTGCAGTCTTCAAAAGATCACCCCACTGCAGACCAGATTTACGATGCTCTGAAGGCTAAGTACTCAAAGCTTTCCCTGGCAACGGTTTACAACACCCTCCAGTACATGGCGGCACAGGGCAATGTGAACATTTTGGGTGAGGTCGGTGATAACAGATTGCATTATGATGCCCGAATGGACCCCCACATCCATGTTGCTTGCACAGCTTGCCACTGCATAACGGATATTAGTTCGGACCTGATAGCGGAAATCAGTGACCAGGTGAGCAGAAAATCAGGCTATGACATTTCTGGCTCGCGGGTACTTTATTACGGTATTTGTCCGGATTGTCAACAAAAACAATTAAACAACAACTAAAACAAAATTAGGAGAAAAAATGGAAAACACTGAATTTACCAACTTACCCCGCATCGGGGACCCAGCCCCAGCTTTTGAAGCCGTCACAACCCAGGGAACTGTCAACTTCCCCAAGGATTACGCAGGAAAATGGGTGATCCTCTTCAGCCACCCGGCTGACTTTACCCCCGTTTGTACCTCAGAATTCATCACCTTTGCCAGTATGCAGGAGCAGTTTAACCTGATCAATACGGAGCTGATCGGCCTTTCAGTGGATGGCCTCTACAGCCACATCGCCTGGCTGCGCACCATCGGTGAGAAGATCGATTGGAAAGGTCATAAAAATGTAGAAGTCACCTTCCCATTGATTGAGGACATCACCATGAACGTGGCTAAGAAATACGGCATGATCTCCCCAAACGAATCCTCCACCAAAGCTGTGCGTGCTGTTTTCGTGGTGGACCCCAAGGGCATCATCCGCGCCATGATCTACTACCCGCTCTCTACCGGCCGGAACTTTGATGAGCTCTACCGCCTGGTTCAGGCTCTGCAGACTGCCGACGCGTTCGGGGTTGCCACCCCTGCCGACTGGCGCCCGGGTGATGAGGTCATCGTCCCCACAGCTGGTTCCTGCGGCGTTGCCAAGGAGCGCATGGAGGGTCAGGACAAAGACATGCACTGCTATGACTGGTTCTTCTGCACCAGGAAACTGGACAAGGAAACCGTATTGAGCAAGATCGTCAAACCCACCGTGAAGGCAAAGAAATAAGCATAACCGCTGATAAAGCAACAGGACTGAAGCTTATCTTCAGTCCTGTTTTTATATTATCGAAGGTCAGGTCACTCACGATTGCTGCCGCCATAAAGGGGAGAGTCCAAAGGCGTCTTGCCGGAGGGGTCCCACACATGCACCCAGTCGCCCTCCTTTGCCCAATGATACAGCCAATTGGCATCGCCTGGCGTCATGTTCACGCATCCGTGTGATTGCGGAAAGCCTAACATCACAGGCCAGTAAATGCCGTGAATAGCAATATTGCGGTCATAAAACTGCACCCAGGGCACGCCCTGCAAATGGTAAAAATCCGAGCGGTCAGCTTCATAAGCGTCCTGCATGGTTACGGTATCGTAGCGCTGGTATATCTGGAAAGTTCCCGGCTGGGTGTAAAACGGTTCAATGCCAGTAGTGATCAGGGAAGCAAATTTTAGCCGCCCTTTTTCATACGCAGTCAGTACCTGGTCGCCCAGATTGATCGCGATCCAGCGATCCCCCGTCACCCCTTCCGGAGGAGTTGGGTCGGGGTGAACCCGGCGTGCCTTGAGGGAATTGACCCACTCGTCCGGGCCAATCCGGTACCACTCGTAGTCCCCCACGGTTTGAACCTGATAGATCTGGAAAAGGTGATATTTGGGATATTCCTTTCCCGTCATTACCTGGTCAAAGCCCGGTTTTTGATAGCTGATGGCAGGGTTGACTGCCCAGCCAAAATCCGTGGTGGGGGTGCGGGTAAATTCCAGGCCTTGAAAACGGTTCCATGAATAGATCGGATTGGCTTCCACCCACTCGCCTGTATCCATCTGCACCAAACTGCGCCCCCCGCCGGCATAGCGGTTGACGACAGTCACATAGCGCATCGGACCAGCCGCTAAAACACGCAGCGCCTCGCCCCCGTTAATCGCCGCGTCCAAATTGGCATAGACGGGTACCGGTCCGCTGCTGTCTATACGGGCGATGTGAACTGGCAGTTCAGAAAGATCCGCGTCTGGAACAAAAGCGGGCAGAGGTAAGGTGGAAGGGTTGATGCCAGCCATTTTCAGTTCCTTCAGAGTTTCCGAAGGACCTAAGGGCAGGCAGTCTCCCGGATCAACTGGGTAGATTCCAGGCAGGCATAGGGGCAGATCCTCCCCCATATTTGGTTGGGTTGCCGCCTGAACCGGTTGGAAAAATGAAGCCAGGCCAAGGATTGCGATGATGCCAAACAGCCCGATGAGTTTTGTTTTCATGGCAGTTATTATACCCGTTCAGCCCTACCGCCCCCCCCGCGCTATAAAATATATTCGCACTATATAAGAAAACGACATGAAAACGATATTTGTTGACCATTCTAATCGAAGGAAATTCGTGGATTAGTTAATCCAATTATGAGCTAAATTAGGGTAGAATCGGGGGGCAAGGAGCAGAAAGATGAAGATACCGCTTTACCAGGTTGACGCTTTTACGACAAAGCCTTTCAAAGGCAACCCCGCGGCTGTTGTTTTATTGAACCAGGAGCGCGAGAAAGCCTGGATGCAGGCCGTAGCCAATGAAATGGATCTTTCCGAAACAGCCTTCCTCCTGCCCAAGGGCGAAGGTTACGAACTGCGCTGGTTCACGCCCAAAATTGAAGTGGAACTCTGCGGTCATGCCACCCTGGCAAGCGCGCACATCCTCTATGAACTTGGTTATTTCGAACAGGAAGAAACGATCAAATTCTTCACGAAAAGCGGATTGATCACCTCCACCTTCAACCGCGGCACCATTGAACTGGCCATGCCCCGCCGTGACGCAAGTCCCGTTCAAGCTTCAGACCAGCTCATTGAGGTGGTTGGCTGTACGCCTCTCCGCGCGGCTCAATTTAGTGACAAACTCGTCATAGCAGAATTGGAATCAAGGGAACTCGTGGAACAATATCAGCCGGATTACGACCGTATTGCCCGGCTTCCTTACACTGATCTGGTCATCACCGCCGTGGACGACCGTAAGAAATACGATTTTGTTTCGCGCTTCTTTTCCCCGAGGACATATGTGTTTGAAGACCCTGTCACCGGTATGGCGCACTGCAGCCTGGGCCCCTTCTACATGGACAAATTAGGCAAGGAACAATTCCATGCTTATCAGGCCTCTCCCCGCGGCGGTGAACTCTGGATCCGCGTCGCGCCGGACAAAGTCTACATCGGCGGAAAAGCGGTCACCGTATTTCTGGGTGATTTGCTGAAGCAGGAGGATTGACTTGTCCCTATTCGACCCGCGGCTCTGTGTAATCTACCAGAGCCGCTCTTCTTAGCAAGTATTATCAAATGATCAGAACGAGGAGCATGCAATGGAATTATTGAAACAAAGAATCCTTACCCAAGGCAGAAATTTGGGGAAAGGTATCTTGAAAGTAGATCGTTTTATCAACCATCAGGTAGATCCCAATTTGATGGACGCCTGCGGCGAAGAGTTTGCCCGCTTATTCCAGGGCACGACAGCCGAAAAGATCCTCACTGCTGAGATTTCGGGGATTGCCCCGGCCATCATGGCAGGCAAATACCTGAACCTTCCCGTGGTTTACGCGCGCAAGAGCAAACCTATTACCATGCCGAGCGAAGTTTACATCACCGTTGCGCCTTCTCACACCAAAGGCCGCAGCACCGAATTGATCATCTCCCCGGAATATCTGGGGCGGGACGAGAAGATCCTCATCATCGATGATTTTCTGGCATCCGGAGCCACCATCGCAGGACTGGTTCGCCTTGCCCAAACCGCCGGAGCTGAAGTGGTGGGGATTGGCGCGCTCATCGAAAAGACATTCGAAGGCGGCCGCGATCTGCTCTCCTACATGGGAGTGCCCATCCATGCCCTTGTCTCAATTTGTAATATGGACAACGGCAAAATCGAATTTACTGACGAGTACGAAGCCTGAAATGAGTGACCGCGTCCTGATTGTTGATTTTGGCTCGCAATACTCCCAGCTCATCGCGCGCCGCATCCGCGAACTGCATGTTTTTTGTGAACTGTTGCCCTGGAACGCTGAACCTGCCAGGCTGCTCACTGAAAACACCAAAGGCATTATCCTCTCCGGAGGGCCGAACTCTATCTATGACCAGGATGCACCGTCCATTCAGCCCACGCTGCTCGAAAGCGGGCTGCCTGTCCTGGGCATCTGCTACGGCATGCAAGCGCTCGCCCATCAGTTGGGCGGCAGTGTTGAACCCTCCGGGGAACACGAATACGGCCAGACCCGCCTGGAGGTGGATTCTCCCAACCCGCTCCTCTCCGGGAACTTGCGTGTGCTCATGTCTCATGGCGACCGCATCACAAAATTGCCCCCAGGCTGGGTCAAATTGGCTCACACACCGAACAGCCCGGTGGCAGCCATGGCAGACCTGCAGCGGGGGTGGTTTGGCCTGCAGTTCCACCCCGAGGTGGGCGATACCCCAGGTGGTTTGGAAATTTTGCGCCGCTTTGCCTTTGATATCTGCGGTTGCCAGCCCAACTGGACGGCTGCCTCCATGATCGAAGAAGCCATCAGCGAGATCCGGGAGACAGTCGGCAATGGAGAAGTGCTCTCCGCGGTCAGCGGCGGACTCGATTCCGCCGTCGCCACCGCCTTGGTGGTTAAGGCTTTGGATACGCACGTGAAAGGCATGTTTATCGATACCGGACTGATGCGCGCGGATGAGCGCGAACAGGTTGAGGCAGCTTTCAAACCGGTCATGGGCGGCCATTTCATTTCCATTGATGCCAGCCAGCGCTTTTTTGCGCAGCTCAGCGGCGTGACCGACCCGGAAACCAAGCGCAAACGCATCGGCGAGACCTTCATCCGCGAATTTGAGGCGGGCGCGCGGCAGATGGGTGATTTCGATTTCCTCTGCCAGGGAACCATCTACCCTGATGTCATCGAGAGCCAGGGCGTGGGCACCCACGCCGGACAGTTGATCAAGAGCCACCATAATGTGGGCGGGCTGCCCGAGGATATGGACTTCAAATTGGTGGAGCCGCTGCGGAACCTGTTTAAGGACGAAGTGCGCCAGGTGGGCGAGGCTCTGGGCTTACCTCATGAATTGCTTTGGCGCCAGCCCTTCCCCGGCCCCGGGCTGGCCGTGCGCTGTTTGGGTGAAGTAACGCCGGCGCGGGTGGCAACCCTGCGACAGGCTGACCATATCTTTACGTCCGAGCTTGGCAAGGCCGGATTGCTGCATCTGGAGGAAGACGATGACGGCGCCCTGCGCGGCAGTTCCCAGTCCTTTGCCGTACTCCTGCCGGTTAGGTCAGTGGGAGTCATGGGGGACAAGCGCACCTATGCCGAAACTATCTGCCTGCGTGCTGTCACCACCGTGGATTTCATGACTGCTGACTGGGCGAAACTGCCCATGGACCTGCTCGGCCACGTCTCCAACCGGATCGTGAACGAAGTCCCCGGCGTGAACCGCGTGGTCTATGACATCACCAACAAACCCCCTGCCACGATTGAGTGGGAGTAGAGGAATAAATCTTATTGAAGAAGGTATATCATCAAGTTAAATGGAGAGGACATTTACCAAGGACCCGAATACTGAAAAAGGTTTGTCTATCCCAATTCGGACAGAAGATCACAAGCCTGAGGGTTTTTTGATACAAATTATCTAAATTGACCTCTTTCGGTTAGATGAAAAAGAGGCAGAAGAAAGACAAAAGCAAATAGACAAAGAAGGCATTCCAGGAATCAAGCCTGTCTTTCCAAGTATAAAATAGTAAACAATCGAAATTGTAAAGGGATAGGGTTAACCAAATGCAAAAAAAGGATTTCTTTATCAGTTACACTAAATCGGACGAAAAATGGGCAACCTGGATCGCCGGTGAATTGGAAGCCAACGGCTGCACTACATACCTGCAGGCTTGGGATTTTAAACCATCGGAAAACTTTATCCTGAATATGTACAAAGCATTGGATAATTGTGAAAGATTCATTGCAGTCCTGTCCGCTGAATACATGAAAAAGGTATATTGCACAGCCGAATGGACAGCGGCATTTGCCAAAGACCCAAGCGGTGAAAAAGGTTTGTTCATCCCAATCCGGATAGATGATTACAAACCTGAAGGTTTACTGAAACCAATCATTTATATTGACCTCTTCGGTGTAGATGAAAAAGAGGCAGAAGAAAGACTGAAGCAGATAACCAAAAAAGACAGAACAAGAAACAAGCCCGGCTATCCCGGCACAAAGAAACCGAGGTTTCCCGGGCAGCTCCCCCCCAACAATATACCCTTTACCGAAAACATCCACTTTACAGGACGAAAAGAAATTCTCTCTCAGATGGAAAACTCCCTGAAACCCGTGGGAAAAAACCCCTGTCCCATTGCCTTATGCGGTATGGGAGCTGTTGGGAAAACACAGATCGCGCTTGCCTATGCATTGAACAACGGTTATTTGTATGACGCCATCTGGTGGGTCAATGCGGAAAATGAATTGGCACTCTTGAATTCTTACAAGGATCTCCTGCTGCAAAGGGAAATTATTAAAAAGGATCTTGCCTATGAAAGAGAAGAGATATTGCACTCAACATGGGCATGGATGTCCCAAAATCCAAACTGGCTGTTTATCTATGACAACGCGGAAAGCGAAAAGGATTTAACACAATATCTCCCGCGCGTCAATACGGGGCACATTCTGATCACAACAAGAGATCCGAATTGGCGCAATATGGAGAAGATAAACGTGGACGTATTTCAATCACAGGAAGCAGTGGAGTTTCTTAAAAGTTTCAAGTTATCAGAAGGCATTGAAGATGCGGTAAAACTTGCGGAGGAACTGGGTTATCTTCCGCTGGCTCTGGACCAGGCGGCAGCCTATATGTTGGAAACCAACAAGTCCTGTCAGGAATATATCAGCCTCTTCAAAAAATACCGGCTCGACATGTTTGGGGAAGTCGGATATGAATCCAATGCTTATAAGAAAACGGTTGCTACAGCCTGGAACATTTCCCTTGACAAAATTAATAATGAAAGTGCGAAACAACTGATCCGGATTTTCAGTTTTTTGGCGCCGGATCATATCCATAAGGATATATTCCTCCAAACCGGTGAATACTTGCCCGAGCCGCTGGCAAGCGCTGTAAAAGATGAACTGAGATTAGATAAGACGATTAGAGACCTCACACGATATTCGCTGATACAAACTGATAAAAGCCGTATCCGTATCCATCGCTTGCTCCAGGAGGTGATCCGGCAGTCATTAGGAGATAAAAAAGCCCAATACTTTCAATATTGTGTAGGGGTCCTGCGTAAGCTGTTTTCATATGATCAGAACGATATGAAGACATGGGAAAATTGCGCCGGCCTGATGCCCCATGTACAATCGGTCCTTACCCATGGGGAAGATTTGGAAACGGAAACAGAAGAGATTGCCAGGCTTTATGCGCACGGAGCAGGATGGTTGAACCAAACCGCGCTATTTGAAAAAGCTCTTGAATGGGCTAACAAAGCATTGGCGATTCAGGAAAAAGTCTTGGGGCCCGACCATCCGGATACGGCAACAACCTACAACAATATCGCCCTCGTATACAGCAGCCAAGGTAAATATGACAAGGCACTGGAAGGGTTTGAAAAAGCATTGGCGATTCAGGAAAAAGTCTTGGGGCCCGACCATCCGTATACGGCAACAACCTACAACAATATCGCCTCCGTATACAGCAGCCAAGGTAAATATGACAAGGCACTGGAAGGGTTTGAAAAAGCATTGGCGATTCAGGAAAAAGTCTTGGGGCCCGACCATCCGTATACGGCAACAACCTACAACAATATCGCCTCCGTATACAGCAGCCAAGGTAAATATGACAAGGCACTGGAAGGGTTTGAAAAAGCATTGGCGATCCGCAAAAAAGTCCTGGGGCCCGACCATCCGTATACGGCAACAACCTACAACAATATCGCCCTCGTATACAGCAGCCAAGGTAAATATGACAAGGCACTGGAAGGGTATGAAAAAGCATTGGCAATCCGCGAAAAAGTCCTGGGGCCCGACCATCCGTATACGGCATCATCGTACAACAATATCGCCTCCGTATACAGCAGCCAAGGTAAATATGACAAGGCACTGGAAGGGTTTGAAAAAGCATTGGCGATTCAGGAAAAAGTCTTGGGGCCCGACCATCCGTATACGGCATCATCGTACAACAATATCGCCCTCGTATACCGCAGCCAAGGTAAATATGACAAGGCACTGGAAGGGTATGAAAAAGCATTGGCAATCCGCGAAAAAGTCCTGGGGCCCGACCATCCGGATACGGCAACATCGTACAACAATATCGCCCTCGTATACAGCAGCCAAGGTAAATATGACAAGGCGCTGGAAGGGTATGAAAAAGCATTGGCAATCCGCGAAAAAGTCTTGGGGCCCGACCATCCGTATACGGCAGCAACCTACAACAATATCGCCGGAATATACGCCGACCAAGGTAAATATGACAAGGCACTGGAAGGGTATGAAAAAGCATTGGCGATTCAGGAAAAAGTCCTGGGGCCCGACCATCCGGATACGGCAATAATCTACAATAATATTGCCTTTATATACAGCAACCAAGGCAAATATGACAAGGCGCTGGAAGGGTTTGAAAAAGCATTGGCGATCCGCAAAAAAGTCCTGGGGCCCGACCATCCGGATACGGCAACAACCTACAACAATATCGCCTCCGTATACAGCAGCCAAGATAAATATGACAAGGCACTGGAAGGGTTTGAAAAAGCATTGGCGATTCAGGAAAAAGTCTTGGGGCCCGACCATCCGTATACGGCAATAACCTACAACAATATCGCCGGAATATACGCCGACCAAGGTAAATATGACAAGGCACTGGAAGGGTATAAAAAAGCATTGGCAATATGCAAAAAAGTCCTGGGGCCCGACCATCCGGATACGGCAACAACCTACAACAATATCGCCTCCGTATACGCCGACCAAGGTAAATATGACAAGGCACTGGAAGGGTATAAAAAAGCATTGGCAATCCGCGAAAAAGTCCTGGGGCCCGACCATCCGGATACGGCAACAACCTACAACAATATCGCAAGGATCTACAAACTACTGGGCAATAAAGAAGACACATTGAAATAGTACGGCATGGCCCAGTCTTATCACCAATGCAACCGCATCGCCGGCCTTCTCTGTTGATTTCCCGGTAGTGACATATTTCCCGAACATTCAGAAATTTCCTGGCAGTAATTCCTCCAAATACCGCACGTTCAGGTGCGTTTTCTGCACCCATTAAGATTGCCCAATGTGCCTTAGCCCGGACAATAATCTTGTATTGAAAGGCAAGCCAAAATATAATCAGTTTCAGGAAAGGGAATGCTGCGTAAAAATAAATCGGGTTTGAAGAGCAGAAGAAACAATAAACAATAACCGGTTAAAGCATATAATCCTCACGTCGCTTGTACTGTCTGCATCAGATTGATGTGCCTTGACAGGTTGCTAGTCTAAGCAGTAAGACAAATGACTGCTTCCCACTCAAAGAAGCTGTTTTAGTTGAATTGAAACAGGAATAAACAAATGTCAGATTCCAGTTTTTCGCACTGGACAAACTGAGCCAAGGAAAGTATATTGAACGCTGCCAACTGGACTTAACCTTGCAACTATCTCCTATGTATTGAACCTATACACCCTTAAGCCCGATGACGATGTTTTTGATAAAATACAAGGATAGCTGATCGCAATCAATTTTTTACTGTAACAGGAGCAGAGAAAGAAAGCCCATGAAAAAGAGACTGGAAGCATTTTTACTTCTTCACATGCCGCGTGAGGAACAACTAAGTGATAACGAAAAATATTTGCATATGATCTCCTTTCTTGCATGCACTTATGCAGTATCCATGCAGTTTTTCCTTTTAATCTTTCACCTTGCCACTGGTGTTTTACCTTTATTTTACGTCTACCTGAGCGGCTTTCTGATTGATTTTTTGCTCTTTTGGCTGGTCAGGAAACGCCATTACCTGCCGTTCGGTATTTTGCTTACTTTGGTAGTTATAGTTGAAACCTTGTTGTCCGCAGTCTGTATTGGCACAGACAATTTCATAATAGTGTACCTGCTTGTTACGATTATGATGCAGATAATAATCCCCTACGCGAGGACCCGTGTTCGCGTCCTGATGACGGCTGCGTTGTACGTCAGCATGATCGCCCTCGTTCTTATTAACCACTACATGGTACCAACACAGGACATTGGAGTTGCCAATGCCTCACTTGCCTTTTTTAATATTCACCTGGCGTTTTTTGGCACCATCATCCAGCTGACCATCGGAACCATCATTTGGGATGTAATTAGAAAAGCTAACCAGGCAAAGTTGGATGAAAGCCGAACCGCAGCCAACACCGATCCGCTGACCGGCCTTCTAAACCGCAGGTATGCAACCACCTTCTTTAAAATGCTGACTTCCGGTCAGCTGACACAGGAGTGGTGCGTCGCCATGCTGGACATTGATGATTTTAAAGTGCTCAATGATACCTACGGGCACCAAGCTGGTGACGGTGTATTGATGTTTATCAGCGATTTTCTTAAAACAAACCTGCGCAGAAGAGACCTCGTGTTTCGCTGGGGCGGGGAAGAGTTTTTGATTTTGTTGAAAGATATCGATGTCGTTACCGCTTTTAATGTTTTAGACAAGCTGCGCGGCAGGCTCGCGTCGGAGAATATTGAAACACATGATCTCACTTTAAATGTCACTGTAACAATCGGCGTTTGTCCTTTGGATCCTGAACATATTGATCAGAGCATCGATACATGCGATCGTCTTATGTACAAAGGAAAAGATTCAGGGAAGAATATGGTGGTCATGTAAATGTTTCAACGGAATTTTTACTGAACGACTGTCTTTTCAAAGTCGGCACAGTATTCCCGAAAGTCAATGGTATCTTGTTTGTAAGCCAAATGGAGGATAGAACATGAAATATGATGTCGTCCTATCAATAATATTCTACCTTTGTGGTTGCTTCTATATGCTTTTTGGCGCGGTTTTAATAGCCGCTAACGCAAAAAGCAATGTTAACAAGTTGTTTCTATTTCTAACAAGTTCATTGGCAATTTGGTCATTTTCATATTCCATTTCTAATTCAGCCCCCACAGCGGAAGTGAGTGCTTATTGGAGGTCCTTTTCTGTTTTTGGCTGGGGATTTTTTAGCAGCTTTTTACTCCACATGATATGGATTCTCACAAAATTTAAGAGTCGGTTTAATAGGCGAAGCATTGTTTTCATGCTGCATTTACCCGCTCTTATCAATATCATTCTATTCGGTCCCTTTGGATTCCTCGCAGAGAAACATTACAACATGGTGCAGACCGATTTCGGTTGGATTAACCTGACTCCCATGTATGCTGGAAAAATCTGGCTTCACGCATACTTTATTGTCTTTACGACCGCAAGCATCATTTTGCTTGGTTGCTGGTGGAGAAAAATTGACTCCCATACCCCTGAAAAGCGGGAGGCAAAGCGTTTTATAGTATCTACCCTGGTTCTTTTCCTGATAACAGCTGCAGCGGATGTATTGCCTGACATTTTGGGAATTAATAATTTCCCTAAACCAGTCGTTGTGTTTTACTTAGTTCCAACAATCACGCTGTTTTCATTATTGAAAAAAACCGGACTTATTATTAAAGAAACAAGTAAACCAAACTTACTGCCGGATGCCTCAGAAGAACCAGCTGGAGACCGGTTGCGTTTGTTTAAAACGGTATCAGTCATATTTATTTTAGGCAGCACACTGTCCTTTTTAATAGGATACTTTGGCATGAACAGGACGTTGGAGTATGAGCTCTTGCTCGCCGCGTTTCTGTTGATAATGGGAATAATTCTTAGATTTATACCGTCCATATCAAGAAGGAGGTCTGTTCAGAATTCCATCTTCCTGGCCATATCCCTGGCAGGTTTGTTGTATTTTATGATAAAAGATTCTGGGACAGGAGCGTTAACCATATGGACAGTATACATATTGTTTTTTCTGTTTACCGTTATTCTTGACAGCCCAATCCATACCTTTATCTATGCCTCGGTAACTGTCATCATTCAAATTGTTCTCTGGATAGTTCGCCCGGAAGTCCCTGTCATCATCGACGGAAATGAATATGTAACAAGAATATTTATTATTGTGCTTTCTTTTATTGGCGTGCGGTATCTGACAGCTGAATACGCTTTAAAGATAGAGGCGTACCAAAAGCTTGCAAAAGAACAAGAAATACTTGAGAAAATTTCTTCCAGTTTTATTACGATTAATTCTGAAAACGCTCATGAAAAAATCGATGAAATGATGCGAATGGCTGCTGAAATACTTGAATTCAACCAGGCATTTTTAACCGAATTCAGCCAGGATCACGAAGACGCAACAATACTCAATATGTATGTGAATGATATTGAGAGTGAATTGTTTACCTACAACCTGGGATTTAATTTTAAGATAGCAGATTATCCCTTTTTTAAATTACTGCTCAATCGAAGCACACCGATAATATGTGAAGACACAACAAGTTTTTTCTTTGACGAAGATGTAAAACAAAGAGAATATTTCACGTCAAGAGGAGTAAATTCTTTTATTGCGATCCCGGTAACAACCGACCATGGAGTAGGCGCTGTATTTGCGATTGAATACAATGACAAACCTGACACAAGCCTCACGCAAAGCCGATTGAACTTTTTGCAGATTATAGCGAACGTATTGGGGGACGCAAAGAGGAAGTTGTTAGCCGAAGAACAGCTGTATCAATTCGCTTTTGTTGATGAATCCACAAAATTAGCGAACAGGAATATGTTGAGGAAAAGGCTGGGGGAAATTATAAATAACGGAAGAGGATCAGACCAGATCGCAATTTTAGACATTGAAATTGAAAACCTGAGGATGATCAATGATACCTTTGGCCACAGCATAGGAGAGAAGGTCATGGCAAAATCGGCGGCGATTCTCAAAAATCAATTTGAGAATTGCTCTTTTATCTCAAGGGCAGGCGACGAAGAGTTTGTTGTTGTGATGCCTGATGTGAAAAACTCTGAACAGTTAGAGGAATGCGCCAGGAGATTGCTGGATTCTTTTTCTCAACCCGTATCAACCGAGACAGGAATCGAAGCATTATTTGCTATTGTCCATATGGGTATATCTATGTATCCGGGCGATGGAAGAGACGCGGATACTCTTTTGAAGAATGCTGATCCGGCAAGATTTGAAGCAAAAAACACGAATGAGAAGATAGTTTTCTACACGGAACGGCTGGAAAGCAATATTGCGGAAAACACCTTGTTCACGAACAGGCTTTTTAAATCGTTGGAAAATGAGGAGTTTTTCCTGGAGTATCAACCTCAGATAAGCTGTGAGACGGGAAAAACCGCCGGTGTTGAAGCTTTGCTCAGGTGGAAGACCGACGGCAACAAAAGAATACCGCCGGACAGGTTTGTCCCTATACTTGAGCAAACAGGATTAATTTATGATGTGGGAATCTGGGTGCTGGATCAAGCACTACAAGAGCATAACAGGCTCATCGCAAAGGGATTTCCGCCTCTTCGATTTTCTGTGAACTTATCGGTTGTGCAATTCCAGAATAATAATTTTATTCGCGATATCAGAAAGACCATAGAAGGAAATCGCGTACATCCGAAATATGTCGAACTGGAAATTACAGAAAGCCTGTTCTCTAAAAATACTGAGGATTCACTTGAGAAACTTCACCAACTGAAGGAGTTAGGGGTGAATATCGCCATAGACGATTTCGGCAAAGGGTACTCATCACTAAACCGGTTGAAGCTGGTGCCTTTTGACAGAATTAAAATAGACAAAGTCATTATCGACTATATAGATTTAGAAAATAAAAAGGCGCCCATAACGGAAATCATTATTTTATTAGCTAAAGCCTTCAGTGCAGGTATTACAGCTGAAGGCGTGGAAACAAAAGAGCAGGCGGATTTTCTGAAAAGCATAGCCTGCGATGAAATACAAGGGTACTATTATTCGAAGCCCCTGTCCGCGGAATCACTTGAAGAATACCTCAAAAAGGATTAATGAAGCTTTCGTTTGGCGAATAAGGAAAAATTTTGTCAAGCAGAATTGATATGTAAAGGTTAAACAGTACCGCACCGGGGATATAAGGAGAAGATTTGTTGAATACTGAATATTCATTTGAGGATGCTATAACCAAGCAGATTTTTGATGCGCTAAGGGCACTTGTGGTACGTTCCAGAACTGCTATTACAGTTGTTTTTCTGGGCCTTTGCAATGAATCTGAATTTGATACAGAGAATCTGCCCGAGACAGCAGAGAAAATAACTGCTCTTTTGAAGAATAAAACCAGAAAGACTGATTTCGTTTTCAAATTTTCCGGACAACTTAAATGGTTTATTATCTTGTCCCAAACCGGCGAAAGAGAGGCGGCTGCATTTCTTCGGCGCTTGTTCATATCGGTAAAAAACAAAGATGTTCCTGGTTTGGAAGATCATGAACTTTTGTTTTCCGCCAGTGCGGCAGAGATAGGCAATGATGAGGGTCCTTTTGAAGAATTGATCGCCGTTGGCGTGTCGGCCTTGGCAGAAAGTTTAGGTAAAGGACCTGAGCAGATAGACTACATTACTGCCTATAAAAAAAGACCGCTGGAAACCGTTAGGATTAGCATTTTGGAAGAAAACGCTGTTTTCCGCAACGTGCTTCACCGAACAATTAATAATTTAAACCTGGAAAATTTTGAAACAGAAATAAAAGAATTTCAAGATGGCTATGAATTCCTGGAGTCTAACTGGTATCTCTCCAGCCATACTCATCTCATCATTATGAATGACATACTCCCCCGGCAAAGCGGATTGGATGTATTACATCAAGTCCGCATGTTACCCAATAATAAAAGGTTTATTGTCTTTATGATGACCAAAAGAAGCTCGGAAGAAGACATGATTTATGCTTTTGAAAGTGGTGCGGATAATTATTTAATTAAACCCTTTAATTTGCGTCTGTTAGAGGTGGAAATTAAAAGAACCTTTGAAAGGTTATGGTCATGATAGAGATATCAATTGACTTTTTACTTAAAAGCATTGGGGTTTCGGCTTTTATACTTATAGTATTAAGTGTTTACGTGGTTGTTATCAGCGTTAAAGAAGAAGCCAATGCCAGGAAAATAAAGGAATACATACAAAACAAACAAAACCTGTGGCACCAGTATTTCAATGATGAAATTGCTCTATCCCAAAAGCTTATACCCAATAACGATATTGAAATTAAAGCCATAGAAGAAATTTTTCTTGCCTATACAAATAATATATCTAATTCAACCGTCAGGGAGAAAATCCGGGAGTTTGCCAATCAATATTTAAGGCAATATTATTTGAGACTCCTTTTGAGCAAAAGATGGAGTTTAAGAATGAATGCCCTGTACCGGATTATCGATTTCGAAATAGATTCCTTAGTTGCTGAATGTAAGAAACTGGAAAAAAGAACTAACTTATCTCCGGAGGAGCATTTTCAGCTGCTGGTCATTCATTCTATTTTTGATGAAGCTGATTTTATAAATAAGTTTTCAAAATTATCAATTAAACTCTCCGAATATGAGTATAAAAAGCTGCTGATCGGTTTTAACCCGGATATTCTTGAACAGTTGACCAATCAAATGGATGAATTTCCTACAACATACCAATACTATTTTATTGATGTTTTAGGAATAATCCGCAATTTTGACTTCTTGCCATTTTTAGAGGATAAGCTGAACCATGATGACCCGGAGATTCGCATTCGCTCCTTAAAAGCCATAAATGAAATAGGCACTGTCACTGACCTGGATAAGTACAAGCCATTTCTAAACTCCCCTAAATGGCAAGAACGCTTAATGATGGCTAAGCTTTTAGGGGCTTTTCCCTTAGAGCAGGTTTTTCCGTATTTAGAAGAATTGTTACAAGATGAGAATTGGTGGGTGCGTTCCAATGCCGCTCAAACGATTGCCAAGGGTAAAGACGGTAAGTCCAGGTTGGAGATGTTCATTGCGACTTCTCAGGATCAATATGCCATTGATATGGCTCGTGAAGTACTGGGGGAGAGTGTTGAGCTATGAGTACAATAGTTAATTATTTGATGTTGTTCTTTGGCAGCTTTATATCGATATATATGGTTGTCATTGTTTTGGCTTATACCGGCATGTTAATTTCCGCACTTGTTGAATTGCGCAAGCAATATAAATTAGATAAGGGCGCTTCAGACGAAGATTATATTGATGCGTATTATTACAAACCACTTTCGATCATCATACCCGCATACAACGAAGAAGTAGGTATCGTCGATAGTATTCGGTCTGCACTGAATTTAAAGTATCCCCAAACTGAGTTAATTGTCGTCAATGATGGTTCCAAAGATCAAACTCTGCAGATTGTAATAGAACAGTTTCAGATGAAAAAGATTCGTAAGGTTATTAAAAAGCAAATCAAATCTGAACCGATACTCCAGGTCTACCAATCGGAAATTCATCACAACCTGTACTTAATAGATAAAAAGAATGGCGGGAAAGCTGATGCCCTGAATGCGGGCATTAACCTTGCCAAATACCCCTATTTTTGTTCTATTGACGGAGACTCCATTTTAGACGAAAGGTCTCTGTTGCGGGTGATGAAACCAATTATTATGTCAAATGAAGAGGTCATCGCTGCCGGGGGCAATATTCGCATCGCTAATGGCCTTGATGTTCAATGGGGTTCTGTTTATCAAAAAAATTTACCTAATAAACCCTTGGTTTTAATGCAAATAATTGAATATACAAGAGCCTTCATGATGGGGAGAATCTCTTTGGCTAAGCATAATTTAATCCTCATCATTTCCGGAGCTTTCAGTGTGTTTGCTAAAAAGTGGGTTGTCGAAGTGGGCGGATATTCTGTCCAAACGATTGGTGAAGATATGGAGCTGGTCGTTAAGCTGCACCGGTTTCTGCAGGAAAACAAATTAGATAAAAGAATCGAATTTGTTCCTGATCCCGTATGCTGGACGGAAGCCCCGGAAAGCCTTGGTATATTAAGAA
This sequence comes from Anaerolineaceae bacterium, assembly GCA_040772525.1. Classification (GTDB taxonomy): domain Bacteria; phylum Chloroflexota; class Anaerolineae; order Anaerolineales; family Anaerolineaceae; genus Mesolinea. The sequence continues at coordinate 1,569,634 of JAXGXZ010000001.1, read as the reverse complement.
AACAGCGCAGAAGATGGCATCAAGGGTTAATTGAGAGCCTGTTAAAACATAGAATAATGACCTTCAACCCCAAATATGGGAAAATTGGCATGATTTCTTTCCCCTATTTTTGGATCGTGGAATGTTTTGGGCCACTTATTGAGCTGGGCGGTTATATCTATATGGTTGCGGCTTTCTTTTTAGGTAAATTTTATTTTGAATTTGCCATATTATTAGCCTTGTTGTTTATCTTATATGGTTCTGTCCTTTCTGCTTTTTCCATCATGCTGGAGACCTGGAGTGTAAACGTATATTCAGGAAGAAAGAATTACTACAAATTAATTCTTATATCTTTAACTGAAGCCTTCTGGTATAGGCCTCTAACCTTGATTTGGAGATGTGAAGCATTTATACAAGTTCTTTTGGGGCGAAAAAGTTGGGGCAAAATGGAAAGGGTCGGGCTTTCAAGAAACACTACTCAGCACAAGAGGAGCGGTCAATCTAAATGAAACGTATTTTCATAATAGGCATAAGCCTGTTATTACTAATATCATTACCCATTGTTTTCTGGCATCTGCAGCCTGACAAGGAATGCCGTATAGCCATCATCGATAAAACCGTGCCGAATGAAACATATCGTGAACATAATGGCATTGTTTTTCTATTAAATCAATTAAAGTATAAAAACCAATCAAATGCTTTATTTGATATTAGAGAAGATTATTTTGGCTTTTCCCCAAATGAAGAAGATAAGAGCTATACGATTAAACCGTTGCCGATAAACTATGATGACTATGACGTTATTTATTTAGCAGACAGCTATGGTGTTTATGAAGAGGATCTGCCCTGGGTGGAGAAAGAGAGAGAAGGCTCCCGCTCCGTGAAAGTCTATGGGGGGTTGGAAGAGGAAGAGTGGCTTAATATTGTGGACAGGTTAGTTAAGAAAGATAAGAGCCTGTTCATCGCGGAATACAACACATTTGCTTCCCCCACTAAGAAAGAAGTAAGGGAAAGTATCACGAATCATTTGGGTATTAATTGGAACGGATGGGTAGGACGATACTTTGACGAATTGGATTATCGTAAAAACGAAGAAATTCCCCAATGGATTATAGATGAGTTTGGTGAGTCCTGGAATTACAGCGGTCAAGGGTTTCTCTTGGTAAACGACTTTGATTATCGGGTCCTTGTTTTAGAAAGATCGAAGCATATTTCAGACAGAGGTATTAAGATTTCCTTTACCCAAGAGGGAGAAGAATTCTTCGGGTTTAACGATAGCCCTCAATACTCATATTGGTTCGATATTGTTACCCCTGAACAAGGCTCAACCGCATTGGCTTACTATAACTGGAATTTAACCGAAAGCGGGAAGGAGCTTCTGGAAGAAAACGGGATCCCTGCCGAGTTTGCCGCAGTTATAAAAAGTGAACGGGGATCCAGTTCCAGCTACTATTTTGCGGGGGATTACAACGATATAGGCAAAGTTCCAAACTTATATAAATTTAAAGGGTTGCAGAAATTATATGGTTTCATGGAAAAGAATTCAGAGAGCGCTTTATATTGGTCAGCATATTTCCCAATGATGGAGAGAATTTTGGAAAGTTTCGAAAACAGCTCTTTGGAAGAAACCACGAATATAGAAGAAAAAGATAACAATCTGTTCAATGCCCGAATAAAGGACGGCCATTTCCAAATATTCAGAGACGGCAAGTGGGAACCTGTAACAATAAAAGGCATTAATATCGGGATGGGAAAACCCGGTGCCTTCCCGGGGGAGGCAGCAATAACTGAAGAGGAATATTACCGTTGGTTCGAGTACATCGGCGAAATGAATGCCAATGTTATCCGTGTATATACCTTGCATCCGCCTGGATTCTATAATTCACTGCTTAGATACAACGAAAACCATGATAAGAAATTATATGTGATGCACGGTGTTTGGATAAATGAAGCAGATCTTGTAAATTCAATGGATGCTTTTGAGGAAAACAACCTGGCTGATTTCCAGCAGGAGATGAAAAGAATCGTAGACGTGTTACATGGAAATATAAATGTTGAGGCCAGGCCAGGACACGCATCAGGCATTTATACGGCAGATGTTTCCCGCTATGTCATTGCCTGGATTTTAGGCATAGAGTGGGACCCTTATATGGTGGATAACACAAATCATCTTCACGCCTCTATCGGAGATTACAACGGCAAGTATTTTGAGACTAAGGGCGCAAAACCTTTTGAGTATTGGCTTGCACAACAGATGGATACCGTAGCGGTATATGAGATGGAACACTATAACTACATGAGGCCCGTCAGTTTTACCAATTGGCCTACGACAGATATTCTGGAACATCCTTCCAACTTTCAAGACAGTGAGGATTTAGCCAGTGTAGACCCCAATGTCATTTACACGAAAGCGGAAATGGTTGATGTAGGACAGTTTGCCTCATATCACGTTTATCCGTATTATCCTGATTTTCTTAACGTTGAAGAAAGGTATATCAACTATACTGACCATAGAGGAGAAAAGAACAATTACGCCGGTTATTTAAACCATCTGAACAGTGTTCACAGGCTTCCCATTTTAGTGGCCGAGTTTGGAATACCGGCTTCACGCGGACTCACCCATGAAAACCCCTTCGGTTGGAATCAAGGATTCCAATCTGAAAAAGCACAAGGAGAGATTCTCAGCCACCTTTTCGAGGATATTCTGGAGGAGGATATGCTCGGAGGTCTTGTATTTACATGGCAGGATGAGTGGTTTAAAAGAACGTGGAACACCGTAGACTACGATAATCCGGACCAAAGGCCGTATTGGTCTAATGTTCAAACAAATGAACAACGATTTGGGGTTTTATGTTTCGACAGAAATAAAATTAAGGTTGACGGTGATACTGAAGAATGGCAGACAGAACCTTTGTATGGCAAAGATCAGGGAGCCATGAGGGGTTTATATGTGGATTATGATGAAAGCTACTTGTATATCAGATTGGATTATTCCAATGACGGGAACGCCTATCCGGTTATTTTGCTGGACGTCTTGCCTGAACAGGGCAACTATTCTGTAAAGGAAAACAATACGTATACATTCTCTAACGGCGTAGACTTTATCATAACCCTAAACAAAAACGAACCCAGAATTGTCATCGACCAGTACTATGACTTTTTCACGTACATGTATGCTTACCACTTGAATTTGATAGAAAAACCTGAGCAGGATCCATTGAAGGACAGTGGGATTTTTTCCCAAATCCATTACGTGCTCAGCAGGGAATATACTACGGAAGACGGTGAAATATGTATGCCGTTTAGCACTCATGAAACCGGAAGGCTGAGAGAAGGAAATGCGAATCCCGATTCAAAAGATTACGACTCCCTTGCTGATTTTTATATGCGTGATGAAGGCGGGCTGGAAATAAGAATTCCCTGGTTGCTGATCCAAGCCAGGGATCCCAGTCAGAAGGAATTTATTGGGGATGTCTACAAAGACGGCCTTGAAGCAAGCAGATTTGTCGATGAAATCTACATCGGTGCTCTCTATGTAGATGAAAGCGGCACGGTATTGGATTCATTCCCAGGCATGGAAAACGATGTCTTAAAGCCTTTGAGCGCATATTCCTGGGACAACTGGGAAATACCTGAGTACAAAGAACGGCTGAAACAGTCCTACTACATCATTCAGGATTTGTTCTCTGATTGAAAAAGAAACCATAAAGGAAAAACAGTGATCCATTTCAAAGAAATTGGTTCTGAATTGCTTGAAAACATAAAAGACCTGTACAGGGGCGAAGGCTGGACAGCCTATCTCAACGATGACATCAGGTTAAAACGGGCGTTTGATAATTCGCTGTATGTCCTGGGCGTTTTTGATAATCAGGAATTAATAGGTTTTATCAGATGCGTTGGAGATGGCGAACACGTGGTAATTATTCAGGATATTATCATTGATGCCGAACATAAAAGACAAGGCCTTGGAAGAGAGCTCATGAATCTCGTATTTGAAAAGTATTCCTCAGTCAGGTGGATTCAGCTTAATACGGATATTTCGGATGAAAGAGCTAATAGTTTTTATAAATCACTCGGCATGAAAAAGATAGAGGAAACTGGAGCAATCTCTTACTGCAGATAAATTCAAGTTTTCCATCATACGGAGCTGAACTTAAAAGCCAGGCTAAACTGATCTCGTTTATTTTCATCAGTTTTACTTTTCCATTCAAATTTATCAGACACGACGTGACAAATTGAGTCGCTTGTGTTTTGAGCTTTTGGATGTATGGAATTATCGTATATTTGCCAAATAAATTAACATCTTCGCAACTACAACTGTTAAAAACATTTATAAGGTTTTTTACAATTAGGCATTGACCTAATTAAATAGTCGTGCTACGATCAATTAGGCACCCAGCTAATAAATCAAAAGGAGGATGATCATGGTCGAGTTAAGTGTGATGAAAGCGCTTGCGGATGAAACACGTATGCGTATCGTGACACTTCTCTTAGAGAGCAATTACTGCGTACGTGCCTTGGCGAATGAGTTGAGACTAACAGATGCAACCATATCCCAACACCTAAAAGTGTTACGGGAAGCAGGCATTGTTGTAGGTGAAAAACGAGGTTATTTTATGCACTATGCTGTAGAGCGGTCAGTGCTGCAAGAATTAGCACAAGAGATAAAGAAATTGGCTGCCACCAAACGTAAAAAATGTCAGCGGATCAAAGGTAACGCTTTTACTGTTCTCTCTAATCCGGGCTGCCCTGAAAAGATAGAGATGGTCTGCCCCGATGAGACTGCCAGGTTATAGATCAAATTGATCGGAATAGAAATAATGGAAATGATTAAGATTACTAATCTTATCAAAACATATGGCAACAAAACCGTTGTGGATGATATCTCCTTTGAGGTTCAGAATGGTGAAGTATTTGGTTTTTTAGGACCGAATGGAGCGGGTAAAACATCGACTATCAACATGATGATTGGCTTATCACAGCCCACTGCTGGCAGCATTATGATAAATGGATTAGACATCAGAAAGCAGACCAAGAAAGCGCAAGCCATTATGGGGATTGTCTCTGATGAAAGCAATCTCTACAATGAAATGGATGGCTTTAATAATCTTTGTTTTTGCGCCGCCCTTTATGGAATGAGAAGAGATGAACGCGAAGCTAAAGCCAGGGAATTGTTAGACCAGTTTAGTTTAAAAGATGTTGGTAATCGAACGTTCAAAACTTATTCCAGAGGAATGCGCCGCAAGCTGACCATTGCGGCTGCCTTGATGCATTCTCCACAAATTATCTTCTTGGATGAGCCCACCACTGGCATCGATGTGGAGAGCACACGTCATATCTGGGACATGATTGTCAAATTAAAACATGAGGGAACCACAATCTTCCTCACCACCCACTATATCGAGGAGGCAGAACGCATTTGCGACCGGATCGCTTTTATTGCGAACGGTCGTATAGTTGCCTCTGGAACACCATCCCAACTGATGGAAAACGCAACGTTCGGACATAAGCTCCGCCTGGTTTTGGATAAAAACGCCGTATGTTATGCCGAGGAACTGAAAATCTATTTTCCATCTAACAACGTCATGGTTTGCCCTGATCATACGCTCACGATTGAATCTGAGCAACGCATTCCGTTGTCGCCAATTGTGGAGTTCTTTCGCGAAAGAGATATTGACGTGTACGAAGCCAGTGAGCTCCGCCCGTCCTTGGAGGATGTGTTCGTTAAATTAACCGGTATTCAAGCCTCTACATTGAGAGAAGATGAGAAAAAGAGCCGCCTATGAAAAGCTGGATTGCTTTCTGGAACATCCTGAAAAAAGACCTTAAAAATTACTACCTTAAACCGCCAAACATCAGCTGGGGAATTATCTTCCCCATTTCCTGGACGCTAATGCAATTCATCAGCACCCCCGAGAAAAGTCCACTTACCTTACTTCCCGGCCTCATTTCTATGAGCGTGTTGTTTGGAACTACCTCCATGCTGGCAGTCACGATAACTTTTGAACGCAGCAGCAAATCTTTTGAGCGTTTATTGCTGGCACCCATTGACATCAGTACCATGGTGCTGGCAAAGATTGCTGGTACTATTCTGTTTGGTGTTTTTAATGCCTCTGTCCCAATACTATTTGCAAGCTTTTTTGTCAATTTAAGCAATGTGAATTGGGTGATGGTGCTACTTACTGTTTTGATGATTGCGATAACATCAGCGCTTATGGGTCTCTTAATCGCAGTGTCCGCTGAACAGGTCTTCGACGCGCAGACGTTCTCAAATTTTTTCCGATTCCCAATGCTGTTTCTCTGTGGGCTCTTCGTTCCATTGTCTAGTCTGCCTGTTTTTTTACGACCGGTTTCTTACCTTTTGCCACTCACTTACGGAACAGATATCCTTAAAAGTATCATCAATGGTAACAATTCATTTTCTCCGGTACTATCTTTCGGGGTTTTACTGGTTTTTGCTGTGGCACTTTTTCTGGTTTGCCAAAACAGGATCAGACGAAGCTGGATTATGTAAGTCATTGGCCAGTTTGTCTTTAACCGGCTTTTCAATAGACAAGGGCTACATAGATCCGGTTTCTCACTCTAATATCGACCGGAACAAGTCGTTCAACTTATCGGCTTCGATGTAATCAACTACCTTAATGCTCTGCCCCGTCACCCATTCGATATCCTCGATAGCTTTGATAATATCCATCGCCAGTGGGACAGCAATCGGACAAAACGGAGATGATGGCCGAAAGGTATAGGAGACTTTTCTGTCCTCACTGACAACCAGGTCTCTGACCAGCTTCATACGCATTACATCCACGCCTGTTTCCGGATCAATCACCTGACTGAGCCGGTCGTAAATTGTTTGCTTAAGTTCTGCTTGCTGCAAGTTAATCCTCCTGCATGCCCAATAAATCAACCGCTTGCTGCCAGATCGCCAGGATAGCCTCCGCTGTCCGGGAGCGGGGAGCAAACTCGGTGTACGGCTTGGCAGCCAGCATCGCTTTGGGAACATTTTCATCGTATGGAATCTTCCCCAGGAAAGCAATGCCTTCCTGGGAAGCAAATGCTTTGATAGTCTGGGTTCCCTCAGGGTTTAGATCTGCCTTATTGACACAGATGGCAGCTGGAACACGGAAATGCTGAAGGGTGCCCAATGCCCGCTTCAGGTCATGTAAACCTGCCAGGCTGGGTTCAGTGACTATCAAGCCCAGGTCAGCTCCTGCACAGGCAGAAATCACCGGGCAGCCAATCCCGGGCGGGCCATCGATGATGATCAACCGCGCCAGTGTATCCTCCGCATGCAAGCGAGCCTGCTGACGGACCAGTGTGACCAATTTGCCTGAATTCTCTCTGCCTGGGAAGAGTTCCGCATGGAAGAGCTTGCCATAGGAGGTATCCGAGACAAACCAGTTGCCCTCCTGCTCCTGAACCATGGTGACCGCATTATCAGGGCAGGCGTAAACACAAGACGCGCATCCTTCGCAGGCAATAGGGTCGATCCATTGTGCCGATAAATTATCCGGATGCGGGATAATCGCGTCGAAACGGCAAACCAGTGTGCACCTTCCACAATTGGTGCATGCCTTTGGGTCAATAACCGCCAAAGAACCACCCCAAAAAGCATTTGGCGTTAAAGCCTCCGGCTGCAGAACGAGGCTCAAATTTGAGGCATCCACATCGGCATCTACAAAAACAGGGCGGCCGAAGGCAGAAGAACTTCCGCTTAGATGGGCAAAAGCAGCCGTGACGGAAGTTTTGCCCGTTCCGCCTTTTCCGCTCAGAATAACCATCTGCTTCATGGCCACCTCGCTTCCTCAATGAGGTTTTGAAAAGGGTTTAATAGTTCGGGATTCATCTCTACCAGCGTAACGCCTCTCGAGATGGATTCTGCGATTTTGCGGCTGATTGGGATGCGCATGAGAATCGGCAATCCTTCCTCAGTGCAGAACTGCTCCACGCTTTGGTCACCGATGCCATCGCGGTTGATAATCACGCCAGCTGGAAGCTTCATTTCTCTCAGGATGCCCAGCACTTGTTTCAAATCGTGCAGGCCAAATGGCGTAGGCTCGGTCACTAAAAGCACGCGATCCACTCCTTTTAAGGTTTCCACCACTGAGCAGGAAGCGCCTGGGGGGGCGTCATAAATCTCAATAGCATCCTGTCTGGGTTGGGCTAATTTTTTCAGTTGCCGTATTATCGGAGTGGCCATCGGTTCACTGATCGTGAGGCGGCCTTGAAAAAATTCAATGCCTGACATGGCCACGCCGGTCTCCAGTACGCCAATCGGGTTGGGAACTTCACTGATGGCACCCGCAGGACAGTTCAGGGTGCAGGACCCACAGCCATGGCACAACTGCGGGAAGACGAGTATATTGTTCCCGATCTTTGCCAGCGCATGAAACTGGCACACGCTCACACAGTGACCGCAAGCCCTGCACAGCGCTGCATCAATCTGCGGGATTGGGATGTTCGCCTGGGAAACAAACGAAAAATTGGGCTTCAGAAAAATATGGCCATTCGGCGCCTCGACATCGCAGTCGAAGTAGCACACCTTCAATCGATCCGCCAGACTGAGGGCAAGGCTGGTGGCGATGGTTGTCTTTCCAGTGCCGCCTTTTCCACTGGCTATAGCTATGCGCAAGCAATCCTCCTAACAGAACTTTTTAAGTTGCTTTTTTTGATACTGGTCCAGCGCATCTTGAACGCTCACTGTAGTATCGGAAAAAATCAGCATCTCAATATTAGCCGCCTTTAAAGCGCTGGATGCGTTGGGACCGAAATCGCCGCTAATCACAACATCGGCCTTTTTATCTACAACGAATTGGGCTGCTGCTATCCCTGCTCCTCCAGACTGAGAGGAACCTGGGTTTTCCAGGGCCTCCCACTGATTCGTTTCATCGTCAAAAAGAATCAGCCAGGGGCAGCGGCCAAATCGTTTGTCAACAGCCGAGTCTAAAACAGGGTTCTGTGAAGTTATAAATACTTTCATGGTTGCTCCTTATTTATTATGATGGTTTGATAGTTGTTGGACTCAGACAGGAGAGTCTTTCCCAAGCTCGATTTATCTTGTATTTCTGAGTCAATATGAATGCAGAACCTGGGCAATACAAGCCAATGGATCCTTAGGGTAGCCAGGGTAAGCAGGAGGGCTAGTCCGAAAAGAATGGCTGTAAGCAAGCACAGATCTACACACAACTTTTAACGAGAACCTTTCACTCCAAAGAGTTCAGGGATTAATGAAGCAGCTCAGTATGGTCAATGAGCTTGCCATCAATGAAAGCCTGAGCAGCAGCTTCAATATCGCTGAGGTCCGTGACCACCGGCTGAATATTCAGCTGACGCATACTCTCATAGGCCCCCCTGCCCATGCCCCCACACAGGAGTGCCTTGCAATCCTCGATGGTCTTAGCCATTTGGATGTGTTTGCCATGGGAACTTGCATCCATGCCATGCCCGGCTTGATGGCCATGCCCTTCGTGGGCTTGATGTTGAAAGTGTGAGTGACCGATCTTGTCACGCATCTCACGATCAACAATTTTTCCATCCTCAATGGTCAGCACCAAATAATATGGGGCACGGCCGAAATGCTGGCTGATGGTTTTTCCGTCTTCTGTAATCGCTGCGATCTTCATTGAAATCTCCTTCTTGATAGTATCGATTGAAAAATGACGCCCTCCAAGCTCTTCTTGGTCATTGGAGGGGTATAAAACGAGCAAAAATTGGGCCGCATCTTCACTTTGGTTAGCCCAGGCATGCGGCAGATGCGCTTCAAATACCAAACTATCTCCTGCTTTTAAGAGGAATTCATCGTCATCTACCCGATATTGGATTTCCCCAGCCAGGACATAGACGAACTCATGTCCGGTGTGGACGACTGTATCCTCTCCGCTGCCTGAGCCTGGCTTGAGCGTGACCAGGAAAGGCTGGACCCTGCTCCCCGCCAGGTTCTTCCCAAGGCTTTCTACAACTGTTTTGCCTAATGAGCGCCTGGGCCGCGCGTTTGCCGGAGTGAAGACCACGCGCTTGTCGAGGGATGGCGCTTCAAAAAAATCCGCGATTGGAACACGCAGAGTGCTGGCCAATTGCTGCAGTGTCCCGACCGAAGGGGATACCTTCCCATTTTCGATAAGGCTGAGCGTGTTGGCATTCAAACCGCTGGAATTGGCAAGCGCGCGTAAGGAGTATCCCCTTCGTGTGCGCAGGTTGCGCAAGTTGCTCCCAACGATCAGTTCAGCTGAGGCATCTTCATTCCCACCCTCTTGACTAAGTTGATAGGCAGTATCCATAACCTTCCCTTATCCAAATTCACGGTTTCTTATTTCTTTGTACTATTATTATAGTACATAATTATTATTAACGGGCTCATTATCACAATATTTTAGGACTATCTTCGTGTTTCCGGGTCTATTCTATACCTATCTATTGACATATACAGAATAGTCTGCTATTCTATATAGCAGAAAACGAAATGGAGATCGTGAAAGATGCCAAGACATGGAAGAGGATGGCGGATTAAAGCAGGGAAAGGTCAGCAGCACCGCCCTTCGGCGATTGCTGCCTCCTTAGCAGAACCGGCCTTGCTCTCCCTGATCCAAAGGGAGCCGAGCTACGGCTATTCGCTGCTGACGCAGCTGAAGAAAATCGGTCTGAACACCCTGCATCCCAGCGTCGTCTACCGCATACTGCGGGACATGGAAGACTTAGGGTGGATTTCCTCGGATTGGGAAACCAGCCAGACGATGGGTCCTCCCCGAAGGATCTATCATCTGAGCAGCCAGGGTGAGGAAGCCCTGCAGGATTGGAAACAGGAATTAGCCGGAGTCAACGAGATCATCCGGCGGTTGATCGAATAAACAACCCCTTTCTTACAAGAGCCAAAGGGGACTGAATAAAACTTAAGGAGAATACAATGCCTAACTTTGATGGAACCGGACCCATGGGAATGGGTCCTATGGGAAAAGGAATGGGGCCCTGCGGGCGTTACCCGCAAGGCCGGGGGCGTGGTTTCGGGCGGGGATTTTTTGGCCTAAGCCGCAGAACCCCCGAACAATCCGCTGAAACAATGCGGCAAAGGAAAAACTGGTTAGAGTCCGAACTAAGGGCAGTTAACACCCAGCTTGAAGAATTACAAAAAGAAAACGGGGAGCCTCAAGACTAAAGGCTCCCGCGTTCTATGGCTGAGACACTGCAATCAGCCCAAACAGCAATCAGTTATCCGGTCTGCTTTGCGGCCGGTTGCTTATGTGAAAATGTTGTGTTGTGAGCTGTTTGGGCTGATTGGGTCTTTTAAGCGCCAAGTCAGCAGCTGGTCTGCTCCGATTGCATTGCTTGGCAAGCGGGCATCCGTAACAAGCCTGATTCCCATTTGAACAGGAGAGATGAGCCCTGAACCAGGCTTTCAAAATTGCCAGCACAGTTATCAAGAGCAGTAAACCCAGCGCAATCGTTCCTGGACTCATCGTACTAATCCTTCCTCCTTCAGTGTCAAGGCTTCATGCCTGCGCCAATCAGGAGCGGTCCTGAAAAGTTGGAAAAGCAAAAGACCCAATGCAGTCAGACCCGCCACGGTCCCTGCCCCAAAGGGGCCACCCGCCAGCCAGGTGCCCAGCTGGAACACGATTAAAGCTAAAAGATATGCAAAACCCGTTTGGTAAAGAATGGTAAACCAAGTCCAGCGAGCGCTGTTCATCTCCCGCTTGATCGCTCCCACCGCGGCAAAACACGGCACACAAATCAGATTGAAGACGAGGAAAGAATAGGCTGAAAATGAAGTAAAATGCGCCGCTACCAGGCCCCAAATTTCTTCGCCAGCTTCTGAGACGTCCGGGTTTCCGAAGAGGATCCCAAATGTGCCAACCACATTCTCCTTCGCAACCAGGCCCGTTATTGTTGCCACTACAGACTTCCAGTCTCCCCAACCTAAGGGGGTGAAAATCCAGGCAATGGTATTGCCCAGCACAGCCAGAAAGCTCTGCCCCGCATCTTCGACCATCTGAATTCCCCCATCAGCGACGCCAAACGTAGACAGAAACCAGATCACGATGCTGGAGAGCAGTATTACTGTTCCAGCTTTCCTGATGAAGCTCCAGCCGCGTTCCCACATCGACCGCAGAATGAAACCCAAAGTAGGCCAGCGGTAGTCAGGCAGTTCCATCAAAAAGGGCACCGGAGGTCCAGCAAACCAGCGTGTCTTCTTGAGCATAATACCAGAAAGGACCACCGCCCCAATCCCAAGAAAATAAGCGCTGGGTGAAACCCACCAGGCACCACCAAAGATTGCACCAGCCAAAAGCGCGATGATTGGTAGTTTGGCACTGCATGGGATGAAGCTGGTAACCATCACCGTCATGCGTCGGTCTCTCTCTTCTTCAATCGTGCGCGAAGCCATAATGCCAGGCACGCTGCAGCCACTGCCAATCAGCATCGGAATAAAGCTTTTTCCGGAAAGTCCAAAACGCTGGAAGAGCCGGTCCATGATGAAGGCTACCCGGGCAAGGTATCCGCTGCCTTCAAGGAAGGCAAGGAAGAAAAAGAGGAGCAGGATTTGGGGCACAAAGCCCAGTACAGCTCCCACACCCCCCACGATGCCATCCAGCACCAGACTTTGCATCCAACCATCCACTTTAAGCAATTCCAGGCCATGGGCGATAACGCCAGGCACCCATTCTCCAAAGAGCACCTCGTTGGTCCAATCGGTGACGATGCCACCCAAAGTGGAGACCGAAACGCCATAGACGATTACCATTACAAGCATAAAGATGGGCAGGGCCAGCCAGCGATTAGTGAGCACCGTATCAATCCGGTCAGAAACGGCGTGAATGCGATCGCTTTGCCGGGCTCTCGCCTCTTCCAGTAAGCTGTTGATAAACATGTAGCGCTCCCCAGCAACTAAGCTGTGGATGTCTGTTTGGGATTCTTGTTCAAGCTTTTCCCTCAAAGCGTCTATCTTTTGCTTGAGTGCTTGATTCATTTCCACGCGCTCTCCGCTACCTTCGAGCATGCGCAGGGCTTCGTAGGAAACAAAAGATGCCCCCGCCTGCTCAGAGGGCAGTAGCGCTTCAACCTCTTCCAAAGCATGCGAGAGCGCCTCACTGTATTCGGGTAAAAGTGGCGGCTCCAGACCATCCTTAAGTGCAGCCACTAGCACCTTTTTCAGCTCCCGTATACCCTGTCCGGTTTTTGCGGAAATCCCCAGCACCGGGCAACCCAGATCTTCAGAGATCTTTTGGAGATTGGGCATCCCCTGGTGCCTGTCTAGAATATCAGCCATATTGACGCAGAGGACCATGGGAACGCCCAGTTCCATCAGTTGCGTGCTCAGGTAGAGATTGCGTTCCAAATTGGTGCCGTCCACAATATTGAGAATCAGGTCACCGGCACCACTGGTCAGCTGCTGGCTGGCAATGACTTCTTCTATGGAGCTGCCTGCCAGCGAATAGATCCCCGGCAAGTCAAGCACATTGATTTGAGGATGGCCGCTTAGCTTACCAGCTTTTTTCTCTACGGTCACACCAGGCCAGTTGCCAACATATTGATTTGAACCTGTCAGTTGATTGAATAATGTCGTCTTTCCGGAGTTCGGATTGCCCGCCAACATGATAGTCTTATTCATGCTACTTCCCCTTCCACATCTATCCATTCCGCTTCACTTTTGCGCAAGCTTAGGGAGTAATTGCGCAGCTTAACCTCAATAGGGTCGCCCAAAGGGGCCACCTTAATCACTTGTATGCGGACACCCTTCAGGATGCCCATATCCAGGATGCGCCGCCGCACCGCTCCTTCGCCGCGCACGCCTTCTACCACCGCAACCGTACCCGGCTTGACTTCGTCCAAACGTATGGCCATTTAATTCCTCCACAAAAATATTTTTAGCCTGTTCCTGGCTCAAGGCGAAGCGCGCATCCATCACCGCCACGATCAGGTTGCCTTCCAGGCAACTTAAAACCCGCAGCGGGGCTCCGGCAACAAAGCCCATCGATTGCAGACGTTCAGACCCGCTTTCCAGGCACTCAACGGAACTCACAATGTAGGGTGCTTGCATCTCGGCCATGTCTAAGGAAATCATCATACCTCCAGGCTGTTAGTTAAGACTAACTTCATGTTAGCTCAGACTAACTTCTTTGTCAACCCCTTTTCGCAATCTGATATACTCAGATAAGTTGAGGTGAAAATGGCCGATAAGTTTTCAGAATCTTTGGAGATGTACCTGGAAACCATACTTCTTTTGATAAAAGACAAAGATAGCGTCCGTCAGGTGGAGATTGCAGATGCCCTGGCGGTCTCCCGTCCCAGCGTGCATGCCTCTATGCGCCGGATGCAGGACGATGGTCTTGTTATTATCAATGCTGATAGCAGCGTCAGCCTGAGCGCGCAGGGTTTGGAGAAGGCACGCGCCATTTGGGAACGCCACGAAGTGTTTGCGCGCTTCCTTATCCAGATTGGTGTGGACCCGAAAACCGCACAGAAGGATGCCTGTAAAATTGAGCATGACGTCTCAGAGCAGACTTTCCAGTGTATTAAAGCTTGGTGCCAGGCGCATTGCAAGCACCACTAAGTCGCACCTTGGCTCCCGATCTGGATTGAATCCTTCAGCTTGAAGAGTTCATGTAAAATTTCCATAAAGCCGTACGCGTAGACTGGTTCACGAATAAAATCCGCATTAACCTCTAAAGCTTAGGACAAAACCGGCAAAATGTATTCTTTTTAATGTTCCTTCGCGAAACCTTGTATCGCCTCGCGAGGTGATTTGTGTAAGCCAAAGCAGTAAAATTGGCTCAATAGTTGAGGAGAATAAATGCTTCAATACAAATACGAACCGGAAAAAAACCGTATCGCTGTCTTTCAGGAAGGCGGCAAGGAGGTAGGCGAGGTCACGTACTTTGATCACCCCGATTGCTGGATCGCCAATCATACCTATGTAGACCCATCCATGCGTGGTCAAAACATTGCTGCTGAGCTGGTAAAGCGGCTGATCAATCTTGCGCGAGAGCATGGCAAAGCCATTTACCCGACCTGCTCCTATGTGGTCAAAGTGATGGAGCGCACGCCTGAATACCAGGATGTACTTTATGAAAAGGACCAGTCAAAAATGTAATCATTTCATTAACCCAAGATAATCTTCGGTGCATTGACTCTAACCCTAATATAATAAACTCAACAGCCTTGTTCAAGCTGTAATAAGAGGTGTAAATGAATTACTCTGAAGTTATTTCGAAAGCCTGGAAAATTTTATGGAAGCATAAAGCCTTATGGTTTTTCGCCTTTTTAGCCGGATCAGTTGCTTCCGGGTCATCCAATACCGGTTTCAGTTTGCCCGACCGCGGATCAATCAATTGGCAAAATCGCCTGCCTAAGGGGAATTGGGGGCATTGGATGCAACCCTTCGTGGACAAATTAGCGAACATCCCGCCAGCCACCTGGGTGCTGATTGCCTTAGGTATTCTTGCCTTTGCATTTTTGGTCTCCCTGGTTGGGTTCTTCATCGGTCATATTGGAAAAACAGGACTGATCAAGGGCAGCCTGATGGCAGACCAGGCTGGTACGGCACAAAAACTCAGCATCGCTGATATTTGGAACGGCCTGAAACCCTTTTACTGGCGTATGATTCTGCTTCATCTGGTCATTGGTTTTGGAGGATTTCTGGTTGGGGTGGCGTTCATCGCATTTCTTGCGGTCATCACCATTGGTACGCTCGGGTTGGCGCTGCTTTGCCTCCTTCCCCTGCTATTGCTTCTCATTCCGTTGAATTGGCTCATTGAAGCCTGGCTTTTCTATGCCGCAGTTGCCCTGGTGGATGACAACCTGCAGATATTTGATGCCATCGGCAAAGGTTGGAAAGTGGCAACGCAGAACCTCGTCCCATCCGGATTGATGGTGCTGTTTACCAAAATCCTGAAGTTCACTGCCGGGGTTCTGATTTTCTTCCCTTTCATGCTGGCGACGGCTCCAGTGGTTGTCCCCGCGATCCTGCAATCCGGCAAAATCCCTGCAATTAATTGGTGGATCTTTGCCATCCTTATATTGATTGTGATAGTACTTTCCATAATGATTTCGATTTTGTTAAACACTTTTACATACGCTCTGCTAACAATCACTTACAAGCGTTTGGCTCTTAAACCAACTCAGCCCGAGATCCTGCGCACCGATGTTCCTGCCCCTGAAGAGTATACCGAGCCGCCTGTAATTGAAATTTCCGAAACTGAGTCACAAGACCCGGAGGAATAAAACCAGCTACAATAAAGGCATGTTGCTGAAAGCACGTCTTAGCTCATTTTTAAACCAACACCCGCTCTTCCCCAATAAAAACGGATGGCTGAAGCGGGTGTTGCGGCTGGCATGTCTCGTCTTGCTCCTCCTGCCTTCAACCCTCGCCTATGCGCAGGAAAACCTGCCCCCAAAGTTGGTGATCACCAACATCGACACGCGTGAATTTCCGCAGGTTCAGGTAGTCTTCCGCTATCAAAACCCGGCTGTTGAACCGCTCACTTACCCTCTGGCAAGGCAGGTTCAGGCAGTCGAGAACGGCAAAGCCCTGTCAATTGATGACCTGCGCCGGCAGCACACCGGCATGCACTTTGCCATCGCACTTAATCCGGGTTTTGATCTGACCGTCAACGACCAAAATGGCATCCCGCGTTTCACACAGATCAAGAATGCTATCTCCACCATCGGCGGCGCGCTGACCCCTGCTGAGAATGATCTTTTCAGCCTGTTCATCAACCCGGAAGAGAATACCGTGGATATGCCTGCCTTTGGCGAGCTGAACAACGCCCTGGGTAACTTTAATAAGAACATGCGGGTGATGCCATTCCAATTCCTGAGTTTGGAGAACGCTATAAAGCATCTCGGTGATAGCAGCGACCCGCTGGATAAAGTTCTGCTTTATATCAGCCCTTATCCCAATTCAGTCCAGCGCCCGCAATTTGTGGAATTCATGTCCCAGGCCAAGGCTAAACAGATAACAGTCTACGCCTGGGTGATTACTGACCGAGCTATTTTGAATACTGAAGACGGACAGACCCTGGTAAATGCCGTCTCATCTACCGGCGGCTCAATTTCCGCATATAACGGATGGCAGCCAATCCCCAACCCCATTGATTACATCAATGGACTTGGCGAAAGATACGTGCTCAGCTACACCTCTGAGGCACGCCAGAGCGGGGCTCAGGAACTGGCTGTGTGCGTGGAACCAAGGAACGCGGACCCCATCACCTCCCCTTCGCGTGAATTTCAGTTGGAGATCCAGCCAGCCAGCCTGACATTCCTCAACCTGCCATCATCTATCGACATCTACAAAGATAACCTTGGCCATCTCACGCCCGATTCTCTCACCATCGAAGTTGCCATTGATTTTCCGGATAAACATCCGCGCGGAATCGAGAGTACTGATTTATGGATTAACGGTTCGCGTGTAGCCCAAAACTTCGCAGCACCCTATGGGAGTTTCATCCTCAATCTGGTTCCTTACGAAAACGAAAATAATCTCGAAATTAAGGTTAAATTAGTTGACAGTTTGGGTTTTGACAGCCAGACCAAAACACTCAACCTGCCCATTAACCTGATCCTGCCCCCAAAGGCTGCTTTGCGCCCCTGGTATGCCAACCCTATCCTCCTGGGCGCTTTGGCTGGATTTTCCGCATTATCAGGCTTGGTATTGCTGCTATTCAAACAGCGTAGAAATAAGCCCTCATCCGGGTTTGAACCAACCGAAAACTCCGCCGCGCCAGAACAGGTTATTGCCCCTCCCATACCAACCGGCAAAGCCCTGGCAGTGCTTATGCGCATGGATAAGGATGGTCAGCCCTCCGCTGAAAAACCTTACCAGATCTTTCAGAACGTCACTAAAATTGGCCGGGATATGGAGTTATGTGATCTGGTCCTTGATGACCCGGCACTCGAACCCCTGCATGCCAAACTCAACCTGTATCCTGATGGCCGGGTTCTGTTGGTGGATTTGGGTTCTCATGCCGGCACCTGGGTGAACTACAATGAGATCCCGCCAAAAGGTGTAGAGCTGAACCATGGCGACCAGATCTCGCTGGGCAACCATACTTTTAAATTCACCAGCCCCACCCGGGTCAGCGGAATCAAGCCCGCGGGAGAGACATAAAGGCTTTCCGCTCAAAACGACACATTGTTTTGTGAACGCCTGCTTTTTATGTTAGAATACTACGCCTATGGAGGGATGGCCGAGCGGCTCAAGGCGCCTGTCTTGAAAACAGGTATAGGGAAACCTATCGTGGGTTCGAATCCCACTTCCTCCGCTCGGAATTAACAATCTCATACCTGGGGAGGTGCCAGAGTGGACGATTGGGGCCGCCTGCTAAGTGGTTGTCGGAGTAAAATCCGACCCAGGGTTCGAATCCCTGCCTCCCCGCCTTTCAATTGGGACCGTTCTTACGGTCTCAATTTTTTAACAGCCAGAAAACCGGCAGCCGATTAAAAATCGAACTGCATGGCTGCAAAGTCAGAGGTGACATAATAGCTGAACCCACTGCTCCGTTCGCCGCCTTAGCAAACACCAGCGTGAATGCAAACAGAAGGACTCCCCCGAATTCTACCTTGCGAATTTTCAATAATCATTACACTTTTTGCGAAATCGCGATATAATAAACTAACTGGTCTGACCTCTTACCAAATTGGAGCGTTTTCACTATGACTGAATGGTCCGCACCACCCAAAACAAACGAATTGACCGAAAATCGCTTGATTACTGCGATTCTGAAGGGCGTTTTCCCAATCAATTCCAACCTGCCGTCAGAACGTGTCCTGGCGCGTCAACTCGGTGTCACCCGCCCTACCCTGCGGGAAGCCCTGCAGCGCCTGGCAGGCAGCGGCTGGGTTGAGATTCGCCATGGCAAATCCACTCGCGTACGGGATTTCCTGCGCGAAGGTAATCTAACGATCCTCAATGCCTTGGCTCGCCGTCCTGAGTTCATAGACCCAGACTTTGTTCGCCAGCTGCTGGAAGTGCGCGTTCAAATTGCCCCGGCCTACACCCGTCTGGCTTTCGAAAACCAACCTAAGGCGTTCAAAGCGCTTCTTCCATCTCCAGTAACGATCCCAGACGAGCCTCAGGCTTTCGCTGACGCTGACAGAAGGCTGCACCAGAAGAGCGCCCTGCTTTCTGGCAACGCCATCTACCCGCTCCTGATGAATAGTTTTGAGGAGCTTTCCCTCGCTGCCGGTTTGCAGTACTTTTCCTTACCCATAGCGCGCAAGACTTCGCTGCAGTTTTATCAGCAGCTGCTCACAGCAGCAGAGCAGGGCAGCGCGCAGATTATAGAAGAAATCACCCGTGCCATGATGCAAACAAGCATCAGCATTTGGCAAAAAAGCACAGGAAAAACAGGAGGAAAGCATGTTTAGGACAGGTTGGCGCACCCAAATCTGGCAGGATCTGGACCAAAAATGGGATGTTATTGTGATCGGCGGGGGTATCACTGGCGCGGCGGTTTTCCGCCGTTCCGTCAGCGCGGGATACAAAACCCTGCTGCTGGAAGCCAGAGATTTCAGTTTTGGCACCTCCAGCCGTTCTTCCAAACTGGTACATGGCGGCTTCCGTTATCTACGCAACCGCCAGTACGACATAACCAAAGAATCCGTGCGTGAACGCGAATGGATGATCAAAGCTGCCCCGAACCTGGTCACGCCAATGGGATTCTTCCTTCCTTATACTTCCTTAAAACGTCAATTCGAGTTTGGTCTTGGCGTAATTACCTACGACCTTTTAGCGCTAAAATGGCGGCACCGTCATTTCTCACAACGCAAGTTGCTGCAAACTGTTCCGGAACTTTCCGGGCTCGGGTTAACCCATGCCTATCGGTATGAAGATGCCGTGGTGGACGATGCCCGCCTCGTCCTGCGCATGATCCAGGAAACCGTGCAGGATGGCGGGACAGCCTTGAGTTATGCCAGTGTGGTTCGTCTTTTGCGCGATGGCAGCGGGAAAGTGGCTGGCATTGCCGTAGAAGACCAGGGCAGCAGTTCGCTTGGGAGTAAAGAGCTGAACGCGCGGGTGGTCGTCAACGCGGCTGGCCCCTGGAGTGATAAGCTGCGCGCCCAGGTAGGCGGGGCGGAGCGCATCCGCCCCCTGCGCGGATCACACCTGATCTTCAGCCCTGCTAAATTGCCCCTGCCCTACGCTGTAACGCTCTTGCACCCGCGGGACCACCGGGCTATGTTCGCCATTCCCTGGGAAGGAAAGATTCTCCTTGGTACCACTGACCTGGATCATGCAAGTGATTATGTAAGCGGGGAGCCATGGTGCACGCAGGAGGAAACCAGCTATATGCTCGAAGCAGCCAACGCCACTTTCCCAACAGCCGGACTGAGTGAGGCAGACATCATCTCAAGTTTTGCCGGCCTGCGCCCCATCATTCGGGGAGACGCATCTGACCCCAGCAAAGAATCCCGGGCGCATGTGGTATGGACGGAAGAAGGGCTTATCACCATCACCGGAGGCAAACTGACCATTTTTCGCATTATGGCCGAACAAACCATCCAGGCGGTCGCGGAGGCACTGGGTACTCCCCCGAAACCCATCGAAAAGTGGTTCAAACAGGTAAAACTTAAAACTTCCCACGCGCCGGTCGAAGTTGAGCGCGTCTCTTACATCGTAGGGCGTTATGGCACAGAAGCTGGGTTAGCCTCTGGCGTGATCGAGTCAGACCGGTGGAAACCAATCAGCGGGACCCCGAATTTCTGGGGTGAACTGCGATACAATGCCCTTTTTGGTGGGGTCGAGCATCTCGATGACCTGCTGCTGCGCCGGGTACGCATTGGAATGCTATTGCCTCAGGGGGCAAAACGCCAGATGGAACAGATCCGGCAGGTTGTTCAATCTGAGCTCGGTTGGGATGATACACGTTGGCAGCAGGAAATCGCCCGTTACGAAAATATTTACAATCGTTATTACAGCTCAAAGGCTGTCGGTTCTTAAGGAGGAAGAATGGCTAAAAAATTTGTTCCCGCTTGGTATCAGGAGCGCACCCCCGAAGGCACTTACCGTTCCCTGTTCAAATGGGGCGCGATGGACGACCTCAAACACCCCAATAGCGGGTTGGTTCAGTTGCTTATGGATAAATTCGGTCTCACCCGGGAGCAGTTGAGTAAGCCCGGCCAACTCAGCCTGGACAAAGTGGAAGATTCCATTCCAAGTAATCTGGCGGAGCAGCACCTGCAATTTCTCAAAGATACCTGTGATCCGGTGAACGTATATACCGACACCTATACCCGCATTGGTTGCTCCTACGGCGCGGGGATGTTGGACGCTCTGAGGCTGCGTCGGAAAATTGTTGAGAACCTCCCTGAGGTTGTGGTCGCGCCAAGGACCCAGGAGGAAATTGAGAAGATTGTCTCTTATGCCCATGAGCATCACATCCCGGTTTACGTTTTTGGAGCAGGCTCAACCGTGACCCGCGGCATGGAAGCCACCCGAAGCGGCAGTATCGCTTTGGACATGAGCCGCCACATGAAACGCGTGGTAGAGTTCAATGAAACAGACCAAACCATCACCGTGGAAGCAGGTATCTATGGGCCAGCACTTGAAGAAGCCCTCCAAAATGCAGAAAAACGCTTTGGCGCGAAGCGGGCTTACACCCTCGGGCACTTCCCTCAGTCTTTTGAGTTTTCCAGTGTGGGCGGATGGATCGTTACCCGCGGCGCAGGACAAAATTCCACCTATTACGGCAAAATTGAGGATATGGTCATTTCACAGGAATACGTTACGCCAGTGGGCATTTTTAAGACCTGTCCCCAGCCGCGTGCCGCCACAGGCCCGGATTTTGATGAAGTGATGATGGGAGGTGAAGGCACTTTTGGAATTCTTACTAAAGCCACCCTGCGGGTCTGCCGTTGGATGCCCGATAACCGCAAACGCTTTTCCTACATGTTTAAATCCTGGGAAGATGCCCAGGCTGCTGCGCGTGATGTCATGCAGGGAGAATTTGGCTTCCCGTCCGTCTTCCGCATCTCGGATCCGGAGGAAACCGATGTGATGATGCACCTTTACCATATTGCTGATTCTCCGGCAGATGTATTGCTCAAGGGGCTTGGTTTCAAGCCAATGCAGAAATGTCTGATGCTTGGTTTTACAGATGGTGAACTGGGCTTTTCAATCAACCTGGACCATAAAATCCGCCGTATTTGCCGTTCTTACGGTGCTTTTGAACTCAGCTTTGCCAAAGTAACCCAAACATGGGAAAAAGGCCGTTTCAAAGACCCGCACCTGCGCGAGGATCTGATGGATTATGGCGTGCTCATTGATACATTAGAGTGTGGGGTCACCTGGTCACAGATGCCCAAGGTCCACGAAGAGGTGCGCGCTTATGTCAAATCGCGCCCTAACACAATCTGCATGACGCACATCTCGCACTGCTATCCGCAGGGCGCCAACCTTTATTTCATTTTTATCGCTAAAATGGATACAATCAAGGAGTATCTGGAATTGCAGTACGGTATCCTGGAAGCTATTACCAAATCAGGCGCTTCCATAAGCCACCACCATGGGGTTGGCAAACAAACCGCCCCATGGCTGGAAGAACAAATTGGCAAAGCTCAGATGGACGTGGTGCGTGTTTTGAAAAAACATTTTGATCCACATAATATCCTCAATCCGGGCGGAACCTTGGGTCTGGATATGAGCGAAGCACAGAAAAACAGAGTATGGAGTCAAGACTTGGAGGGTTAAATGGGCGCAGATCAGCTCCTCGCAATCGATAACGGCACACAATCTGTTCGGGCACTCTTGTTCGACCTGCAAGGTAATTTAATTGCAAAGAGCCGGGTTCCAATCGAACCCTATTTTTCAACCGAACCGGGTTATGCTGAACAGCATCCGCATGTCTTTTGGGGTGCCGTCTGTCAAGCCTGTCAACTCCTATGGCAGCAGCCGGATGTGCATAAAGAAGCCATCGCCGGAGTCTCAGTCACCACGCAGCGCTCCACCTTGGTTAATTTGGACGAGAATGGTGAACCCCTGCGCCCGGCCATGATCTGGCTGGATCAACGGCGTACCTCCGGTTTGAATCCGGTTGGCGGCATCTGGGGGCTGCTCTTCAAAATTGCAGGTATGAGCGAAACAGTAAGATATTTACAAGCCGAAGCCGAGTGCAACTGGCTGATGACGCACCAACCCGAGATTTGGAACAAAACATACAAATACCTTTTGCTCTCCGGCTATCTTGTCTACCGGCTTACCGGCTTGTACCGCGACTCGGTTGGTTCGCAAGTGGCGTATATTCCCTTTGACTACAAGAATTTGCGTTGGTCTGGCAAGCATGATTGGAAGTGGCAAGCCGTTCCCGTCAAGCCACACATGCTGCCTGACCTGGTACCCCCTGCCGGGGAACTGGGACGTATTACCAAGGAAGCGTCGCTGGCAACCGGCATACCGGAAGGGCTGCCTTTGATCGCCTCTGCCGCGGACAAAGCTTGTGAGGTTTTGGGTGCCGGATGCGTGGAACCGAATATCGCCTGTCTGTCCTACGGAACCACCGCCACCATCAACACCACCACGCAAAAGTATGTGGAAGTAATTCCCATGATCCCGCCTTATCCTGCCGCGATTCCGGGGTTTTATTCCAATGAGATCCAGATCTACCGCGGTTATTGGATGGTAACCTGGTTTAAACGCGAATTTGGGCATAACGAGCAACGCCTGGCTGCTGAACGCGGTGTGGAACCGGAAGACCTCTTTAATGATCTGGTGGATTCGGTACCGCCCGGTTCCCTTGGGCTCACGCTGCAGCCCTATTGGTCTCCCGGTCTCAAGATTCCCGGCCCGGAAGCCAAAGGGGCGGTTATCGGTTTTGGGGATGTTCATACAAGAGCATACTTCTACCGTTCCATTCTTGAAGGGTTGGCTTACGCCCTCCGCGAAGGCGCTGACCGTACCACCAAACGGTTGGGCACACCCATCCAGGAGATACGCGTAGCTGGAGGCGGTTCGCAGAGCAGCGCCGCAATGCAATTGACAGCCGATATTTTTGGACTCCCTGCCCGCAAGCCACACGTTTATGAAGCCAGTGGGCTGGGCGCAGCCATGGATATTGCTGTTGGATTAAATCTTCATCCTGATTTCAGCACTGCTGTCAAAGAAATGACTCGAATTTCCTCCACTTTCGAGCCGAATGCCAAAAATCACGCCCTCTACGACCAGCTTTATCACCGCGTGTACCTCAGGATGTACTCCCGCCTCAAACCGCTTTACGATGAAATCCGCGAGATCACAGGTTATCCACCTGCGGATTAACAGAAACCGGTTGAAACCGGCTTCTGTTGCGTTACTTGTGGTTAATCCTCACTTTTCGATCGGATGAGAATGATGGATTTTCCCGCCACCTTCTTGAGATCAAATTGGTTCTTCTTCGTGCGTACCAGGCTGGCTAACTGCTTGGCGCCATAAGTTCGCGGGTCAAAACCAGGGTCAATGCGCCGTAAAGCCGTTCCTACTTCGGAAAGGCTTGCCCAGCCATCATCATCCACGCCCACCATCTCGATGGCTTGGTTGATCGTATCGATCAGTTCCACCTCAGCCGGGCTGAGCTTGTCCATCTGCTGTTTTCTTGAAGCTGCCTTCTTCTTAGCACGCTCCAACTCCTCCAGATTTTCGGTATAGATAAAAACATCACAAGCTGAAACGAAGGCCCGCGGTGTAGACTGCCGGCCAATCCCTATCACCAGTTTGCCGCTCTCACGGATACGGGTGGCCAGTCGGGTATAGTCACTGTCGCTTGAGACCAGGCAGAATCCATCCACCTGCTCATTATGCAGGATGTCCATGGCATCAATGATCATGGCGGAATCCGTAGCATTCTTGCCAACGGTGTAGCGGAATTGCTGAATAGGTTGGAAAGCGTAGGAATTGAGAATGTCCTTCCAGGACTTCATGTTTGCCGTGGTCCAATCCCCATACACTCTCCGTACTGTGGCATTGCCAAAGCGGCTGGCTTCCACAACGAGATGCTCAATTAAAGAGGCTTGAGCATTGTCGCCATCAATTAAGATGGCTATTCTTTTTTCGTTATTTCCATTTTGATTTAAAACTGAATCCATGAAATTATTATACCTGCTTTGGCTTCTTCTCATTTTTGGTTTTGGAATGATAGTTTTGATAATTACTTAGAAGGTGCTCGTGCCAAAAGGCAGTCCATGCCTGGCATAATAATGCTGATGATAATCCTCAGCGGGGTAGAACGGGCATAATTCGCGGAGTTCGGTGCACACCGGTTGCGCAAAGTTACCGGAACAATTGAGCCGTTCAATAGCCTTCTTGGCAGCTTGTTTTTCAGATGGGTTGCCATAGAAGATGACTGATCGATACTGGGAACCAAAGGCAGCGCATTCTTCCAGCGAAATGGAGGGGTCATGGGCATCAAAGAACACGTTTAACAATTCTGCGTAATCGGTTTTATTTGGATCGTAAGTTACTAAAACACATTCTACATGTCCGGTGGTGTCTGAGCATACTTCCGGATAGGTTGGGTCTTCTGTGGCACCACCAGCATAGCCGACCAGAGTCTCAAGCACGCCAGGAACACCGGTGAAGCGTGCTTCAACTCCCCAGAAACAACCACCTGCGAATAATGCTGTTTGTGTCATCCTGTATCGGTCTTGATCCTGTAATTATTAATGGTTCAAAACATTTTTACGTTTATAGTCCCATTTATAACACGCGTTTTTTGTCTGGAAACCAAAATGCGCAGAATAATACAGGGTTGTTAACAAATTGTAATTTTTTGCTGTATTATGCCGAGTTTAATCCATGCTGCATTTTAAATAGCGGTGAAACCTGTTTATTAATCCAAGCCGCCTCGTTTGGCAGCCCATATGGCAGTGCCAATAACACCTGCTTCATCTCCAAGGGTGCCCTGTAAAATCTCAATTCCTTTTGGATCCATCACAACCATTCGGCTTTTGACTTCCCTTCGGATGGGATCGAGCAGCAAATCACCTGCGGCGGCTACCCCTCCCGTGATTACAACCCGTTGAGGCCCAACCACCAGGGCCGCATTCATAACTGCCACACCAATGCAAGCCCCCGCGGTTTCAAAAATCTGTTTGGCAACCCGGTCTCCACTTTCGGCAGCCCTGGCAATCAGGAAGGGGGTAATTTTGTTCAGATCATAGCCCGCCAGCTCGCCAATTTTAGTACTCTGTCCCTGTACTACCGCTTTCACACCCATTGCTGCAATCGCCGGGCCTGATGCAAAAGACTCTACGCAGCCATAGTTCCCGCAGCCACAGAGAGGACCATTAACATCAATCGTCATATGCCCAAGTTCACCTGCGCTGCCGCCCTGATTAAGCACAAGGCGGTTATTCATCACCACCCCGCCCCCGATTCCTGTCCCTATGGCAAGGCAGAGCATGCAGTCTGCCCCTTTGCCTGCCCCATGTGCCCATTCTCCATAGGTGATCGCGCGGGCATCATTGAGAAGATAAACCGGTTTACCCGTTTGCTCCTGTAGAATACGCGTTACAGGGATGTGAACCCAGTTGGAGGGAAGATTGGACAGGAAGAGTGTTTCCCCTTTTTCCATATCCAGGCGGCCGGGTGCGCTCATGCCCATACCGCCGATTTCAGCCCAATTCAGCCCAGCTTTATTTACCACACTCTGGCTGATCTTGCTGATGCGCTTTAAGACAGCTTCAGGACCCTCATGGGAGAGGGTAGGCGTGCTTTCAGTCGCAAGCACTCTTTCCACTTGCATATCCACTACGCCAGCCTTGATATTGGTGCCGCCCAGATCACAACCGATGTAGTAACGTTGCTTCATAAAGTTCTCCCTCATTGGGCAAAATGGACATAAAAATGGGCCCGGAAGGATTCGAACCTTCAACCAAGCGGTTATGAGCCGCCTGCTCCGCCATTAAGCTACAGGCCCAGTTTCGCGGTTAATCTTACCACAACCGCAAGTGTTCATTACGCTATACGAAACTTATTTCTGCATCTTTGCCCAGGTATCCACCAGGGAAATGGTACGGTTGAAGACACGTTTGCCATCCTCGAAAGATGGTTTATCCAGT
Organism: Anaerolineaceae bacterium; assembly: GCA_040772525.1. Lineage (GTDB taxonomy): Bacteria > Chloroflexota > Anaerolineae > Anaerolineales > Anaerolineaceae > Mesolinea. The sequence continues at coordinate 1,542,634 of JAXGXZ010000001.1, read as the reverse complement.
GTAAAGTAACCATTGCGTACAAACTGGAAAGACTCCCCGACACCCGCATGAGCGAGCGAAGGTTCCAACTTGCAACCACTGAGCACTTCCAGAGAATTTGGGTTCACATGATCCGTGAAGACCTCCCCTTCAGGCAGGTCTTCCGGGAATTCATCTTCAAACAGATGGCCATACAGCCGAATTTCTGCCTCAGCAGCATGCGCTGCGGACACCCAGTGAATCGTACCCTTGACCTTGCGCCCGTCCGGAGCACTTCCGCCGCGTGTCTCAGGATCGTAGGTACAGTGCACCGCGATTACCTGCCCCTTCTCGTCTTTTTCCACACGGGTAGCAGTAATCAGGTATGCATTCATCAAACGGACTTCCCTGCCCGGAGCGAGACGGAAATACTTGGGTGCTGGCTCCTCCATGAAATCTTCCTGCTCAATCCAAATTTCCCTGCCAAAGGGAACCTGTCGGGTGTCAGTGTTCTCAGGATTCTGCGGGTAGTCCGGCACTTCAAAATTTTCAGTTTTATCTTCCGGGTAGTTATCCAATATTACTTTAAGCGGCCGCAAAACCGCCATCCTGCGCGGAACAGTTAGATTGAGTTCATCCCGCACCACATGTTCAAGTAGTTCAATCTCGACAAAGTTTTCATTCTTAGCCACGCCTACCATTTCGATAAATTTGCGGATTGCCGTAGGAGGATAACCGATGCGCCGCATGGCAGCCAATGTGGGCATGCGCGGATCCGTCCAGCCGTCCACATAACCGCCCTCCACCAGTTTGCGCAATTTGCGTTTGCTCATCACGGTATGGGTCAGGTTTAGCCGCGCGAATTCGATCTGCTGCGGGTGAAAGATTTCCAGCTCGTCCAGGAACCAGTCATAAAGCGGACGATGGTTTTCATACTCGAGGGAGCACATGGAATGTGTGATACCTTCAATCGAGTCAGACTGTCCATGCGCGAAGTCATACATGGGGTAAATGCACCAGGCATCTCCCGTACGATGGTGAGAAGTATGCAAAATGCGGTACATTACCGGGTCGCGCATGTTCATGTTGGGAGAGCTCATGTCTATCTTAGCCCTAAGAGTCTTGGTGCCATCAGCAAATTCTCCCGCACGCATGCGCGAGAAGAGATCCAGGTTTTCTTCCACGGAGCGATTGCGCCAGGGACTTTCCTTGCCAGGCTCGGTCAGCGTACCGCGGTATTCCCGCATTTCCTCAGCACTGAGATCGTCCACGTAAGCCTTGCCTTTTCGGATAAGTTGGACTGCCATATCATAAAGCTGCTCAAAATAATCGGAAGCGTAATATTCCCGGTCACCCCAGTCGAAGCCAAGCCAGTGAATATCTTCTTTGATTGCGTCCACATACTCCTCGTCTTCTTTAACGGGATTCGTGTCATCGTATCGCAGGTTGGTCAGGCCTCCATAGTCCTCGGCAATACCAAAATCAATGCACAGGGCCTTACAGTGCCCAATATGCAAGTAGCCATTGGGTTCGGGTGGAAAACGGGTATGCACCCTGCCGCCAAAACGACCGGTGCGATTGTGTTCATCGATAATATCACGGATGAAATTTGTTTTGGGCGTTATCTGCTCTGTCATTTTCACCTCTTCTGAATCTGCGGAATTATATCACCCGCCGACCCCGATCCCCTTCAGGAACATGCCAACAAAATAAGCAACTGTCGCGGCGATTCCGCCTACAACCAACATCTCCAAGCCACTGCGCAGCGGCTTGATGCCAGTGATGCGCGTTTTGGCAGCACCTAGTGTAAACAGGGTCATCCCAGCCACCACCGCGGAAATCCAGAAGGATGTATCCCCACTTGTCCCGCCCGCATTACTGACTAGGTAACCAATCAGCGGTATTGCACCCGCAATCAGGAAAGCTACAAAGGTCACCAAACCGCTGATAATGGGTTTCTTGTCATCCTTCATCAGTCCCAGTTCCATCAACATCATATGGTCAACCCAACTCTTTTTGTTCTTGGAAATAATGCCGATCAACGTGTCGGAGTCTTCCTTGCTGTAGCCCTGCTGCTGGTAGATCTCGGAGAGTTCGTCCTTCTCACCCTGAGGGAAGTGGTCAACTTCCCAGCTTTCCCGTTCATATTCAAGATCATAGTATTCATGCTCGCTTTTATCCGCCAGATAAGCTCCCACAGCCATGGAGACACCATCGGCCAGCAGATTGGCGATGCCCATAATCAGTACGATATGTGCGCCCAGGTCCGCGCCAGCTACACCAGATATGGCAGCAAAAGTTGTCACCACCCCATCCAGACCGCCATAAACCATGCTGCCGATATATTGCGAGCCGCTGCCGCCGTGCTGCTCCTGGGCGGCATGCGCAATCACCCGCGCGTGATGAGCCTGAGCAGCCATTTCCATATCTTTCCTGGCATAGGCTTCTCTGGCTTTTTCCAATCTTTGGTTCCAACTCATCTTCATCTCCTATTAAACAACGAGCCCTGAAATCACCAGGGCTCATCATAGCTTGCAATTACTTTATTCTGCCTTGCTCTTCTTCGCCACGGTTTCAGCAATTTGTCGAACTTGTTGCATGTCTTCTTCCTTCGCTCGACCTACGAACTCCAATCCGCCCACAACTTCCCAATTCAAGCGGCCGGCAAAATCGTCAAAGACCGCTTTCGCGCCGCCAGACCAAGCGTAGGAACCAAAGTAACCAGCCACTTTGTTTTTGACATTCTTGATATCCGCCAAATAGAGCATCCGTACCATAGCAGGGAACATCGCGCGCTCATAGGTCGGGCAGGCGACCAGAATACCATGTTTAGCCCACAGTGAAGGCAGGATAAAACTAGGATGGATTGTGGCAACATTGAAAACGTTCACCGGAACGTTTTGTCCAACAATCGTATCGAGCACAGCATCCATCGCCCTCTCGGTGTTACGGTACATCGTGCCGTAAAGCACAGTCACGCCCGGTTCTGCGGGTGCGGTTGCCCATTTTCCCCACTGCTCATAGAGGGAGATAATCCTCCCCGGGTTCTTACGCCAAACCAGACCATGCGAAGGTGCTATCACTTCCACCTTATATCCGCTGACCGTATCGATCGCGCGCAGCAAGTTGCGGCAGTAGGCTGCAACGATATTGGTGAAGTAACGCAGCGCTTCTTTTTCATAAAAATCGATATCGCTGACTTCATCATCAAACAGGAAGCCTTCCAACGCGCCGTAGGAACCAAAGCCATCGCACGTGAATAGAACATTTTGTTCCTTGACAAAAGTCATCATTGTCTCAGGCCAATGCAACAGCGGGGTAAAAAGGAACTTTAGGGTGTACTTGCCCAGATTGAGTTCTTCCTCATGCTTCACCACCTGCACGCCCTCAGTGATGCCGTAAAAATCGCGCACCATCTCAATCGCTTTAGACATGCCAACAATGGTTGCTTTCGGCGCCAAACTTCGCAGACGTGTGAGTACACCGGTATGGTCCGGCTCCATGTGGTTGAGGATGATGTAATCCAACTTAGAGAGGTCAGTCAGTGCTGAAACCTGTTTAACAAAATCGTCCGTGTAGATTTCCTTTGACATATCGATCAAGGCGGTTTTCTTATCCTTGACCAGATAGGCGTTGTAGGAGACACCTTGATCCTGGATCGGCCAGAGACCCTCGAATAACTCGGTGGAGCGGTCGTTGATGCCGACCCAATAGATACCAGGACGAATTTCAACTGGGTTCATGAATTATCCTTTCAGAAATTCTCTAACTGAATCCAATTGTCCGGCTGAGCCCAAGTACTCGTTCTTCTCGGCAATGAACTTGGCATATTCTTTGATGAAGATTTTTCCCGGGTCGCGCAGATCAAACTTTTCCGGGTGTTCGTTAAAGAATTCACGGTGAACACGCGTCCAGACCAAACGGCCATCGGTATCGATGTTGATCTTGGTTACACCCAGGGTGGCAGCTTTCCGGAACTGTGTGGCATCTACACCCTTCGCACCGCTTAGGTTACCGCCAGCAGCATTAATGCGAGCCACTTCTTCCTGCGGGACGGAACTTGAGCCATGCATCACGAGTGGAAAGCCGGGGAGCCTTTTCTGGATCTCCGCCAATACATCGAAGTGCAGAGATTGGGTTCCAGTGAACTTAAAAGCCCCGTGACTGGTACCAATAGCGACGGCCAGTGAGTCGCAACCGCTGCGTTCCACAAACTCCTTCGCCTGGTTGGGATCGGTCAGTTTGGCATCGGCTTCGTCCACGGAAACGTGTTCTTCCACACCGCCCAACTGGCCCAGTTCAGCTTCCACAACGATTCCCTTGGCATGAGCCGCGTCCACAACCCGTCGGGTGGTGGCGATATTCTCATCAAAGGGCTTGGAAGACGCATCGATCATTACAGAGCTGTAGAACCCTGATTCTATGCAGTCATAGCAGGTTTCCTCGTCACCATGGTCAAGATGAACAGCAAAAATCGCCTCCGGATAAACTTCATCAGCGGCCCGGATGAGGTATTCGAGAAAGACCTTATTGGTGTAAGAACGTGCTCCTTTGGAAATTTGGAGAATAAAGGGTGCTTTTGAATCCAGATTTCCCTGAAACAAACCTACGACCTGTTCGAGGTTATTAATGTTATAAGCGCCAATAGCATATTTGCCATAAGCGTGTTCAAAAAGCTTTTTCGTCGTAACGATCATTTTATACTCCTCCATCTTGTTGGTTGGATAATTATCAAAATTATACCCATCTTGGGATGTAATCTCAACTAAATCGCATTTTACAACGAGAGGTTTTTACGAGATTGCGTATATGTTCCTTAACGCGTTCGCGTATACCTGCGGGTCATGCTCCCGCAGGATCTTCTCGTAAGCCAATTTACCCTTCTCGGCAATGGTGGAAGGATTCTCACAAATAGCCTGAATCGCTCTCTCGAGTCCGGTTTCGATAGCCTGGCTCAGAGCAACTCGCTCTTCTACTGTGTTGTAAAGTGCTTCGCCCAGCTCATTTTTGGGAACCCGAATCAGCCAGCCAACGTGGTCGTTGTTCATTTCAGGCAAAGCCCGGATATCGGTGCTGATGACCGGCAGGCTGCAAGCCTGGGCTTCCAAGACAGATAAACCGTAGGAATCAGCCCATGTAGGCAGCAAACCCACATCCGCAGCTTTCATTAGCTCCAATACCTGAGCGTTCGGGAGCGATTCGTAATATTCAAGCCAAGCTGGATTCCCAGCTATGATGCGCTTAGCCCACACGACATCATCCTCAGTCTCTTGCGCGGCATAATTCTCAATACGCAGCGAGCTTACCAATACTAATTTGACTGGCAATCCTTCCGCGTGCAGTTTTGTGAAGGCATTAAAAAGTTCTCTCCCGCCTTTTCGGAAGAATGCCGCTCCGACCATAATGAACCGTATCGGGTCCTCTGCAGAGTAGGTTTTCCCGTCTCGTGGCTCCTGTATGACCTCCCTCGGTGGGTAGAGCACTTTGAGTTTGTTTATAATTGGAGCAGACAAATCCTGAGGAATCTGGTTCAGGAAGCTTTTCTCAATTCCCGCCGTGCAAGCAGACCAGGCGATAATTCCCCGGCACACCGGGCTGGCCATGGCCTCAAGCGCGCGCAGGGTTTGCTCATCCGGCTTATATAGTTCTGCTCCAGCTTTGAGCCCATTGATCACCTGGTGAAAACGCGGCAGAATGGTCTCAAACGAAGAAACCCAGGGCGTGCGTCCGTAGCTGATTCCATTGGAAAAATGGAGAATATCCACTTTATTGAACTCGTAATCTTCAAATTGATTATTCAGGTTAAAGGTAGGTATGAGCGGCTTTCCGATGATCTGGTTCACCTTTAACGCAGCACGCCGGCGCAGACTGTAGAGGTCATATACCGGTACATAAGTTGCTTCCGGTAACTTATGCAGGATGGTTTGCAGATTGGTATAGTAGTTGAATCGATAAGCTAGTACGCCAATTTTCATATACAACAGAACTCCTTCATTAAACCTGCATTATATACCATTCATAGAATTCACTGCGCTGGCAGGTACGATCAGACACCCGCCGCAGATGCCTCAGCCGGAGGCTCTATCTGGATACCAGTTGTATCGGGTTTCCAAAAGATAAATAGCAGCACTGCAAGCCCTGCCATTGCTGCGCCGAAGTAAAAAGGCGCAGAAGGTCCAAAACCGGACCACTTGCCCATTCCACTCCAGAGAAAACCCGCAATCAGCGAGGCTGGCAGGTCCAGAATGCCCAAAATAGCGTTGTAAGTGCCAAAAGCCGTTCCACGCAGTTCGTATGGCACCAAATCGGAGAGCATGGCTTTGGCAGTCCCATAAGCCATCCCATAATACACACCATAGAGGATGTAAAGCAGCCAAATGTGTGTGCTCGTTTTTGCCAGGGCGAAACCAAGATAGATAAGGGCATACACAATCCATCCGGCAATGATCACCTTACGTCGTCCGATCTTGTCTGAAAGCGCGCCAGCGGGGGTGGAGATGAGAGCATACACTAAATTGAATACCGCTAACATCAAAAGAATGTGAAAAACACTCATTCCCCTTTCCTGCGCACGCAATACTAAAAACGCGTCTGAGGAATTCCCAAGGTCAAACAACCCGACGATGAGCATAAAGATGCCAAATGGCTTGCCCAACCTCTTAAAACCAAACCGGGGCGGCTTGGCAGTGCCAGCCACTTTGACTTCTTTGGTTCCGATAGCTAGCACCAGCACGGCTAATATCGCCGGGATGAAGCTGATGAGTACAATAGTCCTAAAGGTCCCTTCGGTCAGATTAGTACCCGGACCATTCTGAGAGGCTTTCCATACCACTAGCGCGGCTATCATAATGCCTAAAAAGGCACCAGCTGTATCTGCTGCTCTATGCAATCCATAAGCCAAACCGCGATGCTCTTGTTTGACATTATCCGCCACCAGCGCGTCACGTGGGGCAGTGCGCACGCCTTTGCCGATACGGTCCGCCCAGCGTATTCCTGCCACAGACCCCCAGCTGTGGGCAATGTATAAAAAGGGTTTTGCCAGGGTAGAGATGGCGTAGCCCGCCACTGCCAACCACTTGCGGGATTTCATTTTGTCCGATAGCCAACCGGAAAACAATTTAAGCAGACTGGCAGTCGCCTCAGCAACCCCTTCAATCATGCCAATGATATTGGCTTTCACGCCTAAGACGTTGTTCAGAAAGAGCGGTAGTATGTTCAGCACCATTTCACTGGAGATGTCGGTCAGAAAACTTGTCGCGCTAACTACCCAAATATTACGTGGCAACTGCCTGATAGCGTTCGGCAAGCGTTCAGGTGATTCCATTTGGAAAGTCGATTGTTTTTGTTCCATTCATACTCCAAATATGCGGGAATTATAGTCCTGGTCATCCATACAAGCGCAAGAAAAAACCTTGATTGACTTATAATTACAACTATGAACAATCGCATTCTCATAACCGGAGCAACGGATGGTATCGGAAAAGAAACCGCCCTGGAGATGGCTGGGATGGGTTACACTGTCATTTTGCACGGACGCAACCCATCCAAGTTGGCTGATACCAAGGCAGGGATCCTGGGAAGTTACCCGAGCGCCTCACTGGAAACAATTATCGCGGATTTCTCTTCACTGCAACAGATCAACAATATGGCAGCTGAGATGAACGAGAGGTTCCCCGGCTTGGACGTTCTGGTCAACAATGCGGGTGTCTATATGCGCAAACGGGTAACGAGTCAGGACGGCTTTGAGCTCACTTTCGCAGTAAATTATCTGGCCACTTTCTCACTAACGATGCAGCTCTTGCCTCTGCTGGCCAAAAGTCCCTCCGCAAAGATCATCAACATGGGTTCAGTTGGGCACCGCTATGTTTGGGTCAATCCGCTCGACATCGAGAGTAAACACTTCTTCTGGAGCTGGGTCAATTACTGTCGCTCCAAGCTGCTTATAATCCCCTTCACCTTCAAGCTGGCAGAGGAACTCAAAAACAAACATATAACAATTAACGCTCTGCATCCAGGGGTTATCCGCGGTACACAGATCACCTCCACTGCCTTCATCCCCTCCGGACTGCCATTGAGCTATGGTGTAAAGACTTTGGTCAATCTGATTACAAATCCTGAGTTGGAAGGACTAAGCGGCCATTACATCGAACGGTTTAAAATTAGCCGCCCGAGCCCAATAGCTATGAACATGAGGCTTCGAGGTTCACTGTGGCAGAAGAGTTTTCGCTGGGCTGGTTTGAACCAGAAAGAGTATGAGTGCTTACTGACCGGGCTTAACCAAAACGTCCAGTAATGTAATCTTCTGTTTCTTTATTCTTGGGATTGGTGAAGACCTGATCCGTCCGTCCGTATTCCACCAAAATACCAATGCGCGATTCAATTTGCTCTCGATCAAGCGACATGAAAAGCGTGTTATCAGAGGCGCGCCCAGCTTGCTGCATATTATGTGTGACGATGATGATGGTGTAATTTTCCTTCAGCTCCATCATCAATTCTTCGATGCGCTGCGTCGCAACTGGGTCAAGCGCAGATGCAGGTTCATCCATCAGGATCAGATCCGGCTGTGTCGCCAGCGCGCGGGCAATGCACAAACGCTGCTGCTGGCCTCCCGAAAGAGCTAAACCACTCTCTTTCAGTTTATCCTTGACTTCATCCCACAAAGCAGCCTGACGCAGACTGGTTTCCACCAACTCATCCATATCCCCAGTATAGTGGTTGATGCGTGGCCCAAAAGCAACATTCTCATAGATACTCTTGGGAAAAGGGTTGGGCTTTTGAAAGACCATGCCAATATGCCGTCGCAAGCCAACCGGATCAAGGGATTTTTGGTTTATGTTGATACCATTGTAATAAATATCCCCTTCCACCTGTGCTCCAGGGATAAGGTCGTTCATCCGGTTGAAACTGCGCAGTAGCGTGCTTTTGCCACAACCGGAAGGGCCAATAATGGCAGTGATTTTATTGCGCTCAATGTCAAGGTCAATATCGCGGATCGCGAGCCGTCCGTTGTAGGAGACCGAGAGCTTTTTGGTATGGATGATCGGTTCTTCAATGTGGAGAGACTGATAGGGATCGCGGATGTTTTTTTCCATAATTACCATTTCACCTGAAGTTTATTGCGCAAATAGATTGCCAGTGCGCTCATACTCAAAAGAACTATTAACAATACAATGATGCCGGCAGCTGCCAGATGTACATTGTACTCAGGCTGCGGGAGTGTGATCCAGTTATAGATCTGAATAGGCATGGTGGTGAATTTGTCCCAGATATTTTTGGGCACAAAAGGAACGTACATGAACGCGCCCATAATGATTAAGGGAGCTGTTTCCCCTAAAGCCCTGCCCATTGCCAGAATGATACCGGTCAGAATGCCCGGGAAAGAGACAGGCAGCACCTGCGTGCGGATCATTTGCCAGCGTGTAGCGCCCAGCCCATACGCAGCCTCACGAATAGAATTTGGCACGGCGCGGATAGCCTCACGTGAAGAAATGATGACGGTGGGCAGGATAAGCAAACTCATCGTCAGTCCACCCGCCAGTAAGCTGCGCCCAAACGGAAGATGGACCTGTAATGCCTCGATTCCAAAGAGCGCAAATTGAATGCCGCCCACACTGCCCGGCTCGATCGACAGATTGAAAAAATTTACAAGCGGACTGTCGGGGGCAAAGAGGCCAAACATGCGTCCGAATACGGTAAGTCCCAACATGCCATAGACAATTGAGGGCACACCAGCCAGGTTATTAATATTGATGTTGATAAAGGCCGTTAAGCTGTTTTTGGGAGCATATTCTTCGAGATAAATTGCCGCGGCCACACCAAGTGGAAAACAGAACAACGCGGTAAGTAATACATTATATATTGAGCCATATATCCCGGAGTTCATACCGGCTTTTTCCGGGAAGCGCGAGTGATTGTTGGTGAACAGGTTGGGAGTCACATACGCCGCACCGTCAACTACGATCTCAATCAGCATCATGGTAAGCACAAGCATTCCCAGCAAAGTACAAGCCAATAAAACCATACGCCAGATACGTGCACTGCGTTGACGTTTTTCCAACTTATCCTGGAATCCAGCAGATTTCAAAGCGGTCTCGCTCATTCGTATACCTCACGGAACTTGCGCAGCACCAGATCACTGATCAGGTTCATGATAAAGGTCATCACAAACAAGGTCATCCCAACCGCATAGATCGACTGGCTGTTGATTGAACCCGCCGCTGCGTCACCAAAACTCACCTGCACGATAAACGCAGTGAGGGTTTGAACACTGTTGAGCGGATTGAGCGTCATGATAGGGGTAGATCCTGCCGCGATGGAAACGGCCATTGTCTCGCCAATGGCGCGGGATATGGCAAGGATAAAAGCTGCGACAATGCCACTAAGTGCTGCTGGGACGACCACTTTAGTGGCTACTTCGAACTTGGTTGCACCAACAGCATAGGCTGCTTCCCGCAATGAGCGCGGGACAGCGCGCATGGAGTCCTCACTCACCGAGGCAATCATGGGAATAATCATGATGCCCACGACCAATCCGGCGCTAAGCGCATTAAAAAACATCACTTTCATACCCAGCCAGGTTTCAAATACTGTTTTAATAATCGGGGTAATGAAGCTGATGGCAAAAAAACCATAAACCACGGAAGGTACGCCTGCCAGGATCTCGAGCACAGGTTTGATGATGCCGCGCAGCTTGTCTGAGGCGTATTCGCTCAGGAAAATGGCTGTTCCCAGACCTACGGGCACAGCTAGCAGTGCGGCCACACCCGCGACCAACAGAGTACCTGCCACCAGGGGCAAAATGCCAAAATTTTCAGGGGTGGGTTTTGAGGCCAAAGGTTGCCAACGTGTTCCTGTTAGGAACTTCCATAAAGAGACTTCCGGACGGGCAAAAAAACCAAGTGTTTCCGACAAGAGTGAAACAATGATACCAATTGTAACGAGGATAGTCAGAACAGCAGATGCCTTGAACACGAAGGCAATCCAACCTTCCCGGCGTCGGGTATCCTGGGAGAGTAATAATTTTGATTGCCCAGATTGTTTACTTTTCAATACCTGCATTTTTCCTCGGCGTGTTCCACTAAACCCTATCTCCAAGGGTAATCATCAAAACAATTATAAAAGAAATGGGCGGAGACTCGGGTTAAGAGCTAGTTAAGAGTTGTGAAAGGACAGATAATGCCACCTCTGTCCTTTCACCTTTTCAACGTTCGTCTTTATTTGCCCAGAATTTTGTTCATCTCAGCGATATTGGCTTCAAATGTGCCGGCGGGGGGCAGAGAATAGCCCACGCTGCTCATAATCGCCTGTGCGCCTTCCGGAGAGAAGTAGTAAGCAACAAACCCAGCGACCTGTGGCTTTTCCACCAGTGCTTTATTGCTGACGTAGATATAAAGCGGACGGGAGAGCGGGTTGTAAGTGCCATCGGAAACGGTGTGGTCTTCAGGCAGAACAGCTACACCATCTTTGTTGACCACGGGGACAGCCCTTACTTTTTCGGTGTTGTTGACATAGTAAGCGTAACCAAAGAAACCAAGCGCATTCTTCTCATTGGTGATGCCATTGAGCAACACATTATCATCCGAGCTGAAGGTAGTCTGTTCGTCTGTGCGAAGATCTTCTTCGCCTTCTTTAACTTTAGCCACGATCTCAGTCATGAAGTCACGTGTGCCGGAGTCAGGATCAGGAATGAAGAACAAAATGGGCTCATTGGGGAAAGCGGGGTCGAGATCGGACCAATTCTTGATGGTGGAAGAAACACCAAAGAGCGCTGCGATCTGTTCTACGGTGAGTTCCTTGAGCCAGTCGTTCTGGGGATTGACCATGATGGTCAGCCCATCCAGACCCACCAAAAATTCGCTGTATTCAATACCACCGGTTTTACAAAGATCAACTTCGGAATCCTTGATATTGCGGGAAGCATCGGAAATATCAGTCTCGCCTGCGCAGAATTTCTTGAATCCACCGCCTGTACCGGAGAGTCCTACAGAAACACGCACATCTTTCTCAACAGCCGCGTATTCTTCTGCAACCGCCACGGTAATCGGGTAAACGGTTGAAGACCCGTCTACAACAACGTCTCCGCTTAGTGCAACAGGTTCCTCAGCAGCGGGTGCTTCAGTAGCAGCAGGTGCCTCAGTAGCAGCGGGTGCTTCAGTGGCGGCAGGGGCTTCGGTAGGTTTTGCAGTGGGAGCCGGAGTGGCTTGTTTCGCGCAACCCACAAGCATTGTCAGGCTGAGGACTATCATCAAGCCTACAGAAAACAATCTTTTATTCTTCAACATTCTTTTATCTCCTCTATTATTGTTTTTAATCTATCCGTTCACAGGATATTGATAATCATAAAGGTCAATGATTAATCGCATCTTAAATAAGGTTTAAGAATCATTTAGGGCATTAATATTAATTTGCTTTTTTGCCATATATGGCGTGTTAAAATAGAGATATGCGGCATATCTGGCTTTTCTTCAGAAAAACCAACCCCTGGTTCGGAAGGTTTCTGTGGGTATTCATTCTGATGATGCTCATAGGCGCTTGCCAGACGCAAACGTACCTTGAACTTACCCCGCAGGTCCCGCCTACTGAAATCGCCCGAACAGCGGTCAAGCCAGACCAGATCCGTATTGCTGCTGGCTTCACACCCACGCCGCTACCCTCACCAACACCATTTCCTGTCGCGGGACCCACCCCTATCCCCGCAGCTACCGCTGTTATTCCCGAGCAAATCAACCCGCTCACCGGCAGTCTGGCAGCAGATTACACGTTGCTTAAACAACCGCCTGTTCTAGTGAAGTTGGCGAATTGGCCCCAGGAGCTGCGCCCCGCCAATGGACTGCTCCAGGCAGACAACGTTTTTGAATACTACATCGGCGCGCAGCAGAACCACTTGCTGGCCCTTTTCTACGGAACGGACGGCGAAAAGATAGGGCCGCTCGCACCCGTGCGTATCCCGGATGTGCGTCTGGCAGAGCATTACCAGGGCACACTTATTATCGCCAGTGCGCCTGATAAAGAGCAGTCAGTCCTCGACCAGATGCTTAAAGGACGCTACTTCCAACGCGGAGACCTGGGCTGCCCAGCCATTTGTACGGAGGCTGTCACGTCAGGTGGTAATACAGTCGTTAACACAAGTGCGATTCGTCAGGCGATTAAGAACCCTTTCAAGCCGGTTTTACCCCTCATTGGACCTGCTTTTCAATCAGCCCTGGAAAAATGGGATGATGACGCCCAGCGCTTCAGCTATCTTTATGCGGATTTTTCTGTCATGGATTGGCGTTGGAACGACACAGAGCAAAAATACGATCTCTGGCAGGACTATGAAGAGAGAGGAAGTATCACCCTCCAACCTTCCAAAGACCGTGATACCCATGCACCTATCCGCTTCGATAACATAGTCTTTCTTTTCAGCATGTACTCCGAGGTCACGCCTACTTACTTTGATATCAACTTTCGGGATGGTATTCTGAACCAACCGGCTCTGATTCTGCGCGACGGAAAATTGATTCACGGTTACTGGTTTACCAAAACAGCCAAAAGCCCCATTCAACTGCGCTACCTGGATGGTTCTGATCTGCCTCTCAAACCCGGGAAGACCTGGTATGTCTTTACCAGCGTCAATTCTCTGCTTGAGCGCGTGCAGCCCGGAGAGTGGGATCTGACTTTTATTCTCAGATAGGGTTCATTATTCAGCGTACTTGAACCTGCTTGCCCTCATACCATTCAGTGTCACGCCCAGCGAGATGCCGATATCAGCCAGGACTGCTGCCCATAACGGCGTTAGACCCAAAATTGCCAATATGGCAACAATTAACTTTATAATCAAACTGATGTAAATATTTTGTCGGATCAAGGCATTCGTGAACCTCGCTAAACGTACTGCGAATGGCAGTTTGGAGAGCTTGTCATCCATCAAGACCATATCGGCAGTTTCCAAAACCTGTGCGTTCCCAGCCCCTCCCATGGCAATTCCAACATCCGCTTTGGCCAACGCTGGGCTGTCGTTAATCCCATCACCTACCATGGCCACAAGCTTTCCATCCTTGCCTAACTGATCCATAAGATTCAGTTTCTCTGCAGGGAGCAATCCGGCATGCACTTCACTCATACCAACGTGGCTGCCAATTTCATTAGCAACGGAGAGGTTGTCTCCGGTGAGCATGACTGTCTGGATGCCCAGCTCTTTGAGCTCTTTAATTATTTCCGGTGCTTCCCGGCGCAGCGCATCCTGGACACCCATATACCCGAGCACACGCTCTCCATCACAGACCAGCATGGTAGTCTGGCCTTTCTTTTCGGCTTCCAAACTGCCCTGAGCAACGGCTTCAGGCAAATGGTCATTATGCTCCTCCAAAAATAGAAGCAAAGAGCCTACAGTGGCCAATTTTCCTGCCACCCAGCCTTCCTGGCCCTTGCCATCCAGGTTGCGTCCTTCAACTGCTGAGGCATAACGCGTGAGGACACCGCGGTTGGCGGCTTCCGCTAGCACAGCCTGACCCAGAGGGTGGCTGCTGCTGGCTTCCACGGCACTCGCAACAGCTACAAGATTATCGCAGGGCTCACAGACTTCGTCTCCCGTTTGCTCCACGCAATCTACGGCTTTAACCTCACTCACACGCGGGACGCCAAGGGTAAGCGTCCCAGTCTTATCAAAAGCCATCACCCTGATCCGACTGAGGTTCTCGAGGAAAATGCCCCCTTTGAACACCACGCCCTCCCGTGCGGCACGCGTGAGGCCGGAGATAAGCGTAATCGGCGTGCTGATCACGAGCGCGCAGGGGCAGCCAATCATCAGCAGAGAAAGTCCGCGGTGCAGCCATCCATATCCGGCTGCCGTGTTCCACAAGGGTTGACCAAAGAAAAGAGGCGGAATGGCAATAATCAGCGTGGCTATCAGTACCACGATGGGCGTGTAGACTGCCGCAAAATGGTCGATAAATTTTTCCTGATTGGCCTTATTGGTTTGTGCTTCGGTAACCAGAGCGATAATCCGTTGGATGGTATTGTCTTTAACCAGTTTGCTCACGCGCACCTTGAGTACGCCTTGCCCGTTGATCGTGCTGGAAAGCACCGTATCGCCGGTATGTTTTGGAACCAGTCGGCTTTCTCCGGTGATGGGAGCCTGATTAACTTCTGAGGAGCCTTCCAGAACAATGCCATCCATGGGGAACCTCTCGCCCGGCCGCACTATGATTACATCATCAATGCTCAGTTCCTCCACCGGTACCAGTGCCTCGCCTGATGTGGTCAGTTTCAAAGCCTGTTTTGGCGCCAGATCCGCGAACTCCAAGAGGACTTTTCTTGCCTGATCAGAGGTATAGCCCTCCATGGTTTCAGAAACCGTAAAAAGAACCAACATAATCAGCGCTTCGTGGGTTTCGGAGATAATGACCGCCCCGATAGCAGCCAGGGACATCAAAAAGTTGATATTGAGTACTTTTTCTTTGAAGAAACTGATGAAGCCATTGCGGAATACAGGCAGTCCAGCCAGTGGGAGCAGCAGCAGTTGAATGATCATTACCCAGGCTTCAGGCACTCCAAATCCTGGCAATAAGAGCGAGAATAATAGCAGAATCAAACCGGGAATAATGTATTTCAGATCCTCCAACTGCCAGAAATACTGCCAAAGGCCTTTAAAATCCAGAATACGCTGGCTCTGAGCTGCCGGCTTTGGCGTTGAATCGCGCACCGGAAAACCTAAATCAGAAAGTCTGCGCTTCAATGCCCGGAGGTCCAGTGCTTCACCGCTGACTGTAACCTCTCCCCTGACAAAGTCCAGCTCGGCATCCGCTACGCCTTTCATCGATTTAAGGCTTGGCGCAATCACCGCTGCACAATCCTTGCAAGTGACACCCTGAAGAGGAATAATAACTTTATTCATTGAGAAGCGCCTTTCTGATCCTGATGCTGGCTGTGTTCAAAGGCCCGCAGATAGAGGTCGCCAATATGTTCATCATCGATGCGATAGAAGATCTGCTGGCCATCCCGCCGGGTGGAAACAAAACCTAAATTACGCAGGGTCTGTAATTGATGCGAGACCGCGCTCTGGCTGATGCCCACTTCACAGGCAAGATCGGAGACACACACCTCCCCTTGCATTAAGATGGCAAGGATCTTGATGCGTGTCGGGTCGCCCAAGCCTTTAAAGGTACGTGCCATACGCTCGAGTGTCAGATTATCTGGGATTTGGTTTAATGACTCCATGCTGACCTTTCCTTATATGAATATATGAGCAATCTCTCATATTATATACCAAAGACACTTCTTTTCAAGTGATTTTGCAAATTTGTAGTTGCTTGCACACGATTCAATATTTTTCGGTAGAATTTTCTGCGATGAAAAGATATACAAAACTACATAGCCAAACTGAGTTTCTGCCCGAAGGCAGCAGGCGTATCCTCATTATCGGCAGCGGAGGTGCTGGAAAATCCACCTTGGCACGCCGTTTGGGAGAGAAAACCGGATTACCAGTGCACCACATGGACAAGCTTTTTTGGCTGCCGGGCTGGGTGGAACCTGATCAGGCAGAATTTACTGACAGACTGATGCTAGTCACCAAGAGCGCTGCCTGGATCATCGATGGCAATTACAACAGCACCCTGCCCCTGCGCCTGCCCTATGCACAAGCAATCATCTATATGGATTTTCCACGGACCGTCTGCCTCTTTAATGTCATAAAGCGCTGGATTATTAATCACGGATCTACCAGACCAGATATGGCCCCAGGTTGTAATGAGAAAATAGATTTGGAATTCCTAAAATGGATATGGACCTTCCGCAAGACATACCATCAACATTATGTGAACATATTGAATAAGGCTGGAAAACCCGTCCTCCACTTTACAAATCACCAGCAGGTCAAAGCATTCCTCTCCAGCCTCTGATAGTGGTTGTTGCTACTTAATAGGGAAATTTGCCAGATAGCGCAGGAGCTCCGCGGTCAGGCGCGCATCATCTGCGGCATGGTGAGTGTTTTGTTCACTCAAACCGCACAACCTGCCTGCAAACTCCAGTTTCTGTGCCTTAAATCCATTATATCTGGAGTTCCACTCCCCATAATAGGCCGCAAAAAGCTTCATCATGCAGAATGACTGGTTATCTGCCAATGTCCACGGTAATTGGTTTGCCAAACAGGTCTGCCGGAGTAAGCGCATGTCGAAATCGGCATTGTAGATTCCAATCACCCGCCCACGCAGCAGGGGTTCAACTTGCGGCCAGACAACATCCCACTGGGGTTCATCTTTTACATCCAGGTCCGTGATCCCATTAACAGCACTGGATTCCACCGGTATGGGCATGCCTGGGTTTACCAAACTCTCAAACAAGGTATTGCCTTCACGGTCCACAACCCCCACCTCAATAATGCGGTCACCGGGGCCGGTTCCTGTAGTTTCAGTATCCAAAAAGATTGGATTCAATTTAAAGACATCCCGGGCGCGCTGTAAAACTTTGGGATTGGCAACCGGATATTGAGTCATAATTCACCTCGTGTCCATTATAATCTCACAAAGGAGGCAGAAATGAGTGAGAAAGACGACAAACAACTCATCCGCGATTATTACAACACCAACCCCTTCCGCGAATGGGAGCGGCTTCTGCGCCATCCTTCCGAATTTTACGTGACCACGCGCATGATGGACCGCTACATTCAGCCTGGGCAAAAAGTCCTGGATATTGGCGGGGGGCCAGGGCGTTACGCGCTTTATTATGCCAAACGAGGGTGTGAGGTAACGCTGGTGGATCTCTCCGAAGCGAATGTGCAATTTGCGCTCAGGAAAGCGCAGGAAGAAGATGTTCAGCTCACTGCCTTCCAGGGTGATGCCTTGGAAATCTCGAACTTGGTCGATACCCAATTTGATCATGTCCTTAACATGGGACCGCTCTATCACATCCTCGAAGAGGAAGGACGGGTACGCTGCGTGGAAGAATCACTTAAGGTACTCAAACCAGGCGGGAATTTCTACGCTGCCTTCCTGCTGATGTTTTCCGGCATAATCTATATGCTTTCCTTGGCGCCTTCACTAATTGTCAACGAGGAGGAAACGCCCTTTCTCAACGCAGTGTTGAACAAAAAATCTTACGGCGGCGATGCTTTCACGCGGGCTTACTTCATTGATCAGGACGAGATCCTGCCCTTCATGCAGCCCTTCGGTCTGGAGCAGCTGCATTTCTTTGGTCAGGAAGGCATCCTTTCTCCATTCTCCGGAATCGTGAATATGCAGCCGAAGTATATACGCGAGCAGTGGCTGGACATCACTTATCAATTGATTGAGAGACCGGAATTCCTCAGTTATAGTCAGCATGCCATGTACATTGGCAGAAAGAGGTGAATCCCATGGATAAGACAGACCAACTCAAACAGATCATCGATCAGTCCAAATACCTGGTGTTTTTCGGGGGCGCGGGGGTCTCCACCGCTTCCGGCATACCGGATTTCCGCTCCGCCACAGGCCTTTACAATCAGCGTACTGGAAGCAAGTACCCGCCCGAAGTCATGCTGAGCTACTCCTTCTTCAAGAAACACCCCTCTGAGTTCTTTGACTACCACCTGCAAAACCTGATCGCGCGGGATGCCAGGCCCAACCCAGCTCACCTGGCACTGGCGGAACTGGAGAAGCGTGGAATTCTCAAGGCTGTCATCACCCAAAACATCGACCGCCTTCACCAGCAAGCCGGCTCCATTAACGTGATTGAATTGCATGGAAATACCTTTGAATTCTACTGTGAGCACTGCCGCGCGCCCTACGACCTTGCCTATGTGGATGCTTCCCAAGGGATTCCGCGCTGCCAAAAATGCGGAGGAATGGTACGGCCTAATGTGGTTCTGTATGAAGAAGCGCTGGACCCAACGGTTCTCGAAGATGCGGAATATGAGATCAGGAAAGCCGATACTCTCCTCATCGGGGGTACCTCATTGGTCGTCTATCCGGCAGCCGGATTGCTTCAATTCTTCCATGGACGGAACCTGGTAATGATCAACCGCGACCCTACCCCCATGGATTCACTTGCGACGCTGCTGGTGCACGGGGATATCGCCGAAATCCTCTCCAAAGCTGTTTTCGGATAAGGCAACTATGCAAGTGCGGGTGATCCCTGTCAAATCCATCCTCACGCCTACCCGCATCCCGGGGGCTGATTTTGCAGCCAATCCTTATATTGGATGTTCACATGCCTGCAAGTACTGCTACGCTTCCTTTATGAAACGTTTTACCAATCATCCGGAACCCTGGGGCAGTTTTGTGGACGTAAAAATCTGGCCGCCTATTCAAAAGCCGGCGCGTTATGCCGGCAAGAAGATTAACTTTGGTACCGTCACGGATCCCTACCTTCCGCAGGAAAAGCAATTTGAACGTACGCGCGTGTTGCTGGAGGGACTGCAGGGCATCGAAGCGCATATCAGCATCCTCACAAAATCCACGCTGGTTCTGCGCGACATTGACTTGCTTAAACAATTTGAGTGCCTGCAGGTCACCTTTTCCATCAACACCCTGGATGAGCGCTTCCGTAAAGACATGGAAGAAACCACCACCATCCAGCGCCGAATTGACGCTTTGCGCGGCTTGAAACAAGCCGGCATTCGTACCGGTGTGTTCATCTCCCCCATCTTCCCCCGCATCACCGAACCGAAGGAAATCTGTCTCGCGGTAAAAGGGATTGCAGACGAAATCTGGATGGAAAACCTGAATTTAAGGGGCGACTACCGTATCGTGATCCTGAATTACATCAGAGCGCAATACCCTGACCTGCTCCCGCTTTATGAACGGATCTACCGCGATAAAGATGACAGTTACTGGGAAACCCTGAGTGTTGAAATGCAGCAATTTGCCCAGGAAAACCAGATTCAGCTAACTAATTACTTTTATCACGAGAAAACGCGGAAGCCCAAACCTTAAACCAACCTGGATTTTGCCCTCAGCCAAATTTCATCAAACATTTCTTCTGTCAACCTGCCGGTATGGGTGTTTTGCAGGCTGGGATGGTAGGAACACAGCACCCAAGGCAATCCGTTGCCCAATTCATAGAGCAAATTGTGCCCAAAACGCATTCCCGGCCTGCGCGCTGCAGAAAATTCAGGCACGCTCATCAGCCCGTCAAAACCAATCTTGCCCAGAGCTACAATTCCCTGTAACTTTGGCAGGAATTTCAGTTCCGCTTTCAGCCAAGGCAGGCAGGTGCGAATTTCTTCCGGGCTGGGTTTATTGACAGGTGGTGCACAATGCACTACCGCGGTGATATAGAGATCAGACAACGTCAAGCCATCCCCAATTTGTGAGGCGTCGGGTTGGGAGGCAAATCCTGCTCTGTAAAGTGCAGGGAAAAGGAAGTTTCCGGAACCATCTCCGGTGAACATACGGCCGGTACGATTGGAACCATGTGCTCCTGGCGCCAGACCAACAACCAGCAATCTCACTTCGCTGTCTCCCAATCCTGGCACAGGCTTGCCCCAATAGGACTGGTCTTTATAAGCCCGCCTTTTGACACGCGCAATCTCTTCCCGGTAGGCAACCAGCCGGGGACATTTGCGGCAAAACGTTATTTCGTACTGGACGTGAGCCAGGCTGTCAAATCGTGTCATGCCCGTGTTATATCATGGACCGGAGCGCCTCACAAATCGCACGGAAAAAGCCTTTATTACCTTTCTCCTGTTCCATCTGTTGTCTTTAAGCGCAAAGGCGCAGTCAGACCGCGCCTTTGGAATACAGAATATTGATGTTTATTTGAAAGCCAAAGCTCCCCAACCCGCATATTCGCCAGTTTCTTCCAGTTCCTGCTCAATTCGCAGAAGCTGATTATATTTGGCAACGCGGTCGGAACGTGCCGGAGCGCCGGTCTTAATCTGCCCCATATTCATAGCCACAGCGAGATCAGCAATTGTGTTGTCTTCCGTCTCACCGGAACGGTGCGAACAGACTGCCCGCCATCCGTTGTTCTGTACCATGCTTACCGCGCGCATGGTCTCAGTCAGCGACCCGATCTGATTCAGTTTAACCAGCAGCGCGTTGCAGGCTTTTTCCTCAATCGCGCGGACAATACGCTCGGGGTTAGTCACTAACAGGTCGTCTCCCACAATTTGCAGACGATGCCCATTGCGTGCTGTGAAAGCCTTCCAGCCCTCCCAGTCGTCCTGAGCAAAGCCATCTTCAATGGAAACAATAGGGTATTTTTCAACCCAAGTGGTCCAGAAGTCCACCATCTGGTCTACGGTCAGTTTTCGGCCTTCTTTGCGCAGGTTGTAGGTTTTTGTTTCTTCATCAAAGAGTTCCGAAGCAGCCGGATCCAAAGCAATAGCAACATCCTGGCCTGCTTTCAGCCCTGCTTTTTCGATGGCTTCCAGAATCACCTCAATAGCCTCTTCGTTGGCTTTGAGCTGAGGTGCGAAACCACCTTCATCTCCCACTAAAGTGATATATCCCTTGGACTTAAGCACACTCTTGAGACCCTGGTAGATATCCGCTCCCCACCGCAGTCCTTCTGCAAAGGTCGGGGCGCCAAAGGGCATGACCATGAATTCCTGGAAATCAGTGGACTGCCAACCTGAATGCGCGCCGCCATTGAGGATATTAAGCATTGGTACAGGCAGTTTGTGCGCGAAGACGCCACCCAGGTAGCGGTAAAGTGGAAGCCCGAGTGAAGCAGCAGCTGCCTTCGCCACTGCCAGGCTGGTACCTAAAATGGCATTGGCACCCAGTTTGGATTTATTGGCTGTCCCGTCTATCTCCAGGAGCATCATGTCAATGGCAATTTGGTCGATCGCATCCCAACCGATCAATTCGTCGGCAATATCGGCATTGACATTCTCAACAGCTGTGAGCACGCCTTTGCCGCCATAGCGGGTTTTATCGCCATCGCGCAGTTCCAGAGCTTCATGAATGCCAGTGGATGCGCCAGATGGCACGGCAGCCCTTCCGAAACTACCATCAGCTAAAATAACCTCCACTTCGACAGTAGGATTGCCGCGGGAATCTAAAATTTCGAGCGCATTGATGTATTCAATCGTTGTATCCATATGTAATCTCCTTTCCTTGTTGATTGGTTAAAGTATATCGTAATCCTTGCTGTCTGGGAGTATAGAGTCCTTTATATTTTCACAGAATATTTTTCATTGGGCAGGTTTTTAATATATAAAAAGGAAGGCACTATTCTGGCACCTTCCTTTGACGTTCGCTTACAAGCCGAATTGTCCCTAATCGCTCAACTTATTCCTCATCGTGCGATCAAAAATATCATCCACCTCGCTATCGTAGGACTTGCTGCGCTTGGCGCGTATGCTGGCAGGCTTGCGTTTTTCCGCGCGGTCCATGGCTTGACGCAACGCAATCTCCATAAAAGTGGGATCAGGAATGACCTCTTCCTGAGACTCCTCAGCCTCTTCCTTTTTGGCGGCCTTTCCCTTGCGGGCAGGACGCTTTTCCTCTATCGCAGTTTCTGGCTCTTCCTGCAGTGCCTTTATGCTCAGTTTGATCTGTTTCTTACGCCTGTCTACTTCCAAAACCTTCACATCCACTTCGTCACCCACTTTGAGAAGTTCAGAGGGGACCTTCACGTAGGTATGAGAAAGCTCAGACACATGAACTAGTCCGGGTCTTTCAGCGCCCAGTTCCACAAACGCTCCAAAAGATTCGAGGCGCACCACTTTGCCGCGCAGCACCTTATCAGGCGTGATCTCACGCCAATCAAGTGCCAAAGGCTCGATCATGGTCAGATCAATACGATCTTTGTGAAGTTGTTTGACCCAAACGGTCACGGTATCGCCTTCTTTGAGTACATCCTCGAGAGACTTGATTACCTGTTCAGGATTTTTGCTATCGACCACACGCGAAACGTGCAGATAGCCCGGCAGCTTGTGATTAATATCAATCACTGCGCCCTGAAGCGAAGTCTTGGCAACCTTCCCTTCGATTTTTTGTTTAACTTTCAATTGGTTATTATTTTGTGGTGTTTCGACGGCGCTTTCCATTGTTCTTCTCCCAGAGGATGATTATCACAGCAAATTAGTATAATGCCGGAAATTCAAAGAGTCAACTTTTCGGTATCAAAAGAGACCGATATGTTAAGACGTTTCCTCGAAAACCACAGCCTTGAAGCTCAGGATGGGAGTCCTAAAGCTGCAGCTGTGATTAGAAATTGTGCAATATGATACGTTAAAATCACCCAGAACCTGACTCTGGGCAGATTCCTGCCCATCTTGTCCAGCCCCAGTATCGTGTCTGAAGCGAAGAAGAAAGCACCGCCCAAAGTTGCCAGAACAGCAGAATTCCGCGGCCAGCCAGGGCGCCAGAGGCAGAGTGCCGCACTTACCAACATAACAGTCAGCGCAACGCTATATCCCAAAAAGGCATAGCGCATATTGCGGAATTCCGGCTTATCCCTCGTCTGCCTCAAAATGACCTGCGCAGTAATCAGCAAGATTACAAAAGACGAGGCAACTCCCCAATAGATTGCCTGCGTGCTGGCAGACTCGCGGTTAAACGCCCAGATATAAAAGAAATGGGCAATCAGGAATGCCACCATGCCGGAAACGAACCAGCATTTGGAGCGAGGGATTAAGCAGATATCCCCCATTAAAGAAAAGATCAGGGCGATCAAATACGGTAGACGGGCCCTGTCATGTCCCCCATTCAGGGCAAACCACAGGATCAGGATTGCTAACACGGCCGGTTTGCTGGTAATGTACCAGGAGCGTTTTTCCAAAGCGGCGGCAGCCCAATTAAAAAGGGTGACGAGGATCAGTAGAATGAGCAGAGGGTGAATATTCATTTACAGTTAACTCCTGTCTGTTCCCAGCCCTAAGGCACGCAAAAATCGGGTGTCATTTTTCCAGTCGTTTTTTACTTTAACTGTCAAATCTAAATAGACCTTTTCACCGCTCATTGCTTCGATATCCACCCGCGCCTTGGACCCGATTTTTTTAATGCGTTCCCCGCCTTTACCAACCACGATAGCCTTCTGCCCATCACGTTCCACAAAGATTGTAGCCTTGATGTAAATGGTGCCATTTTCACGCTCGGAGTATTCATCCGTGCGCACTGCAATGGCGTAGGGCAGTTCATCCTCCAGGTTAGACATGGCAGCCGCGCGGATCATTTCCGCTGCTATGTGACGCTCGAATTCGTCCGTGATTTGGTCCTGGGGGTAGTATTCAGGCCCTTCCGGCAAGAGTTCGCCGATCAGTGATAATAATTGCGCCACACCCTCCCCAGTCTGGGCAGAAATAGGCAATTGTCTGGCTTCCGGGATCAACTTCTCAAACAGTTTCCGATTGTCGGCAAAAACCCTTCCTGAAACTGCGTCGCTTTTGTTTAAGGCCATCAAGGTGGGCGTGCCAGCAGCCAATTCAAGGATTTTTTCTGCCAGAAGCTGATCCTGCGTATCCGGTGGGGTGGCGCCATCGGCCAGAAAGAGGATGATATCCGCATCTTTCAGGGCGAACTCAGCTTCAGTGTTAATGAACTGACTTAGTCTGTCCTTTGGTTCGTGTAAACCGGGGGAATCAACAAAGATAATCTGCGCTGTTTCATTGGTCAGGATACCTAGTTGGCGTTTGCGCGTGGTTTGTGGCTTTGCAGACACGCCGGCAATCGGCTGCCCTATCAGGCGGTTGAGCAGTGTGCTCTTACCCACGTTGGGTTTACCCACGATACTGACAAAACCCGATTTGAATTTTTTATTCTTTTCTTCCATTTATTTTTCCTATCCGGGAAATAATTCCGGTTGATCATTGGCAAGTTTGTGATTGCGGATGGTATGTCCTTCGTGTCGCAGGAGCCACTCTTTTGTGAGGATACCCAGAGGGGCACGGTAGCCCTGCATACTTCCATCGCTGGCAATCACACGGTGGCAGGGGAGTACGATGGGAACCGGGTTGGTAGCGTTGGCGATGCCCACCGCTCTGGCACCATTGGGTTTACCTAAGCGTTCCGCCAGTACGCCATATGTGGTTACCTGCCCGAAAGGCAACTCTGCTAACAGCCGCATCACATTAATCTGAAAGGGCTTAAACACACTCCAGTCAATGGGCAGATCAAAACGCTTGAGAGTGCTGGCGAAGTAGGCATCAATCTGTCGGCAAACCTCACCCCCGGCTTCTGAATACATCCTGGGAGCTGTGGGAACCGCATTTGAGGTGTCAGGCAGGATCTCAATCCAGCGCAAACCTTTATCGGACAACCTCAGGAACAATCGCCCGATAGGGGTAAGCAGGATAAGGGTTTCGATAGCAGCCATTTTAGTATTTTGACTTATTCTTCATATCATACCCTCAGAGCGGTTATTAAGGTAAAACTCATTTGGACCTTGGAGAGAGAAAAAATCTAAGTAGAGGTCCTTATTCGAGGCTAAGACCTTGATTCGTTTGTGAATTCATAAATCGTAGGGTAATCGTAGGTTAAGCGTCAAGCAACCGAGATAAAGAGGTTGTATTATAAGATCGAAAGGGCGACTTCTCTTCTTCTTCTCCTCCTTATACTAGTGCCGGGGTCGGCGTCCCCGGCACTAGGTGATTCTTAGCCAAAAACTCAAAGCTTTCAGTGAAAGAAAGCTTTTAGGACGGATGCTGAGATTCTGTAATAGAATTTACTTGGTCAATACTATTGGAGGTCTAATGAAAGATACACACAAAATTTATCCTATTGAAATCGCGGGGGTCAAACGCAACCTGCGTTTATTTGAGGTGAAACCTGGGCTGCGTATTGCCATTCTCAACATTTTGGGGGATGTAGAGTTAGTGGATGCCTGTGCTGCAGCATTGGCGGAAAAACTTCAGGATATCGAATACGACGTGATCATTACAGCTGAATCCAAAAGTATTCCCATTGCACATATGCTTGCCAGAGCGACCCACAAGCCCTACATCGTACTGCGTAAAGAGCATAAGCCGTATATGGGAGAAGCAATCAAAGCTGAAACGCTTTCCATAACGACAGGCAAACCGCAACAGCTTCTTTTGGACGAGAAAGACCTGGAATTGGTGCGTGGGAAGAAAGTACTGATCCTTGATGACGTCATCAGCACTGGTTCCACCCTCCAGGGTATGCGTCTGATCGTGGAAAAAGCTGGCGGGGAAGTTGCCACCGAGGCGGCCATCCTCACTGAAGGCGATCGTGCCAATTGGATGAAGATCGTAGCGCTTGGCCATCTGCCCGTTTTTATGGATTGATTTCTGTGCTCATCAGATTAGCCCTTGAACACAATCTAGAAGGACATCGTATTCTGTGTTGGGGTTTGGACTTCCCTGGAGTCTTTACTTATGGTGAGGATGATGCCGAAGCGCTTCTGCGCTTTCCACAAGCACTGATAAAGTACGAGACCTGGGTCAATTTACACACAGATACCCCATGGTTCCATCTGGATGACTTGGATTTTCGTGTTTTAGAGGTCTTTGAAGACTATCAAACGAAGATTGAGAACCAGGATTATGAGGTCAATGCCTTCTTTCAGAATGACCTGAGGCCATTGAGTCAGGAAGACATCGAACGGTGTCTTCTTGTTTTTAAGTGGCAGCGGCAGGAACTGTTGTCCGGTATTGAAACACTGCCGACGGATTTATTAAAAAAAACCTCCCGGGACGAACCTTGGTCCATAGAACATATATTAAGACACCTGGTTCGGGCAGAACGCTGGTACCAAAGCATTTTTAACCCCAACCTGCCCGCCTTGCAGGAAAAAGGTGTTATCACTCAACTAACTGCCTCTTCCATGAACTTTAATAATCTGCTTCCGAGTCTGGAAGGACTTGATTTGGTAATCACAGAGAACCATGAAAAGTGGTCCCCGCGAAAACTTGTTCGGCGCGTGCTTTGGCATCAGCGCGATCACATCGGGCAGATACAGGAAATCGCAGCCCGTCACCAGGAAAAATATAATAATTTCTAAGAATAGTTTTTTAACGAGTAAACGAGGCGCCTCACCTGCGCCTCGTTTACTTTAGATCAATATCGTGTTGAGTCACATTCTGATCCCACTTCAGGCATTCTTGAAAGGAGAGAAACAATGTTTACCTGAAGTGAACCTATCATAACAAGTTCTGATTAATAAACAATAAAGTAAATGTTATCATCTTGTAAAATGTAATCCTGTCATTACAATATTTTGCACTCTTCGTTCAAGCCGCTCTGCCTCTCTTCGCAGCCCCGGTCATATAAAAGCAGCAACTTTATGCTATGATTAACACCACGCTATGA
This sequence comes from Anaerolineaceae bacterium, assembly GCA_040772525.1. Classification (GTDB taxonomy): domain Bacteria; phylum Chloroflexota; class Anaerolineae; order Anaerolineales; family Anaerolineaceae; genus Mesolinea. Next base: position 1,515,503 of record JAXGXZ010000001.1, on the reverse strand, counting down.
AATTCTGGAAACACATTTTTCCCTTTCTTCTCCTGAATATTTTGGTATCAGCACTTACGATTCTGGTGGTGCTGACGCTATGGGAACGCGGCAAACAAACGGACACACCCTTTCCCGGTTTCTTTCAACGAACAACTGCCCCAACGCCATCCAATCTGCACCCTGCTCAAGATGAGCCAATCAAGATCGAGTCTCCTCAACCCAGGGGTTCTGTCCCGGTACAAGTCAAGATTGAGGCAGTCTTTGGGGCAGGAGACTTAAATGTGGAATACGTCCTCATCCGCAATCAAGGCAGCGAGCCTATTAACCTGGAAGGATGGACCCTGCAAGGCAGCCGCAAGCAGCTTTATCATTTCCCCAATCTGAGCTTGAACTCGCAGGGGGCTGTACGTCTGTATTCCCGTATCGGCACCAACAGCGTGATTGAACTCTTTTGGGGTTTGGATTCTGCTCTGTGGGAAAGTGGGGAAACGATTCAACTTAAAGATTCACAAGGTGGTCTGCAAGCCACCTACGACCTGCCTTAAGGAGTTTTAATGTCACAAGCACTTTATCGAACCTGGCGTCCGCGCCTTTGGGAAGAGGTGGTCGGGCAGGAACCGGTAGTTCAGACCCTCAGGAATGCAATTGCCACCAACCGTGTGGGGCATGCCTATCTTTTTGCTGGCCCCCGTGGTACGGGCAAGACCACCAGTGCCCGCTTGCTTGCCAAGGCAGTCAACTGCCTGCATGAAGATGCGGCCAAACGGCCTTGTGATAAATGCGAAAACTGCGAGGCAGTGAACGCGGGACGTTTTCTGGACCTGATTGAAATCGATGCCGCCTCCAACACCAGCGTGGATGACATTCGTGACCTGCGCGATAAAGTTGGCTTCGCTCCCAGCCAGGGTAAATACAAAGTTTACATCATCGATGAAGTGCACATGCTCTCTACTTCAGCTTTCAACGCCCTGCTGAAGACTCTTGAGGAACCGCCGGCACACGTGATCTTTATCCTTGCCACGACTGAAATTCACAAGATCCCTGCTACTGTGCTTTCACGCTGCCAGCGTCACGAGTTCCGCCGTATCCCGGTACAAACCATCGTCGAGAACCTTAAACCGCTCTGCGAAAAAGAAAACATAGACATCGAGGAAGAAGCCCTGCATCTGATCGCGAGGCAGTCCACCGGCAGTCTGCGCGACGCCACTTCCCTGGTGGATCAGCTCTCCTCCATGTCCTCCCGCATCACACTGTCAATCGCCCAGGATATGCTTGGTACGGCAACCAGCCAGACTGTGGTAGACCTCACCAACGCTCTGCTCGATCAGGACAGCGGCAAAGGGCTTACGCTTATTCACCAGGCCCTGGATGGCGGAGCAGATCCACGACAATTCGCCCGTCAGATTGTGGACTATTTGCGCAGCCTGCTCACGATCAAACTGGGCGCGGGGAAAACATTGGAAGTTCTGCCCGAGCTGCGCGGCCAAATGACAACTCAGTCCAAAGCTTTTGACCAAAATCATCTGGTGGCAACCATTACACGCTTCAGCGAAGCCGCCACTGATCTTAAAGCCAATTGGCATCCTGGCCTGGGCCTGGAGTTGGCTTACGCTGCCTCCTGTCTGGGACCGCAAACAGAGACGACCCAACGGAGTACAACTTCGGTTGTCACCAAAACACAAGCTCCGCCAATCAAAACAACTGTTCCGCCTGTTGCGGTACAGCCTGTGTCTGAAGCCACCCCTGTGGAGCAGGCGGTTAATCCTGTGCAGGTTCAGGAGGCCCCTAAAGCGGTGGACAAAACCGCTCCGCTGACATTCGAAATAGTCTCTGAACAGTGGGAATCAATCAAGCGGTCTGTGCGCAGCGAAAACACAATCTGCCACGCTCTGCTGAACTCTTCCTCCCTCAAGGAAGCTCAGGCAAACAACCTGACACTCAATTTCAAGAGCGACCTGCTCTGCGAGAAGATGAATGAGGAAAAGAACCTTCGCAGCTTTCGCAAGGTGCTTTCTTCCATTTTCGGACGGGAGATTCAGGTGGTCTGCACAAGCGATCAAAGCAGCCAGAACAAACCGGATTTCATCCCGGGTGGTTTGGTGGAGTTGACCGAAAAAGAACTGGGCGGCAAAGTCCGCAGGTTGGATAATAAGAAAAAGGAGTAAGAAATGGCAAAAGGATATAACGCACCGCAGCCCCGCGGTGGCGGTAACATGATGGCTCAAATTGCCAAATTACAGGAGCAGATGGAGGTGGCTCAGGCTTCCCTTGCCAATGAAGAAATTACCGAAAGCGCTGGCGGTGGGGGTGTCTCTGTCACCATGACTGGCGATCAGCGCGTGGTAGGAATCAAAGTAGCACCGGACCTGCTCCAGGATGGTGACACAGAAATGTTGGAAGACATGCTGCTCACTGCCGTGAACAAAGCCTTGGAAAGCACCAAAAAGCTTTCAGAAGAGAAAATGGCCCCCTTCACCAATATGCTTTCCGGTTTCGGAATGGGGCGGTAAGTCGATGCGAGCAATCCCGGACCCTGTTCAGTTCCTGATCGACTCGCTTTCCCGCCTGCCGGGAATAGGACCCAAGACGGCCTCCCGACTGGCTTTTTTTCTACTAAAAGCCCCCGATGAGGTCTCTTTGGATTTGGCCAAAGCGCTTGAGAACATGAAGACGGGAACCGGACACTGCCGGCAGTGTTTTAATATCACCCTGGCGGATGAAGACCTTTGTGAAATATGCGCTTCCAGTACGCGCGATGAGAATGTGCTTTGCGTGGTAGAGGAACCCCTGGATGTAATCGCTATTGAACGCACAGGGGCTTACCAAGGGAAATACCATGTGCTCCAGGGCGTACTATCGCCGATTGAGGGCATCGGACCTGACCAAATTAAGGTTTTTCCCCTCCTCGAAAGATTGAACGGCAGCCAGATCAAAGAAGTGATCATTGCCACCAACCCCAGTTTGGAAGGGGATGCCACCGCGTTGTTCCTACAGCAGCGTATTACCCCCATGGGGATCAAGGTCTCCCGCTTGGCACGCGGCCTTCCGGTCGGAGGGGACATTGAGTACGCTGATCAAACCACGCTCCAACGCGCCCTTGCCGGCCGGCAGAGTATGGACTGAAGCACGTAAATAATAAATTGACCAGCCGATGGCAAAGAATAGGTCGCTTGCAACGATAAGATTCGTATTTGTAAGGAGTGTTCGTATCCCTTTCCGTCCTTCTGAGGAGCGTCAGCAACCCACCTCGTCATCTTGAAGAACGGAGTGACGTGAGGATCTGGTTTTATCTTTTGTCAGTTCGAATCAACCTCAAAACCAGATTCCCACGCTGCGCCCGAAATGACAAGACTCTCTTCCACCTAAGGCAGGTCAGTAACTCTAAACGTCATCCTAATAAACCCAGCAACCTCTCCAAGCATCCCGATTCACACAGAATGTTCCAGAGTACCCCCTGAAAAGGGTATAATTTCTGTTCTAAACACTCTCTCGGAGATAATTATGTATTTAACTGGTAATCAGGTCAGACAATCCTTTATCGACTTCTTCGTTGCCCGCGGGCATACGCACGTGCCCTCTGCCTCGCTCGTCCCGGGCGGTGATTCCACCCTGCTGTTCACCAACGCCGGCATGGTGCAATTTAAGGACGTCTTCCTGGGCACCGACACCCGCCCCTACAACCGGGCGGTGGACAGCCAGAAATGTCTGCGCGTCTCCGGTAAACATAACGACCTCGATACGGTCGGCCGGGACGATAGTCACCATACCTTCTTCGAGATGTTGGGCAACTGGTCCTTTGGCGACTACTACAAAGACGAAGCCATTGCCTGGTCATGGGAGCTCCTTACCGAAGTATGGGGTTTGGATCCTAAACGTCTATACGCAACCACCTTCCGGGATAACGAGGGAGTCCTCCCTCAGGATGATGAAGCCGCAGCCGCCTGGCTGCGCCAGCCCAATTTTGAGCCCAGTCACCTCGTTTGGGGTGACCGGCACGATAACCTTTGGGAAATGGCAGAAACAGGCCCTTGCGGTCCCTGCACGGAGATCCATTACGATTTTGGCCCAGAAGCTTGTGACATGCAGAGCATTCCAGGGCATGTCTGCCAAGTCAATGGAGACTGCAATCGTATTGTGGAGATTTGGAACAACGTTTTTATCCAATACAACCGCGTCTCCCCCACCGAATTCCTGCCCCTGCCCAAAAAACATGTGGATACAGGTATGGGCTTTGAGCGCATCGTCTCCATTATCCAGAACGTCAAAAGCAACTACGAAATAGATCTGTTCAAACCTGTCCTGGATAAAATTCAACAGATCGCCAAACAAAGCAACGTTAAACGGCAGCAAAACCTGACCCCTTACCGAGTCATTGCCGACCATGTACGCGCAGCTTCTTTCCTTATTGCCGATGGCGTTATACCCGGCAACATCGGGCGCAATTACGTCTGCCGCATGATCATCCGCCGTGCCAGCCGCTTTGCCCGAAAACTCAATCTCACTGAACCATTCATGGCACAGGTGGCGAAAATTGTGATTAATTCCTACCATGAAGCCTACCCGGAATTGGAGCAGAACCGCAGTCTCATCCTGGAAACGTTCACCCGTGAAGAGCAGCGTTTTAATGAAACGCTGGATACAGGTTTTTCTGAACTCAAAGACCATATCACCCGATTGAAATCCGAACAGTCCAACACGCTTTCCGGTGAGGCAGCCTTTGATCTCTATGCCACTTTGGGCTTCCCGCTCGAGATTACCCGCGATATCCTCGGTGAGGAAGGATTGCTTGTGGATGAAGAGGGCTTCTTTACTGCCATGGAAGCCCACCGCCTTGCCTCAGGAAAAGGCACAACCGCAGACGACAGCAAGGTCAAAAATGTAGAACTGTATGCCAATACGCTTGATAGCCTGATCCAATCCGGTGACTTGCCGCGTGAGGGCGTAGCCTATGATCCATACCAAGGCTTGCAGGCCGAGGCAAAAGTTTTGGCAATCTTCCGGGAGGGCAGCGAGGTTGAACACGCTTATCCCGGCGAAGACGTCGAAGTCCTGCTCAACCGCACCCCCCTTTATATCGAATCGGGCGGACAAGTGGCAGATAGCGGCCGTATTCTCTCTGTTCCAGCTGGAAAATGGGAGATGGAAGTCACCTCAGTCAGCAAGCCAGCCGCTGGAGCCATCATCCATACTGGCAAAGTGGTAAGTGGAGAGCCAAAAGCAGGCGACCCGGTGCTGGTACGGGTCAACTGGGAACGCCGTCATGCCATCATGCGTAACCATACTGCCACGCATTTGCTGCACGCCGCCCTGCGTAAAGTCCTCGGTGAGCAAGTGCATCAGGCTGGCTCCGCGGTGGACGCGGAACGCTTACGTTTTGACTTCAATTACCCCCAGGCAGTCAGTAAAGACAAACTGCTTGAGATCGAAGCCCTCGTCAACAAAGCCATCTGGGCAGACTATCCAGTCGTGAAACAGATCAAACCACTCGATCAGGCCAAAGCGGAGGGCGCCGCAGCCCTCTTTGGTGAGAAATATGGCGCTGAAGTGCGTACAGTCCGGATTGGAGCAGAAGAAATTTTCTCTTATGAACTTTGCGGCGGCACCCATCTGGAAAACACAGCCAATATCGGTGCGTTCTATATCATTGCTGAATCCAGCATCGCTGCTGGCATGCGCCGTATCGAAGCAGTTACCGGTTCTGGCGCTTACATCTTCGCCCGGGAACGCCTTAATCTTCTCAATGAGATAAGCACCATCATGGCATCCAGCCCGACTGAGCTAAAGCCCAAATTGGAGAAAATGAAAGAATCCCTGCATCTTAGCGAGAAGGAAGCCCAGGAGCTGCGCAACCAACTAGCCCATCAGACTTTCAGGACTTTCCTTGAAGAGCTTAAACAAGTGGAGGGCGTACCCTTCCTGACTGCGATCATCCCAGACTCGGACATGGACACTTTGCGGCAGCTTACTGATGAATTCCGTCAGAAGTATCAGAGTGGTATCGTGGTTTTAGGCAGCCAGAAAGATGGCAAACCCAGCCTGATCGCGGCAGTCACTCCAGACCTGATCGAGCGCGGTTTGAAAGCCGGAGATCTCATCCGCCGTATCGCTGCCATTATCGGGGGCGGCGGAGGAGGCAAACCCGATTTGGCACAAGCTGGCGGTAAAGACGCAACAAAACTCAGTGAAGCCCTTGACCAGGTGCCTCAGTATATCCGCGAGACTTTGAAATAACATGGCCGATCGCATCACCCCGCTGCGTCAGCAGTATCTTGAGATCAAAAAGCAATATCCGGACGCAATTGTTTTTTTCCGGCTGGGTGATTTTTATGAAACCTTTGATGAGGATGCCCAAAAAACCTCTGAGGCTTTGGATATCGTACTCACCTCACGGCCTGTCGCTAAGGGTGTGCGCGTGCCTATGGCTGGCATCCCCTTTCACGCGGTTGATAACTATCTGGGACGATTGATCGAAAAAGGCTATCACGTTGCTATCTGTGAGCAAATGGGGTCCGAGGCAGGGGAACGCGGGCTCTTTCCGCGTGAAGTTGTTAGAGTCGTTACACCCGGGACAGTTACCGAACCCGGTCTGCTACCCGCCGGACGGAACAATTATCTGGCAGCCTTCTGCATTCAGGAGAACCGCGCAGGCCTTGCTTTTGCCGATATCAGCACGGGAGAATTCAGCGGAACTGAGTTGGAGCATGATCAAATCATTTCACTCGTGCAAGCAGAATTGAGACGATTAAATCCTGCCGAAGTGCTTGCCGCCGACTCACAGCCTCTGCCCAATGGGCTGACAGAGCATGTCACTACTGTCCCCAACTGGTATTTTGAACCCGGCAGGGCTCAGGAACTATTAAAACGCCAGTTCAATGTAGCCACATTGGACGGATTTGGACTCAAAAACATGCCCCTGGCAGTACGTGCCGCCGGCGGGCTGCTCAAATATCTGCTCGAGACGCAAAAATCAGGTCTACCGACGTTGAGCTCTTTTTCCACTTACAGCCAGTCGGATTTTATGCTCTTGGATGCTGAGACCCGGCGCAATCTGGAGCTGACTGAAACCCTGCGGGAAGGCAAGCTGGATGGCTCACTCCTGGGCGTATTGGATAAGACCAAAACCCACATGGGAAAACGCACGCTGCACGGCTGGGTCAATAAACCGTTACTCAATCTGTCCGCTATTCAGGAACGCCTGGATTTGGTGGATTTCTTCTTCCAGAATGGTGTGCTCCGCTATGAGGTCAACTCAATTTTGGCAGGTTTTCACGATCTGGAACGCCTGGTCAACCGGGTAAGCACCCATGCTGTTCGTCCGCCGGAACTCATTGCCCTGCGGGAAGACCTCCAGCGGCTTCCGGCGTTGAAAGCTATCCTGCCCAAAGATGCCCCTCAGTTAGAACCCTTCAAGGGATCATTTGATTCATTCGAAGAGCTGGCAGACCTGCTGGAGCAGGCGATTACTGAGGACCCGCCAGCCACAACCGCCGCAATTGGCATAATCAAGCCTGGTTTTTCGACTGAACTTGATGCCATTCTGGGCGCCTCCCGCCACGCCCGGGAGTGGATTGCCAACCTGGAAGGGCTGGAACGCGCGCGCACCGGAATTAAAACCCTGCGGGTGGGTTACAACAAGGTATTCGGTTACTATATCGAGATCAGCCGGGGAAACGCTGCCAACGCGCCGGATAATTACATCCGAAAGCAGACTTTGGTCAATTCAGAACGCTTCATCACACCGGAACTCAAAGAATACGAATCTTTGGTGCTCAATGCAGAAGCTGAGATTCATGAGGCTGAGCTTAAGGCTTATAGAAGTGTTTGCGAGAGCATTAATGCCCATGCCAGCCAACTGCTTGCCGCTGCCCGAGCGTTGGGCAGACTGGACGCCATTGTGAGCCTTGCCACTGTTGCCGCGCTTAATGGCTACGTCCGGCCGGAAGTCCAGGCAGAAAAATGCCTTGAAATCATTGCCGGCAGACACCCGGTTGTGGAACGCTTCACCGACCAAAACCGCTTTGTGGCTAACGATGCTGTTTTTGAACCCGGAGAGATCATCCGCGTGATTACCGGTCCTAATATGAGCGGTAAATCTACCTTTTTAAGACAGGTGGTATTGATCGTGCTGATGGCACAGATCGGCAGTTTTGTGCCCGCGCAGTCCGCGCGCATTGGTTTGATTGACCGTGTATTCACCCGCATTGGCGCGCAGGATGCCATTCATGCCGGTCAATCCACCTTCATGGTGGAAATGATTGAAGCCGCTAACATCCTTAATAATGCCACGCCCCGCAGTTTGCTTATTTTGGATGAAATCGGGCGCGGCACATCCACTTATGACGGTCTCTCGATTGCTTGGTCGATTATCGAATATCTGCACAGCCATCCTAAACTGAAGCCATTTACGCTTTTCGCCACCCACTACCACGAGCTCACCAGTCTGGCAGAACTCCTCCCCGGAGTCCGCAATTACAACGTAGCTGTGGCTGAATCGGAAGGCAAAGTTGTTTTCCTGCACAAGATCGTTCCCGGTGGCGCTGACCGATCCTATGGTATTCATGTTGCCCAACTGGCCGGAATGCCCACACCCGTTGTCACGCGTGCCAATGAGATCCTTAAACAACTGGAAATAAGCTCCGGTAAAGCCTTGCCGGAACAAAGCGCGGCGGATAACCAATTACGCCTGTTCCCGGAAAATAATCCGCTCATCGAGGCATTTAAACGCGTGGACCTGGAAGCGCTCTCCCCCATCCAGGCACTCAATCTACTCTACGAGTGGCGCAGCAACTTTTTTAAACAAACGGATTAATTTATTCCAGCCAAGCAGGTTGACCGCGCAGGTAATCTTCACCCCGCATTGCAGTTTTTCCCTCGGGCTGCAGAACATCCAAAACCAGCAGCCCTTCAGCTGTGCCCACCGCCGGCAGCCCGTTGACAATGTAATGTTCCCCACTCACACTCGAGAAAGTATCATGCACATGTGCTTCCAATACCTTGATACGCTTTCCGAAGGCCATAAAGTAGGTGCCCGGCCAGGGATGATAGGCACGAACCTTGCGTGTGAGCTGCAAGGCTGGCTCGTTAAAGTTCAGGAGTCCATCCTCTTTTTTGAGCAGATGGGCATAAGTCACCTGCGGTCCAGATTGCGGTGAGGGAGACAATAAGCCATTGAGATGCGCGGGGAGAATTTCAATAAGGGTCTTCGCGCCCAGGTAAGCCAGCTGCTCTGTAAGCTCTTCAGCAGTGGTAGAAGGCCGCAGCGGAACCTCCCGCTGACTCAGAACGGGGCCGGTATCCAACCCTTCATCCATTAACATGATTGTCACACCGGTAGTGGAATCCCCGGCAGCAATGCTCGCCTGAATTGGCGCAGCCCCACGCCATCTTGGCAGCAGGGAGGCATGCACGTTAAGGCAGCCCTTGGGGGGCAGATCCAAAATCGTCTTGGGCAGGATGAGTCCATATGCTGCCACTACGATGAGATCAGGTTCCCAGGCACGCAGTTGTTCAAGCGCTTCGGATGTGCGCAGTGAAACCGGTTGGTAAACAGGTAGCCCCAACCTGTCAGCCAGATTCTTTACCAGGCATGATGTTGGTTTACGCCCCCTTCCAGCAGGTTTATCTGGCTGAGTTACCACACCAACCACTTGATACATCTGGTGCAGTGCTTCCAAACTGGGCAGCGCGAAAGAGGGAGACCCCATAAAGACGATCCGAACAGACATGTTCAGTATTCTAACATCAAAGCCCCGCAATATTGTTTGCTGGTAAATTATAGTAGAATTAAGTTTAATTAACCCACCTATATACGGAGGATACTATGTCTGATTATCAAACTTATACCCCGCCAAACGAACCGGAACAACCCTTCCAACCTGAAACGCCAGTGGATCCTGCACCGTCTTTTGTAGATCCCGGGATCACTTCCGATGACAAGCTTTGGGCTATGCTCAGCTACATTCTGACCCCCATCGTCCCTGCAATTTTACTGCTGCTGGACGAAAAGAAAAAGAGACCCTTTATCCGTGCGCACGCGCCGCAGGCTTTGGCATTCGGTATAGTCTATGGGATACTCGCAGCTCTTCTCGCGCCACTCTTCCTGATTGGCTGTCTCGTTGGACTTGCGGGATTTGTTTTAGCCATCATCTGGGGAATCAAAGCCAACAAGGGCGAGTACATTACCATCCCCTTCCTGACAGATTTCATCAAGCAACAGGGCTGGGCTTAGTATTCGCGGATTCAAACAAGGCTGCTTCTGCGGCCTTGTTTTGATTTAACAAAAACACAAGATTATCTTCGGTTCCTGTTAATACAAGCGGATACAATCTATGTTAAGCTTAATCTATCAAAAAGAGGTGAAACATGACAGACAAAACCAATTTTAAGGAACAGGAACCCCAGAATGACTCAGCCTATGCCTACCCAGTGAATCCAACACCCCAACCCCCTGCACTTCAGGAGTCAGAGGAACACACACTGGCTCTTTTTTCCCACCTAAGCATCTTATTGAACCTTATCACCGGTTACCTCGGATTGATTCCCCCGGTGATCATCTATTTTGCGTACAAGGATCGTTCTAAATTTGTTGCCAGACAGAGCTTGCAAGCAATATACTTCCAATTGGTTTTTTTCTTTTTGGGAGGCTTGCTATCCGGATTCTTATGGGCAATCACAGGCGTTCTCTCCTTTGTGCTCATTGGCCTGTGCTGCATCCCGCTGGCCTTAATCGTCAGTCTCATTCCTTTTGGCAGTCTGGTCTACGGCATTATTGCCGCCATCGACAGTTACAATGGCAAAGATTTCCGCTACTGGCTGGTTGGAAATTGGGTGGATTAAAGCAGCGAAGAAACGTACATGCTGAATCTTTAAACCTTATCGAATAATTTACATCATCTTCATATGTGGGTCGTAGAATTGACTTGATGTGCGTCAATGATTTCTTTCACATGTGGAAACGGAAACCTAAAAAATGCATAAAGGTTTACGGCACAAGTTGGTGTTTTGATTGCCAGGTTGCAGTTGACGTTTTGGATTCGCTTGAAGAACCCTACGATTTTGTGGATATTGACCAAAATAGAGAAGGGGAGCAATTTGTTTTCAAAATGAGCGGTGGAAACCGTTCTACGCCAACCATCAAATTTCCAGATGGTTCCATCCTTGTAGGCCCGAGCCCACTTGATCTTAAAAGAAAAATTGAGTTTTTACGAGACCGTGATTAATTTCTTGTTTTTTTCCGCATTCCCAATCCATAGATCAGTAATCCAGCTAACAACACTACCAGTAAAGACCAAAGCCAGCGCTGTAGCGGCCCCATTTGCCTGCGTGACAACTTGCCGAGTTTGTCCCGCAGAGATTCCAGAAAGTAACGATCAGGCAATACCTCATCAAGACGTTTGCTGATTTGTGTTTCAAAAGCCAATAAATCCGCATCAAATTCCATCACTGCCACCTTTAAAATTTTTTCATAGGTTTTCAATCCGTCACGGTCTGTGCTCAACCATAGTTCTTCATCCTGTCCCTTAGTTCCAGCAGAGTGCGGTGATAAAGGCTCTTGATTGCCCCTTCAGTTTTATCCAAAACCTTCGCAATCTCCTCGTTGGAGAGCTTGTGGATGAATTTAAGCATGATCAATTCTCTTCTTTGTTCCGGCAGATCATTTACCATGCGCATCAACAGATCTGTTTCCTCGTTAGAAACCGCAACCGTTTCAGGCAGCCTCTGCCAACTTCCTCCATCAGGCAAGTTCATGTCATCAATGGCGATTTCCCGATAACGTCCCCGGTCTCTATGAAAATTGGCTACCTGATTATGCGCAATACGGTAGAGCCAAGCCGAAAAAGGCAGCCCGAGGTGCCTGTAGCGCTTTAAATTCTGATACGCCCGCACAAATACTTTGGATGTGATGTCCTCGGCGTCGCTGACACCCCCTACACGAAAATAAACATAGCGGTAGATACGCTCAACATAACGAGAATAAAGCAGACCAAAGGCAGCCGGATCTTGTTTGGCTGTATCGATCAGTGCAACTTCGTCTGAATAATCTTTCAATTCCATCTCTATCCTGGCAATAACCAAGTGTATCAAATTTCATTATAGTGGTCAGGACCGGCCAATAAAAGTCAGCCTTCTACACATTTATGGGAGAATAAATGATCCAAAAAGCAAAACCAGAGACGAATGGAGTAGAATTAGATTAATGTTGAACATTAGCCTGCCTAAAAGGGAAAGAACCAGGCTCGAGTTGATTCGCCTGTTTTCCATTTCATTCAGATTTCAAGTTTCACGCGGTTTTAAGTATCTATTCAACTTCCTGTTTCCAGGGAAGTTATCATTTCAATTAATTTGCAGAGGATCAGTGTAATGAACAATTTTTTATTTGATCAGGAGATAAAGGAAATCGACCCCGACGTTTACAAATTGACAGGCTTTGAGGATGAAAGGCAGGCCCGCAGACTGGTGATGATTCCCAGCGAGAGCATAGCCCCATGGGCTGTCAGGCAGCTTCTTTCTTCTTCCTTCACCAACATTTACGCCGAAGGTTACCCCCGCCCGGAAACCCGCTACCAAAACGAAGATGAAATTCTGGATTATGCTCACCAATTGAACACATACCGCCGCTATAGTGATGCCCGTTATTACAAAGGGGTGGAATATGCCGATGTGATAGAAGCTTTGGCACGTCGGCGTTGCGCGGAACTTTTTGCGGCTAACAACCTGATCCCCGATGATCTGTGGGTCAACGTTCAACCGCTTTCCGGTGCCCCTGCCAATACAGCTGTTTACACCGCCTTGATTGAACCAGGAGACGCTATTTTGGGTATGGATTTACTGCATGGCGGCCACCTGACACATGGCTCACCGGTCAATCGCAGTGGTTTGTTCTATAACGCCTTCCACTATACTGTGGACCCTCACACTGAAAAGTTGGACTACGATGTAATCATGGAGCAGGCCAAAGCCTGTAAACCTAAAGTGATAGTTGCCGGTTATACCTCCTACCCATGGATTCCAGACTGGCGTGCCTTCCGAAAGATCGCGGATGAGGTGGGTGCTTACCTGTTGGCTGATATCTCTCACATCGCCGGGTTGGTAGCCGCTGGTGTTTCAAAATCCCCCATTGGCATTGCTGATATTGTCAGCTTCACCACGCATAAGACCCTTTGCGGCCCCCGCGGGGCAGTTTTGATCTGCCACGACCGCGAATTGGGCGAACGCATCGATAAGGGCGTCTTCCCTGGCGAACAGGGCGGCCCGCACATGAACACGATCGCTGCCCTTGCGTTAACTTTCAAACTGGCCAAGACCAAGCAGTTCAAAGCCCTGCAGCAGCAAATGGTTAAGAATGCCAAGGCATTGGCCCAAGGTTTCATGGATAACAATGTGCGCGTGCCTTACAAAGGTACAGACAGTCACATGTGCCTAATTGACTGCAAGACCTTCAAGAGTGAAGATGGTATCCCGCTGAATGGGGACCTGGGTGCCCGCATTCTTGATCTGGCCGGCATCGTTGCCAACCGCAACACAATCCCGGGAGACCGGTCCGCCCTCTCCTCCAGCGGCATCCGCTTAGGATCGCCCTGGCTTACGCAGCGCGGATTTAAAGAAGCTGATTTTGTTGAAATCGCCGGGCAGATCGCCAAGCTCTTCCGTGGAACCACACCCTATCTTATGTGCGCGCGCGTGGGAAATAAAACCCGTGCCAAGGTGGACTTCAAAACCTTTACAGAGGTCAGTGTAGCAGTACGTGATCTGGCAGAGCGCCAACCTGCCATCGACAAGATTGGGAAAACCAGTTCCTATCCGCATTACTTCTTTATCGACGATAAGTTTGAAGGTGAATTAGCTGGTTTCGAACTCTCGGGAGAGAAGGTGCGCGCCTTTATGACTTTTGCCTTCACCTCCGATATTGAAGGTCTGGAACCGGGCGAAGCCCAACCCACTTCCTTGAATACAACTATGGGAACGGTGGAAGGTACGCTCACCTGCATAACCCCCAACCGCTTCAATCTGACCGTCCCCTCTGACCAGGCTGGTCTGGCTGGCACTTGGCTGAACGGCATTTCCAGTGCCTTTATCTACTACGATGAAGACAAATGTCAGCGTATTCCCGGCCCCATTTCTATTCTGCGCGCAAAACCGGTGGAGAAATTGCTAAGCGGAGACCGTGTGGATGAGAACAAGCCCTACTTCGTTGGCATGGATAAAGGCGTGAAGAAAAAGGCCAAACCTGAGTTTGTCTGGGAGGAACCCAAGGATGAGCCACTCAAGAGGACCAAGCTTTATGATACGCACGTGAGTCTGGGCGCGAAACTGATCCCCTTCGCGGGTTGGGAACTGCCTGTGTGGTATACCTCCGTGCTCGAAGAACATAACGCCACGCGTACGGCAGCTGGGTTATTTGATGTTACGCATATGGGCGTCTTCCTGGCTGAAGGTCCGGATGCCAGCCTCTTCCTCGATTCTGTTACCGGCAACGATATCGTCACCCTAAAACTGGGTGATTCCTATTACACACACTTCCTCGATACGCAAGCCAACGTCATTGATGATCTTCTGGTATACCGCCACGGAAAACAAAAATACCTCGTGGTAGTTAACGCCGCTAATGAAGCCAAGGACTGGGCTTGGTTGAATGCGGTCCGTGAAGGCAAAGTGCTCATCGATACTGAACGCCCCTGGGCAATCGTGCCCGGACGCAAAGTCATTTTGCGCAACCTTAAAGACCCCAAAGAGGGCAAAGACATGCTCGTGGACATCGCGTTGCAAGGCCCGCTCAGTCGGGATATCCTGCTGAAGCTGGCCACCCCTGCTGAGAGTCGAAAAATCATGCGCCTCAACCGCGGACAATTGGTAGAAAGCAAACTGGCAGGTATGGATGTGATCGTTTCCCGCACGGGTTACACCGGCGAGCGCATGTGCTTTGAACTGTTCGTTCATCCCGACAATGTCGTAAATCTGTGGAACCAGATCATGCGCGTGGGAACTCCCATGGGGATGCTTCCTTGCGGTTTAGGTGCGCGCGACTCGCTGCGCACTGAAGCCGGCCTGCCTCTGTACGGGCACGAAATGGGTGGTGAGTTGAACCTGATGGTCAGCGAGGCAGGTTTCTTGCCGTTCATTAAGATGAACTCCTCCTGGTTTATCGGACGAAGCGCTTTCAGGGATCGCGAACGCATGCGAACGGGTGTGGTTGTGCGTTTCCGCTTCAACGAGAAAGGTGTGCGCATGGCTCGCCTGGGCGACCCGATAATCGACAGTAAAGGCCGGGTGGTCGGCAAAGTGACCAGTTGTGCCATTGACCAGGAAGGTTACCTCACCGGACAGGCTTTCCTTGAAGTGAAATCCTCAGCTGAGGGAACTCCCATTTGGATTTATCAGGGCTCTTCAGATAAACCTCAGAAACCTCCCGCCGAACTCACTATCGGCGACAGAATGGCTCTGCCAACCGCTGCCACGGTGGTTAGCAGATTCCTCAAAAATTGATATTTGTTAAATAAAATGGAGGAAAACTAATGCAAACATCCTGGGATCATCGCTTTGCCCACCGCACGGCAGGAATGAAAAGCTCGTTCATCCGTGAATTGCTCAAGATAACTGCGCAACCGGACATTATCTCATTTGGCGGCGGGCTTCCCGCCAGTGAGCTCTTCCCGATTGAACGAACCAAGGCCGCCTGCGAAAAAGTACTTAAAGACAATGGAGAAAAAGCTCTGCAGTATTCCATGACAGAGGGTTACACTCCATTGCGTGAATGGATTCTCGAATTCGTAGGGAAACGGGGAATCAAAGCCACACTTGACAATATCATACTCACCTCCGGCTCCCAGCAAGCCCTTGACCTGCTCGGGCGCATTTTCGTCAACCGTGGAGATCGTATTCTGACCGAGTCTCCTACCTATCTGGGTGCTCTGCAGGCCTGGAATGCCTGCGGCGCTAATTACGTGACCGTTGATACCGATGACGATGGTATCTGTACCGATAAGCTGGATGAGATTTTGGGTACAAACATCAAATTCCAATATGTTCTGCCTAACTTCCAGAACCCTATGGGTGTCACGCTAACAACTGAACGACGCAAAAAATTGGTTGAGCTCGCACTTAAAAACGGGGTCCCGCTCATTGAGGACGACCCTTACGGCATGCTGCGTTTTGAAGGGGTTAGCCCGCCACCAGTCGCCGCGCTGGATGCGGAACTTCATGGAGGAAAATCGGTATTCGACGGCAATGTGATCTATACCAGCACCTTCTCCAAAATCCTTGTTCCTGGCCTGCGCCTCGGTTGGGTCATCGCCCCTCCGGAAGTAATCAAAAAGTTGGCTCAGGCTAAACAAGGCACCGACCTGCAAAGTTCCACCTTCGACCAGTATGTGGCATATGAATTGGTCAGCGGAGATTGGATTGATGAGCATATCGACCTGATTTGTAAGGTTTATCACGAACGGCGTGATGTGATGTTGGAGGCTTTTGAAGAATTCATGCCCATTGGCACCACCTGGACAACCCCGCAAGGCGGACTGTTCCTGTGGCTGCGCATGCCGGAAGGCTGCGATACGATCGAGCTCTTCCCTCTCGCGATCGAAGAAAAAGTTGCCTATGTTCCGGGCTTGCCGTTCTACCCGAACGGCGGTCCCAACAACACTATGCGCCTGAACTTCAGCTTCATGAACCCGAATCTGATCCGGGAGGGTGTACGCCGTTTGGGTAATATGGCCAAGCGCAGCATACTGAGCGTCAAACGGGATTAAAAAGTATCTGCTTTACTTAGATACAAAGGTGGGTTGAGCATTCAACCCACCTTTTTGTTTCCTTAAAAGATAATGGCTCATCAACTTTTTTGATGAAAACGTCCTCTTCATTCAGAATCTTTTCGTAATATTCGTTGTAATTTTTGCTAAAGTTACGGATGCAAGATACAACAACCTCAAAATCCAGGCTCAAAAGCTCATCAGAAAAGGTTTAAACTTTTCAATTAAGACCTAGGGCATGTCTTTCTCAGCCAGAGCGATTCCCCCGGCTTACTGATAACCAGTTCCCCTATTATGGAAAAGCACTATTTTTTCCATAACTCAAAATGCGTGAGCAAGGAATTGCCAATAAACTCACGCAATATGGAATTATTGGGCACATATTCCGTACCGGTGGGCAGGAACCATTCCAAAAAACGCAGCAAACGTTTGGCTTCGATATACTCCGCAGTACCAAAGGTAACCTGACGGAGGAGCGGTTCCACAAGCGGTTTAAGCGTGGGCAGTTCATAGGCAAGCGCGGAGTTGAACATCACATCCGCATTCTCCTGGTAGGGAAAAATGTGCTCTTTTTCGCCCTTACGCACCGATTCCCAGCGTTGGATCGTTTGTTCCGCCGAATAACCCCGGTCGCGCGCGTCCCGCAGGATGCGCCTGAGCAGGCGTGTATCCGTGGTGGAAATGCGGTTGTGCCTGTCCAGATTGAGCTGCGTGAGGCAGGAGACGTAGATCCTGAAGGTACTCTCAGGGCTCACACCCGAAAGTATTTCCGGATTCAAGCCGTGAATACCTTCAAGAATAATCATGTCGCCATGGTTGAGCCGGGCTGCCTTACCAGGCTCCCGCAGCCCGGTCTTAAAGTTGTAATAGGGGAGCTGTGTTTCTTTACCGCTCATAAGGGACTGAACATCTTTGTTCAAGCGTTCTAGGTCCATGGCATGCAGCGACTCATAATCCTTACTGCCATCTGCAGCCAGCGGTGTTGATTCCCGATTAACAAAGAAGTTATCCATCTCCATGGCAAAAGGCGTGATTCCCCGCGCGATCAGTTGAATGGAAAGGCGTTTGGAGAAGGTGGTTTTGCCTGAAGAGGAAGGACCGGCTATTAAAATTACCCTGATCTTGTCCTTTTTACTGTCGATCATTTCGGCTATTTCTGAGATCTGCATCTCATGCAGTGCTTCTGAGACCAGGATCACCTTGTCAATATGACCGCTTTCAATCGCATCATTGAGCGCTCCCACGGAGGGAATGCCCAGCTTTTCCAGCCAGTTCCCATAATCGCGGAATGTTTTGAGCAGGCTGGGGTAGTTCCCCAACGGACTGAGTTCGGTAGGGGCATGCCGGCGCGGGAAACGCAGCACAAATGCCTGGTCCAACAGCACCAGATCAAACCAGCGCAGATAACCTGCTGAAGGTACCATATACCCATGGTGATAATCGCGGGTGTTGCCGATGCGGTAGAGCACCAGTTCCTTGCGTTTACGGTACTTCAAGAGGCGCACCTTGTCATCTTCGCCTGCCTTGCGGAAGTGTTCAACCGCCTCCTCCAGCGGCACAGTCTCACGCACAAAGGGGAAATCTGCTTTTACCATTTCCGCCATGGATTTGCGGATGGCTTCCAGATGCTCCTCGCCAAAATCCGGCATGCCTTCTACCTGGCAGTAATAACCGCCGGAAGATACCGAATGGTCAATCGTCACATTGGCATGCGGAAACGTTTCATCAAAAGCGGCCTCAAGCAAGAGTATAAGGGAACGCCGGTAGATGCGAGCCCCATCAGCATCGCGAAGAGTAATCGGTTTGACAAGTGAATCGAGTTTGATCGGAAAAGTCAGTTCCCTCAGGTTACCATCCACAACCGCGCCAACGATAGTGGGAGCTTGCGGGTCTTGGATGATCCGCAGGAAATTCTCAAGCCTGGCCCCCCGCGGGCCGGTAAGTACCCTGCCATCAGAGAGGATCAATTCCACGCTCTCGCGCGGCTCTCCGTTGATGTAAAAATCAGAATTCTTCATATTAAATCTTACGAACCTCATTTCACCGCGAAAAGCGGGATAATCGCAAAGTCATCAGCCGTCAGGTCTTTGAAAGCTTTATTGCTGCTGGTGTAAGCGGAAAGGATCTCCGCCTGATCTGGTGTTTGCCCTTCAGGAACGACCAAATCGATGATCCGTGTTCCATTTGTGTCACCCTTGCCGCCGCCTATCTTATACTGTTCAGCAGTGGGGAAGACATCTCTCACCCGCCAGATACCTTCTGCAGGATAGCCTTCCTGGCTCAGCATAGCAGCCGCGTAAGACCAGTCCGCCGGGTTGCCTTCGCCAAAATATTCCATAGGGATAGAGGCGACAATGGCATTTTTCCCAGGGTCAATGAACAGACGCATCGCGCTGCTCGCTTCGGAGTCTGACATTGGAAGGCCAGGATTATCCGGGTCAGGCCGTACCAGTTGCGGGGTCCAACCCTCAATCCACAGCGCGATATCCCACCCGTTTTCCTTTGCCAGCGCGGCATTTCTGCCCGGTAAGAAAGCTCGTTCACCAGTGGACTGGCCAGGATCCTTGTCAATGTAAACATCCATGGTCTGCACAGAGAAACCATTGGGAGAGTTCCAGCCATTGGTTATCTCCCCGGCAATGCTAAAACTGAAGATCAGGTTGTTTTCGTCACTGGAAACATTGAAATTGGTGATATCGAAGGCAGATGGGTTAAAGACCGTGTCTTTTGGATAGGTATAAGTGCCAGGTCCAAAATCATCCCCCGTGGGATCCACTACGTTCAATATTTCGGTCACCGGCCCATATCGGATATAGCGGATTTCACCCGGAGCGTCCACGGGGTGCAGTTGGTTATCCGGTCCAAACAAAACGCTGGTTTGGAAAGCATCACCGGATTTGAGCTCTCCCAGAACCGTAATCGGTACCTGCACCTCGAGCGTACGCTCTTTTTCGTTATAGGCCAGCTTGCCTGTCGATGGAGCGGTTTCCTGCCAGGCACCCTCTTTAAACTGATAGATGCTGGGGGAGTTGGCACTTGCCTGCAGTCTGATCAGAAGATTTACCGGAGCGTTGAGCCCAACACCATTCAGGCTCTGCATCGTGCGGTGGTCCATGCCCGCAGAGGCGCCCAGATATACCTCAACCGTGCCTACATCCTTCCATTCCTTGCGCAAGTCAAAATTGAGATAGAGGTTGTTATCGTCAAAGATATAACCGTAATTCCAAAAGGGATCGCTAATCCGGCCCTTGTAAACAGCTCCGTTCTTCCATTCCTCGGCATCCACCACCCCATCAATCACAGGTGTAGCGTTGCCGCCGGCTTCAGGCACCGCCTTCTGCGGCCTGGCTACTACCACCGGGATGTCCAAAAAGGCTGGATATTCCTTATCCAATGAGGTGTAGACGCCCTTCAGCAAAGCACGGAAACCATCGTCAAAATAGCTGTCCTGACCGGAGTCCTGATCCGTTCCGTACCACCAGAACCAGTCTGACCCTTCTGCCAGATACATAAAGTCCCACGCCATGGCTAATTTTTCAGGATCCAAAGTGCTGTCCGCCGCGAATTCAGCTAAATCCTTGCGCACCAGCCCGAGCAAATCCCAACCCATGGCTTCTTCAGCCTCACCAATCCAGGTATCATAATTGGCACTGAACCATGCGCCGGGGAAGAGGTCTTCAATCTCGCGCTGTTCGGGGAAGAGTTCAAGGTATTCTGAAGGCGTTATTGTCTTAAGTGTTTTGCTTTCAGCCAGCATGCCGTAGAGGGAGTGGAAAAATTCCTTGCCATCGTTATCGTAGTTCTCCCAGGCATTCTCTCCATCCACCACAATGGTGAGGATATGAGGCCCCTGGGCACCTTTTTCTTTCAAGGCTGTTCGCACGGCTTCAAAACGTGAGATCAGGTCTTCGGCGGCAGCCTTGCCGGACATACCGGAATAAGTGAATCCTATCTTGTCTGAAAGGTTCCAATCCCTGAAGAAGATCGCCACGGGTTTGCCATTTTCGCCTTTCACATAGTAGGGGCGGTAGAGCACATCGGGGTCGGTCACCACTTCTTGGGCATCCCGCGCGAAGCGGTCGGTTTTCATCCCTAAACTCTTAGCCAACACCGGTTCACCCGTTTGCATAAAACTGTAACCGGCATCCGAAACCATATCTATGATCTCTTCCGAAACAGATCCCTCTCCGGGCCATAAACCGCGCACACCCTGACCGAAGTGTTCCTCGTACATCTCCACACTCTTGCTCAGGTGATATTGTGCATCCTCAGGGTAGCTGAAGCGTTCCTGCGGCATAATGGCTTTGGGATTACCTACCAAAGCCAGATCGGTGTCATAGATCAGCGGCAGAATGGGATGGGCATAGGGCGTAGTAGTCACTTCGATCACGCCTTGTTCCTGCAGAGCTTTATGCGCAGGGATCACTTTTTGGACCAGTTCTAAAATGCCCTCAAAAAGAGATACCTTGTCTTCTTCGCTGAAGTTCTCTCCCTTGGCTACCAGAGCTTTGAAGGGTTCCTGAGCCAGATAATCCGGATCCACCCAGGCGAGGTTGAACCATACCTGCAGGTCCCTGAAATCTTGTTCAGTAAAATTCGCTGCCGCTTCGGTGATGGCTTTTTCATCTGTGCCGCCGCGCTTGTCCAACAAGGCCTTATAACGCGGATAAACCTCGATAATGTGATCCCAGTTGGCATCGTAAAAGCGGGAGAGAATGAATACTTTCTCATCATCCGTGAGATCTTTGGCATCCTTTTCCGCGAGCATCCAGTACAGGTCTTTCGCGCCTGAACTCAGATCGTCCAGCTGCTTTATCAATGAAGGCGTTATATTGATGGTCGCTTTGACACCCGGGTACTGCGCGATCACCTCCACCATGTCCAAATAATCCTTGGTGGCGTGCACCCGTACCCAGGGCCGGGTATAGATGCCGGCTTCGTCTTTGTAGTACATCGGCTGGTGTTGATGCCAGGTGATGTTTATGTAAAGCGGGTCTTCCACCATTTCGACAGTAGGCGCAGGTGACTGGGTCTCCACAGGCGCGGCTGCGGTTTCCCCAGCCGCTGTTGACACTGGCGGTTGAGTCGTTTCCGCCGGCAGCTGGTCAGGTGCGCTGGTTTGTGCGGCAGGCACACAGGCTGCTACCATACCCAGAATGAGGACCAGCAGGATTGTCAAACTCAATAAACGCAAAGGTGTTTTCATCAATTCCTCCCGGAAATCAAGGTTTCAGTTTCAAAATCAACGCCTCGCCGCCATTCAATTGGTCAGCAAGTAAAAAGTCTTTTAACGAGCCATCCTCCCCAAACGTAATGGAGGTAAGTTCGCTTTTACCAAACAGGGTTTCCACCTGATAGGAACCTTTAAGATTCGAGCCCTCAAGTGTCAGCGTGCAATTTTCAGCAGTTCGTGTCCCTACAGCCAAAGCAGTCAGAATAATCTCTTCCCCTTCCACCCGCAGCGTACTATACAGTGTACGGCATGAAGATATAAATGCCTGATAGCTGCCCGTGCGCAGTGCCGGGTGTTGATTGCGGACCTGAATGATCTGACGGTACCAATTGAGCAAAGATTCGGGATCATCCTTCATATCATGGACATTATTGTCCTCATACCCCTCGTTAATAGCTTGCCAGGGTTGTTCAGCAGAAGTAAAACCGGCGTTTTCCTCTTTGGTCCACTGCATAGGGGTACGTAAAAATTCGTCCGGTTTGTTGCCTGTCATTCCAATTTCTTCACCATAATAGACAAACGGCACGCCCGGTCCGGTCAGATAGATGAATGCGGCTTGTTTTTCTTTGTTGACATTATTGCCGTAAAAAGAGGCCACGCGCTGCTGGTCATGATTGGTTAAAAAGGTACTGAAGGAACTATCCGGGAAGGCAGCCAGCGTGTCCTGATAACTTTTAATGATGCGGGAAGGGTCGGGGGCAAACACGGAACCCAGGATATTCTCGGCGGTGTCAAAAATGAACAGGCTGTCCAACCCCCGGGGCTGGTTATAAGCAGATTGTGTCTTCAGGTCTGTCCAAACCTCGCCTACTGAGAAAACCTCCGCGTTGCGGGCTTTGATGTGCCTGCGCCAATTCTGAAACCACAGGAGCGTTCCGGGTGCATCCTGTAACACTGCGCCTTCCTCGTCCAGATAGCGGGCGGCATCCACTCTGAAGCCGTCCACCCCTACGTCCAGCCAGAAATCGCTGATGTCATAAAGCGCATCCGATACAGCCTGCGTCTTAAAATTCAAGTCGGGCATGCCGCTCCAGAAGATGCCATAATAATAGAGGTCATCCCTTACTTTATGCCAGGCAGGTTGCCCCCAGGGGCCCATGGTGCTTGGTTTTTCTTCGCGCCAGACGTACCAGTCTTTATAACCATCTTTATCCTGCAGAGCTGCCTGGAACCAGGGATGTTTGTCGGAGGTATGATTGATCACAAAATCAATGATCACGCGGATGCCGCGTTTGTGGCATTCCTCCAGTAATTGCTGGAAATCTTCCATTGTCCCGTATTGAGGATTAACTGCCTTGTAATCGGTAATATCATAACCGTGATAAGAAGGTGAGGGCATGATCGGCATCAGCCAGATGCCGCCGATCCCCAGATCGGTCGTGGTGTTGGGATCGCCATCGTTCAGGTAGTCCAGCTTGGATATGATGCCCTGAAAATCGCCAATCCCATCCCCATTGCTATCCATGAAAGAGCGCACAAAGATCTCATAAAAAACCACATCATTCCACCATCCCCGCCCGTTCTCTGCTGCTTCGGCAGCGATGACCGGTTCCTCCGTCCTTACAGATTCAGGGCTGGGAACCCCACTGGCTGTTGGAATAAGTGTGGGTTGACAGGCAGAGATTAACAAAAGCCCGGTCAGAAAAAATAATAGGATTGAACGCGATTTCATGCAGATACTCCGCTCGTATTAGGAATCATAGAGGCTTCATAGGTGAGAATGCCAGTGCGTATATTGTACATTATTCACTTATTCTTTTTCAGCCGGAAATGCGCAGGGTTAAGTTGCCGGCAGGATAAGTTCCTCCCCATGATTGGCAGGTGAATTTACCTTGCTGCTCACTTCCCAGGCTGTCAGCTTATCTGGCTCCAGCGGCTTTAGCAGTGAGAGCAGCTCCGATTGGCTGGTCGATTCCAGCCAGGTGTGCGTAGCCTCGCCCGCGAGGATCACAGGCATCCGCTCATGCACGGCTGCCACCACAGCGTTGGCAGCCGTGGTGATAATCGTACAGGTCGTCAGTCCGGGCAAACCCGGCACCGATGAAACACCTTTCGGTTCCCAGTCATCCCACAGACCGGCAAACGCGAAGGACTCCCCGCTTTTGAGCGCGAAGTAAAAAGGCGCCTTGCTCTTTGAACCGGTTTTCTGCCATTCATAAAACCCGGTTGCCAAAATCAGACAGCGTTTGTGCCTGAAGGAATTCCTGTAGGAGGGCTTCTCCATCACTGTTTCTGCCCGGGCATTGATCATTTTGTAACCGATGTCCGGTTCTTTTGCCCAAAATGGTACCAGCCCCCACTTCATCATCACGACATCCCGGCTGGCAGGGTCTGGCACAGTGGGAACCTCCTGCATGGGCGCCACATTGTAGCGCCGGCGCCAGTCTTCAGGCATCTGTCCCAAAGCAAGCTGCGTTTGTATATCTTCTGAGTCTATGGCAATAGTAAACCGGCCGCACATTCTGAAATCATTTTACCTGAGCCAAACCGTGGTTTTTCTGACTGTATCACTCCTCCGTATAACATGCTCTGACTCCGTTATAATTAGCACACTAATAAACAAGGAGAGTCGTATGACCAAAAACAAATTGTGGTGGAAAGACGGCATCATCTACCAAATTTACCCGCGATCCTTTCAGGATAGTAATGGCGATGGTATCGGGGACCTGAACGGGATTATCTCTCGCCTGGACTATCTAAAAGATCTGGGGGTGAATGGTCTCTGGCTTTCCCCCATCAATCCCTCACCGGACGCGGACTTTGGCTACGATGTGTCAGATTACAATGCCATTGACCCCAAGTACGGCACCATGGCGGATTTTGACCGCCTGCTTAAAGAAGCACACAAACGCAAGATCCGAATCATTTTGGACCTGGTGCTGAACCACACCTCCAACCAGCATCCTTGGTTTCTCGAATCACAGTCCTCTGAGAGTAACCCCTACCATGATTGGTACCTCTGGCGCGACCCTTCCCCCACTGGCGGAGCTCCTAACAACTGGCTATCAACTTTTGGAGGGTCAGGTTGGGAATATAACAAAAAATTAAACAAGTACTACTTCCATATGTTCACCGTGGAACAGCCCGACCTCAACTGGCGCAACCCGGAAGTTCGTAAAGCCATGCTGGATGTTTTCAAATTCTGGCTCGAGCGAGGCGTGGATGGTTTCAGGCTGGATGTGTTCAACGCCTGGTACAAACACCCGGATATGCCGGACCTCCCCAAGCGCGACGGATTTTATCTGCGCCCCTTTGACCGCTATGAGCATATTTATGATGTCTCCCAACCCGAAATGATGGATGTTCTGCGGGATATCCGCAAACTGTTAGACTCCTACTCAGAACGCTATGCAGTTGGCGAAACTTTTTTGGCAAGCTCCGCTCAGGCACGAACCTACATCAATGAAGATAAGCTGCACGCAGGGTTCGATTATGCCTATGCTAGAAGCTTCTGGAGCCCCAGATCCTTTGGTAACAACATCCAATATTGGGACGCGCTGCATCCAAAAGATGCCTGGCCAAATTATTTCCTCAATAACCACGATACCCGACGTACCGCCACGCGCTATTTTGCCGACCGGCAGGATGCCAAACTTAAATTGCTTGCTGCCATGCATTTAACGGTGCGCGGAACACCATATCTCTACTACGGAGAAGAGATTGGCATGCGTGATATCACGCTCCTGCCCACGGAACTTCAGGATCCGGTTGGTAAACGTTATTGGCCTTTCTACGCTGGGCGGGATGGCTGCCGTTCCCCCATGCAGTGGGAAGACGCACCTTACGCCGGCTTCAGCACTGTGAAGCCCTGGCTCAAGGCAAATAAAGATTTTGCCCGGCGCAATGTGGCACATCAGGCTGCTGACCCTGCTTCCCTGCTAAACCTCTATAAGGAACTCATTGCCCTGCGCGCCAGCACGCCGGCACTCTACCGCGGCGAAATTGAACTGATCAACAGCCCCAACCCCGATTTGCTGCTCTACAAACGCAAAGATGGAAAGCAGGAATACCTGATCGTGCTTAATTTCAGTCTGCTTAATCAGGTGCTGGAGCTTTCCCTGCTGGGTGATACGGTCTGGGATATGGTCTACGCTGGTAACAGCAACGAGAAGAGCCACCTTGAGGGCAGCACGCTCAATCTGGTCTCTTATGGTTTTGCCATCCTGAGCAGCTAAAAAGGAGTGCCTCTGAGCCATCAACTGCCTTGGAATGAACTGGATGCCCCATTTATCATTGGCGATCCGGAGGCAGCCACCGGCTTACCGCTTGATCGCTATCTCCCGCCGTATTTCCCCGGCAGGGCAGTCAATTGGGTCAATACCTTCGCGCCTCCCGGCAGTATGATTCTGGATCCTTTTGGACAGGATCCATTCTCAGTGCTCGAATTAGCCCGTGCCGGTTACCGGGTCTTAGTTACCAGTAACAACCCGATTCCCGCCTTCATACTTGAAATTTTGGCTTCTGCGCCCTCCGCTGCAGAATTAGGCGATGCGCTATTAGCCCTCGCCAACATCCGCATGCCTGATGGTAAGCGCCTGGAGGACTTTATCGCCTCTTTCTACCGCTTGCCCTGCCCTAATCCGGACTGCCAGGACCTCACTGAGATCACCAGTTTCATCTGGAAGGAAGAGCATGAACAACCGGTCTCCGCTTTTGTACGCTGTCTGCGCTGTGGCTTTGATGAGGAGATAGAACTGACTCCTGAACACTTCAGCCAGCTGCCTGCGCTCCCTTCGTACACCGCTCACAAAGTACGCGCGCTGGAACTTTCTTCCGGACTCAACGATCCACTCCGGCCGGTGATGGAAGAAGTCATCAAGTTTTATTCCCAGCGCGCGCTGGTTCTGCTGCAGCTCACACTCAGCCGGGTCAATAACGCGGACCTGCCAGACAGACAGCGCAATCTGATTAAAGCCCTGCTTTTGACCAGCGCTGACCAGGTCAATCAACTATGGGCGTACCCACTGGGCCGCAATCGCCCGCGGCAGCTCATCCGACCGCCAATCTATCAGGAAATCAACCTGTGGGAAGCAATTTTACGCTCCAAGGATCAATGGAACCAACCCGACGCCGCGGTAGTTTTCAGGAATTGGCCTGATTTGCCCCCACAAAGAGGCGGGGTCAGCCTCTTTGCCGGCAGGCTGCGGGAACTTTCGCCCCGCCCGGATCCCCGAAACATCAACCTGGTCTATACCTGCCTGCCGCGCCGCAACCAGGCCTACTGGAACCTCTCCGGCCTTTGGGCGGGTTGGTTTTGGGGCTCCAACGCCGTCGAGCCCCTGCGCCACAGTCTGGCGCGCCAACGCTATGACTGGACCTGGCACGCCAAGGCCTTGGAAAAAGTTATCTCGCAGCTGGGGAATTATTGTCAGGCGCATACCCCTGTTTTACTGCAGATAGGTGAGGCTGACCCAAAATTCCTCATTGCGGCTATTTTAGCCGCTGGGAAGAGCAATCTGGCATTGCGTTCATATGCTTTAGATGGCGAAGACGTCGCTCTCCAGACAGTCTGGAGTCTGCAAAGCCGCGCCCCGCTGAGCCAGTATGAACTCAGTCTGCAAAGTGCCACGCGGGATGCCGCGCGGGAATTCCTTAATAAGAGCGGTGAACCAGTCAGTTTTCTGAGTCTTTTTAGTAACATCCTCTTTCGCTTGAATGAACGCGGCTTGCTCCGGGAGCAGCCCGAATCCCAACCTAACGGTTCCATCAACGAACTGGAAGACAAGCTTGGAGATGTTCTGCGTGATCCGGCAACTTTCGTGCGCTACAATCCGGGCCAATCGATTGATACGGGGCTGTTTTGGCTGACCAACCCAGCCCCAACATGTGAACCCATCATTGACCGGGCAGAGCAGTGTGTGCTTGATCAGCTGCAGCACTATGAAGTAGTGGAGGAAAGACAAATCCTGCGGGCAGTCGTAAAAGAACTGCGCGGTCTGCTCACGCCGGACCGCGAAACGGTGCATGCCATCCTTGAATCTTATGCTGACCTTCAGGAAGGTGAATGCTTGCAGTGGAAACTTCGCCCTGGAGACAGCATAAGCCAGCGCAAAGCCGATCTGACTGAAATGCAAAGCTTGGTGGAAAAGATTGCTAACCAGCTCAAGTTCACACGCCAGATCACACCGGAAGGCATTTTCTGGAAGGATGATTACGGCCAGCCAAATTACAGCTTTTTCATCACCTCCACAGCCGTTGTAATGCCTTATCTGCTCAAATACAATCACCAGCCCGGACTGAAAATGATCGTCATTCCAGGCAGCCGCTCCAATCTGCTGGCTTACAAACTCAAACGGGACCCCAATTTGGAGCAACTGGTCTCGTCCAACTGGCACTTTGTGAAGTTTCGCCAACTCCGCAATATATACGAAAACCCCCTGCTGAGCAGGGAGTTATTCGCTTCACATATCACTGGTGACCCACCGGAATTCCGTTCCTCCCAGTTAGCCCTTTTCTAACCAGTACTAAAACTTATGGCGCAACCTCTGTAGGTGTCGGCACTGACGGTAGTGGTGTGGGTGTATGGGTAGCTGTCGGCACCTCGGTAGGTGTTGGCGTAACCGTGGGCGTCGGCGTCTCGGTTGCAGTAGCTGTTGGCGTGGGCGTCGGTAGTGCCAGCTGGACTGTGTAATTCTTGCCCAGATCCGTCTGGATCGTACTGCGCACCACCACACGGATGGTTATGGTCGTCGCCTCAATTTCCGTCATGTCCCATTCGTACAAAACCTGGGCGGAGTGGGCCGGGTCTATCACCCATCCGGTGAGCGGGGTCCACTCTTTCGGGTCCGGTCCTTCTCCCCAGAAGATTCCGTAATCCCGGAAATTTGCTGTGGCATCGATCACTCCGCTGATTTTATAGGGATTCTCCGTTATGATCGTGCCAGGACCCAAACCAATCAAGTCAATAATAACGCGCGGGTCATCCAAACGGCAGGCGCGTTCGGGCAGCACCAGGAAGGGCTCCGGAAAGCCATTCCTATCCATCCAGCGTTTTCCCGCGTCCGTTTTGAGCCATTTGATGCCATCGGGATCCTTAACATTAATAACCATCTGATCCTCGGTAAACTCTCCGCAGTCCGGTGAAGCCTTCAGCCCGGTCCAAATATCCAGGTGGGCTTTGGTCCACAGATCCTCCGAAGCCGGCAGGGGAAGTTGGTCAGAAGCAAATATCTCATTGCGACGGTTTTGGCAGTATTCCGAAGGTTCTGTTCCGGAGAGAGAACAAATTATCTTATCCACCACATCCGAAGGCCGCGCGAACGGTGTTGCCATTCCACCCCGGAATCGATTGATTCCAGCCTGCATCAGCCTCGCCCATATTGGTGCCGCGCCAGAGATGCCGCTGGTATTGACCATGGGCGTGTAGTCCGCGTTCCCCACCCATGTGCCAATCACCAGATCCGGAGTGTAACCCACCGTCCAGTTGTCCCGGAAGTCGTTGGTGGTGCCTGTTTTGACCGCGGCTTCGAAGGGCAGGTTAAGGACGGAGTTCGTGCCAAACATGGGAGCGCGGGCATTATTATCAGAAAGAATCGAAGAAATCAGATAGGCATGCGCCTGACGGATAACCTGATCCCCAACGGGTGGAACATATTCATAGATGGTTTCGCCGGTAAAATCGACCACCTTGGTAATGGCGACAGGCGCAACCCTGCGGCCTTCATTAGCCATCACGGAGAAAGCGCCGGTCAACTCGAGCAAACTCACTTCCCCACCGCCGAGCGTTAGTGAGAGCCCATAATCCTCGCGGATGAGGCTGGTAATGCCGAGTCGCTTGGCAAAATTGATGAAGCCATCCGGTTGAGCGGTGTTGGGGTCATCGTAAATGCCTACATACTCGAGCGCTTTCACCGCAGGGATATTATAGGAGTTTGCCAGCGCGGACCTCACGGTTACCGGTCCATGGAAAGTCCCATCATAGTTCACCGGTTCATAGGGCGGGCGGGTATCATCCGCCCGGCCGGATGGCGGGAAGCCGGCTGGCACATCCCATATGAGCGTGGCAGGTGTCCATTCCTTTTCAAAAGCCGCCAGATAGGTAAGCGGTTTAATGGCTGAACCAGGCTGGCGGGTGCGCGTGAGCGCCATGTTGACCTGACCGCTGATGGCTTCGTTATTGAAATCAGCTGAGCCCACCATGGCGAGGATCTCGCCAGTTTTTGGCTCCATTGCCAACACGGCGCCGTTGGTAGCATTGTTATCTTTCATGTTGGCTAATTGATCCCGGACGGCTTGCTCGGCTTCCAATTGGAATTTGGGATCCAGGGTAGTGTAAATGGTGAAACCGGAACGGTAGATGGTCTGGGCGTCAAATTGAGCTTCCAGCAGGGATTGGATAAACACTACCCAATGAGGAAATTTCATCCCCAGGTCGCGTTGTTTAAACTCATAAGCTTCCAATGTCGCCACAGCCTGAAGCGCTTCAGCAGGTTCCACACATACGCGTTCACGGGTTGGGCTTACCATAATGCAGCCTTTTTCCTGGCTCATTTCATAAGTAAGTACTGTTACAGTCTTGTTACGCCGCAGGGTTTCCTCACGATTTTTGTAGACATCATATACTGCAGGCGACTGCGGCAGCCCAGCCAAAAATGTGGATTGCCACAGCGTCAGGTCAGCAGCAGTCGTATTGAAGTAATTTTCAGCAGCTGCTTCGATGCCATAGGAGTAATTGCCATAAAAGATCTCATTCAGATACAGCTCCAGTACTTCTTCTTTGGAGTAGCGCCGAGTAATTTCTGCAGACAGAATGATCTCTCTGGCTTTGCGCTCATAGGACTGTTCAAAACGTTCATCCGTGAGCAAAAGCAGGCGTGCTAGCTGCTGGGTGATTGTGGAAGCACCGGAAACAATTTCTCCGGAAGTATAGTTGGTGTAAAGCGCTCGCCCAAGTGCGATCAGGTCAAAACCAGGATGGTTGTAATACTCCTTGTCTTCCGTGGCGATGGTCGCGGCAATCAGATAGGGCGAAATACGGTCAAGCGGCACATAAGTGCGTTTACCCGCGTTAGGATCCAGTGATTCATAAAGGATATTACCTTCGCGGTCGAGAATGCGCGTGGTTTCGAATTTGGATGCGCGGGTACGCAGCTCATTTACATCCGGCAGGGTACGGGCGATTTGGACATACTTGTAAACCCCAAAGAGCGTTCCCGCGGCGATCAATAGAACCAATAACAGGAGAGAAATCAGAACTAATTTGCCAAAACAGCCCGATTTACGTTTGGGTTTCTTGCCCGCGGGTGGGATGGTTTTCCCATTTCCTTTACCGGGTTTAACGACAGTCACCGGCTGCGTAATCTCCTTGGCCGGTTCAATGGCAGGCACAAAAGCAGCGGGCGTCAGTGTTGTGGCGTGCGCGTCCATTTCAGGGACAGGCTTTGGCAAATTCTGAGCAGGCGTCATCGCAGGAGCAGGTATAGAATCTGGGGGCAGCGTAGGCTGTTCGTCCGGATCCGGGATAATAATTGTCGGTCTGGTTGGTTCAGATGGCGGTTTAACAGCCCAATGTCCGGTATAAAAATCGGTTTCTGGTTCCGGCGCTTCAGGGATCCAATCCGCTGTTTTAGCAGGAATCTCCTTGAAATCGCTCAGCTCGCCGAACCAGGCTTCAGCTGGCAGGGGCGACTCAGTAGTTTCCAATAGTTCAGAAGAGTCTAAACCAGCCTCTTCAGGCTCGGGTTCGAGTTTCTCGCCATCTGTCAGATCATCGAAGTTTTCCTCTTCCAATTCTGTTTCTTCAAATTCCTCTTCAGACTGAGCAGGGTCCTCGTCTGGGTTGGCGAGGTTCATTTCCCCAAGCCGCTTCGCAGATTGGGATTCCTGTTCAGAATCTTGCATGACAGGCCGGGGCGATTCTTCAAAATGACCGATCTCGCCAAAGCTCAAGGAATCATCCTGTGTGGGCGTCGTATTTTCTTCCATAGTTACCTCTTCATCAAGCCCATTTTAACATAAAGGGATAAATGCTTTATTACAGTGATAGTAACTGATTCCGATGATTTGGACACTCTCCGTATTTTGTCTCAACCAAGGAAGGGCATGCTATCTGGACTTGTTCATCATGCAGGTTTTCCGTTGAACCAGCAACATGGGGAACTGGTTGAATCCTGCCAACACAACTCCAACCCCAGGCTGCCGCGCTGCGTTCGCAGCGATAAACTTCCATCATCGTGAGCACAGCAATCAGATTAGGTGCAAACCTTTCCTTTATAGCTCACTTGCAGAACTACCCCGCATGTTAGAATCCCTGCATGCCAATCGGCCCATTCTTCGATAGCGACCCAATCCTGCTCACTCTGGCGGCCAAATACGGCAGCGCCACCTTTGATCCCAGTCTTGATGCCGTCTTCCAGCTCCATCTCAACCCACAGGATCCTATCTCCCTCCGCAGCAGCCTCGGCCTTCAAGCCCAATCATTCGCTCTTTTTCCTGTTTTCCTCTTCCGCAACCGTGCCCTGAGCAGCATTCAACAGCTCTTCAGTTCTCCCCGTATAGACGAATATTCCGGTAACTACTGCCGTCTGGTCTACCAGGTGAGCAGCAATTTTCAGGTTACACACGAGATATGGATTCCTTACAGTTATGAATTGCTCCAACGCTTTTCAATTCTCAATTCTGGTACTGAATTTGAGGAAATCGGTTTGCAGCTTCTTTCCGATCTGACTCCTCTCGGTGAAAGTTTGGACCTAACCCCTATCACCCGCCGCTTCAAAAGCTTTTTCAAAGGCCGCACCGGGCAGGTCTTTATTGGACTGCGCATGGATGGCATCAACCGCCCCATTCTCAGCCCCTTGCCAGGCTTACAATGCTCTCAAACTATCCAGGCAGGCGAGAGTGCTCTCATTACTCACCGCTGCAGCCTTGCTAGCGATAACGAGGAACTCATTCAACGTGTACAACAAGCTTTTCCCGCCCGTTGGGATGCGGAAATCGCGCGGGGAAGACTCTCGCAGAGTGCCAAGGGTATTACGCTTCAGACCGGTAACACCGCTTGGGACCTTACCTGGCGGTCCGTGCAGCAGCAAGCTGAATTGCTCCTCCTGCCAGGTTCCGAACCGGCTCTTCCCCGTTTTAGCCGGCAGCGCAGCCCCTCATTGAGTTATCCTCAGCTCGAACCTGCTACCTATCTTAACATCCCTGCCTCCGCGCTTTCTCTCTACCAATTTTGCCTCGCCCTGCTGCCTACTGATCCTCAAAACTGCTCCAAGGTGTTGCAAAACTATCTGAACCACCTCAGATTAAGAAAGGAAATGGGCGGCCAGCTGGCAGATTTACTTACTTTCCCTGTTCTTGTCAGCCTGGTTAGGCGTGTCTTCAATCAGGTTCAGGAACGGAGCTTGATCCGCGAGAATTACCCGCTCCTCAAAGACCTCACGCTGGCTTGGTTTGACGCTTCACAGGATAAGGATCAGGATGGTCTGCCCGAGTGGCCAAACAGCGCGATCCCAGAGCTAAACGGACTGGCGCTTTTTGACGTCCTTTCTCCACAAGCCTTACCTGCGCGCATTACCTTTGTTGAGCACATTGCTCTTGCTATCCTGCTAAAACGGGAACTCAACGCGCTGCAGGGCATCGCCCAGCTGGAAGGCGATCAACCTGCTGAATCCCTTATTCAGGCGCTTAGAAAAAGGCTATCATCCGCTTTGGAAGCCTGGCTGGTTCAGCAGCCTGCCTCAGCCTGGCGCGATTACCAGACCCACCAATCCAATAAGCTGCAGCTGCTCTTTGAAGGTACACCCCTGGCGGATCTGCCCCTGAACATAAAACTTTCTGCCCCCGCCCGGCTGACGCTGCAAGTGGAAGCGGCAGGGAGTTCCCCCCCTGAACTCAGACTTATTGGGTTAAACCAAAACGGTCAAAAGGTAGAAGAAGTCATCCAACCTGCGGAGCATCAGCGTCTGTTTAACTTTTCTCTGGCATGTTCCAAAGAGACTTATCAGGAAATCCACAAGGCAGTCATAAAGGGTCCGAGCTGCAAAATCAAACTCTATGTACCGGATCTGGATTTTCCGGATTTGTCTCTCCTTCTTGCCTGGCAGCCTGAAAATCAGGATGAGGCATGGGCAGGTTGGTTGGATGGCACCCTTAGCAGCGCGCGCTTTGGGCTGCCCTTAATGCTGCAGGACCAATCCGGCTCAGGTGAGTCAGGCCGCGTGTCGTTAGCGTGGAACAGCCTGATCATCGAGAGGCTGATTGAAGTCGGGCGGAAGGATCTGGCATTCAACCTCTTCTCCCGTCTTTTGGACGCTGTGTCACTTCATCTGAAGCAGGACCATTTGATATACGCGAGCTTCAACAGCGCAAACGGGCAGGTACAAGGTGTAAGAAACAGCCTGGCAGGCCTGCTGCCATTGGACTTATTACTGGAAATTGCCGGCCTGCGCATCCACAGCCCTTTCAAAGTGAGTATCCTGGGGGATAACGGCATTCCATTTAAGGTTACTTTTAAATTACAAAACCTTACGGTTACCCGCGAGGGCAGGAACACGACCATCCTGATGCCCGACGGCACCACGCATCATCACTTTGGCAGCACACCGCAAGTTTTCAGTACAGAATAGCTCGATCTAAATGCCCCCTGTTATGTAATTAAAACAAAAATGAGCTCGCAGGGATTCGAACCCTGAACCAATGGCTTAAAAGGCCACTGCTCTACCATTGAGCTACGAGCCCATCAACGAGAGCCTATTTTAGCACGCCCCTGACTCTGCGTCAACAAAAAAACCAATTTCGTTTGTGAGGGGGTTTGGAAGGCTCGCTTCATTGTTATTAATCCAGTTCATAAGATGAGACCATCATTTCTCCCACTTTTTTCCAAAGCATGGTTAAATTAGACTGTATGACAACCAAGCGGAATCATGCAGATTATTAAACCAACAAGAGGAATTTTAGGAGGCATCAATTATGGCGACTAAGAAAAATGTCGTAAAAGCAACTAAGGATAATCAGAAAAAGTGGGACCCAGTCACCGCTGGGGAAGAGCATTGGAAACCCACCGAAGAGGCACTCAAGCAGGAACGCCCGCTGCGCGTTTTTGCATGGATCGCCTGGATTTTAGCCATTGCCGGTGAACTCTTTGCCATTTTTTACATCTTAAAGCAAACTCCCATCAATATGACTTTGCTTATTGTTGCTCTGGTGGCGATCGCGGTGCTGGCGATACTCGGCTCCCGTCTGTGGCGTAAAGCTAATGAGCTCAACCCTGCTTCCAGTCAGGACAAGGCCAGATTCTTCATTCAGAATCAACTTGGTGCGATTATGTCCATCATCGCTTTTCTGCCCTTGATCATCCTTATTCTGACCAACAAGAATATGGATAGCAAGCAGAAAACACTGGCAGGCGGCGTGGGTATCGCCCTGGTAATCATTGCAAGCCTGTTAGGCATCAATTTCAACCCGCCTTCCATCGAACAGAACACGCTCACGATGGTTCAAACAACCCAGACTGCCGTGGCAGAGTATAACGCTACCTACGTAGCAGGCGTCAAACTGACCGTTACTTCCCTACCTCCCGCTGAGCAGACTGCCTATGTGCGTGATCTGCAGTCTAAGATGCAAGCCACTCCTCTCTCACCAGCAACCCCAGAGGAGATCGCAAACGTGGTGCAGTATACTGGCGTGGATCGTGTTTACTGGAAAGCCGGAGGGTCAGTTTACCACCTTTGTGCTGAGGCATCCGCCCTGCAGCGCGAGAGCTCCGTGGATGACAACATCTACTACGGCACAGTCACCGAAGCGCGAGCCGCGGGGAAGAGCCGCCTGACCCTGGAAGTGAACCAGGAACTAAAGCAGTGCGGGCTCACGAATGCCCCCACGGCAACCCCATATAAGTAGGCAATACAATCATCTGAGAAGGATGGGTTGAACCCATCCTTCTTTAGTGTTTAAACAAATCCACGCCAAACCTCTCTTGTTTTGCATCGCCTGCCCCCGCCCATCCCCTTGAACAATGTTATCATTTACCTATCCTTTCTTTTGAGGTGCGCATGAACAAAACCAAGTTACCCTATGGACAGTGGTCTTCACCCATCACTCCAGCCATGCTTGGCGCCAGCAAACGCCTGAATGATGTGCAGTGGATCCCCGGCGGGGATGGTTTGGTATGGTCTGAGTCTTACTCCGGCAAAACGAGCCTGTGGGTCAAGTTTCCCAACGAAGCTGCAGAGGAGCTCAGCGGTGATCACAACCTCTCCGGCGGCATCGGCTATGGCGGTGGAGACTTCGCAGCCGGGCGGGAGGGGGCCATTTTCTCCGATAAAGATGGACGGCTGTACTTCAAATCGTACGGACCTGGAGCCCCGCGTGCCGTCACGCCGGGTTTTGGCGCCTGCGGTGCGCCTGCCATCTCTCCAAATGGCAAATGGGTCGTCTACGTGCACACTTATGAAGGGAAAGATGTGCTTGCCCTGCAGGATCTCAAGGGGGAATCGTGGCCTGTCATTATTGCCTCAGGCGCGGATTTTTACATGGACCCGCAGTGGTCAGCTGATAGCAGTCTGATTACCTGGGTTGAGTGGAATCATCCGCATATGCCCTGGGAAAGCAGCCAATTGCATGTGAGCCGTTTCAACCCCGCTGCAAAAAGCCTTAACAAGGTTGTTTTTACTTCCCCTGCCTCTCATCTGGCAGTCGGCTCAGCCGTTTTCAGTCCGCTCGGGTCCCGCCTGGCATATCTTGCCAATGACACGGATAAAGACAGCCTGATCGTGGTGGATCTCACGAGCGGGGAAATGATGACACCCATCCAAGACAGGTTGCTGCTTAACCCAGCCTGGGTGCAGGGCATGCGCTCGTTGCAGTGGAGCGCGGATGCAGAATCGCTCTGGTACATCGAGAACCTGCACGGCAATTCACAAATCTGCCGTGTGGATCTGCAGGGAGAGACCGCTGTGCGCCCGCTCACCCTGAATGAGTATGACACTTATCAGCAGTTGACTGTCTCTAAGAACGGTAAACTGTCTTTTATCGCCCAGTCCTTTGACCGTTCCCCCCGCATCATGGTTTGGCACGAAGGTGAGTATGAACTCATCGCGCGCAGCCGGTCTGAGGTTGTGGAAGGCGCTTACTACGCCAAACCGCAATCCATCTCCTGGGTCTCCAGTGATGGCGCGCAGGTTTACGGTCTCTTTTATCCGCCCCAACACAAAACATATACTGCTGATGGGCTGCCGCCCGTGATCGTTACTATTCATGGCGGACCCACCTCCCAGGTAATTAACGCGTACAATCCCGAGGCAGCCTACTTTACCAGCCGCGGCTATGCTTACTTTGCGGTTAATTACCGCGGCAGCTCAGGCTACGGCCGCGCTTACATTGAGGCGCTCAATGGTAAATGGGGACAGCTTGACACGCAGGATGCCAAAGAAGGCAGCCAGTATCTGGTGGATAAGGGCTTGGTGGACCCCGCCAAAATTGTCATCAAGGGCGGAAGTGCCGGTGGCTATACTGTTTTGAACAGCCTCATCCGGCACCCCGGTTTCTATAAAGCCGGAATCTGTTCCTATGGTGTCTCCAACCTCTTCCTTCTGGAAATGGAAACTCACAAATTTGAGTCCCACTACACCGCGTCTCTGGTGGGCACACTGCCGGAAGCAGCCGAAAAATACCAGGCATGGTCCCCGGCTTTCCACGCGGATAAGATCCGCGACCCGCTGGCTGTTTTTCAGGGCAGTGAGGACAAGGTGGTACCCCCCAATCAATCTGAAACCATCGTCACCCAACTGCGCGCCAATCGTGTGCCGCATGTTTACCGTCTCTATGAAGGGGAAGGTCATGGCTTTCGCAAAGCCGAAACCCTGCAGGATTACTATCAGACCGTAGAGCAATTCCTACGGGAAAAAGTGATTTTTAGCTAATCCAACCGCTCAGAAAGGAGCAACATGGCTGGTAAAAATGAATTTGAATTGAAGGCGTCAGATGGCGTAAAGCTCAAAGGCCGTATTTGGGGAGACCCGCTCAAAGCCAAAGCGCTTATCTTGCTCATCCACGGGCTCGGCGAACACATCCGCCGTTATGACCATGTGGCTGCTGCGTTTGAAGCACGCGGTCTCTGCCTGATCGGCTACGATCAACGCGGTTTTGGCCGCTCAGGAGGACGCAAAGGGCACATCCCCTCCGAAGAACAGTTTATGGCAGATATCACGCAAGCGATCCACTTTGCCAAATCCAAGAACGTCCAGGTTCCCCTTTTCCTATACGGACACTCCATGGGAGCTATGGAAGTGCTTTTCTACGGCCTTAAATACAAGCCCAATGTCAAAGGCGTATTAGCAACCAGCCCGCTACTGGATGTGAATGACATTGACCCCAAGAAAGTGAAGCTGATGAAGCTGATGGTGAAAATTCTCCCCGGTCTTGCCGTCAAGAATGATCTGGCGCTGGACGGACTCTCCCGGGACGTTGAAGTGGTGCAGGCCTACCGCAAAGACCGCCTGGTACACGATAAGATCAGCGTGCAGCTGGGTAAATTCATCTACGATGCCCCGCAGTACGTGCTGGAACATGCCGGAGAATGGACGCTCCCGCTCTACCTCGCCCATGGAACGGAGGACATAATCTGCCCCATCCGCGGGTCGGATGCCTTTTTCGAGAAAGCCAACGGGCCTATCCTCTACAAACGCTGGGATGGGCTGTATCATGAGACACACAACGAACCGGAGAAAGATACTATCATCGGCGCGATGATGGATTGGATTGAAACTCAGATCTGATCTCTCCTGATTTCGCACAAGACCCCTGGATTTCAGGGGTCTTTTTTGTTAATAAAACTACCTTTGTGATACTTCCAATTTCAGAGGATCTTTAGAATAGCGTTGTGCTTTAACAAGTCCCAGACCCATCGTTTGCTGGTCTGTTTGAACTCCTGAAAGTATATGTGTGGGTGGAATCCCAAAATCATCCGATCAGGCAGCTGCCGAATAAAGCACTGGTCAAGGGTCCGAATCCCATCGTTAGGTCTTAATGTTTTTTGATACCAATTCAGGCGTTTTATGGGTCATACCTAAGTTTCTCCAAATCTGTTCGCCACTAACTCTACCAAAGAGTTAACAGCATCAATTTCATCTGGTCCTTCAGCAGAAATTGATATACATGTTCCAGCAACTAATCCACTGGTGAGGATTTGGAGAATAGATTTTGCATCTATTTCTTCCATAGAGTCGGGGAGCACCTTAATCCATACCCGTGATTTATATTCTTTAGCCAGAGAAACAAACTCCGAAGCAGGCCGCGCATGTAATCCTGACTTATTGCTAATAACTACACTTCTAGTAATCATTTTGATTCGCAGTCCTCCTAATAGATACAATGCTTCTCAATTATTGAAGAAGATTTAAGAACTTACCTACACCATCATCAACAAAAGAAGCTGTAACAAAATTAGCCAAATCCTTAATGCGCGGGTCAGCATTCTTCATTGCTACACCGCACCCACTGTCAGAAATCATTTCGAGGTCGTTTCCACTATCACCAAATGAGATTACCGATTTAATATCAACTTTTGTAATCTCACAAATTTTTTGTAGAGCAGTTCCCTTATTCACTCCATAGGAGGAAATTTCGATATTACACCGTTCAGATCTAGAGATATGTAGGTGCTTGTCTTCAACTAATTCAGAAAGAATTTCATCATAAAGTTCTTTGTCTAGAAATTGGGGGACATTTATTTTATATATATCTTTATTCAAATCAAAATTTTCCCAATTCGTAACATTTATAACATTGTCGAAATTCACAGCACACCTATGTCCTGTCATCACATTGTCCCAATTGAAACGTTCATCGACAAAAATGTATCTCTCGTTATACATTTCAACCATAATTTCTGGATTACGTGTAAGAATAGATAATGTCCTGTTAATTGAAGTTTTTTTAATCGGTGAATCTATTATTTTTTTAAGAGGGGCTAATTCATAGCAAATTGCGCCATTTGCAATGATAGCATAATTAAGTGGGAGAGAAAATA
Organism: Anaerolineaceae bacterium; assembly: GCA_040772525.1. Taxonomy (GTDB): domain Bacteria; phylum Chloroflexota; class Anaerolineae; order Anaerolineales; family Anaerolineaceae; genus Mesolinea. The sequence goes on along the minus strand of JAXGXZ010000001.1, from coordinate 1,475,578 downwards.
TGCTCTCTGGAAGCATTCCTAGATTTCTACCCGTAGCTACAACGAACAACATTCCATTTCTACTTGCTTGCCAAATAGCGTTTACATTATAAGGAGATATTGTTTGATGGTCATTCATAAGAAGTGTGTAGTCTAAATCGCAAGCTACCATTTTGAAGTTCATAAAAAAATTTCCTATCTGTTTTGGCGAATTGACTGTTACATGGTTTGCTCTAACCTATTCCACCTGTTCTGGTATCTGAGAGCAAACCATGTATTTATTCATCAGTTTTATTTTCTAAATTCACTAAAATTTCGAATAACGCTGTAATAGTGAATCCATGAGGCGATTAGTAATGTACTAATCTATTTCCAAAATCCTTGGTAAATCTCTTCCAACACAATCTTGTCAAGATATTGCAGGGGCATACAAGTACTTGAAGCATTACTCTCTAATTGCCCGAGAACATTTGCGCATTGGACTATTCCTAAACAACGGATAGGATCAAATTTTTCAAAGGAAGCAGCCACAAAACATAAGTTCTGAACGAAAACGCCAGGAGTTAAGAATGATATGGCAGTAGCGATCTCCTTGGCATCAACAGTAAATTTTAGCTTCTTTGTATCATGAACAATCATAAAAACTTCAAAATCTGCGTGGGATTTGAATTGAAGATCCGTAAGAATATAGTTCATAAGATGGGGTGATACGGCAACCATGATGGAATTGATGTCCTGATGCTCGTTGTAAATAGCCAAATGGAGGTCAAGATCAGGTGGCATCAAACCTGTTTCGGGTTTCCCATTCTCAACAAAAATCAGCTCTTCTGGCTCTAGATTATAGTAGTCCGCGAATTTTGGTGTAATGAAGAATGCATTTTCAGAAATGCGGATGGATACACTACCCATACTACTTAAAATGTGCTTTTCTTTGTAGGCTCTCTTCGCTATAACTACAAGTTCTTCCCGTAACTTGAATTCTCTCATTGAAATAGTCCGAGGAGCGATTGTTTCAAACGACTGTTTCTTCTTGGACAAGGAATATTGTTCTATCTGTTTACTTGTCAGCATGGAAACCGTTCGTCCTGTAGTTTTCGCTGATATTAAAGCAGATGCAACACTCTCTAGAACTTCTAGCTTTGCAAACGCATCATAAATATCCTTACCTCCAAAAAAAGTCCCGTGGCCTTCAAGCATTAGCACATCAGCTCCTTTTCTAAAAGCTTTCGATGCCCTATCTGTTAATGCTTGACTACCAGCAAGTTCAAATGGGATATAAGCTACATTAGGTAATTTTAGGGTTGCCATTGCCAAAGCCTCTATTTGGGGACAATTTCTAGAAAGCATGAATGCTAAAGTGTTTGGTGCATGCGAATGTATAATCGCCTTCAAATCTGGTCGTGCTTTATGCATTGCAAGAAATACAGGCGCTTCTGTTGAACCCCTGTTGCTTCCGTCCTGTGTTCCATCGGGGAGATATTTTGCAATCATTTCCGGTCGCAGATCAGTTTTCGCCTTTCCCTTTGGAGACATCCAAACAGCACCTGTTTCATCACAAACGGATGCGCCACCACCAGATATAGTTCCAAGACCAATGTCACAGAGTCTTCTTAATATAAAACATATTTGTTCAGAAGGATGCAAGTCGTAGTTAAACACTTGTAATTTCTCCCTGTTTTATTAATGCAAGAATGTGGAAATCTTCCATAGTAGCCATGGCGTTAGACCATGTGCGGCGTTAAGAGAAGTAATATACATACCTCCTTCACCAACCCCTTGGTACCCGTAATTAATAGCCATTTGTGTGAGTGTCGGGGCAATTGCTGAGCCCATCAGGAGACACAGTACCGACATCGTTATAATACAAGTCGGAATCATACGAGCCAAATTATCCTTATGTATTACAGCTGGCCACCCTGCGAAAAATGCAAGAACTGGAAGATCAGCAAGAGGAAGGGTTGTGTTTCCTGGCAAAACCATTGCAATAATCATGAGAATAGGAATCATTATCGTGCCTGTAACAATAGAAGATTCACGACTCATAATTACAACTGCATCAATTCCAATATAAAGTTCTCGTCCTTGGAGAAGCTTACTTTTATTGGTTAGCTCGCGTACAGCGATAGTAATAGGTGCTAATCCCTCCAGAAGTAAAGATGTCATCTTTGGGAAGAGAATGATTGTTGAGGCGATAGAAATTCCTAAGATAACCACTTCTGTGGCAGGAGTTCCTGCAAAAAGTCCGATGATGATGCCTAATATAAAGCCTATGAAAGCAGCATCACCAAAAATACCAAGCTTTTTACTAATAGTCTCGGGGCTAATGTAAACCTTATTAAAACCGGGAATTTTGTCGTAAATTTTATCAATTAAAACAACAAAAGGTGCCATTGTGATAGCAGTACCTGTGGGAAGGCTAAGACCTGGTAACCAATCTTGGGTGAATTTCGCCATATAGTCTGTTGCTATGAAACCTAGAGCTGCACAAATTATGGCTGCTAGTACACCCAACCAAAAGTTGCCTGTTTCAGTAAAAACGAGCCCAGCACATAGCATTGGAATCCAGTAATTAAGGATATCAATCCAGATCGTCTTGGTCGTTTTTGTTATAATCATAATAATATTTAATGCAACCAAACTGACAAATATTACTGGTACCATTTCGGTAGACCATGCATATGCAGCTGCAGTGCCCCAGCCCATGTCAATAGTATCGAGGGTCAGTCCAAATTTATCAACCAACGCTTGAACAGGTCCGTAGAGAGCGTTATATAACATTGTGGCAACAAGGTTAATACCCATGAAGCCAATTGCAACATTGATAGCAGCTTTGAGTGCTTTCCCAAGAGGCACTCTGACTGCAAGTGCAATGAGTAATAAGAACAAGGGTGTCATTACTAATGCACCCATACCACGGATTGCATTAATCACATTCATTACAGTTTCCATCTCAAGTCTCCTTTATTATTCAAATTTTATAATTTAATTCTCGTATATTTCTTCTTCAATGATCTTGAAAACCTTATCAACAAATTCATCCATTCCAACACCTGTGAACAATGGCATAGCCGCCATCGCATGCTGATGGGCAGGAAACTCGAATGGAAATAGAACAGTTGAAAAAATAAAATCAGGGTCGAAGCTCGCAGCGGTTTCTTTTAGCACTGATGAAGCTACCTGCTTGAGATCATATGGTTGTTTCTTTTTTTTGAAAATGTCTTCGATCTGAAGTTTGAGTATCATAGAAGAATTAGCGCCTGCAGGACATGAAACTATTATTCGTATCGGTCTCATTCTTTACACCTCCTTTCTTCCAATTTTTTTCTTCATTACCTTTTTAGGGTTGACAAATAATCTACTTTCCGCCGGCAACAACCAGACATTGTCCGGTAATAAACGATGAAAGTTCACTAGATAAGAAGAGAGCAGCATTTGCCATATCTAAGGCGGTTGCCCTTCTACCAAGAGGAGTGCTTTTTAGTTTTGACCTTTGATACTCTTCTTCTGAAATACCTAGCAACTTTCGCCGGTTTTCACTCGCCTTACGGTTGAATTCATTGTCCACGCCACCTGGACAAATCGCATTTACGCGAATACCAAATGGAGCAGATTCCAATGCAAACGCTTCTGTTAGGGCATTTACTGTAGCTTTAGAGGCTCCGTAGATTCCTAGTAGTGGGTGTGGTTTCACACCAGCAATTGCAGAAAAATTTACAATAGTGCCTCTTGTACTCGAGCTAATCATGTTATTAATTACTTCCTGACAACATATAAAGACACCCTTGGCGTTGATATCCATCACCTTTGCCCAATCTGCGTCCCAATCCTGACCAGTTTCGGTCTTTAATAAAAGTGATACATGAGGTATTCCTATCGTATTTATAAAAATGTCAATATTGCCAAATTTTTCGTTGCAAGCCAAAACCATTTTTTTCACAGAGGCCCGGTTTGTTACATCTATAACTACTCCGGCTGCCTGACTAGACGCCAATTTTCTCAGATCGCCCACTCGGCTATTAACCCTCTCTTCATTGATATCTGCAATCAGCACATTTGCCCCTTGCTCTATCAGTTCAACACAGCACGCAAAACCAAGGTCACCAGCACCTCCTGCCACAATTGCGTTTTTTTCTTTTAATCCTGTATTCATGTTCTCCTCTAATAATTGGTTTTTTCTTTGTTCTATTTAAGCCAATATCTTTCTTAAATATCGCTCGATATAGATTTGATTCGGTTTATAAATGCCGTTTCACTTCTCGTATTAATAATGTCCTGAATGAGATCACTGTTATTAAATAATTTAAGTAGTACCCTATACAAACTGAGTTGCTCATTAGGATCGGGTATTGCCAACAAAAACACAATTCCAACATTGATACTTCGCAAGTTCATTCCATTTTGGCATCCAATTTCGATAAAAATCACATCGTTGGGAAAGATCGCGACCCCTATACCAGGTCTTATTACCATATTTCTGTCAAGTGAGTGTGGAATTGCTATTCCAGTTGGTTTCGTGGGAAAACCTGTTGGATATTTTAATTCTCTATCGAGGACTTGTTGTATATACCCTGGTTTAACAATTTTTCTTTCCAATAACGGCTTTCCAGCTATCTCTATAGCTTCTTTCCAATTGTTTGCTTTTTGATTTGTTTGAACATTACCTTTGAACAACTTCGATAATTTCATATGATTTCCAATTCCTCATACGCTCTTCTTCACTATGTTTATCAATTCGTCATATGAACCTATCGCCATCAATTCATTCCGACTTTTAGGACTTTGGATAGTCTCAGTGATGAAGTTATAGAAATTGTGTAAATATTTTTGTTCTCCGTCCTTAATCGCTAGCAAGAAAATAATCTTTACTTTTTTACCGAGGTATTTAACAGGTTCCTTAAAGATAGCGACACTTACTGTGGTTTTCTCTGCTAATGGCAGTAACGAATGAGGAATGGCAACCATATTTGGCATTACTGTTGTTGATATCAATTCACGTTCGAGTGTTGAATCACAAAAACCTTTATTGACTACCCCTTCCTCTTCCAAGATTTTGCACATTTCGGTCACGGTCGGGAGATATGATCCTTCATTCACTATTGTAAAAAAATCAGGATTGAAAAGGTTTTCCACTAGAATATGATGTCTCCTAGATAGTATGCTAAATATTTCTGCTTGTATTAATCTCACATCAATTGGTGCCATCAATTCCGAAATCATAACTACTGGTGTTTCTTCTGATTGTTCTATTGTCCTAGTACTGACAATCAGATCAGCATATTGAAATTGATTTGAGACGGAATCATAATATGAAAAAGGCCCCTTACATTTAACAACGTCACCTAAAAAAGACTCGAGTTTATAAAACAAATACAACGAGCTTGCATAATCTTTATCACATACGAAAACCAATTCAATTTGAGAATCTGCTTCGTCAGTCCTTTTTCTATCAAGCGCAGCAACAAAATATAGGGCTATATTACTTATTTCATCTTCGTTCATATTCCTGTTTGATATCGACATCATTTCTTTTGAGACAAAAACTGCCAACTCAAAAGGAAATGGATACTGTTCTTTAACAATGTCTCGAAGAGGATTTTTAAATAACGAACTATTAATATTAGCAGGGTTAGATAATACATTTAACATGTGAACCATGAGCCCACGGACAACTCTTTCATCATTAGTAAAATCTATCTGGAAAGTTTCTTTAGTTTTTTTAAGGATATCTCTTACACTCTCAGATAAATTGTTTCTTATTTTCCATTCATTTATCGTTTTCGTTTCTAATACTGCATGGTTGTATTGGTAAATAATCCGTTGGGCTAATGCTGCAATTTCAGAGGTCTGAGCTTTTACTCCGGTAAACTTGGACAATTCACTCCATATCTTGATAGATGACGAAGCAAATTTAGACGCTCCTAATAATAGTAAGCACTCCTCCTCACTAAAGAATAATTCGTTTCCTTCAGTTAGCCTTTTTTCTGCCACTGCAGTATGCAATATTACATCGTCTACTCCCTCCTTAGACAAAATAATTCCTTCATTTTTCAAAACTTTCTCTACTATGCTCTCGATCATCGTATATGTTGATTCATCCAAATACCAACCTATATCTTGAATTTTGAATTTACTTTTCTTTTTCCGCCGAGTTAGAACAAATGTGATTAATTTACGTTGCCACCGCTCATCTCCGCTTAGATTGGCTCCATTATGTCGTTTAACGATTTGGAGTTCAAAGTTGTTTTTTTCTAAATAATTCTGAATACAAAATAAATGTCTATCTAAAGTAGATCGGCTTATATAATAATGATCTGAGAGCAAATCTAAATCTTGCAATTCATTACTGCATAATGCAACCATCAATCTGTCAATAATGTCATCTGATTGACTATTAATTTCTACACCACTAACAAGATCAAATCTAGTGAAATTTGGCCGAATTAGGATTCTGCTCCCAAGACCTGCCACCGATTCGATAATACAATCACTTGGCAGCAGTCCATTCCTTAGTAGCTGAATTTCGGTTTGAACAGTACGCTCTGAGACCTTCATTCGCTTTGCCAATTCCTTAGCCGTAAGCCAGCCTTCAGCTTGATAGAGTATGCTAATCAAACACATCTGCCGTCTTGTAAGATTAGGCATTTTGTCTCCTTTCATTTTTATAATAGTGTTTTTTTTTGAGTCTTCCAAATCACATTTTGCAGCTCTTTAATTAGACCTACTGCAATAATTAAATTCATAGGATAGAATGAACTTTGTCAGTATATCCGATGGGCGAATTGGGTAATAAATATGTTATACGCCCGCAATTTTCCCATTTGCCACTTAATAAACAGGACAAAGGAAGGTTTGATCATCGCGTTAATCCGCGGAGGGTGGGACCGGCAGCAGCAGGATTGGAACGAAGAAATGGACATCTATACCCTGCTTTGGTCTGATGGAGATCTTTCTTACGAACTCTTAGGGAGTGACACTGATCTGCTGATCCGGGTGGCTCGTTCCCTTTACGATTGATGCGTAAGTTGGTTAAATAAAAAAGGCGGAGAAGGCGGGATTCGAACCCGCGATACCTTTCGGTATACTCGCTTTCCAAGCGAGCGCACTCGACCAACTATGCGACCTCTCCGTGGCGGTTGGTATTATATCAGAAATCTGGAGCAGGCAAGCTTATTCATTACGTCATCCCGAAGAGGGAACCGACCTGGGGATCTGGTTTTTTCTTGCCAACCCAACTTCAACCCCAGGTTGTCACGCTTCGCATACTAATGACAATTCGGGATTCCCGGATTCTAAAATGCACGATGGTACGTCATGCATGCCCTTGTCGATACGAGCCACCTTCCCGGTCGCAGTATCCAAGAAATAGTAGTTATTGTCCGTGTTGAATAGTTTTCCTAACCGTCCGTGATAGCCGTGGCCAGAAACTAACTTAAGCAACTCTGTAGTATTATTTTGCACAAATGCCACCTCTTTTCTATTTAATCTGATATTTACAGTAAGACAAAACCGCAAGGATCAGGGCCACGGGAATCCAGATTATCGTGAATAGCATTGTAACCTGTGGTGTCCAGAAGCTATACGACCCCAAATGAAGAAATCTAAAATCTACAAGCTGCATCAGCAAGTTGTTAGTTAGTCCTATCCCCCCTGCGGGAAGGATAGAAGAAATCCAATTAGTGCCTACTGCTGCAGAAATAAACAGGGGTGCCAGGGCTGCAAGAAGCGATATGCAAATAGTGCCGGCTACTCTTTCAAGTTTTGCTGACAAAAAGTAAGTAAAGGCATTTACAGAGATCAGAGTTAGCAGCCCCCCAACCGCCAATACAATTTGAAGCTGAAACAGATTAAAATTCGGAAGACTGATCGTGTCATAAAGAGCCTGCACGGAGGTTTTCAAAGTAATTGTTCCAAAGGACAGGTCAGAAATAAGCAGATGTACTATAACGCCCACAATATATATCAGGATGCTTGGCAGCATATTTGCAATCACTTTTGTTCGCGCAAGTTTTCCTCGTCCGTATTTTGTGCATCGTAATATATGGTCTGCTCCTGATTCGTAGCTTTCCGAAAATAGCGGCGCACTAAGCACGACGCCAATGATAACCAGAAACATAATGCTTAAACACAAATAATCGAAAGCGTCTCTGGTATACCCTGCATATAGCTCGAAAGGACGATTCACTTTGCTATACAAAGAAACCGCTTTCTGACGTGTGCTTTCAGGCTCCCTATCAACTTTTATGACATTTTTTAATCTCGTATCACATGCTTCATAAAACGAATCAAGTTCATCAAGGCTAATATCAGTGAGACCTCTGGGTATAAGATTTCCATCCACAAAATCAGAATAAGTGACAGGGAGCAGCCGAAGCAAGTCATTTATGGGAGAAATTTTTTCAATATAGATATCCTTGGGGAAGTTTTCACTGTCAGGGTTTCCATACTTCTCAACAAGCTCTTGATATGTTGAAAGAGCAGCCTTCAACTTATCAGGTGTCACCTTACCATCAGAAGACGCTGTAATCTTCCTCCAATAACGTATAGCACTGATGCCATTCAGTTCCTGAACATTGCCATTATTATCATATACATCAGCACTTACAAATAAGACAGGCGCAATAGCCAATAAAGCTGATAAACAGATACCAGCGATCATTAAAATCACTGCTTGGCGTGACTTTATAATCCGTTTTAATTCAACCTTTAACATTCTCATTTAGCGCACTTCCTTTCCCTTTTCCTCATTCGGAAACAGCCACAAATATAAGTCCTCTAATCGCGGGGAGGCAACTTTAGAATCTTCAACTTCTGCCTTTTCAGAAAGGTATCGAATGGAAACCTGATCGTTATCTTCACCCCTTTGATTAACAATGCGAATTCTCATTTCTAATTCGGAGACTGTTTTTGCTGGAACAGTACAGTTCCATATTTTTCCTTCGATTTTTTTCACAAGTTGATCGGTTGTGCCGACATCGACAATTCGTCCATCTTTCATAATTGCGGTCTGCGTTGCAATGTACTCAACATCAGAAACGATATGGGTTGAGATCAGCACAATACGATTGTGTGCAAATCCTGATATAAAATTTCTAAAGCGTACACGCTCTCCCGGATCAAGCCCAGCAGTAGGTTCGTCTAATATGAGAACTTCCGGATCGTTCAACATTGCCTGAGCAATGCCAACACGCCGCCTCATTCCGCCGGACAGTTTGGAGATCTTCTTGTTTTTCACATCAGTAAGAGTAAGAATATCCAAAAGCTCATTGATTTTCTTCTGCGTCACATCAACCGGCACATCTTTCAACGCTGCCATATATTCCAGATAGTCTTTTACGGTGAAATCGCGGGAATATCCAAAATCCTGCGGCAAAAACCCGAAAACAGCGCGATATGATTCTCCAAGCTGGCGAATATCTGTGCCATTGTATAAAACCATGCCGTTTGTAGGCTTCATAATATCCGCAATCATACGCATCAGGGTTGTTTTCCCGGCACCATTTGCGCCGAGCAATCCCCACACACCGGCAGTTAATGTAAGGCTGACATCATTAACTGCATCTTTGTCCTTAAAATGTTTACTTATTTGTTCAATTCTTAATTCCATTTCTTCGGATTTCCTTTCTAAAAATGAGTAACTACCTCACTTAGTTTCATTTTAGCGAGAACTCGTAATGTAATCTCAAAGACCGAGCACGAACTTTCTTAAGAAACGCCTAATTTTGTATAAAGATTTTCCTGAGCCAATGATGTTATCTTCATTGAAGGTCAGGGAGGGCTGCACTTTGTAATCCGTATGGTTGGTGACTTTGAAATCAAGTCACCCCTCGGTCATCGTCGCGTCAACGCCCATAGGTGCGTCGCTGGGTGGCTCAGGGAAATCCTTTATTCTGTGACCGTGGCGTTCTGTGATCGTCAGCGGCATATAGAGAAACAGCCAGCTTGAGGTTATGGACTTTATTTTCCTGATAGATCATGTCAAATCCTGTCTCTGTGTTTCGCATGGGACCACTTGAGGTAAACAACCGATGCAGAAGCATGGAAAGCTCAAAGCTTCGTTGCGTACCGATTTTTATCAAACCTCATCTGCGTATAAAAAAGCAGCGCACGTTGTTTTCTTCGAATGGGCAGTAACCAGGGAAAAACCTGCGTGAGTCATTTCCTTGCCATAATAAAATTCCCCCTTTGTAGCAAAAGAAAACCCTTATTCAGTCTCATTGTATTGAACAAGGGTTCTTAATACAATTCAAAGCAAATTAAGATATTCCTAATGGAAAGCGTCTTTTTTCCTAATCAGCCAGAGGCAGTCGAACAAGAAACGTAATCGTCCGATCTTTGCTTTGCGCATTGATCGTGCCACCGTGCAATTCGACGATCTCCTTTGCAATAGACAGGCCTAAGCCTGTCCCGCCGGTATCCGATGTCCGCGACCGATCCAAACGACTGAATTTGTCAAATATCATTTGCAAATTCTCAGGTGAGATCGTTTCTCCTGTGTTCTGGAATGTAACAGCGGCAAAGCCATTCTCTCTCTTGGCCGAAATGGCGATCTCCGATCCCGCGTCGCTGTATGAGGCAGCGTTTTTCAGTAGATTCCCAAACACACGGGCAAGCATTTCTGTATCAGCGAAAAGTGTCAGGCCATTATCCGCCGATACATTCACAGTATTTCCATTTGTCGAAAGAGCTGGATAAAATTCATCTGCGATCTGTGAAAGCAGGCAGGATAGGTCGATCTTTACTTTATTGAGCAGTACAGCTTTTGAGCTGTATCTTGTCAGGTCAAACAGTTCGTTAATCAGCACGTCCAAACGTTCCGATTTGTTTAACGCGATCCCAATATATTTTGTTCTCTGTTCTTGTGGCATATCCGGGGTCTCATCTAAGAGGCTGAGATACCCGATCACCGTAGTCAAAGGGGTTCGTATATCATGGGCAAGATACATAACCAACTCATTCTTTTTTTCTTCTGCCTGTGCAACGCTTTTTTCACTGGTTAAAACGGACAGTTTGATTTGATTCATGCGGCTTTCCACTTCATGCAGCGGCGCGGAAAGAGCGATTCCCTTTGCGCTTTTTTCATAAATTATTTCCGTCGCATTAACTACCTCATTCAGATAATCCCACGGCTTTTTCCAATAAAAATAGAAAATACCAAAGAAACCGATGATAAGGAACATGACATACAAGAGATCGATCCGTGAACCGAGCCATATAATGACCGCATTGTCTGACTCGTCTTTCACTGTTCCTAAAAATGTAATCACGACAAAACTAACAATAGCCCAGAGAGCCAGTGTTATAAACAGCCGGTTTCGGAGCTTCTTTTCTATGTTCTGATTTACAGAAACCATTACTTTTTCTCCTTTAATTTAACGATAAGATCAGGAGCATGCCTCCGACAAATAATACCGTAACAGCATTTACAAGAATGGCACCGATCCGTTCTACTTTTACTTTGTCACGAAACAAGGCGAGCCCGGTCAGATAAACTCCAATACCAACAACCCCTCCAACGGTATTCGTGATTAGATCGGTTATATCAAAACCGCCAACGGAGAGGGTGTATTGAGAACATTCCAGTGCAAAGGAAATGGCGAAAACAAGTGCAGTCTTTCCCCAAAACGACATCTTCTTGAAAAACAGGCACAGATATACACCCGCAGGAATGAAGATCAGAACATTGTTAATGACTTCGGAAAAATGAAATCCGACGTTGTGCCCGTCCTCATAGTGAAATGGAATAAAATTATACGCTCGTATTTCTTCGATTTCGTTCAGTGAAAAGTCCAGTTTGAATAAGATGCTCCAAACCAGAAAAAACAAATAAACGATAAACAAGATGATCGTAATGAAATATAGTTTTCGATGTCTTTCTTTTAACATATCTGCTGTTCCCTCATATCTTATAGCCTATGCCCCATACAGTTTTGATGTAAACGGGGTTTTCTCCGGTGTCGTGCAGTTTTTCCCGAATATGCCGGATATGGACAGTGATTGTGCTGCTATTCTTGATATAACACTCCTCTTTCCAGATGCTTTTGAACAAATCCTCCACGCTTACAACCATTCCGAGGTTTTCAAGCAAGACCATCAGAATGGAAAACTCCGTCGGCGTCAAGGCGACAGGTTCTCCGTTCAAACGACACTCATGGCTTGCCGTATCAAGTTCCAGATTTTCATATTTCAGTATTAGATCGGACCTGGGAATGATTTCCGTATTGGAAAACTTCTTATATCGGCGGAGTTGTGCTTTTACTCTTGCCATAAGCTCTAACGGTTTAAAGGGCTTTGTTACATAATCGTCTGCCCCCAAAGTGAGCCCATTGATCTTGTCAATCTCTGCATCTTTGGCCGTCAGCATAATAACAGGGTAGATATATTTTTCGCGGATTTTTTTGCAGATGGTAAGCCCGTCTGTTCCTGGAAGCATGATGTCCAGAATTGCTAAATCAAGCTGCTGCGTTTCAATGCAGCGCATAGCATCTTCTGCCGTATAGAATTTGAATACAATATAGTTTTCATTTTCCAAATAGACCTCGATCAGATCGGCAATATCCTTTTCGTCATCTACAACTAAAATTTTTTCCATGAAAATTCAACTCCATTTCTTGCGGGGTAATAAGATATTATATATGAACACTATTTACGGCATCGCCTATTTAGATGCGATTGCCCTGATATCTATCCCTACATAGCAGTCCATCTCTGCTCGCATATGCTATACTCCTCTTTGTGGTGATGGTAGTTAAACCCGATGATTTGGACTCTCTCCATTATCGGTCTCTACTATGGACAGGTATGCTATCTAGCCTTGATCACCATAGGGATTGTGTCTCCTTCGCAACATAGGTTCTTCCTTGAGACACGCTTAGACTTGTTCAATCCCTGTTCGGCTACCATCTGTTTCTTTCCCCCCTAAGTCTAATGGAGGAGGGTTCTACCCGACGTGGGGATCTGGTTTTGTCTCATTGAATAACAATCAACACCAGATTGCCACACTTCGTTCGCAATGACGTGCGGGCGTCATCCCGAGGAGGGCTCTGCCCGACGTGGGGATCTGGTTTTACCTCTCTAAACAATCAACCCCAGATTGCCGCACTTCGTTCGCAATGACGGAATAGTGTCATCGCAAGCATCTTTTGCATGGCGATCTGGTGTTTCCATCCTCTCAAGCCTTAGGAGCTATCCCATATTTTTCTTCTCTGCCCGAAATCTTACTTCCCTGCCAAATAAGCCTTCAAAGCCAGCAGCGCATTCACAGGCGTCGGGTCTACCCCATAATCCAACGCCAGGTAATAAGACACATAATCGCCAAACTGCAGCAGGGTCCACATCTGCGCCAGGCGGCTCTCTCCCTTGCCCCAGACCGAGTCCACCGCGATGCCTGCCTGCAGAAAACTCTGCATACTCGCTTCAATACGCAATGCGTTGCGCGGGTTATCCAGCCCGGCACGCAGGAAGATCGCTGTCGTTCGGTCATATAAACTTGCCGGGTTTTCCAACCCAGCCAAGGTATTGTGATTCATTTCCGGCAACCCTTCAAAAGACGCCCAGGCTTTTGCCAGTTCATTGATCTGTGTTTTCCAGCGTCTCGCCACAACCTCCAAATCGCCGGCAGCAAAGACAGCGATATTCCGCTCCAAGAGCTGCCCTGCAAGCCGTTTGGCAGGGTTCTGCGACAAAGGGCTGCTCTCAGTCAGTTTTGTGCGTTCTTCCCGCATGCAAGCAGCGGCCTGTTCCACTTCTGCCTGATTGTTCTCAGTGAGACCCAGTCGCTCAAACAGCGCCAAAAGCAGTCCGAAAGAATACGGAATAGCCGTGCGCGGCTGCCCATGGTGCTCAAATAACCAACATGGCACCCCTGCCTGTTCAGCACGCTCCCGCAGCTTCCCACCCGTGCAGACCGCTGTAAGATTGCAGCCCCTTGCCAGTGCTTCATCAAAACTCGACAGTGTTTCTTCCGTATTTCCGGAATGTGAAGAGCAAACCACCAACACTTCCTCCCCCTGTGCCCAATGCGGCAGGCCGTAATCACGCTGGCTGGTGATGGGCACCGAACCGGAATCCGCCAGATAGGCCCGTACGAAGTCACCCCCAATCGCTGACCCTCCCATCCCGCAAATCAGAACCTGTCTGATTTTCGCCGCCTTCGGCAGAGGCAGATGCATGCCCAACTGCCGGGCTTTGAGCAGGTCTTCAGGCAGCGCGTCTACGTAGCCCAGCATGCATTCCGGATCTTTGAAGTTTGGTATCTTGTTCATGAGTTTCCTTTCTTGTACCTGTGGCATTAAGGCGCAGGTGTCTGCGTGATAGTTGGAGTGAGGGTTGGGGCATTCTCATCCACGATAATGATGGTCCAAAAAGGCGCGTCTGAATTGTACCCCGCGCCAAAATAATTTCCGTCCTGGTCCATGAGCATCCAATTGCTCTGATATTCCCCCGGCTCTTCCGGCGCGGTAAAGACAACGCTGAAATCCGCCATCTGCCCCGGGGCGACCTCACTGCCAAGCTGCTGTTCCTGCATCGCACCCATGGAATTGCCGGAGTAGAAAGCCAGGCGGTAGAGGCGCGTCCAGGTACAGGAGCCATTATTGATAATGCGCCAGGTTTTTGTAAACTTCTGCCCGGGCAGAACGCGCGTGTAGTCCGGAATGGTAACGTCGAAAACCTCCCCCATGCCAACCGAATTGCAGCGATACTGGGGCGTAAGAGTGACCAGATTCTTGGTGGGCGTGCGCTCAATCGTCGGGATGGCTGTAGGCGTGTCGGTAGGCACAGAGGTAGATGTCGGAGCGGGAGTCTCTGAAGCAATGACGGTAATCAACTGTTGTTCCGGAGTAGCTGTAAAGCCAGCTGCAGTCTGCGTAAACAGCCAAACAGCGGTCTTTTGGATAGCTTCTTCCTGTTCAACCGCAGAACCGCTCAAAGTTTTGCCCGGCATACACCCCGCGAGCAAACCTAAAATCACCAGCAGGATGATTGATCTTGTGCCTCTCATCTGCTTGATTGTAATCCAAAGACGGTTTTATTTCGTACTTCCCCATTCCCAAGGATAAAAGGCGCTGCCTTTGCCCACGAAACATCTTTCCTTGCCAGTTCAGCAGGGGAATAGTATAGTTTAAGTGTTAAACATCACCTAAAGCGTGGAGAAACTTATGAGCCTGACAGCAACAGCCCTCAACAAACCCAGCCCGACAGACCGTTGGCTGGATAAACCCGTCTTCAATTGGTGGCCGCAGCTCACCGTGGAACGCCTGCTGGTGGTGATAATAATTTTTCTGACTGTCATTTCCCGTTTCTATGATGTGGATGTGCGCACCATGGCGCATGACGAAATCAACCATGTGGTGCCGGCTTTTACCTTCGAGAATTATGTCTATGACCCCATGACACACGGGCCTTTCCAATTCCATGCGCTGGCTTTTTCTTACTTTCTTTTTGGCCCTTCAGATTTCTCTGCCCGCTTTCCAGCAGTGATATTCGGCATCGGGACGGTTCTCTTCGCGCTCTTTGCTTGGCGGCGCTACCTCGGGCGCATCGGCGCAATCCTGGCAGGTTTTTTCTTCCTCATTTCGCCTTACATCCTTTTTTACAGCCGCTACACGCGCAATGAAATATTCATTGTTTTTTGGGCTACCACCATGCTTTGGTTGGTCCTGCGCTATAAGGAAAGCGGAGAGGCACGCTGGCTCTATTGGCTGACTTTCATCCATGCCATGCATTATTCCGATAAAGCCACTTCCTACATCTTCACCGCGGAAATATTGATCTTTTTAGCGTTGCTTTTCATCTGGGAAATCCTGCAAAAACCTTGGCAGAATCCGAGGGCAAGGGATAACTTTTTGTTCAGCCTGCTGGTCTTTTTCCTGGCGCTGCTGTTGGTAGCTGGTTTCGGAATTCTGGCAAAGTCCCTCACTCCTGCCATTCCAGCCGATCCGAATACCCTCGCGCCTGCTCCGCCAAAAAGTTTCTTTGCTGGTAAGATCCCCATGCTCATCGCGGTGCTGATTACCGCAACTGGTTTTATTTCTGCCTTGATTCAGATCATTAAGGGCCTGGGCTGGAAGGAAATCCGCGCCTCCCGTACTTTTGACCTGGTTGTTCTGCAGCTTTTACTGGTGCTACCCCTTTTAGCCGCCCTGCCGCTCAAGATCATCGGTCTTGACCCCTTGGATTACAGTTCTGCTGGCATCCTGCGTACAACCATCACCTTCGTTATCATGTCCTTACTGACCTTTTTCTTTGGTCTGCTGTGGAACAAGAAGGTCTGGCTGCGCAGCGCCGCTATTTTCTGGGCTGTCTTCATCCTCTTCTACACAACCCTGTTCACCCATGGCGAGGGCTTTTTCAAAGGTCTGGTTGCCGCTTTGGGTTACTGGATGGTACAGCAGGGTGAGGTGCGCGGCGGCCAGCCTCTTTACTACTATCTGATGCAGGTACCGCTGTACGAGTTCCTGCCGGCTTTTGGTGTTTTGCTTGCCACTGTTGTCGCGTTCAAGCACAGACTTTTTCGCAATCTAACCGGGCAACCCTATGCCACTGCCCATCTCCCCAAAGTGCTGCCACCAGTGGAAGAAATCAGTGAATCCGAAACCTTGCTGGAAACTTCCGATACAGATGCCGAAGCTGAACTGCCGGTTTTTATCGACCCGGAAAATCTAATCCCTGCCAAAACTGACTCAGCTGATATTTCCATTGAAGAAGCTCAGCCGGAGCAAATGGTGCCCAGTGATCCTGATGAGCCGCCAGCCCAGGCCACTGCCTGGTATGAGCGTTGGTTCACGCATCCTAAGCAAACGCAAACCCCGTCCTGCTCTTTGCCTACTGTAGCGTTGCTGATCTATTGGTCTCTGATGAGCCTGACTTCTTTCAGCATCGCCGGCGAGCGCATGCCCTGGCTCACCACGCACATTACCATCGGCATGATCCTTACCGCCGGATGGGCGGTGGGTTACCTGCTGGATACGATGGATTGGGAGCTCTTCAAAGAAAAACGCGGGCTGTGGGTGCTGATTGCCAGTTTCGTACTTATCCTTTCGCTTTCCAGCCTTTTTGGCTCGCTTCTGGGTGATAACCCGCCTCTGCAGGGCAAGACCCTGCCGCAATTGCAGGCTACCAGCACCTTCCTGATGTCCCTCTTTGGTGTTATAGCCAGCATGGCCGCGCTGGTGCACTGGCTGCGGGACTGGCCTTTCCGCACCTTCCTTAAACTGGCAATGATCTCTTTCGTTGCTCTTCTCTCTGTGCTTACAGCGCGGGCAGCCTGGCGGGCAGCTTACGTCAATTTTGACAACGCCAAGGAATTCCTTGTCTACGCGCATTCCACGGATGGCATGAAAGACGTCCTGCGCCAGGTGGACACAATCTCTAAACGGCTCTACGGAGATAAGAGCATCAAATTCGCCTTTGATGACGATGTGCGCTACCCCTTCTGGTGGTACGGGCGCGACTACCCCAACCGCTACGATTTCGACAAGACTATAACCAAATCCCTGCGTGACTACCCCATCATTCTGGTTGGCGCCAAGCATTGGGCACAGCTTGAGTCGGTAGTGGCGGATAAATACTACGCCTACACCTACAAGCGCATGTGGTGGCCAATGCAGGACTACTTTAATCAGACCCCAAAATCCATCTGGGAAGCCCTCAAAAAACCGGAAATGCGCGCCGCGCTGTGGGATATCTGGTACAACCGCGATTACACCAAGTACGCCGCGGTAAGCGGCAACCAGGGGCTGACCCTTGCCACCTGGTCACCCGCGGATGATATGCGCATGTACATCCAGAAAGATGTTGCCGCGCAGATTTGGGAGCTTGGCCTTGCGCCGGAGCCCGAAAAACCGAAAGTGGATCCTTATCTGCACAACAGCATCTCGCTTGATCCGGTCAAAGTGATCAACAAAGTCGGCGAGAGCACGCTCAACGCGCCGCGAGGGCTCGCAACTGCTGCCGATGGCAGCCTTTTCGTGGCAGATTCGCGCAACAACCGCATTTTGCACCTCGACCCGGAAGGTAATCTCCTGAATGCCTGGGGCACTTACGCGAACATCCTCGATGGCCCAATTGCCGATGGCACCTTCAACGAACCCTGGGGAGTAGCAGTTGGTCCGGATGGCCTCGTATACGTGGCGGATACCTGGAACCACCGTATTCAGGTTTTCCAGGCAGACGGCACTTTTGTGCGCTCATGGACCACCTTTACCAGCAATATCGGTCCGGATGGCTTTTGGGGGCCTCGCGGCATTGCGGTTTCTAACAAGGGTGAGGTCTTTGTGACCGATACAGGCAAGCAGCGCGTGGTTGTATTTGATGCCATGGGCAATTACCTGACTGAATTCGGCTCACGCGGCCTGGCATCCGGCCAGTTGGATGAACCAGTAGGCATCGTGGTGGATGCTGAGGGCAAAGTTTACGTGGCGGATACCTGGAACAACCGCGTGCAGATCTTCCAGCTGAACGAACAGGGTGTTTACCAGACCTCCGCTATTTTTGAGGTGGATGCCTGGACCTCGCAGTCGCTGGATGACAAACCCTTCCTGGCTTTCAATTCTGAAGAACAACTCTTCCTTACCGATCCGCAGCTCGGACGCGTAATCCGTTTTGACAAGGAAGGCACTTTCCTGCAGCTTTGGGGCGGTTACGAGAACAACTATCTCTTGGGCGTACTCAGCGGTATCACCGTGGGCAAAGACGACAGCATTTGGGTGGCTGATGCCAGCAATCATTCACTTCTGCAGTTCTCGCCACCGGCCGTACCCTGATTTCATTCTATGGAATTAAAAAGAGCATCTATCCAAGCAGATAGATGCTCTTTTATTCTCAGAATACTACATCAGATCTTTGGTGCGTTCGTAAAGCTGGCGGTAGCGGGCATAACCCTCATCGTACAGGGCTTTATGTGACGCATTTGGTGTAATTACCTGACCGGGTTTGAGCCAGTCCCGAATGCCGCTGATCGCTGGGAAGAGACCCGCGCCTACACCCGCCATGTAGGCATCCCCATAGGCCGCACCCGACTGTACGGTTGGGATCTCCATGGAAATGCCGCTGATATCGCAAACAATCTGCATCCAGGGCAGGTTGCGCGTTCCTCCGCCAACAGCCAGAATACGCTTCGCCTCAGCTCCTTCTTCTTTCAACGCTTCAATATTATGGCGGATACCATAACCCACCCCCTCCAGAACTGCCCGGTATATTTCCGCCTGCCCGTGACTAAGCGTGAGCCCAAAGAGCATTCCCTTGGCATTTGGATCGTTAATGGGCGTGCGCTCACCTTCAAAATATGGCAGGCAGATCAAACCGTTTGCACCTGGTTTGGTCTGCACCACCATTTGTGCCATTTCCTCATAAACATTCAGTTCAGGCTTTTGCGCCTTAAAGAGGTTCTCAGAGAACCAACGTGTCAGGCTGCCAGCCGTAGACATACCCCCTACAATGGAATAAGCACCCTGTTCCAGCCAATTCATGCCCCAAAAGGCACGTGAACGCACAAAGTGATCGGCTTTGAGAATAATCGAGTTGCTGCTGCCAAACATCAACATCATTTCACCCGGGTGCAGAAGCCCGATACTGGTAGCTTCCGCTGCCGCGTCAATGGTTCCGGCAATCACAGGAATGCCTTCAGCCAGTCCGCATTGCGCGGCTGCTTCAGCGTGAACTGTGCCGACTACATCGGCAGTCCAATATACCGGCGGGAGTTTCTGACGGGGGTTGATTCCGGCAATGGTCTCATCCAGCCATACGCGTTTTTCCACATCGAACAATGGAGCGTAGGCGGAGGCGGAATAAACATCCGCCGAAGCTTTTCCGGTGAGCTTATAGACCACATAAGCCTGCGAGCCAAGCAGCCAGCGCGCTTTCTCATATACTTCCGGCTCGTTGCGCGCAATCCATAAAACCTTAGTGCCTTCAGCTGAAGAAGAGAGTTCACAAGCTGAGAGTTGAAAGACCCTCTCCTCGCCTATTTCACGGTTGTAGATCTCAATCTCCTCAGTCGAGCGGGTGTCGATCCCATATAGAATTCCCGCCCTCAAGGGCTTCCCATCGGCATCAATCGGCAGAACGCAGGGGCCAATCCCCGATACGCCCACCCCCTTGATATTTTTGGGTTTCACGCCCGCCTGGCGGATGAGTTCCTGTGAGGTCTGCGCGAACTCGCCCCACCATATCTTATCGGCGTCCATCTCTGCCCAACCCGGATGTGGGCTTGAAAAACTGTGTTCGATGGCATGTTGTGCCAACACCTCCCCATCCCTGGCGCGTACAAGCACGCCTTTGGTGGAACCGGTGCCAATGTCGATACCGAGTAAATATTGATCTGCCATATTCACCTCAATTAAAGAGGAGGCTGCTGCCAGCCTCCTTCAAATTTTTTAAGCCTCAATCGCGAGGATGAAGCGTTCCGTGATTTCCTTGGGGCGCGTGATAGCCCCGCCAACCACCACAGCGTCCGCGCCCAAATCCAAAGCTTTCCGCACCTGGTCAGGGAAGTGGTAGCGACCTTCCGCCACGAGTGGGATGCTCAATTTCCCCGCCAGACGCGCCACCAGATCCAAATCCGGGCCTGCAAGTTTGGGAGTGTAGGAAGTGTAGCCTGAAAGAGTCGTGGAAACCATATCCGCGCCCACTTTTTCGGCATAAAAGGCTTCTTCATCATTGGAGATATCCGCCATGACCAGGCAGTTGGTCTGCTCGTGGATTTTAGCGATCAGATCCTTGATGTCGCCTTCGGGATGGTCACGTTTAGTGGCATCGATGGCGATCACATCCGCTCCGGCTTCGGCAATTGCCAGTGCGTGTTTGAATGTGGGAGTAATGATGATCTCGTACCCAGGCAAAACCTCTTTGTACAAACCAATCAAAGGCAGATCCAGAGCTTCACGAATAGCCTTCACGTCTGCCGGCGTATTCGCGCGGATACCTTTCGCACCGCCCCGCTGCGCGGAGATGGCCATTTTCGCCATGATGTCGGACCCAAACAAGGCTTCCTGAGGGGTCGCCTGGCAGGAGACGATCAGACTGCCCCCCACCTGATCCATAAATTTAGCTGACTTTTCCTTGCGTGTTTTCTCGTCCATAAAGCTCCTAAATTTCCACCGGACGTCCAAGCTCGATGGATTCCAAAGCAGCCAGCACCATCTTGAGCGCCACAATGCCATCCTCACCAGTCACAGGCACAGGTGAATCGTCAAGGACACAGTTGACAAAGGCTTCGTCCTCACGGTCCAGCCCCGGAGCTGTGGAGGGGAACTTGGAACCTGTGTCCGAATAGATCTCCAATCCCTGCCGGGCCAGATCCAGGTTCAAACTGCCGCGGTCACCGATGATATCCAGCTTGAAATCCCTGCCGCCTGGATGGGCAAGGGGCAAATTCCAACCAATATGCGCGCAGGCAACCACGCCATTTTCAAAGTTGATAATGGAGAAGGTCTCATTTTCCTGCGGGTATTTGCGCTCAACGCTGGTGGAGGCAGATGAATATATAGAAACTGGTTTGGAACCTATGATCCAGTGCAGAAGGTCAAAATCGTGGATGGCAAGGAAGTGCAGCACACCAGTGCGTCCGCCAAGGCGTTCCGCCTGGGTAATCACGTTCAAACGGCGGGCAAAAATACTGCTCACCACACCCAACTTGCCGCTGGTGACAGCGTTCTTGGCTTGGATGTAATGCGGGATAAAGCGCAGCGTGAACCCTACCATAAGCTTCTTGCCAGTTTCCTTGGCAACCTGAACCATGGCTTCGCCATCTTCCACAGTAGTGGCAATCGGTTTTTCAACCAAAACATGCTTACCGGCACGCAGAAAGTCAATTGTCACATCACGGTGCAGCTGGTCGGGAGTCGCGATGACCACAGCCTCCAGTCCGGGGTGTTCCAACATGCCGTGGTAATCTGCGTAGCCAACGATATCCGTACCTGTGGTGTTCTTCGTCAGTAAATCCTCATTCAGGTCCGAGATTGCGACCAGTTCCACATGCCTGAGCTTCCGCAGCACATCCACATGTTTTTGCCCAATGGCACCAAGGCCAACGACACCAACTTTTAATCTTTCCATTTTATCTCCATTCAATTTTCATCAATTACAATCCGGTTCGAGGTTACTAGGAACCAGTCGTTATCACGTTTTTCCAGCACAGAATAGGAAGCGCTGTCAAAAAGAACCAAACCAGCGGAATCGATCGAAATGTTTAGCAATTCGCTGATCATGGAGCGATTGATGTCTCCATGAGCCACAAACATAATGACCTTGCCATATTGACCGAGGACATGTTTCTGCAGTGCCTGCCTGCCGCGTGTTTTGACCTCTTCGAAGGTTTCGCCATTTGGAGGGGCGAGTTGGGAGGTTTTGAGCTCCTTTTCTTTGATCATCGCCCGGAATTCTGCCGCTGGCTGTCCATCCCAATCGCCGCAATTCCATTCCTTTAGCAAGGGTTCCACCTGGACTGCCAAGCTGTGCGGAACAGCCACCGCCTTGGCAGTGTTGTGAGCCCGCTGGTAGGGGCTGGAAACGATCTTGTCTACATGCACCTGGCTGAGGTGCTCAGCCAGCAGTGCGATCTGCTGAAGCCCGAATTCCGTCAGCGCTCCATCAGATTGGCCCTGTAGCAGGTGCTGGGCATTGGCATTTGTCTGCCCATGCCTGACCAGAAAAAGCCTTATCTGATCTTCAGGAACTGCCTGGTTAAATTGTTTTTCAAGACTCATTTAACTTTGGCCTCCAATGTTTTGAAAAAAACTTCCAGGACAGTGTCCACAACACCCTTGCGGGCACCAAAAAGCAGTTTTTGACCTACAGCATTAAGCGGAAAGGCCAAAACACTTACTTCCGTACCCTGTTCAGGCGTATCTTTGAGTGTAAAATCGAGCTGGCTGCGGTCCCCCAACACTTTGCCCTGAAGTTTCTTATCCATCTGCACGCTTACCAAACCCTGCTCCTCATTCTGCTTGAGCAGTTTGCCTCCTAGCTCTTTGGCTACAATGGGGATCGCGGCAAATACTTTCTTTTGAGGTACAGGAATAATCAGTTTCTTTTTCACATCGTAGGACATTTCAAATCTCCATTACTTTTAGTTCCGCATAAACGGCTTCAACCTGCGCGAGCGCCGGCATTTGTGTTCCAGAGGTGCGTGCCGCGGCTGTGCCGCAGGCTACACCCCAGCGCAGCGCGGTGGGCAGATCATGACCTAACACAAACGAACGTACCAACCCGGCAACCATGGCATCCCCTGCCCCCACGGGATTGACCTCATGCGAAGATGGCGGGGCACATACCCAGGCTTTGGATCCATCCGTGATAAGCGCGCCATGTTTTCCGCCTGAGACAGCCAGGTTCTCCGCGCCCAGTTCCCGCAGGTCGGAGAGGTGTCTGGCGGCATCCTCCAGCGTTTCAAAATGCTTACCGGTTAATTCGCTCAATTCCAATAAATTAGGTTTTGCAAGCACAGGACCAGCTGTCAATCCTTTTTGCAAAGCCGGGCCGCTGGCATCCAATACCACCCGGCTGCCTGCGGCTTTGATCTTGTTTGTCAGTTCAGCATAGATCTCCGCACTTACGCCCGGCGGCAGGCTGCCTGCCAGGACCCAGACATCACCGGACACGAGATGCTTTTGTATTGTAGCAGTAAGAGCTTCCAGCTCTTTCGCCTGGATGGTAGGTCCGGGTTCGTTGACCTTGATGTGTCGTTTATCTGCTTTGGAGACCACAGTTGTGTTCGTGCGCGTCTCCTGCGCTACGGTTGTCAGGTCGCTCAAAATACCCTGCTCCGCGAGACCGGGAGCAAAGGCGCTGCCTGTCACACCCCCTACAAACCCGAGCGCGGTGGACGTCATGCCCAAATGAGCTAACATACGCGAGACATTAAAACCTTTGCCACCATAATCCAGTTGGATGGATTGGGCTTTAAGTACTGAATCAAAGGTCAGATGTTCAACACTGTACTGCTTATCCAAGGCAGGGTTGAGAGTAAGTGTATAAATCATTTATATCTCTCAATTCTTGGCTGGAGGCATGGGTTTCTTGCGCAACCCCAGGATAAAACCAGCTAGCGCCCCCACCACTGTAGTGAAAATAATCATCGGTATCTTACCGAATTTTTCATAAACAATAGAACGGGACTGCAATGCTCCGAGGAACAAAAAGAACATCAAAAAAGATTGGGCAAATTCTCCCACCCATGCTTTGGCTTCCTTGCGGTTCTTCAATCCCCGCACCACCGTGGCAACTACAGCCGCTAATGCGCTTAGAATAGTGATGGCCAGAAAATCAGGAGCATACGTGCTCTCCCGGTAGAAGATGCCATAATACAACCCCAGCGCGGCACCCATTAAGACGTACTGGGCATATAAACGGTAGCCTTGAGGGGGGGACTGTTTGGGCTTAACCGGTTTATTGTCTTTTTTGGGTTGCACCTCGCTCATGCTTCCAACTTCCAATACTTTTCGATGATTGCCTGTTCCGCTTCACGACTCCAGGTTTCGTTTTCACCCAATTTAGCCGCTATTTCGGGATCCTTTTCTGCCAATTCGCTCAGCCCCATCAACGGAAGATCAGGCAACTGCGGGAAGATGACAATCTTTCCAGTATAGGTACCTTTTATCATCGCGTCCATGCCTTCGATGGCAGAATTAAGACCGCCAATAGCAGCCACGGACAGATTAGGCGAAAGTTTTTTCTCTGTGGCTTTGCGAATCACCGTTTCCTGGTCAAACAATGTAGAACCAGAGGTGCCGGTGAGCTGCATGTTATTGAGGAAGATGTTGGACAAATCCACATTGATGAACGTTCCAGGTGCTGTGCCGGCAAAGAAGTTCAGCATCCCATCTTTGCCCAGCAAGGCTGCAGCATCCTGCATGACCTTGCCAACCGGTACGCAAACCACCACGTCTTCCGCCATCTCGCCGCCCGTAAGGTCCCGAACCAGTCCGACAAGGTCTGTTTGTGGGTCAGTGGTATTGACCAGGATAAATTCCTTGCCATTGCGCGCCGCAATCGGGTCTCCGCTGATCTTGAGTGCATCCAAACGTTTCTGGTTCAGATCCGTCACAATTACACGTTTAGGGCCAGGCAGCATTTCAAGGGAGCGCTGCACGTGCATTTGACCCATCGGCCCTGCGCCGCCTACCACCACCAAAGTGCCTCCATCCATGAGCTCTGAGCGGTTGCGGGCTTCGCCATAACTCGCTGAGATATCTGTGGAAGCATTACCAATGTAGGTGGTGTAATGATAGTGAATCCTGCTGGAATCAATTGTGCAGAGTCCATCCAGTTTCTTGTCTGAGACCATGTTCAGCGACCCGCGGAACGCTATATGTTTAGCTGCTTCGGTTATAAGGGCTGCGGAGGTGATACCTAGCAGCACTGTGTCATCAAAACCCTTGCCATCCGCGTATTTCTCATCCAGGCGCTGGAAGTCATCCAGATCCTCACAGGTCTCTTCAAATAATTCTGCTTCAGGTCGCTTTTGGTTCTGAACCTGGAGTTTCATATCGGCAGAGATATTGCATACAATAATGCGGCTGGGAGCTTTGAGACTGCTGGAGAAGGTATACGGGCGCCCATCATCCGGGCTTCCTACAATCAGCATCGTGCCGCCAGGCTTGGGATCAAGTCGACGGCGCTGAGTATAAGCAGCTTCCACGCAAGCCCATGGTTCAGTGAGGGCAGCTTCGGCATAACTCATTTCATCCGAAACTGGCAACAGGTAAGAACCCGCATCTGCTTTAAGCACTTCATCTCCCACCAGATGATACTGTACCAACCCTCCCGGGATAGTGTAGCCATAAGCGGTGGCGCGTTGATTCTGGTAGATATCCGGTTGGATTGCCAGTTTCTGCCCTACCTTGTACATATTTTGGAGGTTTTTACCCACCTTTACCACGGTAAAGGCAGCCTCGTGCCCCAATCGGGTTGGTTCCACTGCCAGGTTGCGGTGATAGAGCTTGGCATGCTCCCCACCCTGATTGATCAACTTAACATCTGAAAAACACAACCCTACTGCGTCCACTCGCACGAGCAATTGGTCATCATTCGGCTCGGGAACAGGGAATAATTCAGGCTTCCCATCCCGTCCGTTATTTTCAAGTCCAGCCCCATACATATTCCAAGCCCAGGACTTGCTGGGCAGGGAATAATCCAAATTCTCATAACTTTCCATCCGAGCAGACATAATTGTCCTTTCCTGATTGGACAGAACCTTTTCTCCCCCTGGTGGTTTTGTTTAGTCTTCCGTGACCGCTTTGTTCAAATAACTGAGAACAACCTCGGGGTCATCGGTCTCAGCCAGAAGTTTGGCACGGTCTTCGTCTTCCACTACTTCTGCCAGGTTTTGCAGAATGCCAATGTGGTCTTCGCCTTGTGAGGCGATCCCAAGCACAATGTAAGCCTTTTCGCCATCCATCCATTCAACCCCATTCGGGATCTGCAAGAAGGAGATGCCTGATTGTTTCACAAGCTTCAGATCTCCAAATGTGCCATGGGGGATGGCTACCCCGTTACCGACATAGGTGGACATGGTTTGCTCCCGTGCGAGCATGCCATCCACATAAGCCTGCTCCACTCTGCCGGCATCCACCAACAACTGGCCGGCTGCCTTAATGGCATCCGTGCGCGTTTGAACTTCCGCATTTAAGCGAATAGTTTCTTTTGCGAGAATATCGGTCATATCGCCTCCGAATGTCTTTTTCCCTATCGTGGAAAAGAAAAAGCCGTTCTAATCAACGGTTCAGTTTTCAACGATTTCTTCCCCACTTTTAAGCGTCTTGACTAATTGGTCGAACACCGGATCATTGAAAAAGAAGTTAAAACTCACAATGACCGCATCAGGGGCTTTTGCTTGAACTGACTTCTTGATTCCTTTATGGCAGAGAATTAACTTGGCATCTGCGGGAACTGCGTTAGTGGCTTTATGGAATACATCGATATTTTCGATCTTCGCGGCTTTAAGTTTCTTCTTCAGCGCGTTTACACTCATTAAACTAGAGCCGATGCCCGCCTCACAGGCAAAGATGATTTGGTTGACATCTGCAACTTTGATTGATTTTGGCATATTGAATCTCTCCTATAAACCGATCCAGGCTGGTTAACCAGCCTGGATCCCTTGATAATAATTATTCGCTTTCGAGAACTTCTTCTTCAGCTTCCACTTCTTCTTCCTCTTTAACGGGGAAGCGTTTCAGCAGCAACCAGCCAACAACGAAGGAACCAACTGCGCCCAGCAAAACACCTACGAGCACCTGCATATGCCAGCCCTTGGGGGTCATGGCAAGGTAAGCGAAGATGGAACCAGGGGATGGAGTGGCCACAAGGCCAGCACCAGTGATAGTCCACCAGGTATTTGCAAGTATTGCGCCAGCGATCATGGAAAGGATCATGACGGGATGAGCCAGCACGTAGGGGAAGTAGATCTCATGAATACCACCCAGGAAGTGGATGATAATGGAACCCGGGGCAGAATCTTTGAGCATTCCCTTTCCAGCCACCCAGTATGCCAGCAGCATGCCAAGGCCAGGGCCTGGATCGCTTTCGAGCATAAAGTGAATGGCGCGTCCGGTGCTTTGCGCGGCAGCGGCACCCAACGGAGCCAGCACGCCAATATTGAGGGCATTGTTGAGGAAGAGCACTTTGGCAGGTTCAACAATCAGCGCAACCAATGGCAGCAGTCGGGCATTCACCAGCCACTGTACAATGCCTCCGAAGCCATCCGAGATGGTGGTCACGAAAGGACCGATGAACATCATGGAGAGCAGGGTCAGGACTGTACCGATAATGCCCAGTGAGAAGTTGTTCACCAGAAGCTCGAAACCCACCGGAACCTTGGGGCCCACGGCCTCATCGAATTTCTTCAGAACCCACGCGGAGATGGGTCCAACGATCATGGCACCCAGGAACTGCGGGATGCTTGAGCCAACAATGGCGCCCATAGTCACCACAGCACCAATAACGCCGCCGCGGTGTTCATGCACCAAGGTGCCGCCCACATAACCAATAAGGATGGGCAGCAGGTAGTTGATCATCGGACCAACGAGCCCTGCGAATTTTTCGTTAGGCACCCAGCCGGTTGCGATAAACAGGGCTGTGATCAAACCCCAGGCGATGAACGCGCCAAGGTTCGGCACAACCATGGAGGCAAGAAAACCGCCCCACTTTTGAATTTTTTCTTTCATAATATCTCCTTAAATAAATATTTTGGCTTTAACAAGAAAATGATTTGAGCTATTGAAAAAATGTAATGTGACTTTATTTCCGACACGACCCTCCTTATAAAGTTTTTGATAGAAGATGGCCCCCTCACGACGTTTGCAATAACAAACGTATTATACACTCTAATTGTCAAGTTTTGTCATGTCAACCCGTATGTTTTTTATATGAAGACCAAGCCCTGTCGATCCCCAAAATGTACCCGTTATTAGTGAATGATAGTTTTATTATCCTGGCATGATGAGTCTGTATAATCCAGGGCAATTGCATCTTATTTATAAGGGAAGGCACCGAGGATGGAAGACAGTCTTTTTTGTAAGATAATCTTCATGAACTATTCAAAATTAGGATATTTTCAGTAGGAAGCTTAGAAGAATGGGTCTGATTGCCGTGAAACCGACCGATAAAAGAAGGTTACCCCCAATGTTTTCTTGATGTAGTTAAATGAATGCTAACCCCAATGAGGGTATTACAGGTTGTTTAGTGTAGATCGCGGGGCGAACTCATCTTAATGCGAAAGGACGCGCAGCAAATAGTCCTGATCCCAGCCACATCTCAGGCGTTTCGCACGAATACCAACCTTCAAACTTTTATCCTGCTTCAATAGGTTCAGACTCATCTTCCTGATGAGCGAAAAGTTGCCAGGCGCGTTATCCTTCCTCACCCGACAACGATCTTCGTTATAGGCAATATCCAGTATCCAATGCAAACAGTTCTCGATCTCCCAATGACTTCTTTGGGTCGAGAGAATGTCACTGGCTTTTCCTTCCATACTGCTAATGAAATAGCGCATGCTCAACTCTTTTTTGTTGTTGATCAGCCGTTCACTCTCTATAAAGACCAAACTTTTCAGACCTTTCCAATCATCAATGAAGTTTCTCAGGTATTCAGGGTCAGATATGGCCCAGCAGCGTCTTGTTTCAATCCGTCCATGTCCTTTGTTGACTGTTTCAGCATAATCATAAGGTGCGCCTTTGAAGTCTTGTTTGCGATCTGTTTCAAAAACAAATTTCATCTCTTGAAACAATTTGCCCTGATTCTTTTTTACCGCCAATACATAATCACCTCCTGCTTCTATGATTTGTTTGGCGATCCCTTTTTGTGTTCCTATGGCATCTATGGTCACAATTTTGCCCTTCAGATCCAACAGTTCCAGCAATTTCGGAATAGCAGTGATCTCATTGGACTGCCCATTCACCCGTTCCTGGGCCAAAACCAACTTGTTTTCACCTGCCCAGGCGCTTACCAGTGTCAGAGCGCTGTTTTCAGTTTTGCTCCCGCGGATTTGTTTTCCATCGATCGCGATGCTTTTAGATGTCAGACCAGACAAGGTTTGTACCCACTCGGCAAAGCATCGTTCAAAAGCTTTGCCATCGATCATCGAGAATACTCTTCCTATCGTGTCATGAGAGGGAATGCCATTGGGCAATTGGAGGAAGGTCTTCAACCAATCCTGGCGGGCTTGCCCAAACTCGGCTATATCAATCCAGGTTTCAGCGCCGCAAAGTACCGCGCAGATGCTTAGAAGGATTATATCCAACAGGTTATGAAGCTTTGTTCTGTCTATTCGCGGGTCTTTCAGGCTGCTGAATATGATTGTGAATGTACTTTCTTCCATGATGCACCTCTTCTTTCTTCATGAGATGCATGTTCCTTGCCTAATTTAGATGCGTTTGCCCTGCTGTATAATCAACTCGTAATCGCATCATTAATTTGCGATTACGTGTTAGTTGCATTGTTCAGCAACTTGGTTGAATATGTGTAAGACTGGCTTAGGTTTCCAGGTAGGCAAAACTATTACGCCTGCCGCCAATTAATCAGGTGCTCATGAGCTTCGCGCAGAACCTGGGCATCCATCTTCTGCACTTTGCGGTCATAAGTCAGATACCCATTCACTTCGCTCTCAATATCCGTTGTCTGGGTATATATTGCTCCTGCCAACCCCAATGGGATCAGCGGTTCCACTTCATTCTTCAGCAGCGCAAGATAAGCCTCCTGCAATTTTTCGGACTCCTCGAAATATCGATAACCAAACTTTTTGTTTTCATCCCACATATGCCCATGCACGGGCAGGCTGAACCCGCCAAACTCACTGACCACCAGAATTCGGTGGTCAGGCTGACGCGCGCTGAGCGGCTTAAAGTAAACATGCCGGCTCTGGAAATCGCCCCCACCCTGATCAAACCATCCAGAGGCATGGTCCACCAACCTTGAGGAGTCATAGTCACTTATCCACTTGGCAATGCGCAATGATTCGAATTGCCCCCAACTCTCATTGAACGGTACCCAAACAGCAATGCAGGGGTGGTTATAGAGTGTATCCATCATTATCTTGAGCTCGCGCTCAAATTCTTCCCTGTCTTCAGCGTGCTGTCTCCCGTAACGCCTTAAAAAGGTGCGGTCATTGCGGTGGTAACCAGTCATAATCGTAATGAAAGCCATGACATCGCTGTATTTTTTGCCCCCATTGGGCATATCCTGCCAAACAATCAACCCCAGGCGATCGCACGCGCTGTACCAACTCAGTGGTTCTACCTTGACATGTTTCCGTACCATGTTGCAGCCAATCGCCTTTGTATACTCCAAATCCCAGATCATCGCCTCTTCGCTCGGAGGAGTAAACAGCCCTTCAGGCCAATAACCCTGGTCAAGCGGCCCATAAAGAAAGAGTTCTTCATTATTTAAAGCAAAGCGCCAGTATCCTTTTTCGTCTTTCACCCGGCCAAACTTGCGCATTGCAAAGTAACTTTCAATTTCATCCACAACGGAGCCGTCTTTTAATAGTTGGATCCGCAGGTCATACAGGTGCGGGTGGTCCGGATGCCAGGCATGCATCTCCGGAATGGTCAGGGTCAGCTTCTCCCCTGCGTTCGCCTTTCCAACCGTTAAATCCCGTCCTTCAAAACTGACCGCCGCCCGCCACTCGAGCCCATCGAGAGCCCTCCCATCCACTTCTGCTGAAATTTCCACGGACTGGAGGTCAAAGTCCGGAGTAATACGTAATGAACGAACAAAAATAGCTGGCACGCGCTCGATCCAGACTGTCTGCCAGATGCCGGAGACCGAGGTGTAATAAATTCCCTTTGGTTTGAGCACCTGTTTGCCGCGCTGCTGCATTTTGCGATCTGTTGGGTCGAAGACGTCCACCGTGATCGAGTTCTCGCCCGAGACCAGCCTATCCGTGATTTCAAAGGTGAAGGGTAAAAATCCGCCTCTGTGTACCAAAGGCGATGACGACGCACCATTAATGGTAACGTGCGCGAGATAATCCACTGCGCCAAAATGGAGAAGATAGCGTTCGTCCGGAAGTACCTCAAACTGAAATTGCCGGGAATACTCCAGTTTCTCATCCGGCTGAAGAATGTGCCCAACCCCGGATAGCTGCGATTCAGGCGGAAAAGGCACCTGGATCTGTCCGGCATAAAAAGGCGCTTGTTCTCCCTTACTGATCTTTAGTGACCAAATGCCGTTCAGGTTAAACCAACTCTCCGCGCTGCGCCTCATTTGGGGACGGGGATATTCAGGCCAGGGAATAGGTTGGTCAACCTCCCATGGAGTAGTTAGCACTGCATCAGTCATTTACATTCCTCCATTGCTGGTTGGTCTGGTTGTGAACCAGATTTGATTTGTCAGTTTTTGTTAGCAGGAGCGGCAGCGCTGCCAAAAGCGCCACCAGAGCGCCAACCTGGAAGAGCAGTGCCTGGGGTAATATTGCTCCATCGGCACCTGCCGTCACACCGCCCCCGAACCAGCGCAGCACCTGAACGCTCAGGAACGGCCCAATTACCATGGGTATCATGACCCAAAAAATCATGCGGATGCCCATAAACTTGCCGCGGCTTTCGGCAGGCAGCAGATCCTTGAGCCAGGCAACAGTCGCAATGGAGATAGCAACGTAAAAAGCCTGCCACATCAAACCCGCCACGGAAAGAAAGGCAATGCTCTTTCCTAAAGAGAACAGGAAACATCCCAAACTGCTCAGGACAATAGCAGCAATGATCATCTTCCGTTTGTTCATACGATCTGCCAGTCCGCCAAGCGGAACAGCGAGAATCAGGCTGCCAAGCATCACAGCCCCACCGATCAGCGCGAATTCTGAACGAGAATAGCCCAGATTATGCGTTACATAAATCACCAGGTAAGGGTAACAAATCTGCATGCCAATGCCACTGATCATAATCACAAGCAGCAGGATGAAGAGCATGCGATTCTCTGTCACCATGCGCCACTGCAGAAGTTCAGAAAGCTCTTGCCAAAAAGTCTTTTCCGGTTTTGACAGGTGGTCCGAGGGTTTATCCGGGAGTAACAACCCGGCTACGAGACCTGCTAGTATCACGATGGCACCCAGCGTATAAAAGAACCTGAAATAGCCAAACTGATCAATCAGTACGCCAGCCAGCGTCAAGGAAATTATCTGCGCGATGAACATGGCAACATTCAGCAGACCTTCCACGCGGCCGCGCCTGTTTGAAGGCGTCACATCCACCGTCCAGGCATTGAAAGCCGCATCATTCGCCATTGACCCAAAGAATGTCATTAGACAGTCTGCCAACACCACCATGATCACAGAAAGGGTAAGGTTCTTGAACCAGGCAGTCATGGGGAAAACGATAGTCATCACACCCCAAAGAATGTAACCGAAGAGGATGAAAAGTTTGCGTTTGCCATAGCGTGATCGTGTGCGGTCCGAAAGCGTACCCATGAAAATGGCTGTCAGTGTCGCAGTGACCGCGCTGGCGGCGGTCATCCAAGCCACTGGGCGGGCATCCTGCGCGATGTGGTCAAAGACAAACGTTCCAAACCAGGAATTCTCCACCGCCCAGGCTAACTGTCCGGTTACCGCCAGAGCCATCATCTGCCACCAAGGGAACTTACGCTTTTTTGGTGGTATCGCCTCAGGTTTCTTCATATCATCCATGTTTACACCCCTGTAAATTTGTTTTCCTAATTTTATGCTATCCTGTCGATTTTAGTAACCCATTCTATGAATTATCTGCTATTGTCCACCCATCCATTTATTAATAAGAAATAGACAAAAAAAGCACGGGGGTTCCCGTGCTCTTAACAAACTGATTTCTATTGAGGCCGCTGGGATTCTGCTTCCTGGGCAAGTGCGAACGCAATGACCAATCCAATTGCTATCCAAAGGAATGCCCCATCCATAAAGTCACGTACTATCTGTAAGATAGTTTGCATCATTGTTCAGCCTAATACTTCCTTGAAAAATACAGCTTTGCGGCAATCTGATAAAGGATCAGAAATATGACCACGCCCAGAAGCGTATAACTCACCAGTGCTTCAAAGTAACCAGCAACCACACCAGCCACGACTAAAATCACAACGGCGATATTGAGTAGCGGGATGCCCGCCTTATCACGGATAAGCTGCTGGCGTTCGTCCATGGCCTGGTTATAAAGCAGCCTCAATTTCTTTTCGTCCTTGAGCGATCCAAGCGTTCCGACAAAGTAAAAGATTGCCACGAGGATGAGCCCGGCAACAAAACCTTCCACAAAGGAGAAGAGTTTGTCGTGCATGGCGTTCTCACCCGCTGGAACGAAGACCTTCACCACCATTATGATTACGAATAATGCTGCCAGTCCTATAATGATGCGGCGGTTGGTGCGTTGATATTTGATGCGAAATTCTTCCATTAAATCTCCTTGATCTCTGAAAAATCAAAAACTTCTTCGATAGTCAACCCAAAATAGCGGGCGATACGGTAAGCCAGCACGAGTGAAGCGGTATATTTTTCGGTCTCGATTGAAGTAATTGTTTGGCGTGTGGTACCCACCGCCAAAGCCAATTCTTCCTGGCTTAGCTTGTGTTCCCTCCTGAGTTCTCTGATTTTTGTCTTTATAGCTTCCTCCTTTAATATGCTAAGTTAGCTTTGCATTTATAGTATAGTTAGCTTTGCATTTATTGTCAAGTGCACTTTGCAATCTATTTACCGGGAGTTTGCAATCTGTTTACCAGGAGATTCCATGTTCACACATGGAATGTTATGAAACGGGAGTCAAAAAGCTCCGGTTCCCCGGAGCTTTTTTCGGTTTTTATTGATCGGGCGCGCTTATTTTTTGGAAGCTGCCTCAACAACCTTGGTGAAAGCATTTGCATCCCGCACAGCCAGATCAGCCAGCACCTTGCGGTTGAGGATGATATTGGCATTGCGCATGCCATTAATCAGCCGACTGTAAGTCGTGCCGTTCAGGCGCGCGGCGGCATTGATGCGCATGATCCATAAGCGGCGCAGGTCGCGTTTGCGATTGCGGCGGTCCCGGTAAGCATACCACTGAGCCTTCAGAAAGGTCTCATTGGCGCGGCGGAACAAATGGTTGCGGCTGCCTTCATAACCTTTGCCGTGGGCGATGCGCCGCTGATGTCTGCGGCGGCGATAAGGTCCACTCTTTACTCTTGCCATAAAACAATCTCCTTTGCGGTCCCCTGGGCGTCAGATCTTCTGATCTTGTTGGTAACACCCAGTAGCCACACTAAAAAATGACGGCCGGACTAGTCTTAGTCCTTCTTGCTCATATAGGGGCACAAGCGCTTGATGTGGCGGGTCAAACCGGTCGCGTTGACGGCAATGGTTCGGGCCAGCAGGGCCTTGGTGCGTTTGGAGGTGTTGCGGCGAAGATGGCCTTTACCGATCTTGGTGCGCACAACTACCCCCGTACCAGTGGTCCGGAAGCGTTTGGACGTAGCCTTATGAGTCTTGATCTTGTACTTACCTTGTGTCTGCTTGCGTGGCACGATCAAACTCCTCTTAGAAAATCCAACGGCTGTGAACATGCCGCAGCCGCTGGTCAAAAACCAATCCCGGATTATACCAGAAAATTAAAGAGTCAACAGTCAGAATTAGACATTTTCCCAACATCCAAAGTTGAACAGCACGGGTTCTTTAAAGAAAAACAGGTAATCGTGTCTGCTTTTACCTGTTTGTAGTTCTTAGCGTTTAGGGGCAAGCATCATGAACATGGTTCTGCCTTCCATGTTTGGTGCTTGTTCAACGTCCGCTACATCCTGGAGTTCCTCAGCAATCTCACGCAGGTCTTCCAGTGCGAGTTCAGGATACGTAATTTCCCGCCCTCTAAAGCGGATGGTTACACGTACCTTCATACCATTCTGCAGCCAACCGCGCGCGTCCCTGACCTTAAAACCACGATGATGTTCACCTGTTTTTGGGCGCAAGCGAATTTCTTTGATCTCAATTTTGGTCTGCGCTTTACGCGCTTCGCGTTCCTTTTTCTCTTTTTCGTAAAGGAACTTGCTATAGTTGATAAGCTTACAAACAGGGGGGTCAGCATTGGGGGCGATTTCGACCAGATCGAGACCTACTGCGTCTGCCCGGTTCAGGGCTTCGCTGATACTTACGATACCAGCGTTTTCCCCGTTTTCATCAACCAGACGAACTCGCTCTGCGCGAATGCGTTCATTGATACGGTGTTCGGCTCTATTACTAATCTTCTTTTCTCCTTGATCTGTCTAATTAATTAAGAATACGTTCTCGGCGGGAACGATGCTCTATCTTACCATATTGGGAGTTTCTTCGTCAACTTCTCACCCGTCCAACGGACTGCGAAAACACCATTTTTACAGGTAATTTTCAATCAATGAGTATAATCTTAGCCAGTAAACTTTCAGCTTCTCTGGAGAAAAAATGAATCTACAAAAAAACCTTGAAAAATACGCAGACCTCATCCTCCGTACGGGTTTGAATCTCAAACCTG
Source organism: Anaerolineaceae bacterium (assembly GCA_040772525.1). Taxonomy (GTDB): domain Bacteria; phylum Chloroflexota; class Anaerolineae; order Anaerolineales; family Anaerolineaceae; genus Mesolinea. The sequence continues at coordinate 1,439,678 of JAXGXZ010000001.1, read as the reverse complement.
GAGACAAATTTTTCATCAGTGTGAGCGAGGAAACCCTCCCGCTTGCCCGCATCATCAATAAGAAAGCCTACGAAATGGGCGTCATTGATATTATCTTCGATTTTGATGATGACACCCTCACCCTCGACCGCTACCTGCACGCGCCGGAAGCGGCTTTTGAATGTGTCCCCAAATTCCGCATCGATTATCTCGAAGCGCGCCTCAAAGAAGGTTACAACATGTTAGCCATGCGCAGCCCAAATCCGGAGCTTCTCAAAAGCGTGGATCCGCAGCGCATCAATCAGTGGCAGCGCGTCATGGGTCTCGCAGGAAAACGCCTTCAAAAATACACCATGACCAACCGCGTCAAGTGGTGTGTCACCGCTGTGGCTGGTAAAGCTTGGGCAAAAGCGGTTTTCCCCAAGCTCAGCGAAGAAGAGGGCATTGCCAAACTATGGGAAAACATTTTCAAAGCCTGCCGGATAGACCAGAAGGACCCAGGCAAGGCCTGGGAAGAGCATAATAAACAGCTCAAGGAACATAAAAGCTTCATGAATAAAGCCTGCTTCAGCGCCATTCACTACGAAGGCCCCGGCACGAATCTGATGGTGGGATTGCCCGAGAAGCACATTTGGGATGGCGGTTCCTGTTTGAGCAAGGGTGGGGATATGTTCTTCCCCAACATCCCCACGGAGGAAATTTTCAGCATGCCTCATGCCGACAAAGTGGATGGCACGCTTGCTGCCACCATGCCTCTGGCAGTACGCGGACAAATCGTGGACAAGTTCCACTTCACCTTCAAGGATGGCCAGGTTGTGGACTACGATGCCAAGGTGGGCAAACCTATTTTGGATGGTCTGCTGGCCATGGATGACGGCGCCAAACGCCTGGGTGAGATTGCCCTCGTAGCCCATAATTCCCCCATCAGTGATACAGGCATCCTATTTAAGAATACGCTTTTTGATGAGAACGCCTCCTGCCACTTTGCCCTCGGGATGGCCTATAGTGAAACCCTCAAAGGCGCCAACCGCCGTTCAGAAGAGGAAAACCGCAAACTGGGCATGAACAATTCACTTATCCATGTAGACTTCATGGTTGGAAGCGAAAAGGTCACCGTGACAGGGATCAAGAAAGACGGCAGCAAGGTGGTCCTCCTCAAGGATGGCGACTGGCAGATCTAAGAGTTTGTTTTAAGCCAAGGGAAAGAGTAATTAACAGAGAGGCTGACCCAAAAGGGACAGTCTCTTTCTTTTTTTAAATATCCTATCCTGAGCGTTCCACGAATCACCTTGGGTCCGGCTTCACGGGAAAAGATCAGACCAGTCTCTTAGTGCCTAAATTCTCTTTTCCACTTCATTCTTCGCCAGCGCCAGGAATTCGTCCACACTCATAGGTGGAAGGCTTTCGCCGCTGCGGCGGCGCAAGGCCACCTGCCCAGCTTCCATCTCACGGTCCCCAATCACCAGCATGTAGGGCACTTTTTCCTTCTGCGCGTCTCGGATCTTGGAGTTCATGCGGTCGGCGCGCTCATCCACGCTCACGCGCAAACCAGCTTGTCTGCTGCGTTTGGCCACCTCGCGGGCAAATTCCACATGCCGGTCGGCGATCGGGATAATCACTGCCTGCTTGGGTGCCAGCCAAACCGGGAACGCGCCGCCATAATGCTCAATCAATACGCCAAAGAAGCGTTCCATGCTCCCCAACAAGGCGCGATGCACCATATAGGGGCGGTGCTCCTGCCCGTCTTCCCCGATGTAGCTGATGTCAAAGCGATCGGGTTCATTAAAATCAAATTGGATGGTTGAAAGCTGCCACTCGCGGTCAAGCGCGTCTCTCACTTTGAGGTCAATCTTGGGGCCATAAAAAGCACCGCCGCCAGCGTCCACATCGTACGCCACACCCAGGCGTTTGAGTGAGCTTTCCAGAGCAGCTTCAGCATCCTTCCACATTTGCGGATCGCCCACAGATTTTTCCGGGCGGGTGCTCAGGTAGGCATGGAAATCCTTGAACCCGAAGGCGCGCAGCATATTGATGCTGAATTCCAGCGTGAAGTCGATCTCATCCGGCATCTGGTCTGGCCGGCAGAAGTGATGCGCGTCATCCTGCGTGAAACCGCGCACGCGCATGAGACCATGCATCACGCCAGAACGTTCATAGCGGTAAACGGTGCCCTTCTCAGCATAACGCAGAGGCAGGTCACGATAGGAACGCAGCTGGCTTTTGTAGATATGCAGATGGAAGGGACAATTCATCGGCTTGAGGTAGTAATCCTGCTCCTCAATGCTGATCGGCGCGTACATATTTTCCTTGTAGAAACCGAGATGGCCGCTTGTCTCCCACAAGCTGGCTTTACCAATATGCGGGGTGTACACAAAGTCGTACCCGTTGGCCATGTGCTGGTCATCCCAGAAACGTTCGATCAGATGGCGGATCATGGCGCCATTCGGGTGCCAGAGCACCAGGCCCGCGCCAACTTCTTCATTGGTACTGAAGAGATCCAGTTCCTTGCCCAACTTGCGATGGTCGCGTTTTTTGGCTTCCTCAAGCTTCCACAGATAAGCCTCGAGCTGATCTTTGGACTCCCAGGCGGTGCCGTAAATACGCTGCAGCATAGGGCGCTTCTCATCACCACGCCAGTAGGCGCCGGCTACATTAAGCAGCTTGAACGCCTGCGGATTGATCTTGCCAGTGTTCTCCACATGCGGGCCGCGGCAGAGATCGACAAACTTGCCGCTTCGGTAGACGCTCATCGGAACCGCTTCGTCCGTGGGGTTGCCGTCTTCATCCACTCCGCCATGCTCCAATCCCTCAATTAATTCAAGTTTGTATGGCTGGTCAGCAAAGAGCGCTTTGGCTGCTTCGGAAGTTATCTCTTCCCGAACAAAACTTTCCTTGGATTGGATCAGCCCGCGCATGCGCTTTTCGATCGCTTCCAGGTCCTCCGGCACAAGCGGACGGGGAAGGTCAAAGTCGTAGTAAAAACCGTCGTCAATGGCCGGCCCAATGGCAATCTTGGCATCGGGGAAGCGTTCAAGCACGGCTTCCGCCATCACATGGGCGGTTGAGTGCCGGATGCGATAGAGTTCTGAATTTGCGTATTCTTCTTTTTGTCCCATAATTCCTCCAATGGCAGTCAGGCTGCCAAAACAATTAAACTAAAAAGACCCTGCGCCCTGGGGCGAGAGGTCTCTCACGCGGTTCCACCCAGATTAGCTCCCACGAGAGCCATCTTGTTATGCCGATAACGGGGCTGCCGTTCACCATACTGAGCCAAAAGGCTGTTCTGGATCTCGCTGGCAGGGGGTTTTGGGCTCTGGCCGCCGGCAGGTTTTCACTTTTCCTGCTTCACTGTAGGCGGACGGGTGAACTTACTCGTCCTGCTTTATCGCTTATGCGCAAAAGTATATCACCCTGAGCAATGAAGTCAAGTAAATCTATGGGCTCAAAGTTTGGATTTTAGAGGTTTATTATCCTTAAACTGACCAATTTTCCTCGTCCGGCAGGCTTGTTATAATCAGGATGCAATAAAAACGCCCTCTCTGGCATTAACTATACAAAGAGCAAACTCAACAGTTTGCGAAAGTCAGAAAGGACTGAACAAAATGAAAAAGATCTTCTTAATCTCTGCAATTGTAGTTTTAGCACTTGCCGCCGCTGGGGCAGTCTACGCCTTCAGCCCTGCAGGCCACCTCTCAATTGACGTCAACCCAAGCTTTGAGCTGACCTTCAACCGCATCAATCGCGTGGTCAAAGTGCAAGGACTCAACCCCGAAGCGAAAGCCTTGTTGGCCAACAACGAATTCCGTGGGGATGAGGTGGATGATGTCGTTGAAGCCATTATCGAGAAACTCATGGAAAATGGATATCTCAAAGCTCCGGATGCACGCCTGCTCTTGAGCGCGGATGATAGCAGCTTCTCGAAGGGCGTCCTTAAACGTGTCAATTACTCCACAATCAAATGGCTCAAAGAGTACTACGAGAATACTGAAGTGCTCTCCCAGATTGTCGAACTTGATGACGACGCCCTGGAATTGGCACACAAAGCTGAAATGTCTTTCGGACGTCTGGCTCTGCTGCAGCACTTATTCCCCGGGAAGGATGCTGACTTCTTCACCAACATGACCATTAAGGAAGCCATTGAATTTGCTCGTGCCAACAATATCGACCTGGATGATCTTTTTGATGATGACGACGGCAAAATCAGCATCGATCTGGATGATCTCTTTGATGATGACATGGACGACGATGATGACGACATGGACGATGATATCGACGACGACGACGACGCTGATGATGATGAGGACGACGACATGGACGATGACAGCGGCGATGATTACGATGATGACGATGACCACGATGATGATTCCGACAATGATTCGGACGATGACGATGATGACGACTAATCGCCCCGCTATGGAGAGCCCTGTTAGTTGCACACTTTTAGAAAGCTGGAATTTCCTCTGAATTCCAGACAAATGAGAGGCGAGCCCCAAAGCCCGCCTCTCAACCAAATCAAGGCGACCTGAGATAACGGTACAAACACTCGAGGGAAACCTCACCAAACCTAAGACAATCAGGTTAAAGGATGATCTGATAGAACGGATTGGCAAAGATGACCATCTGGCTTTTTATCAGTTTTATGAAACCGTCAACAAACCTTTATTCGCCTTTATTTTGTCGATTATTCAGAGTTACGAAGACGCCGAGGACATTTTGCAGGAAACTTACTTAAAGATCCGGGCATCTGCCCACTTATATGAACCTCGCGGAAAGCCCATGGCTTGGGTCTTCACGGTTGCCAGAAACATTGCTTACATGCATATACGGCGCAATCAGTCTAATCAGGTGGCTGCCGATCCGGAAAATGACCTCAATGGGGTTCTGGCAGAGAAGCTGAACATCAGTGAACGCATCGCACTGCAAACGGTTTTGAAGAAATTGGATGAGGAAGAACGCTCTATCATCCTCCTCCACGCAGTTTCAGGTTACAAGCACCACGAGATCGCCAGCTATCTGGGAATCCCCCTCGCCACGGCACTCTCCAAATACCACCGCGGGCTCAAGAAAATGCGCAGACTGATCACAGCTCAGGAAGGGAACGGACATGGATAATGACAAGACATTAAAAGTTTTACGCTCAGCCCTTGAGAACACGACTCCGGATGTGTTCGAACAGGTGGCTGCAGCACCTGTCCGCCGCATGGAGCGCATGGACCATATCACCGCCCAGACAGATGCCCGCCCTGCCCGCGTACCTTTCTTCAAAGCTTTCATGGCAGCTGCCGCACCGGTCATGTTTGTTCTCCTGATTGTCGTAGGCGGCTGGTGGCAGTTCCTTAAAATTGACAGCCGCGTGGATGTCGATATAAACCCCAGCGTGGAGATTTTGGTCAACCGCGATATGCGCGTGGTGGGTCTTCAACCCTTAAATAGAGACGCAGTGGATGTGATCTGCGGCATTGGATATAAGCAAATAAAACTTGATTATGTCATGAACGCTGTGATGGGTTCGCTGTATAAACACGGCTACCTGGAAGAGGCAGAGAAGGCCATTCTGATCTCAGTTGAGAACCCAAGTGAGGCAACAGCAGAGAAGATCCGCACACAATTAGAAAAAGAGGTCAGCAATTTGTTGATCATGTCCGACAAACACGTGGTTTCTCAGATCATTGTGGATAAGTCGACCCAGGAGCGGGCTCAGGAATTGGGCATTTCCATTGGCAAGATGGCGTTGATTGATGAAGTCATGAGCAAACACCCGGAATACAAATTGCTCACGCTCCTCAAACTTTCGGTTGGAGAGTTGCTGGAAATCCTGAATTAGACACGGTTATTGGATTAACAAAAAACACCCTCGCGGGTGTTTTTTATGGGTGGTATAGGACTCGAACCTACGACCTTTGCGATGTCAACGCAACGCTCTAACCAACTGAGCTAACCGCCCAAGGAGACAACATTATAACCGAGAGCCAACTGATTCGCAAGAAGTTCGCGTCGGTTTCTGTGAGGGGTCAGCAAATGGTATATACTTTTTAGACAGGTCATACGGATTGTATAGGGATCGATGTCTGGAAAACTGAGGGATAGAATATGGAGACATCAAGGTAAGCATTGATCAAAGATGCTACCCACTTGGATAAATAGGAATTGAGAAAATCGTTTCCAACAAGGAGAACCTCTCCCGCCTACCAAATGGCTGCGCAGTTTTTGTGCTCTTCACCTTGCCAGGTAAGCAAATGCTTATAAAATTATGATTGATTCCACTGTAACTATGCTTCAACGATTTTCAATATAGATTTCCGAATTGACGAATTTAAATAACCTGTTGGTGTTCCGACTGAGAAAAGTCTTAGGTGATGCAACGCCCTCGTTGTCGCAACATAAAACAACCTTCCATCATAAGCAATTTGGCTGTTGTAGTTTTCCTCCGAAACATCAATAACTAAAACAGCCTCGAACTCTAAACCTTTTGATAGCGCTACAGGTAAGAGAACAACCCCACCGGAGTAGTCAAACATTTCGTCCCGATTAGAAATAGTACTGACTTCAAATGTCCCACCAAAAGCAATGAGCTTACTAAAATATTCAATTTCGTCCGGGGCTTTAAAAATGACTCCAATATTTTTTACCCCCCGATTAAGGAGCATTTGAATATCTTCAGTGACGAGTTTTATCATCTTGTTCGGGGACTTTGAGATCGTAAGATTTGGGACAGCACCATGTCTGGGTAACGGCGTAGCAAGCAAAGGGTTCTTCTGTTGTAACGATAGCAAAATTTCGTTGTTTAGCTGAGTGTTCTCATATGTTGACCTATAAGATTGAGAAACATTGGCTAATTTGATCTTGCCATAAAAAACGGAATCTAATTCTCTCCAAGCTGAAATGCCTCGATGTGCAAGAATCCCTTGTGAGAGATCACCTAATATGGTCATAGATCGGTAAGGATTAATCAATTCAAAAATCTTGTAGTGTAGCGGTGAAAAATCCTGACCTTCATCGATCATCAAATGTTTATATCTATCATGCCCTTTGCCGTAAAGTAAAATATGGAGATAACATAACGCTGCAATATCCTCTAGATCGACAACCCCTTTTTCTATATGATTCGAACCTAATAAGTCTATTTCTTTTGGGTCAAAGAGCCCATTGCAAACTGACGCCAGCCTAGCTTTATCTGCTAATAGACCACTGTAGAGGGAAGTTATTGATTCGATTCTCCACAATTGATCAAGCTTATCTTTCAATTTATTCTTGGCTTGGAGAAGATTCTTTTGACGAGTTCCGGGGAAAACTCTCTCCCTTGCAAGGACCATTCCAAAATTCACTTTTGAACTCTGTAAGACCTTTAGTGATTCAAGATATTTTTGAGGTATCAAATCCAAGAGACTACTTGTATAAGAAGCAATTACTTCAAATAAGGGTTGTGAGCGGAAATGCTTTGTTTGTAGTGTCTGTCTAATTTCGTCTTCGGAAAGGGTGATACTTAATCCTATCTCACCTATATCGGTAAGGTGGATAGTTTTCACTTGTGTAAGTAAATTTTTCTTTTCTTGTTCCACTAATCTTTCGAGTACTTCCCCAAATTTAAGACTGCCTTTTATTCTTGACCGCCTCCAAGCCCGCCTTCGAGCCGGTATCGACGATTTCCGGTCAATAAAATACATTAATGCAGATTCTTGAATTTTTATATCTCGGACCTTTTCTCCTCGTTTCGAGGTTCTTATTAACCCAATTCTTTCTAAAGCCCAATCATCAAAAGTAACCTGCTTCACAGATTCGACATTGAGGGAAGGTAATAGATTTTTTACGTAACTGAGGAATAATCGATTTGGGCCGAATATTAATACTTCGCTTGGTAAAAGCCTAGTGTTCGATTCAGGGAATAATAAGTATGCGAGACGATGAAACCCTATAGAAGTCTTTCCACTACCAGCAACTCCGTTAATTATTAAGACTTGATCTAACTGAGTTCGAATCAGATCATCCTGATCTGGTTGGATTGATTTAACAATATCCTGTAACTTTGGATCTCCTCTTCGCTCCAAACTTTGAATTAAAACATTAGTTCCTACTTTTTTGTCTGGTGGTTGAAAATCATCATGTCTTCTATCGACTTCATCCTGAATGGTTTCCAACTTGCGATGATTAATTTCCAAATGTCTTTTCAATAACAGTTTCGCTATCATCGGTCCCTGAGGAGAGATATACCTTTGTTGATATGACTCTTCATTGATCTTTTGATAATAAATACTACTTATAGGTGATCGCCAATCCAGTACGTTTACGTATTCATTCTTGAAGCCGGACCGGCCAATGTAATAAGTTTCGTGAGCGGATTTCTCAATCGATAGATCTAACCGGCCAAAGTATGGGGAATCCACAACCTTTTTCCAATTCTCCCATTTACTAACTTCTCTCGCTTGTAGGGCTTGTGCTGTATAAATATCAGCCCCACCAAATGTCGCCCAAATTTCATCAAAGGGAATATTTCTGGGGTTTTTGCTTATTTTTTCTTTCTCAACCCAACTTACAACATTTTGTAAGGTTGATTCCTCAATTTGAAAATCTGATTGCTTCATGGGAATCCTCTGAAAATATATTATTAAAGTAAGTTTACATCAATCCTTACACCGAAGCCAATCTGAGAAAGTTGGAAGGAGTCTTTGTTTTTCTATTAATTTGATGATACCTATTCAACGACTTCCTGAAGAATTTATAGGTGGATCTAGAAACATCCAATAAGCACTTTTGTTAATCTACTGAAAGCTTATCGAGCAGAATGAAATTGAGGAAAAGAATGTTGATCTGAAACCAACCATTGCTCAAATCAAATGCCTCTGAAACATTCGGAGTTCCTTTCCACAGCTTCTCTTATGGCTCAAACAAGTGTCCAATATTATACTGGATTCTTAGGCAACTGCTTACGTAAAACCGAAGCACAAGTTAAAGAATTGCATCGTTTTCAAGCAAGAGAGCTTGTAGTTTTCCTATTGGAATATCCCTGGGTTTTGAGTTAAGCGCAACAGCCATCGCAGCTGCAGTTCCGGCTGCCTGGCCTAACGCCATGACAGGTGCGGTGACTCTAAGAGAGGAAAAGACTTCGTGAGTCGCAGAAACCGCTCTTCCAGTTACAATCAAATTGTCTACATGTTGTGGCAGCATTACCCGGTATGGAATTCCATATGACCCGCTCAATTCCCGAAGCTCCATTTCACCTCCATCTGGAACATGGATATCTACAGGGTAACCGCAGCGCGCCACTGAATCATATGGTTGATCCTGACCGGATAAGGCGCGTTCTGTTAAGACAAAATCCCCTAATATTCTTCTGCTTTCTCGAACACCTATTTGAGTGGCAGTTTGGATCAGATACGAGGATTCAAAACCTGGCAGTTCAGATTGCATGTACGGAATCAAAGCGTGGACTTGCTCTCGGCCAGCGATCTCCGATTTTGTGATATCCACTGGATCAGTGGGATCAATATCTATCACTCTGGTTGTATTGACAACTACTTCGCCTGATCTTGGACCCACAAAAAAAAGAAAGCGATCCCGGGGAATACTTTTTGGGGCATTTTCCCAGTGTTTGAAAAAGCCTGAGACCCCAGTTAGTGGAACTGCCGCTTGATCCACCGGAACATCCGGTTTATAAAATTCTTCCGGATGGGCAAGAAAGTATTCCTTTATTTTATTAACATCAACACCGCCCATTTTAAACACAGAAGTCAAGGCCTGCACTTTTCCGTCAAGCTGTCTCCCAAGAACACACGGTGACCCTGAAAGAAAAGCAATGTCAGCATCACCTGTGGCGTCAATGATCACCTTGCCCGAAATCAGAGAGTTACCATATTTTCCGACTGTGTGCAATTCTGCGATCTCTCCATTACTCATTTGCAAACCTGAAACAAAAGAATGCAGAAGTATGTCAACGTTGGATTTTAACAGCATGTCTACAGCCAAAGGCATGTAAATTTCTTTATCAAATGGCGTTATCGACCATACAAAACCTGAACTGTCTCTCACGTGTCCTGGGGAACCACCAAGCTCAATTAAGTTACCAACTATCTCTTCAGCGATACCATCTACTACTTGTTGTCCCTTTGAATCATGAAAAGTAAACCAAGGATATACAAGGGCCGATGTCGACATCCCGCCCAGGAATCCATAGCGCTCTACTATTAGCGTAGACGCATTGTTTCGGGAAGCTGCAAGGGCGGCGCAAATCCCTGATGGCCCTCCGCCTATTACGACTACATCGTAGTTTTTTTTCATAATACACACTCCTAATTGTTGACGGAACAGCTTGACAACGTGATCATTGGTTTGGTATTATACTTTATATAGTAAGTCCAATGACTTTACTTAGTTTACAAAGGCAAGGTAACCTTGTGATTCCAGAGCATAAATATCAGAAAACTATACACAGCCTTTCTGCTCCAAATGTCCTGCATCATACCTACAGAGGAAGCTAAATGCAAAGAAATGGACCCTATGCAATAGGTATCGACATTGGGGGGACGAAAATTGCGGTTGCATTAGTTAATTCTGCAGGTAAATTATGCTGTTCCAAAAAGATTCTTACTGATCTCTGCCTTCGCGAAGACGAATTATTGACAAAAATTGCTGATATCGTAAATGAACTTATTCAAAGCGTTCAGCATGAAGTGTTAGGAATAGGTTTAGCTGCTCCTGGATATGTGAATCCGAATTCAGGAATCGTTGAGCATGCCGTTAACTTGAACTGGAAGCAGGTACCAGTTGTCCATAAGTTAAAAAGGTATTTGAAATACGATCTTCCAGTTTTTCTGCAACGTGATACTGTTGCGGAAACATTGGGGGAATACTATTACGGTGCTGCCCGAGAGTGTAATGACTTCATTTTTCTAAGTATAGGAACCGGCTTGGGTGCCGGAGGTTTTACTTCCGGAAGGCTTATAACTGGGGTGAATAATTTAGCTCTGGAGATTGGACACCTATCCCTGGATCTGGACGGCCAAAAATGTAATTGTGGGAATAAGGGCTGTATCGAAACACTTTTATCTGGAAATGGTCTTATGCGGAACGCTTCCCAATTACTCGGTTTATCTGATGAGAATACCTCTGAAGAACCTGGTGCTAACCTTGCCCAAAAGTTGCTTAAAGAGTTTGTTGAGACTAATGACCCCAATGGTATTTTTTTGATACAACAGGTGTCCAAAGCCCTTGGTATCACATGTGCGATACTCAAAACTGTCCTGGATCCAGAGCGGATAATCATTGGGGGAGGTTTAGGAAGAGAATTGTTTAATGTCTTGGTAGATCGTGCAAAAGAAGAAATGCAAGCACGAACATTAGCAGTGAACCAAAAAGGAATTCAATTCTATAAGTCCTCAGTAGAAAGCAGCGCCATGGGAGCTGCCGCGATGGTCTGGTATTTTAATAATATTGATCCTAAACCGCAGCAATTTGCTGAGTAAAGGAGGTAACCCTCAACTTAATTCTATCGTTTTACAACTTCTATCAAATACTAACCTTTGGAGGAAAAGATGCACAAAAAAAAGTTTAATATCGCACTGTACTTTGTAGTGTTCATGATTACGGTGCTAATCGTTACTGCTTGTGGAAGTCCGGCAACGCCCTCTCCAGCAGAACCAAGTGTAGAAAGCCCGCCTGAAAAGACCGAGGTGGTATCACCAAGTGAATCACCATCTGAACCATCAAGTGAACCTGTTACCATCATTTTCTCGCTATGGGGAAGTGAGGCACACATCAATCTGCTCACAGAAATCTCTGAGGAATATCGTAAGACTAACCCCAATGTGAGTTTTCAGTTTAACAGCATCCCGGTAACAGAATATGTGTCTAAACTAGCGGTTCAACTGGCTGGGAACGAAAAGCCCGATATGGGCTGGATGCTTGAATCTCCAGCTTTGGGTTGGATCGATGTTGGAGCTTTAACAGATTTAAATCCATACGTTAAAGATGATGCTGTTTTCGACGTAAAAGACTTTTCCGATTCTTCTTTAGCTCTTTGGGCTAAGGATGATGCGCTATATGGTATTCCTTTTTCTACTTCCCCCATGTTTATTGCCTATAACGCAGATTTATTTAAGGAAGCTAATCTGGAAACGCCTTCTGAGTTGTTTGCAAAAGGTAAATGGACCTGGGAAAAATTTGCGGAAGTTGCTAAGGTAATTACCGAAACGGGCGAGGGGAATATCGGATATGTTCACATCGATGAGATAAGCACCAATCCCTGGCGGCTGCTCGTACCGATCATGCAAGCTTACGGTGGAGGATCCTGGGATCCAGCTGGAGCCAAATGCTTAATGGCCAGTCCGGAATCCATCCAGGCGGCTTCGCTTGTACATAAAATGATGTATGAAGATAACAGTATCGTAAAACCGAATGAAAAGGTAGATTTCACTTCCGGCAACGTGGGAATGACAATGAGACAATTAAGTTGGCTCAGCTCACTAAAGGACGTAGGTTTTACTTGGGATTTTGCCCCACTGCCTAGTGGCCCGGCTGGTCCTAACGCTGTAGTTGGCCAGGCTGCGGTGGTTGTATTTAACACAAGTCCTAACAAAGATGTAGCAGTGGACTTCTTAAAATTCCTTATGAACACCGAAAACAGTGCAAAGCTCTCAGCATTTTTCCCGCAAGCCCGAGCTACTGTTTTGGACTCTGGCTCTATTGAGGCTACCAATCCTAATTTGAATCCTGAAAGCGTGAAGACAGCGGTCATCGACCAAATTAAAGCCGGAACGGTGCTTCCCAGCCATGTTGAATATTCCAAGATTGATCTTGCAGTCAGAGCTGTTTTGGACCAAATGTGGAATCCAGAGGCAGATGTCAGTGCAATTATGAAATCTGCTTGTGAGGCCATGACTCCTTTCTTGAATAAGTAATTGAAAGAAACAACGGTGTATCCGGGTTTTTTACCGGATACACCGTTGAAAAAGCAATAATGACACAAAAATGAGCGTAACAAAAAACGTCAGCATTCAATCCAAAAGAGATAACATTTCTGGTTATCTGTTTATTGCTCCACAGATGATTGGCTTTGTACTGTTTGTTGTCATTCCGATAATAGGTGTTTTTGTCCTGAGTTTACAAGACCGCAATCTTCTCTCCAATCGATGGGAATGGATTGGACTGAGTAATTACATTGAATTGTTCACAAGAGATCCTTATTTCATAAAGGTCCTTCGGAACAGTTTGGTTTTTTCTTTAGGTCTTGTATTGATGAATATCTCGCTGGCCTTATTTCTAGCGTTATCACTATATCAAAATAGAAAGGGCATGGTTTTCTTTAGAACCTTATTCTTTTCGCCAGTTGTTACTTCTACTGTTGCGTGGGTTCTGGTGTGGAGTTTCATGCTTCAGGGTGGTCAAGGAACGATTAATCAACTGCTCCGGCTAATGGGCATTAAGGGACCGAATTGGTTGGGAAGCCCCAATTGGGCTATGTTCTCAGTTATTCTGGTACGCGTCATCAAAAATGTTGGGCTGAACATGGTCATTTTGCTTGCTGCTCTAAAAGACATTCCTCAGGAAATTATAGAAGCCGCAACTGTTGATGGCGCCAACAAAATTCAAAGCATTCGCAGAATCATAATACCTTTATTAGCTCCAACAATTTTCCTTGTAATTATCATAACTTTGATTGGTTCAATGAATGTTTTTGACCACATAATGCTTCTTACGGGGGGAGGACCATCAAACTCCACGTTAGTCCTGGCGTATTACGTATATTATCAAGCCTTTTTAACCAATGAAATTGGTTATGCAAGTGCGCTGGCGGTGGTTTTATTCCTAATAGTGCTTGGCCTTACATATTTACAATGGTCAATGAGAAAAAAGTGGGTTTACCATGAACAATAAAGGTGGTAACAGGTTTATATTGCTCCCCAAAAGACTAAGGAGTCTCCTGTTCATGATAGCTATGCTATTGATGAGCATCCCTTTCGTATTCCCTTTTTGGTGGATGGCCACAAGTTCATTTAAAACTTATAAGGAAATATTTGCCTTTCCACCAACACTTTTTCCTGAAAATTGGCACTGGGAGAATTTTGTAACTGCCTTTACGCATCAGCCATTCGCCAGACAATATGCAAACAGCCTCTATATATCAACCATTGTTACCTTAGGAGTCTTAATTCTCTCTTCATTATCGGGTTATGCGTTTGCGAGAATAAACTTTAAGGGTAAGAACACCTTGTTTATTATCCTCCTCAGCTCACTGATGATGCCTTTGGAAGTAACGATCATTCCAAATTATCTCATCATGAACAAGTTGGGCTGGACAAACACACATCTTCCGCTGATACTGGTGCCGATTCTGGGAGCAAGTGGCGCATTTGCTACTTTTATGATGCGTCAATACTTTTTATCCCTGCCAAAGGATATGGAAGATGCCGCGAAAATCGACGGTTTAAATTGGTGGGGTGTTTTCTGGAAAATAGCACTGCCCCTGGCAAAAGCCCCGCTATCAGCAGTAGCTATCTTAACTTTTCTGAACAGTTGGAATAGTTTCTTAGAGCCTTTAATTTATATAAACGATCCCCGGAAGTATACTTTGCCACTCGCATTAACCGGTTATATCGATGCGTATGGGGCTCCAATGTGGTCGGTTCAGATGGCTGCGACTACACTTTCAGTACTGCCAGTCTTAATCTTTTTCATCCTTGCCCAGCAACAGGTTGTTGAGAGTTTCGCCTCATCGGGTGTTAAGGGATGAAGCATTCAGGAGAATTAGCGTGAAGCAAAAAAAAGTATATGGTATAGGGGTGATCGGTTTAGGTGTCTTTGGAGCAAGACATGCGGAGGTGTGTGCTAAGCATCCAGGTTTTGAGCTTCTCGGTGTGTCGGATTTACAGCCAGAAACATTAAGGAACTGCTCTGAGAAGTTGAATGTGCCAGGATTTCTGGATTACCGGGAAATGCTGGACTTGCCAGGATTAGATGCTGTAACCATTGCAACCTCCGACCAGTTTCATGTTGAGCCTTGCTATCATGCCGCTCAGAAGGGTTTGGATATATTTTTAGAAAAACCCATTGCAGATACAAGCGAGAATGCCCGAAAAATCATCCAGCATACCCGTACCTATAATGTAAAGCTGATGGTGGGGCATACCCTCAGATATGACCCTCGATATTTAGCTGTTAAACAAGCTCAAATGGATGGAAGTCTGGGTGAATTAATTCATGTATATGCCAGAAGAAATGCAACGGTTGCCAGTGGGCGCAGGCTCAAGGGCCGAGTGGATGCGATGATCTTTCAAGGCGTACACGACTTGGATTACCTGGAATGGCTGGTAGGTTCTAAGATTGAAAAGGTTTACGCTGAGTCCACGTCAAAAATTCTGAACGACCTAAACGTAAACGATACAACGATGTCTACGCTAAGATTCGAAAATGGAGTCATCGGCTTGTTGGAACAATCCTGGGCCTTACCTGCCGGTATGCCAAGCGCTCTTGACGTTGAGCTTGAGGTAGTAGGCACACAAGGATCAGCATACCTGGATTTACGATCGCAATCGATCAGTTTTTTTCATGGGGGTAGATTGACACAACCAGATTTAATCTATGGGCTTCCTGACCAACACTTTTTAATAGAGGAATATAACCATTTCGAAAAGCATCTTAGCGGCTTGGAAGATGCCAGAATTAGTGGTGAGGAAGCATTAAGGGCCTTGATCGTGGCAGAAGCTATCATGGAGTCTGCGAAACTTGGTCAGCCAGTCTATATTTCATAGCTTTTATTGGAGGTTCTATGTCCCGTTTTTCTGAAAGTTTAAAAAAGGCAAAGAATGAAAAGAAGGTTTTACTCATTGCCAGTCTTCCAAGAAATGAGCTTGATTTGGCAAAGGCAGTGCTGGACGCGGGTGTTGATGTTGTAAAACTGCATATCAACGTTCATCATCATGCGAGCAACACCCATTTTGGATCACTTGCCGAGGAAAGAGGAAATTTAGAGGCTATCCTCAAAGTTTGCGAGGGTGTATTAACTGGCATAATGCCTTATGCCGCCCCTGTAAATGACCCTGAGACTTTTGCCGAACTTGCTGAAATGGGTTTCGATTTTTATTCGCAATACCTTGCTCATGCCGTAGCTGGCTGTCATCCTCCATCTGAAAAAATTGAAAGAATGTTTGCATTGGCTGACGGGGATCCGATCGAATACGCGGATGGATTGGACTCAATGCCCATGGATGTTTGCGAATTATCAGTAATGAATGGTTCCACTTATGGAGAGCCATTCACTCATCACGATCTGATGAAATATGCCGCGATTCGTGCCAGGACAAATTTGCCTTTGGTAGTGCCCTCCCAGCATTTGATCACGCCGGAATCCACGGAGTCAATCCGCGATATAGGAATTGAAGGTCTGATGATTGGTGCGGTCGTAGCTGGATCCACAATTGAAAGCTGGAAACAAAGTGTAACAGCTTTTCGAAAGGTTATCGATCGGTTTTAAGCTTCAGGTCATTCAGAAAAGCCGCTGACATATTGCCAGCGGTTCTTTTCATTTCTCTTTGAGTATTTGCTCTTTAGCTCTTGAACAGCAAGGAAAAATTGTTTGCTAAGAGGGCTGTAACACCCAAGATAACGATATCTTCGCCAGAGTGGCTAAGGTGAACCTGGGTATCACTCATTGGTTTACTGAGTGAATAATGGAGCATAGAACGTTGAATTTCTTTTAACCATTTCTCACCAAAGCTGGTCATATCACCCACAAGCACAATCTGATTGATGTTTAAAGTACTAACTAAATAGGCAATTGCCCGACCCAGATACTTGGCAGTTTCATAGACCAATTCGCAAGCCAGCGGATCGTTCTGCTCGAAAGCATATTTGATCTTTTTCAGATCCACGACCGAAGACCCTTGTGCTAATTTACTATCGGGATTTGAGGCAATCTTATTCTTTGCCTTTCTTAAAATTGCCTGGGTGCTGGCAACCGTTTCTAAACAACCATACTTTCCACACCTGCATAAATCTCCATTTTCCTGTATTACAACCCAATGTCCTATTTCACCAGCACTTCCACCGTCACCTTGAAAGAGAGAGCCATTGATAACGATCCCAGCGCCTATACCATGCCGGACATTGATCACAACAAGATTATCAACATGGTCAAAGCCGTCGCCATAGGTTTTCTCACCGATGGCAGCCGCCTGGCTGTCGTTTAAAACGTAAACTGGAACTCCATATCGGTCTTCGAGCAATTCAACCAAGGGTAAATCCTGCCAGTCCAAATTAACTGCATTAATTATTCGGCCTTCATGGGTGTTTACTAAACCTGGAGTTCCAATGCCAATACCAAGAATGGATTGGTTTGTTTTCGAAAAAAGATAATCAATAATGCGATATACAGTCTGAAGAGCTTCGTCCCCGTCTTCGTCCAGCAACGAGATTTCGATTCGGTCTTTGATTTTTCCACGCAAATTGACCGTTGCCCCGCGAAACTGATTGTGCGAGATGTCTATTCCAATCATCAATCGGGAATCTTCCACCAGCCTTAAGAGGATTGGATTTTTACCTCCAACTGAAGGCCCAAGTCCAACTTCCTCTACCAGCCCATGCGAAATTAAATCGGCAACTATGCCAGAAACGGTTGTTCGAGTTAATCGGGTTTTTCGGGATATTTCCGCACGACTAATCTGATCATGAGTGATTATCGTTTTAAACACGAGATTTTGATTGTGCTCTCTTGTGTGTTGTCGAGTCGCTTTTTCCATTATTACAGAGGCACTCCTCAATACAATCAAATGCATTATATTAAGTTTACATCATACTAGGATGAAGCGGAACTGTTAGCGTTGAATTTCGCATAAAATCACAATTACTGGCTGTGGAAGTGAGCCTTGGTGTCATTCTGAAAATGGTTACAAGAGCTCCGTCGCTATTCACCTGGATGTGATTACCGATCGACACTTTCCCTCACGTGCGAGCCGTGTTATTAGAATCGAACCCGTTATCGCACATCACCATATCGCAAACATTGAATGAGCTGGTATTACATTAGTGCGTGGAGTCATGTGGGCAAGACTCGAAAAGCCGTTGATCACGTAATTTTATCGGCGGGGTGAATCCAACGGATCCCTCATGTTGAGATGTGGGGGTTATTAACAAATATTTATTTTATTTTTTTCTTATTTAACTAAGAGTATGTTATTATTTTCACATAGTTGATTTGCGAAAAGAATTTGACATCAAATACATCTGCACAACGGGGAGGGAAGAATTAATCTCCTGTTTAGATCTTCACGATCCCTCACCCGATTTCTTTTAACAGATGAGGAGGAACAGAATGAAAAAGATATTTGTCCGGATTTTCAGTTTACTGCTGCTATGTGCTCTTGTGGTCAGCCCGGTGGCTGCAACGCCGCCGCAACGCCCGCAGCCGGTATCTGACCCTCCCGTATTCTCAGAAGAAGAATTGATATGGCTGGAATCCGCCCAAAACGCTGAGAGCTTCACGGTTCAATTGCAGGAGCCTTCACTAGCTCTGCATACAGCCGAGAACTCCATTGATATTTATCAGGAAGGACCACAGGGCAATGCATCCGTTTTTAACTCCACCGAAGCAGTTGCCTATCTGCAGCACCTCAACGCGGGCATGGATGCTTTCATCTCTGAAGCCGAGTCTCTTTTAGGACGCCCTCTCGAGGTGCTGTACCGCTACGATTACGTGATCAACGGCTTTTCCGTGCGTATGAGTGTGGAAGAGGCTGCCCTCCTGCGCCAGCACCCATCCGTTAGGGAGATTTACGTTAATTCCGTCTCCCAAATTCAAACAGACACCAGCCCTGGCTTCATCGGTGCCGAGCAGCTCTGGTCAGGGGATAATGTCCCCTCGGGCGTGGGCAAGCGCGGAGAAGGGACCCGGATTGGCATTATCGACACCGGCATCAATCTTAATCATCCCAGTTTCTCCGATAGTGTCTTCGGGTACACCTACCCCGCGCCTCCAGGGGGATATCTGGGCTTATGCAAGACCGATCCTGGAAATCATCCCTGCAATAATAAGGTAATTGGCATGTACGATTTTCTTGATGGGATCAATGGCTTTGACACAGATAACCACGGCTCGCACGTTGCCGGCATCGCCGCGGGGAATCAGAGCCAGGCAACTTACCTGGGTTCAACTCTCAATATCTCCGGCATCGCACCCCGCGCTCAAATCATTTCTTATAAGGTCTGTGGCGCTTATGGCTGCCCGGATTCCGCACAGACTGCCGCTATTAATCAGGCCGTGGCGGATCAAGTAAACGTGATCAATATTTCTCTCAATCCAACATCCTCGCCTCCCAGAAACCCCTGGGCAAATGCCATCGATATTGCCCTGCTGGAAGCCTTCAAAGCAGGCATCATCACTGCCACTTCAGCGGGGAATTCAGGTCCCAACGCGAGTACCATCTATCAACTCGCGCCGTGGGCAATTGTCACCGGAAATACCTCGCACGGACGTATTTTTGGTTACTCTGTCACTGTTGCCGCTGGCAATAGTGTAACCGAAAACTACACTGCTTTACCTGCATCAGAGGATCTATCACCGGCTCTTGCCACAGACCTGAACAATGTTGATCTGATCCTGGGTTCGTCCGTCAGCAACGCGGAGGGCTGCCAGGCTTGGGCAGCCGGTTCCCTCACTGGGAAGGTCGCCTTAGTCCGGCGGGGGGGCTGCAATTTTTATACAAAGATATTGAACATCAAGAACGCCGGCGGCTTGTTCGCGCTGGTGGCAAACAATGCAGATGGTCCTCTCGTTATAATGGGTTCAGAATCCGGTTCTGCTGGCCTTCCATCAGGGATGATCTCCAAGAAGGCTGGCGACCGCATTCAGATGCTTCAAAACCTGGGTTTTACACTTAAGGTGACCATTCCAAAAAATATTTCTAGAGGCACAAGATCTGACTGGGGAGATATTCTTGCCAATACAACCTCCCGCGGTCCAATCACTAACTTTGATATCCTTGAACCGGATCTGGTGGCGCCTGGTATAGACGTGCTATCTGCTTACAGCACGGGATCAACCGTCGATTTGATGACCGGCACTTCCATCGCCTCACCGCAGGTGGCAGGAGCAGCAGCCGTCCTGCGCTCCCTCTTCCCCTCCCGTTCCCCCTCAGCCATCCGCTCCGCGCTCATCATGACGGCGTTGGCCGACACAACAGTCAATCAAACGGGAAACCCTGTCACTCCCTTTGATTACGGTAATGGCCGCATTGATCTTACCAAAGCAGCGCTTGCTGGATTGGTGATGGAAGAAAACTATATCCAGTATAAATTAGCCGACCCAGACAATGGAGGGGACCCGCGTGAGCTCAACATTCCTTCTTATCAAAACAGCGCCTGCATAGGCTCCTGCACATTCAAGCGGAAGGTATTGAATGTCTCCGGTGTTTCCACTACCTATACCATAGATATCGAGAAAGACGATGGGGTTGAGATCACTACCTCCCCATCCGGTTCCTTTACCATTCCCGCGGGCAGCAGCCGTGAAATTACAGTCACTATCACACCCGCAATGGACAACGCGGAAAATTGGGATTTCGCGCGCATTTCATTGAACACTGAAAACACATTTCCAAATGGCAAACCCATCAGCAATGTAGCCCTCACGATGGCATTCAAAAACAAAGTGAACGGCTCAAATGTGCCAGAGACGCTCAGGAGACAAATCAGTGCGCCAAGCGGGCAGACTATAATTAAGGACGTCGCTTTTACGGAAGCCATCACCAACTTCAACACTACCAGATACGGGCTGGAGCCAGCCCTGGTCCATAGTTTTACCCTGGCGGAAGACCCCACCCGTGGCGATCCATATGACGATCTTTCGGATGTCTGGTACACAACCATTAATTGTCAAGGGAACTCACCAAGATTAGTTGTTGAAGTCCTGGAGACAACCGCAAAGGACCTGGATATTTATGTGGGCATTGGCAGCATTCCAAGTGAATCCAGCTTGAGAGCCTATGCATTTGGGGACAGCGCAAAGGCTTACCTCAACATTCACAAACCTACATTCAGTGGGACGTGTTGGGTTATGATCCAAAACTACGAGTCTTCCGGACAACCCGATACCGTTAAAGTGGCGATCAGTTCACTCAGTCCGGTGGATCGCGGAAACCTGACCATCACCGCGCCTGCCACGGTACCCAAGCTCCAACCCTTTGACGTGACCCTGAATTGGAACCTGAACAGCACGGAATTTGCCGCTAGGGAGGTTTGGTACGGCCGCGTCTTCCTTAATTCTTCAGCCACTGCGGAACCTGGAGATATCGGGAAGATGGATGTTAATTTGTATAAACTACCCCTGGGCGAGACCCTTTATTTGCCGGTGCTTCACCGCTAAGGCAATTATTTCAGCAAACCTGATGAGAGCCTTCGGGCTCTCTTTTATTCCCGCATGTCCTGTGTTGAAATAAGCTCTCCCCATTTGCTAACCATGGCAGGCAGAAACGATTCCTCAACCGATACCTTTTCCTGAAATGAAACATACCGAGAAGGATTAGCTTCTTGTTAGTTTGGAAGTCTATTAAGAGCAGTATTCTTTGATAGGTAAGAACCCATATCAGGAACAGCGGCAACCAAACAGATCAAAGGAAGTAGTTTGAATTATGTATTGAATTACATATCCTCCCGTACAAATCCTGTATACTTTTATAAATTAGAACTCGCGGCAGGATCAGGAGGACGGTATGACAGTAAAACTACACCACATCGGCATCGGGGTTAAATCCCTTGAAGATACAGTCAGTTATTTCAAACGGGCACTTAACCTGGAGCCATTTGAATATGTAATGCTTTCAGGGTCAAAAGCAGCCCTCTTTAAGGTCGGGGATATTATTCTGGAATTCATAGAGCCTGATGATCATCCGGTGAACCAGGCTGGCAGGTCTATTATGAATATCGTCTCAACTACCGGCGGCGGCATCCAACACCTTGCCTTTGAACTGGCGGATTTCGATAAGGCAGTTCAGAACCTTAAAGATAACGACTTAAATCTGAATGAGGAAGGCGTCCGGTGTGGGAAACACGGACGGTTCGCCTGGCTGGAACAAGTCCGAAACCAGGGGTACATGATTGAACTTTGCGAAAAAGATTACAAAATCGGCTGACAATTTTTGTAATTATCCCTTGCCATTTTGTTTTTTTTGTTATAATAAGTCATCAGATGACCTGATAACAGGCAAATTAACAAACCAGGAGGAAGGATGCAGGGAACTCTAAAGAGCACTTCGATGGGTTGTTTTCTAATGGGGGTAACAGGAATCGGTTGGACAAAAGATGGCAGCGCTCTGATTGGAAGTGTGAGCGATGACCCCTACGATATCCGTACATTTGTTAAATCAGTTCATGTGGAAAATGGTTTCAGTCATGTCGGTACAGAACTCATTTCCACATCCCGTCACACTCTGACCGAGCGGGGTTACTTTGCCCGCCCCGGAGAGACCACCCGTGGAACGAATGAAAAAGGGCTTAGTTTTACTTGCGCGATGGTGATCGAGGTAGAGGATGATCCGGAAAAGCCAAGCGGACTTACCCATTATGCTGATGTTACAGAAGAAATGATGCGCACCTGTGAGACGGTTGAAGACGCGATCCGTTTGTTTCAAAGTTATGGCAGCGTGCAGCCAGCCTATTCAGTGATTCTCGCCGACGCTAGAGGCGGGCTTGCCCATCTCGAAGTTGGAAGTTACGGCATTTCGGTCTTTGCACAACACAGTCAGGAGAATCCCGGAGCCGTTCTGGCAGTCAACTGTTACCGCACACCTCGTTTCATTTCCAAAAACTCTGAAGTAACCCGCATGGAGAACAAACAAAATAATAATCTCACCCGTTACACGCGCGGGCTTCAGGCACTTGAATCTCTCAAGGGACAGTTCACAGTGGAAAAAGTGATCGAACTCCTTTCCGACCATGTTAACCGCGAGATCGATCCGCTTCAGAACCCGGTTCTCCCCGGTTGGGGTTACTCCATTTGTAACCACGGCACCCGTGGCAAAGATGATTACCCTGAAGAAGACCTGCCCTGGGGAACTGTCAGCGCAGAGATCATGCATCCTGCCGAGAACCGCTTCTGGTACACCTATGGCTGGTCTTGCGGTGGCCCCAAAGAATATGGGGACCAGCTCTTCCAGGAAAACACCTGGAGAAGATTCCTCCCCTTCAGCGTTTTGGCGAGCTCACCATCTGCGCCAGGCACATTCAGACTAACCACTAATGATGGGTACCTAACAGCCAATGGTATCCACTATCTATCCTTATAAATAGCTGTCTTGACAGCCAGAAAGGAGCGTTCCACCTGATCTAAACCGCCCAGAAAGCAAAGAAAGCTTAAAAAGCACCATCAAATCTTGTATTATAAATAAAAACAAGGAGAGAAATGTACAAAAAATTCAGCAAGATCATTATTACTATTGTTTGTCTAATGCTCGTTTTGGTAATGGTTGGCTGCCAAGCCCCCGCCAAACCAGCAGCCCCAGCGGAAGAGCCTGCCAAAGCACCTGAAGCGGAGCAACCCGCCCAAGCCCCGGAAGAAGGGAAAAAGAAAGTTGCCCTGCTTCTTCCTGGAGTTATTTATGACAAGTCCTGGAGCCAAAATGGTTATGAAGGACTGCTCGCTGCTGAGAAAGATTGCGGTATCGCACCCGCTTATACTGAAAGCGTTCAGCAGGCTGGCCAAACAGAGGCTTTCCGTAACTATGCACAGCAAGGCTACGATATCATCATCGGTCACGGCAGCCAGTTCACGGATGCTGCTCTGACAGTGGCTAAAGAATTTCCTGAGATCGACTTCGTTGTTGTTAATTCCATGTTAGCTGAAGGTAATGTAAGCGCGATCTCCGCGGACTACATGCATATGGGCTACCTCGCGGGCGTTTTGGCATGTAATATGTCCAAAACCAAACATGTCGCCATTCTACAGGACGTGCGCCTGCCCATTATGGACCCCGTGTATGCCTCCTTCCCCATGGGTGTTAAAACCTGCGGCGAAGATTACAAAACCACAATCAGTGTCTTCGGCGCCATGGGTGATACCGTAAAAGCCCGCGAAGCTTCACTTGCACTAATCGCTGAAGGCGCAGACGTGATCTGGGGCAACATGAACGAGGAAATCGCCGGTGTATTCAGTGCCGCAGAAGATAAGGGCATTTACACCATCGGGCTTTACACGGACATGTACGAATCCTCCCCCAAAACTGTGATCGGAAGCACAGTCTTCTATCCCGACAAGGAAGTCTATGAAGCCGCCTGCGGGAAGATTAATGATGGCACAGTCCACTTCCTGAGCATGAATATTCCCAACGCCATGGACATCATTCTAACTAAGAATGTTCCGGACGATGTGGCTGCTAAAGTGGAAGCTGCCCGCCAGGATCTTCGCGATGGTAAGATTGAATTTCCTGATTATCTGAGTACCACGCAACACTAATCAATAACAATTTAAAGATAAGCTACTGACCGCGATCGCGGTCAGTAGCTTGGAATGTGAGAATTTCATGAGCGTTAAGGGTGAGACTTTTCTTCAAATGAAAGCAATCACCAAAGGATTCCCAAAAGTCCTTGCAAACCATAACGTCAGTTTTGATGTTCGTGAAGGGGAAGTTCATGGTATTTTGGGGGAAAACGGTGCTGGAAAAAGCACATTAATGAAAATCTTGTACGGGCTTTATCGCCCGGACGAAGGGGAGATCTGGATCAAAGGCAATAAAGTTGAGATCACTTCTCCCAACAAAGCCGTTGAGCTAGGCATCGGAATGGTACATCAGCATTTCATGCTTGTAGAAAACATGACGGCTCTTGAGAATGTTTTGCTCGGTCTCAAACAGGAAAAACCGCCCTTCCTGAATAAAGAACAAGCAAAAAAGAAATTCAAAGAACTCGCCACGACATATGATCTGAATATTGATCATGACATCCCCGTCTGGAACCTTACTGTCGGTGAACAGCAGTGGCTGGAGATCTTGAAGCTTCTGTTCAGAGATGTGCAGCTGCTTGTTTTAGATGAGCCAACCGCCGTGCTCACCCCCACGGAGGTGGCAAAACTTTTCAGAACAATTCGAAAACTCACTGATGAAGGACGTTCAGTCATTTTCATCAGTCATAAATTGGATGAGGTCAAAGAAATTTGTGACCGCTTAACCGTGCTGAGGGATGGCTGCGTAATCGATACCATTGACCCAAAAGAGACTACTCCATCGGAACTGGCTATGATGATGGTCGGCCGGCCAATTACACTGGGCAGAAAACCAAGAAACCCAATACCAGATCCACATCCTGTGCTCGAGGTGGAAAACATCTCCTGCCTCAATGACCGCGGTCTTACAGGTCTGAAGGACGTTTCCTTCACCCTTCAAAGCGGGGAAATACTTGGCATAGCGGGTGTGGATGGCAATGGTCAAAAGGAACTTGCCGAATGCATCACCGGGCTTAGAAAGCTTACTCAAGGCAAAATCAAAATCAACGGAAACCCCGTTCATCATGTGGTCACTGACACCTCAATTCTTGGGAACGTACCGGAAGACAGGCACCGAACAGGTGTGATTTTAGACTTTACGGTCGCAGAGAACCTGGTACTCAAAACGGTGGGGAGCGAAACCTACACTAAAAACGGTTTAGTATCCTGGAAAAAGGTTTCAGAACATGCCGACGAATTGATGCGCAAATACGATGTAAAAGCGCCCAACTCGAATGTGAAAGTTGAGACACTCTCTGGTGGAAACCAGCAACGTGTGGTTCTGGCGCGTGAATTGCATGCCGCCCCCGACCTGCTGGTCTGTTCCCAGCCCACCCGCGGTCTGGACTATGGAGCCGTGGATGCGCTGCATGAAATTTTATTGGAAGAACGAGCCAGAGGTGCTGCAATTCTCTTCATTTCCACCGAACTTTCTGAAGTAGTTGCGCTTTCTGATCGTCTGATGGTTTTTCATAAAGGTGAAAGTATGGGTTGTCTCGAGGCAGAAACTGCTCCCATGGAAAGAATCGGTGAAATGATGTTGGGGAGAAAATATTCGCCTTCACAAGAAGATGGAGCACAGCTATGAATGTGAACAAATACAACCAAATGCTTAACAAGCTCCAGGACAAATTTTTTAGTACCGTCTTCGTTGCTATGCGGCCTCTGCTCGCTATCCTGGCTGCCTTTTTAGTTTCATCACTGCTTATTCTTACGCAGGGTGTCAATCCTCTGGATGCCTTCGCTGCCATGTTGAAAGGTTCAGTCGGCAGTGTAGGCGCGTTGGCTGCTAGCGGTGTCAGGGCAATTCCACTTTTGTTCGGAGGCTTCAGTTTCGCTGTAGCAGCCAGAGCAGGTCTCTTCAACATTGGCGTGGAAGGCCAACTGCTCATGGGTGCAGCTGCTGCCACGGCAGTTGCCATCCGGCCTCTGCCGGTCCCGCAAGTGGTACATGTGACACTTTGTCTGATTGCTGCCTTCATTGGAGGTGCACTTTACGCCCTTATCCCCGGCCTTTTGAGAGCGTATAAACAAACCAACGAGGTTGTGATCACGTTGATGATGAATTATATTGCTATTAATATTGTCAGTTATCTGGTTTTGGATGGTCCCCTGAAAAGAGAGGGAGCCTGGTTCCCCCAATCTCCCGATATCCAGCTGACAGCCTGGCTGCCAAAACTCATCTCGAGAACGAGTTTGCATGCCGGAATCCTGATCGCTGCACTTATTGGCTTGATCCTTTACATCGTCTTCGAATATACGCCCAATGGCTTTCGCATGAAGATCCTGGGGATGAACCCGCATGTGGCTGAGTATTCAGGTATCAAAGTGAACCCAACCTTACTCAAGGTAATGCTTATTTCCGGCGGGATCGCCGGTATAGGCGGTGCTTCTGAAGTAATGGGTTTGCGCCATGCGTTGTTCGATAACTTTTCCGGTGGTCTCGGCTACGATGGCATCTCAGTTGGTTTGCTGGCAGGAGGAAACCCCCTGGGAGTCTTTCTTGCCGCGGCTTTCTTCGGCGCGCTTAGGGCAGGTGCCGGTCTGATGCAGCAGTCTGTTGGCATTGTTACTGCCATGTCGGACGTAATCCAGGCTCTCACAGTTTTCTTTGTGGTTGGTACTGGTTTTGTAGCAACAACCAAATCAAAAAAGAAACGTAAGTCCGGGAAACTGGCATCCGAGGGAGGAACCCCATCATGATCTCATCTGAATTCCTTGACAGTTTTCTCAAAGCAGCTGTACTAATGGCCAGCCCTCTGATTTTGGCATCAATTGGCGGCGTTATCGCCGAATTAAGCGGGGTGATGCCAGTTCCATTGGAAGGTCTGATGCTTTCCGGCGCGTTTATGGGCGTGGTGGGGAGCAATCTGTCCGGCAGCCCCTGGATTGGTGCGCTTTTTGCCATGCTAACAGGAGCCGTGCTCTCACTCATCTTCGCCTACCTGACGGTCACCCGTGGAGCAAACCATATGGTCATCGGCCTTTCCATGAACCTGCTTTGCCTTGGCCTGACGAACTGGCTCGCTCCTATTCTTATTGGCGGGACCATGCAACGTGTCAATCTGTACCCGGTGATTGCGCCGGAATCCTGGCAATCAATCCCCATAATTGGCCCCCTCTTGATCTCACAGCCAGTCATTGTCTGGATCGCACTCATTCTGCCCTTTATTTCCTATTGGATCATCAGGAATACGACCTGGGGTCTGAATGTGAGATCAGTTGGCGAAAATCCTGAAGCCGCAGAATCTGCTGGCCTCCCTGTACACAAAATCCGCTATCTGTCTGTGATATTGTTAGGCATCTTTGGGGGACTGGCAGGTTCAGCACTTTCTTTGGCAGAGTTGGGATTGTTCGTAACCAACATGACCGCGGGCCGTGGCTTCATCGTGATGGCATCGCACGTGGTTGGCCGCTGGAACCCTCTGACCGTGGCACTCGCTGCGCTGCTCTTTGGTTCCGCGGATGCTCTCGCAATCCGTATCCAGATATTTGATATCGGAATCCCCTATCAGGCAATTGTGGTTATCCCGTATGTCATCACCATTATTGCCTTGGCAGGTTTCGTGGGCAGGACACACACGCCGAAAGCCTTGGGAAAATACTATAAATCATCTTCATCATAAGGAGTAATACAATAAAAATGCATCAGATAATTGACCTTCGCAGTGACACCGTAACAACTCCAACCCAGCGCATGCGCGATGCCATGCATACGGCTCCTGTAGGTGATGACGTATTGGGAGAAGACCCCACCGTTATTCGCCTTGAGGAGATGGCGGCTGAAATGTTCGACAAAGAAGCCGCGCTTTTCGTAGGGTCAGGAACGATGGCCAACCAGATCGCGGTTCTGGTGCATTGCGCCAGGGGAGATCAGGTCGTTGTCCATGACCGCTCCCACATCTACAACCTTGAACTCGGAGGAATTGCCAGCACCGCTGGGGTACAAACACGAGCGATCCCTGCTCCGGGTGGTATCTTCAACCTCTCCACCCTTGAACAAGAGATTCATAAGGCGGACATCCAAAGGTCTCCTACCACTCTGATCTGTCTGGAAAACACATTCGATCTGAACCGGGGTCTCATCGTTTCACCTGAACATACAGCGGAAGTAGGTGCCCTTGCCAGGCGCATGAACATCCATACCCACTTGGACGGAGCTCGCGTTCTGAATGCCGCCGTTGCTTCCAAACGCCCGGTGCGGGATTTCTGTGAAGCGGTGGATAGTGTCTGTCTTTGCCTAAGCAAAGCTTTGGCTTGCCCCGTTGGCTCGATGTTGATGGGCGAAAAAGCCTTCATCGACGAAGCCCGGCGTATGCGTCAGCGACTGGGTGGAGGCTGGCGCCAGGCAGGTATTTTGGCAGCAGCAGGTATTGTAGCCTTTGAAGAGATGATCGACCGACTTGAGGAAGACCATCAGAATGCTCAAGTGTTGGCCAAGGGGCTGAAAGACCTCGGCCTCGGTATTGACATGGCTCAGGTTCAAACAAATGTTATCCATGTGGACCTCTCACCTCTTAATAAGAGCGCGGAATGGTTCTGCAAGTCCCTTGGTGAAAAAGGGATCAAGGCAAAGAACATCGGCCAACAGGAAGTGCGTATGATCACCCACAAAGATATCGACCTCGAAGATATCAAAAAGGTTTTTGAAGTCGTTAGTGCCCTAAAGAAATAGACTACATAATATATTAAGTAAAGGAAAATAACATGAGCAACTGGAAACACATGACCGGATTAAAAAATCTCGAGAGAGCAGATATAGACGAGATCCTGAATTTAGCCGAGAGTTTGGATGACATCTGCAGCGGCAGAAAGGTGACAAAGGTACTCGAAGATAAGTTAATGGCAACTTTCTTCTATGAGCCAAGCACGCGAACACGCTTCTCCTTTGAAGCAGCTATGCAGCGTTTGGGAGGTAAAGTAATCTCCATGGCAGATGCCTTAGCCAGCTCCTCTGCCTGGAAAGGGGAAAGCCTCGGTGATACGATTCGGACGATTGATAACTACGCTGACGTAATCGTCTTA
Organism: Anaerolineaceae bacterium; assembly: GCA_040772525.1. Lineage (GTDB taxonomy): Bacteria > Chloroflexota > Anaerolineae > Anaerolineales > Anaerolineaceae > Mesolinea. Next base: position 1,410,220 of record JAXGXZ010000001.1, on the reverse strand, counting down.
CGCCACTCCGTGGCCGGTGCTGCCGAAGAGGCAGCCAGTTACTCCCGGGTCCCGATCCTCAGCGCAGGCGATGGAACGAACGAGCACCCAACCCAGGGCTTGTTAGATATGCTCACAATTAGGAAAGAGCACGGCAAGCTGGACGGGTTGAAGGTAAGTCTGATTGGTGACCTCAAGCATACAAGGTCCACAAACTCACTCACCCTGGGTCTGTCAAATTACGATGTCGAGCTAAATCTCGTCAGCCCCAAAGGATTTGAAACACAAGACTGGATCGTTGAAAAGCTTCGGAAAAATGGTGTGAAATACACCCAGACAGATGATATCAATACAGTGGCTGAAGGTTCAGACGTAGTCTATATCTGCCGTATCCAAAAAGAACGGTTGGAGACTCCGGAAATGTACGATAAGATCAAGGGCGTCTACGTCGTCAATCGTGCGCTGCTCGAACGCAACTCAAAGATAGCCTCAGTGCTTCATCACCTCCCCCGCGTGGGCGAACTTTCTGAGGATGTGGATGATTACCCCGGAGCCGCTTACTTTAAGCAGCCGTACAACGGCGTGTTGGTTCGCGCAGCCCTCATTCTGATGGCTTTAGACCGCCGGCCATAGTCTTTAAAGATACTTATCAGGAGTGTGCCATGTTGGATCTCATCATCAGGAACGGAACAATCATCCTGCCGGACTCCACGCTGAAAGCAGATATAGGGATCCGGGGTGAAACAATCGCCAGGATTGGAGACCCCAAAATAGCAGAGTCTGCCAAGCAGGAAATCGATGCTGACGGGAAACTAATACTGCCGGGTCTGATCGATTCTCATCTCCACATGGCACACCCTTACAAAAATCAAACCGCTGATGACGGGGTCTATACCACCTCAGTTTCAGCAGCCTTCGGCGGCAATACTACTCTCATAGATTTTGCCATCCAATGGGATAAACAGCTTTCCATGGTGGAAACCGTAAAAAAACGCATCGCTCAGCTTGAAGCAGACTGCGTGGTAGATTTTGCGCTGCACGCCACCCCAACCAAATCCAACCAGGAAACCATTGATTCTGTTGCAGACCTTATCCCGATGGGAATACCCTCTTACAAGGTTTACATGGTCTATCGTTCGCAGGGGCGTATGGTGGAAGACCCTGTACTGGTTGGACTGCTGGAGGCGATGAAAGCGAACAAAGGCCGCCTGATGGTGCATGCGGAGAATGCATCAATCTCAGAATACCTGCAGGAGCGGTTTATCGAGCAAGGTACGACTTCCGCTTTGGACTTTCCGCGCTACAAACCCAACCTGGTAGAAGAAGAAGCCATCAGCAGGGTCATCCTTTTCAATCACGCCACAGGCTCACGCCTGTTTGTTGCTCATCTTTCAACAAAAGAAGGTTTGCAGCGCATCCGGGAAGCACAGCTGGGTGGTGATGATGTCCTGACGGAAACATGCCCACAGTATCTCGTTTTCAATGAAGAGGTTTTCTCCCGCCCGAATGGGCACCGTTGGATCTGCAGTCCTCCAATTCGTTCTCAAGCGGATGTGGATGCCCTTTGGCAAGGCCTGGCGGATGGTTCTATCGCCATGGTTACTTCTGATCACTGCGGGTTTGGTAAAGCACAGAAAGACCAGGGAGATGGCGACTTTACCAAGACACCCAATGGACTCCCAGGAGTGGAAGCGCGCCTCCCGTTGCTCTATACTCATGGTGTTCTGAAGAAAAGGATCACTGTCAACCAGATGGTTGGTTTGCTCAGCACTAATCCCGCGAAGGTGTTTGGACTATATCCCCAAAAAGGGACTATCCTCCCCGGAAGTGATGCGGATATCGTTATCATGGACCCATTATGGACGCAGACGATATCAGCAGATTCATTCCATGGCAACGTGGACTGGAGCCCTTTCGAAGGCATGGAACTCTCCGGCTTCGCGCGCACCACTATCCTGCGTGGGAAAGCACTTGTCCACGAAGGCCGCCTGTTGGGAGGGCAGGAAAGAGGAAAGTTCCTGAAGAGAAAGGCTGTTCAGGATTAGTTTTTTATTGCGATATCCAGGTTTATAATTGCCTCTGACTAAAAGAAAATGGACATCGGCAGCAGAATAACCAAAATCAATCGCAATCGCTATTTTGAGCAGGCTGTTGAGCAAATGCACAATTTGCTTTCAACCGAAGAAATTGGCATTGGTGATCGGTTACCAACTGAACAACAGCTTTCTGAAAAATTTGATATTGGACGTTCATCCATCCGGGAAGCTCTTCGGGTTTTGGAAACAGAAGGCCTTATTGAGGTCCGCCATGGCTCTGGCACCTATGTCACCGCTAAACCCAATCAGGATACCAGCCAGGACGAGGCTATCAAATGGCTGAAACAGCATAAAGAATCGATCGTCCACCTGCTGCAAGTCCGGCAGTGGTTGGAAGGCCTCTCAGTTAGCCTTGTAGCAAAAGACCCATCTCCGGAAGTGATCGAGGAATTAGAGCTGCTGCTGAATGAAATGGCACAGATGTATGAAAACCATGTAGAACATGATAGAGCAAATCTCGACAGGATTGCAGCCCTAAACACTCAGTTCCACCTCACCATCAGTTCGCATAGCGGAAATGAGATCGCCCACGAAATATTGTCTTATGTTCTGCCGGCATTTTCCGAGAGCAATAAGGCTGTATTAGACGCCAATCCAATCCTTAATACACAATTGGATGAACACCGGGCAGTCCTGCGCTCGATCAAAGAACGTCAGCCCGACGAAGCATCCAAATTGCTGATGGCTCACATTGGCAGAGTGCTTCATGAAGTCGTTACGATGAGTTGAAAATTAGCATGCGTTGGCATAACCCAGTAGTTAACTAACAAACTCAATGACAGCCAATAAAACCCGTATTTTTACCTTATTCCATAGTAACAGCACAACCAAACTTTCTTTTGCAGCGGTTGCTTTGCCACGATTTCAATCCAATATATAACTCCATCACTAATAAGGAACGCAGCCTTAAGTGGCAACATCCGGTTTCGCGAATAAGCCCTGCGAAATGCAGGAGTTTAACCACAGCGGGACAATAAAAACAGGCAAGGTTATTTGATATCCCAACTCGTCCCGCAGGTCTGACAGACAGCTATTTTGCGTGTGGTCGTCTTTAGTTTAACTCGCTTGGGAATGAACAATTCATAAACAAGTTTGGGCAGTGTCAGGAAGATCCACAGCATTGGCTCAATCAGCCAACCAATGGTCAGCCAATACAACCAGGTTTTTCGCTTGGTTTTGAGTTTTGCTTCAGAAATTATTTCGATATTAATAAATGTAGAACCGCATTTTTTACATTTCATTTTTCTCATCTTTCCCTGATGGAGTGTATCCCTCTTTCTGTTAATGGTGCAGGATAGCTTCGGGGTCGACGTATGGGATCTTATTCAAGCCCTCAAACATAGCCACTCCATATTTGAACTGTAAGGGCACATGGATCGAAACCCAACTCTTCCGCTATGAGCTTGTTTAAGGTCAATATCCGCATCAGGATATTTCTTTTTGTTCTTTCCTTGTCTTCTCTTCAAAGCATTTCTGATGCTTTTGTAGAAATGTTTCATACCACAAACCCTTGTTAAGTATTATTGTATTCCTCCTTTTTAATAATTTCCATTGAGATAGCTGAATGCATAACCCTTGCCAATTCGCCAACTGTTCCAACGTCACTATTCATAGGATACTTTTGGCTGTTGTGAGTGCCGATTCATTAAGCAATGACGGGAAAGTGCACCAACTTTCGCGACTTGTAATTATAGAGATAGATAAGCAAGTCCATTTGTTTGGACATAAATCATAACCTCCCGCTATGCGTATGGTTCTTTGTCTTGACCGCTTCGCATTCCCGACTTCCAAAAAGCTTAAGTGAATCCCTCATCCTCTTTAGACGCCAGGGCTTTTTGATCTCTGGCTAAACCACCGCCTCCGCAGGTAGAATTGGGTTGTTACACGAATGGAGAGCAAATGGCAGTGATTAAGTTAGCTAAATCGTTGAAAGGCAAAATTCTGGACATCGGAGGGGGAGGCGAGGGTGTTATCGGCCGAATCTACCAATCCCAGGTGACTGCCATCGATAACCGTCAGGATGAGCTGGATGAAGCACCAGACGGTTTCACTAAAATCCTGATGGACGCCGTCAACCTGAATTTTCCTGATGAGTCCTTCGATCATGTCACTTCCTTCTACACGTTGATGTATGTGGAGAGATGCGACCATCCCAGTGTCATCCAGGAAGCCTGCCGCGTTTTGAAACCTGGCGGCAGCCTGCAGATTTGGGATGCTGTTATTCATGAAGCCAACCCCTTCGTGGTGAAACTGGACATCGATGCCAATGGAACCCGTCTCCACCCCACTTACGGGATATATAAAGAAGATGCAGCTCAATCTGCGGGATACTTTAAATCTATCTGCACACAAATTGGTTTTACACTGATTACTGAGGAAATATCTGATAAAACCTTTTTTCTTCACTTCAAACGAGCTTAGTTTTCTCGGAATCCTGAATCCTTAAATCTGGCAGCTATTGCTCGAACCTGTGTGTTGAACCCTCTGAGCCTCTGCTTTATAAGTCAAACCCCACATTTGATATAACTTTTTACAGGAAAGATCGCAACTACAGCTAAAAGAGATATAATACTCATCGTTTGCCAGGTATAGAGTCGAAAAGAGGAAGATATGCAGAAAAAAGAAAAACCATATATGATGTCCCTAATGGTTGGTGTGTCTCTGATTCTCCTTTTGGGTTTGATGTCCGGTGCAGCGCGAGTTGGAGCAGCATCAATCAATGAGGAGACGCCCCCGCCCCCTCTCCAAATGGGCGAAGTGACTGTGGTGAGTCCTTTTTATTCAACACAGGAAATCACGCTCTCGAATGGAATGGTGCTAACCAAATCGATCATCAATGGGCCGCGTAAGCCGCTCTCAACCCACACTCCAATGACCATAGAAGCTATACCGCAGGCGGCCACCCTGGTACCTAACTTTCCGTCCTTTGACTGGGTCTATGGCTGTTCTGCCGTGTCCGCCGCGATGATCGCCGCCCACCAGGATGCCAACGGTTACCCAAATCTCTACACTGGCCCGACAAATGGAGGAGTTTACCCGCAAACCGATACTGGTTTTGGCACCTGGAAAGACTCAGCAGGTGTAACCTACCCCAATAACCCGCTGGTTGCTTCCAGACAGGGTCTGGATGGTTTGACCACGCGCGGCTCAATCAACGATTATTGGGTCAAATACAACAGCACCACCCAGGATCCTTTTATCACCGGCGGTTGGACACAACATACTTATGGGACTTCAATTGGCGACTATATGCGTACTTCTCAATCGAATTACGATAACCCAGATGGCTCGACTGGCTTCTATAATTATTCAAACAAAAATAAGCTGACCTGTGACCTATTGGAATCAAATGGCAACATTGATGATGGCAATGTTGGCAGGAGTTTGTTCTACCGCAATAGAGGTTACATGGTAACCGAGTGTTACAACCAGCTGACAGATAATCAGATTTCCGGCGGTTTTTCTTTAGCAAGTTATAAAGCTGAGATCAATGCCGGACGCGCGGTGATGCTCCACCTCGAAGGCCACACAATCGTTGGTTTTGGCTATGATGGCAGCACTATCTACATCCGCGACACCTGGGACTCCAACCCGGGAAATCATTACACCATGACCTGGGGTGGTTCCTACCAAGGCATGAGGTTGCATTCAGTCAGCATCCTCAAGCTAGCCCCGTTCAACAATATATTCGTGCCTTTTATTACCCGCTGAAATTCTCTTCTCGGGTTTTGAATTCTGACAGCAGCTTGCAGGTATGGATGCAAACGCCTTGAATAAATGCGCCCTCCAATCTCCCAGAGGTGGTCTAGTACTTGGATCGTTTCTCTTCTTTGCTGGCTTTCAGCTGGCCTGCTTTGGTGTCTTCAATTATCTCTTTTACGGTGCTGACCCCCTCACAACAGAAGCCATACAAAGACTTGAAAATAAGAAATCTTTATGATATCTTTTTCGCAAAGGCTGTGACGGAGAGAAAGATATCCTCACTCAGTATAGTCGGAAAGATACCGATGATTAGAGATGCTGCGGTTGGTGGAAGCAGTTGCTGACGGATATGTAAATACACTCTTGAGCTGATGCCCTGAAGTTTAGTAGGGGTATACGGAGGCCCACCGTCATAGGGGCAGGGATTGTTTGATCCCGGTGAGCGGCGGCTTTTACACCGTAATCAGGGTGGTACCGCGGGAATATATTATTTCTCGTCCCTGAGCAAGTTCTAACTTGCTCAGGGACTTTGTATTCTGAGCAAGAATACATGGAAGGAGACATGATATGTCTAAAATAACATTCCTGTCAGGGGAAAAAGTTCCACTCGAAATGCACAAAGTGCGGATGGTTCAGAAACTTAATCTGCTACCCGTGGAAGAGCGCGCGCGAAAAATAGAGGAAGCCGGATATAATACTTTTCTTTTAAAAAATCGGGACGTGTTTTTAGACATGCTCACGGACAGTGGTGTCAACGCAATGAGCGAAAACCAATATGCCGCCATGATGCAAGCCGATGACAGTTATGCCGGGTCAGAAACCTTTTACAGGCTTGAGAAAGTATTGCAGGAAACCTTCGGCATGAAATATTTTTTACCAGCGCATCAGGGCCGCGCTTGTGAACACATTATAGCAAGATCATTGGTAACGCCGGGCTCGGTCGCACTGATGAATTATCATTTTACAACGACTAAGGCACTTATCACCCTGTCAGGCGGAATTGTGGAAGAATTAATTAGCGATGAGGGATTAAAGATACAAAGCTCCGCGCCTTTCAAGGGAGATATTGACATTAATAAACTAAACGAGGCTATTAAACGTATTGGAAGTGATAAGATCAGTTTCATCCGTGTTGAGGCAGGAACTAACCTTTTGGGCGGGCAGCCGGTTTCGATGCAGAATATTCGTGACGTTTCACGGATATGCCGCAAGGAAGGTATTATTTTTGTCTTTGACGCAAGCCTTTTGGCAGATAACCTGTACTTCATCAAGACGCGAGAAGAAGAGTTTAAAAATGTCGAGATCATTGATATCGCCAAAGAGATTGGATCGCTTTCAGATATTTTTTACTTCTCAGCGCGCAAGCTTGGTACTGCGCGCGGCGGTGCCATCCTGACATCAGACGACAAATTGCATGCCAGAATGCGAGAATTGATACCTCTTTTTGAGGGATTCATTACGTATGGCGGAATGTCTGTACGGGAAATGGAAGCCATGGCTGTAGGTATACGCGAGACTATGGATATTGATGTTATCAGCCAAACCCCTATTTTTGTGGAGGAACTGAGCAACGAATTGCTTTCCAAGGGCATTCCTGTCGTAACACCTCCAGGAGGCCTTGGCTGTCATGTGGACGCAAGCCATTTTTGTGAGCACATCCCACAGGACCAGTATGTTGCCGGTTCGTTAAACGCCGCAATATTTATAGCCAGCGGAGTGAGAGGAATGGAGCGCGGTACGCTCAGCGAGCAGCGTAATGAGGACGGAAGCGAACATATGGCAGAGATGGAGTTGGTGCGCCTTGCGATACCGAAGCGGGTATTTACGTTATCTCAAATCAAGTACACGGCCGACCGTATCTCTTGGCTGTTTAACAACCGTTGGCTAATTGGGGGGTTGGAATTTGTAGAAGAACCTTCGGTGTTGCGTTTTTTCTTTGGTCGCCTCAAACCAAAAGGAAATTGGCCTGAATTATTGGTCAGGCAGTTCCGCAAAGATTTTGGTGAGAGTTTATAAATTTTCTTATTTTATACCTTGTATTGCGGACAAAAACAGGCTGGAATATTCCAACCTGTTTTTGTCCTTATAATCATTCGAGGGTCATTCGCCATGGTTCAAATTGTTCTTATAGGACTTTTTCAAAAAACCGTATGAAATTAATGGTTTGCAGGTAATGAATAGACAACTATTCTCCCTAATATCTCAACAAAAAAAGCGATACACGCCAAGGATTTTAAAAGATAAGGTAACATAAGTTTCGCACATTTGAAAGAGGACATGGTCCTCAATCACTTGGTAATATGAAATGGATATATACATCAAACCAAGGAGAAAGAACCATGTCAAATGAGATTGTACAACTAAATGAGCAAGTTATTCGAACTGAACTGAAAGATCTGGTTCGGCAAAGTGTTGAGGAAGTTCTGAACGGCTTGCTGGACGCTGAAGCAGACCGGCTGACCAACGCGCGCAAATATGAGCGCACAGAAGGCAGGCAAGACACTCGAGCCGGACATTATCCGCGTAAGTTGTTGACTGGCGTTGGAGAAGTGGAACTGGAAGTACCGAAACTGCGGACTTTGACATTTGAGACTGCGATCATCCAAAGGTACCAACGCCGGGAAACCAGTGTTGAAGAAGCGCTGGTGGAGATGTATCTGGCAGGGGTATCGACCAGGCGGGTTGAAGATATCACCCAGTTGCTGTGGGACGCCAAACTGAGCGCTGGGACGGTAAGCAGACTGAATGGCAAGGTGTATGGGCAGATTGAAGCCTGGCGGCAGAGGCCATTGGAAGGACAATATCCTTATGTTTATCTGGATGGAGTGTATCTGAAGCGGAACTGGGGTGGCCATTACGGGAATGTGGCTGTTTTGGTGGCCATGGCGGTAAATGAACGAGGCGAACGGGAAGTGATTGGGGCTGCGGAAGGCATGAAAGAAGACAAAGAAAGTTGGTTATCTTTCCTGCGACATTTGAAGGAAAGAGGCTTGAAAGGCACACAATTGTTTATTGGAGATAAGTGTCTTGGGTTGATTGAAGCCTTGATTGAAACCTATCCCCTTGCCAGGTTTCAGCGTTGTATGGTGCATTTCTACCGCAATGTTTTCTCGCTTGTACCCAGAGGCAAAGTCAGGCAGGTGGCAGCCATGCTCAAGGCAATTCATGCTCAGGAAGACAAAGGAGCAGCTCTGGACAAGCTGGAAGATGTAGTTGGCAAACTGAAAGGAGTGAAGCTGTTTGAGGCTGCCAGAAAGGTTGAGGAAACGGGCTTAGAAACGCTTGTGTATATGGACTTCCCCAGGGAACACTGGCGGCGGATCCGCTCAAATAATGCCATGGAACGATTGAACCGGGAAATCAGACGCAGAACCAGGACGGTTGGCGCATTCCCAGACGGTCAGTCTGCGTTGATGTTAGTGTGTGCCAGGTTGAGGCACATGCAAGGCTCGCTCTGGGGACAGAAAACGTACTTGAACATGCAACATCTGGAGGAACTACTACCAAGTGATTCCTAAATGTGCGAAAAATACTTGACACTACCTTTTAAAATCGGCAGTTTCTTATGCCGTTTTCAGAGAGAGATGTGCCGCAGTGGGATTTGCTTTTTTGCGCTCCGTTTTTGACAGAAAGATGGTGGCCAAAAGTTCTCATCTCTTCTCTTTGATGCGGTCTGGTTGCAAACGCCGGTTGCGACCAGCCTTTTTCCAACCTTATACCGTCTGGATGTTCAATGCCCTGATCGCACATTTACAGTTATATCCTGTTGTAGCGGTCAATACATCAAGAATGACCAGCTTCTCTGCTTTGCTGGCTTTCAGGTAGCGTGCTTTGGCGTCTTCAACTATCTCTTTTACTTCGTTGGCTCATCATAAGCTTTGCCAAGGTTGCTTTAGACCGAGAAGGTTACACGGTAATCGAGTGTTACAACCAGCTGACAGACAATCAGGTTTCCGGCATTTTTCTTTAGCCAGATATAAGGCTGAGATCAATGCCGGGCGCGCGGTGATGCTCCACCTCAAAGGCCGCACAATCGTTGGTTTTGGCTATGATGGCAGCAAAATCTACATTCGCGACACCTGGGACCCCAACCCGGGGAATTATTACACCATGAACTGGGGTGGTTCCTACGATGGCATGAGGTTGCGGTCAGTCAGCATCCTGAAGATAATCACGCCCATTACTACATACCTGCCTATTATTACCCGCTGAAATTCTCTTCTCGGGTTTTGATTTCATCACAGCAGCTAGCAGGTATGCGCTGTTGTTATTCACAAAGCCATCCACTTTGTGTTGAAACCAGAGATTAAGGTACAAGTCTCGAATGATCATCCAGGGATTGTGATCGAAGGTCTAGCAGGCATGGCAAGGGAAACCTTCTTTCGGCTCCTCGCAGCTTCACGTTGGTAATTCAAAAACACTCTCAGATAATAGATTTAAAGGGAAAAACAAGCGTTGACCCTATATTTTCATATAACCGGGAGAATAAACTAAGGTTTAGCAAATATTCCATGTTAAACTGCAACTATCTCTATTTGCATTTATAACTACAATATCATAATATTGCCTTTCTAATTGCAATTATTCCCCAATAATGCTATACTGTTCCAAAAGGTAGGTGCTTATGTTCGCGATTATTGCCGATATCATCCATTCCCGCTCCTATAAAGACCGGGCGGGGGTGCAGGAAAAGCTGGCCGGCACCCTCGCGGAGGTGAATCAGCGCTTTCAGGCCAGCCTGGCCTCCGCCTTCTCCATTACCCTGGGCGATGAATTCCAGGGACTCCTGATCAAAGCAGACAATATCCTGGAGATTCTGGATGTCATCCGCATGCACATGGACCCAGTAGACCTGCGCTTCGGCATTGGCACCGGTGAGATCAACACGCGCATTGAACCCTCCATGAGCATCGGAGCAGACGGCCCAGCCTACTGGAATGCGCGCGAAGCTATCCAGCGTGTGCATCAGGAGAACCATTACGGCACCCTGCGTACATATCTGGTCAGCAACCAACCAAGCCCCTATCTGTCCAGCATCAATTACACGCTTGCGCTGACCGATTTCATCTCATCCTCCTGGCGGGGCACACAGAAAGAGGTCTTAAAAGCCATGCTGAATGAAGGCTGGTATACAGATAAGTTCGACCATGGCTATCTGGCAGCCAAATTAGGCATTCTGCCTTCCTCGCTGACCCGCCGGCTCAAGAGCAGCGGCATTAAACTCTATCTGCGCAGCCGCATGGAAGCCCAAAATATAATCAATCAGCTTGAGGAGCAGGCATGATCAACCCCTTGATACTCTATTTACTTGCTCACACCCTGGGAGACTACTATCTGCAAAATGACGCGCTGTCCGGGAAGAAACGGTCCCATTATTATTGGGTGCTTCTGCACAGTCTGGTTTATGCCCTTCCCTTTGCTCTATTAGGCTTCGTGCTTCAGGGTGCCTGGCTCAAACTTGCGCTCATGGCAGCTGCCCATGCGCTGATTGACACCATCAAATACGCTTTTGAAAAGCGCAGCAAATTGCCCGAACACGTTCTATTCGTCCTGGATACTGCTGCCCACTTGCTCAGTATCTACTTGCTGCATGAACTCCTTCCAACAGTCACTGCCCAAGCCTGGCTCATGCAGCTTCCGGCGGATGTCTGGCGCTGGCTGCTGCTGATCGCGCTCATCTGGCGACCGGCCAACGTGAGCTTCAAAAAGCTTTTCCGCCGCTATACTTACGTGAACAAACTCATCACTTTGGAGACGAAACCGGAGTCGCGTGCAAAACCCGCCAAGGGCGAAGAAAAACATGAAACGGTTGCCGGAGCCGGTGCAGCCATTGGCATCATGGAGCGGCTCTTCACAGTGATTTTTGCCGCGTTTGGGCAGTTCTCCGCTTTCGGTTTTTTGATGGCCGCCAAGTCTATCGCCCGCTATGACCGCATCACCAAAGACTCCGCCTTCGCCGAATACTACCTGATAGGCACACTTTACAGCATCCTTTACGCTCTGGCTGCCTGGCTGATCATATTTAAATTGCTCTAAAAAAACATCAACAAACTATCTTCTGTACAACGGACCTGTTAGTGCTACACTTGATGCAGATTCATCAAACAACAACCTTTCATGTTACAAAAGGAGTATCTATGATTAGAAGAACAAAAGAAGAGTTAATGGAAGAGGCTGAGATTGTAAAAGCACTCTTCAACCAGGTGACAGCGGACACTAAAGAACTAAAAAAGTTCCTCACTTTCTTCAAGCAGGCTGAAAAACGCTCAGCTGAACTCTCGGGGCTTTACTTCCGGACTTGGTTCGACGACTCAGACGCACTGAATGAGGAATATGACATCGTCTTCGGTGAAATGGGAGAAGACAGCGTTTTCACCCTGCTGACTGACCAGCAATTCCTGGTACAGAAACTGCTATTGTCCGTAGCAAAATACCTCAACCGAAACAACTGACATAACATTCTAGAAAGAAAGGCTGTCCAGATAGAGCGAATAGCACCCAAAAGAGCCCGGAAGGGCAAAAACAAGCAAAAAGGCAATAAGTATCCCCCGGATAACCGGGGGCTCTTGATTCAAAAACTACCCGTTATGGGTAGTTTTTTATGATTATATCGTTTCTGTTTTCCGTTCTTTACCTAAATATAGTGACGTTAGATAGAACGCGATGCCAAAAGCGCCAATGATTAATAATTCACGGCCAATATCGAAATTGCTTTCAGATATTTTCAAAATCCCTTTATTGTAGTAGAACAGCGGGCTAAATTTGGAGATGTTTTGAATAAATTTTGGCATAAATTCAATTGGAAGCACAGATCCAGACAAAAACATGATAACCACTGGAAGCGCATTGCCAATCACATCATTGAGCGATTTGGTTTTGGATATTTGGTTAATTAAACCTGAGAACAAAGCAATGACCAGTGTCCATAAAAAGAGGAACAGTAAATAGTACACTAAACTTTGAGACTTTAACATCCCTGGAAAGAACACAAACAAGACAAATCCGGTAACAATAAGAAAGGCAAGAACAGCAATTATAATTTGAGCCAGACTTATTTCTCCTTTTATACGGAAGTTACTTTTAGATGAAATTCGATTTCGAATTTGAATGTTTTTCTTGTTAAAACTGATGCTTAAATCTCCTAACATTTTTATGAGGATCATCATAATAACGAATCCATAAACACCCGCAAATCCATAGAATTTCTTTTCAACAGCGTTTTGATTGGTAGAAAAGATAACCTCTGCTTTCTCATTCAAAACAGATGAAAGCTTTTGTAAATCCAATTGACCAGCGTTTACCATAGCTTTGTAATAAAGCGGATATTTATTTGTGACTCTTTGTAAGAATATACTCTGACTATTCGTAATATCCGTAAATATTTTTAATGGTGATTCATTGGTTTCCAAGAGAATTTTTTCTGAATCAACTGGAATTTCGACAATTCCATCGATAAAACGAGTGTAAAGGTCCAGTTCTGCTGATTCCTGAGAATCATAATAGTAGATATTGTTTTCTTTATCTAAAAACTCGACCAATGAATTCCCAAATTGACTTTCTTCGTTTTTAATAATCCCTATATTCAATATCGTCTTTGAATACTTATCTTCATATAGACCACCTATTAAGGAAGTCAAAACAACGATGATTGCGATATAAGTAATGAGCATTATTTTATTGTTTCTAGCTATTTTAATAAAGTAATAAAGTGTGTTCATGCCTTCTTTCCCCTTACATAAAGAATAGAAATACTGATCAGAAGAATGCTATAACCAAGCAATAGTAGAACTGTCGTATTCAGTGTTGAATAATTCCCCAGCATATTCACTTTTATTAACTCATCACCTATCATTGAAACAGGATTCAATTTGATAAGAAGCGGAAAAAAGCGTTGAATTAAAATTCGAATGCCATCACTGAATAATCCATTAATACCTGACATAATAAGAAGTGAACTAATGACTGCTGTCGTTTGTAATGATTCTTTTTCAACCACCGTCCCTAAGAAGAGCCCCCACGCAATTCCAAATATTAAAGCAGATAGAATGAGTGGGACATTGTTGATATCCGGTGAAAAGAAATTTTGTTTTAATACAAACACAGTATAAATTATCATTATTACGATCAAAAACAATGACCATAAGAAACTGGCAGCAACACTAATCGTCACTTGCCACACCCTGGATGTTGATGTTATAGCGTTTCTTAATGCAACTTTTTGTCCTCTTGCAATTAATCGATTTCCAATACTGCTTGAAAGATAAGCACCATATAGACATACCATTGCAAAGAGAGAATAAAAGACGACATCAATAGGGCTGTACTTTTGACCGCTATTTTCAACATAGTTTCTATTAAAATCATAGGCTGACAAGGGTAAGTTTAATGAGGCAACTTGCTTAGATGTAGTTAAAACTTCGTCCATTATCATTTGACTAATGCCGTTTTTACGAATCACCAGACTTAAGTCTTTGTCTACATACGCATCTATTTGATCTTTCTGGAGTGCCTCAAGTGCCTGTTTTTTCGTCATCGCTTTACCTTCAAACAAAGCGTTTTCGATGCTTGATTTATCAAGCATTTCCATGTTTGGGAGCGCGTTTGGCGCTTCTACAAAGTAGAGCGGCATGAAGGCTTCTTCATGATAAGCGATCGATGCTTTTTCCAAGTCTAACTCTTGAAATCTTAAACCAGAGAACGAAATCGTAAAGACTGTTAAAAGTAGAAGCGGAAAGGCTATCATCCAAAACATGTTGGAATAGTTTCCTAAAAACACTTTTAATTCATATTTGATGTAAGTAAGTATTCGTCTCATTAGTCTCTCAGCTCCTTACCGGTTAATTCCAGAAAGACATCGTTTAAACTAGGCACTTCTGTGTAGAGTTTTAAATAGGTTAATCCTTTGTCTTTTATTAATTGAACGATAGCGCCTATATTACTATTTGGGTTGTCGAATTTAACGGTATATTCAGAATCTTTCACTGTTACATCAATGACATGAGATAGATTTTTTAAATCTTTCAGGATATCTACATTTTCTTCCAAGACGGTGAACTTAATTATTTCTGTTGTGATAATCGAATCTCTTAATTCTTCATTGGTTCCCGTGATGATGTTTCGTCCTTGATCGATAATAGCAATACGGTCACACAGATCTTCAACTTCTTCAAGATAATGTGATGTGTAAATAATAGATGCTCCCTGTCGGTTGAGTTCTTTGATGCCTTCCAGGATGAAGCTTCTGCTTTGTGCATCAACAGCAACGGTTGGTTCGTCTAAAAAGATTAGTTCCGGTTCATGCGCAATGCCACAGGCGATATTGAGACGTCGTGCAAGTCCTCCTGATAGTTTGGATGGAACAAATTTCCCGAATTTTTCCAAACCAACAAATTGGATGGCTTTTTTGACGAGTTCTTTTCTTTTCTTGCCATCACGAACATACAATCCGCAGAAATAATCAATGTTTTCATAGACGGTTAATTCTTCAAACAAAGCTAAGTCTTGAGGGATATATCCGATTTTTCGTTTGATATCATATGAATTGGGTTTGAGTTCTTGCCCTAATACTTTTATATCTCCATTTTCAAAGGAATAAATCCCCAGGATACATAGCAACAGGGTTGTTTTCCCTGAGCCATTGGGTCCGATTAAGCCCAGAATTTCTCCCTCTCTTAATTCCAGGTTAAATGAGTCTAAAGCTCGTATTTCTTTAAATTCTTTGACTAAATTTTCTACTTTAATTACCATGTCCTTACCTCCTAGAAATTAGGATACAATGAATCTGTAATTTTATTTAGTGTATCCATTCATTATTTGAGATGACAAATGTCACAGGTGTTTTATGACTAAAACAAGTATTCACGTTATTGTTACGTTAATTGTGAACTTATATGAATTTGAGAAAGGTAATATCGCGCCTGAATTACTTGTTCTTTTGGTTCTCCTGGGATTTAGTTATTCGATGCTTATTAATGTTCTTTCGAACCAAAGAGTTAAATTAGCTTTGTTTGCTTTTGGGATTCTTTTCCTGATAATGTTTCCACAGTTTATTTTTTTATTACCGTTGTTGGCGCCAAGTGCTTATTTTAATTTTAATAAGGTCTCTTTTATAATCTTTCTCCCTTTTTTTAGTAATTTCCATGTTCTCTATTTAATGCTGGTTGGACTTATGTTGTTATGGGATATTCTTTTGGTAAGTAAAGATGTTGAGGTTGCTAATTTAAAGAAGGAAAAATATAACCTTCTTGATGATGTGATTCGTTTGTCTAAATCGATTGACCTTTTGAGAATTGAAAAAGAGCGAGACGAAACAATGACTTTGCTGGATGAAAGAAATCGTATTTCACGTGAGATTCATGATACAGCCGGTCATACGTTGTCGGCTGCTATTTTGAATTTAAAAGCGCTGTCATTGACAACCAAAGAAGCTGAGACAAAGGGTAATCTTTTAGCGTTAAAAGAAACGCTGGAAAAAGGGTTACAGGATATTCGCAGGGTCATGTACGATTTGAGGGAGAGTTCTTTTGATTTAGAAAATAAAATAATGGAATTGTTGGAGTCTGTTGAGAACTCAAATTTGACTTATATTGTTGATTCGAATTTGAGTTATAGGGTTAAATATGATATTTTTGCCATTGTCAGAGAATCATTGACGAATTATATGAAGCATTCTGATGGCGAGCACTTCAAAGTCTATTTGGTTGAGAGTGATCGGTTTTTGGTTCTAAAAGTTGAAGATGATGGTTCAATACCAATTGAAGAGATTAAAGAAGGACTTGGTTTGTATTCCATCAAGAAGAAATGTGAAGAAAGAAACTGGAATCTTAATGTTACGACAGACCGAGGTTTTGGTATTCATGTATTGATTGAGAAGAACAATGAAAATATTATTAGTGGATGATGACGCTCTTGTTTTAAAATCATTACAGATGATCTTAAAAGCTGAAGGGATTGATGAGGTTTTCACTTCAAAAAATGGTAAAGAAGCTTTTGATATTTATAAGGATCATAAGATCGATTTAGTGTTACAGGATATTCGGTTACAAGATGAGAATGGAATCGAAATCGCAAGTAAACTGTTGGAGTATGACAAAGAAGCAAAAATTATTCTTTTAACGACATTTAAAGACGAAGAATATATCAATAAAGCGATCAAAATTGGCATTAAGGGTTATATCTTAAAGGATAATATTGATTCTTTGTTTCAATCGGTCCAAACGGTGATGGCCGGCAATATGGTATTGGATTCTGAGGTGATTCAGGATATCAAATTATCGAATCAGGTAAAAAAATCCATTGAGGATTTTGGTATTACTGAGCGTGAGCTGGAAATCATCAAATTGCTTGCTGAGGGGATGAATAATAAGGAGATTTCTCAGTCTCTCTATCTTAGTGAGGGTACGGTTCGTAATTACATTTCGAATCTGCTTGAAAAACTTTATCTTAGAGATCGTTCTCAGATTGTGGTTTTTTATTATAAGAACTTACACAATGAATAAACTTCTTCAATCACGCCCTTATTAATCTGTAAAGGGCTGTCCTGTTGCTTTTTGGACAGCCCTTCTTTTAATTCCCAACAGCTGGTTAAAAAATGGCCTTAGCTAAATCCGAGCGGTATTGGCGGACTTCAGGGTTTTCATCACCCAACACTTCGAGAAGCGCCAGGTAAATTGCATGCAGCTGACCATCCAGGTAGCGTTTGTCCCGCTTCAAAATGTCTAAAAAGCCATCCAATCCGGCGAAGATATTCCCTTTCATCACCAAATTCAAACCACGCTGATAAGCGGCATCCAATGGACTCTCAGCCGCTGCTTTCTCCGACTGACTTTCCAGCAGAGCAGTTGCCAAAACACGCAGAGACTGTATCCGGGAATAAAGCGGGCTGGCAGGGAAATTTTGAATGATCTCAAGCGCGAGTTCCGGTTTTCCAACTTGCAAGTGAGCACGGGCAAGCGCGTAAAGTGCTGCGGGATTGAGCGGATCCCGCTGGCGGTAATCTTCCAATGTCTGGATCGCGCCTTCGATGTCGCCCAAACCCAGGAGGGAGATTCCTTTCTCGAGCATCAAACTGCTCCCCTGAGGCATGATGCGGTCAATAAACCTGCGCAGGTGCGGCTCTGCCAGAACTCCGGCATATTCCGCCACGATGGATCCATCCACAAAGGCTTTGATTGATGGTACATGATTGATGCGCAGACGCTCGGCCAGCTTTGGCTGCTCCTCCACGTTCACACGCGCCAGCCTGAAACTGCCTTGCCCCTCCATGGCAATTTGTGCCAGCAGCGCTGACTGCACGCGGCAGGGAACTGCCCAGGGGGCCCAAAAGTCGAGAACTACCGGTGATTTCAGCGAGTAGTTGACCACTTCTACTTCGAAGCTGTCTTCGCTTACATCAATAATATAATTTGCTGCCATCATCAATTACCTGATTTAATTGTACCCGATTGTCGATCTCATTCTTCTTCAGTGGTGATACCAGGCTGGTTGATCTCCAACACGGTGCCTCTGTAATCCACTATGACTCTGAATCCCATCATGCCCATATAATTGCGCGTGTCGTCCGGAATTCCAGCTTTGGATAGATCTTCAAATTGCTTTTCCTGGTTCTCAAACTGTTGCCGGATCACGGCTTTGGAGAAAATATCCTCCACACCCATCATCTTGGCAGCCTGCTCACTAAGGATATCCTCATGGCCTTTGATCTGATCGCTAAAAAATTCCCAAACCTGTTTATCGATCTCTTCAGCAGGAACATGGCGTAAAAAGCCGTCGTCATCGATTACGTACGTAGCTTCCTGCCCCACGTAAGTAACTTCCAGGGGATCACCCTGCAAGTCGAAGACGAGACCTTCAAAAATTGCTTTTTTCAATAGAACCTTCCAGCTTACTTTGGTTGGTTCCATTATATCGACAGAATATAAAAAATCAATTAACAACGAGGGTTACGGCTTTCCAATGACTTTAACTTTAGTTCCGCCTAAGGTTTCATAATAATTGCGCTCAAAAGGAACGCTCGGTTCAGTCCATCGGTAGAGCCATTTGGCTTCTTCAGGCGGCATATTGATACAGCCGTTACTCATGCGGTGCCCCCAGTTGGAATGCCAATACACGCCATGGAATGCCACACCCCGCTGTGTGAAGTAGCTTACCCAGGGTACGCAGGGCAAGTCATAAGGCCATTGGTAGCCCTCATCGCTCACCATACGCCGGGAAGGCCGTTTGGAAAAGATTTCAAATTCGCCGTTGGGGGTATATCCAGGCAGCATCCCTGTGCAGATCAGTCCCTGATAGACTTCTTTCTTGCGTTCAAAAGCAACCATCGTTTGAGTATCCAGGTCGATGAGAATGCTCTTTTCGCTGGAGGATACATCCGTCCCCAGCGGTGTCAGCTCCTCTCTGCTGACGATACGCAGTGTGTATGCCCGCACGTAATACTTGCGCCGGTCCCAATCATCCGACACTTCGTACCAGGGCACTCCATACCCATCAAAAACACGCTGGGTCACCCACTGGGTAGACTGATAGTAATAGCGAAAGTCATACTTGTGCCCGCGCGGGCTGGCATAAACATCCGCCCAGGGCATTGTCACTTCTGCCACACAGCCATTGGCGGGTATCTCCTGATAATCCACGTTCCTGAAACATTTAACCGGCTGCATGAAACCCGCATAGCAGTATTCATCCTCAGCAAGTTGATACCACTTTTCTTTGATACCCTTGTTCACAACCTCCACAATTGGTGGAATCTTCATCAGATCGTCTTTGTAGATGTAGCGGGCTGTTCTCGATTCCGTCGTTGGCTCCCTCCGCACCGCGAGGATATCTGCTGTTATGCGCCCGACTTCTTCACCCTCCAGTAAGGCATGCGCAGGCTCAGGTTTAACAAGCGAAGAAACAGCAGCGCCTAATGTTCCTAAACCTACAAGTTTAAGAAAATCCCTGCGGGAAAGAAGCTTTTTTGTTTTGGGCATGATTAATAATGAATGATGACTGGGATGCCCACGTAAGACCACTCAAAAAGCCATCCAGCTTCGCTGGTCTCCATGTTCACACAGCCATGGCTCATCGGTGTGCCAAAGTTGCTGTGCCAATAGGTGCCATGGATGCCGTAACCGCGGTAGTAATACATCGTGTATGGGACATCGGGCAAGTAATAACCAGGCCCGCGCATATCCGCCGCGTAGTATTTTACGTAAACATTATAGCTACCCGTGATTGTGGGGGTGTCTGGAAGTCCGGTGGAAACGAGGAAAGAAGCCACCACCGTGTCACCCTCATAGGCATAGAGCATTTGGCGGGTCAGATCAATATCGATCCATTTCTCACCCAGAGGCTCCCGATAAGGCTCCGGTAACTCATTCCAAACCACCTCACCTTCGGCAGTGGAAGTATCCACCCAGGTTTCGGCATTGATGATAGATGGCTCGGTCAGATAGGCTATCGGCGTGATCTGAATGATTGGCAGTCCGCTATCGGGGTCTATCTCCTGCGTAGGCACAGTGGCTTCAGGAGTTTCCGTGACCGCGGGGGTTGGAGTAGGGGTTGGTTGAGGTGTTTTCGTGGGCTTCTCAGTGGGCGTGGCAGTCGGCAGAAGAACTGTCGCGGTGGAAGATTGGAGGGTCGCGCTTGAGAGCATGGCTTGCTCGGTTTTCTGTACAGCCTGCGTTACCAGCGCACTTTTGGTTAATTTCTGTGAGGCGGTGGAGATTGCCGCGGTTTCTGTTGCAGGTATGTCCGGTTGAGATACACCGAAATTGATTAGTTCCAGTCCCTTGACAGGTGATAACTTGATCACTCCGCTGGAATAAAGACCAATCACAGTCACAACAATGGCAGCAAAGATCCATGGGAGGACAAAGGAAGGTTTTCGCGTGGATACCTGAGGTTGTGGTGCCGGTGCGACCTTCACTTGAGTGGTATTCTCAGGCGTCCAGGCAGCTGCTGTTTCCTCGCGCGCACTCTGCGCTGCCCACTGCATACCTTCTTGCGCGGTTTCGTTGGTGGGATCCAAACTGAGCACTCTGCTCAGATAGCTTAAACTCTCCTGCGGGTCAGAAATGCCTGCCATCACAAGCAGCGCGTCAATGGCATCACCATCCAGTGCCAAGGCTTTTTCAGCCAAACTGCGGGCAAGCGCTTTATCGCCCGCCAACACGGCTTGCTTGGCTTCAAAAATCAGTTCATCAACAGATTGCGGTGTCTCTTCCATGTTAGGGCTTCTCGGTTGCCTAGGGTGAGGCTTTGGTATCTTCATTGTCCATGTAGCACTTAATACCTTCCCGAATTCCTTTCGCCAGTAAGTCCGGTTCAGTCGTCAGTATCGTCTGATCCAAATTCATGAAACCCACTTCGATGATCGCCGCCGTTGTGAACTGACTGATTTCACTGAAGGCATGGTAATAAGTCATGTCCGTGGTTACTGATTGATAATGATACTTTAAACCGGTCACTTCTGCATAGCGATCGGCTATACAAGCGACCAATCGTTGGGAATTGCCTTCTTTTGTTTCTGAGAGAGCCGAAGCCACTTTAAAGCCAGTGGCGGAATCATTGATATAGTCGCAGGAGTCTGCATGAATGGAAATCAGCAGACCAGCTTCGTAGTTAGAGAGCCTGGCATCAAATTCATCCAGCAATTCCACTTCGTAGCCATCATCAATTAACATTTTTTGCAGATAAGTTGCCACGTTGGTGTTAATTTCCAGCTCAGTGAGCCCGTTCGAACATACTGCGCCACTATCATTCCCACGGTGTCCTACCACAATCCCCACCTTATTGGAGGGGAAGTTTGAGGGCATGGACAGAGCAGGATCGGGCGTGTTGTCGGCAAGTGGTTTCACAGCCAGCGCTTCCACCATACGCTCCGGCAGGTTTTTAGCTAGGAGACTGCCAGGTGTCCAAATGGTGAACAGGGTCGCCACAATCACAGCTGCGCTGATGATAGTCGTCACCGTTTGCCAGGTTGCCTGAACTATGGTGGAACTGCTATTTTTCGGGCTGCCTTTTGTCCGTTTATAAAGAAACGTATCTCCCCCCGGACGAGCTTCCGGACGGATATACTCCCTACCTCGGCGAGCAGCAGATTCCGGTTCATCTGGCAGCGCTTCAGGACGGATCGTTTCAGGATTGCCCTGACGCTGAGAATAGCCGTTCCACGAGTCCAAGGATTCGTCTATTTCACTCATCGATTTGCTCATGCTGTCATCCTGCCAAAGCTTTTGAGTCCTGCAACTCAAAAACAGTATAGAATTAACGAGTAACTCCCATCGGAAGTTCCATGAAAGGATGGTGCAACTCCTATGCCACAACTCCTCAACCAACCAGACCGGGAAACGCTTCTAAACATTGCCAGGAACGCACTCACGCGCGCTGTAAACCATGAAAAACCCGAGAAACTGAACCTGAAGGAATTTTCTCCCATTCTTCAGCAAAAGGGAGCAAGCTTTGTTACCCTTACCATTGATGGCGATCTGCGCGGCTGCATTGGCACACTGGAAGCCTGGCAGCCCCTGGCAATGGATGTGCAGCAGCGTGCTGTTCAGGCAGGTCTCGAGGACCCCCGCTTCCCTCCGGTTAATAAAAAGGAACTCACGCGAATTGTAATCGAGGTTTCCTACCTCACCCAAGCTCAGCCTCTACCCTACGAGGAACCCAACCAGCTGCCCGCCCTCCTGCGTCCGCACGTCGATGGTTTAATTCTTTCAGATGGTATGAGAAAAGCCACATTCCTTCCGCAAGTCTGGGAGCAGCTTCCAAACCCGGAGGATTTTCTTTCCCATCTGTGTGCCAAAATGGGCGGGGCACGCTCTCTGTGGAGGCAAAAAGTACTCCAGGCCTCCATCTACCAGGTTGAGGATTTTAAGGAAAGATAAAAGGAGGCCTCCTGGGAGCCCTCCTTTTATCAGTTCAGTCTGACTTAATACCAGCTAAGCGTCTTGCCGCAGGCGTTTATAATCTACAAAGCGGTAACCCACGCCGCGTTCCGTCAGTATGTACTTTGGATTGGCTGGGTCTTCTTCTAATTTTTTCCGCAAATAATTGACGTACAGGCGAACATAATGAGGTTCGTCCTCGTACTCATAGCCCCATACTTTGCTCAGGATCTGGTCATGCGTGAGCACCCAACCAGCGTTCTTAACCAAATGATAGAGTAAGCGGTACTCCGTCGGACGCAGTTTGACTTCCTCACCATCCAAAAAGACTTCGTGCCGTCCAAAATCAATCACAAGCCGGCCGTCTACATCAATTTTGCCTTCATCATCCTCATCCTGGTAGCTGCCACGCCGCAATACTGCCCGAATACGGCTGGTGAGTTCGCGCGGGCTAAAAGGTTTGGTTACGTAATCGTCCGCTCCACCCTCTAAACCTTTAATTTTGTCGCCTTCTTCGCCTTTGGCGGTGAGCATAATCACCGGAGTGTTGCCAACTTCACGGATCATTTTGAGCACCGTAAAACCATCTATATCCGGCATCATCACATCCAGCAGCACAAGATCTGGTATCACCGCGCGCAGTCGGTCCATGGCCTGGGCACCGTTATTTGCCTCGAAAACCTCAAATCCGTCATGCTCAAGATTCATGCGGATGATGCGGACAAGATGTTTCTCATCATCCACCACCAAAATTCGGCTCTTGCGATTTACTCTATTCATACTATCCTCTCAGCAAACTTTAACCAAAATCACACTTATATTGTCACTCCCGCCAGCTTGATTGGCGGCATCGATGAGAGCGTTGACTGCATCCCCGAGGTCACTGCTTTCCCGGACCATCCGATCTATCTCCTTGTCATCCACCAATCCCCATAACCCGTCAGTGCACAAAAGCAGAGTGTGTGGGCTTGCCAGACCCATCTCGCCAAAATCAGTTTTGAAGCCTTCTTCCTGTCCTATAGCGCGGAAGAGCACATTTCGCTGCGGATGTTCCGCTGCTTCCTCCTCGGTTACCTGCCCCAATTCCACCAGACGGCGTACCAGTGAGTGATCCTTGGTAAGCGTCCGCAAAGGCTCATCCGCCTTGGCAATGTAGAGGCGTGAGTCGCCTACATGCGTAAAATAAAGTTTCTGGTTGAGCACCAGAGCAATGGTCAGTGTGGTGCCTCCACCTGAGACCTGACGGAGCACG
The DNA here is from genome assembly GCA_040772525.1 of Anaerolineaceae bacterium. GTDB lineage: Bacteria > Chloroflexota > Anaerolineae > Anaerolineales > Anaerolineaceae > Mesolinea. Next base: position 1,386,320 of record JAXGXZ010000001.1, on the reverse strand, counting down.
CTGTTCTGCGCGGTCTTGACAGCACTCTCAAGCGCTGCGTTGATCTCCTCAGAGCTAAAGTTCCTCTGCCCCAGTCTCAGTGGCTCCAACACTTGTTGATAAAGGGTGGCGCTGGCTGCCTGGATAGCCAGATTACTGGCGACTTCACCATTGAGGTGCCCGCCCATACCATCCGCAACCATGAAAAGCCCAAAGGAATAGTGTGCTTCTGAAGCCAGGGTAGTAGCATTTAAACCAAAGATGGCATCTTCATTATGATCACGCAGTTTACCCACAGATCCGCCTGCCCGCCAAGTAATGGCAGGCAAGTAATCATCTGCGAAAATAAAGGGGACTATGTGTTTCTTTTTCTCGGTTTTACTTTTAAAAATACCCATAAATCGCTTTCATTGTCGGGAGACTGTGTTGGGGGGGGTGTTAAGGAGTGGGGGTGGAAAGGTCTACCACCTCAAGAAAATTATCCGCAGCCCAACCAGCCCGAGTTTGGTCATAGGGTGCTTCCAGCTGCCACCAATTATAGCCGTCCAACGTGGTGGGTCCGTTTACAATTTTGAACATTTCCTCATCCATGGCTACAAAATTGATCCCGCTGGAGGTACCTGCTCCTGAGCGAATCTTCAAACCGACGCCCTGAGTGTTGGCAACTTTAACATAAGCGCCCACGCCCTTTGTACCCGGTGGGAGCAGAAAATCAGCCACCGGTGTAGCAGTAGGTAACAATGTAGGCACAGGGCGAACAGGCGTGAGCGTAGGCGCAGGAATAAGAGTAATTGCTGGCGTCTGCGCTTCGGCCATCGACCTGGCTTTGCTGCCAATTCCCATGCGCAGAGCCAAATAAACCATGCCTACTAAGGCAGCTGCCACAACAAACATTGCCAAAATACTTAGCCAATGAATTTTGCGGTTAAGTTTGTTGTTTTCCATGGTTTCTGCGTCTTAATTTCCTTCAAAATCCGCATTAACTATTATTGTTGCGCCAGAACTCATCCACCTCATGAAACATTTCGCCTTTCCGCTCGATATGTGGCATTCCACGGGTCTGGCGGATGCGTTTGGCTTGCCAGTTACCGTGTTCTCTGAGCGTGAAAGGCAGCATATCAAACCTCAACCCTGGTTCCTGGTCATGCAGTACTAAAACCGGCTGCTGAATAAGGTGATAGAGTTTGTTACGCACATCCTTGGTGGAAAGTTTACCTGCCAGGTGCAGGAGGGGCGCAAAGTGCGCGCCCGACTGGTGGGATGAAGTATACGCCACGTCTACCAGCTCTTCTGGCAGCTGATAAGTAAAACGCTGGCGGTAGTAGTTCACAATCGCGGGTCGGTTGACCAGCAGATCAAATACTGCCACTGACCAAAGCGGTACCGCCATGATGGAATAAGCCAAATTTTTCAGAGAGGACATCCCTGGGCGGTCGAAAAAATAACCTGTATGGGGCAGATTGAAACCAGTCGGATTTATGAAAGTGAGAGAGTGGATCAGTTCGGGGTATTCAACCGCCGCGGCAGCTGCGAACTCGCAGGAAAGGCCCATCGCCACCACCTCAACCGGTTGCTTCACGACATCCTGGATAAAATCAGTGATGGCCTTGCTATACAGGGAGGGGCGATAACTTCGTCCTCCTTTTTCAGAAGCACCAAAGCCAGGCAGATCCATGAGGTAGATGGGACGAACGGTACGATAGGAATTAAAAATCGCCGCCATGTCGTGGCTCCCCGCAGCAGGATGAATCCCGTGGATCAACAAAATTGGCCGTTGCGTACCACGTGAGTCGCTGTAGTAATTGATCCCGCCAGCCACTTCTGAAACGTAGAATTGCTTGGGCGCATCCACAACCCCGGACAGGTGAGCGTTGTGTTCGATAGCAGTGTGACTAAATATGATCCAGGCAGCCTTGATCCCGGCGGTTATCCCTACCACCGTAGACAGTCCTTTCCAAAAGCTGCAACAAGACCGACGCTTTTCTTCTGTCATTTTGTCCTCCATTCCCCTTCATTATAAATGACTTCCTGGCAGAGTAATTTATTCCCTGTCCAAACTCTTCCAGAAACTGGCGTGGTAAAATCCGAGCGATGAAAAAGCCTTCATTAAGAGTACGAAAGATGACAGGTATCCAGTGGTTGCTGGCTGTTTTTGGCTTCATTTTTGTCATCTTCAGTGGGATAATCGCTCTTTCAGACAGGGCAAATTTTAATCGGCAGTCCGTCACCCTGCCCTCCGGAAGCTCTATTTCCGGTGTGCCTGTCGGCGGTCTTACACGCCCGCAAGCCGAGGAGCGTCTTTCCGTTGCATTTCGGATTCCAGTAGAACTGCGCTGCGCTGGAGTTCGAATGCAGCTGAACCCAATGGATCTAGGTTTCAGCATGGACCCGACCATCAGTCTGGATGCGCTTGAAGCACAGGCTAAGAGCAGTTGGTGGCGCCACCTATGGGGGAAAAACCAACCTTCTTCAGCCGCGAAGGATTACCCTCTGCTCACCATGTTGGACGAGAACATTTTGCAAACGACTTTGGAGAAAACGACCCTGCCTCATTGCGAGATCGCGCCTGTTCCATCCGTGCCGGTTCTCTACCAAACTAACTTCTCCCTGCCTCAAAAAGGACAAGGGGTAGACCTGATTAAGGCTACGGAGCTTGTCAAAGAAGCGCTGCTCTCCCCCACAGATCGGGTCGTCAATCTGCCGATAGAAGAACTGGTTCCTCCCCCACCTGACCTGCAAAATCTTGAAGTTATGCTTAAACAGCAAATCATGCTGGAAGGTTTTGACGGTCTCGTGGAGGTCTTCCTTCAAAACCCGGCAACCGGTGAAATCCTGCACTTTGCCGAGCGGAGCTATCAATCAGTCCCGGTCGATGTGGCATATACTGGAGCGAGTACGGTTAAGATCCCAATCATGGTCTCGGTGATGAGGCGCGTGACGGAACCTACCCCAAAACAAGCCCTTGAATGGATGGATTCCATGATCTCCCAGTCGCTTAACCCGCCTGCGGACGCCCTAATGAAGAGCTATTTGGACCGGGACCGCGGTCCGTTGCTCGTGACGGAGGATTTGCATGCTCTGGGTTATCAAAACTCGTTCCTTGGCGGCTTTTTTGAACCCGGCTCGCCCCTCCTGGCGCGCTTTACCACCCCGGCTAATTCCCGTACTGATGTTTACCTTGATCCAGATTTTTACAACCAAACTGTACCCTCCGAAATTGGCGATATGCTCACTCGTATTTATCGGTGCGCACATACGGGCAGCAACGTGGATCTTTTCCCGGATGAAATCAGTTCCCAGGAATGTAAGACCATGCTTGAAATGCTCTCGCACAACAAACTGGGTGTGTTAATTGAGGCAGGTTTGGGCCCTGATTCATCTGCCGCCCATAAGCACGGCTGGGTTACGGACATTGATGGTCTGGTCCACACGATCAGCGATGCCGGAATTGTCAATTCACCGGGCGGCGATTATGTACTTGTAATTTTTATCCATTCGGAACGCCAGCTCCTCTTTGATGTTGGCAATCGTCTGGTCGCAAGACTCTCCCAATGCATTTATAATTTCTACAATTTGGATCAACAGATTGCCTGGCCGCTGACTGATTAGCCAGGTTCAGAGGGCACGATGCGAATCATACTTACACACGAACAGGCAGACCTGGACGCGATTGCGTCTCTGTTAGGTGCACATCTGCTTGACCCTGAATCCTCCGCCGTTCGCCCATACCAAATCAACCGCAATTGCAATGCTTTTCTGCAGCGTTACGGCCTCGACCTGGGCTGCTTTACCTCGCAGGATTTACCTGCCAAACCCATTGCGGAAGTCTTTTTGGTGGATACACAGTCGCTCATTACCATCAAAGGACTGCACGAGAAGACCCGCGTATGCGTTCTGGATCATCACCCCCGCAAGATGCAGGGAAACCCGAATTGGTTCTATGACATTCAAATGACCGGGGCATGCACAACCCTGCTGGTAGAAAAAATAAAAGAACAGGGGCTTCCGCTCAGCAGTATTCAAGCTACCCTGCTTCTTTTAGGAATTTATGAGGACACAGGATCCCTTTCTTATACCAATACTACCCCGCGGGATGCCCATGCTGCAGCCTTCCTTTTGGAACAAGGCGCGGACTTGAATATCGCTTCACATTATCTCAACCCGCCGCTCTCCAACGTGCAGCAACAGCTCTACGACCGCCTGATGCGGGATATCAGCAACCATGAGGTTGAGAATCAAACCATCCTGATCGTCCGCGCCAACGCACTGGACTTAAACGATGAGATTTCCAGTGTGGCGCACAAAATGCGGGATTTCCTCAGTCCGGATGGTTTGATTCTAATCGTTGCTACGCGTCAGGGCATTCGTATGGTCTTCCGATCCACCACAGACAATGTGGATATGGCTCAAATGGCAAGGTTTTTTGGCGGCGGCGGCCACAGACGAGCGGCTTCCGCTCTTATCCGTTCTGAAACGCGCACAGCCGCGATTGAGACCTCCACGCAGTGGAGGCAAACTTATCAAACAGTGGTCAATTTGCTGCCGCAAATTGTTAAGCCTGCTGTGCGCGTTTCACAGATCATGAGCCAGCACCCGCTGGTGCTCTCGCCTGATCAGAGTCTGGAAGAGGTCGCTGAGCTGATCCAGCGCTACAGCTTTGAGGGATTTCCGGTTTTGGATAAGGGCAAAGTGGTTGGCTTGCTTAACCGACGTAACGTAGACCGCGCACTCGCGCATAAGCTGGTCTCAAAAGTTGGCAGCCTTATGGATTCCGGTACGGTTTATGTGTCACCCAATGCTACCATCAATGAACTGCAGGACGTTATGGCTCATAGCGGTTGGGGGCAAATCCCCGTGGTGGATCCCACCAACGAGGATGTCGTGGGCATTGTCACGCGTACAGACCTGATCAAGACTCATATCAGCACCAGCCAACTCCCAAGCCAGGCAGAAGTTGTGGACAAGATGGCGGAGATTTTCCCACCAACGCGCTTCCGTCTTTTAAAAGTGATCGCCCGTGAAGCCCAGAAATATGATGTGCCCGCCTACCTTGTGGGCGGCGTCGTGCGGGATTTGCTTCTGAACCGTCCGAGTCAGGATTTTGACGTGGTCATTGAAGGTGACGCTATTGGCTTCGTGAAACATCTCGAGGAAAAGATCGGGGGACGGGCTGTTGCCCATCGGCGTTTCAGTACTGCAAAATGGCTGTTGATCCCAGATAAGCCAGGCATAACCCGTCGGATTGATGCCGGCATACAGCTCAACCCTGACGACTTACCTGACAGCGTGGATCTGATCTCAGCGCGGACTGAGTTTTACGAAAGACCTGCCGCACTGCCAACCGTGGAACGCAGCAGTATCAAGATGGACTTGCACCGACGTGACTTCACTATCAACACGCTTGCCCTCAGACTGGACGGAGCCCACAATGGACGGCTCTATGACTACTGGGGCGGCTTTGATGACCTCAATAAAGGTCTTGTCCGTGTTCTCCATACGCTTTCATTTGTGGACGATGCCACGCGCATGCTGCGAGCAGTGCGTTTTGCCATCCGTTTTGGCTTTGAGATTGAGGAACGCACCCTGGCACTGCTTAAAGACAGCCTTAATCTTCTGCATGCGGTCTCAGGTGCCCGTTTGCGGCATGAATTGGATTTGATTCTTTTAGAGAGCAAGGCAATTACCATGCTTGACCAGTTGGAAGAGCTGGGTATCCTTAAAACAATTCACCCTTCCCTCCCTTGGGATAAGCAGGTGGCGAAACGTCTCAGGCAGCTGACCGGAGAAACTGGCAGCAGACAGCCTCTCAGGCGGCCTGAAGAAGGCCGGTTATCAGCATCCCAAGTAAGATTTTACTGTACCTGGCTGCAGGATTTACCCGAGAAAAAATTAACATCTGTAGCGGAGCGTCTGCGCTTTACCAACAAGCTGTATCAAGCCATTTTGCAGACGGGTACCTTGACGCGCCTTCTGCCTGAACTGGCAGGCGCGAGACCCAGTTGGATCACCCGGAAACTTGATAGCTTTTCGAAAGAGACTCTCGAGACAGTTTTGCTGCAGAAACTCAGCCCGCAAATACGGGAGGTTCTAAAGGCTTACGATCAGAGTTACCGCCGCGTGCGTGCATTAACAACCGGCAACAACCTGCGCCGCTTGGGTTTGCCGCCCTCCCGCCGATATCAGGAGATCCTGGACAAACTCAAAGATGCCTGGTTAGATGGCGAAGTGACCACGGAGCAGGAAGAGCAAGCCCTGCTACAGACCCTTATTAAGGAATAATGACCTCCCAACTCGTTGACCAAGCCAACTTCACCATGCCTGATGGCGAACTTATCCACATCCGCCCTTTGGTGGAATCTGACCTGTCTAAACTGGAATGGGAAGGGGAATTCTCTCACTTCCGTACGCTTTATCAACAGCATTATGAAAGCTATCGCAGCGGATCCACACTAATTTGGGTGGCGGAAGATGAATACGGTCAGGTGGTCGGGCAAATATTTCTCCTTCTGTACTCCAGATCGTCAGAAATTGCGGATGGTTTGCACCGCGCCTATCTTTTCTCATTCCGCATCAGACCGGAATGGCGCGGGCAAGGGCTTGGTTCCTTTATGCTCCAATTCGCTGAGGACCAACTGCTCATGCGTGGTTATTCCGAAGTGCGCCTGAATGTTGCCCGTGCCAACCCCCTGGCGCGCCACCTGTACGAGATAAAAGGTTATCGAATCATTGGTCCTGACCCTGGAGTCTGGCGTTATCAGGATGAGCATGGCCGCTGGAAGCAGGTATTTGAACCAGCCTGGAAAATGCTGAAAAAAATCAGGTGACTTAGGTCACCTGATTTCACGTTATCTTATAAAACTTTCCGCTCACTAAATCTGAGGTGTATCAGACTCTTCTTCCGGCTCTGCTTGCAAGTTTTCAATGGTTGGTATCTGATCTTCCAGTTCTTCCGTTTCGTCCTCCAGGTCAACAACCAGTCCTTTGTTTTTAGCTACCCAACCAAGCAATTTTGCACGGATCTCTTCATAGTCTGAGGGCACAAGCAGGTCCTTTGAGATACCCAGAACATTTTTCGCGTCCCGGACGGAAATGACCAGCCCATTGCTGCGTTCATCCACATTGATAATCATATCGGAAGGAATGCGCAATTCCGGATACTTGGGTTGATTCTGAATGAGCACATCATCGTCCAGGGTAAGTGAAAAGCCTTCAATAAAGCTTTTTCGCTGTCGGTAGGCACGAATGCCCGTAAACACATAAAGCACGATGAGCATAGGAATCATCCAAACCAGTGAACCCATACTTGGCCGCCCCCAGTTCATTGCCAGGGACGCGCCAATAAGCACCAGACCCGTGATCCCATACATTAAAATAATCACACGCCTTTGTTTGGGAATTTGAGTTTGGTCTAATTTATAAGTTTTCATAGTGTCTCCAATTTCGTGAGTAGGATTATAACGGAAAAGCGCTGTCAGTCATGGTTTAAGGCGCAGGCTCCGGGGTTAAACTCCCCCCGCCTGTAAGGGCGTAAGTATTGCCGCCCAGCGTAGGGTTGAGAGCGGGCAGATAATACAGATTTTTGCCGTTTCCAGTGATATTGGTGATGGTATTGCTGGAGAATTCCGCGCCAGTCAGCTGCCCGATGTGGGAATCGTTGGTCAGCACCCAGGTGCTGCCGCTTTCCAGCGCCACCACTACTTGTTTGGCCGTGTTGGCATTGTTCACTGCTCCGGTCAATCTAGTATTGTTGGTCAGGCGCAAACCCAGCGTACTTTGTGCATCTGCAACAAAATCGCCTGTAAGCATCGAGTTGTCTGCCAAAAAGTCCACCATACCACCGTTGCTGCCAATCGTTCCCCAGCGGTCGTTCATGCCGGCTTTGAGAAGAACCTTGGAGGGTAGTGTCAACTGTACTTCTTTCAGCGTAATGTGCCCCGTGGTGTTGGTCACAAAGAAAAGCGGGCTGGTGGTATCTGTGTAAACCAGGTTGCCGCCCTCAGCCAGAAAGTATGTGTTGCCAATTCCAGGGTCCCGCGCCAATTCCTGATAGAGCAATATACCCCACTTATTCGGGAGACCAGACGTAGCGTTGGAGTTCCTGAGCGTGAGACGGTTGGAACCTTCCACAATGGCGATTTCAGCCAGGTTCGCGTGGCAGGTTACTGCTTCTGCCACAATATCGCCTGATGCCATGAAACAGGGAGAGCCGACCCCACTGGTCCTCAATATGCCGCCTGTCAGAGTGATTGGGTCTCCTTCATGTTCCACGGATACCGCCGGAGAATTTGGACCGGTAGTGGTAATGTTGACGCGAGAAAGTGCAATTAAGCCCTGATAGCGGGTCATACTGCCCGGGCTGTAAGCACCGTTGGTTTCGAGGTTTAGGTCCAGCAGACGGATGGTCGTTCCGCTGCCTACAGCAGTTACCCCGGGCGAATTATCATTGATGCTTTGGATCGTGCCTCCGCTCATGCGAATTGAACCTGCTTCGCTGGCTAGTACCGCCGAATTCAATCCAAAATAGGCAGCATTGTTATCTGAGCTGCTGGTACCGCGTTTGATCAGAGTGGGACTGGTCAGGTCCAAATTGCCATATTGACTTACGAATACACAGGATTGGTCCTGATTTTCTGTTTTCAATGCCAAAAGTGAAGCGGAACGCTGTTCAACCTTAATTTCCAAAACGCCGCTGGCGTTCGCCAGCCCCTGGGCGATAGCACCCTGTGTACCCGGTGGATTGGGCGTGTTGGTCATCGTGAGTGCATTTTGCGGTACGAAAGTCCTGTTGGTCTGCTGCAGATCAGCAGTCGACACCGCTGTCAATTCTGGTCGGACAGAGTGAGTCCCGTCAAGTGATCCCATTGCTTGCGTCGGAGAAGGTGTTTCAGAAGGATGCACAAAGAAGATGGCTGTCTGAGTTGCGCTGACCGATTCACTCTTTGTGTGCATAAGAGTTGCGATGGTAGTAGGTACCGGGATCAGATTCGCAGGGGCGCTTTTTCTAATGCATGCGCTGAGAAGCAGGGAAAGTATGAGCCCTGCCACAACCAAATAACCATACAATCCTGATTTTTTGTTCATCCTTACAAGTATAATTTGGTTTAAGTAAACATATGGCAAAAATACAACTGGAAACCTACCGAAATCTGGCACTGGAAGGGCTTACCCGCCGAAAGGTGGAAGTTTGGCTGCCTCCCACCTATCATGAACAGCAGCAAAAGCACTTTCCGGTGCTCTACGCTATGGACGGTCAAAACCTGTTCCGGTCCGCCCGTCTGATTGGCAGTGGCTGGCGGGTGGCAGAAACTATCACCGATTTGTGCACACGCCGGCTGATTGATCCACCGATTGTAGTGGGAATCTCCTCCACACTCAACCGTTTGGGTGATTACATGCCCGAACAACCGATGAGCAGTCCGCAAGCCCAGGAATTTCTGCGTGATTATTTACAGGCACATGATTTGGACACTTCGGATTGGAAAGGTGATCTCTACCTCAGCTACCTGGTAACAGTTGTAAAACCCTTCATTGAACGGCAATACCGCGTGCTCAAAGACCCTTTCTCCAACGTGTTAATGGGTTCCAGCATGGGCGGGTTGATCTCGCTCTATGGCGTCTGTGAGTACTCTGATGAATTTGCTATGGCTGCATGTCTCTCCACGCATTGGCCAATTACGGATGTGTTCATGTTGGATTATCTGCGGACAAATTTGCCTGATAAAGGCCGTGCCCGTTTCTATTTTGACCATGGTGATCAGGATCTGGACGCTCAATACGCCCCCTGGCAGGCTCGGGTGGATGAAATTTTTGAACAGGCCGGTTATGAGCAGGGGAAAGATTATGCCTCATGGAACTTTCCGGGTCAAGGACACCATGAGAATTACTGGGCCGGACGCTTGCACATCCCGCTAACGTTCCTTTTTGGCGTGCAAAATTGAAGCAAATTGAGCGTCTTTTGTTCTTTTGATCCCCCGTTACCACGAGGAACGCCAGCGGCATAAATAGATCGTCATCGTGAGGAGCATTAGCGACGTGACGATCTGGTTTTATCGTAATAGAAAGTCAAACCCCAGACTGCCATGCTCCGCAACGACGAAATCACGCAAGCGATATGAACATTCTTTCCAATCCATAATAAATGTGTGACTTTTTATTTGAGGCAATGCGAATCTTGTTGAATCTCCTTTCTCTTTGATATAATGAAAAGCCGGCAAATTGCCTGGTTTCATATCTGTCGGCAGGGCTGGGAGCAGTCCCGCTTGATTATAAGGAAGGTCATTAAACATGAAAGAATTCTCAACCTCAAACGTGCGCAACATTGTGCTGGCTTCACACAGCAACTCCGGTAAAACAATGCTCGTGGAATCCCTGCTGTACTTCACCGGCGCTACCACACGCCTCGGTAAAGTCGAAGATGGCACCACCGCTTCAGACTTTGATGACGAAGAACAACGCCGCAATATTTCGCTGTTCACCTCTGTTATCCCCATTCAATACAAGGATCTGAAACTGAACTTCCTGGATACCCCGGGTTATTCCGATTTCGTCGGCGAGGTCGTCTCTGCCATGCACGTGGCAGACTGTGCCGTGATCCTGGTGGACTCCGTAGGTGGGATGGAAGTGGGCACTGAGGTCGCGCTCAACTACGCCAGCCAGTACCAACTGCCGCGATTGATGGTGATCAACAAAATGGATCGCGAGAATGCCAATTTTAAGAAAGCCCTCGCCTCGGTTCAGGATGAGATTGATGACCGCCTGATCCCTATGCAGCTCCCCTGGGGTGAAAAAGCTGAATTTAAGGGTGTTATTGACCTGCTGAGTATGAAAGCCTACAAAGCCGATGGCAAAACTGCTGAGGAAATCCCTGCTGAGCTGCGCGATGAGGCTGAAAAAGCCCGCACCAAATTGGTGGAAGCCGCTGCCGAAGGGGACGATGCTTTGCTTGAAAAGTATTTTGAAAACGGTGATCTGACATCCGAAGAAGCCCTCAAAGGCTTGCGCATGACCATACAAAATAGTAACGTGATCCCTGTCCTGGTGGGATCCTATGGTCACCAGATTGGTATCGCGCCACTTTTGGAAACACTGGTAGCCCTGGCTCCAGCCCCTAACGAGCGCCCCGCTGTCAAAGCCACAACTCCCCAGGGTGAGGTTGAATTGACCTGCTCCGATACAGGTCCCTTGGCTGCCTATGTATGGAAAACCACCGCTGACCCCTTTGTGGGAAGACAGACTTTCTTCAAAGTTTTCTCTGGTACCATGAATTCCGACGTGCGTGTTTGGAACTCAGTAAAGAACGAAGAAGAGCGCCTTGCCAGTATGCAGGTTCCGATGGGCAAGGAGAATATCAGCGTTTCTGTTATTCATGCCGGAGATATTGGCACGGTTGCCAAGTTGGCACTCACAACCACTGGAGACACGTTAACCACAAAAGAAAACAACATCGTTATCAAGCCTGCCGTCTACCCCAACCCGCTTTATCGCGTTGCATTGACACCCAAAACCCAGTCCGACGCTGCCAAGCTGAGCCAGACTCTGACTCGGTTGACGGAAGAAGACCCGACCCTGACCTGGTCAATGGAAGCTGCCACACGCCAGACACTGCTCTTTGGCATGGGCGATCAGCACATTGATGTGGCGGTAAAGCGCGCAGAGCAGAAATTCCAGCTCTTCGTCAACCTGCTGGACCCTAAGGTGCCCTATGAAGAACACATCACCAAGGAAGCCACTGCCACGTACCGCCACAAGAAACAGACGGGCGGTTCGGGTCAGTTTGGCGAGGTTACCCTGAAAATCTTCCCTATTGAAGGCGAAGATTTCACCTTCAGCAACGACGTTTTCGGAGGCGCCATCTCAAGCAACTACATGGGACCGATTGAAAAAGGTATCCGTAATGTGATGAAGGAAGGCGTTGTGGCTGGATACCCCGTTCACAATGTGGGCGTTTCCATTATGGACGGTAAGGAACACCCGGTGGACTCAAAACCTATCGCCTTTGAAATTGCCGGGCGTGAAGCCTTCAAACTTGCTTTCAAGGATGCCAATCCTGTGCTCTACGAGCCCATAATGAAATTGACCGTGGTTATCCCCGAAGTCCATATGGGTGACATTATGGGTGACCTCAATACCCGCCGCGCGCGCGTGCAGGGCATGGACACGGATAAGGGAAAGTCCACTGTAACCGCGACCGTGCCGCTCTCCGAAATATTGCGCTACACCACCAGCCTGCGCTCCATGACCGGCGGCCGCGGCTATTTTGCGATGGAATTTGATCACTACGATCTGGTCCCAACACAAATGGCCCGCGAGATCATGGATGCACGTTCAAGGGAAGCCAAGGAAGAAGAATAAACTTTCTCTATTAGCATTGAAAAGGCTGGTCTTCACAGACCAGCTTTTTATCGGTATTCGCGCAACCCCTCAAATGGATTTACTGGGCTTCCAAAAAAGTAAATTGGTGATAATCGCACACATGTTGGAAACCGATCCTTTGATAGATGGCGTTGCTTGTGCGGTTGTTTCGGTCGGTGAACAGGTTCACCATCTGCTTACCCTCATCCAGAATTTCCTGCGCCAGGCTGGCTACCAGTCCGCTGGCATATCCTTGGCTTCTCAGATCCGGATAGGTGTAAACAGCGGAGATTGACCTTGCCATCTGGGTGGGTCTTGTTTTAAAGGCGATGGAAGTAATTTCCTGGTTCTGTTCCCACACATAGATTTCACTGCGGCTGATCTGCCCCTCCATTTCCTGAAGGGTTTTGCGTACGCCCGTAGTGGCCCCGGTTTCTGCCTGCATCAAGAAAAGCATTTCCAGAACTTTTGGCGCCTCAGAAAGCAGCGCTTTTCTGTAACAGCCTTCAGGCATCGGATCTGGCATGCGTACTTCAAAAAGCTCATAAGCTCCCAAAACCAGCGCGAGATGCGCCTTAACACCCACATGCGTGAACCATAGCCGCGCGAAAGCATCACTGGTCTCAGCCACACCATTGACACCGGATGGGTAAATATCGCGCCGCATGAGCTCTAATACCAAATTCTCGATTGCCGGCTCGTCGAGCGGGTCGGATTGCACAAGGATGGGGAACGGCGGGGTCCAAAGGGCAGTGACAGCTATATCAGAATGATTTTTATAGACGATCGCAAACCAGGGAGCTTCACGGCTTGAGGGAGATGAAGCCAGGCGCGTAGCAAGCCCCAGCATTAGATTATGACGGGTCTCATTTTTTTCATAGAGCACTTTGGTTTGTTCAAAAAAATCACGTGGATCAAGATCGAACCTGACTGTATATCCAGCTTCACTCATCAATTATTCCTCATTTCTCTTGCTTGTATTCTAACCGCTTTAACCACCTGCTGCTACCTTCCGAGCTCTGATGTAAACAGGGAAACGCGACTCTCAGGCTTCCCAGCGGTAGACAGACCAATCGATACTGCCATCCTCATGGAAGTGCACTCCCTCATCTTCCAGAAGCTGCCGCTGCAGCGCACCATCGGGGCCTTTCAGGCTGATGCGCCCTCTGGCATTGATCACACGCTGCCAGGGAATTTCCCCGGTTGTACGCCGACTGCTGCCAGCCAAGGCAAAGCCTACTAAACGTCCGCTGCATCCGCCCGCGAGCGCTCCAACCTGACCATAACTGGCCACCTTTCCGTAAGGTATCTCAGACACCACTGAGAGAATTAGGTCAAACAGGCTTTTTTCTTTCTTTTTCATCTCATTCATGCCAATTCATCAGTTGTTAAACCTTATCTTCATAATACCTTCACGACATCATCGTAATTTCTTGATTTCTTTCTATTAATATAAGCGCAGTCTGAAATCACTACAATTTGGACTGCCAAAATGGGTGAGGACAGGACTCAGAGCGACAGCAGCGTTTTGGATCCTGGTAACATTCATCTTATCAAGATAGGACCCTTTTGCGGTTAGAGGGTTCTATCGCTTTTAAGGTTAAGATTCTTTGAAGTACTCCCACAGTGGTGAGATGTTTCTCGGATCACGCAATTTTCGCAACGCACTGGCCTCAATCTGGCGTATACGTTCTCTTGTGACACCAAACAGCTGGCTGATATCCTCCAATGAATGGGAGATACCATCACTAAGACCAAAACGCATCTCCAAAACCTGTCTTTCCTTTTCACTCAGAAAGTTCAGAGAGGAGCGAACAATCTCCTTAAGGCTGCTGCGCAACACCTGGTCTATGGGCTCCAGTGCGTCCTCATCTTCTATGTAATCGCCCAGTGTGCTGTTATCTTCATCCCCCACCGGAGATTCCAATGAGACCGGTTCTTCGGCAGTTTTAAGAATTTGTTCCACTTTTTGGGTGGCTTCTTCCCAACGGTGCAACAGGCCGGGATCTGCCAACTCGCGGCTGCCGCCCAATTCCAGGATGGCTTTGACATCTTCTTCAGAGAGAAACCCCGAATTTACTGCCATTTCCGCGAAAGTTGGGTCCCGCCCCAAGCTTTGCACTAGACTGTGCTGAACTTTGATTAGCTTGCTAATGGACTCCACCATATGTACCGGGATGCGTATGGTACGCGCATTCTCGATAATGTAGCGGCTGATTGACTGGCGTATCCACCAGGTGGCATAGGTGCTAAAGCGAAACCCGCGCGCCGGATCATATTTTTGAATGGCTCGCAGCAACCCCATATTTCCTTCCTGGATCAGGTCCATTAGCGAGATCCCGCGATTGGTAAATCGTTTCGCCACACTGACCACAAGACGCAGATTGTATTCCACCAAGGTTTTGGTTGCCAGGCGTGCATTCTCCTGCACAATTCTTACCTGCTCAAGCGCAGCTCGCCCCGCTGCTGCGCCCAGGTCTGCTTGCTGCAATTGATCCTGAAGGGTCTCATCGCGCAACCCTTCTAATTGGTCAGTAATATTTTCTGGCAGCAGGTAAGCATCAGAAAAGAAACGCCAGAGATTATTGGCAAAGGCTTCCCAATGTTTATTCGTGCCCCAACGTTCATCGTTCAGGACACCGCGAACATAAGAGACCTGCTCCTCAAGCGGGGTTTCACACAGAAAAGCAGCTTCATGTATAACCTGCTGAGGATCCGGAATGGCAACGCGCAGACGTTTGACGTCTGAGCGCACCTGCAGCCAGGAGGATAGCATGTCTTCCCGAATAGCAGAGAGGTCCATGCCCCCTTCCGGGTTCAGATAAAGTTTGAGCAGCATTTCAGCTTGCACACAGGTAGCCAAATGAAATTCGCGATCAGCATCCAGTAGGCCCAGTCGGCTGATATCGCGCAAATAGAGTTGAATGGGATCGGCATCTCCACCAAACTGAGGGAGCCCTGTCTGCGCTCCTGAGATAGTCAGGCTTTTCTCTAAAGCCTCTTCTTCCTCATCCATTGGATTTAGATCCAGCCCATTCGGGTCAGCATTCAGTTCATCTTCTGTCGTGTCGAGAATATCATCCATAAATCAGATCCTGGGTCTGCGCTTGGTTGTTTCGTTGGCTCTGCCGGAGCCGCCGGCCAAAGGTGAATCCAGCGCCAGGTCGATCATCCGGCGCAGGGTAAGCTGTTCAATAGTCAGAAACTGAGCCTCCTCCTGGCTATATGGTTTGACTTCCTCATCAGACTGCAGGAAGCGTATCTCCTGAATGCGTGCCTCCACCAAATTACGCCTCAGCCGGAGAACATTACGCAGTTGATCCTCCAGCCTGCGGGACGCTGACGTTCTTTGATTTTCGGGTTCCTCGGCAGGTTCCAGAAAACCGATCAGAACTTCCGGCAGGTTATCCCTGAGGTAATCCTGGGGACTGAGCTCATCCTGCTGAAGGCTGGCAACCAGTATTTCGAATCCCATTCTGAGATCGCTTTCATGAAAATCTTGTCCAGTGAGAGAAGACAATCCGAGCAAGCTCAGATTGCGGTTGAGTTTATAGAAGGAATCAGGATCCTGGATAAGGGAACGCAGCGCATGGTCCTCCAGAAGACGGTTTCGTTGTGCAGCGTTTTTAAAACGTTCGAGTGAGGCTGGTATACCCCTGCCCGCCTGACTCCGACGGGGAACTCTGCCCGCAGGTTGAGGTATTCCCAATGCGCGCACATCTATGCGCAACAAGTCTGCCAAGGTTTGACGATAAGCCTCACGCTCAACCCCATCCGCCACGTCTTCAATCAGCGGAAGTACCTTGAGAGCAAGTTCCCGTTTCACTTTGGCATCATTCAGGTCTGCTTCACCGGCAAGCGTTTGCATGACATGTACAACAATTGGTTTGGCTTCGGCAAGAACTCTGTTCCAGCTTTGAGGGTCTTCAAGCACAATCTCATCCGGATCGCAGCCTTCCGGCAGCGTAGTCACGCGGATATCCGCATTAAGGCGTTTTTCCACACGCATGAGACCACGGGTATCAAAGTGGATCTCCGCGTCCTGATCCATACTTTGGCGGGCAGTTTCCAGTCCCTTGAGAGTTGCCCGTTCTCCGGCATCATCCGGATCAAGTGCCAATACAATGTTCTGAGTATATCTTTTCAACAATTTAAACTGGTCTTCCGTCAGAGCAGTCCCCATGGCGCTGACTGCGTTGTCAAAACCAGCCTGATGCAGTCCAATCACATCCATGTAACCTTCCACCAGTACAGCTTGCTCCCGGGAGCGGATCCCCCGTTTGGCCATATCCAGTCCATAAAGCAAATGGCCCTTATCAAAGAGGTCCGTCTTAGGGGAATTCATGTACTTGGGCAGGTCATCCGGGTCAAGCACACGGCCGCCAAATCCAGCCATTTTGCCAGCAGCATCCCGGATAGGGAACATCAGGCGGTTACGGAACTTGTCGTAACTGCTGCCATCATCCCTTCCAGTTAATAAACCTGCCGCAGCGAGTTGCTCAAATTTATACCCTCTTTTGTAAAGGGCATTGCTCAGGTCGTTCCAACCTGCAGGGGCATACCCAAGCCCCCAGATTTTGATAGTTTCGTCACTCAGTCCGCGTTTATGCAAATAGTCAAGCGCGGCCTTACCGGGTTCACTCTCCAACATCTGCTTGCGGTAGTACTCCACAGCCGCTTCCAATACCTGTGCCAAGCCTTCCCGGGCAGCCTGGCTTGCTTTTACCTCAGGAGTAAGTGGCTGAAGGGTGATCCCAGCTTTATCTGCCAGGTATTTAAGCGCCTCGTTGAAATCCCAGGCTTCCCGTTTCATTAGGTAGCTAAAAAGGTCACCGCCTTCGTTGCATTGGCCAAAACAGCGCCAGGTTTGTGTCTCAGGAAAGACCACGAAGGCAGGTGTACGTGTATTGCTGTGGAAAGGACAAAAGCCGGTGTAATTCTTACCAGCTCTACGCAATTTAACTGTTTGGGAGACGATATCCACCAAGTCCACACGAGACTTGATGTCATCAACTACGCTCATAGTCTGTCCTTCCAATATTAATGAACTAAAGATCGTTTCGTTGAACGATTACAGGATCTTCGAGCAGATTGTCTAGTTCGACTTGTTTTGAAAATGGAGAGCCACCGACAATCAAAGGACTTTTTAATCCAAGATTTGAATTTCTTGTCTCCAAATCTGACATTCTGTTCCTCCTGAGGTATGGTAAATAAAAATAAACGATGACAGTTATAGCTGTCATCGTTTATTTTACCTTAGCGTGTCAAATTGCTCTACGACACGGGGAGAATCAGTTTCTGTGTCAGCATCTCTCCAGCGGGCTATGCATCATCCTCAGGCGCTTCTGCACTGCCATAATCGAGGGCTGCCAATTGCTCGTACAATCTCCAGCGGTGCTCGGCATCTGACTGAGCAGCCTTCATCAATTCTTCAGCCCGGTCTTCATCCGCCTTCAGGAGCATGCGGTAGCGCGTCTCGTTGTAGGCGTAATCTGAAACCGGAATGCTGGGTGCCTTGGAGTCCAACTGCAGCGGGTTCTTGTTTTCATCTGCCAGTCTGGGATCATAGCGGTATAGCAGCCACGCACCAGAATTGACCGCCAGCTTCTGCTGGAGCAGCCCCTTTCTCATATCAATGCCGTGAGCGATGCAGTGGCTGTAGGCAATGATCAGGGAAGGACCCTCAAAGGAATCCGCTTCCACGAACGCTCTGAGCGTCTGTGAATCGCTGGCGCCCATTGCCACGCGGGCAACGTAGATGTTGCCATAAGTCATGGCCATGTAACCAAGATCCTTCTTAGGGTGATCCCTGCCATTAGCGGCAAATTTGGCTGTAGCCGCCCTAGGGGTCGCCTTAGACGCCTGACCACCTGTGTTGGAGTAAACTTCGGTGTCGACCACGAGCACATTGATATCGCGCCCGGAAGCTAACACGTGATCCAAACCGCTGAAGCCTATGTCATAAGCCCAACCATCTCCACCGATGATCCAGACACTCTTGCGTACCAGATAGTCTGCCAGTGAGAGCAACTGTTTCAGATCGTCATTTTCCTTACCCTTAAGTACGGCTTTCAGTTTTTCCACGCGCTTGCGCTGTTCCTGGATTTCGCCTTCACTCTTCTGGGCCGCATTCAGGATTTCATCTGCCAGTTCCTCACCCACAACTTTCTTGTTTCTGGTGAGCAGTTCAGTGGCAAATTCTTTAAATTTGTCGATGGTCACGCGCATGCCAAAGCCAAACTCCGCATTGTCTTCAAAGAGGGAATTTGCCCAGGCTGGACCTCGGCCAGCAGCATTCTTGGCCCAAGGAGTGGTGGGAAGATTGCCGCCATAGATGCCGGAGCAGCCGGTGGCATTAGCGACCATCATACGGTCACCGAAGAGCTGAGTAACCAGTTTAACATAGGGGGTCTCGCCACAGCCAGCGCAGGCACCGGAGAACTCAAACAAAGGCTCGAATAGCTGTGAGTACTTGACTAGGTTCAGCGGAACAGTAGCGCGGTCTAATAATGGCAGAGAAAGGAAGAAGTCCCAATTCTTGGCTTCCTGTTCGCGCAGAGGGGGCTGAGGTGCCATATTGATTGCTTTACGGGAAGGATTCTGTCTGTCCTTGCCAGGGCAGTTTTCCACGCACAGACCGCAGCCAGAGCAGTCTTCGGGAGCTACCTGAACCGTGAAGGAGTAGCCATCTTTCCACTGATTAGTCTTGCAAGCGGTGCTTTTGAAGGTAGCTGGCGCTTTCGCGAGTTCCTCGTTCTTGTAGATATTAGTGCGAATGGCAGCATGCGGGCAGACGAAGGAGCAGCGGCCGCATTGGATACAAAGCTCGGGTTCCCACACGGGGATTTCGAGTGCAATGTTGCGTTTTTCCCAGCGTGTGGTTGCGGTCGGGAAGGTACCGTCCACAGGCATTTGGCTTACTTTCACTTCATCGCCGCGGCGGTCGATGATCATACCCAAAGTCTCGCGAACATATTCGGGCGCTTCATCTGGAATAGGAGAATGACGGGCAATTTGGCTGGTGACCTTTTCGGGCACTTTAACTTCGTGCATAGCCGCCACAGCCTGATCCACAGCTGCGTAGTTCTTCTGTACCACTGCGTCTCCGCGTTTGCTGTAGGTGTCATGAATGGATTTCTTAATCTGGGCTATTGCTTCATCCTTGGGCAGAATACCGCTGATGGCAAAGAAACAGGTCTGCATGATGGTGTTGATGCGCTGGCCCATGCCGGTGCGTTCTGCCACTTCGTAAGCGTCGATCACATAGAATCTGATCTTCTTGTCAATAAGCTGCTTCTGCATATCCATGGGCAGCGTATCCCAGACTTTGTCCGGCCCGTAGATGCTGTTCATCAGGAAAACTGAACCTGGGCGGGCATACTTGAGCATGTCAAAGCGATCCACAAAGCTCACCTGGTGGCAGCCAATGAAATTAGCCTGACCAGCGGAAATCAAATAAGGTGCTTTGATTGGTTTGGGGCCAAAGCGCAGATGAGAGACAGTAACTGCGCCGGACTTCTTGGAATCGTACTCGAAGTAGCCTTGGGCAAAGTTGGGGGTTTCATCGCCGATGATCTTAATGGAGTTCTTATTGGCACCTACAGTACCATCGGAACCGAGACCGAAGAACATCGCCTGAACCACATCCTTTCCAAGGATCTCAAAGTTGGGATCATAGTCGATGGAAGTGTAAGTGACATCATCGATAATACCGATGGTGAATTGGGCTTTGGGTTCATCCTTGCCCAGTTCATCGTAGATGCCCTTGATCATGGCAGGGGTAAATTCCTTGGAGGATAAACCATAACGGCCAGCAATCATGACTGGAATACTTGTGAAGGGCGCTTCGCCATTAGCAAGGCCTTGTTTCACCGCGGTCACCACATCGGTGTAAAGCGGATCACCCGTCGCGCCAACCTCCTTGGTGCGGTCCATGATGGCAATCTTCTTGACAGTCTTGGGCAGGGCTTTGAGCAATTGCGCAGTCGGGAAGGGGCGATACAAACGTACTACCAAAACACCCACTTTCTCACCCTTTTCCACAAGGTAATTTGCGGTTTCTACAGCAGTTTCAGCGCCAGAGCCCATGATAACGATCACTTTTTCAGCGTCCTTGGCACCGTGGTATTCCACCAGCCCATACTGCCTTCCGGTCAGTTTGGCAAATCGGTCCATTTCTTCTTCCACAATGCGCGGGCATTCGATGTAGAACCGGTTAACAGTCTCGCGACCCTGGAAGTAGACATCCGGATTCTGGGCAGTACCGCGCAGAACAGGAGCATCAGGGGTCATTGCACGCTTCCGGTGGGCAAAGATCATGTCCTGATCGATCATAGCACGCAGATCATCATCGGTCAGGCGCTCAATTTTATTGATCTCATGGGAGGTTCTAAAGCCGTCAAAGAAGTGGATAAAAGGCACTCGCGATCTCAGTGTTACAGCAGTGGAAATGGCAGCCATATCCTGGGCTTCCTGCACGGAGTTGCTCACGATCATACCAAACCCAGTGGAGCGTGTTGTCATCACGTCCTGATGGTCTCCGAAGATGGAGAGAGCCGCCATGGCGAGGGAACGGGCGGTAATGTGGAAGACCGTGGGTGTTAATTCACCGGCGATCTTGAACATGTTGGGGATCATTAACAACAAACCCTGCGAAGCGGTGAATGTTGTTGTTAATGCGCCTGCTTGCAGAGCACCGTGGACTGCTCCAGCAGCGCCTCCTTCATGCTGCAATTCCACCACAGTTGGGATAGTACCCCAGATGTTTGGTACTCGTTCTGCCATCCACTGGTCGGCAAACTCACCCATTGGCGATGAAGGGGTAATAGGATAAATTGCAATTACCTCATTCAACCGGTAAGCCACATGAGCGGTTGCCTCGTTTGCATCGGTCATGACCATTTCACGTTTCATTTTCACTCCTTGTTGATTCAGAGAATTTTGCACGAATTTATGCGTTTGTTTGTTGATCTGAAGGTTATACCTACAACTCATTATTGTAATCTACTTTTCATTTTTGAGAAACCAGATCTTGGCGCTTTTTAGCAATTCGACCATATATAGGTAACAAAAATCTGACTTTGTTCCCCCAATTCTTTCAATGGTTTCTTCCTAATAACCCCGCCTTAGCCTACTTCATGATTTATCAATAAGTCCGAAAAACCGCTTTGAATGATGGGCAGAGCAAGAAGCATAGCCGCCAGGGTTTTACTGTCCTGGATCTTCCCTGAAAATGCCGTCTGGTAAGCTTCTTTGATCGGTAACCACGAAAGACTAAGGAATTCATCATCATCCTGCTCGAGGGGTGAAGCATACAGCCCACGGGCAAGGAAAGCATGGATATATTCGTTGGAGTAGCCCGCTGCAATCCAAAATCCCCCCAGAGCTGAGAGATCCCGTGCGTCCATGCCGGTTTCTTCACGCAATTCCCGCCGCGCGCCGGCCTCAGCTGGCTCTTCCCCATCCAGCATGCCTGCCGGGAGTTCCAAAAGCTCCTTTTCCGCGCCCACGCGATATTGGCTCACAAAACCAATGCGCCCTTCTCCATCCAAAGGCAGGATGGTTACAGCATCGCCATGATCAACCAGGTCATAGAAACGCTCCCTGCCGTCAGGCAGCTGGACAAGGAGTTTTTCGACGTTGAAGATATGCCCTTCCAGATGGATTTGGCGGGAAATGATTTTCATGGTTCGCTCCGGGTTAAGTTATTGAGGTAATTGTAATCGCAGGAGGGTCGCTGTGCGTTGTTTTTTGAGGTGTGTCAGCGGTGTGGGGTTCTGGCTGTCACCCTTTCCTGGATTATAACTAAAGCCAAATTGCCATACTTCGTTCGTAATGACCAGGTCCCGTCATCGAATACTTTGCCTCAGGCAGTCATCTCAGCATTGGTTTCATGTAATGAACAGGTCAACCTGCCGCACAAAAAAGCGGTCTGAACATTTGCCCAGACCGCTGAAAAGACAATTCGAGTTAAGGGATTTGAATAGTCTTTAACCCTGTCAGATCATTCGGATCTTTAATATTTCCATTCACTGCCAGAATCTGTTCCGGGTATACATCCCCATACGCGCATGCCACCATATAAACCGTTTCCCCGGGAGACACTTGCCAAACATCCGGGTGGCTGGTGCCCTCAATAGCGCGGCTTGGACCAGGCCACTTCCCTGTCTGCGGGATGGTAAGTTCCTGCCCAATGTGCAGCATGCTCCAATTGTCCAAACCATTAGCTGCCAGAAGATCATCCGGGTCCACGTCAAATCGCCTCGCCAAACAGTAGATTGTCTCACCCGATTGCACGGCATACTTGGCAGGTTTGGTCACTACCGGAGTAGGTGGCAAAGGTGTGGGCGTGGGCGGGCCTGCAGGGGTTGGGGTAGCAGGCATTGCAGTGATTGCTACGGCTGTCCCCTTGGAATTCGTCACAATCATTGTGGGCTGATTGAACTGTGCGCTTACAGCCTGAGCCGTTTGTGTGGCATGTGTGTATTCATTGTTGATAGGTAAAGGAGTCTTACTTTTGTCTGTTTTTTGCGGCACAACCACTGGAGCCCGTGAGGCTTTTCTTTCACAGGCTGAGACCAATGACAGCACAGCCAGAAGCAGTATTAAAAGCGTACGAACTTTTTTAGACATATCAAACTCCTCATTAATCGATTTGTCAAAAAGAATAGAGCAACTTCCATGCCAATTAAACAAAACAGCCTCACAAAAATGAGGCTGTAGCATTAACCGATTAATTGCGGTTGGTCAGACCGCTAAGGAATTTTTATTTTTTCTTGAGGACCGGTAAGCCGGAGGGCAGTTCGATCACATACTTGCCAGCAGGCACTTCTTCTACTTCCTGTCCCTTGCGTTTATCAGTTGAGAAGTAATACAGCTCGGTCGATTTGCCAGAAGCGCGTTTGACAGTCTTTACATGCAGGAAATATTCCTTACCTTTTGAGTTTGTGAAACTATAAGCCATAGTTGTCTCCTTAGATACTTTAATAAACTGCGATTTTCGTTAGTGTAATAGCCTTTATTTTATTTGTCAAACTTTCCAACGAGAGAAAATTGTACAATTCCTCGATAGAAATGCGGCTAAGCCAGCCTTTTCAAACCCCCAACCACTTGGTGGTTTGTTCCGGAACATTGGCCAGATAACCCTGCATAAAAGTACAACGGGGTAAAGAATCAAGGAAGAACTTACCATAGGATTTGCTCATCAGGCGCTTATCCAACACCACCACGACCCCGCGGTCTGTCTGCGTGCGGATGAGCCTCCCAAACCCCTGCCGGAAACGCAGAATAGCCTCAGGCAGGTTGTATTCGTTGAACGGGTCATCAAAACTTTCCGCCCTGGCAGCCACAATCGGGTCGCTGGGAACATCAAAGGGCAATTTGGCGATCATCAAAACGGACAGTGCTTCTCCGGGAACATCCACACCCTCCCAAAAAGAGCGTGTACCCAGCAAAACCGCCCGCGGAGTTTCTTTGAACACTTCCAACAAGGCTGTAGCTGACGCGCCTTCCCCTTGTTCGTAGATCGTGATATCCAATTTTCCCAACGGACCCTGTACCGCCTTCGAGGTCTTCTGCAGTTGCGCGTATGAGGTAAACAGAACCAGCATTCGCCCGCCGCTGGCCTTTGCCACACGGA
Source organism: Anaerolineaceae bacterium (assembly GCA_040772525.1). GTDB lineage: Bacteria > Chloroflexota > Anaerolineae > Anaerolineales > Anaerolineaceae > Mesolinea. The sequence continues at coordinate 1,362,352 of JAXGXZ010000001.1, read as the reverse complement.
TGACCGCGTCTTCAACTGCTCTTTGGTGGGCATTCGCGTTGGAAGGTTCAGGTAAGTCCTGCGGTAATAGCACCAGGGCAGAATTTTCATAATCGAAAGGAGAACCCACCGTCAGTTCATCCGCGTCCTGAGCATTTAAACGCCGGCGCAGATAATCGAACTCACCCTGAGTAGTTAGCGTCGCTGAGGTAAGCACGACCGAGGTTTTTTCATGCCAAAGGTATTTCTCCATTAACCCGCCAATTTCCAGAGGCGCAATTTGCAGGGTCAGACGGTTCTGCAATGGATCCAGTTCCACCCAGTAAATTTGGTCTGCTTCCGGCTGCATGGTGAGCGCTTCCGTCTTAAGCCCTATCTGCTGTAAGGCAGTGGCTGTGGTTGCCAATAGCCCAAATATATCCTCACCTTCTTCCACCTTTTCCGCCAGGTCGCGCAGGCTTTCCCGGATCACCTTAAGATCTTCAAGCAAGGTATGCAGAGCCTCATAGGTCTGTTCCCACTGAATTTCAACCTGGAGCCAACTGGGGAGGGTACGCACCGAAGGCAAGATACGCGTTTGCTGCGGGTAGGTCCCTAAAGATTTGCCTTCGCGGAGCTCTTCCAACATGGATTCGAGCGCTTTGAAGTATCCGGTCATTAAATTATCAAAACGAAAAGCATGGTCGGTGGTTTTTTCCACCCAGTTTTCCAGAGTGGCGATCTGAGCTGGTTGCAGGTGCTTGGAAGCTAAATCTACCAGTCTGCCAAGCAGACCGCTCTGTTTGGAACCCAATTCCCGCACCAGGCGGGTCACATCCGGCGCGCGCAGTCTGAAAGACATTGCTTCCGTTGTAGCCGATTCCAAGTGATGCGCTTCGTCCACAACCAGGTAGTTATAGGTTGGCAGCACACGGTTTTCAGTGGCGGCGTCTGCCAGCAACAACGCGTGGTTGACGATCAGAATGTGCGCTGCTTCAGCCGCGGTTCTTGCCTTATAGAAGGGGCAGCGACCTCCCGTGCGTTTGAGACAGGTTTCCAGGTTGCAGCCTTCATCCTCAGCGGAGAGGCGCGACCAGATGAGCCGTTCGACGGGTCCGTTGAGGTTTATTTCCGTACGGTCCCCTGTTTGGCTGCTCTGCAGCCAAACCAAAACCTTGGCCAGCACGCGCAGTTCATCAATCGTTTCCAGCTTCCTGCGCCGCATCTGGCTCAGGCGGCGTGGGCAGAGATAATTTCCACGCCCCTTCAGGACAGCCGTGTTCAGATTGAGATCCAAAGCCTTGACCATGTCCGGTATATCTTTTTGGATTAACTGGTCTTGCAGCGCAATGGTATTGGTGGAAATGACCACGCGCTCACCATTTTGCAGCGCCCAATAAGCAGAAGGGATCAGATAAGCCAACGATTTGCCTGTGCCGGTACCTGCCTCAACGAGCAGATGATTGCCTTTGGAGAAATTTTCTGACACGGCTTTCAGCACCTGCACCTGCTGGGAGCGGTGTTCAAACTCGGTGATATGCTTTGAGAAGGCTCCCCCGGGTTCCAGTGTGGCAGCTAAAGCTTGTGTATCCAGGGGCTGGATAGTTTCTTTGGGTTCAAGCGGCTGCACCCGCACCGGTCTCGGTGAGGTGCGCTGGTCAAAGACTTCCAAAAGTGATTCGTGCTTCCCCTTTTTGGGCTGTATGCCTGCCTGCATCATTTTTTGTAAAGCCCAGCGGAAGGGAAGTTCACCTTTCCAATCCAACCCTTCGGCTTGGCGCACGATTTCAGCAACCAGGTTGATGGGCAGCTCATCCAATTTAAGTTTAAGCCGGTTATAGACGTCCATGGTGGCGCGCGCATCATCCAGCGCGCGGTGTGCCGTGGTTTGCACGACACCCAGGTACTTGGACAGCGCGCCCAGGTTGTAACGCGGGGCACTGGGCATGAGAACAGATGCCAGATCATAGGTATCAATGGAGAGATTGTCCTGCAGGGCACGCACCTTGTAAAAGAAACTAAGATCAAACCCAATGTTCTGCCCTAAAACTATCGCATCGCCTACGAAATCCTGCACCTCCGGCAGCAAATCTACCAGATAGGGCATATGCATGACCATGCTATTGGTAATGCCGGTCAGGTTGGTTATGAAATTGGAGATTGGTTTGCGCGGGTTGACCAGCTTGGAGTATTCCGCTACCACGCGTGACTCACTGAACTTGACCATTCCGATTTCAATGATTGATTCGTTATTCGGGTCCAATCCAGTTGTTTCGATATCAAGGGAAACAATCAAAGGCATGGCGGAGATTATACCTTGTCAAAGGCAGCTTCTCCCGCCCGAATCCAATACATACCCCAGCCTGTTTATCAAATCTAATACAAACCCAACAGTTTTGGTTTACAAAATAGGTATAATTTGGCACGAGGAGAACAAAGCATGTCTTCAATTTGGTTAATTGTACAGTTCATTATTATGTTCGGACTGTTGATCTTTTTTCATGAGCTTGGTCATTTTCTGTCCGCGAAACTATTAGGGATCGAGGTGCTCGAGTTCGGTTTTGGCTACCCACCCCGCCTCTTTAAGCTTTTCACCTGGAAAGGGACAGATGTGACCATCAACGCCATCCCCTTTGGCGGATTCGTCCGTCCAAAGGGCGAGACGGACATTACTGAGCCAGGCAGCATCCTGGCCGCCCCTGCCTGGAAACGCCTGATCGTGCTCGTCTCAGGTGCGTTGATGAACTTTTTGGTCGGTATCATTCTGCTCATCGTGATGTATTCCGTTATCGGTGCACCCGCTCCGGATAAAGTTCTGGTCACGCGTGTATTACCCCATTCTGCCGCTGAGAAGGCTGCTTTGCATCAGGGAGATCACATACTCACCTTTAACAACGAGAAGGTGGCCAGCACAGACCATCTTTCGCAACTCATTGCTGAGCATAAAGGCGAACAGGTGACCCTGGGTATCAACAGAGCAGGAACACCGCAGGACCTGCCCGTAACCCTGGTTGCCAACCCCAGGCCGGGAGAATATGCACTTGGCATTGAAATGTCTGTTGTCCTGGAACCGCAGCCCCTCTCTAAAGCCGTTGGCAGCGCTTTTCAAGCTTTCGCATATCAAACGCGGGAGACTATTATGCTGCCCGTGCGCCTGATTCGCGGCACTGCTCAGCCTGGAGAGGCACGAATTGTGGGAATCAAGGGCATTTATGATCTCTTCAACCAGGCGAATACACTGGATGCCACCAGTCCGGCTGCTGCTTCCACACCTCTGCCACTCTTCCGCATGTCCATGGCCTCCGGGCTGTCCATCGCGCTGGGTATCACCAACCTGCTCCCCATTCCGGCGCTGGATGGCGGCCAAATCATTATGACGCTGCCGGAAATTCTCTTCAAGAAGCGCATCCCGCAGAAAACGATTAACGCGATCAACAGTGTTTTCTTCTTCCTGCTGATTGCCCTGATGATCTATATCACCTTCCAGGATTTTCTTAATCCTGTTATTCAGCCTTAAGGAGTCCAATGCCAGAAATTAGCTCAATTCATGACCTGATCCAAACCCTACTGGATGTCAGCAAGCCTTTCCCGCCTGCGCTGCTGCACCAGTTTTCGGATCTCGATCACGAGGAAGCGCAGATCCTGCTCGCTGCCTGGTCAGCTATTCCAGTGGAGCGTCGGCGCAACTTCTTGCAGGACCTCGTGGAGCTATCGGAACACGACGATCTTATGATGTTTGACCTCGTCGGTATGATTGGACTGGATGACGCGGATGATGATGTTGTCGTTCGGGCAATCGATCTGCTCTTCGTTTGCGAACAAAAATCTCTGGTTCCCAAATATCTGGCTCTTCTCACAGACGAGAACCGCTCAGAACTGGTCCGGGCGGCAGCCGCCAATGTGCTTGGCCCCTACGTTTATTTAGGCGAGCTGGAGAAACTGAAAGCTGAATTGCTCAAAAATATTGAGGATTCCCTTCTGGACGCGACCAAATTTGACCCTTCTGATCTGGTTAGGCGGCGCGCTCTGGAGTCCCTGGGGTTTTCTTCCCGCAAAGAGGTACCGCCTCTCATCCGTTTGGCTTATGCGCAGCACAATCCGGATTGGGTGGAGAGCGCCATGTTTGCCATGGGGCGTTCCGCCGACGAACAGTGGGAAGAAGATATTTTAGAGAACCTCGACCATACTCACCTGGGTGTCCAACTGCAAGCGATACATGCCGCTGGTGAACTGGAACTCAGCTCTGCCCGCCGCTTTTTGCTCAAGTTGGCCGGGCGCAAATCCATCCCGGAAGAACTGCGCCGGGAAGTTGTTTGGGCACTTGCCCATATAGGGGGCAAAGATGTGCTTGAAGTATTTGAACGTCTCATCGCGCGTTCAGACGATGATGACGAAATCGATTTTTTGGAGGAAGCCATAGACACATTGAATTTCACCAACGACCCTTCCCTTTTCGACCTGATGGACCTGGACCCGAACAAAGGCCGCGCCTCACACGATCATGAGCACGACGAAGATGACGAGTTCAGCTTTGATGATGAGGAAAATGGCTTTGAAGAAGACGATCTGGACGATGAATTCCTTATCGAAGAGGATGAATGGTCCCGTTACGTAAGTGAGGACGATTTAGGCGAAGAGGAGGACTCCTACGATTTTGAGGATGACGTGGAGGACGACCTCCGCTAATTCTCATAAGCCTTGAGCGTTAGCATGGAAGAAAAACAATTGCACGTTTTTATAGAGGGGCGGGTCCAGGGCGTTGGATTCCGTTATTTCGTGACGCAGCAAGCCAGCCGGCTACAATTACGCGGATGGGTACGCAATTTGCCGGATGGACGCGTGGAAACTCTCGCTGAAGGACTCCGGGAGGATCTTGAGATGCTGTTGGCCTTGCTGCAGCGCGGACCCGCTGGTTCCAGCGTTCGCGACCTGCGCGCGGCATGGGCTGAACCGAGCCGTGAGTTCAGCACCTTTCTGGTCAGACATTATTAGCCAACTTCCCCCTGTTTCAACGAAGAGTGCAGGCAAAGTGCAATTTGGTTTTAACCTGATTGGCCCCCTACGAGGGCAACCCCTCCCCACGGATAAAAGCTTCCGTTTTCTCATAGCAAAGGTCATCTTTGTACTGTACCGGGGGTGTCTTCATAAAATATGAAGAGGGCTCCAGAATCGCGCCGCTCAGCCCGCGGTCCAATGCCAGCTTGATACAGCGGGCTGCATCTATCACCACCCCAGCTGAGTTGGGCCCGTCCCATACCTCCATCTTTACTTCAAGGTTCAGCGGCACATCTCCAAACGTGGTGCCCTCCATCTTGATATAGCAGAACTTGCGGTCCTTGAGCCAAGGCACATAATCGCTTGGCCCCACATGGATATCTTCTTCACTCAGCGCATACGGCAGCATACTGGTAACAGCCCCAGTCTTGGAGATCTTCTTGGATTCAAGCCTTTCGCGCTCCAACATGTTCAAAAAATCCGTGTTGCCACCAAAGTTGAGCTGATAGGTATGGTCTAACTTCACACCGCGATCTACGAACAGACTGGTTAACACACGGTGAGTGATCGTTGCCCCCACCTGGCTCTTGATGTCGTCCCCGATGATTGGTAGCTTTGCCTGGCGGAAACGCTCCGCCCAATAATCAGAACTGGCAATGAACACGGGAACGCAGTTCACTACACCCACGCCCGCGGTGAGCGCTTGTTCCATATACCACTTGGTAGCCATCTCTGAGCCAACCGGCAAAAAGTTAATCAGGACATCCGCCTTGGTCTCTTTAAGAATGCCTACGATATCGTCGGTTGAACCCGGCGCTTTGTGCAAAAAAGTGGAGAGGTACTTTCCTAGCCCGTCATGCGTCATACCGCGGTGCACCGGCACGTCCATCTTGGGCACATTGCAAAACTTATAGGTGTTATTCGGAAAAGCAAAGATCGCCTCAGAGACATCAAGACCAACTTTGGTATCCACAATATCAAAGGCTGCCACGATCTCCATATCACGGATGTGATACCCGCCCAGGTTGACATGCATCACGCCTGGAATGCGGTCTTCCTCCTTAGCCTCTTTATAGTAATGCAAGCCCTGCACTAGCGCGGAGGCGCAATTACCCACACCCACAATCGCAATGCGTACTTTTTTCTGAGTCATATAAACTTCTCCTTTATCGGAAAGATTGAGCGAGTAATAGGAATGATAACAGATTCTTTGCTGTATGCGACACAAAAAATTTAATTAGCGCAAATGTTCTATTTTCTGTCAATAATCATGCACACCAGCTATAATATTGTTATGACGCCATTCCAGCTGCACGCCCCCTATCAGCCTACTGGAGACCAGCCGGAAGCCATTCGCCAATTGGTGGAAGGCATCCAAAAAGGCTACACAGACCAGGTACTTCTGGGTGCCACGGGAACAGGCAAAACCTTCACCGTTGCCAACGTTATCCAACAACTGCAAATCCCTACACTGGTGATGACGCATAATAAAACCCTGGCCGCGCAGCTTTACGCTGAGTTTCGTGAGTTCTTCCCCAACAACGCGGTGGAGTATTTTGTTTCCTATTATGATTACTATCAGCCCGAAGCCTACGTTCCCAGACGGGACCTTTACATCGAGAAGGAAACTGATATCAATGAGGAAATCGACCGTCTGCGGCTGGCGGCTACCACGGCGCTCATGTCCCGCCAGGATGTGATTATTGTTGCCTCTGTTTCCGCCATTTACGGACTGGGAGATCCGGACGCTTATTCAAAATCCGTCCTCAGCATAGAGAAAGGCAAGATCTATCGCCGCAACGCGCTTTTGCGGCAATTGGTGGATATCCAGTACCAGCGCAATGATGTGGAAACCAGACCCGGCATTTTCCGGCTGCGCGGGGACACCCTGGAAATCATTCCGGCTTATAGCGACCGTGATGCCTACCGCATTTCCTACTTTGGGGACGAAATCGAAGAAATCACACGTCTTAACCGTGTTACGGGCGAGATGACTGAAAAACTGGACCATCTGGACATCTACCCTGCCAAACACTATATTACCCAGGATAACCGCATGGAGAAGGTCCTCAAAGATATTGAGGAAGAACTCGAGGACCGCCTGAAGTACTTTAAGGATAAAGAAATGCTCCTGGAAGCCCAGCGGCTTGAACAGCGCACCCGTTACGATATGGAAATGATGCGGGAGGTGGGTTCCTGCGCGGGTATCGAAAACTACTCCCGCCATATCGACCAGCGCGCCCCAGGCACCGCCCCCTGGACTCTGCTGGATTTTATGCCCAGCCGTTATCTGATGGTGCTGGATGAATCGCATATGATGGTGCCCCAGCTGCGCGGCATGTATAACGGTGACCGTTCACGCAAGGAGACCCTGGTCGAGTACGGCTTCAGGCTGCCCTCTGCGCTGGATAACCGCCCGCTCAAGTTTGCTGAGTTTGAAGAAGTCATGGGCATCACCCTCTACACCAGTGCCACGCCCGGACCTTATGAAATGCAGAAGGCCGACCAGGTGGTTGAGCAGATCATCCGCCCCACTGGCTTGCTGGACCCGCAAATTGAAGTGCGCCCCATCATGGGCCAGATTGATGACCTCATTATGGAATTGCGCAAACGCGTGGAGGTGGGCGAAAGAGCGCTTGTGACCACACTTACTAAAAAAATGTCTGAAGATCTGGCCGATTACCTGCTTGAAGCCGGATTCAAAGTGCATTATCTGCACAGTGAGGTGGAAACCTTTGAGCGCGTGGGCATCCTGCGCGACTTGCGTCTGGGTGTTTTTGACGTAGTAGTGGGCATCAACCTGCTGCGTGAGGGTCTGGATCTCCCTGAAGTTTCGCTCGTGGCCATCCTCGACGCGGATAAGGAGGGCTTCCTGCGCTCAACAACCGCGCTTATCCAAAATTTTGGCCGCGCTGCCCGGCACGTGAACGGACGCGTTATTTTGTACGCAGATAAAATGACCGACTCTATGAAACGCGCCATTGACGAAACCAACCGCCGGCGTGCCAAGCAGGAAACCTACAACGAGAGGCATCATATCTCACCGGTGAGTATCGTTAAGGCTGTGCGGGATATAACAGATCGTTTGACCAAAGAAGCCGAAACCGAAACGGATAAACCCCGTTCCGCACGGGAACTGGTTCTCGAGATGGAAACCCGTGAACTGCAGAAGGTGATCTCAGGCTTGGAAAGTCAAATGAAAGCCTCCGCCCAGACGCTGGAGTTTGAGCGTGCTGCCATGCTGCGCGACCAGGTGTATGAACTCAGAGCACTTTTAATGGAACGCTCCAACCTGCCTGCCTGGAAGAAACAGGAGCTTTTGGCCCCCCGGGCTGATTAGTTTTTGTACAGCAGGTGTCTTTTTAAAAGTGTTAATTTGATCCTTTCCCTCTGGTCTGACTTGGCAACAAGCTGCTGTATGAATGTGTGACGACGGTCATTCGTTATGGCAAGCTGACGAAACGGTTGTGCAGTTATCTGCTACCCCGGGAAAAGCTCTGACCAACGCAGGAATCCGATTTTTCCGTCCTGGTCACTCACTTCAAAACATCCCCATCCGCAACGACCAATAATAAAAGAGGGCAGATTTGTTTCTGCCCTCTCTGCTTCCAACACTAAACATTATTTGTAGCGGTTGACTAACTCTTCCATATAGTCCCAATTGACAACATTATCAATCAGAGCTTCCAAATAAGCCTGGCGCCTGTTCTGATAATCCAGATAATAGGCGTGCTCCCAAACATCCAGGGTCAGAACAGGGGAGCGGTCCTCTGTCCAGGGGTCATCAGCATTGGGGGTCTTCAGAATCTGAAGCTTGTCCTTCTCTTTTACCACCCATGCCCAACCGGAACCAAATTGGGTCAACCCTGCCTGGACCAGCTGTTTCTTGAACTCCTCATACGAACCAAAATCCGTTTCGATTCTGGCCTTGAGTTTGGCTGAGAGCTTGCTCTTGCCTTGCGGGGCGAGGCATTTCCAATAGAAATTGTGGTTCCAGATCTGGGCGGCATTGTTGTAGAGCACTTTCTTGTCTGCCTTGCCCTGGGTCTTGACCATAATCTCTTCCACGGTCATACCTTCAAATTCCGTGCCTTTAATCAGCTCAAGGGTCTTATCCACATAGGCTTTGTGATGCTTGCCGTAATGAAAATCAATCGTGTTTGCGGAAATAACCGGTTCGAGTGCATCTTTTGCCCAGGGAAGATCCGGGAGTTCAACCGGTGTAGTCATGTAACTTTCTTTTCCAGGTGAAACGTTCTTTGCCATATTATCAATTCCTTTCTTTGAAATTGCGTGTGTTTAAACCGTTTTACGGGGTAATATCAGCCCTGATTATAAGCGTGGAGTCTCCTTTTCCCTACCCGATGTATAACCTGACCCGCTTTCTTATTATTCCTGCGGGAAGCGGCTGGTATCGGTCTGACTCAGCAGTCTCTCGTGCTTTTGAGCATGCATTTCCAGGATTTTCTGTTTGATCAACGGCACATCACGGTCCTTGATTGGGAACCAGAACAAGGCAATGGCTCCAACAATCAGCGCAATCCCCGGGATCAGTCCCACAATGGCGCGGATGCCCATCAGAGCGCTCTCCGGCTGGTTGAGGAAGATTTGTCCGGCATTTGATTCAGCGGTCACGAAGGCAGTCCGTGTAAGGATATATGATGTCATTGAAATTGCCAGGCTCTGTGCTGGCTTGGTAATGAGCGCGTTGGCTCCCAGATAGGAACCTTCACGGCGCACGCCAGTCTGGATTTCATCCAAATCAATCACCTGCCCCAGAACCAAATAGTTCACCACCTGCACACCGGAATAACCAATACCGGCAATCACCAGTCCTACCGTCAGCAGGTTGGCCGGCAGGAAGTAAAGCAAACTGAAGCCGACCCCGGAAATAACCAAGAAGATTTGCCAGGTTTTGGCAGCTGAAAGCTTGCGCAACACGTTCTGCACAAAAGGAACGGCAATTGTGAGGGGCACGAATAGCGCGCCCAAAAGCGGAAAAACACTTCCCTTGGTCACATAATCTGAAAGATAAAAGATCGCGCCCATCGCAATGGAGAACATAAACGTACACATAAAACTGGTGATTACGTAAACAATGAAGCCTTTGTTCGTCAGAGTGGACTTGATTGCCTGCCACCAGGGAAGCGCCTCATCCACCTCGCTGAACTCGCGCCGTTCCTTCAATTTAAAGGAGGAGTAATAGATGAAAGCCGAGAAGATCAGCCCGACTGCTGTCATAGCCATGCGGAAGGGCAGCAGTGAAGTCGCACCGGATGTGCTGCTTGGACGCACCAGTTCTGGAATGATAAAACCTAACAGTGTTCCCAAAAGCCCGAACAAAGTGGACACAACGGAAAGTTTGGCGCGTTCCTTATCTGACTCAGAAAGCTCAGGCATAAGCGTGCCGTGCACCAGACCAATGATTGTGAAGCAGGTATCGTAGAGCAGCATCGAGACCAACATCCAGATGAATTTGTTCAGTTGGCTGGCTTCTTCCGGGCAAAACCAAACCGCGATAAAAGTCAGCGCGTAAAAAGGTGCCGTGTAGCGCAGATAAGGGATTCGCCGGCCTAATTTAGATTTGGTACGGTCAGTGATTTCACCGAAAATCGGATCATTAATAGCATTCCAAATGGCATAGATAACCGTGGCAATGCCAATCCATTTAAATTCCAGCCCAAGGTTGTCCTGATAGAACTTTGTCAGCATGGCAGCATAGATACCGCTAATCACGGCCATGCCCAACTGGGCCAAACCAAACGCGATCCTGGTGCCGGAAGATAACTGCCTGGGTTGCATTGCTATAGGGAGTTGGGTCTCGGTCATGCATTCTCCTTTTTCATGTGAGGCCAATTATTCACTAATTGTACATGAAGCAGCCATTCCCGGGACGCCTTGGATAGTTCTGTTTTTGAGTCCTGTTCATACACATCATCAGCAGACGATCAATTTGAGATTTGGCATGCTAATTGCATTTATGCGGAAACAGGTATACTTGAATGGATATTACACAACCTTTTACGACGATTGCGCGGTCAAAGAAGCGAATGATCGATTTAGACAAACATACACCTCCAACCAGAAAGAAGGTTTTGCGTTACTTGCTGATTCTGGTTGTCTTAGGACTGGCAGTCAATTTGTTGCTGCCCAAGATTGCAGACTTACGAACCAGTTGGGAGATCGTTCAAGGCATGACCTGGTGGGCAGTTGGGCTGGCTTTCTTTTGTCAGATCCTTGTTTTTGTGGGTTATGGGTACTGCCTCCACTCTATTTTAGCAATTCGGGATTTCCGTCTGAAGGTAGGCAAGGGCGCGCTGATTGCCATGGCATCAATCAGTATTGGCCTGGTGGCTGGGGGATGGGTAGCCTCCGTCGCTGCGATGTTCGGTTTTATCCGTAAGGAGAATACGGACCGTGCCACTGCCACTATGGCAGGCATTCTGCCAACCTTGCTGATCAACGGTTCGATCGAACTCGTCTCCATCATCGGCATCATCTATCTGCTCATCGTGGATAAGATCACGCCTTCCCAGCTCTTGCGATACTCTGTTTTCATCCTGCTGCTCTCAATCGTCACTTTTGGTTCCCTGCTTACGCTGCGCTTCCCTAAAGCCTCTTACTCCGTCGTCAATTGGGTCATGTCACGCTGGGCTAAACTGCGTAAAAAACCGCACGACCCGATGAAGACTCAGGAAATGCTCAACAATTACATCGACTCCTGGAAAGCCATAGGCAAAGGCCAGTGGCAGAAACCCTTCCTGGGGGCGATGATGTATATCGTTTTCAATATGCTTTGCATGTATTTTCTGTTCATTGCCTCCGGGCACAACGTTAATCTTGGCGTATTGTTTGCCGGCTTCGGTCTGCCGCTCCTGCTTGCCAAAATGGCCTTCCTCTTCCCGGGTGGCATTGGCATTATTGAGGCATCCATGGCCGCACTCTTTACCAGCCTGGGAGTTCCTGAAGACATCAGTGTGGTAGTGATTATTGGTTACCGCCTGCTCTCCTTCTGGATTCCTACCCTGCTGGGATTCGGCGCAGCCGGCTTCCTCAGCCGTGGCGGCTCAACACCCGTTCTGACGGATAAACAGGTCATCTGATCCTTTCTACTGATTAATCAGCGCAGCGAGACAGGAATACCGTAGAAGTCCTTCCTGCCCAGAAGGGTTTCTACTTTTCCCTGGGTCTTTCCTGATCTCAGCTTGACCTCCTGCAAAATGTAACCAACCCGTTATTCATTCTGTCGAAATCCTATAATTCAGGTTCTTCGAGCGTTAGACACATGGCAGTCAAAGGAATTACCCAAGTTTTTAATGGAATATAAATAGAACAAATGTTATAATAACGGGTTGGAGAAAACCTATGGGCACTGATAATCTGCGCGTGGTTGGCGCGCGCGAACACAACCTCAAAAACATTACCGTCGAGATCCCGCGCGACAAATTTGTCGTTCTGACAGGCATCTCCGGCTCAGGGAAATCTTCGCTGGCATTCGACACCATTTTCGCTGAGGGGCAGCGCCGCTACGTGGAATCGCTCTCCTCCTATGCTCGCCAATTCCTTGGACAAATGGATAAACCCGATGTCGATTCCATCGAAGGACTCTCACCGGCTGTCTCCATAGACCAAAAATCCACCTCACATAACCCGCGTTCCACGGTTGGCACGGTTACCGAAGTCTATGATTACCTGCGTCTGCTTTTCGCGCGGGTGGGCGTCCCGCATTGTCCTGAATGCGGACGGCCGGTTGAAAAACAGTCTGCTCAGGAAATTGTAGAAACTATCCTCTCACTGCCGGAAGGTTCCCGCCTGCTCGTTCTCGCGCCGGTTGTCAGGGAACGCAAGGGCACCTATCAGGCGCTGTTTGAAGACATCAGCAAATCCGGCTTTACGCGCGTGCGCGTGGACGGTATTGTCTACAATTTGGATGAAAAGATCGAACTTGACCGCTACAAGAAACACACCATCGAGGCAGTCGTGGACCGCCTGGTAATCTCCAAACCGGAAAATGAAGAAGACCGTCTGTCTATGATCTCCCGGCTGACCGATTCGGTGGAAACCTCGCTCAAATACGGTGAGGGCTACCTGACCGTTCAAAACCTGAGCAAGGAACCCGCCGAGGATATTCAGTTCTCGGAGAATCTGGCCTGCCCCATCCATGGTTCCCTGCTGATCGAAATTGAGCCGCGGACCTTCTCTTTCAATACCCCGCACGGCGCCTGCCCGACCTGTCAGGGGCTGGGCTTTCTGCAAGTACTCGAGCCTGACCTAATCATCCCCGATCGCAGCAAATCCCTCCGGCAGGGAGCTGTCATCGCCATGGAATGGAATGGCCCGCGGGAAGAAGGCGGCTACTACTGGCAGATGATAGAAGCGCTTGCCCGCGACGCGAATTTCAGCCTAGACGACCCGGTGGAAAATCTCACCGGGCACCAACTTGACCTTCTGTTTTATGGCACGCGCGGGCGGGAGATCGATGTACTCTTCACTGGCCACAACGGCAGGCAAAGCAGCTACAGCACCAGTTTTGAGGGCATTATCGGCAATATGAAACGCCGCTACCAGGAGACCCAATCCGACTATATCCGCATGAAAATCGGCGAATTTATGGCGCAAAAGCCCTGCCCGGAGTGCGGGGGCAAGCGACTGCGTAAAGAGGCTCTCGGCGTGACCGTGGACGGGAAAAATATCATCCAGGTTACCAGCTGGCCGGTCAACCGCACCCTCGATTGGGTCCGGTATCTGGCTTCCAGTACGGACACCCCATTCAATACACGCGATCAGGCTATTTCGGAACGCATCCTCAAGGAAATCCTTGCCCGGCTGGGTTTTTTGGTGGACGTAGGTCTTGACTACCTGACTTTGGAGCGCTCAGCCAGCACGCTCTCAGGCGGGGAAGCCCAGCGAATCCGCCTAGCAACCCAGATCGGCTCTAAACTGATGGGGGTCCTTTATGTGCTTGATGAGCCCTCCATTGGGCTGCACCCGCGAGATAATAACAAGCTGCTCGCCACGCTCAAAGGCCTACGCGACCAGGGCAATACCGTACTGGTCGTGGAACACGATGATGAAACCATCCGGTCTGCTGACTGGGTGGTAGACCTTGGGCCGGGCGCGGGGGAACACGGCGGTGAGGTAGTAGCGGAAGGCACGCCTGAGCAGATTGAAGCTAACCCAAAGTCGATTACCGGTGCCTACCTCTCCGGCAGGAAATTCGTACCCATTCCGGATAGCCGGAGGGAAGGCAATGGCAAATCGGTGCGCATCGTTGGCGCCAGCGAGAATAACCTCAAAAAGCTCACCGTGGACATCCCGTTGGGTAAATTGGTTTGCATCACCGGTGTCTCCGGCTCAGGCAAATCCACCTTGCTGGTGGAGATTCTCTATAACGCCCTGGCGAGACAGTTTCATGGAGCCCACACGCATGCCGGAGCACACGAACGGATTGAAGGCACAGACGCCCTGGATAAGGTGATCAATATTGATCAATCCCCGATTGGCCGCACGCCGCGTTCCAACCCAGCCACTTATACAGGGATCTTCGATGACATCCGCAATCTTTTTGCTGAACTGCCGGAATCCAAGATTCGCGGATACAAGAAAGGCCGATTCTCCTTTAATGTCAAAGGCGGGCGCTGTGAAGCCTGTCAGGGACAGGGACAGCTCAAGATCGAAATGCAGTTCATGCCGGATGTTTACGTGCCTTGTGAGGTCTGCCATGGTTCCCGTTACAACCATGAAACCTTGCAGGTGCGTTTCAAGGACCTCAATATTGCTCAAGTGCTGGACCTCACGGTGGAAGCGGCAATGGATTTCTTCTCCGCTTTTCCGCGCATTACAGCCAAGCTACAAACGCTGGATGCGGTCGGCCTCGGGTACATTCGCTTGGGGCAGCCTGCCACAACGTTATCCGGCGGGGAAGCGCAGCGCGTGAAACTCTCCAAAGAGCTCTCCCGCCGTGCCACCGGACGCACCTTGTATGTGTTGGATGAGCCTTCCGTGGGGCTGCATGCCGCGGATGTTCACCGATTGATTGATGTTTTGCAGTCCCTGGTGGACAGCGGGAACTCTGTGCTGATCATTGAGCATAATCTGGATATCGTTAAGGTAGCCGATTGGCTGATCGATCTCGGCCCGGAAGGCGGCGAGAAAGGCGGTGAGCTGGTTGCCGAGGGCACGCCGGAAGCGGTTTGCGCCAACCCCAATTCTTTTACCGGTCAATTCCTGCATGATTATGTTCAGGCACATCACAACCGGCTGTGTGCACCGGTACCAAAAGCAGCTCCAGCAAAAAGAAAGAAGAAATAGGTCTTGTTTTCAACATGGCGAGCACGCAAAGCCATCTTGTAGTCGTTTAAATCCGTCTTTGCGAGGAGCGCCAGCGACGTGGCAATCTGGTTTTATCTTGTTTATAAATAACCAACTCCAGAATGCCACGCTTCGTTCGCAACGATGAACAAACACCACCCCGAGGAGGGCTTGCCCCGACATCGCAGGAGAATGTCATAATAATGCTGCAGAGGAAAACACAGTAACCACTAGGCTTTCATACCTTCCCCGAGTAAGAATTTCAAAACCCTGTGTTATCTTAGGGAAAATGCATGATGACTTGAATTATGATAATGGAAGATAAATTGGAATTTGTGAGGAATTGGTATGATGCAGAATAACAGCGAATTTTGGGACGCACTGGATAAATTGGTGGCTGGTTCGGAAATTGTTATTGACAGGCCAAAGGGAACAGCTCATCCTAGGTATCCTAAGTCCATTTATCGGGTTGATTATGGATATTTGAAAAATACATCGTCTATGGATGATGGAGGAATAGACGTATGGGTAGGGAGCGGCAGAAAAGAGATAGATGCAATCATGTGTATTGTTGATTTAATGAAGAAGGATTCAGAAATTAAAATACTGATTGGATGCACAGAAGAAGAAAAGACGATAATAAACGAAACACATAATGAAACACCGTTTATGAAAGGTATTTTAATTCGCCGATAAATTCCAACTTGTTGCACCTGAAGTCAAATAAATGCTGCTCAAATTGATCCTGAATTTTGTGGGCTTATCTTGATTTGAAATCACTTAAATTAATATGTTATTCTCGGCCTCTTCTCAGGGGAGGATGTCATGATTACGGTTATATCGAATTTGGATGGCTGAAACTGCTTTAGTAGGGATAGAATTAACGATATTATGCGTAAAACTTTAATAAAATGCCAGTTTTGCGTATTATGAGCGAATGTTAAACAAATGCTACATGCAGAAAAAATTAATTTAAGGTCTTTCCAGATTTGAAAATGGCTAAAATCAGCATAAGAGCCTAGAGCCAACCGAGATAAAACTTCAGCCATGGGGAGAATACGCTTTTAAAGTACAAATCGGCCAATTCCAATTTATGATTGCCACATCAAAATGAGTTCAATATCTCGTAAAAAAATCATTATTTACGTCAAATTTCTAAATTGTTTTACCCTAAGCCGTTAAATCCCTGATGCCAAACTAATGCTACTCTCGGAAAAGCTTGATTTCACAGGGTTTTATGAATGTAAAAACAGCCCAAAAGGGCATTTTATTCACGGTTACTCGACAGGACCTGGTTTTATCCTGAAAACATCACTTCAACCCAGGTTGCCACGCTTTGTTCGCAATGACGAACAACGGATTAGTGAAAGGTACGCCAATCAATCCCTGCTCTGAGAGTTCCGCCTCATGAGGGCAGGCCTGCAAGCCTCCAGTCAGGTTTATCCAGTCATCAGATTTACTGGAGGATCGCTTCATAAACCTCCGATGGCACCCGTGTTATACTTGACAAAACCGCGGAAACGCGATTAACATGCATTTAATACCTACCTTGCATCCAACTTGGAAGGAACATTAAAATGGCTAAGAAAAAATCAACGAGCTTGCTCTCTTCATACCGCAAACGTAAACAATCCGGCAAAAGCGCGCTGCTTATTGTCGCGGCTGTTCTGATACTGGCGGGCCTCGCCCTGATTGGCGCGTGGGCTACCGGCCGCCTGGGCGGAAGTGCCTGGTCTGTCTTCGCGACCAAGACACCCACCCCAACCAATACCTTTACCCCCACACCGGTTACGCCAACAAACACGGCCACCATGATGCCGCCAACAGAGACACCCACGGTTACCCCAACACCTACCCAGGCAGGGCCCATCGAGTATAAAGTGAAGGAGAACGATACCTGCTATTCCATCGCGAAAGAAAATGACCTGGACATGCAATTCCTCATCGCGCTCAACAATTTACCTCCCGATTGTCCTCTGCGCCTTGATCAGATCATTCTTTTGCCCGCGCCCTGGCAGACGATGCCAACTTCGACACCAATCCCAGATGATATCCGCCCCGGAACCGTCATCGATTATATCGTTGAACCCGGTGCAACCTTCGCCTCGATAGCTCAGTGGTTCCACTCTTCGGTAGACCGGATCCTCTATGAATCCAACAAATACCGCCAGTCTCAAGGGAAACCACTTTGGACACAATCGTCGCAATTGTTCATTGGAGATCTGGTGAAAGTGCCGGTCAAGATCGTCACTCCCACCCCCACGCTAACGGCAACCCGCACAAGCACTCCGGTGGGCTTCCATCTGACTCTTCAGGCAGCTACACCCACACCCACTGCCCCCTGAGTGAGAAGGCAACCTGCCCCTATACAAAAGTTAAGGCTGAGATCATTACAGATCTCAGCCTTTTTTATTATTCAAGACAGATAGCAATCCCTATCCATCCTCGCTGCTCCCTTCCGTGGGGACAGGAGAGTCCTCCATCAGTTCAGGCACCAAGCGGTACTCACGGATGGTCTGCGTGTCTTGCACCAGGAAGTAATTAAGCAGGATGCGCAGTAGGATGATGGCAAAAAGGATGATAATATCTGAAGCTGACCGTGACACGGCTACGCGCAAAATATCAGATGCCAAGGCAAATTCCAAGGCCAGACTGAGGTGGTGCCACAGGCGCAGGCGAATGGTTTCAGAGTTGGTGATCTGATTAATCAGTTTCTTTTCAAACAGGCGGCTAATATAAGAGATCAAAGCCTGGATAGAAGCGTATGCAATAATGAAAACAGCGGCAAGCTCACATCCGAGGACAGTGTAGTGAACAACTGTGTCCAGTAATTGCTCGTGGGTGCCCAAATCAGAGTCAGCTGGTATGGATCGCGCCAAAAAGAGTACGGCCACCAATCCAAAAATCAGCAGTGTGGGCAGATAATAACGTTCAAAAACCCGGGCAAAATTTGATTTGTTGCTGTTTTGAGGTTTCATCGCAATCTATCCTTAAAGAAAATTCGCTGCCTGACCGGGTAATCAGAGGTTGAGCGCAACAGGCGCAGAGTTATTACTGGCCGATTGGGCGATCGCGTCCATCACCGCCATGGTATTGACAGCGTCCGACAGCGGATAACTGGGCGTTTCTTTGTTGATCACAACGTGATAGAAATGTTCCGCCAAATTCCGATAATCATTCTCACCGCGGAAGTTGGTTTTTGAGGCTTTCCCATCCCGTGTGATTACAATGGAGGTTGGTTTGCCGTGCGGGTTGAAGGGCTGCACAATATCCATAATCGCATCTACGCCAACCACCTGGGTGTATTGGTGTCTGGACGCATTATATGAGATAGTGAACTGGGTATAAACCTGATCGCCAAAGTCCATCGTCGCTGCCACGCTCAGGTCCACGCCCGATTGCCCTTTATGCCAGGCTGCCTGCACGGCGACGGGCTCACGCCCCACCAGCAGACGCTGCGAGTTGATGCAGTAGCAGCCCAGATCATAAAGCACACCCCCGCCCTTATCCAGCGCCAAACGGAAATCGTCCGGATTTGTCAGGTTAAAACTATACCCGGAGCGCACAAAACGCAGTTTGCCCAACTCACCTTTGCGCAGGAGATCAAAGATCTTCTGGTAACGGCTGTTGTAGCGGTACATAAAGCCTTCCATTAGAACAAGGTTTTTCTCCTGAGCTTTGCAGACCATCGCCTGTGCTTCTTCCGCGTTCAGCGCGAAGGGCTTTTCCACCAGCACATGTTTTCCGGCGTCCATCGCCCGCATAGACCAGGTAAAATGGTCATCATTAGGCAGGGGGTTATAAACGACCTGAATTTCAGGGTCGGCAAGGAGTTCGTCGTAAGAACCGTAGGATTTAGGAATCTCCAGATTCGAGGCATATTCCGCCGCACGGGTCAGTTCACGGCTTGCCACACCCAGTACTTTATTGTAACGGATGCTGTTTATGGCAGGGATCAATTCCCGTGCGGCGATGCGGGAGGTACCCAAAACACCCCAATTGAGGTCCTTCTTTTTAAATAAATTGCTACCACTCTGTAATGATGATAAGATATCCATGCTGCCTCCTTCTGACCAGGATTTATGTGGAAGTTTGTCAGCAATATTATACCTTTTCAACCAGTTTTAGTTCCAGCCCAAAGGGCTGGGCCAATAGGAGAGACCGTGGAACTATCAAAAATCATCCCTGAACTTCAGCATAAGATCCAATCCCAAAAAGATGAAATCATTACTTTTATGCGGGAAATCTGCGCCATCCCCAGCATGAACTCCCAAATTGGGGAAGTCGGCGAGCGTATCGCGGAGGAAATGCGCAAATTGAAATTTGACGAGGTGCGCTTTGACAAAATGGGCAACATCCTCGGGCGTATCGGGAACGGCGAAAGAGTGATTGTTTTTGATTCTCATATTGATACCGTCGGGATTGGCGACCCGCATGAATGGCAGTGGGATCCCTTCCAAGGCAAGGTGGAAGACGGTGTTCTGTATGCCCGCGGCGCTTGTGATGAAAAAGGTTCCACGCCGGGAATGATCTACGGCATGGCTGCCGCACGCGACATGGGCTTGTTGGAAGGCTGGACCGCCTGGTATTTTGGCAATATGGAAGAATGGTGCGATGGCATCGCCCCCAACACCTTTGTGGAAGTAGACCCTAAAGTGCGCCCGGATTTTGTAATCATTGGAGAACCCACCAAAATGCTGCTCTACCGCGGTCATAAAGGCCGTCTCGAACTCAAGGTAACCGCCAAGGGCAAAAGCGCGCACGCCGCCAGCAACCATGTCGGCATCAATGCCATTTATCTGCTCCTGCCCGTAATCGCCGGCATCCGCGATCTGGAGCCCTCCCTGGGGGATCACGATTTTCTCGGCCACGGCAAGATCACTGTTTCAGACATGACGGTGCAGACACCTTCAATCAATGCGGTACCTGATGAGGCTGTTATCTATGTCGACCGGCGCATGACCTTTGGCGAAACGCAGGAAGAAGTCATCAAACAAATCGAAGCCCTTATTCCCGAAGAGAGCCGCGAGCGCGTGAAAGTTGAATCGTTATTCTACGATGAGCCCTCCTATACCGGCTTCGTCTTCCCTGTGGACAAGTATTTCCCGGCATGGTTGATGGAAGAGGATCATCCTCTGGTGCAAGCCGGCCAAACCACGCGTGAGCTGATTGGCCTTGAACCTGCGGCTTCCGGCAAATGGTCTTTCTCCACCAACGGCGTTTATTGGGCGGGCAAGGCAGGCATCCCCAGCATCGGCTTCGGCCCGGGTGATGAGGTAACTGCTCACTCAGTCCGGGACTGTGTTCGCCTGGACGATGTGGTTAAAGCAGCTGAGTTCTATGCTCTCGTACCTACGCAGATTCCATAGGAGTGACTCCTGAGAAAACAAATAGGAAAAGCCAGTATTAAATACATGACAAATCAAAAAAAACCGGAAGAGAATAAAAGCTCACACCCCTGTCATTTCTTGGTAGGGGTGGATATCGATTACACCCTCAAGCATCCTGAGGGCGAAATCCCGGACAACAACAAGGCTGCCATCCGGCAGGCGGTTGAAAGCGGCTTTGCCGTCGCGTTGATCAGCGGACGTTCCATGTGCAATACCCTCCCCTATGTGCAGGACGTGGGCGTGGAAACCGCCTGCGCTGCGGATAGCGGCGCAGTTATTTTTCTCCCCGAAGGCCCCGTGGTGTTGAAATCTTTGGTTTTCAACCGCCAAATGTGCCGGGAGGCGTTAGACGCAAGCCTTAAGTACCCCGTGGATGTCTATTTGCACGAACCGGATAAGATACTTCACAATCCTTCAACCAGCACGGGGATCTTTCATAAGCTCTACGGCGCCACCTGCCGCTACGAAGAACTTCCCGGATTGGTCTATAACTATGCCGGCGAACCTAACAAATTGTCCTTCGTTGGCGGTGACGAAGTGCTCAAAGCCATGCAGAAGGAAATGCAGGAGCGCTTTCCGGGGATTACCTGTTACCTGACCTTTGCCGAGTCACTTGAATGCATCCCGCCAGGCGCCAGCAAAGGCGAGGCGCTGCATTGGATCGCAGACTATATGGGGCTGGATAAGAACCGCACCGCTGCCCTGGGTGACTCTGAAAATGACATTGAAATGTTTGAAGCGGCTGGGGTGGGCATCGCCGTGGGGAATGCTATGGAGCGCGTCAAAGATCTTGCGAATGTAGTCGCGCCGGACTACGATAAGGACGGTGCCGCCTGGGCTCTGCGCTATCTGATAGAGCATTTTGCCTGAAAAGGAGAGGCGGGCACAACCACCCGCCATTCAGTAAGGGCCTCTTTTATTCGACTCAAACCGTTATAATATAACGATAAGGGAATACGCTGGGAGCAAAACCCGGCAAATCCCGATAAAAAATGACTTAGGAGAGAAACAATGCAAACTTTTCTGCACGGACGTGACCTAATTGGGGATTTGGATTTCTCAAAGGAGGAAGTCGAAACCGTTCTTGATGTCGCCTGGGACCTCAAGCGCAAACGCGCGCTCAATGAACCGCATCCGTATCTGAGGGATAAGGTACTGGCGATGCTGTTTTTCTTCAGCAGCACGCGCACGCGCGGTTCCTTTGAAGCTGGCATGGCACAGCTGGGCGGGCACGGCGCCTTTATCGATTCCACCACCACCCAAATCTCCCACGGAGACACCGCCAAAGAGATCGGTGAGATCTACGGCCGATACTTCGACGGCATCGCCATCCGCCATTGCGACTGGCTGGACGGCAATAAATATCTCAACGAGGTTGCCAAAGCCAGCCGGGTGCCTGTGCTCAATATGCAGTGCGACATCTATCATCCCTTCCAGTGTCTGGCAGACCTGATGACCATCATGGAAAAGAAAGGGCGCGACCTGAAAAAGAAGAAGATCGTGGTCTCCTGGGCGTACGCCGCTTCTTACCTTAAACCTATTTCCGTGCCGCAATCGCTGATTATCCAGATGCCGCGCTTTGGCATGGACGTAACCCTGGCTTATCCTAAAGAATTTCCGCTGATGCCCGAAATCGAGCAGCAGGCCGCGGACGAAGCCAAAAAATGGGGTACTTCCTTTGAAATCGTGCACGATATGGACGAGGGCATGAAAGACGCGGATGTGATTTATGCCAAGTCCTGGGGACCCCTGCTCACGACTGCTGATCCCCAAAAAGGCAAGCAGCTGCAGGATTCTTACAAGGATTGGATCATGGATCAGCGCCGGCTGGAACTGGGAAAAAAGGATGCCATCTACATGCACCCCCTGCCCGCTGACCGCAACATAGAGGTAACCGATGAGGTTATTCTGGGGCCCAATTCCGTGGTCTATGATGAAGCTGAGAATCGCCTGCACGCGCAAAAAGCCGTCATGGCACTGACCATGGCTTAGGATCTTCATTACGGACGAGGCTGGCAGTTTACCAGCCTCGTTTCTTTTGGAGCGTGAATGGCAACGGATAAAGAATTCATCACCTTTTTACTTGACACGCTTAAACCAGTTGGCAACATCAGCGCCAGGCCGATGTTCGGGGAATATGGGCTTTATTACGAGGAAAAGCTGATCGGCTTGGTGTGTGATAACCAGATGCTGATAAAGATCACCCCGGCAGGTTGGAGTGTCTTGGGAGAGAACGCAGCCACCGGGGAAGCCTACCCTGGTTCCAAACCTTTTTTCGTCATCGACAATCCCGAAGATACTGAGCTGATGGCCGAACTAATTCACAAGACCTGGCAGGAACTGCCTTTCAAGAAATCCAAAAATAATCCCCATAACAAGCAATGATACCGGGCGGAAGAGTCTTGAACATGCAACTCCTTGCACAGCGAGCCATGATTCTGCATTGATGTGAGGG
This sequence comes from Anaerolineaceae bacterium, assembly GCA_040772525.1. GTDB lineage: Bacteria > Chloroflexota > Anaerolineae > Anaerolineales > Anaerolineaceae > Mesolinea. The sequence goes on along the minus strand of JAXGXZ010000001.1, from coordinate 1,339,243 downwards.
GCAAAAAAGACCCGCTTTCTAAATCAACTTTGCCCCGCCTCCGGGCGTGCAGGTCAGCAGTTTTTCCACGCCTTGTATCCCTTGCAGTTCCGCCTCCAGCCAAGCTTTCTCCGCGGAGAGGGCAATCACGTGCACGTTCGGCCCCGCGTCCACGGTGGCACAGACCGCGTGGCCCGCTTTGCGCCAACGTTTGACCTTCTCCAGAATCCGCAGCGTAAGTTGAGTTTGATATATCAGGGCGGGCGTGCTGGTGCGCATGACCGCGTGCATTGAGTCGCTGTCTTCCTCCGTCACTTCAGCAAAAGACTCAAAATCACGCCCCAGGACGGCCTTGCGGCAGCGTTCCAGACGCTCCGGAACTGCCCGGACGCGCACCTCGTTCAAGGGTGAAGTCTGCGCTAGCCGGTGGCCTTCGGTGGATCCGGTTTTTTTATGTTTTTTATCCAAAATCGTCACGACATCCACCAGATCCCAATGGTTGGCTGGGGCTATCGAGACCGCGTAGGAATCAGAATCGCCAGAACCCGGGAGCCACTCCACAAAGCCAGCCGGCACGGAGCGCGAAGCCGAGCCTGAGCCCCTGCGTGCCAGGGCGGAGAGTTCTGCCTCGCTCAATTCCATACCGTAAGCCCGGCTGGCTGCCAAAGCAAGCGCCGCGAAGGCAGAAGCCGAGGAGGCAACCCCCGCCCCAGCCGGGAAGTTGTTCAGGCTTTCCACGCGCGCGTTGCAACGACTGCCGGCCTTCCGGCGCACAATATCCAAAAAATGGACAACACGCTCCCGCGGAGGTCCCGCCTGCAAGGTGCCGTCCAAAAAGAATTCATCAGCTCCCGAACCTTCCAATAAGGTCACCTGGGTCTCAGTCTGCAAATCAGCCAGACACATGGATATAGAGCCTGTTTGCGGCAGCCGCAGTGAATTGTCGCGATTGCCCCAATACTTAATAAAGGCAATGTTTGGATGTGCCAGCGCTCTGGCAATACGGGGGGAGTTGCTCTTTTTCTGCATAAGCCGATTTTACCAAGATTACGCGCCTTTAAAATAGTAAGCCGCCAGAGTGCTGGCGGCTTGCATGTTGTCAGGTTGCGGTTTAGCGGAAAACGACCGGCATGTAGTATACATTGATTGGGATTACCCTGATGCTGACTGTTGCCGGCGCGCTTTCCAACACGCCATCCGAGACAATATAGGTAAATTCAACATTAATGGGCGCGAAATAAAAGCTGCTCAAGTCTGTAGAATACGTCACTGTATCTCCGTTGAGGGTTAAAGTTCCCAGTTCCAACGATCCAGATCCAACAATAACAGGCCCGCTGGTAAGGGTGTATGTGAGCGCATCACCATCAATATCGGTGCCAAGCAGTTGGATATCAATCGAGTGGCCAAGATAAACGTCCAATGAGATATCCTGCGCAACCGGTGCATCATTGACCGGGTTCACGTAAACACTATAGGTCTTGCAGGCTTCCAGCCCTGTCTGATCCTCTACACAAACTTCAAACAAGACTCTTCCATTGAAGTACTCGGGCAGTGACCAGGTGACGATGCCCGTCACCGAGTCAATTACCATACCCTCAGGGTATCGGTAACCCAGGCTGTAGGTCAGCGTATCGCCAATGTCGGGGTCGCTCGCCGGAACCTCGAAGGTGAAGGGGTCAGTCTGACCTTCCTGGAGGGGAGGAATTTCTGCATCAGCCAGCACAGGCGGGTCTTCCACGGGAGAGACGCTTATGGTTACCGTGGCAGTATTGCTTGCGCTGATGGCATCCTCTACATAGAAGCTCATCGTGTCCACGCCGTTCCAGTCGAGGTCAGGCGTATAGAGGTACTGATTACCCTCAATGTGGGCAAGCGTGCCGTGGGCAAAAGGCTGGGCGATCGTTACCGTCAGTTCGTCCCCATCTACATCGATGTATTCCAGATAGATTATCTTCGGGGTGTCCTCTCTCGTCTGGAACGAGCTGTTGTAACTAATCGGTTCGTCGTTGACTCCTTCAACGTCGATAGTCATCACAGTGCAGCTGATTTCCATACCATCTGAAACACAAACATCAAAGGTAAAGATGCCGTTTTGCAGGTCCGAAGGCGTCCAGGCAAACAAACCGGTCTCCGGATCAATGGAAGCGCCTGCGGGTGCATCAGCACCTAGTGAAAAGACCAAATCATCACCATCCACATCAGCCGCGGTTACCGTGTAACTGAAGTACTCATTCTCTACCGCGTCCAGCTGATCTATACTTTCAATAACCGGCGCGTCGTTTACGGGAGTAATATTAATGGTGATGACACCTGTTTCACTGGTCAATTCGCCGTCGCTGACAGTATAGGAGAAGCTGTCCGAGCCATTGTAATCGGCGTTCGGAGTATAAGTGACCGCGTTTCCTATCTGAGCAAGCACGCCATTCTGAGGCTGAACAGTAATCGTAAAGACCAGTTCCGCCAGTGCTGTCTCCACATCACCGCCCTTCAAGGTGATTTCCAGCGGCACATCTTCCAAGGTCGAGAAGGATTCGCTCTTGCTCCACGGCCGATCATTCACCGGGTTGATGGTGATATCCACGCGGGCCGGCTCACTCTGTGAAACCGCGTCTTTGGCGATATAGGTAAAGTAGTCTGTCCCATAATAATCAGGGTCAGGCATGTAAACTACGGTCATGCCGTCGAAATAAGCAGTTCCATGGGTCGGCAGAGTCACAAATTCAAAATGCAGGACTTCGTTATCCGCGTCCGTCGCCACGAAGGGGATGACCACTTCCGTGTCCTCATCGGTCTCAGCAGTGGCCGGATTGGCAACAGGGACGTCATTGACAGCCGTAACCGTGATATAGAACACCTGCGGCTCACTGGTATCTTCACCGCCATTATCCGTGCCGCCGTCATCAACGAGTACAACGGTCACCCTGGCCACGCCAAACTTATCATCAGCAGGTCTGAAGGTGAGCACGCCCGTTGGGGAAACCGCGGGACCGGCACTGAACAAGCCCGGATTGGTGTTGGCAGTCACTTCAAAGTGAAGTTCCTGAGGATTATCCGAGGTGCCCCAGTTAATTTCGGTTGCCCATGCGGCTGAATAATCTCCGGAGTCTTCCAGAACAATAATATCCGGCCCGGGGTGAAAATGCGGCGGATCATTGACGTTAAGAACTGTAATCACAAAGGTGTAGGGAGCGCTGGTATCGATTCCGCCATTAGCCGTGCCGCCGTTGTCCACCAGGGTCACGGTGACATTGGCAGTACCAAAAGCATCATCTGCGGCGGTAAAGTCCAGCGTTCCATTGGGTTGGATGTAAGGCAGCACTGAGAAGAGGTCGTCATTGTCGGTCTCAATCAGGAATATACCGGTTTGCGTGCTTTCATCTGGTGGTCCATAGGTAATACTGGTGATCCAACCAGGCTGAGGCGTGCTGCCTGCATCTTCAAGTACAATCACATCACCGAGGGCTGTGAAGGAAGGTTTGTCATTAACCGGGTCCAGGTTGATCACGATAGTTGCAATATTGCTGTCCAAGGCGCCGTCATTAACCTGGAAGGTAAAGTTGTCGCTGCCGTTGTAGTCGTCCTCAGGTGTGTAGGTAACTACGTTGCCATCCTGTGCAAGCGTGCCATGAGTTGGCTGAGAAACAATACTGTAGGTCAGGGTATCACCGGGCAGGTCAACATCGGTGCCAATAAGCGTAATAACCAAGTCCGTATCTTCGTAGCCAAATTTATAGTCATCCCAGGCAACTGGAGCATCGTTGACTGGCGTAATCGTGATGGTTACAGTTGCCGGTTCGCCGGCTTCGGTGCCGTCATGGGCAACATAAGTAAAGCTGTCTGTGCCAAAATAGTCCTTCGCGGGGGTGTAAGTGGCAGTACTGCCAGCAATTGAGACGTTCCCATGGGCAGGCGCGCCCGCCAGATGGAAGGTGAGCGGATCATTTTCGATATCCGTGCCCGTGAGAGTAATCAATACAGCGGTGTCCTCAGGCGTGGATACAGAGATGTCGTCCGCAACAGGGGCGTCATTCACCTCTTCAATATCCATGACAACGTCTTTGCAGGTATGGTATTCACCATCAGTTGCGCAAACCTGGAATTCAAAAATACCCGTCTGATGGTCACCCGGTGTCCAGTGGCCAACACCACTAGATGGGTGCATGTACGCGCCTTCCGGAGCATCTATGAGGTAGAAAGTAAGTTCGTCGCCATCCGGATCATATGCAAGGGTAATCCGGTACTCCTTATAAACATTTTCTGTACCTGTCTGCAAGGGGATTTCAGGCATCCAGGGCGGATCGTTGACCGGATTGATTGTCAGGGTAACAGTTGCCACATTGCTGTATAGTTCTCCGTCGAAGACCTTATACGTGAAAGTAACCTCGCCATTGTCGTCCTGTTCAGGAGTGTAGGTGGCAATATTGTTATTGATCTCAACCATCCCTCTTGCAGGAGGAGTAACAACCAGGAAGGTCAATTCTTCGAGCGTATTATCAATGTCCGTGCCGTCCAGAGTAATATCCGTCACAATATCTTCATCCATAGTCTGGGCGACATCTCCAGCCACAGGCGCGTCATTGACTGCCTCAATGGAAAGCGTGACCGTCTGGCAAACCAAAATTTCACCATCCGTCACACAAATATCAAAGGTAATCGCGCCGGTCGTATCATTAGAGGGCGTAAACTCAGCGAAGCCGCTTTCCGGGTCAATCGTCATGCCCTCAGGATGATTACGCAGAGAGTAAGTCAACGTGTCGCCGTCAACATCCGTTGCCACCACCTGGTGAGACATATAAACACCCTCTACACCATCTTCGTTGGGCACAAACTCAAGCACTGGGGCATCATTGACCGGGGTCACGGTAACCGTTATAGTAGCCGGAGCGCTGTAAAGCTCGCCGTCAAAGGCGGTGAATGTGAAGGAATCCTCGCCATGGTAGTCCGGGTTGGGTGTATACGTGATCACACCCGCGTTGATAACCGCTGCCCCGTTCGTTGGCTGGGTGGCAATTTGGTAGGTCAGATAAGTGGAGTCCACGTCTGTCGCCACTGGAATGATTTCCAGCTCCGTATCTTCAGCGGTGGTAACACTCTGCGCTTCAGCTACCGGCGCGTCATTAACGGCCGTCACTGTTATGGTAACGCTGCGGCAAACCTGGGTGGTTGCATCGCTCACGCACACATCAAACGTGTGCAAACCTTCCTGCTCCTGGGTCGGCGTCCAGGATACCTCGCCACTGACAGCATCAATGGTGACGCCCTCAGGTGCAGTGGCGCCAAGGCTGTAAACCAATTCGGTGCTATCCACATCTGTTACCTCTGGGGTAAAGGTCAGCAGAGTATCTTCAAAAGCGTTCTGATTGGGGATGGCAGACATGACCGGCGGGTCATCCACAGCAGTGATATCCAGGTTGATAGTAGCAGGTTCACTATAATGTACGCCATCGAAAGTTCTAAAGGTGAAAGAATCCAAACCATTGGCATCCAGCGTGGGGGTAAAGGTGAAAGTACCGTTCAAAGCCATCGCGACAGTTCCCTTGGTGGGCTGCGTCACAATAGAAAAGGTGATAGTAGCTGAATGATGGTCATCCGCGCCTGTTGCTGTTTTGTTCAGTAAAGTATCTTCGAGGAAAGTGTAAGACGCGGAATTCGCTGTTGGCGGGTTGTTTTGCAGAACCGTAATCGTCACAACCACCGGGTTGCTGCTCAGATTGGTGGGATCTATCACCGCATAGGTAAAGGTGTCATCCCCATAAAAGTCTTTATTTGAGGTATAGGTGAAGGATCCCGTGTTGGTGGTGTTGAGTATTCCACTGGTGACATCTGTCGTCACGCCCACAGTGAAGGGTCCGCCTTCAGGATCTTTAAAACCCTCGATTAAACCAGGCGCGGCTACATTGAGGGTCTCACCGGCAATAACCTCATAGCTGGTCTGTGGGCCGGCACCTGGATCAAAGTAAGGCGCGTCATCAACAGGCGTTATGGTAATGCTGACTGTGGCTACCAGACTATTGTTTGTACCGTCATTGGAAACAAAGGTAAAGGAGTCTGGCCCGTTATAGTCCTGGTCAGGGGTATAGGTGAATGCCCCGGTAGCGGTGTCAAAACTATTCAGCGTGCCGTGCTGAGGCTGATCAACCACATCGAATGTGATTGTCAAACCATCCGGATCAGAACCCGTCACTTGGCCGCTGACAGCTGTATCTTCCGGTGTGGTAATGCTCAGGGGATCAGCCACGGGGGGTGCATTATTGACAACATGTATTAACACTTCAATTGGGTCTGAGCTGTTTCCGTGTCCATCCGTAATGATATAGGAAAAACTATCCGTCCCCACATAGCTGTGGTGAGAAGTATAGGTAAAGGAACCATCGGGATTCAGGTTCAGGGTGCCATGTGATACATCTGTGACCAATTCCGCGGAGAGCGTGTCGCCATCTGGGTCATAGGCATGTTTCAACACGCCATTTGCGGCAGAGACATCAAGCTGTACATTGGTTAAGACTGTGTAATCATCCGCATCTCCCATGAGATATGGGGCATCCTGGGTGCCTGCCACTGTGATTGTCACGGTGGCAGGCGCGCTGTCCTGAACGCCGTCATTGGCGGTAAACTGGAATGTGTCCGTGCCAAAGAAGTCCGGATCAGGGGTATAGGTGTAAGAACCATCCGCGTTCATCACCACGGAGCCATTGGCAGGCTGAGAGAAAACAGCATAGGTTAATTCAGTGGAGAGATAATGGTCATCGGTCCCGCTGACCTGGCCTTGTTCAGGTGTATCTTCGGTGGCGTTGAGTGTTCCAACAGTCGCGACTGGCGCGGCGTTTGGCAGAACAGTAAAGTTAACCGTTATGGGTTCGCTTCTATTGCCATCAGAATCCTCCACAACATAAACAAGGGTATCCGAACCAGTGAACCCAGCATTAGGTTCATGGTCAAAGGAACCATCCTGCCTGAGCGTGGTCCAGCCATTAGCTGACCAGGCTACAGAAATAATCGTAAAGGTGGTTATACCGCCATCCGGATCCTCAATATTTTCCAAAAGTCCAGGCGGTTCCACTGTCAGGATCTCACCGGCAATAATTTCGTACTCTAATTGAGGTCCTGGGGCAACAACCTTGGGCGGGTCTGGCACCGGGGTCACCGTAATGGTAATCGTAGCGGTGTTACTGTCCAGCGAGCCGTCGTTGACTTTGAAGGTAAAGGTGTCGGTACCAAAGAAGTCCAGGTTGGGTGTGTAAGTAGCCACCGAACCGAGTAATGTAACGGTGCCGTTTTCGGGCTCATCAACGATGGTGTAAGTCAGCGCATCGCCGTCCACATCGCTCGCGATCAAATAGACATCCACGGGCACGTCTTCTTCTTCCGTGGTGCTGCCGTCATAGGCAACCGGCGCATCATTGACAGGCGTCAGGGTAATCGTGAAGGTCTGGGCCTGAAGGCTCGTGTCCTTGCCGCCATTGGCAGTGCCGCCGTTATCTTTCATATACACGGTTACCGTAGCCGTGCCGTTGGCATCCTTCGCGGGGGTATAGGTGAGCGTGCCATTGGGGGCAATGGCAGGCTGCACGGAGAATAGGTGATTCTTGTCGTTGGTCACCTGGAAAGTGTAAGTCTGTTCAGCTTCATCCGCCGGTCCGGTGGAAGGATTGGTGATAAAGTCAGTCACTGTTTGGGCTGGTGAATCCTCTGCCACAGTCTGATTGCCGACCACGCCAAAAGTTGGGGGGTCATTGACCGGGGTCACGGAAATGGTAAAGGTCTGCGTGGGGCTTGTATCCACATCTCCAGCGTTTGCGGTGCCGCCATTATCCACAAGATAGGCACTGACAATGGCGGTGCCATTGGCATTGGGCGCCAGGGTAAATGTGAGCGTGCCAATGGGGCTGATCGCAGGGCCAGCGCTGAAGAGCGAGCTGTTATTCGTGCTCACGACGAACTCGACTGTTTGCGCCGATTCATTCGCTGGGCCAGGCAGAATGCTGGTAGCCCAGTTCGGGAGCGAGGCTGCCGGAGCATCCTCGAGATAGGTCAGGTTGTTACCCTTAACAAAGGAGGGCGCATCGTTAACCGGGGTAACGGTGATCAGCACAGTCTGAGGTTCAGACGTGTCCGCGCCACCTCCGGAGTCTTTCGCCCGTATGGTCATGGTTGCCGTGCCAAATGCGTTGGAGGCAGAGGTATAGGTGAGCGTACCGGAACTCGAGACGGCGGGCTGAACGCTAAAGAGCGCATTATTGTCGTTGGTCACGATGTAAGAAATAGTCTGGGTGGCAGCTTCGTCATCCGGGCCAACGCTGTAAGCCTTGATCCAGTTGGCAAAGGACTGAGCACCGGCATCTTCAGCAGACGTGACGGGGTCTCCAGCCGTAAAGGTAGGCGGATCATTGACAGGCGCCACATAGATGGTGAAGGATTTGGTGACTGAGGTATTGTTAACTGGCTGGTCATCCGTAAGATTCAAAGTAATATAGGCTGTTCCGTTCATGTTCGGAGCAGGCGTATAGGTCAGATTTCCAGTTAGCGGATCAACAGCCGGGCCAGCGCTGAAGAGCTCAGGATAGTCATTGCTGAGGATGTTGAAGGTGAGCACCTGATCGCTTTCATTGGCAGCACCGGCTGAGATGTTGGTAGCCCACCCTTCCACAGTTTGCGGACCAGAATCTTCCATGGTTGCATGGTCCTCGCCTTTCGTGAAGCTTGGGGGGTCATTGACGGCATTGACTGTAATGGTAAATGTCTGGGAAGCGCTGGTGTCAACGCCGCCATTGGCGGTTCCGCCGTCATCCTTGAGATAGATGCTCACGGTGGCCGTGCCATGCATGTCGGGTGCGACAGTGAAATTGAGCGTGCCTTCCGGAGAGACGCTGATCTTGGGTGTGCCAGTGAACAGATCCGGGTTGGAAATGCTCTCGATGACAAACGTCAGTTTTTGGTCAGCTTCATTCTCCGCGCCTGCATTCCCCGTGGTCCAGCCAGCCTGGGAATAGGCAGTCGAGTCCTCGTCGACCGTGATGTCAGAGCCCACGGTAAAGTAGGGTACATCATTAACCGGCAGGACTTCAATGGTAAAGGTCTTGATTGCGCTGGTGTCAACGCCGCCATTGGCAGTTCCGCCGTCATCCCTGAGATAAACAGAGACGGTCCCGCCTCCGTAGAAATCAGGCTTCAATTCATAGGTCAGGGTGCCGTTGGCATCAATGCTTGGCAGGGTCGTGAAGAATGCGTGACCGGCGGGGGGAATGCTCGCATAGAAGGTAAGCGCCTGTCCGGTTTCATCGGGCGCGCCTGCGTAGATATCGGTCGCCCAATTGGCGCGGGTTACCAGACCCTGATCTTCCAAAGACGTGATCTTGCCGCTCGGGTCAAGATTGAAAGAGGGCGCATCGTTAACAGGTAAAACGGTGATTGTGAATGACTGGGTTTCACTGGTGTCAACGCCGCCATTGAGTGTTCCGCCATCATCTTTAATCCTCAATGTGATCGTGGAAGTGCCGCTCATATTGGGCGCCACGGCGTAAGTGAGTACGCCCTCAGGTGAAACTGACGGCAGGGTACTGAAGATCGAGGGGTTGGTATTCGCGGTGATCTCAAACGATACGTGTTGCGCTGTCTCGTTATAGGCACCTTTGGAAATGCTTGTAGCCCAGGGAGAGACAGTCTGGCTTTGTGCATCCTCGTAAACGGTTTGGTTTGGGCCAACAACAAACGAGGGCGCGTCATTGACCGGATTGATAATAATCGTAAAGGACTGTTCCAGACCCTTGTCAACACCGCCATTGGCAGTTCCGCCGTCATCCTGGATGGTTACCCTGACCGTAGTCCCCAGGGGGGCATACTGATCCGGGGCAGGCGTAAAGGTAAGAAAACCGTTGGCATCAATTGCCGGTCCGCTGCTGAATAATGCCGGTTCATCAGCAGTCACAATATAAGAAACAGTCTGACCGCTCTCATCCGCTGGGCCTGTGCTGTAAGACTGGACCCAGGGAGTTGTACTGCTGTAGTCGCCTGAGTCTTCGTTTACGGTAACCGTATCGCCCGGAACAAAAGACGGAGCATCGTTGACAGGGGTGACTGTCAGAGTGGCAGTCTTGGTGGTAAAGTTCACGTCCGAGCCGCCGTTGGGGCCTGAATCCGTCATGGTGACATAGAAGACGACCGTGCCATTGAAGTTCTGGGCTATTTTATAGGTTAAGGTACCATTGTTATCAATGGCAGGCAAAATCTCGAATGCCGCGTTATTGGATGTGTCCACAGTAAACGAATAGGTCTGTACTGGGGCTTCATAGGCGTTGCCTACGTTCATGTCGGTGACAAAGTTGGCAACAGTACGCAGGGGGATATCCTCCAGAATAGTACCGACGGTCGTGACATTAAATTGGGGTGGGTCATTCACGGGAACGACGTTAATACTGACCGTCGCCGGCGCGCTGGCCTTATTAAGACTGTCATAAACCACGAATGTGAAACTGTCCTGCCCAAAGTAGTCCTGGGCAGGTGTGTAAACGAGATCAGGAGCAGTCCCAGAAAGCGTGCCTTTCGTGGGGTTGGTTACCACGGAATAGGTCATTCCGGGGCGATTTTCAGGACCATCAGAACCGGTTAAAGTGATATTGATTGCGGTATCTTCCGGCGTGGAAACGGATTGCGGATTAGCAACGGGCTGTGTATTGAGTGTCGTAAAAGTCCAGACATAATCCCAGGGCATCGGGTCACGGGGGAAAACAGCAGTATTACCGCTGCCATCCTGGTCCAGGACCTTGCTGGCAGTGATCGTAACCGTGCAAACATCCGCCCGTTCAAAAGGCAAAGTCGGCGTGAGGGTAAAAACTCCCGCGGAAGTCTGTGAGGAAATGTTTACGGCACGCGTTCCGCCATATTGGCAGGAAACATTAACCCAACCCGGTGAAGTTTCGACTGGATCATTAAAATCGATCGTAATCGTGCTGTTTACTGGCACCTCGCTGGCGCCGTTAACAGGGGTTACCGCTTCCACCACCGGGCCGGAATCAATCCAGCCGCTGGGAAGGAAGCGTTGATTTTTGTTGATTTTACCCTCGTTCGGAGCTTCACCAAAAGTGCCCCAGTAAAAATCACTGAGAATGCGGCCTTCATCCGCCAACTGCCAGGAGTCGTAAGTTTCCCAATAATTCAAAGATACTGGCAGAATGGTGCTGGTCAGGCCAGCAACGGAAGTGCCTGCCGCGCCGGTAACAGCCGCACCGCGCCAGGAAAAGAACTGCCAGGCGTAACCATCGGGGTCAATCAGCGCGAGCGCGCCGTAGTTAGGGATTGAATCGTCCGCGTTGGGAGGCCACATATGATAAGTAAACCCAAGCCCATAGGTAACACGAGAGTCAGGGGTGGGCCCCCCGCCACTAAAGTTGGCAAGCGGCACGGAGCCGAAGAGTGTGCCATCCGCGTTAAAAATGTCCACCTTCCAACCGGTCAGATTGGATGTTGAAGGCCCCATTACCTCAATAAACTCATAATAGTTAGCTGCATAGCTCGGGTGGTCAAAAGGAGAAAACTCATTGATGAAAACTGTCGCGCCAGCGATCTGATAGTTGTTGATGTTTCCCTTGGAGGGCATAATAGGCGTGGTGGAATGCCAGCCGGACCAGGAAAAATCATTATAGGAGTCTCCCCCGCCGCGCAGCGCAAGAGAAAAGTCCAGTGGTTTTGTACCGGTGTAGATATTGGTGCTGGTATAACTGGCGCCGCCAATCTGAGCTGTTATAGCGCCGCCGTAAGAAACAAACTGGACAACCGTGCCATCGTTTTTGCGCAACGCCAGGGCTGCCCGGGTATCAGGCAGATCGCTGAATTCGAAAACAAGCGTTCCAAACCCGCCAAACTGGTCCTCAAAAGTGCCAGAAAGCGTGCGGGTTTCTATCTTAACCCCCGAACTGTTATAAACTTCAAGAGTCCAGTTGTTCACATTCATGCGAGCCGGGCCCAGGAGCTCCACAAAGTCACCCGGGTTGGAAGCCGTATAGGCGTAATTGAACTCATTGATGAAAATGTATGAGTCAGTCCCAAAGGCGTGTGCTGGTTGGGTTGGCAAGAGAATAGCGATAAGGATGGCTGCTGCCAGCCCGATGAATACCTTAGTGAGTTTGGTAAATAAACTGCGCATTTTTACTCCACGTCTTTTCTAACACCTGATAACCTGAACAATAATTCCCTTAGTTTACATAAAAATGAACTCAATTTCGCCAAAGAAACTGGTTCACTATTCAACTAATTTGTTATTGGTTCTATTATATGGAACAAACGGAAAAACGGGTGTCAGATATAACCTTTTCTGTGAAGAACCTGTGAATATTTGATAAGTTTATTATCAAAGATTCTGTCAGCAATTATTACTTGCGATTCCAAAGGCTTTTGGCTCTTTCCACACAATTCTTAATTGTAATGATATGATTAGAGAACAAGCGCTCATAGAGCATATGGGTAATCTGATCAGCCGGAATATCTCTACAAAAGGAGAAATTTATGCTAACGAGCTATACCCTTGACCTTAACAGCCGCATTGCTTACTATCTGCAACTAAAGGAAATCCTGCAGCAAATAATTGAAAAAGGAGGATATAAGCCTGGAGATAAATTGCCCAGTGAAGCTGAACTGTGCGATCAATTCCATGTCTCACGCACAGTCGTGCGCCAGTCTCTGATGGAATTAGAGCATGAAGGATTAGTGTATAAACGCAAAGGTAAAGGCGCCTTTGTTGCCGAACCCAAGGTCAACGTTGCCCTCACCCAACTGCGCACGGGTTTTTCCAAGGACATGGCCAAACATGGCCAGAAAATCACCACCCACGTTTTATACCAGCAGATCGAACCTGTAAACGGCAGCATTGCCAAAACCATGCGCCTTCCGGAAGGAACCAGGGTTCTGCGCATCGAAAGAGTACGCTCCTTTAACGACGAGCCCATGGTGTATGTCAACACCTATTTGCCGCAACCTTTCTGTGAAGATTTAATCGATGCGGATATGACTTTATCTCTTTACGATAATTTGCGCTCAATCTGCAATATCGAATTCGGCTCCGGGGAACGCATGATCGAAGCAGTGGCAGCCAATGAGATTGCATCCCGTCATCTCGGGGTCCCAGTGGGTGTTCCCATGATCAAAGTAATCACCTTCAGCTATCTGGAAAACGGCAGCTTAGGCGAGTATTCCGTAGCTATCCACCGCGGAGACCGTTCCCGCATTGAGACCAAGGTGATCCATTACAAGATGATTGGAAACACGCTCAAATTTGCTCAGGAAGATGCTGAGCGCTTATTTATCGCGACGGATTAATCAATATATGAACCTTAATACTCTGCTCCAATGTATGAATGTTGCACCGGTGATGGTGTTTTTTGCAGGATTGGTGGGCTTCTTCGGGGCCATCCAGCTTGGCCCGCGGGAGGTACCCAAAACCGATCCGCTCACCAAACGTTTCGGCCTGACTTTTGTTGTTATGGCTTTGGGACTCTTCATGTCCCTGTTTGCTAAGGACACTTTCTCCGTTGTGTTCGGAATCATAACTGTCATAGCCGGCATCGGGCTTTACGGCATGCTCACATCCCAGGCACGCAAACTCTACCCCGCCATAACGGACACGGAATGGGTGCAGTTAAAGAAAGAGGAACGGGTCGCGCGCTACCAGGCCCGTAAAGCCAGGCGCGAGGGACGGCAGCGGGACCCTCAGGTTTCTGAACAGCAGGAAGACAATAAAGAAGTTTAGCGTTTCACCCTGCCCTTTTTGAATACTGCTTTTTCATACCCCGCTGTGGGCTGTGGTATAAAGAAAAAGCAAATGCTGTTTTGAGGAGGCCTTATGGAAATTCAGGAAGCGCGTGAAATCATCGCCAGGTTCGGCAAAGAGATCTATGCCCGCTATCTGACCGACAGCGCCGGCGCGAACATCAGCATCCGCATCAACGACAAAATAATCATGACTCCCAAAAAAGCTGGCGCTCGCTGGCATTGGCAGCTCAAGCCTAACCAGGTGCTGGTTCTTGACCTCCAAGGGAACAAACTGGATGGCGATGGTGAAGTCTCACGCGAGGTCAAAGTACATTTGGCGCTATTGAATGAGTTCTACCCTGAGGCTACCTCCGTCATGCATACGCACGCGCGCAACGTGCTGGTCTTCTGCGCGGCAGAACTTCCCATGCCCCCTGTCTTGCACGCTACCCAACCTTATGGGGTGATTGAGCAGTGCCGCGATGAATCCAGCTCCACCCAGGCACTTGCAGATGCCGTATTGGAGAAGATCAGGGAAAAAGGCGGCGTCTCCAATGCACAGGCAGCCTGCTGCATGGCGCCCAGACACGGGCTCTTTGTGCTGGCACGGGATATCTACGATGCCTTTGAGGTGACTGAACGCCTGGACGTGAACGCTTATTGCATCCTGCAGGCGCAGAAATTAGGCGTGATCCAACCGGTGGAAGGCGTCCCGGCTGGCTATAAAGATTACGTTAAATAATTTGATCAGGCAAGCCCAGGGCTTGCAGAGGAATTAATGAAGCAGAAAGGCGGCTACATGGCTGAAAAAACCAAACAAACTTATACCCGCACCGGGAACTACGAAAATTCTTATGTCACCACCACATTCAGCCGTAAAGGCAAGGTGCGCAGGGTGGAAGCTGGTACAACCCTCCAAGGTTTGCCCGCAGAAAACCCACTGGCGGGGATGATTGATCATACCCTGCTCAAACCGGACGCTACCCAGGAACAGATCGCCAAACTCTGCCAGGAAGCCCTCGATAATGGCTTTGGCGCCGTCTGCGTCAATTCCTATTGGGTACCCTTCTGCGCGAATTACTTAAGAGGCAGCTCCGTCAAGGTCGGCTCTACCGTGGGCTTCGCGTTAGGAGCAAACTCCACAAAGGCGAAAACCTCTGAAGCAAAAAAGGCGATTAAGCAAGGCGCCCGGGAAATAGACATGGTTATGAATGTCGGCGCGCTCAAGAGCGGAGACCTGGCTGCCTTCGCGGAAGATATCCGCAAAGTCGTACGCGTATGCCACAGAAGAAATGCCCTGCTTAAGGTGATCCTCGAAACATGCCTGCTGACCGAGGACGAAAAAGTGACCGCCTGCCTGATCGCCAAGGAGGTGGGCGCGGATTTTGTAAAGACCTCCACCGGTTTTAACGGACCCGGCGCGACAGTTGAAGATGTGCGCCTGATGCGCAGCGTGGTAGGTCCCAATATGGGCGTGAAAGCTGCCGGCGGGGTACGCACTTATGAAGATGCCATGCGCATGATTGAAGCTGGCGCCACACGCATCGGCACGAGCAGCGGTATCAAGATCATCGGTGAGGCAGCTCAGCAGTCCTGAAGCAATTTGCCAAAATAACATAAAAACAATCCAATCGCGCTCTGCTGCGGTTGGATTGCTGTTTTAAATTGGGCGCTCTAAAGCTGTTCCGCGGCAGGCATATCCCGGCTGGCGAGGATGGCAATGCCCGTTCCGGCGGCGTCTTCCAGCACCACGCTATTGGCCGCCACCGGAGCCGCAAGTTCAACTTCCCGGATGGCCTGCAGCACTTTTCGGATGGCGGGTTTGGGTACCGGGCTGGCGGTATAGACTGGCAGGAGCGGATGCAAACCGCCCGAAACCCTTACGGTGGACGCCACCATGCGGCGCGGATCAAAGATCTCCGCGCGGGCGTAGTCCTGCCCCTTCCGGCAGGTATTGCCCTCAATTTTCACAACTTCATCGCCTTCCATGAGTACTTTGAGCATGCAGCCTTTGGGGCAGGCAGTACAGATGAACTCCTTCTTATCCATTTAAGCCTCCGCCTTGGGATATACATCCACAATCAGTTCAGCTGCGTTGGCAATTTCCACGGCGTGCACGGGTTTCAGCACCACCGTGACCATTTCTCCCGGCCGGACGTAACGTTCGCTTTTTCGCAATACCTGCTGGCCTTGGCTGTGCACTTCCACCCATACGGGTTCCTCGATCGGCTTGCCCACGCGCATCTGCAAGCGGATCTCGCCCTGTTCCAGGGCATATCGCCCGATCTTATGCGGCACGACATAGCGCACATTGCGCCCCGCTCTCAGCGGAATTGTGTCCTCCCGGCTCTGCGCGCCATCCCGGGCAAACAGCGCCGCGTTGCGCCCGGCTTCAAAACCGGCTTCCGAGACCCAATCCACCAAATCATAGACGTGCACCACGTTCCCGGCGGCAAAAATGCCCTCCACATTGGTTTCAAAACGTTCGTCCACAAAAGGCCCGCCTGTCACCGGATCCAGTAGAACGCCGGCGCGTTTGGAGAGCTCATTTTCCGGGATCAGCCCAACCGAGAGGAGCAATGTATCGCAGGGGATGATCTCTTCCGTGCCCGGAATGGGCTGGAATTGTTCATCAACCGCGACTGCCTCGATGGCTTCCACGCGGTCTTTCCCCATCACCTGGCGCACCGTGTGCTGCAGCTGCAGCGGAATGTTGTAATCCTGAAGGCACTGCACGTAATTACGTGAGAGCCCGGAGAGGTAGGGCATAAGCTCCAGTATGCGTTCCACGCGCGCGCCCTCAAAGGTGAGCCGCCTTGCCATGATCATGCCAATATCGCCGGAGCCCAGGATGACTACCTTCCTGCCGGGCATGTAACCTTCCACGTTCACCCAGCGTTGGGCAGTGCCCGCGGTAAAGACTCCGTTGGGGCGCGTCCCGGGGATGCGGATCTGCGCGCGCGTGCGCTCCCGGCAGCCCATAGCCAGCACGATAGCTTTGGCCTGGATGGATTGGTAGCCGTCCTGGCTGCTGCTCAGGTAGATAGTTTTATCCGGGGTGATATCCATCACCATCGTGTTAAGCAGGAAGACCACGCCCCATTCATGCGCTTCGTTGATAAAGCGCTGGGCATAACCGGGGCCAGGCAGGTCTTGCTTAAAAATTTCCACACCGAAACCGTTGTGAATACACTGCAGCAGGATTCCGCCAGGCTCCACATCGCGCTCAATCACCAGTACGTCCTGCGCGCCGGTCTTTTTGGCTTCAATCGCAGCTGCCAGCCCTCCCGGCCCGCTGCCAATTACAACCACGTCATAAAGCGTTTTCATGCGTTTGCCTCGCTTTCCTTGGTTTCCCGATAAAGGAATTCGGAGCCGGAGCCGCGCTTGCTGACCCCGGTTATGGGCATCTGCAGCTCACGGGCGAGGATTTCCACCACGCGGGTCATGTCAAACCCGCCTTGGCAGCGTCCGGTGCCCAACCAGGTGCGCCGTTTGATGGCATCGTAGGTACGAGCTGGGATGGGGGCATGAATTTCCGCCAGTATCTCCCCCTCTGTCACGTTTTCACAGCGGCAGATCACACGCCCGTAACGGGGATCCTTTGCCACTAACGCCTGCCGTTCTTTGTGGGAAAGATGCGTAAAGCGCGGGCGCGCCAGCCGGATGGGGTTCCAGTTTTTCTTTTCCTGCAGAGTTTCACCAGCTTCTTTGAGTAAGCAGACCACTTCTTCCGCGATTGCCGGAGCGGAAGTAAGCCCGGGGGATTCAATCCCGCCCAGATTCACCAGCCCCTGCACTTCTTTGGGGATTTCAATCAGAAAATCATTGTGGTAAGCGAGGCTTTTGTCTCTCGAAGGCGCGTTGCCGGTCGCGCGCAAGCCCACGAAGGTGGCAATCACGCTGCGAATCTGAAGGTTCGGCACCAGTTTCTGCGCGCCGCTCCATATCTCGTCCAAACCTGCCTGAGTGGAAGCAGTGTCTTCCTTACTCTCCACCGCATTGGCATTCGGGCCGGCGATGGCGTTTTCGTGCACGGTCGCGGTCACCAGAATGCCCTTACCCTTCTCGGTAGGCACAGGGAAGAGGATGTGTTTCAGGCTCAAAGCGGCACGGTCAAAGACGAAATACTCGCCCTTGCGCGGAGTGATGAAGAAGTCCGGCCGCACTCCGGCTTTGTGCATCACGGCATCGGCGTACAAGCCGGCGGCATTGATCGCCCAGCGGCAGCCAAAGTCGCCGCGGGAAGTGTTAACGCCTACAATGCGCTTGCCATCGAAAATAAAATTTTCAAAGGCGCAGGAAAGCAGCACTTCCGCGCCGTTCATTACCGCGTTCTCGCCCGCGGCAACGCACACCTGAAAGGGATCACACACCCCGCCGGTAGCTGCCCAAAGCGCTCCGGAAACCTGCGGGTTTACAGCCGGTTCCCGCCGGCGCATCTCTTCACCGCTGATCAGGCTGAGTTCCGGTACGCCGCTGCGCCTGCCTTGCTCCAGCAGCAGCTCCAATTTAGGCAGTTCCCCATCGCCAACAGCAACCACAAAATCTCCACAGCGGTCAAAGCCAAAATGCAGTTCCTCAGCCAGCTGCGAGTACATGGCATTCCCGCGCACGTTCATTTGAGCTTTCAGGGAACCGGGCAGCGGGTCATAACCCGGATGCACGATGGCAGAATTGGCGCTCGTTGCGCCCATGCCGATATCGGCTTCCTTTTCGATCAGCAGAATGCTGCCCTGATATCGGCTGAGGAAACGGGCGATCATGCAGCCCACCACCCCTCCGCCGATAATAATAAAATCGTATTTCTTTTGCATGCCTTCTCTCCAGTCCGCGCACACGCGGCTGTTCCTATTATAGTCAGCATCGCCCCTTTGAGGCGTGTTAAAATGGAAGCGAAATTTCACTCAGCTCAAGGAGAGCCCTCATGCCGCAACTCATCCTTTCCATTGATCAGGGCACCACCAGTACGCGTGCCATGCTTTTTGACCATTCCGGGCAGCCGGTCGCAACGGCGCAAAAGGAACATAAACAACACTTCCCCCAGGCTGGCTGGGTGGAACATGACGCGCTTGAAATCTGGCGCAACACCCAAAAACTGATCGCCGAAGTGCTCCAAAAAAACGGCTCTGGCAGGCAGAACATAGCAGCTGTTGGCATCACCAACCAGCGTGAAACCACCCTGATCTGGGAAAGATCAAGCGGGAAACCCATTTACAATGCCATCGTCTGGCAGGATACACGGACGGACGGAATTATCAGGGAGCTGGCTGCTGAAGAAGGGCAGGACCGTTTCCGCGCCAAAGTCGGGCTGCCGCTGGCAACCTATTTCTCAGGCCCCAAAGCCCGCTGGCTGTTGGGAAATGTCCCCGGGGCAGCTGAACGCGCAAAAAATGGTGAGCTGCTCTTCGGCACTATGGATACCTGGCTAATCTGGAACCTGACCGGCGGCATACAAGGCGGCAGGCACGTGACTGACGTGAGCAATGCCTCCCGCACCATGCTGATGAACCTGCACACGCTCAATTGGGATGCTGACATGCTGGCCATTATGGGGATTCCGGAAGCTGTTCTGCCGGAGATCCGCTCCTCCAGCGAGGTCTATGGCGAATGTACTTTGCCCGGGCTGGAGGGCGTTCCCGTCGCCGGCAACCTGGGAGATCAGCAGGCTGCGCTGTTTGGACAAACCTGTTTTGACCCAGGGGAGGCAAAAAACACCTACGGAACCGGCTGCTTCATGCTCATGAACACCGGTACCTTTCCCATCCGCAGCCATCACGGTTTGCTGACCACTTTGGGCTACAAGATCGGGGATGAGGCAGCCATTTACGCCCTTGAAGGATCAATCGCCATCACCGGCGCGCTGGTGCAGTGGGTTCGTGACAATCTAAGACTGATCAAATCTTCCGCGGAGATCGAAACGCTGGCAAAGCAGGTAGAAGACAGCGGCGGCATCTACTTTGTGCCTGCCTTCTCGGGCCTGTACGCGCCCTACTGGAAGAGCAATGCCCGCGGCGCCATTGTCGGTCTGACCCGTTATATCAACAGCGGCCATCTTGCCCGCGCGGTGCTGGAAGCCACTGCCTATCAAACCCGTGAAGTCCTCGAGGCTATGAATCTGGACTCCGGTGTGGTCTTAAAATCGCTCAAGGTGGATGGCGGCATGGTGCATAACGATACGCTTATGCAATTTCAGGCGGACATGTTAGGCGTGCCGGTGATACGCCCGAGCGTTTCCGAGACAACTGCTTTGGGCGCGGCTTATGCCGCCGGGCTGGCGGTGGGCTTCTGGGAAAAGCAGGCCGACTTGCGCGCCAACTGGGCAGAAGCCAAGCGCTGGCTCCCCGCCATGCCGGAGGCTGAGCGGGAGAGGCGTTATCAGGGTTGGAAAAAAGCTGTTACGCGTACTTTTGACTGGGTCGACTGAACAAAAACCGGTTCCAGCCTCTGCAAGTGCCCTGCTCTTTAGCTGGGGTGAGGTTCTTTCGCGCGAATTGCATGGCATAAAGGTTGCACGAACTGCCTAAAGTATTCTTTAGGGAGTGTTGGTTTGGACGAGTCAAAAAAGGCATTCAGACTTCTGTTATTGACTTGTTTACTGTTGATCAACTATCTACTCCTAGCGTCGTACTTTAAGATCTGGCCATTCGAAGCACGCCAGCTCAGCACGAAAACCGCCCAGTCCGCTTATTTCCTCTATCTGCCTGCCTATGTCTCTCATGTACCGTTTGAGATCAAAGGCAACAGCTCAGCCGCCATTCAGGGAACGGAGGACCGTTTTGTGGTTATCAAGGGAGAGGTTGCAAATCATGATAGCGCCGCGGTGGGACAGGTGGTCATCCAGGCGGATCTGTTTGACCGCAAAGGCCAGCTGCTGGCTTCGCTGCAAGGTGAGCCGCTGAGCAAAATTGTGCCAGCCGAAGCCAACGCCTGCTTTCAACTGCAGCTGCCCCGCCCTCCGGGATATCACAGCTACAAACTCAGCCTTGAAAACTACACAACCATACCTGATATTCCCGACCCGTTGGAAGCCTATATCACGCGCGGCAGCTTCGATGGGGCTGCCGGAAACTATCTGATCAACGGGGTAGCAGTGGTGCCCGAAAATGGACAAAACAGCGAAGCTCTTCTCTTTACGACACTTTACGATGCTGAAGGCAGAGTGGTGGGTTGTGAAGAGAGTGCCTTAAAAATGAACGAAACCCCCACCGGACAACCTGTGGTCTTTTCCTTCCGCTTCAATGGAGCACACTTGAAAGCTGTTGAAAGCTTCCAGACACAGGCATTCCCCGCACCGTAAGATCACTGCAATGAAATTTCCTTCAAAAACCTAATATAAATGTTGCAAATCCTATTGACATCCTTAATAGTTGCTCTTATAGTTAAGCGCATTTAACTATTAAGGTAAGTTTATTATGGCAGAAGACGTCAAAAAGCAGCTCCACGATTGGGCAGACCAGGCCACGCGCCACTCCATCCGCGCCATGCAGGCCTACAATCAGGAACACAACTACTCTTTCTCACAGACCAATACGCTCTTCTTTCTGCACCGCGAACCGGGAACCGGCATCAATGACCTGGCGCGTCATCTGGGCATTACGACTGCCGCGGTTTCGCAAATGTTGGATAAACTGGTTGAAACTCAGCTTGTGGACCGCCGGGAAGATCCGCAGGACCGCCGCGCCAAGACTCTTTCGCTGACCGCGCAAGGTCAGGAGGTTGTGCAGCAAATCAAATCTGTGCGTCATGAGTGGATAGACTCCTTCCTGGACACGTTCAGCCCTCAGGAAAAGGCAGCTGTTTTGCCCGCTCTCATCCTGATGAACCAAAAGCTTAGTCTTTTTAATCAAACGCAACGAGCAAAAGAAAAATTTAACTAAGATAACCTATGCGAAGAATATTTCCCTTTATTAAGAAGTATTGGCGTCTTTATCTGGCAGCCCTGGTCCTTGTATTCATCCTGGCCAACACGAATTTGGCCTTGCCGGATTATATGTCCCGTATTGTCAACGTGGGTGTTCAGCAGAACGGCATTCAAAGCCCCCTTCCGGACGTCATGCGGCCGGAAACCATGCAGAAGCTAGCACTCTTTCAAAATGAAGAGGAGCAGGCCAATCTGCAGGCTGCTTACCGGCTGGTGGATCCCACGGTTGCCGCAGACCCAGCCTACCCTGCCGGCGGCAGCGGACCGCTGTGGCTGCTTAATAGCCCTGAGCCTGCCGCCCGCAGCATTCTGGAGCAGGCCATCACCAAACCCCTGGTGATCGTGCAGGGCATTACCATGCTCAAAGAAAACCCGGAGCAAGCTGCGCAAGTATTGGGCCCGGATTTTCAAGAGCGGCTCGCGGCGCTCCCTCCTGATCTGGATTTGTTTGCCGCGCTGGAAAAAATGCCAGCCGAGGTACGCAGCACAATGCTCTCCAAAGCCGGAGAGCAGCTCGATCTGCTTGAGGGCACCATGCTCAACCAACTTGCCATTCGTGCCGTGAGCATGGAGTATCAACAAATTGGTATTGACATACAGAGTAAACAGACAAACTATATCCTGCGCACCGGTGCGGTCATGCTTTTGCTGGCGCTGCTGACCGTAGTCACTTCGCTCTCGGTCAGCTTTCTGGCAGCCAGGTCCTCTGCTGGTATAGCACGGGATCTGCGTTCCGCAATTTTTGACAAGGTGGGGCGTTTCTCCACCGCGGAATTTAACACCTTCTCCACAGCCTCGCTGATCACGCGCAGCACCAACGACATTGCTCAGGTTCAGCAGATGATGTACATACTCGTGCGCATGGCACTCATGGCGCCTCTGATTGCGGCTGGCGGTATTGTGCGGGCGCTCTCCAAAAGTCCTAATATGTGGTGGCTCATCGCGCTCGCTGTGATCTTAATCGTCATAATCATCGCGATCACCTTTACTATCGTGGTGCCCAAATTCAAAATTGTGCAGTCCCTGGTAGACCGCCTTAATCTGGTGATGCGTGAGAACCTGTCCGGCATGCTGGTTGTACGGGCTTTCAACAAGGAGTCTTACGAAGAAAAACGCTTTGACAAGGCTAATAAGGAGCTTACCAGCACCGGTCTGTTCATCGGCCGGGTCATGGTGGCGCATTTCCCGCTGATGAACCTAGTGATGACGGGTCTGAACGTCTTCATTATCTACGTCGGCGCGCGGGAAATTGCCGCTTCCACCTTGCGTGTGGGCGACATGATGGCCTTTATGCAGTATTCCATGCATATCATGTTCTCTTTTATCAACCTTTCCTTGCTCTTTATCATGATTCCCCGGTCTGCTGTTTCTGCCGAGCGCATTGCGGATGTTTTGGAGACGCCCATTCAAATTCAGGACCCGGCAGAACCCCAAAATATCCCCCAACCAACCCAGGGCAAACTCGAATTCAGGGATGTGGATTTTCGCTACCCGGGCGCGGAGGAAGATGCATTGCACGACATCAGCTTTACCGCAGAACCCGGTAAAACAACCGCTATCATCGGCTCCACCGGATCCGGCAAGAGCACTCTCGTTCAGCTCATCCCACGTTTCTTTGAGGTAGATAAAGGTGCCATCCTGCTGGACGGCGTAGATATCCGCGACCTCACACAGGAGGATCTGCGCCAGCAGATAGGGTATGTGCCCCAACGCGCACTGCTCTTTAGCGGCACGGTCAATTCCAACCTCAAAGTGGGTAAACCAGACGCAAGTGAGGAAGAGATGCGGCAAGCCCTGGAGACAGCCCAGGCAGCTAATTTCGTTTTCGCCAGTCCGGAAGGCCTGGAAACCGAGATCGCCCAGGCAGGTGCGAATCTCTCCGGCGGACAAAAGCAGCGCCTCTCCATTGCCCGGGCACTGATTAAGAAGCCGCCGGTATACATTTTTGACGACAGTTTCTCTGCCCTGGATTTCAAGACGGACGCCGCCTTGCGCCGCGCCTTGAAGAAAACGGTAAAAGACAGCACCATCATCGTGGTCACCCAAAGGGCAGCCACTGCCAAAAACTCGGACCAGATCCTCGTTCTGGATGATGGCAGGTTGGTCGGTCGGGGAACGCATTCTGAATTGATGGAAAAATGCCAAACTTACCGTGAAATTGCACAATCTCAGCTTAGCCAGGAGGAACTGGCATGACCCTGGAGCAAAACAATAACGATAAAGAAAAAATCAGTGCGCCTTCCAGAGCCACGGAACTACCGCGCGCGCGCCCTCAGGGACGCAGGCACGGACCGATGGCCTTGATGCCCGGAGAAAGAGCACGTAACTTCAAACAAAGTATGCGCCTGCTTATTCAGTATCTGGGCAAATATCGTCTGCTTTTATTGTTGGTCATGCTCGTTGCAGCCGCAGGAACCGTTTTTGCTATTTTCGGTCCCAAACTGCTCGGCAGCGCCACCACTGAACTCTACGCCGGCGTGCAGCGCATGATGCGCGGCGACCCAAAGGGGATCGACTTCGCTCTGATCAAACAGATTCTGCTGCGTACCGGCGCCCTCTATTTCCTTTCGGCTCTGTTTAACTATATTCAAGGCTTTATCATGACCTCCATCTCTGCGGATATCACCTATCGTTTCCGCAAGGATATCTCTGAGAAACTCAATCGCTTACCGCTGAAGTTTTTTGATACGATGACGCAGGGCGAGGTGCTTTCACGGGTCACCAACGATGTTGACACCATCAGCGCCACGCTCAACCAAAGTCTCTCCACCATGATTACGTCCCTGACCAGCGTAATCGGTATCCTGATCATGATGCTCACCATCAGTCTGCCCATGACAGTCATTGCGCTTACCGTTGTGCCGCTTTCCATGATTGTGATCCGCATTGTAGTCTCGCGCTCCCAGAAGTATTTCCGCCAGCAGCAGGAGTATCTCGGGCATATTAACGGACATATCGAAGAAATGTACGGCGGGCATATCGTTATTAAAGCCTTCAATGGTGAGGCAGAGTCCAACCGAAAGTTTGAGGGGCTGAACAGCACGCTTTATGACAGCGCCTGGCGGTCGCAACTGCTCTCCACCATGATCATGCCGATCATGCGCTTTATTAGCAATATTGGCTATGTAGCCATTTCCATCCTGGGCGGCTATCTGGTGATCCGCAACCGGTTAAATCTGGGAGACATTCAGGCTTTTATCCAGTACCTGCGCTCTTTCCACGAGCCGCTGATGCAGATTGCCAACATCTCCAACGTGCTGCAGCAAACTGCCGCGGCCGCTGAACGGGTATTTGAGTTCCTGTCAGAACCCGAGATCACACCAGATTGCAGCATCTGCCCGAGACCGGAACAGATCAAGGGCTCTGTGGAATTCCGCAATGTGCGTTTTGGCTATGACCCGGAGCGTCCGGTGATTCATAATTTCTCCGTTGTGGTTAAGCCCGGGCAGCAGATCGCCATTGTCGGGCCCACCGGCGCGGGTAAAACCACACTGGTTAAACTTCTGATGCGTTTTTATGACGTGGATTCCGGAGAGATCCTTGTGGATGGAACGAATATTCAGGATTTCACCCGGCATGACCTGCGGTCGATATTTGCCATGGTGCTGCAGGACACTTGGTTGTTCAATGGCACCATCCGGGAAAATATCCGTTATGGCCGCGAAGGTGCAACGGACGCAGAAGTGGAAAGAGCGGCAGATATGGCTTACGTCGACCACTTTACCCGCACACTTCCGGGAGGTTACGAGATGGTGTTAAATGAAGAAGCCAGCAATGTTTCCGCCGGCCAGAAGCAGCTGCTCACAATTGCCCGCGCGGTCCTGGTGGACGCTCCTATCCTGATCCTGGACGAAGCTACCAGCTCTGTGGACACGCGTACAGAAGTTTTGATCCAAAAGGCAATGGACAAATTGCGCAAAGGGCGCACAAGTTTTATTATCGCCCACCGCCTCTCCACCATCCGCAACGCTGACCGCATTTTGGTACTGCGTGATGGGGATATTGTTGAACAGGGCACCCACGATGACCTTTTGGCAAAACAGGGCTTTTACGCTGAACTCTACAACAGCCAGTTCACACAAGGCGCCCTGCCTTCTTCACCGAACCCGCAGATGTCAGCCGCCTGACACTCAGACCCTCAGCAGCCAGCAGCACTGCCGGCTGGTTTTTTGATCCATTCAGTCAGCCTTTTCCCGCATAGGCTGTTAGAATTATAAGGATGATTATCACCCTCACCCCCAACCCCAGCGTCGACCGCACCCTATTGGTGGAACACATCCGCTTTAACGAGGTTTTGCGTACCGAACCCGCTGAACTGGACTGGGGCGGGAAAGGCTTTAACGTCTCCCGCGCCCTCAAACTGCTTAATCAGGATGTGCTTGCTCTTGCCTGGGTAGGCGGCGCGGCCGGGAAAATGCTCGTGGATGGTCTGAATAACCTGGGCATTCAGACCGATTTTATCCGGGTGGAAGAGGAAACACGCACCAACACCATGGCCCGGGAATTGGCAGGCGAGTGGTACATCCGTCTGAACGAACCCGGTCCGCATATCCCGCAGGATGCCATTGACGCGCTGCTGCAGAAAGCCGCCAATCTTGCAAAGGAAGGCGACATCTGGGTCGCCTCTGGCAGCCTGCCGCAGGACGTCCCGGACACCTTTTACGCGGATCTGATCAGTATGGTTCAGGCAAAAGGCGCACGGGTGTTTTTTGACGCCTACGACCAGGCGCTGCGCCTGGGTGTGGAGGCACACCCATTTTTGGTAAAACCAGAGATTGCCGAAGCCGAGGCTTTTGCCGGCTTTCCCATCCGCAATTATAGTGATGCCCAAAGGGCAGTACTTTCTTTTCTGCGCCACGGAGCTGAAAATGTGGCCATGACCATCGGCGGCCTGGGGGTTTTACTGGCGACGCAAAAGGAAATGGTGCTGGCACTGCCGCCTAAGATGAAAGCCCGTAATTTTGTGATCTCAGGGGATGCGGTTATGGCTGGACTGGTTTACGGGTTGGCGATGAAACTTTCTCTGGCGGACAGCGCCCGTTGGGGGGCTGCCTTTGGCGCCGCCGTGGTACAGAGTGAACGCATTCACCAAACCCGGCGGGAAGATGTGGAATCCATGCTCGCCCGCATCGATGTGCGCGTGATCAACGTAATGTAATTTCCATATTTTCTGATTTCTTTTGTAATGCAGGCAAGTTACGACAATAAGGATTTGAGAACCTCTATTCTGACAGGGCATCATTGTGAATATGGTGGCCTTATGGTTCATGCTATGAGAGGCATAACATGACAAAATTAATCCGTCATCGGAGGCACAAAAGTGCCGTGGCGGTCTGGGTTTATCTTGACAACCCAACTTCAACCCCAGGTTGCCACGCTGCGCAATGACAAGAACCCGCCACCCCAAGAGGCACAGTGACTTACTCCCGTCATCCCGAGGAGCGGCAGCGACAAACCACCGTCATCCCGAGGAGCGATAGCGACGTGGGGATCTGGGTTTATCGTAATAAAAAGCCAATCAACCCTATCAGCACCCCACCCTTTGCCTGTCAATTAACGGAACATCCAACCCTTGCCAGCCATGAGCAGCAGCGCCAGCAGGCGCAGAGTGGCACCATAGGCATCTTTAGGTCTGGGCTGTGTGGTTTCCAGGAGCTGCCAAAGCTGATTAACCAGCGTCTGGTCCGCGCTTGCCATAATCAGAGGCGTGTAACAACAAAGCTGCGCCAGCGCGCTAAACTGGCCGGAACGCAGTTCATCCTCCGATTCCTGACCCACCCCGCGGGCAAAGGTATTCAGAACCCGCTCAAGGCCGCGGGCAGAATAACCCGATTGCTTCCCAGACTTCTCTGACCTTCCGCTGAGCTGATAAAGCCCCAGGTGCAGAGCCTGAAGTACCTGCTCCGGCCCCTCACCCTCTTCACCGGAGAAATTGTCTGTCTTCTCCCGCCTCACTTCTCCATGTCCTAAAGCATGAAAGTCCTCCCAAAACAAAGGCAGGGACAAACCCTGATCATCTTCATGCTCAGCCTGTTGAAGCGCCTCCATTTTGGCTAAGGCGAGCTGTTCATAGTCAAAGCGACTTTTCTCAGACCACTGCTCCTTCGCTTTCAGCAGCAGCCAAACCAGCCAGCTCTCCGCGTGCAGGTCGGCTTCCTGCCGGCGGGAAGGGCGTAGGTCCGGGATGATCTGCCAGCTCGAAAATGCGAAGTACTCGCGGGACGGGTTGGCCATCAGCAAGGCTAACAGATTATCGAACTGTTCCTGCGCGCGGGGGTCTTCACTTGCCAACATCAGGCTCGCCCACATGCCCATTGCCTGACCCAGACTGGTGGCAGAATAGCGGTAGCGCAGAAAAACTTTTTCCACTCCTATGGGAATAAAGCTTCTGCCCGGTTCAAGATCAGGCAGGATACATGTGTTTTTCCACTCCTCGGCTGCCCGGCGGATCACTGATTCCATGTCTGCCTGGCTTGCGTTATTGGGTTTAACAAATCCGGTTGGAAATACGGCTGTTTCAGCAAAGGGGTGTCTGATTTCCGAGGGGTTCACCGCCAATGCCTTGCGCTGGTTGGCTTCATTTTTGCGGATCAACCTGAATACCACAAACAGCAGAACCACTACTGAAACCAGACTCAGAATAAGGGTGGGTGCCGAAGAGCCGCTCATTCCTGGTCTTTTTTCTGCGCCTGATTGGGCTGGCTGGGGCGGCGGGAAGGCTTATGCTGGTCTTTGCGGCCAGAATCCGGCTTGCCGGTCCCGCGTGAGCCCTGATAAGGCTTTTTATAGGGCTTGTGCTCGTCTGGCCGTTGCCAGCTGCCCGGTTTTCTGTCCGCATCCGGTTTCTCCGGGCGTGTGTAGGGATTTCGGTCAGCGCCTGGTGCACCCCCCTGCTGCCGGTCCTGGTACCGCCTTTTGCTCTGGAAGGGTTTTTTCGTGCTTCCGGCAGGTCTTTCCGTGCGCGGGCGGTAAGGACGGTCTGACCGTTCACTCCGGTAGCCCTCTCCCGGTTTGCGATAAGGCCGGGAACCCTCACCTTGCTCACGTGGTTTCCGTTCCCCATCCCGTTTGTACGAGCGGGAGCCTTCAGATCGTTCTCTCGGCTTCCACTCGCCTTCTCTGCGGGGAGGCCGCTGATTTTCGCCACGTTCCTGGCCATATTCTCCGTTTGGCTTCGTGTAACCGCCGCTCTGCCGGCGCGGACGCTCCAAAGCATAACCCCGGCTGCCCTCTCGCGGGGCGACCCGGTCAGGTTTGCGTTTATCCACCCAGCCCTCCGGCCTGCGATTATTGAAAAAGTGCCCGTAATCATCCCTGACCACGCGGGTCTCTTTGGGTGGCTCATTGGGTTTGGTAAACCCGGATTTACGGGCATAGGGCCGCTTTTTTCGCTGTCCTGCGCCTGGAACCTGCGGTTCCTCGCGCAGTCTGCGTACGCGTTCGTATTCATCCAAATCCCCTGAAGGGTCCTGATAATTGTCTGTCATGTAGTTCTTACCCTTCTGTGACTGGGGAGAACGGCCTTGCCCGCGCCAACCACTGATAAGTGCTTTCTGCTGCATTTTACCCGTAACGCTCTTCTCCACAAAGAGCGGCTCCCCGGTCCAGGGATCCCTTTCAGTGTAGTACATCACACTGGCATAGGTGGAAGGCGTCGGGGTGAAGATCTGGGTCTGCTCAGGCAGGATGCCCAGGGACTGGCTGGCAAAGTTCTGCAGGTTGATCATATCCTGATTGGTGCAGCCCGGATAAGCCGCGATGATGTAATAGGTGAGGAATTGAGTCTTGCCTGCTTCCTCGCTGACCTTTTCAAATTCCCGCTTGAAAGTCAGGAGTGGCTGCACGCCCGGTTTTCCCATGCGCGCAAGCACCCTGGGTTCCGAGTGTTCCGGCGCCAGTTTGAGTTGCCCTGAAACATGATGCCGCGCCAGTTCCTGCAGGTACTCGCGGCCGGTCTTTTTATCCGCCACTACCATATCGTGGCGGATACCGGAACCGATAAAGACCTTCTTCACGCCCGGCACCTCGCGCATCCGGCGCATCAGCCGCGCTGCCGGGGCATGGGTGATTCCAAGCTTGGAACACACCGCCGGATAGATACAGCGCTTATTCGCGCAGGCACCCCGGCTGCTCTTGATACGGCATTCAAAACCGTACATATTGGCGGTTGGGCCGGAAAGATCGTAAATGATGCCCTTAAATCCCGGGCGGCCGCGCATCTGTTCAGCCTCAGCCAGGATGGACTCCTCCGAGCGCCAGCTCACCCGACGGCCTTCATGCACGGCGATGGCGCAGAAATTACACTCACCATAACAACCGCGGTGTGTGGGAATGCTGAACCGGATCGTCTCCATGGCGCGCACATCACCCTGTGCCAGATCAAACAGGTGTACAGCGTGCTCATAGGGCAAGGCATAGACCGCGTCCAGCTCTTGCGTAGTCAATGGCCTGGCAGGCGGGTTTTGGACAACATAACGCTCCCCGTAGCGCTGAACCAGACGCCTGGCTGTGATGGCATCATTATTGGCATAAAAGATATGGAACATGCGCGTGAAGGCGGCTTTGTCTGTCTGTACGTCTTCCCAGCTGGGCAGCTCCAGCGCGTCTTCCGGCTTCTGGGCGGAGGCATAGCACAAACCCCGGATGGTCTTCGGGTCCTTTTGCTCTTTGAGGGCCTGTGCCAGTTCCAGAATGCTCAAATCGGCCATGCCGTAGAGCAAATAGTCCGCCTTCGCATCCAGCAGCACAGAACGGCGGAGTCTGTCCGTCCAGAAATCATAATGCGCTACCCGCCGGAGAGAGGCTTCCACCCCGCCCAGAACAACCGGCACTGTGTCTTTAAAGACTCTCTTGATCAGGTTGGTGTACACGATGGTGGCACGGTTAGGCCGGCGGTTATTCTGCCCGCCGGGGGTATGGTCGTCCAGTTTGCGCGGTTTGCCCAAAGCGGTAGTATTGGCAACTATCGAGTCCACCGCGCCCGCAGAAACGCCCCAGAACAGGATCGGTTCTCCCAGGCGGGAGATGTCTGACTCAGAGCTCACATCGGGTTGGGAGATCACGCCCACGCGGTAGCCTGCCGCCGCCAACTGATGGCCAAGCAGGGCAATGCCGTTGTAGGGGCTGTCGATATACGCGTCCCCGCTGACCAGGATAACGTCCGGACGCTCCCAGCCAAGCTGCTCCATTTCCTGAAGTGTCATTGGTAAAAACATGATTTAATCTTACCTTATTCGGCATTAAGATACTATTTTCAAAATGCCATGGCTTAGTGCTTCCTGTTCATTTGCTCCCATCCAACCCTTGGCAGCGTGGAGAGGCCTGTTTAAAATAGTACAGATCCTAACATTAAAAAAGCAGGGCGATCAGCCCTGCTTGATTCAACTTAAAGCTGTTCTAAGGCAAACTCACTTCAAACGTGCCCATCATCCCGTCCAATAATGCCCGGTTAGGAGTGAAGGTCTCAGCAGGCTGCGCGTTGAGGTTCCTCACCACTTCCTCCAGATAAAGCCTGTAGCCATCAAAAAAGGAATCATCTGGCTGGGGAGCTTGATCCGGCAATAGCGGGTTGCGGATTGGCAGCACGGCTGAAATATAATACTTCCCGTCATCGGTGATACCCTGGTAGGTATAGAAGAGGTTGTAATTATCCAAAGGGTAAAGTGCCTGATGAAAGGTCGTAAGATAGCTGACGCCTTTTCCATTTTGGAAGTCCTGATAATTGAAGTTGCTCACGAAGATCTGCGCGGCTGGCCAGAATGGCAGAAAGGGCGCGTATTTTCCCAATGTGGAACCATCGCTGCTTCTCGCCTGGGTGGGTTTATCCTGTAGGTATTGTTTAAGGTATTGCACAGTCTCCGCATAGACTGGGTTAACGTTGCTGATCTTCTCCACATCATAGATATGGATGACAGGTTTGTGGAAGGCGTCCGGGATGGCATAACCTTGAAGTATAAAATCATACTCGTCCGGCAGTTCAACCGGAGTGTCCATCAGGAATTCTATATCCAACGGGACTACAGAAGCCAGGGCATCGCTGGCAACTGCTTCCGGCAGCAGAAAACTCGTACCCCATTGGTCGATCGTTTTAACGTTCCCCAGGTCGGGTCCGAAAGGCAGGGGCGCAATCTCGGTGATAGCTGCTTCCAAGGTGGGCGGGATTTGGGTGATTGCCGCTTCAATTGTGGGCGGGATCTGGGTCACCAGTGCCTCAGCTGTGGCTGGGATGGATGTCTCCACCAAAGCCTCAATGGTGGGTCCGATCTGTGAAGCCACGTTTTCCAGCGTGCCTTTGACATCGCCTGTTTTGGGGCGGATCAGCAGCGAGCAGCCGGATACGACC
This sequence comes from Anaerolineaceae bacterium, assembly GCA_040772525.1. Taxonomy (GTDB): domain Bacteria; phylum Chloroflexota; class Anaerolineae; order Anaerolineales; family Anaerolineaceae; genus Mesolinea. The sequence continues at coordinate 1,307,258 of JAXGXZ010000001.1, read as the reverse complement.
AACGAGGCAATCAGTAAGCCTATAAAAAGCATGGATAAAAATCTACTTGTCTTCATTTTTACTCCTGTGTGATCGAGAAGAAACTGTTTCTTTCTGATACCCTATTTTAACACCCTATACCCCAAATTACGCAGGTGGATGTTTAATAGCTGCTTCTGCGTTCTTTTGTGTCACATAAATGTGCCCGATTGCGAACAGGAGAGAAAAGCCCACAAGCAGCCAATGCCTCAGCAGCAGTCCGCTGAGAAGGAAAATACACGCGGGCAATACAGCCAGGATCAGCGCGCGGCTTGTATTCCTCTCTTTTAGATATTGCGCGAAAACGATCCAATACGCAACCAAGAGCACACCGTTGCCTGCCAGATAAACCGGCATTTCAAATGCGCTGGCAAAGCTGAATTTCCAAACCAGTAGAGGAAACCACATCAAAACGATGCAGGCATACCGTCCGATCTGCTCCATCACGTTCATGTATTGATTAGTGCAAAGATTTTTCTCATCTTTGTTTCTTATGGCATAAACGACATTTGGTACCATCAGAAAAACCACAATAACCGCACCAAACACATTGATCCATCCAAATTCCATATACTCGATCCTCATAAATTTTTCGAATTAATCTAAAACCATTAGAGCTGCAGCGACAATTAGAACAGCTATCGCTATGGTTAATTCAATCTTACCCGGCCTTTTTCTATCTTGAAAAAGACTTAAATAACAAGGCAATATTATGTCATATTATAATGAGGGGAAGGATTGATGTGCTGCTTAGAACCATCTTAAAAGTCCTAAGAATTCTATTCGCTGACCTTGTTTACCTCTGTATTACCGACAACCGCGACACGGGATATAAATCCGGAAGCTTCCGGCAGTGTAAAAAGATCGCCGTCGCTTTTGCCGGCGTTTGAGACGTACAGGCTCATTATTTGCGCATACGCATCGCCAAAGACATCGATGGATTTTTCTTAGTAATTGCCCGGGCTCATATTGCCTATACCTTCTACCAGCTTTAGAGCTTAGCGTTGCGCTCAGCAAATGATGAGCCCGGTTTAATGCTGTTTACGCCAGTGTCAGATATAGGGCAGTCATGATAATTACATCTTGCAAAAAATGAATCAGCCACGCCCAAAAGAAGCCTTTTGTTTCGTGAATACTTTTAGACAAAAACCAGGCTAAAAATCCGGCCAGTATAACTCCCGGTATTTTTCCCGGCGTACCAAGATAATGTACACCCCCAAAGATAATAAGCGACAGGGTTTTAGAAATAAACGGGCTGAGTTTATGGTATTCGACAATACTTGTAAAGGTGTGGCGAAACGTGACTTCTTCAACAAAACTGTTTACGAGAGCAAATAATACAATCAGCAGAAAAATTGGAACAGTGAGAGTTTGGATTACCCCGTTTCGGTAAACCTGAAAAAATATAACCACTGCCGTTACAACACTGATCATGATTGTGAAGTTCAGTCCGAGTTTTTTCCATGTATCTTTATTCTTTTTTGTAATACCGATCCAAGGTTCGGGAATAACCTCACCGTCGATATTTTTTACTGATAACAGCTTAATAGATTGGAATTTGGTTTGTAAGGCAGTTATCAATACTATCACCAGGCTTAAAACAAGTGTGGTTGCCTGATAGACAAAGGTTTTGTTGAGATAGTTTGTACTAAGCAAAGTAAAGGTGAAGAGCGAATGGTTCATAAGATAGAGAATGGCAGCTATCATTGCTGCTACCACTAAAATAGTAATCACAAGATTAATGTAAGCCTTTTTCATAATTCTTCCTCGATTCGTTTGATTGCTTTTTCAAGCCATTTTATTGTTGCCTCATTTTCTACTGTGCCGTAATCCAAAACGAGGCTGTATGAAAGATTGTCCTGTTTAGTTGAAACAAACTCCTGTAGTTCTGAATAAACTTGACGCTGCACAAGCAGCTCACCGAGAACCTTTTTTAAATCCTGCAAGATGGCCGGATAATCATTTTTTTTACTGACAAACAGCTTCAGCAGCAGCTCATCTCTGTAGATGATTGAGTATTCATGATTTGACAACCATTCTGATAAAGCCTCTTTGCCAAGGTCTGTAATTTCAAAAATGTTCTTATTCCGGCTCCCTTTTTCGGGCAGTTCTTTTATAAGTTTTTCATCAGCAAGGATTTTTAAGGTTCGGTGAACATTGCTGTAAGACTCATTCCAAAAATAGCCTATGGATTCTTTGGCAAACTTTGCCAAATCATAAGCTGACATTTTTCTTATATTCAGTAAACCCAACAAAGCAAATTTAGTAGACATAACAATCTCCTCAATTTGACGCTAATATAACATATCTATTAGATATGTCAACAGTAAAATAGAAGCGGTTTGTTTTTCTTTAATAATCAACAAACCGCTGCAATGATATTAAAAGGGGGTCCGCAATAACCCCCAAACATCAGAATGTAACGAACATTTATTTATGCTAAGGCCTGATTTACAATCATTTTTTCACCGGCCGTATTCGTTTTGAGTGCCATAACCCTGTTCATTACTGCGTTTTTCCTCTTTATCATACTTATGTCAGCCTAATCCCACCCGTCGTCAGGGAAACGGCAAGCGTAATAATTGTCATCAATCATGACCCCTTCAGATTTGAATCTGCTGAATGGGGCTTCCTCCTCCACCAACAAATCCAGGTCGATCAGGTCAGCATTTTCCTGGTAAAGCCGGCCTTCGCGCACTTTGGAAACATTCAATGAGAACCAGGGCCTGTCCGCTGAGTTTTGCTCCTGATACCTCACGCTGCGGCAGGTAAAGACCGCCTCAAGCTTCTGGCGCATTTCCGCATCCAGTGCTTCTGACCGCAGCGCCCGGACCATTGCCGGAACACCATCGGCGGAGACATCAAAGATCAGGTAGCTGGCATCCACGCCGCTTGCTCCGTAGCTCCTGGATGAATAAGCTGCTTCCGGGTTGGGCGTTGAGGCCAACCCCCGCGCGATGTTGCGCTCGGTCACGAAATTATCCACATTCAAAGCTGTCAGGGTCACGGCAAAGAGGATGGCCGCTAAAAAGAGCACCAGGGCGGTATGTTTGAACCGGCGCGTGAGCTCCATCAGCAAAAACGCCAGCAGAAGCACGCCAATAAAGATAATCACCACATGCGCCGCCACGCGCGTCTGCGTGAAGCCGTAAGCCAGTTCATACAGTTCCAGCCGTTTGTACGCCGAGACCAGCACCACGCCCACCTGGGCGATGAGCAGCGCGCCTAAAACAGAAAAAGTGCGCCTCTGCGGACTTGTCTCACGCTTTGTAAAGGCATCCAGAACAAAGTACAGCAGCAGTACCAGACACGCCACCACCACCAGTTCGAAGAAACCCCGTCTGGCGTATTCAGCATAGCTAAGGCCGCTGATGCCAATATTGCTTTCGCCCGCAAAGAAGTAGCGGAATTGCACCAGTAGGAACGCGCCAAACAGCAGGTTCAGGCTGCCAAAAACGATAGCGCTCTCCGTGAGCCCGAGGAAAGGTTTAATGGCAGGCTGGTCTGGCTCCATCTCTTTCCGCTGAACCCCGGCAGTCAGGGCATGCGCGAGGGCGCCAAAAACCAGATAAGTGAGTACGAAGGTCAGGATTAACCGGTAGATCAGGTCTTCCGACTGTAAGGAAAAGACGTCCCGGAAGAGGTCGCTCATTTGCTTGCCAAAAACCGAATCGGCAGACATCAGGAGCGTTCCAAAAATAAAGAGCAGCGGCAGGGAGATCAGCAAACCAATTAAGACAGATTTCACTACCGGGGGGATCCCCCGCTTGGTTTTGGGCTGTGCTGACTGCCCCGCCGGCCGTTTGAGCAACGCAAAAGGCCCGATGAGGACTGAAAACAGCAGGTGCAAAAAGGCCGTAATGTGTTCGCGCAGGCGGAAGGACGCCCACTGGCCTGTCACAAACGTGGAAGCCAGCACAATCAAGGCGGCAAAAGAGACAGCCGCCAAAGTGAAGCTGGTATAGCCCTCAACTCGAAACACGGTCAGTAAGCTCAATCCGATAGCCGCGGCTGCCAGAATCCAGCTCTGCCAGGGCAGTTTATACCCGGATTGCCGTGCCAGCAGTACGGCGCCCAAAACGAGCAGATTGGCGGCAATCGCCCACTGCGCGCCGTATTTGTTTTCATAAATAAAGAATTGCAGCAGCGTTCCTATCGCCAGAGCTGCCAGCAGAACCGTTCCACCGTGCTTCAGGTCGGGCTTAATCTTTTTGACCTCCCCGGCCGGGCTGGTTTCGGCTTGAACAGGTGCTTCGATGTTTATTTCGTTATTCATATCCATTTTCCTTTGTTAATAAAAATCACAACACGCCTATTTTATGGAAGCTCTTGTTGCAATCACTCTCAATTCCTCTCATCTTTCTCACTGATAGGTTTTGCCAGCTGGGATTTACGCGTACAAATACAGCGTAAAACATTAAGCCAATTATGCTATACTCATTTCAAGTTTCAAGCATTAATACTTGAAACTGAGGAGAAACAATGAGCAAAGTTGCTATCGTAACGGATTCATCAGCTTATTTACCCCAGGAGTTTGTGCAGCGCTATGACATAGCAGTTCCTTCACTGACCATCCATTGGGATGGTAAATCCTATTTTGACGGCAAGGATATCCAGGCAGCGGAGTTTTACGAGCGTCTGGTAAACAGCGAGACCATCCCCACCACCAGCCAGGTGACCGTGGGCCAGTTTCTGGATGTTTTCAAAGACGCGCTCAACCAGGGCAAGGACGTTATCTACATGGGGATCTCCCGAGGCCTCAGCGCCACGTACGATTCTGCCATACAGGCAGCCAAAGAACTCGGCAATCCCTCCAATCTGGTGATCGTGGATACCCAGTTGGTCGCCATGGCACTCTCCCTCATGGTTTTGGAAGTCTGCCGCGCTGCTGAGCAAGGCGCGGACCTTAAAACCCTGGAGCAGGTTGCGTTGGAGGCCTACCCCAAGATTGGCGTCTACTTTACGGTGGCCACGCTGGATTATCTGCACAAAGGCGGCCGGATCAACTCCGCCAAGCGCCTTTTGGGTTCCGCGCTCAACCTTAAGCCAATCATGGAGATCCGCGACGGCAAGATCGAACTGGTGGAGAGCGTCATCTCGCGCAAAAAATCCATCTCGCGCATGTTGGACCTGATCGAGAAACAAGTGGCGGGCAAAGAAAACATCCGCATCGCGCCCTTCCATGCCCGATGTGAGGAAGATTTGATCGCCATGGAAGCAGAAGCGGTTGAGCGCTTCCACCCGGTGGAAGTGATCCGCTCTGAGGTCAGCCCTATGATTGGCTCGCACACCGGGCCGGGAACGATCTCCATGGCTTACATGGCCGGTTAACACCAGCCCCCCTTTTAATCGCAAACAGCGGAACCAAAAGGTTCCGCCGTTACGGATTATCAGGTAAGGGTTATGGATTGACCACCGTGCCCATGAACAGAATGGTATTGGTGCTGCGTTCCATGATCAGGAACAGGAAGGGGTGATCCAGGTTCAATTCAACCGGATCCTCCTCTACCGGCAAGGAGGTTGTTTTCGCGATCACGGCGGTCGCGGCAGCCGCTTCAGTACCCTTCTCGTTCACTTCCACGAAGGCTTTCTGCAGAACGCCGCTCACGAAGAGGTCCCTGGTGCCGGACATACCGGAAAGATCGGCTGCATCTGAGTCAAACAAGTCAGTAACTCCAATTTCCTGCAGGGGTTGCACCAAACCCAGACTGGATTCGATCTTGAATTTGGGCATGGCCAGCCGCACTTTTTGGTTCGATAAACTCTTCAAAAGGTCATTGAGCTGCGCGGCGTCCAACTGGTCCATGTAAGCCTGAAGCTTATCCGGCATGATCACAACCATGCTGTAGCCCCTGCCGTAATAAGGCAGCTCGATAGCCTTGTACCCCGCGCCTTTTGCGTACCCGTAGTGCTCTTCAATGTGCATGGTCGGCACGGATTTGCTGCTGCCGTCTATGAGATAAAAAGGCGCGTCGATGGTGTTGTCCTCATTGAATTCATACAGCCAGCCGGCTTTGAAATAGACCGCGTTGGTCAGAACCAGGCGGGTAGCCGCGTCCAGCACGTCAGGCGAAACCAACTGCTTGATTTTGGAGTGGGTTTTTTCGTCCACCCAGGCATTGATAAGCCTGGATGCCTGTTCCGGGTCTCTGTAGTCCACCGTGTGCATGCCGGCGTCGTAATATTTCGCCAGCGTATCCAGAAATTCCTGCTGGAACTGATAATCGAACTGCCCCCACAGCGCGTTGGCAACACTCAGCGTAAAAGGCGTGCCCATGGGGTCCCTGGCGGCCAGGTTCTCGTTCAGTTTTTGGTTGAGCGCGTTCAGACAGGCATGCGCCTGTTCAGGGCCAATGCTTTCGTGCAGAGCCTTGACCAGCTGAGCCTGGGTCTCCCCGCGCGCGCCGGCATTGGTCATCTGCAGGGCATTGTAGAGGCTGTAAGGGGAGAAGATCAGGTTCTTTTCGCCGGCCTGGAGCTGCCGGAAGAGCACCAGCGCGAATTTCATCTGGGCTTCCGAGAACAGTGCCAGGTCCTCCTCCGGGATTTGGGGGTCTTTCAGATAAGCTACATTGCTTTTGACCTCGCCGGTCTCAGCGTTCGCGCCCGGCTGAATGGGGTAAGGCATTTCCCCGGTTGGCTCAGGCACATCGGGCTCCGCTGTTGGGGGCGCAGGCTGCGCGGGCTCATCCACTGGCTGCGGGCCTGGTTCGGGCGGCGGAGCGGCGCAGGCGCTCAGCCCAACCGTCAGAACAAGCAGCACGGAAATGAGTCTCAGTAAATGGTTTTTCATCGTATTCCTCCAAAACGCTAAACTTTCACATTCAATACTTAGACGTTTTTTACCCCTCATTGTTCCATGTTCCGCAAGGTTGACACAAAAGCCTCCCCTGAGGGAAGGCTTTAAGAGGTGGAGTTTCCAATTTCCTTACTTAGCCGCGTCTGCGAGAGCCTGCAGCTGCGCTTTGATCGTCGGGAAAGATAAGCCCTGGGATGTAACCCAATCTTTGATGACGATGCTCGCCAGTGGCATGTCCGTACCGATGACGTTCTCAATGTCTTCCTGCCGGACACCCCAATCCAACAGGTCTTGGAAGGTCGTCTTACCCACCACGCTGTAGGCTTCCGGTGTATAGCCGGCAATCGGAATACCGGAGCCTCCGCCGCTGCCCTGAGGCCTGAGGCCAGGCGTGGGAGCTGCATCGGTGATTCCTGCTTGCGGGGCCGGAACGAGGGCTGCCTCATCGGCAGTGTGCGTGTCCAGATAGGCTGACTGTTCCGCTGTCAGGTTCGCCTTTTCCTTGAGAATCGCCACTGCCTCAGGCAGTAAATAGCTGTCCTGCAGGCTCAGGTCAAAAGGCAGCCCTGCATAGAGCGCCGTGAAAAGGCGCACCGAACTGGTGCCCAGGTCGACCCCCATATCCGCTAACTTGTCCTCCAGCGTTCCAAGTCTCACCAAAGCCGGATCTCCCTCCGTGAGGCGGAAAGCAAACGCCAGATCTTCCAGCGGGATGCCGAAGAGGCGCGAAATGTCTCCAAAGGTATAGGAACCACGGATATCCGCCGGGTTATACTGGCCGGCGAATTCCCCTTCCTTGAAGGTCATGGGCTCTTTGGTGGTGGTGGTAACCCACTGCCCCAGGGCGGCGGAAAGCATGATGCCGCCGAACAAGACTACGAACACAACTATCGCCATGAAACGGGGTGTCAGCTTCATCGTTCACCTCCCACAACAAAATCGACCGTCGCGGGGATCGGGCAGCGCGCCGAAGAGGTACATTCCATGCAGGAGATGCACTGATGGTTGCGCACCACGCCGGCAGTGCTGACCTGGATATTCATCGGGCAGGCTTTGTCACAAGCCTTGCAGTCGATGCAGGTGGGGGCGTTGCGGCGCAGCCTGGCCACGCGGAAGAGATTAAAAATACCGAGGAACGCGCCATACGGGCAGGCATACTTGCACCATGGGCGTTCAATGAAGAGCGAGAGCAGGATAGTGATGCCCAGAACAATCAGCCCGCCGACGGCCGCTTCACTGCTCCAGAAATTGAACAGGGCATGGTAAGGGTCGTAATCCGCGAAGACAAGCCTCATTGACCGTGAGGTCATGTAGACCACCCAAATCAGCACCCCATAGCGCAGGTACCGCAGCACCCTATCCGCCCTGGCGGGAATAAAGTGGTTGTAGCGCTTTCTGAAAAGCTTCTTGCCCGCTTTTCCGATCCATTCCTGGAAGGTACCCAGCGGACAGACCCAACCGCAGAAGGCCGGCCCGGCAAAGAGCGCCAGCACGAGCCCGATGACCATCAGGACCAGGGAAGATTGATGCACCTTCTGCACAAAGGTGCCCGTGGTGATAAATTGATAGACGCTCACCACACCGCCAAAGGGGCAGAGCGCGTGCAGCGAAGCGGACGAGAGAAAGCTGATCCCCCGCCCTTTTTCTGCAAGGGTATGGTTGATTGAAATTAATGCGATAAGAGCAAAAAAGAATAATTGAACCCATCCTCGCAGCCGGTTGCTCTTGCTGCGTTTGATTGGTTTTCGTGGGGACGCTGATCCGGCCATACGATTTCTCCTCTTAATTCAAAAAACCAGGGACTCCGCAACGGAGCCCCTGGAAGCGTTATCTGATTATGGGTTGCAAGCTTCAAAAGCGGGCAAATGGTTCTGCAGGGAGGCACGCTGGAGGTTCGTGTAAATCCGCGTGAGCGCAGCGTTGCTGGTCTTAGCCATCAGTTCGTCGTACAAAGCGGCATCTTCCTTCTCGAATTGAACTCCAAACGCGCAGGCTTCAGTGTAAGAGGACCAGGTTTTCTCCGCTCCGCTTCCCGGATTTTCCGGTATTTCCAAACCAGCCCGGGCAGCCGCTTTGATCAGGGCATCCACATGGCGTTGTTCTGAGCGCGCAATACGGGCAAATAACAAGGAATCATATTCTTTGCTGATCGCCAGATAAGTGTTCATGGCGGTGTATTCTTCAACAATCGCTGCCATGAGGCCGGATTTTTCCTCCTCACTGAGCGGCGCGATGCCGAGGTTCCCGCTTTGCGGGGCTTGCCGCCAGCCGGTTCCCTGCCGGGGGCCGCGTCTGCCGAAATCGGAAGCAGCCTGGGTGGGTGAGTAAGTGAAAGCGGCTGTAGTTAAGACGATGACCGCCAGAGCAATCAAGGTAATGGTTTTTGTAATGTTTTTCATTTTAAACTCCTTCAAAGTATTAAGGCCTATTCTATGAGGAACTTATTCAGATAGGATTCAGAAGAAATTGATTTTTGGAGAATTCTTTTCCGGTCTGAGAATGGAGTTCTGAACGAAAGGAGTCCATGAAAGATATTTTTTTGCAACAGGATGCAGAGAGGTCTGATTCTGCAAGATTCAAAGGTTTTTTCAAGAAAACCTTTTTAGTGGCCCAACCCAATAATACGATAGAATAAAGCTACCAGTCCTGTAATCCGGACACAAACAAGTTATGCGCGCCTTACATGGAATAGGCTAACGCTTTCCGCAATCTGCCTGTTACCTAACCAATTATACGCGGTGCATCAAGCGCGATGAAGAAGAATGGTGTTGTAAGCTACTTGTATGGCAATCAGGCAATTTATAATTGACCTGATTTCAGGAGCGGAGTGATGAAAACTTTATTGAAGATACTGACGCCCATCATTCTTTTGTTCTGCATTAGCTGCGATGCGCTAAAAATTGAATACAAACTCGATAACTCCTGTCCCGCGCCTTGCTGGAAAGGCTTAACCTTAGGAATGTCCTACGAAGAGGTATTGAAAATAGTTAATCAGTGGGAAGACTATTCAGCAGAGGAGAAAAAAGGTCCTGTTTCTGGCAGGTCAAGAATCGTGCTTAAAAACCGATCAGGCGAATTTAACGTCTTACGCTTTTCTTCAGACCACAGCTTGGAATTAATCAGTTTAGGTTATGATCCATTAAGGATGAAACTTCCGCTTGAAAAGGTGATCAAGGCTTTGGGTGAACCCGACCATGTAATTGTATGGTATGAAGGAAGGCCGATGAATGATCTCAATGCCGTCCTTTGCTATCCGGAGAAGGGTCTCACAATATTGTTGAATTTGATTGGAACTACCTATCCTCCGAAAGAATTTTTGTATAGTATCAATCAAAAATCAAATGTGAGAGGCATCCTTATCGACATTATTGATCCAGCTTTGTCAGGAACAGGCGTCAACGATTGTAAGGAGCCGCTTGATATTGCCTTGAAGCATGAATGGATTGGATATGGAGACTATCAGGCCTGTAATCCGGAGAAAAACAAGTTTTGCGCGCCTTACATGGAATAGGCTAACGCTTTCCGCAATCTGCCTGTTACCTAACCAACAATTCGCGGAGCAGTAAGCGCGATGAGGGCACATGTACTTATTGAACAGTCCAACCACATCCTCGGCACCCAAGCCAAGCAGACTGTCACTGCGAATGATCACGGGGAGTATATATCAATACAGGACATTAGGTTTATTGCTGGCAAACCGGTTCTCCTATAAATAATATATGTTTATTCAAATACTCGACCAAAATACAACCAACCACAATCATTTATCCCCTTTTATAGAAACTGGATGGAACAACATGTTAAATAGATCCATAATTCTAACGATTATTCTTAGCCTTACTCTTATTTCTTCAAGCTGCTCAACAAAGCTGACATCCCCCGATGAAAAATTTCTTGAGGTTTCCGGGTTGAGCATGGATGATGATGTCAATAACAGCATTAAACTTGAACTTCCTTATGATAATCTGAATGGTTTTCAACAAAACGAAGTAATATCGATAAATATGAGAATCCCTAATAAGTTCCTGCCACTCAAAGTAGCTGAAGGTGGTTCCATTAAATTTTTTCAATACGATAGTCAGTCTGATTCATGGGTTGAAATCGCGGACATCGCTAACAAAGATTATGTTGGCGATACTCTGATTGATGATACATTCCCAGGTTTAGATTTTAGGCCATGTGGTGATGGAGGCACACCAGATCCAGAGCAGCTGGGCACACTTCCAGCTACAATTCGTGTTTTCTGGTCAGCTGAGCTGGTTCGTGATGGTGAACTAACAGGAAAGAAGTTGGCTGCCTATGTCGATGTAAAAATTTATCCATGATCTTTCTCATAAGCTTAATAAATTCTTGCGTGGAGGGAGGGCATTTTACACAGAACAATTCTATTGTCCCAACAACCAGCAACCTGTGCAGCAGGGGCGGTGAAGAAGAAAAGTGTTGTAAGCTACTTGTATGGCAATCAGGCAATTTATAATTGACCTGATTTCAGGAGCGGAGTGATGAAAACTTTATTGAAGATACTGACACCCATCATTCTTTTGTTCTGCATTAGCTGCGATGTCCTAAAAATTGAATACAAACTCGACAACTCCTGTCCCGCGCCTTGCTGGAAAGGTTTAACCTTAGGGATGTCCTACGAAGAAGCATTGAAAATAGTTAATCAGTGGGAAGACTATTCAGCAGAGGAGAAACAAGACCCTCTTTCAGGCCCGTCAAGAATCGTGCTTAAAAACCGATCAGGCGAATTAAACGTCTTACGCTTTTCTTCAGATCACGGCTTGGAATTAATCAGTTTAGGTTATGATCCATTAAGGATGAAACTTCCGCTTGAAAAGGTGATCAAGGCTTTGGGTGAACCCGACCATGTAATTGTATGGTATGAAGGAAGGCCGATGAATGATCTCAATGCCGTCCTTTGCTATCCGGAGAAGGGTCTCACAATATTGTTGAATTTGATTGGAACTACCTATCCTCCGAAAGAATTTTTGTATAGTATCAATCAAAAATCAAATGTGAGAGGCATCCTTATCGACAATATTGATCCAGCTTTGTCAGGAACAGGCGTCAACGATTGTAAGGAGCCGCTTGATATTGCCTTGAAGCATGAATGGGTTGGATATGGAGACTATCAGGCCTGTAATCCGGAGAAAAACAAGTTTTGCGCGCCTTACATGGAATAGGCTAACGCTTTCCGTAATCTGCCTGTTACCTGATTTTAGGAGCGGAGTGATGAAAACTTTATTGAAGATACTGACGCCCATCATTCTTTTGTTCTGCATCAGCTGCGATGCGCTAAAACTTGAATACAAGCTTGACAACTCCTGTTCCTTCCCTTGCTGGAAAGGTTTAACCTTAGGGATGTCCTACGAAGAAGTATTAGACCTGATCAATCATTCAGGTCATTATTCGATAACAGAGCTAAAAGGGCTTGAAGGCGAATCAAGCATTGTACTGAAGAATAAGGCTGGCGAGTTTAACGTATTGTTTTTTTCTTCAGAAGGCATATTAAGATCTATCAGTCTGTCATATAAGCTATGGAGGATGAAACTTCCGCTTGAAAAGGTGATCAATGCTTTGGGTGAACCCGACCATGTAATTGTCTGGTTTGCAGGACGGCCGATGAATGATATCAAAGCTGTCTTGTGTTATCCAGACACAGGTATAACTGTTAGGTTAAATCCAATTAAAACTGCCTATCCTCCAAAAGAACTGTTGTATGACATCAATAAAAATACAAGTGTTTGGGGGATCCTTATCGACATTATTGATCCATCCTTGTCAGGGGTAGGAGGCAACGAATGTAAGAAACCGCTTGATATTGCCTTGAAGCATGAATGGGTTGGATATGGAAACTACCAGTCCTGTAATCCGGACACAAACAAGTTATGCGCGCCTTACATGGAATAGGCTAACGCTTTCCGCAATCTGCCTGTTACCTAACCAATTATACGCGGTGCATCAAGCGCGATGAAGAAGAATGGTGTTGTAAGCTACTTGTATGGGGATCAGGCAATTTATAATTGACCTGATTTCAGGAGCGGAGTGATGAAAACTTTATTGAAGATACTGACGCCCATCATTCTTTTGTTCTGCATCGGCTGCGATGCGCTAAAACTTGAATACAAACTCGACAACTCCTGTCCCGCGCCTTACTGGAAAGGTTTAACCTTAGGGATGTCCTACGAAGAAGTATTGAAAATAGTTAATCAGTGGGAAGATTATTCAGTAGAGGAGAAACAAAGTCTTCCCACTGGCTCATCAAGTATCGCGTTAGAAACTCAGACTGGTGAGTATAACGTATTGTCTTTTTCTTCAGAAGGTACATTAAGATCTATCAGTCTGTCATATATGTCATTGAGGATGAAACTTCCGCTTGAAAAGGTGATCAATGCTCTGGGTGAACCCGACCATGTAATTGTCTGGTTTGCGGGAAGGCCGATGAATGATATCAAAGCTGTCTTGTGTTATCCAGACACAGGTATAACTGTTGAGTTAAGTCCAATTAAAACTGCTGATCCTCCAAAAGGATTTTTGTATAATTTCAATCATGAATCAAATGTGCTGGGTATCCTTATTGACATTATTGATCCAGCTTTGTCGGCGATTGGAGACAATTTTTGTAAGAAATCAATCAATATTGCCTTGAAGCATGAATGGGTTGGATATGGAAACTACCAGTCCTGTAATCCGGACACAAACAAGTTTTGCGCGCCTTACATGGAATAGGCTAATGCTTTCCGCAATATGCCTGTCACCTAACCAACAATTCGCGGTGCATCAAGCGCGATAAAGACGCGTGTACATACAACCTGAATAGCAACTTGATCAACCGAAGATTTGGGCCAGTTCAGGGGCTGGGTGAGGTAGAATCGGGGCAGCAAACAATAAGGAGAAACGCATGGCAAGAGCAACCTTCACATTCCCGGCTGGTTTTCTTTGGGGCAGCGCAACCGCTTCCCACCAGGTTGAAGGCAACAACTTCAACAACGACTGGTGGGCATGGGAACAGCAGGAAGGGCGCATCCACAACGGTGAAAAATCCGGTCTGGCCTGTGACTGGTGGAACGGCAAACGCTGGCGTGAAGATTTTGACCGCGCCCGGGAGGGCTGGCAGAACGCGCACCGCCTCTCCATTGAGTGGTCGCGCGTCCAGCCCGAACCTGACCGCTGGGATGAAGCCGCGCTGGACCGCTACCGCGAAATGCTCATCGGGCTCAAAGAACGCGACATGCAGCCGATGGTCACGCTTTTCCACTTCAGCTCCCCGATATGGCTCGCGGAAGCGGGCGGTTGGGAAAACCCTGAAACCGTCCCGCTCTTCAGCGCCTATACCCGCCGGGTGGTGCAAGCCCTGAAAGCGCACTGCGATACCTGGATCACCATCAACGAACCCAACGTTTACGCCACAGGCGGCTGGCTGGGCGGGCACTTCCCGCCCGGTAAAAACGATGTCAAACTGACCCTCACGGTTCTGATCAACCTGCTGCGCGCGCATGCGGCTGCTTATCAGGTGATCCACGAAGAGCAGAGTGATGCCAAAGTGGGCATCGCGCACCATTGGCGCGGGTTCGTGCCTGCCAATAAAAACCCCCTCACAGGCTTTGTCCGGAAACTATACGATCAGGCATTTAACGAATCCTTCGCGCAGACGCTCGTCACGGGGAAATTCGATGCCAAATTGGAAAAAGCAGATATCCCCGAGGCCAAAGGAACGCAGGATTTCATCGGGCTGAATTATTACACGCGCGACCTGATCAAATTCAATCCGCGCAGTAAGGCTGAGCTCTATGCCGAACTGAGCTTCCCTAAAAACGCGGACCTTTCGGAAACGGGTTTTATCGCCAATGACCCCGAGGGCTTCAAAGCCTGTATCAAATGGGGGCGGCAGTTCGGGCTGCCCATCTACATCACTGAAAATGGCGTGGAAGACTCCAGAGACGATTTCCGCCGGAAATATCTTTTGGAGCACCTGATGGCTATGTGGCGGATGATCAACCAAAACGCCCCCATCAAAGGGTATTTCCACTGGTCATTGGTGGATAATTTTGAATGGGAACGCGGCTGGAGCCAGCGCTTTGGCCTTTGGGGCTTAGACCCGCAAACCCAGCTGCGCCAGCGCAGGCCCAGCGTGGACCTGTACAGTGAGATCTGCCGCACCAACAGCATCACCAGCGAGGCAGTGGAGAAGTTTGCCCCTGAGGTTTACCCGCGCATCTACCCGGTCTGAGCCCCGCTGAACCGCCTGCCCGGCGCGCTTCTTGCACCTTTTTGAGCATTATCAATCAGGCATCAAGGAGTCCGTTATGGGAGTTTTTCTGAGCAGCTTTCTTCCCCAATTCTTCAGGCCGGCAGGACTGGCCGTCATCCTGTTGCTGGCCGCGCTTTTTTTAATCAAAAGCAAACCAAAAGCTGCTGCCTGGCTGGCAGCGATCGTCTTTATTCTGGCGGCGCTGCTGGGGAATAATTATTTCGCCAGTTTTCTGACCCGCTCGATGGAGTGGCGGTATATGCCCCCGGAAAAGAACATGAAAGCGGATGCCATTCTGTTGGTTGCCGGAGGCGCCCGGGCTGCCGTGACCCCGCGCCAGTTTGTCGAGGCAAACGAAGCCTACGACCGAATTCTTTACAGTGCTCAGCTTTTCAAGCAAGGCCGCGCGCCGGTGATCATTATCGCGGGCTCCAGGTGGGCTGCTGAATTGAATAAAGAAGCGCTGGTCAGTCTGGGAATCCCTGAGAACAGCATTATCCAGAACGCCGGCTCTGACTCCCTGTCCGAAGCCGCTATACTGCTGCTCAAACTGTTCGCAGAGAAGGCTTACACCGAGGTGTTCCTGGTCACCTCCGCGGCTTCCATGGACCGCACTTTATTTGAGTTCAGCCAATTGGATGTCAGCCTGGTGCCTGCCCCCACGGATTATCTGGTGACCCAGGCCACCTGGGAGAACCTGCTCAAAAAAGACCCCAAAGTGATCCTGGCCAATCTGATGCCCACCGCGCAGTCCTTCCAGCAATCCAGCATGATACTGGAAGAATACGTTTGCCTGATGTTCGCGCGCCTGCGTTCCCTGTTTTAGGCAATTTTCCCCCGCCGAAAGCGTTACAGAACCGCCCTGAGGGCGGTTCTGTATTTTCAGGGCGTTCCGTTTAGAAAAGAGTCAGCCAGTCCCGCCCGTTCGCGAAATCCCTGCCTGCCGCCTGAACGATGACCCGCCTGCCATCCGGCAGGCTAACCCAGCTCCCCGGGCTGCAGGCATCCGGGTGGGCAAGCCTGTGGGCGGAATCACGCAGCCGGCCCTGCAGATCCAGGTGAAATCCGGCGCCCTGCTCTGCCTGCTGTTCAGTGATCATCAGCTGGCGCCTGGCGTCCACATGGGCGAAGAGTTTCGTCTGCCGACTGGTGCCCATGCGCAGAATATCCGCAAAAACTTGCAAGGCGTTTTGGTTTACACGCTGAATAGGACTGCTGGAAAAGCCGGTATCGCAATTCAGGCTGACCGCGGTAAATTTCTGCCCTGCTCCCTGGGCTATATCGAGCAGCTGCTCCCCGGTTGGTTTTGTGCCGCCTGCCCTGAAGAGGAGGTTGGCTTCCGGAACTCTGCGGTTCCATTTGCCAAGGCTTTGGTCAAAGAGGCGGCAGGTGCCCTCCGTAAATCCCAGAGCCTCATCCAGGCCGAGGGAATAATGGTTCGCCGCGCTAACCGCCCCTGACCGGCCAAGCACCAGCCAGTAGCGCGTGCCTGCCGTAACGCGCAGCGCCGGGTAGAGAGGCGCAAGCGTCCAGGGGTAGGTTTCCGCGTTCAGGCCGCTGCCTGCAAGGCTTCTGGAAACCAAAACGCTCCCGGAGGGCTGCCCCGCAGCGTCGCTCTCAATCCGCACAAGCAGGTTGTCGGCAGGCGCGCCCACCTTTCGTACCCGCAAATGAACAAAGGTCAGGTCCATTGTTTGAGGGGCTATAAAAGGCTGCGCGAGTTTTTGGCTGGCGGAAGCCGCGCCCACCACCTGCGTGCCCTGCTGAGGCGAAGCGTGCCCGAATTGGCCGCCCGCTGCCGTAAAGATTCGCCAGGCAAGCGTTTCCATCCAACCCAGCGCCTCAAGTTCGATCGCGGAGTCCGTCACGCCCACGCCTCCGCCCCGCGGGTCAGGGCTGCAGCGCAGGCTGGGAAAGGCAAGCTCCTTGAGCGCGAGGTCGCGAACCGTGTTGGCTGGCGTCTTGCCGAGCTTGCCTTTTTCGATCACCCTTTCCTTGATCCCGTAACGCGCCTGGCTGAGCAGGTCATCCGCCCAATTCGTCTGCAAATGGGTCGGGAACACTTCGCCCGGCTCCATGACTTCATACCTGACCGCCACCCGGTTTGCCATTTCGGAAAGGGAGGCGGAGAAGCGCATCGCACCGCGGCGCTGGCTGACCCGGTTGAGATAGCCCCACCAGATCAGTTCCCCCTGCCCGTTGTAGATTTCGAGCCCATTTCCCAGCCGGTCCTGCCAGCCCGCCAGATCCATCTGCCTGCCCCGCGCCCTCAGCTTTGCCTGTTTCGGACCGCCCGTCACGTTCCAGCTGCAGGAGAGAGGTTCCAGGCTGGCGGAGGCTGCCGCCCACGGAAGACCGTTTCCCCGGAGGAGAACCGCGCCTGCCATCACAGCGCCCGCCTGCGTTCCCGGTACCAGGCTTTGACGGCTAAGGTCCGCGCGATGGGCGCGCTGCCGTCCATCTCTTTTTGAAAGAAATTCAGCCAGATCCTGTAACCGGGCCGGATAAAGGCACCCCCGCCCAGCCAGAGGTGACTCGTCCCCACGCCGCTTCCGGAGACCGACCAGGAGCGCCGGCTGAAACTGTCCAGCACAAATTTCGCACCGCTTGCCAGGCCGGTTACCGGTTTAAGGGTCTGACAGCCCGACAGGAATTGAAGGTCATCCATCCCGAGGGTATGCGTACCGGCGCTGCCGTTTTGCGCCTGCAGCACCAGAGCGGCCTGAGCAGGCAGTTTGCCTTCCGGCAGGTTGCTCCAGGGGAAACGGAAAGACGGCAGCCGCAGGCATTTGTCCTGACTTCCCTGAAAAACAGCCCCGCTTTGCAAAGCCAGATTGCCCTCCGTGTAAAACTGCCAGCGCAGCTGAGAGCCGTCGCTGTTGGCGCTGCCAGCCAGGCGCAGGAGCGGTGTTACCTGGCAGCCTCTGAATGAAATCAGTTTGCCGGTGCTTAAGTCCCAGCTGAGCAGGTTCGTCCACGCGCCGCCGGACCAGGTATTGGCGCTGTATCTCCCGCCTGAGCAGCCGTCCAGGTTCATGGGGACCGCGCCTGCCCCGGTTTCGGCCTCAAGGCTCAAGAGCGGGACTCCGGCCTGCCAGGCTTCGCTGGTCACGCCTGTGAGCAGCTCTCCTAACCGGTTCGGGCTGGTATTGGTCAGTTCCAGGCGCAAGGGAGCCGGCAGGCCGGTATTGATGAAAGACCCGTCAATGTAAACCCAGTTTTGGTGCCCGGCATCCGTGTCGCTGTGATTGATCACTTGTCTTCCATCGGCGGTGAGCGGCTGTTCATTGATCAGGGCCAGGGGAATCTCCTGGCTGTCAAAGCAATTATCGCGTTTAAAGATCAGCTCCAGCCCCAGGCTGCCCTTCTCACGCCAAAGCGCGTAACCTGCTTCTGCCTCCAGACGCACCTGGCGCAGGCAGGCATGCCGCGGCAGGCTGCTCTCGGCGGTCGTTACCCGCAGGCACAGAGGGTCGCCATAACCATCCTGTTCACATGCCCGGGCTTCGTTGACCATGCCCTCCAACAGGCTTAAGATGGCGCGCAGTTCCGTCAGCGTGCCCTGCAGCGCGATCTCTATGCATTCCTCCACCTCATCGGCGCTGCTTAAGGCCGCCTGGTAGCGGGCGCCGGCCAATCCCGCCGGCAGAATGCCATCGTTCAGGCAAAGCCACTGCGTCTCGACCCCCTCTCGCAGATGGCCAATCTCAAGGCGCATCATCCTGCCGCTCCCGTGCCGGGTTCCTTCTCCCAGGCCGCGTAGGGCAAATTGAGGGACTGGCTCTGCAATTCCAGCAAGCGCAAACGCTCCAAACCCTGCTCAAACTGCTGTTCAGCATGCCGCTGCAGCAGGCTGAGGGTATTCAGGTCTTCTTCCTCCTGGCTGAATTGGCTGGCGCCCCGCGCGGAAAGCATTGAAAAGGCATGGGCTGCCGCTCCCATGATCAGGACGCTGACTTGCTGCCCATTGAGCGTGGTCACCGGAGCGCCATCCAGGCCTTCCAGACTCTCCTGTCGGCTCAACGTCAGATTTATACGCCCCAGGGCTGTCCGAAAGGCTTCCGCCACGCTTTCCCGCGCGAGCACCAAGCCGGAGGGGTCCAGCAATTGCTGGTTCAGACGGGCGCAAAGGTCATCCAATTGGCTCATGCTTTCGCCACCCCTGCCGTGCCGGCCAGTTCGCTCCTGGTTTTGGGGTTTTGGGGCAGCAAATGCTCATAATCCAGCTGGTTGAACAGGTGTTTGCGCCCTTTGCGGTCCACCACGCTCAAGGTGCCATCCTCATGAAAAGCATAGGCGAGGCTGTCTTTGCCCACCAGTTTCACCAGAATCTTCGCGATCAGTTTTTCATCCATTTTTCCTCCTTAAAAGGCAGGCGGAGCCCCCCTCTCCGCCTGTGTTATTCTGATTAATTGCGGAAGGACGCCGAAAGGCCGTCTTCCAGGGCTGTGCCGAGAATATAGGTTGAGAGAACCGCCAGGATCCCGGCCAGCTCACCGGCATCCAGAGGGAATTCCGGGCGGTAGGCCTTGATCACCAGCACAATCAGCCCCAACAGAGCAGCCCAGAATTTGCGAGAGCTCAAGAGTTGTTTCAATTTGTTCATCGTGACTCCTTTCAGCTTTAAGCTACGTTGTTTTTGAACAGCGGGCGGAAGTCGTTCACCCACACCGCCAGATAGTGGCGCACTTTCAGGCGGTGTTCATCGTTGGTGAATACCGCGGGAGAAAGCTCATTGCCAGCCACAAAGACCTCAGGAACAAGGCCAAACCGTTCGCCCACAAAGATCGCCGGCGCCACGCGCGGGTCGCAGACAGCCGCCCAATCCCTGTCATCCGTCCATTCCGGCACCACCACCGGCACGGCGCTGCCCTTGAGCACGTTATCGTAAACGTAACCGGACTCACGCACGAAGGAGCCGTGGCAAATTTCCATCGCCGTTTTTTGATTGGCGCGGGGAACGAGAATGAATTTCGGGTTTACCGCCAGGGAAGGCCCGCTGCCGTAAATGCCGCTTTCATTTTTGACCAGCATGGGCTGCTTGTAAACCCTGGAAGAGGCCGCGTCCCAACTGAGGGCCGAGAGCGCGTCCGTGCCCAGATTGGCATGCCCGCCCTGGGTGGTGACGGCCGTTGTGTTGAACAGGGCGCCGCCATCGGCCAGAACAGGCCCGGTGCCGCCGTTTTGCGTGAAGATGGCCGCCACTAAACCGGAGATCTTGCGCATGCCGGCCGAAGCCAGTTCGCGCGCGTAAGCCCTGAGTTTGCGGGTCTCATCGCGGTCGATCAGTTCCAGGGTGAGCGGAATGTACCCGCCGTACTTGGTAAAACTCGCCACCTCAGGTGAATCGCCCACTTTCAGCTCGGGATAACTCGCGCCTTCATTGATGGACGGCAGATCCCCGACCGTGCCAATTAAGGTCCCGGTGATATCGTGCAGGCTGTTGAAGTGTTCCTGCACGCTGATGTCCTTCCACCAGTCGTAGCCAGCCTTGCCCAGTTCTTCGGAGGTGTTGGCAACCAGTTTGTTCAAACTGTTCTTGACCAGTCCGCTGAAATCGGCCGTGGTGGCAAGCTGCGCCCGTTCAGGGTGATAGCCGCCGTGCAGCTCGGTATCGCCGGTGAGCATGAGATAGAGTTCGCGGATGCCCGAAAGGCGCGGCACATGGGCAGACAGGAGCTGCCGGTCACGCTCCACCCCAAAGAGGTCGTCCACGGCTGCCTGAATACGGTCTGCTGGCTCGAGCATGCCTTCCACGCGTGCCGGCCCCTGGATGGCTTTGCCATTTTCCAGCTCTGCCAGGAGCTCGCGCGCCTCACGCAGCGCGCTCTGCAGTTCAGCCGGCTCAAAGCTGCGCCCGCTGAACTGTTTGCGGATGTTTTCTTTGAGCGCTGCCGGCAGCGTGTTGGCTGCCAGGCTTGATTCAAGCATCCAATGACTCATTTCCGCGCGCATGGCGCGCATTTCACTGAGCTGCGCCTGCAGCTCCTGACTCTGTGTTTCAGCCTCCGAACTTATTTCAGAACTTTCCGCGGCGGTCCCGGCCTCGGGAATGGGGGTTTCGGTCTGGGTAAGCATTTTGTCGTTTCCTCCTTCAAAAATCGGTTTAATTGCCAGTTGGTTGAGCGCGCGCAGGAACATGCCGCCGCGCGCGGGGTTGCAGACCAGGTCTACGGAATAAATTTTGAGGATCTTCTGAACCACCTTGCCCTGCCCTTTGAACAGGATATCGGCGGAAAAACCCACCTTGACAGCCGGCTCATCTTTCTCTTCCAGTACCTGCCGGCCCATGCTCACCAGCACGTCTTTGGAAGGGCCGAACGCGTGCAGCTCGGTCCTGACGCCTTTCGCGGCTTCATCCCATTCCGGCCTGTGCAGCACGCCCGCGATATCGCGCACGGAGCGGGAGAGGCGGTCATGGTCGATAAAACAATTCACCCCATCCCACAACGCGAGTGAGTCCCGCAGCGTTTCCTCGGGGAACTCCCATCCGTTGGCGCTGCCTGCCGTGATTGCCAGAATCTCAAACTTCTCCGGCGTGAGCGGCTGAGCCTCCAGGTTCAGCCTTTGTCTGTATTCTTTCATTCAACTCCTTTCACTATGCCACCAGGGTATCTCTTCCCGCGCGGGCCAGCCTTAGCAACCCATTCAGGCTTTCTTCCGCGCCGGAAGAACTTATCTACTGTGGATCAATTTCCAGGTTTTCGCCTAAAAAGCGGTAAATAATGCGCTTCATTTCGGACTCATCAATCAGCCCGTCCTCCTTGAGCACGCGGACAACGCTGAGTACTTCAGCGGCGGCCTGAGCCAGGTCCGTGTTGTCCCGCGCGGAGATATCCGCCCCATGCACTTCAAAGGCCGCATCGGCATCCACCTCCGGATCGAACAGGGCGCGCCGCTGCAGCACCACACGCAGCAGGTCGCTTACCACCCAAACCAGAAAACGCTGGCGCTGCTCAAAACGTCTGAAGGCAGGCCCGCCGGAAGCTTCGGCGGTGGTGCGCGTGGAAGACTCAGGTTCCGCCAAAAAGTGCAGCGGCACGCCTACGCCGGAGGCTATCATCTTCTTGACCGCCAAACCGTCCGTGGAGGCATCCATGGCTTCCAGGCGGGGTGAAATGACTGACCACTCCTCGCTCTCATCCGTCACCAGCACCGACCCGGGGGAGGGCGGGTGCAGCATGAGCTGTGCCTGCCGGGCAGCCCGGGCAGATTCGTTGGCAAAGCGGGCTTTGACCACATACAGGAAAGCATTGCGGAAGCGGTTAAGGCGCACCCGGTCTTCCAGCCAGTAGGCATAGCGGGAGAGCCAGCGCAGCACCGGCGCGAGGTCGCTCTCACCCCACTGCGCCCCTGCCGGACGGTTGACAGCGTAATGCAGCATGACGGGGCGCGGGAGGCCGTTGGCGCCCTGAAAAACCTCTGCGGGATTCCAGGCCGGGTAGAACTGCGCCTCTCCAGGCTCCGCGCCGCGTGCTTCAAAGCCCAGTTCCTGCTCCACATCCTGCGGGCTGGAGTGAATCTCCAGAATGTCCACAGCCGGCACCACGCGCACATAAGACATGCCGGCCGGATCCGTGCTGACAATCACAAAAAGATTGCCGGAACAGGTGAGCTCATCCGAAAATTCGCTCAATCGCACGTCCATGCGGTTGTGGCGGTGCTGCCAGAAAGCCCGCAAAAAATGATCCGCTGCCTTATCGCGCGTGCGCACCACCATGCCCGTCCCGACCACATACTCACTGGTCAGGGCTACGATGCGCCGCGCCAACGGGTTGAAACGCCAGGCGTCCAGACATTCCTGCTGGATTTCCGCGCGTTCATAGGCAGCACGGTCCTGCGGCAGGTCATTCAGCCCGCGCGCGCCCACGAGCAGGCTGTTTTCATCCTCCGGCAAGCTGGAGAGTTGCGCGTGCTGCGCCTCCCGCGGCAGGAGGTTGTAATAAGGTTCATCCAGCGAAGGCGCGTCCAGCGGGCTGGGGCCATCGATATTGAATATCTCCTTGAACCAGGCAACCAGATCAGCCAACTTGCGCCTCCTCTGCCGCCATGGCTTTTTGCTCTGCCGGGCGGCAGAGGCACAGCTTGCCGTCCAGGGGGCATTCCCTGGCGAGCGGGGTGCCGCCCCGCCCAAAATAAGCCCACAGATCCTCGTGCGTCCCGCACCAGCGGTCATAATCCATATATGTGCCCACGCCGCCGATAGCCGGAGCTCGTTCCGCTGTCTGATGGATCAACCAGCGGTTCACACCCTTCGGCAGCAGAGGAGGGCAGGGGAATTCAGGCGTAAAACCAGGGAAAGGCCGCCTGAAGTAATACTGCGCCAGCCACCAGTCCACAGGCGGAAGGTCGCTCACATGCACATGCGCGTCCACCCACAGGGCACGGGAATACACGATTGGCAGCCGTCCGGTTTCGGACTCCAGCAGCTCAATCGCGGAAAGCAGCGTGTTGGTGATCATCGCCCGGGATTGCTGATGTTCCAGTTCCGCGTCCAGCACCAGGCGCACGCTGTCCAGGTCGATGCCGTCCAGAATCTTGAGCAGGGCATTGACCTGTTTCAGAGCCGGCTCACCCGGGTAGAGCACATGATAGGGTAAGATGCACACGCCGATGCGCAGCGCTTCACGGTAGAAAGTGCGGAAAACCGGATCTTCATAACCCCAGGACTGACCTGTACGGATGGCGATAAATTCCACCCGCGGTTTATGCGCCGCGATCTGGTCAAAATCCGGCAGTTGTTTGAGATCCGCGCTGGCATTGTAGCGGGAAAGGTCAATCCCGAACGCCAGGTGCTGATTGCGTACAAAATAAGTCATCAATAACCTCCATTCATCTCTTCAATCGGGTCAAGGGCAGGGATAAGCAAACCCGGCGCGGGGATTGCCCAGGGCTGGTCATCCAAAAAGGCGCACAGCGAGGCGGAAAGCAGCAGGTCATCATGCAGCAGTTGGCCGCTGCTCCCGCGCGCACTCTGCGGCACGGACCAGCGCAGCAGCCGTTCCGGTCCGATGCTGGTCTCATAATCGCAGCCCCGCGCCTGCTCCAGGAACAATTGCTGAAGTTGACGCTGAGGCTCATCCGCCTGTTGTTCGTCAAAGTTTTGGAAGCGGCCGGTATCCACCACCGCCAGAAAGCCCCAACCGAGTTTGGACTTGACCTGCTGGTTGAAAACAACCGGCAGCAGGCGCTCCCCCAGTTTGTCGCACAAAAAGGAAGCCAGACCCGCGCCCACGCCGCTGGCATCCACCACCACTTTCCAGGGCTGCCAGTGCTCCACCAGGCTGAGGATGCGCGCGTATTGGCTGCTGTGGCGCTCGCCTGTCCACAGGCAGCGCTGCACAACGCGGTAGCGCGGGCGGCCAATCAGGCCGTCGCTCATCAGGCTCAGGTCCACTTCCACGATGGTCAGCGCGGTGGAATCCCTGCCCGGGTTGGCAAAATTCTGGTTTTCAGCAGTACTCGCGTCCAGACGGGCAGATTCATCTTCTCCTGCCAGGTCGATCAGCAGGGCATAGATCCTGCCGGGCTGCGGCGCAGACCGCGCGGCATGAGACCCGGCCATCAGTCCGATGCGGGCAGGCGGAAAGAGCCCGCTGGCAAAATCGATCTCCTCGGAAAAAAACTGGCTCTTCACCATCGGGTGGGAGCGCCCCAGGCGGGCAATTTGCTCATCCACAAAGCGGCCGTAAGCCGGCACTTCCCGGCGCACGCGCTCCGCGCCAATGCGGAAGACACGCCGCAGGCCGTCCTGTGCCTCCGCCTGTTCCGCCGCGCGCAATTCGCGCGCTAAAAGGGTATTGCCCGTCCAGGCGGTGCCCCAAAAGACGCGCGTGGCATTGGTCGAGGCAGCCATGGGGGCAATCTGCTTGTCATATTTGCCGATCTCGATGTCCTGCGCCTCATCCAGCTGCAGAAGGGTGGAAGCGGTCGCCCCGACGATATTGGAGCCCGGCGCGGCGGAGAGAAAGGTCAGGTGCGCGTTGCGGAAGCGGTAGTGGTTGCCGGCAGTTTTGCGCCAGCGCCCGCGCGTGAGCAGGTTGCCCTCCAGCGCGCTTTCGAGGCGGCGCATGGCATTGAGGCTCTGCGGCTGATAAGTGGGTGAGAGCTTGACCATCTCGGCGCCGCGCTCCGCCAGCAGCACCATCAGGTAAGTTTCCAACTGCGCCTGCAGCAGATTCTTGCCGGACTGGCGCGGGAACATGACCACGAAACTGAGACCCTTCTGCTCCAGGACGGAACCGGCAATTGCCCACGCGGCTTCCTGTTGGTACTGGCGCAGCCTCACCTGGCTGAAAAGTTCTGTAAAACGTTCCACCTGGCGCAGCGAACGCAGAAATCCAAGCCGCGTGGGTTCCGGATTGGCGCTGTGGCAAACGCTCAACTGCACGCGCTCCGGGCGTACCGGCAGTGATACCCCACGCTGGGCAATTTGCCCGGGCAGGGGATAGACGGGAAACAACAAGGTGCCGGGCATGTTTTCGGTTATCATGGCTGCTCTCCTTCTTCCGGCGCGAGGCTCAAAATGCGCATCAGGCGGTTTACCACTTCCTCTTCTTCCCTGCCGCCCTCACCCGTCCGCAGGCTGCGGCTGACGCGCAGGGAATTGGCGAGGCGCGAACAACTGAGTCCGAACATGTTCAACCCTTCCGTCAGGCGCTGGAAGCGCTGCGGATCATCCTCACCGTCAACAGCGCGCGCGAATTCCTTCATCATGGCTTTGAGCGTCTGAATCTCCTCATCCATGTTGGCTCTCACCTGCTCCGAAAGCTGCAGGCGTTCAGCCTCGCTCAGCGGAACAGGACTATCCGGCAGGGCAAATTGGGCAGTGCCTGCCTGATCAGCACAGGCACTGCCGGAGCGCGGCGTATGAGCCATTGGGGTGGGTTGTGTGTGTCGCATGTTACGCTGCCTCCTTAAATAGAACATATGTTCTATTCAGCTATAGCATAACCGATTTTTCAGGGGATGCAATACGTTAAAAGCGGAATCTTTTGGCCTTCAGATTCCGCTTTGTGAAATTTGTTAATCTATTTGAAAACTAAAAGAATTAACATAAAGGTCAAACTTTATCATTCAGTTCTTTAAATGGATTCCCTTCAACCAACTCAAGGAATAAGCGACAAGACGGAGTTGAACTTTCTACTGCCTAGTTTGTGCAGCTGACCCTGTTGTCATCAATCCTCACTGGCATCTTAGCTGTATATGGTTTGGGATGAAAAAATCAAGCTCTGACCTAATCGGAATAATCTTCAAAGGGGGGTCTTGCCTGCAAAAATGTTACTTTCCAGGTTACCGGTTCTTAGAAGATCTGGGTTTTTCTGCCACCGTTCCGCTTTATGAAACTGAAGTAATTAATATGCTCAAAATCAGCATTTATTGGATTCGAGGGCTGACATATCTTGTTTTTATTGTCTAGAGGCGTAGGGTACATTAATTATTCTCGTTTTACAAGACCATATTTAAGTATTATGCAAATTTAGATAAACGTGAAAAGCATTATGTACTGACAAATTATATTCAGTTAAACGACGGGATAAATTCTCCTTTTCTAATGAAAAAACATAACGGTTCTTACTTTCATCAAGAACCCCGATTACTCCAACTTTATATAGAATTTCCAAGAGGCCATAGCGAGTACGAGTCAATAACCATTGGTGTCCTGAAAAACTTTTTGGATCAGTTAAAATGTTTGTCTCGATAAGAGATTCTAACTCCACTCCGGAATAGGTGCTTTTGCCGTTTCTAAACAATCTGTCTATTACCAAATCTAGGTCAGGATAACTAAGCTTGTTATTCGCATTTAGCTGAAGAATCTTGTTATGTCCATACTCATATTCATTTTTACATAGATCATCCCGAGCAATTAGAGTATGTCTTTGTCTAATAGCTTCTTTTCGGGCACCATCAATAAACATTAAAATATCGCGCGGACCATTTATCGACCTCGTAATAATGTAGTCTAATATACTCTCTGCATCGTCCTTATTGCTAACCTCAAAAAGCTGGCTGATTACTTTCCAATCTTCTTGACTCTTGTCCACACCTAAAACCCATCGCAACCTAGTTACAAGAAATTGCCGTAAATTCGATTTGTTCCACGAAATATTCCATTCATACTGGCAAACCTTATCAAGATCCGGTATATTTCTCCTTAACTCCTCATAGATTTCCGATCTCAAAAAAAGGTTTACCCAGATTGATGGGCTGAAGTCATCCAAGTTGATGTCCTTCACACTTATTATCAGACCGCCGAGGAAGCTTTGTATGTCCTCCTTGTTCTCCCCCTCGAATACGACATCTACATCGTCAATGAGAATCCAGACTTTCTTATCTTGCATTAATCCATTTATAAATTCTTTTAGTTTTGGATTTATCATCCAGCACAAATTCTCTTTTTTATCTTCTGGAAACAACTCTTTTACAGAAATTTTTACCACTTCACCGAGAGAGAACGTAGTCGCGTTTAAAAGGTTTCTGATAAAACTAGGTTTGTCACCTGTTAAACTTTCCAATTCACTTTTCTCTACTTCAGTTAACAGTTCTCGGGTAATTAAGGTGTGAAGGATCAATGCAGTTAGAAACCCATACATTTTCTGGCGGATTTCAATGCTTTTTCGTGTGTTCAATGTATCTAAAGGAAAGCCTGACTTTTGACTTACTTCTTGGATAAGGTTTTTCTCCCCATCTGATGTTTCAAGAAAGTACTTCTTTATTGCCGTCTTACCAGAACCTTTTGGCCCAATGATCAAGAAGGTTTTTCTATTCGATATATTTTCATAATCGGGCTGAGAAATAAAATATTTTTTTAAGTTCTGGTCGTTCTCCGCATCTAATGGACCCAGGTCAATTTTTTTTAATAACATAATCACGACCTCACATTTCTGTCGTCTTTTTTTAATTTGTCAAACAATTCTTTAGTAAGATAGAGTTTTTTTCTATATCCGTATAACACATTAGTTCCATCACTCTCACCACAGTTCGAGAGCAAGAAAAGACATGTCCTAAATCGGTCAGTGCCTACTGAAACATTCATCCCTCTCGCTATCGACTCGTAATCTGGTACTGCAGCTGATTTTATACAATTGGCAATACTATCATATGTTATAGAGTTCTTTTCCAAAAATGTAAGAATCGATGATCTCAGCTGAGCTTCATACTTATCTGATTGATTTGCTGTTATCCCTGTACCAGTTAGCCTGCAATCATCCCGGTTTTCCAGTAACTTCAGATCAATACAGAAATCTATTGTTTTTTTAACTGCTGAAACACTACATTTAGCTTGACTTACTTCAGTGTCTGAAATTCGTTTGTAATAGAAAAAAGCATTGGAGTTTTCATTAACTTCTTTCGCAATGGCGTCGATATCACCCGGCTTTTCGGCAGCGATCCTTAAAACATCTTTTATTTTGTAAAAAATTGAATTTTTTTGCATAACATCTCTCGCTTCGCTTATTTAAGACCTAACTTTTTAAACGTACTATTAATGATACTACATTAAGGGGATTAGACTTGGTTTAAGTAGATTAGCCCAGTGAACTGTGCGGTCGAGTCTGGTTGTATTCAACTCTCCAGCTCTCAATGATATCTTTGGCTTCCTCCAAATTCTTAAACAAGTTCTGGTTCAAACATTCGTCTCGTAGCTTCCCATTGAAACTCTCAATATAGGCATTCTGAACTGGTTTGCCAGGATCAATAAAGGTCTGCACGATCTGTTTCTCATGCGTCCAAGCATTCAATGCATTACTCGTAAACTCAGGCCCATTGTCACTCAAAATCTCTTTGGGATACCCATGAAACAGACCTGCTTTATCCAGAAACCTTCCAACAGCTCTACCTGTGATCGAACTGTCCACTTCAAGTGCCAGACACTCCCTTGTAACTTCGTCTAACAGCGTAAATACTCTGATCTTCCGCCCCGCACTTGTCTTATCCGATACAAAGTCCATCGACCAGCGCACATTCGGCATGGCTGCTTCCAGACTCACTGGCTTGCCTCGCAACATATAAGCCTTCTTCTTGCGTTGTTTCTTCAATCCCAAACCAGTCAGGAAGTTAACCGTATCTAAAAAGCCGGCAGGGTGGGAGCGATCTTTTTGATCTTCTCCTGGCGCTCTTTGAAGTTGGGCATCATCTCTGCCACCAGAGCCCAGAAACTGGCGGAGTGGTTATGATGGCGCAGGTGCGCCAGCTCATGCACCACCACATACTCGATACAGTCCAGCGGCAGCATTGCCAGGCGGTAGCTGAAGTTCACGACCCCTTTGGCTGAGCAGGAGCCCCATCTGCGCTGCGCGCTGCTGATGCGCACCTGCTTGGGCTGCAGCTGCCAGCGCGGCACGTACCTGGCAATCATCTGCCCGGCCAGGCGGCGCGTTTCTTCCCTGTAAAAACGTTCCAGCAGCGCCTCTCCCCGCTTTGCCTGATTGGTTTGCATCTCAAAGAAAGCGGAAGCTGCAAAACGCAGCCCCCCGGGCACCTTATAGGCAAATCTCAAGGGGAAGCGCCGCCCCAGATAGGGTATTTCAGCACCCTCCGTGAAGCGCAGGGGCTCCGGCGGAGGAGGCAACTGGGACATCTTCTGACGCGCTTTGGCAATCCAGTCCCGGTTGTCGTTCACAAACTGCGCGATCACCGCCTGACGGGTACGCAGGGGCGCCCGCACCACCAGATTGCCTCCCGGCAGCACGCTCAGAGACAGCCGCTTGCGCCGTGAAAAGATCACTTCATAATCCATGTCGCAGATTATAACAAAGGCAGTTCCATTAGCGCGGCGGAGCAAATAAGATACAATTCAGGGCATGAAGTTTACACGTCTGCTGCTCCTCACAGTCCTGCTCACCGGACTGCTGCCCCTGCTCAGCGCCTGTTCTGAACCGACTGAACCATCCCTCCCGCTTGAAACCTATCTGGAGCCCAACGGCCTCTACAGTTTAAGCGTCCCCGAAGGCTGGGAGCTGGATCAGGAGGAGCATATTCTCACGCTCACGCCGCCAAGGAATGACGCGGACACTGACAGCCTGCGCTTATTGGTTTTCGTCAAACCAGCGCGCGAGCAGGAAGCCGAGGCCCACGCGCGTGAAACGCAGGAATTGCTCGAACCCTTTCTGCGGCAGTACATTGACGACAGTTATGAGATTATCAACGAAGGCGAGACCAAAACCGGCAAACTGCCTGCCGTGGTGATCGACTTCGCCAAACCGGAAGGCTCCGCCTATCTGGTCGGGCGGGAAGTATTGGCAGCTGAACCCAATTATGTGGTTGCCTTTTTAGGATTGGGTGAACGCCAGCAGTGGGAGGATTTTCTGCCCACCTTCCGCAAAATGCTGACCACCTTTCAACTCAGCGGCGCGATCGGAATGATCCCTACACCATGAAATCAAAACACTCTGCCCTCATCTGCCTTCTTATTCTTTTACTGGTGTTTCCGCTCTTACTGAGCGCGTGCCAACCCCCTCAGGTAGATGTTCCCCGGCAGGATGCCACGCTCTTTGTCCCACCCGCCGGGCCAACGCTGACCCCCACTGCCACTCCCACGCCTGAGCCCGCTTCCTACATGACCCTCGGTGCGGAAGGCACTCTGGCGGAGAATTTCCTTGGCTATCAGCCGCTGACAGCCTGGAACCCGGAAGCCAGGCCGTTTCAATCCCTGCAGGGTGAAGACAGTCTCAGCCTGATGAACAGCGAAGGCACACTGTTTTACCACCTTGCCGCGCCCCAGGCTGGTGAGAGCAAAAGTACGCAGGACTGCCTCGACCGCATCCTGCAGCGCATGCCAGCGGATGTCCAGGGGTTGGCGACCTCGCCTGTCCTGCCTGTCTCACTCGCCAGCATGGAAGCCCTGGAAACGAATTTCTCCGGCGTGATCGGCAGTGAGCGTGTCTCCGGGCTGCTGAGCGTGACCCTGCAGCAGCAGCACTGCATCAGTCTGTTAGGCTACGCTTCGGGAGCAAACGCGGATGCATTGTGGAAAGAAAGCGGGGTATTGGCTTACCAGAAGATGGCAGGAACGCTGCGTTTGAACCCGGAGGCTGCCCCCACCGCGGACACTTGCGCCATCTCAACAGACCAGTTCTACGGCCGTACCAAAGACACGCCCATTCCCATCGGCAATATCAACCTTTACGACGGCAAACAGCGCGAGGAACTTTACCTGCTTACTTTGCGCGGCCCTGGGAATGAAGAGATCCTCTTTACGCGCCAACAGCCGCGTTACAACAGTGCCGGAACGATCGTGGACGCCTATGAGATCACGTACCAAGGGCTGGAAAACCCTGTCATGATCTACTTCGATATCTATCATTTTGAAACCCCTCAGGCAATCATGGGCTTCACCTGCGAGGCGAGCTTCCCCATTTCACCGCCTTAATGGGGCAAAGTATCCCAAAATTCCAAACATCAGAATAGAATTAGGCAACTCAAGATAAACGGGTAAAACTTATGGCGCGCGTGACCCAACAGGAATTCCCAACCAAATTCTGGCTGATGCTTGCCGGCGTGCTCATCTCTTCTCTGGGCATGACGTTGGTTTGGCCCTTCCTGCTCATCTACGCAAGTAAAACGCTGGCCCTCCCCATGGCTTCGGTTACCAGCCTGATGACCATCAACTCCATTACCGGGCTGATCTCCTCCATCCTGGTGGGCACCCTGGTCGACCGTTTCGGACGCAAAGGCATCATGGTCGCCGGACTGATTGGCTCCGCTCTGGTTTATCTCGGCTACATGGGCGCAAACACCTATTTACACTTTTCCATCCTGATGGGCGCCTCAGGCGTGTTCGGGCCGCTCACCCGCGTAGCCGCGAGCGCGATGATTGCCGACATGTTTGAAGGCGACAAGCGCACCCAAGCCTTCGCGCTCTTCCGCACGGCAGGAAATCTCGGCTTTGGCTCCGGCCCTATTTTGGGCGGCATGATCATGTCCACCTCCTACCGCATTGGCATGATCTCGGCAGCCGCCGCGCTGGGAATTTATGGGCTTATTACTGTTATCTTCCTCAGTGAGACCCTGCCCCCGGAAGCCAGAAAAACTGAAAGCAGCATACTTCAGAACTTCAGGGGATTCGGGCAGGCGCTCAAGGACAAAGTCTTTGTACGCCTCCTGCTCTCCTTTACGCTGATGGATATTTGCGCGCGCCTGATCTGGGTGGTTCTGGCGGTGTACGCAAAAACCAATTTTGATGTGCCTGAAACGCAGTATGGTTTTATTCCCACTACCAATGGATTGATGGTTGTGCTTTTTCAGGTATTCGTCACGCGGGTCACGCGCAAATATCCCGAAAGTAAAGTGATGACCTTTGGCGCGGTCTTCTACCCGCTGGCAATGCTCACGGTTGCCCTGAGCAATGGCTTTATAGGTTTCTGGCTGGCAATGGTGATTATGACCATAGGCGAACTGATCACCGCTCCGACAGCTACCATGCTGGTGGCTTCGATCGCCCCGCCGGAAATGCGCGGACGGTACCTGGGCTTGTTTGGGCTCACCTTCTACGTTGCCCTGGCTATTGGCCCGCTGGGGGCAGGCATCCTGAGCGACCATGTAGGCATGCGTGCTCCCTGGTGGGGCGGCGTTCTGGTTGGAATCCTTGCCGTTTTCTCCTACTACCAGCTGCAGCGTTATCTCGACCGCCGCGCTGCTGAAGCAAAACTGACCCCCAACCCGGCGGAATAAGGCTGCCATCTTCCTCCCCCTGGCTTTGACTTGACAAGGCTGCTCATTCCCTTGATAATAGAACATATATTCTATTTCTAAAGGTTAAAGTGACACAGATATACATTTTTGAAGCCAATGGCAGCGTGCGTACGATGGAGTTGAAACAGAATGCTGAAAACATTGCTCGGGCAATCAACCAGGGAGACTGGCAGACCTATTTTGGTTATGAGCCCCAACCCACTCAGTCCTGGCAAGCCATGGCAGTTGGCAAAAACGTAATCGTGACGCACCCCGAGGAAGTTGGAGATTTTCCCATACCTAAAGTAACCGCGAGGGAATTGCAGCTCCTGCAGCTTTTTTGTGCCGGGCTGACTAATAACCAGATCGCTTATAAACTGCACCTGGACAGCCGCACAATACGCGGCTACACCACACGCCTGCGCGCGAAACTGCGTGCCCGCACTACCATTCAACTTCTGGCGATAGCCACCAGTCTTGGGCTCGTGCGCCCCGACCTAGAGAAGCTGCTGGACTGAACCAGTCTTCCCGCCATATCAAATAACCTGTGGAAATTGAAGGTTTATATATATGGAAGAGGCCGGTTTACCGGCCTCTTTTGCCCCCCTGGGATCTGTTTCTGATAGCCCCCTGATTACCGACTGTCCAGATCGGGAAACAGACCTAACCTTCCAACTGCAGGTGAAAATCCTGCCGGTCTTCAGGCCCCACAGGCAAAAAACCTGAATATGGGCGATTAATTCAAAATGGTATGTCTAAATTTAATTTGAATCCATAAATTAAGACCAATAAACTATACCATATTTGTAAGCAATTTTACAGTGTAAATTGAGAACCTTCGACAAAATCCATAAGCGCTTGGGCAGCAACGGAAGAATGGGCGTGTTGACCCCCAGGCACGAAGCCCTCGGTGGTGGAAAGTCCAATCAATGGATTGGCGCTTTCCCACTCATCTTCTGCTACACCTTACCTTTTACATGCCCAAAAGGGCAGGTATTTCCTCAAAACAGTTGCCTGCTTACGCAAAACATGCCGGCTGGGATCAGCCGGCATACCATTGTCTTAGTGGAGTTTACTCTTCGATTAAGATCGCTGCTTCAGGGCAATCCTCAGCGGCTTCACGCACAGCATCCTGCATTTCTTCCGCGATGGGGTTCATGACCACAACAGCGTAAGGTTCGGTGGCCAGGCTGAATACTTCGGGAGCGATCCCTTCGCAAATACCACAGCCAATGCACAAGTCCTTGTCTACAACAACTTTCATTTTATTCTCCTCTTTCTTGGGGTCTAAATTGGATAAAAATGTTTCATCATCCGCGTCTTTCGCGGGTGTGGTTACCTGAACTTCTTCACCGCAAGGCATATCATCCTCGACCATGATGGCAAGTGCCGGGCACTCGTCCGCAGCTTGTCTGGCGTTGTCATGATGATCCTCCGGAACTGGATTCAACAAGACCTCTGAATACGATTGGTCACCCAGCCTGAACAACTCCGGGTCAATACTTTCGCAATTACCACAACCGATACAGAGTTCTTTATCGACACTAACTTTCATACAACAACCTATACCACTTACCAATTTATTAAAGCAGACTTTTGTTAATCTGATATATAAAATTGGTCTGTCAGTTTGACAGACCAAAGTATAACATGCCAATGGCTTTTTGATGTATTGGTTTAGTTGCTTTTTCTGAAAGCTCTAAACAAAATGACAGTGCTATCCACAGCGAGGATAAGGAGCACAATAATCATAATCACACGTGGCAGCATGCCTGCCTGCAGGAACAAAACACTGGCCTCGGCTTCACCTATATGATTGAGCAGATGAGAGACTACCGCCGGGTTGAAAACTTGCGGACTGCTCATCCAGAAGATGGTAAGCAAAGCGCTTGCCAAATTACTGAGCAAGCTTGCCACAGTCAAAACGGTATCGTGAACGGACTCCGCCAACACCAACAGGGCAGCCTTAAACAGCGCCATAAAAATAACCGCCAGGAAAAATGGACGTATCGCCACCAGAACCTCGGGATTGAACAGCGCGAACCTGCTCTCATCGGATATCACAGGAATGTTGAATTGGTAACCAATCACAAAGAAGCCCAGGATTAACATAGCCCAAATAACTTCAGGCAATGCAGCCCAACGGGATACCTTACGGCTGATTTTGGGCACTTCGGGCAGCGTATCCAGATAATCTTCCTTTTCATCCAGATCCACACCTTTCCGGTAGAGAATGGCAAAGATCAAGGTTGCATAGGCAAAGACCATCATTAATGCTGAGAAAAGTGTCTGGATGCCCCCTAGTATGTTCATGAACGTAAGTGCGGTTTCCTGCGTCATCAGTTTTACTAAGCCTGCCAAAACCAGAGCTCCTCCAACAGCTGGCAGTACGATTTTGAGCACTTTGAGATAAATTCTGTAATAAGGCGCGCCAATCAACGCGTTCACCCGGGAGCCGCTGTACTTTTCAGCCAGATCCTGCGGATTGCCAAACTGGCGTAATACGATGCGTGTTTCCTCCAGGGAGTAGGGTTCGGTCCCGCCTCTTTCCTGAAGCATGTCTTCAATTGCGCCGTTCAATTCTTTCCCAACATCCGCGCGGGTCTTCTCCGGCAGCGAGCGTGTAACGGCGTAAACATATCTGGCAATAAGTTCCTTACTTTCCATTTTCATGATCCTCCAATAAGGTGT
Organism: Anaerolineaceae bacterium; assembly: GCA_040772525.1. Classification (GTDB taxonomy): domain Bacteria; phylum Chloroflexota; class Anaerolineae; order Anaerolineales; family Anaerolineaceae; genus Mesolinea. Next base: position 1,271,829 of record JAXGXZ010000001.1, on the reverse strand, counting down.
GTAAGCTTGCAATCGATCTGTACCAGTAATCCTTGAGTTTTTCTAAGAATTGCTGACCCTGACGGGTCATTCGATAATACTTGCGCGGTTTTTCAGTGCTGGTATCCCATTCACTGCTGAGCAGACCCTGCTCTTCCAGGCGGCGAAGGAGCGGGTAAGCTGTATTCCCATCCACCGGAAAATTGAAATCGGCCAATGAACGGATAATTTCATAGCCATAAGCGGGTTTACCTAAACGGCTCAATACCGCCAGAACCACCACGCCGCGCCGCAGCTCTGTTTGATAACTTTCCAGTAATTGATCTGTTTCCTCCATAGCACCTCCTTATACAGTGTATAACACAGTATACTGTGCCATACACTGTATTGTCAAGGATAAAAAGTGAATTGATCAATAAATTGTCACGGCAGGATTTTTCTGATAAAACTAACCTGTGCTTTCAAGTTGCCCATGAATACCCAGGCACAAAAAATGACTGAGAGAGAAGAAGCTTATGATCTTTCACCTCACTTCCCAAAAAGAATGGCAGCAGGCTCAATCCACCGGATCTTATCTGCCTGCCGGTTTCACCGCGGACGGCTTTATTCACTGCTCCGACCATTACCAGATAGAGATGACTGCTAACCGTTTTTACCTGGACGCAGAAGACCACATCATCCTTGAGATCGACGATGAACGCCTCTCTTCCCCGCTTGTCTACGAAAATCTCGAAGGCGGGCAAATGCTCTTCCCCCACATTTATGGGTCTCTCAATCTGGATGCGGTCACCAGTACTTTTAGGCTTGTTCGCGATTGGCAGGGCTATTGGCAGTTGCCCCCTGGCAAACAACTCAGCCGGTTGGACCCGGTTACCGAGATACCCTTCGGGACACCCGGACGCATTTTCCGTACAGTCATGCCGGGCAGCCGCATGTATGACCCTGAAGATAAGGTTATGGCTTTCTTAATTCAAAACAATGTGGAGACGGTATTCGTGCTCAACCCTGACCATGAGCATTACAAACATATCAGCAGAAGCTTATTAGACCGCTATCGTGAAAACGGGATCAGGCCTGTACATGCCCAGACAGAAGATTTCTCTGCCCCGCCTCAGGGCACCTGGGACAACACCATCCGTGAGGCTGAAGATCTTTTATCAAAGGGGCAAAACCTCGCCATCCACTGCCACGCCGGTATTGGCCGCACCGGCATGTTCCTGTCCTGTATGGCTCAGGACCTTCTTGGTCTGCCCCCGGATGAGGCTATTAAATGGGTAAGGAAATATATCCCTTCAGCTGTAGAGACGAGCTATCAGAAGCAATTTGTTCGTAATTACCGTGCTAAACCTGCGGCACTCGGGGGAGTTAAGTGATCCAGCCCATCATTTGTCCAAACAGAACAGCGAGAAATGCTGCCAAAACAGCAAACCCGGTCAGGATGACGTAGGCTTTACCGTTTGGGCGGGCAGCCAGGCTGATCTTTTCAAACCAACCGCGCAGCGGCTCCACCAGATTTAATAGGGCAAACAAAACCAAACCGACCAGTGTGCCAAACACGTTCAGGATAATGTCATCCACATCAAACACGCGCACTGCCAGCGCGAGCTGCATCACTTCAATGGAACCTGAGAACAAAACCCCAAAAGCCAGCATGCGCGGGAACCTGCGCATTTCCTCTATGAGCATGGCATTCATAAATCCCACCGGAACAAAGATTGCCACGTTTCCCACTAACAGGTAAATGACCTGGCGTTTGGTAAAAAAGTTGCCATAAGTCCAGGCATTATGGATCATCTGCAGGCTTCTTTCGATGGGTACCAGATTCATCATCTTCTGACTTTTGAGCAGTGTGAAAGCGAACGGTTCAAACGTGCGGTAGAGCAAATAACAAAGGAACAGAAAAAAGAAATTCACCCATAGTTCCCTTGAAAAGTCCGGTTTTCCATATTTCACCGCCCGTATTAATCGGGAAAGAATCCAGATGACCAGGACCGCAAGGAAGAAAAGGCTACTATTAAACCAGATCAAGCTGACCTTCTTTCCAGCTTTCCAATAAAACAAAGGGTATTTTCATATCCAAAGATTATAGTCGTTTACCGATAACCTGATTCCTATGTTATGATTTTCCTGAATGAATAATCAGGAGTAACACAAAGAACGGAGCCAGAATGACCAAAACCCTCTTATTAATGCGTCACGCCAAATCGAGCTGGAAAGATAAAACCATTCCGGACATAAAGCGACCCCTCAAGAAGAGGGGTGAAGAGGCAGCCGCTCAAGTCGGAGAGACACTCAAAAAGCACGAGCTTACACCCCAGCTGATTCTCACTTCCCCTGCCAAGCGCGCGCATGCGACGGCAGAAATCGTGGCTAAGAAAAGCGGCTATAAGGGCGATGTGGAAGTGGTTGATGAGTTTTACATGGCGGAACCGGCTGTGTTCTTTCAGAAGCTCATGACCCTTGACGAGAAGTACGACCGCGTGATGGTCGTTGCGCACAATCCCGGTTTGGAAGCTTTACTGCAGATCCTTGACGGTCAAATCAATTCTCTGCCCACCGGAGCGCTGGCAGATATTAAGCTGGATGTGCAAACCTGGGCCGATATTGGCTTAACCGCCGGCGGCACCGTCATCGCCTTTTGGGACCCGGAAAACGATCCGAAACGAAAAAAGAAAGACAAGAAATAAGTTGAGATACTGAGATACCGTGAAAGCGGTATTTTTATTCCCAAGGGTGCAGTTCTATGTTGGTCAGCACATGGCGAATGAACATCTCAGTGTTTATAATCTTCCCATGAACCTCCGGTATGGCAATCTTGTTGTGCATCAGGAAGGCCTGCATGGTCACATCACGAATGTTTTCCGCGATCGGCTGAATGCCGGGAGTCCTGAAGGAGACCCAGTTGATCGTGCGCCGGCGTTCGATTCTGCCTTCTTTAAGGGGCACGTAATACAGAATCGTTGTCTCATCCAGCATGGAAAGCTGCCGGCTGTCCCCCGACCGCACTAGTTCTTTGCGCAACTGGCTGATAAAGGCATTGGCCTCTTCGTCCAGCACGCCGCCTGAAAATTCCAGTTCCTGAGCTACACGGTAGGCACTGATAATTGGTTTTCCTGCAAAGCAACGGTCTTCGATAAAGAATTCCCCCACTGAGATCGAGCCTCTCAGCGGGAACCCCGCCAAAAAGGAACGGTTAAGCAAACTGGTACAAACTGTTACAAAAACTTCGTAGTGTTTCAGCTGCTCCTGATGGTTAAGTCCGGCATCAAAAGGCATGGAAATGAGGATCGAATCGGAGAAAATAATCCATTTTACTTTTTCGAGCATGGACCGCCAGCATTCCTTCTCCGCTGGCTCCTGGGAATTGGGCTTTTGATTAGGGCTCAGGTCGCGGGTAATATCCTGCGGGAGGTTGATCAATGTATCAGAGACAAATTTGGCGGTCTTTCGGATATTGTTGTTAAGGATGATCTGGGAGTAACCCAAAATGTCAAAGAAACCCAAAAATCCTGTTTCTGGCTTGATCTCACTCATACTGTTCCTCATTTCTAGGGTGGTATGTCACGCTCTGCCAGCTGCGCAGCGCGGTCTCTAACTCTTCGGTCTCGTCCAGGTAGTAGGCAGTTTGCAAACAACCTTGCGGCGACGTGCTAAAGGTATGCAGAACCAGGCGGTTGTGGCCTGGTTGAATCTCTTCTGCCTGGATAAAGCCAAACAGCTTCAACCCGTCTTTGACATCTTCAATGATTTCCAGGCGCTGGGCTTCAGCCTTACCGCGCAAGTTTGCCAGCAGAGTGGCTTGATTCTTTTCACTTGTGTAGGAGTAAGCCGTCAATACAATGGTGCTGCCGCGCTTCCATAGAACAAGATGGTTGCCTTCCACGCGATGTTGGAATCCATCCGGGACGTCTAAAATCCACTCTTCTGTTACCTGGTAACGCATGCTTTCATTATACCCGCTCAGTTAGGTACTCCCCGTTGCCTTCAAAACGGATACAAGCTGGATCGCATCTTTCGCGACCTTTTATCGTCTATGCATTTTTAGGAGGTAGAGTTTTCTCGTCGTTCCCGTTAGAATATTTGTCAATACTTAAATAAGCATTTATGGAGGACCATGATGATTATAGATGGTTTCGAATTTAACTTAAAAGATGGGAGAACAGCAACAGTTCGCAGCCCCAAAGATGAAGATGCTCAAGACATACTGGATTATCTGTATAAATCAGCCGGTGAGACTGAATTCATAATGAGATATCCGGAAGAATGCAGCAAATATACTGTTGAATATGAAAAAGCTCTGTTTAATAGAATCAATAAATCAGATAATGAGGCAATGCTCGCGTGTTTTGTTGATGGGAAAATAGCCGGTATTTCTAATATTTCGTGGAGTACCTGGATTAAAACAAGACACCGTGCAAGCATAGCAATAGCCTTATTACGTGAATTCTGGAACCAGGGAATAGGAACCAGGATGTGTCAGGAATTGTTACGGATCGCTGAAAACAATAAGGACATCATTCAAATAGAACTTGATTTCATAGAAGGAAATACACGTGCGAGAGCATTATATGAAAAAATGGGTTTTAGGATAACGGGAGTTAAGCCAAATGCTGTTCGTTTGAAAGATGGAACATTGCTGAATGAATATTCGATGATCCGGGAGATTAAACGATAAATTCCAGTCTGCAGAGCAAGACAGAGGGGATACTTTTACATCCATTTTGACACACCAAAAATGCCCTCTACACAGCAATAATTCATCCCTGCATATTGCAGCACAAGATTTATAATAAGGGCTGTTATCCACAAATGGAGACCCAGGCGCATTCACTGCCTGGTTTGGAGCAAAATGGCAAAACGTACTTTAAAGAGACAATTGAACTTTCTTCAGGTCATCATGTTGGGGACAGCTGGAGCACTGGGCTCCGGCATTTTTGTGCTTACCGGCCTGGCAGCCGAGGTTGCCGGTTCAGCCACCATCCTGGCGGTCCTGCTCGCAGGTATCCTCAGTTACAGCATCGCCTTCAATTACTGCGAGCTCGCCACCACCTATCCCGAAACAGGCGGCGCCATGACCTACGTGCGCGAAGCGTGGGGGAAGGGACTGCTTTCTTTCCTGGTCGGCTCCATGGACTGCATTTCATCCACCTTCTACACGGCGCTCTCAGCTGTCGGTTTTGCCTACTCCCTCTCCGTTTTCTTCCCCATGGTGCCAATTGTGCCCACCGCGATTGCTACCATCGTGATTTTCGCCATCCTCAACATTGCCGGCGTTACCAAGGTTGGCAATGTCCAAATGTTCATGGGCTTCTTTTTGGTGTTTGCGTTCCTGGTTTATATCATTGCCGGTTTTACCATGCCCCACGGTTTCAATCCTCAGACCCTATTCCCGCACAGGCGCATGTTCGAAGACCCCAGTCTGATCAGGAATATCGGCACCATTCTGCGTACGGTCGCGCTCATATACGCAGCGTACGTGGGTTTTGAAGTGATCGCTGACGATGCGGAGGAAGTCAAGAACCCTACCCGCAACATCCCCATTGCTATCATGGTGAGCCTGACGATTATTACCATCGTTTACACGCTTACCGTGGCAGTTGCGCTTGGGACGCTGCCCGCCTCCGAAATCGCCGGAAAAGCAACCGCGCTCTCTATGACGATTGACAAGTTCCTGCCGGGACCGGGAGTGGTGATCATCGCGCTGGCAGGCATGGTGGGCGCGCTCACCTCAGTCAATTCCTCCATGCTCTCCGCCACGCGCGAAAGCTTCACCCTCAGCAGGGATGGTGCCTGGCCGGCGGTGCTCTCCCGTTTAAATCAAGCCAGGGTTCCGTTTGTAGCCATTATTCTGATTGGCGCAGTCTCCATCCTCATCACAATTGCAGGAGCAGTGGACTTTTTATCCTATATCACTTCAGCCGGTTATCTGTTCGTGCTCTTCCTGAGCAACATGGCCATGATCACCCTGCGCAGAAAATACCCGTCCATACACCGGCCTTTCAAAGTACCCCTCTTCCCGCTCACTCCCCTCCTTGCCACGCTGATGTGCCTGATCGTGATCTTTTTTTCGGATATCAAAGCGCTTGCTTTCACCTTCGGCGTGATCGCTCTCTTCGCGATCTATTATTATGTCCGCGTCGGCCTTGAATCCTGGCGTTCAGAGCACAAACGCGCCATCTCACCCGGCCGCTTCCGCGTGCTCGTTCCCTATAATCCACGTGTCAACCTGGACAGCGTGGTCAAAGTCGGCGCTTCCCTGGCGGAGGCAGAATCCGACCTGAACATGTGCATCCTGCGCGTCCTTCCCAAACAGGCTGACGCCGCGGATCGTGCATTGGATAATATCCAGGCTTCCCACCAATACATTCTGGAGAAATTCATTCATTACGCGGTGGAGAAGAACGTTCCGCTTTACTCCAAAACCATCAGCTCTGACACGCTGGGTAACGGGATCCTGGAAGAGATCCACATGGATAATAATGTACGTTTGGTGCTCTTTAAGTGGCCAAAGAAGACGGAGGAAGAAGAGAGCTTCAAATCAACCGTGCTGCAGGTGATTAAATCCGGCCTCACCAATGTGGGCGTGCTCTATGATAAGGGGATCTATCAATTGGAGAATATTCTCGTTCCGGTAGGCGGAGGCTATCATTCCAAGCTGGCCATTGAGCTGGCGGACCATCTTACCAAGTTGGGCAAAGACCATGTAGATTATCTGCGTGTGCTCCCTGAAGACACTGACGATGAGATCTACGAAGACCAGATGGCGTACCTGCAGGAAGTAGTTATGACCCAGTTGAAAGATATTCCCTGGAACGCCAGTTTAAGGCTGGTCAAGGGCGACGATTTTGCTCAGGCAATCGTGGATGATGTCACGGATAAGGATTATGACCTGTTGATCATAGGCTCCTACGAAGGGGACGATCCGAACCAGCCCTTATTCGGCAGCATCGTGGACCGCGTCCGGCGGGAAGCCCCTTGTTCGACCCTGATCATCAGCCATCAGCAGAGCCAGGCCTCTTCCTGGCTGCGCCGCCAGTTGAAAACGAGTTAACGGACATACCTGGTTAGTCGGAACTTTTCCGCGTGATGCCGTTAAATTGTCCAACCGTCAGCGATTGAAAACCCGGCTGCAGCAACGTATAATTGAATCAACCGCAAGCTGGTATAACGAGGAGAAGAGAAAACATGAAGAGAGAAAGAATAACATTCGCCCTGCTATTGATCATCATCGGCGGCGCCCTGATGGCCAGGCAGTTCTACCCGCAAATCGACTGGGTTTTTCTATGGCCAAATTGGGGGTTGGCGCTTGGCCTGCTCATGATCCTGCTGGCGGCGGTCAACCGCTCCGGCGGTCTCACCGTTCTGGGCAGCTTGCTGGCTGGTTTCGCTACCAACCTGATCATTCAGGATTTCTACGGCGGAACCGTTTGGCTGAGTATGCTGACCTTCCTGGGCGTGGGGCTGATCCTCGCGAACTGGTTTGATTACCAAAAAAATGGCGACTGGCGCGCTGGCCTTACTCTGATCCTGTTGTCATTGGTTATCTTTATGCTTACAGGCGGTACAAACTATCTGCCTTGGCCGCAGGTGACTACCTGGTGGCCTGTTGGGCTGATCGTGCTGGGACTGATCGTACTCGTCTCGGCCTTTGGCAAAAAACGCAAGTCTTCTTAAGAAGACCTATTTTTAAAGCAAAACCCGGTGCGTACGCCCGGGTTTTTTATCTTTAAATCAATGAGTAATCAGACAATTCTCCCAAGCATCCTGATAAAAAGAGTTTACTCTTCCGGAAAAAGGCGCTTCCAGGCCTCACTTAAGCGTTGATGGGATTCTTCCAGCCCATCCGGCAGGACGCGTGTCTGGCCGACGACTGAAATAAAATTGGCATCGCCATTCCAGCGCGGCACAATATGCAGATGCAAATGTTCAGCAATGCCCGCCCCGGCAACTTTGCCCACATTCATGCCCAGGTTAAACCCCTGAGGCTTGTAAACATCTTCCAGTACTTCTGAGGCTTGTTTGGCGAGTGTCATCAATTCCAGCAGAACTTCCTCTTCCAGCTCATCAAGACGCTGACAATGTTTGAAAGGTACCGTCATCAGATGGCCGCTGGTATACGGGTAGAGGTTCAGAATCACATACGCTTGCCGGCCCATATGGACAATCAAAGAACCCTTATCTGCCGCGTGTTCCAAAGCCGAACAAAAAGCACAATCCTCCCCCTCTTTTTCCCGGCCAACATATTTCATTCTCCAGGGACTAAACATGTATTCCATGCCTTCATTTTACACCGGGAATCCCCATCTTCGCTGAGAGGATTGTATTTTCAATTGACAAGCCATAGCCTCCCTTTTACAATATGACCGTTTAGTCACGAAACATTAAGGATTTCCATGCCCCTCGAAACATTCTTCAATCTTCCAGACGCAAAACGTACCCTCGTCGAGGAGGCAGCAATCGATGAATTTGCCGCCAAACCCTACCAATGCGCTTCCATCTCCGCCATCGTTGCCAGGGCTAAAATCGCCAAAGGCTCCTTCTATCAGTACTTCTCCGATAAGAAAGACCTCTACCGCCACGTACTGCGCCTGGTGCAGCAGCGTAAAAAAGAACTCGTCAGCAGCCTTACCGTGCCCTCCATCAGTTTGGACACCTTTGCCTATCTGCGCTGGATGATCCAGCTTGCCGTGCTTTTTGAGATGCGCCACCCCAAACTGGCACGCATCGAGCGCCTCGCTTTCCTGGAACAACCTCTCCCAACGGATGACGACCCCGAAAACGGATACACACCAGGCAGCACTAACCAGTTTAAAGATTTTCTCATTCAGGGCATCCTGCATGATGACCTCGCAACTTGGGTAGACACAGACATGGCTGCCTGTATGATTAGCGCAATCTACCATCAATTACCCCCCTACCTGATTGAACGCATGGGAGAGAAAGCTCGATCCATCGCCGATGGCAGCGTGGACATTGCTTATGATCCGCTTACGCAGGACCTTTTCGATAACTGTATGGACTTGCTCGAAGCCGGCATGGCACGCGACCCGCAGATCCGCAAGGACTTCTTCTCAAAATAGGAGCTTTGATAAACAGATAAATCTGACCAACTCTGATTGGTTTTCCCGATCAGAGTCTTATGATTGCCAGAGTTCGCGGCGTTCGAAAGGCTCTGTGGTATCTTCCACTCCCAGGCAAGTGCCCAGCTGCAGCGCTCCGCGGATCCAGCCATGGTCCGCGGGGATGGGCTTGCCTTTCCCCGCCACATCTTCCAGGGCTATGCTGTTCATCGCGCCGTCTTTGCGGCAGGCCATGCGCCCAAACTGCTCCTCCGCCACCATCCAGGCGCTCCACTCCGCCAACTGGGTTGCCAGCAACCTGTCTGCGGCTGTGGGCACCCCGCCGCGCACGAGCGAACCCAGGATCGTAATGAGGCTTTCCAAATTGGTGCTTTCTTCCAGCCGGCGGGCCAGCAGCATGGTCTGGCCGGAATATTTGCTCTCGATGCGTTCCAGCTCCCGGGCCTGACTGGCCTTGTCAGCTGCCTTTTTGCGCGCGGAATGCTCCAAAAACTGCACCAGTTCGCGCGAACGGGCTTTTTCTGCTGTGGCAATGAGGGAAAAATTGCGCCCGGCAGCCTGCCGGCGTTGAATGGCACGGATAATCACGTCGATATCATAAGGAATTTCTGGGATGAGAATCACATCCGCGCCAGCTGCCAAACCGGCTCCGAGGGTAAGCCACCCGGAGGTGTCCCCTAAAAGCTCCACGATCATGGTGCGGTGCGTGGCGTTGGCCGTCGTATGCAGGCGGTCAATCGCCTGCGTAGCGATCTCACGGGCGCTGTCGAACCCAATCGCCTTATCCGTCCCCGGGATGTCATTATCCACTGCCTTGGGGATGGCGATAATGTTCAACCCAGCCTGGCTGAGCTGATAGGCAGCCTCGAGCGCGAAACGGTCCCCAATGCAAACCAACGCGTGCAGGCCCAATTTGTGATAGGTGGCGATGGCGGCTTTGGTCTTATCTTCCTTGCCCTCGTCCGTTGGCATGGCTGACGGATAATTGATACTGGTGCCCAGGATGGTGCCCCCCACGGTCAGAACTCCGGAAAGCGCGGATCCGCCCAGATCCATTGTGCGGTTCTCCACCAAACCGGTAAACCCATCGCGGATGCCCACCAGTTCCATCTGGTAGGTGTTGGTAATCGCTTTGCCAAAACCGCGGATGGCGGCGTTTACACCCGGGCTGTCGCTCCCCGCAGTCAGTATGCCAACTCTTTTTGCCATATGTCACCTCTTTATTCACTAGGTACGCTCTTATTATAAGGGGTGGGAGCAGGATTTCAGAAGGAAACCGTAAAGGTTTTCATAAGTCAGAAACGAGGAAAACAAAAAGCCCCCATGGGGCTTTGCATATGCCGAGTCACGGACTCGGACCGTGGACCCTGCGATTTTCAGTCGCATGCTCTACCAACTGAGCTAACTCGGCATCAGGTCATGATTGTACACGGGAGGGCGGGGGGTGTCAACCTGCAATTGGCTTTTTTAATTCTCATCACATGCCGCCTGCCCCCGCTTCTCAATTTCTAACTCACAGCTCAATTCTTCCCACCGGTTCAGGAAAGAAAACCAGCCGCTTGCGCGGCCGGTTTTCAGGTTGTCATTGGTTGTTATTTGGTCTTAGCGTCTCGGGCCACCCATGCCGCCGCCAAAACCACCGCGTCCGCCCATTCCGGGACCGTAGGAGTTGTTGTTATATTGCCGGGTGCCATCACAGGTGCCATCGCCAGGTCCGTAGCCGCCCATGCCACCGCGCTTGCCGCCAAAGGGGCGGGAGCCCTTGACAGCCATTCCAGCGCCGTATCCGACGAACTTCTGTATGTTCGCCAGCATAAATTCAGCTTGTTCCTGTGTCAGGCGGCCAGCCGCAACAGCAGCATTCAAAGCTTCAGTGCGGACCTCAAGACGAGCCTGCACGAGGGATTCCTTGCTGATGCCAAGTGCCTGCGCCAGCAGAGCGTCGCGGTCAATCTTGTTCAGGGCATCGCGGCCAATCAGGTTAAAGAGCTGTCCCCAACCTGTGGTGGTCAGTTGATCCGCCTGTTCCTGAGTGATTAAGCCATCAGCCAAGGCCTGCGCGACTGCGAGATCGAAAGCAGTTTCATGGGCTTTATAAAGTTCTTCAACCGTCAGGCCAAGTTTTGCTGCCAGGGCAGGATCTTCCGGTCCATTCCCTGCGCCATAGGCGTAGCCATTACGATAGCCGAACCCAAAGGGTACGGTAGCATCTTCCGTATTCACTTCAACTGGATCGGAAGGGGCGGAAGTTTGAGCAAAGACACTACTCACTGTGCGGCTGCCAGCGAAGGCGCCAACGGCCAGGAGTGAAATTGCCAGTAAACTAATTAAGAGTTTGTTTTTCATTTTTCCTTCTTTCATGTTGCTTTTTCTCATATTCCTCTCGGAATGAGCTTAATATACCCAACAGAAATTCAGAACATATTTAATTAAGGACTATTTTTGGTTAATTTTTGATCTTTTTCTAAACTTACCAGTCAGATATCAAAAAGACTTAAAGTTTCCCTTTCGGAAGATCCACCTGGATAGTAGTCCCTTTTCCAGCTTGGGAGAGCGCGCTCACTTTTCCGGAGTGCAAGGCCACGATTGCCTTCACAATTGCCAGTCCGAGTCCGCTTTGCGTATCATCACTGTGCCGGGAGCGGTCTGCCCGCCGGAATCTCTCAAAGATATACGGTAGTTCTTCCGGGGCGATACCTTCTCCGGTATCCGCCACAGAGAGGCGAATTTGATCCGGCAGGTTCTGCACACCCAGCTTTATTTTTCCGCCTTTGGGTGTGTACCGCAGAGCGTTGCCAATCAGATTCTCCATCACCTGCTGCATTCTGGATTCATCCGCCAGTATCATTCCAGCACGTTCATCCGGGTTGGTCTCAAGCGTGATTTCCTTTTTTGCGGCTTCCACCTGGAATATAGCCACGGACTGCGCGATGATCTCATTGGGATCCAAATAGGCTGGATACAGCTTCAGTTCACCGGCATCTGCCTGCGAGAGCAAGCGCAGCTCGCCCACCATTTGCTTGAGATGCTCAATTTCTGTGCTGATCAAACTCAAACGTTCCGGACTCACTTCCAGGTCGCCGTCCTGCATGGATTCAACATAGCCGCCAATGACAGTCAGAGGAGTGCGCAGGTCATGCGCGATATCAGCGGTCATCTGCTTGCGCAGCTGGTCACTCTCCTGAATTTGACGGCTCATCTGGTTAAAAGCTCTGCCGAGCTCTCCCAGTTCATCCTCACTGTGGACCACTACCTGAGCCTGATCTTTTCCGGATGCCAGGTTTCGGGCAGCCCGGGTCAATTGTTTGAGCGGCTGCGTGAGCCCGCGCGCGAAGAGGATCCCAACCAGCGCAGCCACGACCACCGCTCCAGCCAGCGCGATGAACAGTGCCCGGTTGGTACGCTCTACATAAAGCTGCTCTGCCAGGTTATAAACCATCACACGCCGCTCTACCAACAGGCCGCCCACCCGTTTCTGATTCACGACAATTGGAACACCTTGCGATAGCATTTCTTCAGAAACCTGATCGCCTTGTTTCCAGTTTTCTGAGTTGCTCAGCAGGATAGTTTTGTTTTCATCCACCAGGGCAAAGCCGCGCCGGCTGCCGGGGATTTGAGCTCCTGCCGAACCCTGTCCGCCTCCTATGCCCTGCCCGCCCCCCATACCCTTCCCTTTGCCGCCCTGTCCCAACATGGGACCAGGCTGGGTGACCGTTGCGGGGGTTCTTAAAACCGTCTGCATCATTGACTCGACGCCAGCCCACGAACCGGTCTCCGCGTAATAGGTACTAAAAACTTCCACCATCGATTGTGTGGATTGATCCAGCAGGAATTGGTCAAAACGATCGCGATTGACGTTCCGGAACACCAGCGCTAGTATCAGGCCGGTAATAATGGCCACCAGGCTGAAGGCAATAACCAGTTTGTAATTAAGTGAAAGTTTCAAACAGCAGCTTCTTTCCTCATGCGGTAGCCCACGCCAAACACTGTCTCTACATATTGCGGTTTTGCCGGGTCGGGTTCAATCTTTAAACGAAGATTGCGGATATGCACATTCAGCGTAGTCTCCAATCCAGCAAAACCGCTGTCTGAAAGCATATCCACCAGTTCCAGCCGGCTGAATACCCTGCCGGGATTGCGCATGAAACTGGCCAGTAAATCAAACTCGATGGGTGTCAAGGTGATCTGGCGGCCTCTTTCAGTTACCATTCTACTATTCTGATCCAGAGTAAGTTCACCATTTCGCAGGTATTCTTTGGTCTCCGGCGCAGAATTGTTACGCCGCAGCGCGGCACGGATACGCGCCGTCAACTCGCGCATACGGAAAGGCTTTACCACATAGTCATCGGCGCCGAGTTCCAGTCCCAGCACAGTATCGGTTTCTTCGTCCCTGGCAGTGATGATGATCACTGGAACTTTGCTCTCCTTCCGGAAAGCACTTAGAAATTGATACCCATCCATTTTAGGCATCATCAGATCCAATAAGACCAAATTCGGATGTTCGTGCCGGGATTCAAACAGACCCATTTGCCCGTCGTTAGCCGTTACGACGCGGTAACCCTGACTGCTCAGATAATCCCGTAAAAGGGACCTTACATTCGCTTGGTCATCAATAACCAAAATTGTTTCTGTCATTACTTCTCCTCAAATAACGCTGACAAGTTTATCAACATATTGTTTAGATTTGATGAAGAACGCTTATTGCTTTTACGCTTCTTTTTTGTGCGAGCTCCGATTTATACATTACAATAGCCTCAATGCGTCCTGTGGGACAGATACTGGAGACACCATGAATCCATTAACCATAATTCTTTTTGCCCTGGCAGCGTTGGTACTAATCCTGATTGTTATCGTGATCGTGCGTACGCTGACCTTTTCTTATGAATACGAGGAGGTTGAGCCGCTGCAGATGCCTGAGATCGATGGCGAGTCCGTCGCCCAGCGCATCGGTTTAGCCGTGCAGTTAAAAACTTACAGCGCTCACGAAGAGGAAAAGATAGACCCTCTGCCCTTCGAAGCCCTGCGGGACCTCCTTCGAACACTCTACCCTCAATTGGAAGAGAGGCTCACGCGTGAGGTCATCAACCGCCATGCCCTGCTGTACACCTGGCAGGGCAGCAAGCCTGAATTGGATGCGGTCTGCTTTATGGCACATCAGGACGTTGTTCCTGCCGATGAAGGGCCCGACTCGGGCTGGACCTATCCGCCTTTCTCAGGTGAGATCGCTGATGGTTACGTTTGGGGGCGCGGCACGCTGGACTGCAAAGGCAACCTCATCTGCGTTCTTGAAGCTGCCAACAATTTGGTCAAGCAGGGCTTTCAACCGGAACGCACCATTTACCTCGCCTTTGGCCATGACGAAGAAAATTCCGGGGCGCATGGCGCGAAGAAAATCGTGGACACTCTTCAGGAGCGCGGTGTAAAACTGGCCTTCCTGCTGGATGAAGGCGGAACAGTGACCCGCGGTCAAATCAAAGGCGTGGAAGCTCCGGTGGCACTGATTGGCGTGAGCGAAAAGGGCTATCTAACCCTGCGGCTTAAAGCCAGGGTGCCCGGCGGCCATTCCTCCATGCCCCCAAAACAAACTGCCATTGGTGCCCTCAGCCTGGCAATTGCGGCACTGGAGAGCAACCCCTTCCCGCAGCGCCTCGAGGTTGCCCAGTTCATGCTCAGCCATATGGGCAAGGAAGTGCCCTTCGTCATGCGCATGGCGCTGGCGAATCCCTGGCTTTTTGGCGGCGTGGTCAAGCGCAGCCTGGCCAGCGTACCATCCACTAATGCCATCACGCGCACAACCATCGCGCCAACCGTGATTCAGGCAGGACACACAGAAAATGTGCTCCCCGCCGAAGCTGAGGCATTGGTAAATTTTCGCATTATGGCCGGTGATACAATCCAGGATGTTTATGAACGTGTGCGGGCAATCGTTGAAGACGATGTGGTCAAAGTGGAACCCTCCCATGGAGACTCTCTCATCGGTCCGAATAGCTGGAATCCCACTCCTGTTGCTGATGTCGACTCTCCGCTCTACGAAGGTCTTGTGGAATTGGTGATGGCAACCTTCCCTGGAGCAGTGGTTGCGCCCTTTATGATGACAGGCGGCACGGACGCGCGCCATTACACCCCAATCTGTCAGAACGCTTTCCGCTTCACGCCTTTCTTTCTGAAACCGGAAGATATCGCCAGTGTGCACGGGGTCAATGAACGCCTGTCCATTGGCAATGCTGCCAAAGCCGTCGGTTTTTATCAGGCATTAATGCGCAGGGTATCCTGTCTGCCTGATGGGCATGAGTACGCACAAGCAGGAGAGGTGGAAGAGCCCGAAGACGTGCAGGATGTGGAAGAAATGGCAGTAACGCGCAGGCAGAAAGCTCACCGTGCCAAGGCTGCCAGACAGCCCGCTGCACAAAGTACAGCAGAGCCGGCAGGCCTGCCCGGCGATGAGGGTGATCCGGTACCGCCCGCTAAATGGTCTGAGCCCCTCCCGGATGATGATGAACCCCTGGTCATCCGCCCCATGAAAAGAGAGGGTGAGGGTTAAGCTTTAAGAAGCAGCTCCGATTGGCGGGGAACAGTAAAACATAAAGAAAGCGTCGTCGCAAGGTACACACAGTGCCGTGGCAATTTGGTTTTACGAACAATCGTCATCAAGGAGCGGTAGCGACGTGGCGATCTGGTTTTATCCTTCTTCCACCAATAACTGCCATCCTTACCCAACTGCAGCATCAATTGTCAGGCTCCCCCTCAGCCCTCTGATATACTTTTACCCCGGAGGCGCATGAAACCAAATAAAACCGTCGTCATCATTATGATTGCCCTCACGCTGCTGGTCTGCTGTTGGATTGCACTGTTGGGTCTTGGTTTCGCCGGGAGGCGTTATCTCAACCTGCGCACCCCTCAGGGGGTCCCCACGCTGACCATCAAAGATCCAGCTCTTCCTTCCCGTACTCCATCACCTGTCAACACGCCACAACCCGTGGTTACCCCATCCGCGGAACTCAGCCCGGACACACTGGCGCAGATGAACCGCATTCAAAGCGAAGTTTCCGCAATCCGCGATCTGCAAACCGAATTTGATGTGCCCAGGAAAGTGCTCTCTGCGGATGAGCTTGCGCATATCGTTTCAAATGATTTCTTTTCCGAATACTCTGACGAACAAGCCAGGCGGGATGCCAAAACCCTGTTCATGTTAGGGCTCCTCCCTCAGGATTTTGACTTGATTAATTTTTACAAAGAGCTCTACAACGAGCAGCTATTAGGCTATTACGATAACGAAGAGAAAGCCATGTTTATCATCGGCGACGATGATTTCAATATTATGAAGCGTTCTACATACGCGCATGAATATACCCACGCTCTTCAGGATGGAAATTTTGATTTCAACGGAAAACTGGGTATTGGCAGCGAGGATTGTAAAAACGATTCGGAGCATTGCAGCGCCATGCATGCGCTGATCGAAGGCGATGCCACGCTAACGGAAACCTTATGGCTTGAAAAGCACGCCTCCAGAGAAGAGATTGCTGAATTAATCGAGCACTACCAAGGCCTTTCCAGTCCGGTCTATGATGCTGCCCCGCCCTACTTCCAGAAAGATTTCCTGTTCAGCTATCAATCAGGCATTGAGTTTGTACAATCGCTCTACAGCCAGGGCAAGTTTGCCCTGGTAGATAAAGCCTATACCTCTGAGCATCCCGTCTCCACCGAACAAATCCTGCACCCCAGCCGCTATCCTGATGACAAGCCAAAACCAGTCTTCTTACCAGACCTGTCTGCCAAATTGGGCAGCGAATGGGTTGAAACAGACCGCGACACCTTTGGGGAGTGGTTCAGTTATCTCATTCTCACCCAGGCCGCTGATCCGAAAAACCGTCTGGCGGATCAAATCGGCCAGGCTGCCGCGGAAGGTTGGGGAGGGGATACTTTTGTGCAGCTCGAAAATTCCAAAACCGGTGAAATGGCGCTTATCGTCCGCTATGCCTGGGACGACTCCAGGGAAGCCAAAGAGGCGGAATCCATATTCTCGCAATACCTGGGCAACCGCTTTAAGGAGCAGTCCCCCAACCTTTATTACGACCAGTCTGGTTTCTATGTACGGCACACGCCCAACAGCCCCTCCGGCTTCACTTGGATTTTCGCTGAGACTCAGGAAACGCTGAATGCGATACTGGATCGCCTGCACTGAAAAGGATACAGCTTCATGACTGCCTCGCCGCCACCCATACCAAACCTTGACCAAACCCGTGTTCGCGCGCTGCTTTTCGACATTGACGGCACCCTCTCTGACACCGATGATCAAATGGTAGACCGGCTCTACCAATTGTTAAAGCACATCAATTTTGTCTTCCCAGCCGAAAAAGCCCATGCCTTCTCCCGCGCGGTAATCCGATTTTTGGAGGCACCCGGCAATTGGTTTTTGGAATTCCTGGACCGTCTGGGGTTGGATGGCCTCCTGGCAAGCTATCTGGACTGGCAGGCTCAGCGGCCGCGCAGCAGTGAGCTCTCCCCCGCGGATTTCCCCCTCGTGCCAGGAGTCGTGCCCATGTTGGAAATTGTGCACAAGCGATATCCTTTAGCCGTGGTTTCAGCACGCAATGAGGCCACGACACGGCTTTTTCTGCAGCACAACAACCTTGAGGGCTTTTTTGATGTCGTCGTCACTTCACAAACAACCAAGCTGACCAAACCTTTCCCGGATCCACTGATCCACGCCGCTAAGGCTCTGAACATTCCAATTGGGAATTGCCTGATGATCGGCGATACTGCTACCGATGTACGCGCCGCTCTGGCGGCAGGCGCGCAGAGCCTCTCCGTTCTGTGTGGGTTCGGTGTGGAGAAGCGCCTGCGCCTGGCTGGCACGCACGCGATTCTGCATTCTACATCCGAAGTAGCAACCTATCTCACTTCATCTCCCGCTGCTTTGTGACGAGCGGGCCAGCCGAAATAACTTTTGAATGGTCTTCATCAGATTTCAGATGGAGCAGACGCTGTCTCTTCCATCGGTTTTCCGCCTTCGGACTGGCTTTCCAGTGTGTAAGTGTGGCGGTTAAGGCCAAGAAAACCCCCAATCAAAATACAGGCTGCCCCCGCCAACAGATACCAGCTTTGAATACCCAACCGATCAGCAACGGGTGCCGCGAAAGCCAGCCCAAGCGGAGATGCGCCCATGGAGATGCTGGCAGTCACGGTAAAAATACGCCCTTGCATTTCAGGAGCTACCTTGGTCTGCATTATCGCGCCCAAAGGTCCATTGGCAAAGGCGGAGGCAAAACCAAGCATTCCTATCGCCGCCAATGCAGTACGGTAACCCCCTGACGGGAGCAGTCCCAATAGAGTAATGAAAATCCCCATACCCAGGACACCCAATACAGACGTTTTCATTTTGCGTTTGAAACCGCCCCAAACACCCAGCAGGACTCCGCCAGTGATAATCCCCACACCCATAACTGATTCCATCCAGGCCAGTTCCACAGCGCCCTTGGAAAAGTGATTGGCCACCAGGAGCGGCATGAGGGAAAAGGCAGGGGTAGCAAGCATATTGATCAGCGCGGAACCTACTAACAGATAGGCTAAACCCCGCCAGGAGAATGCGTAACGAAAACCGGCCTTCACATCTGCCAGGACCTGCCTGGCTGTAACCGCCAATTCGGAGGTTTGTTTTGGCTGGGGAACACGAACGAGAAAGACCAGCATCGTCATGGCGATTGCTGCCGTGACCAGATCGACCGCCAGAATATGCTGCATTGGCCATGCTTTCAACAGGACTGCGCTCAGCGGAGGCGCAGCAATAGAGATGATACCGTCTAGTGCCTGATTGATTCCTCCCAGGCGCGTCAGGTGCTCCCGTGGCACCATAAGGCTGGTGGAGGCTGTCATCGCCGGAAATTGATAGGTTCCCACAACGGAACGCAGGAACAAAACCAGGTAAATGTGCCAGATCTCAATTCCGCCTAACGCGAAGAGAAAGACCAGCACCAAGGTGAATAAGGCAACGAGCAAATCGGAAATAACCATAATCAGCTTGCGGTTCAGCCGGTCCACCAACGCACCGGAAAAAGGCCCCAGAATCACACCCGGAAGAATGGAAACGATCGTGCCGGTCGCCAACACAGCTGCTGAACCCGTTTTCTCCGTCAGGTTCCAGATTAAGGCAAATTGCACAATTGCGCTCCCAAGAATAGAAACCGCCTGACCAGCCCACATCGGGATATAATTTATCAGCCATGGGCGTCCCTCTACCAGGTGAGGGGAAGGCTCCGGGTCAGACAAAGGGTGTTGAGGTGCTTTAGCCATTTGAAGTAAAGACGTCCTTTCTGAATTAAAGAAAAATACTTATAAGGATCCTGCCGCAGCTGCAATGGTTTATATCATTAATCATGACCGATAACGAAAAAAAACACAGACAAACAAAGAAACTAACTTTCCCGCGCAGGCGTCTGATACGCGCGCTGCTCAAAGCCGGAATCGACCTGGGTTCTGAACTGCTGCTCGATTACCGGGTGGAGGGGCAGGAGAATATGCCCGAAGGCGGGCCTCTGCTTATTGTCGGTAATCATTTTCACTTTCTGGACACCATCGCCCCCATCCATGTCACGCCTTACAGTCCTGAGTTCATCGGCGATGCCATTATGCCTATGGCACCCTGGCACATGAAAATTTTCCCCCGGCTTTGGCAAACACTTCAAATCCGCCAGGGCACTGCTAATCTTGAATCACTTCGGTTGGCAGAACAGCTTTTAGCTCAAAATGGTGTGCTGGCGCTCTTCCCGCAGGGACATGTGCAAAAACCGCCTTTGGTCAAGCCACTTCCCGGAGCTGCCTTCCTTGCTCTGCGTTCACGCGCGCGCATACTGCCGATTGGCACCTACTCCGAGGATAATTGGAACATTTTTGGTTCTTTAGGCAAAAAACGCCGGCGTGCCCGTGTGATCAGCCGGATCGGCAAGCCATTCGGGCCTCTTCTGAAACCGGACAGCCCCATTCCCGGTCGTAACGAGGTCAACGCCGCCGGTGAGGAGATTATGCGCCGCATCGCGGAGCTCCTCCCTGCGCATGCACGAGGCCCGTATGGTCAGGAAGCCTGAGAAAAGCCCTTTCATTAATAAAATTTCTACATTCGCCTGATATCATTGAGAAGCATTGTTACTCATTGGATGAATTATGGAATATAAGGATTATTACAAAACATTAGGAATAGAAAAGACTGCCAAAGAGGCGGAGATCAAATCTGCCTACCGAAAACTGGCACGCAAATTTCACCCTGATGTGAACAAAGATAAAGGGGCTGAGGATAAGTTCAAAGAAATCAACGAAGCTTATCAGGTGCTTTCCGACCCCGAAAAACGTAAGAAATATGACCAGTTCGGCTCCGAATGGAACCGCTATCAATCCGCGGGTGGAAATGCCCAGGACTTCGACTGGGGCCGCTGGCAAAGCCAGCCAGGCCAGGGCGGTTTCCGTACGGTCACGCAGGAAGAGCTCAATGAGATGTTCGGCGGTATGGGCGGCGGGTTTTCAGATTTCTTTGAAACCCTTTTTGGCGGCTATGGAGGCTTTAGTCAGCAAGCCCAAACCGGAACCCGGGCATCTTCCCGCAGGCGCACGAGTACCCAGGCGCCTCTCTCGCGTGACGTCGAGCACGAGCTGGAAATTACGCTGCAGGAGGCCTATAGCGGCACCTCCCGCACACTTCAGTTTAGCGACGGTAAAAAGCTGGAAGCCAAAATTCCAGCCGGTGTGGACACAGGTTCACGCGTGCGGCTGAGCGGGCAAGCCGATGGTGCAGATCTCTACCTGCGCATCAAAGTATTGCCTGACACCACTTTCACCCGCCAGGGTAACAACCTGCGTGTGCGCTTGCCCGTGGACCTTTACACGGCTATCTTGGGCGGGGAAGTCGGCGTTCCTACGCTTGGCAAGGACGTGCGCCTCACAATTCCGGAAGGCACCGACAGCGGCAAAACTTTCCGATTAAAAGGCCTCGGGATGCCCAGTCTTAAAGCTAAAGGTGAAAAAGGTGACCTTTACGCCACGGTAGAGATCCATCTGCCGCATAAGATGACCGAAGCAGAAAAAGATAAAGTCAGGGAATTACAGAAAATGCGCCGTGCTAGGTAAAAGGGCGTGCCGATAAGAGTTTAGAAACTGGAAAAAATCATACGTTTTCGCGAGAGGCGGCCGAAATTATTAAATTCCATCAAGAGCAGGCCGCGTCTTTGTTTTACTTCCCCTTCCACTGTGGTGACCGTAATAATATTGCTGGCGGTCAGGTGCCCAAAACCAATCACTTCTTCAATATCTGCCTTCACCGAAGTGACCGTCTTGTAGAAGTCCGCTAAAATTTTTCGTGCTGCCTCCCCGTCCACAGGCATAGTGGGGTTATCGAAATTAATGTATTCCCGGGCTAACAGCTCATCCAATGCGACCTGATCCCGATCATTGAACACACGATCGATATATGCCCGGGTAAGCGTTTCGGGATCCAGTTTTGGAAAGTTACTGTAAACGGTAATCAGATTTCCTTCTGGGTCGCGAATTATCATGGTACGTTTGCCGAAAACCCACGAACTGAGTGGTTTAATAACGTCATAATTCTGACGTTTGATCTCATAGGCAAAGCGGTCGATATCCTCCACCTCGATTTCAATGGAGGCACAGCCGGTCATGCCTTCCTTGCCGCACTCAGGTATATAGCGCTCCAAAGTCGTCATTGGAGATACCGTGATTACAAAACCAGGGATCTGTATTTCCGTAAATTCAGGATATTCTTCTATGGGACAATTGAACAAACGGGAGTAATAACTTGCCAGACTGCTTACATTCCGGGAGTACAGGCTCACGCCGCGGGTTTCAAATCTTGTTTCGACCTGATGTTTTTTCTCGACTGTCATAATCTCGCAACCAAGAAAAAATTATATCAAAGATGGTGGTTTTTTGTGTTTTTTTAGTGTTTTTTTAGTGGTTTTTTAATTTATTCTCACATATATGAATGCCTCTCCAGAAGGTATAATGGAGAGGTTGAATCGAGGAGAAATATGGGAACGAAGCAGTTTTGCAGCCACATTACCGTCTATGCCGGCTCAGCAGATAACCTGGCGCCCGTTTACATGCAAGGTGCCTATCAGTTAGGTAAAACCATGGCGGAACAAGGCAGAACGCTGGTCTTTGGCGCGGGAAAAACCGGTCTGATGGGCGCGGTTGCGGATGGAGTTCTGGAGCATGGCGGAAAAGCATTGGGCATCATAAACGAAGCCCTCAATCTGCCTCATCTCGCGCATGCCAACCTCAGCTCCCTGGAGATTTTCCCAACCATTCACCAGCGTCAGGAACGCATGACCGCCTTATCCGATGCCATGATCGCCCTCCCCGGCGGGCTGGGGACCTTCGCGGAACTTTTCGAATGCCTTACCTGGGCACAGCTCAACCTGCACAGCAAAGGACTTGGTTTCCTCAACATCCATGGTTATTTTGACCCCTTGCTCGCCATGCTTGACCGCGCGATTTCCGACGGGTTTGTTTACGCCAGCCATCGCGATCTTTACCGCGTGTCAGCTGATCCGGCAGAGCTTCTCGCCATGCTGGATGCCTACCAGCCTCCTCACGATCTCAATTTGTGGATGGAGCGTTCAGAGTGATCGATTCAAGCCGTTTTACCCATCTGTTGATCGATCTGGACGACACGGTCTATCCCTCTTCCACTGGTATTTGGGATATGGTTGGAGGCCGTATTAAGAGTTTCATGCTGGATGTTATGCACTTCCCCAAAGAGGAAGCTGCTCAAATCCGCGAATACCTCTTACGTAAATATGGTACGACTCTGCGCGGCCTGGAGATTGAATACGGCGTCAATACTCAGCACTACCTGGACTATGTGCATGATGTGGATCTTTCAGTCATGCTCAAACCTGCGCCAGTGCTTAGCACGGTTTTAGCGCAATATCCTAACCTGATCAAATGGATCTTTACCAATGCCTCCCGTGAGCATGCTGAACGTGTACTGCGGTATTTGCAGTTGCGTGAGCACTTTTCAGGCATCATCGACATCACCGACGTAATGCCCTGGTGCAAACCCTACCCCGAATCTTTCCATATAGCATTTAAGATTGTCGGTGTCACTGACCCCGCCCGCTGCATCTTTATTGACGACCGCGTGGACAACGTTACCGCGGCTCTTGACTTGGGGATTCAACCAATTTTAGTCTCTCCCCATCCGCATGCGGACATCCCCACGATCGAAATCCTTGAGCATCTGCCGCGGGTGTTGGCGTAAATCCGGCAGATGGCAGGAAATAGATAAAATGTTAATTCAGCTATGGTATTCTTTAGGCTTAAAGTTGTAAATTCAGGAGATAGTTATGGATAGCAAATCATCGCGTTCCTGTTTGATTATTTTAGTGGTATTGGTTTTGATCACCTGTGCCTGCCTGGGCAGCTTTGCGCTCCTCAGCCAGATCCCGGGTAACCCGATCTCGACTGAGTTCGAAAAGTACATCCAGCCTTTCAAATCCAGCCCGGTACCCTCTCAGATGGAGGCAACTCCCGGTGTTCACACCACACCCCTCCCGGGCGCGACCACAGATGGTCCTGTGGTGGTTTTTAAGGATCCCAAAGCCGGAATGCCCGCGGAATATGCAGAGCTCTTCAAACCCTTCTGGGAAAGTTGGGACCTGCTGCACAAAAACTTTGTGGACCAGCCGCTGGATGATCAGGCGCTAATGTTCGGCGCGATTCAAGGTTTGGAATACACCGCCAACCCACCCGAACCGCCGGATTTTCTGCTCACACCCGGCGCGATGCCCGAGATACCTACCCCCACACCGACGGTTCCCGTGCCTACACACGTGCCCAACACCAATCTCTTCGACCCCTTCTGGGCAGCCTGGGCTGAGCTGCATGCCAGCAGCGCTGACCTGCCGGATGATGTCGAACTCATGCGCGGCGCAATTTCCGGAATGTTGGCTGCTACTGGCGATAAGCACACTTCCTATATGACTCCCGAGCAATTCGAACAAGCCAACAAAGAAATGTCCGGTGAATACACCGGTATCGGTGCCTGGGTGGACATTACGGGTGCCTATGTACAAATCGTTTCACCCATGAAAGGCTCTCCCGCAGAGGCAGTTGGCCTCAAGGCCAAGGATATCGTGATTAAAGTAGACGATAAGGATATGACTGGCATTCCTGGCGATCTCGTGCTGCAGAAGATCCTTGGACCTGCCGGCACATCCGTCAAACTAACCATTCAGCGCGGCGAAGAGATTTTGGAATTTACCATCGTGCGTGCCAAGATCACGGTTCCTGTGGTGGATTACGAGATGAAGGAAGGCAATATTGCCTATATCGCCCTGCACACCTACAATGACCAAAGCATGCCTCAACTCACCAGTGCGCTCAAAGAACTGCTGGCGCAAAACCCCAAAGGACTTATCTTTGACCTGCGTGACAATGGCGGTGGCTATCTGAATACCGCCATCGAGGTTGTCTCCCAGTTCATTCCCAAAGGCGTCGTGATGTACGAACAATATGGAGACGGCTCACGGGATACTTTTAAAGCCAAACGCGGCGGTTTAGCTACCGAGATCCCACTGGTGGTGCTCATCAACGAAGGCACGGCCTCCGCTTCAGAAATTACTGCCGGCGCGATTCAGGACCTCGGGCGTGGTAAACTGGTTGGCTCGGTCAGTTATGGCAAGGGTTCTGTCCAGAATTGGATCGCACTGACCACGGAAGAAGGCGGCGTGCGCATCACAATCGCGCGCTGGCTCACTCCGCTCGAAAAACAAATCAGTGATGTGGGTCTCACCCCGGATGTTCTTGTGGAAATGACCGAGGAAGATTACTTAGCTGAGCGCGATCCACAGCTTGACGCAGCGCTGCAAATCTTTCTGCAGCCCTGACGAGGTGTTACTAATGACTCATCCGGTTTTCTGCATCCTTCGCGGATCTCTTAAGTGAAATGGAGAAAAAATGTATATTGGACAAGGAATGAACCTGAATTATCTGATCTTTATGTTGCCCGGTTTACTGCTCTCGCTCTGGGCACAGTCCCGTGTGAAAGGAGCCTACTCCAAGTGGAGTCAGGTGCGCAACAGTAATAATGTCACCGGTATGGAGACCGCCGAACTGCTCAAACCCCGCGTTGGCTTGCAAAACGTACAGTTAGGGCGCACCAAAGGTCAGCTATCCGACCATTATGACCCAACAAAAGATACACTTGCCCTTTCCGAAGCCGTTGCGGACCATCCTTCGGTGGCTGCCATGGCTATCACTGCCCATGAACTGGGCCACGCGTTGCAGGACAAAGAGGGTTACGGCCCCATGCGCCTGCGCAGTGCCATCGTTCCGCTGGTCAGCATTGGTTCAAACATTGGCATGCTGCTGGTCATGGTCGGTCTGGCATTGAGTATGATGTCCCTCTTCAAAATCGGGATCATTCTCTTCGCCTCCACCAGCGTATTTTCATTGGTGACGCTGCCCGTGGAATTAAATGCCTCCAACCGGGCTCGTGCTATGCTGCAGGAGCAAGGGTTGGTGCGAAGCGAGGAAGAGCGCAAAGGTGTAGACCAGGTACTCACCGCCGCCGCGTGGACCTATGTCGCCGGTTTGGTGACTTCCCTTCTGCAATTGTTTTACTTTATTTCCCTGGCTGGCCGGGGCAGCAGCAGACGTCGTTAGATGCAATCCTGTTCAAAGGCCTTGTTTGTGAGCAGGGCTTTTTTAATTTGTGTGCCTGACTTTTCCTGAGAGGTTTGACATTGGTATAATGCCATCATTCGCTGATAAGGAGCTTGCCATGACCGCTAATCCGCTTCATTGGGACCTGACTAATTTTTACCAAGACCTTAAAGATCCGTTGCTTCAGGCAGACTTTCAAGCCTTGGATAACGAAACCACCGCCCTGCAAGCGTATTTTGAGCAGGAACTTAAACCGCTCTCCGGGAAGGCTGCAGAGCCTGCTGATCTGGCAGAAAGGTTAGGCAGGTTGCTCGACCGTCTCAATGCCCTGCTGCTCCAGGCCGGCAAGATCAGGGCTTATTTGACCGCGATTGTGGATACGGACTCCTTCAATAAAGAGGCCGAACAGATGCTCTCAAGCTTCAGCATTGCCACACTGCCCCTGAACAACTTTTCAGTTGGTTTACGCAAATGGATCGGTAGTATCCGCGGGCAGTTGCCGGCAGCCCTGGCATTGGAGGGCACAGCCAAAGCCCACAGCTTCTACCTGCTTGAACAAGCCGAACAAAGCAAATACATGATGTCTGAGGCCGAAGAAGTCCTGGCGAATGAATTAAACCTCTCCGGGGGCAGAGCCTGGCATAACCTTCAGGGCGTGCTGACATCCCAGAAAACCGTGCCCTTTGAGCTGGATGGGGAACAAAAAATCCTGCCCATGCCCGCGCTGATCAACCTGCGCAGCCACCCCAACCCGGAGGTGCGCGAACGCGCTTATTACACCGAAATGTCTGTATGGGAGGAACTCAAAGAGCCTCTCGCCGCCTGTTTGAACAGCATCAAGGGCGAGACCAACACCCTGGCGCGCAAACGCGGCCGGCCGGACGCGCTGCACGCCTCCCTGGAAGCCTCCCGCATTGACCGCGAGACCCTCGAAGCCATGATAGGCGCTATTGAAGATTCACTGCCTGTTTTTCGTTCTTATTTCAAAGCCAAAGCCAGGCTGCTCGGGCAGGATAAACTGCCATGGTGGAGCCTTTTTGCGCCCCTGGGAAAGACGGAGACAACTTTCAGCTTCGATATGGCAGCCGACCTCATCGTGGAGAACTTCCATCACTTTACTCCGGAACTCGCTGGTTTTGCCCGCAAAGCCTTCGACCGGCGCTGGATAGACGCGGAGCAGCGCCCCGGCAAACGTGGCGGCGCCTACTGCATGGGTATCACTGCCCTCAGGGAAAGCCGCATCCTGTGCAATTTTGATGGCAGCTTGGATCAGGTGATGACCATCGCGCATGAACTCGGGCATGCCTTTCATAATGAGTGCGAGTTCCAGGCCAACAAGACCGACCTGCAAACCCGCACGCCGATGACCCTGGCGGAAACAGCCTCAATTATGAACGAAACCATCATGTTCCACGCCCTGCGGGAGCGCGCAGGCAGCCGTGACGAAGAGCTGGCATTGCTCGAAACCAAGATCGGCGGGGATGCCCAGGTGATCGTGGACATCCTCTCGCGTTTCTATTTTGAACGTGAAGTCTTTGAACGCCGTCTCAAATCCACGCTCTCAGCCGATGAGATCTGCGAGGTGATGCTGCAAGCCCAGCACGACAGTTACGGCGACGGGCTGGACCCGGAAGTGCTCAATAAATTTGCCTGGACCTGGAAACCGCATTACTACAGCACCGGCTTTGCTTTTTATAACTACCCTTATGCTTTCGGTTTGCTCTTTGGAACCGGACTCTACGCCATTTTTAAAGAACGCGGAGCTGCCTTTGTTCCGGAATACAAGGCCTTGCTGGCGAATACAGGTTCCGCTCAGGCCGCGGACCTGGCGGCTGGCTTCGGCATCGATATCCGCTCCAAAGCATTCTGGCAGACCTCTCTCTATGAGACCGCCAAACTGGTGGAGCGCTATGTAACCCTCTAAATGCGATAAGTATCGTTTTACTTACTGAGGCTGTCTAAAAAGGGCAGCCTCATGTCTTTAAAAATAAAAGCTATGCCGCTGCCACTCTGGCAATGTTGTGTGCTACACTCAGGATACCCCACTCTGTACTGACTTTTTCTATTCCTCTCAGGATAAATCTTCGAAATCCCCAGTTTTGCTTCAATCTTCCAAATACTGCTTCCACTTCTACCGGCCTTTTAGACCGATACCTTCTTCCTTCTTCTGACTCCAACCTGTCACTGGCTGCTTGCCGATGCCTCTCAAGCTCTGCTCCTATAGTTATCTGCCGATTACCTTTCCCTTTCGTACATTGCTCCTTGACCGGACAGGCTGAACAATCAACACATCTATAGATCTTCCGTTTGCTTTCATAGCTATTCTCTGTACGTCTGTTCCTTTCTTTCTGAAAGGTCAATCGTTTCCCTTGAGGGCATTCATATTCATCCTCTTTCGCATGGTAGATAAAAGCATCTGCCCTATATGGGTTCTTCTTATAGTTACGTTTCCGTTCATAATGAAAACTGTTGTATTTTACATATGCTTCTATCTTCTTATCCTCCAACCAGGCATAGTTTTCTTCACTCCCATATCCGGCATCTGCAATCAAATCATCCGGATACCTGCCCATATGCTCGTACAGCTTTTCAAGATGCCCTTGCATACACAGCGTGTCTCCCGGTCTTTGGTGCAAACTGTATCCAAGTATGTATTGGTTTTGTGTCCCCAATTGCACGTTGTATCCTGCTTTTAGTTGCCCATTCCTCATCGCATCTTCTTTCATTCGCATAAAGGTGGCATCAGGATCCGTTTTACTAAAGCTATTGCGACCTTCCAGCACTTCCTCATAGGCTTCGTATTTCTTCATCCTTGGCAGGAAATCTTTCTCTATCTGCTTTTTGGCGGTTTTCAGCTCCTTGTTGTCTGCCTCATTCTTCAATCGCTGGTTGATCTTTTCCATCACCTCATTCAGTTTCTCACTATCGATTTCTTTTCCTTCCCCCATTTCATTGAGATCGCGTTTCTCATATTCTTTCTCTTCTTCTGCTTCCAACTCATCTATCCGTTCCAACAGCGCTCTTACTTTTTCTTGCAGCTTGCCTTTTTGTGTCTGGGTGCTTTTTCGCCATACAAAGCTGTATTTGTTCGCATTTGCCTCGATCTTTGTCCCATCAATGAAATAACTTTGCATGTCTATCATCCCCATCTCAAGCAATTGTTCGATTATTCCATAGAACACTTCATTGATGACATCTTTCATCACTTTTGCCCTGAACCGGTTGATCGTCCGAAAGTCCGGACGGTTCATTCCACTCAGCCACATGTAGTTGATGTTCTCTCTCAGTGCCTTGGCTATCTGACGTGAGGTGAAGACCCGCTGTGTGTAGGCATAGATGATGACTTTGAGCAGCATTTGTGGGTCGTAGGCGCTGGCTCCTCCCCCTTTGTATTGCGCCTCCAGCAGGCTTCGATCCACTCCGTTGATCATTTTGTTTACCACGCGCACTAAATGCCCTTCTGGGATCATCTCGTTGACATTGGGTGGTAATAGCAGGCTTTGTTCTTGTTGGTAGCTTTTGAAGACTTGTCTTTTCATACCCCCTATTATATTAAATTTTTGAGGCTGTCCCTATACTTTTGGGTCAGCCTCGTTCTTATTCACGGGAAAATCAATTTTTTACCTTAAAATGGAAAGAACCCGGGCGAAGTTACTGTGTTCCTGGGAAAGGCTTGATTGAAGTTTCTCTTTTCTCAACGACAGGTTGGCAATTGCCAGCCGGAAAGCCAGCGCCCTGGCAGTGAATGCTTGCATTGGCTCGCCAAACTCCTGAACTGCAGCCTCGACCAGGCTTTCATCCGCGCCATGCCAGAGCAGCGCGTCTGCAGCCACGCAGGCAAGCCCCATCAGCGCCGGACGCCAATAGGGAGAAAAATCAATCACCGCTGGGTCCATGTCAGGATGCAGCAGTACATCGCCGCTCAGATCCCCATGAATCAGCTGGCATGGCTGCCTCTGGCAGCCTTCTGATTTTTGCATCAACTGTTCAAACAGAGGGCGCAGCTCGGGCAGCCAGTCCACTTCCTGCTCGCCCCAGGCAGTCTGGTCAGCAAGGGCTTGGATACTCTCCCGTTCATTCATCCATTCCGGCTTTGGCTCACCTTTCAAGGCGTTCTGGAAGTCCGCTCCCGCACGCATCACACGCAGCCAGTCCGAGTTGCTTCCATTCTCAACATTCTCCCCATCCAGCCAGGTGGAGCAAGTCCAACCGAGAGCTGTCCAGTAACCTGATTTGGCTTTGCGGTAGCGCGGCACCCTGAAACCAGCTGTCTCCAACCCGCTGAGCAGGGCACATTTCCACAGAATCTCATCGCCGCCGCCTTCGTGTTTGAAAACCGCGTTCCCCACGCACCAGGCTTTTTCCCCGCCGCCATGCAGCGGAAAGATGACCCCCTTGGCGCTAAAATACTCCGCCGCGTTCTCCAGACCCAGCGGAATACGCTCTCCCCCTCCATGCTCATTTGCCGCATCCTGCATGTCCGCGTAGCGGTCATACAGCCACTGAGCAAAGTTAATGCGTTCTTTGCTGCCTGGCAAACGTAAAAACCTGGGGTTCAGGTCCATAATGCGCACGCGGTCCAACCCATCCGCGTCCTTGAGCAATTTGGCCAATTTCATGGCACGCTCAGAGCCAACTAACCCGTATTGTCTCAGGACTGCTTCCAGCTGACTGTCACTGGTGGAATGAGCAGTCACGACAGCCTTGAGCAGTATCAGGTCAGCCCCGCTTCTGCCGGTGAGTTTTCCGATCTTCTCTGCTGAGCGTGCCCCGTGGGCAGAATCACCTGAGTCATCTACGCGGCCTGTGTCGTGATAACAGCAGGCATCCAACAACAAATCGATATCTTCAGCGGACTCCAGGTGCTGCATAGCCAAAAAAGCCCCATGCAGGATCACGCGTTCAATATGCCCGACCCCATGGATGGGGCTGATGAAGAGCTGCCCGCGCTTGAGGCTGGTTAACTTTTCTTTGAACAGGTCAAAATGTTTCCAGGCGTGCAGGCGTTCCAGCTCGTTCGAAAAATGATCCCAATCTTCCTCAAGCAGCCGCTGAAGCAGATCCATTCGTTGACACCTTTTAGCAAAATTCCCTGATTGCCCGGGCAACGGCTTCGGCTTGTTCCATGCTCAGATGCGGGCCGATGGGAAGGCTCAACTCCGTTTCTGCCAATTTTTCAGAGATCGGGAAGTCTCCATGCTGCCAGCCCAGGTGCCGGTAAGCCTCTGAGAGGTGCGGCGGTACCGGATAATGCACCAGGGTGCCGATGCCGGCTTGGGTCAAATGTGCCTGCAGCGCGTCCCTGTTGGTATGCCGGACTGCAAAGATATGCCAGCCATGCACCGCTCCCTGTGCCGCATGCGGCAGTGTGAGACCGGGCAAGCCCGCCAGCGTCTCACAGTAATACGCGGCAATCCGCTCTCGTCTGGCATTCCAGTCCTCCAATACTGTCAGTTTTACTTTTAAAAAAGCAGCCTGCAGGGGATCCATACGGCTGTTTTGACCGATGACCTCGTTATAATAGCGCTTGCGCGAGCCATAGTTGCGCAGAACCCGCACCTTATCAGCCAAATCAGCATCGTGGGTGACTACGGCACCGGCATCACCCAGAGCGCCTAAATTCTTGGTGGGGTAGAAACTGTAAGCTGAAATAACGCGTAGGTTCGGGTTTGCCATAGGAGAGCGGCCGCGCAGATGCATTTGCGCGCTGTCTTCCAAAATATCCAAATGATATTTTTCAGCAATACTGCCCAGGTCTTCCATCTGGCAGGATTGACCGTAAAGATGTACCGGCAAAAGCACCCTGCTGCGCGGCGTGACAGCTGCTTCTACACGTTCAGGGTCCAGATTGTAAGTCAGCGGGTCAGGTTCTACAGGAACAATCCTCGCCCCCACCCTGGAAATGGCCAGCCAGGTGGCAATATAGGTATTGGAGGGCACAATCACCTCATCGCCCTCACCCACACCCAGCGCGCGCAGCCCCAATTCGAGGGCGTCCAGTCCATTCGCTACGCCTGCCGCTTGCCGGGCTCCGCAAAATGCGGCGAACTCGCTTTCGAAGGCTTCCAATTCCGCGCCCAGAATGTACCAGCCTGATTGCAATACACGCTGATAAGCCGCGTCCAATTGGTCTTTCAACTCCATGGAGGGAGCTTTGAGGTCCAAAAATGGGATCTTAATCTCAGTCATCTGTTTGGATTCCTTTGTCTCAGAGGGCTTGAGCCTGGGCCTGCAAGTCCTCTTCTTCCGCGTTGCCTGCCTCTATTACCAATCCATGCGGCCTGGATTTACCCTGCTCATCCACGTACACAAAAGTAATAAAGCCTTCCACAGTCAGTTCATCGCGTACGTCCGCGCGTACGTGACTGATCACGCGGCTCTTGCCTGTGAGCACCACTCTCGAGACGAAGCGTACCACCTCACCCGGATGTACCGGCCGGCGGAATTGCATGCCGTGAATCTTAAGGCAGAGGATATGCTCCGGAGGCAGCAGGTCAGCAGCAGCAATGAAGCCTGCTTCCACCAACCATTCCGCCCCCCTGCCTGCAAAGAGAGTTTGATGGTGGTTCAGGTCTTCCCCTTTTACCAGATGATGGACAACCAAAGTTTTCATTTTCATAACTGCACCTCAGGGTATGATCAGTTTAAAGTTATCAAAGCCAACTTTGAAGCCGGCTTTTTCATAAGTCCCTGCCGCGATCCCTACTGAACCCGGCAGAAAATCCGGATCAACTATTTCTGCCAGCAGCAAATCATTAACTGCCAATTTGAGCCCGCTCCTGCCGCACTGCGCGGTCAGGCGGTAAGGGCCGCCCGCCGCGACCTCATCGGAATAGGTCCAATCCACCAGGGGCAGAATGCCTTTGCCGGTGTGCTTCCAGACAGAAAAATAACCGTCTTCCGCAACTTCCAGGAGCACAAAATTGTCCTCGTCCTGGTAACCGCAGATAAAGCCAAATTCGCCTTCACCGGTGGTGTTGATGACCTGGGCGTCCATGCTCATGATCACATCGTCGCAGGAGTAACTTAGGTCCTGCCAGGTAAGATAACCAGGCTTGAGCACCTCCAGCGTGTACATGCCTTCCTCATAGCCGGCATTCGTGGATTCGTTTTTGCGATTGGCCCAACCTGAGTCTTTGTTTGAAAAATCATCCTCAAAGACAACCTCGCCTGTGCTGGGCTGAAAGGGCCTGACTGGGGCAGAACTGGCCACGATCTTCACTTCACCAGCCCTGGCGCTCTCGATCAAAGGCATTACCAAGGAAAGCGGACGCAGAGTGTAAATGAGCCCGCTTGTGGGAACACAATGATCTTTATTATCTACAACGCCATCACGGTTGGTGTCCGCCAGCGCGCGGCAGTCTGCCTCAACCGATGGATTCTCCCAGTTGACTAACGGTGCAGGTAAGCCAATTAACTCGCCATACTCATTAACCGCCAAGCCTCCGGAGTTCCCGCCCGCGATGGGGGTTGTGGTACTGATGTAAGCGCGATCGCCATACTTTTCCTGGGGCAAAAAACCTGAAATATCCCCCCGCGTGAGTGTTGTGATCGTTTCTTCCCCGATGTCCGGATAACCAAGAATGGCAACGCTGTCCCCCGGCTCCAGAGCTTCTGAATTGCCGAACAGGACGAAAGGCAGATTTAATGAAGCATAGTCCAGCGGAATGCCCTCCAGGTTGGTGGTTGGCTTGATCACCGCGACGTCCAGATCGGCATCCGCCTGCACAATACTGGCAAAATACGTATCCACCGGAGGCTGATCCTGAGCGACCGTCAGCGCGATGACCAGGCTTTTCACCTGATAGTACCGGTCCGAAATGACGACGCGGCTATTCGTGAGAATCAGTCCGTCTTTGGAGATGATAGTGCCGGAACCCATCCATCCCAATTTGGTTTCTCCGTTCAAATCGACCATCACTTTGATCTGCACCACAGCTGGGTAAGGGATCTTCCCCAAAGGCGAAGGCGTCGCGGCGGGGGATTCACCCGGCTGCCAGTTGGGCGGGTTTACGCCGCTGACTTCCGTTTGAAGGGCAAACTGGTAGGTGTTTGTTTCGGTTTTTACCATCCCCTGGCCAATCAGGGGGCCTGTTTGTTGGGCGTTGAAACGGAAAGTAAGATTCAGGCTGCCCTGGGGCGCAATTGGCTCATCAAAAAGCAGGATGCCATCCCCATTAACATCTTTGATCAATGTAAAATCCGGGTTGGACCCCAAATAAACCACATGCTCTAAAAAGCCGGCCGGCAGGCGGATTTCCTGCAAAGTCTCCGAGTATTGGCCCTTATTCTCAACAAGCAGTGAAACCCTGAAATCCCTGCCCAGTTCAATCATGGCAGGCGGGTTGCTGACCGTTACAGTGAGGTTGGCTTGCTGATGATGAGCAGGGGCAGTGCATGCCGTCAGCAGGGCAAACAGCATACCCAAAGTAAGCAGGAGTTTGAGCACAGATAAGAAGTCAACAGGCTGCTGGTGCTTCCCATCAGCCCTTTTCGGCTTCTTCACTCCCACAATCAAAGTGATCAATCCCACTTAATCGTTGGATCTAAAGGCCAGCCCAGGAGCTGCGGGTCACTGGCATACCAATCTGCTGGGTTTATATCGGTAAGATTTTGACCCGCCTTTAATGGCACTTCAACCAGTTTGTGGTTGGTGCAATGCGCGTCCATACCGCAAGTGACGTACTCTGAATACGCGGCATAAAAATCCTTGGAAGGGTCAGTGATCATATAAGCCAGCACGTAGTAGGTTGCCGGCGGAAGGTCGGAAATTGTGTACGAACGCTGCCCTGCCACCGTATTGATCCAGTAGTAATAACCTGTAACCTTGTTGAAAGCGATCACGCGCAGAGCTGGCACATATTCGGATGGGTAGAATAATGTGCCGCTGATCGAACCGGTTGGCACCTCGGTTGGGGGGATCGGTGTAGCTGTCGCTTCAGGCGTTGGGGTGGCTGGAAGGGGTGTCTCGGTTGCCGTGGCGGTTGGCAAGGGGGTAGCGGTAGGCTGGTTGACAAAGGCATCCACCGTAGCTTTCAGTGCCGCCTGCTCCGCTGCCGCCACAGTTTGCTGAATGCCCATATAAACCAGGGTAGCGTTGGTATCCGCGTCCGGAGTGGGTTTGCCCCCCATTGAACATGCGACAATCAACAGAACTGACAGGATCAAAAAAAGGATTTTGCTCTTCTTCATGGTTCCTCCGACATTACACTAACCTATTATACACTTTGCCCACACCGGCAGAAGTGAGTCGGCACCAGGATGCGATACCTCCCTCTTCAAAATCACCACAACCATCTGGGGTCACCATGCAAGCTTTGTGTCCACTTGGATCTGTACCATTGACAGGATTGTTATTGATGTAGGCATACCTATCAAAACCCTGCGTGCCTTGCTGTGTTGGCACGATGGTATCAGCCTGCATGAAACGCCCCAATTGCGGGTCATACCAACGCGCGTTGTAAAAGTAGATATCCCCTTCCTTCATCTGACCGGTGTAGGCGTAGTTGGTTGGAGTAGCGCCTCCCGCGTAGCGCGTCTTGCTCGAGGCATCATACAGGATTACGAATTGACCTGGGCGAAAAGTGATCAATTGAATATCGGAAACAAACCTTGATTACCAGTATCAATCAGCTTCTTGTCTTTTAGGTCATATAACATAATAGTTGAAGAATGCTTGTTATCTTTCCAAGTCGTGAGGTGAAAGACAATTTGATCGCTGTCTCTATTCCAGCACGGATATGGTAATTTTGAATCGCCTTCGGTTTTTAAAGGTACTGCAAGTTCTTGATCACCAGTCCCGTAATTCAATAAGTTGATACCTTCTGCAGATAGATAAGCTAATTTTGTGTAGTCCATCATCATTTAAGTTACGCTCTCAAGGTCTGTCATTATTTATTTGATTCTCTAATAGTCAATGTATCAATATCCAATTCATATGCATGATAACTTAGGAAATTTTCACCCGTAAAAACAGATTGTGTTACTGACCATTTATCAGAAAGCAATGTGATTGACACTTCGCTTTTCATGTCTTTTTGATTGTTTTGCAGAACAGGTGAAATAACGTTTAATACTCCATGAATGGCATTCTTGTTATCTAAAACCACTGGATCTTCAATAATATAACTGTTTTCATTATAAACGTAATAATCTACGAGACCTTTCTCTAAATCGACAGCTCCGAAAATAAGTTTTCTATCTGTCACGAATCCAAAAAGTGTGGTCTTTTGGTAAAATTCAAATCTTGCAACCGCTTTTTCTAACCTGAATTCATGTTCATTAGGTAATGTTAAATTAAAACCCCACAAATATGCGTTTTTATAAACGCTTGTAACTTTTTTCTCTACTATTTCATAGAGGGCATTAAAATCAACCTCGCCATCATCAGTAAATGTGATGGATATCGGTTCAGAATAATCCGGCAAGCGTTTAGGCATGCAACCGACCAAAACGATGAGTAATATAAAAGAAAATAGTTTTTTCATTCTCGGTTTACTTTCCAATGATTATATCTATCTAATGTTTGTTTGTGATATCCATATCTTCTAATTAGTTCCATAAAATTATCCTTAAAATGTAAAATGGAATCTAATCCTTGGTTGTAACCTTCCAATAACGCACGTTGCCTGTTTTCATAAGATAGGTTCCGATAATCGGCATGCCCAGATAAGTTATCGTCCAGATATGATAAATAACCAGCCACATACCCTACAGCTTTTTCGGGATCTAATAAGTTTGAAATTGTATTGCCGCCATAATTTACATACCCGTTTTCTTCTAACATTTTCGCTGTTGCAACCTGCATCTGACCAATCCCAATTGAAGCACTACCCTTATTAAAGAGATTTCTAAATGTTGCTTCGCCAGCTTCTGCCACATTTGCAAATGGTCCGAATATGCGTCTTTCAAACGCTCCACTTTCATGCCTAATTACCGCTCCAATCAAATCAGCAGATATGTTGTTACGATTTGCTTCATCATTAATGATCTCGGACAGTTCAGTTACTAATGCGCCACCTATTCTATCTCTCTCTTGTTGATTCATCGCGTCATTATTCTGAACGATGATTTCTTTTGTAGTGTTCATAAAAAAAGCACCGGCACCAACAATAGACCAACGAACAAGTTGAAACCATAATAAAGGGCAATGCCCAGTTGGGTCGGTATACCTCATTGGGCTGTTGTTGACATAAGCATATCTGTCGAATCCTTGCGTGCCCTGCACTGTAGGAACAATCGTATCTGCCTGCATGAAACGCCCCAATTGCGGGTCATACCAACGCGCGTTGTAAAAGTAGATATCCCCTTCCTTCATCTGACCGGTGTAGGCGTAGTTGGTTGGGGTAGCGCCTCCCGCGTAGCGCGTCTTGCTCGAGGCATCATACAGGATTACGAATTGACCTGGGCGAAAAGTGTCAATTGAATATCGGAAACAAACCTTGATTACCAGTATCAATCAGCTTCTTTTCTTTTAGGTCATATAACATAATAGTTGAAGAATGCTTGTTATCTTTCCAAGTCGTGAGGTGAAAGACAATTTGATCGCTGTCTCTATTCCAGCGCGGATATGGTAATTTTGAATCGCCTCCTGTTTTGAAAGGTACTACAAGTTCTTGATCACCCGTCCCGTAATTCAATAAGTTGATACCTTCTGCAGATAGATAAGCTAATTTTGTGTAGTCCCAGGACCAAGATGGATTTAATCCGCTTGTTATGTAAGTAGTAGAACCATCAATAAATGAGTAACTATAGAGATAATCTTTAAGTACTGGTGGTATTGTTGAACCTTTTACTCCATATACTAGAACGTTCAAATCTGGGTTGTAAGCTAGTCCCGAAACACGCACGCCACTATCTATTTCAAGTAAACGGGTTTCTTCTTTACAGTTGGTAATGTTTATCAACCAAACATCTTTACCGTTATTCACAATAACTAGCTTGTTGTTTTCTGTCGAACTGTAGGGCTCCACATCATGAATTGCCACTGTAAAACTGGGCTTACAGATATGTAAACGACTGTTTTCATCTATGAAAGAAGGATTACCACTTTCGACACGATCATAAAGCACGTTTCTTTCAAGATTTAATCCAAAAAGTGTATTGTTTGATCGATCAATATTCACCTTCACAAACATGTCCTGATTATGGGTGTTAACCGATTTAAGGTTATCAGTCGAGAAGTATTGAATTTCATTTATTGGTGAATTCTCTAATTGGTAAATCACCACGTTATCCGGAATTTCTGGCATTTTCTGAGCAATTTCGATTGACCTGCATGCACAAAACAAAAGGGTGAAACTGAAAAAAAATACGAACCATTGGAAATAATTGCGAGTTTTCATCTGCACACCTCCTACTCCATTAACTGTAGATTTCTTCCAGCTTGTCGATCTTTTGGCCACTGGAAATAACTTCCGGTGTTGATGCGACGATACGCTACTAACATTTGATTTGGAGGTACGAATGGCTGATGAGGATAACTCATGAGATCATTTATAGATTTGGATTTTACAATTCCTGAAAGATCATATAACAACCCAGCTTCATCAACCCAACGCCCCCAATTCCAGAAAATGAGAGAGTTTGTGTTCTCGTTAAAACCAACGGCTAAAACATCATGGCCAAATTTGATACCAGGAAGAGGTATTTGAAGTATTACTGGTCTGTCATTAAATAGATTCTCGAATACAGCTTCTTTTGAATATTCCTTTATTTCATAATCGAGCCTGTCACCAAAGACCATTGGTAGGATATGAGCTTGCTCACTGAGTGTTGTGCCAATTCCACCAGCAACAAATATACTTGGTTTGTGATAAGCTGGAAAAATTGTGAGCATATCTTCCACGGTTTTGGTCTCTCCCAAAATGATATTAATTTGCATCGCATCTGCAACTGCCCAGCACGTAGATTTACCTATTTCCTGAGATATCCCCTCGGCTTCTACGAATCCATTAACAAAACAGTTCCCATTAGAATCACAGATATACTGCCCACTTGGGTCCGAATACCTCATCGGATTATTGTTGACATAGGCGAAGCGGTCCCAGGCTTGGATGCCTTGAGCGGTGGGCACGAAGGTATCTGCCTGCATGAAACGGCCCAACTGCGGGTCATACCAGCGCGCGTTGTAGAAGTAGATATCCCCTTCCTTCATCTGCCCGGTATAGCCGTAGTCCGTCGGGCTTGCACCTTGGGCATATCTGGTCGTTCCCCAGGGATGGTAAAGGGTCTCACTTATCAGGTTTCCATTCCCATCCGCAACCGCGCTGACACTCCCCAATTGATCCCCATAGATGTAGCTCACAACGCCATCCTTCTTCATCGCGATGCGCTGCCCATCGGCATAGAAGTACAAGGTTCCCATGCGGGCTGTGATGGGCTCAAACAAGTCTGTTGCCTCCTCAGCATTAGAAACAAAAGGCATATAAAACTTGAGGGGTTGCGGAGGCTGCGGGGGCTGCGGAGGCGGTTCCGGTTCAGGATATGCCCCTTCAAAATAGTTGCCGATGAAGATCGCGGTTGGCATAGTTTCTTAGCATTGAATTGTAGACCTTCTAAGATCAGGCTATTGAATGAGTTTATCACCTAATCACTCTAGTTGTTCAGGGTACTTTCCATTAATGCTTAATCATACCTTTAGTTGTGGGCTGGTTACCTAAAAGAAATACATAGCGTTTCTTACCAAGCAATACTCATGATGTTGAGTAAATGAAGTAATCCATCTATTTATTTCTAGGGCTCAAGAGGTAGAAAGTAAAGACTTTTGTTTGCAGCCATCCATAGAATTTTGTCTCTATCTTCAACTAATCGAGTACCTTCACTTGAAAACCAGCATCCATCTTTTGTTTTTGGATCAAACCACGCCATTCCTGAACGTAAATTGATCGTCCCAGGATTCTTTGGGATCGAAAACCAAAGTCGACCATCTGAACTTTCAAAGATAACACTGGGAGGTAGAAAATAACGCCACAATGCCATGGTTTTGTCCACGTTTAAATATTGACCAATTTCCGGATGAAAAGAATGCCATTTCAATTCTTGATCAAACCAACCAAAAATTCCAGTCCATAAACGGTGGTTGCTGTCTAGGTATAGACTTCCTGCGAGGGGAATCCGCTGATAAGGAAGCTGTATAATGTTCAAATCACCATAATTGACATCAAATACGAGCAATCCATTCTTATTAATTACCCCTGCTGTCTCCATTCTCTTAATAAATAACTTCCCTTTTGGTGATAGCACCGGTTCAAAGATTTGCCCCAGATGTGAAATATCAATAATCCTCTCGATTTTTTGTGAGATAATCTTATACGTATAAATCGCATCTTGTTCTCTAACAATTATTACACTATCATTCTGATAGGGAAAAACAAAAACGACCTGTGAATTTGTCTTGATTGAGGGAAGTTCGCTATTTTTTGCTGGGTAAAACAAATTTTCTTCCAGGTCAAACCTTGCCAAAACAGGAAAAGATTTACCTTCATCACCAACTGGGTTTGAAATCCTTCCCCAAAGAGTGTCGCCGATTAGAAAAACCTTATCCACAATTAAGCTTGAACCTTTGAGACGCGTACTGACAGACTTCCATTGGCGACTGTTTGGTTGATAAACCCAATAGTTTTCAGAAATGCTACCTTGTACAAGGTGGTTAGGGTTCATCATACCAGCTCTAATCCATATCTGTTTTTGCTCTCCGTAATAGGTTATCGCTTCGACATGATATCCAAAAGCATTTTCTTGTGCAGGGATCGAATCCTCTATTTCCCATGGTGGCATTGGCAAGAAATAATCTTGTGGATCAGCCTCTATGTCAGGTGTTGTAAAGGCAAAAATGTCGAACGATCCAGCACAAATCGATGAGGGTAATTGATTCGTGAAAGGTTCTTTAAGGACGACAAAACTTGGCCTCACTACACATCCTGTTATAAGAATCAAGAAATAGAAAGTTAATTTCCGTATGATCTTTTTCATTTTTTACTCCCAAGATAGTAGAATAGACCATGAATAGTAAAGAAAAGACGCAAACCGACTATTGTTTGAACCTGTATTAATTCTGCCCCTACTGTCGTAGTGCAAGAAAGGAGAGGCTCGATAGTGGTAATTCCCTTGTGCGTATTCTGGCGCCTTGTACTCGGAGAGTAAGATTTCGTTTTCACTAGACCTTGGCAGTAGATCATCTACAGCGAGAACGTTTGTTCCGCCAATTAGTACCGTGTCTAAGTACACTTTCCAGCCGTCAAATCCTATATCATTTTTTACATCACTGGTATCACTACCCGTAAATGTCGGACCAATCAATATTAAATTTTTTACTTCCATACCATTTTTCTGATAATCCACTACGAACATCAGGCACGATTCTAGTGCTGCGCTATAACAAACAGCAGTATGAACATTTGTTTCTACAACATCCTTGATGTCTTCAAATTGGCTGTATTTTGATCCCGGATACTGAACGTATTCCATTGGTAAATTCCATGGATTCCAATCCCAAGCTGTCATCTGATCTAATGGATTGGGTCCAGTTCTATATATAGCTGTTTCATCAATATTGCCTATTGAACCGCTGACTATCAGCACGATTTCTTTATCTGGAACGATGCTCGTAGGGTTATAAATACTACTTCCACTCGGATCGGTATACTTCATTGGGCTGTTGTTGACATAAGCATATCTGTCGAATCCTTGAGTGCCTTGGGTTGGAGGCACGAAGGTATCCGCCTGCATGAAACGGCCCAATTGCGGGTCATACCAGCGGGCATTGTAGAAGTAGATATCGCCCACCCGCATCTGCCCGGTATAGCCATAATCCGTTGGGCTTATGCCTTGGGCATATCTGGTCGTTCCCCAGGGATGGTAAAGGGTTTTGCTTATCAGGTTTCCATTCCCATCCGCAACCGCGCTGACGCTCCCCAATTGATCGCCATAGATGCAGCTCACAACGCCATCCTTCTTCATCGCGATGCGCCGCCCATCCGCGTAATAATAACTGGTGCGAATGATGTCACTCATCATCACCAAAGGTATGTACAAACAGTTTGGCTGGCTGCAGGACTTCCCTGATGAACTCCCTGATCTCTTCGAAACTCAAAGACCAGTTACTCTTTGATTGAAAATGATGGAAAGTCGTGAAAGTTGTACGTAAACTTTTCTGAAGGCACCAAGTTCAACCCAGTAATCTGGTACTTCTCAACAACTTGTTTGAGCCGCTCAGAACCACAATTGATTATCTGCGAAGAAACAGGGGTAAAGAAATCATCTCCCTGCCATGTGCCTTCCTTCATCACATATCTCTGGTAGCTCAACACGTATCCATTATGTCTGCCCAACGGACAGTAAACTTCATTCTCCTGTCCTTTATATACAAACTCTGACTTCTCCTGATCGATTACTCCTCTGCCCCATGGTATCGTGACCAGGTAGTATGTTGGCAGCTCTACCGGAAAAACGCCTTTTTTATTCTTTCCCAACTTCTCGATGACCACGGGCGGGTCGAAGGGATTGAGACCTGTCAGACCTTCTCCTTCGTAGATTTTTCGAAAACGTTCTGAGACCAGAAACAGCCCTGGCACACCCCACATCACATCCTCCCAGCAGGTCGGGTCTGCGCTTGAGAACCGTACCCGCTGAGGTGGAAGCCACAAATCCTGGCTCACCACCTGCCCGCAGACTGCGCAGGTATTGGCAGGAGCCCAGATCTTTGGCTCCATCACTTCGTAATAGGATATCTTTCTTGGGAAAGCGGTCTTAAAATATCTCAGAATGTAAAATTTTTCCATAATTTCTCCTATCGATACCTCTTTAATATATCAAGTACAGTTGGGAAACGATCCACAAGCGGAGTATACACTTCCACCAATTTATCGATTAATTTTGGCATCGTAGGGGCATTTGAAATGACAAAATCTCTCAACTCATC
This sequence comes from Anaerolineaceae bacterium, assembly GCA_040772525.1. GTDB lineage: Bacteria > Chloroflexota > Anaerolineae > Anaerolineales > Anaerolineaceae > Mesolinea. The sequence goes on along the minus strand of JAXGXZ010000001.1, from coordinate 1,229,178 downwards.
ATCAATAGCCCGATGCCAATCCTGGTAACCATGGTGCGCGGCATAATCTACTGCCTGAACAATCAATGAATTTCGATTATTGTCAAACGCTTTCTTTAGTGAATCGCTCATCGCATTCCATATCTTTTTTGAGAAGATATGGTGTTTCTGTCCATGCAAAGGAATGTCACCGAGATGCTTTCCAATATCAATAATATCATCAGCTTTATTGCCAACCATTCCAGGAATATATGGCAGCAAGCCAAGCAAAGCCCATGGGGAACAATCCCCAGATATACATTCTGAAGCGGTAACAGCCCAATCCATTGGCTCAAAAAGTACTGACCCTGCAATCAGAGTACCTTCCAGAACTGCATTAGCAACCTTGGCATTTTGTTCCCTTTCATATGAGGAGTGGAGCACATTCATAACATAGTCGTAATGCCAGTTGCGCTCCCCTCCAGCATCACCTTCCCAGAGTCTGTGACCAGTTGGGTCGGTAGACCTCATCGGATTATTGTTGACGTAAGCATATCTGTCGAATCCTTGCGTGCCCTGCACTGTAGGAACAATCGTATCTGCCTGCATGAAACGGCCCAACTGCGGGTCATACCATCTGGCATTGTAGAAATAGATGTCGCCTTCCTTCATCTGCCCGGTATAGCCGTAGTCCGTTGGGCTTGTACCTTGGGCATATCTGGTCGTGCCCCAGGGATGGTAAAGGGTTTTGCTTATCAGGTTTCCACCCGCATCCGCAACCGCGCTGACGCTCCCCAATTGATCGCCATAGATGCAGCTCACAACGCCATCCTTCTTCATCGCGATGCGCTGCCCATCGGCATAGAAGTACAAGGTTCCCATGCGGGCTGTGATGGGCTCAAATAAGTCTGTTGCCTCCTCAGCATTAGAAACAAAAGGCATATAAAACTTGAGGGGCTGCGGAGGCTGCGGGGGCGGTTCAGGATATGCCCCTTCAAAATAGTTGCCGATGAAGATCGTCGCTGTGCCATCCGCGTTGATCTCCGCCACCCGCTTGCCGTCCCCGTCATAACTATACTCACTGATCAGTTGACCGTTCTTCCTTACCGCTGTTATTTTTCCTTCCGCATTGTAGATGTATGTCCAGAGGTTTCCTGCGACAGTCCTTGTTTTCATGTTTCCGTTCAGATCATAGGTATAACTGTTTGTCCCGGCACCCGTTACCGCATGTGGCTGCGTTTGTGAATAGATATATCCTCCAACATCGCTTTTATTGCTCAGGTTGCCTGTGGCAGGACCGTACTGATAGCTCTGAGTGTACTGCCCCTGACCAAGCCCATTGGTCGCCGCTGTTTCAAGGCGGTTCAAGGCATCGTAAGTGAAAGTCTGTATCTGATTGCTGTTCAGATGGTCTGTTAGTGTCAACATGTTCCCTACATTGTCATAGGTGAAGCTTAGGTTCACCAGATTGCCATTCACACCGCTTTGAATCGTCCCCAGACGTCCGGTATCTGTGAGCTAATCCTGATGAGTCTGGATAGTAATTATTAGATAATAGTTCTCATAAATTCCTTGCCTGTTTTCTTTAGCATATCATAAAGAACGCTGGAGTTTTCACTTCTCATTAACCATTCTATTTGTTCGTAGTATTCAGCGATTTTATTACTAACAAATTCTGCGTCGTTTAGATACATCTCCGGGTACCAGAATCTCGGCATAATACCAGAAATATTTTCCTTACATTGTGAGGTAATAAAAATTAAGCGCTCAATACCAACCCTTTTGGTTGAAAGGGGTTTGTCGACATCTAGTGGATAAAAATAGACTGCCGTTTCAAGATAACCATCTCGTTCAATCTCTATGTAAAATGGTCCCGTGAATCTCATGAGCAACAGCCCATCATTCTCTTCAGGAAGTACGAAGGAGGAAGAAAACCCATTTTCAATCAAGTGTCCCAGGCTTTTTTGAAAAGCAGAAATGAAACATAGATTATCCTCTTTACCTCTCGAAATTATTCGCATGCTTTCTTTCCTTCTTTACTTGGGAAAAATAAAAATAGATGAATTCGAATTAACTATATGCTCAAGATAGCCGTGTAATAATAGCAATCTCTTTTCAAGGAGGAATCCAGGTCCAGGTCTCGTGGCAATGGAACTTACAAACTCCTTCTGCTGAAACATTTGTTGTTGAATAAAGGCTGTATTTACTCCATCAAAAAGATGTGTCGGTAATCTTTGGAAAGTGTTCCAAGCATTAGGAGTAGTAGAAAAATACGTCCAATCCATCTGCTTACCTACAATAGTGTAATATTTGCCGAACCTATGCTAACAGTGGAAGCAGATGGATTGTGCGTAAAAATTCTAGCGATTGTTTGCGCTAATTCAGAATTAGCCACATCATCAACGGTTTCATAACCGCTTTCCATTAACGCCCGAATCTCATTCGTACAATCGCCATCGGCACAAACCGTTTCAGCAAGTTTCATACCACCCAGGTACGCGGTCGCAGTCGTGAAGAATGAAATCCCCGATACAATTGCACCTCCAATTATTTCTTCAGCAGATATATCTGTGGTCAATGCTTCCTTGAATTCCATGCCCGATTGCATGTTACGATACACTTGATAACCATAATCGAATAAAGCACCAACAGCCATTGCACCAACTGTGATGCATACTGCAGTATCAATTCCAAATACACAATGTCCACTCGGATCGGTGTACTTTACCGGACTGTTGTTCACATAGGCGAAGCGGTCCCAGGCTTGGGTGCCTTGGGTTGGAGGCACGAAAGTATCTGCCTGCATGAAACGGCCCAATTGCGGGTCATACCAGCGGGCGTTGTAGAAGTAGATATCCCCTTCCTTCATCTGCCCGGTATAGCCGTAATCCGTCGGGCTGATTCCATCTGAATAGCGGGCCGTGCCCCAGGGATGGTAAAGGGTCTCACTTATCAGGTTTCCATTCCCATCCGCAACCGCGCTCACACTCCCCAATTGATCCCCATAGATGCAGCTCACAACGCCATCCTTCTTCATCGCGATGCGCTGCCCATCGGCATAGAAGTACAAGGTTCCCATGCGGGCTGTGATGGGCTCAAATAAGTCTGTTGCCTCCTCAGCATTAGAAACAAAAGGCATATAAAACTTGAGGGGCTGCGGGGGCGGTTCCGGTTCAGGATATGCCCCTTCAAAATAGTTGCCGATGAAGATCGTCGCTGTGCCATCCGCGTTGATCTCCGCCACCCGATTGCCATCCCCGTCATAACCATACTCACTGATCAGTTGACCGTTCTTCCTTACCGCTGTTATTTTTCCTTCCGCATTGTAGATGTATGTCCAGAGGTTTCCTGCGACAGTCCTTGTTTTCATGTTTCCGTTCAGATCATAGGTATAACTGTTTGTCCCGGCACCCGTTACCGCATGTGGCTGCGTTTGTGAATAGATATATCCTCCAACATCGCTTTTATTGCTCAGGTTGCCTGTGGCAGGATCGTACTGATAGCTCTGAGTGTATTGCCCCTGACCAAGCCCATTGGTCGCCGCTGTTTCAAGGCGGTTCAAGGCATCGTAAGTGAAAGTCTGTATCTGATTGCTGTTCAGATGGTCTGTTAGTGTCAACATGTTCCCTACATTGTCATAGGTGAAGCTTAGGTTTACCAGATTGCCATTCACACCACTTTGAATCGTCCCCAGACGTCCGGCATCCGTGAGCCAATCCTGATAAGTCAAGGCCGTCTGGGTTCCGTTCCCAAAATCTCTCTGGCTGATCCGACCATTGGCGTCAACCTTTGTCCCGGTAAGATACCCCCCACCTGATTAACACCTCCATAGATCATTTAAAACAGAGTAATCACTCATTATCATCATAACACCTTGTAAGTCATTGTTAGGGTTCATATTGTAGAATTCAAATGCACCACTACGCCACTTGTTAAAACTAATAAAAGAACTGATCACCTTGGTTTCGGGGTCAAAGTATAGCGAACACAAAAAGCTCCCATGGGTTTCAAAATGTTTGCCAAACGATACGATGCGACAATTCCCATTTTCAACACTTTGGCTGCTATACCTTTTACATTAAATTCAAATCTTTTGTATGGAAAACCATAGTCCATAAAAAAATCTCATTATATTTTAGTTCAGTATAGGTTTTATCCAATTCGGACATGGAAACATGATTTGTTATTTCCGGTGGAGGATTTCTATCAAGGATAGACTTGAAGAGATAACAATCTCCTGCTTTTACAATACCATTAGCAAAAAGGTCTTCCAATTCAGTTGAAATAGGACCGGTTTCAGTTGGAAAATTTTTTAGCAGCTTCACACAGTTTCTTAGGAACAGATCATTAACAAGTCTCATTTTATTTCTCCTAAAATTCTCAGACCTTGTAAAATTGATCTAATAAATTTATGGTCTGAGAAAAAGAGTTTTTCTAAATATCTGGGTGGATTAATCCCTCCTGACGGTAAGAAAGTTTGATTGTAAGGATCATACTGAAATTTCAGGTCACTTCTATACGGTTGAAAATAAACACGCCCTTCCCTTGAATCGGGGGCGAGATTCTCAACATTCAAACACCTTTCTTCCCCAGTAAATTCAAAATCCTTTCAATCCCTATTCTCGCAACAAGCTATGAGACATTTCGGGTTCTCACCCTACGGGACGGATTTTGAGGACAGTTTCGTAGCAAGCTACGGGGAAATGCCCTCATTCGTATTATAACTTTTTAATCTGCTTAATAACAAGATTTTGTTGTAATAAGCATTAATCCATTAACTTCATCGTTAATATCATTTGCCCAATCAGGCTGATTATCCCGAATCTTAAAAAAACTCACATAAGAACTTATCAAATTACTTTTGGAATCGTAACCAAAAGAATGGATTACTCGAAAAGCGCCAAATGGTTTAAGTAATGTCGCTAATCGATAGGAAGTAATAATTCCAAATGAGAGTATTATTGGTGCTATCTTCTTACTTTTATTACGATAAAGAGGTGAAATATAATCTAACATACATAATTCATTATGATCTAATTCAAAGACTATTTTGTCTGCCACAGATAAACATTCACTAGAAGCATCAAAAACGTCAGATCGATTATTTACATGCTGCTGGAATAAATAAACATTATTAATTTCTGCAATTCCGGATGTGAGTCGCACTTCCAACGGCTTGGGAAGTTGCTCTTGTTCCGATGGGAAGGTTTTCAGCCATTTAGTGCAATTATACAAAAATAAGTCGTTAACCATTTTCATTTTATTTCACCCAGATATTTTAATCCTTTAATAATTCCACGGATGAAACTAACATCAGAAGACAACAAATCTTTTAGATATCTTGGCACTGGGTTCTCACCAGATGGTAAGAACGCATTACTATATGGGTCATAGTAAAATTTTAAATCAGAATCCCATGGCTGAAAATGAATATTACCAGGCCGTATTCCTGGATTGGGATTCTCAACATCTAATCTCCCTCTTTTACCTTGCCAAACATTAGTAGAAGGTGTATGAGTTCCATTTTGCCCAAGCATTCCCTTTCTAGTGATTGTTGGAATAGAATCAATTTTACGGTTCATACTATACATGAGACTTGTGGCCCCATGAGCACTTAATGCAAAACCACTAATAAGTGGAACTGCTTCAACAGCGATAGCTGGCACCCCAATTGCAATACTTCCACCTCCAGTTGGACCAGCAACTGCCAAGGATAGTCCACCAGTCCCTGAAATGAGAGTAAAACTGCCTGCCATGACAAACCCTCCCCCAACTATTTCAATACAGTTGAGAGCTTGAGCTAATCCTTTGCCCAGGTAACGCCCATCTTGAAAGTGTTCGGAATCTGACTTATTTGTGATTAATGAATCAAATGCCCCATAGGTCATATCGCTTAAGAATTCCAACGCAACACCTTCTAAGTATTCAGAAACGGCAGAATTTCCACTCGGATCGATATACCTCATCGGATTATTGTTGACATAAGCATATCTGTCGAATCCTTGAGTGCCCTGCACTGTAGGAACGAAGGTATCCGCTTGCATGAAACGGCCCAATTGCGGGTCATACCAACGGGCATTGTAGAAGTAGATGTCGCCTTCCTTCATCTGCCCGGTATAGCCGTAATCCGTCGGGCTTGCACCTTGGGCATATCTGGTCGTTCCCCAGGGATGGTAAAGGGCCTCACTTATCAGGTTTCCACTCGCATCCGCGACCGCGCTGACGCTCCCCAATTGATCCCCATAGATGCAGCTCACAACGCCATCCTTCTTCATCGCGATGCGCTGCCCATCGGCATAGAAGTACAAGATTCCCATGCGGGCTGTGATGGGCTCAAACAAGTCTGTTGCCTCCTCAGCATTAGAAACAAAAGGCATATAAAACTTGAGGGGCTGCGGAGGCTGCGGGGGCGGTTCCGGTTCAGGATATGCCCCTTCAAAATAGTTGCCGATGAAGATCGTGGCTGTGCCATCCGCGTTGATCTCCGCCACCCGCTTGCCATCCCCGTCATAGAGGTAAGTCTTGCCCGCAAAAGCCGTAAGATGGTTCTCTGCATCATAACTGATCGGCTGCCCATTGCGGGAGATCATATTGCCATTGGCATCGTAAGTGTACGCAGACGGACCGGCTGATGTGACGGCATGCGGTTTCGCGGACGAGTAGGTGTAAGCGCCCACATCGCTCTTGGAAGCCAGGTTGCCGGTGGCTGGGTCGTAGCTATAGCTCTGGGAATACTGACCCTCACCCACGCCATTCGTGCTGGCTGAGATCAGCCGGTTCAGGGCATCGTAACCGAATGTTTGAACCTGGCTGCTGTTTAATTGATCCGTAATGGTCAGGATATTGCCAACGCTGTCATAGGTGAACTCTAAATTCAGCAGTGACGCGGGCTGCCCGCTTTGCAGTCCGCTCAGGCGCCCGCCATTGTTGAGCCAATCGCCATAGGTGAGGCTGATTTGCGTCCCGTTCCCAAAGGTGCGCAGGCTGATTTGCCCATTGGCATTAACCTTCGTCCCCGTCAGATAAGCACCGATACGGTTCACCCCGCCCTGAGGCAGATAGCTGAACGTGAGGTACTCACCATCCGGGTAGAGCATTTGGGTGACCTGATCGGCGCTGTTATATGCCCACTGGGTGGTGAAGGTCTGGCCATTGATAACACGTGTTTCTGATGTGATCCGCCCTCTCATGTCGTAGTTCCGGTCCAGCTACTGTAGATCAGTATGGAAGACGGTTGCGTGATCGTGTCAATCATTGCCACTCAATCATAAGCTTTTGTCTTTTCTGCAGGAAGCATATATAGAGCATTGTTATAAATCAACCATAAATTTCCTGCATCATCTTTGATAATGCTACTGTGGGCAGTGGTAAACATACACCACTGCCCTGTTTCTGGCTGAAACCAAGTGAGCCCTCTAGTAGAGCGGTACCAAAACCGACCATCAGGCGTCATCGCTTGGATCGCTGGTCTTTGCCAATCAAGCGGTGTATAGCCATTGTACTTCAAGCTTGTAATGAATATCGGTGAGCGAATAAATTTACTATTTCCAGAAAGATAACGATCGTTATTAAAGATACCTCTATCGCTTACAACAATCAAATTGTTTTCGGTTATGATAGACTCACCGAGATAGCTTTCGAAGATTCCTGTGGAACCACTATCAAGTTCCCTGGCAATTTCGTTACCAGTTTCCCAATCTAAGCGGCTAATTCCATCTGCATCCTCCATGATCAGGTTGTTCTCACGATCTGCCACTATACTATAATATTTTGTATCTTTTTCGTACTCTATTTTATCATTCGAGGTGTTGTATAAATAAACTCTACGGGATTGAACTCTCCACCCATCTTTAACGGAGAGGATCCAAAAATATGGTTCTTTTCCAGGTGCTATGGTTAGGTATTGGGAATCTGAGAAAAGGTCCTCTTTATCCTGCACCGGCAAAAGTAGATTGGTGTTTTCGTCGAATCTCTCTAATGTGTACCCACTACTTTTTTGATTTAGATCTTCATTCTGACCATATACCCAAATATTCTTTCCAAAATCCATTATAAACTCGTGAAAATGAGTCGTTGTCAATAAGGTATCAAAAGAACGGGTTGAAACATCGAAAACAATTAATTCTTTCTTGTAATCATACATGGTAGTAAAGAACAGCTCATTTCCATCCGTACTTGATCTGGAAAAAAGTAATTCTGTTTCGGAAGCTTTCTCGATGGGGATTTTAGAAAATAATATCCATCCAGCGGGATCCAGCACTTCGTTTGGGTCTTCTTTATAATAATCCTGCCATTTCCAACTTTCTTCACCTGTGGGATAAATACCTTTTACAATAGGCTCAAGGCAATAATTCCCTGAAATCGGGGGCTTCTCATTGATAATATTGTCTTTTGGTTTGCAAGCTCCAATGATTAAGAGGCAAATAATAATTAAAGAGATATTTGTTTTTCCCATCATTTTATCCAATTCCAGATGTTACCAACCACCATTGAAGAATCATACAAACTGCCATGTCTTTCATTTCCGTAAAAATAATAAGAATAGTTCAGGTTTGATCGAAAATCTTTCTGATTGATATTTTCTAATGATGGATCCAGGTATGTTTTGTAAAAACTATAATCGTTGGAAAGTCCGACAAATAGTTTTGTTCCACTATCGATTATGTCATTAATTAGAACTCCCATGGACCCGTCAGCATGATAATTTGGTTCAGCAGAAAGAGATGTATCCAATAATGCAATACCTTTAATATTAAGGTCAAGATCAACAGTTGAAAGCATTGCGCCCAGTAATAGTGATGAATCAGCTCCAGCGCTATGCCCAATGATATAAATGTTGAAAAATTCCCACATCGGGTCATTCATAATTTGATTAAAAACGGTTTGAGCAGTATTCTGTTTTTTATATTCAGCTGATGAGCTATCAATATCATGTCTTAAAAATCTGGCTTCTTTATTTAAATATCCTGGATATGAGTTTTCGATTGTCGTAAACTGTGGAGTGAAATTGGAATTGTATATTCCATCACCTCGTCCTCCTATTGTAATCATGTATGGATTGTCACCAGCTTCTATACAAGCTTTATCATATTGATCTCCGCACATCCACATTCCTGTTGAATCAGTACCATTGACAGGATTGTTATTGATGTGTAGGTGTTTTGAAGGAAAAGCTGGTAAGTAACAGATCAAGGGCGGTAAGAAAGGAACCAAAACATTTCACATAACCTCCTGGCATATGAGACTATTAAACTGTGAAAACTATATGAACAATTTTACCAAAACAACCTTAAAGAAATCATGACATAACACAAAAGATACTTTCACCATCGTGGACTGTAAGATACTTTTCGCCATCGCGAACATAGTGACATGGCAATCTGGTTTGATCTGTTTATGAATAACCAAACCCAGGTTGCCACGCTGCGCTTACAACGACGTGCAAGCGTCTTCGTGAGGAGCGGCAGCAGCACAAATAAACCGTCATCCCGAGGAGCGATAGCGACGTGGGGATCTGGTTTTATCGGGATAAATAGTCAAACCCCAGGTTGCCACGCTGCATTCGCAACGACCCATACACGTCATCGCGAAGTTTCCAGAGATTGGGTACAACTGCTCAAGAATCGGATGAATAAAGATCTCTCCTTGACTGATCTTTTCTGAAATATGCAAATATGAAACAGTACCAACACAAAGTTCCTCCCCCACCGGCAGGAGACTTGCCCAGGTGAACGCATCAATATTTTATGTGCGCATTATCGGGTACCCCTTATGATTCCAACAGGTTGTCAATTGACACGCGTTCGCCTTTCGTATATGCTTACGCTATGGAATCTTTCGATTTCCTTCCCCTGCCCGTGCTCACGGTGACTGCCCTCACCTCCTACCTGCGTGAGTTGCTGGAGAGCGATGAGGTCCTGCAGGACCTTTGGGTGAAAGGCGAGATTTCCAACCTCTCGCGCCCCTCTTCCGGACATATTTACTTTACGCTGAAGGACGCCAACTCCCAATTGCGCTGCGTAATGTGGAAACAGTCCGCCTGGCGGTTACCTTTCACCCCACGGGATGGTTTGGCGGTGGAGGTGCACGGCAGCATAAGCATTTACGCTGCCAGCGGCACCGTGCAATTGTATGTGGATGAAATGCGCCAGGCTGGTGAAGGCGCCCTCTTTCAACAATTTTTGGAGCTCAAACAAAAGCTGGAAAGCGAGGGGCTTTTTGACCCTGCCCATAAACGCCCCCTCCCGAGCCTCCCGCGCCATATCGGCGTGATTACTTCCCCCAGCGGAGCCGCCATTCAGGACATTCTCAACACCCTCAGCCGGCGCCTGCCAATCCTCAGGCTCACTCTTGCCCCTACCGCTGTTCAGGGGGTCGACGCGGTGCCGGGTATCCTCAAGGCTTTTGAGACCCTTAATGCCCTGCCAGATTTGGATCTAATCATCCTTGCCCGCGGGGGCGGCTCTATCGAAGACCTTTGGAGCTTCAACGATGAGCAGGTTGCGCGTGCGATCTTCAATGCCCGTGTGCCCGTGATCTCGGGCATTGGGCACGAGACCGACTTTACCATCGCCGATTTTGTCGCCGACCTGCGGGCTGCCACCCCAACCCAGGCAGCAGAAATGGCTACGCCCATCACGATATCGGATCTCAAGTTGAAGCTGCAGGACATCAATCTGTATCTTCAAGATAAAATTGCTTCCAATCTGGATGAGAAACAGAGCCAGATAAAGATGGCGAATCTGGAGTTGAAACGTTTCTCGCCAAAACAGCGCGTGCAAAACGCCCTGCAGCGGCAGGACGATCTCGCGGAGCGCCTCTCAAGAGCCATGCAAGCCCATCTGCAGCGTTCGCAGCTCAGGCTGCAGGCATTGAAGAGCCGTATTGACAACCTTTCCCCACTCACCATCCTCTCACGCGGGTATGCCATCGTTTCAGATGCCGCCACCGGGCAAATCCTGCGGCGTACAGCCCAGGCCGCTCATGGACAGGCCGTCAACATCCGCCTGCGGGACGGTACCCTCCCCGCTCAAATTACAGGCAAGACTGGAGCACAACCATGACTGAACAAACCACGCCAACATTCGAAAGCGCCTTTGCCTCTTTACAGAAAGTCATCGAAGCGCTTGAAAACAGTGAATTACCACTTGAAGAAGCACTGCGCCTGTACGAGGAGGGCATGAAACTCTCTGTATTGTGCACCAATCTGCTCGAAAATGCCCAACTGCGCGTGACACAGCTCTCCGCAGCCGCGACCCCTCCCGAAGACAAAAGTGCAGATGAGTAATTCGATCTGGTCTGTTTTTCAGAGTCCGGTTTTTGTCTCCGGGCTGCTCGCCTGGTCTCTGGCACAATTTCTCAAAGTTCCGATTGAGTTTTTGCGCCGCCATCGCTGGAATTGGTCGCTCATCATCAGCGCTGGCGGTATGCCCTCCAGCCATTCCGCTGTAATAACCGCGGTGAGTACCGCCATCGGGATCACGGTTGGCTGGTCTTCCTCCCTCTTCGCGCTCGCCTCTGCCATCAGCGCCATAGTGGTCTACGATGCCATGGGCGTACGCCGTCAGGCGGGTTTTCACGCTAAACACATCAATAAAATAGTTGAGGTTTTCTTTACCGGTGGTAAGTGGACGGAAGAAGAGTTGGACAAATTACGTGAGGTGATCGGTCATTCCCCAGGCGAAGCCCTGGGCGGCGTAATCTTTGGCGTTCTGATTGCCCTGATTGTCACCCGGTTCATGAAGACTGCCTGACGCGCCGCGTCAGGATTGGCAGTACCTTCAGCCCATCCTCCCCAGGCGGCTTTTGACCGCCCTTATCACAGACTTAAGTTCCGGTACCCGTAAAACAGCCATCATTGCAACATAGGCGAGCAGTCCGGCGCATAACCCAGCCAGGAGCGCCAGGCGCGGATGGGAAACGCCCAAAAAGGCTGTTACCGCGAAGACCAAGGCACCCATTACAGCGGAAGCCGCTGTGCCTTGCACCGCCGCGCTCAGGATACTTCGGCCTTCCAGGCCACCCATTCGCTTGCGCATGAGCACCAACAGAGCGATACCTTCGAGTGTGGTGGCAAAGGAATTCGCCAATGCGATACCGCCTAAAGGCAGCCAGCCGATTCGCTCGAAAAGCGCTGCGAAGAGGAAAGACAAACCAATATTGAGTGTCATGGCAATAACGCCCACAATCACAGGCGTTTGCGTGTCGTGCAGGGCATAAAAAGCCCGCGCCAGAATCTCCACCAAACAGTGTCCGATCAAGCCCACGCAGTACCAAAGAAGCGCCCAGGTGACCATTTGCGTGGAGGTAGCATCAAATTCCCCGCGTTGGTAAATCGTTTGCACGATTGGGTAGCGCAGCAGGATCATCCCGACCGTGGCAGGAATAGCCAGTAACAACACTCCGCGCAGGATGCCTGCCAGGGTTTTACGCATGTCAGCGAATTGCTTCATCTCTGCCTGCGCCGAAAGCGTGGGCAGCGCGGCAGTTGCGGTGGATTGAGCAATCGTCCGCTGCGGCATGAGCATGATCCAAAAGCCTAATGACACCGCGCTGGTGGACCCGGCGCCCAACCCAAGCGCGATCATCGTATTAACGATGAAATTGAGCTGCACAATGGCAGCATTTGCCAGGCGCGGCACCATCAGGCGCAGCACTTCGCGTACAGATTGATCCTTGAATCCAACAGAACTGAAATAACGCCGACCCGGCAGACGCAGAATCGAAGGTATTTGAACAGAGAGGTGCATCAGCGCACCAAACACAGCCCCCCATGCCAGCCTCAAGACTCCCAGCGAGTGCGGCAGCAGCAGCGCGCCTAAAATGATCCCGCTGGAATAGAGCACGGGCGCCAATGCAGGAATGAGAAAAGACTGGTGCGAATTAAGAATGCCCATGAAGAGGCCGGAGATGCCGAAAATGACCACTGTGGGCAGCATGATACGCAGGAGTAAGACCGTCTGATCCAGCTGAACAGCCGTCTGACCAGGCGCGAGCAGGTAGAGCACGTTTTCCACCAGCCAGGGCGCGAAGACCCACGCCAGCGCGCTGACCACAATAAGCACCACAAAAACCACATTGATCACGCCTGAGGCTAAGCGCCAGGCGCCTTCGCGGTCCTTGCGCATCAGGAAGCCGGTAAATACCGGGATGAAAGCAGAGCCCAGGGCACCCCCGGCCATCAGGTTGAATAAAGCTTCTGTCAGGCGGTTGGCAGCGTTATAAGAATCCAAGTCCGCGCTGGTACCAAAAAAGTAACTCACCACCATGGAATGAACCAGGCCGATCAGGTTGCTGAGCAAGTAGACTGCCATCACTATGCCGGCTGCGCGGGCTATTTGCCTGCCTGCCCCGGCAGCGTCGGTTTTGGTTTGCGCAGGCTCTTCCTTTTCAGGAAGGGGACAGAACATTACACTCGAAGAACTACCTGATTTTAGGGATTCATGGGGGAAGCTATTTTCATCGCTCACGCTGCCTGCCCTCCCCTCGTTTCACTTTCAAACACTTGCTTGGCCTCTTCCCAGTAGGAGTCCATCTCCTCAAAGCTCATATCCTGAAGATGTTTGCCCAGTTCACGGGCTTTTTGCTCTATGTAGCCAAAGCGCTTGCGAAAGCGCAGATTCGTCTCCCGCAGAGCGAGTTCCGGGTCTATCTCCAGCCAGCGGATCATATTCACCACGGCAAAGAGGAGATCGCCGGCTTCCGCCAGCTTTTCTTCATCCGAACTGGCAGCTTCCAATTCCGAGAGTTCCTCTCTGACTTTGGCAATCACGGGAGCCATCTCATGCCAATCGAAACCGACTCGTTTGGCGCGTTTTTGGATCTGGTCTGCCTGTGTCAGCGCTGGCAGCGCCAGCGGAATGCCATCCAGCATCCCTTTGGAAGAGGTTTCACCGTTCTGTTCGCGTTCTGCAGCCTTTATTTTTTCCCAATTGGTGATCACGCCATCTACAGAGTCAACATTGACCTCCGAAAAAACATGCGGATGTCTGCGGATCAGTTTTTGGCTGATGCCGTGCAGCACGTCCGTCATATTGAAATCCAGGTCTTCCATAGCGATTTGCGTATGCAGCACAATCTGGAGCAGCAGATCACCCAGCTCCTCCTGCAGATGCGGCATATTCTCCTGATCCAAACTCTCCAACACCTCATAGGCCTCTTCCAACAGGTAAGGTCGCAGGGAGAGATGTGTCTGCTCGCGATCCCAGGGGCAGCCATCCGGCGCCCGCAAGCGCGCGATGACTTCCTGGAAGTCTTCAAAGGACCGGCCAGCCTCACGGGCGGGCAGATAGAGCGTGGAGAACTCACCCCAGTGGGCAGATTGGTCGATCTCCCAAAGATGAAGCGTTTCAATTTTCTGGGTCTCCATGCCCGCCTCATGGACAAGCTTGACCTCATATTCATCCGGGTAGTTTGCCATGAGGGTCAGTTTCAGCTCCGTGGCATCCTCACGGTTGGTCAGGTTAAGGATCAGAACGGGCTGCGTAGCGGGAAAATGAGGCACTTCCAGAAATAGCAGCTGCCTGGCATCCGCCAGCATGAGATTCTGAGTATTCAGGCCCAATACCTGACATGCGGGTGAAAGGAAACTCAGCCCGTCAATCACGCGCGTTTCGACGGCCTGCTCTCCAGCGGTTTTAAGTAACAGACTCACATTTTCATCCGCCACCAACGGGCTGCCGGGAACAGCATAACAGACATCGCTTCCTTCCAAAGCCAGTCCGATCAGTTTTTCTGTCACAAATTCTGGTATCAATTCACAATGCAGGTCAAGCAGGCTGTGAATCTGAACGGAATTAGGGAGGTCCTGAAGCGCGGGGTGCAAGCGGTTATTAACCCACAGCTTCGCGCAGTCCTGTAAATACTCCCAGGCTTCCCTTGTGAGTGATTTTGCGCTTCCAATTCCCAAACCTATGACGGTGATTTTTCCTTTTTGCATGCTTTCCTGACCTCAGGTATGAAAGAAGGCTGCCCAACGTTGCCATTGGGCAGCCTTTTAATTGTATCCTAACTTGACCTGGCTTCGCGTGCCGTTGGCAGCGAAAACCAAATTAACGCTTGGTGTAGGTAGGTGCCTTGCGGGCGCGCTTGAGGCCTGGTTTCTTGCGTTCCTTGACGCGGGCATCGCGGGTAAGCAGACCCTTGGCTCTCAAACCGGAACGGGAACCTTCGTCCATGGCCACGAGGGCACGGGCCAGCCCGAGTTTCACCGCATCACGCTGGCCGGAGATACCGCCGCCCTCCACCAGAACGGTCACGTCCAGGTGTGTGGCATTTTGGCCGGCTGCGTCCACTGCGCCCATAATTGCGGGGGCATCGCCAACGCGGGGGAAGTACTCTTCCAGAGGCTTTTCGTTAACGGTAAAGGTACCGCTGCCAGCCATTACGCGTACGCGCGCAGTGCTTTCTTTGCGTCGTCCAACTGCTTCTTTATATTCTGTCATAATTCCTCTTACCTCTTCTCAGCAACTGCTTTGGGTGCCTGAGCCTGATGCGGATGATCAGCACCAGCATAGATCAATAAATTTGAAAGGTATCGCGCTGTCAGGCGATTTTTGGGAAGCATTCCCCGAACTGCCGCGCGAATAACGCGTTCCGGGAATCGCTCCATCTGCCGTTCAAAAGTCACGGCTTTCAACCCGCCAGGATATTGGGAATGGCGGTAGTAAACCTTATCTGCCTGGGTTGTCGGATTCACAGCCACTTTTGAGGCATTGATCACAACCACATGGTCTTCCATCACGACACCAGGGGTGTACTCCACATTGTGCTTGCCAATAAGCAGGGCGGCAATTTCGCTGGCGAGGCGGCCGAGCGTTTGCCCTTCAGCATCAATGAGGTGCCACTTTGCGGCAACTTGTCCTTTTGGTACGTATGTTTTATCCACTGCACTTTCTCCGTTTTCTCAATCACAACCTGGGCAGTTTCCTGCTCAAGCTTACTTCTTCTTTTCTTCCCCGCCGAAGACCACTTCCATGAGGGTTAGCCCTCTGGCTGGCGCCAGATCCACTTTTCCGGTGGAACCGCTTTCCAAACCGGTCCTTACGATCTCTTCCGGCAGCTCTGCCTGGCCAATCTTCACCAAAATGAAGACGATCCGCCGTACCATATGGTACAGAAAGGCATTCCCGCGGATGACGAATTCCATGCCTGACGGTGTTTTCTGCCATTCAGCAGAAAAGACGCGCCGGACAGTGGTGCCATCTTCCTTGAGCGCTCTTCCAAAGGCTCTGAAATCGTGTTCACCGATCAGTTCCCGGGCTGCCCGGTTCATGCGCTCCAAATCCGGAGCTGCATCCAAACGCCAGGCATAGCGGTCTGCCAGAGGATCGCGGGCGCGCTGGAAGTAAAGACGATAGCGGTAGGCTCTTTCCACTGCATCGTATCGGGGGTGGAATTCTGCCGGTACCTGCTCTACCTGCTGCACCGCGATCTGGCTTGGCAAAAAGGCATTCAGTGCGTTCTGAAGCGTCGCGTCACTGTGTTTCCAGTCCAGATGAAAACTGACCACCTGGCCCAAAGCATGTACGCCGCTGTCGGTACGTCCGGAAGGAATTACGCCCCTGCCCTGCCAACCCAACCGGCGCAGTGCTTCTTCGAAATCTGCCTGGATCGTCGCTTTGTCTGCCTGCCTCTGAAAGCCATGGTAATCCGTGCCGTCGTAAGCGAGGATAAGTTTGTAATGTG
Source organism: Anaerolineaceae bacterium (assembly GCA_040772525.1). Classification (GTDB taxonomy): domain Bacteria; phylum Chloroflexota; class Anaerolineae; order Anaerolineales; family Anaerolineaceae; genus Mesolinea. The sequence goes on along the minus strand of JAXGXZ010000001.1, from coordinate 1,212,534 downwards.
CCATGCCTCTCAATCCTTCGGGACCTTTAAGGCGTCTTTCTCCAATCTTTATTCACTCACCAGCTCAAGAATCGCCATTTCAGCATTGTCACCGAGTCTGGGACCAAGTTTGAGCAGCCGTGTGTAACCACCGGGGCGGTTCGCGAAACGCGGGGCGATGTCATCGAATAATTTTTTGATGGTATCGCCGCTGTTGTTGCCCAACTGAGAGGCAATCCGCCGGCGGGCATTGACTTTATCGATTTCCTCAGCCTTGGCACTGTTTTTGGCAACAGTAATCATTTTTTCAGCCTCACCCTGAATGGATTTGGCTTTGGCAAGGGTCGTTTGGATCTTTTCATGCTCGAATAATTGCTTGATCATGGTTCTGCGCATGGAATTGCGGTGGCCCATAGACCGTCCGAGGCGATATCCTTTAACGTTATGTCGCATAAGACTTACTCCACTTCCTGGGCTTCATAGAAGCCTTTTTCAATCATTTTTTCTTTGAGCTCTGCCAGGCTCTTCTCTCCAAAGTTACGAATGGCAAGCATGGCGCTCTCGCCCTTATCCAGCAGCTCAATCACGTCTCCCACGGTGGTCACACCGGTGCGTTTGAGTGAGTTGTAAACACGCACAGAAAGATCCAGATTCTCGATGGGAGTCTCAGCTATCTCGGAGGAGATCTGGTTCTCAACTTCCACCACAGGGGTTTGTTTGATCAACATCTCTTCGCTGGTCCCGCTGATGAACCCAAGATGCTGCATTAGAATTCTGGAGGCATCAATGAGCGCTTTTTCCGGTGAAATAGTTCCATCAGTCCAGATATCAAGATTCAGGCGGTCATAATTGGTGCTGTGACCAACGCGGGCGCTGGTAACGTTCCAATTGACGCGTGTAATAGGCGAATAGATGGCGTCCACGGGTAAAACCCCGATGGGAAGCCTTTCCGCACGGTCACCCGCAGGCGTGTAACCTCGGCCAGATTCAACCGTGAGGTCCATTTCTACATGCGCGTCTTTCTCATTCATGCTGAACAGGTACAGCTCAGGATTAATGATCTCTACCTCAGGCGGACAATTAATGTCCGCTGCGGTGACGGTTCCAACACCTTTTTTATCCAGATGAATTGTGGCTGTTTCCACGCCATGCAATTTCATGCGCAGTAGTTTGATCTGCAGCATAACCTGAATAACATCTTCCCCAACACCGGGGATGGTGCTGAACTCGTGCTGCACATCCACGATGCGCAGGGATGTAACGGCAGCGCCATCCAGGCTGGAGAGCAGCACACGGCGCAGGGCATTGCCCAGCGTTACACCATAACCGCGTTCAAGCGGACTAATTGTAAATTTTCCATAGTTACGGGATTCATCAACCCGTTCAACTTTTGGTGTTACGATATCTAAAATTCCTGCCACGGTTACCCCTAACCAGTCTGCCTATTAGGACAGACCACTAGTTACGAATTAGCGAGAGTAGTATTCAACGATTAACTGTTCGTTGAGGTTACCGTCAATTTCTGAACGTTCCGGTTGGCGCAGCATGCGGCCAGACAGATTAGTCAGATCACGTGCCAACCAAGTAGGAACAGTACGTCCTTCTGCCTCTTCTCGCAGAGTCTTGAAGTAAGGGCTGTCCTTTGATTTTTCGCGGACACTGATAACATCATCCACCTTCACACCAAAGGAAGGGATGTTCGCACGTTCGCCATTGACCAGGAAATGACCGTGGTTGACCAGCACGCGAGCCTGAGAGCGGCTGGCGGCATAACCCAAGCGGTAGACAACATTGCTCAGGCGGGTTTCCAGGATCTGGAGCAGATTCATACCGGTAAGCCCACGCATACGCAGAGCGGTGGAGTAATAACGCCTGAATTGGCGCTCAAATACTCCATACACGCGGCGTGCTTTTTGCTTGGCGCGTAACTGCTTGGCATAATCGGACTCACGTCCGGGTCGGTTCGCGAGATTCTTGCCATGCTGGCCTGGCGGATATCCGCGCCTTTCGAAGGCACACTTAGGGGTGAAACAGCGTTCACCCTTTAGGAAAAGCTTTTCGCCTTCTCGGCGGCATAATCGACAAACAGCATCTGTATATCTTGCCATAATAAAAATTCCTCTTTTTCTAAATTAAACGCGGCGTCTCTTGGGAGGGCGGCATCCATTATGCGGTACGGGAGTCAGGTCAGTGATCATGGTCACTTTAATTCCCGCGGCTTGAACAGCACGGATTACATTCTCACGGCCTGGGCCAGGACCTTTGATGAACAATTCCACTTCCTGGATGCCCATGGATTGGGCAACTTTGATGGCTTGTTCAGCCGCCATACGAGCCGCAAACGGCGTGCTCTTGCGTGATCCCTTGAACCCAGCCGAACCAGAACTGGCCCAGCAAATGGTGTTCCCTTGCTTGTCTGATATGGTTACGATGGTATTGTTGAAAGACGCGAAAACATGCACCTGTCCGGCGGACACCTGGCGCTTTACTTTACGAGCACTGGTTGCCCGTCTCGCGGTTCTTGCTTGTTTAGCCATATTTCTTCCTCACTCAATCAATCTTGTTTGGCATGCTTTGCTTTGGAGGCCGCTGGGGAAAAAAAGGGAGGAACCCCATCCAAAACTCAAGCCTTGGCCAATTCAATCCTATTTCTTGGTTGCGCCCTTGCGGCGGCCACGGCCGGCAACGGTCTTCTTGGGACCTTTGCGGGTGCGTGCATTGGTACGCGTGTTCTGTCCGCGCAGCGGCAGATTACGGCGATGGCGCATGCCGCGATAGCAGCCGATCTCCACCAGGCGTTTGATGTTCATTTGCACCTCACGGCGCAAATCACCCTCGACCTTCAAGTTCTGGCCTATGTAATCGCGCAGCTTGGAGACTTCATTTTCCGGCAAATCCTTGACACGAATGTCAGGATCAACACCCGTGGCGGCCAAAATTTGATCCGCAGTCTTGGGGCCGATACCATAGATATACCGTAAACCGATTTGGATGCGCTTATTGCGCGGGAGGTCAACACCTTCTATACGTGCCATAATCTAATCCTTATCCTTGTCGCTGTTTGTGTCTTGGGTTGGTGCAAATGACATAAAGCCGACCGTCCCGTTTGACAATCTTGCAGTTTTTACAGCGCTTTTTTATTGAAGCTGATACTTTCATCAGTCATACTCCTTCTAACTACCGCAAATTTCCTATTATATCTCTTTGGAGGCCTTTCTGCAAGACCCCTCCTTTAATTCCGTCAAAATATATGGTCCGTCTTTCGTCACCGCTATGGTGTGTTCCTGGTGCGCCGTCAGTGAACCGTCCATCGAAACAACCGTCCATTCATTGCGCAAAACGCGTGTGTGCCGCGTGCCCACCAACACCATCGGTTCGATCGCGATGGTCATGCCTTCACGTAAACGCACACCGGTGCCGGGTGTTCCGTAATTGGGCACCTGCGGGGCTTCGTGCATCTCACGCCCCACACCATGACCGGTGTACATATGTGTGCAGTGAAAACCCTGACTGCGCACGTAGGCTTCGATTGCCGCGCCAACATCTCCGCTGTGGTTGCCCACGACCATTTGCGCGATGCCGATCTCCAGCGCTTTTTGGGTCACTTTAATCAGCTTATCTGCTGTGGCAGAAATTTCTCCCACGCCAACCGTAAAAGCAGAGTCACCCACAAAACCGTTATACACTGTTCCGCAGTCCACCGAGACGATATCGCCTTCTCTGAGCTTGCGTTTGCCTGGAATACCGTGCACCATTTCTTCGTTTACGCTCACGCAGATACTGGCGGGAAAAGGCGCGATGCCATCTGATCCATAATTTTTAAAGGGCGAATATACTCCCATCTTGCGCTGAAACGCCTCGGCTACCTCATTAAGTTCGCCTGTCGTTACCCCTGGCGCGATCGCAGCTTTCACCGCTTCCAGGGTCTGCGCGTTAATCCGGCCGGCTTCACGCATGATCGCCAGTTCGGCAGCGGACTTGATGTTAATATTTCTCTCCAGGCTCACCACTACCGGACTGCCTTGAGAAGATCCTCAGTGACCTTTTCGATCTCCTGAGTGCCATCAATTTCAACCAATTTCCCGCGCTTTCGGTAGTACTCGATCAGCGGGGAGGTCTGTTCATAATAGACTTCAATGCGGTGTTTTACCGTTTCGGGCTTGTCATCTTCCCGTTGATAAAGCGGTGATCCGTCCACATCGTCCAGCCACTGTACCTTGGGCGGATTGTAAAGCGCATGGTAAACGCGCCCAGAAGGACTCATCCAGCGGCCGCTCAATCGTTCGATTAGCACCTCATTGGGCACACTGATAAAGGGTACGACATCCACTTTGCCCCTCAAAGTCTTGAGCATTTTGTTCAGTGCTTCTGCCTGAACAGGCGTGCGCGGGAAGCCATCCAAAATAGCACCTTTGGCACAGTCGGGGTGGTAAATGCGTTCCTTCACCATCGCGATGGTCACATCATCCGGCACCAACTCCCCGCGGGATATGAAGGTATTAGCCAGTACACCCAATTCAGTCTGATTGGAAAGGTTTTCACGAAAAAGGTCGCCACTGGACACATGTACAAGCTCCAGCTTTTCGGCCAGGATTTCCGCTTGTGTGCCCTTGCCTGCCCCTGGGGGACCAAGTATGACAACGTAAGTGGCTTTCTCGTTCATGGCTGCCTATCTAATCAGTTTATCGTCGTAACCATGCATACGCAGCTCAGTCTCGATCAGACTGACGGTATCCCGGATGGTGCCAACAACAATTAAAAGACCGGAGGCAGACATCAGGAAGCGTGCGGAGCTGCTTGAAGGCAGGAAGACGCCCAAAATATATGGCAGCACTGCCACCAAACCCAGAAAGAAGGCTCCCGGTAGGGTGATGCGGCGCTGAACACGGGTCAGATAGTCCTGCGTGGGTTTGCCGCGTACCACACCTGGTATCTGCGCACCCTGCTTCTTCAGGTTATCGCCGTAGTTTTGCTGGGCAAAGAGCACGTCGGTATAGAAGAAGGAGAATGCGACCACCAGAACGAAGAACATCAGGGGGTACCAGGCAGTTTCCGCGCCAAAGGCTTTGGCGGTCCAATTGGCAGCCTTTGCCACCCAGGCAGTCTTTGAATTGACAAAAAAGGTCGCCAGAATGGATGGGAAAGTAATGAATGACTGCGCAAAGATAATCGGGATCATACCGGCCATGTTCACCATCAGCGGCAGATTGCTGCGCACTGGCATGGACATACGGTTGCCTATTCTGCGCCCGGGGAACATCACAGGCACGTTCCTGCGGCCTTGCGTGACATAGACGATTGCAAAAATGACCAAAACCAGTACCAGGAGGATCAGAGCAAACATCCACCACGGTTCTTTTGCTTCGATCATCGCGTAAAGTCCCTGCGGGAAGCGTGAGACAATTCCCGAGAAGATGATCAGGGAGAGACCCTGGTTCCGCAGGCCAAATTCAGAGATGAGCTGGCCAATCCAGATGCCGAACATGGTTCCCGCAACCATCGAGATGATAGCAGTCAGCGTTGGCATAAGTTGCGGACCGCTGAATCCCCAGTTCGTAAACACGCTTTGTCCAAGCATCTGATTAAAAAGATTGATCTGGCCGAACGCCGAGAGCAGCGACATGGGTACAGTCAGGATCAGAGTCCATTTCTCCATCCACTTCTGGCCTTCACGCGGATCATCCCTCATCATTTTTTCTAATGCAGGGATCACCGGCTGCAGCAGTTGCAGAATAATTTGTGCCGTAATGTAGGGGTAAACACCCATGGACAATACGGAGAAGCGGGAAACGGATCCGCCGGAGAGTAAGTCCAACAGGCCAACCAAATTACCTTGGGATCCAGTCAGTCTGGTCAGAGCAGCAGCAATCGCGCGATCAACTCCAGGAACCGGGATATTTGCAGCTAAACGATAGATCGCCAGCAGAAGCAGCGAAATAAGCAGTTTATTTCGGATATCCTCAGATTTCCATAAGTAGCGCCAAGACGATCGTTTCATGACAGGTCTCCTTTAAGAAGGCTAAGGCAGATCGATGGTTTCAATGCTGCCGCCAGCTTTTTCGATCTTTGTACGGGCACCCTCAGTAACTTTATGGGCTTTGATCTTGAGCGCGACATCAATGTTTCCACGGCCCATAATCTTGATGGGCTTGCGCTCATCTTTCAGCAAACCAGCTTCCTTCAAAACTTCCGGGGTGATTTCGCTGCCAGCTTTAAAGCCTTGCAGGGCGTCCAGATTAACTTCGGAGTAACGCGTGCGGTTTAGCGGCGTAAAACCCTCACCGCGCAGGAAGGGAAGTTTGCGGAAGATGGGCAGGTTGCCGCCCATATGGTACAAGCGGACACCGCCGCTGGTACGGGCGTGTTGACCTTTGGTTCCGCGGCCGGAGGTTTTACCCGCACCGCTTCCAGGACCGCGGCCAATGCGCGTGCGTTCCTTTTTTGCGCCTTTGTTAGGCTTGAGATCATGTAGTTGCATTACTTCTTCTCCTCAGCCGCTTCGCTCACTTCAACCAGGTGAGAAACCTTGTTAATCATCCCACGCAGGGCTGCGTTATCCTCATGTTCCACGGTTTCGTTCAACTTGTGAAAACCAAGTGCCTTGAGGGTGTTCTTAGTCTTTTCCGTATAACCAATGCCGCTCTTCCTGAGGGTAATGGTTAGTTTCTTGCTTTTCTTAGCCATATTTCCTCCGCTCCCAGTAAGGCATGACTTCCTGTACGTCCTTACCGCGTTCGACGGCGACTGCTTCGGGGTCTTTCAGTTGTGAGAGCGCGTTAAAGGTAGCCTGAACAATGTTGAGCATGTTGCTCGAGCCCATGGATTTGGTCAGAATATCCTTGATGCCAGCTGCTTCGCAAACCGCGCGAACACCGCCAGCTGCAATAACACCTGTACCTGCAGACGCAGGTTTCAGCAGCACTTCCGCGCCGCTTTGTCTGCCAATGACCTCATGGGCAATGGTGGTACCGGAAAGACTGACCTTACGCATGTTTTTATGAGCACGGTCTGTAGCTTTGCGCATGGCATCCGGCACAGCGCCGGCCTTACCAATACCCAAACCAACATTTCCGTTGTTATCACCGACAACCAACGTGACTCTAAAGGAGAAACGCCGACCGCCCTTGACAACCTTGGCAACACGGGCAATATCGATAACTCTTTCGTCAAATTGTGGTTCTAAAATTGTAAAATCTTCCATCATTACCTCAGCTTAGAATTCCAGCCCGCCCTTGCGAGCGCCTTCGGCCAGAGATTTCAGCCGGCCAGTATAGTAGTAACCACCACGATCCATCACCACCGTTTTGATGCCAATAGCCTGGGCACGTTTGGCAATTTCTTCTCCTACCAAACCAGCCTGATCCAATTTGTTCTTACCCTTTACCGCGTCGCGCAGACCACTGTCCACCGTGGAGGCGGAGCAAAGTGTGGTCCCTGTGTGATCATCGATCACCTGGGCATAGATTTCATGGATCGAGCGGAAAACATTCAGGCGCGGCCGCTCTGGAGTGCCAAAAATCTTCTTGCGTACGCGTGCATGGCGGTGTAATCGGGCTTGATTCTTTGATTTTTTAGCCATTTTTACCTCTACTTACCGGTCTTACCCGCTTTACCAGCCTTGAGTTTCACAAACTCACCCTGATAGCGGATACCTGTACCATGATAATGCTCTGGCGGACGGATCTTGCGCACGTTTGAGGCCACCTGGCCAACCTGCTGGCGGTCACGACCCTTCACCTTGATCAGGCGGGTCTTGGCATCGGACTCAAACGTGATCCCTTCTGGAGCCGGGAAACGCACCTGGTGCGAGAATCCGACATTCAAAACCAAGTCGGTTCCCTGCACTTCCGCGCGGTAACCCACACCGTTGATCTCGAGTACGCGTTCAAAACCTTTGTCACAACCTGTGATCATATTATTCAACAAGGCGCGAGTGGTGCCATGCAAAGCGCGGATGCGCGGTTCGTCGTTGGGGCGTTCCACAATTACCTGGCCATCTTCAATCTTGATTGAAATCTCAGGCGAGAAAACCTGTTCAAGCGCTCCGTTGGGGCCCTTGACGCTTACCTTCTGACCATCAATCTTTACGTCCACACCCTTGGGCAGGGTAATGGGCAGTTTACCTATTCGCGACATTTTATTCCTCCTACCAGACCTTGCAGAGGATCTCACCGCCAACGCCGATCTTGCGGGCGCGCTGGCCGGTCATGATGCCCTTGGGGGTCGATAAAATCGCGATGCCAATACCGGAAAGCACCCAGGGAATCTCATTCTTGGAGGTATAAACACGGCGGCCGGGACGGCTGACGCGTTCAAGCCCTGTGATGATTGGGCGGCGGTGGCGGCGTTCACCAATGTATTTCAGCTTCAGGCGCAGTACTTTGCTGCCTTTAGTCTTACCATCTATGAGTTCATAACTCTCAATGTAGCCCTCTTCCTGCAATATGCGGGCGAGTTCTGTCTTGAGTTTGGAGTTCGGCATGCTCACCAAGCTCTGTCCGGTCATGGAGATGTTGCGAATCCGGGTCAACATATCGGCAATTGGATCTGTCATTGTCATAATAGTCCCTCCAGGTCTAATTACCAGGACGCTTTCTTTACACCAGGGATTTTCCCCTGGAGAGCAAGCTCTCTGAAGCAAATACGGCATAAACCGAATTTGCGCATATAGCCGCGTGGTCGACCACAGATGCGGCAGCGGTTAACCACACGACCGGGATATTTTCGCCGCTTTTCGCGGTAGATCATACACTTCTTAGCCATTAGTTTCCTTTCCTGAAGGGCATACTGAACTTGCTCAGCAGTGCCCGCCCCTGGTCATCATTCTCAGCGCTGGTCACAATACTCACTTCCATTCCTCGGATCTTATCGATCTTATCGTACTGGATCTCAGGGAAGATCAACTGCTCAGTCAAACCGAGAGTGTAATTCCCGCGTCCGTCAAAAGAGTCAGCCGAAATACCGCGGAAGTCACGCACACGGGGCAGGGCGATGTTGATCAACCGGTCAAGGAAAGACCACATCTTAAACCCACGCAAGGTTACTTTAACACCAATCTGACGTCCTTCGCGCAGTTTGAAGTTGGAAATGGCTTTGCGCGCGGCGATAATCACGGGTTTTTGACCAGTGATGATGGTGAGGTCGTTTACGGCTGCCTCCAAAGCTTTGGGGTTATCCAGGGCTTCGCCAACGCCAATATTGACCACAACCTTTTCAATGCGGGGAACCTGCATTACGTTTTTTAATCCGAGCTCTTTGAAGAGCGCCGGTGCGATTTCGTTCTTGTACTGTTCTTGTAATCTGTTCATCTTAACTCACCTTGCCCTTATTTCTCAACCGTCTTCTCGGTGGTTTTGGCTACAGGTTCGGTGGCGGCAGCCGCTTTCTTTGCTGCTGGCTTTGCTGCGGCTGTTGTCTTGGAAGCAGGTTTGGCAGCTGGTTTCTTCTTAGCTGCTGGTTTGGTTTCTGTCTTTACAGCATCTTTCTTCGCGTCTGCGGCCTCGGAGGCGGTCTTTTTGGCAGCTGGTTTCTTAGCTGCTGGCTTGGTTTCTGTCTTTACAGCATCTTTCTTCGCGTCTGCGGCCTCAGAGGCGGTTTTCTTGGCAGCTGGCTTCTTAGCTGCTGGCTTGGTTTCTGCCTTCACAGCATCCTTCTTCGTGTCTGCAGCCTTGGGGGCGGCTTTCTTGGGCGCAGCGGCACGCTTGGGAGCGCGTTCCTTCACCTGCTTCTCCCTGGTTTCGTCCACCAAAGCCACATTGGAAATATGGATGGGGGCTTCGAACTCCAGAATACCGGATGGGATCTGTCTTCCACCGCTCTGTTGCTGTCTCTGATGTTTCTTGACCTTGTTCACGCCCTGCACCACCACGCGATTTTCCCGTGGAAAAACACGGATGACCTCACCGATCTTGCCCCGATCGTCTGAGTCGCCGCGCATAACACGGACGCGATCACCTTTTTTGATCTTTGCTTTCATTGTGATCCTCCTGACATCATTGGCTACAGAACTTCCGGAGCCAGGGATACGATTTTCATAAAGCCCTTTTCGCGCAGTTCACGTGCCACCGGTCCAAAGATACGTGTACCACGGGGATTGATGCCGTCGGTGTCCAGGATCACTACCGCATTGTCATCAAAACCAATGCTGGACCCATCCGGGCGGCGGTATTCCTTGCTTGTGCGCACAATGACAGCTCTTACGATTTCGCTTTTCTTAACCGATGCCTGCGGAGCAGCGCTTTTAATCGTGCCAAGCACAATGTCTCCCACGTAGGCATAACGCCGATTGGTACCGCCTAAAACGTGGATTACCAACATTTCGCGGGCACCCGTGTTATCGGCTACAACAAGCCTGGATTCCTTTTGGATCATTCCTGGCCTCCATCGACAGTCTCAAGCTCACCTTCCTGGCGGACTTCGACTTTAATAATCTTTTCCACGGTCCAGCGTTTGGTCGCCGAAATGGGAGCGGATTCAACGATGGAAACTTTGTCGCCAACGTTGCAGCCGATTTCATCGTGAGCCTTATAAGTCTTCCTGCCGCGCACTACCTTGCGATATAAGGGGTGCTGGTAGGTGCGAGTAACCTCTACATTCACGGTTTTCTGCATTTTATTGCTCGTCACCATTCCAATCAGTCTTCGGCGCTTGTTCATTTCTTCACTTCCTTCCCTTCATGAGCGCGCTGATTGAGAATAGTTTCATATCGCGCAATCAGTCTGCGGGTTACCTTAAAGCGGCTGGTGTCGGTGAGTTGACCAGTCACCATTTGGAACCGTAAATTCATCAGTTCCTGCCGTGAATTCAATAAATTCTCTTTGATCTCTTCAGTAGAGAGGGTACGTATATCCTTGGCGTTCATTAACCTTCTCCTGCCGTTGCTTTGTCAACGATCTTGGTTCGTAAGCCTAGTTTGTAGCGCGCGCGGCGCAGCGCTCGCACACCTTCGTCACCATCAGTTCCACCGACCTCAAATAAGATGCGACCAGGGCGGATAACAGCGACCCAATGATCCACATTACCCTTACCTTTACCCATACGGGTTTCAGCAGCACGCTTGGTATAGGGCTTGTCGGGGAAGACCCGAATCCAAACCTTACCGCGTCGTTTCATTTCGTGCACGATGGCACGGCGGGCGGCTTCAATCTGGCGGGCGGTCAAATAACCGCATTCCAGAGCTTTCAAACCAATCTCACCGAAGTTGATCTCAGCGCCGCGCTGCGCTTTGCCGCGCATTCGGCCGCGCTGCATCTTGCGGTACTTTACTCTCTTTGGCATCAACATAATCACTTACCTCACTATTACTGTTTACTATTCGCTGACGTAGACACCTTCGGTGGCTTCAACTTTCTCTTCAGCCTGGTTCATGACGATGCCTTTATAGATCCATACTTTGATCCCAATCTGACCAAAAGTGGTGGCGGCGGTAGCCTTGGCGAAGTCGATATCCGCGCGCAGCGTCTGCAGCGGCACACGACCCTCACGAAGAGTGACGCGGCGTGCCATTTCCGCACCGGATAAACGACCGGAGACAGCAACCTTAATACCGCCTGCGCCCTGGCGCATCGCCTGCTGGATCGCGCGCTTCATCGCGCGGCGATAGCTGATGCGCCGCTCAAGCTGCCCAGCAATATTTTGGGCAACCAGGTAGGCATCGGTATCCGGCGCTTTGATCTCTTTGACTTCCAGATCGATCTTCTTGCCGGTTAATGCCTCGAGCTCAGCACGCAGAAGTTTGACGCTCTCGCCTTTGCGGCCAATCAGAATGCCGGGTTTGGCGGTGTGCAAAGTGACCTTCACCTTGCCGGGATAGCGTTCGATCTCCACATTAGAGACGCCCGCGCGTTCTGCGTCTTTCAACACCAGCGCGCGGATCTTCAGATCCTGATGCAGCTGATCAGTGTAGTCTTTGCCTTCCGCGTACCAACGGCCAAGCCACGGTTTGTTGATCCCCAGTCGAAATCCAATCGGATGTACTTTACGACCCATAATGACTCCTTACCTCCTACTCGACTTCACGTAATACGATAGTGACATTACTGCGGCGGCGCAATATCGGCTTGAAACGGCCGCGCGCACCAAAAGCACGCCACTTGCGGGTGGGCGCCTCATCTGCGAAAATCTTGTAAATCACAAGATCATCGCGGCTCACGCCAAAATTCTCTTCCGCGTTAGACATTGCCGAGTAGAGCAATTTGCGCAAAGGTTCGGCCGCCTTATTGGGAGTGAGGCTCAGGATGCCCAGGGCATCCACGACCTTCTTCCCACGCACCAGATCAACCACCAAACGGGCTTTCTGGGCAGAGGTAGAGAGATCGGATAATTTAGCAATAATATCGTGTGCCATTTTCTTACCTCACTACCGGCCTTTTTCAGAGACGTGCCCACGGAACCAGCGTGTTGGAGCAAACTCGCCCAGGCGGTGACCGACCATATTTTCAGTCACATAGATCGGTACATGGCGGCGCCCGTCATGTACAGCGATGGTATGGCCAACCATCTGGGGAAAGATTGTACTGGCACGGCTCCAGGTGCGAATTACTTTCTTATCGCCCTGAGCATTCATCTCTTCAATTTTTTTCAAAAGCTTCGGGTCAATAAATGGCCCTTTTTTCAATGATCGCGACATATCTATCGTCCTTTTCTAACTATCCGCCATTACTTGCGCTTGGCTTTGGAGCGGTGGCGGATGATCATCTTATCCGTTCGTTTATTTCTGCGGGTCTTGTAACCAAGAGCAGGCTTCCCCCAAGGGGTCTTGGGTCCGGGCATACCAATGGAGGTCCGGCCTTCACCACCGCCATGCGGATGGTCGCGCGGGGACATGGCTGAGCCACGAACTTCGGGGCGTCGGCCTAAGTGACGCTTGCGTCCGGCCTTACCCAATTTGACATTGCTGTGGTCTACGTTACCAACCTGCCCGATAGAGGCAGAGCAGTCCTGCAGGACCAGGCGTACTTCACCGGAAGGCATGCGCACATGCGCGTACTTGCCTTCTTTGGCGAGAAGTTGCGCGGCGGTACCGGCAGAGCGGCCAATCTGCGCACCCTTACCGGGCTGCAGTTCAATGGCATGTATCGTGGTACCCACTGGAATATTCGCCAAGGGCAAATTATTGCCGGGGCGGATCTCGGAACCAGGGCCGCTCAGGAGCGTGTCGCCCACTTTAACACCGATGGGGGCTAAGATATAACGTTTCTCGCCATCTGCGTAGGTCAGCAGCGCCAGGCGGGCTGTGCGGTTGGGATCGTACTCGATCGCACTGACTTTGGCAGGAATGCCGGTCTTCTCACGGCGAAAATCAACGATGCGAATCTGGCGCTTCATACCACCGCCGCGATGGCGGACAGTCACACGACCCGAAGAGTTTCGGCCAGCGGTATTCTTGCGCACATAAATCAGACTGCGTTCGGGAGTTGTTTTGGTGATTTCTTCAAACGTATAAGAGGTCTTATGGCGCTGACCGGGTGTTTTAGGTTTATAAATTTTAACAGCCATTATTCCACTCCTTCAAACACAGGAATGCGGTCTTCACCTTTGAGCGTCACAATGGCTTTTTTGTAGCCAACCGGTCGCACCTTCAAGCGGCGGGTCTTGCTGTTGCGGCTTGATTTATTGGGAAGATTAATGATGTTGACCCTGGTGACGGTAACGTCAAAAGCGGTCTCGACAGCGGTTTTTACCTGTTCACGCGTTGCGTAGCTAGCCACTTCAAACACGTATTGGCGCAATTTAGAAGCCTGATAGTTTGACTTTTCAGTTACAACAGGGCGCCGCAGGATATCAAAAACGGTAGTGCTCATTCTGCTTCACCTTCCTATCCCAGATAACTCTTGATCACTTCGAGTGAAGCAAGCGGGATAATTACTTTTTCTGCATACAGGAGGTCACGTACATTCAGGTAACTCGCCTGAAGCATTTTGCTGCCTTCCAGGTTGCGTCCGCTCTTGTACGCGGCAACAGCTTCCTCAGTCTTGCCGGGGAGCAGAACCAGCGTGCGCACATCACCAGCCACGGCTTTGATGGCTTTAGCCATCTCAGCGGTCTTGTTGTTGGGCAGAGCCAGATCCGACACCATGACGATAGCTTCGTTACTCGCCTTGACGGTGAGTGCGGAGCGCAGGGCGGCACGGCGCATCTTCTGCGGCATGGCTTGGGTGTAATCACGCGGTTTGGGGGTGTGGATGCGTCCACCACCCACCCATTGGGCAGCATTGGTGCTGCCCTGGCGTGCACGGCCAGTTCCTTTTTGTCTCCATGGCTTGCGGCCTCCGCCTCGGACTTCTCCGCGGCGTTTGGTGTTATGCGTTCCGAGGCGTAAGTTCGCCATTTGGCGTTGGTAAGCCTGGTGCATCAAATCCACATTGACCTTTGCCGCGAAGATTTCGTCTGGCAGTTCCACTGTGGATGATTTTTCGCCTTTTAAGTTATAGACATCGACTTTCATGAGTGTTCTCCAATCGGCACAAGCGCTTACTGCTTGCGAGCCTCTTTGATCACGACCGTCGCACCCTTCGCGCCCGGGACGGACCCTTGCACGGCAATCAGGTTGCGCTCAGGATCCACTAACGCGATACGAATGTGGGAGGAGGTCACCCGAACATTGCCCATTTGTCCGGAATTTTTCTTACCTTTGAAAACGCGGCCTGGTGTAGCGGATGCGCCACTGGAACCAGGGGAACGCTGACGGTCAGACTGACCGTGCGTGCGGGGGCCACCACGGAAACCGTGCCGCTTCATTACGCCGGCAAAGCCCTTGCCCTTGGAGGTTCCTACCACGTCAACATAATCTCCGTTACCAAAGATTGCTGCAGTCAGCTCATCGCCGGTTTTGAGATTATCAATTTTCTTGGTGCGGAATTCGCGCAGAACACGTACAGGGGGGAGGTTATTCTTTTTAAGATGCCCGAGTTCAGCCTTGCTGAGACGTTTGGGTTTCACCTCGCCGAAAGCCAGTTGAACGGCGGAGTAGCCATCGGTTTCAACCGTCTTCACCTGAGAAACAAAACAAGGCCCAGCTTCGAGTAACGTTACCGGAATGGCGGCGCCATTCTCATCGAAGATCTGGGTCATACCGATCTTTCTTCCAATCAGCCCTTTGAACATACTATTCTCCTGTTTATACAATTTTGCGAGACTGTCAGCTTGGGCTTACTGCATCATCTCCGCACAATCCAGTTAATGATCCCTGTGTAGCTTTCTGCCCACGCGGAGAAACATTCTTAGATTGTCAAACACACAAACTTACCCCTCTTCAGGGGCAAACATGAATGATATCATATTCGTTTGTCACATGCAAGGGCGATTCGGTCTCATTTTTAGGATTTCCTTCGCGGCATTTGGAAGAATCTCACTTCGGCAACTTCATCTTTTGAATTGACTCATTATTGTTATTCAAGCAACTCTTGCCTGTGAAAGCTCACCCGCCAACATCCATTTCAATTCAGGCTATTGCAAGATGCGTCAGCAACAACGAATAAACGTCTTCGCGAGGAGGGCTAAGCCCAACGTGGCGATCTGGTTGTAATCTTTTCCCTGACAGACAATCAAAACCAGATTGCCACACTTCGTTCGCAATGACGGAATAATGAGCGGCAGCGACGTGGCAACTTGGTTTTTGGTATTAGCAGTCCTAACCTATTATTCTTTTAGTAAATTGGCGGGAAGCACCCCAACTCCGCCAGCACATTTCCGCAAAACACAAGCAAATCAATAAGGGTCAGCAAACGCTCCCGCCTGCTTGCACAATATCCACCGGGTGATCCAGGATCACCTGAATGCTCACCTCTATCCCGCGGGTTATCACCTCTAAAGGAAGCGCCGGCACCCCTGGGCGTTCCATCACCTGTTCAGGAATATACGGAACATGAATAAACCCGCCGCGCACGCCCGGGAAACTCTTGTGAATATGGTACAACACCCCATACATAAGATGATTGCACACAAATGTTCCTGCCGTATTGGAAACACTAGCTGGAATCCCAGCATCTTTCATCGCTGCCACCATAGCTTTGATAGGCAGCAGACTAAAATAAGCCGCAGCGCCATCAGCAAAAATCGTTCGGTCAACCGGCTGGTTGCCTTCATTGTCCGTTCCGCGGCTGTCATCTATATTGATTGCCACCCGCTCCGGCGTAATCTCGGACCTTCCCCCGGCCTGACCAACGCACAGCACCACATTGGGTTTATGCTTCTTCATCGCCCTGAGAACAAGCTTGATGGACTTGTCAAAGACCGTGGGGATATCCATTTTGACAATCTCAGCGTCAAAAGACTCTGCCCGCACCAATCTGACAGCTTCCTGAGCCGGATTTATGCTTTCCCCGCCAAAGGCATCAAATGCCGTCAGTAAAACCTTCATGACCATCCTTCCAGGAACTTAAAATCCGGCTGACACGCGTAAGAAGCGATGCCTACTCCCGCACCATCATGTCCAGGATAACTTCGTCGGTTTCTTGCATACCCTGAGCAGCCAGTTTCACATAATTGTCGATGGTGCTCTCAATATCGCTGCTTACCAGCCCATCCCCGCAATTAAAATGGATCCCTCGCAGAGCCATATCCTTGGCCAGAAAGGCAGCCTGCACCGCGCTGGCAACTTTCGCCGCGCAAGAAGCCTTGGCGCCATCGCAGATCATGCCTGCTACCACGGCCAGAGTCACCGCGATCGTATTCTCAATTTGGGTTTGCGAACCACCCGATAAATAGCAAATTGCTGCCCCACTCCCGCACGCTGCGCTTACCGCGCCGCAAAAAGCGGATAGTTTACCCATCCCGGATTTGATACGTACGGAAATCAGATTGCTTAGGAGCAGCGCGCGGATGAGCTCTTCCTCACTTTTTCCTGTGGTCTCCGCGAATTCGATCACCGGCATGGATACAGTCAGCCCCTGGTTACCGCTGCCGGAGTTAATCACCACCGGCATGGTACTGCCGCTCATTCTTGCGTCTGAGCCGGCAGCCGCCCGCGCGCTGGCCCGTTCTGCCACCCCGCAGTGCTCCGCCCCCAGGATCAACCTGCCCACGTTCGCCCCATAAGGCTTCTGCAAACCCTCAGCTGAAATAGCGCTGTTGAGCTGGATCTGTGTCTGAATGGCTTCCCGAACAGGTCTTGAGACAGGTTTCTGGATATAGTCCAGAATACGCGTGATGGTTAACTCATCCCTTGGGTCTTGTAATTCCTTGCCAGGACCATCAGGTCTTTCCACTAGAAGCGTGTCATTTTTTGAAAGGTGCGTAACATTGGTGTGCGCGCCTGCTACCCGTACCTTCGACTGCTCTCTTCCGGCATAAAGCTCAATATCGATTACCAAATCGCTTTCATCGGCAATTTTTTCTACCGTGGCAGGCACACTCTTCATTAATTGTTGTGCCAGGTCAATTTCAGCCTGACCAACCTGGCTAAGTGCCTCCAACTTCAGGCTGGAATTTCCCCCCGCTATGCCTAGAAAAACAGCCGGCAAAATGCCCTTCATCCCGTTGGAGTTGGGGATGGTTACGCTCTTGACATTCTTGATCACGTTCCCACTGACGCGGATGTTCGCGCGCTCCGGCATTTCACCCAGCGTTTCCCGTGCCAGCGCAGCCGCGAAAGCCAGAGCGATTGGCTCGGTGCAGCCGCAGGCGGGCACTAATTCTTCCAAAACGATCCGGTCGAAGTTGCTCAGTTCCATAGTTTCCTATCCGTAACGGGCTTTTGCTCCTTTTCGATTCCTAATATGAAAACTATAAAGAATATATCACGAGAAGAGCTCTTTTCAGACAACGTGACACATTTTCAGGTCTTGATTTATTGGTTTGAACAAGGACTGAGCGGTCTTTTTATGATCTATCAGTTTTTGCCCTGGAAGGGCAGCTGCTGTATAACTTGTGCCCTCAGGTTTTTATACATTTCTTCCAGCTTAGCGCCTTTTTCTCTTCGTTCCGCGTATCCCCCCCAGGCTGTCCGGGCTTGCACAACCCGGTGATTCCCTTCAGAGCCCGGCAGGTAGTGTCTGAGCAGGCCAGGCCAGTTATTGAGCAGCCTTTTGAAAGCTCTGCGCTTCTCTTTCTGCCAGTCATACAGCTTTGGCTCTTTCCCAAAAAGCAACTCATCAATCAATCTGCGGTACATGTCCATATAGACTATCGTACGGCCGATGCCTTCTTTGAACCTTAGAAAGTAAGACCATGTGAGGCGTTGCGCAGGCATATAATGACTGATGCGGATCTCCGGGCTGGCATAGAACTTCCATCCGCACAGCTGCATGAGCATGAAATTTTCCGTATCGTCACCCGAAAGCAGGCCTCCACCCTTACGGCCGGGTGTGAGCGGATCCGTACCTAACGCCAATGCCTGGTCCACAGCTGATTTACGTAAAAAGCAGCCCGCGCTCCAGATTTGCCCCAATCCGCCAACCTCACTGCTCAGATTCTTGTAGGGTCCCACAGCATAGTTGGCCTGATAGGTATCGAACCAGAAAGGCAGCGGTTCATCGCTGACCGCCCGGTTGAGACTGCCCACCCCACCCGCGTCCGGGTGTGCCTGCATAAAGGAAATGCCTTTTTCCGCCCAGTCGGGGTCCACCCAATTATCGTCATCCACTGTAGCAATAAACGCATAACGGCAAGCTTTTAAACCCGTACGGCGTGCCCAACTGATGCCTTGCCTGGGTTCCTGTAGAATAACCAGTTCTGCCCTGCCTTGATAGTTGCTGCGGATAAACTCCGCGCTCCCATCGGTGGAATTGTTGTCCACACACACAAGCTCAAAAGGCAGGTCAGGGTCCAGTTCAAGTTTTTCGAGGTGTTCAAGGGTGGTTCCTAATAATTTGCGCGCGTTGTAAAAACACAGCACAATGCTTAGCCCTGTAGAGTGTTTTCCGGTTTTCATAGGCACGTAATTCAGCTTTTCTTGAATTTCTTTACTTTATCTTACCTCATTATCTGGAAAGCTTTTTAGGTGAACAATCTTCATTGTATAAACTTCACTGTATAAAGGTCTTGCTTTAAACAAGAAGCGGAGGTGTCCCTCCGCTGATTTTCTTAAAGAATGGCAAGCACAAGGAGGTGCCTAATGCACCTCAGAGGCAAAAAATCAGTTGTAACGATTCCCCTACTGCCTCACGGCAGGCAGGCAACCCAGGCCAATATTAGATTTTGATCTCGATATCCACACCAGCGGGCAGGTTCAGGCGCATGAGCATATCAATGGTCTTGGAATCCGGATCAATCACGTCGATCAGACGGTTATGGGTACGGATCTCAAAGTGCTCCTGGGAGTCCTTATCAATAAAGGTAGAGCGGCGCACGGTATACTTTTCCAACTTGGTTGGCAGCGGAACGGGACCGACCACCTTGGCACCGCTGCGCTCCGCGGTTTCCACGATGCGCTTGGCGCTCTGGTCTAACACACGGTGGTCATAAGCTTTCAAACGAATTCTGATTTTTTGTTTTGCCATTTTTATTTCCTTTTACAACTATTACATTTCAATCCGGGCAAGCCCGAAAAAGATTAATAACCCAAACGCCCCAGGATCTTCTTCATATAAGCGTCTGATACCTGAGCGTAGTGTTTAAACTCCATGGTGAACACACCCCGGCCTTGCGTAGCGGAACGCAGCTCGGTGGCATAGCCAAACATTTCTGAAAGCGGCACTTCGGCACGGATTGCCTTGGCATTTCCAAAACGCTCATCCATGCCCAAAATATTTCCCACGCGCGCGTTGACCTGCCCGATGATGTCTCCGGTGTATTCCTCCGGCACGGTGATCTCCACCTGCATGATCGGCTCCAGAATGACCGGGCTGGCTTTTTCCACCGCGTCACGTAGCGCGAATATAGCCGTCAAACGAAATGCCATCTCAGAGGAATCCACTTCATGCCAGGATCCGCCTGTGAGCGTGACTTTGAAATCTGTCATCGGGAAGCCTGCCAGCGGACCGCTTTCAGCCGCCTCCAGGATGCCTTTTTCAATCTCGGGGATGAATTCTTTGGGGATGTCTCCACCACGTACTTTATCTTCGAATACAATTCCGGCACCATTTTCAAGAGGCTCGAGATCGATAATCACATGGCCATACTGACCGTGGCCGCCGGTTTGTTTGCTGTACTTATAGCTGAATTCTTTGATTGGTTTGGTAATCGCCTCACGATAAGCCACACGCGGTTTGCCAATATTGGCCTGCACTTTGAACTCACGCAGCAATCGGTTCACCAAAACATCCAGATGCAGCTCGCCCATGCCGGAAATAACTGTCTGGCCTGTGTTTTCATCCTGACGGACTTTGAAGGTTGGGTCCTCTTCAGAAAGCTTGTTGAGCGAATCGGTCATGCGGTCCTGATCAGCTTTTGTTTTGGGTTCGATCGCGATGGAGATAACCGGGTTGGGGAATTGAATGGTTTCAAGCAGCACCTGGTTGCTCGCGTCACTGAGCGTATCACCGGTAAAGCTGAATTTGAGACCTAAGATCGCGCCAATATCCCCGACGCCCAGCTCCTCAATGTCTTCACGGCGATCGGCATACATACGCAGCAAACGCCCAACGCGCTCTTTTTTATTCTTTGAGGAATTCTCGACGCTCCCGCCCTGTTTGATCTTGCCGGAATATACCCGGATGTAAGCCAGGCGCCCCATGTAGGGGTCAGTGACGATCTTAAAAACCAATGCGGCCAGCGGCTCGTCATCACGCGCTTCCCGTAAAACGCTGCTGCCGTCCCGCAGAAGGGTGGCAGAAACTGGAGGAATATCCAGAGGAGAGGGCAGATAATCGATCACTGCATCCAAAACCATCTGAACACCCTTGTTGCGTAAACTGCTACCGCAGAAGACAGGGGTCACTCGTACATCCAAAACCGCCTTGCGCAGCGCGGCTTTGAGCTCAGGGAGCTGCAAAACTTCCCCTTCGAGGAACTTGATGGTCAGGTCATCGTCGAGTTCCGCAATGCGCTCGATCAATTCTTCACGCCGCTTTTGTGCCTCTGGCAAATAAGGCGCAGGGATATCGACTGCACTCGGTTCTTTGCCTGTTTCATCCTCGAACAGATAAGCTTTCATCTCCAGGAGATCGATCACGCCTGAAAAATTGGATTCAGCGCCAATGGGCATCTGCATCGCCAGGGCTCGCGCGCCAAGGCGTTCATGGATGCTCTCAATCGTACGCTCGTAAGATGCCCCCACGCGGTCCATTTTGTTGGCAAAACAGATGCGCGGCACCTGATAGCGGTCAGCCTGGCGCCAGACGGTCTCACTCTGGGGCTCCACGCCCTGCACCGAGTCGAAGATCACTACGCCGCCATCCAGAACGCGTAAACTGCGCTGGACCTCAGCAGTAAAGTCAATGTGACCCGGAGTATCGATCAGATTGAGGCGGTAGCCTTTCCATTCAGCCGTAACCGCCGCGGAGACGATGGTGATCCCGCGTTCACGCTCCTGGTCCATCCAGTCGGTAACAGTGGTACCGTCATCCACATTCCCTAAACGGTAGGTTTTGCCGGTATAAAACAAAATCCGCTCGGTAGTGGTAGTTTTACCAGCATCGATATGGGCGATAATGCCAATATTACGATAGCGTTCGAGCGGAATGTCGGTCATTTTAAAACCTGATTGTTAAGGTGCGGTCCGGTTTGCTTATATCCGGAAGTGGGAGAAAGCGCGGTTAGCCTCAGCCATTTTATGCGTTTCTTCCTTGCGGCGAATGGAAGCGCCTTGGTTCTCGGCAGCATCCATCAGTTCGCCGGCTAACTTCTCGGAAAAGGATTTTCCAGAGCGCGCACGGGAAGCCGTGATGATCCAGCGCATAGCGAGGGTAAGGCGGCGTTCCGGGCTTACTTCCATGGGCACCTGGTACGTGGCACCACCCACACGGCGTGGGCGGACTTCCATCATTGGGCTGACATTCTTGAGCGCCTGTTCAAAAACCTCAACACCTTCCTTACCGGTCTTGGCCTGGATTTGATCAAAAGCATCGTAGACCAGTCTGGTTACGGTGCTCTTCTTGCCATTCAGCATGATGCGATTGATGATCATCTGAACGTGTTCGTTGTTGTACTTCACGTCAGGGATGACTTCGCGCTTTTCGGGTTTAATTCTTCGTGACATAATAACTCCTCGATCTCAACAGGCTGCATCCAAACTCCACAGAGTCAGGCGCCGTCCTGCATCATCCCATTTTAATTTTGCTCTGCGCGTTTGGCGCCGTACTTGGAACGGGCTCGCTTGCGGTCTGCAACGCCAGCGGTATCCAGGGTGCCGCGTACGATGTGATAACGCACACCAGGCAGGTCCTTGACTCTGCCGCCGCGGACTAATACCACGCTGTGCTCCTGAAGCTGATGACCTTCACCAGGAATATAAGCAGTCACTTCCATACCATTGGAAAGACGCACACGAGCGATCTTACGCAGGGCGGAATTCGGTTTTTTGGGCGTCATCGTACGGACGATCGTGCAGACACCGCGTTTTTGCGGTGCGCCCTTGGGTTGGCGCGTACGATGTTGTTTCTTCGAATTCAGCGTGTATTGAAGAGCGGGCGATTTGCTCTTTGCTTTCTTGGTACTACGGCCATTGCGGACCAGTTGGTTAATTGTTGGCACTTCTTTGCCTCCGTGCTAATAACTAAATAATCATTTCAATAATCAAGGCCATCCTAGGTATCGATGGCCTCGTCTTGCGACAAGATTTGCCAGGCATAAAAAACAGCACCTGCCAGGCAAGCGAGGGATGATTCTAACACATGCTCTTCAACAGAGTCAAGGTCTCGATATTTCGATTGACGTCAGTTGATCGCTCACAGATGAACTGATGACTGGGTTTGGCAATGGATTATCGTAATCCGGCTGGTTGGGCTTTCTGCAGGAATTGAGCATAAAAAAGCCAGGAAGATACCAAGCAGAATTTGCAATGCTCTTTTTGCCATATGGCCTCTAATCCAAAAGCTTTATAGCGCCTGCAATGTCATCAGGCAATTCAGGGTAGAACAAAAGGAACTCATCTTCAGTAGTAACAAGGAAGCTGCCATCCTTAAAACCAGTTTCTTTAACATACCTGGTAAGCTTTCCAGTGTTTAATTCGATAAAATGTCGTCTCACCTCATCCGTGAACGGTTTATCGAACGCATCCTTACCACCTTGCACGTTGCTCATATCATATTTAATTTCAATAACAAAAAAACGAGATTTGTTTTCCTTAATGAACCAGGCTTTTGGTTGCGGGGGATTAGGTTGTTTCTTGAATATTAAAAAGTTTTGGGCAAGGATTCCGACATAACCATCGACTTTACCATTGCCAGTCAACAAATGATATATCTCAGTTGTTTTACAGTTTCGCTTTACTTGGATGATTTCAGTTTCGGCATCATTGGAGATATTGCACCATTGGTTTTCGGCTATTCTTCCGTCATAATATAGTTCAGCAGTAAATTGTCCCTGGTTATAAAAAAGGTCATACCGCAGATCTACAGAACTTCCCCCTTCAATCAGGTGGACAAGCACCTCTTCTTTAGTTCGTTGCCCGTTCTCCAGGACGAAATTATGAAGCCAACCATCCTGCCGGGTAAAAAGACACTCTTCAAGATCGCCTAATGCCCGAAGAATTTCCATGATCTGGCTTTCATCCGTGATCGGATTATTCTCATCATGCTCCCAGGGGATTTCCATAGCCAGTTGACAATTCTCAGAGGATAAGAGCTCTTCATTCAGCCCAAGGTTAGTGAATGGCACGGGCTCGGTTGCGGGGGACATTGCAACATTTGGAGTCGGAAGCTGGGCTTGCTCCGGAGTGGGAACTGGTGTAGGCAAGCTGGTATTGCAGCCAAAGAGCAGCGTGGCTGTCAGGATGATGGAGATTAACAGAAGCATTTTGGTTTTCATACGTGATTCCTGTGAGCAGCAAATTTTCTCTTTAGAACAACAGCAGAAAATGATGAACATGACATTGGTAAAAAAACTGATACCGGGCAATCTTTCCATGTTATGCGTCTTTCCTAAAATGTATTGAACCATTTTCCTGTTGTAAATGAAATAACCTATCCGATTTGAACAAGACGAATAAAAGTGTAATAAAGAACAGCGAAACATAAACAATAGCACCAACTCTTGGGGCAGTAGGGGTCGTTATCAGTCCTAATACAAACTGACCGAATGGCACAAAACCAAATACTAACAAAAACATACTTTGTATTTTTCCTCTCATACATTCTGGAGCGTAGGTTTGAACAACAGTGTTTACCCGTGGTGATAAAACACCATGCAAGACATTCATCATTAAGAGTGCAATGATTGCCAATATCATGTTGCTGCTAACCGTAAACAACAGGAGGAATGTGCCCATTAAAGCGTAACCGATGAATTGATTCTTCCCAAAGCCCGCCTCGTTACGTTTACCAATTGCTATCGAGAGCCCGGCGCCGATCAACTGCCCCAATCCGCAGGAAGACATTAATCGGCTCATTCCTGTCGAATCCAGTCCGAAGATGTTCTTTGCAAAGTATGGGATGATCGAAAATATCGACATCATGAAAAGTGACAAGGCAACATTGATCAACCATAGGGAGAAGATCGCTTTGTCTTGCAGAAGAACACTTGGTTGAAATGTCTTTTTTTCGTTTGGAGTTGATGGTGCGACAACTGATACTGGAAACTTGATTATGTTCATTACAAGAAAAGGGAGTAACAAGCTGAAAAAATACACGAAAAAGGGCGTGTAAGGGGCGTAGTATTTTAGGAGCCACCCTGCAATAATCGGACCTAAAAAACGAGAAGCGTAGAGTCCTGCCAGGCTCAAACTCATTCCAAGAGGGACAAAAGATTTATGAACAAGGTTTGGGATATAAGACAGGTAAATTGGCTGCCAAATTGCACTTAATGTACCAAGCAAGAAAGCAATTGCGTATGTAACAATGAAATTGAAAGACAGGCTCAAAGAAATGAGACTGAACAGAAATACAACCAGCGCTTGCAACACGATTATCAAGCGGAGGGAACGAAGTTTTTCCTTGTTATCCGCTATCGCACCCCCCGCCAAAGAAAATAGAAATTGAGGTAAAGTCATGCTGGTTGCGATCACGCCGGTGTGGAAAGCAGAATTGGAAAACTCAAGCACTTTCCAATTCAATGCGGTTATATATACAGACAGGCCAACCTGCGAAATAATAACGCTTCCCATCAAGGCAATAAAAGTTATGGGGATTTTAGGTTTTTCTTTCATATTAATGCTTCTATTTTGAAAATGCATAAATTAATTCAATTCATCTGCCAATCACTTAATTGTTATCAACTGCTCGTTATAGAGAAAAAACGGTTAAATCAATAGCATCTCCCGATATTATTCCTTTGACACCGAGAAAATGTTTTGTTTCAATGATCTGAAAAAGCCAAGGCTGATCAACAGACAAATCCAGATCATCCAATACAAGACAGAGATTGGCACCGGTATCGTTCGTACCGGAAGACTGCCAAGATAAGCAATATGATGGGATGGCAAAAATTTCACCCAGGAAGGCGGTCCGCTAAGAGAATTTCCAATTAAGGAAACAAAAACAAACGTAAAGCCTCCTATCAGTCCGAACAGAGAACGAGAGGTGAACAGGGTAATGACTGTTGCAAACAAACCGCAGGTGAATAGTGCCAGAAAGATCAGCAATAAGGTTTGAGTGAACAGATCAAGGGGTGTTATATATGCTTCTTCTGTACCTGCAGCAAAAAGATTGGCTGGCACGCCAGACATGAAACGGTTAAAAAAAGTTTGTTCAGAATAATCCAAGCTCCAACCATGCGTAAGTCCGCCAACCAAAACGACTGGCGCGACGAAAAGGAACATATAAACGACTGCCAGTGTGAGCAAGGTTAGTATTTTACTTAGCCACCATTGACGTCTTGACTTTAAACGAAACAAAATCAATTGGCCATAGCTCTTTTCTGGCAACAAGTCTCCAATCAAATATAAGAAGGTGGTCAAAATGACCAGATGTACAAAATAGGTGCTTCCCAGGGTTGAAAAAATGACATCCCAGACATTTGCAGGTTTCATAATGTGCAAAGCCGGATCACCCTGTAAAATAGTTGCATTTCGTAAACCATTCAGCAAGCCCAAAACGATAGGGAACAGCCAACGGTTACGCTGTATCTGATTTTGTATCTGATAACGTGTGAAAGTAAAAAAAACTGACAGTTTGTTTTCTTTTTTATTTTTTTCCATAAGACTTCATTACCAATCTGATTATGATAAGGCTTGAAAGAAATACGACCAGATATTGGAATAACTGCAATAATAGATCGTGATCGCCAACCTGGCGCGCGGTATCAAAGGGCATGAGACCACGCAGCGGGATGAGATACCACGGCTGGGGGTTCATGCTTACTCCAATATAATCCACGATCTGGAAAACAAAAATCGGGATACTAAAACCGATAAACTTATTTTTGAAAACCAAAGACATCGCTGTCCCAAACAACGAATAGGTAATCCCAAACAGGAATGCAGATATGAATAGATATATCAGGTACAAAGCCGGCTTAGCCATGAACAGCCAATTAAAAGGGCCAAAAGGTTTGGTCTCATTGACCATGCCTGTGGCATAAATTCCGCTTTTGAAATTAATTCCATAGACGGACGAAGACAAGACCATAACCAATAAAACCACGACTAGGCAAACTCCGCCACTAAGTCCTATGGAAAAAAGTTTTGAGCGAAGGTAATCTTTACGACCAGACCTGAAAACCAAAAAATCTATCGCCCGGCTTTGAATGTCATTCAATAGAGAGTCAGCATAGGGTATCAAAACCAGCAATGGAACGATGAAAGCCAACTCGCTGTAAGACATTGCCAGCATCAATCGGTTTGTGGTGTTAATAGCATATTCTCCGGTCACGGTGATTTGGGGGAATCTTGTTTTACCAATGATAAAAAGGACGACCCCAATTAACACGATTAAAATCCAACGCGGATTTTGGAAGGCTCTTTGTAGTTCGACCTTCAGAATATGATTGTTTGTTTTTTCCTCATTTATTTTCATAAGGTTTTCCACCTACTTACCGTTTCCGTGAGACGGCGCTTCTTCCTGAAGTTTGCCGTTCACCAACCAAAAAGCTTTTTCACTGACCCTGCTGACTTCCCAGGGACTGTGACTGGTAAAAACAATGGTTTTGCCCTGATCGCGAAGTTTCAGAAAGAGTTCGTGCATTTCGATCTGGCTTTCGTAGTCCAAACCGGAAGTGGGTTCGTCCAATAAAATCAATTGTGGGTCTTCCATGATGGCTTGCGCCAAACCAAGCCGCTGCAGCATGCCAACCGAATACGTGCGGACAGGCTTTTTATCGTCCGGGTCCAAACCAACCAAATCCAGTGAAACCCGAATGGTTTTTTCATCTGCCAGCCCGCTGATTTGACCCAGCAAAGCAAGGTTGGCATAGCCGCTGCTGTCGGGCATGTACCCTGGCCGGTCAATTAAAATTCCTGTCGATTTTGGAAATTCAACATCCTTACCAATCTGCTGACCGTGAATTTTGACACTGCCCTTATCCGGCAGGATGAATCCGGTCAGGATGCGGAAGAGCACGGATTTGCCAATGCCATTTTTTCCGCAGACCGCATAGATCGCACCCTCAGGCACCTGAAAAGACAACCCCTTCAATACGCTGTTTTTCCCAAATGACTTGCAGATATTGTCTGCGTCAATAACATTTTTCATTATTTATTGCTCCTTTTTAACCGCGTTGCTCTCCATAACTTGCTTCTGTACTTAATTCAGACGGTTGTAATAAGAAATTTGGACCATGCAATATGACCAGCTTGTGTTTATTCCTGCGGAATACCCTAAAAGTCTTGCTTGAGTCCTGACTAAGGATTTTCCCCCAATCCTTTACTCCTTCGCTCAGCTTGATAATCACATGCTTCCCAAGAAGAATATTTCCGTATAACCACCACATTGGGGGTTCCTCCTTCTTTGGTTTGGTTACCTTTAGGATGACCACAATGTGCTTTTCTGTAAAACCTTACTGTCTCACATCTATCTGAACTTGATCAGGTCATCGTATGAAAGTCAGTGAAGAGATCTGAAATAACCAGTGTAGCTCAATTGTGAGGTGGCCTGCCTGTATAAATACATTTTTCGGGTTTAACTTAGGTATCCCCCTCATCAGGATTCTGGTCATTTTAATAAACAACCACAGTTCCTATTAGGATTTGGGTAAATTTTTGGGGATTTTCTTAAACCGTCTCATTGTATATACCAGATAAAGTCATTATTATTTAGTTGGAGGTGATTATTATGGCCAATGAAGATAAGAAAGATTTTAATACCATGTTGCATGACAGCAAGGATATGCCGAGGTTTAAAATTATCACGGATGCGCCAAGCATTGAAAAATATGGCGGGAACAGAATGTATATCGCTCCACCGCTTGACTACGATACCGTTATGAAAATGGTTCCGTATGGAAAAGTTATCACTGTCGGAAAAATCCGCGAGTACTTTGCCATTAAATCAGGCGCGGATTTTACAGAACCGATCACGGCAGGTGTTTTTGTGTCGATTGCCGCGTGGGCAAGCCATCAAAGAGCAGACGATAAAACTCCTTACTGGAGGACGCTGAAAGCAAATGGTGAACTGAATGAGAAATACCCCGGTGGTTTAATGGCACAAAAAGAAAAACTTGAAACAGAAGGACACACGATAATTCAAAAGGGCAGAAAAAATATCAGATATTACGTAAAGGACTATGAACAGGTCCTCTTTGAATTGAATTAAACAAATTCCATCATCATCTTATTATTCACGAGCATAGAAAACGCTCCCCTTAGGTGAGGGGAGCGTTTGTTTAATTCATTGTGTGCGGGGGTTTAGCCGCCTAAGCCGCCCTGGCCAAAGCTGCTCAGGCTGGGCAAACCGGGGAGGTTGCCCATATCGCTCATGAGCTCTTCACCCATGCTGAGCAGACCGGTTTGCATCCTGGGCTGTTGGCTGCGTTCATCATCCTTACCAAACTTGATCACTTCGCCATCTTCCAGAATAGCTTCCACCGCCAGGCTCAGGGACTGCAGTTCCTTCACTAACACGCGGAAGGCTGCTGGGATACCGGGAGCATCGATTGGTTCGCCCTTCACGATGGCTTCGTAGGTGGCTGTACGCCCAACCACGTCGTCCGATTTGACTGTGAGCATTTCTTGCAAGGTGTACGCAGCACCATAAGCTTCAAGTGCCCAAACTTCCATTTCACCAAACCGCTGACCGCCAAACTGAGCTTTACCACCCAGAGGCTGCTGCGTTACCAGGCTGTATGGGCCGGTGGAACGTGCATGCACTTTGTCTTCAACCAGGTGATGCAGTTTCATGAAGCTCATGTAACCAACGGTCACTGGTTGGTCATAACGGTCGCCGGTTTTACCGTCGCGCAGAATCTGCTTGCCAATGGTTGGCATTGGGTCGCCGGTTTCGAGCATGATCTCGCGGGCAGCCTGGTCCGTCTCTTCCACACTGAGACCTGGTTCTAATTCTTTGCCGTGCTTCTCAGCCCAAAGCCGGAGACAGGCATCTACAGCCCGCAGGTCCTGTGCATCGCGTTCGCTCACATCTAAACCGTCTTCCGGATAGGATGTGATCTGGCGGGGGTCATATCCCTTCGCGCGCAGCCACTCATCCAAAGCAGCGCGGCGGGCATAGATTTCATTTTCCTTGAGTGCGTAAAGATCGTAATCTTTATCTCCCAACTTCTGTTCCAGATAGAGCAGACGCACTTCGTCGTCATCTTTAAGCATTTCAGGGTCGTGTTCGATGGTTTTGATCCATTCCCAGGCATTTTCAGCGGTCACGTTCCAGGCTTCATCGATCATCCAGGCCCGTGCCAGTTCAGCTTCGATCTCATCTTCCGAAGCACCGTCAAAGACAGGTGTCACAGCGCGGAAGCCCAGGCTTTTGGCAGCCCAGCCGAGATGGGTCTCAAGCACCTGGCCGATATTCATACGGCCGGGGATACCGAGCGGGTTGAGGATAATTTCTACCGGACGCCCGTCTTCCAGGAAGGGCATGTCTTCCACAGGCAGTACCATGGAGACCACGCCTTTGTTGCCATGGCGGCCAGCCATTTTGTCACCAGCAGTAACCTTGCGGCGCTGTGCCACAGAGACGCGCACCATCTTGTCTACACCGGCGGAGAGGTCAGAGTTTTCTTCACGGGTAAACACTTTTACATCCACCACAATACCGCGCTCGCCGTGCGGCATGCGCAGAGAAGTATCTTTGACATCACGGGATTTCTCACCAAAAATGGCTCGCAGCAAGCGCTCCTCGGGGGTCAATTCTTTCTCACCCTTGGGCGTGATCTTACCCACAAGGATGTCATTGGGGCCGACTTCGGCGCCAATGCGGATGATTCCCGCTTCATCCAGATCGCGGATGGTATCATCACCGACGTTGGGGATTTCCCGGGTGATCTCTTCCGGGCCTAATTTGGTGTCTCTCGCTTCCACCTCATATTTTTCAATATGCACGGAAGTATAGCGGTCTTCTTCCACCAGTTTTTCACTGATAAGGATGGCATCTTCAAAGTTGAAGCCTTCCCATGCCACAAAGGCGGTCAAAACGTTCTGACCGAGGGCTAATTTACCATCATCAGTGGAACTGGAGTCAACAATCACATCACCCTTACGGATCAACTGTCCTTTTTGAACAGCTGGGCGCTGATCGATGCAGGTACTCTGATTGGAACGTTGATACTTGCGCAGATTATAAGCACGCAGATCGCCATCGTTTTGCTTGACAATCAGCGATTCACCGGTCACTGAGAGCACTTCGCCATCTTCTTCGGCTTTGATCACCTGACCGGAATCAGCCACTGCCGCGCTTTCCATACCCGTGGAAACAATCGGTACTTCGGGGCGCAGTAACGGCACAGCCTGGGTCTGCATGTTGGAGCCCATCAGAGCACGGTTAGCATCGTCATGCTCGAGGAAGGGGATCAACGCGGCCGAGATACCCACAACCTGATTGGGGGCAACGTCAATGTAATCGATAGTTTCGTAGTCATAGATCTGGAAGTTGCCGTGGTGGCGGCAGGTATTGCGGTGAACAAACTCGCCGTATTCGTTGAGCGGCGCGTTCGCCTGCGCAATTACGTATTTATCTTCCTTGTCTGCTGACAGGTATTCGTATTCATCAGTGATGTAGGGACGAACCAAAACCTGTTCTGATCCCATCAGGCTCTTGATTTTCTTTGCCATTTCCGCGGTTACACGGGTTTCAGCTTCATAGACTACTTTACCATTTTTGTCCTGAATGTCCTGGCGCAGGAGATGATCCACCAGATTAGGGTCATCCGCGGTCATCGAACGGCGTACACGGCGATAAGGTGTTTCAATGAAACCATGTTCGTTTACCGTCGCGTAAGCGGCAAGGCGGCCAATCAAACCGATGTTCGGTCCTTCAGGGGTCTCGATCGGACAGATGCGGCCATAATGGCTGGTATGCACATCGCGCACGTCAAAGCCGGCGCGTTCACGGCGCAAGCCGCCGGGGCCCAACGCGGAAACGGTGCGTTTGTGGCGCAGCTCGGAGAGCGGATTAGTTTCTTCCATGAATTGGGAGAGTTGGCTGGAGCCAAAAAACTCGCGCAACGAAGCCACCAATGGGCGGATATTCACCAGGGAGACAGGACTCACGGAACTGCCCTGATCACGGATGGACATGCGTTCCTTGATTACGCGTTCCATGCGGCGTAGGCCAACGCGCAGTTTGTTTTGGATTAGCTCGCCAACGGTTTTCACGCGGCGGTTGCCAAGATGATCGATATCATCGGGTGGAACCACGCCGTTATTGATTTTGATCATGTGGCGCACCAGGCGCACGATATCCCACTTCGTGATCATGCGGTGTTCAGAGGGCACTACATCCGAGAGATCAAGTTTCTGATTGAGTTTGTAGCGGCCTACGCGCTCAAGGTCATAATGACGCGGGTCAAAAAGCTGCTCAATGATGTGATTGCGCGCATTATCCAATGTTGGCGGTTCACCCGGGCGCAGCCGTTTGAAGAACTCGATCATGGCCTCCTGGGACTTGGTCAGGCTGGAGTTTGGATCGTGTGCGGGTTCTTGCTCAAAAGAAGATGAGATAAACGGATGCTCCGGGTTATTATCTACGTCCGCGAAGAGCGCCAGAATTTCCTCATCGGTACCGGTCTTAAGTGGCGAATCAGGCATGCCATCATCCACCTCTGCCAGTGCACGTAGGAAAACCGTTATCGGCACGGTGCGTTTTCGGTTAAATTTGAGGATCAGAATGTCGTTCTTGCGTGTCTCAAATTCCATCCAGGCGCCGCGGTCCGGGATAAGTTTGGCAATGGCCATCCAGCGGCCGGTGGTGCGATCCAGCTCGGCTTCAAAGTAGACGCCGGGAGAGCGGATAAGCTGAGAAACAACCACGCGTTCCGTGCCATTGATAATGAAGGTACCCTTATCGGTCATCTCCGGGAAGTCACCCAAAAAGAGGTCTTGTTTGATTTTTTCGGCAATATCGTTTCCTTCCAGCAATACGGAAACATAAAGCGGTCGGGCGTAGGTAAGATCGCGTTCAAGACATTCTTCGATGCTGTTTTTGGGGGCATCGAACCAGTATTTAAGGTCGAACTCTTTGGAAAGAGCGGAATCGCTTGGGAAATGTAAACGGAGATCACCTCCATAGGACTCGATAGGGGAAATTTCATTAAAAAGCGCCCCAAGCCCATCATCCTGCAAGCGTTTGAAGGAATCTAACTGAACTTGGATTAATTGTGGCAGGTCTAGCCCAACCGGGATGCGGGCATAATTTTTCGGAGTCATCAAATCTCTCATGCGGTTCTCCTATAAATGATAAAAAACGTGGAGGCACGCCAAGCGGCCGCTCACGTGTTTGGTACAAAGCGCAATATTACAGTATATAACTTTTTTTCGATAGAGTCAAATTTTTTACCCCCCTATTTTGCCACTGTTATAGAGGTTTTTCCGTCTTTAGCAGGCAATCTGTTGTCGATCATAATATCAACCCCAGGTTGCCACGCTTCGCCCGCAACGACATGCAGCCGTCCTCGCGAAGAGCGCAGCGACGTGGGAATCTGGTTGTATTCCTTTTCATGCCAGACAAACATCCCCGCTCTGACCCGCCCTTAACGGATTCAGAAGTCCCCTCAATGAGAAAACCTGGCAAGGGCTTCCACTAACTCCGCCTCACTTCTCCCGAAACGCCTTAATTGCCTTTCCCATCTGACCATTCGCCAGTGCCACGAGAACCTTAGCAAGGTTCATTGGCATTTGGCCTTTGCTCATCGTGACCATACTCCTGAGGGGTGTCGCCAGAGCTGTCTCCACCATCATGCGGTAATTCGGATTGCTTTCGTCCTTTCCCCCAATGGTATCGGCCAGTTTGTTCACGACAATGCGAGTCACCTGGCGGATCACCCAGCTGGATTCCATATCTTTCAGGCTGCAATTGAGGGTGTATTCGCCTTTTTTCAGCGCCTTCAGCAGCGGAATTGGCTTCCCAAGCAGGGCTTCAAAGTCCTTCTGACTCGGCTTTCCCTGCGGCGCGAGGTACCAGGCAGGCAGATTCTTAGGGTTTTCGACGCTTTCTCCCTGAACCCGCACCTCTCCCCGCAATCGGATATCCCGGCTCGAAGAACCCACAAAAACCTCATACCTCCCCGCTGGTACTACCCAGCGTTGCCTGGCAGGATCATAGATCGCGAAGGCGCGGCTGTTGAGCTTAATACTCACATCCTTCTCTTCTCCGGACTCCAGGAACACCTTGGCAAAGCCTTTCAATTCCTTTTCAGGCCGGAATACGCGCCCCGTACAGTCGCGCAGATATACCTGCACGACCTCCGCGCCTGCCAGGCTGCCTGTGTTGCGCAGACTCAGTTCAACCCGCAAACTCCCACCCTTCTCAACTTCACGAGGGGAAAGGCGAAGGCTGCTATAAGCAAAAGTCGTGTAGGATAATCCGTGCCCAAACGGAAATGCCACTTCCATTCCTGCGGTATCGTAATAGCGGTAACCCGCGTACAGGCTCTCGCGGTACTGCGCCTGCTTGCCGCCGTTTTCATAAAAGCCCGCGGAAACGACGTCCTCATAACGCAAAGGATAACTCTCCGCCAGTTTTCCGCTGGGGTTGACCGCGCCGGTCAGCAAATCCGCTGCCGCCAGCCCACCTGCCTGACCGGGCAGATACATATTGAGCAGTCCCTTCACTTTCCCCAGCCAGGGCAGTTCCACGGCTGACCCGCCAAAAAGCACCACTACGGTATTCGGGTTCGCCGCGCTCACCGCCTCCACTACTCTGTTTTGCACCGCGGAGAGCTGCAAATCAGTACGGTCGAAACCTTCCGCTTCCAATTCTTCTGTCAGCCCCACACAGACCACAGCAACCTCATGCTCATGTGCTGCTGCCAATGCTTCGGCCAGCAATTGCTCATCCGCATCCCCCTTTAAGGTATAACCAGGCTTGTATGTGAAAGGCACCCCACATTCCGTCAAACCATCCAGTACACTGGAAAGACGGGTAATGTTGATGAAGGAGCTGCCTGCCCCCTGAAAGCGCAGATGCTCCGCCAGCGCGCCAATCACCGCCAGCGGTCTGCCCGGTTTGAGCGGCAGGATGCCATCTTCATTCTTCATAAGAACTGCTGACTGCGCCGCGATCCTGCGTGCTGTTTGATGGTGCGCGTCGATCTCTAATTCAGTCCCGGGCTTGCGGTTCTCCACCGAGCGGAACACTAATTCAAGCAGGCGGTCCACGCTTTCATCGACCAGTGATTCCGCCATTTTGCCGGAGCGTACCGCCTCTAACACGTCCGCGTCCAGTCCAGCCACCCCTCCGGGCATTTCCAAATCCAGCCCGGCTCTGAAACGCTCCACGCGGTCGTTCATCGCCCCCCAATCGGTCACGATCACGCCCTCAAAACCCCACTCCCCGCGCAGAATGCACCTGAGCAGTTCTTCGTGTTCGCAGCAGTACACGCCATTGACCAGGTTGTAGGCGCCCATCACAGTACCTGGTTTGCCTCCCCTTACCGCAATTTCAAAACCGGGCAGATACAGCTCACGCAGGGCACGCGGATCGATGAGACTGTCCGACTGCATGCGCAGGGCTTCCTGATTGTTGCCGGCAAAATGCTTGAGCGAGGCAAACACGCCCTGACTCTGCAGGCCCTGGATCCAGCTTTTGGCCATTTCCCCGGAGAGCAGCGGGTCTTCTGAGAAGTATTCAAAGTTCCGGCCGCAGAGAGGATTGCGTTTGAGGTTCGCGCCCGGCCCCAATACAATAGACACGCCCTGGCTCAGCGCTTCCTGAGCAATTGCCTCGCCCATTTGCTGTAAGAGGTCCCGGTCCCAAGAACAGGCGCTCAGGCAGGCTGGCGGGAAGCAGGTCGCGGGCAGGCTCTTTCCCAAACCAGGGTCATCGATGTCACCCGCCTGCACGCGCAGCCCATGCGGGCCATCCGCCATGCGGATAGAAGGGATGCCGTACTGCGGGAAAGCCTTCGTAGTCCAATAATCCGCCCCGGAGCACAATGCCAGCTTGTCTTCCAGTGTCATTTTTTGAATGATGTCCATATGCTTCAGCTCTGTCATGATCCCTCCCTGAGGATTGTTTAATTGTTTTCAATTCACCTGCGCCCGATAAAGTAAACCCATGCTTCAGCACGATTTTATCAATGACTGACTGAAAAAGTAGCCCTGTGTATGGATTCAATACATATTAATATGCTGTTGGGGCTCAACCAGTCCAAGCCCCCCGGATAGGGTCGGATTTTGTATGGATGTGTCTAGATAAAGAGGCTGATCCCCAAATCCTGACAGACTTAAACGAATTCTGCTTTGTATTCACTGCCTTTATCTGCGCTTTGAAGCAATTCAACACTTTCCCACTTGTAACCTTTTGTGGATTGCCGCCTTGTTTTGTCCATCAATTTGGACCTCAATTCCTATTATGGTATTGCTTTTCCTCTTAGCCCCTACCCTCTTTATCAGCACCACCCACCTACAAACAGTACCAGGCGATTCAAACAATCGTCTGGGTTCTCTCATTCCCGTTTGAAGGTTGTTTACCGTAAGGTCACCGGCAGAAACACAGAGGTTGTCCACTTGTATCTGAACACGCCCGTGCAATAAGTTGCTGCGTATAGCGCCGAATTCGTTTGCGGGTCAATCGCCAAAGCCCTAACGTCGGCTCCTTCCATTCTAGTATCCGACCTCTCCCAGATTATTTCTTCTCCGAACAAGTTATTTTAAGATAATGAATGAGAATTATGTATTAATCTTCCTGTCCCATGATCCATTGCCTTGATTTCTGCTACAAGAACATTGTTTTTCAACAGGCTCCTTCCAACATTTGGCGATTCGAGGTAAATCGTGTACACTCTAAAATTGCGTGTGAACGCAATTTGACAAGAAAGAAACCATGCCTGAAAGGAGGTGAACAACTAATGGCATCTGTCAGTTTAAGACAAAATGAATCGCAGGACTCCCTGCTCAAGCGCTTCCGCAAGAAAGTGATCAAGAGCGGCGTCCTTTCTACTGTGCGCCGTAAACGCTGGTTCATCTCCAAGAGTGAACAACGCCGCATGGATAAGAAGAAGGCTTCCCGCCGTTCCTTCCGGAAGTCATACGATTCATAATCGGAAGGAAGAAAGAGGTTTTATGGCGAAAGAAGAAGAGAAAATTACCGTAGACGGCACCATCATCGAAGCACTTCCCGGCACCCAATTCCGTGTGAGGCTGGATAACGGGCACGAAGTTATGGCTTACCTATCCGGCAGAATGCGCAGATATTATATTCGCATTCTCCTGGGAGATTCCGTACGTGTTGAGATGTCCCCCTATGACCTTGACCGCGGGCGCATTGTATACCGCCAGCGCCGTCCAAGGCTTTCAGATGATCAAGATTTCTAATTCTTTGCAATCCAGCGCCTCCCCAAAGGGAGGCGCTTCTTTTATCTGTCTACATTACATTAATAGTAAAATTTGACCCGATGAGCCCAAATCCGCCCAAAAGTACAGGCCGCCTACGCCGGCTGGATCCACAAAAAGACCTCGAATCAGTTGCCAAACTAATCGAGCAATCTTTTAGTCTGCAGAATGATCCGGATGGCCAGGCAATCCTGCGCCAAATGCGTTCGACCGCGCAAAAACAAAGAAAAGTCCTGATCAGGCTGCCCATGAGCAGCCCGGATGGTTTTGTGTGGGAAGATGAAGGCAAAATTGTGGGTAATCTCAGCCTGATCCGCTACAACGAGGGTCTCCGGCGCATCCTGCTGATTGCCAATGTAGCTGTGGAACCCTCCTACCGTAATCTGGGCATCGCCAGCGCGCTCACCCGGCACGCCCTGCGCTTTGCCGCTACCACGCTGACCGGCGAGATCTGGCTACAGGTCCGGTCAGACAATGCCTCAGCCATCCATCTTTATGAAGGTCTGGGGTTCCGCTTTCACAGCCATCTCAACCAGTGGCTCCTGCCTGCCCGTACGCGTTCAGGCGCACTTGAGCCGCCTCCGGGCTATCAACGCTCCCTTTCCAACCGAAGGCTGGCGGATTGGCTGCTGCAAAAAACCTGGCTTGAACAAGCTTACCCCATTCAAACCCGCTGGTACCTCAATCTGGATTTTCCTGCCCTCTCCCCTTGGGCCTGGTTGAATCCCGCTTATTGGGAAACGCTGCTCCAGCTGCGCCATTACTGTCTCCGCAGCCCCTCCGCATTGGAAGGCGTGCTTATCTTGCAATCCACAACCGGTAAAGCCGATCGCCTGTGGTTGGCATGCCCTTCCGGCCATCTGGAGGACGAAATCGCGCAGTCTCTTGTGAAGAGTTTCCTCACCACGAAATGGAGCGGAAAACAACTCACCCTGGAGTTTCCAAGAGAACGTGCCGAACTGGGTTTGAAACTGGCAGGTTTTCAGTTTGTGCGCAGCCTGGATTGGATGCAGTTCCAGGGCTAATCCCCACATCCTGTTAAACACATAAGCAGGTTGGCAAACCAACAGGCAAGATACGCAACGCACTTCTAAGATCGGGAACATGGTTCCCCTTTTGAAACATGGAAACCTTAGAGGCAGATGATATCTGACTTATGTAGTTTGCTTTTCGCTGATTTGAATTTCTGAAGAAGGGGATTATCTCTCTAGTAACATGCCTGACCCAGACAGGAGTTCCTGCAGCTGCTGGGTAATTTCTTTTCTGCGCTCGATTTGGATCGCCTGCGCCAACTCTTCCACCAACTGATCCGTGTTTTCGCGCGCTTCTTCGAGTAATCGGTAGCGGTAGAGACTCTCAGCAGCAATCGCATCCAGAATCAGATCGTAGAAATGGATCACGTTCAAATGTTCGCGGATGCGGCTCAGGAGAACAGCCGGGTACCCCTCAATGATTGGAGGCGGCCAGGGTAGTTCATCAGCCGATTTAACCGCTAATGCCTGCTCTGGGGCAGGCAGCAAAGGCGAGAGTACAGGCTTGTAATTGTTTGTGCCGCCTTCACGCCGGAATGAGAGGACCTGTATGTTCTTCCAAATTGCTCCATTAACCAGTTCGGTCCAGGCACGCACTTGCTCCGAAACCAGTTCATATTTTGGCGAAGAACCTTCCATCAATGCTTCCTGGTGCTGAAAAGGCACCCCTTCCTGATGCAAGGCCTTATGCAGGCGTGCCCCGAAGGCAATCACAAGGCAGTTCTCCGGGTCCGTCTCCCAGATTTCACGGGCTCGCTGAGCCAGGCGTTTGTTGTACTGACCGCAGATTCCCCGTGAGCTCCCCAATACTACTAAGGCGTCCTTTTCCTTCGCCTGGGCAGCATAAGAGTAAGTTTCCTCTTCTTTGATCACGAGTTTCTCGGGTTCGACCACCTGGTTCAACTGCGCTGCCATCAGATGAAATTGGTCCGAATAAGCCTTGAGCGCTTCCTGGCGGTTATGCGCCATTTGCAAGGTACTCAAAGAAAGCACGCGCAGTGAATTGAGTAGAGGCGAAATTGCCTCCAGGTTCTCAAGCCGCGCGATAGTTCTTTCTTTTGAGTCTGACATTTAGCGTTTAGGTAAGTTCAAACTGATCAAGCGACCAGATAAAGACCACCGCGCTGTTGGTGGCCATTTCCACATTCAGGCTTTCTTGCCCTTCTATCCCATTGATGCGAAAACCCTGATGAACTCGCGAACCTTCCGAGCATACACCACGAATCACATCCAACACTTTAGGTACATCGTCCGCCCGAACAGCAATAAAAAGCGTGATCTGGCTCTGGCGCAGCATTCCGCCTCGTGTTTCATTGTAAGTTGCAGTAAAACCAGCCTCGATCAAAGCATTGAGGAGTTCCTCGCCTCGTTTCTTTGGCACAACTGCCATAACCATTTTCATGATGTGTGTCTCCGTTTCTTCAGCCAGAGAGGAGTAAAGTGTTCTAAAACACCATCCAAATCCTCTGCCTCTTCCGCCATCAATGTACGCTGGTAACGGATATGATCCACAACCTTGGGCGCGTGCGTATGTACATACTCCACCATGTCCCTGGCATACGTCAAAACCTCATTCGGGCGCACATCTTCCAAATATCCCTTGTTCATTGCGTAAAACATGATCACCTGATCGTGATAAGAAACCGGTTGGTTGGGCCCCTGCCTCAGAAGTGCCATCAGACGTTCCCCACGCTCGATTTGTCTGCGCGTGGCCTCATTCACCTCAGCGCCAAAGCGCGCGAAGCGTGAGACTTCCTCGAACTGAGAGAGTTCCAGTTTGAGCGCTTTGACCATTTCTTTCATGGCTGGTTCCTGAGCGGAAGACCCCACGCGGGACACTGAACGGCCGATATCAATGGCCGGTTTGGTGCCTTTGTTGAACATGTCCGCGTCTAGAATAATCTGCCCGTCCGTAATGGAGATCAGGTTGGTAACAATATAGCTGGAAATATTTCCGTTTTGCGTGGTCACGATCGGCAGCGCGGTAATGCTGCCCCCACCGTTCTCTTCATTCAGGCGGCAAGCCCGTTCCAGCAGCCTCGAATGCAAGTAGAAAATATCTCCCGGGTAGGCTTCCCGTCCGGGCGGCCTACGCAGGAGCAAACTAAGCTCGCGGTAAGTATCGGCATGCTTAGAGAGGTCGTCGTATACGATCAGCACATCCATGCCTTCATCCAAGAAGAACTCTGCCATGGTCACACCCGAATATGGCGCGAGATAGCGCAGGGCTGGCGGGTCATCAGGGCTTGAAGCCACGACGATAGTCTGATTGAGCACTCCTGCCCGCTCCAGCGTTTGAACGACGTTGAGGGTGGAGGTCTTTTTCTGCCCCACTGCTACATAAATGCATTTTACATCTGTACCGCGCTGGCTGAGGATGGCGTCCAGAGCCAGAGTCGTTTTCCCCACCTGGCGGTCGCCGATAATGAGCTCGCGCTGACCCCTCCCGAGGGGAATGAGCGCGTCGATCAGTTTTGTTCCGGTATAAAGGGGTGTGTCCACGGGGGCGCGTTCCACCACGCCAGGGGCGATGCGTTCCACAAATCGATATTCCGATGGCACAATGGGGCGATTTTCATCCTGTGGTCTGCCCAGAGGGTCCACAACCCTCCCCAAAAATGCCATACCAACCGGAATGCTCAGCCGGCGGCCCGTTGCCTCGGTCAGGTCTCCGCCGCGGATACCCATATCGGAACCGAGCAGGATCACATCCACATGTTTTCGGTCAAGGTTGAGCACCATGCCCTTAACGGCGTTGGGAAAAGTCACCAATTCCTCCAGATGCACCGTTGGCAGGCCGCTCAGAGTAGCTACGCCATTACCGATATGCTGCACCGTGCCCACACTGCGTACGAGCATTTTGTACTTCTGCTCCTTGGCAGCATTACGCAGTAATTTGGCAACGCCTTTAATATTTTGCGGCATGAACTTTTCTTTGAGTCGTTCATCTACACTCGTCTTGAGCTCGTCCAAAAAAGTCTGCTGGTCAACTGCCAGCGGGTTATCTTCCCTCAAGCGGGTGCGAAGATCTTCTGTTTGTTTAGCCGCAATTTGATCCAGATCAGTCATTGTTGTTGATGGTCTTCATTTCCAGTTCTTGACAGACGTCTTCACGCATGCCCAGAATTTGCGCCAGGACGGAATTATCCAGAATGATGTCGCCAATACGGGCTTTAGCGCCGGCAATCAGGTCTTCATCGATATCCACTCTCAATTCCACATCGGCGTCTGTGAGGGCATTGAAGGCGTTGTATACCTTAGGGTATTGTTCCGCGGTCATCGCCTTGGGCAGGGTCAGTTCCACTACTGCATGACGCTCCGCCAGGGACTCCCTGATGCGCTGTACCTGAGACATATCCGTCCGGCCCAAATTCCAGATATTGGTGGTTAGTTCTTCCAGCAGCTTGTCGTGTACCGAAGGCGGGATCACCTTTTGCAGGACATCCCGCAGGATGGTCAGGATTGTATCCACCAGCTCGGTTTGGTTCTCACGCACATCTACCAAGTGTTCCTTGCGTGCTTCCTGCACAGCGTCAAGCATGATGCGTTCTGCTTCACCACGGGTAGCATCCAGCAGTTCCTTCTGCAGGGTTTGGCTGTTGGCGTAGGCTTCGTCGCTGATATCCTGGATCTCCTTGTCCAGGTTTGCCAGGCGGTCCTCGATCTCTGCCAGTTTCACCGCAGACTCTTCCAAGTTGGCTTCCAGCTCCGCCTTGGCAGCTGCCTTTTCGAGGGCACGTGCTTCGGCTCTTTTGGTCATCGGTTTAAACACCAGGAAATACAACACCACAGTGATGACCAAAAAGTTAATCACCTCCCAGAGTATGGTACCCCAGTTGATATCCAGCATGGTTTAGCCCCCGAAGAAGCGCGTAATGAGTGGATTGGCAAATAGTAAAACCAGCACGATTAGAAGCACATAAATAGACGCGGTTTCCAGCAGCGCCAGCGCGATAAGCATAGCGGTTCGCAGTTGGGGTGAGGCGTCTGGCTGACGGGCCATGCCTTCGATGGCCTTCTCAGCGGCTTTCCCTTCCACCCAAGTGGGAATCATTGTTCCCACCACGATCGCAACTCCGGCAACAATGATGGTAACTATGGTAATGATTGCTTCGGGACTAAGATTCTCCATCTACAACTTCCTTTCTGTTTCGACGAAAACTGAACTTAAATTTTTTCTCAGCTTTCATTTTGCTATCTTCTTCATTAATTTCCACCGCCGACGAGATAAATAACGCAGCCAGCGTTGTAAGCACATAGGCTTGCAGCACCCCAGAGATCATCGTCAGCGCGGTCATGGCTATTGGAATTAAGTACGGCAGAATTGAGAAAACAATTGCCACGATCAGGTCTCCGCTGAGAATGTTGCCGAAAAGGCGCAGCGAAAGCGACAATGTTCTGCTCAATTGGCCGATCAATTCAATAGGCAGCATGTAAAGCGGTCGGGCGAATTCCTTCAGATACGGCCAGACCCCCTTGCGGATCATACCGTAAATATGCACGGAGAGCACCACGATGGCTGCCAGGGCAATTGCCGTATTGATATCCGATGTAGGCGATTTCATCCTCGGAAACACGGACACCAAGTTGGCTGAGAGCACAAAGATCATCAGGCTGCCCAGAAGCGGGATATACGGATGCAGATCATCCACATCCATGGCATCATCCACGACCCCAATCACGCTCTCCAGTATCATTTCCAACAGATTGGGGTTAAGCAGCTTCAGCAGCAGCACCAACCCGACGATGAACAGCATGGTAATCCAGGTAAACACCACGGTATCCGTTACCGGTATACCAAATAAGGTGAACAGGACCGGGTGTTCAATCACTTCCATGGCTGTTCTCCTCTCTTGATTGGTGTGACAATGAGCGATTATACAGGATTACCTGCACCCACCGCGCAATCGTGACAGCAAAAACCAGGGTGAGGGCGTAAAAAATGTGCATACGCAGTGCCAGGTAGATCAGGCCAATCAGCACAATAAAGCGCAGCACACGCACAGCCGCCATCTTTACCAGGGGGGATTGATGGGGTTTGTTTACCGGGTCTATTTCCTGAATATCGCGCTTGAGCCATTCAAACGAGAGGAATGACCAGCCGACGCCCAAAGCAGCCCAGAGTAAGTACCACATCAGGTTAGTCCCGCTTGTTGACATTTTTCGCCTGTTCCTTTTCTTTTTCCTTTATTTCCCTTTTCATCACGTACATTTCATAACTTACATAACGTACCAACGCCATGACTGCTGAGAGAAGACCCACCCCCAGCAGAATCAGAGTCCAGCGCGGAGCTGTACTAAACTTCTGGTCTATAAACAGACCAATCAGTGGCCCCGAGAAGATGGGGATAGCCATCTCCCATCCAATCGTGGTGGCTCGCAAGTCCCTGCCGCTAAACAGCTTTTTTCTGCGCACAACAGGAGGGTCCGTTGCCGGTTCCTCACTCTTTCTTTGCACGCCCTGGCCGGGTTTTTCCTTTTCCATTTGCTTCAATACGTGGACAGTATACTGACCACGTTATCCTTAACATTCAGGATCCCTGCCGGAATTGGCACGGATTGTGGGCCGGTTTCCAGTTCATAAACCAAATCACCGTCCCGCGTGGCAGCAATCAGCGGGGCATGACCGGGACGGATCCCCAAACTGGAGCCGTCATCCAAAAGCACGCGCACACTGCCCACTTTTTCCAGCCGCAATAGCTCGCCGGAAACGCTCAACACTTCCACGCACAGGCTGAAGGGGTGTGTTTGCTTGCTCATGCCGGGTTACCTATGCTTTCCTCAGGTGTTTCGGCATCATGAGCAGCCAGCTCTTCTGCCTGGCGCAGAACATCATCGATAGTTCCAGCCATGTAGAAAGCCTGCTCCGGCAGGGTATCGTGCTTGCCCTCCAGGATCTCTTTGAAACCGCGGATTGTCTCCTCCACGGGCACAAACACTCCCGGTTTTCCGGAGAAGGTCTCAGCTGTTATGAACGGCTGCGTCAGAAAACGCTGCACCCGGCGGGCCCGGGTCACCGTCTGCTGATCGGCGAGGGAGAGCTCTTCCATGCCCAAAATGGCAATCAGGTCCTGCAGCTCTTCATAGCGCGCCAGAGTAGCCCTGACGTCTACCGCAACCTGATAGTGCTCCCGCCCGACCAGCTCTGGCGTCAGGATGTTTGAGCTGGATTGAAGCGGGTCCACGGCCGGGTAAATGCCCA
The DNA here is from genome assembly GCA_040772525.1 of Anaerolineaceae bacterium. Classification (GTDB taxonomy): domain Bacteria; phylum Chloroflexota; class Anaerolineae; order Anaerolineales; family Anaerolineaceae; genus Mesolinea. The sequence continues at coordinate 1,168,412 of JAXGXZ010000001.1, read as the reverse complement.
GCGAGACCAGACGGCGGGAAAGCACGGTGGTGGCATCCAGATGGGAGAAGGTCGCCGCCACTGCCGGGTCTGTTACGTCATCAGCGGGGATGTAAACCGCCTGCACCGAGGTGATGCTGGCGCTCGCTGTTGAAGTGATGCGTTCCTGCAGCAAGCCCATCTCCGAATCCAGGGTGGACTGGTAACCCATTTCACTCGGCAGTCTGCCCAAAAGGGCTGATACCTCAGAGCCTGCCTGGATGAAACGGTAGATGTTATCAATAAAGATCAGCACCGGCCGCTTTTCCTCATCACGGAAGTATTCCGCCATGGTCAGGGCTGTAAAAGGCGTGCGCAACCGCGCGCCGGGCGGCTCATTCATCTGGCCAAACACCAGAATGGTATTCTTGATCAGATCCGTGGCATTCATATCCAGCCACATATCATTACCCTCACGGCTTCGTTCCCCCACCCCCGCAAAAAGCACAATGCCGGAGCTCTTGGTAATGGTATTTTGCATTAATTCCAGCATGAGCACGGTTTTGCCCACACCCGCGCCGCCAAACAGCCCCACTTTTCCACCCCTGGGATAAGGCGTGAGCAGGTCAATGGCTTTGATGCCTGTGGTAATGTAAGACTTTTGAACGACTTGCTCCGACAGTCTGGGAGGTTTGCGGTGGATCGGCATCCGTTGGGCATCTTCGATCGGGCCCAACCCGTCAATGGGTTCACCCAATACATTAAACAGTCTGCCTAATGTCTTTTCGCCAACCGGCACCTGAATAGGAGTGCCCAGGTCTTCAACAGGCAATCCGCGCCTCAGACCAGCCGTGCTGCCCATGGCAATGGCACGCACAACCTGCGTGCCGACATGCTCCTGGATCTCCAGCACCAGATCCGGACCACTTTCATTTTTAACCAGAAGGGCGTTGTGGATGGAGGGCAGTGCCCCGGACGGGAATTCAACATCAACAACCACGCCCACCAGACGGCTGATTACCCCTTGATTTTTAGATGCGGCAGTTATTTGTTCCAAAGAAAACCCTGATTAATTTATTTGAACCCCCAAGCGTCCCAATCGCATGGACGGCCCAGAGACTGGTAGTATTATGCAGGAAAAGAGGCCCATTGTCAATTAATATTATAGTTTCTGATTAAAATATTATACCTTTTTGCTCACCCCAATATTCATTTCTCATTTTTTATCTTGTGATCAAAAGCCTTTCGGACTTGTGTTTGAAACATGATTCATTCGTGCTCTCAGCAATAAACAGGAGTATAATGCGCCTAAAGTAACAATTCCCGGAGGATTTATATGGCTTGTTTTATTGTACCGATGATCGAAGCAGTAACCGTGAGCCTGATTGACAAAGGCTCCAAAGATCCCGAAGCCTCTGCCCCTACAGAGGAAAACACAGCGCAGTGCAAAGTCGATCACAGCAACCTGAAAGCTTGCTTTACTTCGCGTTTGAGCTGGCTCAAAAACATGCTTTGGGGCGGCACCTTTCTGCTGGCCATTGAGCATATCTGGCATGGCGAAGTAGTGCCCTGGCCGCCATTCCTGACTGCCATACAGGAGCCTGGTGCAGTCGGGCCCATGCTTGAGGAGATGGCCACGGTAGGTGTGGGCATGGCAATTTTAGTAACCCTGGCGTGGGTGGTGATGGTCTTGATCAGCCGCTCTCTTGAACTCCGCAGTCCGGAACTGGCAACTGTGAAGGAAGAGGAGGAGAAGTAATATGTGCCTGCTGATTACATTAGCTGCGGCATTGATTGCAGCATTCGTATGGTATCTCTCTCCCAAGGCACGTGCCTTGAACCTGCATACCCTCGTACTGGCTTATCTGGGCGCCAGCCTGATGTGGATCGTTGACCTGATCGCTAATTTTATCAATAAAGAGCCGCTTCTGGACCTGACTGGAGATGATGCTTTACTTGGCTTGGTAGTGGTAGTCAGCGGCTTAGCCCTCTGGGGTCTCACCCTGTTGGTTCACAAGAACAGTCAGCTCAAGCAAGTCTGACTTTACAACCGTTTTAAACTGGAACTGGTTAAACAAAAAAGACTCCTCACGGAGTCTTTTTTATGGATTGGTTATTCTTTCAGACAAGCCACTTCAAAATATTTCTGGGCGTGCTTGCAGGCCGGGCAGGTTTTGGGTGCTTCTTCACCTTCATGAACATAACCGCAGTTGCGGCACTTCCAATAAACCTTGTGTTCGCGTTTAAAGTAAGACTTGGCTGAGACTAATTTGAACAATGCCATGTAGCGTTCGTAATGGCGCTCTTCGACCTCGCCAATTTCAGTAAAGGACTCGGCAATATCGCCAAATCCTTCTTCCGCCGCGACCTGCGCGGCTTCTTTGTAGAGCACGGTGAATTCTTCGTGTTCACCTGCCGCCGCTGCTTCCAGATTTTCTGCTGTGGAACCAACCGACGCCGGGTAATCCGAGTCGACATGGATAACGCCCGCGCCAACTTTCTTGATGATATGGTCATAGAAGACTTTGGCATGTTCTCCTTCATTGTCCGCAGTCTCACGGAAAATTGCAGCAACATGCAGCAGGCCTTCTTTTTCAGCTACTTCGGCATAGAAGGAGTAGCGGTTGCGCGCCTGTGATTCACCCGCGAAGGAGTTGATCAGATTCTGATATGTTTTTGACTCTTCGAATTTCATTTTAAAACCCTTTCTCAAAGTAGATACAGTTATTATAGCCAAAAATCGCTACTAAAAGTGGTTTCCATTGATGCCTTTTCTCAAAAGATGGAAATTCATTGAGCGCATTCAAGAGTTTCGCGACGATCATCTCGCGCGCCATCTGACTCTCGCCTCGTGTCAATTCGCCAAACCTCCTAGCACAAGTTGGTCATAGCTAGTTGCATCCCAGCTTGTTTCTATCGGTTAAACTGAATTACCACTTCTATTGTGTTGTTGTAACAACTTATCATTAATGATAATATATTGCTGGGTTTATGACGATTTACTAAAACTCATTCAAGATGACCCGGTATTTGAATCCTCATTTCTGTTTGCTGGAAATGCAAATCCTAAAACTATTCGGGTCCAACTCTCATGCTAGGTCAAATCAGGCAAGATAATCCAATTGCGTTGCGGTTTATACACTTTGGCGCCGCCCTATCAAAAGTCCAAACCGCATCCGTTCCTCATCGCCAACCACATGCAAAAGGCTTCTTATGTCAGCTTGCAGTCCGCACTTTCGTATTACAACCTGATCCCCGACCTTGTCCAAACGATCACAAGCGTCTCAACCGGCCGGTCAGAACAGTTCAGCACTCCTTTGGGCAATTTTTTGTTTCGGCATATCAAAACTGAGCTTTTCTTCGGATATCAAGCAATCAATTTAACAAATTAGCTTGTTTTTATTGCCGAAGCCGAAAAGGCAATTTTAGACTTGGTTTATCCGCAGACCAGTGGAGACAACCTTGCTTTTCTTGAAGAATTGCGCCTCCAAAATCTGAATTATCTTGATGTTACCAAGCTTCAGGATTTTACCCGACGCTTCGACAACCCCAAAATAACCCGTGCCAGTCAGAACATATTAACCTAATTAAAAGAGAGGATGAGAAATATCAGGACTTATGAAAGATTACTTAGCCCATTTAGTAAAACAAAGCTCCTCTTCTCTGGATGGTAAAAATATCGCCCGGGAATATCTTCAAGCACGCATCCTGGAAATGCTGCAAAAATGCAGCGCTATGATTCCTCTCGCCTTCCATGGCGGTACCGCTCTGCGTTTTCTGTATGGTCATGGACACTATTCAGAAGACCTTAATTTTGCACTTGAATGTCACGAAAATGAATACATTTTCCTGGATTATCTCAAGTCTGTTCAAGCCGGACTAAAGGCTGAAGGATACCGGATTGAAGTAAAGGCAAATGAAAAGAACATCGTCAACAACGCCTTTTTTCGTTTTCCCGGTCTGTTACATGAACTGGACTTATCACCGATGCCTTCTGAAACCCTGTCAATTAAGAGCGAAGTGGATACAAACCCGCCGAAAGATGCCGTGTTTCAAACCACAGTTGTACGTCGTTTTGTAGTTTTGCAATTACAGCATCACGATAAAGCCAGCCTTTTGACTGGCAAACTGCACGCCACCCTGCAACGCCCCTACACAAAAGGACGGGATCTCTTTGATTTGCTTTGACATCTCAGCGACCCTGCCTGGCCCAAGCCAAATTTTGTTTTATTGAATAACGCGCTTAGTCAAGATGGTTGGCAGGGCGAGTCAATGAATGAACACAACTGGAAAGCGCAAATTTTATCAAGACTACAAACTTTGGACTGGAAAGATGTCACAAGAGATGTTCTGCCATTCATACCGGTATCGTTTAACTTGAATTTATTGCAATATGATACTTTCGAAAGCTTATTACCAACTAAGCTCACCGATGAAACAATCTAAGGATGTGACAGCAAGGTAAAACCGTTTAAATTTGCGCTTCCTGGAACTTATCTCCTCTTATTCAGCGCTTGTATCGTAATCCTTTTTCCTTCTTGGAAGCAATCTTGGAAAGAATGCTGGGATTTCTCTTTCGTATTTTGCGTATTCTTCACCAAAACGCTTCTTTAAAGCGGTTGACTCCTTTTGGCTAGATAGGAAAATAAACACATAAATAATTATATTTACAATTATATAAGCCCAAAATACAACTTTTTTGATTTCAATCCGCTGAAACACAACTAGCATCGATCCCGTTACAGCTATATAAATGCCCGAATACAATGGATGACGAACATATTTATAAATACCAGATTGAACAAAATTATCAATATTTTGCTTGTAATAACCAGCCCAGGAGTGACGTTTTCCGAGCTTCTTCTTAGAGGCACCAATAATGATCACACCTATTATCATCATCATCAAAGCCAAGATATCTAACCGGGTAATTTTATCCAACTTGTATAGAAAATAAAAATAAGATATCGGAGGTATTGGAAATAGCATCCGCATCATTGTAAGCCATGGCTCTTGAATTAATGGTTTAGAATCTTTTTTATTGACATCAGCAATAAAATACACAAAAACAAACAATACTATATAAGCAATTACTTTATAAGTACAGGTTTGCGTATCTCCCATAAAAATTCTCCTTAAACAGCTTATGTCTTTTCGCCTATGAATGCTCCCCATAGCAAGCTACGGGAAGTAATCACTTCACTTACTACTATAGTAGCGTTTGATATTATATGCATAGCAATCCTACTATAGTAAATAAAATATTTTCAGAATATACAATCTTATCGAATAGTTAATAATATTAATCAATTATTGACAACATGTATTCCAAACATGATACGCTTTGTTCTACATGCAAAAACACCATAACAAAAAAGTGATTAAACACAAAACGCACGGCATGATGCCAACTAAAGAAAATAGTCTGTTGCATGACTATTATTCACTTGTGTTCTCTTTGCAATGACCTACTCTCCCAGGGGCTCCCCCCCAAGTACCATCAGCGCTGACGAGCTTAACTGCCGGGTTCGAGATGTTACCGGGTGTACCCTCGTCGCTACAATCACCAAGAGACTGTTTTTACAATTCAGTCAGAATAACATTTGTAGTTTGTTTCGCTTGTAAGAAAAAGCACCGAGTTCTCCACATCACGTTGGAAGCCCTCGATCATTAGTACAGTTTAGCTCAACGCATTGCTGCGCTTACACATACTGCCTATTAAGCAGGTGGTCTACCTGCGATCTTACTACCTTGACGGTAAAAGAGATCTTATCTTAAGGCAAGTTTCCTGCTTAGATGCTTTCAGCGGTTATCTCTGCCAGACGTAGCTACCCAGCTATCCAGTTAGTTCCAGAAAACTGATGGGTATAATTGTTCGCATGACTTCAACGATCGATGCCACGCTTGTAAAAAGCCTCTTTCCCAGCCGTTCTGCGCTGGGCAATAAAGGGGATTTTGGCTCAGCCCTGCTGATTGCCGGCTCACAGCATTACACGGGCGCCGCGCTCCTGGCCGGGCGGGCCTGCCTGCGGTCAGGACCTGGGTTGGTGTTTATGGGCATCCCGTCCTGTCTGCATATGCCGCTTTCGGCTGCCCTGCCGGAGGCAATCTGGGAGATCCTTCCTTCAGAAGACGGTGCGTTGAGTGAGGGAGCAGCCGAAGTACTTGCGAGCCTGTTCCATGAAAAATCTGCTCTTCTGATTGGCCCGGGCCTGGGGCAGCTGTCCGGCACGCGGCTTTTCTTTAAAAAGCTTTTCTATCAAGTCCTGCCCCAATCCAACACAAGCCTCAAGGTGCTCTTTGATGCAGACGCGCTCAATCTGCTGGCAGGGTTGCCAGGCTGGGCAAGCCAACTCCCACAGCAGGTTATCCTCACACCGCATCACCGGGAAATGTCCCGCCTGACCAACCTGTCGGTTGAAGAGATTGCGGACGCGCCGGTAGAAATCGCGGTGCGGTCCGCAGAGCGCTGGCAAGCTACCGTCGTGCTCAAGGGCGCCGCCACAGTTATCGCCGGACCAGATAGGGAAGCAAGAATACTGACCCAGCCCACATCCGCCCTGGCGCACGGCGGCACTGGAGACGTGCTTGCCGGTATGATCACCGGGTTGCTGGCGCAGGGCATCTCACCTTTTGATGCCGCCACGATCGGCGTGTTTGTTCACAATTTGTCCGCGGGCATCGCTCAAAAAACAATTGGTTGGGCGGGTTCCGTACTGCCAGGAGACCTGATCCGCCAGCTCGGGCAGGCTTATGCAACCGTCTCCCCAGACTGATCTGCTTATGGCTTAGTCCGCCTTTCATTAAAGAAAAACGCCCTCCACACATACAGTGGAGGGCTAAAAACAAAAAGTCTCTTGGCAATGACCTACTCTCCCAGGGGGCTCCCCCCCAAGTACCATCAGCGCTGACGAGCTTAACTGCCGGGTTCGAGATGTTACCGGGTGTACCCTCGTCGCTACAATCACCAAGAGACTGTTTTTACAATTCAGTCAGAATAACATTTGTAGTTTGTTTCGCTTGTAAGAAAAAGCACCGAGTTCTCCACATCACGTTGGAAGCCCTCGATCATTAGTACAGTTTAGCTCAACGCATTGCTGCGCTTACACATACTGCCTATTAAGCAGGTGGTCTACCTGCGATCTTACTACCTTGACGGTAAAAGAGATCTAATCTTAAGGCAAGTTTCCCGCTTAGATGCTTTCAGCGGTTATCTCTGCCAGACGTAGCTACCCAGCAATGCCGTTGGCACGACAGCTGGCACACCAGAGGTCTGTCCACTCCGGTCCTCTCGTACTAGGAGCAGCTCCTCTCAAATCTCTTACGCCCACAGTGGATAGAGACCGACCTGTCTCACGACGGTCTGAACCCAGCTCGCGTACCGCTTTAACGGGCGAACAGCCCGACCCTTGGGACCTTATCCAGCCCCAGGATGCGATGAGCCGACATCGAGGTGCCGAGCCAGGTCGTCGATATGGACTCTTGGACCTGACTAGCCTGTTATCCCCGGGGTAGCTTTTATCCGATGAGCCACGGCCCTTCCACTCGGAACCGTGGGATCACTAAGCCCGACTTTCGTCTCTGCTCGGCGCGTTGGCCTTGCAGTCAAGCTCCCTTATGCCTTTACACTCTCTGGCTGGTTTCCATTCAGCCTGAGGGAACCTTTGGGCGCCTCCGTTACTCTTTAGGAGGCGACCGCCCCAGTCAAACTGCCCACCTGGCACGGTCCCCCATCCGGATGACGGATTGGGGTTAGGGTCTAGAGTTCATCAGGGTGGTATTTCACCGGCGGCTCCACCAAGGCTGGCGCCCTAGTTTCATAGCCTCCCACCTATCCTACACAAATGAAATCCAAACTCAATGCCAAGTTGCAGTAAAGCTCCACGGGGTCTTTTTGTCCTACTGCGGGTAGGCCGCATCTTCACAGCCATTTCAATTTCGCCGGGTCCTTCGTCGAGACACTGTTCTAGTTGTTACACCTTTCGTGCGGGTCGGAACTTACCCGACAAGGAATTTCGCTACCTTAGGACCGTTATAGTTACGGCCGCCGTTCACCGGGGCTTCAGTTCAAAGCTTCGCTTGCGCTAACCTCTCCCTTTAACCTTCCGGCACTGGGCAGGTGTCAGCCCCTATACATCGCCTTACGGCTTTGCAGAGACCTGTGGTTTTGTTAACCAGTCCCTAGAACCATTTCACTGCGATCCCCCGGCGCTCATTATACATTCACGCCAGAGGACACCTCTTATCCCGAAGTTACGAGGCCAAATTGCCTAATTCCTTAACAAAGGTTCTCCCGTTCGCCTTGGTATACTCTACCCATCTACCAGTGTCGGTTTGCGGTACAGGCACTCAAGAATCAACGTTTAGAAGCTTTTCTCGGCAACAAGGCTTAACTCACTTCCACCTCAAGGGCACGTCGCCATGTCTCACCTCGGTCTACGGATTTTCCTATAGTCCTCACAGGCTGACACATGACGCACCCGCACAACCAATCACGGGCTGGTCTACCTCGTTGCGTCCCTCCATCACTCATCATAAGTGGTCCCGGAATGTTGACCGGATATCCATCGCCTACGCTTTTCAGCCTCGGCTAAGGCCCTGACTAACCCGACGCGGATTGACCTGGCGTCGGAAACCTTAGATATACGGCGAACACGGTTCTCACGTGTTTTACGCTACTTATGTCTGCATTCTCACTTCTGCCCGCTCCAGCTGTCCTCACGGTCAACCTTCTCTGCTGGCAGAACGCTCCCCTACCAATCACACCTTGCGGTGTGAGTTCAAAGCTTCGGTACTGTACTTAGCCCCGTTATATTTTCCGCGCAAGATCACTCGACCAGTAAGCTATTACGCACTTTTTAAAGGGTGGCTGCTTCTAAGCCAACCTCCTGGTTGTTTCAGTAACCTCACATCGTTTCCCACTTAGTACAGATTTGGGGACCTTAGCTGTTGATCTGGGCTGTTTCCCTTTCGACCCCGAAACTCATCTCCCGGAGTCCGACTGCTAAGCTTGGAGTAACGGCATTCGGAGTTTGATTAGGTTTGGTAAGCAATAAGCCCCCTAGCCCATTCAGTGCTCTACCTCCGTTACTAAACGCTTAACGCTAGCCCTAAAGCTATTTCGGGGAGAACAAGCTATCTCCAGGTTCGTTTGGCATATCACCCCTAACCACAGCTCATCCCCTAATTTTGCAATATTAGTAGGTTCGGTCCTCCACGAGCTTTTAAACTCGCTTCAACCTGGCCATGGTTAGCTCACCTGGTTTCGTGTCTAATCCTTGCGACTGCACGCCCTATTCAGACTCGCTTTCGCTGCGGCTCCGGGTGTAACTCCCTTAACCTTGCCACAAAAATTAACTCGCAGACTCATTCTCCAAAAGGCACGCCGTCAGGCATAGCGCTGCGCACAGGCTTTCGCCATAGCACCAACACGCCATTAGCCCTTCGACTGTTTGTAAGCTTACGGTTTCAGGTTCTTTTCACTCCCCTAACAGGGGTACTTTTCACCTTTCCCTCACGGTACTTGTTCACTATCGGTCATCAAATGTATTTAGCCTTAGAGAGTGGACTCCCTAGATTCCAACCGGATTAGCGTGCCCGGTTGTACTCAGGTATCCAGCGAGAGACTCGACATTTTCGCATACAGGACTGTCACCTTCTATGGTTGGCTTTTCCACACCAATTCCGCTAACGTCTTGTTTTGTAACTCTTAGCCGCCGGACCCTACAACCCCGGTCCAGTAAACTGGTCCGGTTTAGGCTGTTCCCCGTTCGCTCGCCACTACTTGGGGAATGGTCTCTTTTCCTCATGGTACTTAGATGTTTCAGTTCCCACGGTTCCCTTCCTGCACCTATGAATTCAGTACAGGATGCTGGTGGTTCGCACCAGCTGGTTTCCCAATTCGGAGATCCCCGGATATATCGCTTGTTCACAGCTTCCCGAGGCTTATCGCAGTGTCCCACGTCCTTCATCGGCATTTGACGCCAAGGCATTCACCGTAAGCTCTTAGTAGCTTCTCCACGTGATGCGGAGAAATCGATGCTTTTTCAAGCATTTCTATGTTACTACTCGTATGGTGCGTATTCATCGCAAAATGTACACACCGATACGGCCTACAAATGTTATTCGCTTTTTAATGTGCTCTTTCTCGCCTTGGAAGGCGGTGGATGGACCCAATTTGCTCCGATCCATCCATCCCCTGCCAATCCCCCAATCTCCTTGTGGAGATGAGGGGACTCGAACCCCTGACTTCCTCCTTGCAAAGGAGGCGCTCTCCCGACTGAGCTACATCCCCAGTCTTGCCAGAGTGGGCCTTTCAGGGGTCGAACCTGAGACCTTGCCCTTATCAGAGGCACGCTCTAACCAACTGAGCTAAAGGCCCATTGAGTCAGCCTTATCAACTCAAAAGTGACAGGAAGCGCTGTACATTCTTTGGAAAGCACACAATCTCGCGAACGACGCTCTGTGTTTCACCGTCTCAGAGCGATTTCCCTCTTTCTGAGGGTGTTGGATTATTTTTTCCAGAAGTAGAGTCCCTGCCCTCAAGCAGTTCCTCGAATCTCCATAGAAAGGAGGTGATCCAGGCGCACCTTCCGGTACACCTACCTTGTTACGACTTAGTCCCAGTCACCAACCCCACCTTTGACAGCTCCCTCCCTTGCGGGTTAGGATACCGGCTTCAGGTGTTGCCAGCTTCCATGACTTGACGGGCGGTGTGTACAATCCCCGGGAACGTATTCACCGCAGTATAGCTGACCTGCGGTTACTAGCAACTCCGACTTCATGCAGTCGAGTTGCAGACTGCAATCTGAACTGAGGCCAGCTTTTTAGGATTGGCTCCGCCTCGCGGCTTGGCAACCTATTGTACTGACCATTGTAGCGTGTGTGTAGCCCTGGATATAAAGGTCATGCTGACTTGACGTCATCCCCACCTTCCTCCGACTTAATACCGGCAGTACCGTGTGACACTTGTAACACACAGCGAGGGTTGCGCTCGTTAGCGGACTTAACCGAACATCTCACGACACGAGCTGACGACAGCCATGCAACACCTGTAACAGCTCCCCGAAGGGTCGGTCCGCTTTCGCTTCCCTACCACTGCTATGTCAAACCCAGGTAAGGTTCTTCGTGTAGCAACGAATTAAACCACACGCTCCGCTGCTTGTGCGGGGACCCGTCAATTCCTTTGAGTTTTAACCTTGCGGCCGTAGTCCCCAGGCGGTAGACTTATCGCGTTAGCTTGGACACCGACAGCTATTACACCGCCGACGCCTAGTCTACATCGTTTAGGGCTAGGACTACCGGGGTCTCTAATCCCGTTTGCTACCCTAGCTTTCGCGTCTGAGTGTCAGGAATGGTCCAGGAGGCCGCTTTCGCCACTGGTGTTCCTCCGGATATCTGCGCATTCCACCGCTACACCCGGAATTCCACCTCCCTCTACCATCCTCTAGCTCTGCAGTTTAGAACGGCCTCTCCCAGTTGAGCCGGGAGCTTTCACGCCCTACTTACAGAACCACCTACACGCGCTTTACGCCCAGTAAATCCGGATAACGTTTGCCTCCTACGTGTTACCGCGGCTGCTGGCACGTAGTTAGCCGAGACTTATTCTGAGAGTACCGTCCTTCCTCATCCTCTCTAAAAGTGCTTTACAACCCGAAGGCCTTCTTCGCACACGCGGCGTTGCTAGTTCAGGCTTTCGCCCATTACTAATATTCCCTACTGCTGCCACCCGTAGGTGTATGGACCGTGTTTCAGTTCCATTGTGGGGGGCCACCCTCTCAGGTCCCCTACCCGTCATAGCCTTGGTAGGCCGTTACCCTACCAACTAGCTGATGGGACGCAGGCTCCTCTCGAAGCGAATAAATCCTTTACTCTCTACTTTCTAATCATAGAGAGACTATGCGGTATTAGCGTTCCTTTCGGAACGTTATTCCCCACTTCGAGGCAGATCACCAACGCGTTACTCACCCGTTCGCCACTAAGACAGTATTGCTACAGTCTCCGTTCGACTTGCATGTATTAGGCACACCGCCAACGTTCATCCTGAGCCAGGATCAAACTCTCCGCTAAAATTTATCACCTTATTCAGGTGTTTCGTTTTTACGGAAAAGATCATTAACGAGGCTTGCATTTTCTTACCTTTTTTGTATTGCTTTTCTTCCTATCACTTTTCAGTTGTTAAGGTTCTGACTTCAAGTCGGCGGTCTCTTTCGGTTTCGCACTCGCCTGTTTAGTTCTTCCGAGTCTTTTTCAGACGAAATCGCCGGCTTTCTCACTCGCCGGCAACTGGCTCTTCCCTTAGGTTCCGCTTTCTGACCCAAGCTATTCTGTTTTCAACTTTCAGCCCGCAGACTGAATTGTCCACTTAGCACCTTGGAACAATTAGTATAGCTCACCTAAATGCTCATGTCAAGGCCTAAATCAACCCTTGTTGTTGGAACAGTCTCGGTTTCTTACTCTTAAAGTGCATGTGCACCCTTCCGTTCACGTGCACGAAGGACTATTATAGGCATTTCGCCCAAAGAGTCAAGGGTTTTTCCAGACCAAAATTGAAACTGGGTTTTATGATGAAATGAATCGCAGTAACCGCTTAAATGGAGGAAACAGTGCTAAACTTAAATTAGTTCAGCCATAACCATCACCCCCTGAGATGAAAAATGTGGCGGATTTTTTATGTGGCATCTGAGCACCTTTCAATCTCCATCAACGAGGCAAACAATGAAGAACAGCTTTTCCTGGCGGCATGCAATTTGTGTTTTCGGGCTGATTGGCCTGATAATCCTTCCATCTACCGGAGCGAATTTGAGCACTGTTTCAGCACACCCCCCGGTACCTACCGGTTGGGAATCTTACCTGGCGCAGTGCGGTCAGGAGTGCAGCCCGCTGCTGAACCAACTCGCCGCGCCTGAGGGGAAAACCCTCATTGTTACGAACACAAACGAGGAGCTTAACGGTGACCTGTCCAGCCCGGCGGCGTTGATCGCTAACCCGGGCCCTGACGGCATTTCGCTGCGCGAGGCGATCATCGCGGCCGAGGCCAGCGCTGAGTTCGACGTCATCCGTTTTCACGAAACGCTGAAAGGCGCGCAGATCAGCACGCTGGAGAGCGTACCCCCGATTGAAGTGGGCAACCTGCTCATCGATGGCGATGTCGACTCCGATGGCAGCCCTGATATCACCCTCGATGGCACCGATTCGGCGCGCGACACCTGTTTTCAGGTATACGGCGGTTCAAACGTGTTCATCCGGGGCTTCATCGTACGCAACTTTACCAATAACGCCGTTGCCATCAGCCCCGACCCGGCCAAAGGCAAACCGGTTGTCAGCGGAATCATCGTGTATCAAAATGACCTCTCAAGCACACTGAATAATGCAGTTGATATGACCATGTGGCAGATGGACCATACTGCCATTCACAACGTGGAAATTGTAGAGAACAACCTGCACGACAGCAGAGCCGGCGTTGTGGTGCATGCCGGCATGGGCGACGGCGCGAGCAATAACGAGGTGGAAGGGATCAAAATTATCTCCAACATCATCAACAACCCCGGGTACAATATCGGCGTCTTCATCTCGCCGGCTTCTTCAAACGGAATATCGAACAACGCCATCCGCAATGTCGAGATCCGCGGCAATCACATGAGCAACCATGAAAATACAACCATCCTGATCGACGCCTCCAATCAGACCAATTGCAACAACAACATTGCCGAAAACATCCTCATCGCAGACAACTGGCTGGATGGGCTGGACGTGACCATCGAGGCGTTGTCTGAATCAGGCAAGTATTCTTATGGCAACCAGTTATCCAACATCACCATCACGGGCAACGTAATCAGCACTGGCGGCATCCAGTTCAGCGGCGCCACCGGTGAAGGCGCTCACGACAATGTCATCTCCAACGTGCTGATCGAGCGCAACCTGATTCATGACTGCATGGCGAACGGTATCTATTTGACCGCTGGGACGGGCGGGGCCTATCAAAACACTCTCGAAAACGTCATCCTGCGCAGCAATGTGATATATGATAACAATGACGCCGGCATTCTGGTGCGCGGTGATTACTACACCAGCCCCAACAATACTATTAACGATGTAACCATCACCAACCAGACGCTGGTGAACAACGGCAATTCGTGGGCGGGCGGCATAAACATCGATACCAAAGACGCCAGCAACACCATCACCGGGATCAGCTTCACTAATTCAATCCTGTGGGGCAATGCGGGCAGCGATGCGATTCGTGGGTCTCTGGTGCCGGATTTGGTGGTGGCCAACAATATTCTGAACGATACGCGCTTTACCGGCGCAGACAGCAACTTCTACCAGGATCCGCTCTTTGCCGATCCTGCGGCATACAATTACCAGTTGCAGGCAAGCTCGCCGGGCGTGGACAGCGGCGACCCGTTGGGTGCGTCCATCGGCGCGCTCGACCTGGACGCCCGCCTTCGGCTGTGGGACGGTGACAGCAATGGGATCGCGGTGTTGGACCGCGGCGCGTATGAGTTTGGCGCGATCAAAATGCAGGAGATGAACGTTCGCGCCAACGGTGTGACTATCCTCGATGGCGACGCGTTGCCCGCACCCTGGGACGGCACCGATTTTGGCGCGGCTGAGCTGGACGCCTCGCCCGTGGAGCAAATCTTCACGATTGAGAACACCGGCGAGGCAGCGTTGAACTTGACCGGTAATCCGGTGGTAGCCATTGGTGGGACGCATGCCGGTGAATTTACTGTGCTCGCGCAGCCAGCTTCGCAAGTGGCCGCTGGCGGGTTCGTCAGTTTCACAATTGAATTCACCCCGCAGGCCGCCGGGCTGCGGCAGGCTATGGTGAGCATTGCCAGTGACGACACAGATGAGAACCCCTACACATTCGCCATCCAGGGAACTGGTACAGCACCGGAAATCGACATCCGTGGAAACAATGTGCCGATCCCCAATGGCGACAACTCGCCCAGGACAGAAGACGGCACCGATTTTAGCAGTGTTTTAATCGGGGGTAGCACGGTACAGCATACTTTCACCATTCATAACACCGGCACAGCAGCGCTGAACTTGACCGGTAATCCGATTGTAGCCATTGGTGGGACGCATGCCGGCGATTTTACTGTGCTCGCACAGCCAGCTTCGCAAGTGACCGCTGGCGGGTTCGTCAGTTTCACAATTGAATTCACACCGCAAGGCGCTGGGCTGCGGCAGGCCGTCGTGAGCATAGGCAATGATGATGCCGATGAGAACCCCTATACCTTTGCCATCCAAGGTACGGGGACGGCACCGGAAATCGATGTCCGCGGAAACAATGTGCCGATCCCCAATGGCGACAACACACCGGACACCGAAGACGGAACTGAATTCGGCGAAGTGTTAATTACAGGGGGGACGGTACAGCACACCTTCACGATCCATAATACCGGCAACGCCAGGTTGTTCTTGACCGGCGAACCCATCGTGGCGATCCAAGCCGAGCAGTCCGGTGAATTTGCCGTACTCACGCAGCCAGAAGGGTATATAGACGCGGGCGGGTCCGTCAGTTTCACAATCAGGTTCACACCGCAGGCCGTTGGGCTGCGGCAGGCCAGCGTGAGCATTGCCAGTGACGACGCGGACGAGAACCCCTATACCTTCACCATCCAGGGTACAGGTATGGCACCGGAAATCGATGTCTGCGGAAACAATGTGTCAATCCCTGACAGCGACGACTCGCCGGGCATCGAAGATGGAACTGAATTCGGCGAAGTGTTAGTTACAGGGGGGACGGTACAGCATACTTTCACCATTCATAACACCGGCACGGCAGCGCTGAACTTGACCGGTAATCCCATCGTGGCCATCAGCGGGGAGCATGCCGGTGATTTTGCCGTGCTCGCGCAGCCGGCTGCGCAGGTGGCCGCTGGCGGGTTCGTCAGTTTCACAATCAGGTTCACACCGCAAGGCGCTGGGCTGCGGCAGGCCGTCGTGAGCATCGCCAATGACGATGCTGACGAGAACCCTTATACCTTCACCATCCAGGGCACAGGTACAGCGCCGGAAATTGACGTACGCGGAAATGGCGTGTCAATCCCTGATGGCGACGACTCGCCGGGTATTGAAGACGGAACTGAATTCGGCGAAGTGTTAGTTACAGGGGGGACGGTACAGCACACTTTCACGATCCATAACACCGGCACAGCAGCGCTGAACTTGACCGGTAATCCGGTGGTATCCATTGGTGGGACGCATGCCGGCGATTTTACTGTGCTCGCGCAGCCGACTGCGCAAGTGACCGCTGGCGGGTTCGTCAGTTTCACAATTGAATTCACACCGCAGGCTGCCGGGCTGCGGCAGGCTATGGTGAGCATCGCCAGTGACGACACAGATGAGAACCCCTACACGTTCGCCATCCAGGGCACCGGTACGGCACCGGAAATCGATGTCCGCGGAAACAATGTGCCGATCGCCAATGGCGACAACACGCCGGGCACCGAAGACGGTACCGATTTTGGCACAGCTGAGCTGGACGCCGGGTCCGTGGAGCACACCTTCACGATCCATAACACGGGCAACGCCAGGTTGTTCCTGACCGGCGAACCCATCGTGGCCATCAGCGGGGAGCATGCCGGTGATTTCGCCGTGCTCCAGCAGCCAGAAGGGTATATAGACGCTGGCGGGTCCGTTAGCTTCACAATCAGGTTCACTCCGCAGGCTGCCGGGCTGCGGCAGGCCATCGTAAGTATAGGCAATGACGACGCTGACGAGAACCCCTACACGTTCGCCATCCAGGGCACGGGTACGGCACCGGAAATCGATGTCCGCGGAAACAATGTGCTGATCGCCAATGGCGACAACACGCCGGGCACCGAAGATGGAACTGAATTCGGCAGCGCATCAACCGGGGGCAGCACAGTACAGCATACTTTCACCATTCATAACACCGGCACGGCAGCGCTGAACTTGACCGGTAATCCCATCGTGGCAATCCAAGCTGAGCAGTCCGGTGATTTCGCCATGCTCGCGCAGCCGGCTGCGCAGGTGGCAGCTGGCGGGTCCGTCAGTTTCACAATTGAATTCACACCGCAGGCCGTTGGGCTGCGGCAGGCCGTCGTGAGCATCGCCAGCGACGACGTGGACGAGAACCCCTATACCTTCACCATCCAGGGCACGGGTACGGCACCGGAAATCGATGTCCGCGGAAACAATGTGCCGATCGCCAATGGCGACAACACGCCAGGCACCGAAGACGGAACTGAATTCGGCGAAGCGGTAATCGCGGAGGGAACGGTACAGCACACTTTCACGGTCTATAACACTGGTGACGCCCCGCTGAATTTGTCCGGTAATCCGGTGGTAGCCATTGTTGGCACGCATGCCGGTGATTTCGCCGTGCTCCAGCAACCAGCCGGGTATATAGACGCTGGCGGGTCCGTCAGCTTCACAATCAGGTTCACTCCGCAAGCTGCCGGGCCGCGGCAGGCCATCGTGAGCATAGCCAGTGACGACGCTGACGAGAACCCCTATACCTTCACCATACAGGGTACGGGCACAGTGATTCCCACCGCACCGGAAATCGATGTCCGCGGAAACAATGTGCCAATCCCCAATGGCGACAACACACCGGACACCGAAGACGGAACTGAATTCGGCGAAGCGGTAATCGCGGAGGGAACGGTACAGCACACTTTCACGGTCTATAACACTGGTGACGCCCCGCTGAATTTGTCCGGTAATCCGGTGGTAGCCATTGTTGGCACGCATGCCGGTGATTTCGCCGTGCTCGCGCAGCCGGCTGCGCAGGTGGCAGCTGGCGGGTCCGTCAGCTTCACAATCAGGTTCACTCCGCAAGCTGCCGGGCCGCGGCAGGCCATCGTGAGCATAGCCAGTGACGACGCTGACGAGAACCCCTATACCTTCACCATCCAGGGCACGGGTCCCCTGCCTGTTCGGGCGTTTCTGCCGCTGCTGTTGCAGCCGGGGCCATAAAAGCCTGACCCTTCTCGTGGTTCAGGCCGCACGGCGTTACTGCCCCTTTTACCTTTACCGTTGACCACGGCGAAGATTTTGGTGGACGTTAATGGCTCAAAACCGAAACAGGCTAATTTCGTAACCATTTTTCTATCTGATTCTTTTCTTAGCGGCACGGCCTGCCGCTGTTAATTTGTTTTCATGAAACTGGTGCGGATTCAACCGTTTAATGAGCTCAACACGAATAACTGCCGCCTGGACACCTATCCTGCTTCTTTTAGAATACAATCAGCTTAAACCTGGTCCTTTTTACGGACAATCGGCGACTTACCTATAACAATACCTCTGCTGCAGGAGAGGAAATTTAGGAAGGCTGATGACAAATTTAAACATAACACAGGAAACTCCAACAAGATCACAAACGGCAAACGTTCCTTTGGTCATCCGCGCAATGACCAACCAGGCTGCTTTTGTCGAGCTTTATCAGATCTGGGTTCGACCAGTTTACCGGTTCTTGTACAGCAAAGTTTCCGATCACGAAATTGCCGAAGACCTGACATCACTAACTTTCATGGCTGTTCTTGAATCGATCCATAAATTGCGCGATGCCGATCGCTTTGCTGCATGGCTTTTTCGGATCGCACGTAATAAAGCCACGGATTATTTCCGAAAGAACAAACGTGAAAGGCTGATCGATGATGACTGGATCTGGGAAGCGTTAAGCACAGAAGTTCAAGCACATTCTGTTTCCGCGGAAGAGCTGATCGCGCTTCAACAGCTGCTTGCCAGCCTCAGTACACAGGAACGTGAGCTGCTCAGCCTGCGGTTCCTGGCAGGCCTTCGTTATCGGGAGATTGCAGGCGTGTTAGGGAAACCGGAGTCGACAATCAAGAAAACGATATACCGGGTACTCGCCCGAATACAGCACAGCATGGAGAAAGAAAATGAACACAATTAACCTTGACAACAGGTTCTCAGAAGCCGCCAAGGCTTATCGCAATAAAATCAACCCAAGTGAAGCCTTTGTGCTGCGGCTGGAACGGGAACTAAAACAATCACAAACAGGAACCAATCCAAAATCCCGATTGTTCATCTTTAATCCCGCCTGGACAACCGTGATAATTCTGCTCTTAATCGCTGTTACTGCCCTGGCAGGGTTTGGCCCTGAAAAAGTGTTCGCCCAAATTCAAAGGCTGCTGGGGTACATCCCTGGGGTTGGGCTAGTCGAGCGGACGCAGCCGATCCGCATTCTTAAAGAGCCGGCCTCGCTTACACGCGATGGGATGACGATCATGGTCTCCGATGCCGTGCTTACAGCTGAAAAAACAGTTATTGACTATCACATCTTCAACATCAAGACACAAGCCGAACAGAACAGCCCGGCAGAGAGCCTCTGCCAGCAAGCGCCGTATCTTTCGCTGCCTGACGGCCGCCAGCTTGACCTGTTGGATGGGCAGTTTGGCCCGATCCCGCCTGACATTGATACCGCCAGTTTCGTTTTACCCTGTTTGGTTGACGGGGGAGCGCCGGAGGATTGGACAATCGTGCTGGCTTTTGTTCCGGCACCGGACGATTATGAAATCCATGAAGCCGTCATGCTCCAACCGCTGCCTGAGACAACAGCTGCACCCGACAGTAAGTCAAAGCCCGCGGTAAGTGCAGAAATCGAGTTTGTTTTCACTCAGGTGATTACAACCAACGACAGCTACATACTTTATGGATTGATCCAGCCCGTCAACTCCAAGGATACTGCGATCCAGATCGCCTCAGTGCCGGTGATTCGCGACGCGGATAACACGCTGATCAGCTACTCAGTTGACCTCGCACTGGCGGATGGGCAATTTCAACCGCAGCCAGACGGCGGGATCAGTTTCGTTTTCGGCATCCCTGTCGCGGGGACAGTTTTTCCGGTCAGGCTGGAGATTCCGGTCAGGATGACAGCGCCGGGGCAGCTTTCTGATAATCAACCGATGCAGATCGCGTCCGCCAGCTGGCAGCCCGAACAGGCCGCAAAACCGGTTGAACCAATTTTTTCTTCAGAGCTGACCACCTGCGTCACAAACGATAACTTATTGTCGTTTAGCGTGCATCCGAATGCCTCAGCTATGAAGGCGCTTGTGCTAAGGACGAACGGATCTCTCAATCTTCATGACCAGAGCAAAGACGAAATAACCTTAGCCTATGCTTCCATCGCCAGCAGCACGCCAGATTTATCGCATATTGCCTGGGTCAGCGGGTCCGGATTGACCGTCTACCTCAGTACGGACGAAAAAACCATTCAGTTCCCCAACTTAAACCCGGAAGCCTTGTCGTGGTCTCCGGATGGACGTCTGCTCGCCGCTCATGTAAACCCGGATTTTGCAGAGCGGGCAATCATCGACATCGCCAGTGGTGAGACCGTGCTGGCAAAGCGGCTTTCGTTGGAACAATTTGCCGGCTGGTCGCCAAATGGAGATAGGCTCTACCTGTTAATCCCCAGCTCAAGCGGGGAAGGATGGCTGTTGATGAGCTACGACCTGACTACCGATAAGTATCAGGAAGTCGCTTATCTGAAGCACAGTTCACCCAAACGCCCTATGGCGCAAATATCACCTGATGGAGAATGGATAGGCTACCATGGCGACACACAGGCATCTCTCTATCTGATGCCCTTATCCGGCGGGCAAGCCATCAAGATCATTGACGCTCCCGTCCAGATGATTGACCCAGCCGCAATTACCAGTTGGGCATGGTCAGCAGATTCGCAGTCAATCGCTGTTAATTTCATCCTGCCGGATCAAACACAAGCCCAAACCGCTGTCATCATCAACCTCCGCGGATGTCAGGCATATACCCTGCCTTACACTGGTCAGGTTTTAGGGATCAGCCAATAACCGCAGACGGCGGATCAACGAGCCGGCTTTCGTCGGCTCATTTTGTTTCCAATCTTAGTGAATTCCTTTTAAGATTTTGACTTTCAATACCGTTTCTTTCCATCTGTATTGTCCCCCTTTTTTCAATCTTCCGTCTTTATCAATGAGCTCAATAACCGCGGAACATAAGAAGAAATATGAACAATGAAAAAAGACACCTTAGCCCCCCATTTTCCCAATTATTCGTTATCCTTGACTCAGGAGGCGGCTATGATTAAGACTGACCGCAAGCCCTTTGTTGAGTGGTATGACGAAAGCGCGGAACGTGTATTCAGGTTCCTCTGCGCCAGGCTTAGTTCAACTGAAGACGCACAGGACCTCACCTCGCAAACTTTCCTTAAAGCATGGCAAGCCTACCCCAACCTGAAGCGCCCGGAACGATTCATCCCCTGGGTATTCACAATCGCGCGGAATTTGGCTAATGACCAGTACCGCCGCAAGAAGCCTTTGGCTCTGCCGCTTGATGAAAGCGCCCCCGACCCTCAAGCCAATCCGGTTGATGACGCCATAAAGAACCAGTTCAGAACCCGGCTGAGGGAGTTGGTTGCTGAATTAAAAGAAGATGAACGGGAATTGTTGTACCTGCGCTATCAGGCTGATCTGAATTTTCGCGAAATCGCGCAGGTCGTCCGCCGTTCTGAATCCGCGATCAAGAAACAACACCTGCGTCTGCTGGCACGCCTTCAAAGCCAGATGGAGTTAGAAAATGAACAGCCATAAGCCAATTAACTTATTCGAAGAAGAGCTCAAACAAGCGCTTTCTTCGCCCAATATGTCGGCTGAATTTAAAGCGTCACTGCGCTCAAAGATCAGCCGGCCATACATTATTTTCAGAAGGAAAACTACCAGCCGCCGCTGGATGTACGCCCTCGCGCCTGTGATTCTCATTCTGGTGCTCGTGTTCGCCATAGGCCCTGGGAACGTCTGGGCGCAGATTCAACAAATGCTGGGCTTCCTGCCCGGCCACGGTCTGGTTGACCCGACAAAACCTTTGCGTGTTTTAGCCGAGCCGGTCAGCCAGAGTCAGGACAAGATCACAATTGATGTTGTCAAAGCCCTACTCACTATGAGCGAGACGAAAATCGACTACCGCATTTTTGGCCTGGGCAAAGTGAACTTCGGTGAAGAAGCGGACCCAAAATGTAACGAACAGCCGCGGCTGGTTTTGCCGGACGGCACTGTGCTCAGCAAAGAGGGGTCTGCTTTCCCGCCTATCCCCGCTGAGGTAAATCAAGCCAAGCTGGTTTTCCCCTGCATCCCGGGCACAGTGGCCGAAACTACCCCCGGCGGCTGGCAGCTGGAGCTCGCCTTCATTCCAACGGAGGTGACAGAGGAGCTGTTGGCGGTTGAGTTTATCCCCCAACCTGCTCTCTCAATAACCAGCGCCAGTGAAGAAGAACCTGCAGAACCCAAAGCCACGGTGAGGATGGGATTAGGAACGGCGATCGAAACAGCTGATGGGTATATCCTCTCCGGGTATCTTGACTCTGAGCAAAAATCCAGCTATCTTGCTGTTGATCCAAAAATTACAGACGCGAACAACCAAATCGTCCAAACCACCTGCCCAGACGAGCTGACGCAGCTTGCCCAACAAGAGCCTCTGCTTGGCAAAGCCAACGTTTTCGCGCTGGCATTCAAAAGCCAGAGTCTGCAGTTTCCTTTGACTGTCACCTGGAACTACTACCCCATCAGCTATCTCACGCCCGAAACTGCCCCAGCGCAGACCTTCGACGCGGGCAAAAACCCGCAGCCCGGGCAGGTATGGCAGCCCAATCTGGCAATTGACATTGAGGGAGTCGCCCTGACACTGAAAGAAATCACTGCGGAACGCGGGAATACCTACCGCTTCACTTTCGATGGCCCCGGCAACCTCGCGGGCGTCAGCGTTGAAATGCCCGATTATGAAAGCCTTGGCAGCGGAGGCGGCACCGGCGGCTACCCAGCCCCGGAAGGAAGCAAAGAAGCTCACGCCAGCATCACTTTCAGCGAGTTGCCCACCGGCAAGCTGACCTTCTTCGTGACCGGAGTGTCGCTCTACGACAGCGCGGTCAGCCTCAGCCAGGCCTGGGAACCCGCCACGCCGCACGCGCAGCTCCCAACCCAAACTGCCAGTACTGGCGTCTGCATGGTTGGCTCAAAAGGCAGTGAAATCGCAGCGTTTGAGATATTTGGGGAGGAAGTGTTTGCTTTGGGGCACGCAAAAATCCCCGGCTCGGAAAACTGGTCAACCACGCTGCTCTCAAACAAAGGCGCCAGCCCCAACAGCGCGTTCAGCACGCAAACCTATGCCAAATTCACGCGGGATGGCAAACAGGTAATCCACCCCACCCAGGATAACGGACGGTATGTGCTTCAATTTTTTGACATTGCTTCTTCGCAAACCACCTCCATCCCGGTGACTTCAGCGGATATCAGCCTTTCGCCGGATGGAAAATATGTCGCCATGACACTGACGGACGACATGGTGCACTACCCGGCATACTATGAATTCGGGACCGGACTGGTCAAACCAATCAGCGCGGATGAATATGTCTCTATCGCCGGCTGGTCGCCGGACAGCCAAACCGTTTATTACACAGCCAGATACATGGAAGGCCAGGCATGGAAGGTCATTGCCTACTCAATGGAGACCGGGGAAAGGCAAACCCTGTTTGATATCGTCAACGGCACAATCAAGCTGCTCTATCCCCGTATTTCACCGGACGGGAAGTGGCTCAGCTACCGCGGAACGGACAACTCTTCAGTCTGGCTGATGAACCTGGCAACGCAGGAGAAACGCCTGCTGATGGACGGCTCAAACGCGCGCTCAGCCATCTGGCTGGATGATGCCCGCCTGGCGATGAACCTTACGGATGAAAATGGGGAATTTCACCTCGTCATCGCGGATATCAACGATTGCCGGATGTTCAGGGTTGACGGCATTCAGACGGAATTGATGGATGTTACCCTGGTCAGGTAAAAAATATATTTCAGACAAAAGCCGGACTGCCAATATCAGTCCGGCTTTTTAGCTGCCCGGCGGGTTTCCTGTGCCTGAAACCCGCAGAAGATTCACGGGGCTGCCCTTTCCTGATATTCATTTCGCCTTTCCTAGTTAAAATCATTTTGTCACAAACTCCACCTGACGGACGACATTCTTGTTGTAGCTACACAAAACAAGGAAAACAAGGAACATGTATGGAGCAAGCCCAAAACAAACCTCTCAAGACTCAGGCTCTGAGCGTTATGAGCATTAAAGAGCACAGTCCGGAGGCAATCAGACCCCTCTTTTCAGACCTCTACAGGCAGCATGCTTCGCGCATTTACTACTATTTATATGCGCGCGTGCGCAGTACGGCTGAGGCAGAGGATCTGACCTCACAAACCTTTATTACCGCGCTGGAGAACTACCACAAGCTCAAGGATCAAGGCAAATTCGTCCCCTGGCTCTTCACCATCGCGCGCAATAAGGCCAATGACCATTTCAGGCAGCGTTATCGCAGGAAGATCCTTAGCCTAGATGACGAGGTTGCCGCCGGAAAGCAGCTTCAAGCCAATGAACTGAACACGGACCGTATGATCGAGTTGGAACAGCTCATTTCCGCGCTCAAACCCATAGAGCAGGAGTACCTGCGGCTGCGGCTGGTGGCTGAACTTCCCTTCGCAGAAATTGCCGCCATCCTGAGGCAGCCTGAAACACGGATCAAAAAATCTTATTACCGGCTCCTGGAGCGCCTGCAAGCCCAGGTGGAGTAAAAATGGAAAACCGCACCCCTTTTGAACAAAAAATTCGCCAAACCTTCCCTCACGACGAGATGGACCCAACCTTTTCCAACAGGCTTCAAGCCGACCTGCGCCAGCGTGAAGCCTCCCTGTCCGCGCGCCGCGCCAAAACATCCTGGCGCTGGGCTTACGCGCTCACACCGCTGCTGCTCGCGCTCGTGCTCTTGTTGGCCGCCGGCCCCAACCGGGTGTTGGCACAGATTCGGGCATGGATTGGGTATGTTCCCGGCGGCGGTCTGGTTACGGCGGCAGATGGCATACGTGTATTAGCCATGCCGGTCTCCCAGACCAAAGACGGCGTAACGGTCACCGTCAAGGATGGAGTGTTCACCAAAGACCGTAGCAGCCTTGAAGTTTCTTTTGAAAACCTTCCGACTAGCGCACATTTCAGTCATAACTTTGGGGAACCGGTTTGCGAAGAAGAATCTTATCTGCTCCTTCCAGACGGCACACAGCTGACTGGATACAACAGTTTCGACGCAATACCAGCTGATGTGAATGAAGCGGTCTTCGTTTTGCCGTGTATTCCAATGCGCACGCTGGGCAAGGCGCCCGAAAACTGGCAGCTCAGCCTCAAATTTATCCCTGCCCCAGATGATTTCGTAGTTTATCCGGTGAGCGTCCCCGAACCGCAAGTCAACCTGCAAGCCAACCTTGAAGATAAACCCGGCGCGGAACAACCAGTCGAAGCGCCCGCAGAAACCCATGATGGGCTGCCAGTAAAGGATATTATCGAAATCCTGGCTGTCATTGAAAAGCCGGACGCCTGGGTATTGGGTTTCGGGTACAAGGGGCCGCACCTGGAGGATTACTACAATAATGCTGATTTGTCTTTGGTGGACGCAGCGGGAAAACCTGTTCCATACAGCTACTACTATCAGGATATTGGCAACCTTGTGAATGAACTCTATGTTGAGTTGAATAGAAATAACACTGAGTTTACCTACACGGGGCTTTCCGAGATTTCAATTCCCAAAGGCGACTATGCCTTCCCGCTGACTTTAACTGAGGTGGTCAACCATGTTGGTCGGATCGATATTCCACGCGACCAGGTGCTCTTTGAGTTTGACGCCGGGACAGACCCGAAACCCGGAGATGTGTGGGAGATCAATCAAACGCTCGATTTGGGCGGCTATGAAGTCAGGGTGCTCAAAGCAAGCGTGACAGATACGATTGCTCTTGGGTATTGCTTTGAGATGGATGGCGGGGAACAAGTTGAATCGGTAGATGTCTACCTGCCGGATCATTGGTCGAATTTTGGCAGCGGCTCTGGATCTCCTTTCAATCCTCCTTTCATCTTCAGTGATTGTGTCATGATCGATCCGTTGCCCAAAGGTATGATCAAGGTTGCCCTGCAGCAGGAGCCTGCCCTCTTACTTGGCCGTTATCTGGCCCGCGGCACATGGTCGCCAGAAGAATGATCCGCTTTCCTACTGGCGGAACAAAAACACTGCCTGATTAACTATTTATTCCTCCCTCTTCAACGAGAGGGAGGAATTGTTTAACCAAAAGCAAGAGGAAGCTGACCATCCAAAGAATTGCGGTCAGCCTGTTTAACCCCTTTTACGGTCTTCAGCCTCTCTCATTACCATTTGAGGGCTGCTTATCGTAAGACCAGCGGCAGGAATGCCAATTGCGCCCGCTGGCCTTTGAAAACTCCTCCGCCATCAGTTCCCGCATAAATCACGGCTGGCGTCTGCGGGTCGACCGCCAGCGAATAAACATAGTCATTTGTCAAACCACTGTTGACTGCGCTCCAGGTCTCTCCCCCGTTCACGCTCATAAAGACGCCGCCTCCATAAGTTCCCGCATAAATCACGGCTGGCGTCTGCGGGTCAATCGCCAGTGAAAGAACATCCGGCGTCGTCAGCCCGTTGTTCACTGCGCTCCAACTCTCTCCCCCATCCGCGCTTTTAAAGACACCCCCACTGGTTCCTGCGTAAAGCGTTGAAGGCGTCTGCGGGTCAATCACCAGTGAATAAATATAATTTGCTAACGAGTTGTTGTAGACTTGGCTCCAGTTCTCCCCACCGTCCACGCTCTTAAAGATTCCTTCTCCAAAAGTTCCCGCGTAGAGCACAGCAGGCGCCTGCGGGTTAATTGCCAGTATCCGAACGGTCAGGTAACTTAGTCCGTTGTTGACTGCGCTCCAACTCTCTCCCCCATCCGCGCTCTTGAAGACGCCTTCCCCACCAGTCCCCGCGTAAAGGGTTGCTGGCGTCTGCGGGTCGATCGCCAGCGAATAAACATATCTCCCGGGCAGACCATTATTTACTGCGTTCCAGTTCGCTCCCCCGTCTATGCTCTTAAAGACGTCCCCCCACAGAGACCCCGCGTAGAGTGTTAAAGGCGTCTGCGGGTCGATCGACAGTGAATAAATATGGGAAGTTGTCAGCCCACTGTCGGCTGCACTCCAGGTCTCTCCCCCATTCACGCTCTTAAAGATGCCATTTCCATCAGTCCCCGCGTAGAGCGTTGAAGGCGTCTTAGGGTCGATCACGAGTGCCTGAATGTCAGTCGCTGTCAGGCCGCTGTTGGCTGCGTTCCAGGCCTCTCCCCCGTTCAGGCTCTTAAAGACGCCGCCGTAATCACTTCCCGCGTAGAGCGTATCAGGCATCTGCGGGTTAATCGCCAATGAATAAATATTATTTGCTGTCAAACCGCTGTTTACCGCAATCCAGGATTCTCCCCCGTTCAGGCTTTTAAAGACGCCGCTTCCACAAGTTCCCGCGTAGAGCGTATCAGGCGCCTCTGGGTCGACCGCCAGCGAATAAATATTGCTCACTGTCATTCCGTCATCTGGATTACTCCAGGTTTCTCCACTGTTGATGCTCTTGAAAATACCTCCACTAGTCCCTGCGTAGAGCGTTGAAGGCGTCTGCGGGTCAACTGCCAGTGAATAATAATTGGTCGCTGCCAAACCGCTGTTTATTGCAATCCAGGATTCACCTGCGTTGATGCTTTTGAAGACACCATTACTCTCAACCCCCGCGTAGAGTATTGAAGGCGTCTGCGGGTCGATCGCAAGAGAATAAATATGGCTCACTGGCATTCCGCTTTTTGCTTCGCTCCAGGTTTCTCCACTGTTGATGCTCTTGAAAACTCCTGCACCAGTCCCGGCGTAGAGCGTTGAAGGCGTCTTTGGGTTGATCACCAGTGCTGATACATAGGAAACTGTCAGTCCGTTATTAGCTTCGCTCCAGGATACTCCCCCATCCTCGCTCTTGAAGACGCCTCCCCCGCAAGTCCCGGCGTATAGCGTAGCTGGCGTCTGCGGGTCGATCGCCAATGTCTGAACGTCCGGGTTTGTTAGTCCGTTGTTCGCTTCGCTCCAGGTCCCTCCCCCGTTCATGCTCTTAAAGACTCCCCCGCCCTTAGTTCCCGCGTAAAGTGTTGCGGGCGTTTTCGGGTCAACCGCCAAAGCCCTGATATCACCCCCCTCAATCCCGGCAGTTGACCTCTCCCAGATTATTCCTCCTGCAGCCTGTACGGGCAAACTGATTGTCAGGAGAACAACTAACAAAACAACGGTGAGTATCTTTTTCATTTCTGTTCCGATCAAATCGTCTTTCCGAAAGTTGGTAAAAATTGTATGTTATGCTATCCATTATAAAACCAACCGCGTGGTTTTTTGCTGTCAGATGTTTCATTTATTTGTTCCCCCAACTTCTGTCTGCTCAGTCAAGGGCTATGGTTTTCCCAGCCTGGCAGCCTGTGTAAGCCCTTTTATTGTCACAAAATCCAAACTGGGCGGATTGAGTGATCCGCCGCCCGGCATCTTTCATTCCCGTTAGATGGCTGTTTACCGTAAGATGATCGGCTGAAATAGCGAGTAAATCCGCTTGCCTTTGAACACTCCCTCACCAAAAGTTCCCGCGTAAAGCGTGGCAGGCGTCTGAGGGTCGATCGCTAATGCTTCTACATGGGCTGTCAGGCCAGTACTTGCTGCGCTCCAGGTTTCTCCTCCATTTATGCTCTTAAAGACCCCAGCACTTGTGCCCGCGTAAAGCATTGAAGGCGTCTGCGGGTCGATTGCCAATGTTTTTACAGGAATTGCCAGATCGGTATATACTGCGCTCCAGGACTCTCCCCCATCCACGCTCTTAAAGACTACGCCATTAGCTTCTGCGTAGAGCGTGGCAGGCGTCTGCGGATCGATTACGAGCGTGTTTACATAGAGTTCTGTCAACCCGTTGCTGGCTGC
Organism: Anaerolineaceae bacterium; assembly: GCA_040772525.1. Classification (GTDB taxonomy): domain Bacteria; phylum Chloroflexota; class Anaerolineae; order Anaerolineales; family Anaerolineaceae; genus Mesolinea. Next base: position 1,139,639 of record JAXGXZ010000001.1, on the reverse strand, counting down.
GCTCCAGGACTCTCCCCCATCCATACTCTTAAAGACCCCTCCGTTAGCTCCCGCGTAGAGCGTTGAAGGCGTCTGCGGGTCGATTGCCAGCGAGTGTACAAAGGCATCTGTCAAACCGCTGTTAGCTGCGCTCCAGTTCGCTCCTCCATCCAGACTCTTATAGACTCCCCCTGTATAATAAGTTCCCGCGTAAAGTGTTGAAGGCGTCTGCGGATCGATTGCCAGTGCTTTTACATAGGCATTTGTCAAACCGGTGTTTGCTGCGCTCCAGGATGTTCCTCCGTTCTCGCTCTTGAAGACACCGACCCCATTGGTCCCCGCGTAGAGCGTATCAGGCTCCTGCGGATCAATCGCCAGTGTGTTGACATAGTTTGGCAGACCAGCATTTGCCGCGCTCCAGGTTTCTCCTCCATTTATGCTCTTAAAGACGCCGCCGCCATTAGTTCCCGCGTAAAGCGTATCAGGTTCCTGCGGGGCGATCGCCAGGGTGTTGATATTGTTCACCATCAGACCATTGTTGGCTGCGGTCCAGGCCGCTCCCCCATTCATACTCTTAAAGACACCACCGCCTAAAGTTCCCGCGTAAAGCGTATCAGGTTCCTGCGGGGCGATCGCCAGTGTGTTGATATTATTCTCCACCAGACCGCTGTTAACCGCAATCCAGGATTCTCCCCCGCTCTCGCTCTTGAAGACGCCGACGCCATTGGTCCCCGCGTAGAGCGTATCAGGCTCCTGCGGATCAATCGTCAGTGTGTTGACATGGTTTGGCAGACCAGCATTTGCCGCGCTCCAGGTTCCCCCCCCATTTATGCTCTTAAAGACGCCGCCGTAAATAGTTCCCGCGTAGAGCGTGGCAGGCGTTTTCGGGTCAATGGCGAGCGTGTTTATGTAGATTTCTGTCAAGCCGCTGTTAACTGCGCTCCAGGTCTCTCCACCATCCACGCTCTTGTAAACTCCTTCTCCAAAATAAGTCCCCGCGTAAAGCGTCGAAGGAGTCTGCGGATCAATTACCAGTGTGGCGACAAGTGTTGCCAGGCCGTTATTGACTGCGTTCCAGTTCGCTCCCCCATCCACGCTCTTAAAGACGCCGCCGATCCAGGTTCCCGCGTAAAGCGTCGAAGGCGTCTGCGGGTCAATCGCCAGCGATTTGATAATGAATGCTGTCAGTCCACTGTTGACTTCGATCCAGGACGCTCCCCCATCCTCACTCTTAAAGATGCCTTCACCGGTTCCCACATAAAGCGTTGAAGTTGTCTGCGGATCGATCGCCAGCGAAGAAATACCGGATGCTGTTATTCCGTTAGTTGATATGCTCCAGGTTCCACCCCCATCCTCGCTTTTAAAGACACCTCCACTGGTTCCCGCGTAGAGCGTTGAAGGCGTCTGCGGGTCAATCGCTAAAGCCCCAACTTCGCCTCCTTCCATTCCAACATCTGACCTCTCCCAGATTATTTCTCCCTCCGCCTGTACCTCCGTATACGGTAAACTGATTGTCAGGAGGACAACTAACAAAACAACAGCCATTACCTTTTTCATTTCTTCTCCGATCTATCCTGTGCGGCAAACCTGTGTAATCTCTCTCATCACCATTTGATGGCTGTTTATCGTAAGGTTAGCGGCAGAAACAACGAGTATATCCGCTGCCCTTTGAAAACATCCCCACCTTCAGTACCCGCATAGAGTATCGAAGACGTCTGCGGGTTGACCGCCAGCGATAAAACATAGGTATTTGTCAAACCGTTGTTAAGCTCGCTCCAGGTTCCACCCCCATCCACGCTCTTAAAGACGCCTCCTTCTGTTCCCGCGTAAAGCGTTGAAGGCTTTTGTGGGTCAATCGCCAGTGTAATTACGGTGTTATCTGTCAAACCAGCATAGGCCGCGCTCCACGTCTCTCCTGCATTCACACTCTTGAAGATGCCCCCCCAGGCTCCAGCGTAAAGTACAGAGGGTGTCTGCGGGTCGATCACCAATGCGGAGATGTGTTGGTATTCCAGACCGGCATTGACCGCGTTCCAGGATTCTCCTCCATCCACACTTTTAAAGACGCCATCCGAACCAAGCCCCGCGTAAAGTGTTAAAGGCGTCTGCGGATCGATCGCAAGCGCGGTTGTTCGGTTAGATGGTAAATCACTGTTGGCTGCGCTCCAGGTCTCCCCGCCATTTACGCTCTTGTAGACGCCAAACCACCAACTTATCCCCGCGTAAACCGTATCAGGTGTCTGCGGGTCGACCGCCAGTGTGGTTATGTAGTCGTCTATCAGACCGGCATTGACCGCGTTCCAGGATTCTCCTCCATTCACACTTTTAAAGACGCCATCCGACTGAGTCCCCGCGTAGAGCGTGGCAGGTTCCTGCGAATCAATCGCCAGTGTATTGACATAGTTTGGCAGACTGGTATTTGCCGCACTCCAGGATGTTCCCCCATTCACGCTCCTGGAAACCCCTCTTCCGTAAGTTCCCGCGTAGAGCGTGGCAGGCGTCTGCGGGTTAATCGCCAGTGTTGCTACATGGGTCATTGCCAGGCCGGTATTGACCGCGTTCCAGTTCGCTCCCCCATCCACACTCTTAAAGACACCGCCATTCTTAGTTCCCGCGTAAACCGTAGCTGGCGTCTTCGGGTTGATCGCCAATGCGGATACGTCGGTATAATCTGGCATACCGTTGTTAACCGCACTCCAGGACTCTCCCCCATCCTCGCTCTTGAAGACACCGACCCCATTAGTTCCCGCGTATAGAGTGTATCAGGCGTTTGCGGGTCAATCGCCAGTGTGTTTATTGTGCAGCCTCCTGGAATACCGTTATTGGACGAGCTCCAATTCGCTCCTGCATCCACGCTCTTGAAGACACCATTCCAAGTTCCCGCGTAAAGCGTTGAAGTCGTCTGCGAGTCAATCGCCAGTGTATTGGTCTGATAATTGTTGACTTGGGTCCACGTCTCTCCTCCATCCTCACTCTTAAAAATACCTCCCATAGTCCCGGCGTAAAGCGTATTGGGATTCTGCGGATCAATCGCCAGTGCGGCTATATGGTTGGTTGTCAGACCGGTATTGACCGCGCTCCAGCTCGCTCCCCCATCTCCGCTCTTGAAAATACCTCCCATAGTCCCGGCGTAAAGCGTAGTGGGAGCCTTCGGGTTGATTGCCATTGTTCTAATGACCAGATTAGTTAGTCCGCTGTTGATTGCGCTCCAGGTCTCTCCCCCATCCTCGCTCTTAAATGCACCTCCCCCTTTAGTTCCCACGTAAAGGGTTGCAGGCGTCTTTGGGTCGATCGCCAAAGCTATGATTTCGCCTCCCCAAATCCCGGCGTCTGACTGCCACCAGACAATTTCTCCCTCTGCCTGTACCTCAGCAAAGGACAAACTGACTGTCAGGAGGACAACTAACAAAACAACAGCCATTATCTTTTTCATTTCTTCTCCGATCAAATTGCCTTTCCGAAAGTTGGCAAAAAATACATTATGCTATCCATTATAAAACCAACCTCGCGAAGAAGAAAAAAGATTTAGTAACATTCACACATTGTGATAAAATTGGCATGTCCAAGTTTAGGAAAAATCCGCTTCCGATGTCGTGGTTTATTTCCTAAATCGAACTTTTTATTTGTCGCTGTTTAGGAGTTGAAATGAAACGGAAATCATCACTTTTATTGATCTTGAGCATACTATTGTTGCTGACCATGGCATGTTCCATGTTGCAATCAGCTAAAAAAGACGATCCAAATGCCGTAATCACAATCGCCGCCCAAACGCTGGAAGCAATATTCACAGCGACCAGTCAAAGTCTCGCACCGACACCGCAAGCGACAGCTGTACCTCCAACTGCTACTGAGCCCGTCGCCAGCCCTACGCCGCTTCCCAGCGCGACGGCAACTGAAGTTCCCCCAACGCCAACGAATACTGAGATTCCCATCCCCTGCAACAAAGCCAAATTTGTAACCGACGTGACCATTCCAGACGGCACGGTGATTAATGTTAACCAGTCCTTCGTAAAAACATGGCGCATCACCAATGAGGGATCCTGCACATGGACAACCGGCTACCAGCTGGTCTTTGCCAGCGGTGAGCAGATGAGCGCGCCATCCTCTGTCGGATTCCCCAAGAATGTGCCTCCGGGGTCTTCGGTTGATATTTCTGTCCAATTGGTCAGCCCAAATTCCGGCGGCGACTTCACCGCCAGGTTCAAATTAAAAGCCAATGATGGGACGATCTTTGGCGTGGGTACCAAAGATGCCCCTCTGACCGTTGTGCTCAAAGTTCCCTCACCGGCTACAAAAACCCCCTCCAAACCCGCGACGGGCTGCGAGGTTTACTACGATTGGATAGATATGTATTCAGACGGCAGGTTTGACGCCCACGCACAACTGAAAAACAACAGCTCCACAACTTGGACCGACAATTTCGTTATTGCTCCTGTGAGCGGCGCTACCGATAAGGTCGAATGGTTCTTTTATGGCATTGACAGGACCGGTCCCGGCAAAGCATACTTTTTCAATGTCGAAGGCTACGACCCGGATAAAGGCAAGTATGACTTTACTATTTTCTGGGAACTCATGAATCCTGACGAGAACTGGAAGACCTACTGTTATTTTGAAACAAGACATATAAAGTAGTAGAGCTGGCATATCAGGATATCTTAAATAAACTGGCTGTTTTATCTATCGATCGGGAGCAAAGTGACTTTACTCCCGATTGTTTTCTATTCGTTTTCTTATGTGAGTTATCATCCGGTCAAGGAAATGATCATTTTGCGCTTTCACGCGCACAATACAACTGCATCTGAATAAGGTCTTTTACATAAGACAAGCCGCATTTTACACAACCGTACCCACATAATTCATTAACTCGCGCATCTTGTGATAAAATTGGCATGTCCAAGTTTAGGAAAAATCCGCTTCCGATGTCGTGGTTTATTTCCTAAATCGAACTTTTTATTTGTCGCTGTTCAGGAGTTGAAATGAAACGGAAATCATCACTTTTATTGATCTTGAGCATACTATTGTTGCTGACCATGGCATGTTCCATGTTGCAATCAGCTAAAAAAGACGATCCAAATGCCGTAATCACAATCGCCGCCCAAACGCTGGAAGCAATATTCACAGCGACCAGTCAAAGTCTCGCACCGACACCGCAAGCGACAGCTGTACCTCCAACTGCTACTGAGCCCGTCGCCAGCCCTACGCCGCTTCCCAGCGCGACGGCAACTGAAGTTCCCCCAACGCCAACGAATACTGAGATTCCCATCCCCTGCAACAAAGCCAAATTTGTAACCGACGTGACCATTCCAGACGGCACGGTGATTAATGTTAACCAGTCCTTCGTAAAAACATGGCGCATCACCAATGAGGGATCCTGCACATGGACAACCGGCTACCAGCTGGTCTTTGCCAGCGGTGAGCAGATGAGCGCGCCATCCTCTGTCGGATTCCCTAAGAATGTGCCTCCGGGGTCTTCGGTTGATATTTCTGTCCAATTGGTCAGCCCAAATTCCGGCGGCGACTTCACCGCCAGGTTCAAATTAAAAGCCAATGATGGGACGATCTTTGGCGTGGGTACCAAAGATGCCCCTCTGACCGTTGTGCTCAAAGTTCCCTCACCGGCTACAAAAACCCCCTCTAAACCCGCGACGGGCTGCGAGGTTCACTACAATTTGGTAGATATGTGGATAGACGGCAGGTTTGACGCCCGCGCAGAACTGATAAACAACAGCTCCACCACTTGGACCAGCGATTTCGTTATTGCTCCTGTGAGCGGCGCTACCGATAAGGTCGAATGGTTCTTTTATGGCATTGACAAGACCGGTCCCGGCAAATCATACTATTTCACAGTCGAAGGCTACGATGAGTATAAGGGAAAATATGACTTCACAATTTTCTGGGAACTCATGAATCCTAACGAGAATTGGAAGACTTACTGCTATTTTGAAACAAGATACGTAAAGTAGTGAAGTGTGTCAGAATATCTTTAATATATCTGCTGTTTTATCTGTCGGTCGGGAGCAAAGAAACTTTGCCCCCGACCGTTTTCTGTTCTCTTTTCCTGCGTGAGTTATCATCCGGTCAAGGAAATGATCATTTTGCGCTTTCACGCGCACAGTACAACTGCATCTGAATAAGGTCTTTTACCTAAGACAAGCCGCATTTTACACAACCGTACTCCGTCACGCAGGGCATTGGCGTGATATCATTCGGGTAACTGAACTGTCCGCTAACCCTGGAAGGAGATCACTTATGCCTTTGGTCAATCTTTCGCAAATCCTCGCCCCAGCCAATGAGCAATCTTACGCGATTGGCGCCTATGATGTGTTTAACATTGAGATGGCCGCCGCTGTTATCCAAGCCGCGGAAGAAACCCTTTCCCCTGTGATCCTCTCTTACGTGGAAGTCTTTGACAGTTTAACACCCATGGAGGCCTTCATTGCCTGGCTGAGGCAGCTTTCTGAGGACGCAAAGGTACCCGTCTGTATTCATCTGGATCATGCCACCAACCTGCCCATCATCCGCCGGGCAGTTGCTTGCGGCTTCACGGGCGTGATGATTGATGCCTCCGACAAGCCTTTTGAAGAGAACATCCGCCTCACAGCCGAAGTCGCGGAATTATGCCGCCCGCTGGGCATTGGGGTTGAGGCAGAACTGGGGCATGTGGCCGGAAATGAGGGCATGTATACAGACGACACCAGCGTTTATACCGAAGTAGGCCAGGCATTGGAGTTTGTGGAGCACACGGGTGTGGACGCGCTGGCAGTGTCCGTAGGTACCGTGCACGGGGTTTATAAATCCAGCCCTATCCTCAGTTTTGATCGCTGCGCTGAGATCAAATCTGCCACCGGAAACCTGCCATTAGTCCTGCACGGTGGTTCAGGATTGTCTGATGAAGATTTTCGCCAGATCATTGCCAGCGGGATTAATAAGGTCAACATCTTTACCGATCTCACTCTGGCCGCGCTGAAATCCTTTAAGGAAAATGATCTTTCCGGGAAAACACCTTATTTTTCCATCAGCCTGCAAGCCGTGGAAGCCATCAAACAAGCCGCGATTGTTAAAATGAAACAATTCGGCTGCATAGGCAAGGCAGCCTGAAAACGGTTCTTCCCTTACTCAACAGAATTTGATCATCACCCTGAAATTTTCAGGGTTCACGGCTGCTTCAAAAGCAGCCTGGCAGTCTTTGAAGTCGAACTCGGCGGTAACCAGACCGCCTGGTTGAAGGATGCCCTTATCAATCGTTCGGACAGCCTGATCGAATGAAGATGTGCTGGGATTGACAGCTCCCGTTATGCGCACTTCGGTATTGTGCACCCAGTTCGGGCTGACCTGAATGGGGCTGTCCGGATGTTGGGAGCTGTACATGACAAAGGTCCCGCCTTTTCCGGTCAGGCCCAGGGTTTGTTCAGCAATGGCAGGAATTGCTGTGGTATTAAAAACAGCTCTCGGACCACGCCCACCCGTAAGCTGCTGGATGGCCTGGGGCAAGTCTTCGTGGGTGGGATCGAGAGTCACATGGCAGCCTATGGAGTCCGCTATTTTTCGTCTTTTGGGGTTGGGCTCACTTAGTATCGTAAAAGCTCCCAGAAGCTTCGCGACTGCCACGTGCAGCAGTCCCATCACGCCTCCACCGACAATGAGCACGTCATCACCCGGCTGTATGGAGGCCCTGGAGACACTGTTCAATACACAAGCCAGAGGCTCTGTCATCACCTGATCCTTGAGTGGGACATCATGCTCAAAAAGCCACACGGAAGAACGATCCAGGCTGATATATTCAGCCAAGCCGCCCATGCCGTAAACTTCTGGTCCATCCAGCCTAAATGAACTGGTCTCTTCACACAAATTAGGGATTCCCGTGCGGCAGTAGACACAACTATTGCACTGCTTGATTACTCGCACTGCCACTGCCTGCCCAACCGGGTACTTAGCCGGATCCACGCCCTCTCCAAGAGCAGCAATTTGGCCAACAGTTTCGTGCCCGCCTACCAGCGGCAGGGGAACCTTTTTTTCTCCTACAAAGACCCGCTGTTCCCAAGTGCACAGCGCGGTCGCATTAATACGGACAAGGACTTCATTCCTGGCAGGTTTTGGCTTATTGATCTCTCGTACTTCCGCCTTATTTGGAGCCGTGACAAGCACAGCCTGCATTTTTTCAGTCATGAGTCAGCCTCCCGTTGATAACCTGGGGCAGGCACGCCAAATGCCTGCCCCGTTGCATGCTTAGAATATTCCGATCAAACCGCCAATCACAGCGATGGCGATGACGAGCAGAATAACATATTGTGTTTTCCAGCCGCGCTTCAGTAGCGTGTAGGCGCCCAGTGTCAGCAGCAAACCCAGCAAACCGGGCACGAGCGCGTCAAAGAAATCGGTCTGGAGTGAGAATTCCTTCTCGGGCCCCATGGGGAACTTGATGGCAGTTGATACATTCACGTACTGGGAAACCAGGCCTCCCATCACAGCAGATCCCATAATTCCCGCGCCAACAATCACTTTATTAATGGCCTTGTTCTCCATCAGATTCAAGATGGCTTCACTGCCGCGATTGTAACCCAGGCGCAGCAGCCAGTAACCAAACGCATAATATATCAAGTAGAACAGAATGGCATACAGGATGGGAGCACCCACATTGCCATCCCGGGCGGGACCGAGGAAGAGCACGATCATCAGAGGAATCATGACACCCTGCCAGATCGTATCGCCCACACCTGCCAGCGGACCCATCAAGCCGGTCTTGATGGAAGTGAAAGCCTCATCGCTCAAGTCCGCGCCTAATTTCTTCTGTTCCTCCATAGCCACTACCAGGCCAATGACAGCTGAACCCGTGGCATTCTCTGTGTTAAAAAACTCTCCATGCCTGCGCATGGCAGCTTTCATCTCTTCCGGGTCGTCCTTATACAGCTTGGAAAGCACCGGGCTCATGGCATGCAGAAAACCGATGCCCTGCATACGCTCATAGTTGTAGCAGGACTGGAAGTAATACATCCATTTCCACCAGGCACTGAGGATGTCCTTGCGGTCTAACAGCTTGCTCGTTTTCAATTCGCCGCCACCGGAGATATCCGCGCTCTCTTCTTCTGTAACCGGTTCATCCGGGTGTTTGAGCGAGATGTAGATAATGGTCAGTGCGAGGAAGATCAGCGCCAGGGGCAGCGTCTTCAGTCCAAGGAAGGCAGACACCAGGAACCCGAGGAAGAAGAACACGCGCGCGGGGCCTTTATAGATGGCCATCAGCATCATGCCAATACCGACTGCCGGCAGCATTCCGCCGATCACGCTCAGAATGCGCAGGAAGTTTCCACCCAGTTTGTTGATCAGGTTAGCGATCATATCTGCGCCATAATAGGCAGCCAGGAAGCAGGGTATGGCGGTAATCAGGAAGAGCAGGATCTGCGGCAGCAAAATATTGACGATCCAGATTTTTTCCGGCTTGCCCTCTTCTGTATACTTATCTGCCAGGCGCACAAAGACAGAGTCAAAGGTCAGACGGCCCACCCAAACCAAGGCACCGAGCAGCCCCAGGGGAACTGCCACGGCCAGGGCGGCGTTCATGTCCAGCCCGCCGGATATGGCCAGAGCCGTACCCAAAATACCCGCCAGGGACATATCTGCGGGCATCGAACCTCCTGCGCTGATGAAACCGATATACATCAGGTTGATCGTTGCCCCGATGGTTACACCCAAGACTGGATTTCCAAGAATAATACCCACGATCAAACCAAGGATCATGGGGCGATAAAGAATGGCATAGTTGCCCAATCCACCAAATGGCCAGGGGCTGTTGGCAAAGTAATAAAGCACCCCTAATAAGATTGCCTGCGTAAGTGTCATCTCTCTCCTTTCAGAATGTTTTTGAGATTAGTTGCGTGGTCTGCAGGGATCAATTGATAATAAATATCTATTCCTTTTTGCATTAATTCTTTTAGGCATTCAACTTCTTCTGGACTGGCTGAAATATTCTTGTTTAATCGGCTCCTTCCTGCTTTCGCACCCATTCCTCCCAAATTAATAGAGGTAATTTGAACATTTCTCGCGATGAGATCGCGCATTGTCTGAGGGATTTTTGTCAAGAGGATAATACGTTCCTGTTTGGGGTCTTCTTCCAACAGGTAGTTTGCGGCCTCTTCGACGGTCTTAATTTCAACCCGGATATCCGGGGGCGCCGCGGCCCTGAGCAGGCGTTGGGTAAAGTTATCCTGGGTCAGCTTATCATCCGCAATCAGGATCACCTGAGCCCGGTTGGATTTACACCACGAAGTCACAATTTGACCGTGGATCAATCTGTCATCAATTCTGGCTAAAACAATATTACGCATAAGGCTCCTGCCTGCCCATAAGGGCGTTTACATCCATCAGGGTGTTGGGAAACATTGAGATCAGGTGTTCCGCGAGTTCTTTGGGGGTCAGGTCTTCCCGCAGGAGGATTGCCTCCAAAAGCAATCCCAGGTTGATCCCGCTCAGATGCCTGAACGGATACGTCTGCATAAGTGAACCCACCACATTGAACGGCGTTCCGGAAACTAAATCGGTGAAAACCAGCAACTTCGCCGCTTGGACATTCTTTAGATACTCCACCACTTTTTCCTGCAAAGATTCCGGGCTTTCATTCGGGTAGAGACCGATCCCGACCACTTTACCATTCTGGTCACCGGCAATCATTTCCGCGCTTGAAATCATGGCCTCTGCCAGACGTCCGTGGGATACAAAAAGAATATGCATCATGTTAGTGCCCCTGTTTATTATTAATCTCATCGAGCATAAGTTGGGCTGTGCGCTGATCCGTGATAAGAGTCTTATAGTACCCATGCCTGGCCGCGCTGACCAACCCACGTACCTTTGTATCGCCGCCCGCCATACAAATGACCACGGGGATGGACTTCAGCTTCTCTAGAGGCAGGGAGATCTGCTCGTAATAAGCACTCGATTCCAAAATGCTTCCGTCTTCGTAGAAAAAGCTGGCCAATATATCGCCAACCGCCTGGCTGTTGGCAATGAGCTGCTTGTATTCTTCAGAAACCTCACTGATCAGGAAATCTCCATCCGAAAACTTGGGACCCAACCCAACCACAGCAGCATCCAAATTTTTCCATCTCTGCTTTAGGCGCTCATAACGATCCTGCTCAATGGGCATTTTGCGGGCGTCCCGTTGGTAGAACGCCGGTACACTCGTGTAATAACTGCGGGCGTTGAATTTTTCAGCGAAGCGGTCGACAATCACGTTACTCTGCAGATAGGGGTTATTTTCATCTGAGATCCCAACCAGAGGAATAAAAGTAAGCGGCATCTTTGTGCTCAACTTGGGGTGCAGGAGCGCGGTTTGGTAGATCGTATACCCCCAACCAATGCCTACGTTACGGGAGTTGCCCAGCAATTCCAAGAGCCGCTGGCCAGCCGTACGCGCGATGCACTCGGAAACCTTGCGGGAATCCTGAGCCTGGGCTTCAGGAACTTCCACCAGGACCACATCTCTGAGGTTGAGAGAGAGCTGCAGCTGATCAGCCAAATTGCGGATCTCCACAGATTGAGGCATCTCCACCCTGATGGTCACAATCCCGAACTGGCGCGCCTTGGTCAAAAGCCGGGAAACATGCGGGCGTGAAATGTTTTCCTGCATGGCAATCATCTGCTGAGAACACCCTTCGATGTAGTACCGTTGGGCGATCCGATAAAGCAGCTCGTAATCCGGTTTTTCTTTCATGTTCAAATACGGTAATGTACAAATGTACCTGATTGGGTTGACATAAATAATTATAGAGGCTAGGTTTAGCGAGTGTCAATTATAAAATAAGGTACATATGTACCAATTTTCCGCTAAATAGGCGGGCCATTGGTAAAAGACAAGACATAATTGAATGAATAAAAGGAAGTTGGACTTAGAGTTCGTTCAGTTTTACCAAACCAAATTTGATCGCTTTCACTGCCGCCTGCGTTCTATCCTGGACGCCCAATTTGGAGAAGATGACCGTCATGTGGTTGCGCACGGTCCCCTCTGAGAGGAAAAGACCAGCCGCGATCTCTGGATTAGAATAACCCTTCACCACCAAATTCAGGATTTCCGCTTCGCGTTCCGTGAGTTCGATGCCAGATTCTTTCTCTTTCGGGTAATTGGAAGCCACATTCTTGATAAGTTTTCCTGCCACCTGCGGGTCAATGTAATGCCCGCCTTGCACGGTTTCTTTAATGATGCTGATCAGTTCTGCGCCTGGACGGTCCTTAAGTATGTAACCCGTAGCTCCGCTGCGGATGGCGTCAAACAACCAGGTATCCTCTGAGTAGGTAGTAAGCACAAGAACAGGCAGCGTTTTATTATTCGCGCGGATCCGCCGGATAGCCTCCGGGCCGCTCATAATGGGCATATGCAGGTCCATGAGAACCAGATCAGGCTGCACAACCTCCAAATGGTCAAGCGCGTCCTGCCCGTGAATGGCAGTGCCGACAACCACCAACTCCGGGTCACTTTCAAGGATATTTCGCAGGCCTTCCCGCACAATCTCCTGGTCATCACAGATCAGTATCTTAATCATGCGCGCGTTTCCACTGTAAACTCAATTTGGTGCCGCGGCCAGGTTCGGCATGGATAGACAACTGGGCTCCAATGGACGCAGCGCGTTCCTGCATGCCCAGGAGTCCCAGGTGGCTTCCCCGCTGAATTTTTGTATCGTCAAAGCCCACACCGTCATCCGTGATAACCAGATTGAGCGCGTTTGGGGGTTGTTGGAGTTGAAAAAATACGTTTTTAGCTGATGCATGCTGAACCACATTTTGCAGACCCTCCTGCGCGATGCGGTAAAAAATATGTTCCACATGGGAAGGCAGTAAATTGAGAAATTCGGGCAGCTCCTGGGTAACCTTGAGCCCTTCACGGGTACGGACATTTTCAAGCAGCTGCTGGAGGGAGGCCAGGAGCCCATATTCTTCCAGCGAAGCAGCGCGCAGATCCACAAGCACGCGTCTGGTTTCCACCAAGCCTTCCCGTACCGCCGCTAGAGAGGTGTCAATCATCTCCGTTGCTTTCTTACTGTCCCGCGGCAGAACTACCTTAACAGCCTCCAGATTGATCGCGGTCCCGCTGAGTGTGTGGCTTAGGGTATCATGAAGCTCCCGGGCGATGCGGTTGCGTTCCCGGCTGACAGAGAGGTCTTCCAGCGTCATGTTATAAGCAACCAGCTTCTGATTGGCGATAATTAATGCCGCCTGTTGCTCACGTTCCTGCCGCACCAACTGTGTGATCAGCGTGCCCACGATTACAAAAGCAAATCCCAGAATGAAAGGCAGCCCAAGGTACTGCAGATTCGTGAGAGTTATCTGTTCGATTACCCGGTAGGTCAACCCAAAGTTAAGGCAAAAAACAAAAAAGGTGAATCCTAATACAGCCGGAAAGCGGTACTGCCAGGCTACAATCACAACCAGAACCAGCCATACGGGCATAAAGGACCAAATCGAATTGAGCGCTTCCCATAGCTGCAGATTAGGGTTTAAGAAATTCAATCCGAACGAGAAAGCCGAGCTGGCTGAATGAAAAGCAATGCCAAGCGCCAGATAGCGTTTGCCGCGTTTTCTGAACAGAAAGGGCAGCGAGAAATACAGGACCAGGATCACACTGGTCACAATGTTAATGTTGGATTGGATCCATAAAATACGCTGTTGGGGAAAGTTCAGCGCCGCGTAAGACAAGATAACAAAAAAGTAAACCCCGCATACCAGCGCAAAATAACGGTAAAGCTTAATAATGGTTGGTTCGAGGGTTTTCTTCATACTACGATATTACCACCTCTCTCGACCCCTGCTAAACAGATTTGGAGAATCCTCCTCCTTTTTTAGGATTATTTTCACTTACGCCGCCTGCCCTGTTTAAGTATAAAGAAGCCATGCAGTCAAAACCACAAATTCAGGCTAGCCATCTTACCAAGCGCTACCTCAAACACGGCAGCCCGGCGATAGATGACATTTCCTTGGAGGTCCCCTCGGGCTCTCTGTTTGGCATCGTTGGGCCGGATGGGGCAGGCAAAACCACTCTGCTGCGCATCCTCTCCACTGTACTGCTTCCCAGTTCGGGCAGTGCTTCTCTGGGCGGATTTGACCTGCGCAAAGACACGGAGAAGATCCGCAACCTGATCGGGTATATGCCTCAGGATTTTTCGCAGTATCCGGACCTCAGCCTGAGGGAAAACCTGGGATTCTTTGCCAACATCCAGCGCGTGCCAAAGCAGGCCAAGGAAGAACGCATTGAAAAAATCCTCGATTTTACGCAGCTGAAACCCTTTGAGAACCGTAAAGCCGGCAAGCTCTCAGGCGGTATGAAGAAAAAACTAGCGCTTGGCTGCGCCATCATTCACAGCCCAAGGGTACTTCTTCTGGATGAGCCTTCCACAGGGGTGGACCCGGTCTCCCGGCGGGAACTTTGGTCTATGCTCACCAACGTGATTATCGATGGGGTCACCGTGGTACTTTCTACCCCCTATATGGACGAAGCGGAGCGCTGCTCTGAAGTTGCCATGCTGTATGGCGGAAAAATTCTGACCATTGGCTCGCCGCGTGATCTGACCAATGAACTCCCGTATGAAGTGCTCGAAGTCAAAGCCACACCACGTAAAATCATGCGAAAAGTTGTGGAAGAAACGCCTGGTCTGCTCTCCTGGAATCCTGTAGGAGATCGTTTAAGGATTGCGGTTGCCACGCACGCGGACGGTGAGCGCGTTTTAGAGACCCTGGAGCGGGATTTCAAACAAGCCAGCGCGGAGGTCCGGATCCTGCGTTTCGCCCCCAGGACTATGGAAGATGTTTTCGTGCGCACAGTCAGTGAACAAAGGGAAAAGCATGACTAACAAAACAATGGCTGTTCAAGCCAGAAACCTGGTGAAAAAGTTCAACGGATTCTTAGCTGTGGACGGGGTCAGTTTTGATATCCCTTCCGGAGAGATATTTGGTCTTCTTGGCCCCAATGGCGCGGGGAAAACCACCACCATCCGCATGCTGACAGGACTGCTCAAGCCAAACAGCGGTACAGCCACGGTATTGGGTTTCGATGTAGCCAAACAGCCGGAACAGGTTAAGCAGCGCATCGGTTATATGTCTCAAAAATTCTCGCTTTACAACGATCTCACAGTGGTGGAAAACATCAATTTTTACGCCTCGATCTATGGGGTCAGGTCCGCGCGGGAACGCCAGACTCGCGTTGAGGAAATGCTCGAACTGAGTGAGCTTGCCAATCAACGCCGGGAGATTGTACGCTCTCTTTCCGGTGCATGGCGGCAGCGCCTGGCCTTAGCCTGTGCTGTGGTGCACCAACCGCAGATGCTCTTTTTAGACGAAGCTACCGCGGGGGTTGACCCCGTCTCCCGGCGCGACTTTTGGGACCTGATCTATCGCCTGGCGGCTCAGAATATTGCCGTATTAGCCACGACGCATTACATGGATGAAGCAGATTACTGCAACCAGATTGGCATGATGTATCAGGGCAGGCTTATTTCTCTAGCCAGCCCGGATGAGATCAAAGACAATTATGGCGGTGCGCTTTATGAGATTAGCAGTGACGACATCGAACTGACTACCTCAACCCTTTCCAACCTCCCGGAGGTCAGAAACCTCAGTATGAACGGCGTACAGATACATCTCACGCTGGATCATGATACAGACATTAATCCGCTGATGGAGAAACTGAGCACGAAGGGCGTCAATGCCAGCGCGAATAGGATCCTGCCTACTTTGGAAGACTCATTTATTGCTCTGGTTCATGAACAACGTAAACAAGCAGAGTTTGGAGGATAAGCATGTTCAGATTATGGACAATTATGAAAAAAGAGGTGCTGCATATATGGCGCGACCCGCGCACGATGGCGCTTATCATCCTGCTGCCAGCCATGCTCCTGCTCCTGCTAGGTTACGGCATCTCGGTAGAGAGCCTCAATGTAGCCATCGCCGTGGCAGACCAAAGCCATTCCGACCAGTCCCGCGCCTACATTCAGAGGTTTACAGCCAGCAAGGATTTTGAGGTTACACACTACGTCAGCGGTGAAGATGAGATTCAGGAGCTCATTGATATTAACGCTGTCAAGGTTGGCATGGTCATCCCTGAAGATTTCGGGCGAAAGCTCGCTCTGGGCCAGCAAGCTGAAGTGCTCGTCCTGATCGATGGCTCCGCCAATCCTTCAGACGCAGCTGCCTACCGCTTGAAACTGGATGCATTCAGCCAAAAAGCTTCACAGGATATTCTGGTGAAGACGCTTTCCAAAAACGGGATGGGGCAGATGATCGAGATGCCCATCGATACACGTATGCGCACCATGTACAACCCCTCCGGCGACGTAAAAGTCTATATGATCCCCGGATTGATCTGTATCATTTTGCAGGTACAAGCGCTGCTGCTCTCGGCACTCACGATCGTTCGCGAACGGGAGCAGGGCACCATGGAACAGCTCATTGTCACGCCCATTAAACCCTGGGAACTAATGTTGGGCAAAATCATTCCATACCTTTTCATCTGTTTGTTTGACCTCGGGATCATGCTGTGGTTGGGCTATTTCCTCTTTGGCATTACCGTCCAGGGAAACCTGCTGCATCTGGTTGGCTTGAGCGCTGTCTTTATCCTCGGTTCTTTAGGCATGGGCGTGCTCATCTCCAATATATCCAGAACCCAGATGCAAGCCGTCTACATTGCCATGTTCGTGGTGGTCATCCCTGCCGTCATTCTTTCCGGTCTGATGTTCTCCCGTGAGAGCATGCCCAGCTTCACCTTTTGGTACAGCGAATTACTGCCCGTTACTCAATATCTTGAAATCACCCGGGGCATTATCGTACGCGGAGCTTCCGCCGCAACCCTGGTGTGGACATCCACTCTCCCGATGGTCGCGACCAGCTTCTTGTTCTTCATCGCGTCTTTGGTTGCCTTCCGTAAACATCTATAAGCGAGGTTTCTTATGAAAAAATTGTTACTCTCACTCATTGCTGCAGCTCTGCTGCTTACCGGCTGCATTCAAGCCACAACAGACCCCAATCAGGGCACAGGCTATATCTCAGGCAGTTCGGTGAATGTCTCATCGGAATTGAATGGTAAGATTGCCGAAGTCTTTGTGGAGGAAGGCCAAACGGTCGAAGCCGGAGACTTGCTCTTCCGCCTGGAAGATGCCATCCTGATTGCACAGAAAAATCAGGCTGAGGCAGGTTTGGCTACCGCCAAGGACGCTTTGGAGGTGGTAAAAGCTCAGGCAAACGCTGCTCAATTACAGTATGACTTGGCTGTGGATGGTGCCCATGCTGCGGACATGCCCGCTCGCCTCCAGGCCTGGAACCGGGAGACCGCGGAAGATTACCAACCAGCCTGGTACTTTGAAAAAAGCGAGCAAATCGAGGCCGCCAAAGCCAATCTGGAAAGAACCGCGAAGGAGTTGGAAAGTAAACAAAAGGCGCTTGAAGCCGAAGTGGGAAAAGTGGCTAATAAAGACTTTGCCGATTTGGAAAAACAGCTCGCGGAAGACGAAATGGCCTGGGATATTGCCAGACAAACTCTGGTACGCGCCCAAGCCACTGGCGATAAAGATCTGGAAGACGCAGCCCAACAAGTAGCCGACGAGATGGAAAGCAACTTCAACGCCACGCTGAAAAAGTACCAAAACTCCCTGACTGGCAAAGATGCCGAAGCTATTTTGGAAAAACGTTCGCAACTGGCTGTCGCGCAATCTCAATTCGATTTCGCGCGGGATCAGCTGCTCCAACTAGAGACAGGCAGGCAGTCCCGCCAGGTGGCATTGGCTGAATCCGCGCTCAAGCAAGCCCAGGCAGGTGTGGCTCAAGCAGAGAGTATGATCACGGAAGCCGAAGCTGCTCTTAAATTACTGGAGCTACAGTTGGAGAAGAGCACTGTTTCGAGCCCCATCAGAGGCACGATCACCGCACTCAACCTGAAAGCCGGTGAAATTCTGCCCGCTGGCGGCATCGCAATGGTCGTTACACCTCTGGACGAAGTCACGCTGGAAGTTTATATGCCCGAGACTTACTACGGACAGGTCAAGGTGGGCGATGTCGTCAGCATAACCACCGATTCCTTCCCCAATCAGGAGTTCAGCGGCACGGTGTCCCGGATCGCCAACGAAGCTGAATTCAGCCCGCGCAACCTGCAGACCACCACCACCCGCACCTCTTCTGTCTATAAAGTCACTATCTCGGTACACAACCCCGGGCAGAACCTGAAACCCGGCATGCCCGCGGATGTCGTGTTTAAAAAATAAAGCCTGGGAGTTTAGAGAGACAAACAAGCTGAGCGCCTCCGGAAAGGCGCTCTTTTTCTTTAAATACCTCTTCGTATTAAATGGAAACCAGTTCCGGACTTTGGAACTGGTTTCCAACTTACCAAAACAACTATCGATTAAAGGAGAAAATCCAATGCTAAGTTGGATTCATCAAGTAGTCCTGTATTGCTTTACGATAATGGAAGACGGCTGGCGCTCCACCAGTATGGATAAATACTACGACCCCATTTTCTCTTAGCGGCAGGTTTTCCAAATTCTTGAGCAAAGCTGCCATCGCCTTACCGGTATACACAGGGTCTAACAGGATACCTTCGGATTTGCCAACCCGCCGCATAGCCTCCAAACCTGCAAGCGTTGGAATGGCATAGCCTTCTCCCAACTGAGTATCATCGATCACCACGTCTTCCATGCGCGGATTTAGGTCATTCCAACCTAAAAATTCCACCAATTTCTGACATTGCATGAGAACATTAGCTTGCTGACGTTCCTCACTCCGACTTACAGAAACCCCATGGACCACTGTTCCCGGCAGGTATCGCAGAGCACCAACCACCGATCCTGCTTGCGTCCCGCCTGAGCCGCTGGCAAGGAATATGTGATCCGGCACTAATCCCAATTCGGCTAATTGTTCGCCGATCTCACGCATACTGTCAATATAGCCAAGCGAACCGAGAGGGTACGAAGCTCCTATTGGCACATAGTAAGGTTTTTTGCCTTCGACGGTCAATTGCTTCACCAGTTCCTGGCAGCGGGCATCACATTTCTCTCCGTCTGCCTCAAAATGGATCTTCGCCCCGAAAATGAGGAAAACCAGGAGGTTCCCCTGATACTCATCCGGTTCTTCGCCGTTGAGTACAAGGTGGCACTCCATCCCCAATTTATTTGCAAAAGCCAGCGTCTGCCGGCAGTGGTTAGACTGTAAACCCGCCCAGGTTATAACGGCATCACAACCGAGAGAACGCGCCTGAGCAAGAACGTAATCCAGTTTGCGGTTTTTGTTACCCCCAAGTCCAACGGAGGTAGTATCGTCGCGTTTCCAAAAAATGCGTTTGTTTGTGCCTAACTCCTTCTCCAGTCCTATAGCTTCTTCCAACGGTGTGGGGTAATAACAAAAACCTACCTTCTCGAAGGTTTCATTTTTCATTCTGCTCACTCCTTGGATAAAGGTGACAAGCGCACTGGCGTTCATTGCCATAATCTGCCAATTCGGGCAAGACTTCGGAACAAACCGGCATGACAAAGGGACAGCGCGTGTGGAATGGGCAACCGGGTGGGATATTCATTGGGCTGGGGAGTTCTCCCTGCAGCACCATGCGGTCGCGCTTGGCACCTACACGCGGCACAGGCATCGCTGAGAGCAGCGCTTTAGTGTAGGGGTGCATTGGGTTGGTATAGAGGTCTTCCTCTCTGGCTGACTCCACCAGTTTACCGAGGTACATCACCCCTATTCGATCAGAAACATGCCGTACCACTGAAAGATCATGCGAGATGAACAAGTATGTCAGCCCCATTTGCTCCTTCAGGTCATCCAAAAGGTTCAGAACCTGAGACTGAACAGAAACATCCAATGCTGAAACGGGCTCATCACAGACAATGAAATGCGGGTTCATCACCAGTGCGCGCGCAATGGAAATGCGCTGCCTCTGTCCGCCTGAGAATTCATGCGGGTAGCGGTGCGCATGGAAAGGCTTAAGACCCACCATACCGAGCACTTCCTTGACGCGCTCTTCGGCCTGTTCGTTGTTCATCAGGCGATGCGCAATGAGCGGCTCCTTCAACAAAGTACCCACCGCCATACGCGGGTTGAGTGATGAGTAAGGGTCCTGGAAAACGATCTGCATCTTTTGGCGCAAACGCAGCAAGTCGTGCTTGCTCAACGTGTCGATATCCTGTCCTTCAAAAATGACCTTCCCGCTGGTATAGGGGATGATGCGCAGAAGGCATTTGCCCAAAGTTGTTTTCCCGCAGCCGGATTCCCCCACTAAGCCGAAGGTCTCACCCTTGCGGATGGCCAGGCTTACATCATCTACCGCCTTCACATAGCGCTGGGAGGTGGAGAACAACTTCTCACGTACTGGGTAGTATTTCTTCAGGTTCAAAATCTCTACTTCATACATGACTACCTCCGGAAAGCGGGTAGAAGCATCGGACTTTTCTTCCATCCGAAAGCTCGGTAATTCCTGGCATTTCTTCGCGACATTGCTCCTGCGCGAACTTGCAGCGCGGATGGAAGCGGCATCCCTTGGGGTAAAACAGCGGACTGGGTACCACGCCGGGGATTACATTGAGGCGGGGCACTTTCACTTCCGCAGATGGAATGGAGCTCAGCAGCCCGTGGGTATAGGGATGCGCGGCATCATTGAAAATGGCTTCCACCGGAGCTTCTTCCATAATCTGTCCGCCGTACATCACCAGAACCCGCTGAGCCACTTCCGCGACAATTCCAAGGTTGTGAGTAATCAGCAGCATAGCCATCTTGCGGTCATGCTGAATGCTGGAGATAAGGTCCAGTATTTGAGCTTGAATGGTCACATCCAGCGCTGTTGTTGGTTCGTCCGCGATGAGAATGTTGGGATTGCAGCTCAGAGCCATGGCAATCATCACACGCTGACGCATCCCACCGGACATTTGGTGTGGATAATCATCTACCCGCACCTGCGGGTCAGGAATGCCCACGCTGTCTAACTGTTCAATTACAATGGGGCGTGCCTCCCTGCGGCTCAGATTGCGGTGCGTTTCCAAGGCTTCACTGATCTGGAAGCCCACTGTCATCAGCGGGTTCAGGCTGGTCATGGGTTCCTGAAAGATCATGGAGATTTTATTGCCGCGAATGTCTCGCATCTCGCGATCGGATAATTTGGACAGTTCAACACCGTCATAGGTCATCGAATCAGCCTTAATTGATGCCGGCGGGATGGCTAAAAGTCTTAAGATTGACAGGGCAGTCACACTCTTTCCTGAACCAGACTCCCCTACCAGCGCAACCGACTCACCCTTACGGATATGCAGGTCTACACCGTCCACCGCCGGAACTACCCCGTGGCGGGTACGGAAACCCGTTTTCAAGTTTTTGATGTCAAGGATTGGATCAGTTTTCATGATTGTTCTCCTTAACTCATTGCCCGCGGATCAAGCGCATCCCGCAATCCATCACCCATAAAGTTGAGCGAGAGTGCTATAAGCGAGATAAATATACCGGGGAAGATAGCCAGCCAGGGCGCGGTCGTGATATAGGGCTGCGCCAGCTTGAGCATGCTGCCCCAACTTGCCGCAGGTTCCTGAATACCCATACCCAGGTAAGAAAGACCTGATTCTGCTATGATGTTACCTGCCACTGCCATCGTCGCGCTGACAATAACGGGCATGAGCGAATTTGGCAGGAGATGTCTGAAGATAATACGCGCATCCGAGAGCCCCAGCGCAACCGCTGCTTCCGCGAATTCCTGGCCGCGCAGGGATAAAAACTGCGCGCGAACCTGACGAGCCACTCCCATCCACCCGAAGAGTCCTAAAATGAGGATCACATTAGTGGTATTCGGCCGTAGAAGCGCATTTACCGTAAGCAGAAGGAAAAAAGTGGGAATGCAGGTGAGCATCTCGATGAAACGGGAGATGATCATGTCAGCCATTCCGCCGTAAAACCCGGCGATGCAGCCCAATAACACCCCGATCAACAAGGACAAGCCTGTAGACAGAAAACCTACCATCAGGGACGTACGGCCCCCATAAATCAGACGGGTATAGTAATCCCGGCCTATCCAATCCGTTCCAAAGATAAACTTGGAATCAGGGGGAAGGGGCTGCCCGTATTTAATAATTTCAAGATGCATCTGATCAGGTTTGAACTTTGTGAACAGGGGCGCGCCCATGGTAAGGACGAGCAGGGAAAGTAGAACGATCAGACCGAACATAGCCAGTTTGTGCCGGCGGAAACGCCTCCAAACCAAGGTCCAAAAGCCTTCCACCTTCTCGGTAAAGTAGCGGTCTTCTTCGTCTATAAAAACGCTTGGTGCAACATTTGAAAGTTCACTCATGCTTCACCTCAGTTGTAACGAATGCGCGGATCAACCAACGCGTAGGTCACGTCCGCGAGGAACGTGCCAAGAAGAACCAGGATTGATGAGAATAAAGTGACTGCCATGATAACCGGGTAGTCATGGTTCATAATAGCCACCAAGCCCAGCCTGCCCATGCCTGGCAAACTAAAAATACTTTCGATCAGGAAAGTGCCGCCAATCAATCCTGGCAGAGACATGCCCAGGATGGTGATGATAGGGAGCGCGGCATTTCGAAAAGCATGCCGGAAAGAAATCACGCGCTCACTTAAACCCTTGCTGCGGGCGGTGCGGATGTAATCCTGCTGCTGCACCTCCAAAAAGGCTGCTCTTTGATATCGCGCCCAACCACCGATTGAACTCAAAGACATCGCAGTAACAGGCAGGATTAAATGCTTCACTCTGTCCCAAATATCCACCCATAAAGGAGGATTTATCAGACTCAGGTCTATCAACCCCACCGAAGGGAGCCACCCAAGCTTGTTGGTGAAAAACAGGATCAGCATCATGGCCAGCCAAAACCCCGGAAGGGAGAGCCCGATAAAGGCAAGGATGGAGAGGATGTAGTCTACTAATTTATACTGGTTCAGGGCACATATCAGCCCCACTAACATCCCCAAAATGGCGGAAACCACCATTGAAAGAAGTGCCAACAGGATCGTATTGCCGATGCGTAACTGGATTTCTGTCAAAACGGGTTGCCTGCTGAACAAGGAATACCCCAGGTCACCGGAGATTGTATTCTTGAGCCAGTAAACATAACGGACGCCCAAAGGCTTATCCAAGCCCAATTGAGCTCTGACACGTGCAATTTCCGCGGGATCCGGAGCGCCTCTCTCCCGGTCTACAAACATCATCACCGGATCTCCGGGCGCAAGATTCATAATTAAAAAAGATAATAACGTGATTCCGAAAAGCATCGGTATCATGATCAAAATCCGTTTGGTCAGGTACTTTCTCATCAGAGGTCCTCTCTGGTGTCAGGGGATTGCTCCCCTGACACCACGTGAACAATTACTGCTTGCTATTTCTTAAAGTACAGCTTGTCCATCCTCAGGAATCTGAAGTGAACGTAACCAACCGGGATTGCTTCTTCGATAACGAGGTTTTTGTCATGAGCGTAAATTGTATGACGGTACCACAGGGGAATATTGGGAACGTCATCTGCAATTTTCTCCTGGATCAATTTATAGGTTGCTTCAATCTCTTCCGGATCCGAGCTGGAGGTTGCCTTCGCAAACAGGTCTTTTACTTCCTGATTCTGATACAGCATGATATTGCCCTTGGCAGTATCGGTAGCGAAAATGTACTGGTAGCGCATCGGGTCGGGTCCCATGGTCGTACCACCATCAAGCATGACGTAATTGTGCTCGTCCCAAAGTGCAGCCATAGTGGCATCATCGGGGAGTTTGGGAGTTACTTTAATGCCCGCTTCCTCGAAGACAGGGCCCATAATGAGGATGGCTACACTAGCCTGAGGAACACCAGAGTGGTAGAAGATTTCAATATCCAGTTTCTTGCCGTCTTTTTCGTAAATCCCATCGCTGCCAAGTGTGAAACCAGCTTCCTCGAGCAGGGATTTTGCCTTCTCCACGCTGAATTCATACTTCATGTAGGGATCTTCAACATAGTAAAAGTCGGTGGGAGCAAAGTCGGAATAAGCCGGGTCGGCAAAACCGCGCATTGCCTGTTCCACATACACATCACGCTGGATTAGGTGCGCAATAGCCTGACGCACGCGCACATCCAGGAACAGTTCATTCTCAAGATTGAAATACAAACGGTTCACGTTACCGCTGGGTCCTTGCCAAACAGACACATTGGGATTGTCAAGCATGCGTTCCGCGTTTGTTGCATCAACCGTAACACAGTCTACCTGATCTGATTCCAGAGCAGCATTGGCGGCAGCATTATCACCGATGATGCGGTAATAAATGGTGTCAAGATAGGGTTTGCCGCCCCAGTAATCATCAAAGCGGTCAAAGCGGATATATTCACCCACCTTGTATTCCGTCATTTTGAAGGGGCCAACGCCTACCATGAGGCGGCCTTCAGGAGCCTTGGAGAAGTTTTTGGGATCCACATTTTCCCAGATATGCTTGGGCAGAATGTTCGTCCAGTCCGAAAGTTCGGTCATGTTGGGTGTTTCTGAGGTCACGGTATAAGTGAGTTCGTCAACCACCTCGTAAACCTTAGTAACAATAGACACTTCCTGATCGAGTATATCCAGATCCGGATTGGCCATAAGTTCCTTGGTAAAGACCACGTCGGCAGCTGTGAAGGGTTGACCGTCATGCCATTTCACGCCGGGGCGAACTTTCATCGTCCAAACCTTGCCGTCCTCGCTCTGTTCCCAGCTCTCCAGCAGGCGGCCTTCGTAAACACCGGTGTTGGGGTTATACATGGTCAGCCAGTCGCTGGTAGCCATCATGATCTGACAATCAATATTGCCGCCCTGGGAAGCGAAATAGTTAATATTCTGCGGGTCACTTGCAATCACAAAGGTTGCTGTGCCGCCATATTTAGCTGCTTCAGGGTCCTCGGCTGGCTCTTCAGTTGGATCTGAGGACTCCGTTGTTGCCGGGGCGGGTTCATCCACCTTGGCAGGAGCTGCCTCAGTTGGTTGTGGTTCCTGGGCAGGCGTATCGATAACCTGAGGCCGTTGGGCACAGGCTGCCAGCGCTGTCACCAGTATGGTAACCACAATGAGGGTTGATACTATGCGAACAAATTTCTCTTTCATCTTTTTTCCTTTCTATTTTGATTTTTGTCCTTTGATTCTCATGCCCGTTGGGTTGGGTCGGGCACGAGTGGTTGACTGCAGATGGAATATTCCATCAAAATGCTGACCTAAAGGTACTTTCTCGAAGACTTCTTCATCAGACGGTTTATCGTCAAAGGGGATGAAGCCGCCTCCCGCGCCAAACATTTGCAAGCCCGAGTTATCACCCCAAGACTTGAAGTCCCCATTTTGTCTGAGCGCTCTGAAATCCAAATAAAAGTCACCGGGAGCAAAAGACTTGAGCTGGTGCTCCCAGAAGTTCTCCCTCGGCTCACCCACACTGAACTCCTGCAAGTCCCCCATTTCATAGTTATCATTCTCGTGACTGATGATGTAGCGGGACTGGAAGGAACCTTTGGTAAAGGTTAAAGCAGCGGGATAGTAAAGGTCTCCAAATTTTTTCCTGAGTAAATATCCCATGTTAACCCAAACGGGGTCAACTGCTATGTGTGCGTTGTGCGCCCAAATAACCACCTTACTGTCCGGAGGCAGGGCATGGATCATATCGATGATGTTCTCAGCCATAAATTTGTCTCTGGCGGCCAGACCGTAAGGTTCGGTTTTCATGCCAATATAATCCTGCCAGAGAATGCGCCCGCAGTGGCGCGCCAAATCCAGACCAGCCTGACCAACATGCTGGCGGATCTCCTGATCTCTGATCTGCAGCAGCCCTGTCAACCTCAGGAGTTTGGCGCGTAAATCCACATGTTCCTCAGCGGAGAGTTTCTCCTGATTCATCAACGCCTCGATCCGGTCAAGCTCCACAGTCTCAAGGTCTTCAGGTGTCATCAGCCGGCGCAGATGGCCATACGCTTCATCAACCGGTTTGATGTCGTAGCCGATGAATTGGATCATCCTCTCACGCGGGCAGCTCAGATTATGCTGCCGCATCCATTCGATCATGTCGCGCACCTCCTCAGTATCCCAGGTCCAATATCCCTGACTGGCAAGAGCTGCCGCCCTGTCTCCTTTGCCATACAGCACATAATCATTGATGTTTTCACAGGGCAGGCTTCCGGCTTCTATGGAAAAAATGCGAAAGCCCATCTCCTTGACCAGAAATGCCAATAAGCGGTGTTTAAGTTGGAAGAATTCGCGCGTCCCGTGGGTGGATTCACCTAAACCCACATATTTGACGCCCTGAAAGATGTCTTTAAGTGCCTGGAGGTCAGAAAAATCTTCCAGGTCAGTTACAGACCGCAGTTCGTGAATGGTGCTTTGCCAGTTTTCTGTCATTGTAGGTCTCCTTTATCGCTGTCCGGACAAGTTCGGCCTGGCGCGCGTGGTTTGCCCTAAAAAGATCATGCCATCATAATCATTGGCCAGCGTGATCTCCTGAGCGCTGTTCTTTAGAAACTCTTCTTCCTCACCTTCATGCGCGTACATGGAACCAATCAGGTAGGAGGGTTTCTTCACACTTGCCCAGGCATGGAATTCAGGGGTTTCCTGAATACCTTTACGCGTACGCAGGAACCAGTTTTGCTTGCCGAAAGCATTGAAGAAAAATTCGTCCCAGGTGCCGGGGAAGGGTTTCTCTATCATGAAACTGCGCAGTTCATATGTCTTGGAATCGCGCGACTGGAACGCTCCCGTGCCAAAGGAGAAGCCAATGGTGAAGTAGCGGCTCCCTAGCCAGCGGCGCAAGTGCCAGCCCATGCTTTGATAAACAGGGTCGTTAGCCACATGCCCGTTATGCGCCCAGACAATCAGCTTCAGGTCAGGATTCTCATCCAACAAGCGTTTGACATTCCTGGCCATATAATAGTCGCGGCTGCCTGCCCAGTTTTCTTCTTTACCTGCTTGAATGCTTTCCTGGGTGAGCACGAACTGGCTGATGTAGCGCGCGTCTTCAAGCGCGAGTTCGTATTCCGGCATGCTTATTTGTTTGAGCAAGTCCTGTCTGGCTTGTGCAAACCAGCCATTCAGCCAGTAAACATCCGGTATGTCCTGTTTTTCCTCCTGGTACCAGATCACATCGCGGCAGTCACGGATAACCTCAAGGGCTTTTTCTTTGCCTTCTAACGAGGAAGCCAGCACCACGCGGCGCAGGTTGTCACAGGCCGATTCGATCGGCTTCATGTCAAAACCTGCAAAGCCGCATTCAGCGCCGGGGGGACAGGACAGGTTGTACGCGCGCATCCATTCCAGGAGCTGGGTCACCTCCAGCGTGTCCCAGGTCCAGTAAGTTTGACGGCTCAGCGCCTCGCCCAGGTCTCCCCGGCCGTAGCGTACATACGCGTCGATATGACGGCAGGGTTCCACGCCTGCTTCAAATGTCACCAATCTGAAGCCATGATTCCTCACCAGATAGGAGATCAGGCGGTGTTTCATCTGGAAGATCTCTCGGGTGCCGTGGGTGGCTTCGCCTAATGCCACCACCTGTACACCATCCAGCTCCTCAGCCAGAAAGGACAGATCTTCATCGTCGCCTTCCGGAAGCACACTGCGGAGTTTAGTCGCGTAGTTCTTCCAATCGAAGTTTACATCGGTCATTTTGCCTCCTTTGAGGGGGGAATTCCAATCGCGGAATGGGTATGATGCGTAAAGACCATCCCATCAAATACCTCTGAAAGGACAAATGGCGCCTCATAGTGCGTCACGCCTTTTCCGGGGTCCCAGCCTTCATCCAACATAATCATAGGTTTAGTTTGTTCTGCCCAGGCTTTGATCTCTGAGTCTCCCAGGTTGGAGCGCAGGTCAATGTAATAGTCTTGCTTATTGATCTTTCTCAGGTCGTTCTCCCAACAGTAATCAGGGAAAGGCGGAATGTCATGAACCATCAGCTCTCCGTAGATCTTGTTGTCCAAATCACACAACCGGGATTGAAATTGACCGCCCCAAAGACCAAAACCAAGGGCGTAATACTGGCTGCCGTAACGTTCTGAAAGCCAGTAGCCGACGTTTTCCCAAAAGTAGCGCTTGCCTATATGCCCGTCATGCGCCCAAAGAATCACCTTTTCAGAAGGGTCCAGCGCGTTCACAAAATCAGTGATATTCTGGCTCATTGCGTAATCTCTTGGAGCATTTGGATCTTTAGCCACTGTCATAAGTTCATACTGCACTAGCGTGCGGGAGGCTTCCTCCATCAGTTTGGCAACCTGGAAGCCCAGCTTTTCACGCAGGAAATACTGTTTTTCGTTCACCCAGCCATGCAGCCAATAGGCATCTGCCACTTGCCTGGGCTCACTGATTGTCCGTTTTTGTATTCCCGTGCGTTCCAGCAGGTTGTTCAATCTTTTCTTGTCGCGCGCGGGTAAAAACTGACCCAGTGTTTCCAAGTATTTCAGAATGTTGGGCATGATCTGCATGTCAAAGCCCAGGAAATGTACTTCTTTTCCCCGCGGGCAGGAAAGGTTATGGGCTCTCATCCAATCAATAAGCTCCATCACCTCTTCAGTTCTCCAGGTCCAAAACCGCTGACTCTCCAGGGCTTCGTACTTGTTGCCTTTGCCCATCAGAACGTAATCTTCAATGTTCTTACATTCCCACTGGCTGGCTTCGATCATAAAATAACGGAAACCCATCTCCTCCATCAGGAAACGGATCACACGATTTTTGAACTGGAAGTGCTCCCTTGTGCCGTGGCTGGCTTCCCCTAGCGCCACAATGCGTGCTCCCTTGAGTATCTCCTTAAGTGAGAGGAGGTCTTTTTGGTCAGCATCCAGGGCAAAGCTTTGAATCGGGTGGCTGAGCCGGCCTAATTTGGTGATGAGCTTTTTATCCATACTGTTATCTCAGTTTTCCGACAGCCATGTCTTTGAGCGCCTTGGGGTCATAAGCTTTGCCAGCCTTCCAGACCCGCTGCAGGCTGGAGAGATTCCGGATGTCCTGAAGCGGATCTTCAGCCAGAAGGATCAGATCTGCTTCCTTCCCCACAGCAATTGAGCCGGTAATTTCACTGACACCCAACTCTTTGGCTGCCTCAATGGTAAGCGCCCTCAGGATATCCGTGGTGGAAAGTCCGCATCTTGCAAGGTTCTCGGCCTCAAGCCACAGAGCCTCGCCCGGAATCATCATTGGATAAGAAGGATCTGTGCCGGCAAAGATCCTGGCGCCCTGTTTGTACAGCTCACCAACGTATTTGTATTGTTTTTCAATCAGGCGCTGTTCCTGATCACAAGCTTCGGGCTTGCTGTCCATGTCTTTGCGCATGTTTCTTTGCTTCTCCAACCCTTCTGCGCTGAGGTAACGCCAGGCATCTACCTTGTCCATCCAGTCCGTGAACCATTTGCCCGAAAGCCTGAAGGTCAGGCAGGTGGGGGTGACAGCGGTCTGCTTTTCCACCAGCAGAGCCTGAACACGGCGGACGAGATCGGAATTTATATCCAGGGCTTCCAGGGCTGAGTCATCGATTTTGCCACTGAGGGCGGTGTAGAACTCAGAAACGGTGAAGAAGCCATGCTCCACCCCATCCAGGCCGGCATTGATTGCATCGGTCGTAGTGCACTTGCCAAGGTGGCCATATACTTTCTTGCCAACCGCGTGTGCGAGTTCACACACCCGGCGCACCCAGGGTTCAGTCATGCTGCTGTAAACTTTGAAAAAGTCTGAGATCATATCCCTTTTTGGGAAGGCGGCTTCCACTTCTTCCAGCGTGGCGCAGGGATGGAACCAGCGAATGATCGTGTCCGTGGGGTCAAAGTAGTAACCGCCGGTCATTATACGCGGACCCACTTTTTCACCCTTTTCGATGTCCTGTTTCCACTGCCAGGTGAGATCAGGCTCAAATTCACCAGGCGTCTTCACCGTGGTCACCCCGCCGGAAAGATAGAGAGGGCAGTAGGCTTCGTGCTGGCTGCGCATCTCAGAGGTGGCACGCCCGTAAAAATGCCCATGGAACTCAAAAAGCCCTGGCATCAGGTAACCGCCCTTGCCATCTACTACCTGGCAGGCTTCAATCTTTTGACTTGTGTCGGGATGAATAGAGGTGATTTTCCTGCCTTTGATGAGGAGCGCAGAGTCCTTCACCCAGCGCGCGCAATCTTCACTCAATAAGTTGATGTTCTTGATTAGGATTGGGTTAGTCATTCACACTCCATATTCCGTTAATTAATATCTCTGATATATCAGAAGCTATTTTAAAAACTATTCTAATAAAGGTCGCTCATCTCTCCAAAGCGGGAGAGTTCACGCTTCAGGATTGCACTCGCCTTATCCAGATCACGGTCCAAAAGCGCCTGGACCAAACGGCGGTGATCCTGATGCATATCGTCACTGATGCGGTTGAAACCTTCAATGGAAGGTTCACGAATGCTGCGGTTGAACACTTCCACTAACGCGTGACTGATATAGCGGTTTTTAAGCAGTTTTGCCATGCCCTCATGGAACTTGCGATTCTCGAACTTAAATTCTTCCATGCTGACTGTTTTCTTCGGGGTGAGTTCAAAGAGCGTATGTATTTCTTCATCCGTGAATTTAGCAATGATCATACGCGCAATGCCGAATTCCAGAAGATAACGATACTGCATCAACTCATGATATTCTTTGTAATTGATTTCCTTGATGTAATAACCTTTGCGCGGAAATTTGACCAGGAAACCTTCAGTCGCAAGCAGAGCTAATGCTTCTCTCACAGGGGTCTTGCTCACGCCATATTCGGCAGCAATGACCTTTTCATTTATGATCTCTCCCACTTCATAGCGATTACTGTACAGGTCTTGCTTTATTCTTAGGTATATCGCTTCTGCTTTGGACGGTGCCATAAAATACCTGTGATATATCTCTGAAATTTTGCCAATGATACCCGAATTTGGGATTTTGACAAGGGTAAACCACAAATATCGCATGAACAAAGGTAGATTATAAAAACCCCAAAAACTTGTTTTAGAACTTGGAGCGTTTGATTCTTAGGCTCACTGGAACACTTAGGCTTTGAAATATAGGAACAAAACCATATTGAGTACCAGCAACAGTTTATCAAGCAGAAGAATATCAATTCATCAATCATATTATTTATCCACTAACCAATCCGCCATACAGCCTGCCTCGCATTTAACATTTTTCAAATATTGCCTTGTTACACTATAAACACAGTGGCAGGGTGAATAAAACAGTCTGCCCATTGAGGAGAAGTTATGGATATTAATAAATTTACACAAAAAGCACAGGAAGCAGTGATGGCCGCTCAATCTTTGGCACGTGACCAAAACCATCAGACCATTGAGCCGGCTCATCTGCTGCTTGCCCTTTTGAATCAAACCGAAAGCCTTGTTCCTGTGGTTGTCGGCCAATTGGCCGGTTCCACCGACATTTTGCGTCAGGAATTGATCACTGATCTGAACGACCGCCCAAAAGTCTATGGAGGAAATACGGGTGAGCCCGGCTTGGCACGCCCCAGCGTGGACGCACTGGACGCGGCTGAACGCTATGCCAGGGGCATGGGCGATGAATACACTTCCACGGAGCACATTCTTTTGGGATTGACCGATAGTGTGGAAGGCAAACGCCTGGCGCAGTATGGTCTCACCAAAGATACCATTCTGAAGTCTCTCCGCTCTTTGCGCGGGAGCCAGTCTGTCAGCTCACAAAACCCGGAAGGAACCTACCAGGCGCTGGAAAAATATGGCCGCGACCTGACCGCCCTCGCCCGTCAGGGTAAGTTGGATCCGGTGATTGGGCGTGACGACGAGATCCGCCGCACAGTGGAAATCCTTTCCCGCCGCACCAAGAACAACCCCGCCCTTATTGGAGAACCCGGTGTGGGCAAAACAGCCATCGTGGAAGGGTTGGCCCAGCGCATCATCAATAAAGATGTACCGGAGAGTCTCAAGAACAAACGCATCATCCAGTTGGACATGGCTGCTATGGTTGCTGGTGCCAAATTCCGTGGTGAGTTTGAGGAACGCCTCAAAGCTTCCCTTAAAGAAGTTACCGATGCGGAAGGCGAAATTATTTTATTCCTCGACGAAATGCACACGGTCATTGGAGCAGGCGCAGCAGAAGGCGCCATGGATGCCGGCAATATTCTTAAACCGCTGCTTGCCCGCGGGGAGTTGCACCTGATTGGCGCGACCACCTTAAATGAATACCGGAAATATGTAGAGAAAGACGCCGCCCTTGAACGGCGTTTCCAGCCTGTGATGGTCAACGAACCCAGTGTGGAAGATACTATCAGCATCCTGCGCGGGTTAAAGCCGCGCTACGAGGTTCACCACGGCGTGCGCATTACAGACCCTGCTGTTATCGCGGCGGCTACGCTGGCCAACCGCTATATCACTGACCGCAAGCTGCCGGACAAGGCCATTGATCTGATTGACGAAGCCGCAGCGCACCTGCGCACTGAGATCGATTCCAAACCCCAGGCGCTGGACGAAGTCGACCGGGCTGTCATGCAGCTCGAGATTGAAAAGCAAGCCCTCTCCAAAGAGAAAGACAAAGCCAGTAAGGAACGCCTGGCCAAACTTGAAGAGGAACTTGCCAATCTGAAGGACAAGTCCAAGGAGATGACTGCCCGTTGGGAATCTGAGAAGGAAGTCATTGCTGAGATGCGTTCGCTCAAGGAACAGCTGGACCAGACCCAACACGAAATGGAAGAGGCTGAACGCAGCGCCAACCTTGAAAAGGCAGCCCGCCTGCGCTACGGCACGCTTAATGAATTGACCAGCAAGATCAGCGCTGCCGAAGCCAAACTCAAAGACCAGCAAAAATCCGGCGGCATGCTCAAGGAAGAGGTCGACCCGGAAGAGATCGCCGATGTAGTAGCCAAATGGACCGGTATTCCGGTCAGTCGTCTGCTCGAAGGCGAGATGGAGAAGCTCTTGCGCATGGAAGAACGCCTGCATGAACGCGTGATAGGGCAGGATGAAGCCTTGGAAGCGGTTTCCAACGCTGTACGCCGGTCCCGCTCCGGCTTGCAGGACCCCAACCGCCCGATTGGCTCCTTTATTTTTCTGGGGCCTACCGGCGTGGGTAAGACGGAACTTGCCCGGGCTCTGGCTGAATTCTTATTTGATGACCAGAATGCCATGGTACGCATTGACATGAGCGAGTATCAGGAACGCCATACCATCTCCCGACTGTTTGGCGCGCCTCCTGGTTATGTGGGTTACGAGGAAGGCGGCCAACTCACTGAAGCAGTGCGCCGCCGTCCGTATAGTGTGGTGCTTTTTGACGAAATCGAGAAAGCCCACCCCGAGATCTTCAACGCCCTGCTGCAAATCCTGGATGACGGCCGTATGACCGATGGTCAGGGACGTGTGGTGGACTTTAAGAACACCATTATCATCATGACAAGCAACCTGGGAAGTCAGCTTTGGATGAACGACCCGAAAACCGGTGAACCCGCCCATGTGACCCGCGAACAAATCACCGAGGTGCTCAAAGCCTTCTTTAAACCCGAGTTCCTTAACCGGGTGGATGAAATATTGGTCTTTAAACCGCTCACGCGCGAGAACCTGTCCCTGATTGTGGATATCCAGCTTAAACACCTGGACAAACTGCTGGAACAGCGTGGGTATAAACTGGAAGTCTCACAGGCTGCCAAAGAATTTCTGGCAGAGGTCGGTTACGAGCCCGAATTTGGTGCCCGCCCGCTTAAACGCGCCATCCAGCGTGAGATCCAGGACCCGCTTGCTAAAGCCATCCTGGCTGGCCAGTTTGCCGAAGGGTCCACCATTCATATCGACCACACAGGCAGCGAACTTCGGATTAGCTAACAATACCAAAGACCCCTTTCCCGGGGTCTTTTCTTTTAATCATGTCTTACTGTGGAACACTCTGATGGAGTTGCTAACGCTTCACTTTCAGTTGGCAGGTTTTATCAGAGGGGCTATCTTCCTGCGGCAGATTACCAGTCAGGATAAGTTGATACTCCCTAGGCAATCGTTTCGAGGAATTTTTCTGTAACTGCCTTGATATCCTCCGTGATGGACATCCCGCCCCAGGGATCGCCCGGTTTAACCACGTTCACTACCACAATATTGGCGCCATTAAAGATAGCCGTGCGGGCTTCTTTGAGGTCCACGCCTCCCGCCGCTGAAATGAGCACGTCATACTTGCTGCGGATTTTAGAAATATGCCGATAGTGGATCATTTTGGCGCGGTTGCTCTCTTCATCGCGCCCCCGATGGATCACCACTATATCAGGTGGGGTATACAGCGGCCGAAGCACGCTTATGGGGTCATCAACACCCAACATATCGATCATGGAGAGAATGCCCCGGTTTTTGCATTCCTCTATAAAGAGGCGCAGCGTCTCCACCGGTGAGTTGCCTAAAACTGTCATGGCTTTAGCTCCAGCCTGAGCAACCATCTCGACTTCGCCCAGCGCCCCATCAGAAACCTTAATATCCGCCACTACAATTCCCGGATAACTGCGGGTAAGCCACGATACTCCCTGCATGCCCTCGCGTTTGATAAAAGGCGTGCCCGCTTCCACCAGGATGCGCGGGTCGCGCGTGATCCGGGGCACCACACTGAGGGCAGTGCGCAAGTCATCATTGAAGGCAAGCTGCAGATAGCGGTGGTTGTTGTCCAGGATAAAGTGCGCCGGCAGCCCGATATCGTGCGCAGGGGCTTCGACCGCAGCCCCTGTGCGTGCTTGCTTCTGCCGGGCTTGTTGTTCAAGTCTCCCGCGCAACCGCTTTTCAAAAAGATTTCTTGCCATGCAAACCCGGCTTGTTATTCGTTACCGGTGATCTGTTTGGCGATCTGCCCTAAATCGGAAGGTAGGAAGAGTACCAACTTTTCCGAAGGATCGGAGGCAATATCACGGATGGTCTGCAAGGTACGCAGGTGCAGCGCGCCGGGTGTATCAGCCAGCGTATTGGCGGCATCACGCAGGTTCTCGGCTGCGGAGAGTTCACCTTGAGAGGCGATGATCGTAGCGCGGCGTTCACGCTCTGCTTCGGCCTGTTTGGCCATGGCACGTTTCATCTCAGCGGGCAATTCCAATTCCTGGATCTTAATGGACTCAATGTCCACACCCCAGCTATTCGTCTCTTTGTCAACGATCTCTTTGATCGCGTCGGCAATCGCCACGCGTTCGGTGAGTACTGCATCCATCTCGTTGTTGCCAATGACATCCCTCAGCGCTGCCTGGGTATATTGGCGGATAGCGAACTGGTAATCCTCGATCTTGATGATGGCAGCTTCCGGGTCAATCACCTTGAAATACACCACGGCATTAACCAGCACGGAGATATTATCTTTGGTCATCACTTCCTGGCGGGGCACTTCTGCAGTCTTAAGGCGCATGTCCACCACTCTCAGGCGCTGGACCAGGGGGAAGATCACATTCAACCCGGGATTGCGTACGCCAGTGAATTTACCCAGTGTAAAAACAATCGCACGTTCATATTCATTGACAATGCGAAACCCGGAGAAGAGGATGAATAAACCAAACAGAAGGATCCCAGGGATAAGACAAATCAGAAAAAAATTAGCGCTTCCAAAAAAATCAGACATAGGCACACTCCTTTACTCATCTCTATTTTAACCAATTTGAGGTTAATTTGTGGTTAGAGTCAGGCCTGCACGCAGGTTTTAAGCGGATGTTTACATCTCCATAACCTGCACTAATGAGTTGCCTGCCTCCAGACATGAACTGTGTTCTGATATATAAAGCTCCTCTGCACTGCCCATGGCTGCTTTTGCCAGGCACCCAGATGTTATAATTCAGACATTATTACAACACTTTTCTGAAGGGCTTGGAGGCTTAATGGAAATAACCTGGTTTGGACATTCTTGTTTTCGCATTACGGAGCGTGGGATG
This sequence comes from Anaerolineaceae bacterium, assembly GCA_040772525.1. Taxonomy (GTDB): domain Bacteria; phylum Chloroflexota; class Anaerolineae; order Anaerolineales; family Anaerolineaceae; genus Mesolinea. The sequence continues at coordinate 1,103,861 of JAXGXZ010000001.1, read as the reverse complement.
GCTTCCGTCGTGACTGACCCCTTCGATTCCGCCGTTGCCGGCTACAATCCGCTCAAGCTCAAGGCAGACATCGTTACGGTGAGCTGCAACGATCTGGCGCACAACAACACCAAAGCTGTGAAGGGCAATCCCTTTGAGATCACGGGGCCGGGCGAATACGAGAAAGGCGGCGTCTTTATCACCGGGATACCAACCGTCCCAGCCGGTAAACCCAGCAAGGAACTGCGCAATACCCTCTACGTGATTGACTTTGGCACACTCACTGTCTGCCACCTGGGACAAGTCGAGACCGTCCCCAGCCAATCCAATATCGAAGAGTTGGGCAATATCCACATTGCCCTTATTCCGGTTGGCGAAGGCGGCGCCTTGAATGCCAGCAAAGCGGCTGAGGTGATCAGCATGTTGGAGCCCAATATTGTTATTCCCATGCACTACGAAACCCCTTATTCCAAACTGACCCTCGACCCTTTGGCCAAATTCCTCAAGGAGATGGGCATTACAACACTCGAGACCATGGAGATCTATAAAATTTCAAGTGCCAGCGGACTCGCGGAAGAAGAAACTCACGTAATCGCGCTGGACCCGAAACTGAGCAGCTTATAGACATGAGAGTCAAGATCATCATGACCTGGAATATTAAACCGGGTAAAGAACAGGCATACTTTGGCTTTGTGATCAGCGAGTTCATGCCGCGTGCGAGCAGATTGGGCATGGAACTCACGGACGCCTGGGCTACTGTTTATGGTGATCAACCTCAGATTCTTGCCGGCGCGCGCATGCCTGATTTAGACCGAGCAAGGAAACTTGTCAATTCTAAAGCCTGGCTGCAACTCATCCAAGAGCTGGAAGAATTTGTCAATGATTTCAAATTAAAATTGGTGACCCCAAAAGGAAATTTTCAGTTCTGATGCCCTCCATAGCTGATGATCTGCTAAACTGGTACGATAAAAACGCCAGGGTGCTCCCCTGGCGTTCGCATCCTTCTCCTTACCGTACATGGGTTTCTGAAGTCATGCTGCAGCAGACGCAAGTGGAGACGGTGCTCCCCTACTACGAGCGCTGGCTCAGCCTTTTTCCAACCGTGGAAAGCCTGGCAGCCGCAGACCAGAAGGATGTACTTATAGCTTGGGAAGGGTTGGGCTACTACGCGCGTGCCCGCAACCTGCACCGCGCGGCGCAGTTGATCATGGAAGAGTTCGATGGTGTTTTCCCGCAGGACGAGAAGACTTGGCTAAAGCTGCCCGGTGTTGGGCGTTATACAGCCCGGGCAATTCTTTCAATCGCCTTCGGGCAGCCTTTGCCAACTTTGGATGGCAACATCCGGCGTGTCTTCAGCCGTATCTTGGCTTCCCCTCAGCCGGTGGGAACCCCGTCAAGCGACAAAGAATTCTGGCAGTTCGCTAATAAGGTTCTCCCAGCAAACCGCGCAGGGGACTTTAACCAAGCCCTGATGGATCTAGGTTCCCGGATTTGTACGCCGCAAAACCCCGATTGCCATGCCTGCCCCCTCAGAACCCACTGCTTCGCTTACGAACGGGGAGAGCAAGCGCTCTATCCGGTAAAGCGGGACAAACCCAGCGTGCCTCACTGGCAGGTTGGTGCCGCGGTGATTGTAAAAGAAGACAAGGTGCTCATCGCCCGCCGGCCGCAGAAAGGCCTTTTAGCTGGGTTATGGGAATTCCCCGGAGGAAAATTAGAAGAAACAGACGCAAGCCTGGAAGCCTGTGTGCAGCGGGAAATCATGGAGGAGTTAGGTTTGAAGGTGACCGTGAGGAAGAAGATTGGCACATTCTCCCATGCCTATACGCATTTCAAGGTAACCGTGCATGCCTTTTATGCTGCACTCGCTCCTGCAGCACATTTGGTTGAGAATGAGGAAGTCCTGTTGGTACGCCCGGCTGACCTTGCCCAATACCCCATGGGTAAGGTTGACCGAATGATTTCAAACCAGATCGCGGAGCAAATCAAGCGCTGATACGCCTTAGTCCCGTATTTACTCCCTCTGTTAAGGCAGGCTGAAAAAGGTCAGGTCCCGAATTGCCTGTCGCCGGCATCTCCCAAACCAGGCAGAATATAGCCATGCTCATTCAAGCAGTCGTCAATATTGGCGATATGGATGGGCACGTCCGGATGTGCCCCATGCAATGTATTGATCCCTTCCGGCGCAGCAATCAGACCCATAAATTTTATCTTCTTAACCCCCCAGCGTTTAAGGATATCCACCGTTGCCACAGCCGAGCCGCCGGTGGCCAACATGGGATCTAAGATCAGGCAGACTGACACAGTGGGTTCCACGAGCAGGCGGTTGTAATAAGCGACTGGCTTGAGCGTGCGCTCATCGCGATAAAGCCCGATATGCCAGACTTCCGCTCCAGGCATCAGCTCCCATACGCCTTCCACCATCCCTAGCCCAGCGCGCAAGATCGGCACCAAGCCGATGCGCTCCACCAACTGAAAGCCATCCGTCTTCATCAAAGGTGTTTGCACTTCACGCGGTGCAATCGCCAGATCTGCCGTAGCCTCGTATGCCAGCATCGCCGCGATCTCCCGCACCAGTTCCCTGAACTTCTTTGGTTCAGTGGACATATCCCGCAAGCGGGTCAGTTTCGTGGCAATTAAGGGGTGTTTGGATGGGTATACATTTTCCATGTCGTCTCCAGGATGAGCGTTTTCTTAAGAGATGATTATAAGGCCGTTCTGGCTTAAAGGATCAGCTCGTTTAAAACTAAAATGCTTCTAATGCAGACCCTTGCCGGTTTGCGACAACCTAAAGTGTGAGTGCTCTGTTTTCACTGCTTCCCTCTCCCGCTCGCTCACACGCAGTACATGCTTTACAATTAAGACATGCATTACCTGATTGATGGGCATAATCTGATCCCGCATGTTGCTGGCCTCAGCCTGGCAGATCCGGATGATGAATCAAAATTAATTGAGCGCCTGAATGCATTCGCCCGTGCGCGCAAAGCACGCATCACCGTCTTCTTTGACAGAGCGCCGAAGGGGATGGCTGGCACACGGCTGCACGGCAATCTGAAAGCAGTCTTCGTACCCGTGAATTCCACTGCCGATCAGGCGATTATGCAAGCTCTTGCCAAACTCAAATCCGCTGCCCGGAATGTAACCGTAGTCACCTCCGATCGGATGATCCAGGCTGCCGCGAGAGCCAGACACGCTTCTATTCTGACCAGTCAGGCTTTCGCGCGGCAGGTGGAAGAAGCCGCTCAAACAACACAGCCCGCAACCCAGGACGCAATGAGCACAGAGGAGTTGCAGGATTGGTTGAAATTGTTTGATCAACCAAAATCCCCATAATTCCAAAGTCACCTCAACTCTTCCACCTCATCAAATGTTGCAGTGCGTATTTTGCAAGGCTATAATCAGGCAAGGAACGCAGGGGCTGATCCCGCGAACAAATCGATGAACAAAACAAATAAGAAATCTGGAAGAATCCTATCCATTCTTGCTCACCCGGACGATGAATCCTTCGGCATGGGCGGCACCCTCGCTTACTATTCCCAAATGGGTTGTGAGGTCACTCTGGTGACAGCCACTTTAGGTGAAGCAGGTAAGGTTGCACCAATGTTTCTTAAAGAGGGGCAAAGCGTAGCCGATTTACGACGTGAGGAACTTAACTGTGCCTGCAAAGCCCTTGGAATCCAAGAGCTCATTCTGTTGGGGCACCGGGATTCTGGGATGGCGGGTTGGGCAGCCAACCAGCATCCGCAAGCCCTCATCAACCAACCTCTGGAACAGCTCAGCGGGCAAATTGCCGCCTTGATCCGGCAAATCGAGCCGGATGTGGTGCTCACTTTTGATCCCATCGGCGGTTACCGCCATCCGGATCATATTCACATCCACAACACCGTCGTGCGCGCCTTTCAGCAGATCAAAGCCCAACAGGCTCAGCCACTTCAGCAGGCACCCTTCCGCCTTTTTTACCACCTGATGCCCAAACACTTCCTCAAAGCTGGCATCTGGACGCTGCGACTGCAAGGAAAGAATCCGCGAAAATTTGGCGACTCGGGCGATATCGATCTGGTTGATATTGCCAATCAGAATTTCCCGGTGAACGCGAAAATTAACTACGCTTCTGTGGCTCAAAAACAGGTTGATGCCTCTTTATGCCACGCCAGCCAGGGCGGGGACTCCCGTGGGAGCGGTATCCAAGGCTGGATGATCAAGGTCTTCTCCCGTCCCATCGACACATACATGTTGGGATGGCCTGAGCCTAAGCTGAATCAAACCGTACTCAAAGACCTTTTCGAGGGCTTGAATTAGATTTTTCGTATTTTATATTTCCCTGATAAATAGATTTTTATCCCAATATTAATAATTTAGCCCACCACAATCTGGCATTTCACACTATACTTAACTTGACAAAGCATGATAGCGGTTATTCCTTTCATCAGAGAATGGTATCGTAAAGAGACAAAGCAAAAATGACTTCTATTGGCAATTTTTCTGAAGAACCATTTTTCACCATCAAGACGGTTCAAGCCCGTACGAATATTAAGCCAGTAACACTCCGCGCCTGGGAACGCCGCTATAATCTACTAAATCCCGTGCGCATGCCTAACGGCTACCGCCTATATTCCGAACGCGATATCCAACTCCTTCTGTGGGTGCAGCGTAAGCTGGACAGTGGGTTCACCATTTCTCAGGTTGTCCAGCAGTACAAACAAATCCGTAGTCAGGGCGGTTGGATGGAAACCGTTCAAAGCATCACACCCAAAGTTCCTAAATTAAAACCCCCAAGACCTCCGCGGGACTATGCAGAAATGATGTTTGGCGCTATTGTTGGGCGCAAAGAGGCCCGTGCTAACGCCATCATGGATGAAGTTCAAAAATTTTTTGATTTGACCACGATCTTCCAGGAAGTCCTTATTCCCGCCCTGGAGTTGGTAGGGGAAGCCTGGTATCGCGGGGAGATCCGTATTGCTACAGAACATCTGGCTTCCGAATACATCAAAGGTAAGCTGCTTTCCATTATGCAGGGTCTGCCCACGGTAAAAGAGGGCGCCCTCATCCTGGTTGGTTGCGGTCCGGAAGAGACGCACGAACTGGGCGCGCTGATGTTTGCTGTGCTCCTTCGCCAGCAAGGTTATATCGTGGAATATCTTGGCCCGGACCTGCCCACGAACGATCTGGTGGATTATGCAACCACAGTACGCCCGAAACTGATTTGTCTGGCCATCGGTCAGGAAAATACCGCCTACCTGTTGAGAGACTTTGCTTCTCAATTGGGAGCACTACGCGGCAAACCACGCTTTGCTTACGGCGGCCGCTACATGGATGAGAATAAACAGATCCGTACCAAATTGGGAGGTATCTATCTCGGCCCCACCCTTGCAGATTCGGTTGAGAAGGTCAAACAGATTATCACGATCGTATAAACAATCTCAGAAATCAAAAAGAAGACCTTGCTGCGCAAGGTTTCTTTTTTGTATTCATTAACTGCTAAAACCCTTCCAGAGCAGAAAGGTCCGCGAATGGGCTGAGCAATTCCGCGATACGCTGGAGCATTCCTAATCGGGACTGACGCAAATCCATATCCTCTGCCATTACCAGCACTTTATTGAAGAAGTTGGTGATCGGCAGGTTTAATTGACTTACCTGTTGCAATCCGGTTTCCAGACCCGGGTTTTGTTCAATCGCAGCTTCGGCTTGTTTAAGAACCCTGTAGAGTTCTTTCTCTTCCGGTTCGATCAGACTTACCTCTGAGACCTTAAATTGTTCGCCTAGATCACGCGTGATTCGCACACAACGGCTGTAGGCTTGCAGGTGTTCCATCCAATCTTCCCTGGCAATCCACCGTGAGAGCGTTTCTGCATATTCAGCTGCCTTCGCCGGGTCAAGCGAGGGCATTTTGAGAACGGCATCCACAACGTCGTAGCGGCAGCCATCTTCCAGAAGCAATCCTTTCAAGCGGCCAGCAACAAAGTCAAGGCATTCAGACAGCGTCTCAGGCTTAAAGGGGATCGGGAGATGAGCCCCTGCCAGCTGCAGAAACCGGCCCACATCAATGGAAAGCGATTTGCCGATCAGGAGCTGGCACAAGCCCAACGCGGTGCGGCGGAGCGCAAATGGATCCTTGTTACCTGTTGGGGCAAGGCCGGCTGCAAAAAGGCCCGCCAGGGAATCCAGTCGATCCGCCAGCCCTACCAGCATGCCGGACTTACTTTCGGGAAGCATGTCTTCGGCATTGCGGGGCAGGTAATGTTCGAAAACCGCCTGCGCGACCGGCTGTGATTCTCCCGATAATTGGGCATAATAGCGGCCCATAATACCCTGCAGGGCAGTCATTTCAATCACCATGCTGCTGGCAAGGTCCGCTTTCGCCAGTGTTGCAGCGCGGCTGGCAGTTTTCTGCTCCTCTGCAGTAAACCCGAGCTCCTTACCCATTTCTCCCACCAGTTTTTCAATGCGTTTTGTCTTGTCCAACATGGAGCCAAGTTTTTTCTGGAAGGTGAGTTGGTTTAGTTTGAGCACGAAATCTTCCAGCTTTGTTTGCCTGTCTTCACGGATGAAAAACTCAGCATCAGCAAAACGTGCCAGGATCACTTGCAGGTTGCCGTCTACCACCAGATCCGCCCCTTCCGTTCCGCCATTGCGCAGGATAATAAAGTGGTTTGTTAATTTACCCTCAGCATTTAGAACCGGGAAATAGCGCTGATGTTTTTTCATCACTGCAATCAGCACTTCAGAGGGCAGGCTCTCAAGATAACGCGGATCAAAGCTGCCGAGTAAAGCAGTGGGGCGTTCCACCAGGTTGGTGACCTCACTCAGCAGCATTTCATCTTTCTGTAATTGTCCGCCAACCTTAGCAGCCAGATTGGAAGCCTGCCCCCAGACGGTTTCGCGGCGGGTTATATTATTAAGGATGATGCCCTGGCTTTCCAGGTAGGCAGGGTATTCCCCTGTGGAACGCAGGATTTTTGTTGGCTCAGAAGAGAACCGCAGTCCCTTTGTGACCCGGTCAGTTTTCAATCCGGCAAATTCGAAACGCAGCAGAGTATCTCCCAATAGTGCTACAAGCCAACGCACTGGCCTGGAGAAGCTATCGCCGCTGTCATTCCAACGCATGGACTTAGAGAACTTGAGTGAGCGGTAGAAAGCAGGCAAACGTTCCTGCAAGAGTTCAACTGCAGATTTTCCCCGCTCCTGAAGCTCTAAAAAGACATAATTATCGCGAACACTCAGCGCTTCCAACCCGACACCTTTGCTTCTGGCGAAACCAACCGCGGCTTGGGTAGGTTTGCCGTCTGCGTCGTAGGCTCGGTCAGCCGGAGGTCCTTTGACTTCAAGAACACGGTCTTGCTGTCTTGTCCGCAGGTTCCTGACCATCATAGCCAGACGTCTGGGCGTGCCTTCCACATCAATCGCTTCGTAAGAAAGACGTAGCTCTCCCAGCAAACTGGGTAATTGTTCATCCAGCTGCTCCAGCACTGACTCCAATTCTGCTGTAGGGAGTTCCTCGGTACCAATCTCGAGGAGAAGGTCAGCTTTTTCTGACATCACTTCAGCCGGGAGTTCAGCGCTCATTTCCAAGGCTTCCTGCGCGGTCTTTAACCAGGGGAAACCCAGTTCTTGACGTTGCAGGAGGTAGGCTTCTGCTACCCGGCGGGAAAGGTCGCGCATGCGTCCGAACAGCGCCTGCCGTTCGGTATAACCTATTGCACCGCGCGCATCCATGATATTAAAAACATGACTGGTCTTGATTACATTATCGTAAGCCGGCAGCACCAGGCCCTTGCCAAGCGCCAGATCCGCCTCAGCTGAGAAGGTTTCAAAAAGGGTCTGCATGTGCTCAACATCCGCGACTTCATAATAATATGTGGAGTGTTCACGTTCCGGGATTTGGAAAAGATCACCAAACGTACGTTCCGGGTTCCAGCGGACTTTAGCGAAGTGATTCACTTTTTGAAGTGTCATAGCAATACGTTCCAACCCATAAGTGATCTCCACACTCGGTACGTCCAGTTGAATGCCCCCGGCTTGCTGGAAATAAGTGTACTGCGTGATCTCCTGCCCATCCAGCCAAACTTCCCAGCCCAAACCCCATGCGGAAAGTGCCGGCGACTCCCAGTTGTCTTCCACAAAACGGATATCGTGTTCGCGGGAATTGATGCCGATGGCCTCGAGTGATTTGAGGTAGAGCTCAACAGGATTCCCAGGGTCAGGCTTCAGGATGACCTGAAACTGATGGTGCTGCTGTAATCGGTTGGGGTTGATACCATAGCGTCCATCATCGGGGCGCACGGAAGGCTCCACATACGCCACCCTCCAGGGTTCCGGACCTAACACCCGCAGATAAGTAGACGGGTTCATTGTTCCAGCTCCCACTTGGGAGTAGTAAGGTTCTGAAATCAGGCATCCCTGCTCTGCCCAGTATGATTGAAGGGCAAAAACCATGGATTGGAAATCAAGGGGTGACGTTGGCATAGGAGACCTCGTTAATAGTTTGACAGGGTGATTATACATCAGCCGTGGAGGAACCCGCTGAACCTTCTCCCGCGCAGTTTTACAACTTCCTGCTTGTGGATTTATTCAAGCGTTCCTGTAGCTGGGAATTTTCCGTCAAACTTCCTGAGGTGTATCTGGTTTTTCAAGCCCGCTGGATTTGACAGCCGCGAGAAATGGCGGGGTTTTGAGCGCATACTCCAATAAGTACGTAAAATAACGCTCCACGAGCTGCTTGTAACCTGCCTCCACCTCAGGAGGCATTACTCTATTGGCAACCTTCCCCCAGGGTGATCTCTGGAAGTAACGCAGGTATTTAAGCACAGGCATGGACACATGCCAGGCACCCGGATCCTTCCCCGGGCAGGAAGGGCAAAGCGCGCCGCCGAGCCGGGCAGAGAAGAATTGATCTTCAGGCTCGATCTTTCGACCGCATCCAACACACTGTACCAATTCTGGTTTGAAACCCAGCAAATCCAACAGATGCACCTCATAAAAGTGCACTATGGTCGCCGGCGGGAATCCCTTATCCAGGCGCTCCAGAGTGGATGTCAGCAGATGATAAAGCCCCGGGTTAGCACCCTCTTCGTAGCTGAAACGGTCTGCCAACTCCATCACGTAGGCAGCATAAGCAGTTTTGGTCAAATCCGCGCGGATACTTTCGAATGTTTTGATCGCCTGAGCCTGAGAAACCACATCCAGATTGCGCCCCTTTGCCAGGAATAAAGCCACCTGCGTGAAAGGCATCAGGTGACCGGCTTTCCGGGATTTGAGCTTGCGTACACCCTTGGCAATCGCGCTGATTTTTCCATTTTCCAGCGAGTAGAGCGTGAGAATCCGATCAGCCTCGCCGTACTCCATGTGGCGTAAAACCACCGCCTGGGTCTGATACATGCGGGACTTTTGAACTTGCATTTCTGTTTTCCGTGATAGGGCTTAGTTCAGGTCTTCGGGTCCGAATGAGTGAGGCAGGAGTTCAGCCAGGGTGGTTTCAAGTATAAGCTTGCCCTCAATATTCCCGATCAAAACAGACAAATCCTGCTGAGCAAACTCGCAGATCACTTGCCGGCAGCCTCCGCAGGGAGAACCGCCATTGATGGTAACCACTGCCAACCCTTGCAGCCTACGCACACCTTCTGAGACAGCCTTGAAAATTGCCACACGTTCGGCACACATTGAGGAGGGATAAGCCGCGTTTTCGATATTCGCGCCGCTGTAATACTTGCCGTTGTCCGCCAGCAGTGCCGCCCCAACAGCATATTTTGAGTAAGGCGCATAAGCCTGAGCTCGTGCTTCGGCAGCCAGTTTTAGCAGTTTTTGCTTTTGTTTCTCAGATAACACTTTCAACCTCGTGTTCGGTTACTGAATCTCCTGTGGGCAGCATTCTCGCTCTTACTTTAAGGATTCGTCTGGCAACCACTTCTTCTACGGTAAATTCCACACCATCCGCGACCACGACTTCACCCGGCTGGGGCACGTGTCCAAGTTCGCCATAGATAAACCCGCCCAATGTATCAGCGTTTTCATCCGAAAGGTGCGTCCTGGTCGTTTCATTAACCTCGTTGATAGTTGCTCTCCCGAGGAACATGTATTCGTTCTCACTGATTTGCTGGCAGATCTGCTCTTCCCCCTGGTCATATTCATCACGGATCTCACCGACAATCTCTTCAACGATATCTTCGAGTGTAACCAAACCAGCCACGCCACCATACTCATCCACAACCAAAGCCATGTGAATACCCTGGCGCCGCATCTCAGGCAGCAATTCATCTATTTTCTTGGCCTCAGGCACAAAATAAGCCTGACGTAGTAAGCTGCGTTGAGAGGCAATCGTGTCATTGCCGTCGATCACCGAGAGTAAGTCTTTTGCATAGAGTAAGCCCACCACGTTATCGATGGTGTCATCATAGACAGGCACACGGGAGTGACCAGCTTTGATAAATTCCTGACGAGCATCGCTGATAGTAGTGTTGATATCCATGGCTAAAACGTCCATGCGAGGTACCATGATATCTTTGGCTAATGTATCGCTAAAGCGGAAAATGGAATAGATCATCTCCCGCTCACCTTTTTCAAGCGTGCTCTCCGGCTGATCCACTTCCACCCAGTTGCGCAAGGCTTCATCAGTTACTAAAAGGGTTACATGTTCAGCTTTATCCCCCAGGATGTCCATCATCAGCTTCGACGCTGGCATAAAGAAAAAGTCGATCAACGCAGCTGCGCCAGACCAGCGCATGGCAGCACGTCTCGTGTCCTGCAAAACCAGTTTTTCCAGAAAAAACTCGATAACAGAGATTAAGAGCATAACCCCAACCAAAATTGCCAATAGATATACAACTTGCAATTCAGGCAGATAATGCCGGACAATCAGCAGCACCACGCCGGCCACCAGAAAATGCGCAAACACGAGTGCCAGCCGCAGCGCGGTGCGCATGCCTTGTTTCTCCAGCAAGGCGATGGTAGTATCCACCTTGCGTTCATTTTTATCCCTCATACTTTGCAAATAGGGCAGACTTACATGGGTAAATGCAGATTTGGTGGCTGAGGCTATCAGATCCAACAGCAGCGTTACCGCCAGAAGGGTCCACAACCAATTGATATCAGTCACTTTTTTCCTTTCTTTCTTTTGGGCGGGCAGGCATCCCCATTACCAGCGTATCATCCGGTACATCATGGGTAACAACTGAACCCGCCGCGGTTATGGCGTTCTTGCCGATCTTGACCGGTGCCACTAACATCGTGTCACTGCCAATGAAGGTGTTCTCGCCAATTTCAGTTCGGTTCTTCTTTTCTCCGTCAAAATTGCAGGTTATCGTTCCTGCACCGATATTCACATTTTCACCGATCGTAGCATCGCCAATGTAAGAAAAGTGCCCCATTTTGACGCCTTCCATCAGTTCGGACATTTTCACTTCACCAAAGTTGCCCAAATGCACATAGTCATGCAGAACAGCTCCGCGCCGCAGGTGGCAGTAAGGGCCCATGCTCACATGGTTTCCAATTTGAGCGCCTTCCGATACCGCGTAACTGATCTGGCAATTTTCCCCAACGCACGTGTCCAACAAGGTTGTGTTAGGGCCAATTTCACAGTGTTTGCCAATGCTGGTTTTACCGCGCAGATGCGTGGAAGAATGGATAATACAATCTTGGCCGATGGTCACCGTAGGCTCAATGGTTGTCGTAGCAGGATCCAGGAGAGTCACGCCTTCAAGCATCCAGTGCCGGTTGATACGCTGGCGCATTGCGGTTTCGCAATCTGCCAGGTCCACACGCGTATTGATTCCCAACCCTTCTACCGGGTCTGGCACAACAAAGGAGTCAACTGACCTTCCCTGAGCTACCGCAATCTCTACCAGATCCGTCAGATAGTATTCGCCTTTGGGGGAGATTTTGATCTTTTGCAGGCTTTCCCACAACCAATCAGCCTCAAAACACCAGGCTGAAATATTGTACTCACGGATGAGCAGTTCTTCTTCAGTGCATACGGCTTCTTCCACAATGGCCTTAACCTTGCCGTCGTCACCCCGCAGTACACGCCCGAAACCCCGTGGAACGTCCCCGATTACGCTTGCCATGGTCACCACATTGCCGGTTTGGTTATGCAGCTCCAAGACCTGGCGCAAAGTTGCATCGGTTAGCAAAGGCATATCGCCAAATGTGACGATGACCTGATCCGACTTTCCCTGCAATAAGGTCTGAGCTTGCTGAACAGCATGCCCGGTGCCCAACTGCTCAGTTTGCAGAGCAAACCGTACGTTCTGGGAGAAATTTTGTTGGATCATGAGCTGAACGTCTTCCGCGCCATGACCCACGACCACTACAGGCTCAATGTCTGAAAGGCTGCGAATAGCTTCCAGCGCGTAGAGAATGATGGGACGGTTCAGAATTGGATGCAGTATTTTAGGCAGAACGGACTTCATGCGCTTGCCATGTCCGGCTGCAAGCACGATAGTTGCGATGGTCATAGGGAACTCCGAAAAAGAAAAAGACGCTTTGGCCAAGCGAAGCGGCTAAGCGTCGGCTTAAGATATGAGTCAGGGTCTTCAGGTTGATTATCCACAATAATTCAGGCTGGGGCACTTGGATTCGAACCAGGATCAACGGATTCAAAGTCCGGTGTGCTGCCATTGCACCATGCCCCAGGGTTTCACGAATTAGTATTGTAGCATAGAAATGATTAAGTCTAAGAAGTTGTCCAATTTACGTTGGTCCGTAGGGGAGGGAGGGCTTTGTCAACCCAGCATGACGGGAAATTTCGTGTCATTCCGAGCGCAGCGTGGCAACCTTTTTTATGTCATTGCGGACGAAGTGTGGCAATCTGGGGTTGAGGTTGGATTGGCAAGATAAAAACCAGATAGCCACGCAAAAGAGGCTTGCGATGACGGGAACAACCAGATCGCCACGTCGGGCTGAGCCCTCCTCGCGAAGACGGGAGCTTGTCATTCCGAGCGCAGCGTGGGAATCTGATTGTGAAGTTAAATCCATATAGTCATGAGGGATAATTGGTGCACTTTTCATCAACCCTCTAATAAAGGTGAGAGTACAAAACAAGATTGCCAAAGTCGCTATCGCTCCACGCAATGACGGCTTCAATCGACTGGGAGAGGGGGTCACGGAAAAAAAGAAACACCGTCCAGACAACTTAAATCTAGACTCTGTCTCATATTCTCTTATCACATCCGAACCAAAAACCGCCCTTGCGGGCGGTTTTGTAAGTTTATCGGAACCAGACCTGGGTCATAAAGAGTGTCAGCAATATCCAGGCGACAGCGAAAACAGCTACCACTGTCAACCCTGCCAGCACAGCATAATATGTGTATCGCCGGGCTTCAGAATTGGTCATGGCATCACCGGGTAGACCAGAATTCTGGCTGAGCTTCCGGCGTGCTTCACGTTCCTGACGGCGAACGGTGCGGTCATACCAAGGCATGCCCGCCACGTTCATGTCGCAAATGACGCGGCCGTCATCATCTTCAAATTGCTTTTTCTGAGCCCTCATTTGCTAACGATCCCTGATCATCATAGAGGTGGCAAACTACCATGTGCTCCGGCTCAATCTCACGGGCCAGCGGAGGTTCTGTCTTGCAGATCTCCATCACCTTAGGACAGCGTGTGTGGAACTTACAGCCCGCGGGCGGATTAGCCGGAGACGGAATGCTTCCTTCCAAAATGATCCGGTTCATCTTTGCAGCCGGATCAGGCACAGGCACAGCGCTGAGCAAGGCCTCTGAATAAGGGTGCAATGGATTGCTGAACATTATCCGTTTGGGCGCGTATTCCACCAGATCGCCCAGATACATCACGCCTACATAATCGGAGATATGCTCTACTACCGAAAGATCGTGGGAGATGAACAGGTAGGCCATCTTATGCTCTTTTTGCAGATCGATAAGCAGATTGATAATCTGCGCCTGGATGGAAACATCCAGGGCCGAAACGGGTTCGTCACAAACCACAAAATCCGGGCTGAGAGCCAAAGCGCGCGCAATGCAGATCCTCTGCCGCTGTCCACCGGAGAATTCATGCGGGTAGCGGTCTTTGTGGTAAGGCTGCAAGCCGCAGGAACGCATAACATGGTCCAGATAATCGTCAAATTCTTCCGGAGGAACAATATTATGCTCACGCACCGCCTCGCCAATGATTTCGCTGACCGGCATACGTGGGGATAGGCTTGAATAAGGGTCCTGGAAGATCATCTGCATTCTTGGGCGCAGCTTGCGCAGTTCTTCCCGCGAGAGCTCAAAGATGTCAATGCCATCAAAGATAACTTCACCGGATGTCTTCTGGTTCAGGCGCAGGATGGTTTTTCCAACAGTGGTCTTGCCACAGCCTGATTCCCCTACCAAACCCATGGTCTTGCCAGGCATGATCTTGAAACTGACCCCATCCACAGCCTTGACTGCGCCAACAACGCGCTGCATCAGGCCCGATTTAATAGGGAAGTACTGCTTGAGATTCTTAACTTCCAGTAAGGGTTTCTGGTCGGTCTGCAGAGTGGGTTTTTCTAATGTGATTTGTTCCATAACTAACCCTCAGTCGGCATGTCATTGTAAAGGTAGCATGCCACAGTATGTGTCGGTGAAAGATGAAAGTCGTGCGGGTAAGCGCCGTCGCAGACCGGCATACGCCTGTTGCAGCGATCCTTGAAATAACAATAGTTGGGCATATTGATCGGGTTTGGCACATTGCCGGGGATGCTGTACAAGCGGTCCACCGCGCGGTTAAGCACCGGTTTGGAGGCCATCAGACCCACCGTGTAAGGATGACTAGGGTGATGGAAAACATCTTCAGCGGTACCTTTTTCAATGATACGGCCAGCGTACATGACCACCACGTAATCAGCCATTTCTGCCACAACTCCCAGATCATGCGTAATGAGCATAATGGAAGAGTTGATCTGGTCTTTCAGTTTGCGCAGCAAGTCCAAAATCTGAGCCTGGATGGTCACATCCAGCGCGGTAGTGGGTTCATCCGCAATGATAAGTTTCGGGTTGCAGGCCAGCGCCATGGCGATCATAATCCTCTGCCGCATACCGCCGGATAGTTCGTGCGGGTACATTTTGTACACGCCCTCATTATTGGCGATACCCACCATATCAATCATTCTAAGGGATACCCCTTTGACTTCTTCATCTGTCATTTCCGGGTTGTGCAGCTTGACCACTTCGTCGATCTGGTCACCCGCGCGGAACACAGGATTCAGACTGGTCATAGGCTCCTGGAAGATCATGGAGATTTCCGCGCCGCGGATATGCTCCATTACCTCAGTGGGAGTCTTGGCAATGTCGTAGATCTTGTCTCCTGAATCAAAACGGATTTCGCCTTTCACAGTTTGCCCTTGCGGTCGCTGAACAAGCTGCATCAGGGAGAGGGCAGTCACTGATTTTCCGCAGCCGGACTCACCGACCACGCCTACGGTCTTGCCTTTGGGGATATCAAACGTGACGCCATCCACAGCCTTTACGGTACCGATATCGGTGAAGAAATAGGTGTGCAGGTCGTCGAATTCAACCACATTGGCAGGGTCGCGCATAGTGGTGGTGTATTCCGATTCCGGAACGTTTTTACGGTTGCGCTGTTTCTCAATTGCGTCGGTTATGCGGCGGTTCTCCCGAGAGATCCGGGCCGATTCACGCGCGCTGATGTGCACGGTATCCTTACCCGATTTAGTTTTCTTGATAGTTACGTCTTTTTTTTCAGTCATCGGAGCTGCCTATCTCTTCATCTTGGGGTCATACGCGTCGCGCAGACCATCACCGACAAAGTTGAAGCCTAACACGGTCAATAAGATCAATGAGCCAGCGGGTATCCACATGAACCAGTAGCTTCTCATAACATATGCTTCAGAGGCAACATTGATGATACTGCCCCAGGATGCCAGCGGATACTTTACGCCCAGACCCAAAAAGCCAAGTGTGGCTTCCGAGATAATAATGCCGCCCAGACCAGCCGTAGCCGAAACGATGAGCAGGGGCATCACATTGGGAACAAGGTGGCGGAATATCCTGCGGTTGGTACGGATACCCGTGGCCTCAGTTGCAATCATGAAATCCTGCTCCCTGAGGGAGAGGATCTGGCCGCGGACCACGCGGGCGATACCGGTCCAGCTCAGCAGGCCCAAAACAAGCATCAACAGGAAGATACGGGGCATTGGTTTCACTTCCAGCGTATCCATGACTGAGCCAAAGATCAGCACCATGGGATAGAAGGGGATGCTGTTGAAAAGATCCACAAAACGCATCAAAGCCGTGTCTACTGCTCCGCCAAAGTATCCGGAGATACCGCCGACAAACACACCAATGGTCATCTCAATGATAATAACCACGAAACCAACCATTAGTGAAACCCGGCCGCCGTACATCAAACGGGTGAGCATATCCATGCCATTATTGTCCAAACCCAGCCAATGGCTGCTGGAGGGGAATTCAAACGTACGGATCAGCTCGGTGGGGACATCACGCTTGATATTGTAGGTTAAATTGACAACGTCAATTCTGTATCGCACATCTATGCCATCCGGGTCTGGGAAGGTAAATTCGCTCTTATTATCAATGATGGCTTCGCGCGCGGTGCGTTTGAACTCCACAGGCAGGAAAGTAGCGCTGTCTAATGCATTTACAATGATGCCGGAAACAACCGCGAAAGGATTACCGGCAGAATCATAGATGCGTGTAACGCCTTCTTCCTCTACCACGGTATATTCTTTTCCATTAGCTTCAAAAGATTTTTTATTCTTTTCAATGGCCAAACCGGAGTTGAGACGGAAATCCAAAGATGCGACTTCTTTTTCATCAGCCGCGTTATAGGCATCGTAGATGGCCTTCGAGCCCACGGCAACATTTTGCTCAGTTGAGAAGTAGGTCATCTTACCGGATTTAGTCACGCGGTAGTTCACACCCCCCACATTAAAAGAGGACGACTCGTCATCGAGAGCTGCTTTTGCGGCTTCTTCGAAGCCAGCCGGTAAAGGATCTTCAGTGGTTATACGGAAAACCTTGACCATGGCTTCTGCCACCGGATTGAGCAGTAGTATGCGGTAAAAATCCTCGCCTTCTTTTTCAAAGTGGTAGTTGGTTTGACCAACATTAAAATCGGTCTGTCCTTTACCAAGCGCCAGAAGGAACTGAGCTTGTTCCGCAGCTCCAAACTTTACGTCCGCCGCGCTCGCATAACGCAGTTCGGTGTTATACATGGCGCTGGCATAATCCTTGGACATGTTGTCGACGCCCTTGAAGACCTGGGTCTGGCTGTAAGGTGAGAACAGCGGGCCAACGAAGGAAAAGGTAAACATAATCACCAGAATAATCAAGCCAACCACCGCCAGCTTGTTACGGATAAAGCGCTTGAACACCAGCATACCGGGAGAAAGGACTTTCACACGCCGGGCATCATCCAGCCGCATCTCCTGTCCATCTTCGTCCAGAATTGTCTCCACTGGGGGTTCTTCGGGAATAATAATGTCTTTATCTTTCATGCTACCCCTCCCCCTTAGTTTACCCGCACGCGGGGGTCTACAACCGCGTACATAATATCCGCAATCAACAAACTAACCTGTGCCAGGAGGATGTTGAAAGTGGTATAGAACATCGAAAAGGGGATGTCACCGCGGGTTATCGCTTCGAAGGCGATATACCCAATACCCGGGATGCGGTAGAGCGTTTCGGTAATCATCGCGCCTCCAAACATACTGGGTAACAGATAACTCATATAAGAAACAAGCGGGATCAGGGTATTCCTGAAGGCGTGCTTGTTGATAACAACTTTTTCAGACAAGCCTTTTGCCCGGGCAGTGCGGATATAGTCGGAGTTAAGAACTTCCAACATATTGGTACGGGTGTAACGCATCAGACCGCCAACTGAAAGCATCATCAGCGTGACAATGGGCAGTACCAGATGGTAAGCCATATCCACGATCTTCATAAAAGGACTCATGGAGGTGTGCAACCGCCCTGTCACACCGTAAAGATCAAACCATCCCAGTTTGATGGAAAACACATATTTCAGAATGGTTGCCAAAAAGAAGGTAGGCAGCGAAATACCCATTAGGGCAAATACCGTAATGGCATAGTCCGTGCGGCTGTATTGCTTCCTCGCCGCCAGGATGCCTAAAGGTATCGATACCACGATTTGGACAATAAAAGTAATAATGTTCATAATGACGGAAAACCAGATGACATCATTGAATTTCTCAGTCACCGGCACACCATAGTGCCAGGAGTCCCCAAAGTCACCCCGGACGGCATTTTTCAACCAGCCAAAATATCCGGGAATGATGTCTTTATCCAAACCATAAACGGCATTTAACTGATCCAGCCATTCCTGATAGGTTTTCGTACTGAGCGGGTTTGTAGAACGTTGTCGGGCAATCGTTTCCACATAGGAGGTTGGCAGCGCACGGATTACGGAATAGACTACCATCGCTCCAAAAAAAACAATAAAAATGCCAAGCAGCACTCTTCTTAAAATGAAAGTTCGCATTGATTTCCTTCCTGATTCGACGCTCTGCTATTCATTGCTCACATCACCTCTTGGAATTGGTGAGCCCACCACAGGGTGGGCTCACCTTTTACCTTACATTCTTAGAGCAGCGTTTTAATTGCTGTTCATCTCAAGAAGTTCAATGTCATTCATCCAGCCCCAGAAGGTGGTGATATCGGGGGTGATGGTATCAATATTGATGCGCTGAGTGCTGAAGATCACACAGTTCTGGCGCTGGTAGTTGGGGACTTCCACGGCCCAGTCAATGACAATATCCAAAGCCTGCTTGTAGATGGCCTTGCGATAGGTCTGGTCCTCGCTAACGCGGGCATCCACGATCAACTGATCCAGTTCGGGATCCATAACGTGATAGTGATTGGACTCAGAGCCACCCGCACCCATGACACTGCTGGAGTGGTAGACCTGGTACATGTCGGGGTCGACAGAAGACCGCCACGCAGCCGTCCAAATTTCCTGGCTTTCAGAATCCAAGGCATCCCAGAGAACGTTGGAGGAAGCAGGATCATTGATCTTCAGCTCCATACCAATGGTAGCAAAGGTAGCCTGTGCTCCGGTCAGGAGGGCAAAAGCAGGGTGATCCCCAATGCCGTCACCAGGAACGATAGCTTCGTAGCTCAGTTTGGCGCCTTCGGGAGCCGCGGTAAGCTTGCCATCGGTCACGGTGTAGCCAGCCCTCTCAAAGAAGCCCAAGGCAGCCTTTGCGGCGGCGGCGTACTTCTCTTCAGGGGTCATTTCGGCAGTATAGATTGGATTTCCATCCACATCTACGGAGAAGGCTGCCATGTAGCCTTCATCGGTGGGTTGCGGGGCAGCCCAGGAAGTGTTGGAAATGGGGTATTGGATAGTTGCAGCGGCTTCGCCGTAGTAGCTGTCGTTGGCAACGTCACGGTAGATAGCCAAGACGGTAGCCAGACCGCGGCGCAGGTCCTTGGAAGCGTCGGAGCCGGGTTCACCTGCCACGTTCACAGTGCCGGCGTTGATACCAACGTAACCGTAACCAAGGTTGTTAACCTTGCTCAGGGTAATCACGTCACCGCTGAGTTCACCGTTGGAGTTATAGGAAGCAACTTCTTCAAAGCGGGTGCGGGAACCAGAAAGTTCACCAGCATCCACGGTACCGGTCTGAACACCAGAGGCAACTTCAGCCGTGGAAGTTTCGCGGAATTGAATTTCCTTGATCTTGGGGCAACCACGGTAGTAGTTTTCATTGGCTTCAAAGTAGACAACCCGGTTATCATACTTGACAAACTTGTAGGGTCCGGCACCCATGGGGGTGGCGGTCAGGCTCTGCTGTTTAGAGAGATCGCCGTAATCGAAACCGAACTTGTTGTTCTCGTAGTCGTACTTTTCTTTATCGCCGTAGTAGTGCAGAGGCGTGACATCGACACCCAGGATGGCGTAAACGGCGGGGGCGGAGAAGCCCTTCACAGTCACTTCAACGGTCATGTCGTCAACCTTCTTGATACCGGCAATATTGGGAACACCCTGGCCACCCATGGCGGTGTCTTTGGGGCCCCACTCACGAATGAAAGCATCCTTGGCAACCGCGAAGACATCGGTCTCTGTTGCAGATTCGGCGGGTGAGTATTTCTTGATATCACCTTCGTACTTGGCAACAGTCTCTTCGTACATTTCCTCGAAAGTCGGCTGCACTTCATCAAGTTTCCAAGTCTTTTTAGTGGTGCCGCCAGTCAGAACGCCGGCATCCTTGTCATATTTGCCAAAGCCCCAAAGCTGGAACGCGAAGGCAACCTTCAGGCCGTCGCTTTCTTTGATCTCTTCGGGGGTCAGGCCCATGGTCGCTTCGGCATAGTTGTCAATGTAATTGGCAGCCACGACATCGATGATACCCTGGACATCTGCTTTCCAGCCGTCCACGATAGCGGCGTTGAACTGATCCTGCATTTCCTTGGTCCAGCCATCAGCATCGGTCCACTCGTGATCCGCGCCGGCATCATAGATGCCATCCACAAATGCTGCGTACTTGTCGTACACATCGCTGGTGGTCTGGGTCTGATAGTCCTGGAGCCCAATGATATCGTAGGTATTCAAGGTGGTGGAACCAACATAGCTGGGATCCAAGAGCGTGTAATAAGTGAAGATGACGTCATCAATCGTCACAGGCTCGCCATCTGAGAATTTCATCCCACGGCGCAGGGTGGCGGTGTAAACAGTGACATCTTTGTCTTCCTGATAGTCCACCTTGGTGTCTGCGGCGCCCTTGTAAAGGTAATCGGTGCCGTTGTAGTTGCGGGTCTCACCTTCAATCGCGTTGGGGATGATAGCAGCCACACGATCCATGGTCAGAAGACCGATCTGGGTCATGCCGGCAACATCCGCATCATAAGCGGTGTCCGCAAAGAAGGGGCTGAACTTCTGGGAGAAGTCTGAGTAGGCAACCACGAGAGGAGTATCGATCGTGGGAGCGGTAGGCAGATTCTCACCGAAGGGCTGATCCTTGGGGGGTTCAGGGGTAGCCACTTCTGTTTCGGCCGGGGCGGCTTCAGTTTCAGCTGGCTTGGGTTCTTCAGTCTTGACTGGTTCGGCGGGAGCAGCTGGCTCCTCCGTTGCGGGAACACATGCTGCCAGCATACCGGCGAGCATGACAACCGCGATTACAAAGGAAAGGGTTCTTAAAATTTTTTTCATAAACTATTCTCCTATTCTCCTTAATTAGATGTTGACTATTCATTATAAATGGTTTAGTGGATTACTGTCAACTTTTTTGTATTATGAGGCAGGGCAAACGCATCTAAATAGGCTGCTTTTTGTCCATTTAACGACAAAAATGTCAGCTCTAAGCCCTAAAATCAAAGCTATTTTCAAAAATGATTGATGATGAAATCGGTTTTGCTTTATAATTTCAATTAATTAGACCCTATTTAGCTAACATATTGAGATTATTGTCTCAAACGGCATGTATTTTCTCCATCATACATGCCATTTATGCAAAATGATACTGAAAATTAACTTTTTCGGTGCTTTTTCCTGAAAATAAGATGCGATTGCCCTGTATTATGAGGCTGTATGGGTTACAAGGGTAATTACTATTTTTTGAGATAATATAACTGAAATGATCGGAAATGAGGCCTTTGACTGGATTTCTCGCCCTTTGTAGGACTTGGTTCGGTCATGTTTTCCTGTCTAAGACGAAATTCCTTTTGTAGGTAAAACCGCCTCATTGGGGGTTCCTCCTTGTTTGATATGTTCACAGTTAGGATGACCCCAACGTGGTTTTTGTAAAGCCTTAATATCTCACATTTATCTGAGCTTATTTACAATACTTATTGATTTGTTTGTCAGGATTCTCTTTTTATACTGCCATAACCAGTTGAAAAGCCGCAACCTCACTCTGGTTTGGCCTCCGCTTCTGTCAGGGGCCTTTCCTGCTCATGCTTCTGACCAGGGGTTTCCACCCAATCACCTACTTTTTTACGTTTATAGACCAGAAGCGCGCACAATCCAAGCGCACCCGCTTCCAAGGTGATAAAGAGAAATTCACGGCTTCGCAGAGCTGCGTCTGGCAGTGAGAATTGGAAGATGAAAGCCGCCAGCACGATTACCGCCAGAAAACCCAATAGGATTTTGCCTGAGGAGAGCATACGTCCAAAAGAGAGCTCCACCTCATCCCGCCGGTACGGCCTTTTGAGTTCCGGCAGCATAAAAACAGACAAAGCCAGATAAAGCAGCGGGAAGAACGCGGCAGTATATGGCACACTGATGTACATCTGATAGGTCCCTTTGTTACCCGCAAAACCTGCCCCAAGATGCAAAGCGCCAATGAAAAATACCAACAGGAGATTGGTCTTCTTGAAAGTATCCAGCTCACGTGCGTTTAAAGCCATGTCATAAAACTTGCCCACATACACGGTTTTGGTCACCTCACGTCCTTTCTCGTCCGTGCTGGTTACATTTTCATAATCTTTCAGGAATTTTCCAAAGCGCATAAGCTCCTTACGGCAGGTTCAAGGCGGGTTGACTGATCCAAAACTGATAGTGCGGTACAAGATCTATAGCCGGTAACTGATTCAGCCGTGCCTGGCCGGCAGGGTTCCAACCCGGCACAGCGGCACTTTCTGACCCTAAACCGCTGACACAAGCCAAGTCGAAGTCCGCATCCCGCAAACCTGCCAGAT
This sequence comes from Anaerolineaceae bacterium, assembly GCA_040772525.1. GTDB lineage: Bacteria > Chloroflexota > Anaerolineae > Anaerolineales > Anaerolineaceae > Mesolinea. Next base: position 1,081,266 of record JAXGXZ010000001.1, on the reverse strand, counting down.
TGGTGCCCACCCAATAGTTCGCAGCCCCAGGCACCTGGCTGCTGACGTAATGCAGACAGTTGTCCGGCTTGTTTGTATGGTGGCCCTGCCAATTGACCAAAACCAGGTCGAATTGACGCCCAAAGACAAGCCCTTCAGGACCGGCAGCGTAAAGTTGCTCCGGAGGCAGGGCGTTGTGGTTTACCTGGATACCGCACTGTTGTAAGTTGCGGATTATCGCCTGAGCTGTAACAAGGTCAGCCGCGGATTTCCCGCTCAACAATGTGATGCTGAACGGTGTTCCATCTTCAATGTCTTCTATTCCTTCCGCGGTGCGGGGCGTCTGCGGGTTTTGGTCTGCATCTTTCCACCCTGCTGTTTCCAATAAGACAGCCGGATCTCCCAGTCCGGCCAGCGGTTCTCCCGGGAACGTGAGCTGCGCGCGCTTTACCTTAATTAACAGGTCCGGCAAAAGCGGTTGAGCAAACTCATCTGAAAGAAGGCAGCTCTGTACAGCCCGGCGGGTATTGAGATCCGTAAACCAAGCGGTTTTGCCTGGGGCTCCCTCCTGATGTTGGATGCCAAAGACCAGTTCACCAGTCTGTACTGGCTCTCTAAGGTGGACTGTGCCGGGCAGACTTTCCAAACCAAGCTGCTCAAGCGCATAGGAGCTGTCCAAAATATCACAGGCTCCCTGTTCAAACTGCGACAATGCTTCCTGCCGGTCAGGGAGAAAACGAATGGTTAACTTTTCTACATCCAGTAGAAGGTTGTTCTCAATCAGGGAGTATGGATTTTTTTCAAAGACAAGTTGTTTACCCGGCTCCCGCGTGACCAGCCGGAACGCGCCCCATCCCAAGGGCGTTGTCTTTAAAACCTCGCTCTCGGGTAATTCATTCCAGGGCATCCCTTCAAGCTGGTACGAGGGTAGGGGCATCCATAAGGTTTTGCTCACGTCCACGCGGTTGAAACCGGGAAGCCCCACCCACTGGAAATGCAGCGCGTCCGGTGCCTCAACCCGTTCCGTCCGATCAACCATCCATTGGTTCACCAGGCTGTCCGGTTGGGAAGCCGCCTGATAAGAGAACAGGCTGTCTTTGGCAGTCAGATCGGTTCCGTCCGCCCACTTGGCATCCGGTTTGAACTCCCAGGTAACGGTCACCTGATCCATCTCTACCGGGCTTTCGCCATCCCAGGTATAGACACAGTCAGTGGTGCTGCAGCCGGCCGGTCGTACGCGCACGCCTTCCTTTAATACATTCAGCGCGCCACTGGGATCCATGAACACCTCGCCCGCTGTAACGGGAATAGTTTCAACACGGATCCCATTTCCTGCTGATGGCAATCGGGTGATGAAACCGGGAATCTCGGCTTCCAAGACCATGGGGGTATTGTAAATGACAGAGAATATTGTCTGCTTGGATTCACTGTTCCGGCCATCATAGCAGTAGAGGCTCTCCGGTTCGTCGGCAGTACAGATAGTCAATTCCGATGGCTTGGGTGTCGGTGTCGGGCTGGGGATAGTTGTCCCTGTTGCGGCTGCCATCGGAGCATTGGCAGCAGGAAAATGCGTCTGTTCTAAAAGCCCTGTACAAGCTGACGTCAGAAAAAGCATCCCAATGACCGCCAGGGCTGTTTTTCTGGAATTGTAAGGCTTAGATATCTTCTTCATCCTCAATATCATCCTCCTGAGGACTGCCAAAGCGCAGGCGCAGATAGGAGTCATAACGATTGGGGTTGATTGTACCCTTCTCCACGGCCATGCGCACCGCACAATCGGGCTCATGGCTGTGGGTGCAGTCGTTGAATTTACAATCAGGGACGAGGGGCGCGATTTCTCTGAAATAGGCATCCAATTCTTCTCCCTGAATGTCCCACAAGGCCAAAGTACGGAGGCCCGGTACATCCGCTATGTATCCGCCACCCGGTACAGGGAAGAGCTCCCGAACTTGCGTTGTGTGTTTGCCTTTGCCCTTACCTACACCTTCGCTCAGCCCGCCCACAATCAATTCCAACCCGGGCTGAATAGCATTAAGTAAACTGGTTTTGCCAACACCGGAAGGGCCGGCAAAAGTTGTGATCTTGCCGGGCAGAAGGCTGCGCAGTTCTTCAACCCCTTCGCCACTGTATGCAGATGCGTAAATGACCGGATATCCGATCTTCTCATAGGGTTCAAAGAGCGATTCCGCATAGGTCTGATCCACCAGATCAACCTTGTTGGCCACGATTACGGCAGGGATATGCCCGCGTTCGCACACCACCAGAAAGCGGTCCAGCATCCGCAGGCGCGGGTCAGGCTGGCGTACCGCGAAGACAATCAGTACTTGGTCTGGATTGGCTAAAATAATCTGTTGGTAATCGTAGGACACACCGGATAGCTGTCGGGAGAGCACTGTCTTCCTGGGCAACACTTCGTCGATGTTCCCGCTTCCATCTGCGTTGACCGATATTTTCACACGATCACCCACAGCCACAAGGTCGCCCTCCGCCCGTCCGCGGCGCAAGCGTCCGCGCACACGGCAAACGTAATCACCTTGATTGGTGCGGGCTGTCATATAGCCGGCCTGGGAGCGGATGATCAAGCCTTCAAGCATAGGTTATCAAGGCAAAGAGTCGGTCAGGCTTCAAGGGGCTTCAGTTTCCTCAGCCAGTGGAACATATGGCGCCTGCTCCCATGGCATGGTTCCCCCCGGGTTGCGGTTGTCGGAGTAGTATAGGGAGATAGCCCGGCGGAAGAGCGGGGCTGCCATTTCGGAGCCTTCACCCGCATGTTCAAGGATTATCACCACAGCGATATCCGGTTTGTCCGGGTCTTCATTCCAGGTATAGCCGCCAAACCAGGCATGTGGCTTGACGCCAGGATTTTCCGCCGTGCCGGTTTTACCCGCCACATCTCCCGCCATATTACCCAAATTCCAGTTAGCAGTGCCGGCAGGTGAACGGATCACCCATACCATGGATTGCTGGATAGCATCCAGATTCTCAGATGTAATGGGCAGTTTGCCCACTTCCGTAGGCTTGGATTCGTAAACAACATTTTCGGTATCATAGCGCTCATTTAACGGAATGATCTTATCTACCAATGTAGGTCGGTAGAGCGTACCATCATTGCCGATAGCGGCAATATACATTGCCATCTGCAAGGGGCTGACCTGCAGGGTGGACTGGCCTATGGACATCTGCACATAGTCCGCACGCGTTTCAGGGTAATTAACCTGACCTTTGAATTCCGGGATCTCAATACCCGTAGGTTTTCCCAAACCAAAACCAAGCGCCAGATCAGGGATGGCTGTTCGGTAGCCCTCATTCCACAGGGAGTAGGCAATATGCCAGAACCAGGGATTGCAGGAACGCATGAGGCCTTCCTTTAAGGTTAAGGTGCCTGATGCACCAATGCCCCGATTGTAGGTCCAGTCATAAAGCACATATCCATCTTCGTCCCAACTGGTATCACAGTAGTAAGTGTATTCAGGCTTAAAGACGCCAGTTTCCAGCGCTGCCGCCATGGTGATCATCTTGAAGACCGATCCCGGGGGGTAAACGCCCTGCGTGGCACGGTTATAGAAAGGCAGGTTGGGGTCTACGTTCTTATTCGCCAATTCAGCGGAACGCCCGCTCGCCGGGTCAAAGATATTGGGGTCATATGGGGGATTAGAGGCCATGGTAAGGATTCTGCCGGTGTTTATCTCCACAACTACAATAGCCCCCTTTTGATCTCCCATGGATTTCTGTAAAGCCGACTGCAAGCCGCTGTCGATGGAAGTGTAAATGGAGGCTGAGGGTTCGGGATCAGATTTGGCAATCATGGTCACAACCTGACCAGAGGGGTCTTTCACGTAGATCTTAGCTCCATGTTTTCCTGCCAGGTACTGCTCACCCCAGGCTTCCAAACCGCTTTTGCCAATCAATTCATCTCCGAGATAGCCAGTGCGGCGGTAAATCTCGATTTCTTCCGGGAAGGGCTGCTGCACATAACCCAATACATGCGGAGCGATGCCGCCATCGACATAGTAGCGCATCTTGCCAGGAGTCAGGTAAATAGAATCATATTTGCGCAACGCAGCAGCTTTCTCTTGGGCAAGCGTCTGGGAGATCTGAGCAATCGGCATGCCCCAAGCAGCTTTTTGGCGGATATCATCTATCATCAGACCCGTCAGATCTGAAACCAGCTGATACATTTCCTGCTCAGTCTTAGGGTCAATTCTTGATATATCTATGTAAATGGTAACGACGGAGGTATAAGTTACCAGGGGGTTGCCTTTACTGTCATAGATGCTTCCGCGGGTGGGGATCTCGTGCACGACCTCCAGACGATTCCCTCCATTGAGTTGTGGCAGGATCATCCCATCTTCCCACTGCACCTGCCAGCTGCCATCTTCCAGAACCAAATTCATCAACGTATTTCCGCCAATTGGGCCAAAGAGATTGGTACTGTATTCAATGGAATAACCCACCTGGGCAGTGGTTGGATTGTGCATTTTGGAAAGGATCTTATAGTCCATCGAAGCCACGGTGAGCGCGGCATTGGCGTCGTTGATTTTCTTGAGGAACTCTTCCTGCGACATGGCGTCACGGGTGAGTTTGCTTAATTTGTCATACAGAGCTGGCCAGTTTTCTAATTTCCATGTTTCCAGGAAATCCCTGGCAGCCAGTTCTACATCCGGTCCTGATTCCACTTTAATCTGAGGGGTTGGAAGATTGGAGATGGATGTGGCCGGCGAAGGGGTTACGTCCGAACCTTTACAACCAGCCAAGAACAAACTGAGCACAAGAATGAAGGGTAAGAACTTCTTTACAAGGGTCATGCTGGTCACTCTCCGGGCAAACTGTCCATTCAGCCTGAACAATTCAACCCCAATTCACGTTCACATGCTGCCACCGCATCTGCCCCTGCGAGTCCGACCTCACACAGGAGTCTCTGCATCCGGCATAAAGGTAAACCCATCACATTCGTTTCACAGCCAGTTACACTCTCGCAAGGGTGAAAACCCTTGTGCTGGATAGCGTACCCGCCTGCCTTATCGCGCCAGTCTTCGCTGGAGAGATAGGCAAACATTTCATCATCCGAATAGTTCCGCATGGCAACCGTGGAGGTGACCAGGTCAGACCAGATCTCACCAGTCTCAGTGTTTTGCAGTGAAAGCGCCGTATGCACCTGGTGCTCCCGGCCGCGCAGTGCCCTGAGGATACGTTCTGCTTCTTCGATATTAGCCGGCTTCCCCAGAATTTCACCATCCATCACCACGATCGTGTCGGCAGAGATGATTAATCCGGAATGTCCGGCGGCCACAACCTCACCTTTACGGCGGGCAAGGCGTTGCACATAGTCCGTTGGCCTTTCATTCACCTGTCTGGATTCGTCTAATTCCGCGGGGATGACATCAAAAGGCAGTTGAAAATAACTGAATAATTGCTTTCTTCTTGGGGAAACGGAAGCCAAAATAATTTTCTGCATCAAGCTGCGATTCTAACATATTTGTGGGAAGGGTCGCTTGCCGGAGAAGTCCTTGCGGAAAGGTTTGATGCTAGGGATTTGGCTTTACCTTAAATGTGTCGAAATCCCTTGCTAAACTGGTGTTGGGGAAGACTGCCTGTGCTTCTGCCAGAATTAGTTCGTCCGGATAACGGCGGGAAACGTGAGTAAGAATAAGGTGGCGCACGCCAGCTTCAAGAGCCAGTTGAGCGACAGTCTGAGCTGTGGTATGACCAAACTCACGGGCTATGTCCTGCTCTTCCTGCAAGTAGGTAGATTCAATAACGAGCGTATCTGCCCCTCGCACATACTTCATCAGTTTTTCCGGTCTGCCGACATCCCCCACCACCACCAGGTGGGCACCCGGGCGTTCCTCGCCCAATACCTGTTCTGGCAGGAAAACGCGCCCATCTGCCAGGGTGACCTTTTTGCCCTCCACCAGGTCTTTACGCCACGGCCCGGGGGGAATGCCCAGTGCTTCAGCCTTCTCCGCGAGAAAGGGCCTACGCGGGAATTCCATAAAACGGTAACCCAGTGAGCTGGAGCCGCGGTGATCCACCGGGAACGCGTTGATTTCAAAATTTTCTGCCCTAAAAATCAAACCAGGCTGGATATCAAGCAGATTAATGGGCATTGGCGGCTTAGTGCCGCGCAGAACAACCCCATTGACCAGATCGTCCACACGTTCCATGGTGTGGCGGGTTCCGTAGATATTAACTTCTTCAATGGCCTCCCAGCGCATGAATGTGGAGAGAAGCCCTGCCAACCCCAGAATATGATCCAGGTGGCCGTGCGTCAGCAGGATGTGATTGAGGCGCTTGAAACCGACGCCTGAACGAAGAATCTGGCGCTGTGTTCCCTCTCCGCAGTCCACAAGAAAGCGGTATTCCTCATGTTTAATGATCATCGCGGAAAGCCCGCGCTTAATGGAAGGCGCGGACGCGGACGTTCCTAAAAAAACAACCTCGAACAATTTGGACCCGGAACTTCAACTCAGGACTTGTTTTTGGAGATACCTGAAACCTGTTTAAGCATGCCCAACGCGGTCATGCCAAGCTGTAAACCTTGTGTAGCAGTAACCGGTGTATCGCGGTCTTCCCGCTCTGCTTCCGCGATCAGGGTGGTGGCAGCCTTGTAACCAAGCGCCGCGCCGATTAATACCCCAATCAGGATTGTGACAGTTTTAGCTGTTGAGTTCATAATTCATCCTTTTATAAAACGATTTTTAAAACTATTCAGGTATTGGTTTGCCTGAGCGGCAATCTTCTTTCCAGCAATGATCGGCTCTACCAAATAGTTAGTGCCTTCCTCAATATAGCCCTGTCCTGTTTTAATCCATCCCAGCAGGCTGCCGGTAAGGTTCGGTACATGCTCGCGAAGTTTGTGTACACCAAACGCAAGGCCAAGCAGAGTCACCAGATTTATCAGAAAAACGGCTAGCCAGGGAAGAACAACAAAAACGGTGGCTGCCTGCCCGAACTGGGCGGTCCGTTCGGTGCTGCCTCCCGCCAAGATAACAACCCAGACCATACTGCCCAACAAAAGCAGGCCCAAAAGAAGGATCGGGAACAAGATTTGCCAGAAACGCTCCTGCTTGTGTTTGCTCGAGGCTTCAGTTTTTGCCGTGGCCAGTGAATGTTCGATATCGGTTTGCATGCATCTATTTTAACATGGGAATCTGCACCAACATTAGCTTTCAGATATTTCCCTACACGAATTACCCTATTTTGTTGCATTTTCATGTATAATCTTTATACAATTAAGTATTACTTCTACTGATTCTTCGTGCTTCGGTCAGGAATCGTGGCTTTGAGTCGCGGAAGACTCGTTTTAGCAAGATAACCGTCAGTTGATCTGGCGTGAGATGACTTGATTTTTGTTAGATCTTTACTGTTGATATGGATGTAAACAAGAGAAATACATAGAAAAATGGGGGCTTTAGGCCACCCGAATTCATCGGAATTTGATATTCCGGGATAGCAGCAAAGATCTTTGCAAACCATTTCACTCAGGTAACGGCGCTTAACCTGAAAACACTTGTCTGCGCGAAGCCACAATCTTGTAAGTGGCTTTTTGGTTTAAATTATGAGCAGAGTAATCACGGCAATTAGCAACCAGAAACGGAACCCCAGACGGGTCAATATTGAACTGGACGGGCAATTTGCCTTTTCTCTCGACAGGCTGACTGCCGCTTGGCTCACGGTTGGCAGCACGCTTTCCGAGGAGAAAGCCGCTGCCCTGCTGAGGCAGGATGCCAACGAAAGCGCATTCAATAATGCGCTGCGACTGCTCAGTTACCGTTCTAGAAGCCGAAAAGAATTGGAACAGTATTTGCAGCGTAAGGGTTACGCGCCAGAGCAGCAAGCTGTGGTGCTTGAACGTTTACAAGCCGAGGGATACCTGGATGATCAGCGCTTCGCGCGTGAATGGGTGGAAAATCGTACCGCCTTCAGGCCACGCGGTCTGCGCATGCTGCGTATGGAAATGCGCAGAAAAGGTATCTCTGACAACCATATCGATGCCGCTATCAGCCAGGCAAGCCTTGATGAAGACCGGTTGGCTTACCAGGCCGGCATCAAGCTCGCCAGACGGTACAAGGCAGAGCCTGAGGATATATTCTTTAAACTCCTCGCCAGCGCGCTGGTGAGGCGTGGCTTTGATTATGAAACAGCTAAAACGGCTGTACGAAAAATTTGGAACGAATTTTTAGAAAACAAACATCTTGATTAGAAAATGGAGCTTTTGACACCATGAACTACCCAATTTATCAAAACCAGGGACCACCCGGAATGATGCCTTGGTTAATTGCCGGCCTGATCGGTATCGCTGCCGGTTTTCTGATAGGTTATTTAATCGCGCAAAATGCTGCCAGAGCCAAACAGGAGAAACTGCAGTTAACCGCCAAGGACATTATCAACAAAGCAGAAGAGGAGTCCCGCCAAATTCAATTGGATGCTAAGGATGCGGCTCTTAAAATTGCCCGCGAGGCAGAAGTTGACCTGCAGAAGAAACGCAACGAACTCAGCCGCGAAGATGACCGTCTGGTGAAACGCCGCGAAGATCTCGACCATAAATTTGACCAATTCCAACAGCGCGAAGTTGCCCTGAACAAGCGTCAAAGTTCATTGGACAAACGCGCTAATGAGATTGAAGCGATCCATGCTCAACAAATTGCCGAACTGCAGCGCGTGGCAGAACTGAGCAAAGACGAAGCCAAGAGCATCCTCTTAACTGAAGTTGAAAAGGAAAGCCGCAATGATATGGCGCGCATCATCCGTCAGATCGAGAACGAAGCCCGCGAAACAGGCGAGCAAAAAGCCCGGGAAATGATTGCTGATGCCATCCAACGCATCGCTTCCGACAAGGTTGCCGAAGTGACTACCTCGCTGGTCAACCTACCAAACGAAGAGATGAAAGGCCGCATCGTTGGCCGCAACGGCCGTAACATCCGCTCCTTCGAACAGGCCACCGGTGTGGATGTAATCGTGGACGACACGCCTGAGGCCGTGACCATCTCGTGTTTTGACTCCGTTCGCCGGGAAGTTGCCCGCCGTACACTCAGCCGCCTGGTGGTAGATGGCCGCATTCACCCCGCTTATATCGAGAAGATCCTGGCAGAAGAACAAGCTCAGATGGATGAAGACATCATCAAAGCAGGCAATGAAGCCGCCTACGAAGCCGGAATCCATGGTTTGCACCCCGAGATTCTCAAGAAAATGGGTCGTCTTAAATTTCGCACTTCTTACGGCCAGAATCAGTTAGCTCATGCCGTCGAGACCAGCAAAATCGCCGGTGTGATCGCCGCCGAACTGGGCGCTAATGTAGATATTGCCAAGACTGGCGCCTTCCTGCACGACCTCGGTAAAGCCATGGACCACAACACCGAGGGCACGCATGCCCTCATTGGTGCAGAATTTGCCAAACGTCATGGTGTGGGCGCGGCAGTGGTGAATGTGATCGCCTCCCATCACCACGAAGTGGAGCAAAATTCGGTGGAAGCAGTTATTGCGGAAGCCGCCGATGCCATCTCCGGAGCACGCCCCGGCGCCCGGCGCGAGGACTTGGAGCAGTATATCAAACGCCTGAAAGCCCTGGAAAACATCGCCAATTCCCATAAGGGTGTTGAGCAGAGTTTTGCCATCCAGGCTGGCCGTGAGGTACGCATTATCGTGCGCCCGGAGGAGATTGACGACTTGGAAGCACATAAGATCGCCAAGGATATTGCTACCGAGATCGAAGAATCCATGCAGTATCCTGGCCAGATCCGCGTGACCGTGATTCGCGAAACCCGCGCCACCAGTTACGCCAAGTAACCCCTCTTCACAACCAATCAGCCCCCGTTTGTCGGGGGCTTTTTATCGACTATAGTCGACAAAATTACTTTATTGGGTATTCTATCGACTATAGTCGATGGTTTTCGCTGCTAAACAGAAATGGGTTATTCTCCTTTTCATGAGCCACGGTGGTAGACTCACCGTGCCCGGGCAGGAGAATAGTCTCGTCCGGCAGCGTAAAGATCTGAGTACGGATCTTCTCCAAAAGGAGGTGATGGTTGCTCCCGGGCAGGTCCGTGCGCCCGATACTTTCCCTGAATACGGCATCTCCCACGAAGGCAATTGCCATGCTGGGGACATAATAGACCAATGACCCCGGGCAATGCCCCGGAACTTCGCGAATCTCAACCAACCCTTCCTCACCCGCAAAATCTATCCGGTCGCCCTGTGCCAGATGTTGGCCGGCAGGCGGGAGCTCGTCCATGGGCATGCCCATCTTGAATTTGGAATCCTGCTGGTTTGCCCATTCCTCAGCGTCTTTGGAAATCATCAACAGCGGCTTTGGATCGGTTTGGGTTACAACCGTTTTGACCCCCCAGATATGATCATAGTGGGGGTGTGTTACCCAAACCTGCTTTAGGTTCCAACCCTGCTCGCGGATGGTTTGCAGTTGCAGTTCCGGTTCAAAAGATGGATCCACGATCACACAGTCTTTACTCTCTTCATCAACCAGAAAAAAGACATTGTTCGGGAGCGGGCCAGTCACCATATATTTGAGTTCAAGTTTCATCACATCCCTCCATTCAATGATCTTACAATTCAATCATAACAGTTAACACCGAGTGACTTCAACCACTCCAGATGGCATCTAATTTCCCCAGCCATGCGCCGCAAAAAAACTTCGTGCAGGTTTCTGCCCTGAGCATCCTTCTCCAGATCATCCAGACCGAAAGGTTTCCCAAAGCTTAGGTGCGTGCTCATGGACTGTTTGCGTCTGTTCAGGAGCATGGTCGAAACTTCCAGAAACTCGGCAATACGGCGTTTGTCTTTGGGCAGCGTGCGAAAAACCGTAAGCGGCGAATGTAAATAACGCGGGGACACCACCCCGCTCACGACCAGCGGGTATATTTGTACGTGGGGCACCTTGCGCAGCATGGGTTCCAAACTTGGGCTCCACTCCCGCAGACTTGCCAAAGTGCCTGCTTCAGCCTGCGGGTCGGGTTCAATTTTGCCCGCGCCAAACTGCAAAAGCGCCCCTCCTCGTGAGAGGTGGCGGATGGCTTCCCGCACTACGCTGAAGCGGTTGGATAGGTCCGCGCTTACCGGGATGATGCGTTTGAAAATTTCCGGCAAGTGATGATAAAGCGGTACATCCGAAGCGATTACTTTCAGGTCCTTGCGCTCATTGCTCACTCCAATGCAAATCGAGTCGAACGCACCCGGATGGTTGCAAATGTAAATGATGGGGCCATCTGCCAGGCTATCAGTTTGCCTTCGCACATTCAGTTCCAGGTTCAGGTCCCCCATCAGGGACCGCGACGCTCCGGGCAGTCCATCAATTTCCGCCGAAACATCTGCTTTTGCCAATAATTCCGCCAACCGCCGGGCAGGTTTTTGCACCAGCTTGCTTAAATGCCGCCTCAACCAGCCGTTGTAACGTGCCTCAACAGCTCTGAAAAACTCATCCGTTATACCGCACTGGACAAGCTGAATTCGCTTCTTCAGTAGGTTTTGTTCATGTGCTTGCATGCCTATAATTCTACTTGAGAGGTTTTCTGCCGGCGCAGGTGTAAAAAGATCAAGCCTATCAAAACCGCCCCTCCCAAGCCAAGCGAAACCGAGTACATCGATTGAGGCGAGGCATCGTAAAGCAGTCCGGCTGCGATAGGCGCCAAGGCGTGTGCTGAAGCGCGTACGGCTTCCAGAATTCCAAAAGCGAATCCAAGCCTCGCGTCCGGCACCATAGGCCGCACCAAAGCTGGCGACATGGCGGAAACAACTCTGTACCCTGCTGAGAAAAGGAAAGCCAGGGCATACCAGAGCATTTGGTTTCCCCTGCTGATCAGCCCAGCGAAGAGCAGCATCCCGGATTGCGCCAGGATGAAGGCTGACATCGGGTCCAATCGCCCCAGGATAAGATTGAGCAGCATCACGCTCGCATTTCCAAGCGTTCCCAACTGGCCGATCTGGGTCAGCGATAACCCGCGCTCATTTTCCAGAAAGGTTGCTGAGAGGGGAAAGGGCAGATAGGAGCTGAACGACAACAAAAAGATCCCCGCCAGGGTCCAGACAAAAGCACGGTTGCGCAGTACGCTAAAAGGGGTATGTTCCCTGGCTGCGGGAGTCACAGCCTGATCCCGGATAAACAGCACGATCATGGTAGAGATGACAAAGATCCCGAGTGCAAAGAAATACACCTCACGCAGGCTAAACCGGTCGGCTAACAATCCGCCGATCATGGGGCCGATCGTCGACCCAGCCCCAAACATTCCCATAAAGAAACTCAGCGCCCGGCCAACCGACCAGTCACCCCGGGCATTGCTGATATATCCATTCGTTGGGGCAATCACTGAGCCAGTCAGCGTGTAGAAGAAAAGCCCGGTTATAAACAAACCCAGCGAGTTAGCCAGAGCCATCAGCAGCGTGGCAAACGTGCCAGTGAACCAGCTCAACCAGAGTAAAGGCCGCCTGCCCACACGGTCGCTCAGTAACCCCACCGGAATATGGCTGATCGCCATCGCCAGGAAGTTTATGCTCAGGATGGTTCCAATTTTCACCGGGCTGGCACCCAGCCGTTGTAAGTAGAGCGGCTGAAAGATCAGGAACATAGACTCGCCTATTCCCCAAAAGAAAATGGAGAGGGAAATCAGATTCAGGTCCCGGCGGGATTGGCTTTGATCAGTCATTCTCTGAAAAAGGAAAGCGGCAGCACACGGCGTGGAAGGCTGGTGAGGCTCTCCACACCCTGAGCGGTGACCAAAAGGTCATCCTCAATGCGGATACCGCCTTTGCCCGGCAGATAGATACCCGGCTCATCGGTAAAGACCATACCCTCTTCAAGCACCAGCGGGCTGCCGCTGAAGATATAGGGTTCCTCATGCGTCTCCATACCGAGTCCATGTCCGGTTCGATGAATAAAATATTCCCCGTATCCTCCCGCGCTGATCACCTGCCTTGCCAGGGCATCTGCCTCGCCGGCGGTCATGCCGGCTTTTGCGTGTGTGCGCACAGCCAGATTGGCTTCGTAAACCAATTCCGCGATAGTGCGGAATTCTTCACACACGTCACCGCAGAAGAAGGAACGGGTAATATCAGAGTAGTAACCCTGAAAAGAAGCTCCATAGTCAATTAAAAGAATATCACCCTCCTGCAGCTTGCGGTCTCCTGGACTGGCATGCGGGTTGGCGCTGTTTTCGCCAATGGACACAATGGGGTGAAATGGCAATCCCGGGTCCGACCCGGCTCGGAGAAGCTGGATGACCAGTTCTGAAGCGATCTCACGCTCTGTCTGCCCAACCCTGACCGTTGCGAGAGTCTTTAGTAAGGCTTCTTCAGCAATTTGGGCAGCCTTGCGCATGCGCAGCACTTCAAATTCACCTTTATTGATGCGCAGCTTCCCTACCAGCTCACTGGCATCCACCAGTTCAGCTTTGGGCATGGCGCGGTTCAGATAGCCTAATTCCAAAAGGCGCAGCCTGGCAGGCTCAACGCCCAACTTGAAACCATCTTTGTCAAAGGCGCTGAAGGATTCATTGAAGGCGCTTTGCCAAGTGGCAGGGTCATCCGCGTAAGCGCTGAATTGAATGTCAAAATCCAGCCCATTCAGTTTGGCAAGCTCCAGTTTTGGGAGCACAATCTGCACTTCATCACGCGTGAACAAGGTGAGCACCGGTCTTTCCATCAAATGAAAATCCAACCGGGTCAGGTAAGTCAGACTGGGTCCCGGGTTGAGTACCAAGGCATCGAGTTGGCTTTCCTTGAGTAGACGGCGTAATTTTTGGAGTTTCTCAGACATCAGCACCTCACTTTCTGTCTGATTATAATTTCAACTACTCCCGAACCAGCTCTCTCCCTCAAAAATAGGATAAAACCATGAGACCAGCATTTGGATATACTTCCGCACGTGTCCCGGGAGGGTAAGCTAACCGTCTGTTTTTCCATCTTCTGTCAAATTGAAAACAACAGCCCTCCCATTCAAAGGAAAACAAACCGAATTTGAGCCGGACAGGGTCTGGCGATATACCAATGGAAGGGATTATACGGTCTGGTCAGCCGTTTCTTCTGAACCAGGAAACCTCACGCATTACCGCCAAAATCAGGATGAGCATGAGCAAGCCGCCAATTATCACGACACCATCTGTATCCACGATTGGCGGTTGGCATCCATTCACTGGAGTGGGCGTGAGTACATCGGGGGTTCCTGTAAGCATAGGGGTGTTCGTCGGTGGGACTGCCGCTGGTTGAGAAGCGGGCAAGAATACCATCACGAGCACCAAAGCAATCACCACCAACGCCAGAATGGTCAGAGTATACCAGATGCCCGACCAACGGTCATTCGTTTTAAAGTAGCGCTGCTGAAATTCCTTCCATTTCATTGCATGCTCTCCAGGGCTTCTTTGGCGGTTTCTTCCGGGTTGGCGTTATCTTTCAGAATCAAAATAACCGCGTTTCGCAATACAGGCCCCACGCGATTGTATACTTCCGTCCTGGGGTTAAGCAGAGCGGTGGAAGCGATGACATCCAAAGATGCCTGGTACGTGTTGTCTTCCCAAAGGCTCAGAGCGGAGGGGCGGCTGGGGAGCATACCCAAGGCTTGTGTCCACTGCGCCAAAAACTGACTCTCGGTCAGGAAATCTGCCAGGCTGGCTGCAATCCTCTGCGCGGCAGGGTCCGGGCTGCTCAAAGCAAAAGCCCAGGCATTGATGAGCGTCATTCGGGGTGCCATGAGCGATGGCTTAATCTGTTCCAGACCAGGGTCCGGTGAAGGGCCAATCAGGCGATTCGCTGGAACCACCACCGCATCCAAACTGCGGGAGAGGAAGGCCTTCCAAGCCTGCGCATGGCTTTGGAAACCTAAAGAGAGGTCACTGATTTTCCTTTCCTGATTAGCCGTGCGCAAGATGGTAAGCATTTCAGTGAGGGGCTTCTTTTCGAGCAGAATGTGATGCTGCGGATCTTCCACTTCTCCATCCAGGGATAGATACAGCAGCAGGGGGAAGACAGCCAAAGGGTCATCGGCAGCAAATCCGAGCACACCCTGCCCACTAACCACCTCACTCCAATCAGCAGCCGGTACCACCTCACTTTGCGGATCATATAGCGCGACCAGCGCGTCCCCCATAAAGGGGATGCCCAAAATCTCCGCCCCCTGGTCCGCAAGCTCGCTGGCAAAGGGATACCAGTCTTCGGTTTTCATCAAATCTGCCATTTCCGCGTGAGGATAAAGCAATTTTTTCTCCGCGGCAGCAGCTAAATCCTGATGGCTGAGAACAATCAGATCCGGCAATGCCTGCGGGGCAACCGCGCTGGCAGCCTCAAGTGAATCAAGTAAACCACCTGCACCGGTCTGAGATTTTACGCGTACATGTACCGCCACCCCACTTTGTTCCTCGAAGACCAGAAGTCTGTCTTGTAAGAGCCTTCCTGCCGCGGTTTCAGGACCTGGGGCAAGCTCCGGTGAAACCCAAAGCTTAAGGCTTTTTGGAGGTTCTGGCGGGGTTGTATCTTCTGGCGGCTGAGTTTGGAGGTCAGGAACAGTCGGGGTTTGTTTAACTCCAGGCAGTGGAACAACAGTCTCATGGGTTTGCGGGTTCAGCCAGGGAATGTCAATTGTTTTAGGCAGCAGATCACAAGCTGTCAGGCTCAGCACCAAGCCAAACACTAATAGCAACCGAAGGGCCTTAGAGCGGGTCCGTGTATTTTTCATTCCAGTCTGGTCCAAAAAGTACTCAGGCCAGGTTGATTTCCTTACTCAACAAGCCTACCAATAGTTTAATACCGTTTTCCAAATCGTCCCGGTCGATCATTTCTGAAGGCGTGTGCACGTAACGGCAGGTAATCGAGAGGCATCCTGCCGGAACTCCAGCGCGCGTCAGTTGGATAGCGCGGCCATCTGTTCCACCGAATTCCAATACTTCCATCTGGTAAGGCAGTTTCTGGGCTTCAGCCTCTTTCACCATCCAGTTGACGATGCGCGGGTCAGCGATAAAGGAGGAATCGCGCACCTTGATTGCAGGTCCATTGCCCAGTGCCATGTTCATTTTGCGCGCTTTGGGTGTATCGGCGGCAACGGTCACATCCACCGCCAAACCCAGCTCGGGATCCACCCGGTAGCTGGCTGTGATCGCCCCGCGCAAACCGACTTCTTCCTGTACGGAAAAGACAAAATAGATCTCGTTCGGTGTGGTCTTGATAGCTTTCATGGCCATGATGGCAACCACTACGGCTATGCGGTCATCCATGGACTTGGCTACAATGCGCTTGCCCAGATCCAGCATCGGGCGTTCAAACCCGCATACATCACCCACTTTGACCGGGCAGTTTTCCCGCGAGGTTGCGCCGGTATCAATATACAGGTTTTCCAGTTTGGGCATGACATTGGGTTCCAGTCTTTCTGAACCAATCACGCCCCTCACACCGTTCATGAAGAGCACACGGTTGCCGATGCAAGTGAGCGGACTGACACCGCCAATATTGATAAAGCGCGCGAAGCCGTTTTCATCAATGTGGCTGATCATCAGGCCGATTTCGTCCATGTGGGCAGAGATGATGATGCGCTTGCCTTTGGCGCTCTTCTTGCCTTTGCGCGCGATCAGGTTGCCCATTGCATCCGTGATTATTTCATCACAGTAAGGCTCGATCTCTTTCCGTATCACCTCCCGGATGCAGTGCTCCGCCCCGGAAGGCCCGGGAGTCTCGACAAGTTTCTTGATCAGGTCCAGTAATTCATCTTTTTTCTTTTCAGTCATTTTAGTTCTCCTGCCTGTTGAGGATTTTTGCGTCCAGTCGCGCCAGTGCCTTATGCATGAGGCGCAATGTATTTACACAATCATTAATTCTGACCAATCCGGCTGCTGAGTGCAGATAGCGCTGCGGAACGGACACCGAGACACTGGGTACCCCCGCGCGGGTCAGGTGTATCGCGCCGGCATCTGTGCCGCCCCTGCCACCCTGGCGGTACTGCCAGGGGATCTTTTCGGCTTCCGCGGTGCTCACCAGCCAGTTAATCAAGCGCCGGTCGCCAATCGTAGCCCCATCCATCAGGTAGATCGCCGGCCCGCCGTCCAAACGCGTGTTGTAGTACGCGTTTTCCTGGTCCGGGTCATAGAATGGCAGGTCATTGGCGGGTGTGGAGTCTAAGGCAATGCCGATGTCAGGGTTAAAGGTGAAGGCAGCCGTCTGCGCCCCGCGCAAACCCAATTCTTCCTGCACGGTAAAGGCTGCCAGAAGGTCAATATTATCAGGCGCGTGTTTGATCAGTTGAATGAGATTAAAAACGCCTAAGCGGTCATCCAGCGCTTTGGAGAGGATGCTGGGACCGATCACCTGGAATTGCGTGGCAAAAGTGCCGCGGTCGCCAATTTTTGCTTTACCAGATCCCTGAAGCCCCAGATCAATGCGCAACTGTTCTGTTTTGATAGTTTGTTTGCGCTCTTCCGGGGTGGTCATGTGGATGGCTTTTGCCCCAATAACACCAGGCACGTGATCCCTGCCCACCAAAACGCTCTTACCGGGGAGCTGGCGTTCATCGACTCCCCCGATCATACGGAATTCAAAGATGCCGTCATCTTCGTCCTTGACCAACATGAACCCAATCTCATCCATGTGCGCGGCAATCATGACTTTAAGCAAATCCTTGCCCTTACCGCGTTTGGTGACGAGCACGTTCCCCATGCTGTCGATCTCACTGGAATCCGCGTAACCCTTGGTTTCCTCCAGCACAATTTCCCGTACTTCATGTTCATCACCCGAGACTGCCACAGCATTGCAGAGACGGGCAAGCAGATCCATTTCTTTTTTACCCAATTTGGGTTCGTAAGCTTTTGAGGTATTTGTCTTCGTGTCCATGTTTACTTCCATTCCACGCTTTTGAGTGTTTCCGGGGTCAGTTGGGCAACAAATTCCGCCATCAACCTGCCAGCCCTGCGGATGTCTTTGAGTGAAACCATTTCGACCGGTGTGTGCATGTATCGCAGCGGGATGCCCAGTTCCACTACAGGGACGCCGCTCTCCGCCACCTGGATGACGTAGGCATCCGTACCTGACCCGCGTGGAGCCAGGTCTTTCTGGAAGGGGATATCCAGGTCTTCTGCCAGCTTAAACATCACCTCGGTCAGCGCCGGATGGTCGCAGGAACCCCAGGTGATCGTAATGCCTTTGCCCAATTTAAAATCCCTGAAACCAGAGCCGCCGGGTCCGCTGGCGAAAGTAACATCGATCACGATTGCCAGGTCTGGCCTGTAAGCCACCGCATCCGTCTGCGCGCCAAATCCGCCTACTTCTTCCTGAGCAGTCGCGTCCGCGATAACATCCCAGTCAAATTTACGCTTGGAGAGAATCTCCAGGCAGACGGTCAGCGCGGCTACAGACACACGGTTATCCAAAGTATGTCCTGCCATGGTATCACCGCTCAATTCGATGGGCGGCTGCGCGAAGGTGATCACGTCTCCCACGCGCACAAGTTTGTTCACTTCCTCGGGCCGCAAGCCGGTATCCACCAAAAGATAAGGCAGTCCGATGGGTCCGGTTCTAGCCACTTCAGGCAGCAGGAACGCCGGCGGCATCACGACCATACCGGGCAATTCCTTGCGGCCATGCACTGTCACCAGCTGGCCGGGTAAAATGCGCGGGTCCACGCCTCCCAGTTGGGTGATGTGCAGAAAACCCTGGTTGATGGAACTCACCATCAACCCGATGGCATCCATGTGTGCGGCAATCAGCACCTTGGGGCGAGGCTCCGGGCCTTCCCCGCGTTTAATGCCGGTCAAGCTTCCCAGGTTGGTGACTTTTATTTCATCCACAAAGGGTTCCCAGGCTTCGGCAATCACCTCGTGTGCCTGGAATTCATACCCGGATGGTCCGGGTGCAGACAATAATTGTTTCAGATGTTCTTTCAGGTCCATAGCATTTCTCTCATCAGGGTATTTCAGTGGCTGTTGGTGCCTCTGCGGGGGGGTCTGTAGGTGGAATCGGGGTCTCCGTAGGCGCCGGTTCAGGTGTGGGTGTATCTGTGGAGATCTCTGTTGGCGTTGCCGTGCGTGAGGCAGTGGGCGTATAAGTGTTCGTGCCCGTTTGTGAGGGGGTAGGCGAGATGGTCGGGGTGCGCGTGAGATAAGGTGTCAGCGTGATCGTGGCGGTTGGGGTAATGGTGCCGGTGAGCGTGATGGTTGGCGTCGGCGTGCCGATCACCGGACCGCGATCCAGGCGCAGGAGGATGAATCCCAACAGATAGCAGGGGATGGTAACCAGAATAAGGAGCGTTAGCATGTAACGTACTCGGGTACGGCGGGAGAGCGGCTCGTCCACGCTAAGACCTCACCTTTAATGGGTTTTCCATGCGCCTAATCATACCATCGGGCTGGAATGTCGTGGAGAATCACGCTATAATTAGTGTCGGACACCCTTTTAGTATCGAGGAGGTTAACTATGGGAAGTAAAGATAAAGCAAGAAAAGAAGAACGCAAGAAACCAAAGATGAGTATCAAGGAAAAGCGCAAGGCCAAGGGAGAAAAGCAGGAAAACAAAAAGACCGTTGGCTCAGTCACCAACGCCGGCGCTTAGGATAGATAGTAACCATTAAACCTCACTCACACCCCCGCTAAAAGTGGGGGTGTGGTATTTTAACCTGGGGAAACTCCCGTTCCCGTGAGCCTGCACAGTGGTCTCGTGGATTTTGTCTTCGCGAGGAGGGAACCGACGTGGCGATCTGGTTGTAATCCTTTCCTCAACAAACAATCAACCCCAGGTTGCCGTGCTTCGTTCTCTTTAATTACGTCATTGCGAGGCAGGCTCTGCCTGCTGTGGCAATCTGGTTTTACCCTGGCAACCTAACTTTAACCCCAGACTGCCACGCTGCGCTCGCAGTGACGCAAGTACCCAAACGGTCCGGCCGTGTCAAGTCAAAAGAAAATGTTACCGAAAAGAGATGAATGGTTCAAAAGATAATGTTACTGAAGGTTCTTTAAGGTTGAGGTAAGTAGACCTTACATCCAATTTTTGGTCAGGGGGTAAACAGGGTAAAGCCAGCAGGGTCTGGATCAGGGAATCAATATGTTCACGTAAGCGCAGAGGGTTGACGGACTTTCTCAGTTCAACCAATGGAAATAGCTTCGATTTATCAGGGAGGTCAGAGGCAAGCAGGCGATCCAGAGGGGTAAGAGCCTTGTCGTAGCTCTTTCTGAGCTTGCCTTCAGGAGAAAGGGACTTTTCTTTGAGACGCATGCAAGGTAAGAAGAGGTTGTGGTAGAGCCATAAGCATTCTTGCAGTTTTCGCAGGGTGTGTAATTGGGTATCACTATCCAGGCGGCCATTACCGATATAAGCTCTGATAAGGCTGTGGTTGTTTTCCTCGACAAAACGGTTGTCATTTTTGCGATAGGGTTTAGAACGGGAAATGCTGAGATGGGGCACGAGATACTGCCAGTGTCTGATGAGGAAACCGTTCATGAACTCAGGGCCATTATCGGGGTGAAACTCCAGAACTGGGAAGGGAAGACGGGCAAGGATGAAATCAAAGGCATCTTTCATAACCGTATAGGCATTCCCGTATGTGGCGGCGATTTCACACCATCCTGTGGCTACGTCCACCAATTGCAAGGTGTAAATATAGTTGCCGTTGGCAGAAGCTCCACAGTGATGGATTGTATCCACTTCAAAGTGTCCGGGGGTTAGGGTATCCCAGGGGATCCTTTTGACAGGAATATGGGCATAAACCTGGTTGTGCGGTTTGGATGGATACTTGCGCTGAGAGATCCTGTCCAACCTGCGCTGCGGATAGTTCACCAGACGCTTGATGGTGGAGACGCTGATTTCCTCAAGCTGTTGCCTGAGTTCCTCGTCCAAACAAAGCTCCCTGTGCGCATGCAGACTTTCAGCCATCCAGATCAGGTTCTCTTTGAGCCGTTCTGCACATGGGTAATCCAAACTCTTTGCGATCAATCTCACCGCATCGCCAACTCGTGTGCCGTATGTTTTGCCTCTTTCTTTTCCTCGCTTTTTCCTCGATAAGCGCCCATTCAGAAGCCTCAGGATGGATTTGCGATGCAGGTGTGTTATCTTCTCCGCTTCATCCAGCAGCATACTTTTCTCCCGCTTGCTTGCGTCCCTGTAGCGCCCCCATATCTTATGGATATATTTCCGTCGTTCATCTATGGTCATAGGATCTGTCTCTGCCATCGTTCCCTCGGTAACATTATCAGTTGATCCAACGATAGCATTTCAGTAACATTTTAGTTGAACTAATGCGTCCGGCTTGACAATTCCACCCTCCCGCGGGTAGAATCTTGACTCTTATAGTCCGGATGGATAAGACGGATGCGGCGCGGGCCTGTAGCGCAGTTGGGAGCGCGCTTCAATCGCACTGAAGAGGTCAAGGGTTCGAATCCCTTCAGGTCCACTGGAAAGCTTAACAACCAAAAATGGGCCCATAGCGCAGTTGGGAGCGCGTCTCAATGGCATTGAGAAGGCCGGGGGTTCGAATCCCCCTGGGTCCACACGAACATGCGAACTCTATTTGCATATCCTGCAATTCGTTATTGTTCACAAGTTTTAGAGGCTGTCTAAAGAGGGCAGCCTCATTTCTTTAAAAAATAAAGTAGAGGCGAAAGGGGTAAGACTTACAACCAACCTGGCCTCCCTGTTTTTCAGAACTTATTTTGCCCTTTTATAAGAATCTGCGAATACTTTGGGCCTCTTTAAGTAAAGAAGCCTCTTTTTCAATTCCGGTGAGATAAAGAAATAGTTTTGCCCTTGTGGCACCAACATAAAAAGACGCACGTCCTTCCCGGTCAAGGTTGAATTTATCTGCCCCAACGATAAAAACAATGGGAGCATCATATCCTTTCGCTCCATGAACAGTGGAAAGTGTAAGTTTTCCAGCCTGTAAAATATATCTGTCCTTATCTCCGCTTTCGCTGCCAAACGGCAGGATAAACTCTAACTCTGGTATGTATTCATTGATCTTATTTATTAATGTTTGGTAATCGAAGAACGACTGACTGGAAAACAACACTAAAATATCTTCTGTACGTACATGTTCGTCGTTGATGAGTCTGAATATTTCTCCTGAGACCCAATCAATCTCTGAACTTTCATCTGGGAACAGGCGAATCTCAGGTTTCTTATCCTCTCTTTCTGCAAAGCCTACTCGGATATGGTCTCCTGCTTCTTCAATGACTTTCCTTTCCTTTAAATAATTGATATCAGTGTAAGTTCTCGTTCGTACCTTCATATCAGCTGGTGCTTGTGAGCCAAGCAATACATTAAACGCAAGTTCAACAATCTGCCGTGTATTACGGAAACATTCACGCATGACGTAACTGCGCTCTCCCATTACGTTTATGCCGATATCCCGCCAAACCGGTCTCGGACGACCATATATATTTTGGGCGTCATCATAGAAAATTACCAGGGGTTTCTCCCCACTAATTGCGTTTGGTTTAATCAAATCCAGGAGTAACCGGTACTCTTCGGGTGCAAAGTCTTGCCCTTCATCTACAAAAATAATGTCAAAACAGGAATCCCGATACCATTCTGGTTGGCTGGATGCAAAATCATGAATTCGAGACCGATACTGTTTTGCCCATTCCTCCGGACCAAGCGTTTTTCTCTTGTTCACTGGTATATATCCAATACGCCAGTATTTTTCCATATGGTACATTAAACCATTCAGGTGGCTTACTACTAATGCACTACTCGGAATTGTCTCTTTCAAAGTCTGTTCACGGTAAGCCATTCGAATTTTTTGCCTTAGATAATCAACCAGGGCGCGGTTAAAGCAGGTCACAGCAATGGATAATTCCTTTTTGGGAAACAATGGTGTTTCAAGAGAGTTTAACCGCCGATGGATATATCGGGCAACCAGGTTTGCGAGCACAATTGATTTACCGCTGCCCGCGACGCCTCGAACCAAACGGGGAGAATCATCAATGTGCATGCGCGATAATTCCTGCTGCTCACGGGAAAGATACTTATCAACCGCGATCATTTCATCAATATAATTACCGAGCGATTCTTCATCAATACCTGGCCTGATGCGACGATGATCATTTATGACCGAAGACTTCCCAAAAACACGTTGAATGGTTTCAATCTGCGTAACATCAAGAGGATATTCCCTTTTTGCAAGCTGAAGAGAATTACTGATAACCTGGGCAATTCGTTGTCTTAATCTCGATTTCGATTCGAAATGGTCTTTGAATAATAGCGTTACCGTTGGGAGTGATTTGTCATATCCACACTTGACCCATTCTGACTCATAAATATTAGGGAATGCCACCATACTGTTCGTGATAGGTACAAGCTTTTCATCGCGGACGAGTTTGAATGCGTCATTTTTGATTTCAAACATCTGGTTTTCGACTTGCTGAATTATATTTTTAGGCTGTATTCGCCCAGTGTACCTAATTAAAATATGTCCTGCTTCTACCCCTTCAATCTGATCGATCGTGTGTCCTTTAGCTTCAATCACAAGCAATCCGGTATCGGGATGACATAGCACTGCATCCGGTGGACGATCCGTACTTTTTGCTCTTCCAGGTGAATAGTACAAAAAGCCTGCTGAAGAATCCCCATAAGCTTTTAATAATGAGGTGAGCAGAATGGCTTCTTCAGCATTCTTTATAAGATCAATATCGATGAGGTTGTGAATCCTCGCGTCTCTTCTTGCTGAAGCCAACTCGACGCGTTGGTCCTGAGTAAATCGCATTTTTCCTTCTCCTTTACAAATTAAATTGACCGGAAGACAATTAACTCTTCAATAGTCTTTTTGTCCCTACTACCCAATGCTCTTCACACCATGTTTCTTTTGTGAGTGGCCTGCCTTACCGAGATGCATCACCATCTTATCGAAGACAATTATTTAATACAAACCTAAATTGGTTGCCTCTACTGGTGAAGCGGGATTGGAAAGTAATTTGTCTGGTCTAGGCATCTGCGTCTGAACGATAGATGTTTTGCCTTCCAGTTAAATTGTACTTAGGCAGAGATCTCCTTCTCAATATCGTGGTACTGAGTGTAAAACTCATCGTACTTGGCTTTTTTGGCGGCTGAGAGCTTCTCGTTTGCCATGATTTTCCCTCCAGTGGTCGGGTGCTTCGGTTAGGGCAGAAATTTGCTTCTATTTTACCCGAGCCTGGCTTAAAGAGTTCCTCCGTTAGACTTGAGCGCAGAAAATTTAAGAGTGTTTATAGCCAAACCACGCAAAAGGCTCTGCGGCATCGAAGCCGATTTCATAAAAGAAGGCTTTTTCAATCACTGGTAGAATGGCATTCACACCCGGCCTCAGAAGAAAAGGAGCGGCATGAAGACACTCAAAATAATTCTGTTATCCCTGTTGATGGCCCTTGCCTTCACAGCCTGTCAGACCGTCAGCGTTCCGCCGCAGCCGAATAATACACAAACCGGATTCAGCCTTCCGCAAGGCATGTTCCTCGAAGAACACCTCCTCAAGCCCAACCAATACAGCAGCGAGGGGCGCCTTTTTACCCCCGCCGAAGGCAGTATGGATGAAGTTCTCAGCAAGCACGCGGATCTGCTTAGCAAGAAAGCAGTCAGCAACCCCGGTGATAAAAAAGTTGAAATCAGCTCTCCCACCGCTTTGGGAGATGCGCAGTCCCTTGCCGTCATGGAAGATGGAAAAACCATCTTAACTGTAGATGTCGGTCAGGCTTCACCCATTTCTCCCTATTCAGGCCTTTGGGAATACGGTACCGATTGGTACCTTGAAGCTGCCTACGTGAACGTGCGGGAGGAAAACAATATCACCGCCATAGAACCGACCGGCATGGTGTATTTAAATGGTGTTTCGTTAAACGAGGAGCTTGGGTTTGAGGAAACGTTCGGTTTTCAATTGCTGAACGGAAAGCCCTTTTTCTTCTATCAGGAAAATGGGAAGATAGGCTTTTCCTGGGATGGCACACTTTACGAGAAACGTTGGGATTCAATCCCCCATTACAACTGTTGCAGCGCAGGCGCCTTCAACCCCATTCCGGCAGAGAAGATGGTTTCATTCTTTGCCGAGAAAGGCAGCGAAAGCTATTATGTGGAGCTCGGGTTTGACGGATAAGTCCGGCGGGATGACAGCGGGAGATGGGCGAGCCCCGCGCTAAACTCCCCTTACGCTGATAAGCATAAGGACAATTAACCCCAGATTGCCACACTTCGTTCGCAATGACGGGCAAACGTCTTCGCGAGGAGGGAACCGACGTGGCGATCTGGTTGTACTCCTTTCCCTAACAGACAATCAAAACCAGATTGCCACACTTCGTTCGCAATGACGGAATAGCGTCTTCGCGAGGAGGGAACCGACGTGGCGATCTGGTTGTAATCCTTTCCCTGACAGACAATCAAAACCAGATTGCCACACTTCGTTCGCAATGACGGAATAGCGTCTTCGCGGGGAGGGAACCGACGTGGCGATCTGGTTGTAATCCTTTCCCTGACAGACAATCAAAACCAGATTGCCACACTTCGTTCGCAATGACGGAATAGCGTCTTCGCGAGGAGGGAACCGACGTGGTGATCTGGTTGTAATCTTATCCCTGACAGACTTTCAAAACCAGATTGCCACACTTCGTTCGCAATGACAAACAAGCGGCAAGGTGAAAACTTGGCCGCTTTTTCCTGACCGTAAAAATCCCCCCGCAAAGACAAACCCCATGATATACTCCACGCATTATTTGGAGTAACCTCATGATTCGCCTGCGCTAACCCTCCCGCCCATAGAATTTCCGCACCCTTCTATGGGAGTCTGTGTGCCCATTTCCACCGGATTATTTGGGAGGTTTTCTCATGTTTCAAATTGTCAAAAAGCATTGGCGCGTTTTGGCGCTCTGCATCATTGTTTCGATTCTCACCGCGCTGAGCGCCATCGCGGTGCAGTTCATCAAAGGAACGCTACTGGACGAAGCGCTGGCGCGTAACACGACCCTCGCCTGGCGCAACGGCCTGTACCTTTTCATTCTCATTGCTGTTGAGATCAGCGGCTATTACGCTTATGACCGCTTGCGCGGCAAATTTGTGGCCGCGTCGCTCGAGACCCTGCGCTCGCAATGGATGGCAAGCATCCTCCGGCGCAGCGTTCCCGAATTTCAACGGCATCCTCAGGGGGCGCTGCTTTCCACCTATACCAACAAAGTGGAGTCGCTCAAAATGCTCTACTTCTATAACGTGCCGTCGGTCTTTGAAATTACTTTCAAGGCTGTGCTTGTCAGCATCTCGCTGCTTCTGTTGGATTATCGCATTGCCCTGCTGACCCTTTTCCTGACCACCACGCCGCTTTATGTACCCAAGCTGGTAGAGAAACAGCTGCAGAATTCCCAGGAACGCAGCGCGAAAACCTACGAAGACCACCTGACCAAGGTCGTGGATTGGTTGAATGGCTTTGAAGCGATCAAGAACTATTCGATTGAGCGCGTGATCCAGAATAAATTTGATGTATTAGGCGCGCAGGTGACCCAAGCCCATCTCTATAACCAGAAAATGATGTTTCTTTCGCAGACCATTTCTACCTGCCTGTCCTATTTCTCGCATTTCATTGTGATGGTGACCGCCGGTTGGCTGGTCTTGCGCGGCGAGTTCAGCGCCGGACAGTTCTTTGTAGCCGTGAGCATGATCGATCAGCTGTCCTGGCCTATTCTGGCGCTTTCACGGATGATGCAGGACATCGTCTCCGTGCGGCCCATTCAAAAAGAGGTGGAAGGCTTTCTCGCTTATCAGACACCTGCTTTAGCGCATTCCCAGCCTTTGCTGGCGGCGCGGCCTGATATCGACTTCAGCAAAGTCAGTTACAGTTTTGCGGAAGATAAGCCCTTACTCCGGGATCTGACCTTTTCGCTCCCGCACGCCTCCAAGGCACTGCTGGTAGGGCCGAACGGTTCCGGAAAGTCCACCACGGTCAACCTGCTGCTGGGTTATCTTGAACCGCAGAGCGGGGAGGTTAGCCTGGGCGGCGTGCCCTCCGGGCTGATCTCTAATATCTATGATCAGGTCACTCTCATGCGTCAGGAGGTATTTTTGTTTGCCGGCAGCCTGAGGGAGAACCTCAGCATGTTCCGGGACCTGCCCGATGCTGCCCTGATTGACGTACTCAGGAAGGTTGGGCTGGATAAGTGGGCAGACCCTCTGCTTTTGGACACGCCCATCCTGGAAGGCGGCAAAAACGTCTCCGGGGGAGAGAAGCGCCGTATTGTGCTGGCGCGCTCACTTTTGAGCCAGACTCCGGTGCTTGTACTGGACGAACCTTTTGCCAATCTGGATGAAGAGAGCATCCTTCTGGTCGAGAAGCAGATCAACGCCATCCAGGACCGCACCGTGTTATTGATCTCACACCAGGTACGCCCTGAAATGCTGCCATCGTTCAACCAGGTGCTGCAATTCTGAGTTGTCTGTTTCTCTAAACTGACGAAACCAGACGGAACCTTAGACAAGCCCCGTCTGGTTTTCTCTTCTATTAAGGCAAAGAAGCCCGTTTTATTCAATGTTTTGCATCAATCACATGGATTAATGCTATAATCCACATCCTAAACACGATGGCAGAGCATCGGTCATCCGCCAGAGAGCCGCGCAAATGCTGCAACGCGGCGGGCGCCAACGGAGCGCCTCAGACCCTACTCAACTGCCTCTCCAACCGGAGCGTGGCCGCGGTGATGCCCTTTAGCCGCGGACGACTGAGCCCGTTAGCGCTCCCGAGCTGCCCGACCCATGTGCCGGGAAGCAGGGTGGTACCGCGAGAAACACTCGTCCCTGCGTGACAGGGATTTTTTATTTAACAGGAGAAGGAATGATAGACCCAACCGCAATCGAACACTACAAGCCCGAGCAAATCGAGCCTAAATGGCAGGCCCGCTGGGAGGCAGACCACCTCTACCAGCCCTGGCGAGACCCAAACAAGCAAAAATTCTACGCGCTCACCATGCTCCCCTACACCTCCGGGGATTTGCACATCGGCCACTGGTATGCCATTTCGCCTTCAGACGCGCGGGCGCGTTTCAAACGCATGAACGGGTTTAATGTGTTCTTCCCCATCGGTTTCGATGCCTTTGGCCTGCCCGCTGAGAACGCCGCCATCAAGCATAAAACCCACCCGCGTGAATGGACCTACCGTAATGTGGAACAGATGCGCGCACAGCTCAAATCAATGGGCTGCTCCTTCGACTGGCGCAGCGATATCGTTACCTCGGACCCGGAGTATTACCGCTGGACGCAGTGGTGGTTCGAACAGTTTTACAAACACGACCTGGCCTACCAAAAGTTTGCACCAGTCGATTTCTGCCCCAGCTGCAACACCACCCTGGCACGCGAACAGGTGAAAGGCGATGACCGCTTATGCGAACGCTGCGGCACGCACGTGACTCGCAAGGACCTGAAACAGTGGTTCTTCCGCGCTTCCAATTATTCGGAGCAGCTGCTCAGTTTTGAAGGGCTGGATTGGCCGGAGATGATCCGCACGCTGCAAACCAAGTGGATCGGCAAGAGCGTGGGCTCCTCCGTGACCTTTCTGACCGAACACGAAGACCCGCTGGAGGTCTTTACCACCCGCCCGGATACCCTGTGGGGCGTGACCTTTATGGTGCTCTCCCCCGAGCATCCCCTGGTTGAAAAGCTCACCTCCCCTGCCCAGCGTGAGGCCGTTTTGGCGTATCAGGAGCAAGCCCGCCGCCAGTCCGACATTCAGCGCGAAGCCGTCGACCGCGAAAAAACCGGCGTCTTCACAGGCGGCTATGCCGTCAACCCTGCCTCCGGAGAGCACATCCCGGTATGGATTGCTGATTACGTGCTCATGAGCTACGGCACCGGCGCCATCATGGCCGTGCCCGCGCATGACCAGCGCGACTTTGAATTCGCGCGCAAGTTCAACCTGCCCATCAAGGTGGTCATCCAACCCGAAGGCAGCGGCCCGATCCATCCGGACGAAATGACCGAAGCCGTTGAGGCTCACGGCAGTATGGTGAATTCCGGCCCGCTCACAGGCACGCCCGAGGCTGAAAGCTTCGCCGCAGCGGTACGCTACGCGGAAGAGCATGGCTTTGGGCATGAATCGGTCAATTACCGCTTCCATGACTGGCTCATCAGCCGCCAGCGCTTCTGGGGCGCGCCCATCCCCATCGTTTATTGCGATAAGTGCGGAACCGTTTTGGTGCCCGAAGAGCAGCTGCCTGTGGAACTGCCGGAGGAATACATACGCTCGGATAAGGGCGAAAACCCGCTCGTTGCCCACCCCACCTGGAAGCACACCACCTGCCCGCAGTGCGGCGGACCTGCCACGCGCGAAACCGATACCATGGACACCTTCATGTGCTCCAGTTGGTACCACCTGCGCTACCTCAGCCCGCAATACGACCGGTATCCCTTTGACCCCGAACAGTACGACTACTGGATGCCCGTGGATACTTACACCGGCGGCAGTGAACACGCCACCATGCACCTCATTTACACGCGCTTCTTCCATAAGGCCGCGCGGGACTGCGGCATCGTGCGCGGGGATGAGCCCATGCTGCAGCTGCGCAACCAGGGCATGGTGCTGGGGGAGGACAGCGAAAAAATGAGCAAGAGCCGTGGGAATGTGGTGAACCCGGATGACCTGGTTGCCCGCTACGGCGCGGATACGGTGCGCGCTTATTTGTTCTTCTTCAGCAGCTGGGAGTCCGGCGGCCCCTGGTCCTCGAGCGGGATCGAAGGCAACATGCGCTGGCTGCGGCGCGTCTGGGCTACCTTTTTGGAGCCTGCCGAAAGCGGAGCGGACCCGGCCGTTCTGCGCGCGCTGCTGCGCAAAGGGCACCAGACCCTGCGCGCCGTCACCTGGGATTATGAAAACTTCGAATTCAACACCATCATTTCCTCGCTGATGGAACTGCTCAACGAAATGGGGCGCGCCAAGAACGCGGGTGCGTATGGCACGGCGGAATGGGATGAAGTGGTGGACCTGTACCTGCGCATGTTGGCGCCGGTCTGTCCGCATATCACCGAGGAGATCTGGGAGCGCTTGGGCAAGCCCTACTCCATTCACACGCAGGCCTGGCCCAAGGTGGATGAAGAAGCCGCCAAAGATGAGGAGATTACCCTGATCGTGCAGGTGAATGGCAAGCTGCGCGACCGTATCATGGTGGCCCCCGGCATCCCGGACGAAGACATGCGCGCCAAAGCTCTGGCCAGCGAGGCAGTGCTCAGGGAATTGGATGGGAGAGAGCCCAAAAAGGTCATCATCGTCCCCGGACGACTGGTGAATGTGGTAATCTGATCTTAAGGTAAGATGCATCAGGGAGCAGCTCGCGCTGCTCTTTTTTACGTCTTCAGGTATCCCTATTATCTGATTAGTAAGTTCCTACAGGGATGAGACATAGGTCTTCTTATTACCCCTTGCCTCAATAAAAAAGAACTAAAAGTATTACATTACGAAAAAAAGTTTTCTTATTATTCACTTTCATAATCTATTCTGTATAAAGTAACAAAACCATCAATATCTACTTCATCTGATTCCTTATCATTAAGCCAATTTAATATATCCCCAACAGTATAAATCTTACCACCAGAATCTGTCTCTTCTATCCTTTTCATATTATCACAAACAACTTGAAGAAGATCCTTAGCTATTTGTTCCCCTTCATTTTGAGCATCATAATTACATGTATTATAAAAAGCTTTTCTACTCCTTGTACTTATAGGCTCCGATAAATAAAAAAAACTAGGCGATATCCTTCTAAACGGAGAAAACTCTTCTATCTTATCCTTAGTAATGTATATTGCATTTCCATCATACCGATCATAAACCTGAAAACCTTTTGTTCTTACATGTAAAATTCTATTCTTGCCACCTATCATCGTTCTCATACTAATTACAATCTCATTACCTTCTATTACGATATTCTGTACTTGAGCTTCTGTTATTGATATAGGATGAAGATTGAAAGTCTCCCAACCACTACCTGGTACTAAATAAAGACGATTATCAAGAAGCACCCTAGGTGTAGGAGTTTGTTCAAAACCTTTGAAAGGAGTAGATGTTGGAGTCATCGTTGGCGTTGGTGTAACTGTAGAAGTTTGTGTATTAGTAGACGTAAGTGTGGGTGTAAATGTTAAGGTAGGTTCCACTGTGGCGGTTGCAACCTCCGGCGGTGAAATTGCCTCCGTCTTCTCAGAAACAGTGGACAAAGGGTTAACTGGTACGGTCTTGTTACCACAACTGGTTAATAATCCGCTGCTTAAGACCAACATAAGAGTCCCTATGGCTTCTATTTTTCTTAGTGTTTTCACTCGATCCTCCTGCAAGGCCTTATCGAACACCTTATATGGAAGGCCGTTTTGTTCCGTCTTCCTTTGATCCGCTTACTTTAAAAGCTGATTTAATTCTATTATAAGCGGTTCTGGTGTAAGAGAATACGCGTACACTACACGATTTACGATTCACTTAACGCGACGGTGAGCCGTCATGCGGGTGAATTCATAATCGAGGACAAACTTACGTCGGAATCTTCTCTGGGTGATGAGGGCGATCCACCTATAGTTTGGTTGTTTAAGGCGACCAGGATAGACGAACCAGTGGCCGCAAAAGAGCCAACCGAAGAAGAACCGTCCAGGGAAGATGATATCCCTGTGCTGATAGGCCCGACACCGGAGGCGACAGAAACGCCTGCACCGTCACCAACCCCGACGTGGTCGTGGCGGATGTACCAGGCGACAGCAACTGAATCAGCTGTCCGCTTTGGCGATCTTTGGGGCGAAGTCAACGTACGTCCGAATGACGAAGACGACGACGCTTACATTTTCGCGGAATTGAGTACGCCTTTGCACCATGACGACCGAATTAGAACTTTGACAAGGAGCGGAGCCATCCTTTCCTTTTCCGGTATGTCAATTTTCATCATGAAAGAGGACACAACAATTGTGCTGGACATTGCTGCCGAACATAAAAGCAAAATAAAGATGCTTGCCGGAAACGTATGGATAATTTTAAAAAAGATGTGGACCGATGGCTCCATGGAAATCGAAATGAGCCAAGCTGTCGCAGGGATCAAGGGCACGACCCTGATTTGCGAGGAGGCCAACGGCGTTTCCACGCTAAAAGTCCTTGAAGGAAGCGTGGAATTCACCTCCAAGGCCACCGGAGAGGCGGTACTTGTGAGCGGCGGACAGATGGTCAACGCGGATGAAGACGGCCTCGGGGAAATAGAGCCGTTTGACATAGAAGAAGAGATGAAGGGCTGGCATGAAACCGCGCAGCAGATCACAGCCGACGCGCTCAAAAAGAATACGGGCGGCAGGGTCGTCTATGTCATCATCGGAGCTGCGCTGGCGCTGGGCGCTGTCACATTGGTGCTCATCGTCGTGCTGCTCCATGTCCTCGGCAGGAAGCGCAGCCCCGTTCCAGCAAAAACCGCCGCAACGTCGCCGCCATCCACCCAGGCCCTCATGGTCAGCAACAAGACCATCACCGTCAGCATGGACTACGACAGCGGCGAGGGCGTCTACACCGGCGAGGTGGACAGTGACGGCAGCCCGAACGGTCAAGGGCGCTTTACGATGCAGCAAAGCGACACCGGAGAGAACTGGAGCTATGAGGGCCAATGGGTCAGCGGTCAAATCACCGGCAAAGGCGTGATGACGGAGGGCGACTTTATCTTTAAGGGCAGTTTTATAAGCGGCCTGATGGACGGCAATTGTGAGATCACGGACAGCGGCATACTGCGCTGCAAAGGCATGTGCAGCGGCGGCAAGCTGCACGGCGAAGGGACGCTGTACACCGAAAGCGGTACCTTGATATTCGAAGGCGTTTTTGAAAACGATATGTTGGTGGAGAGCGCGGCAGACAGGAAAAAGCGCGGCGAAGCTTTTATGCCGGAATGTGTGGCTATGGATGCGCTGCTGTATGACCTGATTATGGACAGCAAAGATGCGATGGATTATCCTGTTTCTGTCTGGGGGTTCCCCACTGCTATGAGTGAACAACAGGCGACCGGAACTATCGCCATCGAGCATATTGCCGAAGACAGCTATCCCGTTTGCTTAGTTTACCGTTACGGCGTGGACGAACCCAAAATGACCTGGGACGACTGGATTAACGCATGGGGCGTCGTGGTCGGCACATACGAATACGAGGACGCGGATGGCCTGACCGTCACCTGTCCGAAGATAGAGGTCATTTACTGGGACAATGTGCTCTATTAGGTTTCTCTCTTTGAGAGGAGTGTAATTTCGCAGGGGTTTTAAATATCCTTTCCACCGTTAGTGCGGTTATGGTCCGCAAGACCATCCATCTTTGCTGCCTTGAAGATCACAAAATGGGCATTGTCTGACTTCACACCTGCCTGGCTTACCAAAAGTTCGCAGCATAGTTCTTCATTGCGGGTTTGAGCATCCGCTAATGCTTTTTCTCTTTCCGTTACTTTTTCGGCTTCCGTTTGCGGAGGTTTTTTCCATTAACGATAAGCCTTCAACTCTTTATCATTTGGCTGGTTTTTGCGTTACCGCGCCAATCGCTCGTTGATAATCTTGTTAAATTCCACTTGCGTGAATGTCTTTTCCTGCTTATCCGCAGTGTCTTGGGTTTCCGCCTCTTTCGGCGTAGTTTCCTGAGTATCCTCAGTGGTTTTGGCTTCGTCTGCCATGATGTTTTCCTTTCCGTTTAGTGCCCGTCGGCTTTGTTTTAGTTAGGGAGTTCAGATAGTTAAAACAAAAACCCGAGACACCGACCACTATTTCAAGTGATGTATCTCAGGCAGTAAACTCTGAATTCCCTATTTAGTTGTTGCTTAGATCATAGCACGGTTTTTGCAATCAGGCAAAAACTTTTTTATCCTGTTTTATTTCATCAACTACAGATGAAATGTTTATGTCAGATTTTACAATTACTTCTTCCAATTCAAAATCGCAAATGACAAACAAATCTTTTCCGTAATACTTGTAAGCTTTTATTCCTGAACCGTCCACATCAACAATTTCTTTGCCCGTTTTCAAATTCAGGATTTTTTCCAGTGCTTTATAAGTCTTCTTGAATAAAGAGACCTTTGCTTCTGGGTAAATCATGTAGGTAAACATTTTCAATCCTTTGGAAATAAATCATCCACTTTTTTGTTTGTTGTTGATGCTGATCTAATTATATCACGCAAAGCATCTTCATAAGAAAGCCCCTTGTCGAACATCTTATGATTCAACAACTCTTCAAAACTTAAGTTAGGCCTTGCTTTATCTAAAATTGCCCTTGCTTCTTGATCTTTCATAGCATTGCGAGCATTTGTTCTGTAAGTGTTTCGCAATTCAAACGCTTGAAGAGCCTGATCTTTGAGACTCTTCTTTTTGTCAATAAGTTCAGGAATCTTACTGACACTTTCAATGTACTGCTTCCTAACATTTTTGTTGTCCAACATAATATTGCGTGGATTATATCCTTTTTCAATGATTTCCTTCGATATTTCACTCATCGACTTCACCGGTCTGAACCCGCTCACCCTCATCCGCTCAGACTTATATGGCAATCCAAACTTCTGGCATACATCTACATACTTGTCTTTCAGCTGGTTGAGCTTCGTTTGCTCAATGCGCCGCCCTAAATCGTCCCCAGATTCTTTTGCTAAAAGTGCCCGATCTTTTGCCTGCCGCATGGCCGTCTCAAGTTTTCGCTGTAACTGGGTTGCTTCATACGCAGTATATTCTTTACCCTCAAAATCCAGCCTGCGCGTGGACATTTCCTCCAGCTGCCTAAGTTCCTGCTCAGTATGTGCTGGACGCGAGACACCCAAAATTATCGGAAACGCGATATGCCGGCAGTTCCAAAAGCCAATCGGGCGTTCCAACTCTCCTTGCAGCTTTTCAAACTGCCGCTTGCTGAACTGCCTACCCTGATACGGCAGATGATCCGGCGCGCATCCGCCATGAGCGGAAAGCTCCACCCCGTCAGCTCCGAACGCCTCACCGACCCTGTCAT
The DNA here is from genome assembly GCA_040772525.1 of Anaerolineaceae bacterium. Taxonomy (GTDB): domain Bacteria; phylum Chloroflexota; class Anaerolineae; order Anaerolineales; family Anaerolineaceae; genus Mesolinea. The sequence goes on along the minus strand of JAXGXZ010000001.1, from coordinate 1,046,405 downwards.
GGTTTGCCTGCCAAATATCACGTACCCCATCCAAAATAGACCGCCTCAAATGACTGTCAAGCCTTTGCGACCAGCCAGAAGCGTAGTCAACAACACGTATGCCACTATCCGCGAACTCTTTCAATGCATGCCGAAACACCGGCTCAAATCCGCTGCCAGTCGCCATGTCAATAATCGCATTATCAACAATGTTCAGTTTGAGAGGTGTGTAATTTCGCAGGGGTTTCCTGAAACTACAGGAGTTTTCCCCCAAGGCTCATAAAGGTTTCCCTTGCCTCGGCGTAGCCTTCCGGGCTGATGGCGCGCGTGGCGTCTTCCAGGATGGCGGCTTTGAATCCAAGACTCAGGGCATCTTTGGCGGTGTAAAAGACGCAGTAATCCGCCGCCAGCCCGCACACGTGCACCTCGTCCACTCCGCGTCCGCGCAGGTACTCCGCCAGACCGGTGGCTTTCTGTCGGCCATTATCAAAGAAGGCGCTGTAACTGTCTATCTCCGGATCCGTGCCTTTGCGGAAGATGGCTTCCACGCGCCCTGCCTTGAGCTTCTTTGCCAGTTCAGCCCCTTTGCTCTCCTGAACGCAGTGATCAGGCCAGAGCACTTGCGGGAAGCCGCCTAACTCTATCTGCTCATAGACAGCCTTGCCAGCATGGTTTGAAGCAAAGCTGAGGTGCCCCCTGGGGTGCCAGTCCTGCGTGGCGGCCACAAGCTCGTACTGCTTTTGCAGTTTGTTCACCAGCGGGATGATTTCATCCCCGCCGGCAACCGCCAGCGCCCCGCCGGGTAGAAAGTCGTTCTGGATGTCAACAAGGATAAGTGCTTTCATAAGGAGAATTATACTGCGTCAGGCTTCCGCAGGCCGTGCTTGCATGAACTTGGCGTTCAGGGGCGAACTCAGGATAAAACGAGAATGGGTTTAGTGGCGCTTCCCGGTAAGTTTTTCCACATCCAGGCGCAAGACATAAAACCGTTTTGTATCCTCGTGGGTAAAGACCGCGTCTGGCATGCCGGCCTGATGGCGCATGATGGCACGCAGCCCTTCGGCTTTGCTCTCGTGATCTTCCAGGATCTGAACCTTGCCCCACCCGATCACGCTTTGGTACCTAAAGGAGTAACCGCAGGGGAGTTCGGTACGCACCAGCTCATGACCGGAGTCAGTCTCGAAACATACGCGCGGGTTGGCGCGCAGGATATCCAGTTTGCGCCCGCTGAGCGCGCAGTGCACAAACAGGGTCAGCTGCTCACCTTCCGCCTGCCAGCCAAAGTTCATCGGCACGATGTAAGGCTCACCGGACTCATCCACCATGCCAAGCCGGCAGACCTGGCTGGCTTGCAGGATGCGCAGTTTTTCTTCAAAAGCAGTTACTTCCCGGTCTTTACGCCTCATCACTCACCTTATGAGTTCGGACATTTCCGATCGCTTCGGTTTGTTTCTTTGCCATAGAATTCAATTCTACCTTTTTTTAGCGCTGACCTGCCTGCTGATTCGTTCTGCGGATCTGTAAATCAGGAGGTGATGCCATTCCGTCGTTGCGCCAGCGAAGCGCGGCAACCTGGGTTTGAGGTTGGATTTGCAGGGTAAAGCCAGATCCCCACGTTAGGCAGAGCCCTACTCGGGCTGACGTTTGTTCGTCATTGCGAACGAAGTGTGGCAATCTGGGGTTTGATTGTTTGTTAGGGAAAGGATTACAACCAGATCGCCACGGCACTTTGTTCCTCGCGATGACGACTGCTCGCCGCTGTTGCTCTTCCCAAAGACACCCTATCTCGCCTACCTAACCTGTCCTTACAGCGCTTACTGTTTGCCCCGAATAAGAAAAACTGGCCCGGGGTAATCCGGGCCAGCCTCATCATCTGAAAAGCTAAACGCCTATATCCAGCCGCGCAGCTGCATAGCCTTGACCACCTTATCAATCGCCACCATGTAGGCTGCATCGCGCATGTATACATTCTTGGATTTCGCCATATTGAGCACGGCATGGAACGCCACGGTCATGTTCTGATCGAGCTTGGTCAGAACCTCTTCCTTGGACCAGTAGAAGTTCTGGTCATTCTGCACGCCCTCAAAATAAGAAACGGTCACACCGCCGGAATTGCACAGGAAATCGGGGATCACAAAGATGCCGCTTTCCTTGAGCACAACATCCGCTTCCGGCGTGGTGGGGCCGTTGGCGGCCTCCGCCAGAATCTTGACGCTCTTATTGATCAGTTTCACGGTCTCACCGGTGATCTGGCCTTCCAGGGCCGCGGGGATAAGAACATCCACTTCCTTGGAGATCCAGGCGTTGCCATCTTCCACAGTAATGCCGGCTGCTTTGGCTTTCTCTTTGTCAATCGTGCCGTACTGGTCTGTAATGGTCTTCAGGAAGTGCGGGTCCAATCCCTCTTCCTTGCTGAAGGTGTAGGAGGTCTTGTCGTTGCGGTCCCAACAGGAAACGCTCTTGACCTTGCCGCCCAACTTCTCAATAAAGCCGATAGCGGCATACTGAGCCACATTGCCAAAGCCCTGCAGGGAGGCAGAACATTTGGTGGAATCGAGGCCGAGATGTTTCATGGCTTCGCGCACGGTAAAGATGAGCCCGAAGCCAGTCGCTTCGGTACGTCCCTGAGAACCGCCGCCGCCCAGGGGCTTGCCGGTGATCACGCCGGGAGTGTACTGACCAACGATGCGGGAATATTCGTCCATCATCCAGCCCATCATCTGAGCATTCGTACCGACATCCGGTGCCGGAACGTCCTGTCGGGGACCCACATTGGGCGCCATGATGCGGATGAAACCGCGCACAAGGCGTTCTTTTTCGCCGTCAGAGAGGGTGGAAGGATCCACAACCACGCCGCCTTTGCCACCGCCCAGCGGGATATCCGCGACAGCGCATTTCCAGGTCATCCACATGGCCAGAGCCCGAACAGTATCTGCGGTCTCAGCCGGGTGGAAGCGCAAACCGCCCTTATTGGGGCCGCGGGCGTCGTTGTGCTGCACGCGGAAGGCTTCAAAGACGCGGATTGTGCCATCATCCATTCTGACCGGAATGCGAAAATGGAATTCCCGTGCCGGCCAGCGCAGAATCTCTCGCACCTGGGGGCTCAATTCCAGTTGATCTGCGACCTTATCAAATTGTTGCTGAGCTATTTCAAAAGCGTTGGTAGTTCCTGACATTGGTTCTCTCCTTTAAACCGTCAAAATAGTTGCATGTGAAACAGGCATGCTAAAGCGCACCTGTCCTTTTAAGATTGAGGAAAGGCATTTTATGATGATCCAAGTTCCTCGTCATATCCTTAACTAACCTTAATCCAAAAGCAAATTAGCGTCAAGGTTAAAGCTCAATTCACCCCCGCCCAGGCAGGCTGAACTCATCCAAAATCAGCGAGGAATTTCACCAGGGAAAAAGATTGCCCAAGCCGTCAACAGGGCAGCCTGGCCTGATTAGGCCGGGTTCCTGAAGGCAGCTTTTTAACAATGTGCCTTGAGAAATTTTCCCAATCTTTCAAGGGCTATTTCAATCTTTTCGTACGAAGTGGCATAGGACGCGCGCAGGAACCCGATACCGCTTTCGCCAAAAGAACGCCCCGGTATCATGGCAACATGCTGTTCCTGAAGCAGCAAATCCGCAAACTTCTCATCATCCAAACCGGTTCCTTCGATGCTGGGAAAAGCATAAAAAGCGCCCCTTGGCTCAAAAGTAGGCAATCCTATGGCATTAAAGCCGTCCACAATCAAGCGGCGGCGGCGGTCATATTCAACGCGCATCTGCTCTACAAGGGGTTCACCAATCTTGAGCGCTTCAAGCGCGGCGAATTGTGAGATGGTAGGAGCGGACATTACCGTATACTGATGGATACGTAAAAAGCCTTTGGAAAACTTTTCCGGCGCGGCTATATAACCGATGCGCCAGCCTGTCATGGCATAAGCCTTGGAGAACCCGCCCAGCAGGACCGTGCGTTCGCGCATATCCGGCAGGGACGGAAAACAAACGTGTTCAAAGTTGTACACCAAGCGGTCGTAGATTTCATCCGAAACAACGATGAGGTCATGCTTTTTGGCAATTTCGGCAATTTTCAGTAAAGTCCCGCGTGAGGCAACCGCCCCGGTTGGGTTATTCGGATAACCGATTAGTATGGCTTTGGTCCTGGGGGTAATCGCCTGTTCAATCAGCACCGGGTCCGGTTCAAAATTATCCTTCACGAAGGTAGGTACTTCCACGGCCACTCCGCCTGCCAGCTGCACCTCAGCCTGGTAAGAAACGAAGCAGGGTGTCGGGATAATCACTTCATCCCCTGGGTCAAGCAAACCAGTAAAAACCAGATAGAGCGCTTCAGACACCCCTACTGCCAGCAATATTTCTATGGCGGGGTCATAACGCACGCCATAAAGGTGTTCCAAATGCGCCGCGACCGCATTGCGCAGCTCAATCAACCCATGATTGGAGGTATAGTGCGTCTCCCCCCTTCGCAGTGAGTCAATCCCAGCCTGAATGATGGGTTCCGGCGTGGTAAAATCCGGCTCGCCAACTCCAAGTGAGATGACATCCTTCATTGTCGCGGCAATATCAAAATATTTGCGTATCCCCGACGGTTTTAATGCAGAAATCCGCTCCGCTATTTCACCCCTGCCCATACATTTTTCCTTTACTCACCAATTTGCCCAGGAGTTGTCTCCAAGATTAAAACGGCCCATCATGCCATTCACGACCACATCATGCCCCAGGAGTGACCCTTCCAGGTGAGCGTTAGTCACATGAACTCCGGGACTGAGAATGGAATCCTTGATCGAACTGCCGAATACAACTGCGCCGGCAGCGATGGACGTAAACGGCCCGATGATGGATGTGCTCACGCGCGCATCCGGATGAATAAAGACCGGCGGGATGATGATGTTTTCATCCCGATAAAAGATCTCTTCCACGTTGGAGCGGCCGTGTTCCAGCAGATAGCGGTTCGTGTCCAGAAGGGCTTCGCTGGTGCCGGCATCCAGCCAAACCTTTACTTGTTCGATGCGCATCTGCAAGCCGCGTTCGAGCATAATATTAATCGCGTCCACCAAAAAGAATTCGCCCTTGAGCTGGATGTTACGCTGGAACTGTTCCTCAATCGCCTCGATCAATTTGGCGGAGTCCTTAAAGTAATAACAACCCACAACAGCCAGGTTGTTATTAAGGTCGTTGGGCTTCTCAATCAATCGGGTAACGATATTGCGGGAATCAACCTCCGCCACGCCAAAGCGCCGCGGATCGGGGACAGGTTTAACCCAGGCAATCGCATCCAGCTCTTCCTCTGCCAGCACCTCAAATGTGTTCTCGATCAGTGTATCCGAGAAAACCATCAGAATGGGCCCGTCCGTCACTGAGCGGGCATGCCACAATGCGTCGGATTGTCCCTTCTTTTCAGGCTGGATAAGATAATGCACTTTCCACTGCGGGTAATTTTTTTGCATGTGACCGCGAATCAGATCTTCTTGCCCGGGAGACATGATAAAAACGAATTCCACTGTTTGAAAATCGGGAATGGTTTTGAACATAGCCAGCATGTGATCTAAAACCGTGGAACCCGCAAGGGAGATGAGGGGTTTAGGTCTGCTCCAGGTGAGTGGGCGTAAGCGACTTCCCAGCCCGGCCATTGGAATAACAATCTTCAGGTTTTTTGCCATATCTTTCCTCCAGATTGAATCTCTGACCCTACAGAAAGTCAGGTATTTTACTGTCTCTTAAGATTATAACGCTAACCAAGCACTAAACAGTAGATAGATGGTCACTTATGGGTAGCATATCATGATTCTTGTTATATCCATAGAATGTTATAATGCGCTCTTGAGGAAAATATGACTAAAAATAAAAATCTAATTCTTTTGTTGGGTTTATTCATTTTTGTGGCCGCGGGTCTGATGCTCACCAGCAGCCAGACACCTCTGCCGGTGTCTGCCCAGATAGTCTACGCCACGCCCACACCGAACATGGATGGGAAGATCATATTTGTGGTGCCTGCCGGTTATAACTGCACCCAGGTCATGCTCCTGACCAACGTCAATATCGCTGAGATCATAAAACTCAACAATCTGGACGAGAACTGCACTATTCAGGAAGGTCAGGAACTTTTAATAGGTCAAATCTCTGAACCAGATCTTACTCAGACAGCGCAGCCCACCCCCACTCAGGATCCGGCCCAACTCACCCCCACTGCCACCCCCCATCCCGGAGCAGCCCGAATTTGTGTGGTGCTCTTCAACGACATGGATGGAAATGGCATGCGCACCGATTTTGAGTCTTATCTATACGGAGGCATGGTCAGTGTCAATGACCGCGTGGGCAAGGTCTCACTGACTGGTACCACCGTAGCCGGAGACCCGATGACGCAGGCAGTCACACCGCTTTGCTTCAATGAGGTGCCCGAAGATACTTACAGCGTCTCTATCGCCATCCCGGATGACTTTAACCCCACCACGGTTACCAACTACACAATAACCGTGAAGGCTGGCGAGATCGCCACGATAGATTTTGGCGCGCAGGAACGCATAGCCGTCAACCCATTTACTGGTGAGCAGTCCTCCGGAGGCAAACGTTCTCCTGTTTTAGCCATTTTGGGCGGCCTTATCCTTTTGGCCGGGTTAGGTTTGGGCTTCTATATGTGGCGCCAGCGCAAGATCTAACACCTCTTCCCTTCCAAACATAAGACTGACCTCTTTTCCAGAGGTCAGTCTTATGTTTGCTTATTGTTTCCTGTGTTTGGGCTATTTCAATCCCCTACGCGGCGCTGTTCCAGCCAGACATCCCCATCGTTATGGTAACCCGCTCTTTCCCAGAATCCAGGGCGGTCATGCCGTCTGAATTCCAGACCGCGCAGCCACTTGGCACCTTTCCAGAAGTACACATCCTTCAGGTCATCACGCCCGGGAATGGCACCCACGACACCCCGCAGTGGAGCGCCATGCTCCGGAGTGAGCGGCTGACCCTCGTAATGCGTGGCAAGCAAGAAATTATCTGCGTTCACGACATCGATAGGCAGATTGGTAGTGTAGCCATATTCAGCATGCTGCATCACAAAATGAGCATCCGCGGCAGGTTTGATCATACTCAATTCATACAGCGTTTTCAGACTCACCCCCTCCCACTGGGTGTCCAGTTTCGACCAGGTGGTAACGCAATGAATGTCCATGACCAATTTAGTCCGCGGGAGTTCCGAAAACTCTTTCCAGCTAAGCACGAGCGGTTCTTCCACCTCGCCCCAAACACAAAAATCCCAGGTTTCAGGGCTGAATTGCGGGATGGGGCCGTAATGCAAGACCGGGAAACGCTCTGTCAGCAGTTGTCCGGGTGGGATGCGCCCTGAGATATCATCTGAGGATTTGCCCATCATGCCTCAATTCTGTAATCCTCACCCGGCTGCAATATCACCGCTTTTGTTTTTGTTTCGGCTTCCACGCGCGCTTTCCAGGCAAGAGGATCCTGCTGGATGAGCGGGAAGGTGTCGTAATGAACCGGGATAGCCACTTTGGGCTGCAGTAATTTAACCGCCCTCAGCGCGTCATCCGGCCCCATTGTGTAATTATCGCCAATGGGCAGCACCGCCAGATCGAGGCCCTCTTCACCAATCAGGCGCATGTCACCAAACAAACCCGTATCGCCGGCGATATAAATTTTCAGGTTGTCGTTGGTCGTCAGCAAAAAACCTGCCGGGTTACCGCCGTAGCTACCGTCCGGCAGTCCTGAGCCGTGCAGGGCAAGGGTTAGTTTGAGGTAGCCAAAGGGGAACTGGTGGCCTCCCCCAATATGTTGGGCATGCGTGCGAAGCCCCTGTTCCTCCAGCCAATTAGATATTTCAAAATTGGAGATGCAGGTCGCGCCGCTCTTTTTGGCAATTTGAACCGTATCTCCCAAGTGGTCGCCATGCCCATGGCTGATGAGTATGTAATCGGCTTGTACATCTTCTGGTTTTACTGTTACTACCGGGTTACCACTGAACCATGGGTCAATCAGCAATCTGGTTTTGCCCACTTCCAGTCCAAGGGTTGCGTGTCCGTAATACTTTAAAATTGTTGCCATAAGCCCTCCTTAAGCTAATTATAGTGAAAGAGACCGCCCGAATGGGGTGCAAGCTTGTTCAAAACGGCTGAAAAGAGCTAAAGAATCTCCAGGCGTGCCAGAGAAGCCACCAACGCTTTGAGACCCACGCCTTCAAAATAAACCTCCACGGTCTCATCGCCATGTTCCACTTTGCTCTTTTTCACCACACCACGCCCGTAGACCGGATGCTTCACCTGCATACCAGTCTGAAAGCGTTTTACCGGTTCCGGTTTGGGTTGACGCCCCGTGCCCATGAAGGCCGGCATCTCCCAACGGGTGTAACGCGGCTCGGAGCTGAAACTGAGGCGGCTAGGCAAGCCGCGCGGGCTGCCAGTAAGCACCTCCTCCGGCAGGTCATCCAAAAATCGTGAAGCTATGGTGTCTTCATAAGACCCGTAAGGGCTGCGCCGGCGCAGGGCACGTGTGAGCGTGAGCGTTTTCTTTGCCCGCGTGATGCCTACATAGAGCAGGCGCCGTTCTTCAGCCAACTCCTCTTCATCATCCCGTGAACGGCTGTGCGGGAGGAGCATCTCGTCCAGTCCGATAATAAAGACATGTTCAAATTCCAGCCCTTTGGCGGCGTGCAGAGTAAGCAGGGTGGGCGCGTCCAGCGTCTCAGGCAGGGTATCCTGATCTGCCACGAGCGCCATGGACTCCAAGAAGCTCTCCATACCCAGGGCTTCATATTCCAGGACCACGGAGCGCAGTTCCATGACGTTCTCCCAGCGGTCCTGCCCTTCTTCACTTTTGTCCAGAATATAGCCTTGGTAGCCAATATTTTCCAGCACCCGGTCAAAAAGGACAGGCAGCACATTCCTTCGCGCGCACTCCTGCCAATTCCACATTTTTTTGCCAAACTGCTCCAGGCGAATGCCCTCGCTGCCGAACTCGTTTGCTAGTTTTTGGTTGCCTGCCGCCAACTCCAGGAGTGTTTCACCCATGGTGAGGTCATGTGCTTTCGCAGCCGCGTTAAGTTTCTCCACGGTTTTCGCGCCAATTCCTCGCGCGGGAACATTGATCACGCGCTGCAAGCTCACTTCATCCTTAGGGTTGTGGATCAGGCGCAGGTAGGCGATCACATCCTTCACTTCGCGCCGCCCATAGAAGCGCTGCGCGCCAACCAGACGGTAATTCATTCCCTCTCGCCGGAAGGCTTCTTCCAACAAACGCGACTGCGCATTGGTACGGTACATGACAGCAAAATGGCTGGGATTGATCTTTTGTCGCCGGATGCCTTCCCGGATGGCAGTGACCACCAGGTCGGCTTCTTCCTTTTCATCGCTCGCCACTACCAAATTAATCTTTTCGCCTTTGTTCGATTTGGTAAACAGTTTTTTGCGGGTGCGGTTGCTGTTGCGGTCAATCACCGCCATGGCACCATCCAGGATCATTTGGGTGGAACGGTAATTCTGCTCAAGCAAGATCTTGTTCACCGGCTTGAAGTCGCTAGTGAAGCGTTGGATATTACGGTAGTCCGCCCCGCGCCAGCGGTAGATGGACTGGTCTTCATCGCCCACCACATACAAGTTGCGGTGCGTTTGTGCCAGTGCCTTCAGAATGGCATATTGGGAAAGGTTTGTATCCTGAAACTCGTCTACCAAAATGTGCTCAAACTTGCGCGAATAGGCCTCGCGCAAGTTGGGGTAATCCTGCATCAGCTGGTTGGTATAAACCAACATGTCATCAAAATCCATGGCGTTATTGTGCACAAGCAGCTGCTGATAGCGTATGTAAAAGCGTTTGATCTGCTCGTCCCTGAAGTTTTGGACGGGGAAGTTTTTCGGCGTGATTAGATCGTTCTTGGCATTGGAAATGGCATTCAGCACGGCGGCAGGACGGAAGAGTTTCTCATCCAGATTGGATTCACGGATGACCGTTTTCATCAGGCTTTCCTGATCGTCTGTGTCAAAAATAACAAAATTGCGGGAAACGGGCAGCAGGTCTGCCTCCCGCCGCAGGATGCGTCCGCAAATATTATGGAAGGTGCCCAGCCAGATGCCTTCAGCCTGTTCACCTAAAATTTTGCTCACCCTGGCGCCCATTTCTTTGGCAGCTTTATTAGTAAAGGTGACCGCCATAATGTGGTAAGCAGAAACATTCATGACGCCAATCAGATAAGCTACACGGTAAGTCAGCACCCGCGTTTTGCCAGAACCGGGACCAGCCAGAATGAGCGTGGGTCCCTCCGGCGCGGCAACAGCCTGTTGTTGTTGGGGATTGAACAAGTCTAATAAATCTTCCACGGCGAGAAGAATTGTACCGCAGGCAGTAGAAGCTTTTGTTTATTTGAGAACGAAAACCCTCAGTAAACCCAGCGCCAGGCCAAAAAGAACCAGAGCATAAGGTTGAAGTTTCAGTTTCATCAAAGCAAACAGCCCTAAAGCTAACAGCAGTACAGTCCAAACATCGAAGAGAGCATTTTGCCCCAAGACCACCACCACGGCCAAAATGAGCGCTACAACGCCGGCGTTCACCCCTTTTAAGAAGGACTTGGCAAGGATAGACTCGCGCATTTTATCCAGGAGCGGCGCAGTGATCATGACAATGATAAAGGAGGGCAGAAAAACCCCGATCATGGCCGCCAGTGAGCCGGGGAATCCGCCTACCAGGAAGCCAATAAAAGCAGAAGAAGAGGTGACGGGCCCGGGTGTAATCTGACCCACAGCGATGGAATCGGTGAGCTGCTGCAAGCTCATCCAACCAAAACGCTGGGTGATATCCTTCTCGATCAGCGCGAAGAGCACCATGGCAGAGCCGAACATGACCGCCCCGGTTTTCAGAAAGTAAAGAAAAATCTGCACAGTCTTGTTTTCCCAGATTGCCCACTGCCTTGCCGCCCATCCCAACAGCGGCGCGAAAGGCATTAGTGCCATCAGACCGGGCGCGCCATTGCCCTTTTGGTTTTTGAAATCGTGGTGAAGGGCAATGCCCAATGCCCCGGTCCCCAGCAGAATTAAAACTTCATTCAGTCCCAGTATTTTTGCCAAAATTGCCAGGCCAAAGATGACGAACTGCTTCCAGTTCTGAAAGCTGCTCTTGCTGATTCGCCAGGTGGTATCCAGAATGATCGCCAGAACAAGCGGGTTGAGCACATAGAAAAGATCTTCTACCTGGGGCAGGCTGCCAAACTTTAGATAGAGGATGCCCATGATGACCGCGGAAAGATAAGACGGGGTAATAAAAGCCAAACCACCCAAAATCAAACCGGGGTAGCCCGCGCGGCGGTAACCTACATGGTAGCACAATTCACTCGCGTTGGGACCAGGTACAATATTGGCAGCCGCCAGCATTTCCAGGAGCTCATCTTCCGTAATCCATTTGTGTTTTTGCACAAATTCATATTCCATCATGGCGATGTGGGCTGTGGGCGCCCCAAAACTGGTAGCTCCAATTTTGAGGCAGGCCAGCACGTATTCCCACAGACGTTCCCTGCGCGTCTGCACGCGTGCCGGGGTTATCTCTACTTCAGGTACGGGTGTTTCAGTCAAACTTAATTACCTTCTTTCAATATCATTCAGGCATTCCTGTGGGTTTGATCTTCCAATATTTCCTTTTCATGCCATCGCCTGGTTCCAAAAAACGTGAGAATTCAAAACTATCTGCTACAAGGAATTGATGGATGTCATTGTCCTTGTCGATGTTCCCCGGAATCAGGATCAGTTTGCCTCCGGGTTTAATCACGCGCAGCATCTCAGTTATTTCTGCTTCCAAATCATCGCCAATCACATGCCCGGCTGTGAGTATATCCCCAAATTCATTTTCGTACGGAATTTGCGTGACTAATCCATCGGTCACAAAAACATTCTCCAGCCCCAATTCTTTGGCTTTGTTTTTCAAGTAAGCGCGTAAGTTTTCCACCGGCTCCACACAGTAAAGCGATTGGCACAAAGGCGCGGCTAAAAAAGCCTGCTTGCCGGTGCCCGACCCTACATCGATGACATGTTTGCCTGCCCAGTCTGCCATGCCGATGAGTTCTTGCGGGTCCCAACTCATAAAAGGTTGGGCTTCATAGATCTGTGGGTTGGTGAGGTATATCACCCAATCCTCCATAGAGCGCAGCAAGGTGTTTTTTGCTCGCTCCAGTTCCTGCGCGCCTGGTGTTAACTGTTTTTCACCAGAGTCCAGCAACCGTTGAACCCATGGGGTCAGTTGCGGTGCCTTCTGGCACATGACCCACCCAAGCCCTGGCTGTGCTGCCAGCACGGTACACCACTCATCTTGAAAACAGCTTGTATCCAGCCACTGCCAATGGCAAGCCTCCAATAAATACAGGCTTTCAAGCGGCAGGGATTCAAGTTCATCAGACCAATTCAATGCCATCGGTCCTCTAAATCGCAACTCTTGGGAGGTTAATCAGCAGATATTCCAGGATCAGGCGGGCATTCACATAGGATTCCAACTGATCAAGAGCTTTTTCGTGCATGGCCAGCAACCGCTGCAGATCGCTGATAGCTACCAGCCCGGCAGTTTGGGTAATCTGGTCATGCCATTCCAGATTGACCAGGGGCAGTTCTGCTTCGGCCTTGACTATCAGACAGTCGCGCCAGAAATTGAGCCAGACAGGCAAAAGGTCGGCCAGAACATCCCGCAGGGTTGTTTTTTGTTTGGCAGCTGTCTCTGCCCATGCCAGCCGGCCGCGCTTTGACAGCGGGAGCAGCTCGAGCAGCTTTTCCAGGTTGGCAGTATAAAGCATGTCCGCCTTTTCATCCCGCGCGAAGCTGAGCGCGGTGCCAATACGGCCTGAGCTCCGGTGCGCTAATCGGATGGCTTCCTTGGGTTCGAGTGAAAAATGGGCTTTCAGGCCTTCAACTGCATCATTCACGGAAGAGGGCTTCAGCCTGATGACCTCACAGCGGGAGGAAATTGTTGGAAGAACATTCTCAGCGGCATCTGCCGTGAGAATGAGCATAGCACGCTGAGGTGGCTCCTCCAGAGACTTGAGCAGCGCGTTGGAAGCACTGGTAGTGGCTTTCTGGAAGTCCATCAATAAGACAGTACGGTAACGGGATTGATAAGGCGCCAGAGCCAGCGACTGCTGCAAGGCTCGGATCTGTTCAATGCGCAGATCTCTGCCTTTCTCGGGCTGGACCACAGCCAGATCGGAATATTGTTCATTGTCAATCTGCCGGCAGGAGGTGCACTCCCCACAGAACTCTCCATCGGCGGGCGGATTCTGGCAGTTGAGAGCTTTCACGAAAGCTAGTGCCAACGTGCGCTTGCCCACGCCGTCCGGTCCGGTTATTAAATAGGCATGACGGGTCTTCCCCACTTTGGTATGTTCTTTGAGAAAGGCGATGGCAGTCTGGTGCCCGATGATGTTCCAAGCCATGCCAGGATTTTAACACAGCAACGCTTTAGTGAGATGTATTGTGGAGACTGCCTGCGCCGGGATTGCTCAGGGCAAACGCATCTAAATAGGCTGCTTTTTGTCCATTTAACGACAAAAATGTCAGCTCTAAGCCCTAAAATCAAAGCTATTTTCAAAAATGATTGATGATGAAATCGGTTTTGCTTTATAATTTCAATTAATTAGACCCTATTTAGCTAACATATTGAGATTATTGTCTCAAACGGCATGTATTTTCTCCATCATACATGCCATTTATGCAAAATGATACTGAAAATTAACTTTTTCGATGCTTTTTCCTGAAAAATAAGATGCGATTGCCCTGGGGATTGCTCTAATTGCTTAGAGTCACTTAACGTTTGTACGCTATAATTGTTCAGTTTATAAACAGTGATTCCATAAGGAGGAATCTTTTATGTCTGAGAATAATACATCCGTCAGTTCACCAGGAGAACCCCTTCAGATTTCCTGGCACGCGCTTGAAGAACAAGAATTATTGAGCAAACTCCAGGTTCCTATCGATACCGGCCTAACCAGTGAAGAAGCCAAGCTCCGCCTGGAAAAATACGGTCCAAACGAGCTGGTGGAGAAGAAACGCACCACCTTCCTGCAGATGTTGTGGGCACAGATCAACAGCTTTGTAATCTGGTTGCTCATCGGCGCGGCGGTTATTTCTGCCCTACTGAACGATCTGATTGAAGCCGGCGCCATCCTGCTCATTGTGGTACTGAATGCCATAATGGGAATCGTGCAGGAGTCGCGTGCCGAAGCATCTCTGGCCGCGCTCAAGCAAATGGCTGCTCCTGAAGCGCAGGTAATGCGCGACGGCCACAGGCAGTCTATCCCTTCGCGTGAACTTGTACCGGGAGATGTGGTTTTCATTGAAGCTGGCAACCATATCCCTGCTGACTTGCGCCTCCTGGAAGCCGTCAATCTGAGCATCGAAGAAGCTTCACTGACAGGGGAGTCCGTGCCAGCCAAGAAGAACGCTGAAGGCCATTTGGACGTTGATATCCCCCTCGGAGACCGGGACAACTCCGCCTTTATGGGCACCACAGTGACTTATGGCCGTGGGAAGGGCATTGTCACGGGAACGGGCATGAACACTCAGCTCGGCCTGATTGCCTCTATGCTCCAAACCGTTGAAGAGGAGCAGACCCCCTTGCAGAAACGCCTGGACCAATTGGGAAAGACTCTGGGTATTGGTGCCTTGGTCGTGTGCATCCTTGTCTTTGTGATTGGCGCGATCCGTCTGCTATTTGGTGACACACCCGTTGCTTTTGGAACTGAAGAATTTTGGTCCGAAATTGTTGTCCTGTTCATGATTGCGGTATCTCTGGCCATCGCGGCCGTCCCTGAAGGACTGCCGGCTGTGGTCACCATCAGTCTTGCCGGCGGCATGCGCGAGATGGTCAACCGCCACGCGCTCATACGTAAACTGGCATCCGTGGAGACTCTGGGTTCTGTTACAACCATCTGCACAGATAAAACCGGTACCCTTACGCAAAACCAAATGACCGTCACCCGCCTGTGGGTGGATGGACAGTTGATTGAGATCACCGGTACGGGTTATGAACCAGTGGGTGATTTCCTCATTGACGGAGAGAAAATTGACCTGACCCAATACCAGGGCGCGCGTAATGCCTTGTGGGTCGGCTCGCTCAACAACGATGCCCAGCTTGAGCCAACCGGTGAGAGCGATGGCAAAAAGACCTACCGCATGGTGGGTGACCCAACCGAGGGTTCCATTCTGGTAGCAGCTCAAAAGGCTGGCGCGGCTGCCCGCGATCTCAACAACAACTATCCGCGCAAACAGGAAATTCCTTTTGACTCTGAACGTAAACGCATGGTCACCATCCACGAGATCGTTAAGCCCGGCGGCGGCGATATTTCTCCGTTCTACAGTGATGAAAAGGAGAACAAATACGTCATCAATATAAAAGGCGCGCCGGACATCGTGCTCAATCTCTGCCGCTACTATCAAAAGATGGATAATACCGTTGCCGAACTGACCGAAGCTGACCGCCAAAGCGTTTTAGCTGCCAACGATATGATGACCGGTCAGGCACTGCGCGTGTTGGGCGTGGCATACCGGCCGGTGGCCGAACAACCCAAAGAAATCTCCCCGGAGAACCTGGAAAAAGACCTCGTCTTTGCAGGCCTCATTGGTATGATTGACCCCTCCAGGGACGAAGTAAAACCCGCCCTCAAGGAAGCGCAGTCCGCGGGTATCCGCTCTGTGATGATCACTGGAGATTACCCCAACACCGCCAAGGCTATTGCTGAGGATATTGGCTTGCTGCAGCCTGGACACCAGGTTTTGATGGGTGCGGACATTGATAACAAGACCGAAGCTGAGATGCAGGAGATTGTCAAGATTACGGATGTGTATGCCCGCGTGAGCCCCGAGCATAAGATGAAAATTGTGGACGCGCTACGTGCCAACGGGGAAATCGTTGCCATGACCGGTGACGGTGTCAACGACGCTCCTGCCATCAAACGCGCTGATATTGGCGTTGCCATGGGAATTACCGGTACAGACGTTGCCAAAGAAACTGCGGATATGGTCTTGACTGATGATAACTATGCTTCCATCGTTAGCGCGGTGGAGCAAGGCCGCATTATTTACAGTAACATTCGCAAATTTGTCTACTATCTGGTTTCCTGCAACGTGGCAGAGATCATGATCATCTTCCTTGCCACCGTTTTTGGTTGGAACACCCCGCTGACTCCCATTCAACTCCTCTGGCTCAACCTGGTCACAGATGGGGCACCCGCGCTTGCCCTGGGCAGCGAAAAGGGCGACCCGGATATCATGCATCATCCGCCCCGCCCCACCAATGAACCTATTATCAACAGCTATATGCTGCGCGGTATCATCGTGCAAACCATCGCGATTACCGCGGCAACATTGGCCGCCTTCTTCCTCGGTGGGGGCGCCTTCAAAACCAGCACACCTGAAGCCAAACTGCTCTCCGAGACTTATGCCTTTGTGACCCTTTCCCTGAGTGAACTGTTCCGCGCTTACACGGCGCGCTCAGAGTACTATCCGCTCACCAAAATTGGTATCTTTACCAACAAGAACATGAACCTGGCCGTGATCGTTTCTGTGACCCTGGTTCTGCTGGTGGTCTATGTGCCCTTCCTGCAGGATATTTTCGACACAGTCACGATAGAACCTATCCATTGGCTGGAAATTCTGCCGCTGGTATTGGTGCCTTCCATCGCAGCCGAAATCATGAAAACCATCACCTATAAGTAGTACGAGAAAGAACGTAACGCTGCTTAATAACTTCAAGCGTATTATAAAAAACCCCCGTTCGAGAAAAACGGGGGTTTTTCGTGTCAGGATTAAAGTAGTTAGCCTTCCAGTTCTTTGCGCAGAGTACTGAGGCGCTTTTCGCTGTCTTTGGCGAAGCGTTCCAAGCCTTTGAGAATCCATTCCGGGGTCAGGCGGGCTTCGTCTAACACTTCTTCCAACGAGCCGCCTGTTCGCCAGCGGTTGTCCCAGTCTGAGGATAGGGCGTACTCGTCCGCCAGGGCATTGAAACTCCAGTCACTCATAAGCTTCCGGCCTTGAGTGGTGATAAAGGTGGAATTCGCGCGGTCGCCCACGGAGACAACCGTATCCTTGTAAGCCTGAGGCTGGAGGTCAAATAGTTCCGTACTGGCAACGCAGACCAGTTTGAGATTGAGGTCCATACTGTCTAGCTGCGGCAGCAATTCCACCACGCCTGCTACAGCGCTGGTACCCTGCAGGTAAACAGTGCCTTGTTTGGGCAAACCGGGTTTGTAATCGCGCAATACATACGCGCCCTTGGCAGCTTCAAAATGCGAAGGGATTTTCAACTTCTCACGATCCGGGATCTCGACCGCCGGACGTGTCAGGTGAATGGCAACAATAGGTTTATCCGTGGCAAAAGCCGCTGCCAGCAGAACGGGTACCTCATTGTAATCCCATGGGACGATATTAATCACCGCGCCCTTGGGGAAGAGTTGGGTTACGCCGGTGGCAAAGATGCCGTAGTGCGTGCGGCTGTCCTCGGCGGTTTCAGGTCCGGAATGGCCTGCCACCCAAAGTACCTTACCAACCTTCCACTCACAATCCTGTACCAGTTGGCTGTAAAGACGGAACATGCCATATTTCAGGTAGGAGAAAGAACCATAAGTTGAACACGCTCCCCAGAAACCCTGGAACTGTTTGAAGGGGTCCCTGGACAGATTAACACTGGCGAGGCCTGCAATCACACCGGAGTTGACCATCTCGGTAATGCCCTGCGGAAGCAGCACGCCTTCGTCAGTGCCCACGCGCTCGTACCAGCCATAGCCCTCGAAATCTCCATAACCTTTAGCAAAGCCGCTGATATTTGTGGAGTCTGAGAGATCAGCAGACGTGACCAGGAAAAGCGGTTGGTGATAGTGCTCTTTACCAAAGGCGTTAACCCAGGCACCCCACTTTGCCAGCCCGGCGCGGTTTGCCAGTTTCTTGCCTGGTTTTTCGTACATGTCTGCGGGATAGTTGCGGAAGTCGTACAAACGCTTATCTTCGAAGGGGGATTTCTCGTCCCCTAATCTGTAGCCTTCCAGTTCCTGTGGAACGAGAGCGGCGATCTTCAGCAAACGGTCAGCCAGATAATCCACCAGTTCCTGGTCGGAGCGCAGCACGCTCATCACCGTTTCCAGCGACTCCTCAAACTGTACTCGGACAGATTCATCATCCTCTGGAGCCGGGCAATCGCAGCCATCAAAGACGACGTTATATTTTTCCGAAAATTCCTTCTTAGTCTCCCAGTAAGCGTCGCAATTCATTGGGTGAGGTGAGCCGTGAGAGGCATTATCATATTTCAGGTAACCGCGGCCTTTTCGGGTGCGCGCCCAGAGAGCAGCTGGAGCACCCTCAACCCCCTTGGCAGGACGCGCCAGTTGGGCGTAAGCTTCCATAAGAGGTCCCCATTCCTCACCTTTTTCAGTACCCACTACGTTCCAGCCGTGGGGTTTAAACCAGTCTTCCGGGGTGCCATACAAAATTTTACTGAAGGGCCGGTTATCGATACCGTAATCATTCCAGTCCAAGAGCACATTCAGATTGTCCAAATTAAGTCCCCAGGCAGAGTTCATTGCTTCGTAGGTGCCGCCAGGTGTCAAGCCGCCTTCACCCTCCATCAAGAAGACCTTTACTTCACCAACGCCCGCGCGTTTGAGTGCCACAGCCTCACCGACAGCAGCCAACATACCGTGCCCGGAGGGACCGGTATTGAATTTCAGGAATAATGTTTTCCCTTCCATCTCCGCATGGCCGGAAAGGCCACCACGATGGCGAAAATTAAGTAAGTCGCGCCAGGAGAGAACAAATTTCGGATCATCAGGCAAATAGTAGGTCTTTTTGTCACCCGTTTGCTCTGCCTTAATCTTGAAGACTTCATTGAAAACAGCCAATGTGGCATAAACCAGCGGAATTACATGACCGGCACCAAGAATGAAACGGTCCCCGAAACGTGCTCCCGGATTGCGTAAATCCCAGCGCATCGCGCCTGAGAGTAGCAGGGTCAGGAACATGGGATTTTTGGAGCGGGATCCGCCCGGATGACCGCTTTGGCGGTAATTCATGGCGATGTCCATCAATTGGTCGATGATATCCCGGGTTTTATCCCAATAGGCGAAATCCTTTTCAGTCGTGGGGAGTAAGTTATTTTTCCCGCGGTTTGTTGTCATAAACACCTCCTGGTAAAGTCATGAAATGCTTGTTAGTTTGTGTTGATTCGAACTGAAATCCAGCAGTTAGAAGATGTTTTGATATCTTTGCTGGAAACCAATTTATTATAACATGTCATTAATTCCCTACATGTGTCTCTTCTGGCTTTTATTACCATTTTTACATCCATCATTCTCATCAGCATGTCATCCTTAATCCGTCGCAAGAACGTACAGACAGCGCAACTTTAATTCAGCCGATGATTATGTTTTTTTCTCAATCAAGCAGCTCAGCAATCTTCCCAACAACAATATCCAATTCGTTGATAATTACACACTCACTTCCTGCCTTTATTTGATAGAATATGGGTTGTATTTTTTGTTGGTTTATTCAAATTCAATTCTCACGGGGATAAGATATGGAACAAAAATTCGAAGATATGCTCGATCAGAGCCGCACTGCCAGACGCGCGAGACGCTCCTGGTATCTTTATGATTTCGGCAACTCCGCTTACGCCGCTATCGTACTTCTTGCCGTTTTCTCGACGTATTTTAAAAATGTGGTTGTGGGCGGCGCGGAAGGCACGCGTCTTTGGGGTTGGGCAGTCAGCATTGCTGCCATTGTAGTTGCCTTCATCTCTCCTGTCCTGGGCGCGCTGGCGGATTTCACCAAATCAAAGAAGAAGCTGCTCTTCATCTTTACTTCCATCTCCATCATCTTTACCGCGCTGCTTTTCTTTGTGCGCGCTGGGGATGTGGTGGCAGGCATGCTATTCTTCATTCTGGCTGAGATTGGCTACCGTGGCGCGCAGGTCTTCTACGACGCGCTCCTGGTAGACATTTCCACGCCCGAAACGATCGGCTACGTTTCCGGTAAGGGTTGGGCGATGGGCATGTTAGGCGGTGTAGCCTGTCTGTTGGTGGTGCTCCTGCCCATTCAAATGATTGGGAATTCTTTTATTCCCTACGCTTTCCTGATCACCGCGCTGTTCTTTCTGATTTCGAGCATTCCCACCTTCCTGAATGTCAAAGAGCACAGTGAACCCGAGGTGCTGCCAGCCGGAAAAACCATCTGGTCGCATACTTTCGGCAAATTAGCCGAAACATTCCACGACATCCGCAACTACAAGGAGTTCCTGCGCTACATGTTCGCCTTCCTGATCTATAACGATGGCATCATGATGTTAATGGACTTTGCGGCTATCATCGGAGCCACTCTTTACGGCATGAAGCAGACCCAGTTGATCCTATTTGTTATTTTGATCCATATCACTGGGGCTCTGGGGGCTTTATTCTTTGGCTGGATTTCTGATTCCCGTTCCAGTAAACGATCGGTCACTTGGTCACTGATTATGCTCATCGTGACCCTCACTTTAATTTTCTTCGTAAAGAGTTTTGTTGGCTTTTTGGTAATTGGTGCGTTCGCCGGCTTTTCGCTTTCCGGCGCTCAAGCCGTGAGCCGTACAATGGTTTCTCAGCTTGCCCCCGCAAGTAAAACAACAGAGTTTTACGGTTTTCTCTCCGTTGCCGGACGCACCTCCACCTTCATTGGGCCACTGGTCTTCGGTACACTCTCTTACCGCATGCACAATTTTTATCTCGCTAAAGGCTATGCTGATCTGGCCGCCGAGCAGGCAGGATTGCTCTGGGCAATCGGCTCCATCCTGGTCTTTCTGCTTATCGGCCTCTTAATCCTTTTAGGAGTGCGAAAGGTTACTGCCGAGGAACCGATGGTATACTAACCCTCGTTAACGGAGGTAGTGTATATGAAGGTTCTGATCACAGGCGGCGCAGGCTACATCGGCAGTACGATCGCATCAGCATTGGAAGACGCGGGGCATACTCCCGTTATTCTTGATTCTCTGATTACCGGCCGGCGGGAATTCATCGGCGATCGTGTTTTCTACGAAGCTGATATCTCCGACCGGGCAATGGTGCGTAAGATGTTCAGCGAGCAGGAAGATATCGCCGCGGTGATCCACTGTGCTGCGTTGATCGTAGTGCCCGATTCCGTTTCCCACCCCTATGAGTACTATCAGGAAAACGTGGTCAAATCCATGGCTTTCTTCAAACTGCTGTCTGAGTTGGGGCAGAACCGTATCGTTTTCAGTTCCAGCGCGGCCATTTACGATGCCGTCCCCAATTTTATGGTCACTGAAGAGTCGCCCCTGCGTCCGCTTAGTCCTTACGCGCGCACTAAATTTATGATCGAGATGATTCTCAAGGATTTCTGCCACGCCTACGGTCTGCAAGCCATAGCCCTGCGCTACTTCAACCCCATCGGCGCCGACCCGCAGCTGCGCAGCGGTTTGCATGTACAGAACCCAAGCCACTTGATCGGCAAACTGGTTCAGGTCGCGCTGGGAAAGGAACCGGTTTTTTATCTCACCGGTACCAGCTGGCCTACGCGGGATGGCTCCGCCATCCGGGACTACCTGCACATTTGGGATCTGGCGAGAGCACACATCCTGGCTGTGGAGAAATTTGACGAGGTGATCGCACGCGGTGCAGAGGAACCGGATCTGCCCTACACCGTGATCAATCTCGGTACTGGTTCCGGTGTGACTGTTAAAGAATTTGTGCAAGCCTTTGAAGAAGTATGGAGCTCTGAATTGATTGTAGAAGAATGCCCTCCCCGCCCGGGAGACGCAGTGGGCTCCTATGCCAACGCGGATAAAGCGCTTAAGTTATTGGGTTGGGAAACTGAACTCTCCATTGCCGATGGCATCCGCGATGCTCTGCGCTGGGGTGAAATCCGCGATAGTATTCTCCACTGGTAGGGGAGCAATCTGATAAATCACCAATGGCGCTGGTATTCCGGCGCCTTTTTGCGTTTAAACAGCAGACTCACCAATAAGCCGAACACAAAACCGCCCACATGCGCCCAAATGGCAACGCCGCCTTCCCCCAAATTCTGATCCAGAGACATAAAGCCGGTGAAGAGCTGCAACAGGAACCAGAGCCCTAAAACTACGATAGCCGGGACCAGGCGCAGACGTGCGAAGAACCCGATGGGGATAAAAGTATACACGCGTGCCCGGGGGTAGAGCACAAGGTAAGCCCCCAAAACAGCAGCGATGGCACCGCTTGCCCCAACAATTGGGATTTCAGACTGCAGGTTGAGCGCCACATGCGCGGCTGAGGCTGCCATCCCACCCAAAAGATAGAAGACCAGGTAACCCAAATGCCCCAGGCGGTCTTCCACGTTATCACCAAAGATCCACAGATAAAGCATGTTCCCCAACAGGTGCACCCAGCTCCCGTGCATAAACATACTTGTGATCACATTGCGCAGGTCAAGCAGGTCCAGTCCCGACGTGATCTGGGTGGGGGAGAGCGCGTATTCCCCAAAAATTGCTTCGATATTTCGGATGTTCATGATCTGCCAGATAAAAATGGCCACATTGATCAGGATCAGGGCGTAATTTACAAACGGGAACTTTCGGGTTTTGATTTCATCGCCAATTGGGATCATATTTGTTTCCTTTAAGTACTTGCTTCATTCAATAAACTAATCAGACGCGGATGGTTGGCATAGATCCCGCGCCGCCGTGGCGGCAGCAGGGCAGCAATACGGCACATCATTTCATCGGTCGCCCGCTTGAGCCAGGATTTGTTATCTTCGCCTTCTTCCTGTTCCGGCAAGTAGAAAGCCGGTCCAAAAGCCACTTGGACGCGCATCTTACGCAGCCTGAGAAACCAGTGCCACATTTGATTGGATCCGCTCACGGTGGTTGGGATCAGCATGACCCTGGCTTTCTTTGCCAGCAGGACCGCGCCGGATTTACCTTCCTTAAGCACACCATCACGGGAACGGTGCCCTTCCGGCGCCATGCCCACCAGCCAGCCTTGTTTAAAGTAATCCTGAGCCTCACGAAATGCCGCAAAGTCATATTCCCCCCTTGTGATCCAAATTGTCTTAAGGGTCTTGAGCAGCCAACCAATCAGGGGTGCCTTTTGGTATTCACGCGCGACCACGGGAATCACATCTTGGCGTGGGGTGGAGACCATCAGGAAGGGAGTGTCCAGCCGGCTTACGTGGCTGGTGATTACCAAACCTGATCCGGAAGCCGGGACGTTCTCGAGACCCGTGACGTTCAGGTCCACTAGCCCGTCAATTAACCCCTTCAATAGTTTAAAAACAGTTTCTCGTTTCATAATGATCAACCATTACCCGCCAAAACGAACATGGTTTTCTGAGAACAATCGCTTACTGTCACCCGGTGTTTCAGGCGGTTTCCGGTTTTGTAATGCGGTGGCTCAACACAACCAGCATGACAAACAAAGCCACAAAGATCGCGCCCAAGGGGTAGTAGATCCAGGTGGGTTCGGTTAATCCCTGAGTCAACGCGGCAAGACCCGCGCTGATGGCAATGCCATTCCACAACCCGTGGATATGCACAACCAGCAGGAACATGCCAACCACACGCAGCGCCTTGCGGTCTTGCCAGGTTTTGGCAAAAGCCCAGCCCAACAAACCACCCAGGAAGACATGAATCAAAGATGCCCCGGCCCGGCTGAGAATGCCTACAAGCCATTCATTGAAATCGATAACCTGCATCACTTGCAACCCATTGAGCAGACTCTCCACGAAGGCGAAACCAGCACCACTCATTAGACCAGCCACCCAGCCTTCTGCTGCCGAAATTCCTGTCCCCAAAAGCAGCCAAACGCCCATGGTCTTGAAAAGCTCTTCAGTAAGTGGCACAACGAAGGCTGTGAAAAGAATAATGCTGGAAATGACAGCGGGGTTGGTAAGGATGGGCTGAAGGAGCTTGAGCAGCTCCTCAGGGTCTGTATCAAGCGTCTGCAGGTTTGGAAGCATCTGTTGCAAGGTGTCCATGATATCCGGATTGGAAGCTACCACGACGCCCAGAGCAATCATGGCAATCAACAGCACAACAATCTCCAGCAGCATAATGAAAAAAGTACTGAAGCCGAGCGAGAAGGTCACCAAACCAGCATCGCGTTTGGCATGTCTGCCCCAAAGTTTTCCGGAGCCAATGCGCATATACCAAACCACTGGGACAGCCAATGCCAATACGGTCAGCACCGCCAGGAGCCAGGTCTGAAAATCTGGGTTGGAATAGAGAGTTTTAACCAAAAAAATGATTAAGGGCAGGAGCAGGATTACGAAATAGAACAGTATTCCCGCCTTTCGCGGGGTTGGTTCTGCGCCTTTGCGTGCCAACCTGCCCAATGAAAGAATAATGGAAATCAACGCGATGAACGCGAAGAAAAAGCTAACCACACCTATCAAAGCCATATTGCCATTCAGAGCGGTGTCAGCCCTTGGCAGACTATTCAGCACGTCCAAGGAACTGAAGAGAAGGATCGAAACACCAATCCCAAAATAGAGGAGGAAGGTCAGGATGGAAAACACCAGCTGAAGAACAGTGAGCCAATCCGTTTTATGCGGGGGTACAGGCTCTTCCAAACTTGTTAGGTGCGTGGACTGCGTATTGTTCATTTTTCCTCAATCGTGATGGTGATGATCTTATCGGCCGCGGGCGGGTTATCCGTGCTGGGATCCCGCTCTGTCAACGCTAGGGCTACATCCATTCCGGAAATAACTTTTCCAAATATGGTATATCCACCGGTCAATTGTTTGGTATTGTCGTTGGCGGCCAGTGTAATAAAGAATTGGCTGCCGTTGGTATCGGGACCGGAATTTGCCATACCAAGCATGCCCGCTTCGGAATAATCGAGATTGGGGCTGATCTCATTGCGGTATTCATAGCCGGGCCCGGAGATTCCAGTCCCACTGGGATCTCCGCCCTGGGCAACAAAATCTTTGATTACACGGTGAAAAGTAATGCCGTCAAAAAAGCCTTCCCTTGCCAGAAAAACAAAGGAGTTAACGGTAAGCGGTGCATCATTCTCGAACAGGTCAACAACGATATCGCCCTTTTCAGTCTTGATGGTGGCCTCGTAATTCTTGCCTTCCTCAAGCATCCAGGGCGGGCATTCCTTATAGAGACCGTCTTTTTCAAAGCTGATAACATCTATTACCATGCTGAGCACAGCAGCGCTCCACTGGAACTGCCAGGGTCGGCCATTAATAAGGATTGTAGGGGTTCCCTGAATCTGAAGCTTTTCAGCGCCAAACTTCAGATCTTCCTGGATCTTGTTGACAATGGATTCACTGTTCAAGTCAGCGTTGAATTGTGCGACATCCAGTTCCAAAGCAGCAGCTTCTTCGCTCAGCCAGGTTGCAAATTCTTCCTCGCTCAGTCTAGACCATTCTTCCTGTTTGTTGAAGAGAGCATGATACATTTCCCAAAACTTGTGCTGCAAACCAGCCGCTTCGGCAGCCTGTGAGGCTACCGTCGCGTTCGGATGTATACCAACTAACGGGAAGTGGCGGAAGATCAGGCGTACATCGTCAGGACGGGCAGCCAATAACTTTTCTAATTCAAGGTAAAAAATCTTGCAAGCCGAGCACTGAAGGTCAGAATACTCAATGATTGTTATCGTAGCATCTTCAGGCCCAACCGACCAGTCTTTTTCAGAAGGTTTAGGAAAGACCGAGAGCATCTCCTCCTGCTCCTCCGTGAGGTCTGGGAACAATCCAGGGGTAATGGAGCAGATCATGCGTTTGTTTTCGTCAAACAAACGCGTATCCACGGTTGGTACAGGCATAGGAGGCAGCGTTGGTTGAGCAGACGACTGGGAAGTGCTGGGGAATTCATCAACTTCAGTTGCCTTGGGAGCATCCGTTACCACTGGAGGCGTGGGAGTGTTCACCTTGCAGGCACTGAGCAGCAGACCAACAACGATCAAAATTAAGGTCGGTATTCTAAGTTTTTTCATCTTATTTTCCTTTCAATCAGTCCTGTTGGTTTTGTGTTGTCAGGGCTGTTGCTTTTTATTATCCAGAACAGTCATTACAGCCTGGCGCATAGCGTTTTGGACGGCCACCTTGGGTTTGGAAGCATCTATGACGCGCCAGCGTTCCGGTTCTTCCTGTGCCAGTTGATAATATCCTTTGCGCACACGCTTATGAAACTCCACCTCATAAGCGTCCAGGCGATTCCACTCCGCATCTTTCTTCTTACGCCGTAACCCAACCTCCACATCCAGGTCGAGGAGCAGCGTAAGGTCCGGTTTAAGGCCATCCGTAGCAAAAGCGAGCATATCCCGCAGGGTAATCAGGTTCAGTCTGTGCCCGTATCCCTGATAGGCCAGCGTAGAATCACCGTAGCGGTCGCACAAGATCACCTTACCGGCGCTAAGGGCGGGTTTGATCAGTTCTTCCACCAACTGAGCGCGGGAAGCCAAAAAGAGCAAGATTTCAGTGCGAGGCTGCAATTCCTGGTTGTCAAAATTCATCAGAACATGGCGAATTTGATCACCAATGGCAGTTCCACCCGGCTCACGGGTGCAAATCACATCATAGCCCTGGTTTGTCAAAAAATCTGCAAGATCATGAATTTGACTGGACTTACCGCTGCCTTCCGGCCCCTCGAGTGTTATGAACATATTAGTCCCTAAAGATGCGCACGTAGCGGTTGGGTTCCTTCCCATAGGATTGGGAGACTAAATCTGCCCTCTGCGCCAGATTATGCTGCAGGCGGCGGATTCTGGCATCCACCGGATCCAGATCGATAAACTTCTCACCTGCCTGCACCAGATTAATGGCCTCAACAGTCTGGCGCAGCGCTTCATTTTCTTCTGCACCGGTACTCAGTTTTCGGATCGAAAACAAATCAGATAGAAATTGCTCAATCTGGCCTTCGGAATTGGATTTTATCACGAAGATAGGCATGCCCTTCTCTTCAGCCTCAACGATGGGCTGCAAACGCTCTTTGTAGTAACGCCGCTGAGTCACAAAGACATCAGCCTCCTCTGGTGTGCGCACAATCCGGGCAGGTACACCCATATTGCGGATTACCTGCGCAAGGCGGTTGCGTGCCACACCATAGGCGTACACATTTTTTACGCCCTCTCCACTGGGTTGAAATCCAGACCAGGGGTCTTCTTCTATTACCTGATCAAACTGGCGTGTTTTGCGTACTTTGTTATTGGCAGCCAAGTCCCCATTCTGGAGATCCCGTTGCCGTTGGAAGGGTGTTTTCTCCATATTGGAACCGCGGCGGAGCGATTGGGCTACCGTAGGCGCGGAGGTGGGTGTGGATTTGATGTAATGCAGTTTGCCTTTCCCATCCCAGTAACGTTCTTCCGGTCGAATTGGGTAACCGCGCAGAATAGCATCCACGGCAGCAGCCACATCACGGTGGACTGCCACGCGTTCTCGGTTGATGATTTCAACCATCACGGTAAATGTGGGGGGTGACCGCCGTTCCAACACAGTTTTCTGGGTTCCCCGGCGTCTGGCTTCATCGTCCGAAAGTGTCACGGACTCGATCCCGCCCACCAGGTCTGAGAGTGTTGGGTTGAGCAGCAAATTCTCCAGCGCGTTGCCGTGGGCGGTGCCAATCAGCTGTACACCGCGTTCAGCGATGGTGCGCGCGGCTTGAGCCTCGAGCTCCCTGCCGATCTCATCGATAACAATCACTTCAGGGTTATGATTTTCAACCGCTTCGATCATCACCTCATGCTGCAGGGACGGCTTGGGCACCTGCATGCGGCGGGCATTGCCCACCGCGGGATGCGGTACATCGCCATCACCGCCAATCTCGTTGGAGGTGTCCACAATGATCACGCGTTTGCTTTCAGCCAGAATATGCGCGGCTTCGCGCAGCATAGTGGTCTTACCCACACCGGGCTTGCCTAATATCAGAACGCTCTCACCAGAGTTGATCAGGTCACTGACAATGTCGATGGTACCGAAAACAGCCCGTCCCACCCGACAAGTCAGGCCAACAATACGGCCGCGGCGGTTGCGGATGGCTGATATGCGGTGCAGGGTGCTTTCCATGCCCGCGCGGTTATCCGCATCGAACTCGCCAATGCGCTTGGTCACAAAGTCAATATCTTCCGTGGTCACGATGCGGTCGAGCAGCTGCACCTCCTTATCAAAGAAGCGAGCCGTGGGCACACGTCCCTGGTCGAGTATGACCTCTATGAGTTCATCAAAATGATTGTAGGCTTCCACCGCCTCCACCAAGTCAGGGGGAAAGACCGCTAACATGGCATCCAAATCATCTGTTATTCTTTTTTGTGTATTCGTCATGTTATCAAATTGCAAATCCGTCTGAGTGGATGCATACTCGTTTATTGTAGATGATTGTACTAATTTTAGCCTGAATATATAAGAGCAAAATCAGATAAGCACATAAAGCCACAGCAGTCGCGGGGAGAACAGTAATTATTGGAAAGACCTTTCTATTGGTCTTTGCTTTGGGAAAGCTTGCGGGCAGACAACAGGAACATGATGAGGGTACTTACACCAATATAGAACCAGCTTACCCAGACCGGGATGACATATTTACCAATGGAAAGGTCAACGCCCATAAACAGCCGCAACCCTTCGATGTAGGCGGTAGTGGTCTGTGGGAAAGATCCTGCTGTGAAAGCCTGCCTGAGCAGCATGACCACATGCGTGGTAGGCAGCAGTGTCATGAGGGTCTTAACCCCCTCTCCCAGGGTTCCCAGGGGTAGGTACACGCCTGCCAGAAAACCAACCAGGGTCTGCAGCACACCGCTGACTGCACCATAACTGCGCGGAGTTTTTCCATAAGCCGCGAGCAGAAAGGCGAATGAACTTACCAGCAAAATGCTCACGATCACTAAAACCAGAATGTAGAGCGTATGGGGCAAATCAGGCAGAGGTGTTTGTTTAAAAAACAGGTAGAGGTAGCCAAAAATCATGAGCACCAGAGAGAGAATGAAAGCAGCCGCTGAACCTCCTAACATATACCCTGCCACAATGCTGCGCCGGGTGAGGGGGGCTACCAGCAGATCATCGCTGATCTTAATGCGTTTATCATAGGGCAGTTGTCCCATTGCATTGAGCACAGATGAGAACGAGGTAATAAAGAGCATCCCGGCGATCAGCCATTGGTTTTGCATAGCCACAAAATTGGGCATGTGTGCCAATATTCCCTCGTCGGCATAGACATCTCCCAAAAACAGGAGGTAGATCAAAAAAACCAGTCCTGAAGCCAACAGAGAGTAGAAAACATTACTTTTATCGCGGAAGAAGATCATAACCACACGTTTGGAGAGGTTTTTAATGCTGTTCATTCACGGATCTCCTTGCCGGTAAGTGCAATGAAAACATCATCCATGCTTCCATTATTCACCTCAAACCCATTCAGATGACCACGCCAGCGCTCGATCAGTGGAAGTGCCTCAAAGGATGTCTCCACGCCAATCTGGTACGCGCCGTGCACCCTGCTGAAAACCATTCCCTGCTCTTGTAATACCTTGCTGAAAGATTCGGGGGATTTTGGGTAAAGCCAGAGCACGTTGGGAGCATACTGCTTGCGAAGGTCAGCCGGTGTACCACTGCCGATAATCACGCCGTCATCAATGATAACCACATGGTCAGCATCTTCCGTCTCTTCCATGTAGTGCGTGGTCAGAAAAACTGTCATCCCCAGGCGTTGGCGGATTTCATCGATGATTCCCCACACGATCCAGCGGGTCTGCGGATCCAGGCCAGTGGTGGGTTCATCCAGGAAGAGGATCTCCGGTTCCTGCATGAGCGCACGGGCGATGTCCGCGCGTCGTTTCTGGCCGCCGGAGAGGGTTTCATAGCGCTGGTTGACAAACTTCTCCATTTCCAGCAGATTCGTGAGCACATCAATTCTCTTGCGGATCTGTGTTTCCGTCAGCGAATAAAAGGATCCGCGGATAGCCAGGTTCTCCGTGACTGTGAGCTCATTATCCAGCACATGATCCTGAAAAACCACGCCTATTTTCCTGCGGATAGCATCGTTATCCTTACCTAACTCCAGGTTGGCATAACGCACTTCCCCGGAATCTTTGGAAAGCAGGGTAGAGATGATACGGATTGTGGTGGTTTTTCCGGCGCCGTTGGGTCCAACAAAAACAAATTTCTGACCCGTGCTTACCTCGAAGGAGATGTTGTTGACAGCAGTTTTGGTTCCAAAACTTTTGACAAGCCCTTTGACCTGCAAAATAGTTTCCATGCACAGACACTTTCCAGTTTGATTTACCGCTGTTAATCCTACCAAAAATTCAGGGGGTCAAAGCCATGTTGTCTTAGGTTGTCAAGGCTCAGTTACGGCTGTGTTTTTCCTGGATCCGCACGGCTGGAACCGTGCCTTCCGGAGTGCCGCTTTCGAAGAGGGGTCTCTCCAGAATCTGCGCGACCGGTTGCCTCACGGCGAGTTGGCGCACTAGCAGAATCTGAGATGAATGAAATTCCAGCTCAGCCCTCTCTGCCAGTTCACCAAGCCAGGGTTGGTATGAACGTGCAGCCACATAGATAGGGCGGTTATAGGTTTCGGGCAGGTTATTGACTAAATCCAGGAGCATGACAGGGTTATCCTCTTCCGGCAGTATGAACGGCTGCAGCCAAATTCCTTTCAACCCGTCCTCACGGTCGGCATATCCCAAAAGCCGTCCATCATCCGCATAGAGAAGCATGCCTTGTTTTTCACGTCGCGTGACAGGCTCGATGGTTTGGAACAGGGGAGGCACCAGGTTGCGGTGCAAAGACTGCATCGCAGGCATATCCTTCTCTGTCCAGACCCGCCAGGAAAAACTGACGCTTTCATTCTTTACCCTGATGTGCTTATAAACCGACTGTCTCGCCCACATTCTGAACCGGTTGCGGTAAAAGAGCGGCAACAAATCCGACTCAGCCGGAAGATCCACCAGAACCTGGCGCACACCCCAACCTCCGCAGATTTTGATTAGTTCATCCAGCAAGGTAGTAATACCAGTTTCTGCATGGGCGTGAGGTGAAATCATGTAATTAAACTGTGCAGAGTCTGCCCCAGTGCGGTGGATAACCTGTGCAATCAAGGGAATCTGATCTGCTGTTTCCAAAACCAGGGTGGCCTCATTCAGTCCCAAATCCAGCCGCGAAAGCATGTTGCGCAGCATCAGCGGGTTTCCCCGCGTCAGAAGGCGCAGAGTATCCAAACTCTGCATTAAGTTGGCGTGCCGGATCAGGTCGGCTATATCTAGGAAGGTCAGTCGGTGTGTAACTGTTATATCATCTCCAGAAAGTAACAGTGGAAACGCAAGTCCTCAGTCAATTCAGGATGGAAAGAGGTTGCCAGTAGTTTTCCTTGCCGTGCGGCAACGATGCGTCCGTCCGGGAGGCTGAGCAGCGTTTTTGCCCGTCCAAACACCCGTTTAAAGATAGGCGCGCGGATAAAGGTAGCATGGTAAGGTGGATGTTCCGGTTCAAGGAAGGGGGCATCCAAGTCAATCTCAAAAGACTGGAGCTGCCGTCCAAAGGCGTTGCGCTCAATTTCTGTATCCATCAATTCCAGCAAGGGTTGTTCACGCCCCACTCCTTTGGAAAGCAGAATCGCCCCAGCGCAGGTCCCCCATATGGCTTTACTGACGCCAAAATCCCTTAGCGGCTGCATCAAGCCAAAAGCATTGATAAGATTTCCCATGGCAGTGGATTCTCCACCGGGGATAATGAGGCCTTCCACCTGCTCCAGGTGTTCAGGCAGACGCACTTCCAACACGGTTGACCCCAGTTTTTCCAGGGCCAACCGATGTTCACGAAAGTCGCCTTGCAGGGCGAGTACGCCAATTTTCACAAACGTCCTAAGAAGCTTACCAGCCCCGAACAGACATTAACTCATTTTCATTCAGGCTGCTGGCAGAACGGCCAACCATGGGTTCACCCAGGCTTTTACTGACCTCTGCCAAAATTTTGGCGTCCTGATAATGGGTTGTGGCTTTCACGATGGCGGAGGCACGTTTCGCCGGATCACCAGATTTAAAAATGCCCGAGCCTACAAACACGCCATCCACACCCAACTGCATCATTAAGGCTGCATCAGCAGGGGTGGCAATTCCACCGGCGGCAAAATTGACCACAGGTAAGCGCCCAAGTTCCCGTACCTGCAGACACAATTCATAAGGGGCAGCGATGTTCTTGGCGAAAGCCATCACTTCGTCCTCCCTCAGGGACTGCAGTTGGCGGACATCCGCGAATAATTGGCGGGCATGAGTTACGGCTTCGACCACATCGCCTGTGCCGGGCTCGCCTTTAGTACGCATCATGGCCGCACCCTCGCCAATGCGGCGCAGAGCCTCACCAAGATTGCGGCATCCGCAGACAAAGGGCACATTAAAGGCATGCTTGTTGATATGGTAGGCGTTATCAGCGGGTGTCAGAACTTCAGATTCATCAATGTAATCCACTTCAAGAGCTTCCAGAATCTGGGCTTCTACAAAGTGGCCTATTCTTACTTTTGCCATCACCGGGATGGACACGGTTTCCATAATTTTGAGCACCAACTCCGGATCGCTCATGCGGGCCACGCCGCCATCGGCACGAATATCAGCAGGAACACGCTCAAGGGCCATCACCGCGACAGCGCCGGCATCCTCCGCGATGCGCGCGTGCTCGGGGGTGACCACGTCCATGATGACGCCGCCCTTCAGCATCTCTGCCAGACCTTTTTTTACTTCAAAACTGGATATTTCTTTTGCCATTCACTCGCCTCCATAACCCAATGTTAACTAATGGCAGTATACCACTAATGGCTTTCCATTTCAGGTTTGAGCCTTCATTTGGACCTCACGCGCAGGTGCGGGATCGTCTATGCCGACTTGAGGGCTTTGACCAATTCGCGGTTGAAAGCTGGTATATCTTTTACTACCTGCCCCCAAACAAAGTTGCCCTCCCGGAAGGCAGGCTCATCCACCCAGATAGCGCCAGCGTTGACAAGATCGTCTTTAATGGCTATCGTTCCGGTGGCTTTATGCCCCTTCACGACCCCCGCGGAAATGGGAATCCAACCGCCATGGCAAATGGAGGCGATGATCTTTTTCTGCTTGTACATTTCTGCTACCAAGCCGGTTACTTCTTTGTAGCGGCGCAGTTTATCTGGCGCCCAACCGCCCGGAAGCACAACAGCCGCGAGCTCATCTGCTTTCAATTCAGAAATCAGCGCGTTGGGAGTGATCTCCAGGCTGTGTTTGCCGCGCAAGGTCTTTTTCTCCATAGCCGCGGTAAGGACTTCATATCCTTCTTCCACCAGGCGCATCATTGGCACATAATATTCCAAATCTTCCACATCTTCGGATACCAGGATAGCTATTTTCTTATTCTTATTCGGTGTCATTTTGTCTTCCTTTCAGGTTCAAATATTTGAAAGGGACTTGGCGCCCTTTCTTTTCGTGGGTTTTCCAAATCTTATTCTATCAGCCAGCACAGGCTGAACACGG
The DNA here is from genome assembly GCA_040772525.1 of Anaerolineaceae bacterium. Lineage (GTDB taxonomy): Bacteria > Chloroflexota > Anaerolineae > Anaerolineales > Anaerolineaceae > Mesolinea. The sequence goes on along the minus strand of JAXGXZ010000001.1, from coordinate 1,013,020 downwards.
TTGCGCACCTCTGCGCTTCATAAACACAGGGGCTAGTGGGCTTAAAGCTCATCGACATATCGGGAATCTTCCAAGATGTCCTGCTGTGTTTTTTGAGGATCCGGTTTTTCTTCCGGCGCGGCTGCATCAGCTTTAAAATGGATGGTCTCAGCAGCCCTGAGGGCTTCAGCGCTTGCCCGCCCTACCCAGGACCAGCGCTTGCAGTTGGGGCAGCGGCAGATCTTAGCTGAGCCTATATGCGGCGCCAGGAGCGACCGCGGGAAAGGATAACCGCACCTGGGGCACACCGCTCCGCCTCCCAGTCCATAATTAGCCGGCGCGCCGGCAGACTTTCCGCCTTTTTTAACCATAAAGGATTGAATCAGAAAGGAAAGCGCTGTCATAGCGAGCACGATACCCAGAATAGGTAAAAGTGTGGTTTTGAAGTTTTGAGCGGCTTCTTCGGAGCTCAGGAAATTTGTGCCCAATTCCCTGGGCAGCACTTCGTTGCCGTCCTGAAGCATCACAACCGCACTGAGTTTGTGCGCGCCAGCTGGAAATTGATCGGTGTTGAATTGTAGTTTAAAAGGGGCGGACTCCACTAAAGCCATGCGCTGACCATCGATTAGAAACTCCACGGACTGAACTTTGCTTTCATCTCCCTTTAACGAGATTGTCATGTTCCCCTGGACGCCATTCATTCCGCCATAACCAAAATTGCGCATCATGCGCAGGGAGTAAGATGGTTCGCTCTGAGCATTGGCCGCAGCGAAGGGAATGAAAATGAGCGCGAGACATAGAATAAGTGCTTTTTTGAACATATCAACTCCTACTTCCAACGCGTGAGGATGGTCTCACGCTGGAAAATGGATGCCCCCAGGTAGATTGCGCCAACCGCGAGCAAAGCTGAGACCGCGATAGCCGTGAGCATGAAATTCATATTTATGACCACGGTCCCTATCAGCTGCATAACCAGCACCGACATTAAGGGGATGATCATAACGGCAGAGATCTGTTCCGCCACGCGCGGGTCATTCACCCGCGAAGACACAATCACAGCGAACATCACCGCGATGACAGACAGGATCGGCCCCAGCACCAGAATGCCCGTCAGCCAGGTAGGTCCGAGGATATAGGCAATGACTTTGGGAGAGATCCTGAGCACGACCAGTCCCAGCGAGAACAAACCAAAGGAACCGTAGGTCACCAAAACAGCAGGTATTACCGCTGCCAGGGCCTTTCCAGTGAGCAGTTCGGTGGTGGTCAGGGGGGTCGCCAGCAGCGGTTCCAGGCTGCGTGTGGTTTTCTCGCCGACAATTGAATAGGCGGCAATCGTGATTGGGATCATCAAGGGCATCAGCATGAACATGATCAGAAATTGGTTAACCATAAAGATTTGCATGCATTCGCTGGCATTCATGCCGGTGCAAAAAGCCAGAAAATTCTCGGGAACCCCCGAGGCTGCGCCTTCCATTTCAAACCCTGCCTGGCCCGCGGTTGCCCGCAGCATCACCAGAGGCATGATGGCAAGAAGCATCGGCATGAGCGACATCGATAAAATCACCATGCGGTTCCTGAACATTTCTGACCATTCTTTGTCTATGATCGTGCGGATATGTTTCATGCCTGCTCCCCTTCTTCTGTCTTGCGCATCATATCCAGGTAAACCTGTTCCAATGAATGGCGCAGCTCCCCGATAAAAAGAATGTCCGCGCCAAGACCGACCAGCTCTCTTACGATAGCCGGGTTTTCCTGGTCCGGGTCCGCGAGAGTGAACACTAATTTGCTGCCTACCTGCTCCAAATTCCGCACGGTTGGCAGCCCGGAGAGAGGTGCGAGCCAGTCCGGGTTGACCGCGCGCAGGTGAAAGACGCTCTTGCGCCCAAACATCTGCTCGCGCAGCGCGAAGGGCGTATCCACCGCGAGCAGTTTCTGTTTGAAGATGCCCACCCGGTCACACAGGCGGTCGGCCTCGTCCAAATTATGGGTCGTGAGGAAGATCGTGCGGCCTTCCTGCTTGAGTTCTTCAATAAAATCGCGCACGAGTTTGGCAGCTTCAGGATCCAACCCGGTGGTGGGTTCGTCCAAAAACAGGATCCTGGGTTCATGCAGGAGTGCGCGGGCGACAGCCAGTTTCTGACGCATGCCTTTGGAAAAACTGCCCACGGCGTCTGCCCGGCGGTCCCAGAGACCCAACATGCTAAGATATTTGCGCACGGCTTTTTCCGGGTCAGCTACATCGTAGAGGTTGGCGTAGATGGTCAGGTTTTTCTCAGCTGAAAGGCGTTCATACATACCGGGCGCTTCAGTCAGGATGCCCACCTGCCGGCGGATATCCGTATCATCCTTGCCCACAATCAGGCCGTTGATCTTCGCGCTGCCGGAGCTGGGTTTGATCAGGGTGCTCAGCATGCGCACTGTGGTGGTCTTGCCGGCACCGTTGGGACCCAAAAAGCCGAACACTTCGCCTTCCACGATCTGGAGCGTGAGTCCATCCACCGCTGTAATAGACTGTTTCTGTTTTTTGCCAATTTTAAAGACTTTGGTGAGGTCTGTTGTTTGGATCATAGGTTTTCCTGAGTTGAAATATGTCCGAATTCTACCACCGGCACCTCAACCCACTGAGGACTTCGGGGCAAAAAACTGCCCCCTCCTGACAGAAGGGGGCAGTTCGTAATAATTTTTTCTTAGTCAATTTGAATGGGTTGGAAAATAAATGCCGAACCCACCCATAAGGTCACCGTTCCTTCGTCCATAAAGCTGCTCTGAATGGTCATGGGGGTTGAAATCAGCAAGTATTTGAAAGTGTCAAAACCCAGGTAACCCGCATCCGGTGTGTACACGAAAGAGCCATCCTGATTGAGGACTAAAGTGCCGTGCTGTGGTTGAACAGTTACCTGCAGCAAGACATCTTCGTAAATATTCTGCTGCCTATCGTTGGCAAGCACACCCTGATCCGCCGGGACGTTTATCTCAGTGTCCATCGGTGTCTGATAGCTGTCATCCGCGGCCACAGGCGCGTGGTTAAGGAGCAGGGAGACCAGAATGGGGTCGTGATCCGAGGAGCGGAATTGATCCGGCTGGTAAAGAGCAATCTGCTCTTCAGGTTTATAGTTCAAATTGTAGTCAATCGCGTCAACCTCGTCGGCATTGATGTGCCATTCCTTGGCATCAAGCACGTAGGCTGCCAGCCGTTGGTTGGCAAGCGCGTGGTCAATATAGCCAACCATGCCATCGTAGACGTAACCGTAGCTGGTTCCGCGCCCAAATTCTTCATCAAAGCGGGCGACCATGTCCACATAATCATCAGCCGTGCCGGCAATACCGTCTGAACCCAGTTTGATCGCATCAATGGGATCTTCCTTGGCGTAGGAGTTCAGGTCACCCATGATGAGGTATTTGTTAGAGCCCGCCTTGGTCGGATCCTGCTCAAGCCAATCCACCAGGGCCTCAGCGGCGCTTACGCGCGTGGGGTTCCAGCAGCTCTGGCCATCAAGCTGGTCGAGATCCAGCGGGTTGGTTGGTGGATCATTTGGACCAGGGCAGCCCTTGGATTTGAGATGGTTGACAGCCAGGGTAAAGATCTCACCGGTATGGACGTCCCTGAAAGACATTGCCAGCGCGGGGCGGTTCTTGGTGGAGTCAAAGCGCGGATCCACGCTCGCGTCAATTGTTGCGAAGTTGCCAATCGGACTCACATTGGTGGTGCGGTAGATGATACCCACTTTGATCGCATCTGTGCCAATCGGCCCGGTAGCAATATAGTTATACAGCGGGGAACCATCAGGCTGCTGGGCTATTCCCTCATTCAGTTTGGCAATAATGCTTTCAAGCGCGTAATCGGGGCCTAATTCAGCCGTCTTGGTGGGGTTATCATTCTCAATTTCAAGCAAGCCCACCACATCCGCGTCCATTGCCCTGACCGCGGCAACCGTCTTGGCAATCTGACGTTCACGCTCTTCCACCGAATCCGCTCCCCGGCAGGCAACGCCACCGGACGGGCTGCAAATTGCACCTTCACTGGTGAGAGAAACAAAATAGTTGAGTGTATTGATAGTGGAAACCCGGATCTCTCCCGGCACCATATCCGGTGCCTCTGTGCGCGGATTCAGGGAGCTATAGGCCGCTGTTCCCACTTGTTGAAGCTTCCAACCATTTGCCACGTAATCCATAATGGCTGTCAGGCCTGTGATGGTATCACCACCGCGGAAAATGTTGAAGGGAATGGTCTCGGAAACCAAGGTGCCCTGAGCGTAGCGCGTGCCGTCCGGATGCGGCAGGTAAGCCGGATTCTGCGCGGTCTGCGCGTCATCCAATACGATGCGGTTCAATTGGTAGTCCGCTATCATCGCCGCGTAAGCAGCCGCATCCGGCTCGATAACCGCGGTGGGGGTGCTTTGGCGGCCATTGGTCAAAACAATTTCACCATAGCGGTCAAAGTTATAGTATTCTGAAATCGTAAGCGGCTGTTCAAACTTAACCAACATGCCTTCATAAGGTTCAAAGTTCGTAGAAGTAAAGGGCATGGTTAGGATGGCAGGTGCATAGTCGTTGCCGGTGCTGCATTTCCACACGGTTTCATAGGGGCTGATTTCAGAAACGCCACTGTATTCCACCGCTTTACCGCGAATGCGCACATGATCTCCGGGATTCATACCCGCAACCGGTTTTGTGCCTGTGTAGATCATCAAGCCTTCAGAGCTCAGCGGGTCTTCATCCGGGTTTATTGAGTGGATGTAGAAGGCGCGTTTATTGCCTTTGGCCTGCAGGTCTGCCACCACGATACCTTCAACCGAGACAATCTTATTTAAATAGGCAGCAGGAATGCTTGCGCCAGGCCCCTGAATCTGATTGACCTCTGTATAAGGATCTCCACAGCCTTCGGCAGGCGAGAAGGTGAGAACCAGGTCTTCACTGAGGCCATCCGGCGGATCTTCAGTGTCGTTATCCAGAACTTTATCTGCTGGAATAGTGATGGTGCAGGTTTGCAGGCCAGCCAGTTCAGCTTCCGGAGTCAGCAGCCAGGTATTGGGGTCAGTCGTCGAAGCCGCACCGGTGAAGGCAACCGCTCCTGTGCGTTCGCAGGTGAAGGTGATATCCGAATCCGAAATCGTGACCGGTTCGGAGAAGGTCAGCGCGATTGGGTCAGTGCGCGGATGGTCTGTGCCGTTTTGCGCGGGGACGCTGCTCAACCAGTCTGGCGGATTGTCATTGTTCGCCCGGACTGTGAAGCCTGAAGTTTCAGTACCGCTCATTGACAGGCTGTGATAGGGCGAAGTCACCTTAGATCCATCGATATTAAGGGTACACGTGTCACCTAAAGCGAGTGGAGCATCCGGGGTGATCGTGTAATGCCGGCCTGACCCGGTAACGGTAAAAGTCGGTGCCCCGCCAGGGTCACATACAATGCTGTACCAACCGTCTGTCAAAGTAACGACTTGGTCAAAACTCACCTCAAAGGGGGTGTCCTGATTCTGCCAGGTTGCGCCATTTGCGGGCGTAATATTGGTCACAGTGGGGGCTGTGGCAGGTGCCGATTCCACTGTAAAGCTGGTGGTGTAATCCTCCGCTAACGGCTGGTCCACCAGATCCGCATCGATGGTCAATGTACAGGCATCCTCGTAGATGAATTCGCTGTCCGGGTCAATGATGAATGTGGGGTTGTTGGCTGTGACAGTATAGGTGTGGGTTGTGGTACCGCAAGTGAGCGTTGCCCACCCATCGGAAACAGTCACCGGGCGGTCGAATGTGACGCTGAGATCAGCATCCAACAGGATTCCGGTATCAAGATCCACGGGAACAGTCGAGATCACCGCGGAATTCACGCAGGAATAAGCCCGTGTGCTGGAGTTGCGGGGAAGGACTGAAGCGGCAAAAAAGTCGGAAGAGTTATCACCAGCATCCACGCAGCCGGCATTTTCCCTCTGTGCAGAAGTAGCATTCCCAGCCAGAGGCGCCGGACCAGTGCCTTCAAAGCAAACAGATGTTCCATAACCCACTAAGTCCAGTGCAGTACTTGGACACCCCACTAATGCTGCAGTTCCGTTTACCAAGGCAACTCTCCCCCCTGGACCACCCATCGCTATCGTGCCGATGGCATCCGGGGTTGGGAGCGCGGTCGTGCCACCGTTGCCTTTTGCTTCCTGGATTAAGAAATAACTGTACGGTTTGATTACAGCATTGGTAGGTAATGTATGCACAGTCCAGGTTGTGGATGCTCCCGCTGTTGCGGAGGCATACTGCACACTAAAACCATTAAGACTTACTTCATCGGGTGAGGCATTGAATAATTCGATAAAGTCGTGTGTGTAGATTGCACCGCTGTTACCTCCGGCGCCATACACCTGGCTAATCCTTAAACCTTCCACTCCAGCGCTAACCGGGCGGGCAGGAAGCGCTCCGAATGCACTGAAAATCAGGATCAGAGCTGTCAGTACCTGAAACCAAGGCTGTGTTTTATTCATTTTTCACTCTCCAAATTGAATCCTAATCGGAACAGAAAAGCAATTTAAAGATATCATAAAAGGCGGAAGTTTATCATTCCCTGTCGAAACTTTTTACCTCATTCTCTATCAATCCAGTCATAAAGGATAATTTTTAAGAGAATCTTAACCTTTTCCGCGTTCCTTGTCTTTACTGCCTGCCTACCGGGCCAAGGTCTTAATAGTTAGGGAAAATGAGGTATTCAAGTTACATGTCAGGTAAAATTAAGAGAAGATGGGAAGTGCGCGTGATGCGGGTGTGAAAAAAAATAATCAAGGTATTCTCTGCGGCGGATTCTGGTTCCTGGCCGCCATCGGACTGCTTTGCCTTGCAGCCTGCGTGCTTGCGCCGGTTCAAGCCCCAACCTCCGCCCAGACCACTTCAGCGCTCATCGCCACCCGCGTCCTGCCCAGTGCTACACCGCTCCCACCCACACCGACTGCCACACCCTTACCCCCCACGCCGGTCTTGCCCCCCACTGCCACACCCAACCCGTACGCGGCTGCATTCCGCAAGGCTGCCAGTTGGGTTCAGCCCAAATGGAGGGAGTTACAACACATCAATCCGGACATTCAGGCCTGGATCTACAACCCCGCGATCGGTCTTGATCATCCCATTCTGCAGTCAGCGGATAACCTTGAGTATCTAACCCTCTCCTTTGATCAAAAATACGACCCTATGGGTTCTCTTTTCTTCGATTACCGTGTTGCCGGAGGGATGAAGCATAAAAACATGATCGTTTACGGGCATAACTTTGACAACCAGCGCATGTTCAGCAACCTGGTGCGGTACCGTGACCCGAGTTTTGCCGCTGAGAATCCCTATGTTTACGTCTACACGCCCGACTCCATTTTCCGCGCGGAAGCCGCGCGCACCTTCGTTTCAGGGCCCACCGATGCCACATATCTTGAGGCGGAGTTCCCCGGACCTTACGCCTGGCCGGATTATCTGAAACGACTGGAAGACTCATCACTTCTGCAGAGCGGGATTAAACTCTCCCCGCAAGACCAGCTGCTCACGCTTTATACCTGCATCAATAACGCTCAGGACGAACGTTTTGTCTGGGTCGGGAAAATGATAAAACTGGGAGATTACGCCAAAGAACTGCCCTGAATCGGTCTGTCCGGCCGGGCAAGAACAATGAGGCTCAGTATTTTTTGCTCAGAATGAAAGCGGCAATAGCGAATAGCAGCGCGGCAGCGCCCAGCCCCCCTTTGATCAGGACATTGGAATTTCTCCCCTGGGACTGCGGAGCTGCTTCGGGCAGCTCACTTTGATCGGAGCTGTCAGAGAGGGGCTCAGGCGGAAATGTTTCAATGATCGTTCCCTGTTCTGCCTCATTGACCCCAAAGATGATCGGCTTGGCACCGTCTTTTCCGGAACGTATTGTCTTGGGCTTCTCTTCGGGCGCTTCAGCAGCTGACTTGCTTTCACAGGCAACATCTGGCACAACTGCGGATTCAGGCTCCTGGATACCGCCCCCTCCAACATTAGGACGGGTAAACTTTGGCGATGTGATGGAGCTATACTCGGCCTGGTAGACCCGTGAATCATGCGGCTGGAGACTGCCGTCCGGTGCGATCTGGAAAGCCGTTTGTTGCATGGGTTCTTCGCCCCTTCCGCCTGCGCCGCCCATTCCGCTCACCATGGATGGCCCCCAGTTCAGGAGGGCAATATTTGACCGCTCAATATATGCAGTCTCAGTCGGGAGGGCTGAATTCGAAACGATTTCCTCTTCTGCTGGCATGGATCGCATGTCAGTTGATTGCGGCGCCAGCCCGGCGGCAGGCGCTGAAAAATTCCTGAATACCCATTCCCCGGCAAATACAACAACCAGAAGAAAGATTGAAAGCAAAGAAGCGTACTTAAACATCGGCAGGGCAAAACTGAAGCGCCGGGCTTGCCGGGCTTCCAAAGTGGTCAGTGTAAACTGCCTCGGGGCTTTGCGCGCGGGGAGGGAACGCACGGCCATGCGCAGCCTGCGGCAGGCTTCAAGTTCCTCTCTCAGTCCGGAGGATTCCTCCAGGCGCGCTTCGAGAGACGCTTTCTCTTGTTCAGAGAGGGCGCCGTCCAGGTAGGCACTTATCGCCTCGACATCACGCAGGGAAGTTTTTCCTGACTTACTCATTATCTGCCTCATGATTGAGACGGAATTTGTCTGGTAAAAGTTCCCCAAAACCCTGCAAACAGGCCTGCATTTTCTGCCTTGCCCGCGCCAGTCGGCTCTTTACCGTACCTATGGGGCTTTGGATCACCCGTGCGGCGGTTTCGTAGTCTTCGCCGTTGATATCCACCATCACCATCACCACGCGGAACTTTTCTTCAAGCCCCTGCAGGCAGTGCTGAATGGCATTCTCGAGTTCCAGAGCACTGCTCACCTCTTCCGGCTGCGGTTGATCGTCCTTCATCCAGCTGGGGGATTCCACAACTTCTCCCTCGTCCGTTTCAGGCTCCAGAGGCACGGCAGGCCGGCGTTTGAGGCGGCGCAGCTCGTCATAGCAGGCGTTGGTCACAATCCGCAGGAACCAGCCCTTAAAAGACCCGCCGCGGTAACTGCTGAGTTTGCGGTACATGGAAATGACTGCCTCTTGCGTGGCATCAGCAGCACTGTCTTCATCCCCCAGAATGCGGTATGCCGTATTAAAGGCATAGTCCTGATACAAGCGCACAAGGTCATTGAACGCGTCCAGGTCTCCTTGCAGCGCTAGCTCAATTAATTCGCTCTCGCCCATATGCCTCATTGTTGCAAATTATATACCAACGATTTCCGCAAACAGCGCCTTAATTTTATACTCAAACAGAGCACATGCTCTCAATTGTACGCGGGGCAACCATCAAAAAAGAGCAGGAAAGGAGATTCCCGCTCTCATTTAATCAGACTGGTTCAGTTATTGGCGTCCGCGTCTTCCGCTTTACGCAGATGCGGGAAAAGGATAACCTCACGAATGTTATGCTGCCCGCTTAGCATCATGACCAGGCGGTCCACGCCAATGCCGAGCCCTCCTGTGGGCGGCATGCCATAAGCCAGCGCGCGGATGAAATCTTCATCCATCGGATGCCGTTCTTCGTCTTCCGCGCCATACTCGCGCCCCATTTCCAAAAAGCGCTTTTCCTGTTCCAGCGGGTCATTCAGCTCAGTAAAGGCATTGCCCAGCTCCACGCCTCCAACAAAAATTTCAAAGCGTTCCACTGTGTTTGGATCACCCGGGACGTTCTTAGCCAGCGGGGAGATATCGCGCGGGTAATCGCACAGGAAAGTCGGCTGCACCAGTTTGGGTTCCAGATATTCTTCCATCAGCAGGCCGATCAGTTTTCCGCGCGGTGCATCCGGCTTGTGACTAATGCCTCTCCGGGCCAGTTCAGCAGAGAGGCTCTGCGCGTCCTGATAGTCATTGATGTCAATCCCGGCGAAGTCAATCAAGCCCTGCCGGATGGTCAGGCGCTTCCACGGGGGCGTGAGGTTAATCTCGTGCCCGTTGAAATTGATCGCCTGCCTGCCCAGCACGCTCTGCGCGATAAAGGAAACCATCTGTTCGGTAATCTCCATCATGGTGTGGTAATCGCCATAGGCCTGATAGAGTTCCATCTGCGTAAACTCCGGGTTGTGCTTAAAGGAAACCCCTTCATTTCTGAAATCACGCCCGATCTCATAGACCTTGTCGATCCCGCCGACGATCAGGCGTTTGAGGTAGAGCTCAAAACTGATGCGCAGGTAGAGCTGCTGGTGCAGTTGGTTATGATAAGTTATAAAGGGTTTGGCTGCCGCTCCGCCGTAAATGGGCTGCAGAATGGGGGTCTCCACTTCCTGGAAGCCACAGCCATCCAAAAAAGAGCGCATGGCTTTGACCGTCTCGGTGCGGATGCGGAAGACCTCCCGCACGTGCGGGTTGACTGCCAGGTCCACGTAACGCTGGCGGAAGCGGATCTCAGGGTCGGTCAGCTGGGCATGCCGCACGGTCTTTCCATCCACCACTTCATCCTTATCCGCCGGCAGCGCCAGCAGAGCCTTCGCGAGCATGCGGAAATTCATGACCTGCAGCGTCACCTCGCCGCGGCGGGTGCGGAACATGTGGCCTTCAGCCTCAATGAAATCGCCCAGGTCGAAATCCCGTACAAATTCATCCAGCCGTTCCTGCCCCAGTTCGTTCACGCGCAGGAGCAGCTGAACCTTGCCGGAAGCGTCTTCGATATGCGCGAAACTGAGCTTGCCCATATTGCGGATGGCGCGCAAACGGCCGGCCAGGATCACTTCAACAGGCTCTGCGGTTCCCCCGGCCTTGGCTTCCGCCTCTTCATAACGTCTCAGCGCCTCTTGTGTGCTGGTATTTCTGAGGGAATGCGTGGGGTAGGGTTCAACGCCCGCCTCGCGCATTCTGAGCATTTTTTCCACACGGATACGTTCCAGGTCTGAGAATTCGTCTTGAAGCATAATTCCTCGCAATAATTAAGATGCCCCACCTCGTCTGGCAGGTGGGGCTTTTGTTTCATATCAGGTCAGTCGATTTTGATGATCTGAACAGTAAAGGCACCACCGGGCGCTTCTACCTTTACCTTATCGCCAACCTTATGGTTGATCAGGGCATGCCCCATGGGCGACTCGTTGGAGATGCGTTTTTCCCGCGGGTCAGCCTCAGCGGGCCCCACGATCATATAGGTCTCAGGGTCTTCATCTTCCACCTGTATTGTAACGATGGAGCCTACTTTGATGTTGTGGCCGCCATTTTCGTCCTCATCGATGATCTGCGCGTTGGCGAGCAATAATTCCAGGTCTTTGATGCGGCCCTCCGTGAAGGCCTGTTCATTCTTGGCATCCTCGTATTCAGCATTCTCAATCAGCTCGCCGTCTTCCATGGCTTCCTGCAACCTTTTGGCTACTTCAGCTCGTTTGTCTGTGCGAAGATACTCAAGCTCCTGCTCTAATTTTTCGAACCCCTCTCGGGTCAGGTATGAACTTGACATGTCTAAATCCTTCTAACTTAACACTCTCCGTTTGAACGGGTAAAATGAAAATGCGTGCCGAAAGCAGGGCTTCCTCCACGCGGGCTTTTATTATAGCATAACAATGCGGGAATATTCGCAAGCCATTTTGGTTTGGGATTCCGCAATAGAAAGGTAAGCACGGAAAACGGACGAATTATTTACCTGGCTTCAAGACACGTATGCAGATTTATGTAATGAATCCTGGGAGCATGAGCATGGATTTGATGTATATAACACTGACAATCCTGGATGGAAATTCAAATTCGATATTCGTAACCTTGATATCGCTGAAATACCCTTTGAGGTTGTGGATGTGAAAAACAGCGAAACAGATTGGTACCAATGCTTTACATCAATAAAAATCCTGTCAATGGTACTGATCCAACTAGACACTATAAGTGTGGTACTGATGGAAGGTTTTATATTGATGGTTGGAAGGACTCATATGTGGACGATCCAACTTGGGATCAGAGGTATGAAAACACCTGTTGGGGTATAGCCGCCTCTCTGGGGATAAGCATCGTGACAGTCAATTCGATAGCGCCTGATTCATATATCAGGAATTATTCTTTAGCCAGGCCACGAAGACTCGGTGGCGCTTTCGAAATGGGATTGGGTGTTCCCCTCCTTTTTTACAGAATAACAGTGAGAATATATACCCTGGGGTTTACTTTTTAGAACGACAAATCTATACTAGAGATAGGTTGAAAAGCAATCTGCTCAATGATTTACCGACCGTGATGCAAATTCCATTGCCCGGACGTAAGTTTGGCCATGATGTTTTGGCTTTTGGTATGGAAGGAGATTCTTTTCTATTTTTCAGCTGGGGAAAAATATATACTGAAGAAGAGTTGGCTGACTATTTCAACTCCAATTACAACTTAGGCGTTGCTAACCTCGACGGATTGATGAGTTATTCAGAGTTTACAACTCTCGCTCCAAGCTCTATGATGAGAGTAATGCCTTCTCCAATATGGACACCCTCCCCTCGGTTTGACGGTGGAGGGAATTGGATGAACACCTATATCAATGAGGTCAAGTGAAGATGGGTAGAAAAAGGAAGGCCTTATTAATCGCTTTTCTGATAATGCTTATTCTCGAAGGTTGTTTTCGAGTAACCCCAAAGAATCTCAGTGAAATCATTCCCGATGGTTCAATCGTTTTTCTGCCTGATCCAGATATGGAAAAGAAAATAGGATACTTCACTATTGAGACTTTGAAACCTAGATACCTGAAGACTCCAGAAAACATGGTGAAGTTAAACTGGCAACCAGAATCCAAGGTTTTTGTTGGCTTATCATGGTACCGTTTTCTTATCGCCGCACGGAGTCCTTTGATCTGGGGCACAAAAATCAATGAACTTATTAAGTCTATTTCACAGGAAAGTCTGACGGAATTTTATAGCATATACAGATTTACAGATAACGAAAAGCAAGTTTTTAATGCAAAGAATAAAAGACTTTGGTTGTTCGATTTGACAACAGAAAAAGTGTTGCTGACCTTACCAGACCCAATTTACAATCTTGAGTTTGAATATGGTGAAATAAGCTTTGACCATCATTCAAATTGCCTTTTCGCACAAGTAAATTCGAATATTCTCAGATTAAGCCCCGACGATAGCATTCAAAGTTACTGCTTCAGTAGTGATCGTTGGGAATTGGTCACTACTGGGCGAAATCCGCAGGTTTCTCCAGATGGATTGCAGCTTGCATTTACCAAGGATGACGGTTTGTATATTATGGATCTCCAGCATAAAACTGAAAGGCAAGTGTTATCTCACGATTTGTCGAATCAGGATTTATTCAGCCCTCATCCAGAGTGGTCGTCTGACGGAACAAAGATGGTTTTGCATGTTTGGACTAAGTCTCAAAAGATTCCCGGTTATGAAAATGCCACAATATTTTTGATTGATCTCGTCAATAATACCAGTCTTGATACCGGAATAAATGGTATATACCCATCTTTCAAGGATTGAATCACTTGAGAGACCTTTGTAAGGAGACAATTAACTGTACAGTGAATACAGCAATGACGGGGATGGCAAGCGGGTGGCGGAGATCAACGCGGATGGCACGGCCACGATCTTCATCGGCAACTATTTTGAAGGGGCATATCCAGAACCGGAACCGCCCCCGCAGCCCCTCAAGTTTTATATGCCTTTTGTTTCTAATGCTGAGGAGGGAACAGACTTGTTTGAGCCCATCACAGCCCGCATGGGAACCTTGTACTTCTATGCCGATGGGCAGCGCATCGCGATGAAGAAGGATGGCGTTGTGAGCTGCATCTATGGGGATCAATTGGGGAGCGTCAGCGCGGTCGCGGATGGGAATGGAAACCTGATAAGTGAGACCCTTTACCATCCCTGGGGAACGACCAGATATGCCCAAGGTACAAGCCCGACGGACTACGGCTATACCGGGCAGATGAAGGAAGGGGATATCTACTTCTACAACGCCCGCTGGTATGACCCGCAATTGGGCCGTTTCATGCAGGCAGATACTTTCGTGCCTCCAACCCAAGGCACCCAAGCCTGGGACCGCTTCGCCTATGTCAACAATAATCCTATAATTTATTCTGATCCTTTAGGATATAAATTATGTAATGATCATTATGCGTCTAACTGTTATGTACCGATTCCACAAAATAATATCCCAACCATTAATAGCTGGAGAGAGATTGCTGATAACCCGTTATTATTACTCACTTATGTAATCCTTTCTGAGGAAAACGGGAAATTGTTTACAAAATCGGAATCGGATGCCTACGGAGTTGCATATGTGGTTAGAAATCGGTATAGAGATTGGGATTTGCTCCAGTACACAAGCGAAGCCCAATTCAAATATAAAGGCGCCTTTAAAAAGGACAGATGGTTAATTGCCTGCACTGATGGAATATTTGGTATGACTATAAAGGATGGAGTGAGCCATTGGAATAGCCTTGAAATAGCACGGAAATCAATGAACTATATTGATAACCAAATTGTTCAGCGTTACTGGCGAGCCCGGGAAATTGCTTCTGACGTTATGACTAGCTCATTTGATTTTGACCCAACCAATGGGGCATACTTCTATGCAGATGCACACATTGTCAATAATTCGGTTGTTCCTTACTCTCGAACCCACTTCTGGATTTGGAGTTGGGGTGCTGGTTACTGGTGCATGCCTGATGCACAATTCTGCGATTAGGAAAAGGAGAATTCATGAAAAAAAACACTGTCCTTTCCTTGGTATTAATTCTATGTGCCTGTGTAGCTCCTAAGAGCTCAGTGCCAGCACAACCCATCACAGAATCATCGCTAATCATTACTTTCCAATACCTCGAAAATCCAGCTGGAACTCTTCCAATAACAGAGATATTGCGCTTTGATATGATTGACAATACTGTGACCTTGCTTTCAGAAAGTAATGGCTTTAGTTACCGCTCTCCTATTGCCTCGCCTTCTGGCGATTGGATTGCTTATGTTAGAGAAGAAGCAAAGATAAACTCACCCGTTATCAATAATCCGCAGGAGCCTGAAGGCGATAGCAGCATTTGGCTCATGAAACCTGACGGAAGTGAAAAGCATCAAATCTCACCTTCATTCCCATGCATCTACTCATCAGATGGGCGTGAATTTTGGCCTGTCAAAACTTTATTGAATAGTCTAAAGTGGTCATCCACTGGAGACTACCTGCAATACGCATTTATGGATCAGGAAGTTAGCATATTAGACTATTACATTTATGATTCAACCAGTGGTCAGCAACTTGCTTTTAAAGAGGGGTTAGGTTTGGATGCAGCTGAATTCGGCTGGGCAAAAATGAATAATGAATTCTTTTTTGCAGATACCCATAAAGCCATGTTTGGGGTAATTGACAATGGGCTCGTCGATTTAATAGCAATAGATTATTGCAAGTCTAATTGTTTTCCTTCCTTCGTCTATTGGAAAGGAACAGGATCGAAAGCCATTATTTGGAGTTGTGCTGACAGCCCAAGGTGCCCCTCCCGTACGATTGAAGTTAATCCTGCCAACGATACGGTAGGAGCAGCAATTTTTGATTCGGGTAAATTAGAAGCAGGTTCATGGATTAAATGGAATAAGGATAAGGTGAGTATTTTCAATGAACCATATGGGGAGTTAGTATCTGTTTTGGAATTGGATCAATCAACTCACAATTGGTATTTCCAGGGGGATCAGGTTAATCCGCATATCCAATGGATAGGTGTTTCAAAAAAAGGAAGAGAGATTGTGCTTGCTAACTATCTTGGCGAGATAGTGAAAAAGATTAACATCGATGCGATAATCCCTGAGAAACAGGCAATTATTATTTCTGCCTTCATCCTGCCGTAGCTTTTTTATGTGGTAGTTGATAGTTATACTAACTAGAGTGTAGTTTGCGACTGTTTGGAAATCGCAGCGCAAATACTCAGAGCTCTTTTCATATAGGCTCATCTACCTCCCCATACCACCTCTCACGTCTATTACCGTTATATTAGCGACAACACCCGCACCGATACCTATACCTTCTCAAAACCGCATGCCGTCACATCAGCCGGTCCGTCTGCGTATACTTACGATGCCAATGGCAATATGATCTCCCGCAATGGGCAGCCGATCAGTTATGATGCAGAGAACCATCTCACGGCTTTTGCGGGCAAGACTTACCTCTATGACGGGGATGGCAAGCGGGTGGCGGAGATCAACGCGGATGGCACGGCCACGATCTTCATCGGCAACTATTTTGAAGGGGCATATCCAGAACCGGAACCGCCCCCGCAGCCCCTCAAGTTTTATATGCCTTTTGTTTCTAATGCTGAGGAGGCAACAGACTTGTTTGAGCCCATCACAGCCCGCATGGGAACCTTGTACTTCTATGCCGATGGGCAGCGCATCGCGATGAAGAAGGATGGCGTTGTGAGCTACATCTATGGGGATCAATTGGGGAGTGTCAGCGCGGTCGCGGATGGGAATGGAAACCTGATAAGTGAGGCCCTTTACCATCCCTGGGGCACGGCCCGCTATTCAGATGGAATCAGCCCGACGGATTACGGCTATACCGGGCAGATGAAGGAAGGGGACATCTATTTCTACAATGCCCGTTGGTATGACCCGCAGTTGGGCCGTTTCATGCAGGCGGATACCTTGGTTCCTCCAACCCAAGGCACTCAGGCATGGGACAGGTTCTCTTATGTCAATAATAATCCGATAAGATATAGCGATCCGAGTGGACATTGTGTATTTGGAATTGATACTGCAGTATGCATCACAGTTGGTGCAATGGCTGTTGGTGCTTTATTCGATTATGGTTATCAAGTGTATCGTAACATGCAATCGGGCATGGAATTCAAGGAAGCATTGACCACGGATATATCTGCTGAAGAAATAATTGGAGGTGCAATTTATGGGGGTTTTGCAATTGTGTCGGGGATTTCATTCTTCATGACTGCGACCGCGTACCTGGGTGGTATGAAACTTACTGATACGGTTTGTGCTGATGGTGATTGTACGAATGAGATTCGGGCGTTAATGGAAAGCGGCTATGAAACCGTTGATGATGTGGCTGATTCTGAATTAGCGCAAACAATCGCTAGATCTTTTACACATAACCCAAGTTCTTCTACAGTAAGTCGTGGTTCTAACCCAAATTATCTTCAAGTTGGCGAGAATATGAATTACACATATTTCAATATGTCAACAAGAGCATGGGATACCCTTGGTGACCCAGAGGTACCAAATATTTTTTGGAAAGGTGTAAATGCAGCTTATATGAATCAACAGATGGCATTAAGCAAAGAATTAGTTACTGCAATTTTTAACCCATTAAGACCAGGACCTGGGATATCATTGGAATTGGACATTTTGAGGAATTCTCCTGGTTACATGGAGATAAAGCACTCATTATTCCATCAAATATGTCAAATAAAGTGAGGTGTGGTATGGATAAGTCCAGAGATTTAGCTAACAGATACTTTACTGTTCTTTTCGAAAAATACCTTTATCCCTTATATACTATGGGATTTCAGTCTGAATCCCACCTACCAGAAACAAGTGAGATGCCTCTTAAATTAATATTTAGGGGTCCTTTCGTAATAGAAATTGATCGGGATTATCGTTGTGATACTTTTATGTCTTGTTCTCCAATTGATCCAACTGATGTAAGAAAAGAAATGATTACTCTGCATCAACTAATTTTCACGTTTTCAGGGAAAAAAGAAAATTTACTCCCATATTTCCATAACATAGGATGTTATTACCTGGATTATGAAAAGAACATTGAATTCATTGCTGAAAGATTCTTTCATTATTATGATCAAATTAGCTTCTACATGAAAAAAGAGAACATGCCAACTTTACAAGCAATGTTAAGTAATGATTATATTGATCTACTCATTGCTATTGGTATGTTACCTCATGACTACAAAGAGGACAACGAGGCCACCGCACCAGCATGACCGATGGCAGCGGTGAAACCCACTGGACATATGACCTGCGCGGGCGCCTGAGCGGACTGCAAAGCGGGCAGTCCGCTTCATTGCTGAATTTAGAGTTCACCTATGACAGTGTTGGCAATATCCTGACCATTACGGATCAATTAAACAGCAGCCAGGTTCAAACATTCGGTTACGATGCCCTGAACCGGCTGACCTCAGCCAGCACGAATGGCGTGGGTGAGGGGCAGTATTCCCAGAGCTATAGCTACGACCCAGCCACCGGCAATCTGAGCAGTATGGCATCCAGACCCCGCGCTTGGTATATAATACACGCAGCAACTGGAAAGGACCTGGTATGGCACTTCTATCCTCACTTTTTGGAGAACCCGAGATCAATCAGCTTGACCCCGAGCGCAAAGCTGAAGTGAAACAGCTGATCGACAAACTGGTAAAAATTGGCAATTTGGATGATTTCCTCTCCCTCACCCCAGGCGGGCCCTTCAACATGCAGTGCCACCACCGCGGGGCGCGCGAGATCGGAGAGCGCCTGAACGCCATCGGCGGTCTGCCGTTGATGACTGCCGTGCGCAAAACCATCCGGCGCAAACTAAAAGATGTTCTGGCTGAGCATCTGGATCACTGTTGGAAAGGCATCGGGGACTGGCAGGCTTAATCTGGTTCCTTTTCAGCGCCTCAGCCAGCCAAAGCCACGATGATATAATGAAAAAATCCACTTACAGATAAAAAGAGGTAACATTCATGAATTGCTGTTGTCAAAAAAGAGAAGTTGTCACCTGTGATTCCGCGCCCAAAGCCATCGGGCCTTACTCCGCAGCCATCAAAACATGCGGGAAAGTTTATGTTTCCGGCCAGATTGGGCTTGACCCCGAAACCGGATTTATGGTGGAAGGCGGCGTACCTGCTCAAACCCGGCAAGTGCTTAAAAACATGTCTGCCATACTGGAATCCGCAGGCTCTTCACTGCAAAAAGTGGTTAAAACCACAGTCTTCCTCACAGATATGGCTGACTTCTCCCAAATGAACACAGTATACGCGGAATTCTTTGTGCAGGAACCCCCGGCACGCTCCGCCATTCAGGTGGTTGCTTTGCCCAAGGGGGCGTTAGTGGAGATTGAAGCGATTGCCGTGTGCAGCTGTGATGAACATGAAGGGAATTGCTGTAAATAGGGTTATCCCTGCCCGCACCGCCATGGTACCCACAGTTTCGGTCATCATCCCCTGCCGCAACGAGGAAGCAACCATCCGCCTCCTTCTTGAGGCACTGCTCAAGCAGACTTATCCTCTGCCGCAGATGGAAGTGATCATCGCTGATGGCATGTCTACGGATAGAACCCGTGAGGTTATCAAATCCTTCGCGCTGGAACACCCCGAACTGTCTGTCAAAATTGTGGATAACCCCAAACAGATCATTCCGGCTGCTTTAAACACTGCCATTGCGGCTGCCCGCGGGGTCTTTCTGGTGCGCATGGATGCGCATTCCATCCCGCGACGTGATTATGTGCAGCATTCCGCAGCCCTGTTGGAAGCCGGCAAAGCCGAAAACGTGGGCGGTGTCTGGGATGTAACCCCCCAGGGCGATCACTGGATCGCGCGCAGCATTGCTGCCTCCGCGGCGCACCCTTTGGCGGTGGGCGGAGCGCAGTACCGCTTCAGCAAGAAGGCAGAATACGTGGACACGGTGCCCTTTGGCGCCTTCCCGCGCAGCCTGATTGACGAAATCGGCGGATTTGACGAGACCCTGCTCTCCAACGAAGATTACGAGTTTAACACCCGCATCCGTAAGTCGGGCGGCCGGATATGGCTGGACCCGCAGATCCGCTCAATTTACTTCGCGCGAAAGAACCTGAAAGAGCTTGCCAAACAGTATTGGCGTTATGGCTTTTGGAAGTCGCAAATGCTCAAGCGCTACCCTGAAACCCTGCGCTACCGCCAGGCTATTCCCCCGCTGTTTGTAGCCGGTATTCTGATCCTGTTTCTGGCTGGCCTGATCTACCGGCCCTTCCTGCGTTTCTTCGTTTTGGCTGTTGGGCTCTATCTGCTTACCCTGCTGGCAATTGGCATACAGCTTGCAATCCTGAAAAAGGATATACTATTAATTATTGGAGCCCCGCTGGCGACTATGACCATGCACTTTGCCTGGGGGGCAGGATTTATCGTTGGCCTCTTCTCGAGAACGGAACGTTGAGCCAACAGGAGCGCATATGCAGGCAACCACAACCAGCCATCGATGGCGGTTTAAAACATCTGAACAGCGGTTTATCCTGATCTTTGGCGATCTGTTCGCTGGCGGACTGGCCCTTATGCTCGCGCTCTATTTCTGGGCGGCTGGTGACGAATGGATGAAACTTTCCATGGAATTCCTGCGTACCCGCCCCCAGGACTGGTTCTACTTCTTGCCGCTCATCTGGATTATTTTTCTGGTCGAGACTTACGACCTCTCTAAAGCCAGCAGCATGCAGGATACGCTACGGTGCATTGGCCTGGCAACGCTGATTTCCACTTTTCTTTATTTAATAGTTTACTTCGCTTTTCCACCCTATTCACTCCCCCGCCTTGGTGTGGCGCTGTTCATCATTTTTGTGGCTATATTTACGCTCATCTGGCGCATGATTTACATTCAAATCTTCAACCGCGCCTCCAAACAGCGCCGTGTGCTGATCATCGGCGCGGGTAAAGCAGGCACTGCCCTGGTGGAAGCCGTGACGGAAAAGAATCCCAAGCCCTTCAACCTGATCGGATTGATAGATGATGACCCGGCAAAAATAGGTACAACGCTGCATAACTATCCCATCCTGGGGAACCATGTGATGCTCTCCCACTTGATCCAGGACCAGAATATCACTGACCTGATTATTGCCATCTCTGACAAAATGAATCACGGCATGTTCCAAGCTTTGCTTATGGCACAAGAAACTGGCACAAACCTGTCTACCATGACCGATACATACGAGATGCTTACTAATCGCGTGCCAATTGGACTGCTTGAGTCAGACTGGGTAGTGCGTTCCTTCCTAGAAAAAACCCCCTCGAGTGCTTTCTACCGTTTTTTTAAGCGCATAATGGATTTGTCAGGTTCCGGATTTGGGCTGATCTTCCTTATCCTGCTCTACCCGCTGCTTGCTTTGATCATCATGATCGATTCCGGCCGTCCGGTGATATACAAACAGGAGCGTTTAGGCCTGGGCGGCAAGCCTTTCACCATCTATAAGTTCCGCACGATGAAAAACACCAGGGATATGGACCACGAAGGCCTCGTTACCGCTGCCAACGATCAACGCGTAACTCGCGTTGGGCGTTTTTTGCGCAAATCACATATTGACGAGCTCCCTCAATTATTCAATGTCATTAGGGGTGAGATGAGCCTGGTTGGCCCGCGCAGTGAGCGCAATGAGCTGGTGACCGTTTTCCAGAATATTTTGCCTTTCTACCGCGCGCGTATGCTGGTGAAACCGGGAGTGACCGGTTGGGCACAGATTCACCAGCCCTACGCTGAAACAGTTGAAGAAACGGCTGTCAAACTGGAGTATGATCTGTATTATATTGTGCATGCCAACCTTGCGATGGATCTCATGATCCTCTTACGTACCTTCGGCGCGGTGTTTGGCTTCAAGGGGCGTTGATTGCCCATGTTTCCTTCTTCTCATTTGCTTCAAACGCCCGAATGGGGGGCTTTTAAACAGGTCTTTGGCTGGGATCCACGCGTGGTTTCCACCTCCTCAGCCACCGCCCAGATCCTTTTTAAGCAGCTTCCTTTGGGCTTGACGGTTGCCTATCTCCCCAAAGGCCCTGTTGGTTCCAATTGGGCTGAACTCTGGCAGGAGGCAGACCAGCTGTGCAAACAAAAGCATGCTGTCTTCCTGCAGGTTGAACCGGATTACTTTGAGCCTCAACCTGATTGGGTCAAACCGCAATGGATGGATGGGTTTACGCTTGAACCCCATACATTTCAGCCCCGGCGCACTATCCTGATCGATCTCACGCAGGAAGAGGATGCCCTTCTGGCAGCCATGAAACAGAAAACACGCTATAACATTCGCCTGGCTAAGAAAAAAGGTGTGGTCGTTGAAGAATCCGCTGATTTGGAAGAATTCTATCAACTCACGTGCACCACAGGGGAACGCGATGGTTTTGCTATCCACAGCCGCGACTATTACGAGACCGTTTATAAGCTCTTTGCTCCTCTCGGGCAGTGCGTGCTCCTGCGCGCAAGTGTCGAAGGGAACCCCCTGGCTTACCTGATGCTCTTCCTTAAGGATGATCGCTCCTGGTACTTTTATGGTGCCTCAGACGATGCCAGCCGCAACCTAATGCCCACTTACCTGCTGCAGTGGGAGGCAATGCGTATTGCCAAAGCCCGCGGTGCTGCCAGCTATGACCTTTGGGGCATTCCCGATGAAGACGAAGAGATCCTCGAGCGGGATTTCACCTCACGGTCAGACGGTTTATGGGGCGTTTACCGCTTCAAACGTGGTTTCGGCGGAGAGGTCAAACGCAGCGCGCCAGCCTTTGTACGTATTTATAAACCTCTGCTTTATAAAGCCTATCAAATCTATCGTGCCAAACGGGGAGGCGAGGATGCAGGCGGTTGAAGTCTCCAGCGCTTCCAAGTGGAACCAGTTAATCCAAACTTTGCCAGACCCGCATATCCTTCAGACCTGGGAGTGGGGACAAAGCAAAATCAAAAATGGCTGGTATCCTAAAACCTTTGTCTGGCGTGATTCAGACAACCGAATCCAAGGCGCAACGCTTTTACTGGAGCGGCAGCAAACGCTGCTGCCCGGGCTGACCCTGCGCGTGCTCTATTGCCCCAAAGGTCCCTTGTTGGACTGGGAAGATAAAGCTCTCACCCAAAGGGTATTGGCAGATCTGGAAGCATACACAAAACAGCGCAAAGCACTACTCATAAAAATTGACCCGGATGTGAAATTGGGGGAAGGGATCCCCAATACTGAAAACGCCCGGGAAAACCCAGGCGGGCAGGATGTCCGTGCCCTCATGCAGCAGCGCTTGTGGCGTTACTCACCAGATCAGGTACAGTTCAGCAATACGGTCTTGCTCGATCTGACAAAGACGGAAGTTGAGCTTCTGGCAGCAATGAAGCAAAAAACGCGCTATAACATCCGCCTGGCAGCCAGAAAGGGCGTTCAGGTGCGCCAGGGATCTCTGACTGATCTGCCTTTGCTTTACGACATGTATGCCGAGACTGCCGTGCGCGATGATTTCGTCATCCGCGGCGAATCCTACTATCTGGACCTATGGACCAGATTCATGCAAGCTGGCATGTGCACGCCGCTCCTGGCTGAAGTGGAAGGCAAAACTGTTGCCGCCATCGTTCTGTTCCATTTCGGCGGGATCGCGCGTTATCTTTACGGCATGTCACTGCCGCTCCACCGTGAATTTATGCCCAATTATCTGCTGCAGTGGGAAGGTATCCGGCTGGCAAAAGCGATGGGCTGTCACAGTTATGATTTTTGGGGAGCACCCTTCGTTTTCGATGAATCAGACAGTATGGCAGGGGTCTACCGCTTCAAAGAGGGCTTTAATGGCGTGACCACCCGCTACCTTGGGGCGTATGATTACGCGCCCAAGCCCGCTGCCTACCGTGCCTATACAACACTGTTACCCAAACTGCTGAACCTGATGCGTTCAAGGGGAAAAGCCCTGAATAGAAAGGCTGTCCATGATTGAGCGAATTCAACTTGCCCACTTGCCCACCCCCATTGAACATTTATCAAACCTGACACGCATCCTCAAGGGTCCAGACCTGTACGTCAAACGTGATGACCTGACGGGTCTGGGGTTGGGCGGTAATAAAACCCGCAAGTTGGAGTATCTGACCGGTGACGCGCTTGCCCAGGATTCCGAAACGCTGATTAGCGCCGGGGCTATCCAATCGAACCACTGCCGTCAGGTGGCTGCAGCAGCCGCCAAGTTGGGACTGGCATGTATCCTCGTGCTAACCGGCAAGAAACCGGATCACGCTGAAGGAAACCTGCTGCTCGACCGTTTAAGCGGAGCAGAAGTGGTGTTTGTGCCCGAGCAAAGCCAACGGGATGCAAAAATGGCTCAGGTATTTGAAAAAACTAAGAAAGCAGGTCTTAATCCTTATCTGATACCTTACGGCGGCTCCAATGCCGTAGGCGCATTAGCTTATGCTAATGCCATGCACGAGCTCAAACAGCAGGGCTGTGAGCCCGACTGGATCGTCTTTGCGACCTCCTCAGGCGGCACTCAGGCCGGGCTGGTTTTGGGCGCGCATCAGACGGGCTTTCACGGCAAGGTTTTGGGCATAAGCATCGACCAACCCGCTGAAGAATTCTTTCCTGTGGTGGAACGTCTGGTCATAGAAGCTTCCGCACTGACAGGAGAATATAATGCACCGCCGACAAATTCTATCCTGATCAATTCCGACTACTGCACTGCCGGATACGGCGTTCTGCAGCCTGCCGAGGTGGAAGCCATTCATCTCTTCGCAAGCCGCGAAGGTATTTTGCTCGATCCAGTCTACACAGGTCGGGCAGCAGCGGGTCTGATTGACCTGATCCGAAAAGGATTCTTCAGACCCTCAGAAAAGGTTCTCTTCTGGCATACCGGCGGTGCTCCCGCTCTCTTCGCAGAGCCTTATCAGGGTGCCCTGCAAACCTGATCGTCACCCGATTAAGCCGGATGAATTCCTGCTATAATGCAAAAATAGTTCTATGAATCTGGATATCCGTTCCACTATCTTAATGCTGAGCATCATTGCTGCTGCCTTTGCGATTTGGATGCTTGTTAGCGCTTTCAAGTCTTTTCAGAGCGGAAAACGCCTGCCTTTCTTTTTTAAAAAACGTCAGCATTTTGAGAAAGGCGTATTGCTGCTTCTGGGGGCTGTTCTGCTGGCTTTATTTTCTTTCTCTAATTTCAGATGGGGTGAAAAGGTGGCCTACCGCGTCTTTCCGCCTTCGCTCACCCCATCCATAACCCCTACGATTACAATAACTCCCACCATTACCCTTACGCCAACCCTCACGCTCACCCCCACCATTACCAATACCCCATCGGTAACGGATACCCCTTCCATCCCCGAATCTGTCGCCACACGATTCGAATCCATAGTCACGCCCCAACCTAATCTGGTTTTTAGTTATCTCACCTTTGCAACGGATATTGACAAAAATTTTCAGCCCATCGACCCGGCGAAAGAATTTGCCAACCCATTGGAAAAGATCTATGCCTGCTTCAGTTACAATAACATGACAGACGGCGTGCAGTGGACGGAGTTGTGGTACCGAAATAAGGAGCTGATCAAGACAACTGTAAGCCGTTGGGGGGGCGGCACAGGCGGCTATGGCGTGAGCACCCTCGAACTCTCCGCTGCTGAGTGGTTCCCCGGTGAATATGAGCTGCGCTTCTTCATCGGGCGGAACTGGCTCTTAACCGGGCATTTCACCGTTACGGGAGCCGTGCCAACCAATACACCAGGCCCTGCACCGGAGCCCAACCTTACCCCCTCTCCCCAGCCAACGAACTCAACCCCATAAAGAATATCAGGGTTAGTTATAGCTCCCAAGCGCGCAGGCAATCTGCGCGGCTACACCCGCGTTGTTCAGGAGCAAGGCCAGGTTTGCTTCCAGACTTTCGCCCCCGCTGAGTTCACTGACTTTGGCAAGTAAATAAGGGGTGACCTTATTACCCTTTATGCCTTCACTCCTGGCGTTCTGGAGTGCCTTTTGTATAATTTTTTCCATTTTTTTGTATGGAACAGCATGCTCAGCCAGCGGGGGTACCACCACCAGAATACCGCCGCGCAAGCCAACCAACCAATGCGCGCGGGCTATTTGAGCTACTTCTTCCGCTGATTCTGCTGTGATTTCTACCGGCAAACCGCTGTCTTCAGAGAAGAAAGCCGGGAACTGTTTGGTCTTCCAGCCTACCACCGGAACACCCTGTGTCTCCAGATATTCAATCGTGGCCGGGATATCCAGGATGGATTTGGCTCCTGCGCAAACGACTATCACAGGAGAACGCCCCAGCTGCACGAGGTCATTGGAGACGTCAAAGGGAGCCTCCCTGTGCACACCGCCGATCCCGCCAGTCGCGAACACGCGGATGCCCTGCTGTTCCGCGGCGAACATGGTGGCAGCCACTGTGGTTCCGCCCAGCTCACGTTTGGCGAGGGCCACGCCAAAATCGCGCGTGCTCACTTTACGTACTTGCTTACTTTGGGCAAGCAGTGCCACCTCCTCGGCAGTCAGGCCCACATGCACCTGGCCCGCGATCAGCGCCACGGTGGCAGGGATTGCCCCGTGCGCTCTGACCTTTTGCTCCATCTCTGCTGCCAGATTGGCGTTTTGCGGCCAGGGCAGCCCGTGTGTGATCACGGTCGATTCCAATGCCACGATCGGCTTGCCTGCCTTTTTTGCCTCTGCAATTTCAGGCAAGAGCACGAAAGGAGGAAGGGTTGGTTTGTTTTGCGGGTGCTTTGTATTTTCCATCATTATGTCCTGTTCTGCTCTCCGTGTTTCGTCAAGCCGGAGCAAGTACAATTATACAGATCTGGAGACATTTTTATGACACAAACAATAACCAAACGCTGGCAGATTGCCCCACACGTTCCTGAACCCGTGCAGCAGGCTTTAATAGAGTTCCCTCCACTGCTCAGACAACTGCTTTTCAACCGCGGCATCACCGATGCTGAAAGCGCACGCTCCTATGTCCGAGGGGAGCCTTTGAGCGATACAAACCCCTTGCTCTTATCAGGGATGCCAGCCGCGGTGGACACGCTGCATCAAGCTGTTCAAAGCCAGTCTCCCATTGCCATTTATGGCGATTACGATGTAGACGGTGTCACAGCTTCGGCGCTTTTGTACGAATTCCTGCAGAAACTGGGGCTGGAAGCGCGGGTTTACATCCCAAACCGCTTCGATGAAGGCTACGGAGTCAACTTGGAAGCCATCCAAACCCTGGCGGATGAAGGGATAAAACTGATCATCACCGTCGATTGCGGTATCAGATCCACACAGGAAATTGCTCTGGCAAACAACCTTGGGATGGGTGTGATCATTACCGATCATCATCTGCCCGGGGATATCCTTCCAGAAGCGCTGGCGGTGGTCAACCCGCACCAGGAGGGTGATGTTTACCCCTATAAGTATCTTGCCGGTGTAGGGCTGGCTTACAAACTTGCCCAGGCCTATCTGCAGGTCTTCCCGGTGGAGGGTGTCTCAGCCGATGATTGGTTGGATCTGGTTGCTTTAGGCACGGTAGCAGATGTTGCCCCCCTGACAGGTGAAAACCGTTTCCTTGTACGCAAAGGTTTGCAACTAATGCGCAGCGTGAATCGTCAGGGTTTATTTTCGCTTTGCAAGGTTGCCGGGGTTAATATGGAACGACTCACTGCCAGCCATATCGGTTTTTGGATCGCCCCGCGCTTGAATGCTGCCGGACGCATGGATTCAGCCGTTGCAGCGTTTGACCTGCTCACTTCCAGGGACCTGTTCACAGCGGGCACACTTGCCCAGCAATTGCACCAACAGAATAGCCAGCGCAAGGAAGTGACCGCGCAGATTCAATCCTATGCACTCGCAGCGGCTCAGGAATTATCATCTGATAATCTCGTCATTTTCGTTTCTTCACCGGACTTTAATGAAGGTGTAGTGGGTCTGGCTGCCGGGCGGGTGGCGGATGCTGTCTATAAGCCCACCATCATCGGACACCAGAGTGAAGAAAGCACCAAAGCTTCCTGCCGCTCTATCCCTGAATTCAATATTCACGATGCATTGGAACAGTGCCGTGACCTTCTGGAACGCTTTGGCGGTCATGCCATGGCGGCTGGGTTAACCATACGGAACGAGAACCAGGCTGCCTTTGTCGAGCGCATTAACCAAATCGCCAAATCACAATTGGCGGGTCTGGACCTGCGGCCTTCTCTGAATATCGACCGCGAGATTTTCCTGGATAAATTGGAACCCGCGCATATCCCCGGCATTATAGAAGACGTTTCTCTTCTGGAACCCACTGGTTGTGAAAACCCCTCCGCCCTCTTTTGCAGCCGGGATGTAGAGGTGGTCAATTGGCGAACAGTAGGCAGCGATGGACAGCACCTCAAACTAACCCTGAAATCCGGCAGTCATACATTTGATGCCATTGCCTTCGGTATGGGTTATTGGGCGGGCAAATTGCCTGATACTATTGATATCGTCTATACCTTTGATGAGAACGAATTCAATGGACGCACGATATTGCAGCTCAGGATCGAGGATATTCAGCCTTCCTTAGGCTAAACTACTTTTTAGGACTTGGGATAAGCGTGTAAACCCGCTCTTCTTCCTTGCGTTCGCCGCTGCGCAGTTGCGTGTCGTTTAGGATGGTCAGTTTGAGGGTCTTACCCGAAGTTTCTGCCTCTTCCACCCTTTTCAGCATGCCGGCAATAGACGCCACCATCTCTTTGCTCTTTTCGTTTCCGAATCGGAAAGTCAGAAAAGCCGGGTTCACTTTGAGCAGCTCCTGAATGGACAGCAAAGCCTTTTCGAATGAGTCCAGCGAAACAGGACTTTCAGACGGGTAAAGCGGTTCCACAGGCATGCGTAAATTTCGTTTATAGGTCTCCAAAATGACTTCTGAGAACAGCATCTGCGCCAGGGCCTGGCCGTATTCCAATGTCAGTGTCTCTTCTTCGCCTTCCAGAACGCTCTTAAGGCTGAGAGTGTAACTCGAGTCTGCCGTCAATGAAAGTTTGTCTTCTTCAGTGACCAATTCATAGATCTGGCGCAGGACTTCGTCTGCGTAGTCCTGGAGAACGGGCTTGAGAGACTGCACATCTGAACCCACTTTCAATGCCGGGATGGGTTTGCCGATGCGCATTTCGATTTCAGGACGTTTCAGTTTTAATGCCCGCCCAATAGCACCGCGCATGCCGCTGAAACCGACCGGTACTACCGGTGCACCGGAACGCTGGCTGAGCAGTGCCACACCGATCTGGGCCTGCATTTTGCCCGGTTCCCAGGTGCCTCCCTCAGGGAAAATTGCCAAACTCCCGTCCTGTTCCAGGACGCTGAGAGCCTTGCGGATAGCTTCCCGGTCGTAATTCCCGCGGTTCACTGGGATGAAGCCATAAGAGGAGGTAATCCAGGCAATCTCAGGTTCGAACGGGATGTCTCCGGCTCCCATGAACTCTACCTGCCGCGGGGAATAAGCCATCATCAGGGCAGCCTCCAACGAACTGGAATGGTTGCCTGAAAGCAAAACGGGGCCATTCGTGGGGATATTCTCCTGCCCGGTGACTTTGATACGTGATAGCAGCCACAGGAGTATACGCGCGAGCACACGCAGAAAAGCCCGGTAGACCGTACGGCGGGGATATTTAATATCCCCCAGGCCAGCATTCTGCTTTTTCACCATGCGGTTAATTTTAATCAGGTTTTGGAAATAAATGTCATTAAAAAGAAAATGCCCCCACAGGAATTCGAATCCTGGTTTTGGCCTTGAGAGGGCCACGTCCTAGGCCGCTAGACGATGAGGGCGTCTCGGAGCAAAATAATATCATGGAGCCCCCCCTGCGTCAATCAAATGAATTCCCAACATCTCCACCATTTTCGCCAGTGCCAGCTAACTGGAACTATTACACTCCAGCAGATTACCCAGACGATCTGAAAGTTAATTGGATTTTTTGTTTTTTCGAGGAGCAGCCTGAGCCAAGACTTTTTTTTGTGCCTCGCGCCACTGCTGCAGGCGTTCGGCAACTTGGGCTTCGTAACCTTCTTTAGACGGGTGATAGAAGTATTGGTTGATCAACTCATCCGGCAGGTACTGTTGGCCCGTCCAATGCCCTTCAAAATCATGCGGGTATTGATAATCCTGCCCATGCCCAAAGCCTCTGCCGTCCCGGCTGGGATCCATCAGGTGAATGGGCACCGGTTTGGCTCCGTTTTTCTCGATCTCTTCCTGCACAGCCCAAAACGCGCCGACGGAATTGGACTTGGGAGCAGTCGCAAGGTAAATGACCGCCTGCGCGATGGGGTACCATCCTTCCGGCATGCCAATATATTCAAAGTTTTGCGCGGCGGCGCTGGCTACCTGGATAGCCTGAGGGTCAGCCATGCCGATATCTTCGCTCGCCAGGATAATCAACCGCCGAAGGATAAAGCGGGGGTCTTCCCCCGCCTTGAGCATCTTAGTCATCCAGTAAAGCGCAGCGTCCGGATCGGACCCGCGTACGGATTTGATAAAGGCCGATATTGTGTCATAATGCTGATCATCGGTCTTGTCATACATGACCGCGCGCCTCTGAATGGATTCCTGGGCCACATCCAATGTAATATGTATCACCCCTTTATCCGAGGGGGTGGTCTCAACCGCCAGCTCCAACGCATTCAGGGCATTCCGCGCGTCCCCGCCGGCGATGGAAGCCAGATGGCGCAGTGCCTCCGGATCGGCAATGATATCTCGCTTGCCATATCCCACCTCAGTATCTTTCAACGCCCGGTTTAACAGTTTCAGCACCATCTTTTCGCTGAGGGGTTTGAGCTCAAAAATACGTGAGCGGCTGACCAGGGCTTTAATAACGTCGAAATAAGGATTTTGCGTCGTTGCGCCAATTAGAGTAAACAGCCCGTTCTCCACGTGCGGAAGGAGCGCGTCCTGCTGGGCTTTGTTCCAGCGGTGCACCTCATCCACGAACAGGATGGTGCGCTGGCGGTATAAACGCCGGCGTTCTGTGGCTTGTTCGATGACGCGACGGAGGTCCGCCACGCCTGCCAATACCGCGCTGAGAGATTCAAAGTGGGCTTTGGTCGTATTGGCAATTACGCGGGCAAGGGTGGTTTTACCTGTACCGGGAGGCCCGTAAAGGATGATGGAGCTGAATAAGCGGTCTGCCTGAATAGCCCGCCGAAGGAGCGAACCCGGTCCCAAAATATGGTTCTGACCCAGGATGTCATCCAAGGTCTGCGGGCGCATGCGCGCCGCGAGAGGAGCTTCTTCCCTCAATTGGTCCTGCATGGAATAGTCAAATAAATCCATGTGCGGATTTTACCATAGACCGGATGTTCTATGTTAGGATATTTCATAGACCGTCAGGATGATATATTGCTTACCGTTCTTTATAAAATTCAGATCAATATCCCGCGTCAGGGTCGATAACATTATACAGGGGCTGCCCATTCAGGTAGCGTTTGAGATTCTCCGTAAATAACGTTATTACATCGTCCAGCAAGTGCGTAGAAACGCCGGAGACATGCGGGGTGATGATGAGATTGGGCAGCTTCCATAAAGGTGACTCAGCCGGCAGAGGCTCCTGGTTAAACACATCCAGAACCGCTCCGCCTAACTGCCCGCTCAAGAGCGCCTGTTCAAGGTCAGCTTCGTTCACCACACCCCCACGCGCCAGGTTAACCAGATAGGCTCCCGTCTTCATTTTGGCAAAGACCTCGCAATTGAACATGCCCTCCGTCGCATTGGTCAGAGGCAGCGCGATGACCACAAAATCACATTCTGGTAGCATGCCGTCCAGAGCCTCAATAGGATAAAGGCGTTCAAAGAAATGGCCTTCCGGGTCACCTAAACCTTCAGGGGTATATCCTGTATCTTCCGGCTGCATGATGTTCTTCTTTGCAGCCAGAACCTTAGCGCCAAAGGGGTGGAGCAGACGTGCCACCTGCCGACCAATGGAACCATAACCCACAATACCAACAGTACTTCCGCGGAGTTCCACAGGCATGAGTGATTTGGAAGCGTTGCTGCCCCATTTGCATTGCTGCTGCAACTGGATCATCTCCGGTATTTTGTGCCCCAGCATGAGCAGTGCCATCAGAGCATATTCACCCATGGTGCTGATCATCACACCGCTGGCTGATGTAGCAGTTACATGTTTATCTTTCACGATGCTCGCTTTAATTGCCGGTTCCACGCCAGCGTAAGTTATCTGGATCCATTTCAGGTTGGGTGCGAGTTCCGGTCCGGGCAGATTTCTGCCGCTGCTGAGCAGAACTTCTGCCTTCTCCCAAATTTCAGCCGGGATATTGGCGCTTTCTTTGAAAGAATAGGTGGAAAGACGCACGGGATGTCCAACGTTTTTAATCCTGGCAATTTGCGTGTCGCTCAGGGTAATCGCAGATATGATTTCAAGTGGCTTTTTATCGTTCATTTCAAACTCCAAACTTACTTAGTTATCATCGCGCAGCGAAATCCAGGAACGGTGCCCTTTATTCTGCCTGCGTGCGGATGGGGAATAGATGCCATCCGGATCGGCCGGATTCGGACGGCCAGGTTTGCGCGTGAGCGCACCGCCTAACATGATCAGCATCGCCCCGAGGAAAAAATAGGGATCAATTGGCAGGTTGGCACTCCAACTATACATAATCCAAAGGATGCAAAACATCCCGATTAGTGTAAAGACCCATCCTATTTTCCTTAGCATAACGACCTCACTTCCATAGAATAAAACCGGGCTGCATCATTTGTGCCACCCGGTTTTATTCATTCGGTTTTTAGTTATGCCCTCTTGATTAGCGTGCAGCTCTGCTCGTGCATGTATAACGGCAGATAGTACAAACCGCCGCCATTCTTGCCCGCGGAGCCAGAGCCCTTCCAACCGCCAAAGGGCTGGTAGCCCGGCCAGGCACCTGTTGTGGTACCCTGCGGCCGGTTGGCATACACCACACCGGCTTCAATGTAGTCAAAGAACCACTCAATTTCATCCTCAGAACCGCAGAAGCCTGCCGTCAGACCGTACTCCACGTCATTGGCAAGGCGCATTGCCTCTTCCAGGTCTTTGACTGGTGCTATCATCAGGATGGGCAGGAACATTTCTTCTTTCCACAGGCGGTGAGAGAGTGGTACATCCACCACCACAGTCGGTTCCACAAAGTAACCTTTGGCAGCTTCACCTTCAGTGATGACGTTACCGCCGGTCACAATCCTGCCCGCAGAGCGCAAATCGGCAGTGTAAGCCTGAAAATCGTCATAGGCTCTCTGGTTTATAACCGTTCCCATGTAGATTTTCTGCAACGTTGGGTCACCCACGCTTAATTGCCTGGTTATTTCTGTAATGCGTTCCACAACCTGCGGATAAACGGCTTTTTCCACAAAAACGCGCGAGCAGGCGGAACATTTTTGGCCGGAGAGACCAAAGGCAGAACGTACCGTGCCCAGTGCGGCATCTTCGATATCTGCATTACGCGAGATAATGGTGGGGTTTTTACCACCCATTTCCAAAATAACCGGGCGCACATAATTTCCACGGGCAAATTCGCGATAAATTCCCATGCCTACCTGTTTGGAGCCTGTAAAAGTAACTCCGTCTACCTTATCCGGATTAATCAGGGCGTTCCCAACCACGGAGCCCGAACCGGTTACCAGGTTGGCAACGCCATGCGGGACGCCGGCTTGACGCAGACAGTCCATCATCAGACTGACCCCCCAACTGGTGTCCGTGGCTGGCTTCATTACTACGGTATTACCCGCCACAAGCGCCGCGCCAACCGGGCCAGCTGTGAGGGCAACCGGGAAGTTAAAGGGACTCACAACCACCCAAACACCGTAGGGTTTAAGGACTGAAGTGTTTGTACTGATGAAGCCTTCCAGCGGATCCGGCGTCATCTGATTCACGAAACCGTTATGCCTCTCCATCATGTCACAGGAATAGCGCACCAGATCTGCTGCTTCGGCAATTTCACCGAGGGATTCCATGCGATTCTTGCCCACCTCCAGGCTAAGAGCAGCCCCGAGTTCAAACAAACGCTCGTCGATGATATCGGCAAACCGGCGAAGAATGTACACGCGCTCTTCCCAGTTCATCGAACGCCAGGCAGGGTAGGTTCTGCGTGCCGCTGCGATGGCATCTTCCACATCCTGCTCGGTGCCCTTTTGGAAGGTAGCTAAATGCCAGTCCCGGTTGATGGGAGAAAAGGCCTGATGTTTAGCCGAGGCAAATCTTTCATCCCCATCAATGAACATAGGATATTCTTTTCCAAAATCTTTTTTTGCCTGCATCAGGGCAGCATCAAATTCGTCGTGCAGAATTTTTTGGGGGTTGAACATAGTCGAATAGGTGAGTTTAAAGCTTGATTTTTCTGACATTAAAAGAGCCTCCTTTGATCATTTTCTCGTTAAAGGCATTTTATCACAGCCGTTTTTGCTTTTCAGGTCTGAGCCTGCACATAAAAAATCGACCTTTCAACATAAAATTGAAAGGTCAACTTTTATCCCTGTTTAAGACTTCTAAGATAACGGTTATCCGCCCGCTATGAGATGCAACACCAGCACCTCATCGCCATCAGCTATTTTTGCGGTCGAATATTGTTCTTCTGCCACATAATCGCCGTTCACGCGCACGATTATGTGCCAGAAGATGAACCCTTCCTGATCCATTAATTCCTGAACAGTAAGTCCTGGCTGCCAGTCCCGCTCGCGGGTGTTTACCGTGATCATTGATGCTTTTCCACCACCTCAATCAGCATAGGCAGGTCCATGCCGATTTCTTTCAGGTGTTCCACTTTGGGAACACCGTTCATCGTCCACCCCCGGCGTTTGTAGACCGCATCCATAAGCTGTTCATATTGGTTCATGCGGTAGGCTCTTGTTTTGGCAATTTTCTCCTGCAAGCTCATTTTTTCGGGGTCAACACCCTGTTTTTCCACCAGCTGCTTGTCGTAGAGTTCCTGACGGGAGAGGTATTCTTCTTCGGTCACCGGACCCACCGAGCGATAGGGCGGGTAGTCTTCGTTGCGCAGCCCGTGCCCCATGCGAATATTGAAAACGCGCTGGAAGTTATAGACCCGTTCGGACTGGCGGATAAGTTCATCTTTATCAATTATCTTGCCCGTGACAGCCCCAAACAAATCCACGTAATTTTGCACGTGCTCGGGCACTTTTGCCGGCGTATCGGTTTTGTAGTTATCCGCGGGCACAATGTCGTTCCAGGGCAGTTTGCATGCGCCGCAAAGACCGAACCAGGTGCGGAACATGGGGTAATAGAACAGGGCGTAAGCCTTATCTTCAAAGGTTGGAATCTGATTGTTAACCATGTCCATGAAGATCAGCCAGGCTTCATCATGCTGGGGGCCTTTGTTGGTCATGGCAAAGCCGCCCTGCTGGGCGAGACTTTCTTTGTGGCAATATTCGGAATACTCCAATCCCTTGTTTTCCATACCGATATCATTGAGCAGCTGTTCGTCCGCGCCAAATTCTTCCACAAAGATCTTTTTAAGCCGCCGGATTCCCAAACCAGCTATCTTTCCAAAACCTTCCCCGCGGGACATTTGGTGCAGCAGTTCCAAAACAGCATCCTTATTGCCAAAGCGTAAGTCCAGCCCTCCCAGATCTTCCTTGGTAATCTGCCCGCGCTGCATGCACTCCATCACAAAAGCCATGCCCGTGGCAAAAGAGATCAGGTCAATGCCATAGGTATCGCAATAGAAGTTTTCTTCCAAAATGGCTTGCGGGTCAAAGATACCAAGGTTGGTTCCCAGACCAGCCACGCATTCATATTCCGGCCCATCCACCGTCACGCGGGAGCCTTTGTAAGGTCCGGTCGTGATCAGGAAGTTGTCCGCGCAGTGAGCGCAGGACATGGTGCAGCCGTACCAGCAGCCATCATGGATGCCCTGGGTGAGATATTCATTGACGAATACCTCCGGCGAGATGTTTATGGTTTCCGGGTCTCCGCCTGTCTGGAAGTTGCGCGTTGGCAGCAGGTCATACTTATTCATCACCAAAATGGTGTTGGCGGTACCGATCACGCGCATGCGGTTCTGTTTTTCGTCCAGGTCGCGCATTTGTTTGTGGTACTTGATACCCAACCGGTTAATAGTGGCCAGGTCGGCAACATCATTAGAGTTGCCGGTAATACCCTTATACTTGACAACAAGAGCACGAATCTTTTTATCCTGCAAAATAGTACCCAAACCACCCCGGGCAGCCTGCTTGTAGCGGCAGACTTTGCGGCGCGGGTCATAGAACGAGAAGTTCAGCATGCCCATATAGCCATGCTTGGCAGCGCTGCCTGTGCAGACCACAGCCACATTCACTTTATCGGCTTCGTTCTCTGCGTAGCGGGCGGTAAGTTCTTCGGCCAGCAAATGCGTATCTTCCGGATATTCTTCCCCTTCTTCAAAACGAATGATGCCGTTGTTGCCGTCAATGAAGATAATCAGGTCTTTTTCGGCCTTGCCTTGCAGTTCCAGCGCGTCCCATCCTGACAGTTTGAGGAGTGGTCCAAAGTAACCGCCGGCGTTTGAGTCTATCGGGATGCCCGTGAGGGGCGAGATTGAGGCAACGAGGGTCTTGCCCATACCGGAGTACTGCGTGACCGCACCCAGAGGGCCGCTGCTCATCACGATCTCATTCTCCGGTGAGTCCCATTTGGTTTCGGGCGTGATGGCATGCCAGAGATACCACAGGTCAAAACCCTTGCCACCCACAAACTTCTCTTTCATGAATTCGGTGACTTCTTTTTCCTCAATGCGCAAGTCACCCACATGGATATAGAGCGATTTGTTGGTATAACCACGGTGCAATTTGGCGGGAGTGTAAGTGTATTCTTTCAGCATTTTTCCCATGCTGCCCTCTATGCCTTGCTCACTAATATTTCCAATGCCTGCTTAGGGCAGGCTTTGACGCAGGCACCGCAGGCCACGCACTTGAATGGGACAGGTTGATCGTCCGTGTAGAACATCACCAGCTCCGTGCAAAATCCCACGCATCCCATGCAGCCAACACAGAGCTTCTTGTCAATGCGCACGATGCCATTTTTGTCTCGGTAGATGGCGTGAGCCGTGCACATATTGATGCACTCCCCACACTGGGTACATTTTTTGGCATGGTAGGTATTGAAGTTGTTGTGGATACGAATAGAAGAGTAGTTGGGGTCTTTAACTTTAAAGTAGAGCGAAGCGCATGTTTCTTCGCATTTGCGACAACCATCGCAAATTTCCTGCTTATGGGCTAAGACTTTCATTCGGCGAGACTCCCTTTCTTATACATTAACCGTATTCTAAGGGGGCTTGAAGATGGAGTCAACGCTTATAACATAAAAGGCGATTGCACAGGGGTAAATCCTTAAATAACACGGCAGGATGCAATATCCTGCCGTGTATTCAAAAATTATTTTGATTCGCGGCTTTTCAGCCCAGCAATCGAGGAGACCGCTCCAAACAATACGCCGGCAATCGGCCAAACCACCCAGGAGATTGACCAGGCATTGCCCAAAAAGCTCCAAAGAAGATAACCCGCCACCACGAGACTCCAATAAACCCCGGAGATACGCTCTGCTGTTTCATTTCCCCGTTTGCCCTGGGCGTTATAGTCTCCGCGGTTCAAAAGTTTATCGAAAGCCTGGTTATGACTCCCGTATTTAATGAAAAGGCGTACACTAATAGCAACCAACAAAAGCAGGGTCCCGATAGCAATTCCAAGGATGTAATCCGGTTTAATTTCCAGGATTGAAATGGTAGTAACGATAATAAATCCCACCAGGATAAGGATCACGCCTAAGGCAATCCGCCGTGCGAAGAGAGGTTGAAAGGCTTCACG
Organism: Anaerolineaceae bacterium; assembly: GCA_040772525.1. Taxonomy (GTDB): domain Bacteria; phylum Chloroflexota; class Anaerolineae; order Anaerolineales; family Anaerolineaceae; genus Mesolinea. The sequence continues at coordinate 975,637 of JAXGXZ010000001.1, read as the reverse complement.
TTTCTCCCTGATCTGGGCATCCATGAAAGGACTCAGTGCAACAAGCTTGTAATCAAGCTCTTCGTATTTTTCCTGTGCCATCCCATGGACGATGAATTGGTAAATGCCGAATGCTATGAACACGAACATTGCTGCCAATCCAGTTGCCTTTGCAACGTTCTCGCCAATCAGACCAGAGTCTGCCATCATTGCCAGCAGGATTAGTAAGACGGGAGAAATAATGCAGGCCATCACGCCCAGGGCAATCCTGTCAGAGGTCTTCGCGTTATCTGCCAGATAGCGTTCCACCTGTTCTGAGTTCATAGCCATCATGGCCTCAGGAGCAGCTGCTTCGCTGACCTGTTTGCCGATGCCTAATTGTTCGGCGAGTTCATCCAAATTACCAAACTCGCTGATTACCTGACCGACTGCTTCGTTCTCCGTTTTTCCTTCCTGCTTCAACTGATGATATTTGTCTTCCATCATTTGTTGAAGTTCTTTTTTAGCCCGTCGCACTTCCTCTGTCTGTGGCAGACCGTTAAACATTGTATTGAGATAGTTAAGTAATGCTTCCATTTTTTCTCCCGATTGATTAACGAATAAATTTCTCAACGACTTCTTTGGTAAGGCCCCATTCGGCTTTTTTTCTGGCATAGTAGTCTCTGCCGCTTTGCGTGATACGGTAATAGGTACGTTGTTTCCCGCTCGTCTCGGTGCCATAAAAGGATTCCAAGAACCCGTTGGCTTCCAGGCGGTTGAACGCGGAATAGAGTGTCGTTTCTTTCATCACATACTTTTCCTCCGTTCTTTGCCTGATCTGCCGGCTGATTTCGTAGCCGTAGGATGGCTCGTCGAAAAGCAGAAATAAGATCATTGTATCGGTGTATCCTCTGATTACGTCACTGCTTATGCTCATTTTTCCCTACTTCGTCTGTCGTTGTAATTACTATATCACGCGTACTACGTCAGGTCAAGTACTTTAACAATAACTTTACAATGTTTATGCACCTGTTGAAACCTGACCTGGAAATCAGGAAATATAAAAAGAGGAGCTCCGTTGCTCCTCTGATCTCGAATAATTACAAGCGTTAGCGGTTCTTGCGCGTAGCACGGTCAACGATGACCGCCAAAACCAACACGGCGCCGCGCACGATGTATTGCAGGGAGATATCGATACCCATCAGGTTCATCCCGCTTGTCAGCGACATCATCAGCGACATCATCACCAGAGCACCCACAATTGAGCCCGTGATGGTACCCACGCCGCCTGCCGCTGAGACACCGCCCACAAAAGCCGCCGGAATAACATCATGCGGGGTTTAGAATTTGACCTCTTTATCCAATATCATCCTGCTGCTCACCCGATATCTATCCGGGTTGGCGGATATGCTCTTTGCCAGTTCTGTTCGGCCAGAGCCCATCAGTCCGGCAATGCCCACGATTTCTCCCGTCTTTACCTCTTCTAAGATTTCCAAAGATCTCTTAATCCAACCCTAACCCGCCTTTATGCAACATTGACGACCTTTTAACCTGCGCTTGACCCGGGCTGTTTAAACTTATGCAGGATGGAGAATTGTGTTTTTGTTCTTTATCGGTAATAATAAAAAGAGTGGAAGTGTATTTATGACGAAGAAACCCAAAGTCCTGCTGATCTGCGGCTCACTCAACCAGACAATTATGATGCACAAGATTGCCAGTGCCCTGCCCAATTGTGACTGCAGCTTCACTCCCTATTACGCCACAGGATTTATCGGCCTCCTGGCCAGGATGAATCTGCTTCGTTTCACTATTTTGGGCGGAAGACACAAGAAGGATACACTCCAATACCTCAACCAGAACAAGCTTCCCATGGATCCAGGAGGCAAGAAGGGCGGATATGACCTTGTCGTCACCGGCTCAGATACAATCGTTCCTGCCAATGCCCGCAAAACCCGCCTGCTGTTGGTTCAGGAAGGAATGTTGGAAGCGCCCAACTGGCTCTTCCCGCTCGTGCGTTGGTTTGGAGCACCGCGCTTTCTCGCCAATACTGCCGCCACAGGCCTCTCCCACGCTTACGATCTTCTCTGCGCTGCATCTGAGGGCTACCGCCAGCATTTCCTTAGCCTTGGAATCCCTGAGCATAAGGTCATTGTCACGGGTATGCCTAATTTTGATCATTTTGAATCCTACTGCAACAATAATTTTGCCCACCATCATCACGTTTTAGTGCTCACCTCTCCAATCCGGGAATCACTCAAATCTGATGACCGGGATGCTTTTCTGCGCAAAGCGAAAGAGATAGCGGGCGAACGGGAAGTCATCTTTAAGTTGCACCCCAATGAAGAGCCTCACCGGGCCATCCGCGAGATCAGACGTTACTTTGAGCATGCTCCGATTCTGCTTTACGGAAACGCGCATGAAATGATCGCAAATTGTGATGTACTCATTGCGCAAACATCGTCTGCAATTTTTACTGGTCTGGCTTTAGGAAAAGAGGTTTACTCCTACCTTGATGAAGCCCGATTGCGAAAATTGCTGCCCAAGCAGAATCAGGGAACCTCCCACCTGCATATCGCGGAAGCCTGTGAAAATCTGTTAGCCACACCCTTGCAAACACTCAGGCCTCGCCGCAGTAAAACAATTCAACACCCCTCCTTTACTCAGGAAGGCAACATCGCCTGAATCTTTGAAGGTGAATCTCATAACTGGTTTCTAACGCAACTCTTATAAGCCTTCTATCGGAATCTCATATCTGGCTTTGTTATAATAACGAACGACTTCAGTAGAGAAACGAGAGAATATGGCGAAAACAAGCGTTAATTGCCCTAACTGCCGGCAGCCCATCACGATAGAATTGATCCGGCTCTTTGATATGAACACAGACCCGGAAGCGAAACAAAAATTGCTCACCGGATCAGCAAATTATTTCCAATGCCCGGTTTGTCAATACCAAGGCATATACCCCGCCCCAATCGTCTACCATGACCCGGACAAGGAACTACTGTTAACCTATTTTCCCCCGGAACTTAATGTGCCTCTGCCACAGCAAGAGCAAACCATCGGCCCGCTGATCAAGAAAGCCGTTGACGACCTGCCAAGCGAGAAACGAAAGGCATATATTTTTAAGCCCCAGTCCATGCTCACGCAGCAGCGTTTGTTTGAGCGTATCCTTGAAGCTGATGGCGTTACGCCTGAAATGCTCAAAGCCCAGCAGGAAAAGTTGAAACTCATTCAAACCCTTGCACAGGCTAAACCAGATGTACTTGTGGAACTGATCAAACAAAATGACGCTTTGATTGACGATGAGTTCTTTATGCTCCTGACCCGCCTGGCACAGGCAAGCGCAGCTGGCGGCGATGAACAAGGTGCAAAAATACTTACGGAACTTCAGAGAACGCTAATCGAGCACTCCAGTCTGGGCCAAAAGGCTTCTCAGGATGCCAAAGACAGCCATGAAGCCCTAGAGGCTTTGCAGGAACTGAGCAAGAAAGGCCTCACACGTGAGAACCTGTTGGACCTGCTCACTACTTACGCGGATAATGATGTTAAACTCAGCACTACTGCCAGCATGGCACGCAGTGGCTTGGATTATCAATTCTTTACACTGTTGACTGAGCGTATCGAAGCCGCCACCGCTGAAGATCAGTCCAGACTAACCGGATTGCGCGACAAGCTTCTTAACATTACTGACGAGATTGACCGGCTGATAAAAGCCGAGACGGACGAGGCACACGTCCTTTTAGACGAGCTTCTTAAAGCTGAGAAAATCGAAGAAGCCACACAAAAAGCATTATCACGCATCACTCCGGTATTCGGAGAGGTGCTCAACCATGCCTTACATGAAGCGCAGCAAGCCAATGACGAGGAGAAGCTTAAGAAACTCGCCGCTGTTATAACTGTAATCCAATCCGCAAGCGCCTCGAGTGCATATATGGATTTAATTGAAATGCTCTTGAGTGCCCCCGACGAAAAAGCCCGGGCAGATATTTTTGAAAAGGCAGGTGAAACCGTCAATTCGGATTTTTTGAAAATGCTCGGTGGTCTGCTCTCCCAGGTAAGCCAACGGGAAGAAAATAAGGAAGTCGCAGAAAAACTAACTGAAATCAACCGGGAAGCATTGCGCTTTTCAATGAAACGTAACCTGAAGAACTCTGCCTCATCTCAATGAGGTGCGTTTTCCAAGCGTAATCCATGACCCCGCACCGTAACAATATAGTCATAAGTGGGGTCTAATTGATTAAGGCGCTCACGCAAACGGCGGACGAGGGCGTCAAAAGCCTGTTCCGTGACCCACTCCGCCTCAGAGCCCCAAACCCGGTTAATCAAGGCTTCGCGCGAGACCACATTGCCCGCTTCCTGGTAGAGGTATGCCAGCAAATTGAATTGCTGAGCAGAGAGAGCTGGCTCGAGCTCGACTCCTCTAACCCAAACACGCTTGCTCTCTTCATCCAAGCGCAGGTTGAATGCATGTAGCATTTCAGGGGGCAGATCCGTAAGTGGCAGGGTGGCATCAGAAGTCAAAAAGATAAATGTCTGCACAAATGATATCCGAATCTCATCATTTTCTCTGAGCATTTCAGGTTTTTCAACTGGCTGATTGTTAAGGTAGGTGCCATTTTTACTGCCCAAATCTTCCAACAAAACAGTCCCGTTCTGCCAAAGCAAACGGGCATGCTGGCGGGAAACCTGGCGGTCAGATACTACAATATCACAACTTTCTTCACGTCCAATGACCAGCTGGTCTGTGAGGGTCCATTGTTGTCCATTCAAGGGTCCACTATGAGCAATAATTATCGGGTTTTCCACGGGCAAGCACCAAATACGCTATAATTATTTTGATTATAATCCAACAATTCCATCCACCCGTCGGTGGGGAAGATCGGTTGCCACGCCGAGAAGGCAGCCGTCTGGTTCAAGAGGATAAAGAGCATGGCCCTGCAACCAAGCATCGGAACGGTGCTGCATTCCCGATATAAAGTGGAACGCGTGATTGGCCAGGGAGGGTACGGATGTATCTACCTGGCCGAAGATCAGCGTCTCTCAGGGCGTTTAACCGCAGTCAAACAAGTTTCCTATGACAGTTCTCTTACCCCGTCGATGCTTCAGGAGGCACGCGATCAGTTTATGCGCGAAGCCACCGTGCTCGCGAGGCTGGACCACCCCAACCTGCCCAAAGTCTCCGATTTCTTTTCCATCAGTGATAATGATTTTTTAGTGATGGATTACATCCCTGGCAATGACCTGCGCGCTCTTATCGCCAAGGCAGACAAGGAAGGCCGTTTCCTCCAAGAAGCCGAAGTACTGAACTGGGCGCTTCAAATTGGGGATGCACTGGAATACCTGCACAATCAGAACCCTTCCATTTTGCACCGTGATATCAAACCCTCAAACATTAAAGTAACCCCAACGGGTTTGGTAAAATTGGTGGATTTTGGCCTGGTCAAGCTGCTTGCACCGGGTGAAGTGACCATCACCATCATGCAGGGTCATGGCACCGCTATCTACACACCTCTTGAACAGTACGGGGGCGATAGCGCGCATACCGATCGGCGCGCGGACATCTATGCCTTCGGCGCAACACTCTATCACCTGCTTACCAACCAGGCCCCGATGAACGTACGCGATCGTTTTTTGAACCCTCAAAACTTTCGCAGTATCCGGTCAATCAACCCTGCCGTCTCGCCCCGGGTTGAAGAAGCTGTACAGTGGGCAATGTCCCTCCACCCAGATGATCGCCCAGGTACAGTTAAAGAATTGATTAAAGCGCTCACGGGTGAAAGCACCAGCCGGTTGCGTCAGGTGGGCAACGGGCTGATCAGTGAGCGCAATCTCAGGCCTTATATGGCAATGGGGCCTATTGAGTGGCGTTTAATTGCCGTAGCCGCTGGTCTGACTTTCCTCAGCCTGTTGCTGACTTTAATACATAATCTTTAAAGAAAATTGGGATCTATTCCAGATGCCGGGTCAGTGAGTGTCGTTTCAGGGTATCCTTCACCCACCAAGCTAATGCCACAATCCAACCAAAGAACATACCCACAAAAACGATCTGCACCACGAACCATGCCCCGGATTCTCGCATATATTCCTGAAGAGGCCCAAGACCCATTGTGAGCAACAGATAGGTAAGCAAGCCGCCAATTAAGGTCAGCAACATGCCTCTCAACCCCCAGGTGCCATTCCCCCACCAGTAAAAGCCAATCAGATACGCTGTTCCTGCTCCCATAATGAGTAGTAGAACCATGAGAAGCCAATCCTGCATGCGTGGGAAAGATGGACGCGGAATGGTCGGAATCCCAGTTGCTGTTAGGATGACCTGAGGCGTTGCTGTGGAGACCGGCGTTTGTGTTTGTGTAGGCTGCGGTGTGGCAGTGGGGATGACTACCTGAGCCAAACCTCCTTCGGTGTTCAGCACAAGTGTATTTGAGATATTTGCGGGTTCACTGGAAGCGGTCACCTCCAAAATACCTTCCCGGGCAATGCGGTATTCAATTACAGCCAACCCGCCAATTGTTGTAGCTTCGGGTTGTGCAACGATCAGCTGGTCTGTGGCGGAACGGATAGTGAAGCGCACCACCGTTCCATCCGGTACAAGGTGTTGATTCATATCCCGGATTGCCCCTGCCTGAATATGTACAGTTTCTCCCAGACGGAAGAGCGGCGCAGACTCACCCAGTGGGGTTGCCTCGGGCGTGGCAGTTTCTTCCTCCGTCTGTTGATTATTGTTTTCAGATAGCAGGAGGATTGGAATGATCTGATTAGGGTCCGGCGCTGTTTGACTGGTTAAGTCATAACCAATCGTATTCAGCGATATAGGTAGTGAACCTTGAGCCTGGCTCTCCTGCATCAAAACGCGAGCAGCCACCTCAAACTGAGGCGCGTGCAGACCGTAGAGAGCATAGTAGGCTGTGATTTTAGAAATTTCGGTTGAATCAAGAAAAATTGGCAGGTCACCATTGAAGACGACGACGCGCTTATCCCGAATCAATTCTGTTCTCTCAGCCAAGATCTGCTTCAAGGCGTTGCTTGAGCGAATCGCCTCATCCGGCTGCTGTGTAAAAAATATGACCCAGGAGGAACGACGAAGATTTTCCGGCAGACTGGGGTCTATCTGTTCAGTTCGAAGGTCCAGGAATGCCTGCAACTGATCAAAACTGTAAGAACTGACCCTGTTCTCCAGGATTTGGTTGGACCCTGACGAGCCATACAGATTTAGCAGTGCATCCTGAAAGTCACGTGCATTCGGGTAAGAGACTGGATTACAGGTTTCACACTGTGTTAGCCGGCGTACATCGGTGAAGATGGTGATGAATTCCGTTGGTGAAGGCGGTTGCGGCAGGGAGACTTTTAGAAAGTCCTTGCTGGGCGCCAGAAGTGTAACTGAGTCCCTGGCAGTGTTGAAACCAACCTCCTTGTTGCTGCCGATGGATGAAAGTCCTTCGGCAGATGGCAAAACCTCATCCAGCGTGAACTCAGGGTAAAGCCTGCTCTTAACCGTCAGGATGCGCAAGACAGCATTGTCCACTGCCTGGGCAAAAATCTGATCTTCCTGATACTTCTGCAGAAAGAAACCGATGGTTCTCACGATCGAGGAAAATGAGTCTGGGTCAGCAGTGGCTTTGAAGTTATCCAGGTATAGCAGGTCATTACCCGCCAGAAAAGCACTACGTGCCACGTTAACGGCATCAAAGCCTGCATTCGTGGGGTCAAAAGAGCGTCTGACGGCGTTGCTTCCCAGGCTGTCACTCACAGTGAGACCGCCTTCATTGCGCCAGGTGAGGATAGGTTCAACCGAAATCAATTGTTCAAGGGCCGTGGAATCAAAGCCAACAGGCCGGGTGGTAGCACGAATGTTGCCTTGAAAACCTTGAAAGCGAATATTGGAAACCATCAGGCCGTCCACCCTGCTTTCCGGTTGGGCGGCTCCTGTTACTGACATAAATGGAGCTAACTCAATTTGTTTCAGCTGCTCCAACGATTTTTGCACCGTGGATACCTCTTCGTCAATGGGTCGGTCTGCACCACCCAAACCGGGGAAATGCCGGGCAATCACAGCCAGTTTGCCTTCACTCCCCTGATGCAAACCTTCCACAAAGGCGCGTCCTAATTCTCCAACCCAGAATGGATCACCTCCAAAGCTGCTGATCCCGGCAATTGCCATGGAAATGGAATCCGTCCCATCAATGACATCAAGAGAGGGAGCGAAAACGAGGTTGAAACCCAGATCACTGAGTTCCTGCCCCAAAAGGCTGCCAGCCTCTTGGGAGCGCAAGGGAGACCAAGAAGCCCCTATCCCCAACGCGGATGGCATTGGGCTGAGGCTGCTAATCAATTGATCCGTTTCCCCACCGGAACCCGACTGTGTTATCCCCACAAAGAGGGGTATATATGGAGCTTGGAATCCGGTCAATTGGTTTTGTGTTTTTTCCCAGGCTGTCTTCTGCAGACTGTTAATGAGCGCTTGCGTTTGTTCAAGCGTGTTAGTGTCACTGAAATTATTACGGTTAGCCTGCAGTACAACACCGCCAACATGGTATTGGCTGATCAATCGGCTGATTGGGGAGAGATCTGTCAGTTCGGGGCCTTCGAAGGTCACCAGGAACAGTTGACCAATACGTTCCGCAGGGCTCATGGCGTTGAACAGTGCGGTTGGGTCTTGGGATGCTTGGGGTAGATTAGCCTGTGCTGGCACTGGCACAGCGGTAAAGACAAGTATTAAAGTAAGAAGTGTGCTAACGACCCTTTTTTTCATTTCAGGCTTCCAACGCGAGCCGGGCAGCTGCCGGGTCATTGCAAATGAGCATGTCCACGCCGTAATCACGCATCCGCCGCAGTTCCACGGGGTTATCCACCGTCCATACATTGATCTGGTTGCCCATTTTATGTTGAGCTTGCACCATTTTGGGGTTCACATCCTCATAGTAAGGGTGCAGTGCCTGGTAGGAAAAGAGTTTCCCAACTGGCCCGCGCAATAACGCGCCTGCTTTACCGGGGAAAGTGAGTAAACCTCTGCGAATGTCTGGATCAAGGCGTTTGGCACGGCTGAGATTGAGCGGGTTAAAGGATGAAAGCAGAACCGATTGACTCAGACCCAGCTCCTGAACCAGACGAATGACACATTCTGTCAGTGCGTCTAATGGGTGAGCATAGTTCTTGAGTTCAATATTTACAAGAATCCGAGAGCCGGTCAATTCCAGCACCTGACGCAGTGTCGGTATGGGTTCGCCGGCAAAGTCCGGGCTGAACTTAGAGCCGGCATCCAATTTTCGCAAATCCGCCAGGGTCATTTCTGCCACCAAACCGTTGCCATTGGTGGTACGGTCCACGGAAGCATCATGAATGACAGCCAGCTCCTTATCGCGGGTAAGCATGACATCCAACTCAATTCCATCCGCCCCCTGTTTCAGTGCTAATGCAAACGCTGCTAGCGTGTTTTCGGGAGCTAAAGCAGAAGCTCCCCTGTGGGCGATAATCAGGGGTTTTTTCGGCGTTTTCTCTTGCGACATTAGGGATTATTATAGCATGTGCCTCCCGTCTGCCTTAAAAACAAAGAGGCTGCTAATAGCAGCCTTATTTTTGTTTATTTTACCGTTTAGTTAATAATGAGGCTGGGGATGAAGGCGTAAGCATACTTAACCACATTCAGGTTGGCCGCCATGGTTGGCGCGCTCATACTGATGTTGGTGAGTTCGATGCCACTGGGATTGCCATCGTTGAATAAAGTGTTCACAGGCCCAATGGCAAGCAGCTGGGTGAGTCCTTCAGCGCTGCCGAACAAATCCGTACTGTCTCCGGCATTGAAGTCGTTCAGTGTCTTTAAGTCGTTGCGGCCATCAGCTTCCACTAATTGGACAAGCGGTTTATCAGCATTGTCGTTAGCAAAGTTGTTGTAGACCACAGTTTCATCAATGTGCCAGACAGCCAAACCAGAGCCAGGCAGCGCGGCGTCGTAAGACACAGGCTGGCGGTTCTCGACAAGGAAGTATTCACCCACACCAGATTGGCGGAAGAAGATCCAATCCACACCTCCGGGGTTTGAGCCAATCAGGTAAGCGATCGGGTTGGTGGCAGACGCATTTGCCTGCAGCATGGCAGCATTGACAGAGGCAGGGTCGATGACAACTGGGTCGATCCAGCCCTGATAGTATTTCAAGAAAGCATCAGGCAGGGCAGGGGTCATGCCGCGATATTCACCCGGCAAGCTATTCCATAAACCATGCCCCATTACAGACCAGTAACCCACGCCATCCCAGGAAGGCACACCGGTATCGTAGAGATCAGGCCAATTGATGTCATGACCGAGCTCGTGCACTATCGCGCCGATGGTAGCAGGATGATCACGATGGATCTCTCCGACCTGGGAATAACTGCCCCGTTTGTTGCCATCCACCAGGCGGACACCATCCAGAACGGGCGGGTTGATATTGACAGACCAGTTGTGTCCCCAAACGCCAGGTGTCAGGGTGCCGCTGGTAGCAGTTTCGTATCCAGCAACCACAATGATGATGTGCAGTTCATTGGAAGTGATAACGCCGTCATTGTTAGAGTCGAATTGGGCATAATCAATATACTCGTTTGCCAGAGTGAGGGCATCCACGGTGATTTTCTGGTTAGCGGAGTTGATGGAATATTGGGGGTTGGGATGGTTGTAGCCCAAGTCGATCCAACCAATCACGCCGTCGTTGACAGTCCCGTGAGTCTCTGCAGCAGGTACCAGATTGAGCTTACCAAAAGAAGCCACGCGGAAATAATCCACCACACTCTTACCGTTACCAAACACGGTTTGCTGGAAAGTGGAGGCGGGATAAGTTCCCTTGCGGTCACTGAAAGAAGCCAGAATCACGATGACCGGCTGATTACCCTGGTACTGAATGGGTAATGCGTTGACTCCGCTGACAATACTTTGTTCTCTGATCTCTGTTGAAACCATCTGATCACGGGTGGGCAAACCTTCGGTGGAAACCTGGCCGACAAACAAGGTGTTCACTGATTGAATGGCAGATCCATCTATCTGAGGCAGGTTTTCGCTGTAGACCCACCAATCACCTTCCTGGCGGATCACATGGTTGGTTTCAGTCACAAAGCCATTCAAATGTTCATCGCCCCACTGCTGAGCTACGAAGGTGTAACCATCAGGTTGGGTCAGAATAAGATATTCTGGATCTGCGGGTGCTGCAGATACGGTTCCTGTAATCAACAGGGAACCCAGGAATAATAGGGCAAAGGCGATTAATTTTGTGAATTTGGTTTTGTAGCTCATAGTCATCCCTTTCATCTTATGGTTGATATATCAACTATTTTGATAATAAAAAACGTGTCATACTCCGTAAAATAAACGTTCCAAAAAAGACCTTGTTTTTGATCATCATCGACCCCATTTTAGTGAGTCTTCCTCGTTGAATCAATTGTTTTTAGATGATTTTGGAGAACTTTCACAAACCTTCTATCAGCCCTTCACATGTCTTTTTGAGTCCTTCACAATCTTCACAATTCGCACATAGTGAATTAATTCACATAATTATTGTGCTATAATTAGCGCACTGAAAAAAGACGCTTGGAGGTTGAGATGACTCAGATTACCCATGTGGTCAAACGCAACGGAAGTGTTGTTCCATTTACCCCTGAAAGAATCTCCAATGCCATTTACCGTGCAGCAGTTGCAGTGGGTGGCAGAGACCGCATGGCAGCTGAAGATCTTTCGCGACAGGTCGTTCAGCAGCTGGAAGCGCAAACGCCGCAAGGCACGTACCCTGACATTGAACAGATCCAAGATCTGGTAGAAAAAGTTTTGATAGAAAATGGTCGCGCCCAAGTGGCAAAAGCCTATATCCTCTATCGTGATGAGCGTGCCCGCCAACGTGCCCGCCGGGCAGACGAAGACCTAATACCTTCCGGCAACATCCCCTGGGCCAAACTTTGGCAAGTCCTGGACTGGGCTGTTGATCACCAGGTGCACACCACTGCTCTTCTGAACGAGTGCGTGAGGTCCGGCAAGCTCAATGAGGTGGTTACATGGTCTGAGGCAGCCTACAATGAAAACGTAGAAAATGCCGCCAACCTTGTACTCGCCCGCAAAGATGAAGTGCGCATGGTTTTTATCGCCGGTCCCTCCTCCAGCGGCAAAACCACCACCACAATCAAATTGGCAGAAAAACTCTTTGCGCAAGGGTTCAAGCTGGTAACACTTAATGTGGACCATTATTTTCATAATCTGGAGTTGCACCCTAAAGACGAATTTGGTGACTATGACTTCGAAACCCCCCAGGCGCTCAATATGGCTTTAATCAATGAGCATCTTGTGCGCATGTTCCAGGGAGAAGAGGTTCGCATCCCCTTCTACGACTTTAAAACCGGTAAAAGTCACCCCGATCAGACGCCTATGCGTCTTGAAAAGAATGAGATTATTCTGATTGACAGCCTGCACGGGCTCTATCCCGAAATGACTGCCGATATCGACCCGGCAATGAAGTTCAAACTCTATATCGAGCCACTGCTGCAGATGAAAGACAGCCGGGGGAAGTACATACGCTGGACGGATATCCGCTTGATCCGGCGCATGCTGCGCGATGCTGTCCACCGTGCTTATGACCCCACGCAAACACTCCTTCACTGGCATTACGTTCGTGCCAGTGAACTGCGCCATATCATCCCCTTCATCCATACCTGTGACACCATTGTCAACTCAGCCATGCCTTATGAATTGCCGCTCTATAAATCCAAACTCGGCAAGCAATTTGCAGTCTGGGCAGGACAGTATAAAGACGACTCCTTGCGGGAAGACGCCTACGAGCGTGCCGCGCGGGTGAACGCGCTTTTCCAAGAAATTGAAGCTGTGGAAGATGACTCCATCGTGCCCAATAACTCCGTAATCCGAGAGTTCATTGGCGGCGGTGTCTACAAGTACTAACCCTTGTGACCCGGTTACCGGTGCATTCAATCAGGATAGGCAGCTGGAATGTTGCTGTCAAATCAGCATATACTGATTTCCACCATTGTGGTTTTTAGCAGCGATTGGATCTCTGGTAAGGTCGCTGTATTAGACTGTTTGCTGATTTTGATTCTCAAGGGTGTGCTCATGCCCGAGGAAAAGCTGCATAAGCGCACATTATAAAGTCTGCGTTTCAGGAAGCGCTTTGGGGTACAGGTTTTAGGATTTCACCGCCGGGGCAAATTATGCGTTCAAGGCAATCAGTAGTGGATTGATTCATTTTGCCCACTTCACTTTTCCCCGTGAGAACACTCGCAGTAGTCTTACTGCCAAGCTTATCGTTGCTTTTTGGAGTTGGAACAAGGCATCATATAGAATACTCTTGTCTCTGGAGGACTACCCGGCTACTTATTTGCTGGATAAAAGGATAAGTCCTGAGTTAATCTGTTTTTCAATTCGATAGGTGCTCCCCAAGCAATCCGTGACATTGATTGAATCCCAACTATTTTGTGAGATTAAATAATAATCGTATTGGCTACCACATAGCCCAATTTCAGCTATATCTGATTCAGAGACAAGAAAAACAAAATTACTTTTTGTTGTAAAAGTATCGTTTACCAGATTATATAAGGCACTGATTTCGTTCTTATCCTTGTAGAACGCAACCGCGTCAGTTAGCACCGCCTTCTGTTCAATAGCCACTTTTGTTTCGGGCTGTATTTCTATTGCTTTACCAAGGTCATACAAAGGGCTTGCAGCTTGGGTGAAGACCTTGTAGTTTTGTTGGTCAATAACAAGTTCCCGAACATTATCGATAAATGGAGGTAATAACAAAGCAATTGTCAACGCTGTTAGCAGCATGGATTTGATAATCCCCTTGTTAATAATCAACTGAACAATGAACAACAAGGTTAATGTAATCGGGAGGATAACCACATCCATATAAAGCGCAGAATCCTGTCCGGATTGGACAATAATTCTTTTCAAACCGTACATTAATAGCGCTCCCAAAAATCCAATCAAAAGGTATTTTGTTAGAGATTTCAAGTTGTTAGGTTCAGCATGTGATCCAAATGGGATGAACTGGATTCCAAACGCACAAAGGAAAGGAAGTAGTGGAAGGAAGAACCGGTGATTATAAAACTCCCGGTACTTTAGTAAATAAACCATTAACCCTATATAAAACAGAGGGATCCCCCAGACTATCCGAGATGGGAGATCAATGTGTTTTTGGCTGCTGACACCAATCAGATAAAAAGCAAAAGGAATCGCCAAAAACAGATAAATAAAGTTGCCATACGGATTTGCATGAGCAGTATTTAGTGCCATGGAAAGAAATCTGGTTGCGTAGGTTTCATTAAATATCTGATAGTCCTGAGAACGCAATCCAAACAGCGGGTTACCAAGAACAATTGCGTGAGCAAGTTGGAAGAAAACCGCTCCTATAAACATTCCCAACAGAATATTAACCGATCGTCTAGAACCTTCCTTTAGGTTTATACGATCATTCACGATAAATATTCCGATGAGAACGACAGCTGTTGAGAGAAAGATTTCTTTCGTCTTAAAACCCAGATAAGTGATAATACCAATAAAAATCAATAAACCTGCTTGCCTTTTTGTGGACCGAAGAAATAACAACCATAGAATGACCAAGGCAACAGACATGAATGTAACAGTCAAATCAGCATAAGGAACTCCTGCAGTAATTGGTATGGACTTGATCGATAGTAGCATTCCCACTGCAATAATCCCATGCAACGGGGTGCTGGCTGGGGTGATAAGACGTGCCAACAAATAAGTGCCTATCGTAATGGCGGAAAGTATACATGCCCACATGGATTGCATTCCTGAAAGTGGATTCTGAGCCAAATCAACAAACAGTTTCTGTAAGTAAATGTGAAAATAACGGTTCAGTACAAATGGATCTGCTACTTTTAGTTGACCTAAATTAAAATAGTAGATCACATCCGTGCTGACCGGTCCCCCTTTAAAATATTTATAGAAGACGAACCATAATAAAACGAAGCCTATTAACAAAAAACTAGTCTCCGTCCTAAAAATCCTTTTTATACTACCTTGATCCTTTTCTTGCTCTTGAGCTGTCATTGATACCTCAGGTTGGAAATTTCTATCATCAATGCTGAATGGCGTCTTTGCTTACCCAGTTTCACAATTCTTAGTTCCTCTCTTTCATGTTACTGCGCCCTAGTAAATTTTAACGTGTGTAAGGTATGGAACTCCAATCTATTAAAAAACGTTCCATATCGGGCCACGGAGTTGAGTTCACCACAAGTTAATAACAAGGCCCTGTAAAAGTATACGGTCCAGTGTGTCCCTTAATTGTATCTACTGAGTAATAAAAACCACAATCATCGTAGCAGGTCATCCCCACCGTGCAGATTCCACCATAGTCCCGATATTCAGTCTCACAGGTCACGTTCATTCCTCTGGAAGGACACCACTGCCCCCAATAGACATCACCTGGTCCGAAGGTTGCCCGCGGCCAGATCATACCAGGGATAGGTCCCCAGGTGGGCGTTTGGGTAGGTTCAGGCGTGGGAGTTTCTGTTGGCAGTGGGGTCTCGGTAGCCGTAGGCGTCTGAGTAAATGTGGGTGTGTAAGTAGGAGTTGCAGTTGGGGCGGGAGTATCCGTTTGTGTTGGCATAGGTGTCTGTGTAGGCTCCGGCGTTGGCAATAGACTGCAATCAGAAAGCAGAAGTCCCAAACTGGCAAGTAAAAGCAATAAAGATCGTTTTTTCATCCAGTACCTTTCAAGGACAACTTCCTGTGGGCACCCATGGTGCATCCGGATTCTCAGGAAGGTTGTCTATTGAGTAGTAGTATCCACAGGCGTCATGGCAAGTGATGCTTGTAGAACAATAATTCTCGTATTGGCGGTATTCAGCTTCACAAAACACGTTCTTTCCCCTGTCAGGACAGTTATTGGCGTAGTTGTATACTGGTACCAACCCCGGCGGCACAACAAATTCTTCTGTATGCACCAGTTGCTGTAAGTTTTGATCCGCGAAAAAATCCATCCTCGCCTTGTCTTCCAGCGGGATCACTACTTCGCTGCGGCAGACAAGCGACCTTGGGAATTTTTCATCCGGAGCACAAGTGAATACGGTTTCATCTATCTTACCAAAAAGCTCCTGCGCAATGCCAGCATTCAGGAAGTAAACCACTGTTGTCCCGTCATCTTTCCAGGTACGGTAAAAGCGGAAATCCTTCAAAAAACCGTCGAATGGGATTAGTGTGGATGTTGGAGTAGGCACCGGCGTTTCGGTCGGTACAGGGGTGTTGGTAGGTGCTTGCGTGGGAATGGGCGTAGCACTCGGTACAAGTGTTACGGTGGGAAGCATATCCTCCGTAGGAGCAGAGATTACCTGGTTCGACAGCGCTGTGTTTTTTCCTGAACAACCAGTGATAACACTGACAATAAATAATATGGCGATTACTTTTTTGATCATCTCTTATGACTACCTTGAAGTTTTATGTGTTTATTGTACCGTTAATCAAAAAGGCTGACTTTCCTGCCAGCCTGATAGCTGAGCGTGCGCCTAAGCAGCGCCCGAAACATGTAATTCATTTACCTTTCTAAAGTGATACCCATAAATCGAGAAGGTGATCGCCAGCGGAAATTTAGATAAACCGTGGCGGAAAGGCCAGAAGAACAGCCGCCAGTACGCCTTGCGCTCTTCCCGAGTACCCTTGACGCCGATCTTCCAAATGGAGCGGAACAGCGCCAGTATCTCCTGGAACTCTAGCGTTACCGGGCGGCGGGCGGGGTTGTAAGTTTTAAGGAAAGTAATCACGCGTTCCGTAAATCCCTTGGCGGAATAGATCGTATCAAGGATCTTCCGGTAGCCTTCCTTCAGCATGTCGGCATTCATCAGCGGGATGATGTTGGTTTCACCATCTACATTATCTCCGCTATAGTCCTCATCCTTGAGGCGGCCTTCGCGCAGCATGCGCTGATATAAGCCTGTTCCAATCGGAGCCTGCAGCAGCCCCACCATGGCTGTCACAATTCCGCTCTTTTGTATGAATTCGATCTGACGGTCAAAGGTATGCGCGTCATCGCTGTCGAAACCAACAATAAACCCACCCATTACTTGCAGACCATGCATCTGAAGTTTCTTAACGCAACCAACCAGGTCACGGTTGCGGTTTTGGCTCTTATGACACTCTGTCAGACTGTCTTCGTCTGGAGTTTCTATACCAATGAAGACCTGCGTAAAACCCGCTTTTACCATCATTTGGATAAGCTCATCATCATCTGATAGGTTCACGCTGGCCTCGGTGATGAACAAACAGCCCACTTTCCCTTTACGCCATTCAATCAGCGCCGGCAACAGTTCCTGCTTAAGCATCTGTTTATTGCCAATGAAATTATCATCCACGATGAAAATGTTCCTACGCCAGCCGAGCTGATACAAACTGTCCAGTTCGGCGATAAATTGTTTCGTGCTCTTCAAGCGCATTTTGTGCCCCAGGAGAGAGGTGACATTACAAAAGTCGCAGCCAAAGGGGCAGCCGCGCGAATACTGCACGCTCATGGAGTCATATTTGTTCAGCTTAATCAGTTCCCACATGGGGACGGGCGTCACCCTGATGTCCGCGAATTCATCCGTCTCATACAAGCGTTGGGGCGTGCCCCGCCCGAGATCCCCCAGAAAACGTGCCAGGGTGATCTCGGCTTCATTCAGGATGAGGTGATCCACCAGCGAGAAAGAGTCTTTTTCCATCGTGAAGAGCGGTCCACCAGCAACAATCGTCTTGTTAAATTGCTTGGCACGCTCAATCACTTGGTTCGCCGAAGGCCTCTGCACCACCATGGCACTAACAAACACCATATCCGCCCACTTAAAATCGGTGTCTTTGAGGGTTTCCACATTCATATCCACCAGACGTTTATTCCAGGTAGCAGGCAGCATGGCCGCAACAGTTAGCAAGCCAAGCGGCGGGGAGGATGCTTTTTTCTTAATGAAACGGAGCGCGTGCTTGAAGCTCCAGAATGTGTCAGGGAATTCGGGATAAACCAATAGTATGTTCATAAAATCTTGGCCTTTCAGGTTCGATATTTGTGTCTTATGTAACAGGCAGGTCAGCCGGTGCTTGCCTGACGTTAGCCTTGTTTGGTTTTTGGCTCACCGAACGCTGCTTTTTATCAGGTTTGCCAGACTTAACCAATGCCTCTGCCTGGTTATCTTCTGGTTGGGGTTGTAATGCAAAGGACCTGGATTCAAATTCGTTCACTTGCAGGTACATCTCTGCCATCTGGGCAGACGTGTAAGGCATATCATTATTCATCCACCAAAAAACCAGTGATATCAAAGCGCCGGTATGGTAGTTCTCAAGAAAATCACGCTCCACAGACACGTTTCTGCCGGTAGCTGACACGACACCGTTCAAAGCATTCTGGAACACGCCCCTGAAGACGTCGCGCACAGCAAGCATGCCTACCATGCTGCCGCCCCCCATAAGAATAATGCGATAGAGGTCATAGTGAGATTCTGCGAATTCAAAAAGCTTCTGAACAAACTTGAGGTCTTCTGCTTGGGAAAGCCCACCGGTAAACGCGGGGTTGGAGGTAAAAAAATCCTCAAGCTGCTGCTGCAGTAAGTCGGTCAACAAATCGTCCTTTTCGCGGTAGTGCAGATAAAACGTAGCCCGTCCTAAGTCTGCTTTATCCGTCACGTCCTGGATGCTGATATTGTCGTAGCCATCCTCCAGGATGAGTTGGAGCAAGCTTTCTCTGAGCAGTTTCCTTGTTCGCAGGATGCGGCGGTCATCTTTTCTTGCCATAGTTCTCTTTTCTGTTCATAATTTGTTAATGTGTCCAATAATAGACAATATTTATTATTCTGTATTATAAATACTATTCCCGATGGCGTCAATGCGCTTGGTGTTGTTAAATTCAACTTCCGTCTCTTTCAAAAATTCTGGAGTCTGGAATAGCTGTATAATGCAAGATATGTTGCGCACACTGCCAAACACAAGCTCTCGGACCACGAATAATATTCTCGGAATCAATATTGACGGTGAGAGGATCCTCACGGTCTACGGTACCATCTCGGGCTTGGTACAGGAAAAAATAGTCCAACCGTCCAACAATCAGATCTCTTTCGATGGGTTGTTAGACATGGTAACCCTACAGGCAGACAAACTGCTCACACTTACTCAAGCTCAACGAATGCCGGTCCCGGACCGTGTTTCAGTAGCCATATCCGGCAATTACGATAATGAAACCGGTATTATCGAGTCTTCCTCCGACTTCCCGCATTGGAAGATGGAAGCCATCAAATCCAAGCTTGCCATGCGCTTCAGTCTGCCAGTCTATATAGAACAAAAAGCCAACGCCGCTGCTCTGGCGGAAAACCTCTTTGGTGCGGGGCAGGGTGTGCGTAATCTGGTTTACCTAGGGTTCAGCCCGTCGCTGCGCGTGGGTATCCTCACCGACGGGCATGTCTACCGCAATCCGGGGGGCACCTGCGGGGATCTTGGTGCTATGCCAGTCAACTTCTCCGAGCCCGATGGCAGCCAACTGACTCTGACGCTTAACCAACTATTGAGCTCTCAAGGATTGCTTCAATTGGCTCTAAGACGTCACCCTCTACATTGGGACGACACCTTAACCATATCCCAACTCATTCAGGATGCCCTTAATGGGGATCCATATGCTGAAGAGATATTCACAGAAGCTTGCGGCTATTTAGGCAGCGCGCTTCTGCCCCTGACCTATCTCCTGCGCCCTGAGAAAATAGTATTAGGTTACCCGCTATGTCAACTGGGCAACCATTTTCTGCCAGCTCTGCGCGATTCCCTGCAGTTGGTCAGTGGACAAACGGATTTGCTGTTGCCTGTCTTGGTTTGTTCCCCGCTGTGTTCCCGCCTGGCGGAACTTGAAACCCTCGCCCCCGCAATCAACGCGGCCCGACCCATCTGACCAACTTAAAAACAACTAGCGCACTTTTGCGCTTGTTGCTTCTCTCATGATTATACGCGTAACTCAGCTGGAGTTTTTAGCAGCTCTTTCCTGCTTTCGTGCCCGTTTGCGTTCTTCTTTCTGTTCTTTCTTTTGCTCGCGCACTGCCTCCTTCGCTTTGCGGCGTGCCAGAGCCAACTCATCATGCGCCATCAAGATGCGGCTTTGGTGGATGGTCTGATAGAGGAAGTACAAGCCCAGGAGTAAGGCGATCAACCCGAGCACAAAATCACCAACGGGAACTTCGCCGATTCTGGGAACGTTGATGGTGGGATTGCCAGCAAAGAATAGGTAAGTATTGATCATTATAGCAATCAAACGGATCTCAGTAGGCCCTATCTTGATTGTGGTCATTTCAAAGATACCGGTAACATGGGTCTTGAGATAGACAGTAATCATCGCCAGCAAGTAACCAACCAAAGCCATGGATGCAATCTGGAACGAGGCAATCTTCGCAAAGCCAATTCCCAGAAAGATTGCCACTGCGCTAAAGGCATCCACGGAGTGATCCACAAAGAAACCGTACTTTGGCCGCTCCATATGGCGATAACGCGCCAACGTGCCATCCAAGCTGTCACCCATCCAGTTGAGCACAAAACCAAGGCTGGCTACCCAAAGCCAGGGGTTGCGTTGAATCTCACCCCGACCCGCCATAACATAAGCCACAAAGATCAGCACAGAAGCAACCACGCCCAGACTTGTCATCGTATCGGAGCTGACCCATTGCGGCATGCGTCTGGCCATCCACTGCAACGCCGGGCGTTCCAAGGGGCCAAGCAGGATATCATTGATGCGCTTCTCAGGCGTCACAGCTTTTTTCTCAGCAGCAGTCATTTCAACAGGAGCTTCATTGCTCATTTTCACCTCAATAAATCTGGATCAATTAATTTGTAAACGTCAGGCCAAACCGGATGGAACATCGCCCACATAGCAGGTTCTGCACGAATAATTTTTTCAAGATAAGTCACCACTTTTTCAAGATTCCGAATGCTATTTTCAGTGGGATCTTGATAGTTTTCAAAATCTATTGGCGCGGAACAATCAAACCGGAATTTGCCATCCTTCTGAGGCATGCCATAAGCGATTCGGGCAACCGCGCCCGTTTCCTGAGCAAGACGGATGTAAAAGGCAGGCAGGTTAGCTCTGTGCCCGAAGAAGTTAACTCCGTATTTAAGGTCTCCCGTCTCCACTGGCCGATCGATACCCGTGACAACAGTTTTGCCCTCCTTCAAATACTTTTTTCCGGTACGAAAAGCTGTAAACGTAAGCGGCCTCACCTTTAGCCCCGAATCCTCCCGCAGGGCATTCTGCGCTTTATAGGCATTGTTCGGATTGGGGTAGGAGAGCACCAAAGGCCGCAGACCCAACCAGGCAAGCATCATTCCAAACAAGTCGAAGTTGCCCATGTGGGGACCCAACAAAATGGTTGGCTTCTTTTGCTCCAGGATTTCATCCAACATAATCTCAACTTCAGGCATGAGGATCATGCGTTTTAGCCCTTCTTCCTTATGTTGAAGATAGTAGAAATACTCATATTGAGCAGTCACAAGATTCTGAATCACCTTTTTACAGATATGGTCCAGCATTTCTCGGTTTGCCGTTCCACCGGAGATCACCCATTGGTTGACCTTTACGTTGCGCACCATAATACTGCCGCGCTTCCTGGCTATATAAGCACCAATTCGCAAAGCCAGTCTGTGTCCTTCTGGCAGGGGTATGTGTTTACCCACCCACAATCCGACTTTAACGGAACCTTCGTCCTGGAGAAATTCTTTGAGACCCATCTTAAGTTGATTGTACCTTGAATGCAGTAATGTGAATAATTTGTTAAATTATTAGCAAAGATCTTAGATCAGGTTCTCTGAACAGCTGGCTTCAATCCGAGTGACTTGATCAACAGTGCCAGCAAATAGCCCAAACCCATCACCAGAATAATAACCGCGCCGGAGGGAAGGTTGAGATACAGTGATATCAGCAGCCCTCCCACCGTAAAGAGTATGGAGAGAACCACGGAAAGCAGCATGATCCGCCACATCTCGCGGGCATACATGGAGGCGATGGCTGCCGGGATAGAGAGCAAGGCAATCACCATAATCAGCCCAACCACGCGCATGGAGATCACCACCGCCAGACCGATGAGGGCAATCATTGCCAGGTAGAGCACATCCACGGGCAGGTTGCGCACCGTAGAAAAGACCTCATCATAAGAAATAGCCAGAATCTGGCGGTAATATAAACCGATAAAGACCAATACCAGTGCGAGAACGATCATCATCTTCATAAGGTCAGCCGCTGAGACTGCCAGGATGCTGCCAAACAAGTAGCTCATCAGGTCGGCCTTGTAGCCCGGGCTCAAGTTGAGAAAGATAATGCCAATGGCCATACCTATCGCCCACATCACACCGATGAGTGTGTCTGCATGCTGCCGTTGGCGGCGGTGTATCAAGCCCATAGTCAGCGAAGATACAAGGCTGAAGGCAATCGCCCCCAACACGGGACTCACGCCCAAATAGTAAGCCAACCCAACCCCACCGTAAGCTGCATGGGCGATGCCCCCGCTGATAAAAACGATCCGGTTCAACACCACCAGGGTGCCCACAACCCCGCAAACCAGGCTCACAAGCAAACTTGTCCACAGGGCGTTGCGTACAAACTCATAAGCAAACAAATCAGCCACGTTTCTGACCCTCCCCGCGGTGAACTTGTGAAATGTGGCAATCAAAATTCATAAAATCACAGTCCGCGGAACCTTTGTAGGCAGCATCCATCATCTCAGCAGTCAGTTCCTTTCCATGGTTGTAAACCAAACGGCGATTGACGCAGCCAATCTTTTTAACATAACGGGAAACGGCAGACATGTCGTGTGAGATCAGAAGAATAGCCACGTGATCATTCAACTCAGCCAAAAGTTCATAGATGCCTTGGCTAACCTGTGGGTCCACACTGGTGGTAGGCTCATCCAGCAGCAAAAGCCGGGGCTCTGTGGCAAGCGCCCGGGAAATGAGTACACGCTGCCTCTGCCCGCCCGAAAGGTCGCCTATCGATTTTTTTGCAAGCCCAAGCGTTCCGGTTTGCCGCAGCGACCACTGAACAGCGTCTTGATCCTCGCTGGTCAACCGCTGCAAACCCAACCCAGGCCGGATGCGGCTCATGCTTACCACATCCCAGACACTGATGGGGAAGGTTTTATCTTCCAATGAAAACTGGGGCACGTAACCGATTATTCTCCGCCCAACGGAAGCAGGTTTCCCCATGACGGAAACAGTTCCTGAAGTTGGTTTGATCAAGCCCAGGATCACACGGATCAAGGTGGTTTTCCCGCCGCCGTTGGGGCCGATTAAACCTACATAATCCCGCGGGTAGATGCTGAAGTTGACATCTTCAAGCACGTTATCTGCGTCATATCCGGCCCAAACCTGCTTGAGTTCCACCAAAGGTATTGGATTTTTGGGACTTATCTCCTGTGTCATTTCAGAGCCTTTGCAAGCGCGTCAGCCGCTTCTAACATGGCAGTTTCCCAATTTTCGCTAAGGGAATCCAGTTCAATAATCTCAGCGCCGCCCAATTGCCCGGAAACACTCTGAACCAACTTATGGTCCACGCCTTTTTGGGTAATAATCGTATGAATGCCTAACTCACGTGCTTTCAGAATCAGGGCAGCCAGCGTTTCAGGGCCGGGCTCCTGCCCTTCCTCCTCAATTGCCAATTGATGCAATCCATAAGCATCCGCAAAGTACCCCCAAGCTGGATGGGCAGCTAGAAAGGTGTCCTTTGAAAGTCCGGTCAGACGTTCCTTTACCTTTTGATCGACCTGTTCTATTTTCTTCAGCAAAATTGCCAGGTTTTGTTCATACACCGTTTTGTTCTCGGGGTTATAGGTGATGAGTGCCTTGGCCATGGTCTGTGACATCTGTTTCATCCGTGCCGGACTGTACCAAATGTGCGGGTCCAAACCATCGTGACCATAAGAGGAGCGGGTGTTCCTCCCTGCCATCTCAAGCTCGCCCCCCAGTGTGATCAATTGGATTCCAAAGGCGGAATCTACCACGCGCATAGCGGTGTTGGCATTGGAAAATTTGGGCAACCAGGCTGATTCAAATTCCATTCCGATGGTGAAGTAGATATCGGCATCTGCCAGGCTAAGCATCTGCTGAGGGCTGGGCTCATAGGTGTGCGCATCATCCCCGCTGCCCACCAACGCAAACACATTTGCTAGATCACCGGTGAGCTCACGAACGAACCAGGTCTGAGGCAAAACACTGACCGCGATCTGTAATTTGTCCTTGGGGGGAGGGCTGGACACCAGGCTGCATCCAGCAAGGAGACTCAGGGTAAGGATTGTGAGTACTATTTTTTTCATACAAACCCTTTTGATTTGCATTCCGGGCAGTAGCCGTAGAGCTGCAATAAATGTCCGCTCACGTCATAACAGGTTTCTTTTTCTACTTGTCTGATCAGCATAGAAAGATCTTCCGAACCGCTGAATTCAACTGCTTTGTGACAGAATTTACACAGGATATGGTGATAATGACCGCCTGAAGCAACCATGTAACCCAAATTACCCTCAGGGTCATAAACAGCTCTCAGGAGTCCAAGGGTATAGAGCAGCTCAAGATTGCGATACACGCTTGCCAGACTCGCGTTACTTCCCTGCTGCCGCATTCCCTGATGAATTGCCAGAGGGGTCATGGGTTTTTCTTTGTTTTCGAGGTAAGCCATCACCTGCTTGCGGGGCGTGGAGAGGCGGTACCCTTGTTCTGTGAGTGCTTTTTGCCAGTTCATCTTTTCCAATTGAGAATTATTTTCAATAAGGAGGCTATTTTAGCCTACTAATTACTCACTTGTCAATCAGGTATTAAAGGTTATTTCTGTGAGGGTTTGCCATGGCCAGGTTCAGAGGTGCAAATATCTTATATAAACTTAATGTTAGCCCAACTTGCTTCTGTTATAATTTGGCGGCTTGGTAATAGCCAAAGCGAAGGATGGAGAAAAATGACAGAACAAGAATTATCCACTGTTCAAAATGACGCAGTGGTGCAAATGGCTTACAACCTTACCGTGGACGGCGAGGAAATCGAATCGAACACGATGGAATACCTTCACGGCCATGGGAATATCATTCCAGGTCTGGAAACCCCAATGACCGGAATGAAGCTGGGCGAGAGCAAGGAGATTATTTCCCCTGCCAGG
The DNA here is from genome assembly GCA_040772525.1 of Anaerolineaceae bacterium. Lineage (GTDB taxonomy): Bacteria > Chloroflexota > Anaerolineae > Anaerolineales > Anaerolineaceae > Mesolinea. The sequence continues at coordinate 950,573 of JAXGXZ010000001.1, read as the reverse complement.
GATGCTTACGGCGAATTTGACCCCGAAAAGGTCATCAGCGTTTCACGAACTGTCTTTCCGGCAGATTTTGAGATTCGCCTGGGCGAACCTATGCGATTGCGTGATGCTTCCGGGAACATCTTTACGGGCGTTGCCACCGCCATCAGCAAAAACAGCGTGGAGCTGGATCTGAACCACCCCATGGCAGGCAAGGACTTGCATTTTTTGGTAACCGTGCTGGGCATCCGGCAGGCTACGGAAGAGGAGATGGCTCACGGGCACTTGCATTCCAGCTGTGCAGGTTGTGGCGATACCTCCTCCTGTGGCGGTTGTGGCTCAGACTGCGCTTAGTCTGCTTTTGAAAGCTGCTGAAACGAGGCTGACCCAAAAGTATAGGGACAGCCTCAAAAATTTAATATAATAGGGGGTATGAAAAGACAAGTCTTCAAAAGCTACCAACAAGAACAAAGCCTGCTATTACCACCCAATGTCAACGAGATGATCCCAGAAGGGCATTTAGTGCGCGTGGTAAACAAAATGATCAACGGAGTGGATCGAAGCCTGCTGGAGGCGCAATACAAAGGGGGAGGAGCCAGCGCCTACGACCCACAAATGCTGCTCAAAGTCATCATCTATGCCTACACACAGCGGGTCTTCACCTCACGTCAGATAGCCAAGGCACTGAGAGAGAACATCAACTACATGTGGCTGAGTGGAATGAACCGTCCGGACTTTCGGACGATCAACCGGTTCAGGGCAAAAGTGATGAAAGATGTCATCAATGAAGTGTTCTATGGAATAATCGAACAATTGCTTGAGATGGGGATGATAGACATGCAAAGTTATTTCATTGATGGGACAAAGATCGAGGCGAATGCGAACAAATACAGCTTTGTATGGCGAAAAAGCACCCAGACACAAAAAGGCAAGCTGCAAGAAAAAGTAAGAGCGCTGTTGGAACGGATAGATGAGTTGGAAGCAGAAGAAGAGAAAGAATATGAGAAACGCGATCTCAATGAAATGGGGGAAGGAAAAAATCGATAGTGAGAAACTGAATGAGGTGATGGAAAAGATCAACCAGCAATTGAAGAATGAGGCAGACAACATGCTATCCGCAAGTCTAAAATGAAGTCCTGATCCGCTTCACAATCAATAGTGCTTCTGCTGAATAAACTGCTTTTTCAACGGCCTCGAATACTACAGCTTGACCCCTTCTGTATAATTATGTATTGAACCGTACATTATTGTTGCCAATAAATTCTTTAACATTTAGAATACTTTCACAACATGTCGCTCATTGGCTAAAGAGATTGAAAACAATATGAAACTAATTATTCTGATTCCTGCACTAAACGAAGAAGCAGTTATTGGATCTGTTATAAAAAGAATGCCTGCCGACCTGTACGGCATCGACAGCATTCAGGTACTGGTGGTGGATGACGGCTCCAAGGATAACACGGCACAAGTGGCGCGGGAAGCTGGCGCGTTGGTGATATCACATAATTACAACCGCGGCGTAGGTGCTGCCTTCAGAACGGGTCTGGAGAAAGCGCTTGAGCTAGGCGCAAATGTGATGGTGAACATTGATGCCGATGGCCAGTTTTCCCCAGACGACATTCCAACATTAGTTGCACCGATTCTTTCTGGCAAGGTCGACTTTGTTTCTGGCGACCGTTTTACCGGAAATGACGGGAAAAGAGTTAAACCGGAATTTATGAGTTCAGTCAAATTCTGGGGCAATCAACAGATGTCGCGCCTGATAAGCCGCATTGTTGGGAACAATTATCCGGATGTAAGCTGCGGGTTTAGAGCCTATTCGCGTGAAGCTATGCTCAAAATGAACCTGACAGGCTCCTTTACCTATACTCAGGAATCATTCATTGACCTGGCTAATAAAGGCTTGAAAATACGAACCATACCAGTATCCGTCAATTATTTTCCTGAGCGCAAGTCCCGTGTGGCGGGGAACATTTTCCGGTATTTCGTCAATACAATCAAGATAATTTTCCGGACCTACCGCGATTACCAACCATTGCGATTTTTTGGTTTAATGGGATTAATCCCCCTTGTGATTACCATATTAACTGGCGGTTTTGTGTTGATCCATTACCTGCGAACGGGCGCATTTACGCCATACAAGGTGGTTGGTTTCATTGGGATCTACACATTGTCGCTGGCAATTTTGCTCTGGGTGGTGGGACTGTTGGCAGATATGTTTGTTCGAATCCGAAAAAACGAAGAACAATTGCTTTACTTTCAGAAAAAGTCACAAATTGAAGCGCGTTCAAAACAAGAGGATGGGTGAAATTAGAATTCATAGACCGGCTATTTAAAAAAAACTGGACTGACGAAGATATATCTACATTCATCGGTACATACTCAGCCACCTATTTTGGATATGCCAAGGATCATCTGATCCGTAGTAATGCTGCCTCTGGGGGAGTTGTTACTGCGACCCTACGATATTTAATAGAAAAACGTATCGTAGATGGCGCATTGGTGTGTCGTAATCAAGTTCATGATAATCAGGTAGAACTGGAATATTTTATTGCCACAAAACCTGAAGACCTAGAAAATTCCCAGGGGAGCAAATATATATCCGCGCCATTCAGTTCCAAAGCAATGTCGCTCGTTCGTGAATTTCCAGGCTGCTTGGCTGTTGTCGCCCTGCCTTGTGATACCACCCTGTTGCAAAGTGCCAGGAAAACAGACCCGTTGCTTGCTGAAAAAGTAAAGATAGTGATTACGCTTTTCTGTGGGCATCTTTCGAATAAAAAGTTAACTGAACTCGTGCTGGATAAACTTCACCCCTCCCATGAAGCAATTCTAAGAGACTTCCGCTATCGCTCCGGGTTGTGGCGTGGCACCTTGATGGCAGCCTATGATGATGGCTTGGTTGTGCGTAAAAAATTCTCCTACTTCAGTAAGTATCAGAACCTTTACTACTTTTGTGAAAGAAAATGTTTGCATTGTTCTGATCACTTTGGCTATGATAGTGATATTTCAGTCGGGGATGTGTGGCTTGAGCAAATGAGGGACTTGGCTATTAAACATTCGGGGATAATCGTTCGTAATCAGCAGCTGAAGCAATTGCTCGAAGAAATGGAACAAGCAGGAGTGCTGAGTTTGACGCCCCAACCAATCACACGCATTATGGACTCTCAGGCCAGATCAATCAGTACGCATAGCAATATCTCTGCGCGGGCTGCCGTTGCACATGAATTCGGACTGAAGATAAAAGATACGACTGGCAGAAAAGTGAGACTGCTGGATAAAATAGTGGCTCGCATCATCTTAAAGAATGCACTGCTTTCTGAGACCGATGAAGGCGCGGAGAAGGTGCGCAGTATTCCCAAAAAACTGCTCACAATAAAATTGTACCTGCTTAAACTGCTCGAGACTTTACAATGAAAAACAATATGATCTCATTCATGGGTGGGTCTGTATGGGGCAATCGCGGTGCTGAAGCGATGCTGATGACAAGTATGGCAAGAATTCTTCGATTCTCACCAGGTGCCCAGTTTAATATATATTCGATCTATCCTAAAGAAGATTCAAAGCTGGTCTCAAAACCGAATATCCATTTTTACTCCGGTGAACCCTTAAGTGTCGCATTGGTGCATTTTCCGTTTGCACTTCTCTATTGGTTATTTAAAAGAATACGGATCACACTCCCTTTGCCCAAACCTCTGGCTGCGCTCAAAAATTCTGATTGTCTGCTGGACATAGGAGGTATCACTTTTTCTGATGGCCGGACGGTACAGCTTCTTTATAATGTGCTTACCATACTGCCTGCCTATCTGTTAGGAGTGCCAATTATCAAAATGTCTCAGGCAACCGGTCCTTTCAGAACCTCAATCAATAAACGATTGGCAAAACACATACTGCCGTTATGCCAGAAGATATTCTCTAGGGGATATTTATCTTCAAGTTATTTAGACCAGTTATTGGGGCCAGGAAACTATTTTCAAGCCGCGGATATTGCCTTCTTATTCAATGCTGAAGACAGCTTATCAGTTGAAAATGAAGATAAAGTAGCGGAAGTAGTGGATTTTCTAAAAAGAAAAAGGGGTGCGTCCACTTTGGTGGTCTCTGTCGCCCCGAGCAGTCTGGTATTAAAGAAATCTCTGAGGAAAGGGATAGACTACCCAGGAAGACTGCTCAATTTACTTTTGGCGACCCAGGATCGGAACATCCATTTTATTTACCTCCCCAATGGCAGCCGGCAGGCTTCTACAGAAATCATGAATAATGACATCATCGCGATTCAGGCAGTTCGGCAAACCTTTACCCGGGAACTTCCACATGAGCTGCTGGATCGTGTGACTTGGATTGATTATGACATCAATACAAGAGGTGTCCGTGATTTGATTGCGCAGACTGACTTGTTAATCACCTCAAGATTCCATGCAATGATCGCCGGGCTGTCCTTGTGTGTGCCCACAATGGTGATTGGGTGGTCACATAAATACCGTGAAACACTGCAGGATTTTCAGATGGCGGAATTTGCGATTGATTATCAACACGAAAGCGTGCAAATAACCCGTTTGTTTCTGAAAGCTTTGACAAACCTGGAGGAGATGAAAGTAATGCTACAGTCTCATCTGTCCAATGTAAAACAAAGCTCACTCATACAATTTAACTACCTGCAAGAATTCCTGAATTTATAATCACTCTTCTAAGGCTCAGATTGATAAATTTGGTTAACCATTCTTCTTATGTGCAGCCAAGATACGGTAGAATTTTTCAGATATATGAAGAAGCGCATGACAGTAATGGATGAAAGGGTACCTCAGCCAAAGAACAAGAAAGGAGTGGTTCTTTCTCTACTTAAATGGGTTTGGCTTGGCTTGGTAGTCTTTGGGACTTACTGGTTCTATAAAAGACACCAGATTGAAATTGTTAATTTGGTTACCAAGGTTTCTATTTTTAGAATCATTCTCTCCTTGCTGTGTTTATTATCAGGAAAAGTACTCATTGTTCTACTGGTTCAATTTTCCATACAAGCCGAGGGCTGGCATCAACCTTTTTATAGAACCATCGGAATTTATGGCATCACTTCAATAGGAAAATATATTCCCGGTGGTGTATGGCATTTTGTGGGCAGAATTGGTATTTATCGTCTAAAGGGGTTTACCCCAAAACAAATTAGTAGATCTTTAATTCTTGAAAATTGCTGGCTTTTATCTTCTGCTGTCGTTATCGGAGCCATTTCAGTTCTCACGTTTCGTTTGGATATTCTCCAAAACATTATAAATCTAAAAATTTCTCCGACGGCAGGAGCTTTGGCAAGTGGCATCATTCTTTTACTGTGGACAATTTCCTTGATCTGGTTGCACCATTGGATGAGTAAACATACTAAAGAGCATGTGACAGCGTTTTGGAAGATAATGGTTGTTGGAATAATCTTATGGTTGTTGATTGGACTTAGTTTTTATCTAATCTTCCCCATGTTTGAGATTTCGAAAGCGGCAATCTATATTGGAGGTTATGCGCTCAGCTGGGTGGTCGGGTACATTACTGTTTTTGCACCAGGTGGGCTGGGTGTTCGTGAGATTGTGCTGGCGTGGATGTTTACGAATATTGCACCTGTTGAGACTATTGCTGTCTATGCTGCTATGAACAGGATCATCTGGCTTATTGCTGAACTCCTGTATGGTTTGGTGGGTTTTATGCAAAAGGACATTAAGTTCTCAAGCGAGCGGGATGATCTCGTGACCGGAAGCATTGGCAGTCGCGAAGAATCAGCCCTTCATGCAGAGGAGCTGAGTTCTGAGGAGCAGGGGCAATCGGAACTCTAAGATCTGACTGTCATTATCAACACTGAGGGCAGTCCCAGGGCAATTGCATCTTATTTATAAGGGAAGGCACCGAGGATGGAAGACAGTCTTTTTTGTAAGATAATCTTCATGAACTATTCAAAATTAGGATATTTTCAGTAGGAAGCTTAGAAGAATGGGTCTGATTGCCGTGAAACCGACCGATAAAAGAAGGTTACCCCCAATGTTTTCTTGATGTAGTTAAATGAATGCTAACCCCAATGAGGGTATTACAGGTTGTTTAGTGTAGATCGCGGGGCGAACTCATCTTAATGCGAAAGGACGCGCAGCAAATAGTCCTGATCCCAGCCACATCTCAGGCGTTTCGCACGAATACCAACCTTCAAACTTTTATCCTGCTTCAATAGGTTCAGACTCATCTTCCTGATGAGCGAAAAGTTGCCAGGCGCGTTATCCTTCCTCACCCGACAACGATCTTCGTTATAGGCAATATCCAGTATCCAATGCAAACAGTTCTCGATCTCCCAATGACTTCTTTGGGTCGAGAGAATGTCACTGGCTTTTCCTTCCATACTGCTAATGAAATAGCGCATGCTCAACTCTTTTTTGTTGTTGATCAGCCGTTCACTCTCTATAAAGACCAAACTTTTCAGACCTTTCCAATCATCAATGAAGTTTCTCAGGTATTCAGGGTCAGATATGGCCCAGCAGCGTCTTGTTTCAATCCGTCCATGTCCTTTGTTGACTGTTTCAGCATAATCATAAGGTGCGCCTTTGAAGTCTTGTTTGCGATCTGTTTCAAAAACAAATTTCATCTCTTGAAACAATTTGCCCTGATTCTTTTTTACCGCCAATACATAATCACCTCCTGCTTCTATGATTTGTTTGGCGATCCCTTTTTGTGTTCCTATGGCATCTATGGTCACAATTTTGCCCTTCAGATCCAACAGTTCCAGCAATTTCGGAATAGCAGTGATCTCATTGGACTGCCCATTCACCCGTTCCTGGGCCAAAACCAACTTGTTTTCACCTGCCCAGGCGCTTACCAGTGTCAGAGCGCTGTTTTCAGTTTTGCTCCCGCGGATTTGTTTTCCATCGATCGCGATGCTTTTAGATGTCAGACCAGACAAGGTTTGTACCCACTCGGCAAAGCATCGTTCAAAAGCTTTGCCATCGATCATCGAGAATACTCTTCCTATCGTGTCATGAGAGGGAATGCCATTGGGCAATTGGAGGAAGGTCTTCAACCAATCCTGGCGGGCTTGCCCAAACTCGGCTATATCAATCCAGGTTTCAGCGCCGCAAAGTACCGCGCAGATGCTTAGAAGGATTATATCCAACAGGTTATGAAGCTTTGTTCTGTCTATTCGCGGGTCTTTCAGGCTGCTGAATATGATTGTGAATGTACTTTCTTCCATGATGCACCTCTTCTTTCTTCATGAGATGCATGTTCCTTGCCTAATTTAGATGCGTTTGCCCTGAGGGCAGTCCCCAAGCGTTTCCGCTTGAACTTTTGTCTAAAAACCAATAATATCAAGTCTCAGATTCGATTTTTACCCTCCGCGCGCTCCTGTTCCAGTACTGCCTGAGCCAGAGGTGTCAGATCGATCGTGGCAGTCGGCTGCGGGGTGCCGGTTTGTGTGGGCGTGAGCGAGGGAATAGGCGTAGCTGTGGGGGGTGCCAGGGTTGGAGTGAGGGTGGGCGGAGGGGTGATCTCCAGCAGCATCTTCTCCCCGGGGTACCAAACGCGCGCCTCATTACCGCTATTCCAAGCGATCAGGTCTGCCAATGTGATCCCATAATACTGCGCGATCCAGGTCGGGTTCTGCCCTTCCGCTACGATATGGTAATACTTGCTATCCGGCCCGTGAAGAGGTCCGGCGTGAGCAAACCCATATAGGATAGGCGCGACCGGTCTGTCCCTCCTCTTATTGGAATGAACATTTTCTTCATGTTGTAATACTTGTCCCGGATGGAAAGGTCCACGGTGCCCGCGCCGTAACATTTGTTCAAAAAATCTGCTGCGTCCTGCAAAGTTGCTTTGCGTTGTTCAAAGGAATCAAAGTCATGATCGCGGATAATGTAACCGAGTTTTGCCTCTTCACAGTTGCCCTTCATACCCACCAAATGAAAAAATCCTTCACGATCTGCTGTGAATTCTGGCCTGTCGAAAGCTGGCAGGAGGTTCTGGAATTCCATGGCGATCATAATCTCAGCAATTCCGGCTTTATCATCTGCCCCCAGCAGGGTTGTCCCGTCTGTGACCACCAGGTCATCTTCGATGTAGTCACCTAATTCCGGAAAATCAGCAGGGGAGAGCAGAATGCCCAGATCTTTGTTGAGCACAATCTCTCCGCCATCATAGTTCTTTACCACCCGTGGCTTTACATCAGCGCCGCTGGCTGCGGCGCTGGTATCCATATGCGCGAGCAGACCCATCACGGGTACGTCTTTTTCAACATTTGAGGGCAGAGTCGCGGTGACGTAGCCCCAGGAGTCCATTTGAACATCCTGCATCCCTATTTCCTTGAGTTCCTCAACCAGCAGCCTGGCCAGGTCCAGTTGTTTGGCGGTATTAGGATAGGTTTCGGATGCGTCATCCGACTGGGTATCTATCTTTACATAACGTAAAAAGCGTCCGAGAACGTTGCTCGTGTCTGCCTCCTGATGTGTTGAATGGATTTTATCACCGGCAGCTTCTGAAAACGATCAAGGTTTTGATAACAGCAAAACATCAGGTTGGAATAAAATAGAAACATGAAGTTGAAACTTTTTTTGTTCTCCTTGGCCTTAATCTTTTTATTGACTGCCTGCAACGTTGAACCTCCGGCTGTTCCGGCAGACCTCGGACATCATGTTGGTTACGAGATTTTGGCTCAGTTCCCACACGACCGCAACGCTTACACTCAGGGGCTGGTTTTTCACGAAGGTACTTTTTTTGAGAGCACGGGTCTTTATGGTGAGTCGGATCTGCGCCAGGTGGACCCGCTGACAGGGCAGATATTGGCAAGCGTGGATCTCGATCCTCAATACTTCGGGGAGGGGCTTGCGTTCCTGAACGGAAACCTTTACCAATTGACCTGGCGGGAAGGGACAGGTTTTGTGTACGATTCCTCCACGCTAAAAAAAACATGGGAATTCCAATATGACATGGAAGGCTGGGGACTGACCACGGATGGAAAATCCCTGATCATGTCGGATGGGTCTTCCCTGATCCGTTTTCTTGACCCGCAAACCTTCGCCGTGCAGCGGACCATTCAGGTACACGAGGAGCAGCCAATAGAGCGGATTAACGAACTGGAATGGATTGAGGGAAATCTGTTCGCCAATGTCTATTTGAGCGATATCATCCTGCGTATTGACCCCTCGGACGGTAAGGTCCTGTCAGTAATCAACCTGGCTGGGCTTATGCCGGAAGAGAATGCCCAAAAACAAGGGGAGGTGCTCAACGGAATTGCTTACGATGCAAAAGGAAAAGCTCTCTACGTTACTGGTAAACATTGGGACGTGTTATATCAAATCCGCTTGGTCAATGAGCCGGCAGAAATGGAAAAGCGTTAAATCTCCCTGATTCTGGACCGCAGGGCTTCAAGGCGGGCATCCCGCAAAGCTGGCATGGCTTCCATCACAAAGCGGGACCCGCTGCCCTCAGCACAGAAAGCCGAGCTGACCTGTCCATGCAGCACACCTTCCAGAATATTGAACCCTTTGCGGTAATTCAATAGAAATCCGCCGTCAAAAGCATGGACGCATCCGGTTGGATCAACCATCTTCACCGGGTAAGCCGGTACGATCCAGCGCTTGTTTGCGATGCGGTCATACACCATCACAGCTCCATCGGCGGTATTGAGGAGCACATATTCGGGCCCAAAACCAGCCAATACCATTGAAATCTCCCAGAGGTCCTGACTGCGTCCCTGGAAGAGTTTGAGGGCTTCCTTTTCCTGAAGCATGAACACTGTCAGGTCTGAGAGCAACCCATGCATCTCCGACCAGTACACCGGATCCATATAACAAGCACTTGCGCGCATGCTCAGCGTTTGGATCATGCCTGCCTTGAGCAGCGAAGGCAGTAATTTATGGGAAATGAAATCAATAGGGCAGATATGAGCACTGTGCGCTTCAAGGTAATCGCGCGGCAGGTCATTGACACGAAAGGAGTATGCCGCATATTCTGTTTTGCTGCAGGGGAGTGAAGGACCCAGATCATAACCCAGTAGTTCAGGTGGAAAAGGTAGGTTTCTTTCAGCAAACCAGGTCATCGGGTTTTCAAAATGGGCAGTGATGGGGTCTGAATAGGCGACAAAGTGCCTGTGGTCGATATCTCCATTAACCACACTCACGCCCTCCAGATCAAATCCCTGCTTTACAAAAGGGTCCAACCAGATTTCTATTGGGAAGTCCGCATTTACTCGTGTGACCAAACCCGCCTTCCCTCCCCATAATGCCATTCCTGCTGCAGCGTAAGCTAAATTCCCGCCTAAAACATCCAGGCATGCTGGCTGATTGAAGGGGAGCAAATATTCACGCTGAAGCCGCCCAACCAGGATAGCTTTAGGTGGATTTGGGTGTAGAAACATGCTTTATTTTTCGTCCGGTTTTTCAGGAGTTTCTGGTGCCGGCAGGTAAATATCCTGCTTGCGGTCCCTGGTGGGTACCATATTCTGGAGGATCTGGCGGTATTTTTCCAGATCAAGGGATGCAGGGGGGTAACTCATTTTAAAGCCTTCGAGCGTATCACGCAAAATACTGGCAATTACCCAATTTCGGTACCATTTTTTATTGGAGGGGATCACATACCAGGGCGCCCAAGGCGTACTTGTCTTGTTGAGTACATCTTCATAGGCTTGCATGTAGTCTTTCCAATACTTGCGCTCCTCCAGGTCTCCAGGGTTAAATTTCCAGTTTTTTGTGGGGTCTTCCACACGGGCCAGGAAACGCTCAGCCTGTTCATCCAGATCAATATGCAGGAAAAATTTCAGGATGGTGGTGCCTTCCGCAGCCAACATTCGCTCGAAATCGTTGATCTGTTCGAATCGTTTGGTCCACACCTTCTCAGGCACCATGTTGTGGACCCGCACAACCAGAACGTCCTCATAATGGGAGCGGTTGAAAATGACAATCTCCCCCTTGGCGGGAGTGTGTTGGTGAACACGCCAGAGGTAGTCATGTGCCAGTTCCAGAGGGGTGGGCACTTTGAAGGAAGCCACTTTCACACCCTGGGGGTTCACGCCTTCAAAAACCGCACGGATCACACCATCTTTTCCGCCTGTGTCCATGGCTTGCAGGATCACCAGAACGCGTCGTTTACTTTCCGCGTAGAGCAGCTCCTGGAGTTTCTCGATATCCCTCGTGATTCTGGCAAGGGCTTCTTTGCCGTCACTTTTATTGCCATCAAAAAGGCTGGAATCATTGGGGTCGTAATCCTTGAGATTAATCTTCCCTTTTCCAGGCACCTTATATTTGTTATCTTTCATGCGTTGCTCTCCTGGGTGGTCTGCTTTGCGCTAATTATAAGGCGATTCATCCCTTTTTATGGAAGCATCGTTTCCTGTCTGGCTCAGGAATCAAAACAGGCCGCTCCGATGAGTGGCCTGTTTTGTCGTACCTAGTTCTTACTTCTTGTCGTGGTCAATCACGGTTTTCTTGGCAGCCGGTTTGCCTGCTTTTGCGCCCACTTCAATTCGGCGGGGCTGCGTTTCCGGTTTCTTGGGCAGGTGAACGGTCAGAACGCCATTGTCGCTTTCCGCGCAAATCTTGTCTGGTTCAATCAATTCCGGCAGTGTGACACTGCGGGCAAAAGAACCAAAGCGGCGTTCGCGGATGTGGAACTTACCTTCCTTCTCGTCCACATTTTCCTCGTCTAACTCACCCTTGATCGTCAGGGTGTTATTGTCGTAGGTAATTTCCAGATTATCAGGGTCAAAACCAGCCATGCTGGCGCGCACAAGGAACTCACCATCGTTCTCAATAACATCCAACGGGAAGCCGGACGGTAAGGGTTCCGTATCCACGTCGAAGAATCTTTCCATCATTCTGTTGAAATAAGCATCCCGTCCATAGGGATTGCGTCTGATTAAATAAGCCATTGCTACCTCCATTATTTCAATTTTGTCTAAGTTTAGGATAAGCCGGCATTGTCAGAGTCACATCAAAGAAATATCGGAATCTTGTAAGATTTTTGCATGCGTTGCTTGGAACAAAAAGCAGGCGTCATCGAGGAGGCCTAAGCCCGACGTGGGGATCTGGTTTTATCTCTCTGAATAACAATCAACATCAGATTGCCACACTTCATTCGCAATGACGGAATAGTATCACCGCAAGCATCTTTTGCGTGGCGATCTGGTTTTATCCTGACAACCCAACACCAACCCCAGGTTGCCACGCTTCGCTCGCAACAACGGAATAGTGTCATTGCGAATGCTATGACTTTGTCAAGAGTTTTGGGTGGAAGGAGCGGTATCCAGGTATATAAGGTATGCCTGATTTGAACACAGCCACCATCACGCTCAGTAATTTATTTCCCACATTGTTTATCACCAACGACTGACTTGGCTTTGCCTTCCATCAATTTGCGCGAATAATAACTCCTATAATAGTCGTTATGAGTACAGGCCGATCTGGATCCCAAGTGCAAAAGCTTTCTGAACACCTCCGGGCCATGACCAGAGGATTTCGGTTTGCGCCAGATCGAACTTCCACTGCTGTGTTCCAATGGGCAGATACCAAGAAAGGCTGCGACCTTCTTGTCACTCAACTCCTCTCCCATCTGATGAAAAACAACCAATGCATGCGCACTGAGCAGCTCCCCCACTCCCGGTACGCTGTCCAACAGACGAGCCTGCTCTGCCAACTCTGCTTCCTCACTAATAGCTTGCTTGATTGTCTTTTCAAGCCCCTTGATTTGTATGCTTAGAGCTTCAATCAGACAGGCAACACTCTCTTCCGCTTCCCGGACCCTGCGCGGCTTTCGTCTCAGTGCACTCAGATAGCTCATGTGGCCGCTTCTCTCCTTCACCATCTGTTCCCGTGTGGCCAGCAGTACTTTCACCTGCTCCAATACCTCGTCTCTGGGTCGCCAGATCCGCAGCTCATCCCTGAAACGATAGGCATACTCTGCAATCTGCACACTATCTACGGCATCGCTCTTATGCCCCTCTATATCAAATGACCGCTTCACCTTTAGCGGCGTTTCCACACAAACCTTATACCCCTGGCTTTCTAACCAATAGGCTAAACCTTCCGAATAGACCCCCGTGTTTTCCATGCACAGCAGACTGTTGTCTGCCGTCACCCCCTTTTCACTCAACCAATTCATATACCTGGTATACCCTTCTTCGCTGTTATCAAAACTTTCTGCCTTCCCCACTACTGACCAGCCATTCTCCCCCTCGCCTATACTGCTCGTGAAACTTCTTGACGCCATGTCTATCCCAACATAATAGTCCATCTCTGCTCGCATATGCTATACTCCTCTTTGTGGTGATGGTAGCTGAACCCGGTGATTTGGACTCTCTCCATTATCGGTCTCTGCTATGGACAGGTATGCTATCTAGCCTTGATCACCACAGGGATTGGGTCTCCTTCGCAATATAGGTTCTTCCTTGAGCCACGCTTAGACTTGTTCAATCCCTGTTCGGCTACCATCTGTTTCTTTCCCCCTAAGTCTAATGGAGCCTCTTTTGCGTGGCGATCTGGTTTTATCCTGCCAGCCCAACTCCATTCCCAGGTTGCCTGCGGCTATAACCCAACTATGAGTTACTTGTTATGTCGTTACTTTTTTTGATTCTTCCCTTCGATATGCTATACTAAATGCATTATCCGCCTTGGGCGGTATTTTGTTGAATTTAGGCTTATTAGAATAATCTGTCCGCAAAATCGCCCTGGCGCACAAGCGGGGTCATCCCGCCCCTTGTTATGAACTTATCCGGAAGCCCACCGGTTAAACATTGGGCTTGTAAGGAAACTATGATTAAAAAAACACTACGTATCATCCCCTTGGGAGGCTGGGGTGAGGTGGGCAAAAATATGACCGTCTATGAATACGACGGACAGCTGCTCATTGTGGATGCCGGTATGATGTTCCCCGATAATGACATGATCGGCATCGACTACATTATCCCGGATTTTGAATATGTCAGGCAGCGGGCCAGCCAGGTCAAAGGCATCGTCATCACGCATGGTCATGAAGACCACATCGGCGCTATCAGCCATGTTCTGGAATATGTGGACGCGCCGATCTATGCCACCCCCCTTACCTTGGGTCTGATCCAGAATAAACTCAACCGCCGGCGTTCCGAACATCCAGCGCGTTTGCAAAAGGTGCTGGCTGGTGAAACCGTGACGATAGGCCCTTTCAAGGTAGATTTCTTCCATGTCTGCCATTCCATCCCGGACAGCTGCGGATTGGGCATCCATACCCCGGCAGGGCTCATCGTCCATACGGGCGACTATAAATTTGACCATACGCCGGTAGACAACCTGCCCACCGATTACGCCAAACTGGCGGAATACGGTCAGAAAGGCGTGCTCGCACTCCTGGCGGATTCAACCAATGCCGAACACCCAGGCTGGACGCCTTCAGAACGTGTCATCGATGCCGCTTTTGACAAGGTTTTTCAGGAAGCGCGCGGGCGCATTATTGTGGCCACTTTTGCTTCACTGATTTCGCGCATCACGCAGATCTATGAAACTACCGTTCGTTTCGGGCGCAAGATTGCCTTTGTAGGCCTCTCGATGACCGAAAATATCAAGATCGCGGAAGAGTTGGGCTATGTCAACTTTGACCCCAAGGTTGTTGTCCCGCTCGACCAGGCGCTTAAACTCCCTGATAATCAGGTTGTCCTCATGGTCACGGGTTCCCAGGGCGAGCCCTTGTCCATTTTAGGCAAACTAGCTAACGGCACCAACAAGCGCTTCGATATCAAAGCCGGTGATACCGTTGTGCTGTCCTCCCATCCCATTCCGGGCAATGAAGAGCCGGTTTTCCGTGCCATCAACCGCCTGATGGAAAAAGATGCCGAGGTGATTTACGAAACGGTTGCCCCTGTGCACGTCTCCGGACACCCCAGTCAGGAAGAGATGAAGCTGCTTCTGCACCTTACCCGCCCGCGCTATCTCATCCCTGCCCACGGCGAACTGCGCCACCTTAAGCAGCATGCCCAATTAGGACTCTCGGTGGGGATGGATGAACGGCAGATCGCCATTGTCGAAAATGGCCGGGTGATCGAGTTTACATACGGCGAAATGAAGTTAGGCGAACGCATCCCAGGCGGCTATGTCTTTGTAGATGGCAGCGGCGTGGGCGATGTGGACCGTTCCACCATGCGCGAACGCGATCAGCTCAGCAAGGACGGCGTGGTATTTCTCAACCTCATTCTGGACAAAAAGAAGAATGCTTTCCATAGTCTGAACATTCAAAGCCGTGGTTTTATGGCTGAGGATGAGAGTGACGCGCTCTTCGCGGAAATTACCAAACGCGCCGAAAGACTGACTCTCTCCCCGGGAAAGAATATGCAAAAAGAATTGGAAAGCATGGCCAAGGATGTGATCTACGCTGAAGTACGCCGTCAGCCGGTGATCTTCACCGCCATCTCTTTTGCCAACTAAACGGGCAAACAATCATAACTTTGTTCTGAGCCCGTCCATGACAAAAATCACGGTATCATATACGAGGTGCCGCATGGAATTAAACAATTATTTCCTACTATACCCGCGTGTCGCGATAGCTTTTTCGGGAGGCGTTGATTCTGCATATCTTTTGTGCGCGGCGGTCAACTATGCGGAAAAGGTTTGCGCATATTATGTCAAATCCGCTTTTCAGCCGCAATTTGAGATGGACGACGCAAAACGTATGGCAAAACAGCTTCGCGCGGATTTGACTGTCATTGAAGTCGATATGCTGCAATGTCCGCAAATCACAGCAAACCCGGCAGACCGTTGCTTCTTCTGCAAGAAACTCATTTTCTCAAAAATCGCGGAACAGGCTCTCAAAGATGGATTCAACACTCTGCTTGATGGAACAAACGCTTCTGATGATCCAAGTGACCGTCCGGGAATGAAAGCTCTTAATGAATTATCTGTTCTCTCCCCGCTTCGGGAATGCGGCTTGACCAAAGAGGAAATTCGCCGCCGCTCAAAGGAGGCGGGGCTTTTCACCTGGGATAAGCCCGCCAATGCCTGCCTTGCCACGAGAATACCAACGGGAGAAGCGATCACAAAGGAAAAACTGGAATGCACGGAACGCGCGGAGGATTTTTTAATTTCCCTTGGTTTTGTGGATTTTCGGGTGCGAATGGCTGGAACTGCCGCCAGGCTGCAGATTCCTGCTTCCCAATTTGAGAGGCTTATTAACAACAGAACTGCCATCGTACAGGAACTGAAGCGGTATTACAGCGCGGTGACGCTTGATTTGGAGGCGCGAAATGAATAATTCTGTCAGGAATATACTCACTGCTGTACAAAACGGCAGTATGTCTGTTGAAGATGCCGTATTGAAGCTCAAAGCCGCGCCATTTGAAGATATCGGCTTTGCAAAGGTCGACCTGCACCGTGCAATTCGGCAAGGTGTTGCTGAGGTCATATACGGCACAGGAAAAACACCAGAGCAGATTATCAGCATTGTTGATGTCATGCGCAGAAACGGGCAAAACTCCATACTCATAACCAGGCTGTCCTCTGAATCTGCAGAAGCGATTAAGACCCTTTCAACTTACGATCTTGATTATCATGCTAACGCAAGAATTGGCATCATAGGCACAATGCCAAACCCGGACGGCATCGGGAAGATTATCGTGGCAACCGGAGGAACCAGCGATATTCCGGTAGCCGAGGAAGCGGCGCTGACCGCTGAGTTTCTTGGCAATGAGGTCACACGGCTATATGACGTGGGCATCTCGGGATTGCACCGGCTGCTTACCCATCTGGACGACATTATGAGCGCGAGCGTCATCATCGCGATCGCGGGAATGGAGGGCGCGCTTGCCAGCGTGATCGGCGGCCTTGCGGATTGCCCGGTTATCGCGGTCCCTACAAGCGTTGGCTATGGGGCATCCTTCAGCGGAATATCCGCACTGCTGTCTATGCTCAATTCCTGTGCCAGCGGCGTATCTGTGGTCAATATAGACAACGGTTTTGGAGCCGGGTATTTAGCAAGTATGATCAATCATATGGAGGTGAAAGAAAAGTGAAAACACTTTATTTGGATTGCGGTATGGGCGCAGCCGGAGATATGCTGACGGCAGCCTTGTTGATGCTTCTTCCTGATCAGGAGTCTTTCCTTGCTGAGCTGAACAGCCTCGGTATTCCGGGCGTTAAAGTAAAAAAAGAATTATCCACAAAATGCGGTATCACCGGAACCCGCGTCATCGTTACCGTTAACGGTGAGGAAGAAGAAGCCAGCGACTTTCATGGGCATGAACACCATCATGATCATAACCATAACCATGAACATGAACAAACGCATCACACCCCAGGGCAATTGCATCTTATTTATAAGGGAAGGCACCGAGGATGGAAGACAGTCTTTTTTGTAAGATAATCTTCATGAACTATTCAAAATTAGGATATTTTCAGTAGGAAGCTTAGAAGAATGGGTCTGATTGCCGTGAAATCGACCGATAAAAGAAGGTTACCCCCAATGTTTTCTTGATGTAGTTAAATGAATGCTAACCCCAATGAGGGTCTTACAGGTTGTTTAGTGTAGATCGCGGGGCGAACTCATCTTAATGCGAAAGGACGCGCAGCAAATAGTCCTGATCCCAGCCACATCTCAGGCGTTTCGCACGAATACCAACCTTCAAACTTTTATCCTGCTTCAATAGGTTCAGACTCATCTTCCTGATGAGCGAAAAGTTGCCAGGCGCGTTATCCTTCCTCACCCGACAACGATCTTCGTTATAGGCAATATCCAGTATCCAATGCAAACAGTTCTCGATCTCCCAATGACTTCTTTGGGTCGAGAGAATGTCACTGGCTTTTCCTTCCATACTGCTAATGAAATAGCGCATGCTCAACTCTTTTTTGTTGTTGATCAGCCGTTCACTCTCTATAAAGACCAAACTTTTCAGACCTTTCCAATCATCAATGAAGTTTCTCAGGTATTCAGGGTCAGATATGGCCCAGCAGCGTCTTGTTTCAATCCGTCCATGTCCTTTGTTGACTGTTTCAGCATAATCATAAGGTGCGCCTTTGAAGTCTTGTTTGCGATCTGTTTCAAAAACAAATTTCATCTCTTGAAACAATTTGCCCTGATTCTTTTTTACCGCCAATACATAATCACCTCCTGCTTCTATGATTTGTTTGGCGATCCCTTTTTGTGTTCCTATGGCATCTATGGTCACAATTTTGCCCTTCAGATCCAACAGTTCCAGCAATTTCGGAATAGCAGTGATCTCATTGGACTGCCCATTCACCCGTTCCTGGGCCAAAACCAACTTGTTTTCACCTGCCCAGGCGCTTACCAGTGTCAGAGCGCTGTTTTCAGTTTTGCTCCCGCGGATTTGTTTTCCATCGATCGCGATGCTTTTAGATGTCAGACCAGACAAGGTTTGTACCCACTCGGCAAAGCATCGTTCAAAAGCTTTGCCATCGATCATCGAGAATACTCTTCCTATCGTGTCATGAGAGGGAATGCCATTGGGCAATTGGAGGAAGGTCTTCAACCAATCCTGGCGGGCTTGCCCAAACTCGGCTATATCAATCCAGGTTTCAGCGCCGCAAAGTACCGCGCAGATGCTTAGAAGGATTATATCCAACAGGTTATGAAGCTTTGTTCTGTCTATTCGCGGGTCTTTCAGGCTGCTGAATATGATTGTGAATGTACTTTCTTCCATGATGCACCTCTTCTTTCTTCATGAGATGCATGTTCCTTGCCTAATTTAGATGCGTTTGCCCTGCATCACACCCCGCATACGCACCATCACAGAGGGATGCACGAAATTGAGCATATTATTGAGGACTTGAAGCTTTCTCAGAAGGTGAGATCGGACGTGTTGGCGGTCTATGCCCTGATCGCCGAAGCGGAAAGCCATGTGCACGGCGTGCCGGTGACTGATATCCACTTCCATGAGGTTGGAACGATGGACGCTATCGCGGATATCACGGCAGTTTGCCTTTTGATGGAGAGAATTGCTCCGCAGCAGGTCATCTCTTCACCCGTTCATGTAGGCAGCGGTCATGTGCACTGCGCGCACGGCATCCTGCCTGTCCCTGCGCCCGCAACAGCATATATCCTGCGCGATGTGCCAATTTACGGCGGCGGAATCAAGGGCGAGCTTTGCACGCCCACCGGCGCTGCTTTGCTCAAACACTTCGTCACTTCCTTCGGCAATATGCCGGTAATGAAAACCGAGATGATCGGCTACGGCATGGGTAAGAAGGATTTTGAAGCAGCAAACTGTGTGCGGGCATTTTTGGGTGAAACTACCGGTCATGGTGACCGGGTACTTGAACTCAGCTGCAACGTGGATGATATGACCGCGGAGGAAATCGGCTTTGCGATGGACAGGCTTTTTGACGCCGGTGCGCTTGAAGTCTTTACTGTACCGGCTGGCATGAAAAAATCCCGTCCGGCAACGCTTATCAAGATATTGTGCCGTGAACCGGAGAAGGAAACTGTCCTGAAAGCTGCCTTCAAACACACTACCAGTATCGGCATACGGGAAGTCGCTTGCAATCGATATGTGCTGGAGCGCAGTATAACAACCCTGCAAACGCCATACGGTGAAGTGCGGCGCAAGGATTCCGTTGGATACGGTGTGAGCCGTTCCAAGTACGAATATGACGATCTGGCAAGAATTGCAAAGGAGAAGGACATCAGCATTGCGGAAGTGATTCGCCTGATCGAGGAGCAGTGATTGCATAGCTGTTGAAAATAAGACACGCTTAGGAGAGGCTAAACAAGGTACTCAGAAATCAGGAGCCGGCTTGCAACAAGTCCCGACTTTATCTGTCTCATGGGTATTGCATTATTGATATTTCATGGCAATATGATTTATAGTCAAAAATGCAAAACACTCTGTGATAAGATGGTTTTGTATTTTTAAACATTTGGCGGGTCAGGTCGTGGCAGCCAGTTTGGTTGTTGCCTGCGGCCAGCTATGAGTAAATGGTTATCATTTTATCTGTCACTCATTTTGTGGCAAAAGATTACAGGAGGAGAATCATCACATGTTTAAGAAAATACTACCTTTATTAGCCGTTCTGGTACTTGTTCTCTCTCTTGCCGCCTGCGGTAAGGATCCGAAGCAGGCTGAGCCGCTGCCGTCCGTTACTCAATCGGAAAGCGCAGAACCGGCGCAGCCTGAGCAGACGCCATCCGTTTCTCAGCCGGATGAAACCGCGGAGCCGGAGCCAAGTGAGCCCGCGCCCGATCCGATCGAAACCGAGATTCCACCTACTCCGGATCCGGAACCGGGCATACCTGCGCCGGACGTCTGGCCCAAAGACATCCCTACGCCGGTAAATGGCGAGATCCTGTTTGGCGGCTGGGCGCCTGACAGGAGCTTCTACACAGCCGACATCGCCTACAAGCAGGAAGATATCGACGCCTACGGCAAACGTCTGGAATCTTTCGGTTTTGCCAGACAGGAGGAGCATAAGTACGGCGAAGACTGGCCGGACGCGACTGTCTATTCCAACGGACGCTGGGATGTGCTTGTGGCGGAGGAAAACAAAACATTTGACTACTCTTATGTCAACTTTTTCCCGCTTTTTGATGCCGTGGCAGACGGCTATGATGGTCAGCCGGAAGGTTGGCCGGACACAGGCGGATTTTAAAAAGTTCTAAAAGGGGCAGTTGTATCATGGTGGCATGCGTGCTGATTTTGGATCACATGCCGCCATTGATGTTAATGATGACAGGATTATGTCAACCACAGACGCGCCTTATCCCGCAGCCAGTTCAAACAGGCAAGCATCACGCTGGTGTTGCTCATCGGCGCTCTCTGTTCCCAAATTCAAGCCCCTGTCCGACACGATTTCGCAGCACACTCAACGCTTCGGGCTTTTTGCCATAGGCTGTCTTTAACGCCTGCGAGTCGATGATGATTAGCTTTAACAGCCGGGAGAGGGGGGAACGCGTCAAACCTTACACACTCCGGAGGAAATTTCGTTTGTAGTAATTTGCAGCAGGATTTCCTGTAAAGCTTTATGTTCCGCTTAAATAGAGAGTGCGAAATTTTTGGTAGTGTCAAGTATTTTTCGCACATTTAGGAATCACTTGGTAGTAGTTCCTCCAGATGTTGCATGTTCAAGTACGTTTTCTGTCCCCAGAGCGAGCCTTGCATGTGCCTCAACCTGGCACACACTAACATCAACGCAGACTGACCGTCTGGGAATGCGCCAACCGTCCTGGTTCTGCGTCTGATTTCCCGGTTCAATCGTTCCATGGCATTATTTGAGCGGATCCGCCGCCAGTGTTCCCTGGGGAAGTCCATATACACAAGCGTTTCTAAGCCCGTTTCCTCAACCTTCCTGGCAGCCTCAAACAGCTTCATTCCTTTCAGTTTGCCAACTACATCTTCCAGCTTGTCCAGAGCTGCTCCTTTGTCTTCCTGAGCATGAATTGCCTTGAGCATGGCTGCCACCTGCCTGACTTTGCCTCTGGGTACAAGCGAGAAAACATTGCGGTAGAAATGCACCATACAACGCTGAAACCTGGCAAGGGGATAGGTTTCAATCAAGGCTTCAATCAACCCAAGACACTTATCTCCAATAAACAATTGTGTGCCTTTCAAGCCTCTTTCCTTCAAATGTCGCAGGAAAGATAAGCAACTTTCTTTGTCTTCTTTCATGCCTTCCGCAGCCCCAATCACTTCCCGTTCGCCTCGTTCATTTACCGCCATGGCCACCCCAGTTCCGCTTCAGATACACTCCATCCAGATAAACATAAGGATATTGTCCTTCCAATGGCCTCTGCCGCCAGGCTTCAATCTGCTCATACACCTTGCCATTCAGTCTGCTTACCGTCCCAGCGCTCAGTTTGGCGTCCCACAGCAACTGGGTGATATCTTCAACCCGCCTGGTCGATACCCCTGCCAGATACATCTCCACCAGCGCTTCTTCAACACTGGTTTCCCAGCGTTGGTACCTTTGAATGATCGCAGTCTCAAATGTCAAAGTCCGCAGTTTCGGTACTTCCAGTTCCACTTCTCCAACGCCAGTCAACAACTTACGCGGATAATGTCCGGCTCGAGTGTCTTGCCTGCCTTCTGTGCGCTCATATTTGCGCGCGTTGGTCAGCCGGTCTGCTTCAGCGTCCAGCAAGCCGTTCAGAACTTCCTCGACACTTTGCCGGACCAGCTCTTTCAGTTCAGTTCGAATAACTTGCTCATTTAGTTGTACAATCTCATTTGACATGGTTCTTTCTCCTTGGTTTGATGTATAGGTCCATTTCATATTACCAAGTGATTGAGAACCATGTCCCCTTTCTAAATGTGCGAAACTTATGTTACCTTATCAAATTTTTGCTGCATCCTGCATGTCTATGCAAAAGCAGGATAATAAATAATCAACTAATTCATTTTTTTAGAATTATTCACACGCAAATGATAGAATAATTGTGGTTTCTCGGGGACGGAAGGAAAAACTGATGGCAGTATCTTATGACAAACTGCTGCATTTATTGATCGACCGGCAGATGAGCAATTCTGAACTCATTAATAAGGCTGGCTTCTCCGGTAATGGGTTGACGCATATCAAACGCAGAAAATATATATCACTCGATAGCATTGAACGCATCTGCCGACCACTTGACTGCGGCGTTGACGATATTTTGGAATTTATTGATGAGGATGAAAAATTTGGTGAATGCAAATGAATAGAGATTTAATCAAAAATTACATATATGAACAAAGTACCAGTGTCGTATCTTATTTGGAAGTCTCAGAAAATAAAATTCAGTATGACGGAATCGTTCAGCATCACGTTATCAATGAAATTAGCGGAGACGAGGAAATGTCACGTGCATTTCTGCTAACAAGATTGGTTAATGCCCTTGGATATCCCAAAGAGCGTATTGAAATAGAACTTGAGTACAAGGCTGGTCGTCCCCGTTTCGAACAATGTATTTTCAATACTTGATTGAAATCTATAAAAAGGGTTTGCAGAATCAAAATATTTTCCCAGTTGTGATTAGAGAATTTCCTATTTTAGATATTTCCATCACAGAGCAGAATCGTATTGTAAATGTAATACAGAAAGAAATGTCAAAGCAGAATAGCACACGAGAACAAATCTCTAACCTTAGAAATCAAATTGACGAGATAATTATTGAGACGATTAAGACATGAGAGAGGTAATAAGCTTGAATATGCCAGACAATTATAGAATAATTGAGGATAACATTAGAAATACTTATGGTAGCGTTGTGTGGTCTCATAAAATCCAGGAAAACAAGTGGATGTTTCGGTGCTAATTACGTTCACGAGATCGAAAATATAACAAGAGTAAATAGACTAATTATTGAAAAAGCAAGAGGAATCCTATGGGGGCAAAGAGAATGAATATAAAATCTATGTTTAAAACAAAACAAGCTGTATTGGAGAGCAAGTTAAGTATTCTACTTGATCACCCTGTTACAAAAGGTGATCATTGTGAAAGTGCTTGGGTAGATTTCTTTCGTAGTTTCTTACCAAATAAATACGCTGTTGATAAAGGTTTCGTTTTTGATGCTCAAGGGAATGTAAGCGATCAAATTGACATCATTATTTATGATGCTTTATACACGCCGCTTATTTTTGGTACTGATGCTGGTGAAAAATTTGTTACTGCAGAAAGTGTATATGCAGTTTTTGAGTCTAAGCCAACAATTGATAAAAGTACTTTGGAATACGCTAATTCAAAAGTATCCTCTGTTGTAGCTCTAACTCGTTCATCAAGAGAAATGATTATTGGAGGGAAAGCAGTTCCACCAAGAGGACTGACACATATAATTGGCGGAATACTGGCTGTTGATGCTTCAGAGACTGATACATTAAAAATGCATTTAGCTAACAATTCATATGTCGATATTGGATGTGCAATAAAAAAGACGTCGTTTATCTGTTACCGAGGTGAAAATGGCGATTTTATAGATGTTAAATTTTCTAGTAGTGATGAATCTATATTAGCTTTTTTCTATATTGTATTAGACTCCCTCTATCAACTTGGTACGGTTGCGGGTTTAGATATTAGAGATTACGCAGAGGCTACAGTTGAATCAATAAACCTTGCAAGGAAAGAACAATAATGGCGAAACAAAAAGACTTTAATGTGTTCCTCAGTAATATAGAACCAAGCAGTACAACTGTTTCATACATTAGTAGTGTTCAAAACAATCTGCGTGATTATTTGGCAAATCATCCGGACTATAGAGAAATACACATCCAGACTTTTTTATCAGGGTCGTATGCTAAACATACTTGTATTCGTCCAAAACTTTACGATGGCAAACGTGATGTTGACATAGTTGTTGAAACAGCGTACGATACCAGACACAATTCTATCGATGTAATTCAGGAAATATATAATATACTCAGAGAAAAAACCATATACTGCAATGCAAAAATACAGTCTTATTCAGTAGACATTGAGCTTGAGGGCATTTGCATTGATGTTGTGCCGGTAGTGTGCAGCGATGATGGAGACCGGTATTGTGTTGGTTCAAGCAATAATAACGAGTGGATTCTTACTGACCCGAAAGGACACATAAACTGGTCTAGCAAAGTCAATTCTGAAAATAACAATAAATATAAACCGCTTGTGAAGATCCTAAAGTGGTGGAGACGTTTGAATTGTCCTGAAAATTTAAAATATCCAAAGGGACTTGCTCTAGAAAAAATCATTGCGGACAACCTTCCGGATTCAAGCTTGAATACAGAAGAGCATTTAATTGAAACCATGCAATCTATAGTGGATGTTTTCAAAATTTATGTTGATGCAGGAATTATGCCTAGCGTATTTGATCCGTGCATAGCAGAAAATGATTTATTAGAAGATTATGAGCTTACAGATATCGAGGCATTCATACGAAAGCTGTCAGAGCATCTAGAAATTATACGTCAAGATAGACGAAGCAATGAAATGTGGAGAAGAATTCTCGGTAACGAATTCCCTAAAGGAGAACCTGAATCATCAACAACAAGAAGGTATACTTACAATAATACGGAACAATTCATAGAAGATATGTTCCCTGTTAGGATAAAATATAATCTCTTAATAGACTGCAAAGTGACACAAGATGGATGGCGACCATTCACTTTGCGACAGTTTTTGGCTTCAGGAGGGGGATTCCTGTGCCATAATAAAAAACTAAATTTTTTTATCAAATCTTGTAACGCTCCGAAGCATTGTTCGGTTTATTGGAAAGTTAGAAACGTCGGAGAAGTTGCTGAAAGCCGAGATTGTATAAGAGGACAAATTATATTGACAGACCGTGAACATCAATTTGAACATACTAATTTTTATGGTCCTCACTTTGTTGAATGTTATATTGTTGAGAATGGGATTTGTGTGGCGCGTGATCGAATTGATGTTCCGATTGACAGATATTAATCAATCCCGGCATCATGCTCCATCTCTCTGAAAAGATAGCCTGTAACGAACTACAAAAATATTAATATTCAAGACCATTACCGGTAGTGTCAAGTATTTTTCGCACATTTAGGAATCACTTGGTAGTAGTTCCTCCAGATGTTGCATGTTCAAGTACGTTTTCTGTCCCCAGAGCGAGCCTTGCATGTGCCTCAACCTGGCACACACTAACATCAACGCAGACTGACCGTCTGGGAATGCGCCAACCGTCCTGGTTCTGCGTCTGATTTCCCGGTTCAATCGTTCCATGGCATTATTTGAGCGGATCCGCCGCCAGTGTTCCCTGGGGAAGTCCATATACACAAGCGTTTCTAAGCCCGTTTCCTCAACCTTCCTGGCAGCCTCAAACAGCTTCATTCCTTTCAGTTTGCCAACTACATCTTCCAGCTTGTCCAGAGCTGCTCCTTTGTCTTCCTGAGCATGAATTGCCTTGAGCATGGCTGCCACCTGCCTGACTTTGCCTCTGGGTACAAGCGAGAAAACATTGCGGTAGAAATGCACCATACAACGCTGAAACCTGGCAAGGGGATAGGTTTCAATCAAGGCTTCAATCAACCCAAGACACTTATCTCCAATAAACAATTGTGTGCCTTTCAAGCCTCTTTCCTTCAAATGTCGCAGGAAAGATAAGCAACTTTCTTTGTCTTCTTTCATGCCTTCCGCAGCCCCAATCACTTCCCGTTCGCCTCGTTCATTTACCGCCATGGCCACCCCAGTTCCGCTTCAGATACACTCCATCCAGATAAACATAAGGATATTGTCCTTCCAATGGCCTCTGCCGCCAGGCTTCAATCTGCTCATACACCTTGCCATTCAGTCTGCTTACCGTCCCAGCGCTCAGTTTGGCGTCCCACAGCAACTGGGTGATATCTTCAACCCGCCTGGTCGATACCCCTGCCAGATACATCTCCACCAGCGCTTCTTCAACACTGGTTTCCCAGCGTTGGTACCTTTGAATGATCGCAGTCTCAAATGTCAAAGTCCGCAGTTTCGGTACTTCCAGTTCCACTTCTCCAACGCCAGTCAACAACTTACGCGGATAATGTCCGGCTCGAGTGTCTTGCCTGCCTTCTGTGCGCTCATATTTGCGCGCGTTGGTCAGCCGGTCTGCTTCAGCGTCCAGCAAGCCGTTCAGAACTTCCTCGACACTTTGCCGGACCAGCTCTTTCAGTTCAGTTCGAATAACTTGCTCATTTAGTTGTACAATCTCATTTGACATGGTTCTTTCTCCTTGGTTTGATGTATAGGTCCATTTCATATTACCAAGTGATTGAGAACCATGTCCCCTTTCTAAATGTGCGAAACTTATGTTACCTTATCGCTCCTTTGAATGCATTCTTTAAACCGGGAATTAAAACTATCAACTCAAATTCAAAAAGAAAATTAAGGAAACCCTTGATGGGGGTAAGCCCTTTGATATTTAGTTAGTAGACTTAGAAAAATAGATTTTTCCACCTGACGATTTCATCATGGTTGACAACTCCCAATAACACACTCGTGAGCAAGTAAAAAGATATTCCGAGGAAAGAACGTAAAATAAGGCTGCCTGGAATATATAAGATAACGATAAAGGTTATCCCTGATAGTGCCAGCGCAATAAGTGCTTCTTTCCAATTTCTCAAAGGAAAACCTTTTTTCCACATCACCACTAAAAGCGCAATCATCAAGACAAGAGATGTGACCAGTTTCACAATAGAAACAGCCATTAGACCAATCCGTTTGACAAGAACAACATTTAGGACCAAAGTCAGAATTGAGCTGCCAATCGAAATCCAAACAAGTATTTTTTCATGCTTCTCAATTATTAACAGACGAGAGAAGATGATAGTTAACGCGTAGCTCACTAGTGACCAAATAGATATTTGTAACAATGCGGCAGTATCTGTATAGCCACTTCCAAATACTAGTTTAACAATATGATCAACATAAAAAAAGAAAACCACGGTAAAAGGTGCAAGCAAGCTTACTGTGTATCGTACAAACAAGCTCACACTGTTTATTAATTCTTCCCGACCTCTTTTTTTGTAACGTGACATTGCGGGAAAAATAGCATTACGCATGCCTTCGGGGATAATATAAGCGATGCCCAGCAGTGTTGTCATAGCTGAGTATGCGCCGACCTCAGTTGTAGGCCTGTAATAAGAGAGGATAAGTACGTCTATCCTACTATCTACAGCCAAAAATATTGCTAATAGAAAAAATGGGAAGGCAGCAGCTATCTGTTCCCTAATAAAGTGCCAATTAGTTTGGGCTTTTTTCTCGGGTAAAAAGCGATTCACAAGATACCAATATAAAACCAGATTAAAAACAGCAATACCGAATTGAATCCAAACTGCCCCAAGCAACGATTTGTTGGATGATAAAAGCAAAGCGGCTGTCACACTCAACTCTAATACGGTACTCATTACACTGGCAATACTGATGAATTTTATTTTTTCAAAAACAACAAATGAAAACTGGAAAAGAGTAGATACGGACTGCAGCGGTAGTGTCGCAAGAATAATCAGAATAACCTTGCGGGTTTCTTCTGAATAGGTTGGAACAGTTAGAGAAGCAAGATATGTTAAGGCTGCAAACAGAAAACCAAAGAATATCCTCACACGAAGAAAGTTGCTAAAATACTTTGCAAACTTCCCATGGTCTTGAGCAACATCTCGAATTAATAAATTGCCAAATCCCCAGTATGCGAAAAAAGAACCAAAGTAGAAGTAGGTCAAACCCAAACTAAGTGCTCCCCCAGCAGCTTTTCCGAGCAGACGGGAGACCATGATCAATACAAGTGAATTTCCGAGCCGTGAAAAGAGATCTGCAACCATTGAAAACCCAATATTTTGCAGTAGCAACGGTAATCGGGCGTATGTCTTTTTCATAAACGCATTGCCTTATAACCTTGGCAGATACCTTTCAATGCAGGTCCCAACTTAACTTTAGGTTTTCTAAAGGTCGCGCGCATGAGGGCATACAAAAACGCATGAATCTTCAGATAGAACCGATGCAATCCTTGTGAGTGCTTTGCATAAAAGATTACCAGCCCTCTGAATTGCTGATAAGAAGAGAAATTTCCAGGGTTTTCCGCCCCTATCTTATGTCTGCTTTTTGCCTTGGGAAAGAACACTATTCTATAACCCGCTTTTCGGTACCGCAAACATAAATCGGTGTCCTCCCCATAAACGAAAAAACGTTCATCGAAGAGTCCCACCGTTTTTAATGATTCAGCGCTCAATAACACCGCCGCGCTGGCGATGAAATCTACGTCTGCAGGTTCGTCGTAATTTTCGTCCGGGAGGTTTTGCGTCTTTCCCCCTTTTATTAAAAAAACAGGATGATAGTGAGCGCCGATGAACCATATCAACCTTGGATTATCATAACGGAGAATTTTTGGATAAACCATGCCGACATCTCTATGGCTTTGAGCAAATTCAACCATATGTTTTAGAGCTTCCGGCTCTAACGTGATGTCGGAATCCATACGCAGAACATAATCGGCACTCTGAGATAAGGCTTGCTTTATCCCTGCATTAGAAGCAATTGCCGCGCCCTTATTGCTGCTCATTTCGATTAGTTGCACCGATGGATAATCGTTTCGCATTCTTTCAGCGCTGCCATCTGTCGAGCCGTTATCCACAACAATAATATGCAAGTTGTCATACTTTGATTGGAGCAAACTTTCCACTGCGTCAGCCAAGTCATCGGTCCGATTCCATGTGGGTATGACGGCACAGACCAAAGGCATTTTTGCATCTTTCTTGTTAGCCATTCATATACCTCGCTGCCCCAAAACACCACGCTATCTTTGATAAATAAACAATTGGAAGAGTCTTATAATATTTAAAAGGCAATTTTTCAACAAAAACCATTTTCAGAACCGACCCCAGGGCAATCAAGGGAGAGAAAACATAAAACAACAGTGGAAAACGCCTCAGCCAGCGGATGATTCCAGCAGAAGAGCGTAAGAGGCTGCTGTATTGCCCGTATCTTCTGGCGTGCATAAGCACGCTCCTTAGACTATCGCGGTTATGCACATGCAACACTTTAGCACCGGGAAAGAATATCGCCTTCATTCCCAATTCTTTCGCTCTTAGCACCAAGTCCGCATCCTCCGCAATCGGGTGTTCATAAAACCCACCCAACTTCTCCCAATGCGCGTACTCAATGCTCATGTTCAGACTCGGCAGCACCCGGCGGGTACCTTCCGGCATATGCGGCATATATTCATGGAAGGAGCTCACGTTATCACACAACTGCAGATAGCCTTCGGGAGGAAACTCGACCGACCCGCCAACAATCGCGTTTGGGTGTCTGGTGTGCGCAAGGACGTGCTGTTCCAAGAAATCCGGCGGCACGATACAGTCGGAATCCACAAAAACGATCAGCTTGCCAGTGGATTGTCCAACGCCAAGATTACGGGCTTTCCCGGGCGGGGTGGGCTTTTCGGTTTCAATGCTTTGAACCAGCGGATGTTCAGGAATGAGCCTATACTTGTCCTGCCCCACCACTATGATCTCATAACTCAGGTTAGTCTGCTGCTCCAGAAGGGATTGGATGGTTTTTCCCAACACCGCGGAGTGCAGATTGGGAACGATTACCGAAACATCCTTGCTCACTGATTCCGCTCCCTGCCAATCACGGCGTTTGCCTGGGCTGAAGCAGGTGTACTGATTGCCGATTCCAAAATAGCTTTTAGCTGTAAACCAAGTTTTTGCAGGCTGTAATCCTGCCCTACGCGCTTTGCAGCGTTTTGCCCCAGGGCCTGCCTGAGCTCAGGTTCAGCCGCCAGATTCTTAAGCGCCAGGGCGAGGCCTGTTGGGGTTCGCTCACATAACCAGATCTCCTCTTCGTCCCTGAAGAGGTCTCGAACAGCCAGGGAATCTCCGCTGACAACGCACTTTCCCATTGCCAGCGGTTCAAATAGTTTATTTTGAACGGTCATCAGCGCCTGAGGGGTCTGCCCAAACACTCCCAGGCAGATATCTGCCGCGCAGATGCGTTCAAGGAGCTCCCCCTGGCTTAGAAAGCCGAAAAAGGAGATATTGGGCAATCCCTGTGCTTCGGACCGCGCCTTTTCAAGCAGTGGCCCAGTGCCTGCAAGTTCAAACTGAAAAGTTGGGGCTTCCGCAAGCAGTCGTGCTGCTTGCACAATTACCTCTACCCCATGACTGGGGAGAAAGCTCCCGTAATATAACACTTTGAGCGGCACCCTGCCAAGTGGAAGCGTTTGACATTTTGCCGGATCGAACACCGCCTCGTCTACCCCCAACGGAAGGTAAGCAAACCGTTCAATCGGCACCCCGTATGTTTCTTTGATCCATTGAGCGTAATGCCGGGATTCGATCAGCATTAGGTCTGCTTTATTAAGGCTCTTTTTCTCCACCCACTTCAACAAACTGACGGATATCTGATGTTTTTGATGCAGTTCGCGCTCTATGCTTACCAGATAGAGAGACATAAGTACGTCCCATACCAATGGCACTTTTTTACTCCTGGTCAGGACTCTTGCCAAAAATACATCTAAATGGCCGGGGTAACCCACCAGCAGCAGGTCATATCCTCCTGCCTGGCGGTGCTTGCGCAGCAACCGGCAGTAGGCGCGCAGCACGCGCAGCCAGAATTTGGGCTTCAGCCAGCCGCCAGATACCACCTGCACACGGTCCTCTATACTATGCCATAAAGGTTCGTGGCATTCAACAACCTCAATTCCCGCACTCCGGAGAGCCGCTAACATAATTCTGTTACGTGAATATTCTTCACGGTAGGTTCCAAAGAAGCAAACGCGCATCGCCTAACCCTCAGTATCCGGCATGCGCCTGACTTCTACTTCAATCGGCGCCACGATGGTGCGCAGCGTGCTGATATCCTCCTCACCCAAATTCACTGCCGTGACGATCAGGATGGTGCCTGTATCCAAAAGCGTATGGCAGACTTCACCAAAGCGGCGCAGATGTTCAGGCCACTTCCGCGGGTCAGGCAGTTTCATCAGGTCCGCGTTTACACCGTAAAGCACTGAGCCAATCCCCAGATAGTACACCAGCCGGCCTTGAGCAAACAATTCTTCCTCCAGCGCTTTGGCAATGCGTTTGCGCCCGGAGCCTTTGGGTCCGGTGATGATAATCAGCTTAGGTTCCTGCTCAAATCTTTCCGCCCGGCGAAATGAATCCAAATTGCCGCGGATCCATTTCTGCTCGCGTCGGTAAATCTCAGCCCGCAGATCGGACTTGTCGTCTTCCAATGCTTCCAGCACAATGCCGCCGCCGGCAATTTCATACCCATCCACGATTACAAAACGGTTGGTTTCGGGCAGCTGTTCAGTGGTGTCAAACGCGACCGGATGGTCAAGCCGCAGGGTTAGTTCTGCCACTTCATGGTAACCCACCTGATTGGTTTGCTCTTCATCGCCCACGGAGGTGGCATCCAACACACGCTGAAAAGCATCTACCTTCATTTTTTCTTTGGCGGTGCCCAGCTTGAATAAATAGGTCTTGTCTTTAACCAAAGGTTCCCTGCCAATCCAGAACAGGCTCGCCCTCAGGCGGGTGCTGATGCTGGGTGGCGCCTCATCTTGCTTACACAAGATTTCTCCCCGGCGTATGTAGATCTGTTCCTGCATGGTCAGGCCCACTGCTTCACCAGCTTCGGCCTGTTCCACCCCCTCACGGTTGAACATCACCAGATCCTGTACATGTGTCTGTTTGCCGCTGGGGTAGGCTACCAGGGCATCTCCCGCGGCAATTTTTCCGCTGCTGAGCGTGCCGGCAATAATCCGCCGTTGGTCACCATCAGCGGAGAAGCGGTAAACATCCTGAATTGGCAGGCGTAAAGGCTGATTGACCGCCGGCAAAGTTTTAGTAAAAAGATCCAGCGCTTGTAGAATAGTGGGGCCATGATACCAGGGCATGGCCTCTCCCCGTTTTGCCACTCCTTCGCCATTTACTCCGCTTACAGGGATGACATACTGCGGCGTGATACCAATACCTTCCAGAAAAGCCAGGTATTCTGAGCGTACCCGCTCAAAAACTGCCTGGTCATAATTAACCAGGTCCATTTTATTGATTATCACGATCAACTGCCGGATGCCTAACAGGGAGAGTAAAACGCCGTGGCGGCGGGAGTTTGCCATTACACCTTCGTTCGCGTCGATCACCAGCACGGCAGCTTCGGCATGGGAGGCACCCGTGACCATGTTCTTTATAAATTCGATGTGGCCGGGTGCGTCCAGGATGAGGTATTCGCGCTGTTTGGATTTGAAGAAGATCCGCGCGGTATCAATGGTAATGTTCTGGCGGCGCTCGTCCTTAAGCGCGTCTATCAGAAAGGCATACTCGAAAGGTTTATTCTGGCGCAGGCAGTCTGCCTGGAGCGCTTCGAGTTTGCCCTGAGGCAGGGATTTCGTATCCGCCAGCAGTCTGCCCACGATGGTACTCTTGCCGTGGTCCACATGCCCGACAAAAACAATGTTCATGTGAGCGCTGTTATCTGTCACATGTACCCGTCTTTCCGAAGCGTTTCCAGCGAGCCGCCATCGTCCTTATCCTGCGCCCGGCCTGAACGCTCAGCAATCGTGGCGAATTTTCCTACCCGCAGTTCCTCGATGATCTCATCCACATTGTGCGCGTCTGACTCTACCGGGAATGTGCAGGGGTAACAGCCTAAAGAGCGATAGCGCTTGCCATCGCCCTGGTTGTAATACAGCGAGACTGTGGGTATGTTTTCCCGCCGGATGTACTCCCAAATATCAAGTTCGGTCCAGTCGAGGAGCGGGTGCACGCGGACAAAGGTGCCCGGAGCGAACTCAGTTTTGTATTGATTCCAAAACTCGGGCGCCTGGTCAAATACATTCCATTCCTGGCGCTCATCCCGGGCAGAGAAGATACGTTCCTTGGAACGTGAGCCTTCTTCATCGGCCCTCACCCCTACGATCACGCCCCAAAAAGGATGGGGGTTGACTTCATGTTCATAAGCCTGCAGTGTGTGATTAAACCGAAAACGCGGACCGGTACCCTCCAGCGTCTGTTTGAGCGCCACAGTTTTTAGGGCAGTGCAGCATTCAATGCGCGTCAGCTTATTATCCGCAAAAGTGTTTTTCGCTTCGAGCTCTTCAAGATTCGCACCCACCACCATATTAAGTTTGAGCTCGCTCACAAGGCGGTCGCGATAAGTAATCATCTCCGGAATTTTGTAATGCGTATCGATATGAATAAGCGGGAAGGGCACATGTCCGAAGAATGCTTTCCGCGCCAGCCAAAGCAGCACGGTGCTATCCTTGCCCATTGACCACAGCATCCCCAGATCCCTGATGTTGGCGTAGGCTTCCCTCAGGATGTAAATACTGCTGTTTTCGAGTTCAGATAAATGATCCATGTTTACTTTTGGCGCGAAGTACCGTTCTCAAGAGGCTATTGTAACATTCCTGTTTGTTGCAAGCGCTGTACCAATAAGGCCAGGCATTCTTCCGTGTTCATCAGCGAAGTGTCCAGCCTTAGTTCAGGGTTCAAGGGTGTTTCATAGGGGGAGGAGATCCCGGTAAACTCAGCGATCTCTCCGCGTAGTGCCTTCTGGTAGAGCCCTTTCGGGTCTCGCGATCGACATATACCCAATGGGCAGTCCACAAAAACCTCCCAGAATGCCCCCTGCGGGAAGAGAGCGCGCACTGAATCCCGCTCAGATTGGAATGGGCTGATCAATGACACCAGGGTAACAAAACCAGATTGATATAAAATCTTAGCTATCTCACCTGCCCGGCGGATATTTTCCCGCCGGTCTGCCTCCGAAAAACCCAGATCCCTGTTCAACCCCCTGCGCAGTGAATCACCATCCAATACGACGACGGCTATTCCAAATCTATGCAGAAGTTCCCGCTCCAGGCGGTAAGCCAGGGTGCTCTTTCCACTGCCGGAGAGCCCGGTGAACCAAAGGACAAACGGCTTGTATCCGATCAATAGCTCCCGTTCTTCAGAGCTGAGCAGGGGTGGAGTTGGGGTGAGATTATCTTCTGTCATTTTCCAGCCAAAGCCATGATATATGGCAGTAACGTACGGATTTGCAGTCCAATGATCAGCAGGCCCACAATGATCATTAGGGTGCGCGCTGAAATTCTTTTAACGAGCAGCGCTCCCAGAGGTGAAGCTATTACTCCGCCGATGAGCAACCCCAGAATCTGTTTCCAGTTAGTGAGCTTGATCGTGGCCATAAACAGCGCAACTTCTGCAAAGGTAACAAAAAACTCGGAGAGATTAACTGAACCCACCGTCTTTTGAGGGGAATGGCCAGTAGAGATCATCGTGGTGGTAACGATTGGTCCCCAACCACCACCGCCTATCGCGTCACAGGCACCACCCACAAAACCAAGCGGGATCAGCCAATTACTCGGTTTGGCAGGCTCTTTGCCCTTTGGCCTAAAAGCGGTGATCAGAATCCGAATACCCATAATCAAAAGATAAACCGAGATATATGGCTTGATTACATCTCCATCCAGATTAACCAGAATATAGGCTCCCAAGGCACCGCCAATCACGCCAGGGATCAGCAGACGCTTGACAATGTTCATATCCACGTTGCCCAGTTTCCAGTGTGAAAAGCCCGAAATCGCTGTAGTAACCAACTCGGCAGTATGCACGCTGGCAGAGGCTATTGCAGGGGATAACCCGATGCCCATCAGGAAGCTGTTGGCGGAAACACCGTAAGCCATGCCCAAACTGCTGTCTATCAGTTGAGCGATAAAGCCCACAGCAATGATTAAAATAACGCTAACGTCCAAGCAAATCTCCTTAAGTCAGATGGCTGAATTATGCTTCCTATATTCCGATTTTGTCAATCTGGTCCGTTTAATTAAGGCAGGTTGCCTCCTGAGCAAATGTGTAAAACCTGTACTCCGCCCTGATTGTATAACAATGAAACTCCCGGCTGGAGAATTAAGGACTCGACATTAAAATCCTGTTTATTATAGGGTGGGTTAGATGCTGAATAGAGGTAGTCTATACCAAGTTCACATAAATCAGTTAATTCATTCGGGTTTTCATATAATTTCATAATGCTCATGGTCCGTAAACGTACGTTGGTAAAATCTACAGCCCGGTAAGACATCATTGTGCGAGTGCTTGTTTCCCGTTCCGCAAAGTACGGCAGCCAAAAGCCCGCGTCCGTGCCAATGAAAGCGGTCTGGGTCCAATACGCAGTATTAATTCCAATAACCCCATCCGCAGGAATGTGCGTCCTGATCCAGTTCATTGCCTTTTCATCA
Source organism: Anaerolineaceae bacterium (assembly GCA_040772525.1). GTDB lineage: Bacteria > Chloroflexota > Anaerolineae > Anaerolineales > Anaerolineaceae > Mesolinea. Next base: position 915,008 of record JAXGXZ010000001.1, on the reverse strand, counting down.
TCGGGGGTCATGTAAAAGCGATAACTTTCCACGCCATTTATCCGGTCCGGGGCATAGATCAAACCCGCCAAACACAGGACGATCATAAGAACATTGGGTGTCTGAAATCCTGGCAGGTGAGTTAATAGATTCGCCAGGTGATGAACGAGCAAACCAAAACCCAATGCACCCGGCAAATAGGCAGCAATCATGATGCCGGTCATGTTGATAAAGGCAAGTTTGCGGATATTAAAAAGATACAAGTACCCTTCTGCAATCAAAAGAAGCACCCAAAGGATAATGAGCAGTGCTAGTGAGCGGGTTTTTTGAAAGAACAAACCAGTAATCAATCCTCCTAACGCAAGCCCTGTCAGAACCTTCGTGAGGCCCAGACTCTCAAATTGTTTATATGTAAATCGATAAAAAGTGTCTTCAGACAGATTCCTGGGTGCCGTTGGCAGTTTTGCACTCGTCGGGTTTCTGGGTATCGGGTTTAAATAATCCGTAATTGCGGGAATGAAGGCTGGCAGAATCATGACAATCGAAACGAACCCCACGATCAAGATCGTACCGGTCAGTTTAAGCCGTTGTTTAGGAAATATGCATTTGCGTGCAAGGCTGATAGCAGCCACAAGTAGCAACAGGGGAAGCAGGAAAGCTGCCACTCTAAAATGGATCATGCTGCAGCCTGCCACCAGAATGCTTGTCAGCAGAATACCAATATACCGGTTGCAACGTGGCTCCTCTGCAGACTTGTTTGCATGCTCAAGCAGATCCCAAAAGGCTAAACCTGCAGGCAGGAGTATAGACTGGGCGACAAGCTGTGTGTCCCGCCCCCAATTAAAATACCAAGCGGGTTGAAAGCTAAGCAAGCCGGCAAATACCAAACCAGCCAGCCCGGCCACGCGGCTAACCTTTCGATCCAAAACCAAGAAAACGCCCAATCCAGCCAAACCATTCACAAACTGACAAAACCAAATCAAGGAAGAATGGGGAGGAATACCAGTCAACAATCCAAGCGGACCAGTGAGGGAATAGAGCCCAAGGTGATAACCGGAGAGACTTCCCGGATCATAGGGCAGCATTGTGGTCGGCAGTTGACCTGATTGCATGACAAGCTTAGTGATGATCGAGTGATGTACCGAATCGGTCCAGGCTGGGTAAGGATACATATGTGCCAGATAAAGGCGAGTGCCCAATGTGAGCAGGAGAATAAACAGAATAAAGCCTGCATGCCGACCCAAGGAGAATTGCGCTTTCCAATCTTTGCGCAAACGGAGAATTATCATTAATGCACAAAGAGCCAAAAACAACAATAGCTTGTTGGTTCCAATTAATAACCCAGGGAAAACCACTCTGGCAGCATAGAAAATAACCGGATAGACTGCAATGCCGAGGCACAGAGCCAAAAACCAACGCTGAAGCGGCTGCCAACGCTCGCGGTACTTACCTAAGCTAAGCAATGCCCAACCAGGCAATAACAGCATGGCGAGTATAACCACGATTGTTTTGATCTCACACCAAAGCGTCATTCCGCTTCCATTCACTTTCCGTCCGCCAGCTCTGGATTCAACAACCAAACAGACACGCCGCTGGCTTGGTATATTTTGTTCGCGCCCGGGCAGGACTCCAGCATAAGAGGTTGCAAGTTGCCTGCCTTGACCGATAGATAAGCATAATCCAGCTCAGCTTCCTTGACCAGTGCCCAGAAATCCTCATCACAGGCTTTGATGGCAGCCGCTCTCTCCCCCCAGGCCTTCCATTGCCGTGTAGTCTCCTGATCTTTCCCAAACGGGTAATAGATGGTTGGCGCGACCGTCCAACGCCCGGTGAGCGGAAGTGCCCACATACCCCCATCTACCCCGCGCACCATACCATACCCCCATGGGACTACATTTATAAAAAAGCGGGATTTCGCCGGAACATGCGTATCAATCCATTGCAAAGCCTCAATATCCTCCCGTCCGGCAAGCACGGTGTCAGGGTTGAGCGCACTAAAGTTATCGCGAAAGCCCAGCAGAAGGAGCAGAGCAACCAGACTCAGTGCAACAGCTTGTGTCAGGTTTGGTCGGATAAGTTTGCGTTTCAGTGCTTGTGAGAACGCAACGATGCCCCAAGCCGCCAACCCGGAGATGGGGAAGAAAAGCATCAGTCCAAAGTAGTAATTATGAAAGTTGAGCACCTTCCATCCGAGAGGAAACGCCAACAGCGTGACAAGCAGACTCCAAACACCAAATCCCTTTCCTTTTTTCCGAAATACTAACCAGGCCAATCCCATTACTGCCAGACCCGTGATTACCAGAGCAGCATTCGTCCCGATAATATAGCGCAGGTAGTTCCACTGTTCAGTATTTCCAAGAGTCTCCGTGGTCTCCCAACTAAAGGGCGAGGCCACTACCTTTTTATAAACCAGGATCACTTTCAGGTACCAGGGCAGAGCCAGGAGCCCGCCCAGAAAACTGAAAGTGAAGAGCCGTTTGAAACCTTTTGAGAGGGGCTGTTTTGAAACCGCTGAATTTAGAATTTGCCAACCCCCTAGAATAAACAGGAAGAGCAGGAGTAAAAAAGCAGCCACGTAATGGCTGAGCAGAACGCCCACCACCAATAGCGTTAGGGCGATTCCAGACTGCCGGCGCCCACCTTCCTTCATCAGCCGGTAAGACTGAGCCATAGCCAGCGGAAGCAGTGCCATTGCCAATAAAAACGTGTACCGACCCCAGGAAAGGTAAAATCCTGGCATCTTGGCCACAAAGGCACTGAACAACCCCGCCAGAAGCGCGGTCTTCCAGTTACCGCTCCACTGTTTGGTAAAAGCGTAGACAGATAAGCTCACCGCCGCATTGATCAGCTGCCCAAACCACAAGACCGTCTGAGCAGGTTCCCATCCAGCAAGCGCGCTAAAAAACGCACTCAAGGCATGAAAACCATAGTGATAATAAAAAACACCCGGTAAGTAGGGCTGCAAGTTCGAGCTCAGCCCCCCTGTCTCGATCATCTTGCGCACGATGAGCACATGGTGCACCGAGTCCACCCAGTTGGGCAGTACCAGCGTGCGTGCCTGCCAGAGCCTCCATCCAACTAAGGCGGTGAACCCCACCAGAGCCCAGAGCCACTGCAGGTCAGGCGCTTCAGGCCGTTGCCGCCATAACCCAAGGAGCAATATGACTCCAAAAAGAACAATATAAGCCGCCAACCAAAGGCTGTTGACCTGAATATGGAGGATGTAAAAAACCAAAGCGAGCAGTGCCGGCAGAGAAAAACTCACCCCTAAGATCATTGCCAGGATTTCAGCCTTGTCCTGATCTTTTTCTGCCAACCAAACCAGCCAACACAGCCCCGGCAGTATAAGTGCCAGACCTGCCAACGCTACACGCATTTTTTTACGCTTTCAATGTCCTCAAGCGCTTCCATCAACTGGCGAATCGTTTTGCCGTTCCCCGGATGGACAAGTTCCGGAGCAATTTCCGCCAGCGGCACCAATACAAAAGCCCGCTCGATTAGTTTGGGGTGGGGAATATCCAGCAATTTAGTGTGAACAATGCGATGATCATACAGCAAGATATCGAGATCTATCACCCGCGGGCCATAACGGAATGTCTTTTTGCGGCCGATGATTTTCTCAATGCGCTTGAGCAGCCGCAGTAGGTGGGTAGGGCTGAGTTCCGTTTCAATTGCAATCACCTGGTTAATAAATTCAGGCTGTTCACTGTATCCCCAGGGCGCAGTTTGGTAAAGGGAGGATTGTTGGAGGATCCTCTCAGTCTTAGCCAGAATCTCACGTGCTTCCTGCAGATTCTTTTTCCTGTCTCCCAGGTTGCTTCCCAACCCCAGATAGACAAGATGCGCCATTTATCTCTCCCGGGTGGCACAGATAAGGTCGGAGAGCAGGCCAAATGCCGTAGTTTTGGGGCTGGGGTCCAACTCTAAAATTCCCAAACCCGGCAGAACATCCAGTTTGAAGGACACAAAAGAGCTTGTACCGGTAACATTATAAAAAGGTGAGTTTGGTCCCACCCGCTTGGGATGCACCCGGGCGAGAAACTTATTATCATGCCAGCCACCTTCACAAACCAATTTCCAGCGTTCACCATCTGCTTTGGCTTCCTGGATCATCTCAGGTGTGATCCCGCGAATACCGGTGCGGTCCACATGCAGGGGTGTGAGCGGGTGCTTCATCAGCACGGTGGCAATGGCAGCCACCTTAATCGCGGCATCCCATCCATCCACATCATTACTGGGATCTGTTTCGGCTATTCCAATAGACATACCGTAGGCGATAGCCTCTTCGAGGGTTTCCCCAGCCTCCATGCGTTCGAGCAAAAGGTTGGTGCACGAATTCAAAATACCGCTGAAGCTGATTAGGTTTGCCCCTGCCAGAGGCTCACGAAAGAGCGAAAAAATCGGCGCGCCGTCCATAACGGCGGATTCAAAGAGGAAGCGCTTGCCTTTCTGCCGGGCTAATGAAGTCAGTTCGCCATACCCATACACCACGGGCCCTTTATTAGCGGTGATACCGTGCATGCCTTTTTCAATTCCTGCCCTCAGGTGGTCGAGCGCTGGCTGGCCGGTTTGAGGATTTACAGGTGTGGTCTCTATTAACACGTCCGCCTGACAAGCTTCAATAAAAGCGAAGGTGTCGCCGCTAAATCCAGCGTTGGGCAGGTCGGAGAGATTGCCTCCCTCCACGGTCTTAATTAATTGGTCCAAATCCAGCCCCATGGGATCCATGGCTGCCCCATGCCAATTGGTTCGCACACCGGTGATCAAATATTCCAAGCCGTACCTGGTTTTTAGTTCTCCCTGTTTCTCATGCAGCAGCCGCGCGAAAGCTTTGCCAACATTCCCAAACCCGATGAGCATAATGCGTACCTGTTTCATGATTCTTCCTCTTCAAAATAAAATTTCTAAATCTCACTCATGCGGATATTCTCTGCACCAACGAGTGATTCCAATTCTTTCAGGTTTTCCTGAGCCAGTTCAAATGAGTCGTTTGGAAAATCGATCTGATACTCATGTTCCCCTTCATAAATGTGAAACGCGAAACGCGCTTCACCCGGGCGGGAGGAAAGAAAGCCATGCAGCCGTTTAAGCCGGCGCTTGTCCTTTTCAATCTCACCACTGCCGTGCACGCTTACAATCACACAGGGCTGGCGCGGACTTTCTTTCACGACAGGGAGATCCGGGAGATGATCAATCAAAGCATCCTGATAAACCTCACCTACTTCCGAAATTTGATGTGGTATGTCTATCTCCACAGCCTGCATCAGTTGTTCACCTTCTGTCAGCCCTCTCTGGTCAAAATCGCTGTAGTATAGTTCACCCTCTATCATCTCTGGCGGAAGATCCTCATCTTCCCAGTCTGGCAGCTCCTCCAGCAGATCACTGTCATGACCGCCATTGTCACCCGGGCTTTCAGTTAAAGCATAACGCGATAGCGTGCGGATATCGGGCAGATACTTTTCCAAGGTTTGTTCGTAAAAGGGACCCTGGTTACGGTTGTCTGCATGTTCAGCAGCAGTTTCATCCAATGTTAGCCGTTCCACTTTATCTGCTAAGATGGAAATGCCTCGTTCGCGTTTGCTCACCTTGCCATTCACCAGCAACAGTGCGCCGTTTTCGATATATTGGTTGCTGCGTTCCCATACAGACGGGAAAACGACCAATTCCACTTCCCCTATACCATCTTCCAGAGTGACAAAGGCCATGTTTTGACCTTTCTTGGTGAGCAATTGGCGCATTTTTTTTACTACGCCACCCACTACCACCTTGCTTTCGTCCGGCAACTCTTCCAGAGCATTGGAAAGGTGGCTGATCTTGCCACTGATCAGGCTCATATAAGCGCTCAGGGGATGTTCGGTCACGTAAATACCGAGCAATTCCTTTTCCCATTCCAATTGTTCGTTTTTATCCGCCCGACCTGTGTTCTGGAGTTGGATGCTGCCCACGCTCTCTGCGCTGCTGCCGAAAAGAAGCATCTGCCCCATTTCCACGGCTCTGAAATGTGTCGTGGAAATATTGACCATTTGGTCAAGTGCACGCAGCAGGGCATGCCGCTGGCCAAATGCATCCAAAGCGCCTACTTTTATCAGGCACTCCAGTGGACGTTTGCCCACTACACGCAGGTCCACCCGACGCACAAAATCATTCAGGTCACAGAATGGCTGATCCACTCGAGCAGCCATAATCATGTCCACTGGATTGGGTCCCACATTCTTGACAGCCCCCAGTCCAAAACGGATCGCGGCTTTGCCATCAGCACGGTCTTCAATACTGAAATCAAAATGACTGGAATTCACATCCGGCGGGAGCACTTCCAAACCCATAGAGCGGCATTCCGCCACATAGGCGGCACATTTATCGTTATCGTTTTTCCATGCTGAGAGCAGCGCGGTCATATATTCGGCAGGATAGTGATATTTCAGATAAGCAGTCTTAACTGAGATGGTGGCATAGTTGGAAGCATGGCTCTTGTTAAAGCCATAATCCGCGAAGGCTTCCCAGTGGGCAAAGATCTCTTCGGCCACCTGGCGGTCGATGCCGTTAGCCACCGCGCCATCGACAAACTTGGAGTGGTGTTTCTTGACCTCTTTTTCTTTTTTCTTGGAAATCGCGGAACGAAGATTATCAGACTCACCCGGGGTATAACCTGCAAGAACACGGGCTGCCATCATGATCTGTTCCTGATAAACGGCATGCCCGTAGGTTTCTTCCAGGATCGGCTCCAGCATCGGGTGTTGGTACACTACCGGTTTACGTCCATGCATGTTATCCAGAAACGCCGGAAGAATCTCCATCGGTCCGGGTCGGAAAAGTGCAACCATGGCTATTACATGACGGATATTCTTAGGCTGCATCTGCATAATGTAGCGTGTCATCCCCATGCCTTCCAGTTGGAAGACACCACTGGTATGTCCTTCGCTGATGAATTTGTAAACCTGCGGATCATCGATGGGGATCGAATCAAGGTCAAAAGTTCGCCCATGGCGTTCTTTGATATATTCGCATGCCCGTGCCAGGATGGTAAGTGTCACCAAGCCCAAAAAGTCTACCTTTAGCAGACCTAGGTCATTGATTACGTCCATCTCAAACTGGGTTACCGATTTGATCGGCAGATCCCCATTGGAGCCGGTCGGTCGGTGCAAAGGCAGGTAATGTGTGAGCGGCTCATCGCTGATTACCACGCCTGCCGCATGCGTGCCGATGTTGCGGATAGCTCCTTCCATACGGCTGGCAGTATCAATGAGTTTGCGCATTTGTTCTGAAGAATCGTAGACTTCTTTCAGCTCCGGAGTCATCTCGAGGGATGCCTTGATGGAAACCTGCTTGCCCTGTATAGGTGCGGGTACCAACTTAGCCACACGGTCCACTTCCGACAATGGGATATCCATAACCCGCCCTACGTCTCGGATGGCTCCGCGTGCAGCCATGGTGCCAAACGTGATGATCTGGGCAACTTTATCGGCACCATACTTTTGATTGCAATAATCCATCATGTCTGCGCGGCGGTCATCCTGAAAGTCCAGGTCAATATCGGGCATGGTAATGCGGTCCGGGTTAAGGAAACGTTCAAAGAGCAGGTTGTAATCCAGCGGGAAGATAGAGGTGATTTCTAATCCATATGCCACCACGGAGGCATTCCCGGAACCGCGCACGTTATACCAGATGCCCTGCTGGCGGGCATGCTGACACAGATCCATCACGATTAGGAAATACTCATCAAAACCCATTTTGTGGATCACGTCCAACTCAAAGTTGAGCCGTTCCTGTACTTCCGGTGAGTTGGCACGCTCCCCAATGCGTCTGTTCATTCCGGACTGACACAATTCGCGTAAGTATTCTGAGGATTTTTTCCCCTCTGGAATATCAAATTTAGGCAGGTGATAACCCTTGCGCGAGAGGTCTACCTCGCAGCGCTCAGCGATGAGCAGGGTGTTGCTGATGGCTTCCGGAACATCCCTGAAAAGGGATGCCATTTCTTCCGGCGAGCGCAGGTAGTAGGTGTCTCCGCCCATGGACATGCGATTCTTGTCAGAGAGCAGTTTGCCCGTCTGCACTGCCAGTAAAATATCCTGAAGCTCCGCGTCTTCGCGGCGCAGATAATGTGTATCGTTGGTTGCAACCAGATGCGCACCAGTTTTGCGTGCCAGTTCGATCAGCACGCGGTTCACGTGGTGCAACTCCGGCATGTCATGGTCCTGCAGTTCGAGGTAAAAACGGTCTTTGCCAAACAGTTCCAAATACCAGCCCAGATTGCGCTCCGCTTTCTCGAGATCATTATCCAAAATAGCGCGGGGAAGTTCGCCTGAAATGCAGGCGGAGGTAGCGATCAGTCCTTCAGAATGGTTGGAAAGAAAATCTTTATCGATGCGCGGGTGATAATAGAAGCCTTCCAACTGGCTAACTGAAGCGATCTTGAGCAGGTTTTTGTAGCCCTGGTTGTTTTCGGCCAGCAGGATCAGGTGAAATGAACGCTTATCTTTCTGGACATCCTTGTCAAAGCGTGTTCGAGGCGCGAGGTAGGTCTCGAGACCGATGATGGGTTTGATCCCGTGGGAATGTGCTGCCTTATAAAAATCCATGGTACCAAACATGGTGCCATGATCGGTAAGCGCTACGGCAGGCATGCCCAACTCTTTTACCCGCTTGACCAGATCTACCGGGCTGCCAAAACCATCTAGGACGGAGTATGAAGAATGTACGTGCAAATGAACAAAAGACATCAACTAATGCTCTAAAAATGAATTCTTCTCCTCTCTTGGATGTGCTTCTTTACCGCTTTCAGGCACATCGGAGAGGAGTTAAAAAGTATAGCACAGCGCTTCCGTCATTGGGCAGAAAGCTAAAAACGTTAATCTTGGCAGAGATGTTTTTGAGAATAAACAGTCAGCCCAAGGAACTCACTCACATCGGCGGGGTTCTCAAAACGGGTTGAATCCCGCAGGCGGGTAAGGGTTTCTTCAGCCACGTTCCGGCTCGCTCTTACCGCGTCACCCAGAAAACCGATGATTATCAGCACAATTCCCACGACAACGAAGGTCCCACCGATAGAGACTGACTGAAGATGGCCGGCACCACGGTTAGCAAAATACAGGTAGAGAAAGCGAATCAGTGGAATGAGACCAACCAACAGGCTCAAACCACCCAAGCTCAAAAAGGTGCGCAGGGGTTGATAAAGCAGGTAAGAGCGGATGATTGCCCCTGCCTGGCGCCAGATAAAGTTGAACATACCCTTGTGTAAACGCGATTCCCGCAGCGCAGGGTTCGTCTTTACTGCTACGTCCCTTATGGCTATTTGGCTTTTGCCAGCCTGGATCAGCGTCTCCAGAGTATAGGAATAGGGGTTATAAACTTGCAGGGGCAGGGCTGCTTTGCGGCTGAAAGCCCGGAATCCACTGGCTGCGTCTGCCACCTGGGTAGAGGAGATATGGCATACGAAACTCGTGCCCAGTTTTTCCATGAGCCGCTTAACCGGGGAGAAGTGTTCATTCGTGTTGAGTTGGCGATCTCCTACAACCATATCAGCCTGACCCGCAAGTATAGGGGCGATGAGGCGCTCAATCTCTGAACCAGGATATTGGTTGTCTGCATCCGTATTGACAATGATATCCGCGCCAAGAGCCAGGGAAAATTGGATACCATCAATAAAGGCGCTCGACAGTCCGCTGTTGCGGCGGTGGCGAAGAACAAAGTCCGCGCCATTAGCCAGGGCGACTTTGGCGGTATGATCCGTGGAACCATCATCCACTACCACAACGGAAATATCTGCGACGCCCTGCAACTTACGCGGGAGTTCAGCCAGCACATGGGGAAGGTTTTTTTCTTCGTTATAAGCAGGGATTTGGATCACTAGTCTGGTCATACGCCCTCAACTCTATCTAATTTTACTCGTGAACCTTCGTTTTGGGGCACGTGCGGAAGAGAGTTATTTCTGAGGTTGCTCTGTCTGGTTTAATTCCTTGACCAAAGCCCGGATTTGAGCAGTTGGAATGGAAGTTGGGGGCGGCAAAGAAAGCGCGTGTCGGATCGGTTCCTGAAGGGTTTTTGGCAGGTTTTTGAGCGCCCATTCACCGCCTTGCCGCTTTGAAAGCACCAGCCCGTCTCTGCGGGCTGCCAGCACTCTGCAGAGGTTTAAAATAAGGTAGACAGGATTGTCAAGCGGTTTCCGGGCAGCGTCCAGCAGGTCCTGAGTGATGCTATGCAAATAATCCTGCCACTCCGGACGGCTAAAGACCCGGGCAATTGGCGCACCAGCCCAGCACAAACCGTGTGAACACAGTACCATGAGGTGGGCTGCCAGGTCAGGGTCTCGTTCAGGTTGGCTGGTAACCAAGGACAGTGGATCGCTAATCGCGGCGGAGCGCCAGGCTCTGGAGTAATGCAGTTGGAACGGTGAAGGGTGGATAAAATTCTGACAGTCCTGGCGCAGAAGTACACTCATTTCGAGACCTTTGGGAGGTGAGATCTCCTGCAGCTCTATCAGGGTTGTCAGTAAGTTTAGCTTTTGTGTTGGCAGCAGCGGTTCCTCTACCACAGCGATGAAATCGACATCACTGTGCTCCCATGTGAATTCACCGAAAGCAATCGAGCCGTGTACATAGAGCCCGGTCAGACTGGTTCCAAGTAATTCGTGGAAAGCGGAATCAATCTGGTCGAGTAAAGCTTTCAGGCGTGCGTCACTGCGATCAAGGGTGAGACTGCCGGTAGGTTTTTTAAGCATTGAGAACCTCGCGGACACACATAAGCAAGTCTTGCTGATAAGGGACATCGTTTGTGCGCAACCCGACCATATAAAAATGTGCAGCGATAAGAGTATGATAATACTGGAAAGCAGGTAAAGAAAAATCAGCCAAAGAGCCGTAACCTTGCAGGAATGCATCCCTTTCTTTCTGGGACTTGAGAAAAGTCTGCCCCGGCCGCAGTAGAATTGCCCAGGCCAGATCAAATTCCCTCCAGCCAATACCGCATAGCTCAAAATCCAGTATGGCTGATATCTTCTCGTTTTTCCAAAGGACATTGGCGTAATGGAAATCTCCATGGATAAAGGTTTCAGTTACATTCGCGGGACGATGGCTTTGCAAATAATCCAGATATGGCGCAAATATGCCGCCCAATTGTTCTGTCGGAGGGAGACGAAATTGCCAGCGATCCCTGACTGCTCCCACTTCCGGGGTCAAGGCATGCAGTCTGGCAAGCATAGCTCCATAACGATGTAAGAAGAGCTCTGGCGCGGGCTCCTCAGGTGGCAGGATTTTTGAGAGCCGCTTGCCTTCCAATGCCTCGCAAACAAGATATTCCACCGGTTCCGTTCCATATTCCAGCACCTTAGGAACCGGAAGCGCCCGGTTCAGTTGAGGCAGAATTGCAGCTTCTCGCGCCAGGTCTGCGCCTGGCTGCTGGCGGGCAATCTTGATGTAGACCCGATGTTCCTCACCTTGAACGAGTACCAGTGCCTCAAACACGTCATTGCCAGCATGCGGGTAACCTAAAACGCGTAAGAGCTTAATGTTTCGGTAAGGGATGGCAAAAGGATCGGCACTCTCACGCCATTTTTTAGGATGATCTAAGGGAGGTTGAACAGGTGTCATGCGAGGTTCAGTCTTTTCTGCATCGTTGTTAAATTAGGATAATGTGCCTGATAGGTATTGTCAACAAAAAACCGCCGTGTATTTCACAGCGGTTTTGAAGTAGCTGACCCCATCCTACTTGATGATCTGAATACTGTTTAAGAAAACCAGCAGAATCAAAACAGGTGAAATAAACTTGATCAGAAAGAAGAGGATGTTTATCACCCTATTATTCTTCAATGTGCCATTGTTGCTGAGAGCGGTCTCGAAGTTAGGTTTCCCCCATACCCAACCGATGAACAGGCAGATCAGCATCCCGCCCAGAGGCAGAAGTACATTGGAAGAAAGATAATCAAACAAGTCAAAGAAATTTTTACCTGCGATAGTAATGTGGGAGAGAGTGCTATTGGAAAGTGCTGCGAGCGAGCCGAAAATGAGCAGGCCGATCACCGTGATAAGAGTCACTTTTTTACGTGGCCAGTCCACTCGTTCCTGTAAGAAAGTAGTAAGGGCTTCCACCAGTGAGACCTGCGCGCCGATTGAGGCTACAAATGTCAGCACAAGGAAAACAATCAGGAAAAAGTTGCCGAGAGGCATGGAAGCAAAAACAGCAGGAATGGTTTTGAAAAGAAGGGAGGGTCCGGAGGTGGGCTCAAAATTGTATGCGAATACGGCCGGGAAGATGGCTACGCCTGCCAACAGGGCAATGACAACATCGGACAGTGCCACGCGAATGGCGTTTCCGGGAATATCCTGATTGTCAGGATAGTAGGAACCATACGTGAGCATGACGCCCATACCTACGGACAATTTGAAAAAAGCCAGCCCCATTGCCCCTAATATCACGCTGGGGGTCAATTTGGACAAGTCAGGCTTGAATAGGAAGGTCAACCCTTCGGAGGCGCCGGGCAACGTTACGCTGCGGATGGCAACCAGGATCAGCAGCAGCAACAGCACTGGGATAAGCAGCTTGATTGTGCGTTCGATGCCTTTGGACACCCCGGAAGCAATGATAATGCCCACAATGAACAGGTCTATCCACTGCCAGGCCAGAGAGGCGGTAGGGTTGGTAATGAGATCCACAAAGGTTTGATCTGCAGCGGCTGCATCTGTTGTCAGAATCACTCCTGAAATAGCCTTCGGAATATAAGCTAATACCCAACCGGCTACTTCTGTGTAGAAGGAAAGAATTAGAAAAGATCCCAAAATTCCCATAACTCCGATGATGCCCCATGGGAATTTGCTGGCAGAAAGGCGCTTGAAGGCATCCACAGGGTTGGACCGCGCAGCTCTGCCGACGACATGTTCGCTAACCATCACCGGGATGCCAATTAGAAGTACGCAAATAATATAGACGAACACAAAAGCTGCCCCACCGCTTTGGCCAACTAAGGAAGGAAACTTCCAAATATTGCCTAATCCGACGGCAGAACCAAGCGTAGCAGCGAGCACGCCAAGATGGGTTTTGAAGTTATCCCGTGAGGGTGTGGTTGGGGTGCTGGGTTGGTTGGGTTTATTATTCATCATTATCTCCTAAATAAAATAAAAAATCCCGCCGTCTGGCGGGAGTATGATTGTTGTAGAAGGTTTATGCTGATCCGCAAAAAGACTTCCGCCAGGGTTGGGAAAGGTTGTAAATCTGCCAATAATTAGAAAACAATGCCGAAGACATAATAGCAATAGTTATAAACTTATTATCCTGTAATGTCAAGAGTTTTGCAATGGATTCGATACTTATGAGGCTGAACCGCTCAATCTTTAAAACTTCATAAAATTATATAGCTCGTAATATAAAATCTCTGAATAGGTATAATAGTATGGAGAATAAATGGGGAACCGGGAGAAATAATGGCTACAAAAGCACTTAAAAAGACTTACGCTGACAAAACCCCAGCCGACCTTTACAAAGCTGTGTTCAAAATGTTTGATGTCACAGGCTATAACCTGTTCAAGAAACGCGATATTGCCAATCTGGCCATCGCAAATGGAACTGTGGAAGGTCAGAAAACGGATCTGACAGTCACAGTTCCATACGCGAATCCAGCTTATGTGCTCCTCAATCTGAGCGCTGAGGGATTAACAGAAGAACAATTAACTGAAGAGGGGCGGCGTCTTTTCCGCGCCCTCTCTGAGTGTTTTTAACCTTTTGTCTAGGCTGACGCATCCCTGTTTTTCATCAGCTCGCGCACAGTTTCTACCAGTTTAGCCATTAATTCCTTCTCACCTATACCGGTGAGCAGCGGGATTGCGCTGAACACGGGTTTTGTGAGTTCCATCGGGACCATGGCATTACTGACAACGATGTCATAATTAGGTGCCCGACCTGCAAGTTCGTTAATTCCGGCTCCATCGATGATGACCGGCAATTTCTCACGATTAAAGTACTCCCGCATTTTATAGGCTGCATGCATGGAAGTGGCAACACCGGAGCCGCAAACAACTAAAATCTTGATTTTACTCATACTACCTCATCTAAATACATCCTCTTTTAGAGGAGTTCGTCAACAAAATGCTCAATATGGTGGTCGAGCGCTCGTTTAATTGTACCCGCAGTGCGGGCATATTTAATCTTTTTTAAAATGGGTTCGTCCTTAAGCAGACTTACCACCTTCTGCAATACAGTGACTACGGCATCCGGGTCTTTGATGGCTAACATCATAACGATCTTGACCGAATATTGTACTTCCGGGTTGTCCATAGCGCGGAATTTGACCGGCTTCTTTAATGTTGCCACGGCAACAGTTGTGCGCAGCACATGCGACGAATCGGCATGTGGAATGGCAAAGCCAATCGTAGTTGTCTGCAATCCGGTGGGGAACACTTTTTCCCGCTCCTGTACTGCTTTGCTGTAACTTTGCTTAACATAGCCATTTTTGTACAACAGAGTCGCCAGGGTGTCTATGATCTCCAGATCATTTTTGGGGGACACTTTCACCAGAATGTTTTCTTCTTCAATCGCAATTGGTGTGTCAGATTTGTTCATAGGGATATCTCTTCTATCTAGCGTGGATTTCGGAGTCGTTCCACATTTTCCTTGTAATTCCCGCCGCTGAAGGCAGCCCTGCCGGAGACGATAGTGTCCGCGCCGGCCTCCCAGACCAAGTGAGCGTTTTCCTGATTGACCCCGCCATCCACTACCCACTCCAAGGCGGCTAATTCAGGCAACCCCTTTGCCTGGCGGACTTTATCTAATACTGGAAGGAGGATATTGAAGTCCCCCGTTTCCGGTTCCGTAGTCAGCACAGTTACAAAATCGAGTAAAGGTAAGCAGAATCGCAGATCAGGGATGGGAGTCGCAGGATTGAAAGCCAACCCGGCGCGCATGCCGTGAGCTTTTATCACCCCCAGCACGCGACGCGGGTAAGCACAGGCTTCATAATGGACAGAAAGATTTACAGCACCCGTACGGGCTATGTCCGGAATGATCCACTCGGGGTTCACCATCATCAGGTGCACATCCAGCGGCAAGCTGGTCATGGCGCCCAACTGTTCAAGCATTTTGGTTCCGAGGTTCATTACGGGAACGAAATAGCCGTCCTCGATGTCGTAATGCAGGTAGTCCGCCCCAGACAATTCCATTTGCCGGAGCGTTTGCGCCAGATGGTCAAACGGCGCGGAGACCAGGGAGACCGAAATCTTTCTGTTCATACTCATTTGCCGCGAAAAGCCTTTACTTTATCCATAAACTCTTTAACGCGTTTTGCATCCACCTGGTTGGTAAACACGCCATCTTTTTTGAAGGTGGTTCCCACCACGGCACCGTCAGCGATGGAAAGCTGGGCTTCAACATTTTCCAGGCGCATGCCGGTGTTAGCAAACACGATGGTGTTGGGCACGGTATCCTTGACCTTTTTCAGGAATGAGGTGTCTGTTGGCGCGCCAGCGGTGAGGCCGGAGACACAAAGCCCGTCCGGTTTATGATTGAAAACCGTGGATTTGGCTACTGAGACGATATCACGCTCAGCCATATAGACAGCGGCCTCAGGAACGATGTTAAAGAACAGGCGCACGTTGTCCGCATTCACAGCCATCTTGTGACGCACAGTCTCGCCACAGTTGGTATTCCAGACGCCAAAATCGCTGGCATAAACACCGCTGAAGATCTCGCGCACAAAACTGGCTCCCACCGCGGAAGCCAGGTCAATAGAGCGTTTAGGATCCCAAAGCACATTCACGCCAAATGGGATGTGCAGATCATTATAGAGTTCGGCAATCACGCGTGCCATTGTGGCAACCGTTACATGACGCACATCCAACAGGTAGGGCATGCTGAATTCGTTGGAGAACATGACAGCATCCACTCCGCCTTCCTGTAGGGCTAACAGGTCTTCCCGAGCCATCTGAACTACTTTTTTAACACCCGCTACGGAATCGTAGCCGGGGTCACTGGGCATGGCCTGAAAGTGGCACATTCCAATGATGGCTTTGTCTGTTCCGAACAATTCTTTGAACCATTTATTTTTATTCACAATCTTTTCCTCCTATTGATAATAATTTCATTTTGTGTAAGGTTATACGCCGCGACTGAGATCGAGATGGCTATCATAAAGGTCTACGACCTTGCGCAACAATTTCATCGCGGATTCTATATCGCGCACATCTGCAGTTTCCACGGGCGCGTGAGTGTAGCGCAGGGGAATGGAAATATGCGCCATGGAGACACCTTGTTTACCCAAAACAAGGGTAAAGGCATCGTCGGTGATTTCGCCAATGATGACCTCGCGCTGGAAAGCGATACCAAGGTCAGTCAGCGTCTTTTCCAGGAAAAGGCGCAGCTTGGGGTTTGGAATAAGACCAGCCAGGGTGCCGCGCCCATGAAAATTCATTTGCAGAACTGCCGGGCCTTTTCCGAGGGCAATATTGTAGCGATTGTTCAAGTCCGGAGTGTCGCAGGCAGCGGTGATATCCAGACAAATGGAGACTGTTGGCTCCAGGCGCGTGAAAGCGGGCATATTGCCGCGGATGTTGAACTCTTCCTGCACGGATGCCACCAAATAGATGGTAGCCCTAGGGCGGTTTGCATGCATGTGTTCTGCAAGATCCAAAAGAAGCAGGTTGCCGATGCGGTTATCTAATGCTTTACTGGTCACATGATGGGGACCGGTCAAGCGGAAATTGGGCACGTAAGTAACCGCGCTGCCAGTGTTAATACCCAGTTCGTAAACCTCTTCAGCTGAGGAACAGCCCAGGTCAATATACATTTGGTCTGGGGTGGGTACGTTATATTTGGCATCCGACGGGGTCAGGTGGTGCGCATGTGTGCCCACGAAGCCGACCACGGAAGACTTTCCGTCCAGCGCGTGCACTTCCAGGAACTGACCTCTCAGGGTTTTCTCCGGTACGCCGCCAACGCGATCAAAGCGCAGGAAGCCGTTGGAATCCACTTTGGTAATCATCAGTCCAAGTTCGTCCATGTGCGCAAAAATGAGCAAGGAAGGCTGCTTGGGGTCGCTGCCTTTGAATGTCGCCGTCACGTTGCCGAGGCGGTCCACATCCACTTCATCTGCCAAAGGTTTGAAGCGATTGACCATTTCGGTGATCATACGGTCTTCCATGCCGGAAAGGGCTGGGATGGCCGTGAGGGCCTTCAGGGTTTCAAGATGTTTTTTCATTCGCAAATCCTTTTAATAAGTAGTCTAACTAACTAACCAACATGCATTCTTCCGCCATCGGCAATCAGAACTTCTCCACACAGGTAGTCCGAGAGCTCTGAGCTGAGGAAGAGCACGATTCGGGCAATATCGATAGGGTAACCGATGCGCTTGATGGGCATAATGGGGATGTAGTGATTGAGCATTTCCTCTTCGTCTTTATAGCGGGTCATGAGCATGTCGCTCATGATCACAGCCGGCATCACGCCGTTCACTAAAATGCCCTGGGGGGCATAGGTGCGGGCTAGGTAGCGCGTGAGCGAGAAGGTGCCACCCTTGGTGGCAACATATTGGGGGATGCCTGTGCTGCCACTAATGGCACAAGTGGAGGAAAGGTTGACTATTTTTCCGCTGCCGCGCTCCGCCATATGCGGCCGCACAGCCTCAGAGCAATTGTAAATGCCTTTCACATGCACTGCGTAACTTTTATCCCAATCCGCTACCACGCCAGCATTATTCACCATAATATCCACCCGCCCGAATTGTGCCAAAGTTTCCTGTACCATGGCTTCTGCCTGGGTGGGGTCGGTAATGTCTTTGTTCAGGTAAAGCGGCATTGGACCGGTTTGGGCAATCTCATCCAGAAGCGGTTGAACGGCATCACGCGGTTGCAGATCGTCCATCACAACCTGTGCGCCAGCTTGGGCCAGAATCTGGGCAATTGCCAGACCAATTCCCTTGCCAGCGCCTGTAACGATGGCAACTTTGCCAGCTAAGTCAATTAAGTAAGCCATAAAAATTTCCTTTCCGCTTCATGATAGCGGTTATTCAAATGTGACGATGCATTTAAGACTGGAATCTCTACTTACGGTTTGTAAGATAGCATCGGATAGTTTTTCCAGCGGGTAACGGTGCGTAATCAGTTTTTCAATATTGATCACGCCATTGGAGATTAGGTCCAAAGCAGTACGGATATCAATGTGATTGGCCGAGTAGCTTGATGTGAGCGTAATTTCATTGAAGAAGAGATGGCTTGGATAAAGTTTGATCCACTCTTCTGGCATGGGGGTGGCAAAGAAAACCACTGTTCCACCGCCTTGCACCAGCTGCATGCCCAGTTCCATTGCCCGCAGATCCTTGGCGGCGATGAAAATTTTATCACCCAAAGAACCCCCAAAATGTTCGCGTACGCGCTGGATCTCATCCTTGGGGTCTGCGCTTGGTTTAAGCACGGTTGTAGCACCGGCTTCGAGAGCTTGTTGCATCCGCCAATCCAACACCTCATAGACCAACAGATCGTCAACACCCCAATGGCGCAGGGTTTCGATGAACATCAAGCCCATCACACCCGTACCGATGAGTACAACTTTATCGCCCGGTTGGACCTGAGCTTTACGGATGGCATGCACCACACAAGCCAGTGGTTCCACAAGTGTGCCTGCCTCATAGCTGACATGGTCGGGCAGCAGCAGCGTGCTGGTTAAGACATGTTCACGGGAAGCTTTAAAGTATTCTGCGAAGCCGCCAGGCTCAATGTTACTGCGTTTGAAAGATTCGCAAAGGGTAAAGTTACCTTTCCGGCAATGTTCGCAGCGCATGCAAGCGATATGATGATGCACCGCCACCCGGTCGCCCACTTTGAAGTTCGTGACACCGGGGCCAATTTTCACGATGATACCTGCTGCCTCATGTCCGCGGGGGAGGGGGGCACGCGGCGCCAGATACCATTCCATTGTGTCTGAGACACAGACACCGCAAGCTTTACTTTGCACTAAAATCTCACCCTCGTGCAACTCAGGGACGGGGCGGTCTTCAACGCGCACATCATGATTGTTGTAATAAATCGCTGTTTTCAAACTTACCTGCCTTCTGAAATTAAGGGGTGCGGGTTTTCCCGCACCCCTTAATCACTACGTCTTAACTTAGTTCACGTTGTCTTCGACAACTTCTTCCACTACCTCGACCTTTTGGTTTTTGTTAAACAGGGCGACGCCGACAAGCATCAGAACCAGGACGACAAACAGAGCGATAGCAGCGACATTGCCACCACCAGTGAGTCTTCCAATTTGATAGGTGACTGCCGTCACCCAGTTGCCAGCGGAAAGGCCGGTAATGTCCACCGCATTGGCTGGTATCTCATAACCGATGGATGAGGCCATCTCAGTCAGACTGGAGCCAAAGGAGGTTAAAACCAACATAACCACGGACATAATCACAGCACCGGAGACAACGGAGCGGAACAGATTACCCTTGGACATGAAGGGCGCCATGGCAACAAAGTAGAATAGTGAAGCCAGGTCACCAAAGGGCAAAACGCGGTTGCCGGGCAGGATCAGCGCCAGACCCAGGGTAATGGGAATGAGGATGATAGCCGCAGCCACAGTCACGGGGTGACCAATCAGAACTGCGGAGTCCAAACCAATGTAGAATTCGCGCCCGCCGAAGTGCTTCTGCATATAGTCACGCGCGGATTCGGCGATGGGGGAGAGGGCTTCCATGAAGAAACCAATGATTTTGGGAATCAAAATCATAGCGGTACCAACGGTCACACCAAGGGTTAACAGTTTCACAGGTTCACGCCACATACCACCAATGGCGCCAACCACAATACCAAGAACGGTACCCAGGAAGAGTGGTTCGCCAACAACGCCCAGTTTCTCACGAATGGAGCTCTCATCCCAGTAGATGTCACGGACACCGGGAATGCGATCCAGAACCCAGTTCACAATGCCAATGATCGGCACACTGGTAACAGCCCAACCGTGCGGGATGCTGATTCCAGGGAGCCCATAGAATTTCTGCACACGCTTGGCGGTGAGATCAGCAATAAAGAGGGAGTAGACCATCAAAATTCCCGCAGCAATCAGACCGGCTAACAGGTTCTTGGTGACGAGGGCAACCACGGAAGCGGTGAAGGCATTGTTCCAGAAGTTCCAGATGTCAACATCCAGGGTCTTGGTCAGGCGCAGCGCCAGCATCAGAATGTTGATACCGAGGCAAACGACAATGACAATGGAACCAGCCGTAGTGCCCCAGGCGATGGCGCCGGCAACGCCCCAACCCACATCCAGGATATTCAAGCGGCTGCCAGTGGTCTGAACCATTGTGTCCACAACCGGAGTCATGTTATTGATCAGCAGGCCGATTACCAGGTTCAATGCGATAAAGCCGGCACCCAATGTCAGACCAGCACGCAGAGCTGTGGTGAATTTTTGGCCGAAAATGAGACCAATAACCGTGATAATGATGGGGAGCAGGAGCGGAACGCCCAAACCCATCAGGAAGTCAGATACTGCTTTGATAATATCAGTAAATGTCATGCGATTTCTCCTATATCAATAAATGAATATAAATTTTGCGGTGCATTACATGTTATTTGTTTGTTTTTGATTTGCCAATAGCCTCCTTTCGTAGGTCAGGCAGAACTAAACGATTTGCACTTCGACAGGCAACTCATTTAGCCGCTGCAAAACCGATTCAGAAATGCCGCGATCGGTGATGATCTTGTCGATCTCGCTGATGCTGCATACTTTAACAAAACCCGTGCGATTAAATTTGGATGAATCTGCAATCAAAACTACTTGTTTGGCTGCACGGATCATGGCTTGCTTAATGGGAACTTCCTCGAAATTCACATTCGTGATTGTCAGGTCTTCGTGGATGGCATCCGCTCCGAGAAAAGTGGTATCCACGTGCAAGTCTTCGATCAGGTTAACCACTTCCCGACCCTGCAGGGAAAAGACGTTCGGACGCACAATGCCCCCCGTACATATCAGGTTAATACCCGGATTTGAGGCCAGCTTTACGGCAATCTGCAGGTCGTTGGTGACTACGGAAATTCGCCGTTTGCTGCGCAGGAACAAGGACATGGCAAAAGTAGTGGAACCCGCATCCAAAATGATGGTATTGCCGTCTTTGACCAGCGTTGACGCGTTTTGACCGATGCGTTTCTTCTCATTAATGTGCTGGTTGCGTTTGATCTCGTAGGGCAGTTCCAATGTGACCCGGTCTGAAGACCGTACCGCACCGCCGCGTTTGCGAATACACAAACCTTCCTCTTCCAAAAGCTCAAGATCGCGCCGGATGGTGATAACGGAGATGCCCAGCCTTTTGGCTGATTCTGCAGCTTGTATAAAACCGTGGTCATTCAATTCCCGCAGCAAAACTGCTCTGCGTTCTTCTGCGATCAATGGGAAATTATTATCAATTTCGATCATAATAGATCATATAAGGTGAGCCAAATTGTTCGATGATGTTACTATTATAGCAAGCGTCCATAAGATATGTCAACAACTTTTGGTGAGATTTAACAATAAGAATTAATTCATTACCAGCGTGATCATTTCTTCATGAATAAAAATTGACATTACAAGGATCGTAATTAGTTAACTCTCTATAAACACTGATCACATACGTTTCGAAACCCGCAGGCTACACAGCGTTCGTATGATTGGTGAGAGCGACCAGGTGCATAGTTAGCGGTTTGGATATCCCGGATTTCTGAAAGAGTCTTCTGGAGTTCTGCTTGCAGCTTGGGTGTGTAACCAATCTGAAAGGTTTTATCTGCGTAGCGGATCAATCCGTAAGCTGGTTGAGGTCCTAGGTTCACCCCGACTAAGTGGCAGTATGCAGCCAATTGCAGAATGTGACTGTCATAAGGCTGATCAGGGGCGGGCATACTCTTGAATTCCACGGGCACGACATAACCCTCCGGGGTTTTAACTACATAATCCGGTTTACCCACCAGACTAAGCGCAGGGTCGAAAAGCGGTTCCGGCAGTTTTTGCTGCTCAGCGTTATCGGCGTAGATCACTCTCCCTTTGGGCAGTCCAGTCTGCCGAGTTTTGCGCATTGAGAGCAGGTAAAAAAGACTTGCCAATAGAAGCAGAAACAGGACGGGCAGCCAGGGCTTCATTGAAGCACCTGCAGGAGAGCCCAGATAAACGCGGTTATGGCCAGAAGCAAGGACAGGATTTTGAATATTGCTGCTGCGTTGACGCCCCGGGCATGTTGACTGTGTTTTTCCTTCCCAAGATTGAGCTGATTGGTATTTTCGTTGGTGTAACCTTTGAATTGGTACCACCAGGCACGCTGGCAGTAACGGAAGGAGCCCAGTTCTGAAGCTTTGATCACGCGCATAGCGGAATTATAGTAGGTAGGGCAAAATTTGCCTAACAGTGAGTTTTTTACCAGTGGGTTGAACTAGTCCCTAACATCCGGTTAAACCCAGATTGCCACGTCGTCGGGCGATGCCCTTCTAAAAACGTATAAGAACAACTGCAAGATAGCTACCCGGGTTCACCGTGACAGGATATAGTCCTTCATTAGTATGGGCAATAATGGGTAAGCAATGGGCTAAAAACAATAAAACGAAACCATAATCATTGGACGAATAAAATGGACAAGAATGTAAGGTCACTAAAAGATGACGAAACGTATGTGTGTTAATTGGTCCGCATGTTTCGAATCTTATTTCCGAAATAATACTCGTAATCATTAACCGTCAACTATTACAAAGGTGGTCTCAAAGTTTTAGTGCAACAAGGTTATTAAATACCTCATCGCGGGTATGGAAATCGAGGAAAAAGACCGCTAGACACTGTGTTAAGTTACACCTTATGTGTCAGACATGAGTGTTAGTTGTACACACCAGATGCTTGATAGTGGAGACGCTGCTTTTGAAACCCTGAGCTATATGGACTTCCCCAGGGAACACTGGCGGCGGATCCGCTCAAATAATGCCATGGAACGATTGAAACGGGAAATCAGACGCAGAACCAGGACGGTTGGCGCATTCCCAGACGGTCAGTCCGCGTTGATGTTAGTGTGTGCCAGGTTGAGGCACATGCAAGGCTCGCTCTGGGAACAGAAAACGTACTTGAACATGCAACATCTGGAGGAACTACTACCAAGTGATTCCTAAATGTGCGAAAAATAC
This sequence comes from Anaerolineaceae bacterium, assembly GCA_040772525.1. Classification (GTDB taxonomy): domain Bacteria; phylum Chloroflexota; class Anaerolineae; order Anaerolineales; family Anaerolineaceae; genus Mesolinea. Next base: position 891,936 of record JAXGXZ010000001.1, on the reverse strand, counting down.
TTGACACTACCCTTTGGCCCAAACACAATGTGATACTTACATGTCCACTTTCTGTGGGACAGTCTATCTGTCTTATTAGCCATACAAAATAGCATTGATAATAATGCTGTTTTGGAAAGAGAGACTTATTTTACGTAAGCAATGTAAAAGAGGATGCCCACATAAGGGCGGTCGTAATATGTGGGATTGTTAAGGAAGTCAGACGGGTTAAATTCGGTATTTGTAATATCGCCTATTTTTAATCCAACGGTTTCTCCAGCCATTAATGGTGTTGTCAGAGTAAAACTAAAGTCACCATTGGCATCCGCTACAGTTTTGCCAATTACTTCGTCTACCATTGAAAGATTAAGTAATATTAAAGGCAGGTTTGGCACACCCGTACCCGTCACTATCGTTTGACCAGCACTTAATGGCTCTACAAGGGTAAATCCGGGACTAAGCTCGCCTATCCCCTGCGCCTCAACCGAGCCTGTTGGGTATGTTTTGTTGGGATCAGTTGTTCCTTCTCCAAGTGGATAAGCAATATTCGGATCCACGGTTGTTACCACCATCTGTTCTGCAGTGGTTTGAAGTGTAGGATTCTGTTTTGCAGTAATACTGGAATCCATTTGAGTGGGTTGTTTATTTCCAGCGCAAGACAACAAACCTATAGACACAACTATTAGAGTTATTGAGAGAATGGCCTTTTTCATATTTATCACTCTCATTATATCGTTTTTATGAGTTTTTCCGGAGGCAGCTGCCAATTATCCGGTAATATCTTAACATCAAAAATAGATTCTGATGTGTCATCACAAATCCGATGCCTTGAAATAATCTCTTCAGATTTGGCTCCAAAAAAAATTAATTCGTGGTTATCTCCAATGGCAAGTGTTTCATTATCAATTTGGGACAAGCCCCGAAGGAAGGCTTGACCTATTGATTTTGATTTCGATACGCAGTGAAGATTATCATCAAACCGATAAACCGCCCCAGTCGTTGAATTCAAGCAAACCAGTTGAGAATTTTTTGTACTTCTAATCGTATGACTGGGCGTTGTTGTATTTTCAATTATGAAGTGGTTTCTAACCTTCCTCTGGTTATCCAATTCCAAGAGGATTGAACAGCCCTTTTTAAAAAAAGGTTTTTGTTCTTTGTTTTTTAGTGTACCTGCCTTTTTTTTGGCCCGGGAATAATATAATGAAAAAAATTGGGACGTGCGATTAGAGTTTTGTAATTTTCTAATTGCCTTCTTAATCACTATTTCGTTCTTTACTAGTCCACACAGGATAAAAAGCCTATCCCCCTCAAGGTCAACCCAAAGGCTATTCACATGTAGAAGGTCAGAAATATCTTCGTTGAAACTTTTAGGATTGCGGAAATCAATTTTGCTGAATGAGTTCCCTTTGAGGTCTGTGAGGCTGAGTAGTTTTGTGTTTAACAAACCTGCCTCATCAATTGTCTTTCGAATGTCAATGATCTCTTTTATTTCATTATTATCGTCGAACTTAATAATTAAGTCATTTCTAGTACTCGTTACCCATGTTGATGAGCCAATTCTTTGAATGTCATGAACCCCAGCACAAATTGGGTTTGTAAGTTCAAAATAAAGGTCCCATTGTCTATTGAAGAAAAAAATAGATGTAGCATTAGAAATAGCGATTTCATTTTCATTGACAGAAAGACCACGAACCCCACGAAATCCTCCGCGCGGATTAGGGTCATATTTCCTATACTCAGGTTCCTTAAGAGTTGATTTGGAGATCACGCGTTCGGAGTCTACATCAAAAACATAAACGTGACCAGAGGTCTCATCCCACCTTGTGTGGCGAAATGTAGAAGAAATTAATAATCTCATATCCAGGTTTATTTCAGTATTATGTATGATTAGTCGTCAAAACTTTAATAGGTTATTACTCCTATGCCATCAGTCCATTTGGGTAGGTAATAATATAAGTTAAGAATCTAGAGCAGGAACAGTGTTGAACACTGTTCCTGCTTTTTCTTAGAGGATATCAGTTTTAGTAGTTTATACCCTCATAGCGGCTAATATCTCTCTTACCAGCGGTATCATATTCAGCCACGATCATAATGATTTTTTCTCCATTGGAAGTATATGCGATAGCACTGAACTCCTTGCCCCTGAGTTCTGACCAACTGAACATGTTGTTGTTGTTAAACTTAGTTGCTCCATTTACTGAAACTGCAGATGTGCTGACTGACGCTCCTGGAGGGATAGGGGTTTTAGTCCAAAATTTATATGTCGTATCAGAATTGAAGTCATATAATTCCACATTTATCACGTCGGCTACTGTACCGGCATTTTGAATGTTGAGACCACCAGACATGCCATTATAGTATTCCTTCACTAATGGAGCTGCTGCTTTGCCTGTGGCCAAATCCTGAGAGAACAAAGAGTATTTAATCTTAGCTCTTCCTCCGGCAGTCAGAGGCTGGGTCTTACTGTCATTCCCACTTCCAATAAGATCTTGTGCAACTTGATGCGTTGGGTCTGTTATCGATTCAATGATAGCTGAAGCCATCAAACCGGCGGGCATATTTCCCAGGGTCGCTGGAGCCCATTGAGAAAAGTTAAAATTCTGCTTTGGGGGGATTGTGACCGTTGCCGTATATGTATCACCCACATTTGATGTGGGGGGAGCGTTTTTCCCCAACTCAGTAACTGTTAGAGTAATCCTTACTAGTGCTTCGCTATCACCTACATTCATCACTACCGCATTGCTCTGACCCGTAGCTGTAGCAGAAGTGGTGTAATCATTTTTAATCGAAGGTGCGTAAACGGTTTTGCTGAAATCATTTTGGGAAGCCAATTTGGTCGCTAGAAGGATCGGTGCCGGACTTCCCGTGTGCGGGTATTCAACTAACACACCAGCCATTGGTCCTGTAGTGGAAGTTATAACTGCAGACCCATAACAAGGTGAGAGTGCAGTATTATTCCCACAGTTCGTGGAAGGAACCCCAGCAGCAGTTGGATCAAACATGAAAGAGCGATTTGCTGGTATGTCAGCTGATTGCGTGTAGGTTTGTACTTGGCCGGGCGTGGTGGTATTCATAGTGTAAGTGATCGTCGCACTAACATCTTGCCCTGCTGCTTGTACATACATAGAAGTAGTCTGTCCAACGTAATTATTCTTCACAGTTGGAACATACAACTCAGTTGCGATAGCATCCGCAGCGATTCCTTGATACATACCTGCTGCGGTACCAGTTGTTGCTCCAACCCCACCCACTCTGTAATTTGCAACTTCTGCCACGCTTCCAATGGGCACATTTGCGGCTAAAACTACTGATCCGGTAAAGCCGGCAGGCAATGGGTTAGTGAAGCCAATTACGTTCCCCGCTGGGTAGGTTACCGCAAGACCTGGGTGATATTCGAGACTCTCGTTCATCGCAACTGTAAAGTTAGCACTACCTATACTTGTAGTGTTCTGATCATAGGCCATCATGGAAAGAATTCCATCCGTGGTACCTAAGTTTTGTACGCGATAAGCAGTCCACCAACCAGTTCCTGGTAGTGCCGCGGAACCTGTGGTACTGATAAGGAGAACCAAAATTAAAGCGATGATTATAGATATTGAATATTTTTTCATTAATAACCTCCTAGACTAGTACTATGATTTTCGGTGATTATGATCCTAAACACAATACTCCTTTAGTATTATCTTATTCTAATAGTAATTATTGTGGGCTTGAAGGGTATTCAATCAGATTTACTAGTGAATAACCAATGGCTGCAATCTCTGCCAATCAATTCGCTCAGTTTAAGTATCTCTTCTTGAAATAATTCCTCCAAATACTTCCTATCCTCATCCTGCATTTCACTCTTGCTAAGAGACAGGCTGCGAAGGTATGCCGCTCCCTTCTGACGCGCGTGTAAAGGGATAAATTTTTGAGTTAGTCTCTTAATGAGATTGGGGGTCTCCAGCAATTTGACCGTATGTTTCCATAGCAGTGGTTTTTTAACCTCGCCGGAAACATTCTCGTGAACTTGTGTGTCTATAATAATATCCTCTTTGAGTTCAAGAAATTTAAAAATATCAGACATGAGCTGATTAGAATTTCGCGACAATTCCTCATAGAGAAAAATGCGAATGTTCTTCCGGGGAAATATCTTAAAATATCTGGATAATTGGTTTGAATATCTCCCAACCTCGGTATAGTGCCAAATAGAATCCCAACCCGCCTTCCTTCTTGCTTTCTCCAGAGCGAGGCCTTCACGAAAAGTTGAAGCTGTTTCATTGCCATCCCTTACTTGATGCATATAAGCAGAATAAGCCCGATCAATTGGATTTCTTAATATCGCAATAAGCTTAACGTTGGGAATCATCTCTCTAATCCTGTATGGCGCTTCTTCCCGATAGAGGTATGATGTTGACGCTTCCCCCTTTAATGAGTCTATTGGTGCCTTGAGAAATAATCCCTTATAATCCTCGTAATTGGTAATAGCTTTATGTATAACATCCCCTGGTCCTGTCGTGTGTTTGCTCTTATCGTTATATGAAAAGTAATGTGGTTCTTTGACAGGGCACATATAAATATTAGGATGCTGAGCCAAATATTGTGCAACAGAGCTCGTTCCAGATTTAGCAGCGCCAATTAGTAAAAAATCTGGGAGAAGTTTCTCGGAATTATCCATCTTCCTATTCTTTCGCTTTTTGAGATGACAAAGTCCGTTGAATTACCAATGCGTCCAATCTGTCATCTTCTCTCATTATATATTGTCTGCCAGTCAGAGACCCGGATTCCTTTTAATAAAGGTAATAGATAAAGATCGAATCATAGGTTTGCTCGCTGATCCCTGCCTCTCGGCACAGTTCCCTGGCACTCCTGCCCCCTTCATGGGCTTTGAGAATCCTGATGATTTGTTCTTCTGTATATCGTTTTTTTATGTTGTCGCTCCTTCTTTATTTTATGATTTTATGCGACTAACTTTTCTCCTGGTACGGTTTTTGGGGAGCAGGTCAAAACCACTTAGTCCTGAGCCCCAAAAGACATTTCATTAGGCACAAGACAGTGCAGCACCGTTGTATTTTCAATTCCGTCTTCTATCGGGAATTATTTTTTCAATAATCTTTCTCTTCTTTTCTTCATACATAGAAGCATCGATCTTCTTTAAAAAATCATCTATTGACTCGTGCTTGCTTTCGTATGTACTGTAACCAATTGAAAAATTTATTTTATAAGGTTTCTTTTCTGTCTCGTTGAACAATGTTGCTTGTGTTTTGATGGTTTCAACCATATCCAAAATATCTTTCTGAGAGTTTACATGCATTAATACGATAAACTCATCACCCCCATATCTGCAGGATATCCCCTTGTTGCCCACAGCAGTACGTAATATCCTGCCAGCTTTAGAAATAGCATCATCCCCAACAACATGTCCGAATTCATCATTGATGCTTTTGAAACCATCAATGTCTAACATTATTCCGGCAGTATCCCTTTTTTTACCATACGTTAACAACATGTTATTTAAGTACTGTCTGTTAAATAATCCCGATAGTATATCTACATAAGATGACTCATTTTGAACATTGACAAATAATGAAATCATCCCTACGGACACACCAAGCCATACAAGAGAGTATCCATAAAAGAAGAACTGCAGCAGGCTTCCAATCATAATGGGTGTTATGAACAGAACAGCAGGCAGAAACAAATACTTATGTACCTTCTTACGATACGAATAGATTAATATAACCCCATGCAGCAGGTAAAAATAAGTGACAACATATGGGACGGTAAATAAATCTGTTCTTTGATAAATATTATATTTATCGACCACAAAAAATACAGGTGTCATTAAGTTGACTAAGGAGCCGATTATAATCAGTACAGCAGGTATAGCAACAAACGGGTATATTCGCTTGATTCTTTTTATATCTGCAAACAATTTATAGTCCACATATACTGTCCAAGAAAAAGCAAATATGATATTGTTAATAAATAAAATAACGTTTAGCACTATCGACAATATATGATATTCATATCCTATTTTGCCATCTATCAAAAAAGTAACCGTTTCAGTAACGCATTGCACAATATTTAAAATAACCATCGCGTGGTACATCTTATCGTCAAGCAATCCATAACGCCGCGGTCTTTTTGAACTTAATAAAATAACTAATAACAACAGTAGTGCTGTTCCATTTGCAATATATATCGCTGGATAATTAATCATTTCTAACATGCCTTCCCTGTGCCATCATGATAACTTTTTCATGTTAGTTTGACAGTAAAAATTCGAGAACCATTTCCGCAATCGCCTTTTGTGAAAGTTATTCATAATTTTATCCTGATAATTATTGCGTAAGACCGAAATTTATACATGGTTAATCTACCTGCAAGGCTAAATTTAAAACCCGGTGGTGCATTGTATCAACCATTTAGTCCTTAGCCAGCAGCAGGGAGCAGATTCAAACCACCGGCCTCCGGGCTATGAATTTATCATCACTGATCCAATCTTGTTTACCATAAGTAAACACAAAAACAACCAAAAGCGAAGTCCCGTGTCCTTGAAAACCGCAGATGGGTTTGTTACAATCTCGGCATCATGTTGCATCTCTCTGAATGCACAAGGGTTCAACCTAATTGGGAAGGTGAAAAAAGACCATTCCATATACTAAAACCTCGTTCCTCCGTATAGGGGTTTTTAGCAATTTGGTTATGGCATAAGGGTGAAATAAGTTTCAAATTACCGAAAGTTCAATGTTATAAGAAAAGAAAGAAGCAAAAATGAAAAAATTGATTACTGTGTTATTGGCTATCGTACTTTGCCTGGGGCTTTTTGCGGGCTGTGCTGCAACAGAAACAAAAGAGCCGGACTCAGCCGCTCCGACCACGTTCCGCGTTGCCTCATTGAAGGGCCCTACCACCATGGGCATGGTCAAATTGATGAAAGATGCGGAAAATGGTTCAGCCAAGCATAATTACCAATTTGAAATGTTTGGAACTGCAGACGAGGTAGTCCCAAAGTTGGTAAACGCTGAGCTTGATGTTGCGCTTCTCCCTTGCAATCTAGCCAGCATCTTATACAACAGAACTGAGGGGACAGTACAGGTGGCAGCCATCAACACGCTGGGTGTACTCTATATCGTAGAAAGCGGTGATACTGTGCACTCCATCCAGGATTTAGCCGGAAAAACTGTCTACAGTACCGGAAAAGGCACGACCCCCGAATTTGCCCTGAACTATATTTTGAATGAGAACGGCATCGAGCCGGGAAAAGACATTAACATCGAATACAAGAGTGAAGCGACGGAAATTGCTGCAATGCTCAAAGATGCAGAGAATACCATAGCTGTTCTCCCCCAACCCTATGTCACTGCGGTACAGATGCAGAACGAAAAGGTAAGGGTGGCATTGAGTCTCACAGAAGAATGGGATAAGGTGAGCAAGGAAAGCAGTTTGGTCACCGGAGTGGTTCTGGTGAGAAAAGCTTTTGCTGAAGAAAACGCTCTTGCCTTCAGTGAGTTTTTGGATGAGTACAAAGCCTCTACGGAATATGTAAATGCCAACGTGGAAGAAGCGGCAGTTTGGGTAGAGAGTTATGGCATTGTGGCCAAAGCACCTATTGCGGTAAAAGCGATCCCTGCCTGCAATATCACCTATATTGAGGGTGATGATATGAAAGCTAAGGTAAGCGGTTATCTTGAAGTGTTGTTTAATGCGAATCCTAAATCAGTAGGAGGAGCTTTACCGAAAGATGATTTCTACTTTAACAGATAAAAAGAGTATCCGGACGATTCTCGTCCTGCTCTTTTGGTTGATCGTCTGGCAGTTGGCTGCTTTGGCCATCGGACAGGAATATTTCCTGGTGTCACCGATAGAGGTGATCAGGACTCTGTTCTATCAGGTGCAGGAAGCAGCCTTCTGGTCTACGGCAGCCTATTCCTTTGTGCGAATTGTCAGTGGATTCTTTTTTGCCATCATCATAGGTGTGCTGTTGGCTGTGATTAGTGCAATGAGCAGTACCGCCAGGACTCTCCTGGAGCCTTTTTTCAGCGTTATGAAAAGCATTCCAGTGGTAAGCTTCATCATTCTGGTGTTGATCTGGGTCGGGAACAGAAATCTCTCTGTAGTTATCAGCTTTTTAATGGTAATGCCTATTATTTATACCAATGTGCTCCAAGGAATATTGGAGACGGATAAAAAGTTGTTGGAAATGGCCAAAGTCTTTCGAATGAGTTATCGAAAAAAGCTTTATTCCATCTATGTGCCGGAAGTACTTCCCTTTTTTTCTGCGGGGTGTAAGCTGGGCCTGGGCCTTTGCTGGAAGAGCGGCATTGCAGCGGAAATTATCGGACTTCCCACCGGCAGCATCGGAGAACAGCTGTACCAAGCCAAAATATTTCTCAGTACCGGAGAACTCTTCAGTTGGACTTTCGTCATCATACTTATCAGTTATCTCTTTGAACGATTATTCTTTTTGTTGCTGCGCTATGTTGAACGGTGCCTGAGAGGCTGAGATGCTAAGGCCTGGAGCAAGACTAAGAAAATGATTACAGTAAAAAATCTTACAAAGAATTTTGATAATAAAAAAGTAATTGACGATTTAAACGTAGTGTTGAAAGATGGACGTATTACCACGATGATGGGAACCAGCGGTTGTGGAAAAACCACATTCGCAATGATGCTTTTAGGTCTGATAAAACCTGATTCAGGTATCATTGAGGGGCTGGAAAATAAACGCCTTTCCGCTGTGTTCCAGGAAGATCGGCTTGTGGAACATCTTTCTGCAATGGCCAACATCAGATTGGTGTTAAGAAAAGACGTGTCTGATTCAGATATCCAAAAACAACTGGCTTTAGTGGAGCTGGAGGGCGAGTTAATCCGAAAGCCGGTAAGCCAATTATCAGGGGGCCAGAAACGCCGGGTGGCCATCGTAAGGGCTATGATGGCAGAGAGCGATTTTATCTGCCTTGACGAGCCGTTTAAAGGCCTGGATGTGGGGACAAAAGAAAAGGTCATGGAATATGTAAAGCGGAAAGCGGAGGGGAAAACCGTTTTGCTGATCACCCACGATAATGCAGAGAAGCAGTTTTTCGATGGGGATCACATCGGTGTCTTGCCCGGCCCTGTTTGCGAAACCTGACTCTCAACTTGCCATGTATGGCCTGTTATATTAAAAAATGGCGGGGCCCTGTTGAGGGGGCCCCGCCTTTACTTATACGTTGTCTATTCCTGTGGGCAATAGACTTCTCTCTTGTGATAATGGGTATGGAGCAGTTTATGGGACAGTTCGCCGTTGGGCTCCTTAAGGAATTCTTTGTAGACCTTTTTGATCTCAGGATTGTCGTGGGACTTCCGTAGGACCTGTCTTTCATCTTCAGAATAAAGGGCGTTGGCTCTGTTTACCTTCGGATTAACGGTCAGTCTTGCCATAGACGAAACGTGAGACTGTCCGCCGCCATGTACACAGCCGCCGGGGCAGGCCATAACTTCGATAAAATGATAGTCTGCCTTCCCTGCACGAACAGCGTCCAGTACTTTCGCTGCATTGGCGGTGCCGTGTGCCACAGCCACCTTAATTTCTGTCGGCGTACCGTTGACAGGCAGGGTTACGCTGGCCTCTTTGACTCCAGCCAGACCTCTGACACCCCGATACTCAATGGATTTCAGATCTTCTCCGGTGAGAATGTCCGCAGCGGTCCGGAGTGCAGCTTCCATAACGCCGCCTGTAGCTCCGAAGATGACACCAGCTCCCGTATATTCGCCCAAAATGCTGTCCGGATCTTCGTCTGCAAGAGAAAGGAAGTTAATCCGGCCCTGCTTAATCATATCTCCCAGCTCTCTGGTGGTGAGAACAATATCCACATCCCGGATACCGTCCACTTCCATCTCCGGTCTGGCAGCTTCAGTCTTCTTGGAAGTGCAGGGCATTACGGAAACACAAACAATCTTTTTGGGATCGATGCCGGTTTTCTCAGCATAATAGGTCTTAACCAGAGCCCCGAACATCTGTTGAGGTGACTTGCAGGTAGACAGATGATCAAGCAAATCCGGATATTTCATTTCGCAGAAGCGAATCCATCCCGGAGAGCAAGAGGTGATCATGGGAAGAGTTCCTCCCGTGGTTACTCTGTTCAGGAATTCAGTAACCTCTTCCATGATGGTCAAATCTGCACTGAAATTGGTATCGAACACCTTGTCGAAGCCAAGTCTTCTCAGAGCAGCTACCATTTTGCCGGTGACAGGGGTTCCCACGGGAAGGCCAAATTCTTCGCCCAGAGAAGCTCTCACAGCCGGGGCGGTCTGTACGACTACATGCTTATCCGGATCTTCGATGGCTTCCCAAACCTGATCAATATATGACCTTTCTCTGAGGGCTGCAACAGGGCAGGCGTGTATGCACTGGCCGCAGTATATGCAATCCACATCTCTCATGCTGTAATCAAAGGCTGGTGCCACCTCTGTGTTAAAACCTCTCCGGGTAAAGTCTAGAACACCGATTCCCTGTACGTTCTTGCAGGTACTGATACATCTGCCGCAGAGGATGCATTTTGAGGAATCCCGGATAATGGAATAAGAGAGATCGTCTATAACAGCCTTTCTCTTGGCACCAGTATAGGGGACATCTTCAATTCCCAGCTCCTCGCAAAGCTTCTGCAGCTCGCAAGTCCCGTTTCTTCGGCAGGTGAGGCATTCACGGTTGTGATTAGCCAGAATCAATTCAACATTTTGACGTACCGCTTTCCGGACTCTGGCAGTATTGGTTCTCACATTCATGCCCTCTTGAACCTGAAGCACGCAGGACGCTGGCAAGTTCCTTATAGGAGTACCGTTCACGTCCGCTTCCACAACACAGACTCTGCAGGCTGCAATTTCGTTGACATCCTTTAAATAGCAAAGGGTAGGAATATTGATGCCCGCCTCCCTTGCCGCCAATAACACAGTATAGTCTTTGGGAACGCTGACGGTAATCCCGTTTATCGTCACATTAACTTTTTGAACCTTATCCATCTTATCCTGTCCTCCTATTTCTTAATGATGGCGCTGAACTTGCAGACATCCATACAGGCGCCGCATTTTATGCACTTATCCTGATCGATGTGATGCATTTCTTTGACCTTGCCGGTGATGGCGCCGGCAGGACAAGCTCTGGCGCACAAAGTACAACCTTTGCAGGCGTCCGTAATGAAGTAGCTCAACAGAGCCTTGCAAACGCCGGTCGGACATCTCTTGTCGACTACGTGAGCCACGTACTCATCTCTAAAGTGCTTCATTGTGGATAGGACAGGGTTTGGGGCTGTCTGCCCTAGAGCGCAGAGGGATGTGTTTTTAATGTTCTCCGCCAAATCTTCCAAAATAGTCAGATCTTCCATGGTGCCATTGCCTTGTGTAATCTTGTCCAGGATTTCCAGCATTCTTTTTGTCCCTTCGCGGCAAGGAGTACACTTCCCGCAGGATTCATCCACTGTGAAATCCAAGAAGAAACGTGCAATGTCTACCATACAGTTGTCTTCGTCCATCACAATCATTCCGCCGGATCCCATCATAGAACCAATGGCGACCAGATTATCGAAATCGATGGGAGCATCCAGGTCTTCTTTGGGAAGGCATCCGCCGGATGGACCGCCGGTCTGAACTGCTTTGAATGCTTTTCCATTGAGGCAATCTCCCCCAATGTCATAAATGACTTCTCTGAGGGTGATTCCCATAGGAACTTCCACCAAGCCTGTGTTATTGATTTTGCCGCCAAGAGCAAATACTTTGGTGCCCGGTGATTTTTCCGTACCCATGGATTTAAACCATTCGGGGCCGTTGAGAATAATCTTAGGAATATTGGCCAAGGTCTCGACGTTGTTGATAATCGTCGGCTTACCCCAAAGCCCCTTATTTGCCGGGAAGGGAGGCTTGTTTCTGGACATGCCGCGCTTTCCTTCAATGGAAGCTATCAATGCTGTTTCTTCTCCGCATACGAAAGCACCGGCACCCAGCCTGATTTCAATATCAAAGTCAAAGCCGCTGCCAAAGATATTCTTGCCAAGGAATCCTTTCTCTTTTGCTTGTTTAATGGCAATCTTCAGTCTGTCGACGGCAACAGGATATTCGGCTCTCACATAAATAAAGCCCTTTGAAGCACCGATGGCATATCCGCCGATAGCCATGGCTTCTAAAACGGAGTGGGGGTCTCCTTCCAAAACGCTTCTGTCCATAAATGCGCCGGGGTCTCCCTCGTCAGCATTGCAGATAATGTATTTCTGGTCTGCTTCGTTGGCTGCAGCAAAACTCCACTTCAGCCCAGTCGGGAATCCCGCACCGCCTCTTCCTCTGAGGCCGGAAGCCTTCATAAGATCAATTACTTCCTTAGGGGTCATCTCAGTGAGCACTTTTGCCAGGGCCTGATATCCATTAACGGCAATGTAATCGTTGATATCTTCCGGATTGATTAAGCCACAGTTTTGGAGAACGATTCTCTTTTGCTTTTTATAGAACTTCAAATCGTTGAGGCTTTTCAGCTTGCCGTCTTCAGCTTCGCCGATGGTATATTCCACCACAGGCTTACCTTTTACCAAGTGCTCGGAAACGACTTTGGAAACCCGTTCGGGATTCATGTGGATATAAGTAACCTTTTCCTTACCGTGTTCAAAGACCTCGACAATCGGTTCGTATATGCACATGCCAACGCAGCCTGTGGGCATAATTTGAACATCGCCCAGCCCCGCTGCTGCTACTTCTTTCTTTAACGCATCTAAGACCGGCTTAGCTCCGGCGGAAATTCCACAGGTGGCCATTCCCACAACGATACGGCTGCCCTCAGCGGCTTCAAAATTCTTCACTGCATCAGCCTTCAGTTGGTTTAATTCGTTGATACTGTTGTTCATCTGCGCCACCTCACTTTCTGTACTTTTCAAGAATCGCAGGAATAACGCTTACATCGTCCAGTTTCCCGTATACGTCATCGTCTATCATAATGACTGGTGCCAGACCGCAGCAGCCCAGACAACGGGTGGCATCAAGGGTAAACAGACCATCTTCGGTGGTTTCACCCACGCCGACCCCTAATTCCTCAACGACCTTATCCATAACTTTTTGAGCCCCTCTTACGTAGCATGCCGTACCGAGACAAACTCCGATATGGTGCTTGCCCCTCGGTGTAATGGCAAACTGGCTATAGAATGTTGCGATTCCATAGAGCTCTGCGATGGGGACGCCAATGTTCTCGGAAATAAATTTCTGAACCTCGAGAGGGACGTACCCGAAAATTTTTTGTGCTTCTTGAAGCACTGTCATAGTAATACCTTCAGAATCTTTGACAGAGTCGATATACGCTTTTAACTGCACATATCGCTCGTCGCTAGCTTTGTCACAATTGCATCCGCAGTCATTTTGCATTTTGCAAATCTCCTTAATTGCTTATGATAATGCTTTGGTAAATAAACTTCGATTTTAGAACGGTATCACCTCCAACAATCCCTCATATTTCGCACATAAAAACAATTTTATTCAGTGACCTACCCCCTCAATTTGTCCATGTAGAAAGTTGGTCTTCTCAATTTTACACCAAATATCGCCGCAAACTCAGTTAGAGTGCGGTTATCCAGAGAGTTGTACTGACTCCCTCAAGTTGGACTAAAAGGCCAACAAGCAGAAGTCTGCCTCATCATTACTTTTTCGGGGTGTTCCAATCAAAAAATGATTAAACATTTGCAGTTAGGTCAATAACTGAACGGACGGCAGCTGCAGATTTGTGGAGAAGTTCCAATTCATCAGGCGGCAATTGGACTTCAAGTATTTTTTCAATCCCCTTGCTGCCAACAATACAAGGGACACTAACAACTGTGTCACGTAAACTGTACTCACCTTCTAAAATACAACCGACTGTATAAATTGCTTTTTTATCGTTAAGAAACGCGCCGCACAATTCAGTAGCTGCAATGCCTATACCATAGAACGTTGCGCCTTTTCTCTTAATTGTTTCAGCTCCGGCTTTTCTGGTTCTTTCAGCCATTTCCAATTTTTCATTTTCAGCAAACTCAACACCGGAAGCTGCACTGTAATCATCAATACTAAAACCTGAAATTTTTGAAAAACTCCATGCCGGGAATTGGCTTTCACCATGCTCGCCGATAACATAAGCGTACACATCTTTCATATTAATGTTAAATTTATCAGCCAACAAAGTCCGCAAACGGATGCAATCAAGAACCGTACCTGATCCAACCACACTGCCGCGCGGCAGGCCTGTCCATTTGCTTATATGGTAGGTCAAAACATCAACCGGATTGGATATTACTAAGATTATTCCGCCATCATAATGTTTCATAATACTTTCAGTCATGGATTTGGCAATTCGGGAATTTTTTTCTGCCAAATCCAAACGGGTTTCACCCGGTTGGCGGTTGGCGCCGGCTGTTATCACGATAATATCGCTACCTTTAATGTCCGAATAGTCACCGGCATAGATATTCAGATGATCCAAGAAGGGCAAGCCGTGTTTGATATCCATTACTTCACCTTCTGCTTTTTGGCGGTTGATATCTATCAGTACTAATTCGTTGCATGTATTTCGAATGGACATGGCGTAAGCAACAGTTGCTCCGACATTCCCGGCACCAATAATTGCTATTTTTGTTCCTTCTATTGCTCTCATTTAATACCTCCGTTATCAGAACTCACCCGTAATTATAATTTTCACTATGAAAAAGTGAGTGCCAAATCAGACACCGGTTTTGCAGCAAGATGTATAGTAACCTGTGAATTATTTTCAAAACAAATTAAACTTAATTGAAATCAAATCGATTATCTTAAAACATGTTGAGGGCTTATGGTTCTCGGCGACAGGTAAATATGGGGTGTTTGATTTCATAAGTTCATCTTAGGTTCGTGTTGTATTATGCGGTGAAAGACACATGTCAAATGATTGCATCTATATTAAATCCACTCGCAGCGAGGTGCATTTGTGAAGCTATTATATGCTGAAGACGAACCAGCTCTTTCCGAAGCAGTTGTGGATTATCTTACATATCATAAGTATATAGTTGATGCTGTATATGACGGCGTTGCTGCTTACAACTGCGCGATGTTGGATGATTACGACGGAATCATTCTTGACATTATGATGCCAAAACGAAATGGTTTGGAAGTTCTTTCCGAGTTGCGCCGAAACGGATGCAAAACACCGGTGCTTTTATTGACAGCGAAAACACAAGTAGAGGATCGCATTCATGGTCTGGATTCCGGTGCGGACGATTATCTGCCCAAGCCCTTCGACATGGGCGAACTGATTGCCAGAATTCGTGCTATGCTGCGGAGGCGGGAAGAATATCATCCCGATTTGATACGCTTTGGGGACCTGACATTAAATATGCGCTCCGGGGAGATCAGTGTGGGAGATAGGTCCTATCAATTACCAAAGCAGGAATACCGCCTTATGGAACAACTTATGCTGAATCATACGATGTATCTGTCTACTGAGGACTTGCTCGTAAAAGCATGGGGCTATAATACGGAAACCGATATAAATAGCGTTTGGTTGTATATCTCCTATTTACGTAAACGGCTTTCTGCAATGAATTCCAAGGTAAAGATTATTTCAAAACGGAATATTGGGTATAAATTGGAATCGCGTTCATGACAAAGAACTTAAAGAAACGATTTATTGTCTTCACAATGACAGCTGTCACCTGTCTTTTAGTCTTCATCGTAATAACAATCAACGGACTCAATTGGATGGTGTTGGACCGGCAGTCAGATATGGTAATGAAGATTCTTGTAAACTCTGACGGCACATTCCATAAAATGAATTTTAATCGGCCGCCCCCGTTCTCACCCCCTTTGGATATGGACAGGATGCGTTCCTCGCGTTTTTTTATTGTGCAAAGTGATCTTGATGGCAATGTCAGGAATGTCAATACAGACCAAATTGCCTCAATAGATATTGAGACTGCAAAGAGCTATGCCTTAACGGTTTGGGAAACAGGTGAAGAATCCGGAAGAATCAAAGGGTATAAATTCTTTGTAAAACAGATTGGGCCAAACCGCCTGACGTTCTTTTTGGACACATCAGAACAGAACGATAGTTTTTATCTGGTCCTATTTGTTTCAACTGTGATTGCAGTACTTTGTTGGCTGATCCTCCTTATTATTGTTATTTTACTTTCGGGCAAGGTAATCCGTCCTGTTCTTGCAGGTATTGAAAAGCAAAAACAATTTATTACCAATGCCGGACATGAGATGAAAACACCGCTGGCCATCATTCAGTCAAACAATGACACAATGGCATTGATTCACGGCGAGAATAAATACAATGTGCATATCCGTACACAGACGAAAAGGCTGAATGGGCTGATGTCAAACCTTCTGATCCTTGCCAAGCTTGACGAAGAAATCCCCCTGCCAACGGAGTCAGTAAATATCAGTGAGGTAACAACCGAACTGTTACCTGCATATCAGGATGCAGCCCTGGCTCAAAATCTTCAGTTCCACGTGCAGATTGAGCCTGATATTCAATTATTGATCAACAAGGACAGCTTTCAACAGTTGGTGACAATCCTTCTGGATAACGCGTTAAAGTACACACCAGACAATGGAAGTATTTTTCTGACGTTGAACAGACATGGCAGACATATTAAGATCATCCAGGAAAACACCTGCGATCCATCCCTTCACACAGATCCCGAGAGATTGTTTGAACGATTTTACCGGGGAGATTCTGCACGAACGCAGAGCATGGAATCTTCCGGTTACGGTATCGGATTATCTGCTGCGCGAGCTATTTGTGAAAAATTCAATGGGAAGCTGACCGCCGAATATACCTCTGTCGAAAACATCCGATTCATTGCCAGTTTTTAGAATTTTCTAAACTAATCGCAAACCTTCCCATGTTCGTTTTTATATGAGAAGGTTTTCCTATGTAATTCACAGGTTCGTTTTTTATAGTAATGGCATGGAAAAGAATAGGTGCCCATTGCAATTCAGACATGAAGTAAAACATGAAATCAGCAGACATGATATGCTGATCCTCCGGCAAAGGTTACGAGTAGTAATGAAGCCGGATAGTCATGCCGTGAACGGAAAGTATGAAGTCCGAAGTTTATATTTTGAGAACCTTGACGATAAAACACTCAGAGAAAAGCTGGACGGCGTTGATATTCGTGAAAAATACCGGATACGTCTGTATAACAACGACCAGTCCATAATCTTTCTGCAGCGTAAATTCAAACATGGTGACCTTGGCTATAAAAAATCAGCCATTTTAACTCCCGGGCAGGCACAAGCGATTGCAAATGGGGACATAGGCTGGATGTCGGACAGCACCGATGAAGTGATCCGCTGTTTTTACACCTGCATCGTCAGCGAAGGATTGAAAGCAAAGGTAATCGTGGACTATACCCGTGAGCCCTTCGTTTTTGGTCCTGGTAATGTACGGGTAACTCTGGATTACAACATCCGCACCGGTTTGGGGTACACAGATTTTTTGAATCCCTCTTGTGTGACGATCCCCGTCAAGGATTCCCCTTGTATTCTTGAAGTGAAGTGGGACAACTATCTTCCCAATGTGATTCGGGATGCAATCCAGCTTGATGGCCGGAGAAGGGCAGCTTATTCAAAATATGCCGCTTCCCGTATGTACGATTAATAACACTACGAAATAGGAGAATTTCAACTAATGAGTTTTAATGATATCTTCAAGTCCAGTTTTTTAGAAAACGTAGCTTCTATCAGCATTTTCGATATGCTGCTGACCATTGTGCTGTCCTTCGGCATCGGTTTGTTCATTTTCCTTATATACAAGAAGACTTACCGCGGCGTGATGTATTCCTCTGGGTTTGGCACCACATTGATCGCCCTTACGATGATCACCTCCATCGTCATTCTTGCCGTAACCTCCAATGTGGTTCTCTCCCTTGGCATGGTAGGCGCGCTTTCTATTGTTCGGTTCCGCGCTGCCATCAAAGATCCGCTGGATATTGCGTTTTTGTTCTGGGCTATTGGAGCAGGCATTATCCTTGCGGCCGGAATGATTCCGCTTGCAGTCTTTGGCAGTATCTGCATTGGTTTGATCTTACTGGTATTTGTCAATAAAAAGTCGAACTCCCATCCTTACATGCTTATCCTGAATTGCGCAAATCATGATGCAGAAGTTAAAGTCAGGGATTTCCTTGCAACAAGCGTAAACCGAAGCACCATCAAGAGCAAAACCGCTGTTAAAGGTGCTGTCGAGATGAATATCGAAGTTCGTCTGAAGGAGGACGACACCGATTTTATTGGTGTAATCTCCGAAATGCCCGGTGTAAACAGTGCAGTGCTTGTCTCTTATAACGGCGATTACATGGGGTAAACAGATGGCAGGAAGTAAACATTTTGACAAAATTGCATGGATATTTACGATTCTGATATTTGCAGTCACCGTCTTGTTTACAGGCCAGGGTGCAGCACTGGGCATCGAAGCTATGTCTCATACAATGGGATATGAAAAACGCCTGTTTGATAATACCCAGGTTCATACCATTGATATCGTTATGAACAACTGGGATGAGTTCATTTCTAATGCCGTTAGTGAGGAATACTACTTAGCAAACGTTGTAATTGACGGTGAAGCTTACAAGAACGTAGCTATTCGTGGAAAAGGCAATACCTCGCTTTCCAGTGTGGCGTCTATGAACAGTGACCGATACAGTTTCAAAATCGAATTCGACTACTATGACAGCTCCCTTACCTATTATGGGCTTGATAAGTTAAATCTGAATAATATGATCCATGACACCACAATGATGAAGGACTATCTGACTTATACCCTGATGAATGAGTTTGATGTCCATGCTCCGCTGTGCAGCTTTGTCTATATTACAGTCAATGGCGAGGATTGGGGACTATATCTGGCAGTAGAAGGCGTTGAGGAAGCCTTTCTAAAACGCAATTTTGGCTCTGATTATGGCGAGTTGTATAAACCAGACAGTATGGACTTCGGTGGTGGCCGTGGATTTGGTAAAGATTTCGATATGAATCTTTTTATGAATCGTAATGAACCGTCTGATAATACTGATATGTTCGGCCAAGGGATAAAGATGCCGCAGATGCCAAATTTCCCGAACATGCAGGGTGGAATTGTGCCTGATGCGGAGAATATGCAGATTGAAAAAGGCGGTTTTGGCAGGGGTATGAGTTCATCTGATGTAAAGCTCCAGTATATTGACGATAATATTGACAGCTACCCTAATATCTGGAATAACGCCAAGACCAACATTAACAAAACAGATCAGATGCGCTTGATTAAATCGTTACAAAAGCTGACCAACGGAGAAGAAATAGACTCGGTGGTAAATATAGAGCAAGTTATTCGTTTTTTTGTGGTGCATAATTACGTCTGCAATGGAGATAGTTACACCGGAAATATGGTGCATAACTATTACCTATATGAAAAGAATGGTCAGATGACCATGATCCCCTGGGATTATAACCTTGCATTCGGTACCTTTCAGGGTGGCAATGCACAGAGCATAGTCAATACGCCCATTGATTCTCCTGTATCTGGGGCTTCTTCCGATGACCGTCCTATGTGGAACTGGATTGTGGCAAATACGGAATACACTGAACTTTACCATCAGTATTTCACGGAGTTTTTGAATTCTGTGGATATCATCGGGGCTATCGACAATGCATATGCGTTAATTAAATCCTATGTGGAAAAAGATCCGACATCATTCTTTGGCCACAGCGAATTTGAAACTGGTGTGGAAACGCTCCGAGAGTTTTGTGCCTTGCGGACAGAAAGCATAAGTGCCCAGCTTGCAAACGATACGACAAGCGAAAGTATGAACTACGCTGATGCATCCGGCCTCACGCTGTCCAAAATGGGTTCCATGGGAATGGGAGTCGACCTGCCGGATATGCCCGAAAAAAGGGGAAATTTCCTTGATGGTGTAATACCGGAAGGATTTGATCCTCCACAGCCTGGAGAGCTGCCTAAAATGCCTGATGGGTTTAATCCTTCTCAGATGTTTGGAGGAAACGCTGAACCAGGGCCAGGGCAATTTTTACCGGGACAAGTGGAAAAGAATAATCCGACAGAAGAAGCGAATTCTATTGAACAGGATAACCTGACTGAGAACAAGACCGAAAATGACATGATTCGCACTTTCCGTAATAATAGCCAAATGCCCGGCGGAGACTTAAATTTTAGTATGGATAATATGGGGCCTGCTAAAGGCGGCATATCCGGTTGGTTATGGATTATTATATCCGTACTGGTTTTGTGTGCGGGCTTAGTCATCGTGAAGAAGTATAAGTAGTCAGGAACAACAAAGAACTGTCACTAATTTCATCCCCGTTCAGGATGGAAATTGCAAACACAGGGATATATTCGTGTTTGCGGGTCATTAGTATCTCTTTTGGCTACCGTTAGCTTAAGGTACTTCTGACCCGCACATTTGTTAAGGTTTAGCAATTAACAGAAACAATGCTACACTACTGGGGAGGCGCCTATGGCTTTAAGAAAAAAGACAATAATGGTTATCTGTTTTCTGTGTTTGTTATGCCTTACAGGATGCAAACATGAAATAGTTGGTACGGATGTTCTGGACAGCCGGACGGACGACAAAGCAAGCGGAACACAAATGATGCAAATTAATGATACTAAAGACGGCATTTTAGTTGCTGATATTTTGGAGTGCATTGAAATGCTCGGTAAAACAGCCCAGGAAATTGGCATTCCAAGAGAAGTTATCAATATCGAAAGCAAATCCTATATACGGACATATGTTGATGGAAACATATTCGGGACAAAGGACTACGGTATCTTACATTTTGAGGATATGGGAACCGACAAGGATGGTTATCTTGCGAAAAGCATTTGGATACACATCAAAAATGCAGGATACGACGAATGCAAAAGAAGACTTTCTGAAAAATTCGGCAGCCCGGTTGATGAAGGCGAAAACCCTTTTGTTGAGGTTGACGGAGGAGCTGTGACGTGGGCTTTCTATCAATTTGAGGATATAGAAATAAGGCTCTCATCTGCAAGTCAAAGAAACTACGTAGAAATTAACATAGAAAAAATTACGGACTAAACTACGGCTGTCATCTTATTGTCTCCCTGCCACAACAACAGGTTGGATGGATAAGAGAAACAGGTCATAATTAAAAATAAATTGGTGATAGGCAGTCCATTAGTTAGTTTCAATTCACCGATCTCTGTAATTATCTCTGAGCGAAAAACAATGTTCAACATGTTCAGTTCTCGCACATTAAACATCATGCTACTGATGTTGATTTAAGAAATCATCAAGTGCTTTCTCAATTTCATCACTATACCCCACCATCATATGTCCGCCATCAGGGAAAGAAACGAGCGTGAGATCAGGAAAGCGGTGTTGAACATTTTTCACTTTCTCAAAACTTGCTACAGGATCATCTTCTGAATGTAGAATCAAGACAGGAACTTTTAACTCTTCGATGGGATATTGCTCAAAGTTTCTCTCCATATCCGGATTTGTCAGTCTTCCATCTAAGACAACCCCAACCTTTCTTTCAGCAATGGGCTGGATACTTTTTACAGTTGATGCCGGCATCCCCATTAATGAAGGCATCAGCGGACTGATTAAATACATGGCATAATCGGATAACAGCGGTTCAGGTGGCGCTTGATATTCAATATATTTTTCCGGTTTTTCATTGACTGGTATCGCTGAACAAAACAGGATCAAGCCCTTGACGCGTTCTGGGTAATCCAGCGCAAAACGAATAGCGGGAGTACCCCCTGCGGACGTTGCTAAAACAAAGACCTGATCGATTTCCAAATAATCAAGCAATTCCTTAAAGGCAGCGGCTTGTTCTTCAGGTGTTCCATTTCCCTTAACATCAGAACCGAGGTAGCCAAATCGTGACGGTGCGATCAGTCGGTTTTTAGATTCTCTTCTTTTTACGCTGTCGTAGGCTTGATCATATCCGCCGAAAATACCATGAATGGATAAAATAATTTCGCCTTCACCCGCATCGATATAGGTCATTGAACCATATGACAAACTCGCTGTATTTGTTTCATATGAATTTAGTTTATCTTGAGCATCATGTAATCCATTAATACAACGGATACCTTGAATTGAAAAATACAAGACAATTGGTATTAGTAAAACGCATAATATCCATTTCACTCTTTTGTTTCTGGCCTTTCTTATTTTCCTTGTCACAATAGATGTCCTCCTGGTTTTTATCTTTTGCACAAGAGTCCTTGTTAAATATGTCTATAAAATGTTTAGGATCTCCGTTACAAGGCGGAAAAAATAGTGATAATTTTCCTTTCGGTTCAGATTAAAACCTAATAGCTCATTACTAATCAGACGGTTCAAAAAAGCAGATTGAATCGTA
The DNA here is from genome assembly GCA_040772525.1 of Anaerolineaceae bacterium. Classification (GTDB taxonomy): domain Bacteria; phylum Chloroflexota; class Anaerolineae; order Anaerolineales; family Anaerolineaceae; genus Mesolinea. Next base: position 869,625 of record JAXGXZ010000001.1, on the reverse strand, counting down.
GATAAGAGTATGAACGCCTTTATCTTCCTAATTATTTCTGATTCTGTATCCGGAAGTGCCTTGAAAATAGCTCTATAGCTTACAGAAGAATTGCTTTCTGCGTTTGGTTGCGAAAGGTCGCCCAGCATAGAAATTTTCGATATCTCTGGATTATTTATCAGAAACGTAAAAACGCTTACAGTAAAAGATGCTATATCGACATTATTCTTGTTAGCGGCATCTTCCCTACCCGCTGAATCATCTGTACCGGAAAAAGTCTCCATGACATGAGAGATAATTCGCTGAACACAGATTTCAATTAGATTCTTTTTAGAACCAAAATGATAGTTGATGAGCCCAACGGCAACATCAGCATTGCGAGCAATTTCCCGCATAGTTATATTTTCTAATAAACCATCAGAATGTTCGATTAAAGAGATTGTAGTGCTGATGATTTTTTCTTTTATATTCGGGTGATTTTGCATGCTGTTTTTCGCGGCCTCCTGTTTGAACGTTGTTCAAGTTCATTATACTGAACGCTGTTCAAGATGTCAAGCGGCATTACACAACTGCTAAAGAGAGCATAAATAAAAGAGATTATTTCATAATAGTCAAAACATGCCGCAAAGAGGTGTGCGGAATGGTTTTTTGAAGAAACCAAGTTCCCTTTATAGAGATGAAGAAATCAAAGATCAGGCATGTTACAGAATAACCAATAACGAATAAGCGATTTGTATCAATTGCTCCCGTCTTTAGCCCATCTGGAACGCAGTTATTGATACAATTTCGTGTATTGATAATTGCTTTTTTTGAAGCCAAATCCCTTTAGCTTGAGGCATATGCTTCAGCAGCAGGTCATTGTTGGGGATCAAATATAAAAAAAGAAATTCAGAACGGTATTCATGATGCACGAAAGGAATAAGGAGGACTTATGGCTATAAAATGCCCTTCATGCGGAGGCCAAATGGCTTTCAATGTGCCCACTCAAGCCTTGAAATGCAGTCACTGCGATAAAGATATGCAAATTGAAGATTACGATCTGTCAATCGATGCGAAAGCAGATAAAGACACGTACGCCGTAACAGTATACAAATGTCCGAACTGTGGAGCAGAGCTTTCCGCTCCGGACGAGCAGACAGTGGCTTATTGCTCATACTGCGGCGGTGAGTCTAATCTCACGATGAAACAGGAAGAGGCAATAAGGCCTGCGCGGATAGTTCCGTTTAAGATTTCCAAGAGAAAGGCTGTCAAGACTTATGAGGATGCCCTAAGGTACTGCCTCTACGTTCCGAAAGAATTTAAGGAAGGCAAGCATCTCAATAGCTTCAGAGGAATTTACATCCCTTATCTGAGTTATGAGGTTGATATTCCGGAAAACGCTTTTACGCTGAAGGCGACAAAGGACTATACAAGCGGTGAATGGGATTACCACGAGAAATATGACATAGATGCCGAAATAGGCGGAACCATAAAGGGTATAAGCTTTGATGCTTCATCTTCGTTCGATGACAGCATTGCCAGGGAGATTTCTCCCTTCAATATAACAGAGGCGAAAGACTTTAGCGAAGCATATATCGCAGGATTTTATTCAGATAAACTGACAACCCCTCCCGAGACCTACAGCGATATGGTTGAGGAGATGGCCATGGATACTGTCTACAGAGACATTGGCAAAAGAGCCGGGGGCGTTAATGTGATCGCACCGAAAAAATATTTGGAGAAGAAAGAACAGACCGGCGTTGATGGGTACAGGCACAGGGTAGATCTGTTTCCGGTTTGGTTCCTGACCTGGAAGAATAAGGGAAGGGTGGCATATTCCGTGATGAACGGCCAAACGGGAAAACTTTCAATGGATATCCCGGTGGACACAAGAGCATTCTTTAAGGTTTCAGGAATTGTGGCAGCTGTATTATTTGTGATTTTGTCACTCATTCCGATGTTTATACTGCCGAAGACAATTTCCTGGCTGGCCGCGGTTTTCCTGATGATATCTTCTATCGTATTCTCTGGTGAAATTTCGAAAATCTACTACAGAGAGAATCATATTTTTGATTTTGGAAACGTGAATGTCGGGAAAGGAAAACAGAAAAAGGAAAAGAAAAAGGCAAAATCTCCCAAGAGGAAAAACGCCATATACAGAATAATACTCGGACTCATCATATTTGCGATATTCGCGTTTTATGTATTCATGGAAATTTTGGATAGTAGAGGGAACATGGCTAATCCGGTAATCTACGCCATCACTTTTTTCATCCAGATTATACTCTTCATAAATACAACAGGCAAAGCTGCAAAAATAGAAAAAAAGACAGCTTTCATACCAATGCTGATTGGAATCATTGTGCTCGGAATTGGGCTGTCAATAGGAATAAAGAATCCCGTATACGACTATTGGTATTACGGGATGGCTATTCTTTGTTTGCTTGGAATGCTGGTGAATATGATTTCAATGATTAACTATTTGAACTATCTGACCACCAGACCAGTGCCGAACTTCTTCAGAAGGGAGGGCGCGGACCATGGAAAATAAGAACAGATATGCAGCAATACTTTTGCTTATATTTATGCTTGTGTTTGCTCCCATATTTTCCGCTTTCGCGGATGGAGGGGACACTATTAATTACACTGCTGATAACGGCAATAGAGTCGTAATCGATGATTCGGCAGGGCTTCTCAGCGAAGGGGAAAAGGAACGCTTGCTCGAGAATATGAAAAACGTGACAGCGTACGGACATGCCGCCTTTGTCACTATCGACGAAAATAAAGATACAGCAGAGAAATACGCAAAAAGCGGGTATTTCAAGCTGTTTGGCAGACAGTCGGGGACTCTTTTTCTGATAGACATGGACAACAGAATGATTCAGTTCTACTCGGACGGCAAGTTTGCCAAGTCGATAAATAACACAAAGTCGAACGAGATTGCGGATAATATTTATAAATACGCTGCCAACGAGAAGTATTTTGAATGTGCAAATGAGGCTTTCAACCAGGTTCTCATAGTCCTGAGGGGTGGGAGGTTATCTGTACCAATGAGGCATGTGACAAATGCACTCATGGCTGCATGTCTCGGGCTCCTGTTGAACTTTCTGCTGGTGACATTCAACAGAAAGAGAAATGTTTCGATAAAGGAGATTGACAAGGCGCAGGTCATTGAAGGCCGCGGTTTCAGGGAAAGAACCAATTTCATCAAAACAATAAGCTTGAAGATGATATCGCAAAAAAGGACGTCCCACTCAGATTCATCATCCGACGGCGGGGGCGGTGGAGGAGGAGGTGGTGGCGGCAGTGGCAGCTCTGGCGGCCACTCGTTCTAACACTAACCGAGGTTGTCTTAACCGCTCAGTCCTTTGCCCGTAGCAGGAAACGGATTCGAACTACTGACCGCCAGGCTAAATTTTTTATCATTATCGGTTCGATCATGTCGGCTACCTGTTCACGATGGTCACAGTGCATTCCTGGAAGTGATCATTAACCGGGCACTTCTCCTTGGTAAACAGTTCCCGGACCGCGCAGATGAAGAGATTCCGCCAGTTCCCCTGCCATATTGACTTTCACAATCTTGTCACGAATGGTCTGGAGTTTTTAGAATTTTTCAAAATCATCAAATAAGCTTTGAGTGCCGCGACATATCGCCTGCTCAGATGATATTGCGCTCGCTTTCCCCACATGGTAACATGGCAGCTTGGCAGGACAAGTATTTGCTGAATTAGATCCAGGCAATTTAGAACTCATTACATAGAGGAAATTCTTAAAGATTTTAAAGAATTGGTAAAAAAGTAAAAATCTGTGAACTCTTTGAATCATAAGGACTTTTTAAAGTAAGCTTGTATGCGAAATTTCAATTTTTATAGGTTCGTAAACGCTATCCATAATGCGAGGGAGAGTAGGATGAACAATATTATTGAGGTTAAAAACCTTGATAAAAGTTATGGCAATACCCAGGTTCTTTTTAACATTACTCTGGAAGTTAAAAGAGAAGAGTGTTTGGGCATTGTAGGGGTGAACGGAGCAGGAAAAACCACTCTTTTGGAATGTATAGAAGGAATTAGGGAATGGCAAAAGGGGGATATTTTAATTGACGGATTAACCATAAAAGACAATTTCGGACATTTGAAGAGAATCTTAGGCATTCAGCTCCAATCTTCCTCCTTACCTAACGAGATTAAGGTAAAGGAAGCTGTAGAACTTTTTGCAGTAGAGCATGGTATACGGGTTGAAGAAAAACTCTATGATGAGCTGGATGTCAGGCAACTTTTAAACAAACAATATGGGAAATTATCTACCGGACAAAAAAGACGCCTTCATCTCTTATTAGCTATCCTTCATAATCCAGAAATTATCATATTGGACGAACCTACAGCTGGTTTGGACATCAACTCTAAATATCTTCTCTATGCCAAAATTAACGAACTCAGGGAAAAAGGCAAGACTATTCTCCTTACCTCCCATGATATGTATGAGATAGAAAACTTGTGCGACCGGGTTGTTTTTATTGACAAGGGACAGATTACTAAAGAATTAAGCGAAGAAAGTTTATCTGAAGGAGATAAACACATTATCGCCATCTCCAGTCAAAAAAACAGTCTGAACGAAGTTAACCTTATCTATGCTAATTTACTGGAAGAAAAAGATCGGGAACTCTACTTTGAATGCAGCAATATCAATACTTGTCTTAAGGAGCTCCTGGATCACTTGACTGCTCAAGAAGACCAAATAATTAATATTTACGTAAAAAAGAAAACCGTGGAAGAAGAATTAACGAAGATGATGCGGGGTGATGAATAATGAAACCTCTTAAAGCCCTTTCAGTCAATCTAAAAATTTACTATATGATGACTTTCAGAAACAGTCTTTTACTGATTGCTCACTATCTTCTGCCCATCTTATTTTATCTTCTGTTCAGTGTGATTTTCGTAGGAATAAATGAATCTAATAAAGAGACCATCATCATGAGCATGACTGCCTTTGCCATTGCAATGAATAGTTATATCGGTTTGCCGGGCAGTGTTGTTCGTTATTCTGCTGGCGATATTAAAAGAGCCTATATAGTCGGTGGTATAAGCCTGTGGCATGTGTTTGTATGTGCCGCTGTCAGCAATATAATTCACTCTCTTATTACATCCACAGTTATCCTGTTGACGGCAAGTCCCTTATTTGGTGCAGCCATGCCAAAATCTATGTTATGGTATTTTACGGCTCTGCTGATAAGTATTGTTCTGTCAACTCTTATTGGGGTGGCGATAGGTATGTTTTCAAAGAAGGAAGGTGTGGCTACCGTCGTATCTCAAGCCATTTTCCAACCGTCCCTCTTTCTGAGCGGCATCATGCTTTCTGTTGAATTTCTACCCGATTTCCTGCAAAGTATCACGGATATCATTCCCCTGAAACACAGCTACGTATTGCTTCAAGGCTACAACGAACGTTCTCTAATTATCTCCTTAATCTTTATAGCTATTTTATTTATTCTTCTGGTTTTTAGGTACCGCCTTATCATACGGAAAGAATAGGAAGCATTCTTATACATAAGAGTCAAAGGAAAAGACATACTGTGGAATAGTATGATGAGGAACAAGACTTAATAGGAAACCCTTTAGCGGATTCGAACCATTGACCTCCGGGCTATGAATTCTTCATCATCACCGATTCAATCGTGTCCGCCACGTGTTCACAACGGTCGCAGGTGCGTTCCAGTTTGTCAAAAATTGTATTCCAGGCAGTGACCGGGTCCTTCTCCTTGGTAAACAATTCCCGGACCGCGTGGATGTAGAGATTGTCTGCCAATTCCTCTACCACATTGACTTCCACAATCTTGTCACGAATGGCCTGAGATTTGTGGAAGTTTTCAAAATTATCAAAACAAGCTTTAAGTGCGACGGTGCTGCGCACAATCAGGTCAGCAAACTCAATCGCAGCCGGGCGCATGGTCTGAATGTTATACATATAAAAAAGCTGCGTCACTTCTTCAATCAGATCCAACACGTCATCCAGTTCAAAGACAAGCAAAACAATATCTTCCCGCTCGATGGGTGTCATAAACTCCACAGTCAGGTGTTTCATAAGCTCATGTTTCTTTTCATCCGCGCCATGCTCAATCTCATGCATTTCTTTGGACATTTTTTCCAGTTTGTCCGGATTGAAAGACTTAACCGTTCGTTCCAGTTGATAGGCTGCCTTAATAGCATCCGCAGCGATCTCAATAAACAGATTAAAGTAGTTGACTGCTTTTTTTCTTGCCATAGTTCCTCTTAGGTAAATAATAGTAGGAATAGCTTCGTGGTCAGATATCCCACCAAAGCACAGCCCGGAAAAGTGAGAACCCAGGCTAAAACCATATCTTTCACGATGCCCCAATTAACACTGCGTATGCGTTTGGAAGCCCCAACCCCCATGATCGCGGTTGTCTTGGTGTGAGTCGTAGATACCGGCAGACCATTAAAAACACTTGCCAACAGCAGACTGATCGACGCGGCTGTATCTGCCGCGAATCCCTGATAAGTTTCCAGTTTGACCATATCCAGACCGACCGATTTAATGATCTTGTAACCGCCTATGGAGGTGCCCAGTCCCATCAGCGCGGAGGTAAAGAGCATCAGCCAGACAGGGACCTCAAAACTGACAGGGGTGGGCTGACCCTTGGCCATGTACATGCCAATCAGGAAGACGCCAATGAACTTTTGCCCATCCTGCGCGCCGTGCATAAAAGACATGGTTGCCGCGGCTCCAATCTGAGCATTTTTGAAATGGCGGTTCACTTTTCGGCGGTCGGTGCCTTTAAAAATCAATTCAATTAGTTTGGCAATCGCCCAGCCCAAGAAGAAACCCAGAAAGGTGGAAAGCAACAGCCCGAAAATCACCTTGATCCATTGGTCGGGGTTGATGCCATTCAGGTTGCCGTGATACGCAATCGCCGCACCGCTCAGACCCGCGATCAGCGCGTGGCTTTCGGAGGTAGGAATGCCAAAGTACCAGGTCGCGGTAGCCCAAATCACTATAGCAAAAAGGGCAGCACATAGTGCTACTGTGCTAGCCTTGATATCGGTGCCAAAATCCACCATGTTTGAGATGGTCTCGACCACGCTTTTGCTGATTATGGTCATGACAAAGACACCCAAAAAGTTGAAGAAAGCCGCCATCAGGATAGCCTGGCGCGGCTTAATTGCCCGGGTTGAGATACTGGTGGCAATAGCGTTGGGTGCGTCCGTCCATCCATTTACCAAAATTACACCTGAGGTCAGAATGACGGTTATCAAAAGTGCTGGATTGTTAAAAACCTGCTGAATAAAATCCAATCAACCCTCTCCTAGGCGGAGTTTTTGTTATTCTATCGTTAACAACTCTTATATGATAGATTAACGACAAAAATTAGGTTTTTAGATTTGGAGGGTGCGATTAAACGCTGATGATGGTCATCCAGCGGGGCTGGAAGAGGCGGAGACCGTGCTTTTTTCGTTCTTGGAGGACTCGGTGGTTTTGCTTTCTGCCGCGGCGTTTTCTGGCTTGGAGCTGCCATCGCCATTATTATTGCTGGAGGTCATGCCTGAGGGGGAACGGTTATCCGTGGCGTAAAAGCCCTTTCCCTTAAATACAATACCAACCGGTTGATAGACCTTGCGCAGGGCAACCTCATGACATTCCGGGCAGGTCGTTAGCGGTTCGTCAGTGAATTGTTGATATTGATCAAAACGCAGCCCGCAAGCCACGCATTTATATGTATAAACTGGCATGATGCTTTCCTTTAAGTCTCACCGATTATAGTGTACAACCCCCTCCTTTACAAGCACTGGCAGGTTTTTAGACAAAATTCTAATAATCAACCCACAGTCCAGGGCAATCGCATCTTATTTTCAGGAAAAAGCACCGAAAAAGTTAATTTTCAGTATCATTTTGCATAAATGGCATGTATGATGGAGAAAATACATGCCGTTTGAGACAATAATCTCAATATGTTAGCTAAATAGGGTCTAATTAATTGAAATTATAAAGCAAAACCGATTTCATCATCAATCATTTTTGAAAATAGCTTTGATTTTAGGGCTTAGAGATGACATTTTTGTCGTTAAATGGACAAAAAGCAGCCTATTTAGATGCGTTTGCCCTGACCCACAGTCTTCCCTTTCCATGCCTCTGAGATCCCACTGGTATAATCCGAACATGTTTTGGAAACGTAGGCTGGCAGTTGTGCTCATATTCTCCGTTGGGCTGCTTAGTGCTTGCACGAATGCCACCCCTGAGCCAGAGGCCCCAACCACTCCTGCTGAAGAGACACTTCGCCCCTACCCCTCTGAAACGCCAACGCGCACTCCAGTGCCAGTGGAATTGCACACCCCAACCACCACCGCAACTGCCACGCAAACTCCTACCCCTTTCATCTATACCATCAAAGAATCGGATGATATGTTTGGACTTTCGCTGCGTTACGGCATTCCACTTGATGCACTAAAAACCGCCAATCCTTCCGTTAATCCCAACGCTATGGGTCCTGGTACTGAACTGGTTATTCCCATCACTGCCACCTCACCCCCCACCCATACCCCCACGGTTGCGGCAGCCATCGACCAGGCAACCCTTACGCCAATTCCAGGAGGGCTGCCGGTCTATTGTTATGCAGACGCTTCCGGCGGGGCATGGTGCCTGGTGGATTACCGCAACGAGAGCTCAGACAGATTGGAGAACGTTTCCGCACGGGTCAGCCTGCAGGGGCAGGCTGGCATGGAGCCACTCGTCCAAACCGCGCAATACCCCCTGAACATAGTTGCTGCCGGGGCACGCATCTTGCTGGCTGCTTACTTTCAGGGTCCGCTCCCGCAGAACTTCTTCCCAAGCGCGGAGGCTGATTTCAGCCTGCCGGTCATGCCGGATGACGCGCGCTATTTGCAAACCTCCACCACGGGTCTGACCACCCAATTCTCTGAATATAAACGTGTTGCAACGGTCAGCGGCAGTGTGAGTCTGCCGGATATGGCGCAAGCCCCTGTCAGCCTCTGGGTGCTGGGGATTGCTTACAATGAGCAGGATCAACCTGTCGCCTTTCGGCGTTGGGAAGCAGCTCTCCCAATAACCCCAGCCGCTGAGTATCCTTTTTCATTCGTTCTTTACAGCCTGGGTGCCCCTATCACACGGGTTGAAACCATCGTGGAAGCCCGTCCAACTATTCCCTGAGGCGTTCATGAAACGAAGTCAACTCCTGCCCGAACTTGGTAAGAAAACTTATGTGATGGGGATTCTAAACCTCACCACGGACAGTTTCTCCGGCGATGGACTGCTTACGCGCCCCTCAGTCAGCCAGGCAGCACTTGAACAAGCCGGGCAGTTCATTGAAGCCGGGGCAGATATCCTGGATCTGGGGGCAGAATCCACCCGCCCAGGTTATATCAGCGTCAGCGCGCAGGAAGAGATTGAGCGCCTTGTGCCGGTTATCCAATCTCTGCGCAAGTGTTACCCCCATGTTTTACTTTCCATTGATACATATAAAGCAAGCGTCGCTGCCGCTTGTCTGGCAGAAGGCGCGCAAATCATCAATGATGTGTGGGGGTTCAAATATGATGCTGAAATGGCAGGGGTGGTGCAGTCTTTTGGCGCCACAGCCGTACTTATGCACAACCGCACCACTCCCAAAAGCACTCAGCAAACTGAACTGGGCGGCCGCTACGTGGAAGTTAAATATAAAGATGTCGTTGCTGCCGTACTTAAAGGTCTGGGGGAATCACTCGCCATCGCGCAGAAAGCTGGCATCCCGGATGACCGCCTGGTTATTGACCCGGGAATTGGGTTTGCCAAGACCACGGAACATAACCTTGAACTGCTAAAAAAAATGGATGAGCTGGAAGTGCTGGGCTACCCTATTCTGTTGGGGATATCGCGTAAATCCTTTATTGGGTATACGCTCAACCTGCCGCCCAAGCAGCGGCTGGAAGGTAGCCTGGCAGCAAATGCCTGGGGAGTGATGCACGGCGCGGATATTTTGCGCGTGCATGATGTGCGCGAAACTGTTTTGCTCGCCCGAATGTTGGACGCGATCCGCCTCAGTTAGCGCGTTATCCTATTGTTGAATCCGCGTCTCCGCTGTTTACATCGCTGATTATTTGTTCGGCCAGCTGCCTCAGTTTCGGGCGCAGTGCCGGGTCCAGATTACTTTCCTGCCAGTAGATATCCAGCAGCTGAATGGGGGCCATGCTGGCAGTTTCGCCTTTCAGATCCAACCTTGCTCGCGCGCGGGTAGTGGGTTTTTTATCAATTTTGAAGTCCAAAGCGCTGTTGGCCAGTTCACACAGCGCCAGCTCATCGATCATCGGTTCAAGGACCTTGGGGTAATGGATGATGAGGCGGAAAATGGCATCTTCTAATTCCGCTTCGTCCGGTATGGCATCCCTTAGTTTCGCCATCACGTCATCTTCAGCTTCCAGACGGACCGTTCGTTCGAGAAAAGGCCGTGTATTAAGCACCCGGCGTTCCACATGAGTCCTGCCTTTTTGTACGTCGGCAATGACAAAGCTCTTATCTTCATTGATTTCACCAAAATCCACGCGTTCAATGGAGCCGGGGTAGATTACCGGCGGATGGAGGCCCTCGTTCAGGTTTTGGTATTTATGAATATGCCCGAGCGCAACGTAATCGAAGCACGGATTGCACACAAACCCGGGGGGCAGTAGCACATCTTTGCCGATTTTGATCGTTTGTTCGTTGCCAAACTTTGCCCCTGCGATCGAAGCATGCGCTGCTAAAACCACGGGCTGGCTGGGATCCGTCTCGGCCAAGGCGGCTTCTACAAACTGGCTTAGCAGATCTTCCAGTTCTCCGAGCGCGTTCGCGGGCTGCTCATCCCGGTGTTGCACCATGCCCAGCATCGCCGCGCGGGTTACCCAGGGGAGGGCAATCACCTGAAGCGGCAAACCATCCAGATCTTGCGGATGCAATAGCGTTGGCCTGCTGACCATATGAATATAGGGAGGTTCAAGGGTCTCAAATTCCTGCATGGAATGCGCGCGTTGATACGCCGGCGATATATCGTGATTGCCGGTGATTAATATTGCAGGAATGGCAGCGCGCGAAAGTTTCATAATTCGCTTGCCCCACTCCCGCTGAAAAGTGGGCTGGGGGGAACGGTCGCGGTAAGTATCACCGGCAAAAATGACCAGATCCACTTTCTCATCGATGGCAGTTTGCACAATCGTATCCAGTGATTTCAGGTAATCCATCACGCGGATGGGCAGCCCTGTTTTCGGATCATGCTTGCCTGTGGTGGTCATGTCAATGTGGGCATCAGCAAAGTGTAAGACGCGTGTCATGAGATAATTATACCCAGTGACGCATCTCAATTAACACTTGGAAGCCTCGTTTTCAAGCAATAGTTGATAGGATGATTCCTGAGCCATCTGCCCTACAATGAAGGCATCAAAGCAGTCACAAGGAGTAAAAATATTCGATGTAAAAAAAGTTTGTGGATTCGGAGGAATTATTAAAATTCTTCCGCATAGCCATGACCCTACTTCTTTAAGTTCCCTGACCAAGCAAACCAGCTCTTTCTTTCTGCTGCCTGGCTGCTGGATTGAGAAAGGGAAAGAAATTCGCACGGGCTGAATGGCTGAACATCCCCAAGAAATGAACAGGGCGTTCATCAGGATGCCCTTTGACGTTAATTTAACCTATGAAGTTACTACGGTTTCTCGCCCAACGCGCGCAGTTCGTCCTCCGCCACCCACCAGTTTGGATGCCAGTCCAAAGCACGTCGGAAGTAGAAGATGGCCTTATCACGATTGCCCAGCATTTTACTAGCGCGTCCTGCCCAAATCCAGGTTTCCGGAATAGCAGCTTCAACAGACTTATCCAGTGTTTGCTGTGCCAGATTAAGCGTATCCTGATAGCGGCCAGAGTAGAAATAGGCAAAATAAGGTCCCGTCTGATACCAGAGCATACGCCAGGGGCGTTCAGATTCTTCCAGTGTGGCATAAACTTTGAAAGCCTCGTCATAAGCCAGGGAAGCACCATAGTAGTCCTTCATTTCGACCAAAATAGAGCCGCGGCTGTACCATGCAAAGAATTGTTCCCGACCCTGGGTGGTGTAGATACGGTTGCTCACCTGCTCCAAACCGATGAGCAAATTGTATCCTTCATCCAGGTTAGGCCCCAGGATATTGAACACTTCCATCTCCCGCTCCGGCGGGTAGATAATCAGGTAGATATAGTCAAAATGCGACCAATACAGGTCTACATCCTCATAACTCATCTTGATCTCGCCTAAATATGAATCAGGGATACGGAATTCCTGTTTTTCATCATCATAGGCGTACAGCAAGCCATAGTGCCCCATCCAACCCTGTGTATAGCTCATATAACCGCGCTCAATTAAAACGGGAAAACCGGCTGCGATGAATTCTTTAGCGAGCTCCAGGTTGCCGCCGTAGCGGATGATGCCGTTCAGAGGCGTGTAATTCAGCACATAATCCAACATCTCGTAGGGCATCACATTACGGTCTTCCTTACGGGGTTTGATTACAGCTTCAGTATCCTGCTGAGTCACTTTGTGGCCCCAGAAAGAAAGTGCCATGGCCAGGTTGGCAGGCCCGCAGTTGTTAAAGCCCTGTTTTTCCCAAACAACGCCCTCTATCTTTACCTGGCTTGGAATCGGCGTCGGTGTCATGGTGGGTGCAGGGGTCAGCGTGGGCGTAGCAGTATGTTCCGTGATTGGCAACGGTGTAGGCGTTTGTGTGGGCGTTGGTGCCATGGCTGTGAGGGTCTGAGCTACTTTAACTTCAAGCGTGCCCTGCTGTACCGGATTGAAGACCACTTGGGCTGGCGGCTTGAAGAAGTAGAAAACATCAGCCCAGGCTGAAGAAACATAATAGTAGGCTTTGGCATTCACGGCTGGGATTTGGTACAAACCAACCAGAAGCAGGATCACTCCCACTAAAATCACCAAATAGACCCACGGCTTCCGCCAGATTGTAGTTTTGCTTAATTTTTTACGTAAAGCCTTTTTTTCTGTTGTCATAGCTCTTGCCAAGGGGGCATTATATCAGCCTTTGTAAAGTGCGCTTTCTGACAGGGCTAATAAAAGCCTTTGCAACGTGGCTGTTAGTGCTCAATAGTTAGCAGCTCCTGCTGCGCGATCTCCCATCCAGGGTACCAATAAAGCGCTTGCTGATAATACTCCACAGCCAGTTCTTTTTGCCCCAGAGCGTTGGCGGCTCGCGCACCCCAAAGCCAGGTTTCCGGCAACGAATCTTCCGTAGTATCCAGTAACGTTTTTTGAACCAAATTAAGTGTATCCTGATAGCGTGCGGTGTGGAAATATGCTATATAAGGACCTATTTGATACCAGATTAACCTCCAGGGGCGTTCGCGGATTTCCAACGTGAGATAGATGTTAAAAGCCTGGTCATATGCCTGCGCAGCGGATGGGTAGTCCTGCATCTCAGTCAGTATCGTGCCACGCGAGTACCAAGCAAAGAAAGCTTGAACGCCACTGAGCTGTTCTGTTTGTGTGCTGATCGATTCGAGTGCATTAGCCAGGTTTTGAACCGGGTCGGCGTCTGCCCCAAGGAGAGACATCACCTCCGCCTCCCGCTCTGGCGGATAAAGCACCAGGAATATATTGGCAAAATGCAGCCAGTCCGCTTCCAAGCCGGCGTAATCAAGCTGCATATTTCCTAATAACGTATCCGGAATGCGTACAACACCGTAGGCATCGCTGTACCCTTCAATGATGGAGTAGTGCCCCATCCAACCCTGTTTGGGATCCACATACCCGCGCTCCAGTAATACCGGGAAACCTGCACCGACCAATCGCTTGAGCACATTCAAATCAGTACCGTAACGCAGTGCGCCTTTGAGATGGGTGTGCTGCAAGGTGTAATCCAACATCTCCGAAAGCATGACGTTGCGGTCTTCAACGCCCGGGCGCAGAACTGCTCCTGTTGCCTCCTGGCTGGTCTGCATGCCCCAATAATTGAGCAGCATGGAGAGATTGGCGGGTCCGCAGTTGTTAAAGGTCTGATACTGAATCTCAATTCCCGGGAGCAGCGATTCGGCAGGAATGGGAAGGGGAGTAGGGCTGGGCAGAGGTGTTGGCGCAGGCGTCTCGCTGGCTATTACCGTAATGACTTCCTCAGGTGCTTCAGTGGCTATCAGCAGGGGTATGGGGCTCTCGTGCACCTGCATGGTGGCTTCCACTAAGGTGGCCACCGTATCTCCCTGGGCAGGTACAAAGACACTCTTTCCGGGCGGGTTAATCAATTGATGCGCCCAGGTACGCGCGCGTAAGGAATAGAACTTTGCCCATGTTTTCACTGGGGGTACTTGCAATAATGCCACCGCCACCAACACGAGTACTACCAAGCCGGCCAGCAGCCAAATATATATTCGCTTTGATTCTTTTGTCCTTTTTGCCATTCCGATTGAGATTATAAGACTTTTTTGGAAAGGCCACATTCCGTAAGGCTTAATCTCGTCGTTTACACAAAAAAGCTGACCCATAAGGTTCAGGGTCAGCCTTCAACAAGCTATTTTCTCTTATGCTTCGTGGAATTCACCTTCCACTACGTCTTCATCGGGACCGGTACCATTGGATGGTTCCTGACCAGCCTGTGTTTGAGCAGAGGCTTCATTCTGCGCAGCAGCCTGCGCGATCACCTGCATAATCTCTTCAAGCTCTTTTTGAGCCGCTTGGATAGTGCTGATGTCATCGCCCGCCACTGCATCCTGCAGTGCCTTGATCTTATTCTCTGCCACGCTCTTGTTGACTGGATCCACTTTTTCTCCAAGCTCCTTAAGGGTCTTGTCAGATTGATAAATGGCCGAGTCGGCCGTATTGCGTGCATCGATGATTGCTTTGCGTTTCTCATCCTCAGCCTGATGTGACTGGGCTTCACGTACCATGCGCTCCACATCGCTCTTATTGAGGTTAGTGGATGCAGTAATGGTTACTTTCTGTTCCTTGCCACTGGCTTTGTCCTTGGCAGTCACGCTCAGGATGCCATTAGCATCGATATCAAAAGTTACCTCGACCTGTGGGATGCCGCGCGGCGCTGTTGGGATACCATCCAGACGGAAACGGCCCAAGGTCATATTGTCGGCAGCAAGGGAACGTTCGCCCTGCAGTACATGGATATCCACAGCCGTTTGGTTGTCTTCCGCAGTGGAGAAAACTTCAGTTTTCTTAACCGGGATAGTGGTGTTTCGCTCAATGAGTTTGGTCATCACGCCGCCCAGTGTTTCTACACCCAGAGAGAGCGGGGTCACATCCAGCAGAAGTACGTCTTTCACCTCACCTGAAAGCACACCACCCTGAATAGCTGCGCCAATGGAAACAACTTCATCCGGATTGACGCTCTTGTTGGGCTCCTTGCCGTTAGCTAATTTCTTAACCAGTTCTTGTACCATAGGCATACGCGTAGAGCCGCCAACCAGAACAACTTCATCTATCTTGTCCACACTGATGCCGGCGTCTTTGATCACGGCATTGAAGGGGATGAGTGTACGCTGCAAAAGCTCATCTGTCATTTGTTCAAATTTCGCGCGGGTCAATTTGAGCAGTAAGTGCTTTGGACCGTTGGAATCAGCCGTGATGTAGGGCAGGTTGATTTCTGTCTCCAAAACGGAGGAAAGCTCAATTTTGGCTTTTTCAGCTGCTTCGCGTAAACGCTGCAGAGCCTGACGATCATCGCGCAGATCGATACCCTGTTCTTTTTTAAATTCGTCCGCAGCCCAGTGCACGATCACCTCATCCCAGTCATCACCGCCCAAATGGGTATCGCCATTGGTGGCTTTCACTTCTACAACGCCACCGCCGACCTCCAACAGTGAGACATCAAATGTACCACCGCCCAGATCGAAGACCAAAATGATCTCGTTGTCTTTCTTGTCCAGGCCGTATGCCAGGGCAGAAGCGGTCGGCTCATTGATGATACGCATCACTTCCAAACCGGCAATTTTACCGGCATCTTTAGTTGCCTGGCGCTGACTGTCGTTGAAGTAGGCCGGGACTGTAATGACAGCCTGGCTTACCTTCTCGCCCAAATAGGCTTCAGCGTCCGTCTTAAGCTTTCCCAGGATCATCGCCGAGATTTCCTGCGGGGTATAATCGGTGTTTGTTGCCGGAACATGGATGCGAATGTCCCCTCCCGGGCCAGCAACAACTTTATAAGAAACCATATTGCGTTCCGAATCAATCTCATTAAAATGCCGTCCGATGAAGCGCTTGATCGAATAAATGGTGTTCTCGGGGTTAACCACAGCCTGTCGCTTGGCAGGGACACCTACCAAACGTTCGCCGTTTTTATTAAACGCAACCACGGAAGGCAACAAATGAGAGCCTTCGGAAGTGGAAATAACAGTGGCGGAACCACCTTCCATCACAGAAACAACGCTATTGGTTGTACCAAGGTCAATACCTATAATCTTGCTCATATAGAATCTCCTTTAATTTTTCTTGTTGATTACAGAATAGCCAAAAAATGATAGAGATGCGTTAACAAAACGCAAGAATCATCTAAATGGCATCATCTGGAGAAATGGGGAGGACAGGTTAAGGTTATTCATTCCAAGAAAAATGGCACGGTTTCTCGTATAATTTCTAAAAAGCGTTTGTTGGAAAGGATTTGGATGAGCAAATTTTCGAGTTGGATCAAGGGAGCATTTTGGGGCGCGTTGGTTGGCAGCGCGGTAGTGCTGCTTTACACCCCCTATTCCGGTAAAGAAATGCAGGACAAGGTTTGTGGATATCTGAACAACGTAAAAGACGAAGTGCAACGTGCCGGTGAAGAGAAACGCGCGGAGTTGGAGGAACGGCTTGCCCTACTTCAATCCGGTAAGATCTAAACTTTGCCTGAGGCAATAATATTAAGGGGGATAAATACCCGGGTTTTGAGTTGGAACAGGTGTGGCGGTTGGTTGGGGCGTGACATGCTGCCACTGCGCGGTTGGTGTTGCCTGCGGCATTAGATCAGGCGTGGATGTGGATATTAGAGTTGGGTCTTCGGGCATACTCACAACGTCATTAACGTAGGCTTTTCCGATTTTACAATTCTGTTCCAGGTTTTCTGAAACATTCTGCCAGTTAATCAGTTGCCTGTTAGCCACTGTGCGCTGGAGTGCGTTGGTAAAACAGCCTGAGCCGGCATTGTAATTGAGTACAGTGAACTTCCACAGATCTTCATAACTGGCAGATTGACCAGCCTTCTTGCTGGTGCTGTTGTAAATGATCTGACCCACCTGCTCGCAGTTAGCCAGCATGCTCCGTGCAAAGATACTGATGGAGAAAGTAGCCTGCGTAAGGTCCACTTTAACCGGACAATTCGGGCAACCGGCGTTTACCTTTTGCACCAAAGCTCCCCGCAGCATGTCCTTGTATTGTTTATCTAGGTTTCCAAAGCCTCTTTGGCAGGTTTGCTCACTTAGCACTAGCGGGCAGAATTGGTCATAAAATGCCGGATTCCAAAGAAGAACCGTATCTGCGCCCATTTCGCTGAGGTGGCCAAGACCAGCTTCGCGCACCCTGTCATAGATACCCGGCCAGAATTGACTCTCTTTGCTGAAGATGTTCTTCATCATCTGCGCTGGTATGCCGGTGTCCTTGGCAACACGGATGATCTCTGCATTAAATTGATTCTGCCAGCTTTCCACGACAGGCCGGGCAATCGTCATACCGCACTCGGTAGCCGCCCCATTGGTTTGCAATCCAAAGTCGGGACAAGTGCTGGCATCCACAATCCCTTGCTTGATCAAAGAACCAGCCAGGTAGTAGAGTTTGTTCTTTGAGACCAACTCAGATTCAAGGTCTGGCGTTTTCAACCAGGCTGGCACGCCTTCCACCGGCTGGAAAGCTTGCCAAATACCCGAGCAGGAAGAGATAGCCTCTCCTTTCCATTGTGAGCTGAGCACATCCACATAATAAGTGGGGCTGTCTGGAGCATGAGAATCGGGGTTTGCAAAATCGCCCCAGGGGATTATACGAACCTGTGCTTCATATTCCTCGCTGCTGTCGCCGTAGGAAGATTGAGCCAAAAAGGTAATGCGCATGCCTGCCAGTCCAGTAGGTTGAAGGGGGAGGTCACAGATACCTCCCGGGCAGGTGAAGGGAGCACCGTTAACAGTGCCAAGGATCTGGATGATCTGTTCGTTTGGCAGGGGTTCCACTGCCTCAAAACGCAGATAGGGCAATTTGGTGCACTGGTTGTTAATCGGGTTCTTATCGCAGCCTACCACTGAGACAAACACTTCGACCGGCGGAAGGTTAATTTCTACCTGGCGCATCGCTGGGGTCACGCTGGAGAGATGCAGGTAGAGCCCATTGCAATCCTGCGGGCTATTGATCTGGTCATTATAGGTGCAGCCCTTGGTGTTAAGCCACTGCTGCTGGATGGAAGTACCGCAATAGTAGAGTACTTCCTTGGGATCCGGCCAGGACTCGTGCTCAACATAAACCTGGCACAACACCTGAGAGGTCTTCCAGGAAAGCAGCCACCATTCGTAAATGGTATAAGGCACATCCAACTTGACCATCCGCTTGGGTCCTTGGGAAGGCAGCGGTGTGGTGTCAGCATTATCCACAGAGATGGTAGTAAGCAGCATTAAGCAGGCCATCATAAGTAGGATGGTTCTGCTTAATACTGAATGTCTTTTGACTGCTTTCATTATCTCCCTGCCTCAGGGCGGGTAAGGCGGTGTGGTCACAATTGGATAAGGGGTTTGACCAAAATCCGCCGTGGGTACGGAGCCTGGAGGCGTGTTGGTAGCCGTATAGCTTGCAATTGGAGTCGGGGTGAAAGTTTGCACCGGTGTGAGGGTAAAGGTTGGCCAGCCCGCATAGGTGAGGGTTATACCCGGTCGAGCTGTGAGAGCAGGAGGGGTGAAGAAAGGGGGGATAGAAGTTTGGGTCAGAGCCACTGCCGCGGTAAGCTGGGCTTCGTAGGTCACCACAATTTCATTCAGAGGTGATGGCTCATCTATTTTCTCAACCGCATTGGCCAAAACTTCTGCCATTTTCTTCTGCTTAGGTAGGTAGACTGAGGTTTGGCTGTCATCCGGCAGCTTCCAGTACTCCAATTCCGCGTTTCCGGGCATGTAGTAGAACACCCGGCTTTTATCTCCCAGACGCAGTGCCAAAGGCAGATACCCCAAAAGGTCCTCCAACCCGATATTCGTCTCAATATCAGGCAGGTAGGAAACGTACATGTTGGGCAGTTTTGCCAAGCGCCCATTTTGTACGGCTTTATCAAAGAGCAGCTGCAAAATTTGCTGCTGCCGCCGTACACGGTCCAACTCATCATCCCCATAGAGATAGGAGACATAACAGTAGACTCTGTCGCCATTCATTGTGTGCGTACCGGCAGGTAAACCACCGCAGGCATCGCGGATTGGCAGCAGAACGCTCACCTCCAAGCCATTGAGGTCATCCACCAGCCATCTGAAGGAGGTGGGACGTGCAAGCACGTAGCGGTCCGGTCGAATGCCAAAATTGTATGCCAAAGTGTCCGTAAGCAGAGCACTGCCTCCCAGCGCAAACGCTGTACTTATTCGCTGCATATTATAACCGGGCAGGTAAACAAACAAATTGCCGGGCAGTGAGATTAAGCTGGCTTTTGCCAATCGCTGATTGAAGAGCAGAATATGGAAGGCCTCTGTTCTCCCGATATAGGGGACTTCACTCTCGGTACCCATAAGAACCCACACGCGCACATCCTCACTGAGCAACACCTGTTTTGCTGCAGGCGGAACCTGGGTGGCCGATTCCCTCCCCGGCGGTGCAAAGGTCGGCCAGGGTGGGGTTGGAGTTGGCGTCGGCCTGTACTGAGAAGTCGGGGTACCGGTGTATAAATCAGCGTTCAACGTTTCTTGAGGAACAGCTGAGGTCAGTCTCCCGGGACCGGAACAAGCAGAAAGAAACACAAGCATCACCAGGCAAGTTTTCAACACGCGAGATCCAGTTGTTAAGGTGCCGTGTTTCATCATAGTCAAACGCGAACAGACGGGGTGTGAAAAGACTCCGTCGAGGTAAAAATTATAGCATGCGCACTAAAGATTCCACACCCTGCGGAATAGTACTTAATTGTTATTATTTGCTGATTCATAACAGTGTATAGATTAGCCAGGTAAAAAGTGTCCCCGTTAAGACACAGAAAAAGTTGACCCAGTCGTTATTGAGCCAGGAAACCCCCTTGTACAGCCTGGTTGGCATACCACACGTATGGATGGGGTGCTTCTCGGTCAGTTTTTGACAATTTGGGCATTCATATTGGGCTTGCAGGGTAGCGCCTAAAATGGAGTCAACTAAAGACCCTGCCAAACCACCAAAAGCCGGCGCAGCAATGACGAAATGATACAATCTGTGACCCAACAATACCCAATTAAACCAGGCAATAAATGCAGACCCCGCGAGCGCGGCCAAAATCCCCACCAACGTGACCCCTCCGGAAGTGCCTGGTTCCACCCGTTTAAAGGTAGTAATCAGGCGTGGTCTGTCGCCCCATAAACTGCCGATCTCGGTTGCCCAGGTATCCGCTGTGGCGGCTGCTAACCCGCCCGAGACAAGAAGCGAGAGCAAAAAGTGACTTATTCCCCCTTTCCCAAACCAAAAAACCAATCTTTCTATCAGAACAATCAGCGCGGGCAGACCGCCATTAGCGAGCACTTGCCAGGCATCCCGGTTGGAACCTTTTTCAAATTGCTGCGCGGCTGCGTGCTTGCGGCGGTTGGTCAGTTTTGAAAGCAGAACAGATGAAAAAAAGAATGCCAGGAGCAAAGAGCCCAAGGCCCAACCGCCTAGCCCTAACATCACAGATCCCACAACTGCTGCAGCGTACGCCCCGGACTTATTCAGAGCCTGGTGTCTATACTCCCACCAGGCAATCAGGCTGGCAATGACCACCCCGATTAGGAAGAAAAATGCAGAAATAAGCGTATCTGTCATAAGCTCATCAGTAGGATCGCCGCTATCAGAATCAGGGAAACAAGAATGCTCGTTGACCAAAGCAGATAGGTCAGGAGACGGCTTACATTCCCGCGAAGATAGAAAAAGACACCCATAAAGAGATCTACAACCCAGTAAGCAGTGGACAATACCGCTAACAAGATCAAGCGGTCTGAGGGCAGTGTATCGAAGGTAGGCCAGAGGACCTCAGTTCTCTGGAAACTCATACTCAAAGCTGTAATCCACACCAAACCCACACCCAAAGCACCCACGATAATTAAAAGTCTTGCTTTGCCATCGCGCCAGATTTCACCCCACAGTAAGCGGCCTCCCACCGAGAGTGCCTCAAGGTCTTCAAGGCTACCTATCTCTGCCCATTGGTTGTACTGACCTGTGAAAACAAGCGGCTGAGTGGGGGAGATCACATACACCTTCTCAGAAGTCGAAACGAGCACGAGATCGCTTTCTTTGGTGGCAGCAAATTCACACAAACCTAACCCTTTAACCTTCTTTTTTCCAAAAATCAAGCCAGGCAGGCGCGGGAACGGCAGCGGCAAGTGGGATTGGAAGTCACTCAGGGAACGCACCCACTGCAGGTTGCCCAGCGGGATTCGTTCCCGTCGAAGCCCCCAGCGCAAGTCTATTCCCCCTCGCGAAATAGTGTAACGCATGGTCAGTAGAATATAGAGCTGAACCAACAACCAGGTCAGCAACATCACTAACAGCACCGCAGCAAGAATTAAGAGGGGATAAGAAATATCCAAATCCATCATCTGGACCAATACAACTGCTGCGATACCCAATAGTGTCAGAATCAGGAGCACGATCAGACTTATGAGTCCAGTGCGCCTGTGGGGGAATACCGTGCTTTCCATCGTTTATTAATTATAAGACAGCTGGGAATATAAACGATAGTGCTGCCAGGGAACTGACAGCACTAATCGCAGCATAAAATTAAATGGCCTTGTACTTGTAGCCTTCGTTCAAGGCCTGCTCATTCATTTTGACGAATTTCTGCAGGCGCTGTGCGGTGTGTGCCTCCAAGGCACGCTCAAGTGAGCCTTTTGGCAGGATATAGATGTTCGCCATCATCGCGCCTAGCATCACCATATTAGCTGCCCGTTCGTTGCAAGTTTCCTGAGCAATCTGATTAGCAGGCACACTGACAACGCGGATGTCTTTGCGTGTGGGAGCGCGGTTGACCATGGATTCATTGACCACGAGCAACCCGCCGGCAGCAACCAAGGGCTCATATTTATCCAAGGAAGGCAGATTCATTGCCAGCACCACTTTTGGGTAAAGCACCGTAGGGGAGCCGATTTCCGTGTCAGAGATGACCACCGTGCAGTTAGCCGTGCCACCGCGCATCTCAGGCCCGTAACTGGGGATCCAAGTAACAAATTTTCCTTCATCCATGCCGGCAAAAGCCAAGAGCTGACCTGCATAGAGCGTTCCTTGCCCACCAAAACCAGAAATAATGACTTCGGTTTGCATTATTTGCCTCCGATCTGAATTGCTGGGTTCACCTTGAAATCACCTACTGGATAGTAGGGTAGCATATGCTCTTCCAACCACAGGCGTGCATTAGCCGGAGAGAGCCCCCAGTTAGTAGGGCAGGTGGAAAGGAGTTCCACCAGCGTGAAACCCAAACCCTGACGCTGCGCCTCAAAGGCAATGCGAACAGCACGCTTGGCGTTGCGAATATTGCGGGCATCGTGTAGACTTCGGCGGGCAATATATGCCGCACCATCCAAAGAGGACAGAAGTTCTGCCAGACGGATGGGATAACCCTGGCGTTCCACATCCCGGCCATTGGGGCTGGAAGTGGTTTTTTGCCCGGGCAGGGTAGTGGGTGCCATCTGGCCGCCGGTCATACCATAATTGGTATTGTTGATAAAGATGGTCGTGATCTGCTCTCCACGGGCAGCGGCAGCCACAATTTCACCCATGCCAATGGAAGCCAAATCGCCATCTCCCTGATAAGTGAAAACTATTCTATCAGGCAGAGTGCGTTTGATACCAGTCGCCATCGCTGGGGCACGCCCGTGGGGGGATTCCACAAAGTCAAACTTAAAGTAATTGTATGCAAACACGGCACAACCTACCGGCGCAATACCGATAGTCTGCTCAAGTTCACCCATCTCTTCCAGTACTTCCGCCACCA
Source organism: Anaerolineaceae bacterium (assembly GCA_040772525.1). Taxonomy (GTDB): domain Bacteria; phylum Chloroflexota; class Anaerolineae; order Anaerolineales; family Anaerolineaceae; genus Mesolinea. The sequence goes on along the minus strand of JAXGXZ010000001.1, from coordinate 846,577 downwards.
GGCGGTGCGCCACACCGTGGGTACAGCCTGGGCAGTAATGCGTTCCACGATCTTCGAATCCGGCTGGGCGCTGATAAACCAATTTAACGTTTTGACCAAGCATCTCAGGCTCCTATCCCAGTTTTTTCTGTTAACCTTGCCACCCAGCGGTCCCGGGGGTCACCCTCCAGGCTGTGGTCGCCTCGAACCATGGATTCAATTCTGGCTAAAATCTCATTGGGGTAGGGCACCATACCGCCCATGCGGGCAGTGAATTCTACTGGTTTGCGTCCTTTGGCAATGGCAAGCACATCATCCAGCATCATGCCATTGTTCAATTCCACCACCAAAAAGGCTTTAGCCTTCTCCATCAATTCGTCCAATTCCTTTTCCGGGAAAGGCGCTAACGTGATCGGTCTGAACAAACCCACTTTGACGCCCTTCTCGCGTGCTTCACGTACAGCTGAGAGAGCAATTCGACCGGCAGTGCCAAAGCCAACCACGACGTATTCCGCGTCGTCCAGGTAATAGCCTTTACAGCGCACTTCGTTCTGACGGATTTTTTGCCAGTTCATTTCACGCTTTAGATTCTCACGTTCCTGGGCAGGCGGATCAATGTTGATCGAAGTCAGAACACGTTTCTCACGTCCTTTTTCGCCTTTCACTGCCCAATCCGGAACTTCTGTTTTCAGGGGCACAAACTCCGGCAATTCTGCCGGTTCCATCATCTGGCCCAAAAAGCCGTCCATCAGAATACACACAACCGTGCGGTATTTCTCAGCCAGGTCAAATGAAAGCGCGGTCATTTCCACAGCTTCCTGGACGGAGGCTGGGGCGAGCACAATCATACGGCATTCGCCATGCGCTCCGCCGCGTACGATCTGGTTGTAATCTCCCTGGGAGGGGGCAATATTGCCCAGTCCGGGACCACCACGCATCACGTTTACAATTACTGCCGGCAGGTTTGTACCGATAATGTATGACAAGCCTTCCATCATCAGGCTGACACCAGGGCTGGAGCTGGAGGTCATTACGCGATGCCCTGTGCAGGCCGCACCGTAGACCATGTTAATGGCACCCAGTTCGCTTTCCGCCTGCACAAATGCACGGTTAAGTTCCGGCATGCGTGCCGAGAGATGCTCCAAAAGTTCAGTTTGTGGGGTAATCGGATATCCAAAATACGCGACTAACCCAACGCGCATGGCTGTTTCTGCCACAGCCACGTTGCCTTTAATCAATTCCCGGGCCATCCTAACTCTCCTTATCTTGTTTTGCTGTGGGTACATCCCTATAAACGGTAATGGCACCATCCGGGCAGACTACCGCACAGGTAGCGCAGCCAGTGCAGTCTTCCGGATGCAGCATGAATGCCGGGTGGAAACCTTTAGCACTCAGCCGGCTCATGTCCAAAGCAAGCACATGGTTGGGGCAGTCTGTCACACACAACTCACAAGCTTTACAATAAAATTCGTCGATCTCTACCCATCCCTTTGGGGGCATATAGTTCCTCCTTGAAATACATATGAATAGAGCCAAAACGGTGATTTTTGGCTTAAATGATCAAACTTTAGTATACCTTATTCAACCTTAACCGCTGGCAAATATAAGAGGAAAAGCCCAATAACGAGGCGGGAATTGTTAAGCAAAGCCTATTGAATGTTAGAATTAAGGCACTCACCCGACAAAGGAGAAACTATGCCCGAAGCAGTCATTATTGATTCAATCCGCACTCCTATTGGCAACCTCAACGGCGCGCTCTCGGCAGTTCGCGCAGATGACCTGGCAGCCCATGTCATCCAGGCTATTGTGCAACGCAACCAACTCGATCCTTCCCTTATCGATGAAGTCTATATGGGTTGTGCGAACCAGGCTGGGGAAGATAACCGCAACGTCGCCCGTATGGCGCTGCTTCTGGCGGGGCTTCCACCTGATATTCCTGGCCTAACGGTCAACCGTCTGTGTGCTTCCGGACTCTCAGCGGTGAATCTGGCCGCCCACGCCATAAAAGCGGGTGAGGGCAAAGCCTATATAGTGGGAGGTGTGGAGAATATGAGCCGGGCTCCTTTTGCGTTTGCCAAGCAAAACAGCGGCGGGAATTTCACTGTGTTTGACAGTGCCTTAGGCTGGCGCTTCGTGAACCCGAAAATGGAAGCCCTCTACGGCACCGAAGCTATGGGATTAACAGCTGAGAATATCGCTGCCCAAACTTCCATTTCCCGTGAGGAGCAGGATGCTTTTTCCCTGCAAAGCCACCAAAGGGCTGTCGCGGCACAGGACAGCGGAATGTTTGCTGAAGAAATTGTCCCGATCAGCATCCCACAACGTAAGAGCGAGCCAGTTCTCTTTGACACAGATGAACGCCCCCGCCGTGATACCAGCCTTGAGTCTCTGGCACGGTTAAAACCCGCCTTCAAAGAAGGCGGCAGTGTGACCGCCGGGAATTCCTCCGGCCTGAACGATGGTGCTGCCGCGCTGTTTATTATGGAAGGAGAAACAGCACACGAACATGGCTACAAACCGCTCGTGCGCATCATCAGCTCGGCTGCCTCGGGGATTGAACCCCGTGTCATGGGGCTCGGACCCATCGAGGCCACACGCAAAGCTCTCAAAAAGGTTGGCCTGAGTGTGGATGATCTGGGTTTGGTGGAACTGAATGAGGCTTTTGCTGTTCAGTCTCTCGCGGTGATCCGTGAACTTGGACTTAATGTGGATATTGTGAATGTAAACGGTGGGGCGATTGCCCTGGGTCACCCGCTCGGCTGCTCAGGCGCGCGCATTTTAACTACTTTGGTTCATGAGATGTCCCGTCGGGCTTACACTGAAAAAAGACCGTATTATGGTTTGGCTACCTTGTGTGTAGGGGTGGGACAGGGTGAAGCTACGTTGGTTGAGTGGATGGATTAAGCAACCGCGCGTTGTCCGGTCAGACCGTATCCGACAGACTATTCATCACTTTAATATTATTCGTGCTGATTGGCCTGGCTGGTTCTTCGGCTTTTGGTCTTGAATTCTTTTTCCCTTAAATTCGTTTTGTTTTTCATCCTTCTTAATTTTTTAAACCCATCAGGGTAAAAAAAGAACCCCTTATCATCCTATCAAATCGTCTGGGCATGAATTTTGCAACTAAATTATTGGTTTTCTTCTCTAAAACCGGAGAAAGTGGTGAATCATGTCAAACCTAACATACACGCCATCTACAGATCCTGCGCCCAGGCGTAAGCGCAGTATACTTTTTATGCTAATTCCCACCCTGATCCTAGCTGGGTTTTTAGTCTTTCTGATCTTTGATGGCAACCAAGCTAAGTCTGCCAAGTCGCCGGAGATTCCCACCCCTCAGGCTGATGCCAGCCCGATTGAAAGCTTGCTTTATACCCAACTTCCTGACGTGCTGGAGGTTCATGGCAGTGAGAACTGGGTTCTGGATGACATCCAGTTCAGTGACGATAAAACGCAAGCCTTACTCTGGATGGCAGAAAAAGATCCTGAGACAGGCGATATCCTGGCATCGGAGCCAATCATTATTCTGGCTGTCTATGAGTCTGAAGTCAGTACATGGGCCCTGCACATCCAAACTGACCTCGACTTTGGAAAAATCATTAATGAATCCAAATTTCAGGATACTGAATTAGCAGAGCGCTTCCCGGCTACGGAGTCCAAGGCCACCACCACCGGCAAAACATATGGCGGTTACTTACTGCCTTGGAAGAAAGGCCTCACCAAACGTCTTACCTGGTCTGTCAGCCACACTTCCTGTGCCCCAGGCTACTGCTACTACGCATTTGATTTTGCCGATGGCACCATGTTTGATCTGTTGGCAGCCAAAGGCGGATACGTCTATCATTGGAAAGATTCCTGTAGAAATGGTGACTCTTCCTGCACGAACAGTATCACCATCGAGGACCGTTCCACAACGCCCTGGACTTACCAACTCTATTTGCATATCGCACAAAATTCCGTTCCAAAAGCTCTCAGGCAAGTCGGCACCCCGGTATTACAGGGACAAAAGATCGCCAATGTTGATGATACCGGCTACAGTACTGGCCACCACGTACACTTTATGGTGGTGGAACAGCAAACCCTGCTTTACACCCCTTGCAGGAATTATTGTTGGGGTAAAGCCGTGGATATTACTTTCTTGGATGTAGACATCAATTATGATCCCGTTACCAAGGGCGGTAGACCCAGGCTGGTTGAAGAAGCCCGGGAATACGGCGGAACCGGCCGCACGAATTACACTAGCGGCAACACCTTTAAAGCTGGTCCATATAAATTAACAATCCTCTTCATGAAGTGACAATCAGGCCAACATGACCTTATAATTAGTACTGCCTGCATCAACTCTGCAGGCAGTATGCATGAAAAATGGACCACACACCGCTAAGCGACCGCGAAATTGATATTCTAAAACTTGTTGGCCAGGGAAAAACCAACAAGGAAATTGCGGCTGAGTTGGTGATCAGTATCAATACCGTCAAAGTGCACATGGCGAACATCTTCCAAAAGATCAACGCCAGCTCCCGCACTGAGGCTACGCTGTATGCCATCGAGCACGGCATCATCAAATCTCCTGCCACGGTAGTACCAGATGTACAGGTCTTGGTGCCTCAGAGCAGTGATCAGGACCCTAATAAACTCCAAAGCTTCCTGCGGCGTTACTGGTGGGCAGTCATCCTGCTATTTCTGCTTATCCTGCTTGGGTCATCTTTTGCACTCTCGAGATCAAAACTCTTCACAGCCCGCGCGCCCACACCGGATATCTGGGAGATCATGGATTTTGACGCGCGCTGGCAGGCGCTCCCCAACCTGCCGGAAACGCTGACCGAAATCAGCGCCTTTCCCTATGAGAATAATATTGTTGTCTTTGGCAGGAATGCCGATGCTCAAACCATTAGTAAAGTCTTTAATCTCACTACCCAAGAGTGGTCTGACCTAAACCCCAAACCTATCTGGATGGGACAGGCTGCCAGCGCTCTTTTGGCTGAAAAGGTCTATTTTATCGGCGGCGTGGATGCAAACGGCAAACCCAGCGTGTTGGTAGAGGTGTTTGACCTGCGCGCAAATACCTGGGAGAAGAAGTCCGATCTGCCTCAGGCGCTGCAATCTGCCTCCGCCATCGGTTTTGAAGGCAAACTCTACCTCTTTGGCGGCTCCACGGATAAGGGACCCAGCTTGACCGCCTGGGTGTATGACCCCTCATCGAATCTTTGGGCACCCGCCAGCCCACTGCCTGCCGAGCGGGAGAATGCCCTGGCGGTTGCCTCGGAAGGAAAAATTTACCTTACCGGCGGCAATGCAGGCGGTCTGCCTCTCACCAGCAGTAGTGTATTTAACCCCTATCGCCCAAAGCCTGAATCCTGGCAGCCAGGAATCGGCTTACCTGAAGGTTATCAGATTTTCAACCTGGCAAGCCGCGGGGGCGTACAGTACGGGTTCGCGCGTGATAGCGAAGGCCGAAACCTGCTACTGCAGTTTGAAGCAGGCCAACAGGTGTGGACTCAGTTAGAACTCCCTTCCAGCGTGGAACTTCGGCAGGATTCAGACTTGGTCTTTTTGGATAATTATCTCTACCTGATCGGCGGCATAGGAGCCAAAGGCACAGCCAGCACCGCATTTGATCGCTTCCAGGTTAATTTCTCAAACATGCTGCCGATGATCCAGAATTAAGTTCTTTACTCGCTTGGACAATTAGAAAGACACCTTTGCAGGTGTCTTTCTAGCTTTCTTCTTGAAACCCCTTCTCAGGGCAGGTTATTGTTGTGCGCCCAGTCATCCCCCAGGTCTACGATGATATCCCACGGCGAGTTGGGATCGTAGGCATAGGTAATGCGGGAGGCAGGAGCCACGTTGAGCAGACTTACCAGATACCTGAGCGTGTGCGGGCGGGCTCCCGTGATCGTGATCTGCGTATAGGTCTGGTAGTTAGAGGTGGCCACCTCCGTGACGTTTATTCCCTGACTCATCAGAAAATCTGCTGTGCGGGTTTCCAAACCCGGTGTGGAGGAACCATTGCGAATTGAGACACGCGCCTGCTCGGCTTTAACAATCTCGTTTGTTTCTTCCAGACTGGGCTTGATACCAAAGAACACTTCGTCGCGCAATTGGCGGATCTTATCAGGAATGGGGCGTAAAATGTCCAGCCCTGTCGGGGATTTTCCGAAATTGACGTAACCCGCATCAATTACATAATGCGTGATCTTATCGCGGTCAATCTCCAACACTTTCAAAGCTAAACGAATGGCCTGATCAAGCGCGAGGTTGGTTTGAATGCCTGCGGAGAGGTCCTGGTAGAGCGTGGCAGAATTGGCAATCAGCGATGGCATCATATTAAAATCAATCAAGCGGTCACGCACTGCCATGATTACCTGCTGCTGACGCTTGGCACGATCAAAATCGCCATTGCCACCATCGCGATTGCGCACGTAAGCCAGTGCATCACTGCCCGAAAGGGTATAGCGCCCCGGTTCCAAGGATTTGAAATCACCGGTATCAATATAAGCCAGGTCAATCGGCTGTTCCACAGTTACTTTAACGCCCTGGATGTCATCAATAAATTTGATGAAGGCGCCAAAGTCGATCTGAGCGTAATATTGAATGGGTACGCCCAGGAAGTCTTCCACTGTTTTGGCTGCCAGAGCTGGGCCACCGCCAGGCAGATTGTAGTTCACGCCTACGCTGTAGGCGGTGTTAATCTTGTTGTACTCACCCCCATGCACCTTAACCCACAAGTCGCGTGGGATGGAAAGCATGCCGGCGGTATTGCTCACAGGATCCAGCGTGAAGAGGATCATCGTATCGGTGAGGGGGGCCTTCACATCCGGGCTGCGGGCATCAATGCCCATTACGAGCATGTTCACGCGGGATTTACCATCCCAGGCGGGGGGCAATTCCACAGCAGGCGGGAGCAGTGTGGCCGTGGCTGTAAAGGCAGGGCCTTCAATCCCATTATTAACTGAAGCAACTGGCATCACCGGTTCTCCGGGCAGTCCAATCATGGTCATGCTGGCTACGAAGTTGCTGACGCCCCTCCCGATCAACCAAGCGGCTAGCACCCCAAACAGTACCAGTGCGCCCAGAACAAATTTGCCTCTGGTGCTTCCCGGCAACCAAGACGTATTTTTTATTTTTTTTTCTGGCATAGTTTCCTTAAAACAAGCGCCTGGTAAAATGCCAGGCGATCGGTTCCTTTGAATTATTCAGGCCTGGGAGGCGGAACTGGCAGGCTTTCTCTGGCACTTTTCTGCCACTTGTCGCCCTCGTCTATTAACATCACCGGGATGTCCTCCCAGATGGGATACTTCCTCGCGCAGTCGTTGCAGATCAGCCAGGTTTCCTTGTACAGTTCCAATAACCCGCCCTTGTCTTTTACGCAGACCGGGCAACGCAACAGTTCCAACAGTTCCTGATTAATCATGCAAACTCCTTGGCAAGGCTCATTAAACGTTGCTATTTTACCACAGGCGCCCAACAAGCCTTACGGGGTATGGGCTTTATCTCCTAGGTCGGTGTTGGGTCCGTAATCGAACCCATCCGGCCAGGGGACGTAAACCGTATTCACCTGGTCCTGGAAGTAGATTTTGCCGTCTTTGGTGACCGTGCGCTTCACATTTACTGTGGCACCATTAACCGCCCAGTCAACCTGCTTGATCTCACCTTCAGCCAGCGAAGAGTTGAAACGGTAGACCGGTTCCGGCGGTTCTTTTATGTTGGTGAGGCCGGAGGTGGACCAATCCATACTGCGTCCGTCTTTGGTTGAATAAAAGTCCCAGCGCAGAGAATAGCCTTCCAGCGTGGTTTCCATAAGGATCCAATAGGGGGTATCGTTTTTGAACTTAAAGTCCACGATGGGCACAAAGACCGAAGCGTCCAGTCCCGCCAGATTGGTATCCACCCTGCCGTTGGGCAACTGCTCATAATAACCCACGCGGTAAGCATGCGGATGGCGTTCCACGATGGGGAAGCCACCAAAGAAAACGGTGCGGAATAGCGTGGTAGAGACCTGACAGATACCACCGCCCACACCCTTGATGGTTTGGTCGCCCACAATGATCGGAGCCTCAGCATAACCATTGTCCAGGCTGATATCCTTGAGATATTCCGCCATGGAGAATACTGCTCCCGGGGGTACCATAACACCGTGAAAGTTAGCTGAAGACAGGCGGATATTTTGAACGCGATCGGCAGAAGCACCGTAAAAATAGGTGGTCTCAGAGGCTACAAGCTCGCGAATGCCCAGACTGGCGGGAACTGTATCATCTTTGACCTGCGGTTCAACCAGCTGCATCACCAGCGTGGCATTGTGCTCCCCGGCAACCAGGCTGTCTATGACGGCTTGCAGGCTGCGCTCCAGATCGATCTCGTGGCCAACAACGGCATTCTCAATCACACTCATCGTGCCTGTATCGGGGTCAAAATCCATGCGCGCGTTTTTAGGATGGCGCACCATAGCGGGTGAGATGCTTATCAGGTAACTGCGCAGAGCTTCTTGATTGATGGAAATTTCGTAACCGGGCAATTCGTGATTGGAACGGCGCTGAACCACCATGATCTTGGTAAGGTCCTGCGGCTCAATCTGCCAGGGACCAATGCTGTCTCCTTCCGGCATGCTCATCACCAGGGGCGCGCTGAGGATCCTTTTGGCCATTTCAGCAGTGTCGGATACATCTTTTACCTTAGGCTCAACGGTATTGATTACCAGCGGAATAATACCGTCCTGTTTGGCAAACAGATGCTTCTCCAACGCGGTCAGGGTGGCTGTGATATCTATCTGGTAGCCGGTTTTGCCTTCCTGAACAACTACTTCGGTTCCATTAACACCAACCGCTGCCTCTATCACCGGCACGTCCACCTCACGCGCGATTTCCTGCAATACACTGAAGGCTACACGCTGGTCGTAGAGCGCCTCAGGTTCCAGGCGGTAACCTTGGTTGGCAGCGTAGAGCTGCGTGGAAAGGTTGGTGATCAAATTCCCCTGCCGTCCCACCTGATAGGCACGGTCAGCCGCTGAAAGCATGTTTAGGCTGAAACCAAGCTGGTTGGGGGAAAAGAGCCACTGTTGGTTGCCATCCGTGAGCATTAACTTGCCATCATTCGAGTAAGTGATGGCGGCATTCAGGTTAGCCAGCGCTTCGCCGAGGGTTTGATTGCTCAGGTCCACACCAGACACATTGACACCCGGATAAATCGTCTGAGCATGTTTGCGTTCAAATACATAAACCGCGCTGATAATCACAATTAGAGCAATCAGTAAACCCATCCCAAGGGCAAAAACAACCTGCCGGCGCAGTGAATATGGGCTGTGATTTAGGTTATCTGCTCGCGTTCCCATGTTTCCATTATAGTGTATGCAGCTTAAAAATATGTTTCTAAAGATTCGATAAGTCTGGAACGGAATTTGCACGTTCTTTATTAAGACGTTCCACACCGGGTTTAGTTCCCGCGGGAAGTTAATAGCGGGCAGGTATAATCGCATGGAACACAGCAGGTAAAAATGAAGAGAAAACAGCCACTCATTACGATTACTCTGATTATCCTGATCGTTTTGGGATTAATTCTTAGTAGCCTGCATAACGAATTGGTTCAGGCAGCCGGCGGGGGACCCACAAACAGCGGGAATACCAGTCTTTACTATTACACTGCTACCCCTGCTTCGGACGGGACCATCAGCCATACTGTTTTGGATGGACAGAACTTGTACATGATCGCTGACCTCTACGGCATTAAAACCGAAGACCTGATGCAGCGCAATAATCTTAAGTGGGGTGACATCATTTATCCCGGTGATGTATTGATCATTGGTCGCGCGGGAGACCTGCAAATTGCCGCACAGGCAGATCAACAGGGCACCCCACCTGCTGGTTCAACCTACCTGGACGACCCGCAAATGGTGGACCTGACCGCCACGCTGCAGGTGGTGCTTACCAGCAGAGCGCAATCCACACTATATGCTGCCAACCCAGGCATGTACGAAGCCACCTATGCTGCCAACCGCACCGCAACCGCTTACGCGGACGGAGGGCGGTCGCTTACACTCACTTCGGCAGCTGATCCCAACCAACAGGGCACCCCGCTTGCGGGAGAACCGCTCTCCGAGCTGACCCCCACACCTTTGCCCGGGGATGGGTCGAAAACCGGTACCCAAACAGACGCATCGGCAGGTCCGGGTTTGTTAGCACGCTTGTTCAATCCCAATAACCGCTTCTTATTTTTAGGATTTCTGCTATTTATCCTCTTGGGTCTGTTTTTGTTGGTGATCAGTTCCCGTAGAATGCGTCAATAAGAGTTAACAGATGTGAGCTCCCAGGGCGGCCTGGCAGGCGTAGACTTGCGCTTCTTTTCCCATGCGCTGCTGATATCCAGACTGAAGCAAGGTAATAAACTTATCTGTCCAGCGGGAATCAACCAGATTTACCGTACAACCACCAAAACCAGCGCCTGTCAGACGCGCCCCAAAACAGCCGGGAATGGCATTGGCTACATCCACAAGCGCATTGAGTTCCGGGACTGACACCTGATAAAGGTCCTTCAGGCTGTTATGGCTGGCAGACATCAACTCCCCAAACTTTTCTATATCCTGGCGTTCCAGAGCTTCGGTTCCCTGGCTGACCCTTTCCATTTCTCCCACCACATGCAGTACACGCATGCCAATTACAGGGGCCAAGTGGTGCAGGTTCGCGCGTAATTGAGTAGGCGAGACATCACGCAGGGAATTGATTTGCGGCAAGTATTGTTTAAGTTTCCTGACCGCGCTCTCACATTCCTTCCGCCTTTCATTATAGGCAGAGTCTGTCAGGCTGCGGCGCACGCCCGAGTCCGCAATGACAATGGACGTGTTTTCCGGCAGGTTTATGGCAGACCATTCCAGCGAGCGCGTGTCAAACCGCAGGACATGCTCAGCCTCTCCAAACAGACAGGCAAACTGGTCCATCAAACCAGACTGAACACCAACAAATTCGTTTTCAGCGCGCTGACAGATTTTTGCCAGCTCCATTTTTGGCATTTCCCAGCCACCAAGGTGCTGCCAGGCGAGCGCGAAAGCAACCTGGATTGCAGCTGAGGAACTTAACCCCGCCCCTGCCGGTATATCTGAGGTGTAGGTCACTTCCAGCCCCTTCACCTCCAAACCAGCTTGTTGCAATGACCAGGCGACGGACGCGGGGTAAAGCGCGTAGGAGGGCAGGGGCTGTTTGTTAAGGTCTTGTTTTTGTTCCAGCTCTTGTAAAGAAAATTCACACTTAGCGTCGAGATCACTGGCAAAGAGACGCACGATTGGGATAATGAGAGGCTTTACCGTCAGGTTCACAGCCCAGTTGACCGCCACAGGTAAGACAACCCCTTCGTTATAGTCAACATGTTCTCCCAGAAGATTAACTCGACCGGGTGAGCATACTGAGAAAGATGCGGGTCTGCTTAGATCGGTTTGAATAATTGAAGGCATAAGTTTGACCTGCAGATCAGTCCTTGTCTTGTGTTTGTTTTTGCCGTGCAATCAGCTCCGCTTTCTGGCTATGGGTGAGCTTCTGGAGCTGGTGTTCTCTTTTTAAGGCCGAGCTGCGGTCGGGCAGCTCCTCTAGATAAACAATTTCCAACGGTTTGTGCATCCGGGTGTAAGCCGCCGCTTTTCCGGACTGGTGTCTCAAAAAACGGGCTTGAGGATTGGTAGTCCATCCGCTGTAATAGGCACCGTTGTTACACAATAGTATATAACAATAGTAGGGCATTGAACTTCTCATTTATCAAAATCAGATACCTATTAACAATCTCACCAGACCAAACAAGGGACGTTCAAAAGCCATACCAAAGACATCAATCCCGATTCTGGGAAGGATAACGACAATCAGGAGCAGAAAATACGAGCCATAGGGCCGCAGACGCATAAATATTCCTTCCCATTGCGGGGGAATGAGGAATTCCAGGACTTTCTCACCATCCAGGGGAGCAACTGGCAAAAGGTTAAAAAGGAAAAGCGCTACATTAATATAAATAAACTCCAGCAGGAATCCACCAGGTGTAGGTAGAAAACCAGCCAGTTCGGCATGGAAATCCACCCCGCTTACGCGAAGGAGCACAGCGCCCAGAATCGCCAGCACCAGATTGGTCATGGGGCCTGCCAGCGAGACCCACATGACCCCGCCGGCAGACTTCCTCCGAAGTACTGAAGGATTGATCGGTACGGGTTTCGCCCACCCGAATCCTGCCACAATAAGCAGCAAACTTCCCATCAGGTCCAAATGCGCCAGGGGATTGAGCGAAACCCTACCCGCAGCGCGGGGAGTGGGATCGCCGAGGCGATCTGCCACCAGGGCATGCGCGAGTTCATGCAGGGTGAAAGCAACCATCAGAGTGATGATGCGCGAAATTAACATAGGGGGTGTGAGACCCAACATTCCTACCTCTTACCAAGGCTGAACGTCAAACTATGCTGCCTTGAACCGGAAAATTATAACATGCCGGATGATATAATCGCGCTATGCTGATGACGGAATGGAGTCTGGGAGACCTCGTCCAACTGCGTAAAACCCACCCCTGTGGCGGGGATACTTGGGTTGTGGTGCGTCTGGGGGCGGATATTGGCTTGCAGTGCCAGACCTGTCAGCATCGTGTTTTGCTGACCCGGCGGGAACTGGCCAAAAGCACTAAAAAGATCCTTAGGAAAATGGACGATGAACCCGTAACCACCTGAACAGCTTCCCCATATTCTCTTTTTGTAATCGGATACAGGCGGTGGTGACCACAGTACCGCATGGACCATCATTGAGGCACTCAAAATCGAATACCCAAATCAGTTTTCTGGGAAATGTTGGATTTTTTAAACAATACGGCCCCTTTAATACTGCCGCTGAAACCTATGCTTCTATGCACAGTTTATGGATGTGTGGGAGTTGGGGCTGCCGGGTAAGTACCCGCTGGACCAAATCATCTGCTGCGACTAACGGGTCTCTTTGCCTGTTATTAACCGTTTGTCCTCCCCGGTGATTGAATCATAAACAAGGTTTCTGCTCTCCCAGGGCAAACGCATCTAAATTAGGCAAGGAACATGCATCTCATGAAGAAAGAAGAGGTGCATCATGGAAGAAAGTACATTCACAATCATATTCAGCAGCCTGAAAGACCCGCGAATAGACAGAACAAAGCTTCATAACCTGTTGGATATAATCCTTCTAAGCATCTGCGCGGTACTTTGCGGCGCTGAAACCTGGATTGATATAGCCGAGTTTGGGCAAGCCCGCCAGGATTGGTTGAAGACCTTCCTCCAATTGCCCAATGGCATTCCCTCTCATGACACGATAGGAAGAGTATTCTCGATGATCGATGGCAAAGCTTTTGAACGATGCTTTGCCGAGTGGGTACAAACCTTGTCTGGTCTGACATCTAAAAGCATCGCGATCGATGGAAAACAAATCCGCGGGAGCAAAACTGAAAACAGCGCTCTGACACTGGTAAGCGCCTGGGCAGGTGAAAACAAGTTGGTTTTGGCCCAGGAACGGGTGAATGGGCAGTCCAATGAGATCACTGCTATTCCGAAATTGCTGGAACTGTTGGATCTGAAGGGCAAAATTGTGACCATAGATGCCATAGGAACACAAAAAGGGATCGCCAAACAAATCATAGAAGCAGGAGGTGATTATGTATTGGCGGTAAAAAAGAATCAGGGCAAATTGTTTCAAGAGATGAAATTTGTTTTTGAAACAGATCGCAAACAAGACTTCAAAGGCGCACCTTATGATTATGCTGAAACAGTCAACAAAGGACATGGACGGATTGAAACAAGACGCTGCTGGGCCATATCTGACCCTGAATACCTGAGAAACTTCATTGATGATTGGAAAGGTCTGAAAAGTTTGGTCTTTATAGAGAGTGAACGGCTGATCAACAACAAAAAAGAGTTGAGCATGCGCTATTTCATTAGCAGTATGGAAGGAAAAGCCAGTGACATTCTCTCGACCCAAAGAAGTCATTGGGAGATCGAGAACTGTTTGCATTGGATACTGGATATTGCCTATAACGAAGATCGTTGTCGGGTGAGGAAGGATAACGCGCCTGGCAACTTTTCGCTCATCAGGAAGATGAGTCTGAACCTATTGAAGCAGGATAAAAGTTTGAAGGTTGGTATTCGTGCGAAACGCCTGAGATGTGGCTGGGATCAGGACTATTTGCTGCGCGTCCTTTCGCATTAAGATGAGTTCGCCCCGCGATCTACACTAAACAACCTGTAAGACCCTCATTGGGGTTAGCATTCATTTAACTACATCAAGAAAACATTGGGGGTAACCTTCTTTTATCGGTCGATTTCACGGCAATCAGACCCATTCTTCTAAGCTTCCTACTGAAAATATCCTAATTTTGAATAGTTCATGAAGATTATCTTACAAAAAAGACTGTCTTCCATCCTCGGTGCCTTCCCTTATAAATAAGATGCAATTGCCCTGTCTGCTCTCCCAACCGGCGCATTTGAGGGCTTGATTGCGGTATAATTAAGTTAGGTTAATCTAAGCGAAAAACATGGCTATTCTCGCCCCTTACGCCTTCGAATTCTTCTCACACAGCCCGGAACAAACCCGCCGTGTGGGCGTCCGCTTGGGTATGCTTCTGCAGCCTGGTATGGTTGTTTGTCTGCAAGGCGATCTGGGATCGGGTAAAACCACGCTGGTACAGGGCATCGCCCAGGGCTGGGGCTCACCCGACCAGGTTTCAAGCCCCTCTTATGTCATCGTCAACCATTACCGTCATCCTAATGGAAGTCAGCTTTCCCATGCAGACACCTACCGCCTTGCGCCAGACAGCGGGCTGGATGTGGCGCTCCTGGAGTTGGACCATGTGCTCGAAAATGGTGTGTTAGTGATTGAATGGGCTGAAAGGCTCAAAAGCAGCCTTCCAAAGGAAAATATCTGGGTGGAAATGAGTTGGATCAACGCTGAACAGCGCCACCTCGTCTTCACGCCGAATGGCAAACCCTACCAGGCAGTGCTCAACAAACTGCAGCAAGCCCTTTTTGGAGGTTCCTGATGATTTTGGCAATAGATACCTCCACGGAATGGATCGGCCTGGCTGTTTTGGATGGCACACAGGTTTTGGCAGAGAGTGTATGGCGCAGCAAGAACTACCATACGATCGAACTTGTTCCTGCCATTGAAGACATGCTCACCCGCTCCCAGCTTACGAGAGCCAATCTCAGCGCAGTTGCAGTTGCTACCGGGCCCGGTTCGTTCACTGGTCTGCGCATTGGGATGGCTGCTGCCAAAGGCATTGCCCTGGCACTCAATATTCCACTTGTTGGTATTCCCTCTCTCGATATTCAAGCCCTTACCCAACCTGCCATGCGCCGCCCAATGATCTGCCTTCTCAAAGTGGGCCGCGGCCGCTTTGCCTATGCTCGTTATGTCTATGGCAAGGGACAGTGGAAGCGCCAGGGAGAAGTTCAGGTAGACGAGCCCAAAGCCATCGCGGCGACTATCACCTCACCTGTCTTCGTGTGTGGAGAAATGGGAGCCGCGGAGCGTCAGGTCTTAGGGCGCAAATGGAAAACCGCCAAACTCGCCAGCCCTTCCCAGGCAATGCGCAGACCTTCGGTTCTGGCCGAACTGGCAGCAC
Organism: Anaerolineaceae bacterium; assembly: GCA_040772525.1. Lineage (GTDB taxonomy): Bacteria > Chloroflexota > Anaerolineae > Anaerolineales > Anaerolineaceae > Mesolinea. The sequence goes on along the minus strand of JAXGXZ010000001.1, from coordinate 831,010 downwards.
AGCGGCTCAAAGCCAAAGATGTGGATGACCCTGCTACACTCTCGCCCATTTATGTGCATACGCTTAGCAACGTCCCGGATGTATGACCTCCAAGCATAATCACAGCCAATTAAGTCTTCAACGTATGACCGAAGCCGACCTGATGGAGGTGGAAGCTTTGGACAAAGTCAGTTTTTCTGACCCCTGGCCGGCAGGCGGTTTTGCCTACGAGTTTAAACCCGGTTCTGAGAACATTGTTCTGGTGGCAAAAGATCTTTCCGCACCTCCCGGCGCGCAGATTGTTGGCTATATTGTGGTTTGGCTGGTGGTGGACGAGGCTCACATCGGAACACTGGCGGTCGCGCCCACCTGGCAGAAGCTGGGGATTGGTCGTTGTCTGTTGGCGCATGCCTTACTCCAGGCAAAAAAAAGCGGGGCAGTGAAGTCGCATCTCGAAGTTCGAACAAGCAATGCCGCCGCGCTCCGGCTTTATTATGGCTTTGATTACGAAGTTGTTGGGCTGCGCCCTGGTTACTATAAGGATAATAAGGAAGATGCGCTGCTGCTCACTTTACCACAACTGGATGTGGCAAAATTAAAGGCAGCATGTTCCCAGGGCAAACGCATCTAAATAGGCTGCTTTTTGTCCATTTAACGACAAAAATGTCATCTCTAAGCCCTAAAATCAAAGCTATTTTCAAAAATGATTGATGATGAAATCGGTTTTGCTTTATAATTTCAATTAATTAGACCCTATTTAGCTAACATATTGAGATTATTGTCTCAAACGGCATGTATTTTCTCCATCATACATGCCATTTATGCAAAATGATACTGAAAATTAACTTTTTCGGTGCTTTTTCCTGAAAATAAGATGCGATTGCCCTGGCATGTTCCTTAAAAGTCTAACTCAGGGTTAAAATAAGGTACAATCCAAATCCGGAGTCAACACATGAACGCAGAAGATCAGCTTCAGACCATACGAGAGCAAGTAAAAGTTTGTAAGGATTGCCCTCTGCACCTCAGCCGCAAGAACGCAGTTCCGGGCGAGGGCCCGGCTGATTCTGCCATTATGTTTATAGGTGAAGGTCCGGGTTATCATGAAAACGAGCAGGGTAAACCCTTTGTGGGCCAAGCCGGCAAGTTTCTGGATGAGCTGCTGGCTGCAGGCGGATTGGCACGCAAGAATGTGTATATTACCAACGTGATAAAATGCCGCCCGCCGGGCAACCGCGACCCCGAACCTACCGAATTGGCTGCCTGCCGGCGCTATCTCGACCAGCAGATCCGGCTCATCAACCCCAAAGTGATTGTCACGCTCGGCCGCTTTTCCATGGCAACTTTTGTTGAAAATGGGCGCATTAGCCAGATCCACGGCAAGACACACGCGGTCAATGGTAAAACGGTGGTCACCATGTATCACCCTGCCGCTGCTCTGCATCAACCCGCCCTGAAAGGCACGTTGCTCAAGGATTTTTCTCACCTGCGCGACTTATTGAACCCCGCCAACGCCATACCGAAAGAAGCCGCAGTTAAGGAACAAAAAGAACCTGAATCAAATTCTCCTGAACAATTAAGCCTGTTCTGACGTCTATATCTTAGAGATAACAACTGAGAGGTTATTAATGGTAAAAGATGAACTTATCCACCTGCTTCAGAAGAAGCATGCCAATATAGGTGTGATCGGATTGGGCTATGTTGGCCTTCCCCTGGCTGTTACCTTTGCCGGCTCAGGATTTACTGTTACCGGTATTGATCCCGATAAAGCCAAAGTGGATATGATCAACAGCGGCGAAAGTTATATTTTGGATATCACCCCTTCTGTATTAAGGAAGTATACCGACACGGGCAAGATCCGCGCGACAACCGATTATGCGGTACTGAGCGAGATTGATGCCGTAGCCATCTGCGTGCCTACTCCCCTGCACAAAACCGGTGACCCGGATATGTCTTATATCACTTCGGCAGGCCACGACCTTGCGCCATATCTGCACCGCGGCATGGTGATTATTTTGGAATCGAGCACCTATCCTGGTACTACACGTGAACTGGTTCTGCCTGCACTGACTGCAGAGAATGACCTCGTGGTGGGTGAAGATTTTTTCCTGGCCTTCTCGCCTGAGCGTGTTGACCCAGGCCGGACGGATTGGACCACCTATAACACCCCAAAGGTGATTGGCGGAATTACCCCGGCTTGTACTGAAGTGGCCTGCGCCTGGTATTCCAAAGCTCTTGAAACGATTGTTCCTGTTTCCACGGCAGAAGTAGCCGAAATGACCAAGCTTCTTGAAAACACCTACCGTATGATCAATATTTCCATGGTCAATGAGCTCGCGCAAATGTGCCACCGCCTGGGAATTGACGTTTGGGAGGTGATCGACGCAGCAGACACCAAGCCTTTTGGTTTTATGAAGTTCTCTCCTGGCCCTGGCATGGGTGGGCATTGCATTCCGGTAGACCCGCTTTATCTCTCCTGGAAGATGAAAACTATCAACTATAACGCCCGTTTCATTGAACTGGCCTCAGACATCGATACCAATATGCCGCGTTACGTCGTCAGCCGCATTCAGGACGCCCTCAACCGCTACAAAAAAGCCATCAATGGCAGCCAGATCCTTGTTTTGGGTGTAGCCTACAAACCGAATGTCAATGACCTGCGTGAATCTCCTGCCCTGGATATCATCCACCTGCTGAGGGAGAAAGGTGCCATAGTTTCCTACTACGATCCGCATGTTCCGGAGCTCAACACAGACGGCATCGAGCTGACCTCGGAGAAAGACCTTGCCTCCGCTGCTGCCGAAGCCGATATGGTTGCTATTATCACAAACCACAGCAAAGTCGATTACGCCATGCTGCATGAACACGCGCAGGTGATCTTTGACGCCCGTAATGCCATGAAGGAAGTGGCAAAGAACAGTCTTAAAGTGGTGAAGCTCTGATGACGAACTACATGGTCACCGGCGCTGCCGGTTTTATTGGAGCTGCATTAGTTGAACACATGCTGAATCTGGGGCACCAGGTTTTCGGCGTGGATAACCTCAGCGACACCTATGATGTGCGCATGAAAAAACACCGTCTCTCTCAACTGCAATCCCGGGAGGATTTTCACTTTTTGTTCGCGGATATCTCGGATCAAGACATCGTTGAGCAGTTGGAGGCTTTTTGTCCCCAGCCCAAAGCACTGATCAATCTGGCTGCCATGGCCGGAGTGCGCAGCAGCCTGGCAGACCCGCATGCCTACCTCAAAACCAATACGCTGGGCGCCCTAAACATGCTTGAATACGCCCGGCAGAGGCAAATTCCAAAGTTTGTGCAAGCCTCCTCCTCTACGGTGTATGGTGACCAGGGGCATTCCCCTTATGCCGAAGATTCTGGCACAGACCATCCGCTGCAGCCTTATGCCGCCAGCAAGAAGAGCGCCGAAGCGTACTGCTACGCTTATCACCACCTTTACAATTTGGACGTCAGCGTGCTGCGCTTCTTTAACGTTTACGGACCTGCCGGCCGACCAGATATGGCTATTTTCAGATTTTGCCAGTGGATTGCGGAGGGCAGACCGGTGCGCGTGAATGGGAATGGCGAGCAGACCCGCGGGCTCACCTACATAGAAGACATCAACCACGGCGTGATGCTGGCGCTTCAGCCTTTTGGATTTGAAGTTTTTAACCTGGGCGGTCACGAAGTGATCACCATAAACCAGTTGATTCGCCTGCTCGAAAACGCACTTGAAAAAAAAGCCGACGTAATCTACGGCCCCGCCAACCCTGCCGATATGCCCGAAAACCAGGCGGATGTGGGCAAAGCACGCCGCATGTTGGGCTGGGAGCCGCGGGTAAACCTTGTTGAGGGTGTGGAACACCTGGTTGCCTGGTACCTGCGTGAGCGTGAGTGGGTGCGGGATATCAAAACCGGTTAACCCCGCTTGATCCATATTTTTTCCATTCACCATAGAACAGTTGGCCTCGCCATGTGTCCTGCTGCCGGCTTGACAACCCTCAAGCCTGATTTATAATTCAGAATCTGAATTATGGAAAACAACTTCAGTATTGAGGAAGGCAGCCGGGAATTAAGCCTGCTCACCACCATTGAGCAAAACCCGGATGTGTCCCAAACCACCCTGGCCAGTGAGCTGGGAGTTGCCGTGGGAACGATCAATTGGTATCTCAAGCGCATGATCGCCAAAGGCTATGTCAAGGTTAAGCGCGCGCAACGTAAAAAGCTGCGTTATATCATCACCCCGGAGGGTATTGCTCTACGGGCTGCGCTGACAATGGATTACATCCGCACCTCCTTTGACCTCTACCGCCACACGCGCAAAAAGACCTCCAACGCAATCGAAGAGATCCGATTCAATGGGTATACCAATGTTCAGATTATCGGCGACGGGGAGATCGCTGAGGTCTGCCGCCTGACTTGTATGGAGCAGGGAATCCCCGTTACCACTGACCCTAAAGCCCCGAAAATAGTTATCCAGGGCATCAAACTTGCACTTGAATTACCGGACACTGAACAGGACGATCCTGCTCAGCCAGTTTCTGATTCACGAGGTGAAAATGGATAGAGGCCTTGACCTTGCCAATAAACGCATTTGCGTTACAGGTGGCGCGGGCTTTTTGGGCACGCACTTGATCAACCATCTCAGAGCTCATGGTGCTCAGGAGATATTTATTCCCACATACCCTGAGTACGATTTTGTGAAAGCTGAGGACGTCGCGCGCATGTACGCGGATGCCCAGCCGGACATCGTGATCCACCTTGCCGCGCATGTAGGTGGAATCGGCGCGAATCGCGAGAAACCGGCTGAGTTCTTCTACGACAACCTGATGATGGGCGTGCAGCTCATGCACCAGGCCTGGCAGCGCGGTGTGGAAAAATTTGTGGCCATCGGCACCATCTGTGCCTATCCTAAGTTCACTCCCATCCCCTTTAAGGAAGAAGACCTGTGGACTGGCTACCCTGAAGAGACTAACGCGCCCTACGGGCTTGCTAAAAAGATGCTGCTTGTGCAATCTCAGTCCTATCGCGATCAGTATGGCTGGAACTCCATTTTCCTGCTGCCGGTTAATCTTTACGGACCGGGTGATAATTTCAACCCTGTTTCTTCCCATGTTATCCCTGCTTTAATCAAAAAGTGTATCGAAGCCCGGGATGCCGGAGCTGAAGAGATCGTGGCATGGGGCGATGGCTCACCCACGCGCGAATTCATCTACGTGGAAGACGCCGCGGAGGGTATCACGCTTGCAACGAAGTACTACAACAGCTCAGACCCGGTCAATATCGGATCTTCTTTTGAAATTTCAATCAAGGATCTCACCGATCTGATTGTGAGACTGACCGGCTTCAAAGGCAGGGTTCGCTGGGATACAAGCAAGCCCAACGGGCAGCCGCGCCGCAAGTTGGATACGCAGCGCGCCAAAGAGCGTTTTGGTTTTGAAGCACAGGTGCCTTTTGAGGAAGGTCTCAGGCGCACCATCGCTTGGTACGAAGAAAACAGGGTTCAGTGACCACGCAAGATTTCTCTCCTGAAATTGTGGTCTTAAAGCCAGCCAAAGGTTGGCTGGGTTTGAACTTTAAGGAGCTTTGGCGTTACCGCGAATTAATTTACTTCCTTACCTGGCGGGATATTAAGGTCAAGTACAAGCAAGCCTTTTTGGGAATTGCCTGGGTGGTGCTTCTGCCCCTCGTGACCGCCTTGGTGACCACCTATATCTTTGAACAAGGACTCAATGTGCAGACCGGGGATATTCCTTATCCTCTGTTCATGCTCTCTGCTTACCTTCCCTGGCATCTGTTTTCCACCTCTCTCACCAAATCGAGCATAAGCTTGGTTACCAACGCGAACCTGATCACCAAGATCTACTTCCCGCGGGTCATCATCCCGTTAGCCTCCGTATTAGGCTCGACCCTAGACTTTTTGGTGTCTTTTGTCATCGTACTACTGGCTATGGCTGTCTACCGTTTTAAGGTGCTACCAAATCTCATCTGGGTGCTTCCGCTCGCGCTGCTGACCCTGCTCACAGCATTCGCGGCGGGCTTGTGGTTCTCTGCCTTGAACGTACAGTACCGTGATGTACAGCAAATGGTGCCTTTTATCAACACGCTCTGGTTCTATATTACACCTGTGCTTTACCCCATTACCTCTTTCAATCAGGGCTTGGCTAAGTTGATTTACACCCTCAATCCCATGGTGGGTGTGGTGAACGGCTTCCGCTACGCCTTTTTTGGCGGAGAATTTCCGCGTGACTCGCTTTTAGCTTCCGTGAGCGTTACCACCGTCCTGTTAATCAGCGGACTAATCTTCTTCCGGCGCATGGAAAAAACTTTTGCGGACGTGGTGTAGCATGGAAAAAGACTTATCCATTCTGGTAAAAGGCCTTTCCAAACGCTATAAGATCGGCGTAGTTCAGGAACGTAGCGACACCCTGCGGGACCTGATTTCCAGCTCCGTTCGGAGGCTTGGCTCCACCTTCCGCGCCAGACCCCAAGGAAGAGCTGGCAAAGACTTTATCTGGGCGCTCAAAGATGTTTCTTTTGACGTCAAACGCGGTCAGGCTCTAGGCATTATCGGCCGTAATGGAGCCGGCAAGAGCACCCTGCTTAAGGTGCTCTCACGCATTACCGACCCTACCGAAGGGTATGGCGAACTGCGTGGGCGTGTAGGCTCCCTGCTGGAGGTGGGCACCGGTTTTCACCCCGAGCTTACCGGCCGGGAAAACATATTCCTCAATGGTGCCATCCTGGGCATGCACCGTAAAGAAATTGAAGCCCGTTTTGATGAAATCGTGAACTTTTCCGAGGTCGGTCAATTCATTGACACCCCTGTCAAGCGTTATTCCTCAGGCATGTACCTGCGCTTGGCTTTTGCCGTGGCCGCTCATCTGGAGCCGGAAATTCTGGTCGTGGATGAGGTGTTGGCTGTGGGTGACGCCGATTTTCAGCGCAAATGCCTGGGCAAGATGGGCGATGTGGCCAGTTCAGGCCGCACCGTGCTCTTCGTGAGCCACAATATGAGCGCCATCCAGCGCCTGACACAGGAATCGATCGTTCTGGATAAGGGAAAAGTGCTCCTGCGCGCTCCCTCAGCGGAAGCGGTGGATTTCTATCTTAACCGCGGGCTTTCCAAGCTGGGTGAACGTTATTGGGAACCGGACGAAGTGCCGGCAAACGCTGCACCCTTCAGGCCCCTCGCCATGCGCATTCTCGATAAAAACGGCGTGGTTTCTGATTCCCTCCGCAGCGTGGACCCCATCACCTTGGAAATTGAATACGAGCTCTCGGAGGAAGTCACTGGTCTGCGCGTTGGTTTTTACCTCTACACTACACGCGGAGAGCCTGTCTTCACCAGCTTCGACACAGACGACGCGGACCTGTTTACCCAACACACCAGCCGCCCAAAGGGAAGTTTCAGCAGCCGCTGCGTAATCCCGCCCGACACGCTCAACGAAGGTCGCTTTATCCTGGGAATCAATGCCAGTTCCTACCGTATCCGGCGCTATTTTCAGGATGAACAGGCGTTGAGTTTCAGCGTGGATGCTTCCGGCGCTCCCGGCACGCATTGGCCGGAACCAAGACCCGGAGCTGTGCGCCCGGTTTTGGATTGGCACATCGAGAAAAAGGATTAACTTGGCAGATAAACAGAAACTCAAAGAAACTTTGGGCAATTTGCCTATGGCCAGTGAAATTTGGTGGGAGATCAGAGGCAAATACAAGCCGTGGTCCTCACACTTTACTTTGGAAGGCTTGCGAGAGGTGCTCCCCGGCGCGGTGGTGGATGTGCGCCAGTTGGCAAAACCCTGTCAGCAAGCCAAAAAGGTGCTGGTGTTTGCCTCCCTGCATTATTGGATTGAGCAGGCTGCCCTGATCGCGCTTGCCTTAAGCGGACAAGGGCACCGGGTCAGTTTGGGGTACCTCCCCTACTCAGATTGGGAAAAACCTATCACATCTTTTGACCTCAAACGGCAGGACGCATACGCCCGGGACGTCTTTAAACCGGCCAAACAGGTGATGGGAATAGTGCCGCTGCTCAAACGTGCTGCACGCATAGGCAGCCTGAAGCAGCTGCCGGCAGAGATTCATAGAATCGTTGAAAAGACCTCCCGCTATGACACCATGTATACGCGCCAGATTGAGGAGGTGCCGGAAGGTGACCCCCTCTATGCCCTGCGTCTGGAGCGTAACAGTCTGGCCGCTGCGCTGTTGGATACCTGGTTTGAAAAGGAAAAACCGGATGTGGTCATCGTACCCAATGGCACGATTCTGGAAATGGGCGTGGCTTATCAGATCGCCCGCTTGCGCGGCATCCGCACAGTCAGCTTTGAATTCGCCGATCAGCGCGAACGCATCTGGCTGGCGCAGGATGGCGAGATCATGTCCCACGACACCACCGCGCTTTGGCAGGCTCTGGGCAATCAGTCGTTGCCAGAGAAAGCCAAACAGAAGCTGGTCGACCTCTACGCTGCACGCAAAAATGCCAAGTCCTGGGGCGAGTTTGCCCGTCAGTGGCAGGTCAACCCTCAGCAAGGCGCGGAAGAAGTGAAAAAGTCACTCAGCCTGGACGAAAGACCGGTGGCTCTTTTGGCTACCAACGTTTTAGGCGACAGCCTGACCCTGGGACGGGAAAAGATCAGTCCTACCATGGCGGACTGGATCGTTCGCACAATTGAGTGGTTCACGAGTAATCCGAAGGTTCAACTAGTCGTGCGCATCCACCCAGGTGAACTACTCACCCATGGCACTTCCATGAGCGAGGTCATTGCGGCAGCATTCCCAATATTGCCGGAGAATATTCACATTCTCCAACCCGGGGATAAAGTAAACACCTATGACCTGATTGAAATAGCCGATTTTGGCCTCGTCTACACGACCACCGTGGGTTTGGAAATGGCCATGGATGGTATACCCGTGATTGTGGCCGGGAAAACGCATTACGCTACAAGAGGCTTTACCTTTGATCCGAAAGACTGGCCGGATTACATCAAACAGCTTTCACAGGTCGCCGCCAGCCCCCAGAATTTCCGCTTGTCTGAGCAAAGAATTGAACAAGCCTGGTTATACGCTTATCTGTTTTTCTTTGAGTTTTCTCTTCCATTCCCCTGGCATATCCTTTGGTTGAAGGACGACTTTAAGACCCGTCCCATCCGCTTTGTGCTTAACATCCAGGGACAGAACCGCTATGCCAAAACATTTGGCTACCTTGTAGGGAAGCCTCTTGATTGGGCTGACCGCGGTCTGGCGCGTCTGAACGAACGGGTAGAGGAGGCCAAATCATAATGACCGAAGAAGTCAAACACAAGGTCGGACGCTTTTATAACCAGGTAGGCTGGCAGCAGGAAGCCGATGGGCTTTACCAAAATGCCCAATACGAAGACCTGCGCGATGTCTCAAAAGAATATATTGCTCGTGCACACGCGCGTGTGGGCGAGCATTTGAACCAGACGGGTGAGTACCTGTTGGATGCCGGCTCAGGGCCAGTGCAGTATGAGGCCTATCTGGCTTATTCCCGCGGCTACAAAAAACGTGTCTGTCTCGACCTCTCACTGGTGGCGATGGAGGAAGCACGTAAAAATTTGGGTGAGCACGGCTTGTATGTGGTTGGAGATGTAGTGCATCTGCCCTTTAAACCGGAGTGTTTTGATGGTATTGTGGCTTTGCACACCATTCATCACGTGCCCGTTGAGGAAAAAGCCACCTGCTATCAGGGTCTGTACGCCTGCCTTAAGCCTGGTAGCCGCATGGTCACCGTTGACGGCTGGCATGAATTTGGCCTGCGCCGTTTGGCGGGTTGGATGATTGCCCATTTCCGAAAGAACAACCCGGTTCATCCAACCCAACCAGCTCAACCGGCCGCTGAGAAGAAAGCTAATCCCAAACCCAATTCGCCCGCCGGTACTTTTGTGGTTAAAAACAGCGCCAAATGGTTAAAAAGCACACTTGGCGGCAGGCTTCCGTTCGAAATCTTGCCTTGGCGCAGTGTCAGCGTGTCCTGGCTGCGCGCGGTAATCAAGGACAATGAAAATGGTAAAAAATGGCTCCGGCGCCTTTCCCGGCTGGAAGAACGCTTCCCGCATTTCTTCGGCGAAAATGGACAGTACCCCATGATCGTGTTTACCAAACCCGCTGCTGAGACACGCGGACAACAGGAGGAATAGAATGAATTGGAGTAAGAAATCAATTCTTGTTACCGGTGGTACCGGATCGTTTGGAAAAAAGTTCATCCGCATCATGTTGGATGAATATCACCCCGCCAAAATCATCGTCTTCAGCCGTGACGAGCTTAAACAGCACGAGATGCGCATGGCCGGTTTTGACCACCCCTCCATCCGCTATTTCATCGGTGATGTGCGTGATAAGGAACGCCTCTCCCGGGCAATGTACGGTGTTGACATTGTGGTGCATGCCGCTGCGCTCAAGCAGGTGCCTGCCTGTGAATACAACCCCATGGAGGCCATCAAGACCAATATTCTGGGCGGTTCCAATGTGGTGGACGCTGCCATCGAAAACGGAGTGGAAAAGGTCTTGGCTCTCTCTACGGATAAAGCCGTGAACCCAGTGAACCTGTATGGCGCTACAAAATTAGCCGCTGAAAAACTCTTTGTACAGAGCAATGCCTATGCTGGCGGACGCAAGACCCGCATTGCCTGCTCCCGTTACGGCAATGTGGTTGGGTCACGCGGTTCGGTGGTGCCCCTGTTTATCAAACAGCGCCAAAACGGTAAAGTAACCATAACTGATGAACGCATGACGCGTTTCTGGCTCTCACTGGAGCAGGGTGTACGTTTTGTGATCGAATGTATCGAAGAGATGCAGGGAGGGGAGGTGTTCGTGCCAAAGATCCCCAGCATGCGTATGATGGACCTTGCCAAAGCAATTGCGCCGGAGGCTGAGATTGAGATCATTGGAATCCGCCCGGGCGAAAAACTGCATGAGTGCCTGATCGGCGAGGACGAAGCCCGTGCCACCGTGGAATTACCTAACATGTACGTTGTTCAACCCATCAACGCGCTTTGGTTCGGCCGTGCCTGGGAGGAGAAGGGCAAAAAACTGCCGGACGGCTTCACTTACACCAGCGAAAACAATACAGATTGGCTGGATGTGAAGGGTATTCTCAAGTTCATTACCCCAATTGAGGCAGAACTTGAGCAGGAAAAGGCGCTATGACCCATTTGCTTGTTACCGGCGCGAGTGGCCTGTTGGGCATCAACCTGGCATTGCTTGCAGCAGAATTAGGTTATCAGGTGACCGGATGGACCTACTCCAACGCTTTGTACGGGACACCGTTTGTTTGTGAGAGCGTGAACCTGACCGATACAACCAGACTGCAGGAAAAAATCAACGCGCTCAAGCCGGATCTGATCATCAACTGCGCTGCCCTCGCCAATGTGGATAGTTCGCAAAAAGAACCGTTGCTGGCTGCCCGCCTCAACACGGAACTTCCCCGTGCGCTGGCGGAAGCTTCCCTGAAAGCCGGAAGCCGCTTCGTGCATATTTCCACCGATGCCGTTTTTGACGGCACCCAGGGTAACTATAAAGAAACGGACACGCCCAACCCCCTCAATATCTATGCCCAAAGCAAATTACTAGGCGAGCAAGCCGTCCAGGCTGTTTCTGCACAGGCGCTCATCGCGCGGGTAGTCTTTTATGGCTGGTCACTCAGCGGCACGCGCAGTCTGGCAGAATTCTTCTACAACAATCTGATCGCCCAGCGCACCATGGCGGGCTATTCCGACATGTACTTCACCCCGCTCTATGTGGAGCACCTCGCTGCCATCCTTTTGGAGCTCGCGGAAGCGAATGCCAACGGCATTTACCATGTCTTTGGCGCGGACGTGCTCAGCAAGTATGCCTTTGGGGTCTCGCTTGCGCTCGAATTTGGGCTTGATTCTACTCTGGTAAGTCCGCGCAAAGCCGCCGATGAAACTGAAAGGGCTACGCGCTCCCTCAACCTAAGCATGAACACCGCCAAACTACGCGGCGTCCTTAAGGGCGGTCTTCCTGGCATCGCTGAAGGTCTGAAAGCGCTGCACCTCGCACAGGAAGATGGCTTACGCGAACAGTTGGCCGGCTATCTGAAAGACTAAAGGAGAAACATGGAACTTCGCATTGGAAACCATCTTATCGGCTCAAACCACCCTACTTATTTCATTGCCGACATTGCCGCCAATCATGATGGCAGCCTGGATCGGGCAATTAAGCTCTGCGAGCTGGCTGCGCAGGCAGGTGCTGATGCAGCCAAATTTCAGAATTTCCGCGGACCCAAGATTGTTTCTGATTACGGCTTCAGCCACATGAACAGCCAGGTCTCCCATCAGGCCAAGTGGAAGAAAAGTGTTACCGAGGTGTATGATGCCGCTTCCATTCCATTCGAATGGACAGCTGCTTTGGGCGAGGTCTGCTCTGGCCTGGGCATTGATTACTTCTCAGCTCCCTACGATTTTGAAGCCACAGATATGCTTAATGACTTTGTTCCCGCCTATAAGATTGGCTCAGGCGATATTACCTGGATAGAAGCCTGTCTGCGCATGGCAGAGAAGGGTAAACCCGTATTACTGGCCACCGGCGCCTCAGATATTGGCGATGTACAGCGCGCGGTAGAGGCCATTCTGGCAGTCAACCCGCAGCTGGTGCTGATGCAATGCAATACCAACTATACGGCTGATCCGGGAAACTATGACCACATTCACCTGAACGTGCTCAAGACCTACCAAGCCATGTGGCCAGAGTTAATCCTTGGCCTTTCAGACCATACGCATGGCCACGCCACAGTTTTGGGGGCAGTGGCCTTGGGCGCGCGCGTGGTCGAGAAACACTTTACGGATGACAATGACCGTGAGGGTCCAGACCATGCCTTTGCCATGAATCCGCAAAGCTGGGCAGACATGGTGGAAAACACGCGCCAGTTGGAGCGCGCCATGGGCTCCGGCAACAAGGTAATTGCCGGTAACGAACAGGAAACAGCAGTTGTTCAGCGCCGCTGCTTGCGCGCCGCGCAGGATATCCCTGCCGGTGAGCAGGTGACCCGTGAGATGATCGATGTGCTGCGCCCCGCCACACCGGGAGCTATCGCGCCCTATGAGATCGAAGAGGTCGTTGGCACCAAAACCCTGCATGCCCTGGTTAAAGGCCAGGAGCTGCGCTGGACGGATTTGGGGTAAGCTTTGCGTGTTTTGTATTTCACCCGTTCCAATTCCGTCCACGACCAGCGTTTTATGAACGCCATCGCGGAAGCCGGGCATGAGGGTTACGCCTTGCATCTCTATAAAAGGGAGTTGCCGGTGCCTAAAGGGATTACCCGGATGGAATGGGAAGGCGTGGAGGGGCCGCTGGACATCAAAGACCTGCCTAAGCTGACGCTGCGCCTGCGCGCCCTGCTCAAAGAGCTCGCACCTGACCTGGTGCAAGCCGGGCCATTGCATGATGTTGCCTATCTCGTGGCACTGAGCGGTTTTAAGCCATTATTGGCTACCAGTTGGGGTTTTGACCTGATGAAGGATGTAGACTCCAACTTGCTTTTCCGCATGACAGCGCGTTACAGCCTCGAAAAGGCAGAGCGGCTCATTGTAGACGCCAAATGTTCAGCTGAGAGAGCCGTGCGCTTTGGTTTTGACCCACTCAGGATAGACCGTTTCCCCTGGGGGGTTGATTTATCCAGGTTTTCTCCAAAACGTGCCTGTCAGGCAGGGAGTGCATGGCGGCGGGAACAAGGCTGGCAGGATAAAAAAGTGCTCCTCTGTCTGCGAGCCTGGGAACCCAACTACGGCGTGGACGTTTTGGCAAAGGCTTTTTGCCGGGCAGTCCGGCAGGACCAGGATCTACGCTTGCTGCTCCTGGGAGATGGCTCCCAATCCAGGGAGATTCGTACGATTCTTCACGATGGTGGTGCTGAGGAGCAGGTCTTCTATGGCGGCCGGGTGCCCAATGACGATCTCCCGCGATATTACGGCGCTGCAGATCTCTACGTGTCTCCCTCCCATGTGGATGGTTCTTCCGTCTCACTGATGGAAGCCATGGCCTGTGGGTTACCCTCTCTGGTTTCGGACATTCCCGCCAATTTGGAATGGGTGGTACCGGGACACAGTGGTTTGATCTTCCCAGATGGGGATATTAAAGCCTTAGAACGATCCATTTTTGAGGCTTTCCAGGCTGATTTGACCACCCTCGGCAGGCAAGCGCGTTTGCACTCGCTAGAATTTGCTGATTGGGAAAAGAATCGTGAGATACTTTGGAATAGTTACGTTCAAACACTCGCGAAAAGGAAGTGAGTGAAGTGATGAAAAACAAAATTTTATTGATTTTACTGGCACTGTCTTTGGCTGTGACAGCCTGCAATCTGCCTTCGATCAAATCCAAATGGGACACCCCGTTGCCAACACCTACCCCCGATGATGGCTGGGGTTGGTACGCTGGCGATGGTATGCGCATCTCTCTGCCCAGGTCTTACAACCAGCGTGATATCGCCCTTGACCTGCCGGCTATCATAGAAACAATCAAAACCTTTTTTGGTGACAATTCCAACACCCTGACCAGTCTGATCGATGATCTGGAAGGGAATGTTGCCTGGTGGGGGTACGATGCAGAGGCGCCAGCCATTGCCCCCACGCGCCTGTTAGTGCTCCATAATTCAAAGTTAGCCGGAACGCCTCTGAGCATGCTCAGCACTATGGTGAAGATGTTGGGAGGTAAAGACGCAGATTCCATCGAGAGCAAAAGTCTTGAACTCGGTGAACGTAATCTGGTAGTGTTTTCACAATCCACTCAGACCAGTGCCTGGGTGGCTTATGCATTTAAGGAAAATGGTTACCTTTGGGTAGTTGTGTTCATGACCACCCCGGCTAATCTGGCTGCGCAGCAGGCAAACTTTGAACGCAGTGCGGCTTCCATTCAGATCAACGTTCAAGCCCCCACGGAGCAGCCGTAACTGATGAAAGAGCGCAAAGTCGTTGCCATTATTCAGGGGCGCATGAGCTCCAGCCGGCTGCCGGGTAAGGTCTTATTGGATCTGGGCGGGCAGCCCATGCTTGCGCGGGTAATCAACCGCGTGCGCCGGGCCAGAAGTATTGATGAGATTATGGTGGCCACCACCACTGACCCCTCGGATGACCCGATTGCCGCTTGGTGCGAAGCTAACCAAATAAACTATTGCCGCGGTGACCTCTATGATGTGCTGGACCGCTACTATCAGGCGGCAAAACTTGCACATGCCGATGTGGTTGTGCGCATTACAGCCGACTGCCCGATGATTGATCCGAAAGAAATTGACCGCGTGATTAGGGCATTTTTTGCTGATGGCGCAGATTTTGCTGCCAACCGTCTGCCCCCGCCTTTCAAACGCACCAGTCCGGTCGGAATGGACACGGAAGTCAGCTCTTTCGAGGCGCTTGAACGCGCCTGGCAGGAAGCAACCCTCCCCTTCGAACGTGAACACGTGATGCCTTACCTTTATGATGAGCCCGGCCGGTTCAGAGTGAAGCTGGTCAACCATAGGCCTTCCCTAGCACATCTGCGTTACACCGTGGATACCCCTGAGGACCTGCAGTTGGCACGCGAAGTGTACGCCTATTTTGACAACCAGGATACCTTTAGCTTGTCGGACTTGCTCAAAGCCAACGCGTTGCATCCGGCGTGGCAGGAAAGAGTGGCGGCTGTGGAGCACAAAATCCTGCAGGATGTGGACGCACGCATGACAGAAAGAGTGAAACATGACTGACTTTCAAGCAAGCTGTCCGCTTTGCCAAAACCAATCCAAACGGAAACTCGACCGAATCGAGTCCTTTGGATTCCCTGTGCAATATTACCTTTGCAGTTCCTGTGGTTTCGTCTTTCAGGACTCGGCAGCCAGCCAGGCTGCCGACCCAGCTTTCTATGCCGAAACCTACCGCAAGCTCTATCAGCAAAGTGAGGATCCCACACCCAAAGACCTGCGCCAGCAAAAGCTGCGTGCCGATCACCTGCTCAACTTTCTGCGCGCCAACCGCGCGGACCATCCCCAGCGGGTCTTAGATATTGGCGCATCCAGCGGCATGCTCCTGCAAACGCTCAAACAAGAAACCGGGGCGGAGGTGATGGGAGTGGAACCTGGCAATGCCTACCGTAAACTGGCACAGAGCCATGGAATCAAGGTCTACCCTTCGCTTGAAAATCTTATTACCGGAGGGGAGGAGCCCTTCAGTCTGGTGACTCTCATGCATGTGCTTGAACACTTCCCCAACCCACTGGAAACACTGACTACCATCCGTGAAAAGCTGCTGCACCCGCAAGGCTGGCTGGTAGTGGAAGTGCCTAACTTTTATGGGCATGGCAGCATGGAACTGGCGCACCTCTCCTGCTTTACACCGCACTCTCTGGCAGAAATGCTCAAACAGTCCGGATATCGTCTGGTAACGCTAAAGGAACACGGCTGGCCGCGCTCAGAAATCCTGCCGCTCTATCTTACTGCCCTGGCAAAACCCCTGCCATCCAATGAAAGCTCCGCTGTAGTGCCGGAGAAGAATGTGGCGCTCAAACGTAAAATAGCCATGCTGAAACGTTACTGGCTTCAGCGCACCCAACCTGCCAAAGCCTGGCTGCCTCTGGAGGACTAAGCTAATGCCCCTGCTGACCCTTTTCACAGCCCCCAAGCCAATGACAACCCCCCTCATTGCTACAATCCAACGCAATGCCTTTGCCTCTTGGAAAGCTCTGGGAGACAAGGTATCCGTGGCACTGATTGGCAGTGAAGATGGCTTGGGTGAAGCCGCCAAAGAATATGGTTTTACCTATTTACCGCAGGTGGCACGCAACCACCTTGGTACCCCACTGATCTCTTCTATTTTTTACCTCGGCCGCAGCGTGAACCAAAGCCCTTATCTTACGTACGTGAACGCCGATATCATCCTCTATCCTGATTTTGTAGAACACATTCAGAGGGTCGGCCAGGAGCTGGAGAAATTTCTCATCGTCGGTCAGCGGTATGATATGGATATCACAGAAACAATCCGTTATGACGAGGGCTGGGAAATCAATCTGCGTGAAAGAATGCTTAAAGAAGGAAAACTACATACACGCTCTGGGAGCGATTATTTTGTCTACCCCCGCACCTGTTTTGATCAAATCCCTGAGTTTACGGTTGGCCGGGCAGGATGGGACAACTGGATGATCTACCGCGCGCGGAAAATGAAATGGCCAGTCGTAGATGGAAGCCCTCAGATCGAGATTATTCATCAGAACCACGATTACAGCCACCTTCCCGGCGGGCAGCCGCACTATAAACTGCCCGAAACCGGCGAAAATATCCGTCTGGCCGGCGGCCGGCGCGTTTTATTCCTGCTTGATGATGCCACGCACATTTTGGAACAAAACAAAATCAAACCCTTCCCTAAATCGCTTATGAAGCTGTATCGGGAATTTGTGAACCGACCACTGCTTAAGTGGCGCTCTTATGCGTTAACCCAATTCCTTTTTGCGTTGACACGTCCGAAGCAAGCGAGCCGTGAACGCAAGAATGACCGCATTATGGCAGCCAATATGCGCAAGTCGAGGCAGGGTTAACATGCCGCGCATTGGCACTAATCCCTTCCGCGGACAAAAGCTGGGCTTCACGCCGCCGCGTGTCACCGTGGCTGTATTGGTTTATGCTCCGCATGAAGCCGGCTACTTTGAACACCGCCTGGCGGTGACACGCCTGACCCTGCAGAGCATCCTTGCCAACACGGAAGGACCTTTTGAACTGTTGGTATTTGATAACGGTTCGTGCCCGGAGATGGTGGAATACCTTCAGGGGCTTTATCGTACCGGACAAATCGACACGCTGCTGCTTTCCGCGCAGAATATCGGCAAGCTCAACGCGCTCTGGCGCATCGCCCACACAGCCCAGGGATCCGTGATCGCCTACACGGATGATGACGTCTACCATCTCAAGGGTTGGCTGCCGGAACACTTAAAAATCCTGGACACCTATCCCAACACAGGCGCGGTGACTGGTTTCTACATCAAACAGCGTGTGGGGATGAGTTCCTCGAAGACCCTCGAATGGGTAGACAAGGGCCACGCTGATGACGTGGTTAAGGGTCAGCTTATCCCACGCAAATGGGAAGATGAATACATCGACAATTCCGGCCGCACGGAAGAGCGCTACCAATCCGAGATAGCCGGACTGGAAGACGTGGTGGTCACTTACCACGGGGTTAAAGCCTGGGTGAGCGCGCACCACTTCCAGGTGATGATGCCCAAACAAGTCTTCCTGGAAATACTTACCGATATGCTGCCGGAGGGGTGGAGTGATCTGATGATGGGCCGCATGGTGGAAATGGATGACCGCATGGATGCCAAAGGCTACCTGCGCCTGACCACTTTCCCTCAGACGATGCGCCTGTTGGGCAACGTAATCGATGAAGAAGTGGCGCAACTGGCAGCCAGAGATGGAATCGCCGTCTCCGCCGCTGCGGGAACCCTGAAAACCCAACAGAAACGTTCTCTGGCAAACAATCCGCGCGTACGCAACCTCATCCAGGGTCTGATTAACCGCCTCTACCATCTGCTGCATCAGGACAGGAGGATGTAGATGAAATTTTTGATTGCCGGGCTGGGTTCCATTGGGCGCAGACACCTGCGCAACCTGAAGGCACTGGGGCAGGAGGATATCTTGCTCTATCGCACGCACCTTGCCACCCTGCCGGACGAAGAGTTGGCAGGTCTGCCCGTTTACACAAACCTTAGCGACGCGTTGGCGCAAAAACCCGATGGCGTGATCGTGAGCAACCCCACCTCAGAACATTTGAAAGTTGCCCTGCCGGCTGCCAAAGCTGGATGTAACTTACTGATCGAAAAACCCATCGCTGCAAACCTGGAAGGCATACCAGAACTTCAAGCTGCCCTGAGAGCGCACAGCAAGCAAGCGCTGGTGGGGTTCCATTTTCGCAACCATCCCGTTCTTCAAGAGATAAAGGGTATATTGGATTCCGAAATCCTCGGAAAACCGCTGAGCGGGCGTGTGCAGTGGGGGGAGTACCTGCCCGATTGGCACCCCTGGGAAGACTACCGCCAGTCCTACGCCGCGCGCAAAGACCTGGGGGGCGGCGTGGTGAACACACTTTCCCACCCCTTCGACTACTTGCGCTGGCTTTTGGGCGACGTGAAACAGGTGTCCGCGCTGACAGACCGCAAGAGCAGCCTCGAAATCGACACCGAGGATAGTGCTGACGTCCTACTGCGTTTCCGCGGAGATGCGAATGTGAGTGTCCACCTGGATTATTATCAACGCCCAGCCACGCACCACCTTTCTGTCGTCTGTGAGCAGGGCTCGCTTTATTGGGACAACACCACCTCCGAGGCTGCCATTTATTATGCTGAAGGCCAACACTGGCAGAGTATCAAAGCACCGCAAGGTTTTGAACGCAACAGTATGTTTTTGGACGAAATGAAGCACTTCATCGAAATCTGCCAGGGAGATGTTCATTCGCAGTGTTCTCTGGAAGACGGTATTCAAGCGCAGCGTATCGTGCTGGCTGTGCACCGCTCCTCAGCAGAGGAGGGTCGGCTGGTTGAACCATAATTAGAAAGGTCAGGGTGGTAGAATTTCTATCATGCTATTTAAGGACACGCATATGCAACACATTTTGGAAAAATTCGATATGCATGGTCAGACCGCAATCGTCACTGGTGGGGCGGGACTTTTAGGCAAACAATTTACTTTAGCCCTGGCTCAGGCTGGCGCGAATGTGATGGTCGCTGACTTGGCGGGCGATTTGGCTAAGCAGCAGGCACAAGCGCTGAAAGCGCAAAACCTCTCCGCTAATTCAGTTGCCGTGGATGTGACTGACCAGTCATCTGTAAAAAACATGGTGGAAAGCGCGGTCAAACACTTTGGACGGCTGGACGTGCTGGTCAATTCTGCTGCCATGGATCCGAAGTTTGACCCTCAGCATGTCTCGTCGCAGGGAGCCAATGCTTTTGAGACTTACTCGCTCAACTCCTGGCGCCAGGCACTGGATGTGAACCTGACGGGTATGTTCCTTGCTTCTCAGGCGGCTGTTCTGCCCATGTTGGAGCAGGGCAAGGGTGTGATTATTAATATCTGCTCGACTTACGGGCTCAACGGTCCCGACCAGCGTATTTATGAGCGCCCGGACGGCTCGCGCTCTTTCAAGCCTATCTATTACTCCGTCACCAAGGCCGGTGTCCTGGGCTTCACACGCTATCTGGCAGCCTACTTCGCAGGCAAGAACATTCGTGTGAACGCGCTCACCCCTGGCGGGGTCTACAATCAGCATGATGTAGTTTTCACGCAAGCTTACTCCAGCAAGACTATTCTGGGACGCATGGCCAATTTGGACGAGATGAGCGCAGCTATGCTCTTTTTATGCTCGGATGCGTCCACCTATATGACCGGCAGCAACCTAGTGGTGGACGGAGGATGGACAGCATGGTAAGCCACAAACCGCAAGTGCTCGCCCTTATCCCCGCGCGGGGCGGTTCCAAAGGAATCCCGCGCAAAAACATAAAAAACTTCGCCGGCGCGCCCTTGATCGCCTATTGCATTGCAGCCGCCAAAGAATCGGCGTTAATTACACGCTTGATCGTTTCCACCGATGACCAGGAGATCGCGGCAGTGGCACGCGAATGGGGGGCTGAAACACCCTTCTTGCGCCCGGCTGATCTGGCACAGGATGACACCACCGACTTGCCTGTTTTCGAGCACGCGCTCAAGTGGCTGCGCGAAAATGAAGGCTGGCAGCCCGATATTGTGGTGCAGCTCCGCCCAACCTCCCCCATACGCCCCAAAGGCTTGGTAGATCAAGCCATCTCACTGCTGCTGGCGAACCCGCAGGCAGACTCCGTGCGCGGGGTGGTTCCCTCCGGGCAGAATCCTTATAAAATGTGGCAGTTGGACACAGCCAGCGGTGAGATGCGCCCCCTTTTACAAGTACCCGGCCTGGCGGAGCCGTTTAACGCGCCGCGCCAGTCGCTGCCGCAGACTTTCTGGCAAACCGGTCATATTGATGCCATCCGCACGAAAGTGATCACGGAACAGCATAGCATGAGCGGCAAGCACATCCTGCCTCTGCAGATTGACCCGCGCTACACCGTTGACATTGACCAGCCTTCCGATTGGCCCAAGTCTGAAGCCCTCATGTCGGACCAGGCACTCACCCCATCTGACCCGCTCAAGGGGCGGCGTGCTTTCCCGGCTAAAGTGACAACTCTGGTACTTGACTTCGACGGTGTCTTCACGGACGACCAAGTCATAACCGCTCAGGACGGCAAGGAATACGTGTGTACCAGCCGTTCGGATGGACTTGGACTGGACTTCCTGCGCAATCAGGGCATCACCCAGTCTGTCATCCTCTCCCGTGAAGAGAACCCTGTGGTTACCGCGCGGGCGCGCAAACTGAAACTGGAGGTCTTTCAGGGTGTGCGTGAGAAAGATAAGGCACTCGAAACGCTCATTCATACACGCGGGTTAAACCCGAAAGAGATCATCTTCGTCGGTAATGACCTGCCGGATCTGGTGGTGTATCCGCTGGTAGGCTTTTTTGCCTGCCCTGCTGATGCCAGACCGGAAGTCATCCGCCGGGCTGACCTTGTTTTGACCCATCGCGGTGGAAAAGGTGCCATCCGCGAACTAACCGAACGAATTCTCAAACAAAATATTCAATCAGATCAGGAGCATGCATGAGAAAAACTGTCAAAATTGGCAATCGCAAAGTGGGAGATGGTTTTCCTACCTATATCATTGGGGAGATTGGTATCAATCACAATGGCAGTCTTGAGAACGCTTTAAGACTGGTTAAATCCGCCAAACAAAACGGCTTGGATGCGGTCAAATTCCAAAAGCGCACGCCTTTGCTTTGCGTGCCGGAACACCAGCGAAATCAGATGCGCGAGACCCCCTGGGGTTATATCCCCTACCTCGACTACCGCTATAAGGTGGAGTTTGAACAGGAAGGATATCAGGAAATTGACCGCTACTGCAAAGAATTGGGCATAGACTGGTTTGCTTCCTCTTGGGACATTCCTTCTGTGGAGTTCGTGGAACGCTTCAACCCACCGGTACACAAGATCCCCTCTGCGCTCCTGACCGATCATGAGCTCTTACGCGCTTATCGCGCCACCGGCAAGCCCCTTATTTTAGCGACTGGCATGTCCACCGGTGATGAAATTGAGGCTGCTATGAAAGTGCTCGGAGAGGATAACCTTATCCTTTGCCATGCCACTTCCAGTTACCCCTGCCCTCCCAATGAACTCAATTTGCGCATGATCCATACCCTGCGGCAGCACTACAACTGCCCCATTGGCTATTCCGGCCACGAAACCGGTCTGGTCACCACCGCGGTGGCTGTGGCTATGGGCGCGTGTCTGGTGGAACGTCATATTACGCTTGACCGCGCCATGTGGGGCAGTGACCAGTCAGCCTCCGTTGAACCACAGGGAGTCAGCCAGATGGTCAAATATATTCGCGTGACTGAACAATCTCTGGGAGATGGCATCAAAAAGGTTTATGAGAGTGAAAAGTCGAGCATGAAAAAGCTGCGGAGATACAGTCAATAAAATGAAGTTTGATCAGCTCTTTCAGCGAGCGCGCAATCACCTTCAGGTACGGCACAGCCATTCGCAGGCAGGTAAAGCCCTGCGTGCCATTGCCGAAAAGGTGGCGCTAGCGGCTCCCACGCCAAGCCAGGCTCCGGTAATTTTCTTCAACGCCTCCACGCGCCTGACCGGGATGAGTTTAAATGCCGGATTCAGTCTGATCTCCGCTTGGTCCCTGCGTCTGCAGGGTGTACCGGTGGTCAATTTTGCATGTGAACGGGGTATGACCCAATGCGTATTGGGCACGCACCGTTCAGAAAAGCTCATTTCTCCCCTCTGCCGTGGCTGTATCCAGCAGTCAGACTGGACTTACTCATATTCAGATCAGGTTCGTTTCCAATTTGACACTGACCCCGAGCTTGACAAGGACTTAATCGGGTTGGATCTGCCCGGACTGATGTCCTTTGTCTGGCAGGGAATGCCCCTGGGCAAGCTGGTACTTCCTTCCGCACGGTGGATCCTGCGGCGTCATCATTTGGTGGATGACCCCGTGACCCGGCAGATCCTTTATCAATATATCCGCTCTGCCTGGAACGTGGCGCAAAAATTTACTGAGGCGTTGGAACAATTCAACCCCCAGTCCGTGGTGGTTTTCAACGGCATGCAGTACCCCGAGGCGGCCGCCCGTTGGGTAGCCCGAAAAAAGGATATCCCCGTTTTCAGTCATGAAGTGGGTTTGCGTCCAATGAGCGCTTTTTTTACCGAGGGCGACGCTACAGCTTATCCGCTTTCCATTCCGTCCGATTTTGAACTCAGTCCGTCTCAGATGGGGCGTTTGAACGCCTATCTGGATAAACGCTTTAAAGGCAATTTTCACATGGCGGGGGTACAGTTCTGGCCGAAAATGAACGCGCTGGATTCGGAGCTTCTCGGGCTGACCAAGAAATTCATTCAAGTCGTGCCGGTATTTACCAACGTGATTTTTGATACCAGCCAACCGCATGCCAACGTAATTTTCGAGGATATGTTCCTCTGGTTGGATGAGGTCCTCGCCACTGCCCGGAGACATCCCGATACTCTCTTCATTATTCGTGCCCATCCGGACGAAGCCCGTAAAGGCAAAACCAGCGAGGAATCGGTAGCAGAATGGGCGAGAAAAAATCAGATAGAGAAAGAGCAGAACATCCGCTTCATTCCGCCGGAACAATATGTCAGCTCCTACGACCTGATCAGAATGGCCAAACTGGTTCTGATCTACAACTCCACCATTGGGTTGGAAGCCGCCATTCTGGGAAAACCTGTTCTGGCAGCCGGCCGTTCGCGCTATTCACAGGCGGATACCGTCTGGCTCCCGCCCAATCAGATGGCCTACCATCTGCGTCTGGAGGGCATGCTCGGTGCCCTGGATATTGAGGTGCCTGCGCGTTTCGCGCGCAATGCCAGACGCTTTTTATATTATCAGCTCTATCGATCCTCGTTGAGTTTCGATGCTTTTCTCGAGGAGGATGGTATTTGGCAGGGTTACGTAAAACTGAAGAATTTCCCACTCGAAGCATTGCATGCAGAAAATTCACCCGCTCTGCGCGCCATTTCCGAAGGCATTCTGCACGGCGGTAACTTTCTGCTCAAGGAGGATGACTGATGTTTAAAAGAGTGACCGCCCTCCTGCCCATGCGGCATGATTCCAAACGCGTGATCGGCAAGAATTACCGCCCAATCGGTGGAAAACTGCTTTACCAACACATTCTCGATACTCTGCTGAGAATTCCAGAAATCACACAAGTAGTCATAGATACGGACTCTCCCATCCTTAAAGAGAGTTTACGGGAACACTATCCCAAAGTAGCTGTCATTGACCGGCCGTCTGATCTGTGTGCCGATACCGTACCCATGAATACAATTCTGCTCTATGACACGGCGCAATGTGAGGCTGACCTTTTCCTGCAGACCCACAGCACCAACCCCCTCCTGAGCGCAGACACAATCAGCCGGGCTCTGAAAGCTTTTAAGGAAGCATGGCCCCGCTATGACAGTCTGATGGGCGTGAACCGCTACCAGAGCCGCTTTTGGACAGCGGATGGAAAGCCCATCAATCACGATCCGGCCATCATGCTGCGTTCACAGGATCTCAAGCCGGTTTATGAGGATAATTCCTGCATCTACCTGTTCACGCGCGAAAACCTGGTAAAGTACAGCAGCCGAGTGGGGCAAACCCCTCTGCTTTTCGAAGTGCCCAAGTTGGAATCGCAGGACATCGATGAAGAAGATGATTTTACCCTAGCAGAGATGCTCATCGCGGCTCGTGACAGAACAAAAGAGAAGGACAATTGAGAATGAAAGTATTGATGACTGCCCCCTATATGGCGCCCTTTATGGACCGCTTCAGGCCAATCCTTAAAAAGTTCGGCGTTGACACAATTGAACCTGAAGTGAATGAACGCATGGAGGCTGAAGAAATTTTGGCCTATGCCGGCCAGTTTGAAGGTACTATCTGCGGAGACGACCGCTACACCCGTGAGGTTATTCAGGCCTGTGTACCAACGCTTAAAGTAATCTCTAAATGGGGAACCGGCATCGATTCCATTGACCAGCAAGCCGCGGCTGAAATGGGCGTGAAGGTGCTTAATACCCTCAATGCTTTTACTGTTCCTGTCTCCGAAAGTGTGCTGGCCTATATGCTTGCTTTCGCGCGCCGTCAGCCATGGATGGACCGGGCGATGAAAGCCGGCGAATGGAAAAAGATTCCCGGCCATACCCTGAGCGAAAGCACCCTGGGGGTGATTGGTGTTGGTAATATCGGCAAGGGCGTCATGCGCCGTGCGCGTGCCTTTGGCATGAAACTTCTGGGCAACGATATTGTGGAAATTGCCCCGGACTTTGTCATTGAAAACGGTGTGGAGATGACCAGCCTTCACGATCTGTTGGAACGGGCGGATTACATCGCGATATGTTGTTCGCTCAACGACAGCTCCTATCATCTGATCAATGCAGAAACTCTCAGCCATGTCAAGCCAAGTGCTGTGCTCATCAACACCAGCCGCGGACCAGTGGTGGAAGAACCAGCATTGGTAGCTGCCCTGCAAGCTGGTAAACTGCGCGGCGCGGCTCTGGACGTGTTCGAGGAGGAACCTCTGCCCCTCAGCAGTCCGCTTCTGGTAATGGATAACGTCATGTTAGCGCCGCACAACACAAACTCCAGCCCCTACTTTTGGGAACGTATCCACTGGAATACCCTGCGCAATGTGCTTTTAGGGCTTGGATTGCCCGTGGGTGATATCGACAGTCTTAAAGCTATGGAAGAAAAATAGAATCGAAAGAGGTAATCAATGAGCGTTGAGCGTAAAAAAGTTGTTCTGATTACGGGTGCTGCCGGCGGCGTTGGCCAGGCAACCGTGAACCTATTTCATGAAAAAGGCTGGCTGGTGATTGGGGTAGACCGCAAAGAAAAATATGCCCTTTTTCCGGAGGATGGGCTCTACATTCAATCCGACATCTCTATTCCAACCAATATGGAAGCCATTTACGCGCGCACAGCAGATTTTACGCATACACTGGACGCGGTGATAAACAACGCCGGCTATCAGGTGAGCAAACCCCTCATCCAAACCACCGCGGAAGAGTGGGATATGGTAATGGCCTCCAATCTGCGCGCGGCCTTTTTGGGTGCCCAGTTGGGTTATCAATTGCTCAAAGCCGAAGGTGGCGGCGCAATTGTGAACGTTTCCAGCGTGCACGCCGTAGCCACGTCGGCCAATATTGCTGCCTACGCTGCCAGTAAAGGCGGTCTGCTCGCGCTCACGCGAGCCATGGCGATTGAGTTTGCGCCGGATAACATCCGCGTGAATGCCGTACTCCCCGGCGCGGTGGATACGCCCATGCTGCGTGCCGGCTTCCGGCGCGGCCGTCCGGGCGAATTGCCCGAGGAAGAACAAATGGCCGCCTTGGCTAAAAAGACCGTCAATGGCCGCATTGGGCAGCCCGCTGAGATTGCCTCAGTAATCTACTTTTTGGCGGATGAGAATCAATCCAGCTTTATGACCGGCCAATCCATCCTTGTGGATGGCGGTGCGACCTGCCGGCTTTCCACGGAGTAAGATGAGCGATATCACGCGTTACAACACTCCCGGCCTCATGCGTTACGCCCGCCTCACGCGGGATTTCCTGCGCCGGCTGCCCGAAATGCCCTCTGCGTATTTGCACCCTTGGCGCCGGGAGTCCATCCGTAAACTGAACGCGCTGAAAGACAGCCATAAAGGCGAGCGCTGCTTTGTGGTAGGCAACGGGCCTTCCCTCAATGTGACGGACCTAAGCAAGCTGCAGAATGAGTTTTCCATCGGCACCAACCGCATTTTCCTGGCTAAAGAAGAACTGGGATTCAGTCCCACGGTTTTGCTTTCGGTCAATAATCTTGTGGTGGAACAGAGCGCCCGGGAATTGGAAGCCCTTGATATGCCCAAGTTTTTCAGCTGGCGCTGCCGAGAATGGATCAGCATGGACTCCAATACGCACTTCCTCTATACCAGCTACTTCACGCCTGGATTCGCAAAAAACGTCAGCGGCCGGGTATGGGAAGGGGGCACAGTGACCAACGTTGCCCTGCAGCTGGCTTATCATTTGGGCTTTAAACAGGTTGTTCTGATCGGTGTGGACCATAATTACGTGGATAAGGGCAAGCCCAATTCCACAGTGGAATCTCAGGGACCTGACCCCAATCATTTTTCCAAGGATTACTTTGGCAAAGGCTTTAAGTGGCAGCTCCCCGACCTGGAAACCTGGGAAGATGGCTACCGCATTGTACGCCAGGCTTACGAGGCAGACGGCCGGGAGGTGCTGGATGCCACCATTGGCGGTAAGCTGCAAGTATTTAAGAAAATTGACTACGACAGTCTGTGGCTTTAACCGCCGAGTGACCTCGTGATCAGGGACAATCTTATGTTAAGTCTTCTCCGGCTTACCCGTTAGAATAGAGCCATGACTGCGCCACTTGTTTCCATCATCACGCCTTCTTTCAACCAGGGGAAATTCATTGGGAAAACCATCCAATCCGTTTTGGATCAGGACTATCCCAACGTGGAATATTGGGTGATTGACGGTGGTTCTACGGACGGCAGTGTAAATATCATTGACCAGTACAGCGATCGGCTCAGCGGCTGGCTTTCCGAGAAGGACAAGGGTCAGGCAGACGGTATCAATAAAGGCTTGAAAATGGCCTCGGGCAAGTTTGTTGCCTGGCTCAACTCTGATGACTTGTATCTTCCGGGGGCTATTTCAGCAGCCGTGAAAACTTTTCAGGCACATCCCGGGGCTTCTTTTGTTTACAGTGATGTGGACTCTATTGATGAGAATGGCAAAATTTTCAACCGCATGCGCTACGGTAATTGGGACTTGGAAGATCTGATGCAGTTCAAAATTATTGGCCAGCCGGCCGTGTTCATGCACCGGGAAGTACTGGAAAAAGCAGGCTATCTGGACTTATCCTACCATTACATATTAGACCATCATCTTTGGCTGCGCCTGGCAGCCCTCTGTCCGCCAGTCTACGCATCCGGACAAGTCTGGGCACAAGCCCGCATCCATTCCAGCGCGAAGAATGTGGCGGCGGCTCAGGCTTTTGGACCGGAAGCCTTCCGTCTGGCCAAATGGATTGGAGAAAATGAGGCTTTCTACCCGGAGAACGCGCGGCTTCACCGCAAGATTTGGGCAGGCGCCTACCGTTTCAGCGCGTTTTACCTGGTGGAAGCCGGGCTGAACCACGAGGCAGCCGGCATGTACCGTCAGAGTTTTAAACTTGACCCTGCCAACGCGCTTCAGGACTGGAAGCACATGCTCCTCGCCCTCGTTGGACCCGCAACCACTGCCCTGCTGCGCAAACCGGTGGAATGGCTGCGGCGAAAGAAGTGTGCCAGAAAAGAGGAGCCAAAACATGGCTGAGTTCACGCTCCCGGACCAACCCAGGGTCAGCATCGTCACCATCTCCTTCAATCAAGCCCGGTTTCTGGAAGAAGCCATGCGCTCCGTCTTGGAACAGGACTACCCCAATATCGAATATATCGTCATTGATGGCGGCTCTACGGATGAAAGCCTGGAAATCATTAAAAAATATCAGAACCGTTTAGCATACTGGCAATCTCAAAAGGACAAAGGGCAGACTGACGCGATCAATCAAGGCTTTGCCCATGCAAGCGGCCAGGTTTTTGCCTGGCTGAACTCAGATGACCTGCTGCAGCCGGGCTGCGTGCTTAAGGCTGTGCGCGCTCTGCAGGAAAACCGGACGGTTGGCATGGTGTATGGCGATTGCAATCTTATCAATGCTTCCGGCAAGGTGATCGGCCGTTTCCCTGCCGCCCAAACAGACTATCAAAAATTGCGCCGGGGTTACGTGCACATTCCTCAGCAAGCCTCTTTCTGGCGGGCGGAACTCTGGCATCGGGTAGCCCCGCTGGATGAAAGTTTCTATTTTGCCATGGATTATGACCTGTGGGTGCGTCTGGCTAAACTGGCACCTTTGCTCTATTTGCCCGGGGAGCCCTGGGCAGCCTTCAGGCTGCACGAAGGCGCCAAATCAATTGCCGCGGACGACCGCTGCTGGCCGGAGATGCTGCGCGTACACTACCGCGATGGCGGCCGAAAACTCTCCCTGCTCACCGCCAAGTACTGGCTGCGCAAAATGGTGCAACCCCTATGGATCTGGTGGCGCCGCCGAAGACTGAAAGGTTGAAAATATCCTTTTTAAACATTTCGGCGCGGGTCTCTCCGCGTCATTTTCTATCTTTTCACTTGCCGGATTAACCGCGCACACCCAGTTCTTTACCCACCTTATCAAAGATTCCCAGTGCCTCTTCGAGATCCTGCTGACTATGCGTGGCAGAGATCATCACACGAATGCGGGCTTTGCCTTTGGGCACCGTGGGGAAACCCAGAGCCATAGCAAACAGACCGTTATCATAGAGTTTACGGCTGAATTCACGCGCCAGCTGCACGTCCCCCAGCATCACAGGGGTGATTGGGGTAGCAGTCACGCCTGTATCAAAGCCCAGTCCCTGCATTTCCTGACGGAAGAAACGCGCATTTGACCAAAGGCAGTCCACCAATTCCGTGGATTCTTCCAACAGGTCCACCGCGGCGATACACGCGGCTGTGTCGGGTACGCTCACGGCTGAAGAGAAAAGGAAAGGCCGCCCACGCTGTTTGAGATATTCCGCTATCTTGGCTTTTCCTGCCACCATGCCGCCAACCACTCCAAAGGCCTTGGAGAAGGTGCCCAGTTCAATGTCCACGCGCCCGTGAAGCTTAAATTCGTCCACAATCCCGCGGCCGCCCTCGCCCAGCACACCTTCGCCGTGCGCGTCGTCCACCATGCTCATCACATCGTACTTTTCGCAGATTTCCACGAGTTTATCCAGCGGCGCGACATCCCCATCCATTGAGAACACGCCGTCCGTGACCATCAGCGCGCGGCGGTAGCTGCCTGCTTCGGATTTGATAGCCTCTTCCAAGGCTTGCGGGTCACAGTGGGCAAAACGCACGATCTTGGCACCGGATAGGCGCGAACCATCAATGATCGAAGCATGATTGAGTTCATCCGAAAAAATTACATCGCCCTTGCCAACCATGGCAGGGATCGTTGCGCCATTGGCGGTAAAGCCGGACTGGAAGCCCACTGCCCCCTCCACGCGTTTGAATTTGGCCATGCGCTGCTCGAGTTCAATATGCAGATTCATAGTCCCCGCGATGGAACGCACCGCGGCAGGTCCAATGCCATACTTTGCCATGGCTTTATTGGCAGCTTCTACCAATTTAGGGTGGTTGGCCAGCCCCAAATAATTGTTGGAACAAAAATTCAAAACGCGCTTGCCATCCACGATTAAATGTGAACCTTGCGGTGAACTCAGGGTACGAATGGTGTTATAAAAACCAGTTTCTTTGAGGGTCTGTAATTCCTCGTCTATCCAACCTAATCGATCGGTCATGTGACTCCTTTTCCTTTCGTTTCTTTCATTGAGGAAATTATACCCCTGTGCCGCCGCTGAGCGTGCCTCTCAGGCACGTCTCATACGTTTTAGGCCATTGATTGGCGGCGCAGGGAAAACCAATACAGGCTGATTGCAACACTAAGGAAGACCACCATCGCTGCAGGCATTACTTCCAACCCCCAGCGCCGGGCTGCCAGCCCTACCAGACTGGTGAGCGCTGTGCCGCCCAGGCTGGCAAAAGCCATTTGAATGCCAATAGCATTATCCATGTGGGTCCGCCCCACTCGTGCAAGCGTTCCCGAGACTAAGCCAGGGAAGATGGGAGCGAAAGCAAAACCTATCACGCCAACCGCCACTAACTCCGACAATGCGAAGGGATTCCACAGCAACAGCGCCGCCCCGAGCAAAGCTGCCGAAAAACAAATCAAAACCAGACGGCGAATGTCCAGCTTGCGCGTGACCAACCCGGCCAGAATTCTGCCAATCGTAAACATAAACCAGTAGGAACCAGCAAACAGACCTGCAAACTCCGGCTGAACTCCACGGGCTTCTGTCAGGAGAGAGTAGGTCCAGGTGCCCACGGTTACTTCGGAGCCGGTATACAGAAAGAAGAGCACAAAACCAATCCAGGCAGTCGGATGCGCGATTGTTTGCCAGACACTGGCCTTCTGTGAAGCTGGGTACGGTTCCTCATCATGTTCTCCGCTATTGGCTCCTTTGCTTTGCCACATGGGCAGGGTCAGCCAAAACGTAAAGGCTAACAGGAGTTGAAACCCTCCCACCAGTACATAGCCGGGGCGCCAGGCATTGAACTGGCTGAGGAAGTAGGTCATCACCAAAGGTCCGCTTGTCACGCCGATGCCATAACTGGCATGCAGCCACTGCATCAGCCCGGGTCCAAAATTGTCCGCCACATAGGCATTCAGACCGGAATCGATTGCCCCGGCGCCCAAGCCGGCTAATACACCCAATGCCACCATCATCCACCAGGATGAAACCAAGGTATACCCGATCAGCCCCGCTCCGGTGATGAGACAACTGACAATCAGCACCTTACCGACCCGCCAGCGCTTGAGCAGTTCCCCGCTGAAGAAAGAAGAAGCCAAATATCCGGACATTACGGAAAACAGGAGCCATCCAATTGCATCCAGCGGGATGCCGAAATCCGCGCGAATGGTAGGCCAGCCCACGCCCAACAGACCATCGGGCATGCCAAGGGCAATGAAGGACAAAAAGATCAGGGTAATCAGTCCTAACGGGCGCTTAGAGCGCGGGTAAACAAGCATACGGAATTATCTGAACGAGTCAGCGGGCATCTGAATAGCCGCAGATGCACAACGCACCTAAGCCGGTATGGATCCCCAGTACGGGTCCGGTAACCATGGTGAGCAGCTCCCTGGGCTTCAGCTCGCGCTCAATGCGCTCTGCCAGCTCAACTGCGGCCTCTGGCGCAGCACCGTGCAAAACCGCCACACGCAAATCGCGTGTATCTTTGACATGCTCAATGAATTTTTTGAACAGGTTCTCTGCAAGCGCGTTTTGCGTGCGCAGCAGTGAAATGGGGGTCACCTTGCCCGTTTCTTTATCCACATAAATGAGTGGCTTCACCTGCAGCGTGTTGCCAAGCCAGCGTATAGCATTGCCGATTCGTCCGCCTTTATCCAGAGGAGCTAAGGATTGCATGGCAACAAGCTGGGCCATGCGTTCACGCACCCGCGCTACTTCGGCCAAGGCCTCCTGAGCGCTTGCGCCTGCCTCTACGGCCCGGGCTGCCGCTAATACCTGCCAACCCAGCTTCATCGTAGGCCCCTTGGCATCCACGACATGTACAGGGATATCCGCTTTGGCAGCTGCGCTGACAGCCATATGGTAGGTGCCACTCATGGCAGAGGAGAGATCCAGGCAGATGATCTCATCGGCACCTTCTTCCCGCGCTTTATTAAATGCACGAGTAAAATCCTCCTCGGAAGGCTGCGAAGAACTGGGGTACACGGGATCTTTAGCCAAACGCTCGTAAAATTGCTCCGGTGTGATGGTGACCCGGTCGACATACTGGTCATTTCCCCAATTCAGATAAAGGGGAACCACAGAGATGTTGTACTGTTTTAACATCTCTTCGGGGACATCGCTGGTGCTGTCGGTGATAATTTTGATCATGGTCTTACCTCACTTCATCGGATCTCGTCGATCCCAATCATTGACGACTTTTTTTCAATTCACTCAGTCTTGAGTAAATCCACCTCTCGTCCAAAAAAAACCCGGAGTTCGTTCATATTCTCAAAAGCAGTTGGTCCTTCTGATATTCTAATAATGTCACATCATCTAACTAGGATGTATATTTCTGCTGTTTGCTGATGTAGTATATTATTTAGTGCTAGAATTCTCTTAATTTACAAACTCAACGGGCAAATAAAACTAAAAGCGCTTACACAAGCTGCGTACATCCTGGCAGTCATTGTCCTTTGTTTCATAGCCTGAATGATCCTTTATCGCCAGCCAGCATTCCGGGGCTGGGACACATATTCTTCCGGGTTGTGAGATCTCTCAACGTTGACCGGGGTGCCTCGGATAGAACCAAGTTATATTCTAACGCTGTTTTAATCTAAGACATGCTCTGATTATAAAGCGCTGCTCCTTAATATACCGGGTTTTACTGCCGGCTATTCAGAATCCTTTTTCCAATCCTTAGCCCACCAGGTCAGACTCAGGGCGATCAGACATAAGCAGGCTCCCATCAGATAGACCGGCCTGCCACCGAATTGATCATAAAGCCATCCGGCGGCGGCGTTGCTGACCATATAGCCTACGCCAATCAAGGTTAGTCCCACAAAGGTATTGGCAGTGGTCGTATACTGCCGCGGAATGTGCAGATTAATGAGTGTAACCGTGCTTACCAGCCGCAGGGGAAACGAAACACTGTTTAAAACCGTAGTGACAAATACCATTCCTGCTGATGGAAATATCCAAACCACCAGTCTTCTTGCCAAATCAAAAGCAAACACAAAGAGCAGGACGCGCTGTACACCTATTTTGCTCACCAGCCGGTCTGCATTGATCATCATCGGGATCTCACTGATCGCGGAGAGCATCACCGAGAGCCCAATTATCACCTCCGTAAAGCCCAGGTCTTTCATGTAGATTGGCTCAAAAGAGCGTATACCGTCCAGTACCGGATCTGTCAGCGCAAGAGCGATCACCAGGAGAAGCAGATACTTATCTTTCAGGATCAGTTTTAAGACTGCCCAAATGCTCAGTCGGGTTGAATCCTCTTCCACAGGCCTCGCGAAAACACTCTCCGGAATCAGCAGGATTACAGCCAGCACAAGCACAACCAAGACGATGAAAATAATATTATTTACCTGAATCTGATAACGGTGCATCAATTGCCCGCCCATAAAGGCCATCAGTCCAAAGCCAAATGAGCCCCACATGCGCAGTTTGCCGAAACGGCTGCGCCCATCCAGCGAACCGACCTGAAAAGCCAGATTCTCTATTGTGGAGATGGAAACAGTACTGGCAATGCGGTGGACACTGAACAGAAATGTCACGAGGGCGAATTCCCTCAAAAAGGGCACCGCGCCCAAGCTCAACACCACGATAAGTTCCGCGATGATGAGGAAGGGGCGTTTGTGCCGGCTTTGGTCATAAATGTGCCCAAAGTATGGCGCGAGTAGAATCACCGCTAAAGCGCTGATAACGGCTACCATGCCAATCTGCACACCGCTAAAGCCAATCTGGTTGTAGTAAAGCGTGAGGTAGGGTTGAATCACGGCAATACTGGCAAAAACCAGCAAAAAGAACATGCTGAACAAACGATAAGCCCGCTGGGGGGAATCGGACGAGGTCACGTTTCTATTTTACCTATAAAAAATATTGTTGTCCGGGCGGATAAATGACCGGATAACTGTAAAACCCTTTCAGGGTTGATCTGGTCTATCGAAATGGGTCTTCCGGGATTATTCTGTCACAGGCTGACAGGCACGTATGCGCGGCTTATTTGGTAAAGCCAGCTTAGCGTGAAATTGCCAGGGGAAATTGTTTTTCAAGTACCAGGGAAGATTAAACTGGCTGCCTTCCAGAGGTGGAATACGCCGAAATAACAAGAGCTCTCCTGAATAGGTGTTGGGCGCATGAATGGAAACAACACTGCGGTATTTGGTTTGCAATTGTTGCAGCAAAAAGACATTGTCAAAGCCATTCCCGCCTGGCAGAATGTACGTGGAAGGAGGTTTGCCCAAATATTCGGCGATCGTATTATAAGAAAGGCTCACATCGTCCCGGATATAGTCCTGGCTGACCTTGTTCGGGTTGAGGTGACGGGCAGAGTGACTGGCAATCTCAATACCCAGAGCATCAATTTCTTTCAGGTAAGCCCAGTTTTCCTCGGGCTGGCTGCCTACCCCGGTCACCACACCTACAGTCAACGTGAGCCCGCGGTCCGTGAAGATCTCAATCATCTGCTTGAAGTCCAGGCGCAGCCAGCGCGTGCCCAGATCATCCAG
This sequence comes from Anaerolineaceae bacterium, assembly GCA_040772525.1. GTDB lineage: Bacteria > Chloroflexota > Anaerolineae > Anaerolineales > Anaerolineaceae > Mesolinea. The sequence goes on along the minus strand of JAXGXZ010000001.1, from coordinate 796,056 downwards.
AGAGACCAGAATGGCATTCTCGGGCGGGCAAAGCCCCTGATCGTAGAGATCGGCTACCTGACGGTAGGTAAAAGTCTGCAGTCCGTTCGCCTGGATGGCATCAGCAAGTTCGCGCATCTGTATGAGTCCAAAGTTGGCATGCAGCATCAGGCTGGGGGGCGTGGAGCAGACAAGAGGCTTAGCCTGCACCCGGCCTGGCAGAATGAAGCAGGCTGCCAGGCTAAGGGTGACCAGCAGATTGAGGGTTTTGAATTTGGTTTTGCGTAATCTCGGATGCATCCGGCAACCTCGCTTGCATTCTATCATCAATTGGAGCAGCTGATTCCTGCGCTTTTGTCAGCTTTTGTTCCCATGCAAGACCTGCGGGCAGGCCTTAAAACAGTAAAACTAAGCGCAATCTGGTAGAAATACATGCTTGAAGGTATACTTATATGGATTAACAAATGCGATTCTGCGGGAGGATCCCATGAAAGTTACCGTTCAACAACAACAACTTGCTCACGGAGTGTCCATCGTTAGCCGGGCTGTGACATCTCGCAGCACCCTGCCGGTGCTCTCTAATATCCTGATCAAGACTGATGAAGGGCGCCTGCGCCTTTCCGCCACCAATCTGGAGCTGGGCATCAGCGCCTGGATCGGCGGGCAGATCAGTGAAGAAGGCGGACTGACTGTTCCGGCACGTACTTTTGTGGACCTGGTGAGCAACCTGCCCAGCAACGAAGTAACCCTCGCAGTAGACGAGCGCACGCAGTCTCTCAACATTCGCTGCGGCACCTTGGACACCAATATCAAGGGGATCAGTGCGGAGGAATTCCCTCCCATGCCCGCCCCCGACAGCGACTCCGGCATTCCTTTGAACGTCGCAAATTTTAAAGAAATGATCCAACAGGTTGTTTTTGCCGCCTCCACAGAAGACACACGCCCTAACCTCACAGGCGTACACCTCACCACAGACGGAGACAATCTGGTTTTGGCTGCTACGGATGGCTACCGTATTTCCATCTCCAGCAACGCCATGCCGCAAAATTTTTCACAAACTCTGGATGCACTCATTCCCGCGCGCGCGTTAGCTGAGTTAGCCCGTATCGCCGTGAATGGCGATGAAACCCTGTTGATGGACTTCCCTTCCGGCCGCGGACAGGTGATCTTCCATCTTACAGATGTGGAATTGGTTTCCCAGCTCATTGAGGGCAATTTCCCAAATTATCAGGCTATCATTCCGCTTTCCTTTAAGACCCGCACCGTTCTTTCTACATCGGATGTGCTGAAAGCCTGCAAGCAAACCGAGATTATTGCCAGGGAAGGGAATTACATTGCCCACCTGGATATTCAGCCAGCGGACGGCAGCGGTCAATCCGGGCAGCTGCAGATCTCCGCGCAAAGTGAGCAAACTGGCAATAGTGATGTGGTCGTAGATGCTGCGGTGGACGGAGCGCCCCTCTTGATCTCTTTCAATATCCGCTACCTGCGTGAAGTGCTGGAAGTGATCAAAAGCGCCAATGTGCTGCTCGAGACGAACGCTGCCAACACCCCCGGCATGATCCGCCCGGTTGGGGATGACAGCTTCAAGCACATCATTATGCCAATGAATATTTCAAGATAGATCTGTAAGGTTCAAACTCTGGGCAGCAGCGCTGCTGCCCTTTTTTGTTGGATTTCCCTGCCAGAGATTCCTTTATCCCGATAAGCGGCATCAACGTAATGATCTGTTTGACAGGTGGTACCTACAAAGGTCTCCGCCAAATGTGACCGCGTGGTCACTTTATGGATTCTGGGCGGGGCAAAGGCAGCAACGCGGATAGCTGTGTATCGGCTTGCACCTATAAAACCGCTACCAAATATGACTGTTTGGTCACTTTTTAAATCCCGGGCGGGGTAGCGGCAGCAACGTGGAAATCTGTATATCGGTTGGACACTACAAAGCCATTACTAAATGTGACTATCTGGTCACATTTCAGATTCCAAGCGAACGCAATAATAACACTAATCGTTTGATCACCATTCGGAATGCTGTTTCACCCTATGTTGGAGGCGGTTTTGCACTAAGGGGAGCCTTTGCAAATTATCCGACCTTTTCATTCCTGTCAATTCCGCCAATAACGGGGAAGGATTGTTTGCCAATTCCAGTAACATAGTCATGGACAAGCCAAGGGTCAATGCCAATAGCTTGAACTAATACGATGGTGGAATATTCAGTTCAGGGGCCAGCTTTAATTAACCAACAGCATGATTTCCCTTATCCATACGGGTGAAGCTGGGGCAAAGTCAAATGACTGTATTCATCCTGTGCCGAGAGAAACCACACTGACCACCAATTTCATTCTTATACGTGTATTTATGCCTCTTTTAATCCGATAAATGGGGGCAGACCAGCCTTCCCGCCCCTTTTAGTTCATACCAGCCGTGCGGAGAGAAAAATCTCCGAAGGGTTCAATAGGTATCACATGAGACATTGGGAATGATAAAATCATGCAAATGAAAATAAAAGAGGCTTTATGACCCTGGCAAGCAGTGGTTCTGACCACATTATCAGTGTGTATCTCACCCTGGCACAGTACCCCACCCTAGCGCCGCGCATCCGCATGCTCATGCGGCAGGAATTGAGTAAACAGGGTTTCCTGGACCCGGTGTCTCTCAACAACGAAGCGGTGCAGCGCGCCATCCAGTCCCAGGAAGCCGAAGGTCTGCATAACCCACTCAACGAGGAGTCTGCGGAGAATTGGGAATACCGCAAGTCCATCATTCTGGATCAGCTTACTGACCAATATTTTGCCTATAACCTGCCTTATGACCTGCTGCTCAAACTGGTGGAGGTGGCTCTAAGCGAACGTGGCATTCATAACCATGATGCTTTGGTAGATTTCAACCCTGAAATTGCTCCGCTGGACATGCTTTTTAACCAAGGCATGACCATTGAACGGCTTTCCGCGGCTGAACGTGTGCCCTACGAAGCCCGTCTGCATGAGATTAAGGTGGTATTGATCCGCAAAATGATCAGCGACCAACTGCGCTATATTAACATTGCCAAGGATTGGTTCACCATCTCAGATTTGGCCGAGATCCGCAGGCATACACTGGGGCAGGGACGCATTGGCGGCAAGGCGGCTGGTATGCTGTTGGCTTCCCGCATTCTCAAGGAAAAAGCGAGCCCGGAGCTGCGCGCCGCCTTACGTACGCCGGTTTCGTTTTACGTAGGATCCGACCTTATCTACAATTTTATGTCCATAAACAATCTGATGCACTGGAACGATCAGAAATACAAGACTGACGAGCAGATGCGCATCGATTACCCTCAGATCGTTCAAGACTTTGAGCAGGGCGAGTTTCAACCAAGCGTGCTGCAGTATTTGGAGACAATCCTCTCAATGGCAGGGGGCAGACCTTTAATCGTGCGCTCCTCAAGCCTGCTGGAAGATAACTTCGGCACTGCTTTTGCCGGTAAATACGATAGTATCTTTGTCCCCAACCAAAATAAGCCTGAGAACAATCTGCGCGCATTAACTCAAGCTATGGCACGCATCTACGCTTCCACGCTCAACCCAGCCGCGCTGCAGTACCGCAAGAGCCGTGGTCTGTTGGATTACGATGAGCGCATGGCACTATTAATCCAGGTGGTGGAAGGCGTGCCACACGAGTCTTATTACTTCCCTCAATTGGCCGGCGTGGCTTTCAGCAGAAATGCCTACCGCTGGTCACCCATGATCCGTGCTGAAGATGGCTTTTTACGCCTGGTTTGGGGGTTGGGTACGCGGGCGGTAGACCGCGTTGGCAATGATTATCCGCGTCTGGTGGCACTCTCCCACCCCACACTCAACCCTTCCACCAATACCCAAACCATTGCGTGTTACTCGCAGAAGTATGTTGACCTGATCAATCTGGATAAAGACCGTTATGAGACGCTGCCTGTCTCTGAGGTGCTCAATGCAAACTCGCCCGAGCTGCGCTTTATCGCCCAGATCAACACGGACGGATACCTGCGTTCCATCCACAGCAGCATGCTGGATGGCAAATCCTCCGACCTGGTGCTCACATTTAAGGAGCTGATGCTGCAAACCAGGTTCCCAGACCTGATGAAGGAAGCGCTGCAAACCCTTGAAAGAGAATATCAGACTCCGGTGGATGTAGAATTTACCGCCAGCGTGGTGAATGAAGAGCGCAAACCCGACCTGAGCGTTGCGGTCATTCAGTGCCGCCCGCTCGCCATGATGAAGGAAGGGGTCAACCGGCTGCCAAAAGACATTCCCCCGCAAGATGTGATCTTCAGTGCGTCCAGTTTGGTGGCTGGCGGGACGATTAAAGACATCCGTTATGTGGTGCACGTGCCCGCGCGGAGTTACTTCAGCATTAAAACCCATCAGGAGCGAGTCCAACTGGAAAGGGGCATCTCAATGCTTAATGCCGCGCTCAAGGGCTACCCTTACATACTCATCGGCCCCGGTCGCTGGGGCACGTCTAATCCTGATCTGGGGATTCATGTGGCCTACGCGGATATTTTTAACACTAAAGCGCTCGTGGAGGTCTCTGGCGGCAGTATTGTGGCCACGGAACCGTCCCTGGGGACGCATTTCTTTCAGGATCTCCTTGAAGGGCAGATTTACCCGCTGGCAATTGACCTGGACGAGGATCAATATCATCACACATTCCTCACCAGCATGCCCAACCGTCTGTCTGAATTCATCCCCATAGACAAAACGCTTGAAGAACACTTGCATCTCATTCGTGTCTCTGATTTTAAGCCCGGATGTCACATCCAAATCGTCATGGATGACAGCACCAGCAAAGGTTTGGCTTTTTTAGTCAGCGATTAATGTTTCACGTGAAACATTTTGTTTTCTTTTACCTGTTTCGGGTATCCTGACATCCTCCTAGGTAGGGTTTCTTTTCTGCCCCGTTGCTGACATTCTGCCCGTTGCCCTTGACCCTGCCGCGAAATAGGTATAGAATGACTGCCTTGCATGTCCTCGTAGCTTAATGGATAGAGCACCTGCTTGCGGAGCAGACGGTTGCGCGTTCGACTCGCGCCGAGGACGTCTTTTCTATTTATATTTCCCCACTTATTTTTCACTTCCGGACAATTGCACTAACCCCTCGTTTTCATTGTTTTAATTTGTGCAGCGCTGCCCGGAGGATCACTATGGAATAGATAGGTCTTATTAGCACGTTTGTTCTTTTTATGTCGAATGCTAAGAGGTCATCGTTATGATTTATGCGGTTTTGGGGTGCCTCCGCACAGGATGATCAGGTTTTGCAAGTGCATTTGCCAAGCTTCGGGGCTCTTTATGCGTTCCTCCCCCAGTTTCTCTGCCAGCTGAAAAGCCTGCGACTCCAGTTTTTGCTCAACTTTTTCTTCTTTCGTCCAATCTCGCAGAGCATGGAGGTAGCGTTTATCCTTTTCCAGACGCCTGAGCGCTTCTTCTGCGGAACAAATCTTACCGTGCCCGGGAACTACATGGCTCGCCTGCTGCACGTAGGGTTCAAGTCTATCCAGTGAGCTGAGATATTGTCCGACAGATTGCTGTGAACCTTCAATGGTGGGCACTTCAATGTTGCTCAATAAATCCCCACATATCAGTATTTTTGAATCTCCCAGCCAGAAGCTGCAGTGTCCGCCCTGATGTCCGGACGTCGGAATAATTTCTATATTGAGACCAAGTTCCTCATCCAGTATAGGTGGAAATATTCCGACGTTAAAGTTCAAAATGTTCTTCCACTCAGTCAGGGGCAGCTTGTAATCCTCAGCAAAGTCTTCCATTTCCTCAAAGATAGTACGCCGGTCTTTTTGCATGATTACAAGCGTTTCAGCGCTGCAGTAACGAGGAACATACCCAAACTCGGGCATCCAGAGAATGTGGTCCCAATGAGCATGCGTGATCAGCCCAGCGCCTACAGGTTTGTCTTTAATAAAACTGGATATGTCATTTAATTCACTTGGGAATACACCAGGATCGATCAGAACACATCCGTTGGAGTTTTGAATAATTGTTGAGTTCGTCTCCCAGAACTTTGATTTGGAGATCCAGATTCCAGGACTTATCTTATTGATGATTGGAACACTGTCCATGACAAATTTTATCTATTCACTGTTTTTGCTTGTTCCAGCCTTCAAACTGGCTCTTAGCTAAATTCCTCTATCCATTTTAAATGGTTTGTTTCCAGATAAAACCCAGGCTGATAGCCCCATTCCACCACCTCCAACGAGAGCAACCCAAATCCAGTCGCGAAATTCTTTCAGGAAGGTCACTCGCGCAACAGACCAGAAATCTACCCAAAATCCCTTTTCTGAACCAAGATGGATGGAAAGGTGCTCCCAGCCAACAATCCTTCCCTGACTAAGCAGCCAAGCATACAAAGAATAATAGGCAGCAATCGCAGCTGACCATACCAGCGCACCCGCTAACATTGGTTGCCATGGGTTGGCAGCCCGACGGGTTTCATAGATCAGAACCGGCACAATGGGTGCGAGCCACACCAAAACATTGGCTAGTTTTAGAGCAGTCCTAATTTTTGCCGAAGTGATCTCCGGGGACGACAGTTGAGCATTGATCCAGTCAACAAAATACCAATCCGCCAGTCCGAAGATTAATCCAACGATCAAATAAGCATAGTAACGTTTCATTTTGTTCTTTCTGCCAGTTCTCAACCTGCAAGGCCATCAAATCGGCCCCTGTATGGCATGATAACACAGGCTCAGATCACACATTTATGAAAAGCTGGCACACAGGTCACTCAGGCGAATTCGTCCGGTGTTTAGGTCTGTTTGTTGTGCCAGCTTTTTTGATAGTAATCAGGGCTTATGTTAAAATGCTTTTGTCAAATGAAACCAAATTGCACGTTCTTTTGTTACTTCCTGACAGCCTTGCTGGTTATTGTTCTTGTCAGCATTCTCCCGCTGTGTTCTGCCCAGGCGCAAGCACCGGGAGTTAATCCGTTGGATGCATTCGCGCAGATGGCTGATTCCTGGACAGCCGACGAGAGTAATTCAAGCCAACCGTCACCCTCAGAATTGCCTCAGCCAGACCCGGAAAGAGTGGTTTATTTGACCTTTGATGACGGCCCAGACCCCCATTGGACTCCCAAAATCCAGGAGCAGCTTAATCGTTTTCAAGCCAAAGGAACTTTTTTTGTGATCGGGCGTAATGTGGTTACCTTTCCGGATGTTGTTGCCAAACTGGCTCAGGACGGTAATACCTTTGGCAACCACAGTTTTTCCCATCAGCATATTGCAGGCTTTGGCTATAACGATTTTTACGCTGAGGTTGCCAACACTACCTCAGCTCTGAAATCAGCCTTGCAGGCAGACCCGGAACTTGTCAAACTGGTGACGCCCTGTCTCAGGCCGCCCTTCGGTGAGGTGAGCCCATCCCTCTATCAACATGCCGGTCAGATGGGTTATGCTATCAGCATGTGGGATATCGACACGCACGATTGGATGGGTATCTCCGATCAGAGCATCCTGACAGAGGTCCTTGCCAATCTCCAACCCCATAAGATCATTCTCTTCCACGATGGCGGGGTAGATCGTGAAAACACCGTGCAAGCGCTTGGCTTGGTCTTACATGAACTCACACAGCTCGGTTATACCTTCCAGCCCCTTTGTACGCAGCAGGGACAAGTTCGTTATTGACTTAACCATCACAGTCTTATCAGGTTTCTTTATTTGACCAGCTGGCAAACAACTGGTTTTTAGGCATTTCCGCGTTGAATTCGCAGATAAAACAGATTTTTGCTTTATTACCTTGTCCCCGTTAGCGTAAAAGGCTATACAATTACCAGGTTTTTAGCTTAATTTGATTTTTTATGAAGCACCTGGTGTATAATAAAGTTGTCAGACGTTTGGGTGCCCCCCTCACCCAGGCGTCTGACTCTTTTATTCCATCCATGGGTTAAAATTATTGCATGCCAGCGCATTCCATTCCTCAGCTGCGGCTTGTCTTTTGCAGCAGTCCCAACTGCCAATTACGCTTTCCTTTGGACACGGTGCAGTTTAAAGCACATTTCTGCCCGCGCTGTGGCAGTCCTCTAAGGATAGACGAGGAAGTAATCCCTTCGGTTCTGCCGCCAAAGCTTGACCTGAGCGATGGTCTGGTATTGGCTGGTTTCCTCGACAACATCCGTTCGGCACATAACGTGGGTACGATCTTTCGCAGTGCGGAAGGCTTGGGGCTGAGCCATCTTTATTTGGGCGGGATTACGCCAAAACCCGTCAGCACCCACTCCGTGGCAAAGAGTGCTCTGGGGGCTGAGGAAAGGCTGCCCTGGAGTTACCATCCCAACGGTCCAGCTGCGATGGACAGCCTGATACAGGAAGGGTGGCAGGTATTCGCGCTCGAAGTGATAATAGGGGCAATGCCTCTGCCCTCGCTCCCAAAACCCAAGGGGAATTCAAGAATTCTGCTTGTGGTTGGAAATGAACCTTCCGGGTTAGATCCGAAAATTTTGACTTGTGCTCATCAGGTAATTTCCCTTCCCATGGCAGGTGAGAAACATTCCTTCAATGTAGCCGTTGCCTTCAGTATTGCGGCTGCCTGGCTGCGTTATCAATGTTAAAAACAAAAACCAGCATTAATCATCATGCTGGTTTTATGTTTAATAGCGAATTCTAAGGTTTGATCACAGTGCCGGCTGGGATGGTGGTGCCTTTGGGAACTACCACAATGCCATCGCGTACGTGATAGAGCGGATGATCGACCTCAGTATTTGGCGTGAAAGGCTCAATTACAACGTTGTCTCCAATACTGGCATTTTTATCAATAATCGCGCCTTGTATTTCGCAGTTTTTGCCGATTCCAATAGGCGCGCCATTTTGAAGTGTGCCATACCAGTCTGCTCCCATCAGAATGGTGTCTTTGAGTTTGCTTCCTTCTCCAATTTGGCTTCTCAAGCCAATCACGCAGTGATCAATAGAGGCCATCTCTGCATTGCAACCTTCGGCAATCAGAACATGGTTCATCGTGCAGCCATTCAGTCGGGAGCCTGGCAAAAAGCGCGGGTGGGTGAAGACTGGGTTATCGGGGTCGTAAAAGTCAAATTCGGGCTTATCTTCGGTTAATTCCAGGTTGGTTTCATAGAAAGTGCGGATAGTCCCGATATCGCGCCAATAACCCTCAAAACTATAACCAAAGACGCGTGCACCCTCGCGGGTGAGGCAGGGGATAATGTCTCCGCCAAAATCGTCCAGTTTCTCCTCTTCTCTGTCCCTATTGAGAATATCCGCCAGCACCTCCATCTTGAACATATAAATGCCCATGGAACCCAAATAGGGACTTTCAGGGTCGTCCCGACTGATAAAGGACGCTAAAATTTCCGGATCCTTGGGTTTTTCAGCAAAGTCCTGAATTCGGTTGTCGGGATCGAGTTTGAGCAAGCCGAAACGTGAGGCTTCCCGCTTTGGAACGGGTTGGACGGCAACAGTGATATCAGCATCGTTATCCAAATGGAACTTTGCCATTTCACTGTAATCCATGCGGTAGAGGTGATCGCCCGCCAGAATGAGCACATGGGACTTACGTACGGATACGATTTCGGATAATTGCTTACGCACGGCATCGGCTGTTCCCTGATACCAATCCGTATTACTCATGGTCTGTTCAGCTGCCCAGATCTGCACCGCGCCGCCATGAAAGGAGTCGAAGTTGTAAGTGCGGGCGATATGGCGGTGGAGGGATACTGAAAGAAACTGCGTGAGCACGGAAATGTGGTAAATTCCGGAATTGATACAGTTGCTCAAAGGAATGTCGATCAACCGGTATTTCCCCGCGATAGGAACGGCTGGTTTAGCTCTCTCCGCGGTCAAGGGGTAGAGGCGTTTGCCTTGCCCTCCTCCAAGGATGACGGCCAAAATATCATTCATATTGGGCATAGTTCGCTACCTTTCTGCGTATGTTCCACGCTGTTTGATCCGATTTAGTTCTGAAGGTGCTGTATTTTAGGGTGTTCTATACTATTTTACTCTTGAATTCGCTCGCGAGTTCGATTAATTCCTGAGCAGATTGCATGCTAGCCTCACTGGTGGATCCAATCATCGCCGCCAATTCTCTCTTTATCATATTCCCGCTGACCGGTGTTACCTGCGTGGATATGCGGCCATCCGCCTGTGTCTTACGGACAACCAGATGATGATCTGCATAGGCAGCCAACTGTGGCAGATGTGTCACACATAAAACCTGGTGTTCACGCCCCAAATGCCACAGTAATTCACCAACAATCGCTCCCACCCGTCCGCCAATTCCCTGATCAATCTCGTCAAAGACTAGCGTGGGGATCTGATCTGCCTGGGCGAGAACATGCTTGATTGCCAGCATTAACCGGGAGGTCTCCCCGCCCGAGGCTGTCTTTGCGAGGGGCTTGAACCCTTCTCCCGGGTTGGTCTCCACTAAGAATTCTACTTTATCGATGCCAGTAGCATCAAACTGAAGTGTTCGCCCTCCCACCAACAAACCTTCTGGCACTTCATGATGAATCTGCGTCACACTAAAGCGGGCATTTTTCATAGCCAGCGCGTTCAGGTTTGTTTCCACACCTTTGGATAGTTTTACAGCCGCAATTTTTCTGTTTTGGCTAAGCTTTTGAGCCTTTCCCGCCATCAGTTGTTTTATCTCAGTTATTTTATTGTTGACTTGCTCTATCTGCTCTTCTATGCTGCTTACTTTACTTATCTCGTATCTATTCGTTTCCAGATGTTCAATCGCAGCTTCAACAGTGCCACCATATTTGCGCTTCATTAGGGAGAGCGTATTGAGCCGCTCTTCGATCTGGTCAAGGCGTTGAGGGTTATATTCAATCCCTTCCTGATAACCGCGCAGCTGATAAGCCAGGTCAGCAATAGCACTGAGGGCTTGATCGGCTTGGTTTGCCAGCTCCGTCATACTAGGGTCCACACGAGTAAGTTCCATCAGGCAATGAACCGCCTGACCCAGGAGGTCAGTGACAGCCGGGCTCTCCGGGCTGCCTTCATCCAGCGCACTCAAAGACTGTTGCGTAAGCGAGTGCAGGGATTCCGCGTTAGCCAGACGGTTGCGCTCCTGCCGCAAACCCTCCTCTTCACCAATCTTTAGTTTGGCAGCTTCCAACTCTTGGATTTGGTAGCGCAGCATATCCAGACGGTCATGAGCATTCCGCTGCAACTCCAATAGTGCCTTCTGCTCGTTTTCAAGCTCTTTAAAATAACGGTAATCTTCTTGGTAGACCGCCAACAGGTCCTCAGCGCCGGCAAAACGATCTAACAAGGCCAAATGTTGGCGCACTTTCAATAAGGAAAGATGTTCAGACTGTCCGTGCAAGTCCACCAGGTACGCTCCGATTTCTGCCTGCAAAGACAAAGAAACACTGCGTCCGTTGACGCGGGCAATGCTGCGCCCCTCCAGGCGAATCTCCCGGCTCATCGTAAGCTCATCCGGCTCGTCCATTAGTCCTTCGTTTTCCAAAAGGTCAATTAAATCTTCGGGCGCGTCATCCGTCAAGCTAAAAACTGCTTCCACACTGGCCCGGTCTGCACCCTTGCGGACGACATCGGTGTCCACGCGGCTGCCCAGCACCGAGCCCAGCGCATCTAAAATGATGGATTTACCGGCTCCAGTCTCTCCCGTGAGCACGACCAGACCTGGCTGGAAAAGAATATCCAGGTCTTCAATGATGGCGAAGTTGCGAATGGTCAGTTCTTTGAGCATGGGTCCTCAACGTGTTCGGCCGCTTTTTGAATGAAGGTAGGCACTGGACGGAACAACAAAAGAATAATACCCCGTCCAAATAAGGTCCAGAAGATATTGGTTAGGAGGCACACCAACAGCCCGGTGGAAAATGATAGGTACAAGTGAAATCAATACGGCTGGAATGACCCCCAGAATCGCGCCAATCAGGATCGCCCTGGAAAGAGCGCGGCTTCTGCGCCGTTTCACGGCTAATCGGGTAAGGATAAAGATTAGAAAACCGACCGCCGGTGCCGCCAACAAACTTATAATACCCAGCCACTGCGAGATGAAACTGCCTGCCAGCGCCAACATGAAGGAAATCAGAAAGCCAAAAACGACATCCAACCCCTTTGTATTGTCAAAAACTTTTTGCTGTCCGCTCACGCATTCTTTGCAGCGGTAACCGGTGGGGGTGAGTACGGAATCCTCAGCCCGAATCGGCTTGTTGCATTTGTTACAGCGCAGCCCAATGTAAGCTTCTTCCCGGCCTGTTTCGGTCCGTTCCACCCATTCTTGTTTTTCTTCAGCGGGTAGATTTTGCGCTGGCGTATCCGGTATTTCCAGCGTTGATTCTATATTATCGGTCTGTTCTTGAGATTCTGATTGGTCATTCATTGGTTTCTGTACGATTGATCGGATTGTTTTGTATAACAGCAATTAAATTGCGGTAGAAGTAATTTGCCTCTCCAAAGCGTACCATGCTGAGTGAGTGGTCATTTGCAGAGACCTGAATACGGTCCTCCGGAAATAATTTGACGGGATCCATCCCATCTACACTGAGCACTGCCTCGTGATCGCTGTTCGTCCGTAAGGTCACGGTGGCTCCCTCCGCCAGTACGACAGCCCGATCCAGGGAGAGATGGGGCGCGATGGGCAGGATAAGCATATTACGCAGTTCTGGCGGCAGGATGGGACCGCCGCAAGCCAGTGCATATGCCGTGGAACCGGTGGCAGTGGAAACAATCATCCCATCCGCGTTATAGGAAGTTAAATATCCTTCGTTCAGATCTACGCGAATATCAATTGGACGCACGAAACGGCCGCGGGAAACCACAATTTCGTTGATAACGTCCCAGCGTTTGATCTTTTGACCGCCGCGATGCAGTACTGCGTCCAGCATCATGCGTTTTTCAAGGCGGAACTGCCCTTTTAGCAACTCTGCCATTCTCAACTGCCAATCATCATTGTCGAGTTCAGCCAGGAACCCCAGCCGTCCGGCTTGGACGCCTAACAAGGGGATGCCCAAAGGGGCAGCCATGTGTCCGGCTCTTAAAAGTGTGCCGTCTCCTCCAATGGCAATAATCAGGTCGGTTTGGGACAGATCCGGCAGGTTGGAGGGTTGGTCAAAATCCAGTGAGAATAATTTGGTTTTGAGCCCTTCATGCTGTAAATATGCCTCCAAGTTTTGACCCATTTCGGCTGCCTGAGGGCGTTCAGCATTGGGCATCAGCATAATATTTTGAGGAATTATTTTTTCAGGGACCATACCCATTTATTATAGCGTGTAATTATCCTGCTTCGCGTCTCACAAAGCCCAGAAGCAATCTTATTCCCCATAAAAGGGGTTTGACATGCTCATTTTTCCTACGTATACTCAATCAGAGCAAGGCGTACCCTGAGGATGAAGAAACCTTTACTCCCACATAATTTTCTTTCAAGCCAGCAAAGGCGGCACAAACAAGGTGCGTTCATCAGCCTGATAACGCTTGTTTTGGCGTTGAGTTTATGGCAATTGTTAGTTTTGCTCCTGAAATTGCCGGAATTCATTCTGCCCTCACCTGCCGCGGTGGCGGCTAAGTTTATCCAATCGTTTTCCAGCGGTCAGTGGTGGCGGCACACCTCCTTTACCCTTCTGGAAGTCGCGTTAGGGTTGGTCATCGGCACGCTTCTTGCTCTGGTCTTGGGTTACCTTCTCTACCAATCTCCCCTGGCGGAAAAATTACTTTCCCCTTTCCTGGTGTCCACACAAGCCGTGCCCATTGTGGCGATCGCTCCCCTGCTGGTGATCTGGTTTGGACCGGGTTTGTTCTCTAAAGTCCTTATCTGTGTTTTAGTCGTACTCTTTCCAGTACTAATCAATGTTCTGGTTGCCCTGCGTGAAGTTCCCAAGCCGCTGCGTGATCTGATGCGCTCACTCAGAGCCAGCCGCGGGCAGACCCTGCGCTATCTTGAGGTACCTGCCTCACTGCCAGTTTTGCTGGGCGGACTGCGCGTCGGGGCGACGCTTTCTGTCATTGGCGCGATCGTTGGTGAATTGGTGGGGTCCGATCGCGGTTTGGGTTTTCTGATCAATCTCGCGCGAGGGCAATTCGATACCGCCCTGGTATTCGTTGCCATGATCACGCTTATGCTCATGGCCATTGCCCTCTATGGCTCCATTTTGCTTATTGAAAACAAGGTTCTGGCATGGAAAAAATGAAATCAGGAAGTGCTGTTATCTTAAAGCGCTCTTTTTTGATCCTTCTTACAGCTTTGCTGTTGGCGAGCTGCCAACGCAAGCCAGCTGATCCGCTTACAAAAGTGACCCTTCATCTCACTTATATTCCCAACATTCAGTTTGCCCCCGTTTATGTAGCCATCGAAAAAGGATACTTTGAGGCAGAAGGGTTGGAAATCAGTCTGAATTACGGTAACGAGGCCGACCTGGTGGCTCTCGTTGGCGCCGGTAAGGAACAGTTTATGATCGCTTCCGGAGAGCAGGTGCTGCTCAGCCGGGCTCAAGGTTTGCCTGTTGTGAACGTCTGGAGCTGGTATCGGGATTATCCGGTAGGGATTGCCTCCATGAAAACGGATGATATCCAATCCATACAGGACCTCAAGGGAAAGGTGATCGGACTTCCGGGTTTGTACGGCGCCAGTTACATCGGCTTCATGGCGCTCGCCAGACAGGGCAGCCTTCAAGAAACGGATTACAGCTTGCGATCGATTGGCTTCACCCAGGTTGAAAGCCTGGTAAGCAGCCAGGTGGATGCCGTGGTGGTGTATCTGGCGAACGAACCGGTGCAACTGCGCGAAAAAGGTTACCAAATCAACGTTCTGCGTGTGGCGGATGCGATTTCTCTGGTTGGGAACGGCCTGGTGACCAACGAAAAAACCATCCAGAAAGATCATGATCTGGCGAGAAAGGTAGTATCCGCGCTTCAAAAGGGGTTATTAAGCACGGTTGAAAACCCGGATGAGGCTTTCGAGCTCTCTCAAAAATATGTTGAAAACCTCACGGGAGAACAAGCTGGGATCCAGCGGCAAGTTTTGAATGAAAGTATCAAACTGTGGCAGACCAGCCCAAAAGACCCGGAGACCGGTCTCCGCTGGGAACATATGCAGGAAGTCCTTCTGGATCTGGGGCTTCTTTCCGAGCCACTTGACTTGAAGGGAGCCTGGAGTGATGCCTTCGTCCAGTGATTACGCCCTGCAGGTCCGAAACCTGACGGTTAACTTCGTGGAAGAGGACGGCAGCCTTGAAGTGCTGGATGACCTGAGTTTTGCGATACCCGAGAACCAGTTTGTCTGCCTGATCGGACCATCCGGAGGGGGAAAGAGCACACTGCTGCGCGTGTTGGCAGGTTTAGTCACCCCGACAAGCGGCGGGTTCCAGTTAAAAGGGAGCGGCACCAGCCAGCTCACCACCGGACTGGTTTTTCAGCAAGCCAATCTGATGCCCTGGCGTACTCTGGAAGCGAATATTCGTTTGCCTCTCGATATTGCCAACTTGCCGCGAGAAGAAATCGACAAGCGTACGCGGGAAATGATTGACTTGGTTGGGTTGGGCGGTTTTGAACACAGCTTCCCACATGAGCTTTCCGGCGGCATGGCACAGCGTGTGGCCATTGCCCGTTCCCTGATTCAGGATCCAAAATTGTTGTTATTGGATGAACCCTTTGGGCAGTTGGACGCGCTGACCAGAGAACAGATGGGAGCCGAGCTTCTGCGCATTTGGACAGAAAACAAGAAGACCGTGCTTATGGTCACGCACTCCATCACCGAAGCCATCTTTCTGGCAGATCGCGTTCTGGTGCTCACTAAACGCCCGGGGCGTTTGATTCTCGATATGCCCATCCCCTTAGCGCGTCCGCGAACAGAAGTCATGCGCTATTCCCCGGAATTTAATCGGATATCCATTGACCTGCACAACCATCTCGCGCAGAATTAAATT
Source organism: Anaerolineaceae bacterium (assembly GCA_040772525.1). Classification (GTDB taxonomy): domain Bacteria; phylum Chloroflexota; class Anaerolineae; order Anaerolineales; family Anaerolineaceae; genus Mesolinea. Next base: position 780,216 of record JAXGXZ010000001.1, on the reverse strand, counting down.
ACTTTTGTCAAGCTGAAAAGCTGCTCTCAAATTTAAGGCAAAGGTTGTTATGATTAAGGGAAGTGAGAGGATTAAGAATTGAAAGCTGATTCTAATGCACAGCCAAACTGCCTGAAGCTCACGCTCGCAGTGCCGGAGGTGCGCGTGGCAGATGTTGCCTTCAACACCAGGGAAACAATCAGCGTGCTGCATGCCCAACCTGCCAGGACTGCGAATCCGCATCTGGTCGTCTTTCCTGAACTCGGACTGACCGGTAAAAGCTGCGGTGATCTTTTTTGGCTGCCTAGTCTAAAAAGTGCTGTTCAAGCCGCGCTTGAAGAGGTGGAAGATGAGTGCAAAAAATCAGGCCTTTGGGCTCTGATTGGATTACCGCTGGAGGATTACAATACCGCTGCCCTGCTCAGCCCGCAGGGACTGCGCCTCGTGATAAGTGCGGAAATTACGCTGGATCCTTTCACGCGGGCTCCTTCCCGCTATTTCCTGCCCTGGAGCAGAGGCGGGCCCGGTTCAATCAAAATTCTCGATCGTGAAGTCCCCTTCTGCTCTGCTTCTCCACTTATGATCCCGGAGCTTTATGACCGCCCGTTCGCGGTTGTGGTGGGGAAATCAGGCAACCTTGACCTCATGCGGGACGTCTCGCTGTTGGTGAGCATGCACAGTCAGCGCGCTTTAGCCCACAGCAACACACTGCCGGATTGGCGTGACCTAGGCGGGAACACGCATGAAGACCTGATGATTGCCTGCGTTGGGGGCAGCCCCTGTGATTCCAGCGCGGAAGGTGTGTATTCAGGAGAGGCTGCTTTTTACAGCAATTTTGGGAACATTAAAAGCACACCTCTTTTCAGTTTTGAGACCCAAACGGTCAGCCTCGAACTGCCGTTTGGTAAAGCATTCCCATGGTCTCTGTCTCACCTATCTTCTGCGGAGCCGATTCGGGCTTACCCTTTTATCAACCTAAGTGATCCAGAGGCACAATTTAAGCAGGCTTTGGAAATTCAGTCCGCTGCCCTGCAGCAGCGGTTGCGGCATACCCGTCAGACCAGGGTAGTTCTCGGGCTTTCCGGCGGGGCCGATTCCAGCCTGGCTTTGTTGGTGTGTTGGCACGCATTTGAACGCATGGGGTTGGACAAACGCGGCATCCTTGCCATCTACATGCCAGGGCCTGCCAGTTCAGTCCACAGCCAGCAGCGCGCCCAAGTATTATGCAAAGCTGCCGGCATTACGCTCCGCACAATTTCGATTACCGACTCCGTTCACCAGCACCTCAAAGACATAGGTCACCCCTTGGATGTGTACGATATTACCTACGAAAACGCCCAAGCGAGAGAGAGAACGCAAATCCTTATGGATCTTTCCAATCAGGAGAATGCACTGGTAGTAGGCACGGGAGACCTCTCGGAAATTGCTTTGGGCTGGTCCACTTATAACGGAGACCACATTTCGATGTATAACGTGAACGCTGGTATTCCAAAAACGCTGCTTTTGCGCGTGCTAAGCTGGGCGGGTGCGTATTATTTGGGTGAAACCGGCAAGCAGGCTTCCCAGGCTGTGGCTGAGGCAACCATCTCGCCGGAGCTTGTACCCGCTGAAGGCGCCACTGGCGGTATACAGAGCACGGAAAGCCACTTGGGTCCATACCTGCTGCATGATTTCTTCTTATGGCATTTGATCTGCCTGCGCAAGACGCCCGCTCAAGTTTTCGATGTTGCGCTGCAGGTTTTTGAAAAAGATTTTTCGCCGGATACGATCCAGTATTGGCTGCGCGGTTTCGTGCGGCGTTTCTTTGCTTCACAATTCAAGCGTTCTGCCAGCGCAGACGGTCCTCAGGTGGTTGAAATCTCACTCTCACCCAGGGACGGTTGGATGATGCCATCAGATGCCAGTTCAGAGCTCTGGCTTGCTGAAATTGACACCCTTATGGTCAGTAAGGACTGATAATATGTTTCTCAAACAAATGCAACTCGTTTTTGGCGCTTCTGCCGACCCTTTCCACCAGGGACACACGCAGCTAATCATTAACGCTGTGCATGCTCTGGAGAAACAGACTGGACTGGATGTCAGCAGCGTAGTCATTCTGCCTGTCTACCGACACCACAACATCCGGGACGATATCAAGCGGTCGCTCCCGCTCACCTACGAGACGCGATTCGCGATTTGTGAAGTGGCGGCAGAAAGCATTTCAGAGGCTCTTAAAGATACCACTTCCGTAAGCGTGAGCCGTCTGGAAGAACAAATCGCGCGCCAAACCAACCGCCCCAATTTCACCGCTGAGAGTCTGGCAATCATGCGCACACAGGTAGATCCATCCGTTGAAATTGGCTTTTTGATGGGAGTGGACAGCCTCACTGGAGACGACCCCAGTTTGGGACACTGGCACAAATTAAACGATCTGCTCTCCACTACCACGCTGGTGGTTTGTCCCAGAGAAGGATTTGAACCAAATCATGACTTTATCGAGTCCCTGCGTCAACAGGGCGCGCGTCTGATCTTTTTGGAAGACGTGGAGGTGCCAGATATTTCTTCCTCAGCCATTCGGCGCAGGTTGGAATCCGGTGAGGACCCGGACAATCTGGTAAAAGAATCCTGGCTCTCCCGGGAGGCGATGGATTACATCCTCGATAATGACATTATCTCGATCTGGAAAAACCTGGATGCACGAGGTCAGCAGCCAGAGGTTGGCAAGTCCTTGGAAGAAGATGATGACCTCGAGACACGCATTGGCAAGCTGCTGTTCATTCACAAACTCACCCTCTCCACTGCCGAGAGCTGCACCGGCGGCCTGATCGGGCACCGTATCACCAACGTTCCCGGCTCTTCGGAATACTATATTGGGGGCGTGGTGTCTTATGCCTACGAAGCCAAAGTTGCCTTGCTGGGAGTGAAATGGGAAACGTTAAAAGCCGTGGGCGCGGTAAGCCCGGAGACCGTACTCGAAATGGCTCAAGGCATTCGCTCTGCGTTGAATACAGATATCGGCCTTTCAGTCAGCTGTATAGCCGGCCCGGGCGGCGCGACCGCGAGTAAACCTGTGGGCACCAGTTGGGTCGCACTCTCCACACCGGAAGGTGACCAGACTTTTCATTTTCATTTAACCAGTGATCGGATAGGTAACAAGGAAGATTTGGCGCAAAAAGCGCTTGAAGTGCTGCTGGATTATCTGGTAAACCTGCCCTAAACATCTCCTGACCTGAACAGTGGAAACACAAACTGCCGGAACAACCGAAATTTCCATTAAACGCCCTTACTGGGACGAAAAGGAAGTTCACCTCCCGCGTTTTATGCCATTTTTCTGGTTGGGGCTCGCCAGCCTGGTAGGCCCGCCTCTGGCAAGTTGGCTCAAGCTCCATTGGGGCTGGTGGTTCGGGATCGGCCTGCTTTTTCTCATTGGTTTGTTGGTTGTGATGCGTCTAAAACCCGCTTGGGGGAAAATAGGCTATTTGCCCATTCCAGCTCTTTTGGTTTCCTGCTGTCTGACCGCAGGTTTGTATGTAATCAGCACCCCAACGCTTACCCCGGAACACCTTCGTTATTACAATGATCAGGGAGCAGCCGCCATGACAGGCGTGATCTGTGCTCCGCCGGAAGTGCGGGGAAACCGCGTTTCTTTGCGGGTCTGTGTGCGGTCTTTTGCCCCACAAGGCAAAGCTCTAAGGGAGGTCAGGGCACAAGACATTCATGGAACCCTGCTTCTGCAGACTTCCGCTAAACCGGATTACCATTATGGAGATCTTCTGTTGATTAGTGGTGAAGTTGAAACACCGCCCGAAGGTACCAGCTTCTCCTGGCGCGAACACCTGCAGCACAAGGGAATCTATTCTTTCTGTAATTACGCCAAAGTAGAAATTTTGGCGCGCAACAAAGGCAGTTTGGTTTTGAACGCGATCTTCAGAGTGCTGGAACGGGCCAAATTGGTGGTGAACTCACTTTTTCCTGCTCCTGAAAATGCGCTCCTGGCGGGTATTTTGCTTGGGGACGATAGCGGGATGCCTAAGGAGCTCAAAGATGCCTATATCCTAACGGGAACAGCTCACATCATCGCTATTTCAGGTTTCAACATGGCCGTACTATCAACCATTGTCAGTTACTTGGTAACCCGCCGCTGGGGTCCTTATATCGGCAGCGCGGTCACCATTGTGGTGATGATCTTCTATGGCATCCTTGTGGGCAGTTCTGCATCGGTAGTGCGGGCTGCAATTATGTCTGGATATGGATTGATCAGTGCGGCCATTGGTAGGCGCGGCGCCTTGTTGAATGGGTTAGGACTGTGTGTGCTGCTGATGGTTGTTTTTGATCCTCACATCGTTTGGGACGTTGGTTTTCAACTCTCAGGAACAGCCACGCTGGGATTGGTGCTCTTTATGCCTCCCATCACAGCTCGTTTACAAAACAATCTTGAAGAAGAACCCTTAACAGCTTTTCAGCGCATATGGTTTTGGCTGCGTGAGTTCTTTCTGATCACTTTAGCCGCTCAACTGATGACGCTGCCCATCCTGCTTTTTCACTTCCGAACGCTTTCCCCTTTATTTCTGATAGCTAATCCGCTTGTGCTCCCGTTTCAACCTCTGGTGATGGTGGCTTCGTTGGCGGCTGTCTTCTTTGGCATGTTCTCTCTTCCACTTGGGCAGGTTTTTGCCTGGATCGGCTGGCTGCCTGCTGCGCTGACGAACACTATCGTGCAGTGGCTGGCTGATATTTTTCCATATACGCTCAAACTGCCGCGATTCAACGCTGTGTGGGTGGTTTGCTACTATCTGATCGTGTTTGCTGTTGTGTTAAGTAAGACCAAAGAAGGGTGCTTATTCAAGCGCTTTCTTGCGCCATATCCGCTGATGGCACTGCTTTTAACCCTGTGTCTCGTTTTAGGGGCTGTCATCGCTGCCAAGCCCACTCAGAAGCTGGAAATGCGCCTGTATTCCGCCAACGGTGAGCCTGTATTGTTTGTGCGAACTCCCGATGGATACAATCTGTTGATTGGCACATCACTCCTGCCTCTCACAGTACAGAAAAATTTGGATCAGGCTCTTTCGGAGTTCGCCAGAAGCCTGGATATTGTTGTCGTAACCGACTGCCGCCGGCAAGGTGTAAAGAGTCTCAGCGGGTTATTAGATTTGATTGTGGTCAGGCAGGTCTATTGGGCTTGCAGCCCTAACCACAGTCAGACAACACAAAATTTGTTTGAACGATTTTCTACGGCAGGAGTGCAGCAACATCTCATTGAAGGCGTCCATCAGATGGATGCGGGTACTGGATTGCAGCTCGAAATCAGGTCTGTCAGCACAGGATTGGAGGAATTGAGAATTAATCATGCCGCATTTTCTTTCATCCTTCTTCCGGATAAGACCACATCCCAATATTCAGATGTCCTGCCTACTGTATTGATTACCAAAGAAAAGGGGTCACAGGGAAAGGAGGTTGTAATAACCCTCTCTGAGGCTTCCCCAGATTTAATTGTGAAAACACCTTTCGAAAACTTTTCTCTAGGAGATAAAGACTGGGTAGAGATGATTAGTAATGGTAGAGAAATAAGGGTTTCCTTCAATTAGTATCAATTCTCACCTTATTTGTTACATATTATGCGAACTATGTTAAACTGAGTTATTGAATAAATCCGTTCTGATTTGAGAAAGGGAGCGCTATGGGGCTACAAATTACCAATCAGGCAGACTACGCAACCAGGGCAATGTTGTTCATCGCCAGACTGGGTCCCGGAAAACTGGTTCCTTCTAACATCATCGCGGAGGAAATGCACATGTCACGGATGTTCCTCTCGCGGATTAATTCTCAACTTTCCAAAGCCGGTCTCATTCGCACGCGACGGGGAGCGCGCGGTGGTATTTCTTTAGCTAAAGATCCTTCTGAAATTTCCGTGTTCGATATTGTCACCGCTATCGATGGTCCAATACATCTCATTCATTGCACCAAAGACCCGGACTGCTGTAATTTTGGTGAGAATTGTCCCTTGCAGCGCTTTTGGCTCGATTCTGAAGAAGTTCTGGTGCAGAAATTAAAAAACACTTCCTTGGCTGAGCTCGCAGCAGTCAGTTTATGATTGCCAATTTCAACAACTATCCGGACTAATCAGCCTAACAGGCGACCAACAATACCTTCAACTATTATCAAGAAAGATTGTTTGTTATTCTTTTGATGCCTTGAAATTTTTATTGAAAGAGTCCCTTCCTCTCTGCTTTTAGCGAAAAGGTTACAATTACATAAACATCAGCATTTAGGAGCTCAACATGGATACATTTGTTGTTGTAGCAGGCAACATAGGAGCAGGCAAATCGACTTTGGTAGATCTCCTAAGCAGCAAATTAGGTTTTACACCCTTCTTTGAACCTGTTAGCGACAATCCTTATCTGGCTGATTTTTATGCGGATATGGGAAAATGGGCGTTTCACTCCCAACTTTACTATCTTACCCGTAGGCTGTTGATCCACAAAGAACTGCTGGAGGCTTCAGGCTCGGTAATTCAGGACCGCTGTGTTTATGAAGATGCTGAGATCTTTGCCAGGAATCTTTATCTTCAGGGCGATATCAGCAGCAGAGATTATACTGTTTACCAGGACCTTTATCATATCTTGATTGCCCTGCTGCCACCTCCGAACCTGATCATCTATCTGAGAACTTCAGTGCCTATTTTGCAAAAACGCATTGCCCTCCGGGGACGCGATTACGAGTCCTCCATCTCAGCTGATTATCTTATGCGTCTCAATGGACTCTATGAAGATTGGCTATCCTGTTTTAACCAATGCCCGGTTCTAATCATTCCCAGCGACAATCTTAATCTTGTATCTGACACTGCCCATATTGATAAAGTGGTTCAGGCTGTCAAAGAGAAGCTGACAGGTAAAACAGAAGTTCTGATTTGAGGATATTATTTCTTTAATGTTGATAGTTATTTAATTAGTAGTAGTTATAGAGGCTGGGGATATGTGTACAAGACTGTCTCTATATTTACATTCATCGAGGCAGAAAGGGATTGAAGTGTTATAAAACCTGTGGATAGCGACCGTCCGGTTTCCACAGCTTATTTGTTTAATAGAAAAAGCTTGTTCAAAAGATCAAAAAAACCATTTTGAGGACAGCGTATTCGAAACATGTCTTCTGAAGTTATACACAATACCGGCAAGTTATCCACAGAAATCAGCCAGTTATCCACAGCCGCTCAAACAGATAGAGCTATAGACCGTAAGTCGTTTTCCAGTTTTTCAACGCGTGTTCAGCCTCTTCAATCAGATGATCGAGCAGTCCAATAAAGCGAGGTTTGGCATCGGGAGTGAAGCCTAAAGCGGAAAGAAAACCCAGCCATCGCTCCTGATGTTCTGAGTCATTGAGGGTTTGCGACGCCAGACGCCAAGTCTCGATTGCTGGCCATATGGCCGCGTGCGCGCTGCCGCCCTCTGCCATGGCGTCACAGGCGTTCAGGAAGTACGCCTTGCGTGCGGGGTGGAGATTGGGAGGGCAGGCAGGAGATTTGGCAGCGTCAGCGAGCGCGCTCTCCCAGAAAGGTCTCCAATCCTGGTAAAGGGTCATAGAAGCCTGTTCACCGCCGATCAGTCTCGCAAGACCACCAACAAGAGACAGTTTATTAATTGCCTCTGCCCTGGCGGGGAAATCCAGCAATAATCTCCGTGTAGTCAGTGCTGGACCTGAAAATACTGCGATAGCATTCGCACTGGTATAGACAGCTTTAAAATAAAGGTCAATCCAGGACGAGAAAGGGATTTCCTGAGGGTCATCCAGTTTGAACCATTGAGAACGGGCTTTTTCCGTGAAAGCCATCGTGCGCGCGTAAATTGTTTCCGGCGCATTGTATTGTGAGGTCACTCCTGCCTGAATAAACTCCAGCCAGTGATCAACATCGTGCAGGATACTTTGATGGGTCGTGAGAGCCTGACCCAACCAGGGGTTGAGACGTAAACGGCGGTGAAAGGTATAAAAAGACTGGTGATGGTGCTGGATGTCAAACGAGACCTCATAACTGATACGCACAACCTCTCGCTCAGCTTTCGGCTGTTCTTTATGTACAAAAACCAAGTCTATGTCAGTGCTTCAACCGAGGAGCGGCTCAGTGCCCAAGATCGAGCCAGTCAGGTAAACAGCCGCTACATCTGGTGTTTGCCGGATTCGTCGGGCAACAAAATCCTTGGCAAGTTTGGTGAGCACTTCAGGTGTAATAATCATTGTTCCTCTATCAGATTAGCGGAAGACTCTGCTGGTAGGGGGCAAGCTGCAATGTCTCACGAATTCGCTGGATGACAAAGGCGAGGTCATCCGGGTTGGCAATGGGGTTTAGGTTATCCGTTTCGATCACAAGTAAGCGGTTTTTCCAGCGGGGTTCGGCAAAAAAGGATTCATAAGCCTGATTGAGCTCGTCAATATAAGCCCGTTCCATGTCCCGTTCATAGGGGCGATCTCGGTGCAGAATGCGCTGCATAAGTGTTTCCGTGCTGGCGCGCAGGTAAACCAGCAGGTTGGGTTCGGGAATCTTCTCACCCAGGGCTTCGTGTACACGCTGGTACATGCGCAGCTCATCTCCGTTCAGGTTGATACTGGCGAAGAGAGCGTCTTTATCGAAGGTGTAGTCGGAAAAGATAATGTGGCCGGCAGCAAGAGCGTCCGGAATGGTTTTCTGCTGTTGCTGGTAGCGGCTGAGCAGAAAGAAGATTTGAGTCTGAAAAGCGTATCTGGCGCGGTCGCTGTAAAAATCTGATAGAAAGGGGTTCTCTTCAAAAACCTCCAAAAGCTGATCGCACTGGAAGGCGTCCCGGAGAAGACGCACGAGCGAGGTCTTGCCAACACCAATCACGCCTTCAATGGCAATATACAGAGGTTTGCGGGTCTCAGATGCGTGCTCCATAAGGTGATTTTAGTATACCTGAAACCCGCTTATGCAGGATGAGGCAACAGCCATAAAGCCGTCTATGAACACCGAAAGACGGTTTAATGGGGAATGCCATTTACGAAAACAACCTTTTGTGCCATAATTTAATTCCGGCAGCGATCATTTATTTCCAAGGAGAAATCAAATGAAAACCGGGTTTGACTCCCAAAAATACCTCTTGGAACAATCTGCATATATTGCAGAGCGTGTTAATAACTATGACAAGCTCTACATCGAGTTTGGGGGAAAACTCTACGATAAACATGCCACCCGCGTGCTGCCTGGTTTCGATGAAAAAGTCAAAATAGAAGTCCTCAAATCGCTCAAGGATAAACTTGAAGTCCTGATCTGCATCTTTTCAGGAGATATTGAGCGCCAGAAGATGCGCGGCGATTCCAACATTACTTACGATATGGAAGTGCTGCGCCTCATCGATGATCTGCGGAGCAATAATTTGGAGGTTAACAGCGTGGTGATCACGCGTTATCAGGACCATCCGGCTACCAACCTTTTTATCAACAAGCTGGAAAGGCGCAGCATCAAGGTCTACAAACACGCTGCCACCAAGGACTACCCGGCTGCGATTGAGACCATCGTCAGCGATGAAGGCTATGGCAAAAATTCTTACATCCCTACTGTCAAGCCCATTGTGGTGGTCACCGGACCTGGCCCGGGCAGCGGCAAGATGGCAACCTGCCTTTCACAGATGTATCACGAGTTCCGTCAGGGGCGTCAGGTGGGCTATTCCAAGTATGAGACGTTCCCCATTTGGAATTTGCCGCTTACCCATCCGGTTAATATCGCCTACGAGGCTGCCACCATTGACCTGCAGGACGTGATCATGGTGGATCACTTTCATCTGGAATCTTACGGTGTTATGGCGGTGAATTACAACCGGGATATTGAAGCCTTTCCTGTGTTGAGACGCATCATTGAAAAAATCACGGGCAAAGAATCGATTTATAAATCTCCCACAGACATGGGCGTCAACCGCATAGGACTGGCTATCACTGACGACGCAGTTGTGCAGGGAGCTGCCAGGCAGGAGATCATCCGGCGCTATTTCAATGCCGGATGCGATTTCAAAAAAGGCTATCTGGAGCAGGTGTCCATTGATCGGATCAACTTTTTGATGGAAAAGCTGGACTTGAAACCAGAAGACCGTAGTGTCGTGCTACCCGCGCGGGAGCGCGCGCGCAGACTCAAGGAGGAGGAGGGCTACGAAACCCCTAGCGCAATGGCTGTCGAGCTGGCAGATGGCGGCATTGTGACCGGCAAGTCATCTTCCTTGATGGATGCGAGCGCGGCAACCTTGCTGAACGCGATCAAGTATGTAGCTAAAATTTCCGACGAACTGCACCTGATCTCACCTGTGGTATTGGAACCGATCCTGCGCCTTAAGACTACTCTGACCGGCGAGCGCAAGCTGTCGCTCAACGCGCGCGAGGTACTGATCGCGCTTTCCATCAGCGCCGCTACCAACCCCATGGCACAGATGGCACTGGACGTGCTGGAACGGCTGGCTGGCTGCCAGGCGCACTCCACCACCATGCTCAACCAGGAAGATGAAAACGTCTACCGCGAACTTAAGATGGATGTCACCAGCGAGCCCGTGTTCGCTTCGAACAATTTGTTTTATGAGATGTAAGATGCTGAATTAAGTCCTGTTTGGAGGTTCCATGGTCAGGTACCTGAAAGCTTTGCTCTCCTTCCTTGTGCTAATCAGTTTTTTGCCGATTACAACTGCGCAGGCAGAACAGATTCAAACCCCGCCGGACCTGGCGTGTTACCGCTCTTTGGCTGAAATTGAGGCAACTGCCGCTAATCTTGCCTTGCAGCACCCTGAACTGGCGGAATGGATAGACATCGGTCTCTCTTATGAAGGCACCAACCCCACCGAGCAATATCCCGGGCATCATTTATACGCACTCAAACTAACCAATCGGAACAACACATTCTTAAAACCTGCCTTGGTTATCCTGAGCGGGCTGCATGCGCGAGAAGTTTTGCCGGTGGAAACGGTTCTGCGCTTTGCTGAGCAGCTCCTCAGGGAGTATTCCGGCAACGAACAAATACGCTGGATACTGGACGAGCACGAGGTGCACATGATCTTAGTGGGAAATCCGGACGGCCGCGCGGAAATGGATCGCGAACGGGACCCTAATGTGATTCCGGACCTTAGCCTGAGCCACGATTGGATCAAAAACACCCGCCCCACCGGACCGTGTGATCCGGCGACGGGAGAAACCCAGTACGGGGTCAACTTGAAACTCAATTTTTCCGGTGCATGGAAAATGAGCACAGTTCCAGCCCCCTGTGCTGATAACTATGAAGGTGCGTTTGCAGCATCGGAACCGGAAACAGCAGCTATTGAAGACTATCTCGAATCTGTTTTTGGGACCACAGGTCAGTCCAGCCCGGGTTTGTTCCTGCACCTTGGCAGCACATTGGGTGTATATGGTAATTTGGTGTACATGCCCAATACGCCGGGCGAGGTTAAGGGCTCTGAATTATATAACCAATTTTTCTGGTTAGGGCGAAAGATAACTTATCCTATGGGAACATTAAAAACCTTTGACGGGAGCGCAAATGCATTCACGGGATCACCGGTTGACCATGTGTACGAGACTTATGCCGTCCCATCGTTCGAAGTCACGCTGGGCAGTCCCAGTGACGGATATTTTCCACCATGCAGTAAATATACAGGCGGCTTGTTCGATGAATTTATCTCTAACCTGATGCGGGCAGCACGTCTGACTCCAGACGCAATCGGTTTTGCGGAGGGACCGGAAATTGTAAACCTGACCCAGAACGAGGCTTTTACAGTTGATAAGAACACAGTTAATATCCAGGCGAAGGCTTCAAGCAAAATTTACGAAATGCCGCCCGCCGAACCAATGAATATTGAAAAAGTACTTATCTATAAAAACCTGCCGCCATCACGTGGAGGTACGCCCTGCCAAATCTTAACACCTGCCGAAGGGGCTGCAAGCAGTGAGTTCACGTTTAGTTTTTCGGTTGAAAAACAGGATATCGGCGAAGACCGTTACTACATTCAGCCCTATTCAATACGCAGCGATGACAGTCTAGTTCCCGGAATGCTCACAACAATTCAGGTGGCGTTATACCGAGCCATAATGCCGCTTGTAACCAGATAAAGAGACAGAACCGCCCAAAAACAAGAGGCAGACCCACACGGATCTACCTCCCGATCATTCAGAAAGATCACTTAAGCTTTTCCAGTTTCCTGACCATGTCATCGATCAGGTCAAAACCGCCCTGCCAGAAAGCCTCCTGGGTCACATCCATACCGGTTTCCTGAAGCAGTTCGATCGGTGCCACTGAACCGCCGGCAGAGAGCAGGCGCAGATATTTGGGCTTAAAGCTCTCGCCTTCATCCTGATAGCGTTTGTAGAGGGCGTAAACCAGCAGCTGTCCAAAGGAATAGGCATACACGTAGAAAGGCGTGGAGAAAATGTGCGGAATAGAAACCCATTCATACTTAAATTCCTCGCTCACGTCCACGCTCTTACCAAATTCTTCCTGCAGATTCTTGAGATAGGCTTCGCTAAGCTCATCCACCGAGGCGCCTTCTGCAATCATATCGTGCGCCTCGCGTTCGAAAATGGCAAAGTAGATCTGGCGCAGCACGGTTGCAAAGGCATCGTCCAACTGCCGGAAAAGAATGTCTTTGCGGACTGCAGGGTTTTCTTCGCGCTCCAGTATCAGGTCGGTCAGCATCATTTCGCCAAAAGTGGAGGCAGTTTCTGCGAGCGGCAGGCAGGCATGCTGTGTGTAGAGTGAGTGTTTTTCGGCCAACATGGAGTGGATAGCATGCCCCAGTTCGTGTGCCATGGTGGAAACGTCGTCCATTTTACCCTGGTAATTTAGCAGCACCCAAGGGGTCAGGTCAGGGATGATGGTGGCACAGAAGGCACCGCTGCGTTTGCCTTTGCGCACTTCGGAGTCGATGTGCTGTTCGTCAAATACCCGTTTTGCCAGGGAGGTGAACTGCGGGTCAAAGCGCGTGAAAGCCTCGAAAGTAAGCTTGGCGCCTTCGTTAAAATCGTAATGCTTGTCTGCTTTGGCAACTGGCGCGTAGATATCATAACGGCGCAGCTTTTTGACACCCAGAGCCTTTGCTTTTACCTTGAAATAACGGTGAAAGATACACACATTCTTCCGTGCGACATTGATGAGTGTGTCAATCACTTCATCGGGCAGGTCATTCACCCGATTGCGCACGCTGATTGGGCTATTATAGTTGCGCAAGTCCACGTTTTCGTTGCGCCAGTCCCGTACCAGGTTCTGGTAGATCTGCCCCAGAATGGGAGCATCCTCGCCATATACCCGGTAGAGTTCTTGGTATGCCCGAGCGCGCAGATCTGCGTCTTCACTGTGTACCAGTGCCATCAACTCGCCGCGGGTCATTTTCTTTTCTTCTCCACCCACCAGAACCTTGAAAACATAACGATTAGTGATGGAATCATAGAGTGTGTTGAGAGCGGTCGCGCCGGTTACGTTTTTGATATTAAGAACTTTCTCCTCTGCCTCGCTGAGAGTAAAAGGTTTGAAACTGCGCATCTGTTCCAACCAGTAGCGATAATCGCCGCTGGACTTCAGTAACCGGGCGGCGTTTTTATCGTCCAGGTCTTTCCACCACAAGCTAACGAAAAGCATGCGGTTTGCAGCGTTGGCAGCGAATTGTTCGATGCGGGCTATGGCAGTCAGTGCTTTTTGATTCTGCGTGTCCGCAGAGAAGGAGAGCTCCGCCATTCCATAGAGACGGTAGATCAATTTGTTGATCATCTCGGACCTGACCAAAATTTCCATAAAGCGCTTGGCAGAGATGGAAGGTTTTAGTTCAGGGCGGAACTTTTCAAAATCCTTTACCATTCCTTCCAACTTGGTATAGGTGCGTTCAATCTCAGGATCATCCAGGGATTTGAACAGGTCTTTCAGGCTCCAGGGTGATTGCTTGTAAATGATTTTCTTGGTCATGAAGGTTCCTTTGTTTTAGTTTCTCGTTGGGCTAATTATGCATAATCAATAGGTGTAAATCAAGAGATCAGTAAACGCTTGAACATTGAGCACGCAATCACAAAAAAGGTCGGAACAAAATTATCCCGACCAAGCTATTGATAAGTAGAAACCGATTAACTATTGCTCGCCAGATGAATAGCTGAAGACTTCATCCAGGGGTTTTTCAAAAACTTCTGCTATTTTATAAGCCAGTTCCAGAGAGGGATAATATTTACCATTTTCAATGGATAGAATGGTCTGCCGGGTCACGGAAACACGCTCGGCTAGCTCTTGTTGTGTCATTTCGCCGGCTAAGAAACGCAGCAGCCGGATCTTGTTAGTAATGATGGCCATTAGTACCCTCTTTCATACTGGATCATGTATAACAGATAGAAAGCTGCTCCGGCAGCAAACATACTCAAGGCCAAGAGATGGAAAAAGAGGTTCAAATTACCCCATAACATCAATGTGAACAAATCCAAAAAGAAGCCGGCTGCAAAAACCCCTGTGAAACACTTGACTGTGCGCAGTTCAATCAACCGATCCAGTTCATCGGTAATATCGTTGAGCAGGTCCGCTGCATGAGGGTTGAATGCTTTTACTAACAAAGTGACCAGCACCGTAGCCAAAATGGAGAAAGCCAGGAATTTGATGAAGAATGCTCCCCAAAGTTTGTAGGCTTCCGGGTTTGTTGACTGGCTCAATTGTTTTCTCAACAGGATGTATAGCACCAGGAAAATAATCACGTACGCCAACAATGAGAACAGGGCGATCTTTCCCCGGCTTGTGAGACCTTTTTTATTGGGCTCGAGTTCTATGTTTAAATTTTGCTGTCCATTCATTTTTTCTCCTAAGCCTCCGGCAATTTTCTGCCTTGGATAATCAACTAAATCAATAAAGCTACTTCTCCGATGACGCTGACGGCGGAGACTTCAACCATCCAACTGTGCAGCCAGATTAGGAACACTTTGGGGCTGATCTTTCCACCGTATAGCCAAGATGACAATCGTGAGAGTCGTGGCAATTTCAATCACGCTAAAGAAAATGTAGTAACTCGCATGCGGGGGCATAAACAGGGTAGCGGCCTGTACCAAAGTTACGATAGTTCCAGAAACTATATTGGCAACGCGATTGAATTTGTAGGGAGTCAGATGAGAGACTACCACCATGCCCATAGATATCTCCATTAAAACGCTTGCGCCTAACAAGAAGGCTTCAGTCATTTGCATACCGCCGACTGTTCCACTCAGGTACTGGCTTAGCATGCCGGCATCCATCAGACCGACCAAGTCACAGTACAAATAGTTTAATACAGCAAATATCCATAATGTTGTTAGTTTGTTCTTCATGTATAGCTCCATAAAAGTAGTTTTATACAATATACAATAATATACACATAATGTCAAGGATAATATACATTAAGTACAATAATAATAACAGTCAGAATTGGAAGTCAAAGCCGAAATGCCTATCAGGAGCAATTTGATAAATAAAGAGGACAAAAAAGGTTGAAAAGATGAAAAGGGTTAGTTAAGCGTCTGACTGGCTTGTTCCCGATAGGTGTCGCGCAGTTTGGAAATAGGCTGGCGGGATTTGCTTTCCCCATCCCAGTAATACCAGTGGTCCCAGCCGTTTGCAGGGCCTTGCATGAGTTCCCGTGCCAGTGCGTGAATGGAGCCGCGTTCTCCCTGGCAGACCAAAGACCCGTCTGCCTGAACCGTGGCTTTGGGTGAGCCTTCCTTGCCAAAAAAAAGCGCGTCTCCCGGGTGTATGAAGCCCTGTTCCACCAGAGTGCCAAAGGGCACGCGACTGAGCTTGCGGGGATCGGGGGTAAAGAAGAGCGGCGCGTCAAACTCAAACTGCATGGCTTTGGAAAGGCGCTTCCTGGCTATGCGGACGTATTTGGGCTCGACCTCAATGCCGATAAAGCGCCGCTGCAGTTTTCGCGCCATCGCGCCGGTGGTGCCGGTGCCAAAGAAGGGGTCCAGAATAACATCCCCCGGATTTGTGCTGGAAAGGATAACGCGGTAGAGCAGCGCTTCGGGCTTTTGGGTGGGATGGGCTTTTTTCCCCCCCTCCTTGAGGCGCTCACTGCCTGTGCAGATGGGCAGGAACCAGTCTGAACGCATCTGCAAGTCCTCATTGAGCGCTTTCATAGCGTGATAGTTAAAGGTATATTTTTCGCCCTTGATTTTCTGCGCCCAAAGCAGGGTCTCATGCGCGTTGGTAAAGCGTACGCCGCGGAAGTTGGGCATGGGGTTGCTCTTAACCCAGACGATATCGTTGAGTATCCAGTACCCCAGGTCCTGAAGCACGCGCCCAACGCGGAAGATGTTGTGATACGAACCAATCACCCACAGGGTGCCGGTGGGTTTGAGCACACGCTTGCACTCGGTTAACCAGCGGCGGGTAAACTCATCGTATGCAGCCAGAGTCTCAAATTTGTCCCAAGCCTCATCCACGGCATCCACTTTGGAGACATTCGGGCGCCAAAGATCGCCCTGAAGCTGCAGGTTGTATGGGGGGTCAGCAAAGATCAGGTCAACAGAATCAGCTGGCAGTTGCGGCAGAAAAGAGATTGAGTCAGCCTGAAAAACCCGATTAATAAAGGGGGCAAGCGGATCGTTCTCCGTCATGATTCAATTGTACCCGTTCATACCTAATGCGTGGTGCCTTTTACTCACTGATCTTGCGGCAGGTCATTTTCCCTTTTGCAGAACATACGCTCACCCATATACAGAAAACAGCAGTAAGTCACAAAGGTGCTGGATTTCCTGATTTGGTATCCAAAGGGCGATTTAACCCGGATACTACATTTTTGTAACAACCTGTCAGCCAGATCGTTCAACCTGTGAATTAAATACTATCCAAGCTGATATGGAAAGGCTATAATCCAGTAAGAGGATCACCATGACAAGCATCACCCCCAGCACCCCTGCAAAATTCCGTTATTACTACCCTGTTAACGTACGCTATTCAGATCTGGATACGCTTCAGCATGTCAATAATATTGCTGTGCTGCAATATGTGGAGGCCGCCCGTGTTGGATACTACGAGGCTACCGGCATCTGGGATGGCGTCATGCGCGGAGGTTTCGGCATGGTGGTGGCTTCGGTCAAGATCGATTATTTGCAGAGCATCCAATATCACGACAAAGTACGTGTAGGTGTCATGTTGCGTGCTTTGGGTAATAAAAGCCTTAGATTTTGGTTTCAGGTGGAATCAGCTGATGGGAAAAGGGTCTTCGCGCGCGGTGAAGTGGTGACCGTTTCCTATGATATGCAGGAAGGGCGTTCCACACCTGTGCCAAAGGAATGGCGTAAAAAACTGGCAGTATTTGAAGAAAATGAGGATCTATCAGCATGAGCGAAACATCTGTCCCAACGCCGGATACTAAAAGCCTGCCCAAAATTGATTATGACTACCTGGAAGATGTGCTTGTGCGTCTTTTGAACACACCCAGCCCCACCGGTTATGCCGGGGCTGCCATCTCCCTGCTCGAAGAAGAGCTCGCCCGTTTTCCAGCAGTTCGTTTTCAGCGCACCAAAAAAGGCGCTCTCCTGGCAACCTTGCCTGGCCAGAAAGAAAGTGCGGGTGCGCTGCGCGGGCTTACCGCTCACGTGGATACTTTGGGTGCCATGGTCAAAGTGATCAAACCGGATGGGCGTATCGAAGTGAGCCCTCTGGGAGGCTTTGCCTGGGGGAGCGTGGAAGGGGAAGGCTGTCTGGTGCACACACGCAATAGAGGCACCATTCGGGGAAGCTTTATGCCCAACAAGGCATCTGTACACGTGTATGGCAATATGGTCCGTGAGGAAAAAAGGACTGCTGAGAACATGGCTATCCGCTTGGACGAACGAGTGAAAACTGCCGATGAGACACGCGCACTTGGCATCGAAGTGGGGGATTTTGTGTCCTTTGACCCGCGCGTGGAAGTTCACAATGGCTTCATCCGCAGCCGCCACCTGGACGATAAAGCTGCTGTTGCCATTCTCCTTGCGGCAGTCAAGGCGCTCCATGATTCCGGGCAGGTCCCAGCTATGGAAACCTGCCTGCTCTTTGCCAATTACGAAGAGGTCGGTACCGGTGGTAGTTCGGATGTGCCGGCAAGTGTGGAGGAATTTGTTGCTGTGGATATGGCAGCCATTGGTGAGGGGCAAAACTCGGATGAGTTTCATGCCAGCCTTTGCGTCAAAGATGCCAGCGGACCTTACAATCATGGTCTTTCAATAAAGTTGAGGGAGATCGCGGAAAAGCACAATATTCCCTACAAAGTGGACATCTATGTGAGCTATGGATCAGATGCCGGAGCGTATGCCCGCGCGGGAGGGTCGGCTGCCATCGCCTTGATTGGCCCCGGCGTAGAAAGCAGCCACCACTATGAACGCACGCACAAAGACGCGCTTTTAGCGAGTACACAGTGGGTGATAGCGTATCTCCTTGATGCCTGAGCTGGCATTCAAAATACCAGATCACCGTTTGGTTTAGGGTTTATAATGAAAGTGGAGTAAACCAATACTCCGTGTATTAAGATTATTTGCCAAAAGACCAAGGAGGAAAGGTGTGATGGCAAACATCAAAGTCTACCATTCCCAAACCACGCTTGAAACGCCTTTCGGACCGCTCCAGCTCAGAATGGCAGGCAAATCCACTGCAAAACCTGTGCTTCTCATGCACGGTGCGATGAACGATGAATGTCAATTAAGTTGGTATCACCTGGTCCCATTTCTGGCACCTTACTACCGTGTGATCGGGTTGGATTTTCCCTGTCATGGCGGCTCAAGACCCTGGAAGGGCAAAGCCACGGAATCTGAGTTACTTGAATGTATCGAGAGTGTGCGCTACTTTTTACATGTGGATAAACTCAACCTGATCGGTTTCTCCATGGGGGGCGCTGTGGCGATAGCTTACGCTCTCAAACATATGCTTAGAGTACGCTCTTTTGTAGCCGTCAGCCCCGGGGGGGTATCCAAAAATATCCCGAGCCAATTTTATTCTTGGGTCCTTTCACGCATCAGCGGCGCAGGAAAATACCTGGCAAAAACATATCAGCATATCAGCCGGGAAAAAGTCTCACGGTCATTTTCCACCTCACTTTTAAGCGGCGAGAACAGCGAGGCTTTTGGAGATCTGCTGGAACTGACTCACCAGGAAATGGTGGCGAAAAGCCAGCATGGGGAGAGCGTTTTGGATGATTGGCAGGTGCAAACCCTTTCTCCGTTCCGTCTGCGGATTAACCACACTAAAAAACTCCGCAATCTGACGATGCCAACTTTGTGGCTCAGCGGCGCAAAGGATCAGTTGGTCCCGCCGGAAGATGTTCAAAAAGCTGCGGCTCTAACCCCCCGCTCAAAATTTGAACTCATTCCAAACGCGGGGCATTTTCTTCCCCTTGACCAACCTGAGAAAGTCAATCAGTCCATACTCTCTTTTTTACAGAGTCTCGAAAAACCGGTCAGAACTGCCCAGGCACTCAGCTAAAAAGCCCGTAACCCATGGCGACTGCGCCAAAAAGCAAGAACACAATGACGGCGAGCACTGCCAGTTGCAGCCCGATTATCCAAGGGAATCACTCGGTATGAGCAGGCGGTTCATATAAGCAAAGTACGAGTGGTTTAGTGGGGGATCACCAACGGGAGCGCATATCGATTCCGGACTGAAGGCAGCGCAGGATGGACTCCATGGTGTCGTAGAGCCATTCACGGCTGAACTGCTTTGAGTCAGCAAAGCGCATGGCCTTGCGGTTGATGGTAAAGATGGCTGTGACGCCTTCTTCATATACTGCCCGGAAGCCAGGCTCGACTTCGCCTACAAGGGCAATGACAGGCACGCCAACTACTTTGGCACGGCGGGCAATACCGGTGACAGCTTTTCCGCGCAGGCTTTGGCCATCAAGGCGGCCTTCACCAGTGAAGACCATATCACAGTCCTGCAGGTGGCGATCAAAACCGACAGCGGAGAGAATTGTATCTATACCGGGGACGAGTTTGGCACCACAGAAAGCGACGAGACCGCCGCCGAGGCCGCCGCCAGCGCCAGCACCGGGCAGACTGGTGAGGTCCACACTGAGATCACGTTGGATGATTTCAGCAGCATGGCGCATTCCTTTATCAAGGCGGGCAACCATGGCTTCATCAGCGCCTTTCTGAGGACCGTAGATCGCGGCGGCACCCTGGGGGCCGTAGAGCGGGTTGTCGACATCGCAAATGGCGATGACTTCTGTTTCACACAATGAAGCGGGGAGTTGAGAGGCATCGATACGGTCGATATCTTTGAGGGTATCGCCGGTGGGGTTGAAGACCTCGCCCCGGGCATTGAGAAAGCGCATGCCGAGGGCGGAAGCGAGCCCCGTGCCGAGATCGTTGGTGGAGGTGCCACCAATGCCGACGATGATTTTGCGGGCGCCTTGTTCGAGTGCATTGCGCATGATCTCACCAAGTCCGTAACTGGTGGTCTTTTCCGGGTTAAGGTGATCAGCGATGAGGGGCAGGCCGGTGGTTTGGGCGGCTTCGAGGATGGCTGTATCCTCTGCGATGAGGTAATCCGCCTGCAAGGGTTCCCAGAAAGGGCCGGCAGCCTGAAGCTGGATGCGGCGGGAAGGCAGGGCAAATTCGAACGCATCCAGAGTGCCTTCGCCGCCATCGGCGACGGGAAGGGAGATGACTTCACATCCGGGGAATTGCTCCAGAATGGCTTTTTGCATGGTTTCGCAGATCTGGATGGAGCTCATGGAGCCTTTGAAAGAGTCGGGGATGAGAATGCATTTTTTCATGGTACCGCCTGCGGATATAAGATAAGCCAGCGAGTCAATACGCTGGCTTAGATTCTAACAGTAAGGAATGTAAACGCCTATCGTTTTAGTTCCTGACGGATCAGAGCTGGGTAAAAGCATTTTCTGCCGCTTGACCAGCCTGAGAAAGTCAATCAGTCCATACTTGCGTTCTTGCGAGTCTCGAAAAACCGTTTAGAACTGCCTCGGCACTTAGCTAAAAAGGTCCGTAACCCATGGCGATTGCACCAAAAAGCAGGAGCAAGGTAACGGCGAACACAGCCAGTTGCAGCCCGATTGTCCAGCGGAACCACTTGGGGTAACTTACTGCTGTCAGACCGAGGGCAATCATCAGAGCGGCATTGGTGGGGAAGAGCACGTTGGAAAAACCATCCCCAAAACAGAAGGCCAGCACCGCTGACTGGCGGGTGAGGCCAACCATGTCTACCAAGGGAGCGATGATAGGGATCACCAAAAAAGCTTTGGCAGAGCCGGAGCTGATAAAAAATTCCAAAAGCAGGATCAGCGCGTAGATAGAGACGCCCGCCAGGTACGGGCTCA
This sequence comes from Anaerolineaceae bacterium, assembly GCA_040772525.1. Taxonomy (GTDB): domain Bacteria; phylum Chloroflexota; class Anaerolineae; order Anaerolineales; family Anaerolineaceae; genus Mesolinea. Next base: position 758,980 of record JAXGXZ010000001.1, on the reverse strand, counting down.
TGCCGCTCAGACGCTGCGAGGCGTAATGCAAAATAGTGTCCATAGTCTTTCCGGAGGTCATGATGTGTTTGATGCTCATTGCCATCAGAATAAGCAGAATAGCCGGCAGAATACCCGCGAATCCCGTGAGCAAATCCTTAAACAACATACTAATACTGGCATAACCAGTCCGGCTGCCTGCCACCAACCCGCCCACTAAAAAGGTTACGGCAATAATGGGCAGGCTTACAGCAGCGAGGGATGGAAGGAAAAGACCCGCAAAAATAATCAGCAGGATGAAAAGCATAAAATAGCCAAAGACTTGGGCAGCCTGCTTCACGCGCGGTTTAACCTCCCCCATGCGCAGTGCGCGGCCAGCATATTTGACCCTCAGGGGGGCATCTTCCTGATAAACAAGGGAATGCTGAGGGTCTTTTTCCACCTTTTTGGCATACCGGGTCAGGAAAACAGATAGCATGGCATAGATAACGATAAAAACAAAAACACGGTAGAATACACCGGAGAAAGCGGGCAATCCAGCCAGTTTTTGGGCTACGCTGACTGTGAAAGGATTGGTAATGGCGGCAGCGAACCCGAAACCAGATGCCAACAAGCTCATCCCCAAACCAATGAGGGAATCCCAACCCAGGGAGATAGCCAGCGTGATGGCCAGAGGCACGAGAGCGATCATCTCTTCAAAACTACCGATCACAGCACCAAAAAGCATGAACCCCAACACCATAAACACCAGCAAGCGGTACTTTTGTTCCCCAAAGCGGCGTATCAGAGTCTCCATACTGTAGCGCAGAATGCCACCTTTATCCAAAATAGTAAATGTACCGCCGATGAAAAGCAAGAAGAAAAGGATCACCCAGAGTGTCTGTGCGTCCTTTGACCACAGGACCTCAAATGGAGCGGTGAACCAACGCCAGATGGGATATTGCACCCCGCTGATAAGCTTAAAAGATCCGGGCACAATAGTCTCCCGACCATCCGTGAGCGCGCGTTCAAACTGCCCGGCAGGAACCACGAGTGTAAGAATACCCGCCGCTAACATGAGCAGCAATAAGATGATCACGGAAGAGAAAAAAGACTTCCGACTGATTTGGATCCCTGCCTGATTCTGTTTCATGGCTGCTCCTGTCAGCTGTGTTGGGAAGATTATAGCATTCAGTCTTTTCTGCCAAGGTAAAGATCGGTCACATCGATGACTTTGATACTCTTGCCATGCCTGGACAGGATATATCTGAGTTGAGTTTCCAAACAACTCCTGACTGGCTCCGACAGGCTGAGATGGTGGGAGGAGGTACCCAGCCATCCAAGATAGGATTCTGTACTTAACTCTTTCTCTCTCCTGAACACATGGTTGACGGCTTGCGCAAACCCGTAGCGCAGCAACGCGTTCCTTTTGCGCATGTATCTGACTGGATCCTCCTGCGCTTTCAACTTAATTTCAGGCGCCCATCGGCGGTACGCGGACAAAATCTCCTGAAAAAGCTGCCCTCGCGGATCTGACGGGTAGGTAGCGTTCCAGAAAAGGGCGAGAGTCCCATCGGGCTTGAGCAGGCGCAGGCACTTGGCGTAAGCCTCCTGTTTGGGCAGCCAGTGGAAAGCGCTGGCGGAAAAGATCAGGTCATAAAGGGAACCTGATTCGGAGATTTCCTCAAAGGTGAACGGAAGCAAATTGAATCCGGAAAAGCGCTTGTTCTTCTCAGCCAGGATGCATGCCAACCCAGGGGCGGGTTCCAGGGCATCCACCCGACACCCCGCTTGCAGAAAAGGCAGTGTTGCCTGCCCGGTACCTGCGCCAATTTCAAGTGCTCTGCGGCCTGCCTTGACACCGGCATACTCTAAAACCGCATCAAACAAATCCGGTGGATACACCGGCCGGTAGCGTTCGTAAGCTTCCGGGCTTTGGCCAAAGACCCAGCGCAGTTCTCTCATTCAACAGCTTGCGGTTTAAACAAGCCAGGCAGCAGCGGCAGCACCAGGGCAAGAAGCCCCGCGAAGACCAAAAAAGTGACGGGATAACCGGTTTTGTCCGCCAGCGTTCCGCCCAATCCCAGACCGATTCCCTGCCCCACATTGGTGAAAGCCATCAGGATGGCAAACATGGAAGCAGCAATGCGCGCATCCACAAAACGCATGCACAACGCGAAGGTGATAGTCTGGGCAGCACCGTAGGCTACTCCAAATGCCATTACCAGAAGAATTGCCAGCGTCAGGTTCAGTTCCGGGCGAATGAGCAGAGCCAGGGCTGCCAGAGCCGCAGCAACCAAAATCAACATGACCAGGGTCGCGCTGACATCTTTAAGCCTCTTTTTAAGTAAGGCGCCCACCAGACTGCCGACAACTACACCAATTCCCCACAACGATGTGATGAACCCAGCTTGAGAGAGCGAAATACCCAAAGTCTCCTGCAGGAAGGGGTTGATCAATTGGTTGGCACCCACAATCACCAGAAAAACCAACAGTCCCACCAACCCAACGGCGATAACCGGCCAGCGTTTGAAGGCTAAGAATGCGCGCCATTCAAAACGCATATCCGCCGGACGCGGCTCTTCTTTGACCATTAGCACCAGCGGCAGGGGCAGCAGGGTGAGCGCTGCCAATACCCAAAAGACAGCGTTCCACCCTATATACTGGGCTAGCAAACCCACCGCTGAAGCCGCTACAATCGTCCCGATCGCCCGGCCGCCCACCATGAAACCCTGGATGGTGCCTTGCTCTTCCAAGGGCGTGGTGTCCAGCGCCAGCCCATCTGTACAAGTATCATAGAGCGCCATGCCCATTTGCAGCAGAAAAGCCAGCCCAACAAAGCCCCAGTAGGCTGTTTTTGGGTTGACCATTGGCACCAGTAACAGGCAGACCAACTGCACGGACAACCCAATCATGATGTAGGGCACACGGTGCCCCCGCCCGAAAAGGTTAACCCGGTCGGATAACATGCCCAAAAAAATCTTGAGTACAAAGGGAATCAGCGCGATCGCGCCAAAGATACCCACATCCGTGAGCGTCAGACCGCGGTCCAGAAGATAGAGCGCGTTCAGGGAGGCAAAGTAGCCCAGAATGGTACCCTGTGTAAAATAGAGCGAGGCAAAAATCAGGTAGCGCAGCGTTTTTTCTCTTGGCATGGCATCTCCTCGTGTTATTTTTTTGTAAGTTAAAGTATAACCTTTGCGTGCCGGTTTAGGCATATCCGCGGACAGATTCTGATAGGCATTCGTATTACAATTACCTCATGCTGCTTATTCATAACACTTCCGAAGTTATCCCCCTTACCCCCCAACCCCAGCGTGGTCACCGGCTTGGCACGCTTCAAGCAATTCGCAATGGCGCGGTACTCATTGACGGCAGCCTGATTGCGGACACAGGCAAATCTGCGGACTTATTGGAGCGTTATCCTCAGGCGGAACAGCTGGACGCGCAAGGCCGCGCGGTCATTCCTGGTTTCGTGGACCCTCATACTCATCTGGTATGGGCAGGAGACCGCGTGGGCGAGTTCGAGATGCGCCTGGAAGGCAAGTCTTATATGGAGATTATGGCCGCCGGCGGGGGTATTGCCTCCACTGTCGAAGCCACGCGTGCTGCCAGCCTGGATGAGCTGATTGAACAGTCCAGTGAACGCGCGCTGAGAGCCTTTCGGCACGGCTCCACAACTATCGAAGTCAAAACCGGCTACGGGTTGGACATTGAGGCCGAACATAAGCAGCTTGAGGCAATTGTTCGCATGAACCTCTGGGGCCCTTATGAACTTGTACCTACTTGGATGGGTGCGCACGCTATTCCGCAGGAATTCAATGGCGACGCGCATGCTTATATTGACTTTCTGATCGACCGTGCCCTGCCCGAACTGAAGAAGTGGTGGCAGCAGTACGCCCCCAAGATGCCCCTGCCTTTTGTGGATGTTTTCTGTGAACAAGGTGTTTTTGACCTTGAAAGCACCCGCCGTATCCTCCTGGCGGCGCGCGGTCTTGGATTTCCGCTCAAACTACATGCCGACGAGTTCGCCAACATCGGTGGCGGCAATCTGGCAGCGGAACTGGGCGCAGCCTCCGCTGATCACCTGGTAAAGACCTCGCTTCAGGATATCCGTGCCCTGGCTAAAAGCCGCACCGTGGCCGTCTCTCTGCCCGGAACGCCCTTTGGGTTGGCGCAGAGCGAATATACCCCCGCCCGTTCCATCATTGAAGAGGGTGGCACCCTGGCTGTTGCCAGCGATCTCAATCCAGGTACCACCTGGTGCGAGTCCATGCAGATGGTGCAGGCGCTCTCCTGCCGTTACCTAAAATTAACCCCTTCCGAAGCACTGGCGGCTGCTACTATCAACGCGGCTGCTGCCGTTAGCAGGCAGGAACGCGTAGGCTCCCTGACGCCCGGTAAGCAGGCTGACCTGCTCATCCTCACCACGCCGGATTACCGCAACCTTTCCTATCGCTACGGCACCAATCAGGTGGCTGTGGTAATCAAGAAGGGTATCGTTCATACCATTCAGGAAAGCTGAGATGCCCACCATCCAACAAGCACGGGAATGGTACGCCGAAGCAGACCCAGTGCATGACTTTGAACACGTGATGCGCGTCTATCGGTTGTCTGAACGTATTGCGCTCGAGGAGGGGGCAGATCTTGAGATCGTGCATGCCGCGGCACTCTTGCATGATTCCAAAGGAGCAACACCCGACCCGAAGGGGGGCGCGCGCAAGGAACATCACATCACCTCTGCTGAGTTTGCGGGCGAGATACTGAAGGCGGAAGGTTGGCCGGAGGAACGCATCCGGGCTGTGCAGCATGCCATTCTGGCGCATCGCTTTCGCCATACCGGCGTGAAACCGGAGACGCTCGAGGCACAGTGCCTCTTCGACGCAGACAAACTGGATGTTTTAGGAGCCATCGGAGCCGCGCGTACCATCGCCTATGCCGCCCTGGCAGGGCAGCCCACCTACGCTGAACCCTCTGAGAAATTTCTGACCAGCGGCGAAAAGGAGTCCGGTGAGCAGCACAGCTCCTATCACGAATACCTCTTTAAACTGCGCAGGGTCAAAGACCTGATGTTCACCCAGACCGGCAAACGCATCGCCAAGCAGCGCGATGCCTATCTGCGCGGGTTCTATACCCAGCTTCAGGCGGAGTGCCGCGGGGAACGCTGAGACCTTACGCTGTTTTGCATATACTGAACCATTGAATTCCACTCCTTAGTCTATATAAGGCTGCTATCTGTCAATCGGCAGGAAGAAGACTTATGGCAAACACAATTGTGAGGTGTTCTGCTTTAGGGCTTCGCTCCCGTTGGGAGTGAGCAAACATGATAAACTTTTTTCGATGAACCCGAAAACTCTGATACTGCTCGAATACCATAAGATTCTCAGCAAGCTCAAGTCTTTTGCTGGTTTTGAAGCCTCAGCTGAATTGGCAGAAAAACTGCGCCCCAGCAGCCAATTGGAGAAAGTGCATTCAGCCCAGCAGCTCACACGTGAAGCGCGCCGCCTATTGGAGCTGGTGGGGGATGTTTCCTTTCAAGGCGCGGTGGACCTGCGCCCCCTCACGGACCAGACTCTGCACGACATCACGCTGGAACCCTTGACCATCCTTTCCATCCGCAACACGCTGGTACTATCACGGGATGCCAGGCGTCAGTTCATTGAGCATCAGGCAGACATTCCTGCCTTAGCGAAACTCGCTGAGAATCTCTCCGATGGCAGCGGGTTGGTGGATCTGATCAACAAGACCCTCAACGATCGCGGGGAGGTGTTGGATAATGCCTCTGAAAAACTTTCTCGCATCCGTTCCGAGCTCAAGATAACGCATGGGCGCTTGATGGAGCGCTTATCGCGCTACTTGACCGACTCCTCCAGCTCGCACATGCTGCAGGAAACGCTCATTACCCAGCGCAATGGACGCTATGTGCTGCCGCTGCGGGCTGAATTTAAGGGACGTGTCAAAGGGTTGGTACATGATCAGTCTGCTTCGGGTATGACGCTCTTCATTGAGCCGCTGCCGGTGGTGGAATGGAATAATAAATACCGTGAACTGGAGCTGCAGGAACGCGATGAGGTGCTGCATATTCTGCACGCACTAAGCCTGCGCATCGCGGAGAATGCTGAAATGCTTAATCAAACTAGCTTTGCCATGGCAGATCTCGATCTGGCGCTGATGAAGGCGCGTTATGCTGAGGCGCTGCGGGCTGTGGAACCGGAAATTGTGCCTTTTACCGTCTGCCCGCCCGAACACCACCCGGGCAGCCTGATCCACCTGGTGCACGCCCGCCACCCCTTGTTGGAGCAGAGCATTGCAGTTCCCATCGATGTGGAACTGGATCCTGAAACCTTCGCGGTAGTACTCACCGGCCCCAATACCGGCGGCAAGACAGTGACGCTCAAAACTGTCGGTCTGATGATACTTATGGCGCAGGCCGGCATGCAGATCCCAGCTCAGTCTGGCTCCAGACTAAGCTTGTTCAAGGATGTGTTTGCTGATATTGGTGATGAACAGTCCATCGAGCAGTCTCTTTCCACCTTTTCCGGCCATATCACGCAGCTTGTGCGCATCCTCAAACAAGCCGATTCGCGTTCGCTGGTGCTTCTGGACGAGTTGGGGGCAGGTACAGACCCGCAGGAAGGGTCAGCCTTAGCAAGGGCAGTGCTAAGCCATTTGCTGGAACGCAAGATCACCTGTATTGTAGCCACGCACTACCCTGAGCTCAAAACCTATGCCCATGCTACACGCGGTGTCACCAATGCCAGTCTGGAGTTCAATCTCGAGACACTTAAACCTACCTATCATCTCACCATCGGTTTGCCCGGACGGTCGAACGCCCTGGCGATTGCTGAGCGGTTGGGGTTGCCTATGGAAATCATTGAAGCAGCTCGTGGTGAACTTGACCCTACCAACCTGAATGCTGAAGACCTGCTGGATGAGATCCACCGCCAGCGTGATCTTACACGTGCCAGTTACGAAGCCGCTGATAAAGCCCGGCTGGAGGCAGAGGCGGCGCGCAACCAATTAAATGAGCGTCTGGAAAAACTGGAGGCAGAAAAGAACGGGATTCTTGAAAAAGCAGAACAGAAAGCTGAAGCAGAACTCGATGCACTTAGAGGCGACCTTGCGGACCTGCGGCGTGAGATGAACAGGTTGCGCAAACCGGGGGAACCAGGACAGGTTGTTGCTGAACTGGAAGAAAAACTGGAGCAGATCGAGAAAAGACAGGAACAAAACGCTCGTAAAAAGAAGCGCCGATCCAAACCAAAGCTGGTTAGTACACCGCTGACAGTGGGAGAGAAGGTTCAGGTACGCAGGTTGAAGAAAGAAGGCATAGTGACTGTCCTGAATGGGGAAGATGTGGAAGTGCAGGTCGGGCCGCTTCGTCTGCGCCTGAAGAACACTGATATTGAACGTCTGCATCCCGTTGAGCAGCCGGAATCCATTCAATCTGAAGCAAAGAAGAGCCAACCGGTCCAAGGCAAAACGTCCCTGCCCAGGGTGGACTCTCCCGGTATGGAACTGGACCTGCGCGGCATGCGCGTGGAAGACGCGCTGGAAAGAACTGAAATTTATCTGGAGCAGGGATACCTCTCCGGTATCCCCTATGGGCGCATTATCCACGGCAAGGGCACAGGCGCACTGCGTCAGGCCGTCCGCGAGGAACTTAAAGCCTCCCCACATGTTAAAAAATGGGAATCGGGCGGGGAAAAAGATGGTGGAGACGGAGTAAGCGTGGTTTTTTTTGATCAGGGTAAATAAAAGGATCACCACTAACCAAGTCCGGTATTAATGGTGATCCTTTTGCATCGGTTCCCTAAGTCCGATGCCGGAAGTCAAAATAAAGGAATGACTGGGTATACTCCAATCTATATAAATTGTAGAATAGACCGCCGTTAAGTCAAGGGTAAATTTAAATAAAAAGCCCCAAAAAGAATTGGAGCCTGGAGTGCCGAAGGTGGGAATCGAACCCACATACCTTACGGTACACGATTTTGAGTCGTGCGCGTCTGCCTGTTCCGCCACTTCGGCGCGGGGAGATAATATTACCACAACACAAAGCGAGTCAAACGATTTATTAATCGCGACAAGGATAACAAATTGTGGTGGAAATTTCTAAAGGCTTTTTCTCCAATCCCGACATTTAATCCAATGTGTAAACCTCAAAATTATCAAAACCGATCTCCACAGGAACGGAGCTGTAAGATCCGACCAGCAAGCCGACATCGCCGAGGCTGAAGGTTTCGTCCCTGGTGGTAATGATCAGCTGATTACCGGCATACAGCGATAGCTCATCTCCAATGCAGGTGGCAACGAGCTTGTTGAATTCGGTATCCAGAATGGCAATATACTTTTCTTTCAAAAGGATCATGTCCCCATCTAATTCCATAAAGATCACGGCGTAGCCATCATTGCCGATGCCAAGCCCATAAAAATTGTCATTATCCTCCAGACGGCACACGAAACCATGGAGGTTCTCCTCATCTCCGCCCTTACGATAGGCATCCACACTTAGCACCACATCTTCCAGGTTCACCGCGTTGGTTTGGGAATGAGTGTAGATCATAGGGGAAAGCACCTGCATGTTGAACTCTCCGTCAGAATAGAAGATTTGCAGTTCCGGATCTGTGCTCAATTCCCAATCATTCAAGCCCATCTCCTCAAAATCATCCTCAAAAAAGAGTGTTCCGCTATCTGGGATGTAAGGACCTTCTTTCAGTCCGGGGGAAGCCTCTGAAAGCTGGCTTCCCTTGGGGAGATAGACCTCAAAATCATCGAAGCCAATGGTGACTTGCGGCTCATCAAAAGTGCTGATTATGACGCCCACATCTCCACTGGCAAAGGTAGTGTCTTTAACACTGCCGGCGAGTTTGTTGTTGACATATAAGCTGAGTTCATCTCCGATACATGTCGCAGTAATTTCATTTTCACCCGGTTTGATCAGACTAGGGTTGTTTTCTTGGAAGAGGAAGGTGTTGACCCCTGCTTCAGATTTAATAATCTCGATGTCACCGCTATTTCCAATTGCCAAACCATAAAAATTATCATCATCCACGAAGCGGCAAACGATGCCATGCGTATTCGCCTTTGAGCCTGAGAGGAGGGTAGCTTCCACCTCTACCATAACGTCCCGGATGTTGAAACGATCAGTGTTAGTCCAATAAAAAGTATTGTCTATGGACATGCTAAGTACGAGCTTTCCATTGGAGACGGTCACCTGCCCCGTTTCAGAGTTGAAAAAATCCCATGTGAAGGCTTGCGGGTCATCAAATTCGTCCGAAAAGAGCAGCGTGTCCTCATCAGAGAGGGTTTCGTCTCCTATTGACTTTGTTGGCTGGAGTTCAACCTGAGCAGGCTCGGGTTGAGTGGGAACTGATGTGGCTGTTCGTGTGGGTGCCGGAGCCTGTGTGGGCACATCGGCAGGTGTAACTTTGGGTTTGATACAAGCGAGGGAAAGAAAGACAAGGATTAAAACGATGACAACAAGCTTTTTCATATCTCCTCCGGGCTGAAATAATTCATATTATACGAGTATATCTTAAAAAGGGATATTTCCTGTTTCATTTGCTGTGCTTACGATGCCTCCCTTTCAGGCGGAGGCTAACAATACTGTGCAATCTGGCCAGGGGTATAATCCTGAACAATAATTTTCCTCACGAGCTGAGGCGAGGGAGTTTTTATGCAACTTGGCATCATCGGGCTTCCGCAAAGCGGTAAGACCACTCTATATAAAGCGCTGACACGTTCAGACGTCCCCACGGAAATCTCCAGCGGCCGCATGCAAGTGCACACCGCCGTGGTAGACGTTCCCGACCCGCGCGTGGATGACATGGTGGCCATATATAAACCCAAAAAGGTCGTGCATACCAAGGTCACTTATGCCGATATTGCTGGTCTGGACGCCAGCGGCAACAAAGAGGGTCTCAGCGGTGCGCTTATCAACCAGTTGGGTCAGATGGATGGATTCCTGCATGTTACCCGCCAGTTTGAGAATGCTTCCGTACCGCACCAAGCGGGGAGCATTGACCCCTTGCGCGACGTACAGCGAATGGATACGGAATTTATCCTCAATGACCTGATCATGGTGGAGAGACGCCTGGAAAAACTGCGCGAAGAACATCGCCGCGGGGTTACCCGACCGCGCGAAGTGATTCAGACTGAAATCGATCTGTTTGAGCGCCTGCAAACCGTGTTAAATAGTGAACTGCCGCTCAGACACTACAATTTCACTGACGAGGAAGACAAGATACTCGCCAGTTTTGGCTTTATAAGCCGCAAACCACAGATTATCGTGATTAACCAAAGTGAAGATCAGCCTGAGCTGACCTTTGAAAGCCCGCATCCAAAAACAGTGGTGGTAAGCATGCCTGCTAAGCTGGAGATGGATATCGCTGCGCTTGAACCGGAAGATGCCGCAATCTTTATGCAAGAATTCGGTATTCAGGAAACCGGACTTTCTAGGCTGATTCGTTTGTCCTATGACCTGTTGGACTTGCAAACCTTTTTTACTGTAGGCGATAAAGAGGTGCATGCCTGGACGCTGCGTCGGGGCAGTACTGCCAAAGAAGCTGCCGGGGTGATCCATAGTGACATGGAGAAAGGTTTTATCCGTGCTGAAATTATCTCCTATGAAGACCTTATGAAATTCGGCAGTACCACAGAGGCACGTGCCAAAGGCAGGTTGCGCGTGGAAGGCAAAGACTACCGCATGGCAGACGGCGATATTATTGAGGTGCGTTTCAATATTTAAGCGGGGTTAGGACTCCAGCAGAGTCTGCAATTCTTCAATATTGACCCGGGAGGTCATATCCAGACTGATAGGTGTAACCGAAACCAAATTGTCCACCAACAGTGTCCTCAGATCGCTGTCAGGTTCTGCCTTGCTGTGGTCTGTGTTGAGGGTAAAGCGGATACGGCGTACACCTGTTTCAGTGTCAGCTTTACCCAACATGGGGGTGTAATAGCGCTGGCGCGACTGGCGCGTAACCCGCCAGGGAGTCTCCCGAGTAGCACCAGTGGGGACATCCACCTTGAGCACATCCACATCGAACGGCATGCGTTTTTTTAGTAGCAGATCTGCAAAAAACCATGTGAAATAACCGGCGATGGAAAAATCCACCTCGGGTGAGAGGCTGAAATGATGTTTAGTCTCCGTCTGCAAGGAAACTGCCAGGGCTGGCAGGTCAGCACTGGCGCCCTCGAGAGCCGCGCCAACCGTGCCGCTGATAGTGAGCCCGGAAGCAATGTTCTCACCATAGTTGATACCTGAAACCACCAGATCCGGCTTTACTGGCAGCACCTGCATAAGTCCGTGTAGAACAGCCTGAGCGGGAGAGCCGCCCACTGCATAGACCAGCCACTCTTTTCCATGCACTATCAACGTCTGTGATGTCACGAGGTTATCCGACTCGCGAGGCATGGCCCGACCCATGGAAGTTTGCTGCGTACGCGGCGCCACGACCTCTACATACCCAAGGGGAGAAAGTGCTTCTGCCGCCGCCCATAATCCTGGGGAATCAATTGAATCGTCATTAGTAAGAAGAATGTGGGGCCTTTTTGTGTTCATGCCAATTATTGTACCTGTCTACCGCGTAAAAGCAACAACGGTTTTGTTTAAATACGGTTAATGGGCCTATAAAGGGCGAGAAAGACTTAGTACATCTTCTCGCAGTAAACGTTAATTCAGGGAAGGCATTAGCGCTTAATCGCCGCGAGCGTTGCTATAGCCAGCACTGCTATCAGCAAAATGTTCCAAGCCAGGCTTACATAAGGCAGCTGACTGCTTCAAGTGGGCCAACATAGCCGTGACGCCATTACTGCGCTGGGAAGAAAGATGGCGCCACAAACCTAACGTTTCAAACAGAGTCAAATTGGCATGTTCGATCTCCGAGGCAGGCTGCCCAGAGAGCAATTTAACTAAAATTGCCACAATACCTTTGATGATAAGTGAGTCACTCTCGGCTTGAATGTAAAGTTTTTGGTCTTCACAGCGCGTAGCAAACCACACGCTGGACTGACAGCCCTTGACCAGATTGACACTGGTCTTAAGTGCTGGGTCCATTGGTCCCAATTCTTCACCCAACTCAATCAGGTAATCGTATTTTTCTTCCCAGTTTTCCAGTTCACTGAAATCCTGAATAAACTGGTCTTCCAACTCGGCAATCGATGGCACGGTTTACCTCTTAAGCAACTTGCATACACGTTTAACCCCGTATATCAGGGCATCCATATCTTCCCGGTTATTATAAAGCGCAAGTGACGCTCTGACAGTGCCGGATACATGCAAAGCATCCATGATGGGCTGCGTACAGTGCTGACCTGTGCGTACGGCGACACCGTAGGTATCCAGCAAAACGCCCATATCAAAATGTTGGATGCCCTCCACATTGAAGGGGAGGATGCTGGAGCGTTCGCGTGGGTTACCGTAGATAGTAACCCCAGGAATGTCTGATAGTTGTTCCAAACCGTACCGCAGGAGCGAGTTTTCATGTTCAAGCACTTCAGCCGCGTCAAATTGGCTTAAGTAGTCCAGCGCGACAGCTAATCCAATCGGACCGGAGATGTCCGGGGTGCCGGCTTCAAACTTATAGGGCAGCACGTTGTAGGTGATGTTTTTGCAGGTCACCTGGTCGATCATCTCTCCGCCATAAAGGAAGGGGGGCATTTTTTCCAACCATTTTTCTTTGCCGTACAAAACCCCGATACCCGTGGGGCCATAAATTTTGTGGCCTGAAAAGGCATAAAAATCCGCGTCCATGGCACGCACATCGTGGGCAAGGTGCTGCACACCCTGTGCACCGTCCACCAGTACGGGTACACCGGCGTTGTGAGCAAGGCGGATGATCTCATCAATATCATTTACTGTTCCCAAAGAATTGGAAACATGATTGATGGAAACAATGCGGGTACGTTCGTCCAGAAAGGCTTTAAAAGCCTCAAGATTCAGCTCTCCGTTTTCGCCAAAGGGGATCACACGGAAATGAGCGCCCTTGCGCTGGCAGAGCTCGAACCAGGGCACAAAGTTGCTGTGGTGCTCTAATTGGGAAACGATCACGTTATCTCCTGCACCAACGAAAGCATCTCCAAATGAATAGGCCACCAGGTTAATCGCCTCGGTTGTGCCGCGGGTAAAAATGATCTCGTGGGCATGCGCCGCGTTGAGAAAACGAGCCACGGTCTCCCGCGCACCTTCATGCGCTTCGGTAGCGCGGTTCGCCAGGGTGTGATTACCGCGGTGAATATTGCTGTTCATCGTGGTGTAGTAGTTAACCAACGTGTCGATCACCACCTGCGGCTTTTGCGTGGTTGCCGCGTTGTCCAGATAGACAAAGGGGTGATCATTGATGGACATATTCAGAATGGGAAAATCCGCTCGGGCGGATTCGATCGATCTTGACATCTTTCTTCCTTCCTGTTCGTTGCATTTTACCATTACAAGGATACTTATGAGGGAATCACGGAGGGTTTGCGGGAACTCGGATGTACAAAGAGTAAACATTAACAACTTGGTTAAGGTACAATGTTAACAAAACAAACCAGCCTGGTTTGTCTGATTTCGGAAGAATGGGAGCGCGTGGAGGGCACATGGCGGAAAAAATTTTGGTAGTAGACGATGAAGTTTCCTTACAGGAAACATTGTCCTATAACCTCAAAAAAGAAGGCTACAACGTTGAAGTTGCCGGAGATGGCAACACCGCCTTGGAAATGGCACACACTATTAAACCGGATTTAGTTGTTTTGGATGTTATGCTTCCAGGTATTGACGGGTTTGAAGTCTGCCGTATTCTGCGTCAGGAAACCAACATTCCGGTACTCATGCTCACCGCACGGGACGATGAAATTGACCGTGTGGTTGGATTGGAAGTTGGCGCGGATGACTATCTGGCAAAGCCTTTCAGTATGCGCGAATTAATCGCGCGTGTCAAAGCTCTGCTGCGGCGCGTGCGCCTGATACGTGAAGAAGCCGAATCAGCTGCTTTGGAAGCTGAACAGCCCAAGGTCTTAACCTTCGGTAACCTTGAAATCGATATGACCCGCCGGGAAGTGCGGCTGGATGGCAAAGTGGTGCCCTGCAAACCCAAAGAGTATGAACTACTTACCTTCATGGGGCAGCACCGTGGGCGTGTGCTCACACGCGAACTGATCCTCGAACGTGTTTGGGGCTGGGGTTTTGTGGGTGACTCGCGTACGGTGGATGTGCACATCCGATGGCTGCGAGAAAAGATCGAACCTGTCCCGGATAAACCACAGCGTATCATAACTGTTCGCGGAGCCGGGTATCGTTTCGAAGGCTAAACTATGAAGCTGCGCTTGCAATGGCGCATAGCGCTTTCTTTTATCCTGATCTTCCTGATCTTTGCGGTCCTGTTGCTATTGCTCTTGCCCGGGATGGTATCAAGAGCTTATCAGAAAGCCGCGTTGCAGGGAACACCCCCTAATCTCATACCTTCTTATCTCATGGCGCTGGTTCTGGCTGTCCTGGCAGGTATATTGTTTTTGCTAACCATCTTCAAGCTTGCCGATCGGCATACACAATTGCTTAGCGTGCTGACTTCTGCTGCCAAAGGGTTAGGGGAGGGAAGGTTTCAGGAAATAGAAATCCCTGATGAGGAAGAAGTTTTAGTTGAGGTTCAGGGATTGAGCCAGGCACTGCACCAGACCGCCAGCCAAATCGAAACGCAAATAAAGGATCTTTCGCGGGAGCGGGCTATGCTCTCGGCTATTCTTAGCCAAATGACCGATGGTGTCCTTATTGCGGACAGCGACGGACGAGTACAACTCCTCAACCGCACAGCTGAAAAATTGTTCCACATGACTAATAATGCTGCGCTCGGGCGCTCCGTGGTGGAAGTGATGCGGCACCATGCTTTGGTCGAACTTTGGGAGGGCTCTCAGGAAGGAGAACCCAAAGCGATCACCATCGAAATGGGCGTGGAGCACAAATTCCTGCAGGTGGTAGGCATTCCGCTGGGGGAGGCATTACCAGGTCGTACCATGTTGCTCTTTCAGGATCTCACGCAGACGCACCGCCTTGAAACCGTGCGCCGGGATTTTATTTCCAATATCTCTCATGAACTGCGCACGCCCATGGCCGGTCTCAAAGCGCTGAGTGAAACTCTTCTGGATGGGGCTTTAGAAGACCCGCCCATCGCACGTAAATTCGTGCTGCGCATGGATGCGGAAGTGGATAACCTCACTCAGATGGTGAACGAGCTTCTCGAACTTTCCCGTATTGAGGCGGGCAGAACCAATTTTGAGTTTCAGCGCTCTGAACCCTGTAAGTTGATTGCCAAACCAGTGGAACGTATGGCACTGCAAGTAGAACGGGTGGGTCTGAAGCTGCACGTCAATTGTCCCGAAGGGCTCCCGCTTATCTTTGCGGACCCACAGCGTATTTCTCAGGTGCTCATAAACCTGTTGCACAACGCTATCAAATTCACACCACCGGGCGGTGAGATTCAGGTAGGTGCCTGGGTGCATGACCAAGATGTGATCTTTATGGTGCGGGATAATGGGGTGGGCATCTCAGAAAAAGACCAAAAACGCATCTTTGAGCGCTTTTACAAAGCGGACCGGGCGCGTGCCGGTGGAGGGACTGGCTTGGGTTTGTCCATTTGCCGGCATATGATTGAAGCCCACAGTGGTGAGATCTGGGTAGAGAGTGAGGAAGGCAAAGGCAGCAGCTTCTTCTTCAGGATTCCCATTGCGCCTCCCCAGGTTTAACAAGCTATTTACCTAACTTCAAGCAACCCTTAACCCCTTGTAGAACGGGATTCTTGAAGAGCGTGTTATAGTTTAATAACTTTTGTACAAGAGGCTTGTTTTGGTGTATCATCAAACAAAACCGGTTAGTATTGGAGGAGGACGCATGCCTCGCTTAGCTTTGGATCGCGAGATCCGATTAATCCAGGATGAGACCCTGATTTTAGGTAGTCTGGTGGAACAGGCAATCCTTAATGCTGTCGATTGTCTGCGCAGGAGAGATCCGGTTGCAGCCAAAGATGTTTTGGCGAAAGACAATAAGATCAATGAAAAACGATTCGCCATTGAAAACCGCATCCTGATATTATTTGCTACCCAGAGTCCCTTGGCGCGGGATTTGCGCCTTTTAGCCGCAACGATGGAAGTGATTACGGAACTGGAGCGGATTGGTGATTACGCCAAAGGCATTGCCAAAGTAGCCATTCGCATTGCTGATGATGAGACGCCCATCCCCATGCGCGAGATCTCAGCCATGGCCGATCTGGCGGTTTCCATGCTGCACCGTGCCTTGGGTGCTTTCATTGCGGAAGATGATGTGGTTGCCCGGACGCTCCCGGCAGAAGATAGCGAAGTGGATGAACTCTACCAGATCGTCTACCGCAAGATTGTTCAGAATATGATCACCAACCCAGCTACGATCGATCACACCAATCAGATTATTTGGGTGATCCACAATCTTGAGCGCACAGCAGACCGTGTGACTAATATTTGTGAGCGCATAATTTTCATCACCACCGGAGAATTGATTGAACTCGATTCCTCGGATGATGAGGATGAAGAATAGTGAAAAAACACTAGAACATGAACTAAACGCTCTGATTTTGACTCGTCAGGGCGTTTTTGTTCCCAAACAAGGTCAAAATTACTTGTCAGATAAACTATAATCACTGTGAAGGACCAAGTCTGAACATAGTCCTCACAGGGTCGTTTTAGTTATCAAGTTTAAGGAGAGTGATGTGCTCAAACCAAACACAACCAAAGGAAAACTGATTGTCGTTGAAGGCATTGACGGATCAGGTAAGTCGACTCAGATCGATTTGCTGTATAAGTGGCTTCAGTCTCATGGCTATTCTGTTTATTTCAGTGAATGGAACAGCAGTGTACTGGTCAAAAGCACAACGCGCGCGGCAAAGAAGGCAAAATCATTCACCGCCACAACCTTCAGCACTCTGCACTGCACGGATTTCGCGGACCGCTGGGAAAACAGTATCTACCCGCTACTGAAAGCTGGCGTGATCGTGCTAGCAGACCGATATGCCTTTACCGCCTTTGCCAGGGACGTTGCCCGCGGTGTGGATCCGGATTGGGTACGCAATATGTACTCATTTGCCATTATGCCAGATGCCGCTCTCTATTTTAGAGTTCCTCTGGATGTCGCGGTGGATCGTATTACCGGTGCACGCGCTAAGTTGAAATACTACGAGGCCGGTATGGATCTGGACCTGTCCGATAATATCAATGAGAGCTTTAAACTCTTTCAGGGGCGCATTCTGAACGAATATGACAAAATGGTGGAAGAATTCGGGTTAACCCTGATTGATGGCACCTTACCTGTAAAACAACAACAGAAAAAGGTGCGCTCCATTGTTCGAAAAGTTCTGGCTGGCTGGGAAGGACTGCCCAACCCCAATAAATCCGACATTATAATGACTAATCCCCACGCGGCAAAGAGAGGTAAAAAATGAAGAATAATAACTTCTATGGTGCTGGCTTTCCCTACCGCGAGATTCAAAAACTACCCGGAAAACTGATCGTGTTGGAGGGCACGGATGGCGTAGGACGTTCGACACAGATTAAACTGCTTAGACGCTGGCTGGAAGATGAAGGTTACGCAGTCTCCGATACTGGTCTGACGCGCTCTGAACTCACTGCCGAGGGTCTGGATCAGGCCAAGAGCGGCCACACGCTGGGTCCCCTGACTATGAGTCTTTTTTACCTGGCGGACTTTGCTGACAGGCTGGAAAACCAGATAATCCCTGCCCTTCAGGCTGGTTTTATTGTTTTGTCTGACCGATACTTTTATTCTGTCATCGCGCGGGATAGCATTCGGGGCATTGAGAAAAACTGGGCACGCGGCTTATACGGCATTGCTCTCAAGCCAGACCTGATCCTGTACATGAAGGCAAGCGTGCCTACGCTGGTTTCACGCCTCATTCATGGACGTGGGCTCAATTACTGGGAAGCCGGCATGGACCTGCACCTGGCAGAAAACCTCTACGATAGCTTTGTTACCTACCAGACTCTTATGATCAAGGAATTTGATGAGTTGGCCAGGGAATATAATTTTGTCACCATCGACGCGGAACAAAGCCAGGAAGAGATTTTCGATCTACTCAAGGGACCCATCAAGGAATTGCTTTATAACCGTCTACCCAAGAGTAAGCGGCCGTTTTAACTTTTTGATTCTTCCGGCTTAAGCTGGCAGAAGTCTGCACACAAGGAGGAACATGAGCAAAAAAGCGAGTGATTCCGTTTGCGTGTACGGAGCAAGGGTCGTAGCACGCCATCTGGATGCGATGAAAGCAGAAGTTGACGGTGTGATTGAGGCTTCCGACGAAGAATATATCCATCGTATGCGTGTGGCTTCACGCCGTATGCGCAGCACGCTGGGTGTCTTTAGAGACTGTTTTGGCAAAAAAGAGTACCGGGTGCTTATAAAAGATGTGCGGGATGTAACCCGTGCTCTGGGGGAGGCACGTGATCTGGATGTGCAGCTTCTGGCACTCAAAGAGGTCATACCGGAATTCAGTTCTACCTGGCATGCTCCGGGAATGAAGCGCTTGTTGATGCGCATGGAACAGAAGCGTCAGGAAGCACAAACTCACGTGATCGCCGCCATGCAGGAATTGGATTACGATAAGGTCTTTAACAAGCTGGAAGAGTGGGCTAATCCCCTTCTGGCACGCAAGGACCAGATCTACCTCTATTCCCCTGAGCTCTATCAGCTCGGTTTCAATAGCATTCAGCAGAAGATCAACGATCTTCTCGCTCATGTCCGTTTTATATATGATCCTGAGAATGTGACTGAATTGCATAACATGCGCATTAGTGCCAAACGGCTGCGCTACACCTTGGAAGCCTTTGATGACCTCTATCAGGGTCAGTTGAAACCCTTCCATAATACAGCAAGAAAATTGCAGGATATGCTTGGCTTCATTCACGACCTGGACGTGTGGATTGCCATGATTCCAAATTTTATTGAGGAGGAGCGTACGCGTATTGTGACTTATTTCGGTCACGATCGCGGTTTACGCCGCCTTTTACCCGGGCTTGAGGCTTTTCGTAAATCCCGCGTGAGCCTGCGACAGGCACAATACGAAGATTTTCTCAAAGAATGGCAGAAACTAGAAAAGGATGCTGTTTGGGAAAAGCTCCTCAAACTGCTCAATACGCCATTTGATCTGAATAAAGCCCTTAAGGCAGTCGCTGAAGAGCGGGAATCATCGGAAGAACCATCAAAAGAAGAAACTGGTGGAGAGGGTTAGTGATTAGTCCTCATCCAAATCTTGCGCCGGAATTTGCTTTTCCATGCGTTTCAATAGCCACCAATTGCCTCCAGCTATCAGCGCCATGAACAAAAAGAGTCCCAGGTAGGCCAGTTTTACGTTGTTCTGCCCGAATATAAGGGTAAATTCAGACATTCCACCGATGCCCGAAAGAAGCGAAAGTGGCATAAAAATAGTGGTGATGAGCGTGAGGCGGCGCATGATGGCATTGGTGCGGTTGGAGGTCTGAGACATGCGATTGTTAATCATACTCAGGTGAATCTCCATTAAACTGGTTACAAGGTCGCGAGCAGAATCCGCAATTTCGTAGTACTTGGAGAGGTGATCATAAACATCCCTGAAATAAACAACAGCCTTATCGGACACAAAGGGGCTGTCGCGCCGGATGATCTTGAGTAGCAACTCCCGTTCGTGGAACACGTTTTTACGGATAGTCATGAGGTTGCGTCGGGCATCCATAAGATCGGCAGGGTTAAAGTCCGGGGTGCTATCCAGGATAGACGCCTCGTAGTCGTCCATCCGGTCCTCAATTTTCTCAAGGGCATTGAACTTTTGGTCCACCACCTGGTCTATCAGTAAGTGCAGCAGGAACGCCGGTCCCTGACTAATTTTATCCTGCTCCCGTTTGATAGATTTGTCAATTAGGCGCAGAAGCGGTTGCCCGGCCTGATTGCGACCCGCAATACTGATAATGAAGTTTGAACCGATGATTAAATCCAGTTCATGTGTAAGCAGCTCCTCTTCACCCATTTCAAAAATGCCCATGATCATAAAGGAATAGTTCGGAAAGAGATCCAGCTTGGGCAACTGATCTTCGTTCAAGCTGTCTTCAATGGTAAGTGGGTGGATGCCTAGCAGGTCAATCAGGGGAGTGAGGTCGTCCTTGGTAGGTTCACAGTAATCGAACCAGCAATAGCCGCCATCCTGTACCTCCTGCAGTGCATCCTCCTTGCTGTAGGCAGTATGCAAGACGCCATTTTCCTTAACAATAAAAAAACGGGAGAGGGATTTTTTCATTCGGGCACCTCGGTCAAATATTTTTCTGTACTACATCAAACAAATCAATCATAAACATATTATTTGTAAGTGAGTTTGGTCAATGGCGAAAGGGGACTCCAGTCCAGCTTTTTGGCAATAGACCAGACGCTCACTTTGCGTGTCGCCTGAACTTGCTGGCGCTGCTTCCACACTCGCGGGAGCTGCTTCAACGCTTCGAATTTGGCCTGCCGCAGCACTTTGCCATGCCGCATCCCCAGGGACGCCAAAATGTATGCCAAGTTCCAAAAGACATGAGCGGGCAGGAGTAGCCAGAATAGCCAACCGGGCATGTTCTTGACAAAAGTCCAGATCAGATTGCGGTGGCCGTGGCGTATCACGAATTCTGAACGCGAGGAGGTAGCGCCGGATCCGACATGGTGCACTTTAGCCTGGGGCAGGTAAATGCAGGAATAACCGGCTAACTGCATGCGGAAGTCAAGGTCAATATCTTCCATATAGGCGAAAAAACTTTCATCAAAACCGCCCACTGCGTCAAAGGCAGGTTTTGGGTATATACCAGCTGCGGCACAGGCGGAAAGGACCTCACGCTCCTGAAGTTCAGCACTGTTCACAGGTTTGAAATGGTTACGGCGCCAGGCTAGTCCTGAGGCATGGTAGACATTCCACTCCCCGTCAAGTAAATTGGGGTTAGATGCTAACAACAGCTGAGAGGCAAGGAAATGTTTTGGGTGTGCTTCTGTTGCCAACCTGACTTGTTCGAGCCAATCAGGTTCGGGAAAAGCGTCCGCATTCAATGCAACTAAGTACTTTCCTTTCGCTTCCCGCGCGAGAAGGTTATTCCCACCGGCAAAGCCTAGATTCTGCTCGTTTCTAAAGAAACGCAGGCTGATATTTGGGGTGGTCAGGACTTCTTTTGGGTCGACAGGAATCTTCGATCCGTTATCGAGCACCAATAATTCAAAATCCTGACAAGTTTGGTGAGCCAGGGAATCCAAACATTCCTGAAGATACTGATGGGTGCCCCAGACCAGAATCAATATGGAAAACCGAGGTGTGAGGGGGATCTTGCTTTCTGCCTGTGGGGCGGGGAACTGCGCAATCATGATAGTATTATAATTTGTTAACTATAGACAATAGGACGCTGAATTGAGTATTACCAACAGGCCCATCTACGACTCTGCCAAGCAGGTGTATCCAGCACTTTCTGAACTACGAGACTTACGACGGTATGGTTACCTATTAAAACAGTTAGTTCGGCGGGATATTCTTACACGCTATAAACGCTCTGTCCTGGGGGTTGCCTGGACAATGCTCAACCCTTTGGGCACTATGCTAATCCTGTCTTTTGTGTTCTCCAACCTCTTTAAGGCCGAACAGTTTTACCCTGTTTATGTTCTTACAGGCTTGTTGACCTGGAACTTTTTTGCTCAGGGAACGAATGCTGCTATGAGCGGATTGCTTTGGGGCGGAAGCCTGATGAAGCAGATCTATGTACCGCGCACAATTTTTGGGCTTTCTGCCATTGGTACTGCCTTGGTGAACCTTCTACTTTCTCTTGTGCCACTTCTGTTCGTAATCCTCATATCCGGTGCCCCCCTGTATTGGACCTGGATCTTTTTACCAGTTGCTATTTTGCTGTTGTTCAGCTTTACACTTGGATTTGGATTGATCATTTCTACCCTGGCAATTTATTATCCTGATGTGGCGGAAATGTATCAGGTTGTGCTTTCTGCCTGGTTCTACCTGACCCCGATTGTCTACCCGGAAAGCATCATTCCGGAGCACCTGCGCTGGTTCTTCCAGATCAATCCGCTCTATCATATGGTTAAACTTTTCCGCCTGCCCATCCGCGATGGTATCATTCCTCCCCTGGCTGACATTTGGCGTGCGGCCCTTTGGGGTTTGGGGATGCTGATTATCGGATGGCTTTTCTTTACCTCCAAGTCTGATGAGTATGCCTACCGTGTCTGATCCTATAATTCCCCACGCTACCCAGTCAGAGCCCATGATTATTCTTGATAATGTGGCTGTGCAATACCGAGTGCCCACGGAAAGGATTGGTACGTTTAAGGAGTTTGCCATCCGCCTTTTACAGCGAAAGGTAGCCTTCAGGAACTTCTGGGCTCTCGGGGGGATTGATCTCACAATTAACAAAGGTGAGGTTTTTGGTTTGATCGGCAATAACGGCGCGGGCAAGAGCACTACGCTGAAGGTAATCTCACGGGTACTTCGCCCCACCAAAGGACGCGTACAGGTATTCGGCAATATCGCGCCCCTCCTGGAGTTGGGGGCGGGGTTCCATCCTGAACTTTCAGGCAGGGAAAACATCTATCTCAACGGAGCACTACTGGGCTACGATCGCGAACAAATGGATGAGGTTTTTGACGAAATCGTGCAATTTTCGGAGCTGGCGTCTTTCATTGACGCACCCATTCGGACTTATTCTTCCGGTATGTATGCCCGTCTTGGTTTTGCTGTGGCTACCGCCCATACGCCGGAGATCCTGATCTTGGATGAAATCCTAAGTGTAGGCGATGAAACTTTTCAAGCTAAATGCCGGGATCGCCTGGAAGGCTTTCGAAATCAGGGTGTGACCATCCTGATGGTCTCGCATGGCCTCGCACGTATTGAAGAAATGTGTCAGAGGGTGGGTTGGCTGGACCATGGCAAGTTCAGAATGATCGGTGAGCCTGCTGAAGTTATCGAGGCTTACCGTAAGGAGAATCATTAATGGATTTCATTCGTACTGCCATACCGGAAGTGGTTCTGATCGTCCCAAAAGTGTTTGGAGATCGTCGCGGTTTTTTTATGGAAACTTTCCGGCAATCCGAGTTTGAACGCGAGGTGGGCCCTTTTCAATTTATCCAGGATAACCACAGCGGATCCAAACAAGGCATTTTGCGCGGACTGCACTACCAACTACATCAGGCACAGGGTAAACTCGTGCGGGCAACTGTAGGCGAGATATTTGATGTTGCGGTGGATATTCGCGATGGTTCACCCACCTTCGGCAAATGGGTGGGAGTTTTCCTCACCGCCGAGAATAAGCATCAGCTATGGATACCACCGGGTTTTGCGCATGGCTATTATGTGGTTAGTGAATGGGCGGACTTTTTATATAAGGCCACTGACTATTACGCCCCGCAATGGGAGCGTAGCATCCTTTGGAATGACCCCTCAATCAACATTGAATGGCC
This sequence comes from Anaerolineaceae bacterium, assembly GCA_040772525.1. GTDB lineage: Bacteria > Chloroflexota > Anaerolineae > Anaerolineales > Anaerolineaceae > Mesolinea. The sequence goes on along the minus strand of JAXGXZ010000001.1, from coordinate 735,561 downwards.
GTTGGTGGATGGCATGGAACCTTTATTATCCAGTAAAGACAGTGCTGCTCCCTTGTTGGCATATGCTGAGATCTATCCCCCGGGTTGGACCGCCAACTCTGAGAAGGAGAATATAGATGCATAGAGTACTTGTCACCGGAGGAGCGGGGTTTATTGGCTCCAACTTTATTCATTATCTGCTCAAGCATGAACCGGATGTTTTTATCGTTAATTTGGACGCCCTCACCTATGCAGGCACCAAGGAAAACTTACGTGATTTACCAAACCCGGACCGGCACCGCTTTGTAAAGGGGGATATCACTGACCGGGCATTGCTCGATTTTCTCTTTGGCGAACATAAAATTGACATGGTAGTGCACTTCGCGGCTGAATCGCATGTGGACCGTTCCATTTTGAACCCAGGTGTGTTTGTGAACACGAATGTTGTTGGCACTTTTACGCTGCTCGAAGCTGCCCGCAAAGCCTGGTTAGTTGATAAGGCTGTTCCCTTGGAGAATGTACGTTTTCACCATGTATCCACGGATGAGGTGTTTGGCACACTCACCCCTCAGGAACCGCCTTTCGAGGAAGATACTCCTTATGCCCCTCGCTCTCCTTACGCGGCTTCTAAAGCTTCCAGCGATCACTTTGTGCGTGCCTATGGAATTACTTATGGATTGCCCGTGAGCATCAGTAACTGCTCCAACAACTATGGACCCCGCCAGTTCCCTGAAAAACTGATCCCTTTGATGATCCTAAACGCAACCCATGGCAAACCGCTGCCAGTCTATGGTGACGGTATGCAGATCAGGGACTGGCTGTATGTGGATGATCACTGCGAAGGCATCTGGAAAGTAGCTACAGAGGGGCGGGTAGGTGAAACCTACTGTATTGGCGGAGACAATCAGCCTCCCAACATTGAGATAGTCAGGCAGATTTGCGGGATTCTGGATGAACTCCTGCCGGACTCTGAGTTTTCCCCCCACAAGCAGCTGATCACCTATGTTAAAGACCGCCCGGGGCACGACCGCCGCTATGACATAAAAATTGATAAGATTCACCAGGAACTTGGCTGGCAGCCGCGTTGGGATTTACATCAGGGCTTAGTGGATACGATCAAGTGGTATCTGGACAATCCGGAATGGATAGCGTCCGTAATGCAACAATCTGACTATAACACCTGGGTGAAGAAGAACTACGAAAACAGGAAGGGATAGCAACGCATGAACAAAGCCGGTGAGTTATTCGATGCGTGGTACTATGCCAACAACTGCGGTGAACCATACGAAAGAACCACGAGATGGCTGGCTTTTTTTGGAGGTATCGCGCAGGAGATACAAACCAGACTAAATCCTACTACTGTATTAGATGCCGGTTGTGCCAAAGGTTTCTTAGTGGAAGCATTAAGAGATCGAGGCGTTGAAGCCTGGGGCGTGGATATTTCAGAATACGCCATCAATCAGGTCTATGCCCCGGTTGCCCCCTATTGCAAAGTCGCGTCTATCACTGAACCTTTTGAGTCTCAATATGACCTGATTGTCACAGTGGAAGTACTGGAACATATGCCCCCTTCTGGGGCAAGCAAGGCAATCAGGAATCTGTGTGCCCATACAAATACTATCCTTTTCTCGAGCAGTCCTAAGGACTTTGCTGAAAGCACGCATTTTAATGTTCAACCATCAGCTTATTGGGTGAAGGAATTTGCCTATCAAGGATTCTTTCATGACTTGGGTTTTGACACAAACTTTCTCACTCCCTGGGCAATGCTGTTCAGAAGAGCGCAACGTACACCTGTGGATCTTGCTTACTCTTATGAGCAAAATCGCGAGAGATTAAGAAATGAAAATACCGACCTGCGTAAAAAAAATGTATCGCTTGAAGAACAGTTAAAGTATCTGGAGAGAGAACTCCAAAAAACGAAAAAACTGTCTCAGGAACAACAGACAGAATCGACAAACTTATTAGAAGTTAATAAAATGTTGAATGCAGAAATTGAAGCGCTTCGTAGCAGCAATAGTTGGAAGATAACAAAACCATTCCGGATGATTAAAAGCATGTTCAAGAAAGGTGCGTAAACGGTGAAAATATGAAAGGAATTATTCTCGCAGGCGGAAAAGGCACAAGACTCTATCCGTTGACCATGGCGGTGAGCAAGCAACTTCTGCCCGTCTACGACAAACCCATGATCTACTATCCGCTTTCCATGCTCATGCTGGCAGGGATTCAAGAGGTCTTGGTAATCACAACTCCCGGGGAACAAATATTGTTCCAGAAATTGCTCAAGGATGGCTCACAATGGGGTATGGTTTTTAACTATGCCACACAAGCTGAACCCCGCGGGTTGGCTGACGCCCTGATTATCGGTAAACCTTTTATCGGAAATGAGAATTTCTGTTTGATCCTCGGAGATAATATCTTCTATGGTCAGGGTATGCGGAAGATTTTACAAAGCGCTGCATCCTTGAAGAAAGGGGCTGTGGTATTCGCTTATCCGGTCAAAGACCCGGAGCGGTATGGTGTTGTGGAGTTTGATGAGTCCGGCAAAGCCATCAGTCTGGAAGAAAAACCAAAACAGCCCAAGTCCCGATTCGCTGTGCCGGGGATTTATTTCTATGATAATCATGCCCTTCAGTATGCCGCGGAATTGACCCCTTCTGCCCGCGGTGAAATAGAGATTACTGATGTAAATAAACGTTATCTCAATGAAGGCACCCTGCAAGTCAAAGAACTTGGGAGAGGCGTTGCCTGGCTAGACGCTGGCACGCATGAGAGTTTATTGCAAGCCTCCATGTTTGTGCAGGCAGTGGAAGAGAGACAGGGCATGATGATTTCCTGTCCGGAAGAGATAGCTTATCACATGGGTTTCATTGATGAAGAACAGGTCATACAATGTGCCAATAAAATGGCTGGAAATGAATATGGACAGTACCTGATGAGGTTTGTTGAGTCTCTTAAAAAATAGAAACAGGTAAGAAGTGCGCTGCGGAAGAGCCGTGGCGGAGGAACGGGTAACAAATGCATAAAATACTACAAATTGGCATTCACGGGCAATTAGGCTGGGAGCTTCTGCGAACATGTGCACCGCTGGGAGAAGTGATTGCGCTGGATTACCCGGATGTTGATTTGTCCAACAGCCAAAGTCTCAGGCAATTAGTGTCCGAAGTAAAACCGTCCATCATCATTAACGCGGCTGCTTATACCAATGTGGATAAGGCGGAGAGCGAACCGGACTTAGCCCGGGCAATCAACGCAACCGGTCCGACTGTATTGGCAGAGGAAGCTAAGAAAATTGGCGCTGTATTTGTTCACTACTCAACTGATTATGTATATGATGGTAGCAAGGGCAGCCCATACTTGGAGGATGATCCTCCCAATGCTTTAAATGTTTACGGGCAAACTAAGTTCGAAGGTGAACAGGGTATTGCTACAGCTGACGGAATCTATTTAATTCTACGGCCGAGCTGGGTTTATTCGATGCGGCGGGGAGGTTTTGTGACCAAGGTGTTGCAGTGGGCACGTCAGCAAGAAAACATGCGCGTGGTCGATGACCAAATAAGCAGCCCTACCCCGGCGAGCGAGTTGGCATTGCTTACCGCATTAATCCTGGCCCAAGGGAGAGATGAGGTCTTTAATTACGTTGGGGAGCGATCAGGTATTTATCACGCCACTGGATCAGGTGCTTGCAGCCGCTTTGAGTGGGCAGAAGCCATCCTCGCGATGGACCCCAAAAAAGAAGAGCAGATAGTAAAACATCTTGAACGGGCTAAGAGCGATGAGTTTAAAGTGCCCGCCCAACGGCCGATGGTATCTGTGTTAAATAATGATAAACTGGAAAATACATTTAACCTAAAGCTTACACCATGGAAACTTGGACTTAAAAAAGTTCTCGAAAGCTGACACTCTTCGATTGTGTTAGAGTCAGGGCACAATTGTTATAGGTAAACCAGCATGAAAATAGCTTATTTTCAAATTAGAAAAGAAAAAACTGCTGTTGAATATTACCGGGTGATTGCCCCGCTGAAAGCAGCTGGAATAACACGGGTCTCGGGGATTGAAGAAAATACAGTCCTGCCGGAAACAATTGAAACCTGTGATTTAGTCTTATTAAACAGGGATTTCCCCCGCAGTTTTAAGAACTACCAAATTGTCCTCGATTATGCCCACCGATATGGCAAGCCAATAGTGTTGGACATGGATGATCACCTATTGGCATTGCCTGAGAACCATATTCACCGTATCGAAGGAAGCTACGCGGACGCTCTCTTGCCGATTATGCATGCCCTTTATACGGCGGACGCGATTACCGTGACTACTCCATATCTAAGAAAGGTACTTACCCGCTACAATAAAAACATACATGTTTTACCAAACTATCTTGATGAAACAATTTGGCACTTCAGAGAACCTCTGCAAACCCCGGCTGAGAACCTTCCACTAACAATAATGTATATGGGAACACAAACCCACAAGGAAGATGCAGTCGAAATTGTAGAAGTGCTAAAAACTGTCCTTGAACGTTATGGGGCAAAGATAAACTTGAAATTCTATGGCATGGATCCTCCTGAATCCTTGTTGGGGTTATCGAATGTCAGCTCCCTGCCTTTTGGTCCTTATGAATTTGTGGACTTCGCGCAGGGACTCGTTGGACTCTCTGCGGACATCGGCATTGCGCCACTGGCAGATCATCCATTCAACCGCAGCAAGAGTGGCATTAAATACTTTGAATATACCGCAATGGGTATTCCAGGTATTTACAGTGCGCTTGAACCGTATACGGAGACTATTAAACCAGGCCAAACTGGTTTCCTGGCTCATTCCAGCATGGAATGGCTGGAATATCTGACCGCGGTTATTGAAGCGCCGGACTTGCGCAAACAAATAGCAGAAAATGCCCAAGATGATGTTCAAAAAAACTGGTTTTTAGGGATGCATGCTGATAAGTGGATTAGCACCTATCAGGAAATCGTGCATAATTATTCTCGGAATAAGGCCGATTATCCAGAATTCCTGAGCGACATAAATACAATTGCTGAGCAATTGAATGTTTTTCACCGTCAACGGGCGGAACAAGTTTTCATGCTGGAAAAAGAGGTTGAGAACCAACAGAAAACACGTGCTGAACTAGAAAAAGAGGTTGAGAACCAACAGAAAACACGCGCTGAACTTGAACAAGCACTCAAAAACCAGGCTTCGATTTATGAAAATTTGGAAGAAACCTTCCTAAAACAATCGTTAACTCTGCAAACCATCCAGGCGGCACTTACTTCTGAAAAATCTTTGCGTGAAAAAGCAGAATTAACATCAGATTATTGGATAATCAAAAACAGCGGTTTATTCGATGAAACATTCTACCTGAGCCATAATGAGGATGTACGAACAGCTGACATGGATCCCATCCGGCACTATGTGATTTTTGGATGGAAAGAAGGTCGTGACCCAAACCCAAACTTTGATACTAGTTATTATCTTCAGGGTAACCCCGATGTCGTTGATGCGAAATCGAATCCTTTCGTACACTACATTCGTTTTGGCAGGAAAGAAAACCGACTCAGCCGAGAATCTCTTCAGACCGCAGCCCAACTGCACCAGCTGCCGCTCAAGGGCCAAATTGAACGAATAAAGCGCTCCTGCTCAATACGGTCATTAAATCTGCTGGAGCGAATTCGCAAAGGGCTCCGGTATATCAAGACCCACTCCCTCCGACAATCCTTTGAACGGGCAAAGATGGAATTGGCTCCCAGACCAAATTTCAAACCAATGGTTGCACGCCCATCTGATCCAATGGATTTGGAAAAAAAGTCTAACCAATCAAACAAGCTTTATCAGACACTTTTTCAAACAGCCAAAGGATTGGAACCGGATTATGTTCCTCTGAAGAAAAAAACGCCGCTGCAGGATCTTCCGGTGAAGTTGATAGCTTTCTATTTACCCCAATTTCACCCATTTCCTGAAAATGATGTCTGGTGGGGCAAAGGATTCACTGAATGGACTAATGTATCCAAAGCGGTTCCCCAATTTGAGGGACACTACCAGCCTCACCTGCCTGGCGAGCTGGGTTTTTATGACCTCCGCGTTCCCGAAGTTCAGGAGAGGCAAGTTGAACTAGCCAAACAGCATGGCCTTTATGGGTTCTGCTTTCATTATTATTGGTTCAGTGGAAAACGACTTTTGGAGAAGCCACTGGATTCTTTCGTCAACAATCCTAATATCAATTTCCCCTTTTGCCTTTGCTGGGCTAACGAAAACTGGACCAGGCGCTGGGATGGGCTTGATCATGACATTTTGATTGGTCAGGAACACAGTTATGAGAACGATCAAAAATTCATCGTAGATCTGGTCCCGTATCTCAAACACCGGAATTACATTTGTATCAACGGAAGACCCCTGGTGGTAATTTATCGTGCTGAATTGATGAAAGACCCAAAGGCAACCCTTGCTTATTGGCGGGAACACTGCAGGAATCAGGGTGTTGGAGAACCATTATTTGTGGCTGTGGAAGCATTTGGTGTTACTAACCCTGAAAAACTTGGTTTTGACGCAGGGTTGGAGTTCCCCCCATTGAATCGTCCGTATACCGGGATTAATGAACACATCAGTTTTTACAATCCAGACTATGCTGGCGTTGTATACGACTATCGCGATATGGTCATTGAGAATGTCCAGCCCCTGAAACGCCAGGGTGTCACCTTTAGAGGTGTTACACCTGGATGGGATAATGAAGCACGTAAACCAGGAAAAGGGTTTTCTTTTATTCACAGCACGCCAACTTTCTATCAGCGGTGGCTTGAGCAAGTGAGTCTGGAACAAACGCGCAAATTCCCCCAAGAGGAGCGCCTGATCTTTATCAATGCCTGGAATGAATGGGCAGAAGGTGCGCATCTTGAGCCTGACCGGAAATTTGGTTACGGTTATTTACAAGCCACGCGTGATGCTCTGGAAAATGTTGCCCTACTGCATTTTCAGAACGCTAAAGGAAGCGTGGTTGAAAACCCAGTCAGGAAAAATGAAAACGCAGTTGTTATTCATGCCTATTACCTTGAAATGTTGGAAAAGATTCGAGATTATCTTGACCACATTGGCTGCAAATTGGATGTTTACATTTCCACACCAAAACAGGATGAAAAGTCACTCAAAACCATCTTTGGATTATTCCCAGAAGCGTATCTGATGATTGTTCCCAACCGCGGCCGGGATATTGGACCTTTCATAGAAATCTTTCGAAGGATTCGCCATCTCAAATATCAGACACTGCTTAAAATACATACCAAAAAATCTGCCCACCGGGAAGATGGTGACAAGTGGCGCAAGGACATCTATGACAAATTGCTCACCCCACTAGGCGCAAAGAATGCTATTGAAGAATTGGTGAACAATGAATCTATAGGTATCATTGGCCCTCAGGCTCATGTTTTGGACTATCGTTATTACTGGGGAAGTAACCGAAGGCAAACGCTTGAGTTAGCCCGACAACTAGGGGTTGCCAGCGAAGGAAGTGAGCCAAAATTTAATTTTGTAGCTGGAACCATGTTTTGGGCTAAACCGGAAGCACTCGCGGTACTTGATTTGCTACCGCATAACATCATGAGCTTTTCAGAGGAGCCTATCCCTGAAGACGGCACACTGGCCCATGTGATGGAGCGTCTGATTTGTCTGGCCGCCAAATCAAACGGTTTTGAGGTTATGGAAATTGACAAGAACGGCAAGATTCAAACCCCAGTGCCTAATTTAAATTTTGAATTTGCGGAACCGACACTGATCCGACTTGAGGAACCAACAGAAAACCTCAACCTTGGAGGAGGTGAATTATCTTCCGCCTCACCTGCTCTTAAAGTTGCTTTCAGCAATGAGGGTTATTGTTATTGTTGTGATCAAGATACACTCTTCATAAGTAAAGACACTTGGTTCAGAGATAATTACATTTGCACAAAATGTGGCTCGATTCCCAGAGAACGCGCGCTCATGTTATGTATTGATAAATATTTTCCCAATTGGCGGGAACTGACTATTCATGAATCTTCCCCAGCTGTGCGCGGAGCAAGCGAACGATTGCGGAATAATGGCAAGAATTACATTCCATCGCAATACTTTGAAGGGATCAAAAGTGGTGAGATGCATAAGGGTTTTTTATGTGAAGACCTGGAAAATCTAAGTTTTGAAGACAACTCAATTGACTTGCATGTCACACAGGATGTTTTTGAACATCTTTTTGATCCGCAAAAAGCTTTTCAGGAAATCGCGAGAACCCTGAAACCAGGCGGTGCGCACATCTTCACAACTCCCTTAATCAATAAAGATAAGCCCACCCAATTCTGCGCAGTACGGGGAGTAAATGGTGCAGTAACGGACCGGAATGTTCCCAAGGAATACCATGGGAATCCTGTTTCAACAGAAGGCTCCCTCGTAACTGTTCACTGGGGCTATGATATTACCCACTATATTCAAGCCGCGTGCGGACTCTCCACACAAATCGTTTATCTCGATGATTTGCAGTATGGCATTCGGGCTGAATTTATAGAAGTGCTGATTACTAGAAAGCCACTTTAAAATGCCAATCAAGGTTCTTTCATGTAAAGAAAAACTGTCAAGGTTCACCTTCCTGCTTCCTCTATTTGCAGCTCTCGTTTATTTGTTTTTATCACCCGTGATATATCCTTTGTTTGTTCGTGTTGAGGAAGGCAAACCTATTAAACTCAAAAAAGACCTCCGAACAAACACAGACAAAATTTTATTCAATATTGACGACTTGAAATATTGGGTTGGGGGTGGTGAAGTTGAAAAAGAAGCCAGGACCTATGCGCTGTGGGGATGGGCTTTTATTGATGACAAGAGTTTATGGGAAGAACACAATTACGATAGACAAGTCCTATTAACTGACGGGAAGACGGTTTTGCAATTTGAAACAATTATTTATTATCGGGATGGCGTAAAAAAGCATTTTGCAGACAAAAACATTAAAAACCTGGATAAAGCGGGTTTTTATGCAGTCATGGACAGGAGTTTTATACCTGTTGGTGTCTACAAGGTCTTTCTTCGATTCAAAGACCAACAATCGACGCAAGAAATGATCGTTCGCACGCCTATTACGTTACGGATCACTCCGAATCATGTTTTCTTCAGCAACACAGGGTATTGATAATATGAAGACCCCTTTTGCATTCAAAGACCTCTTTAGACACAGTTTGCTACCTATCTTAGCGGCATTGTTCCCAGTTATTTTCCACTTTGTCACAAACATAGAAATTGTCTCCACATTCAGTTTTCTACAGCTGGTTGGTGTGATGGCTTCAGGAGGACTGGGGGTATACCTTATAGCCATACTGTTCACCAGAGGTAAATTTTCCAATGCGAGTCTGATTGCTACCATTGTGATAATCGGATTTTACCTGTTTGGCTTCGTTTTTGAATTCTTGCGCAGGGTAGATCTCTTCCCGGTAGAACTATACAACTTTATGCCGTTCTTCCTTTTTATGCTCATCTACATTGGATGGTTGGTTGCGAAAATTAAAACCGACATTGTCAGTAAACTCAACAGTGTATTCCTTATCATGTTTTCTTTTTTGGTCGTTTATAACGGTGTGAGAGCAGTACTCTTATTGCAACAAATTTCTGCTTATATGTCAGATAAACAATTTACTTCAATGCAAGCCACAACAGATTTGAAAATTACTGGGGAACGGCCAGATGTTTATTATCTTTTATTCGATGAAGCAGCATCTTTTAAGGTAGCTACTGACTATTTCAAGATACCCGAAGCTGCTAGTACGATGGAATATTTGGAAGATAATGGTTTCTTTGTTGCTCAGTCCAGCCATGGCAGCTCAATTTATACACTTCACGAATTAGCCTCCAGAATGAATTTTTTAAACTATCCAGTTGATGAGAAAAACTATAGCAGTTATGATCAGGCAATAAAAGTAAATCAGGTTGTAACGACATTTAAAGAACAAGGCTACGAGGTTATTGCATTTGATCAACGCAGGTCTAAATTCAGCGGTTTTTCTGAGTTTCCTGCGGATATTCTTGTGGAGAGCCCGAGCAAATTACAAGGAAAAGGTTTTGTGTTCCTCGATGATTTTAAGATGATGGTACTTGAAAAAACCTTGATTGGTCCCTGGCTCAATCCTGACCCAGCCATTCAAGACCATCGAAACATGCTTCTCTCCACAGTGGAAAATGTCACCAAGACAGGGAATTCGCCGAAATTTGTTTTTACCCACCTCATGATCCCACATGAACCTTTCGCCTTTGATGCCAGTGGTGCTGTTTTACCCCCGAGTGTTGGATATAGAAATTGGCAGAACTATGCACGGAATTACCAGTTCTTCTTGGTAATCCTGAGAGAAATAACTGAAAATATTCTTAACGCCACTAATGGTAGCGCGGTGATTGTATTACAGTCAGATCACGGTGCCCGCAACCTGACTGATCAGGCTTACAGCGGTAACTTCGAGAATTATCCAAAAGAATATAAGACATCCATCGTGAATGCCTTCTACTTGCCCGGGTGCGAAAATCCGCCATTGACCGACGATATGGATCCGATTAATACCTTCCCGATTATTTTCAATTGTTATTTCGATGCTGACTTGCCCATACAATAGGCAGGATAAAGAAAACTAAAACCATTCGAATTCTTGGAGAAAAGGGATTACCCTTGCAGAGTAAAGAAAGAAGAAATGCGCTTATGACAAAAAAGCCGCTTTGGGATTGATTGAATGGTGGAGACTGCAAAAAAGTCAACTGAACAAGCTTGGGTTTCTTTGTCAATCTGCTGATATTATTTTTTTATTTCCCCCGCTATTATTCTAGGAATTTTTCCCCATAGCTTAGATCCAATTACTTAAAATGGGAATTGTCAGAATATCCGGATGCTATAATAACGATCATGAAGTCATCGAGGGCAATGATTTAATCAGTAATTGTTACTCAATCGGGAGAATTTGTCAGAGATTTGAAAAAGAAACAACTTATTTATGCCCTGATTACTCTCACTTTGGTGGTTCTTTTCCCCATCCTGGTTGTCTTTTTAAGAAACACTGCCTATGTAACTTTGAAAGAGGCACTGAGCACATTCTTGGTTTTCTTAGGGCATGCCGTGTTCCTGTTGCTCATCTATAGGGTTCTCCTGCGCGATTGGAGTAAGGCAGCCTTGTTGGTAATTCTCACATCACTGGCCTTTATTCTCTTCGAACCAGTCACCAGCAAGATCTCAACACTTATACCCATGCTCAACTATTGGCATCATGTATACCTTCTCCTTACCTTTCTTGTACTTGTTTCCATTTGGATCAGAAAGAAGTGGGACGCAGAGACCTCTGCGAAAATTTTGAAAATTATTGGGGCTATCTTCGCAATATTAGTCATAATAAATCTTTCTCTATCCGCCCCCGTTTTTTCACAGGCGTTTCGCAGCATGAAACCTATCTCGAGGGAGGAGAGTACCATTGAACAATTCTCCGGGAATAAGGTGAATGTCTATCTCTTTATTTTTGATGAATACGCTGGTCAGGACGGTTTGCTGCGTTTCACGGGTCACGATAACACCCCCTTCTACGAGAAGCTGCAGGATATTGGATTCAATGTTGCCCCGCAAAGTTATAACCAAACTTTCGTTACAAATATCGAAATCCCTAACCTCCTCAACTTATCCCAGATAGTAGCCAAGGGCACGGAAAGCAAAGAGAGGAAAAACCAGGCGCTGCAGTCGCCTTTCTTGTTTTCTTTGTTTAAGAAGAACGGATACTCAGTCACTGTCATAGATGACCAAAAATTCATCCCTACCCAGGCAGACTACGTAGACAAATTTGTGCTCAGTCAGAAGAGGTATGAAGAATTCCAGCTTACAATGCTTAAGACTTCTATTTACTATCCGTTTTTTATTCAAAAAGAACAAAGCAGACCCCAGGAGATCAAGGAACTGCTGGAAATCATGAAAAATTCAGGCAAACCGTCTGGCCATCAGGCTCTAACCGTCGGTTACTTCCTGTTTCCACATATGCCCTGGGTTCTGGATGAAAATGGGTATCCCACAAATTATACTGAGTGGGAGAACTGGAAAAATTCAGATGCCTATTTGGGACAATTAAAGTTTGTTTCCGGGAAAATAATCGAGGCGGTGGAAAAAATAATAGAAAAGGACCCGGAATGTATCATGGTACTCCTGTCCGATCACGGCTACCGCCAGCCGGGGTTCTTGAAGTGGAAATTCAACCAAACGATAGAGAATCAAGAAGTGGAATTTGAATACATGAAAAACATCCTCAATGCGGTTTACTTTGGTGGAAAACATCTGGATATAGAAGGTTTGAGTGGAGTCAATACGCTGATTAAGACGCTCAACGAGCAATTTCAACTGAGTTTACCAATTGTTGAAGCAGGAGAATAAATATGCAAAAAAACGGTAAACTCCTCACCTACAGTCTTGTATTCCTGGTCTGGATTTCAGGCTTCTTTTTATTGGACAAAGTTGTGCTTATGGGAGCAAATCACTCTCTTAGTAAAATTGATTTTGATCCAAGGACTGTAGAACAGCGGCCGGTATTCTTTGCTATTGAACGCATCAGCACGAGTGCAAATATCTTTAGAGAAATGACGGTAAGCGGATGGGCTTTTATTGAAAATGGGGGAGAAAACCCGAACAAGACGATAGCACTGGTCTTTGCCTCTGATGAAGAGTCGTATCTGGTAAAAACAAGTGTTCAACCAAGAATCAATCTAAATAATATACCGCTATTGACGGGTCATGAAATACCGAGTTCACCTAACGCCTTTGAAGGGACTTTCAGTCCGCTGATGATGAAAAACGGAAATTATAGGCTTTATGTTTCTGTTGAGGAAAGTGATTCGCTTTTTGGAATCATGGATACCGGTCGGAGGTTTACCAAGGATTCGAGGAATTTTGAGGAATATTATGGTGGCACGCCTCTGAAAGCTCCGAATGCTGTGAATGAAACCAATACGCAGATCCGCGCCCACTTTACTTGTGACCCAGGGGAATATTACACTGTCGTGGGTGGGTGGGCTTTTTTGCAACAGGAGGAAAAAAAACTTTTGCCAGGTAGCCTGATACTGCAGCTGCACAACCAACATGGCACGCAGTCCTTTTCAACAGTCACAGTCAATCGGATTGATGTGGCGAATTACTTTAAGGATAATTCCTTGCTTCTCAGCGGGTTTTCCGCGAGGCTGCCCAACGACATATTAACCAATGGCGAGAACCTCTTCCATGTAACCTATGAGGGCATTGGGCAGTCAGTCTTCACGTGCAAAGTGGATTGGCCGCCAGAAAACCCTAAATAATGGTATTAAACATTTTCTCGTCTTATGGCTTGTATGATAATATCGACAGTTGCAGATAATTATTAAGTGGAGTTAAAAAATGAGCATTTTCACTTCTATCGTTTCCCGTCCGGAACTTTACCTGGACCCAGGCTCAGGCAGCATCATAATTCAACTTATCCTTGGCGCTCTTCTCGGGGTTGGCGTGGCCATCCGGGTATTCTGGAAAAATATAAAAGACTTCTTCTCCAAAGGTAAAAAGACAGCCAGAGAGAGCCTGGACCCCACCGAGGTCGTGGGAGAAAAGCCAGAAGGCCTCAAGTAATTACGGTCATTTTCAGAAAGGTAGCTTATGCAGACTAAAGTAGCGGGATCTTTCAGAGACCCCAGTGGTTTCATGTTTAAAAGCGGGGGCAAACTTTACCGCCAGGTCAATCAAAAATACCAGGAAGACTACGACCTGTTGATGAGCTCGGGTTTGTATGACCAACTCACCAAATCTAAAACTTTGATTGCCCATGAAGAAGCAGATATTTCCTTGGCTCCTCTGCCGGAAATTTCCTATCGTGTGATCCAGCCAGACTTGGTGGACTTTATCTCCTACCCCTACGAGTGGTGCTTCAGCCAACTCAAAGATGCCGCCATCCTGACTCTGACAATTGCCAGACGAGCGCTGGAATTCGGCATAAGCCTCAAAGATGCCAGTGCTTACAATATCCAGTTCCAGCAGGGAAAGCCAATCTTTATTGATACGCTCTCCTTTGAGAAATATATAGAAGGGACACCCTGGTTGGCTTACCGCCAGTTCTGCCAGCACTTCCTGGCTCCGCTGGCACTTATGGCTAAAACCGATCTGCGTCTTGCCCAAATGCTGCGGCTGCACATAGACGGTATTCCGCTCGACTTGGCAGCCAAATTACTTCCAGCCACTACCAAACTCAATTTCGGCTTGATGACGCATATTCATTTGCATGCCCGATCCCAGCAGCATTACGCGGATAAGGCTGTGCGTCAGGAAGAGGTTAAACAGAAGATCAGCAAAGCTGCCATGTTGGCCTTGCTTGATAGTCTGCTATCCACTGTTCGGGGGCTGAATGTAAAAACCGGTTTCACTGAATGGGCAGACTACTACCAGGCGAACAATTATACTGAGAGCTCTTTTGAAGCCAAACGAAGCCTCGTGCGCAAGTTTATTCAGCAAGTAAACCCGAAGAGTGTATGGGATTTGGGTGGAAACCTGGGTGAATTCAGCCGCGTGGCCAGCGATCTCAACATCCCCACAGTCTGTTTTGACGTTGACCACAACGCGGTGCGCGAGAACTACGAATTGGTTAAGAAGAACAAAGAGAAATATATGCTGCCCCTGCTTATAGATCTAACAAATCCGTCACCTTCGCTTGGATGGCATAATTCCGAGCGGGATTCTATGCAGGCGCGTGGACCAGTGGATATGGTGATGGCATTGGCACTCATCCACCACCTGGCTATTTCCAATAATGTACCGCTCACGGATATTGCAGGATATTTCGCTGATCTGGGGCGTTATTTGATCATCGAATTTGTACCGAAGGATGACTCACAGGTGGAGCGTTTGCTTGCCTCGCGCTTGGATATATTCACTGATTATCACCCTGAGGGTTTCTGTATAGCCTTTGAGACACAATTTGAAATTTTGGAAGAAGTACGAGTAGAAGGCTCCAAACGGACACTCTATTTAATGAAAAATAGAACCAAGCTGTAATAACTAACCATTATTTGCGTCATAGACCGACTTAGCTGGGCTGTTTGTTTAATAATCAGATGGAATTGCAATTGGATAGCAGAAAAATGGTGCTGGATTGCTCAGGCATCCTTGCTATAATAACATCCTATGTCAACCACTGGCACAGAAACAGACACTCGCGGCAGCCCGGCATGGCTGGAACTGATGCGGTTTTTGGGCATTTTTGCCATCTACCTTGGCTTTATGGGCGAAGCAGCCGGGAGGGCATCTCCCTACGTACAGCTCTATCATGTTCCCATGCTCTTTTTTGTCCTGGGCGGCTACGAAGCGCTCTACAAAGAGATTATGCCCTTTAAAAAAATCCTGGTTGTCAAGATCAAAGCCACTGTGGTGCCTTATTTTGTCTATTCGCTGCTTTCACTGGGGGTCCACTACCTTAACCAGGAAACAGACATTGCCCCGATACTGGCATCGCTCAAACAAATTTTTCTCGGCATCCGACACCAGCTTTTTGCCCCTGCGCTTTGGTTCCCTCTCTGCCTTTTTATCATCAATCTGCTTTTTTGGACACTGCGCCGCTACGTGCGCAACCGTTGGGTGATCCTGGGGATTACTTTCTTAAGCTTCCTGGTTGCCACGCAGCTCCTGCCTAATAATCCGCTGGAGAACCCCTCCTGGGTTTGGAATATCGACAGCGCTTTATATTACATCTTTTATCATGGTATAGGCTTTGTGGCTTATGAGACTATCAACAAACTGATGCATTCGCGTGACAAACGCATGCAATATATTCTTACCTTCTCGTGGTTGTTAGCCGGCATTTACGCGTTCAGTATTTTCTTTGGCAGACACTATCTGGTGGACGCTACTGCCCAAATTCCCGTTCTGAAAGATCTCGCGCCAGTTTTTAACGTCTTGGTGATCACTTGGTTCAATTTAGGTCTGGCGAAGTTCTTTATTGGCATCCGACAGTTTGAGGCTATTGGTGAAAACACGCTCCGGCACTGTGGGAACGAATTCATCGTCAAATCCATTTTTACACAGGGCACAGCCCTCCTGGGTTTGAATCTGGTTATCCCAACCCCCATGGCAGCCCTCGTTTTTACCTTTGTGCTGCTCTTATTTTCCCAACACGTACTGGTTCCGCCCGAAAAATGGCTCCTGCGTACTGTTGAGCGCTTGTTACCAAATACTGATCAATAATCTCTGGGTTCAGAACCTATTCCTGCGGAGTTTCCTGGTTCGCGACAGGTTTCTTTTTGTGCATCAGGTACCAACCTGCCATACCAATTGCTGCTGCTCCAATGCCAATCCAAATGAGCAGAGTTTTCTTACCCTCCGCGCGCTCCTGTTCCAGTACTGCCTGAGCCAGAGGTGTCAGATCGATCGTGGCGGTCGGCTGCGGGGTGCCGGTTTGTGTGGGCGTGAGCGAGGGAATAGGCGTAGCTGTGGGGGGTGCCAGGGTTGGAGTGAGGGTGGGCGGAGGGGTGACCTCCAGCAGCATCTTCTCCCCGGGGTACCAAACGCGCGCCTCATTACCACCATTCCAGGCAATCAGGTCTGCCAATGTGATCCCATAATACTGCGCGATCCAAGTCGGGTTCTGCCCTTCCGCTACGATATGGTAATACTTGCCATCCGGCCCGGGGGTAAGCCGTTCAATCGGTGTGAGCGGGCGGGTCGTCGGTGTGGGAGTCATTAACGAACCTTTGATTACTAGTTTTTGGCCTACCACGAGCACATCAGTTGCGGCCATGGAATTGAGATCCAAAATCGTCTTTAATGGTACGCCGTATGCTTGAGCGATGAGGTCCAGATATTGGTAGCTCCGCACTATATGTACAATGCTGCCATCCGGACCCGGGGTGGCTAACTGAACCATATTGCGCGGAGTGGGGGTGACGTAGCCTGTGGTACCCGGCAGGGGAATAACAAGCTTATCGCCCACCTGCAATACATACTTTTCGGAAAGGTTGTTCCACTGGCGCAGATCCACGATTTGCACTTTATAAGCCTCAGCGATGGTGTAGAGTGATTGACCAAACTTAACTTCGTGGATCACGTAACCTTGCGCGTTAGGTTCCGCGATTTCCACCGGGGTGATGTATTGCGGTACCGTGGGGACAGAACCAGTGCCCCCGCCGTCATAGGAGGTGGGGCCGCAGCTCGTGGTGGATGTAAATGCAGCCTGGAGCACATAATAGGTCACACCATTGCTCGCAGTGGCAGCCCCTGCCCCAACATGGCAGTAGGCAGGTGTGGTAGCGGGCAGCATATGATCAGGATCGTTCCAATAGTCATAGACGATCTTTTCGAGCGTGAGGGATGATCCGCCCATGGCAAAGTTTTCAGTGGCGTAAACCTTCGCACCGCCCCCATAACCGGCTGCCTGAATGCGCCCGGCTGCGTTGCCAATATGCCACGAAGCCAGGGTATCTGCCATGGTTTGGGCGGTAGCCTGGGCGACAGCGTTGATGATGGCATCCTCAATAAGCGCAGGCAGGCCGTTAGCCATTCGTAGGCCGTTCATGGCAACAATCAGGTCCCCCGGAGCTACAATGGCTTTATTGCGCGCGGAAGCAGGCTGCCAAAAGCTTAGAATCAGGGGAGCAAGCAGGACGATTAGCACTGCCAATCGGAGCGTTTTATTTTTCAGAGTCTTCATAATGGAGGTATACCATATTTTTAAAAGTCGATTTTTTGACTGTCTATGTCACATCGCCTGAGCATGTCATCCTTTTTCTCCCTGCTAAGCATTACCTAAGTAGAACAAAACAATTCTACATGTATCCAGTCTTATTTCACAATTTGGTGGCGGCAGAGTATCATCCTACTTTTCAACCCCGTTTCACTTTTCGATAGAATTTAGAAAAAGTCAGTGATCGAGAGCATGTCATTGACTTTGCACTTGAGCAATTGTACCCAAGGATCTGAGGCATGTGTTGATGAAAAGATCGGCACTGAAGCTGAATTGGGCGTCCACCCTGGGTCTTTGAACCGCTGGTATTTCCATCTGCTTTTCGGCTCCATTTTTGGCATGGACATCCTGGCAAAAGCTTCTGTTTTGATAAGTTCTCTATATCTCAGGATGGCTAATAAATTCTGCGCTCCTTTTATTTTCCATGAACGGCCCTTTCCTTTCCAATGGCAGGAAAACCCTGACTGAAAAGCCTTGCCTGCAGCTCACCCACATTCAATTCACTTCCGAAAGCGGTATTGAGGCTTCGGATAACATGAAAGCGGTCTAACAAATGCTGTCCCGCAAGACCAAGATAGTCAAAACTCTTGCGCACCCATTTCGCGCCATCCCCGCCGATTTGAGCGAATTGAACTTTGGATATGTCATAGTTTCTATAAGCTAAGGCGCCCAGGTGCTGCTGCCATTCCTCGTTGGACATGCCTAATTGACAACTGATTACCTTGTTTGCCTGTATAAAACAGAGCGACTTTCACTTCCGCACGTTTTGCTTTCTCTCCCTGTAATTTGATAAAGACCCCATCTGCTTCTGCTGCGAGCCTGGGCGCAATGATCTTGCCGGGCTCAAGGTTCCGCGCGTCTTCTTGCGCTTCTATCGCTTGAAGCTCTTCCCCCACTCTCGCCGTCATGCGATGGATGCTGCTGGCGCTGACCGGTTCTTTGATGATGTATGAAAACATCTCAGCTGCATTACGAAAACTGCTGATGGCGGCCAGACCCGCCGCCATGACTTCAACTTTTTTGCTGTTTCGCTGATAGGCACGAAGATGTAATAAGTCATCAAACGGCTTATGACGCTTCCCCTGTTTGTCCTTGTAGATGTGCCTGCGATAGGTGATATTGCCGCTCTCTAACATTACGCTGCGCTTCTCTGTCCCGATGTTCTTCCAATCCGTTTGTGTACTCACACAGGCATGTAATTGGGCTTCAAGTAAGTCAAACATTATTGCCGTGACCTGCTGCTGCCCCCTATGAAAAATTTCGTTCAGTTCCGATTCCATGTCCATCACTGAGATGTCTTTCTCGATTGTTTCGCTCACGTCCCCTGCTTTTACCGTTATAATCACGGAGACAGCCAATCCTGTCATTTGAGAGTTCCTCCATGTTGTTTTTTGGCAAATCCAATTATGACTGGAACTCTCTTTTTTTGTCGCCTATCTGCATTCTATCGACTTTTGAAACAGAAATGAACAACTAATGCGTCCGCATTGACAGCCTTTCCCCTCTCGGTTATCCTTTAAACGCGTTCGGGCGGGACCGGTGCAGCGAAGACCTGCGAACCCCGTCAGGTCCGAGAGGAAGCAGCGGTAAGGAGGAAACTTCGGGTGTTACCGATCATCCTGCCCGGCGTATTTGCAACTATGAGCACACAAAACCATCAAGATACTCCCCCTATCTGCGATTACACTGATTCAGATTACCAATCCACCTTTTGGGATACAGGTGGAAGGCGCTATGAAGATGCCGTAGAAGCTATCGCGCTTAAACGTTTGCTCACTAAACCAGGTAAATTAATGCTTGAACTTGGCGCAGGAGCCGGCCGCAACACACCCCGCTACAACATGTACGAACAAATCGTGCTGCTCGATTATTCCCGCACCCAATTACTCCAGGCACGCGAGCGCCTTGGCAGCAACCCCAATTACCGTTACGTTGCCGCGGATATTTACAATCTGCCCTTCGTAGACGCCTTATTCGACGGTGCAACGATGATCCGCACCCTGCATCATATGGCAGATGCCAGGCAGGCACTCAGCGAAGTGCACCGCGTGCAAACCAATGGCGGCGTCTTCGTTTTAGAGTTTGCCAATAAACGTAATCTCAAATCCATTCTGCGTTACTTACTGGGCAGACAAAAATGGAGCCCTTTTACCCCTGAACAGGTAGAATTTGTAGCACTCAACTTTAACTTTCATCCCAAAACCGTACGCAAGCTGCTTGCAGGAGTGGGCTACGAATTGAAAGACCAGCTCTCGGTTTCACACTTTCGCACCGGGCTACTCAAACGTTCTCTGCCCCACAGCCTTTTAGTTGGAGCGGATAAACTCCTTCAGCCTACCGGGCGCATCTGGCAGGTTTCCCCGAGCATTTTTACGCTTTCCCAAGCCAAAAACAACGCCCCCGCCGCAAGTCCGGGCAGCTTCTTCCAATGCCCGGCCTGCCACACCTCCTTGCCGGAAAGCGAGACATCCATTACCTGCCCGGGCTGCCAGCGGATCTGGCAGTATGAAGATGGAATTTATGATTTCCGCATTCAGCCGCCTGAGAAGAACGCAGACGTCTGAAGCACTCCCGCTAAAAATTTACTTTATTTATTGAACACCTCAGCGCCGGGCTTATCCTCGGAGATCTCGATATTTTGAAAACCAATGAATTTTTTGCGCATATGCCAGGCATAATACATGCTGATGGAAATCACATAAAGTGAGATGGTAATAGCAAAAGAGGGCTGAAAACCATACTTTACCTGCAGCATTCCGCTGATCGTGGGGCTAATCGCCCAGCCAAACTGCCCTGCCATGCTGGTAAGCGAAGCCACCATGGCGCGGTGCCTGGTGTCGACCCGCTCCATCACGTAGGTGGAATAGACAGGGCTGCTCATGTTCATCAGCATAACGCGCAGGTAGTAAGCGCCCAAACTGAGCACAAAAACCGGTGAAAAACCAAGCACAATCAGAAAAGGGATGGAGAGGGTTTGTGTGATCACCACCACCTGGATTTTCCCATAACGTTCCGCCAGCACAGGCGCGATCAGCAAACCAATGCCCATCGCCAGGGAGCCCCAGGCAAACATCACGCCGATAGTTGCATCTGCCTGATGGTGCACGTTACGAAAAAAAACATTCATGAATGGCATTATCATACCGGCACCAATGGAGGTCATCAGAAGGGGCAGGATCAGTTTGGAAAGGCTGCCTGGGTTCGACTTCATAAAAGCCAGGGGCGCGAAGTCAGAGCGGTCAGTATCAGAGCTGACCTTTTTTACCATCATCAGATTGGGAATTAGGGCGAACAAAGCTATGACCACCATTGTGCCCAAAGACCAGGCATACGCGGTTGGGCTGGAAGGATCCACCGAAAACAATTTACCAAACCAACCAGGCAGGTATCCGCCAATCCATTGGCCGATGGAACCCGCCACCGTACTGATACCGCTAGCAAAGCTGAACAAATAGGTGCGTTCTTCCTCATGGCTGTTTTCCATTAAGAAGGGCCCCATGGCAACCATGGAGAGCGCTTGACCGGCTCCCATAACCACATTCATCGTGTAAAGTAGTCCCAATTTCGGAAATAAAATGATCATACCAACCGCAAAGGCGACCGCGAGATAGCCCCAAAAGAAAGCCTGTTTTCTGCCGATTCGATCGGTCAGGTAACCCAGTGGCAAAGCGAGAAGCAGGGAGGTAGAACTGCGAATGGTTACCAGAGTGCCAATGACTGCCTCGTTGTAACCCATGCTGAGCATGAAAAAGTTAAACAGAAGGTTGAGGATACCAGAGGCAATACCAAAGAGCACCGCACTAGCCAGATAAAGTTTGGCATTCCGGCTGAAAAGTTTTAGTCGCCCAGCATATGCCTGAAAAAATGAGGCCTTCTCGGCCTCTGGTTTTAATGGCATAGACTTATCAGTCTCCGTGCACGAAATGGGTCAGCAAATCTTGTACAGTTTCAAACCCGTCAAAACGGGTAGCATATTGCGTTTCACTATCTGGATCCACAATCACTTGGACCACACCGGCTATGCGCAGCTCGCGCAGGTGGTGTGCAACAGTGGGTGGGCGCAAGCGCAGCGCGCGTGAAAGTTGGGTGGCAGTTTGGGGAGACTGTGCCAGGAAACGCAAAATGCGCAGCCGGGTAGAATCTGAGAGCGCTTTCAGACCCAGGAGGAGCGTGTCGGGCACAATGTCTCCAGGGATAAGCGGCAAGGTTTCCGGCCGCGCTCCGAACAACATGAGCATCTCATTGCCATCCAATGGTTCATAATGCAGAAAGGGCGCTCCCCAGAATGAGGGAGCTAGGTGCAACCCGGTGATCGACTCCAAATCCGCATACCGCACGCCGGAGGAGAGTTCTTCAATCATCGCCCCCAGAGGCAGAGACCCGGAACGCATTTGCGCGTGGGACAAGCCCTGACGCAAATATGGCAAGATGCGCTGCTCTTCAGCTGCAAAAAAGTCTTCGTAGTAAGCATTGAGCGCTTTCAGGTAGATATCCCCAAAACTTTCACGGTGCGCCCAGGCCTGATAAAGTTTATCCAGAAAAGTTGACGTGACCTCTTTTTCAAGTGACAGATACGTCCCGGTGATCAGGTCTTTTTCTGCTTTGGTCCAGCGTTTAGTGGGAACAGTCATGCGCAGCGTTTCCCTGAATTGTTTAGGTTGTTTCCCATGCCGGGTAAGGGCAACCATGCGCTGGCCTGCCGGCATGTCCGCCAGGGTCTGGAGAACCACTTCGGCAGTTTTGGGCTTAGATAAATGATGCACAAAGTAAAAAGGATTTCCTAACACCAGACACCCGGTTTCCAGAGTTTTACGGTATTCCGCTGGCAATCTGCCCAGCACCCCGGCTGCCCAGGATGCGCGCAGCCCGTAGACATCCGGTTCTGTCAGCGCTCTTAATGAGAGAAAGAGATCATATCCAGATCCAAAATCCCAGTAAAATTTCGTTCTGCGGCTCGGCAGCATAGGCAACTTGTTTACTCGTTAAACTTTAGTAGCTCATTATATGTGAAGCGTGGAAGAGGGTCAACAGCAACGGTTTAACTTTGAGTTCAAAATTGAAACATCGCCGGCGTAACTTGTTGGACTAGCTGGGGCTGCTTACAACCAGCTAGGACTTTGGCTTCAGACCAAGGCATACTGTATAATTGAGCTACAAGAGGCTTTAGGAGGCAAGATGAATGACCCCTCAACCTATACCAAAGAAGAGCAAATTGCCGGTCTGATTGAGCAGATCAACGCTTACATTGAACAGTATCACAGCGGGTCTGTTGAATTGGTGGCTATTGAGGGAGACCTGGTTAAGGTGCGCGTGGGCGGAGCCTGCGAGGGATGCCCGCTGCTCCCAGCCACTCTGCAGGGCTGGGTTGCCGGGACCATACGCCAATTTTTCCCGGATGCCCAAGTTCAAGCTGTCGAATAAAACGAGAATCTCTCGGATTAATCTATAGTTCGTTTTAAGAAGAGTTCGAACGGGACGCAATGCCCAGCGGCGTTTGGATCTCCCGTTGAACAGTGCGATAGAGTGTATCCCCCTTCAATTCCTGCAGCGAATAGCAAACAGCGCCCATCTTCTCCGCCAGGTCTTTAGCTAAGCCTTGGTCAAAGGCCTGGAGTTCCATATTGATGACTACCGAGTGGATACCTTCCGCGGGGAAGAGTGCTGCCAGTTCATCAATCTCCTTTTGTACAGGTCCCTGACCGATGGGCACGTTTCCCGCACCGTCCGTAAGTACAATCAGCAGAGGCTGTACATCCGGGTGCAGAATCTTTTCACGTTTGATGACTTCATACGCCATCTGCAAACCGGCTGCCAGGGGCGTCTTACCCCCTACCGGGATGTTTACAAGTGCCCGCTGTGCCAAAAGTACCGAGTTGGTGGGCGAAAGTACCAGCGTGGCCCGG
This sequence comes from Anaerolineaceae bacterium, assembly GCA_040772525.1. Lineage (GTDB taxonomy): Bacteria > Chloroflexota > Anaerolineae > Anaerolineales > Anaerolineaceae > Mesolinea. The sequence continues at coordinate 711,980 of JAXGXZ010000001.1, read as the reverse complement.
TCTTTCTGGAACACTACCAAGCCCACGCGGTCGCGGCGTTGGTAGGCGTCGGTGAGCAACGAAAGAATGGCTCCTTTGGTCGCGTTCATGCGTTCTGCTACCGCCATACTCCACGAGCCATCCACGAGAAATAAGATCAGGTTGGCTGTCTTTTTGACACGTACCTTTTTTTGAAAATCATCACTGCGTACTGCAAAAGCGACGTCACGCTCTTTTTTCAGTTCTTCACGCTGGTTTTGGAAAGGAGCCGCAGAGCGTAATGTGGCATCGAAAGCTACATCTGCTTTATCACCCGGGGCAGGGCTGGCCTGAATGTAGCGGCCACGCTTGTTCTTGCTCTTGGTTTGGCTGCGGCGTCCACCTTGCTTACGCACCATCTCATCTAAGGGGGTATCTAGTTGGCGCGGTTCAAAGGTCTCACCGGGTTTCACGTTTTTCCCACCTTCCCACCAGCGCGTATTGAGGTTCGTAAAAATCTCCTGTTGGGCTTCGCCAACAGGTGTTGGAGTATCATTATCAACCCGATCGCTTACTTCAGAGGATTCGCTTTTTTTTTAGTATCGTCTTCTTCGTCCTCGGTCTCAGCCTCCTCCATATCCGATACAGCAGCTTGCGTTTTAAGCGCATCAATACGCTCGTTGAGCATATCGAGCCCTATTTCGGACTTACGGAAAGGTCCGCTCTTCACGCGATGCGGCAGAGCCAGTTCGGCAGCCAGTGCGATGTCCTGCTGGGTCAGATAATCCCTGCCTTCAAAAGCAGCTTGCGCCCGTGCAGCTTTCAGGATCACCAGGTCCGAGCGGTGGCCATCCACCTCCATGGAGGACGTGAGGTCGGCGATGATGAGCAAATCATGGCTGGTGTAGTGCACACTATCCACGATCAGACGAGCTTGCTCAATCTGGTGGCTGAGGTCCCGTTCATGACTGGTCCAGGCATCTCGGAATCCCTGCGGATCAGCTTCAAAACCAATGTTCCGGCGCATGATCTCCACTCTTTGGCGTTTGTCAAGAATGCCGTGAATTTCGACAGAGAAGGCAAAACGGTCAAGCAGTTGGGGGCGGAGATCGCCTTCTTCAGGGTTCATCGTACCCACTAAAATGAAGCGGGCAGGATGGCTGAAGGAGATGCCTTCACGCTCTACCACGTTCACACCCATCGCGGCGGAATCAAGCAGAATATCCACTACATGGTCGTCCAACAAATTTACTTCATCAATATAGAGCATACCGCGGTTAGCCGCAGCCAGAACACCGGGCTCAAAATGTCTTTCCCCTTTTTGAATGGCTTTTTCAATATCCAGGGTACCAACCACACGATCCTCAGTAGCTGAGACCGGCAAATCGATAAAGGCGGTTATTTTCGTTTCCACGGGCAAAACCGTTTCACCGGCAGCCACCCTTTCGTGGCATTCAGTGCACCAGCTTGAGGGATCATGTGGATCACAACCAAAACGGCAATCCTTTACTACTTCCACTTCCGGCAGCAGTGCAGCCAATGCTCTCGCCGCGGTAGATTTGGCGGTTCCACGTTCTCCCCGGATCAAAACACCTCCTATACGAGGGTCGACGGCATTTAAGATCAGCGCGCGCAGCATACGCTCCTGGCCAACGATAGCGGTAAAAGGGAAGATTGTTCTTGGTGTCATTTTTCTTTGGGTCCTTTGCTAGATTAGCATTATACCCACTTCCTCATGCTCTGTGTCTTTAAAATGGTAAGAAACCACAGTCCTGGCAGGTTGAAGAATTATTTCGGATACAAGAGCTTTAGATAGAGCTGTCCGGGGGCAGGAAGCGGCGCGCCCAGTGGTCAAAACCCACAAGAAACACAACCAGACAAAACGTGGTGACTAAGAACCCGACCACCCACACCAGCAACTGATGTTGAGGATAAAGAATGGCAAAGAAGATGGTAGTTGAAAAAAAGAAAGTAATGGTTGAGGTCGCTACAGCGACTCGCAGCGTTTTACCAGAAACAAATTCTTTGCGTACTATGATAAGAAAACTCATCGCTTTCCATCGGTAGCCTGCGTTTTGAAACAAATTGGAGAGTAAAGCCAGATTACCGAATACGATGCCGATTACTATGGGGAGGTAATGCATTGCCTTGGTTAAGGAATCTTCGACACAGATATCACAAATAGGATAGTATAAAAAGATAAGCAGCATCGAAACGGTGTAAGCGATCAGACTGGCAGCAAACCCAACCAGCCAACAAAATAGAGCTGTGCTGAAGGCGGTTTTTCTTACTTTCTTCACAGGTTCCCCAGAATTATTTGCCATTTTTTCGTCAGTCATTTAGTGGAATTCTAACTGAAAATATGTTTGTTGTCACCTCAAGCAATTTAACCCGCATTATTTATTGCCCAGTGGCACATACATTCACACAGAGGCTTATTGTCCGATTTGCCCAAAGGAGTAAAGTGGGACCTGTTAAGGAGGTTCATTTTTGAGGATCTGAATTTTTCGGGCTATCCTGCCATCTCTTGTGCCTAAAGAATATTATGACTATTGCAATAGATTTCAGTTCGACAACAAAAGGCTGCTCCTATTCAGGCGTAGCAATGGGTGATAATGTGTTTTAAGGATCAGTTTATTCAAGTGAGTTATTTTTATTCACAGTTAATGGAAGCGATGGTTGTTAATAGATGCCTTAGTCTTTCAGTCTGCGACAATAAGCAGATCTTCGATCAAACGCTCCGTATCAAACCTCTCGCGGAACAAGCGCAGCAGTTCCGGACTGTCCTGTACGCGCATGTTCGTGTCATGGTCAGGGTCATCATCATTCTGCCAAGTTTCGTTCCACCAGGCAAAACCAATCACATTTGGCCAGCGGTCTGCGAAAAGATGGTTCAAAGCACTCTCTGCCCAAATTACCTGATCAGTGAAAGGGTTATTCGCGTCACTGCCAAATTCAGCCAGCAAAATTGGCTTGTCGAGCGTCAATTTTGTCAGGCGGGCATAAACTGTATCCAGGCTTTTGACAAAATCGGGCTTCCCATCGGAAAGCGGGCTTTGTTCCCCATAAACACTGACTGCCAATAAGTCCACATACTCATTCCCCGGATAGTAGGATTCCAGGCGATTCCATGGCTTATCTGGCGAATCAGTATCATTGACATGCCAAACCCACAACAAATTGTTACAGCCTACCTGACGTGAGAGCTTTACGATATGGCGGTAGGCGTCCCTGAAGCGTTCCACGCCATCAACCTCATTAGGATCTCCATAGTGCCTAGTTGAGAAGGAGCCATTCCATTTGGCATTCCAGGAAAACCACTCACCATTCATCTCAGTGCCGAACTCAACCAGCAGGGGTTTGCCCCAACTTTTGGCGGTGTTGAACCAACTGGTTAAATCCTGATTGAACTTTCCTTCCAGGATATCCTGTAAAGTGAATAGGCTGTCCTGTTTGAAATGCTCCATGTTTGAGCGCAGCATCAGACGAATAAAAGGCACGCTGCCGGCTTGGTCTATCCAGACCACGGTCTCAAGCGGAAAGCTGCGGCTTGTACCCCAGTTATTGGAAAAGTACACCCAAGCTGCTTTTTTTCCTACCGCGCTTTCGTAGGATGCCAGATCTTCCGGTGTGATATCATCCTCCTTTCCGGTTTTCCCACCTGGATAAACCCCGTGATAAAGATATCCGTTCGCAGGAGGCACCAAAATCAATCTGGAGTGATCAAGGGTAGGAAAAAAGGCCATGGCAGTGGTAGCGCTGGGGCTGGGTGTGGCTGAAGGAACCAGGGTTGCGTCTTCCCGGGCAGGTGCTTGGGTGGGCGCAGGCGTTTCAGTGATCTTGGTTTCGGTCATCTGCGTTGCCGGCGCCGAAGGCAGCAAGGGCATAATAGTTACAACAGGAGTCTCCTGAGGTTGACATCCCGACAGAAAAAGCACACTCGATATGAGCAGCAGAATCATGTACTGCTTATATATTGTATTTAACCTCATCCAACGCGCTCTAAAATATGCGTGATGGCGATGGATCCAGTGCCGCCCAAAATCTGAACCATGCCACGTTTGGCTCCGTGCACCTGGCAGTCGCGTGCCTCTCCGCGCAGCTGTAAAACAGCCTCAACAGCCTGATAAACCCCTGCAGCGCCCAACGGGAATCCGCGGGCTTTGTGACCGCCCATCGTAGCAACAGGCATGGAGCCGCCCTGCTGAATAGATCCATCACTGCCCAGTTTCCAGCCCTGACCTTTGGGCGCCAAACCGGCTGCCTCAAGAGAAAGCACGGCATGCATGGTGGTATTATCTGAATACTCAAAGAAATCCAGATCAGCCATGTTGATACCAGCTTTCCAACAGGCTTGCTGTATCGAAATCGCCGCGCTTTCAAAGAAAAGCGGGTCCACACGGTCATGGACTGCCAGGCGGCTGGATATGGAAGAAGAAGAAGAGATTTTCACTAATGGGTGGTCTCCCTGTGAAGGTAAAAGTTCCCTGCGTGTCAGGATAACTGCGGCAGCCCCATCGGCATATGGGGCCACGTCATAAAAATTTAAGGGATCTGCCAATAAGCTTGCTTTATGGTAACTCTCAACCTTGACGGCTTTGCGGTACATGGCATTGGGGTTGCCAACAGCGTTGCTGTGCGCGATGAGTGGAAAGTAACTCAAAGCCTCGCGCGGAAAATGATTCTCAAACAAATACCGCTGCATCAAGATAGCTGCCTGGGTGACCGGGGTCATCCCCTCTGCTGCTTCAAAATCAGCATCCAGGCTATGGGAAACTAAGGCGTCCAGCCTGGCGCCCAACACATCCGTTGCCTTTTCCACGCCTACCGCGATGGCTACATCCACCAACCCCGATTTCACTGCTGTCCACGCCAGGCGCAGCGCTGCTCCACCAGAGGCTTCCGAAGCTTCAGCTGTTGCTCCCTCTGCTCCCTGCAAGTTGGCATATTCAGCAAAAAGTGAACCAAGATTTGCCTGATGAGAAGCACTGGACGCTAGCATATTACCCACATACACGGCTCGCGGCAACAGACCACCAGCCTCTTTGCGGGCTTCCATAATTACTTTGGCTGCCAAGTCCCGAATTGAATAATCCCACAGTTCCCCTACGCGGGTCTGGGCAATCCCCGCAACATATACCTCATGAGCCGACATATCAGCGGACTACAATTTCTCCGCGGTAGCGGACGTAAGAGGCGTAATCGATTTCAGTACGCCGTTTGATGTAGCTTTGCGTGCTGACGGCCTTCCCCTGGCGTTCGATGATCGGTTTCCTGACTTTGATGATAAAGGAATCAGACCCTGCACCAGAGCCATAGGAGGTCATTAAAATGAGGTCACCGGGTTTGGCGACATCCAGAATAGCAGTCAGTCCTATCAAAGCTGAGCCGGCATAGGTGTTGCCAATAATTGGCGAGAGCAAGCTGGCAGCAATTTGCTCCGGTTTAAAACCAAGCTCGGCTGCCACCCTGCTGGGGAACTTGGCGTTGGGTTGATGAAATACAGCATAGGTGAAGTCCGCGGGTTTAAGACCAGACTGTTCCAATATAGTTTGTGCCGACTGAGTAATGTGCTCAAAGTAAGCTGGCTCTCCTGTAAAACGCTGCCCATGTTCCGGATATACCGCATGCGCCCTGCGCCAAAAATCCGGCGTGTCCGAGACGTAAGAGTAGGTGGCTTCGATCTCTGCCAAAGAGTCCGCGGCCGGACCCAAAATATAGGCTGCCCCGCCGGAAGAAGCTGTATATTCCAAAGCATCTCCGGGCTTACCCTGGGCAGTATCCATGCCAATCGCTAAGGCATAGTTTCCCATGCCGGAACCCACCAGAGCGATGGCCGCAACCATTGCTTCACTGCCAGCTTTGCAGGCAAATTCCCAATCACCTGATTGGATATTATGGGAGGCACCAATGGCTTCAGCCACAATTGTTCCTGAGGGTTTCACCGCGTAAGGGTGTGATTCCGAACCCACCCAAACTGCTCTGAGAAGCTGCGGGTCAATATCCGCTCGCTTGAGCGCGTTGCGCGATGCCTCAATGGACATGGTAATTACGTCTTCATCGAGTCCAGCCACCGCTTTTTCCGTGACAGGCAAGCCTTCGTCATTTCCACCCCAAATGCGGGCGACTTCCTTAGCCGGCAGGCGGTATCTGGGCACGTAAGCGCCATACCCTATGATGCCCACCTTGTTTTTTGGTTTTAGTAATAAGTTTTCTTTCTTTTCAGCATGTTGATGTTCAGTCATGCGTACTCCATTCCCGCAGCAAAGTTTCAGCACGGTCAGCCCTGATCACATTCTCTTTAACCATCTGGTCGGCAATTCGTTCCACCAACTCCCCGGTTGCACCGGCTGCCATGGCAACCTGACGGGCATGCAAGCCCATATGCCCGCGCTGGATGCCTTCTGTAGCCAGCGCACGCAGAGCAGCGAGGTTCTGCGCCAGCCCCACTGCAGCCATCATCTCTCCCAATTCCGTGGCAGTTTTAACACCCAGTAATTTTAGGTTGGCTTTGGCAGTCGGGTGCACGCGCGTAGCGCCGCCCACGATTCCCACCGCCATAGGCAGTTCAATCTCACCAAGCAGATCGCCATTTTTATTTTTTGCCCATTTCGTCAGGCTGGTATAATGCTTTCCCCGTGCCGCGTAGGCATGCGCTCCGGCCTCAATTGCGCGCCAGTCATTCCCCGTGGCAAGTGCCACGGCGTCAATACCGTTCATGATGCCCTTATTATGCGTGGCAGCTCGGTAAGGGTCCGCTTCCGCGAATGCCCAAGCTTCAATAATGCCATCGCGAACACGTTCTCCGCTGAATCTCTCAAAAGCAAGCGCGGAAATGGGAATGCGTACACTGGCTTTCGCCAGCCGCCGATCTGCCAGATTGGATAAGATTCGCAGGTGCACTCTTCCACCAGTGAGTTCTTCCACCGGTTTGGTAAGCTTTTCAGCGGCCGTGTTAATGGCATTCGCGCCCATGACGTCCCGTACGTCCATAATCAGATGCAGGACTAAGAAATCGCCAATGGCTGAGTTGCGAATGGTTCGAACGACCAGGTCTTTGGGCCCGCCTCCATACTTCGTGAGGACCGGATCTATATTTGCCACCAGACCAAGCAATTGCTTTTTATTTCTGCGCAGGAGCTGGCGTGCTTTGGGCAAGTCAGGCAAGTCTAGTATCTGTATCTGGCCGATCATTTCAGGCGCGGTCATACTGGCGGTGAAACCTCCGCCAGCCTGGGCAAGTTTGGCCATAAAAGAAGCTCCAGCCACCACGGAAGGTTCTTCAACCACCATGGGTACCCAAATCGGCTTTCCGTTGACCACAAAGTTCTGTGCCACACCCACGGGCAACGCGTAGAGCCCGATTACATTTTCCACCATATGGTCAGCTGTTTCCGCGCTCAGGCCGCCCTCTGCTCTAAGGGCATGCAAATCACTCTCTGTGAGATCAGTTTTTTGCGCCAGGTATTTCTGGCGTTCCAATATGGTCATCTGATAAAACTTTTTATTAATATTTTCTTTTCTCATAAGCTACCCGATCATACGATCAACAGACTCTAAAAAACTATCAAAACTTCCTAACGGAGGATTATGCCCTAAAAACAAGTACGTTTCCATACGATTTAAAGGTGTTTGGAGCCAAATATATTTGATTTTTATTAATCTTTTCTCCCAAGATTGAACAATCGGAAGCGTCCAATCTGTTCGTTGATATACTTTTCGGAAAATTTCTGACAGTAGTTAGGGTAATAATATGGAAGAAACAATCTACGATGCTGTGATTATTGGTGGGGGCCCTGCGGGCGCTGCGGCTGGTATTTATACCGCCAGAGCAGGCTTGAGTACTGTGCTCCTGGATAAAGGCCTCACGACAGGGGCGCTGGGTATCACCAGCAAAATTGCCAACTACCCGGGTGTAGCCGGTGAAGTGAGCGGCTCAGAGCTGCTTGAGATCATGCGCCAACAGGCGACAGGCTTTGGCGTGACGTTTATTGATGATAAAGCCATTGGTACAGATCTTACCTCCACGCCTAAAGTGGTTTTTGGAAACAAGGGTGTGTATCAGACTAAAACTGTCATCATCGCTACCGGTTCAATGGGGCGTGGCAATCTGGTTAAAGGCGAAGCAGAACTCCTAGGTAAAGGCGTATCGTACTGCGCGGTGTGTGATGCCGCGTTTTATAAAAACAAGCAAGTTGCCGTGGCAGGTTCCAGCGATGAGGCCGTTGAAGAAGCCCTTTACCTGAGCAATTTTGCCAGTCATGTGACCCTGCTCAGTCCCAAGCCTGCGATTCAAGCCAGTGAGGAACAGCTGCATGCGTTGGCGGAGAAGTCCAACGTGACCATCCTGTACAGCGCAGCAATTCGTCAGATTGTGGGTGAGAACAAGGTTGAAGGAATTATTTATACCATGCGCGGCAGCAAACCCGAGACCCTGCCTGTCGATGGTTTGTTTATTTACCTGCAAGGCGGCGTACCTGTGACCGACTTTGTGAAAGGCCAGCTGGAAGTAACCGAAAAGGGTTGTCTGATCGTGGACCGCGAGTACCAGACTGCCATCCCAGGCGTTTTTGCTGTTGGCGATGTGCTCTGTTCCCATATCAAGCAAGCTGTAATTGCAGCAGCCGATGGGGCAATCGCCGGCATTGCAGCTGAAAAATTCGTGCGCGGGCGCAATCAGATGGGGATTGACTGGTCAAAGTAGATACTCTCAATCTGTTGGTTCGTAAGGCAAAATATGAGGGGAAGTTATCAAATTTAACTGCTCAAAGTAATGCCTTATTACAGCGCTTGCTGATTAAATTCAGGTAGAATTGCGCTATGCCGAACGTAACCCCCGGAGACATGCTCAAAGCTGCCCAGCGAGGCGAACCCTCTTTTGTCTGGCGTGACGGCCAGCAACGGCGCCTGGAGATGATCCGCCAGGCAGCCGGCGAGCGCCTGAAGGGGCGTGTATTTATCGATGGCAGCGGAGTCGGACAGTACCTCAAGCACCTGAAGCCCTTCTCGGGTCAGGTTTTTGCCCTCGACATTGAGCTGCCGCGTGTGCAGGACAGCCAGGTCCACTCTCCGTTGGTCATGTGCGGAGGCGGCGAGCATCTGCCTCTCCCCGAAGCCAGTATGGATGTGGTGCTCAGCCATGAAGTACTGGAACACGTGCAGGATGATCAGGCGGCCATCCGCGAGATGGTGCGCGTGCTCAAACCGGGCGGCAGGCTAATCCTTTTCTGCCCTAACCGGGGCTACCCCTTTGAAACACACGGCGTCTACTGGAAAGGGAAGTACCACTTTGGCAATAAACCTCTTGTCAATTACCTCCCGCGGCGGTGGCGGGATAAGCTTGCCCCGCATGTGGAAATCTATACCCGCGCTGACCTTGCCAGGCTGTTCAAGGGTTTACCTGTGCGTTTTATCACCCGCAGAACACTCTTTGGGGCCTACGACAACGTGATTGCCCGCAACCCTGGATTTGGAAAAGTTTTGCGAGGCTTCCTGCAAGCGCTCGAAAAAACACCGCTGCAGCGCTTTGGTTTGAGCCATTTTTGGGTGGTTGAGAAGATTTAGGCTCTCAGCTTAGCTTATCCATTTACCAAAATTACCGCGCTGTTTGGCAGCAGATCCAAAACCAGATCTCCATTCGTGTCCGCGACATAAAAACGCTGCTCTCCAAGTTTGGTTTGAAAGCGCCAGCCGGACATGCCTTCCATCCTGAACCTGATGGCAGCAGCCTCCGGCATGTTGTTCGCTGCAACCAGAACATGCTGACTGCCCAGCGAGCGCGTGAAAGCCAGCTGTCCAAGAGATACGTGGCGTTGCTGGTAAACTCCCTCCCGCAGAGCTGGCAATTCCTGCCGGAGTGCAGCCAGAGTGGCGATCAATGCGGTCAGGTCCGGCTCGCCTCTTTCCGATGGCTCGAAAGAAGGTCTGAGCAGCCAATCGTTCTGCGTTTTAGCTCCTGTATAGCCAAACTCGCTGCCGTAGTACACCGCAGGGATCCCGGGCATGCTGAACAGAAGCGTATACACAGGAACAAGGTGAGCGCGGTCACGTAATTGAGTGGCGATGCGTGAAACATCATGATTATCAGCAAAGTTGTACTGCGTGGTCAGGTGGCGGTAGATTCCCTGCGCGGAGAATTGGCGGTTGAGGCTGTGGGCCAGTTCAAAGAAGTTATGGTCGTTATGCGCGGAGAATAAGCCTTTGTAAAGCTCGTAGTTGGTAGTGGCGTGCAGCCTCTCCGTGTTGGCCCATTGGCGGTAATCTCCATGGATTACCTCTCCCATCAGCCACAGCTCCGGGTTAAACTGATTTGTGAAAGTCCTTAGGGCACGCATAAAGTCAAAACTAAGCGCATCAGCAGCGTCCAGACGAATGCCGTCGATCTGGTAGAGTTCCTTCCACTTCCGCACTGCCCCGAACAAATGCTCCACTACCGCCGGATTGGCGAGATTCAGTTCTACCAAAGACTGATGTCCGTTCCAGCATTCATATGAAAAGGGGTCGCCATAGGAATTAGATTGGTCAAAACGCACATTCACAAACCAATCCTTGTATTGCGAGTTTTCCCGCCATTCCAGCAAGTCGCGGAAAGCCCAAAAATGCCTGCCCACATGATTGAAGACCCCATCCAGAACCAATCGGATGCCCCGTTTTCTGAGTTCCTGGCTGAGTTCCTGTAAATTGGCATGAGTGCCCAGCCGGCGGTCCACGGTGTAGTAGTCCGCGGTATCATAGCCGTGCGATTCGGATTCAAATACAGGGCCCAGATAGAGCGCGTTTGCTCCGAGTGATTGAATATGGTCCAGCCACTGGCAGATTTTTCCGATGCGGTTCACAGGTTCTGAAAAGAAGTTGTTCTGCTGCGGTGCGCCGCAAGCACCAAGTGGATAGATATGGTAAAAAATAGATTGCGTGTTGATTGTAGTCATAGATGATCCTTTACTATACTATTCGGTATAGAATAATTAGCAAAAAAATTACGAGAAAATCCCATACATGAATTGTTGGCGTGCCTGATAAAGCTGGGCGTCAGAAGGGATCTTCCCCTCATCCAAAGCGGTCAGGATATAGGCATTGATCACACCGAGGAGTGAAAGCGAGTAGGCAGCGGAGCGTCCGCGCAGGTTGCCATGATCTTCAACCGCGGCCATAAAGAGCGTCTCCAGGATACGGTGCTGTGTTTCCAGCCAGGGTTTGATACTGGCATAACCTTCACTTCTCGGAGGAGCGCTGCGCAGGGTCTGCTGCAAGCGGTAAAACACGGGGTTGTGCCCGGCGAAGCCAAAACTCGCCCGCATCACCCGTTCCAGGCTCAGTGGGAGGTCGTGGTTATAGACACAAGCGGCCTGAAAGTCATAAATAAAGGGCGTTAGCGTTTCTTTCAGAATTTGGTCCAGCAAGCCGCGTTTGGAGTGAAAGTAGTGGTAGAGGGTGGGCTTGGTTATCCCCGATGCATCACAGATTTGCTGTACGCTTGCGCCATCGTAGCCGTACGCGGCAAAGATGTTTAGCGCATTTTCAAAGATCTCATTTCGGTTGGTCATACCAGTTAGTATACCAATCGGTATAGTGAGTGTCAAGGAATAATTTTGTTTTGACTCATGGGGTGGGTGGTATGATTCTGCACTAAGGGATTGCCTCATGGAACAACGGAATTTTGAGTCCTTCACAGGCCGCGCAGCAGCTTACGCGGCTGGCAGACCTTCTTACGCTCCGCGCCTCTTCAAATGGTTGGAAAAGGAATTAGGAAGCTTGAAGGGACTGTCTGTGGCAGACATCGGCTCGGGTACAGGCATTTTCAGCCGTCAGCTCCTGCAGCAAGGCTGTCAGGTATTCGCCGTGGAACCCAACCACGAGATGCGCGCCATTGCTGAGCAAGATTTAAGCAGGCACTACAATTTTACATCGCTGAAAGGCTCAGACGCTGCCACAGGACTTGCTAATCAGAGCGTAAGTCTGGTCAGCGCGACTCAGGCTTTCCATTGGTTCAATCCTGCCGCTTTCAGACAGGAATGCCAGCGCATTCTCAAACCCGGCGGGTCTGTGCTTTTGGTTTGGAATTGGAAAGTTCACTCCAGTCTTGTCCAGAAAACCTACAACACAGTTTTACGCCAATATTGCCCGGGTTATAAGGGCAGCAGTGGCGGCGGCATCAGTGAAGACCAAATTATTAATTTCTTTAGCAGCAACCCCCAGTTTAAGCAATTTAAGAATGACCTTCGATATAACCTGGAGCAGTTCCTGACCGCAGTTGCTTCTGCCTCGTACGCGCTGAAACCCGACCATCCCGGCTATACCGCTTTCATCAATTCTCTCATGGAAGTCTTTAAACAGCACCAACGCAAGGGCATTCTGACAATCCCTAACAAGACAGTTGCCTATTTGGGCAAACCTTATTAACCTGCTTTCGTCAGAACCCGGTTGGTGGAAGTACTTTTGTTTTATTTAACCTGAAGAATACCGCTAGATTATTAATCGATTGCCAATTATCTTTTGTAGTTCAAGCGAGAATAGAAACCATTAATCTTATTTGGATGCCCCTAACAATTCTCGATCTGCCGCGTTGACTTCTTCAATAACCAACTGTGCCTCTGCCTTTATATCTTCCGAAGCACTGGGAGAATAGCGGATTAGTTTCACCAGTTCAAATGCCTTGCGCAGTGTTTCTTTGACGTTCGCAGTATAACTGAAATATTCCCAGCCTACTGAATCCGGCACAGGCATCTTTTTTGCCTGTTCAATAATTTTTCGCGCCTTTTCAATGCGGGCTTGTGGGGTGAGTTTTTTTGCCATTACCCTTCCTTGGTTTTGGTTTATTTTAACATCGCTTTTGCTGTTTTTCCCGTCTTTGGATATTTACATCATGGAAATCGCTCAAAGCAGGTATTGAACCCATACTTGCACCTGTAATCAGTCTATTAATTTGGTACAATCTGAGTAATTAATCATTAATCAAGTTATATCTTTTTGGGGTTTCAGGAGCAATTGTGTCAAAGATCCTTATCGTTGAAGATGAAAGAGAATTAAATAAAGTACTGCAGGCTTACCTCTCCCGCAGCGGCTACCAAACCATCAGCGCGTATGATGGTAATTCCGCATTGGACTTATGGCGCAGTGAAAAGCCTGATCTCGTCCTTTTGGACCTTAATCTCCCGGGTAAAGATGGGATGGATGTCGCGCGGGAAATCCGCAAGGTAGACCTGACACCCATTATCATGGTTACCGCCCGGGTGGATGAAGTGGACCGCCTGATTGGGCTGGAAATGGGTGCGGATGATTACATCACAAAACCCTATTCCCCAAGAGAAGTCGTCGCGCGTGTCAAGGCAGTCCTGCGGCGTGCGAGTCAGCAGAAGGAAGAGCCAGCTGTACTGCAGGTTGGACGGCTAAGCATCGATGCCCCCATGCATGTAGTAAAAATCGATGATAACCACATAGATCTCACACCGACTGAATTCGATATCCTCACACTTCTGGTCTCCCAACCCGGACGTGTTTTCACCCGTTTGCAATTGCTTGAGGCAGCTCAAGGTATCAGTTACGAAGGCTATGAGCGCAGCGTTGACGTGCACATCAAGAACCTGCGACAGAAGCTAAGAGCGGTAGACCCGAACACCAATTACATCGAAACCGTATTTGGCGTTGGTTACCGCACTATGCTGCCTGACTAAAATGCGCAATAACCTTATTTTAGGTTTCACTCTGGTGATCATTTTGGCAATGGGGACTCTTTACTTTGTCGCCACTGCTGCAACTATGAGTCACATCAATCTTTTTTTCCGTTATAGCTCTGTTACTGAAGCCAGCCCGATTGTGCAAGAATTGCAATCCTATTATTTGCAGGCGCATAGCTGGGAAGGCGTGCGTGAAGTTTTCATAACTTCCTCTGAATTGACAGCAGAGGAAGTTTCCCGCGGTATCACCCGCAGCAAATTCACCCTTTTGGATGATAAATACCGGATTGTTTACTCAGAAGATACAGCTAATATCGGAAACCATTCTACGCCGGATATGTGGTCCAATTCAGTGCCAATTGTGATTCCAGGCAAAACGATTGGTTACCTACTTCCGGGCTCTCAAAAGATTGCCTCACTGGAAGAGATAACCGAACAAGTGGTAGATGTGGTGGGCAAGGCTATTCTTTCCACCACTTTGATAACCAGTGTAATTGCTTTTCTAATTGCCACAATCATAACTTACCGATTTGTGCGGCCAATCAACGATATGATCGTGGTAGCAGACAATATTGCACAAGGTGATCTGAGCCAAAGGGTCATAACAGAGCAGGTGCCCGAGCTGGAACAGCTGGGTAATTCTTTGAACAAAATGGCGTCAGCCCTCCAAATAGCGGAAAAAAACCGCCGCTCACTCACAGCGGATATTGCCCATGAACTCAGGACCCCACTCGCCATCCAGAAGGCAAATATTGAAGCGATCGAAGATGGACTGTATCCGCTCGAGATCGATTCCCTGCGCCCGATACAGGAACAGAATGAACTACTCTCCCGCCTGGTGAATGACTTGCGCCTGATGGCGCTGGCGGATTCCGGAGAACTGCGCCTAAATATGGCGCCCACCGACATTAACCAGGTTTGTGAATCAGTAGTTAATAAATTTGAAGTCATACTCCAGGAAAATAATCTGACCATGGTTAAAATTTGCCCAAATCAGATCCCACTGGTGATGGCGGATCATGACCGGCTCGGGCAGATCATGCACAACCTGCTCCAGAACGCAGTGCGATACGGAGGCAGCGACAGCACCATTGAGATTACCTCCAGCTGCGATGGAGACATGATCATGCTTTCCATGCGTGACCACGGCCCCGGCATACCCAAGGAGCTGCTCAACACCTTGTTTGAACGTTTCCGCCGAGGCGACCCAAGCCGGCAGTTTCTCGAGGGAAGTACCGGTCTGGGGCTTTCAATCGCGAGAAAGCTAGCCGAGGCGCATGGCGGTTCACTGACTGCTCACAACCACCCGGAGGGTGGGGCCGTCTTTACGCTAAGAATTCCGATAATCCCACCGGGTAATGGACTCAACAAATAATGACCTCTGCGTTTTCCTGATAGAGCAATATCCCGTTTTGATATAGCTGGATGACCTGATATTAAAGAGCTGGTCCCGATACTGAGGCCAGCTCTTAGCGCTTAAACAACTTATTACACAAATTTATTTCGGATTTCCGCGCTGGCGTAGTCCAGAATAGCCACTGTCACGGCAATGAACCAGATGGCAATACCAGCAGCTTTATAATCCAACAGACGGATCCACTGGACCAGCAAAAAGCCGATACCTCCCCCGCCGACCATACCGATCACCGTGGACATGCGTACATTAATATCCCAACGGTAGATGGTGAAGGAGACAAAGGGCGGAATGATTTGTGGAATCACGGCATAGCGTACGATCTGCAGCCAATTGGCACCTGTAGCTTTGATCGCCTCCATTGGGCCATTATCGATGGACTCTATCGCTTCGGAATAGAGTTTACCGAGTGCCGCAACTGTATGGATCGTAAGGGCTAAAATACCTGCGAATGGCCCCAGTCCAACCATGATAATGGCAATCACAGCCCAAACCAGGGGTTCGATGGAGCGGATGATATTCAGAATGGTGCGCACCAAATAATAAATGGACTTGGTAAACCAGTTGGCAGACATCAGGTTTTTGGCTGCCAGGAAGGAAACCGGAATGGAAAGCAGAATGCCAAAGAAGGTGGACATCATACCCAGGATAATTGTCTCGATCATCTTTTCAATTGAGAGTTTCAGTTCCTCACTAGCTTCAGGATCCCCGTAGGCAGTGGTCTGCCGCCCTTGTACCTGCCAGACCGCAAAATCACGGTTGACCCCCTGTGGAATCACCCGATAGGGGATGACCACATCCAACGCAAACTTACCTTCACCATCAGCGAGCACCTTGGTGTACTGACCATCCTGCCGGTGGCGGAATTCGTTGCCCATATCATCCTGCCACCAGATTTCCACTTCTCCGTTGGGGATGTAATTGAAACCCTCTAAATGGAGGGTTGTGCCGGGATTACCATCAGGCGTGGAAAGATCCCCGCAATTAGGCGTGGAATTGAGCCAGGTCTTGGTTTTATCGATTTCTTTCGGTTCAAATCCGGGTCCGCAAGGCAATTGTATTTCAGCAACGCCGATGGCTTCCTGCGCGGGTCGGGTAATTGCCCTGTCCCAGGGCCACAAAATGCGTCCAAGCAGAGGCATGGCTTTACGGGCATCAGCAAAGAAGGATGCCGGTCGGATTTCGCCAATTTGCCAACCAAGCAGGAACAATGCAGAAAGGATGAGCACCCACACTAAGACAAAACCACCTTTGTGAGACTGAGCGGAGCGCCAGGCATCAATGATAATGGCAATGTAGGCAAGTAAAAGGATAAAAAGCAGAACCAGCAGGATCGGCTGCATGCGGAAGGCATGAGAAACAATTTCAAAAAATCCGCTCTTCAGGCGGCCGGTCAGCATCATGCGCCAGACCCATAACCCAACTGAACTGAGAAAACTGGCAAGAATTAATAAACCTTTCTTGACTTTGCCCGTAAATATCTGACCCAAACCGGGCAGCAAGGCGGAAAGGATCGCGGCAACCAGAGGAGAGACCAGGCTCTTAAAGGGCTTTTCGGACAATTTATTGCTCTCAGTCATGCGCTGCCTCCCTATGCCCGGCAACACTCCCGGTTATTTCGCCCATGCGTTCAGCCTCTTCGCCATAGATTCGCTTGAATTCTTCATCCGTCATTTGCCGGATATCCTCACCTGAGCCTTCGTAAACCAATTTGCCGGCGCGCAAGCCAATCACGTGGCTGGCATACCGCTGCACGAGGTCTAAATAATGCAGGCTGCACAGAATGGTGATGCCGTCTTCGTGGTTAAGAGTCTCCAGATGAGTGAGAATAGAATGTGCCAGGACTGGATCAAGACTGGCAACTGGTTCATCCGCCAGGATGATTCTGGGGTCTTGCATCAGCGCTCTGGCAATACCAACACGCTGCTGCTGCCCGCCGCTTAATTCGTCCCCCCGTTTAGCGGCAAGATCCCGGATACCCATGCGGTCCATTGCGGCTTTTCCTTTGGAAACATCTGCGGCAGAAAACTTGCCCAGCACGCTGGACCAGGTGGGTGAATAACCAAGCCTGCCAGCCATCACGTTGGTGATCACATTCGAGCGTTTTACCAAATTAAATTGTTGAAAGATCATTCCAATTTGCCGGCGTGCTTTGCGCAACTCTTCACCCTTGAGTTTTGCCAGGTCAACGCCATCCCAAAGGATCTCACCTTCCGTGGGATCGATCAGGCGGTTGATGCAGCGTAGTAAGGTTGATTTGCCTGACCCGCTCAGGCCAATAATAACCAAAAAAGAACCGTCTTCTACCGTAAAGCTCACGTCCTTCAGCGCCACGGTGCCGTCCGGATAAACTTTGGTTAGATTCTTAATTTCAAGCATGGCCAATTACCTCGTTTAAACAGCCTTCCTCCTGATTAATTAAAAGGTGGAAGGACTAATTCATCCTTCCACCTCTTATCCAGTAAAAACCTAACCCTTGTTAATTACCAATGTCAGCGGCTTTGATGCCAGCAGCATCCAAAAGCTGGCGGAAGGGATCGTAAAAGGTGTTGTCTTTCTTCTCAAGACCGTCCCACTGATAGGCATCCTTAAAGGCTTGCTTGCCTTCTTCGGTACCGAAGATCTTGACAAGTGCATCGGCGATCTTGGTCTGCATTTCAGCAGGCATGTCCTTGACGAACTGGACGCCATCATTGGGGATTGGAATAGAAATTTCAACCACGATCACTTTGTCCATTACGTCCGCGAAGGTCTTCTCGGCATTGGCACGGGCATCCACGAATGTGGCACCGGCATCGCAGTCACCGTTATAGACACCAGCCACAACGGCATCATGGCTGCCTGCAAAGGTCACTTTGAAGTCCACATCCTGAGTCAAACCAGCGGCTTTAAGCATAATGCTGGGGATAATCCAACCAGAGGTAGAAGTGGGTTCCACGCCGCAGAAGGTCTTGCCCTTGATGTCAGCGAGGGTCTTGATTCCGGAATCTACATTGGCGATGATCTGACCGGTATATGTCAGGCTGCCGCGGCGGGCCGCGACGAGGGCGGGGTAAGCACACTCGCGGTCAGCGGCAGTGATAAGAGCAAAGGTTGCCAGGGAGCCCATCTGGGCTTTGGGTGGATTGCTGCATTCAGCTTCAATGGCAGCGGTGTAGTCGGTGGCGACAAAGGTCTTGAAGTAGTAACCGGTTTCCTTGTGCAGCAGGTCAGCAACGCCTTGAGCGCTGGCGGAAACCTTCTCCAGTTCACCACTTGGGACGAAGACCCACTGAATGGGATTGGCTTCGGTGCCAAGTTCCGGGGCTTTGGGCTGGCATGCGCCAAGCACAAATGCAAAGACAAGAACAAGGACGAGGATCAGACTTATTTTCTTCATTTTTCTCCTTTAAATTAGATGAACAGATGGTAGTTAATCATAATATATGTTATGAGATGAGTGAAGGGTACTTCCCGCTCAAAAACCACTCCGTAAGGCTGGTTTTCCATTTAGGATATAATGCGAAAGGAAATAAACAAGGACAGGTTATTAGTATGCAAAAACGTCGGCTTTTCCTTACCATCCTGGCAGTGCTGTTAGCCCTCCTGATTATCGCGGGGGTTGTTTTGACTTCCCAGTGGAACAAACCCCTGGGTCAGACAGTAGTCTTAGCTACACGCACGCCAACGAGCGCGCCAACAGAAGCCACGCCAGCACAGACACAAGAAGCGCCAACCGCGGGCACTCAGCCAACCCAAACAGAGGAACCGACAAACGCCCCAACGCTTACACCAACCTTTACTGCCGAACCTCAACCGGTCTGTGGCTCTGACCGGTTAAAGTACTACCTGGTTGCCGGTATCGGTGACAGGGATAATCAATATATGTACGGCCTGGCAGATGTTGTGCGCATTGTGCGGGTCGATTTTGTGAAACCGGAAGTCAGCGTGCTCACCCTTCCACGCGACATGCTGGTACAGTTCACCGATGTGGTAGACCCCAATGGTGTTCCTTTGGTGCAGGGTAAGCTCAACCAAGCCTGGTTCTTTGGCAGCCCTGGAAAAAATTATTTCAAAGGCGAAGGCTACGGCCCTGGGCTAATGGCACAGACCATCGCTAACAATTTTGACCTGTATGTAGACCATTACGGCGCGCTGAATATGCAGATCTTCATTGATCTCATTGATGCGATGGGCGGGGTGGATATTTACCTGCCGGAATTTGTGGACGGGCGGCCGATTGGGGAAGAAAGCTTTGACCTCGATAAGAGCCAGGGCTTCTTTGATGCCGGTTGGAACCACATGAATGGGCAGGATGCTCTCAGTTTTGTGCGTATCCGCGCGCGGTATGGAGAGGTCAAACGTACCGACAACCAAACTTTGCTGATCTGCGCTATCAAAGACCAGATCAGTGACCCCTCCATTATCAAGACAATTCCCAAACTGGTTAGTTCTTTCATCGAGAACACCCAAACTGACCTTTCACTGAAGCAGATCTCCGACCTTCTCTGCCTGTTGCCCAAACTTAATGGCAACAATTTGAAATTCTTCCATATCCCTATGAAGGATAAGTACAATCCAGACGGATTGCTTGAAGCCAGCCTGGCAGAGATTGCCCAGGTGGAAGGCCAGTCCTACGTTTACACCTACGATTCTGCCAAACTGAAGGCTTTCATTGACGAATTTGAAGCGGGGACACTGGAACCCATCAAAGGAACTGGTAAAAGCACCTGTCCGGAAAACCCGCCCAAGCCTTAACGACGGCAGGAGCATCGACCAAACCCTCCACGTAGCACATGCGGCCGATACGTTTATTGGACGGGCAGCGTGAAAGCAGGCATTTCCAAGCTTTGCTCAGCCGGTTTCTCCACCAGCCTGTCTATAAATGCTCAGAGAGAGGTCATAAAATCCCGGATTTACTTTTTCAACGCGTCCATAATGGATTGCGGGCTGCCGGCGTAAAGAGCCGGGGTCACGGGTGTCTTGAGCTTCACTGCTCTCCCGCGAGGGGTGATGGCGATCAGGCACGCTTCATTGCCTGGATCGGCAGCTTGCAAGGCTAAAATTTCAGTGAGAGGTTGGGGGAACCAGCGCTTCTTTTGCTGCGCCTTCGCGATGAATGCCATCCAAACATAGCCGTGCTCCTCCGGCGCGGGGGGCAGGTGCAGTACGCAGCAGTGCCGCTGTATGCGCGTGTCTTTTTCGGTCATTATTAGAATTGATTCGACCCACTCCGGCTGCGCTTTGGCTGTGCGTTTGCCCGCTTCATTCCACCAGAATCTGAAGAAGTCCAGCCCCTTTTCCTCAGCGAATTTCAGGAAACCCTGTGGCTCCTTGTGAAAGAGAGTCGGCAGGGCTTCCTGGGTGTAGACCTGATACTGGCTGCGCGTTTCTTTGAACAGACGCATTCGTTCTATTCTTCGCTCTTCTCAACCTGCCCGCGTTCCATGGAGGGTTTCCAGATCAGACAGATGGCATTGAGCAAAATTCCCAACACCGCGGCGGTGGCGATAGCCGGCCAGCCGAAGGGGAATACCTTCGTGAGCAGCGGAATTGGCAGAAAACCGCCATTGAAGCCGATGTTTCCGCCAATACCCACGATCAGGATGGTGGCCCCGATTGCCAGTTGGCGCGGATCATACAGATTAACCTTCTCGGCCATCATCAGCGCGATGCCCTGCATGCCAATCACGCCGAACAGGTAGATTGCCAACCCGCCGGAAACCGCTGTCGGAATGGAAGCGACCGCTTCCGCCAGGGGCCCAAAGAAACCGAGCAGAATGGCAATCACGCTGGCAGCTATCAGGGCGGGGCCGGAGTAGTTGCGGCTGATTACCATCAAAGAGTTGTTTTCGCCGTAGTTGGTACCCGCCGGAGCACCCAGCAACCCATTGATAATATCGTTGATGCCGTCCAGGATCAGATTGAAACCAATGTGCTTATCCAGGTGGTATTTTTCCTTGCCCTGCTCCTCTGCCAAATGGTCCACGTAAAGACTGATCTGGTAGAGATGCGCGGTGGATTCAGGCACGGTGGCGATGGCCATAACGCCTACCCCGAGGATTGCAGTGAGCGTAAGCGGGTCATTGAAGACCGGTAGCGTAAAGGTCGGCATCCGCACCAACTGTTCCTGCCCGAAGGCAGCAAAATTGACCAGTCCAAGCGGGATGGAGACCAGATAGCCGACCACGGCAGCCAACAGGATGGGGAGCATGCCGATGAAGCCCTTCCCCTGCAGATAGACCGAGAAAAGGTAAGCCGCAAGCAGCGTGATCAGCGCCACCGCCCACCACTTAATTTGCATCCCAGGCTCGGTGATGCCGCAACAGGCGCCGCTGGCCATGTTGAGCGCGGAAGCGCCCAGACCGATACCGATGGTCGTTGCCACCGAGCCAGTGATGATGGGGGGCAGAATGCGGTCGATGGCTTTCTTGCCGCCGGAGAGTTTGATGATGATGCCGATGATAATATTGATGATACCCGTGGCAACGAAGCCGGCAGTGATCACTGAAATTACGTTGGGTGGGGCAACCGGTTCGGTGACTCCTTTGGCTCCCAGAATAGCCTGCACGGCAGCAATATAGGCAAAGCTGGAGCCATAGTACAGCGGAATGTATTTTTTAATTGCCAGACGTGAGCAAAGCAGCACGATGATCGTGCCAATACCGGTGACAGTGAGCGCTGTGCTGATCGGGAATTTCATCAGGATGGTTGCCAGCGCGGTAGCAGGGAACATGGTGAGCACATGCTGCAGGCCCAAAAGAACCAACTGCCCAAAGGGCGGCGTTTCGTTGGGCAGGTAGCCCAACACGCGTTTTAACGACTTTCCAGCTTTCATAAGACCTCTTTTCTGACGACTTCGACAAATAATAAAAAAGTGGCAGAGAGTCTGCCACCTTGTTTAACTGGGATAGTTTGAGCGCCGCATCCGCGCAATTTCATTTTAGCTGGGTTGGTCGGGCTAACGTGCATCTTTTCCTCGTTGAGCAGCTTGGTGAGCAACCAAATTGCAGAATTCTATCGCACCCCTTGTCCTTTCGTCAAGGGCTCAATGTAAACTTTGTTTTGACGGTGTGAAGAAACATAACGGCCAAAAAAATGCTGTTTCTGCAAACTTAAATCCGCAGCAGATTTACCTCCTGCTGGTTAAAACTGAAAGACCCGGGGGTTATTTTGGCAAAGTCCCTCGTTTAGGCGCAACATTCCTGATTTTTACGGATCTGAGGGCTATAATATAAACATTAAAAAGATTCTTCCTCACCAAGTGGAATATGAAAGGAGATTATGAAATACTATCTGGCAGTTGACATCGGCGCCACGAGTGGCCGGCATATCTTAGCGCATATTGAAAATGGAAAAATTGTAACGGAAGAAGTATATCGTTTTCGTACCCACAGCACGCAGAAAAAGGGAGCCTGGGTCTGGGAATGTGAAGCCTTGGCGGAAAATGTCATTAAAGGCATGAAAGAGTGTAAGAAAATAGGCAAAACACCTTCAGTCATGGGGGTAAGCACCTGGGGTGCTGATTTCGTTCTGTTGGATAAAGAAAAGAGTGTCCTGGGAGATGCCGCTGATTACCGCGACGAAATGGCTCTTGTGAACATGCTCTTTGCGTCAGATCAGATCATGTCCCAGGAAGACTATTTTGGGAGGACAGGCATTGGGCGCATGCCTTTCGATACCTTATATCAGTTCATGTATTTACAGAGGCAATATCCGGGTGTCTTAGAACAAGCAGGCACGCTTCTCATGGTGCCGGATTTCATAAATTATCGCCTGACAGGCATTATTGCTCCTGAATACACAAATGCTGTTACAACAGGCATGATCAACGCAGACACACAGACCTGGGACGAAGAAACAATTTCAGCGATGAATTTTCCCCGTGAAATTTTCCAGGACCTTCATTCGCCGGGGAAAATCCTGGGCAATCTTAGTGACGAAGTGAAAGAGAAGGTCGGATTTGACTGCTCGGTCGCTTTGGTCGCAAGCCACGACACAACAAGCGCTTTTTTTGCTGTTCCTTCTCGCGACCCTGACAGTGTTACTGTGTCCAGCGGAACCTGGAGTATCTTGGGAATTGTGAATGATAAACCTTTCAGAACTCCTCTAACTATGGAAAGCGGCTTTACAAACGAAGGCGCGTATCCTAAACGGTTCAGACTGTCTAAAAACCTGGTGGGAATGTTCGTCCTGGAAAGGTTAAAGGCAGAGTTATGTCCTGATGCTGATTACAACACGGTTTGTCAAATGGGAAAGAACGCGGGAGAAATTTCCAGCGTTATCGATTTGACAAATCTGATGTACATGGTAGCAGAGAATATGGCGGAAGCCATTAAAAAGGAGTGTTCAGAGACTGGACAGCAGATTCCCCAAACGGATGGTGAGGTTTTTCAAGTATTCTTCCACAGTCTGGCAACACATTATCGTCGTACTGTTGAAGACCTGGAAAGAATCTCAGGAAAAGCTTTCACTTCTCTCAATATTATTGGAGGAGGAAGCAGAAATGATTATGTGAATCAGCTGGCTGCGGATGAGCTGGGAATAACCGTTTATGCCGGTCCGCCTGAAGCCACAGTCTTGGGAAATATTATTTGCCAGTTAATTATTGACGGGGAAATAAAAGATTCCGACCAGGCTGCTGAAATCTGCGCTGCCAGCTTTGATATAAAAAGATACGAAGGTGGCATTCAAGATATTGAAAAAATCCCATTCCAGGAATACGCAAGAAGGCTTCGTAAGGAAAAAATAAAACAATGTCAAGGCATGGCTTTTAGAACCTCTGCTGGTTTTGCTCTCGCCAACAAAAAAGAATCGAAAATCTTTGAAAAAGATGATTTTGCCAAAGCGGAGCCTTTATATTACGAAATATTCACTGCCCGGCCTGATATAAATGCAATCATCCACTGCAGCCCTAACTACTGCGCCAAAGCTGCAAAAGCGGGGAAAACTGTGCCTCCTGTCTTGGATGACATGGCTCAGATAATAGGCACTCACCTTCCCGTATGTGCGCAGAGTGACGTTAAGGGAATAGCGGGGAAGATAAAAAAGGGGAATGCTTGTCTCATTAGCCAGGGCGAGGATTCAGGAATAATTGCTGTGGGTCACACCTTGGAACAAGCTCTCGCAGCAATTCTCATAGGAGAAAAATCAGTCCAGGCGTGGGAAGAAGGCGCTTTAATTGGAGGGGCAAAGCCTATTGGCAGATTAATTGCCTATATCATGCATCTGGTCTATACAAAGAGTTACAGCAAGAAAAATGAGCTTACACCTATATTAGACCAGTCTGAGCTTCCTTATGAAATCTCAGATAAAGAGATGGAACTTCGTAAAGAAATAGTGAAGTGCGGTCTCCGTCTTCGCGAAGCAAACTTAGTGCAGGGAACCTGGGGGAACATCTCTGTAAGACTTGATGACAGATATATGCTTGTCACCCCTTCTGGCCTGGACTATGAGAGACTTTCTCCGTATGAGATAGTTCGCGTTGAATTAGCTACCTTGAAATATGAAGGAAGAATCCGCCCGACCAGTGAGAAGTCTATTCACGCAGGTGTTTTATTGGAGTTTTCTGATGCTCAATGCGTTATCCATTCTCACCCTGTGAATTCAAGTGTTTTTGCCGCGGCTGAAACTTCTTTGCCTGTTTTGGAAGAAGAGGATAAAGCTCTTCTGGGGGATACCGTTTACTGCTGTGATTATGGGATCTCGGGTAGCAGGAAACTGCGGAAGGCTGTAATCGATGTGATGAACAGAGGTTATCCTGGCGGTATTTTGCGTCACCATGGCATGATAGTCCGGGGTACTTCAATAGACGATGCTTTCAACAAGTGCAACGCGATGGAACGTGCTGCCAGAAGATATCTGGATAAATGCAAAGCCGAACAACCGACAGAAGTAAAAACTCTGAACTCATATGAAACGGAAATTGACTCTCCTGTGGGCAGGGTTACGGTGCGCCTTACCATCGACCGAGCGAAAACACCAATCGAAGGTGAATTTACCGCGATGAAAAACACGACTCCTCTCAGTAATGTTGTGATGACAGAGGATGGGTTTAAAGCAAACACCATGTTTAAGACAGCATTTCTCAAGCTGCCAGTCGAGCTGACTTGCCGTTTTGAAGGAGAGGACATCTGCGGAACCGCTGATACAAAGATGGGAGGCCTTGAGTTTGTAGCAAAATCTTGTGACTGAGAAAAAATTTGCCGCGTGACTCTTCAGCAGGGATTAAGACAGGATTTTGCGAAGCCTCCTCGTCCAGGTGTCATCATCCTGTCGTCATCTGAACGCCGCAAAAGACTTCCTGATGGATGTCGCTGAGGTATTCGGGTGGTCTGACCCTGCTGATGAAAGAGTGACGGTCATAGTCGGCTGGATGTTGGTTTGGGTGGTTATGGGAGACATGAGACATGGGTTGGTTGGGCTAACGTGCATCTTGTCCTCGTTGAGCAGCTTGGTGAGCCACCAAATTGCAGAGTTCTATCGCGCCCCCGCTCCGCCCTTTCGTCAGGGGAAATATATGTTCGACCAACTTAGATCAACATAAAAAATGTAATCATGATACTCTTCTTAATTAATCAAACATGGCTTTAAAAAGAATAGGAGGGGACTATGTTAGATCTCGCTATTGCCCATACCCGCAATTCTGGAAATGAAACCCAATCCCTCTTAGATCATTTGCTTGCTACAGCTGCTATTTCCGGGCAATTCGGCGCTAAGTTTGGCATGGGAACGAATACTTACCTCCTCGGGTTGCTGCACGATCTTGGAAAAGCAAGCACTGCCTTTCAGTCCTACATTCGGGCTAGTTCAGGCACAGAAAACCCTGATCATGTAGGGGAAGACACCTATAAAGGAAAAAAGATAGACCATTCCACAGCTGGTGCTCAATGGTTATTCATCGATAAGCCCACGAATGACACATCTGCTCTCCTTAATCAACTTTTAGCAAATGCCCTGGCATCTCATCACTCGCGAAGATCCCTTCTGGATTACATAGACCCAGATGGCGCATCGCCTTTTATAAACAGAATGTCCAAACCCTATGAAGAAAGTAATTTCACTGAAGTAGTTACCGGTTTAGATGATAACGAAAAGGCAATATTAGATACACACCTTAATGATTCCAAGAGACAGATTGAATTTGATGAAACGCTAAAAAGATTGAGAGAACCAGGAGACACTTATTCCAATTGGTATTTTAAAACCGGCCTTCTGAACAAATTGCTTTTCAGCTGTCTTGTAGATGCCGACCGAATTGACACTGCGGATTACACGCTCCAGGATAACAATCAATTACGCCTTAGGGGGCAATACACAAATTGGGAAACCTTAATAGAAAGGTTTGAAGGCTACCTAAAGGCTAAGCAAGAGGCAGCATCGCACACTGACAAAACAATCTCAAAGCTTCGTAATCAGGTTTCTGAGGCAAGTTTACAAGCCGCAAAAAATAATCCGGGAATATTCACGCTTGCAGTCCCAACGGGTGGTGGAAAAACGCTTTCAAGCTTGCGTTTCGCACTACACCATGCCAGATTTCACGGGTTGGAGCGTATTTTCTACATCATTCCTTATACTTCAATTATTGATCAGAATGCAAATGTAATGCGGCAAGCATTGTCCTTCGGCGTTGAGGGGACATCTGATATAGATCAGATAGTACTCGAAGATCATTCTAACCTCAACCCTGATTTTGAAACATTCCAGCACTCCCTGTTGTCCGAGAACTGGGATGCACCTGTTATTCTGACTACACAAGTTCAATTTCTTGAAGCCTTATTCGGCTCAGGCTCCAATAATACCCGTCGTATGCATCAATTAGCTAAATCTGTTCTGATCTTCGATGAAGTGCAGATTCTACCGAAAAAATGTGTCCATTTATTCAATCTCGCAGTGAGATTCCTCAACAGGGTTGGGGGCTCAACTTCTGTTTTATGTACTGCGACCCAACCTCAATTTGATCAGATTCAACCCGAAACAAGAGCGCTGAAGGTTCCTGCAGAGAATCAGATTATCACTTTCGAGGAAGAACTTTACAGGAAGATGAAGCGAGTCCAAGTGCATGATGCAAGACGACCATCCAAATGGTCAAACGAGAATATTATCGATCTGGCAGGGTCGAACTTGGAAAACGGGAAGAGTGTTCTCATCATTGTCAATACAAGGAAAACAGCTCGTGAATTATATGAGCTTGCCAATAACAGAGGTTTTGAGGATTGCTACCATCTGAGCACCTACATGTGTCCACAACACAGAATGGACGTTCTCAAACAGGTCCAATCTCACTTAAAGAAAAACGAAGCAGTGCTGTGCATTAGTACACAATTAATCGAAGCCGGTGTGGACATCGACTTTGATGTGGTCATCCGGCTGCAAGCTGGTTTAGATTCTATAACTCAGGCTGCCGGAAGGTGTAACCGTGAGGGAAGATTGAATATGGGCGATCTTTGGGTGGTCAATTCTGAGAGCGAAAGTTTGGACCGTCTGAAAGAGATCTTTGAAGGGTATAAGGCAACTGATTGGGTTTTGGACCTTGTTAAAACTTCCCCTGAACTCTTTGAGAATGATCCCATCGGGCTCCAAGCCCTTAAGAAGTATTATCAGGCTGTTATGAACAGAAAAGACCTTCTGCTCGAGTATCCTATTAGTAGCAACTCTTCACTCCAGAGAGAAGATACGCTCTTTAATCTCCTTTCAGAAAACACTTATGCGTATAATAGATATAACACTAATTTGTCTTCATTATCTTCCAATCTCTTTCTGAGGCAGTCATTTTCAACTGCTTCAGAGCTCTTCTCAGTTATTGATGGTTCCACATCCGGTGTTATCACATCTTATGGGAAAGGAGAAGAAATAATCACAAAACTAAATGGACTAAAAGATGCCCGATTTACAAGGCGTTACCTAAAACAAGCACAAAGATTCTCTGTTAATGTTTTTAATTCTCTGTTTCTTGAGTTGGTTCAGCGAGGTGTGGTTCAACAGATATCTGAATTTGGCATCTATTTTCTTAACAGCCAGTTTTATGACGAGAAAACTGGACTGAGTACAACGCAGTTACCCAACTTAGATCTATTGATGTTGTAAAAGGAGGTGCAATTGGAAAATATAATTGAATTTCAGGTAACTGGACAGTACGCATTATTCACCGACCCTATCACAAAATTGGGAGGAGAAAAATGTACCTATCAGATACCTACCTATGAGGCTATAAAAGGCATCGTTAGTTCGGTCTATTGGAAACCGACTATTACCTGGATTGTGGATAAAGTCCGAGTGATGAATAGAATTCGAACACAAAGCAAGAGTGCCAAGCCTTTGTTGTATTCCAAGGGCGGAAACTCATTGGCAATCTACACTTACCTGTTTGATGTTTCATATCAAATCCAGGCACATTTTGTGTGGAATATGAATCGGCCTGATCTTGAGCACGATAGGAACGAGGACAAACATTTTCAAATTGCGAAACGGATGATTGAACGGGGGGGAAGGCGGGACATCTTCCTCGGCACACGGGAATGCCAGGCATATGCGGAAAAGCGCAGATTCGGTCAGGGAGAAGGATTCTATGATGGTTACGGCGAGCTTTCCTTTGACCTTATGTTTCATGGATTTAATTACCCTGACGAGACAGGCCAGCAGGTTTTCGAATCACGCTTCTGGAGACCAAAAATGGTAGATGGGGTTATTTCATTTCCTCCCCCGACAGATGGATCGCTGCTCATTAAGAAGATACGCAAGTTAACCGCTGCAAGGATTCCCACATCTGGTACAGATGATCCCACGTTATTGTTTAAAGGAGAGGTTTGAGATGAGTTGGTTGAAAGATCTCTATGATACTTATCAAAATAATCTTGAGCATGTGACTCTCTCTGGTGCAGACGAGGGTGTTCCTTTGTTGCCCATCGCGCATAGCACGCAAAAAGCACAGATAGAAATAGTAATCAGTACTGAGGGCACATTTCTCAGGGCTTACACAGTCCCTAAGGACGCCTCAAGGACTATCATTCCATGTACAGAAAGCTCAGCTGGAAGAACATCTGGTCCAATACCTCACCCATTGGCCGATAAACTACAGTATGTTGCTAAAGACTATTCCAGGTTTGGTGGAAGAAAGAAACCAATGTTTGATGCGTATATAGCGCAACTTTCAGAATGGTGTGATTCGAAATTTAGCCACCCATCAGCAATAGCAATTCTTAAGTACACCGAAAAAGGCACTCTCATAAGTGATTTGGTAAATGCTAAGCTGATCCCAGTAGGGGAAGATGGAAAAATAACATCTGATAAATCAGCAACAGTTGCTGAATCTTCGTTTGAGGTCCTTAAATTAATCGGCGACCCAAGCGAAGCATTTGTGAGATGGTTGGTTCAAGACCAAACCAATCCGCCTGTTGAAACATGGTTAGATCCCACCTTATGGAATAGCTGGATAAACTTTCTGGATTCAACCAAGGAACAGAGAGAGTTTTGTTTTGTTCTGGGCACACAGGCTATAATGCCCGATCAACATCCTTACAAGATACGCAACGACGGGGATAAGGCAAAGCTTATTTCTTCTAACGATCTGTCTGATTTTACATTCCGTGGACGCTTCATCGATAAAGATGAGGCTGCATCAGTGAGCATGGAAGTCACCCAAAAAGCACATGCAGCTCTGAGGTGGTTAATTTCCCGCCAGGGATATCGCAGAGGCGATCTGGCAATTGTTGCCTGGGCTATCGATGGCAGTCCGGTTCCACCCATCATTGCCGATACACCTACATTTCTTGAGGGGCTCATTCAGGAGAAACAGATTACCGGTGATACTGCTCAGGAAACAGGTATTGCACTGAGAAAAGCAATTGCGGGGTATCGCTCAAAACTTGGGGATACTGCCAATATTATTACCATGGGATTTGACTCCGCAACGCCTGGAAGACTCTCCATTATCTACTATCGGCGACTCAAAGGTTCCGAATTGCTCGAGAAACTCGAAAGCTGGCATACCAGTTGCGCTTGGGTACACCGGTATATTTCAAAGGAAGTGGAAGATGAGCTAACAGGTAAAAAGAAGAAGATAACAGTTCCTTTTACTGGAGCTCCCTCACCTGCTGATATTGCCGAAGCTGCATATGGCCAGAAAGTGGACGACAACCTCAGGAAACATACTATAGAACGTATCTTGCCCTGTATTCTGGAAGGTCAGCCTCTCCCGGGTGACTTGATGTTGAACTCTGTCAGACGTGCTTCCAATAGATCAGGAAAGGAAAAATGGGAATGGGAGAAAACACTCACCATAGCCTGTGCTCTATTTAATAAATACAACAGAAAGGAAAAATATAAGATGAGTTTAGATACTGAACGGAAAACCAGAGACTATCTATACGGGAGATTATTAGCGGTTGCAGAAAATATAGAATCTTGGGCGCTAAGCAGTTCTGGCGATAAAAGAGAAACGAATGCTTCCCGGCTGATGCAACGATTCGCTGATCACCCTTTCACGACCTGGCGCACCATAGAACTTGCCTTGGTGCCTTATAAAAACCGCATTCAAGCAGGAGGTTATGCCCGACAAAAGTTGATCGATGAGATCATCAACTCATTTGACAAAGAAGATTTCATAAGTGATAAGCCTCTTTCAGGTGAATTTTTGTTAGGTTACCACAATCAGCGCTCAGAATTTTATAAATCACAAGAAGACCAACCCATTGAACAAGAAGAATTATTGCCAGAAGGAGAACTGTAATGTCTGTACTTAAGAACAAAATAGATTTTGCTGTCATTATCAACGTCAATGCCGCGAATCCGAATGGTGACCCGCTCAATGGAAATCGACCCAGAGTTAATTATGACGGTACCGGAGAGCTTTCCGATGTGTGCTTAAAAAGAAAAATTCGTAATAGATTAATGCAGGAAGGGTATGATGTGTTCGTTCAATCCGATGATAACAGGGTGGATGAATACCGCAGCTTAAAGGCAAGGGCTGATGGTGTACTCAAAAATGTAAGCAAAAAAGATGAAAATGAATTTCGTAATGCGGCCAATAAAACCTGGATTGATGTGCGCGCGTTCGGCCAGGTTTTTGCCTTCAAAAAAGGCAAGGACGAAGATGCAGGCGTTTCAATTGGAATTCGGGGACCGGTTTCTATTCATCCTGCTTTTTCAATCGCCCCCGTCCTGGATCGTGTGACCAGCATCCAGATTACGAAGAGTGTCAGTGGCGAAGGTGATGGCAGCAAACGTGGTTCGGATACCATGGGTATGAAACATCGTGTTGACCATGGGGTTTATGTAACATATGGCAGCATTAATCCTCAGTTGGCGGAAAAAACCGGTTTCACGGAAGCAGATGCAGAGGCAATTAAGCAAGCCCTTGTCACACTATTCCGCAATGATTCCTCCTCTGCCAGACCAGAAGGGAGTATGGAAGTGGTCAGGGTCTATTGGTGGCAGCATCCTAACCCAACCGGAAAGTATTCTTCTGCTAAAGTTCACCGCTCGGTAAGGGAAAGGCTAAAAGTAAAAGCCGGAGTGGGTGAACCAAACCATATTGAAGACTATGAAATTCCACAAAAAGGAGACTTGAAGCAGGATTTACCAGGATTGCAAGTTGAAGTGATCGAGGGAGAATGAAGAGACCTTGGTTTGTTCAGATAACAAATGAAAACAGTCTATAATGAGGAAGACCTAATCCAGCTTTCTTCAATCCAGCACTTTGAAGCCTGCCGGCGGCAATGGGCATTAATGTATGTCGAAAACCAATGGCTGGACAATTCTCTAACGATTGAAGGAAAAGTCATGCACGATCGTGTGGATCGTCCATTCGAGGATGCCTCACGCAAAGGTGTCCGGTTCCACTATGCCATGCCAGTTTGCTCATATACCTTGGGAATTACAGGCGTATGCGACCTGGTGGAATTTCATGCATGTAAAGAGGGTATCCTCCTAAGAGGCTCTCCGGGAACATGGGAGCCAATTCCCATTGAATACAAACGTGGAAAGCCCAAACAGGACCTGTGTGATGAAGTTCAGGTTTGTGCACAGGCGATGTGTCTCGAAGAAATGTTGTGCACATATATTCCAAGAGCCTATATTTATTATGGACAAACCAGACATCGAACCCCCGTTGAACTGACCAACGAATTGAGATCACATGTAATTAGTATTTGCCAGGAAATGCACCAGTACCTGAAACGTGGGTATACCCCAAAAGTAAGAAAAAATACGAAGTGTAAAGGTTGTTCGCTCCAGGAAATTTGCCTTCCTGATGTCCAGGCACGCAGTAGTACTGTACATAGTTATATCGCGGGCAAATTAGAGGAGGACACATGAAAGTTCTCCTTAATTCACTTTACGTAACTCTCCCAGATGCAAGGTTAAGTCTGAATTCCGGAAATGTGGTTGTAACAGACCAGGATAAAAAAGTATTGGAATTACCCCTGTTGAATCTGAAAGATATTATTTGCTTCAACTACAAGGGGGTTAGTCCTTTCCTCATGGCAGCCTGTGCTGAAAAGGATATTGGATTAACTTTCATCTCCCCAAGCGGTCGATTTTTGGCTCGTATTCAGGGAAGAACCCGGGGAAATGTTTTGTTGCGCAAAAAGCAATATACAATATCTGAAGATCCATCAGAAAAGTACAAACTTGCCCGAAACTTTATTATCGGCAAAGTTGCAAACACCAGAAAAGTTATCAACCGTGCCATTCGTGACCACGCATTGGCTGTAGACGTCAATGTACTTCAGCGTACCTCCAATGGATTGAAAGAAATTTTGTTCAGGTTACAAAAATCTGCAAGCAATGTGGAAGTCTTTGCCCTTGAAGGTCTGGCAGCTAAACTGTATTTTGGCAGCTTCGATCATCTGATTCTTCGGCAGAAGGAGACCTTCACTTTTACTTCCCGTAACCGGCGTCCTCCCCTTGATAACATCAATGCATTGTTATCTTTCTTGTATACGCTCTTAAGAGTTGAGACTACTTCTGCCTTAGAAAGTGTCGGCCTTGATCCCTATGTTGGTTTCATGCATACAGACAGGCCCGGGCGGCCTTCTCTGGCATTGGATTTGATGGAAGAACTAAGACCAATTTTTGCAGACCGACTTGCACTCACACTAGTCAATTTAAGACAGATTGATGGTGAGGGTTTTGAAAAGAAAGATTCAGGGGCAGTGCTAATGACGGAAGAGACCAGGAAAAAAGTAATTTCAGCTTGGCAGGATAGAAAGAAAGATACGATCATGCATCCTTTCCTGAAGGAAAAAATTAGTTTCGGACTTCTACCTTACGTCCAGGCACTCTTGTTAGCCCGATGTCTTAGAGGAGACTTAGATGAGTATCCCCCTTATTTTTGGAGTTAACCAGACATGATGATCTTGATCACTTACGATGTCAACACCCAATCTGCTGCTGGGAGAAAGCGATTGAACAAAGTTGCCAAGGCATGCAAGGGATATGGGCAGCGGGTTCAGGATTCCGTGTTTGAGTGTGTGATTGACTATACCCAGATCGCCTTACTGAAGAATAAACTCGAAAAGCTGATTGATCCGAATCTGGATAGTATCCGTTATTATTATTTGGGAGACAATTGGCCTAAACGGGTCGAACATATTGGAGTAAAAAAGGGGATTAATCTTGAAGAAACGATTATTGTTTGAAATGCGAACCCTAAGTTAGCAGAACCTGTCTCTATAGGTTCGCACAGAAAAAGATGTCACGCACCTTAATAATTGAATATAAATCAATCCAAAAGTGGAACGGTTATAATAGAGTTGACAATATATAGGGAGTATGCAGTGGATGCTCCTATATGTTGCGTCGCTCCCCGCGTGGGAGCGTGGATTGAAACTCGCAAACATGGCGTGGCAACGCAGTTACAAAGTCGCTCCCCGCGTGGGAGCGTGGATTGAAACCGTCTGGTGGGACGCTGGGAGCGACTGGTGGGAGTAGGTCGCTCCCCGCGTGGGAGCGTGGATTGAAACGTAAGTAAGTTCCAGCCAATCCTCGACGAGGTATAGTCGCTCCCCGCGTGGGAGCGTGGATTGAAACTATTGCGTTTTGATTTGAGCGGATTGCCAGCAGATGGTCGCTCCCCGCGTGGGAGCGTGGATTGAAACTCCTTCGGACGGTACCCATCCCGATAAGCTCTCGTCGCTCCCCGCGTGGGAGCGTGGATTGAAACCCAAATCTTGCTAAATGCTGCATCCAAGCTTGTGAGGTCGCTCCCCGCGTGGGAGCGTGGATTGAAACGCCGCAATGTAAAACCGCGCGCCCGCATTGCCGCGAGTCGCTCCCCGCGTGGGAGCGTGGATTGAAACTTTAGACTTTCGCGAATTTGCCGCAATGTAAAACGTCGCTCCCCGCGTGGGAGCGTGGATTGAAACTGAAACCCTGCCTCTCCACGAACGCGCCAAACTCACGGTCGCTCCCCGCGTGGGAGCGTGGATTGAAACTTTTCCGCGACGATGGCGTCTGCCATGTGGCGGGTCGCTCCCCGCGTGGGAGCGTGGATTGAAACTGCTTTATTGGCCATAGTATAACCTGTCACGTTAGGGTCGCTCCCCGCGTGGGAGCGTGGATTGAAACCTCAATCAAAGTCAACTCCTGTGGTCAAAGTTTTGGTCGCTCCCCGCGTGGGAGCGTGGATTGAAACTGCACTGCCAGAACATGATCGCGCCTCATGAAGTCGCTCCCCGCGTGGGAGCGTGGATTGAAACCCTGTGATCCTGCTCTCGGACATGCATTCATGGTGGTCGCTCCCCGCGTGGGAGCGTGGATTGAAACGCCAGAATGTCGGTATCCCAACCACCACCGCCCTGTCGCTCCCCGCGTGGGAGCGTGGATTGAAACTTCGTAAAAGTCTGCTTCTTTTTTTGGTAAACTGGTCGCTCCCCGCGTGGGAGCGTGGATTGAAACACAACCGACCCTTACCACCCAGGAGACACCTCCCTGTCGCTCCCCGCGTGGGAGCGTGGATTGAAACCTCTTCCACACGGCGCAGTGCGTTGCGCACGGGTCGCTCCCCGCGTGGGAGCGTGGATTGAAACTTTATGAAATACGTAAAGCGCAAAGAAGAGAACGGGTCGCTCCCCGCGTGGGAGCGTGGATTGAAACCTAAATTAAGCAGATGTTTACCCCTGAAACCTGTGTCGCTCCCCGCGTGGGAGCGTGGATTGAAACATGCTCCGGATTAACCCGGTGCACGAGGGACACCGTCGCTCCCCGCGTGGGAGCGTGGATTGAAACTAGAAGATGATGATGTTGTTGAAATTCTCATTACCGTCGCTCCCCGCGTGGGAGCGTGGATTGAAACAGTTACGACACCCCGATAGCCACCCGTACCGCAGGTCGCTCCCCGCGTGGGAGCGTGGATTGAAACTTGGCAACGGCATACACAAGCAATATCAGTGTCGTGGTCGCTCCCCGCGTGGGAGCGTGGATTGAAACTCCTGATTAGGCTCGAACTCTTCGCCAAAAGTTGTCGCTCCCCGCGTGGGAGCGTGGATTGAAACTCACTAACCACTCTGCTGCGTCCTGATCAAGAAATTGTCGCTCCCCGCGTGGGAGCGTGGATTGAAACTTGCCAGAACTAATGTGGTGTTGCAGAACCTGAGTCGCTCCCCGCGTGGGAGCGTGGATTGAAACCATTCTATCCCGGTCTGTTAAACCAGGAAGAACAGAGTCGCTCCCCGCGTGGGAGCGTGGATTGAAACAGTGTTTTAACCGTGCACTATCTACCTTCTCGCCCCTTTTAAACACTCCCTTCCTCCCGACTCAGGCATTGGTATAATCAACATATGCCGCAATTAGCCTTAAAAGTCATGACGCTCAACCTCGGAGGAGGGGTCAAGAATTTTACCGGCTCGCCCGTAGCTTCCGCCTGGAAAACCGATGCCATCCTGAGCCTGATCTCAGATATCCAGCCCGACGTTTTAGGCGTGCAGGAAGTTGCCCAATACATAGACGCGGATGGCACCATGCACAGCATGGTGGACCAGATCAATGCAGGCAGCTCCTTCGGGAACTGCTTCTACGGCGAAACCCTTTCCATGAAAAAACACCTCCAAATCAAAAAAGACCTGATGATCAAAGGGCTTTTTAACGACTGGTACGACTGGTCCAAGGGCAACGGTCTCTTCTCACGCATCCCCTTTGCCCGTTTGAGCGA
Organism: Anaerolineaceae bacterium; assembly: GCA_040772525.1. Lineage (GTDB taxonomy): Bacteria > Chloroflexota > Anaerolineae > Anaerolineales > Anaerolineaceae > Mesolinea. The sequence goes on along the minus strand of JAXGXZ010000001.1, from coordinate 675,808 downwards.
CGGCAGAAAAGATGGCAGCCCGCGCAATGTGCCCCTCTTCCAACCCCTCAGTTATGAAGGCACGCGGGATACCGACCCGCGCTTTGCCATCCTGACGCGCCTCAAACAGGAGCCTTATCCCTTCCTGATTAATCTTCATCTCACCACCCTCGTGGGGGAACGCAGTAAAAATGCCTGGCAGGAAGTGGTGGATGCCGCGGTGATTGCCCGTCAGCAGCAAATAGCCAAAGTCCTCGGTTTAATGGAGGAGCATGTGCTACTTAAGGGGCTGCCCTTCATCCTGATGGGGGACTTTAACGCCGAACCACAAGAGTATACCCTCAGGGGCATGCTGGAAGAAGAAAAACAATTCGTGCGCCTCGTGCCTGAAAAGGCTATCGATACGCACGTGCATGCCGGCTCCGTGGACCATATATTTTTCTTCCCTGCCAACCGATTGATCGAGTATCGCTGCAGGGTGGTTAACAGTGAAACCGCGCACGCTGTTTCAGATCATCTTCCTGTCGTAGCGGACCTGATCATTGAATAACATTCCAAGGAACTCCCATGACTAAGTTAAAATATTTTGGCACCGATGGCATCCGCGGGGTTGCCGGTCAGCATCCTATATCAGCCGATTTTGTGCGCAAGTTAGGATGGGCTGCCGGAAGCAGCCTCTGTCAGGGCAGCGGAAGCAATCAAACCGTTGTGATTGGGCGGGATACGCGCCTCTCAGGGCTGGAACTCCAGACCGCCCTTACCGAAGGCCTGCTTGCCACAGGCGTGGACGTGCTTGACCTCGGTGTGATCCCCACGCCTGGTATCGCCTTTCTGACGCAGAAACTTGGCGCATCCGCGGGTGCGGTGATCTCGGCTTCACATAACCCGGCATCTGAAAATGGCATCAAGTTTCTCAATCAATCCGGCATGAAGCTGAGTAAAGAGCAGGAAGTTGCCATTGAGGGATTCATTGAAAGCCCCGACCCGGAAAGTTATACCCCGCTCGGCAGTGCCCGCCCGGCTCAGGACCAGGTAAAGCTCTACGTGCAAGACCTGATAGCCAGCCAGCCTGAGCTGGACCTTAAAGGCTGCACGCTATTGGTCGACTGCGCCAATGGCGCTTCCTATCAGATCGCCCCTCAGGTTCTCCGCGAATTTGGCGCCAACGTCATTGATCTCAACACAAGCCCGGACGGCCTGAACATCAACGACTATGCCGGCTCGGAGTTTGTGCGCGGTGAACCACAGCTTTTCGCTGAAAAAATCCGGCAATATGGAGCCGACGCGGGCATTGCCTTCGACGGCGATGCGGACCGCGTGATCCTCTTTGATGAAACCGGCATCATGGTGGACGGCGACGGCATGCTGGCTATTTTGGCAGACTACCTGCATCTCAAAGGGCTCCTCTCCGGAGACGCGCTGGTAACCACTACCATGGCGAACGGCGCGCTACACCAGTTTGCCGAGTCACGCGGCTTCTCCATGACTGAGACCCCCGTTGGTGACAAGTACGTAATCGACGCGCTGGCCTTATTGGAAGACCAGCCCGGAAATGAGGGCAAAATTGGCGTTGGCGGGGAGCAGTCGGGGCACATTATTCTGCTCGATAAAACCCATCGTACAGGCGATGGCATCCGTACAGCCCTGATGATCCTGAACATCCTGCGTGCCGAAGAAGGGCAGAAACTCTCCGATCTGAACGGTAAGATCCAAAAGTATCCCCAGCTGATTGCCTCCTGCACCGTGGGCAGCAAACCGGATCTCAAGACCCTGCCTGAGCTGCAGGAAGCCCTCGATCAACTCAAAACGGACCTCCCGGGTTTGGTGCGTTATAACGCGCGCTACTCCGGAACCGAGCCCAAGTTCCGCCTGATGCTGGAAACAGATACCCGCCACAGTGTGGCGGAAGTGGCAGCAGTTGCCTGGAGAATCAGCGATCTGATCCAATCCCTCACCCAAACCCCCAAAGGGGCTAAAATAGAAGTTCTTAACGTGTCCGAAGGCGGCCTGATGCCGCGCGGCGCGAATTAATAAGGAGTCTGATGAATAACAAACAGCTTGATCCCACCTTTATTGCCCAACTCGCCTCCAATTTCAATCGGCTCAACCGTGCCCTTCTGGTGGCTGAAAAGCCGGAGGACTGGATGCCCGCCGTCGAAGACATGGATGCGTTCTTAGACAAGGTGGAAGGCTGGATCCTTGAATTTCCGGATCAGGTGACTGAAGACCTGGTCACTTCATCACGCGTGTTTAGTCTGCTGCTCACCCTGGCAGCCACAGGAACACAGGGGCGCTTGGAGCTTTTTCAGCCCAAAAACAAAGAAACCGAAGCCTACCGCCAACAAATAGACCAGATTTACCTGCCTAAAACAGGCGATCTGCGTCGCAAGGCCATCCGGCTGGCCAGGGAATACCTGACCACACCCGCCTTCAGTACGCTAAAAGAGGATATCCGTTTGGAAGTTTTGCCTCTGCTGGACAGCCTCAACGACCAGGTAGACCCTGACCGTTTTATGGCTTACCGGGTCATTCAGATCGGAAATATCTTTGAGCGGCTTTACGCCCTCAGGCTGCGCACGCAGGATCCGCTGCTGCTCGGCCTGGCCGGCAAGCAGGGGCTGCTGCGCGAAATCTACGACCGCAAGTATCTGCGCTTCGGCACCTCCGGTGTGCGCGGTCGCTGGGGGTTGGACTTCACAGAAAAGCGTGCTCGCCAGGTAGTGCAGGCAATCTGTGACTTCCTCAATGGCGATTCCATCCCTGCTTACGTCGGCGCGGAGAACCGTGCCGGCAAAAAGATCGTTCTGGGGCATGATACGCGGCGTAATTCTGATGTGGTCACCCAATGGGCTGCCGAAATCTGCCTGGGGAACGGCTTTAAGCTTGAAATTGCCAACCGCGATACCCCCACCCCGGCTTTGGTTTTTTACACCACTGACCACCTGCCCGAAGATGAGGTGGCAGGACTGATCGTTGCCACTGCCAGCCACAACCCGCCTGAGTGGCAGGGGATCAAGTTCAACCCGCGCCTGGGCTACCCCGCCCCTACCAACGTGACCGACTTCATTGCCCACCGCATCAACGAACTCCAGCTGGAAGACCGGGCGGGCGGCAGCGCGGAGGTGGAAAGCGCGCGCGATCGCGGCCTTGTGAACGGCTTTGACCCTCTGGACATGTATGTCCATTGGATCAAACAGAACGGACAGGGCAACAAACGCATTCCCATCGACTTCAAACGCATTCAGCGTTTCTTTGCCGACAAAATGGTGGTCGTGGATGAGATGCACGGCGCTGGCAGGGGTTACCTGACCCGCCTCCTTTCAGAGGCAGGTGTGCGCCACACCGTGATCCATGCTGAGGTAGACCCGGAATTAGGCGGGCAGGACTACGCCAACCCGGAAGAGCCTTACAACCAGCTGCTCAAGCAGACCGTTGCCGAAACAGGCGCCCATCTGGGTATGGGAATGGATACTGATGCCGACCGCTATGGGGTGATTGATAAGGGCGGTGTGTACTTCCGCCCAAATCAGATCCTGCCCATGCTGCTGCGCTATTTGGGTGTGGACCGTGGGCTGAAGGGACGCGTCATTGCTACCCAAACCGGCTCGCCACTGCTGGACCCCTTGGCTGGCATGATCAAGGATAACGAAGAAAACTGGCCGGATGCAGGCGTGCTGCCCGGTTACATCGGCCAGCGCATCTACAAACCGCGCATTGGAGACATCCAAACCCGCTCCCTCAAATACGCCTTCATGGTGCCGGTAGGGATCAAGTACATCGAAGAGATCCGCCGCATGGACGGCTCTTACCGCCTGCAAAATCCACTCCCCGATGGATGGCGTGACCGCATTTTGATCGGAGGAGAGGAATCCTCCGGACTCACCAGCCGCGGGCATGTGACCGATAAAGACGGCCCCTGGGCAAACCTGCTGGTGATGGATATGCTGGCTTACTACGGCACGCGCGAACACAAACCGCTCACCACGCTGCAGGAGATTTGGGAAGAACTGGTGAGTCTGCCCGGACTGTGGGAGAGCTTCGGCACTGTGACCGACCCCGACTCCCGCGCCGGAAGGGCAGACGTGGATGCTCCGCTGGAAGCCAAGGAAGCCTTCATTAACCATTACCTGGATCTGGCTGAAAAGAGCCAGGGCAAAGCAGTCAAAATAGCCGGGTTGGACGTGGACTATCTGGGCGGCATCCGCTATGAACTGGTGGAAATGCAGCTCAGGGACTCAAGCGGGGACGATCGGCACTATCTGCGCGTGCGCGCTTCGGGTACAGAGCCGATCAACCGCATTTATATAGAGTCCAGTGTGCCCGAAACCGGCATTTTGTTGATGAAATCCGCTTTGCGTCAATTGGAAGAACTTACCATGCAGGTGCTGCAAAAGGCCCATTCGCCCTGGCATCTGGCGGACATGCTTTCGCAAACTTCACTGACAGAGGATATTTCGCGGGTAGTCCGGGAGACCATCCGGAAGCACGGCTGGTCAAAGGCAGACATGCTGGGCAAGCTCAGGCAAATGCTCTTCACGCTGGAAAAGCGCAACCGCAAGGTGATCCTGCGTTGGATAGATGCGCTGAGCGGCTGATTTTTCCGCAATGAAACAAATATAGGTGCTACAAATCTTTATAATTACATCAAATGATGTAAAATTGCTCTGATTAATGATTGGTGATACGGCCAGGTATTAATTAATTTAATAACAGACCGGGAGAAGAAAAAATGAAAATTGTTACAGATAGCGGCGCAGACATCGACTTTGAAGAATGTCAAAAATTAGGTGTTCATATGCTGCCACTCAAAGTGGAAGTGGACGGTATTTCCTATCAAAGCGGTGTGGACATTACCCCGGCCCGTTTTTATGAGCTTATGGATAACGCCGAAAATATGCCCAAGACTTCCACCCCTTCCATTGGAGATTTTCAGAAACTGTATGAAGAACTTGCTAAAGAAGATTCTGAAATCATTTCCATTCACCTCTCGTCCGGGTTAAGCGGCACCTATAACACGGCACTGCAGGCAGCCAAGAGTATCAAAAACGCCACCATTGACCTGATCGATACGCTCACGCTTTCCGCCGGCACCGCCTGGCATGTGCGCGCGGCTGTAGAGATGGTCAAAAACGGATTGTCGCGAGAAACCATCCTCGCCAAGCTGCAGCAGATCCGGGATGCATCCTACACTTTTTTTACCTTGCCCGAATTGAAATACCTCATCGCTGGAGGGCGTATTTCGCACCTGAAAGGCTTGTTAGCCTCACTCCTGGGAATTAAACCTATTATCGAAGTGGACAAGAACGATGGCAAGTATTATGACCGCAGCAAGAAGCGTTCCTTCCTCAAGGCCATCCAGGGTATTCCGGAGCTTCTGCTCAAGCGCTTCCCGGAAGGGACAAGGTTGAGGGTGCAGATCTGCTCCGCTGAGAATCCCGAGGGTACGGCAATGCTCAAAGCAGCCATGGAACAATACTTCATGTGTGAATGGCTGCCGGTGGCCTCGCTTGGCACTGCGTTGGGCGCGCATACTGGCAAAGGACTGATTGGCGCCGTTGTGGCTGCCGTACAGGATCTGCCCACACTTGTCTGAGACTTAAGATACTGCTTAAATGAACAATACCCCTGAGGCATTCAAGGGGTATTGTTTTTTTAAGGGAGGGGGTAATTATTCCGATTCGCCAAAGTTATTGGCATGCAGGGTTTTAATGGCTTCCAAAGCTGCTTCGGCATCTTCGCCTTCAGCGCAGACCTCAATGATGCTGCCTTTGTTGATCCCTAAGGTCAGCAGACCTAAGATACTCTTGGCGTTGGCTTCCTTCTCGCCTTTTTTGATGGTCATTTTGCTCTTGAACTTATTAGCTTCCTGAACAAAGATCGCGGCAGGGCGGGCGTGCAGCCCAACTTTGTTGGTAATTTCAAATTCGATACAGGGCATAGGTTTCTCTCTTTCTGTCTATAACCGCTTGGCAAGCGCAGGCGGGGTGTTGATTAACTGAATTATACCGCCTCCTAGATACACTGGGGATAACCGCAAGAGCATGGCAAAAGCCATCATCCGGATGAGTTCTCTAAGATGTTCCGTTCCCTGCATGCACGGCTACTAATCCGCAAAAAAGTATGTTACAATCTCAGCCCATTAATCTCTTGTTTACAATTTCGGGTTAAATTGGGGTAAAGATGATTACTCTTGAAGAAATATTGATCCGTTTACTGGTCGCCTCTGTCTTAGGCGGCTTAATTGGCTACGAGCGTGAGCGCGATGCGCAGCCCGCCGGGCTGCGCACGCACATGATCCTGGTGATGGGCTCCTGCCTGGCAATGATCCTCTCCGTCAATATTGGTTTGGAATATGGATCTGACCCGACAAGAATCGCCGCCCAGGTGATTCCGGGCGTCGGTTTTTTGGGTGCAGGCGCAATCATGCGCTACGGTTTCAATGTCAAGGGCCTCACCACTGCCACCTCGCTCTGGTCGATGGCAATTGTTGGCCTCGCTATTGGTTACGGCTATTACGTTGTGGGCATCGTGGCTACCTTGCTGATGCTCTTCATGCTTACCATGGTCAATTTCGTTGAGAACCGCTTCATCCGCACCAATGTCGTGCGCAACTTCATCATCGATATCAACGATGAACCGGGTATCATCCGCGAGGTCCGTAAAACCATCCAAAGCTTCTCGCAGAAACCAATCAAATTCTCCATCCAAAAGAGCATCAAAAGCCAGCGTATGCGCCTGGAATTTATTGCCACCATTCCGCGTGGAGAAAAGATGGAATCGCTGCTGGAGACAATCACAGCCATTGGCGGCGTGCGCTCGATCAAGATCGAATAGTTCCCCCCCGTGTTTGCCCGCGCCATGATGTATACTCCATAACAGAATGGCGGATTTACTCTCTCATCTTTTACAGTCGGACCTCAACTTTCTGCAGGATATTGCGGAATTGTGGGGCGTTGAGCCTGTGGGCAAAGACGCGCATACCTATGCCCGTTCCCTCCGTCCCATGCTGCTTGAGACCGAATTGTTCAGCGAGGTGGTGGAAGCCCTGCCCCAGCTTTCCCAGCAGGCTTTGGCTTTCCTCAATGCATCTGGCGGCAGTATGCCGTGGACAGACTTCGTCAGGCATTTCGGGCCTTTGCGCCCGATGGGGCCGCGCAAGCGTGAGCGTGAAAAACCTGCCCGTTTCCCCATTTCCGCCACGGAAAAGCTCTGGTATCTCGGCCTGATTGGCCGGCGTTTCACGCAAACGGATACCGGACTGGAAGAGGAGGTCTATCTGCCCGATGAGTTCTTATCGATGCTCGGCAGCGTTTCTCTGGGGGAACTGCCCGAAATCAATATAAGCCTCCAACCGGTGCCTACGGAGGACGTCTTGAACGTACAGGCTGCCAGTGATGAAGTGCTGGACGAAGCCTGCAGTTTGCTGGCTCTCCTGCGCCGGTCCGACCGTAACAAACTCTATTCCGAAATCCCGCTGCGTGCCCCTGAACTACTGCTAACCCTGTTGGAAGCGGCTGAATTGACGGACAAAGCGGGCAGAGCCCCTACCCTCACCGCGAAACGGTTGCTAGAGCTCCCGCGGGGAGAAGCTCTGCTCTGGCTGACTCAAACCTGGCGCTCCAACCGGTTCTTTAATGAACTGCGCCTGCTGCCAAGCATCGTTTGTGAGGGTACCTGGCAGAATGACCCTATTCCTCCCCGTCGCATTCTGCTTAACTTTTTGTCCGACTTGCCCACCGGCGAGTGGTTTGCCTTGTCCGACCTGAGCGCTGCCATCCAAACCCGTTATCCGGACTTCCTGCGCAAGGGCAGTCAGTACGATGCCTGGCTGATCTCCGACAAAGCCAGCGGGGAGCTGCTGCGCGGCGTGGAAAGCTGTCCGCAGGTTGAGGGGGCATGGATTGCCTGGGTACTCGCGCTGCCCTGCACCCTGCTGGGGCTCCTGCATTCAGCATGGAGCGCGGGCAGGGAAGAACCCCTCTATCAAAAATCAGCCTGGTTTGAGCCCCTCGTGCAAAAGGGAGAACCGGTGGATCTGCCTGCCGAAAATGACGCGCTAGCGCTGTCTTCCGATGGGCTGATCAGCATGACCAATCTTTCCCCGCGTATCGCGCGCTACCAAATCTCGCGCTTCGCTGAGTGGGTGGAGGGCGGCCCCAGACGCTTCCGTTATCGTCTGACACCCGCCTCACTGTCAGAGGCTGGCAAGCAGAAGCTGACCGTTAAACACCTCCTGCGCCTGATCCGCCAGTATGCCCTGCCCAATCCTGCGCTTGAGAAGGCTATTCTGCGCTGGCAGGAAAAGGGGCGCGAGACCTGGCTGTCGCAACCGGTGGTACTGCACCTTGAAAGCGCGGAACTGTTGGCGAGCCTGCGTAATTCCCCCGCCAACGCCTTTCTTGGCGAAGCCCTGGGGCCTGCCGCGGTATTGGTAAAGCCCGGTAAAACAGAGAAATTGCGTGCCGCCCTTGCCCGCCTGGGCTTCCTTTCGGACTTTGAGTTACAGGGCGGATCGCGTGACTGAGGCTGAGCAAAACAAGAAGCCTGTATTTTGGCGGCGCCTGGTGGGTTTGCTATTGATTTTGGCGTTCCTCGCCAGCTTTCTGCGCCTCTTTGGCGCGCTGAACCAATGGCCCACGCTCATGCAATTTGGCATGACACCAGCTGAAGGAGTATATCTGATTGGGCAAAGCAGCCTGATCGCGTTGTTGAATTTGATCGCCTGGTTCTGCCTGCACTGGGTGCCCGCACTGCGCGTTGCGGTTGTCTGGACAGCGGGTCTGATGACCATCAGTGCCTATTGGTTTGAGCGCCTCTTTCTTTGGGACCCCAGCCAGAGGGATGGAAACTGGCTCTTTGTATTAGCAGGGCACGCCCTGTGGGTCTTGGTTTTGATATTATTTACCTTGACGGAAAGAAAAGGAAGCCGCAAAGATGGATGAAGAAATTGAAGTCAAGTTTTTGCTCGCGGACCTGCATGCTTACAGGCAAAAGCTGAGTCTGATTGGCGCGGAATTGGTGGGGAAGCGGGTTTTTGAGTACAACCTGCGTTTTGACCGGCCGGATGGTTCTCTCGCGGCTGCCCGGCAGATTCTGCGCCTGCGCCAGGACGAACATGCGTGCCTGACTTTTAAGGGGCCTGGAATCGTCGAGGACGAAGTCTTAAAGCGCACGGAAATTGAATTTGAAGTGAGCGACTTTTCCGCGGCACAGCGTTTTTTGGAGATTCTGGGGTATCAGGTCTTCACTGTTTATGAAAAATACCGCCAGACCTGGCTGCTGGATGGGGTTGCGGTCAGCGTGGATGAAATGCCCTATGGCTGCTTTACAGAATTGGAAGGCCCGGATGGCGGAACGCTAAAAAAAGTGGCTGAAAAACTGGATCTGGATTGGAAAGAACGTATCAACCAGAGTTATCTGGCTCTATTGTCGGTTTATAAGCTTAAAACCGGCAATAAGGCCAAACGGCTTACCTTCGCGGATTTTGAGGGAGTAAAAGTTAACCCGGAGGACCTGGGGCTGCACAGCGCGGACAAACAAAGATAATCACGCCAGCTCAGGGCAGTGGCATTTTAAATTCCAGTTCATCCTGCATGGGGATGCCATTCTCAACCATTTCCGGGCCGGTGGTAACGGGAAACAGGTTATTCAGCCAGCGTAAACCCTGCCTGATAGGCCTGCTCCAGGTAAGGTTTGCCCGCCAGATCCTCTGGCGTGGAGAGGCTGTGCGCCAGCAGGATTCCCTTGGAACGGAGCTGCAGGTAACGCGCCAGGTGCTTGTAAAAATCCTGCGGCTCCTGCAAACAGGTGGGGTCTGTGTCTGCTGCGGTCAGGATCAGATAGGAGATGACCCCGCGCGCCATGAGCAGATCGTTCACTGCATAAAAGCGGTCCACCGCGGCTTTAAGCTGAGAGCTAATGCCAAAATAATACACCGGAGAAACCAAAATCAAGGCATTCGTCTGTACCAGTTTGGCGTTGATCTCCTGCATGGCGTCCTTCTGGACGCATCGGTAATCGTGTTCCAGACAGTAACCGCAGCCCCTGCAGGGATTTATTTTGAGCGCGGCAGCATCGAAGCGGTCTGTATGATGCCCGGCTGCCTGGGCTCCATTGACGAACGCGTCCGCAAGCTGGTTGCTTGAGCCGTGGGGACGGGGACTGCCGGTGAGCATGACGATATTCATAAGGCTTGTTTTCCTAATCCTGCCACTTTTCGTAACGCACAATTTCACTCAATGGTTTGCGGCTTCTGCGGGCTGGGTCCTCAGCGGGGTATCCCAGGGTGACCACGCCTACCACAAACTTGTCGTCTGGCAGGTTGAGCAGCGGGCGCATGTCTGCCTGTTCATAGAAACCTGTCCAGCAGGTACCAAGACCAAGGGCATCTGCCTGAAGCAGAAGGTACCCAACAGCAATGGCGGTATCCCGGATGCAGCGCTTAAGTTCCCAGGAGTCGCTATACTCATCCACAGCTATACCACTGGTGTCCTTAACGCGGGCTTGGAGATCTGCCACTGCCACAATAAAGACTGGCGCGCTCATCATCCATTCCTGTTGGTGGTCTGCTTCCATCAGCGCCACGCGCGTTTCACGCGAGCGCACCACAATGAAGCTCCAGGGCTGCAGGTTGTGGCCAGAAGGTGCTTGGCGGGCAGCTTCCAAAATCTGTTCAATTTTTTCATCCTCAACGGGTTGCGGAGAATACTTACGGATACTACGGCGGTTTTCGATACTGGGGATCATCGCGCTCCTTTCTGATATGGCTTAATTGTAATGGAAAGCGGCGGAGGCAAAAAAGAGCAGAGCTAAAGCAGGTCAGGGCAGCACGGAAAGCGTAGTGCCTTCCCAGCGCAGTGCCTGAGCTTCTGCCTCCATACCGATAAGCTGTCGGATCAATCCGCTAAAGTGCCGCGGGTCTCCGCTGGTGAAAAAGCGGGCTTTACCCGGTTGCGCGGCAGCGTTGAGCAGGTTCTGCTGGCCCAGCACGCGCTGAACCTGCCGGGCAACGGCAGGAGCAGGGTCGATCACACGGGCTTTGCCGGCCGTGATGCGCTCAATTGCGGGAATCACAAAGGGGTAATGGGTGCAGCCCATCACCAGGGTGTCCACGCCCTTCTGCAGCATGGGAAGAAGGGCCTGTTCCAGAATTTTTCTGGTTTTTGGGGTGTCCAGATTGCCTTTTTCTATCTGCGCCACCAGGCCAGGGGAGGTGCTGGTAAACAACTGCACGTCGTGCGCGAAGCGCTCCACCACGGAGGCATACAGCTGCCCTGAAAAGGTGGTAGGCGTGGCTAAAACGCCCACTTTCCCCGAATGGGTCTGCTCGGCGGCTGGTTTGACGGCCGGCTCCATGCCCACAAAGGGAACCTGAGGGTATTTTTCCCTCATCAGATTGAGCCCGGCCGCGGAGGCGGTATTGCAGGCAATAACAATAAGTTTGCAGTCCTGGTCAAGTAAAAAGCGTGTCACGCCCTTGGTTAATTGCTGAATCTCCTGCATGTCGCGCAAGCCGTAGGGCACGTGCGCCTGGTCGCCCACGTAGATCAGGTCTTCAGCCGGCAGAAGTCCGCGCACTTCCCGCAGAACGGAAAGACCGCCTACCCCGGAGTCGTAAATGCCAATCGGGTTGGTTGGGTGATGCATATCCCTATTTTAACACGGGCAATTCCCCGAGTTCTGGCTGGGTCGGGTTAAATCAACACGCTTCGATAAATTTTTTAAAGAGACGGCGCATGCCCGGGTTATCCTGCAGATGTTCCGGGTGCCACTGGACACCCAGGAAGAAGCGTTTGTTGGGAAATTCTGCCCCTTCAATGACGCCATCCAACGCCTCGGCATTGATGACCAGCCCTTCCCCAAGCTCTTTAATGGATTGGTGGTGCAGGCTGTTCGTCTCCACCACTGCCTGGTTGAGAATGCCTGAGAGCAGCGTATCGGGCTTGATTTCAACCTGATGCACGCGCAGCTCGCGTTTGTAGCCCGGAAACCAATCGTGTTTGCCGGCTGCCGGAAGTTCCGTGGCGATATCTTCAATCAGATTGCCCCCCAGAGCAACGTTCAGCACCTGCAAACCGCGGCAGATCGCCAGGACAGGTTTGTCTGCTTTAAGCAAGAGCGGGATGATCCCAAGTTCGAAGAAATCGCGTTGTTCGCTGAATCGGGTGCTTTTTGTGGCGATCTTCCCATTGAAATAATGGGGGTTAATGTCGCCTCCACCACAGAAAAGAAAACCATCGAAACGCTCGATCAGTGCGGGCCAATCGGCTTCAGGGAAATTAGAAGGCAGGAGAACAGGCTTGCCTCCGGCCGCAAGAATGGCATTGATGTATGTTTCACCGATCTCATAAGTGGGGACCCGTCCGGAACGGGAAATAAATGCAGCGGGTAAGGCAATCAGGGGTTTGAAGGTCGTTGTCATGCGCGGTCCTTGTTGAAAATAAAAAAACCTCTTCTGTTTGGCTTGATTCTAACAAAAGAACCAGACAGAAAAGGTTTTATGCTACGGAGAGGCCTCTCCGCTAAAGGGTGGTTTAAAAACGCTGTTTGAGGCGTGCGCTCTTGCCGGTGCGTTCACGCAGGAAGTACAGGCGCGCACGGCGAACTTTGTTGTGGCGTTCCACAACCAGCTTGGCAATGCGCGGGGAATTGGTGAGGAAAGTGCGTTCCACGCCGATACCATTGCTTGCAACCCTGCGAACCGTAAAGCTGGCATCGTTTCCGCTGCCGCGCACATACAGTACGACACCCTTGAATTCCTGAATGCGCTCGCGTTCCCCTTCCTTGATCTTGTAATGCACGGAGACAGAATCACCCGGGAAAATATCGGGGATATTCGGATTCTTTTCAGCTTCGACAGATTTTAACAACTCTGCGTGGTTCATATTTTCTTTCCTTCCAACTCACAACTTTAAAGCGCTCATTCACTCCTCGAGCGCGAGGGATTAGTATATCACAAGACTCGGCGGAAATGTCAAGTTTTTTGTTTGTCATTTTTGCTTGATACAAATTGGTTGGCACCATTTTGCTTGACACACCCCGCGCTTATCCGTATAATGTGGTTCTACCTTCCCTGGTAGCTCAATCGGCAGAGCGGGCGGCTGTTAACTGCTAGGTTAGAGGTTCGAGTCCTCTCCGGGGAGCTGAAAAATCTCTGGGTTTCCAGAGATTTTTCTTCGAAACGAGTGCTATAATAGGCACACTAAATGGTCCTGTAGCTCAATTGGCAGAGCAAGCGCCTCTTAAGCGTTAGGTTTTCGGTTCGAGTCCGAACAGGATCATTTTTATTTAACCTGTTCCCGCCTTTCCACCAGACGATCGGTTATTGGTTATTCAGGGCCGCGCTGACCCTGCTAATTTTGAATCGCCGGCAAAGCTAAAGCAAAAATATTGGGCTTATCATAAATCACCGAGATACTGCAAATTTTTATATCCGCAGGTCTTGATGGGAATTCCACCTGCAAGGTATAGCCATAATCCGCCCCCGGAGTGGCATTGATTACATGGTCATAAGGATAATACCTCCTCAATGTCCCTCCAGCATAGGTATCAAGATAATTCATAGAAAGTAAATTTTGGGTGTGGTTCCCGTCATCCCGATATCTGACAAGAGCGGCTGAGATATTTGCTTGATAGGTGCTGTTTTCATCAAACACATTCACTTCGAAGCCTCTGATTTGTGTGCCGCCAGGCAGTGGAATAAAGGCATCCAATTTAGGGCGATCCTTAGCGTAGAGCCAGACATGATCCGGATCAACCGACAGGCAGCCTCCCTCGCCATATCTCAGCTTTTCGTAAAAATCCACCGTACCCTCAGGATGAGGCCTGGGTTGAAAAACCACAGCAGGAATAACCAGCTTAGTGGTGCCAGTATCGCCACCCTGGATAACAGGCTGATCAGTTATATCGACCCCGTATGAAACCTCGTCAAAGACCAATTCTTCCACATCGCCAAAACTGTCACCGTCTGGCTGCTCAGAACGAGCTGAGGCCTGGGGCATTGCCAACACCAGAATGAGGACAACTGCCAATAACAGGAGGGGGGTTACTTTGTGCTTCATGGTATTTCCTTCCTTTTCTTTTTTTAACGCTTGCCGTATTTTGATTGCATCTGAATTTAACTCCACTGCCACTGCCGCTAACCTCACATTCCTGAGCGAAATATGTTTCTACCTTCCCTGGCAGCCCGATTGGCAGAGCAAGCGCCTCTTAAGCGTCAGGTTTTCGCTTTGAGTCCGAACAGGATCATTTTTATTTAACCTGTTCCCGCCTTTCCACCGTACGATTGGTTATTCAGCCCGCGCCAATCCCGCTACCTTTTGAATCGCCGGCAAATCCAAAGCAAAAACATTGGGCTTATCATAAATCACCGAGATGCTGCAAAATTTTATATTCGCAGGTTTTGATGGGAATTGCACCTGCAAGGTATAGCCATAATCCGCCCCCGGAGTGGTATTTATTACATGATCAAAGGGATAATACGTCCTCAATGTCCCTCCAGCATAGTAACTGGAATAATTCATAGAAAGCAAACCTTGGGTGACCCCGTCATCCCGATATCTGACAAGAACTGTCGAGATGTTTCCCAGAACGGTGCTGTTTTCATCGAACACATTCACTTCGAAGCCTCTGATTTGTGTGCCGCCAGGCAGTGGAATAAAGACGTCCACTAAAGGGCGATCCTTATTGTAGCCCCAGGTATATGTCGGATCCATCGACAGGCAGCCCCCTTCGCCATATCTCAGCTTGCTGTAAAAATTTACCGCACCCTCAGGATGAGGCCTGGGTTGAAAAGCCACAGCAGGAATAACCAGCTTAGTGGTGCCGGGATCGCCACCCTGGATAACAGGCTGATCAGTTATATCGACCCCGTATGAAACCTCGTCAAAGACCAGTTCTTCCACATCGCCAAAACTGTCACCGTCTGGCTGCTCAGAACGAGCTGAGGCCTGGGGCATTGCCAACACCAGAATGAGGACAACTGCCAATAACAGGAGGGGGGTTACTTTGTGCTTCATGGTATTTCCTTCCTTTTCTTTTATTAACGCATGCCGCGTTTTGATTGCATCTAAATTTAACTCCACTGCCGCTAACCTTATCTTCCTCAGCGAAAACAGTGTTTTGCCGCGTTCGCGGTAAAAATCCCGACAACCGTTGATATCGGCTGTTAAACTGGCTAATCTATTAGCATCAACCGATAAATTGTGGTGGAGTCGTCCGGCCAACACCTGAAAAATGAACCTGGGAACCGCTGTTGTGTTGGCACCATCATGAACACTTCATTGGTTAATGTCCTTATTAGTATAAAGGATTGTGATTAATTGAACAACCGCTTGATCACACAGCCATCCTTTCGCCACATACTCGATCTAAAACTACCAACAGATGCTCATCGCTCAACCCAGGTCCCTCCGTACACCCGTGCTTATCCCAATGTGTTTCTACCCTCCCCTGCAGCTCAATTGGCAGAGCAAGCGCCTGTTGAGCGTTAGGTTTTCGGTTCGAGTCCGAACAGGATCATTTTTTGTTTAATTCCATTAGGCAGTTTTATCACCAGGTTTTATGAACCGGTCTGGCTGCTGATGGCTTCCAGGCCGCGCACATGTGCCACCAGTTCATCAATATTTTCACGCTTGCAATGATATTCTGGAACCTTGTAAGCATTGAGCAAGCCGGTCTGATCTTCGCTGCGGTTGGGGGTGAGCAGCAGTTTTGCCCTGAGCAATGACATCAGAACTTTATCCACTTTATTCAATTTTGTGTAATCAAAACCACCGCGCAGGTAGTAGCCTTTTATGACCGCGCGTTGCTCCGGCGTAAAGTTGCGGCTCCAGATGTCTTCCTGTTCTTCCGGGGTTCCCCGGCATGAGCCAGTTGCCCACACCACCAGATTCTTCCCCTTAAGGTCATCTATATTCCCGGTAATCAGCTCTATCCCATTGATTCCTGCCGCGTATAAGCCGCCGCCATAAATGATTGTGTCGTATTCCAGGAGGGTCTCCGGATTCACCCCGGAGCTTTCCATCATCTCACAGCCCAACGCTTCCGAAATCCACTCCGCGTAGGTTTTTGTGTAACCTGATTTTGACTTGTAAAGGACGATGGTTTTCATTAATTTCTATTCTATCGAAGAGAAAGATGGCCAGGCCCTATATTTACCAGACCTTAACCTCGTTCACATGGAGGCAATCTGAATGATCAGACTCAACTCTTCTTCGGACTGTGCATACTTCAGGAGGAGTTTTATGCCCTCTTTGTATTCCTGCGGAGCAACCCCGCAGTTTTTATAGGACACGATGGGAAGTTACGACAGGCAGACAGGAACAAGGGCTTATTCAAACCGGGAAAACCAGGATGAAGGTTTATAATTTGTTTCCATGTTAAACCATTCCGGCTTTAATGACTGGGCTCCCACTTACGATGCCGATGTTGCATGGGCGGAACAAAACAATCTCTACCCATTTGCCGGCTACACCCGCCTGCTGCAAATGGTGACCGCGCGAACCCTCGCGCACCCGGGCAACTCTGTATTAGATCTAGGCTGCGGTACCGCTCAGCTCACATGGCGCCTTTATGAAATGGGCAAACACATCACCGCGGTAGATTTTTCCGCTGAAATGCTGCGCCAGGCGAAAGAAAAGATGCCCCAGGCCTGCCTGATCCAACACAATTTTGCTCTCGGCCTTCCACCAGCCCTGGTAAAGGAAAAATTCGATACGATCCTCTCCACTTACGCCTTTCATCATGTTCCGGACGCGCAAAAGCCCGCCCTCCTGCGGGAACTCATCAGCCGCCTGCAACCCAATGGGCAGATACTTATCGGCGATGTAGCTTTTGTTACGCGGGAGTCTCTCCTGGCCTGCCGTGAACGATGCGCTTCCGATTGGGACGACGAAGAGCACTACCTGGTTTTTGAGGAGCTCCAACCGCACTTTGCCAGCTATCAAACCAGCTTCAAGCCCCTCTCTTTTTGCGCCGGCATTTTCACCCTGCGCTGAGGAAAAATACCAGTAGGAAGGCCTGCGCAATCTCACCCCGCCAACTTATAAACGCAGCCAGGGCTGAGAACGAGCCCCGCGTGCGGGGATTTGTTATGCTTTTGTTATACTTATTAAACTCAGCCCCGGCTCATCACAGGCCCAGGGGTAAATGACCTAAAGGAGGGACTGCTAATGAGAATTGACCATATTGCCCTGTATGTCTCCGACCTTGAGGCCATGCGTGCCTTTTATTGCGAGCATCTGGGCGCCCAAGCCAGCGCCAAATACTACAATCCCAGAACTGACTTTCAGAGTTACTTTCTCAGTTTCACCGGAGGCGCGCGCCTGGAGATCATGACCCATCCCAATGCCACGCAGCGCTGCCCGCAAGCGCCCCGCCTGGGCTGGATCCACCTGGCATTCAAGCTGGGCAGCCGGATCAAAGTGAACCGCAAGACCCAGGCGCTCAAAGCTGCCGGATTCACTTGCGTGGGTGAGCCGCGCTTTACCGGCGACGGTTATTACGAAAGCGTCTTCCAGGACCCCGAAGGCAATCTGTTTGAATTGATGGCCTAAGCCGCGCTTCGTCATCCAAAGGAGCGACAGAGGCGTGGGGATCTGGTTGTTCCCGTCATCGCGAGCCTCTTTTGCGTTGCGATCTGGCTGTAATCTTTTTCCTGAACAACAATCAACCCCAGATTGCCACACTCCGTTCGCAATGACACTAAATTCTTCCATGGGGCGGGGGTCGCGCCAGCCTCCCTCTTGAGGGGGGAGGCATCGTGAGCAAAGCGAACGAGGCAGGGGGGAAATCGTCATCGCGAGCTTCTTTTGCGTGGCGATCTGGTTTTATCCCGTTTATAAGTAACTAGCCCCAGATTGCCACGGCAGGTATAACCTGCCTCGCAGCAATGACAGTATAGTGTTATTCAGATGAGCGGCAGCGCCACAGGAATCTGGTTTTGACTCTCCAAACAACTTCAACCCCAGGTTGCCACACTCCGTTCGCAATGACAAACAGGCGCCATCCCAAAACCAAACCCCGCCTGCCAAACCAGCCACTTTACGATAGAATAATCCTAACCACCATTCACCACAGGAGCCCGCATGCTCACCTGGACAGAAATCGAAAACCGCGCCACTGCCTTCCAAAAGAAATGGAAAGGCGCCACTGGAGGCGAGAAACAGGAAGACCTCAAATTCATCGCCGACTTCCTCCACGTCTTCGGCACAGACTGGCAAGCCGGCCTGCCCCAACACCAGGTTTTCATGCCCGACGGCACCCCCAACTACATCGACTACCTCCTACCCGGGCAGATACTCATCGAAATGAAATCCAAAGGCAAATCGCTCGATGCCGCCCACACCCAGGCGCTCAACTATATCCGCGCCCTCAAGCCCGAAGAAACCCCGCGCCTCCTGATGGTCTCAGACTTTGACCAGGTGCGTGTCTACAACTTTGAAAAGAAGCACCCCTACAAGCCCTTCAGGGTCAGCGAACTGCGCCGCCACACGCGCATCTTCAGCCGCCTGGCCGGCTATGGCATTGACTTCGAAGACAAAACCGAAATCGAGCTCAACACCGACGCCTCCTACAAACTCGCCCGCCTGCACGACGCGCTCAAAGAGAAAAACTACACCGGCCACGCCCTTGAGGTGCTCCTCGTGCGCCTGCTTTTCTGCCTCTTTGCCGATGACACCGGCATCTTTGAGAAAGGCAGCTTCCGCAATTACATTCAGGCCTCCAACCCGGATGGTTCCGGCCTCTCCGAGCGCCTGCTGCAGCTTTTCTCCGTGCTCGACACCCCGCCCGAGCGCCGTATGACCAACCTGCCAGAGGAGCTCCGCCGCTTCCGCTATATTGACGGCGCGCTCTTCAGGGAACCGCTCCCGCCTGCCTGGTTCGACGCCAAAATGCGCGCCATCCTGTTGGAATGCTGCGATTTTGACTGGACGCTCATCTCCCCGGCCATATTCGGCGCCATGTTTCAGGGCGTGATGAACCCCGAACAGCGCCGCGAGTTAGGCGCGCACTACACCTCCGAAGAGAACATTCTCAAGGTCATCAAACCGCTCTTCCTTGACCAGCTCGAAGCCGAGTTTGAGCGCTCCATCTCCACCAAAGCTGAGCTCGAAGCCTTTTTGGATAAGATCGCCTCGCTCACCTTCCTCGACCCGGCTTGCGGGAGCGGCAACTTCCTCATCATTGCTTATCACCGCCTGCGCCAGCTCGAATTTGAGGTGCTCAAGCTCCTGCACAGCAACCTGCAGTTCGATTTTGTGCGCGACCACACGCGCGTGAGCCTGAATCAGTTTTACGGCATTGAGATTGAAGACTTCCCCTGCGAGATTGCCAAGGTGTCCATGTTGTTGATGAAGCACCTCTGCGACCAGGAGGTTTCCGCCCACTTTGGCACCAATCTGATTGACTTCCCCATCAAGGATAATGCCAACATCGTGAGGGGCAACGCCCTCAGAATGGATTGGAATGACGTCGTCCCCGCGCGGGAGTTGGATTACATCATGGGTAACCCGCCATTTTCCGGTGCGCGCCTAATGACAAATGAGCAAAAAGCGGATATGTCTTTGGTGTTTGGGGATTTGGATAATCTTGGAGATCTCGATTATGTAACCGCCTGGTTTCAGAAATCTGTTACTCACATGAGTTATTATCCTATTCAGGCTTCCCTCGTTGCCACTAACTCCATCGTCCAGGGTGATCAGGCCGGGATTCTTTGGGACAGTCTTTTTAAACAAAACGTCGCCATCGATTTTGCTCACAGGACTTTCCGCTGGTCAAATGAAGCTAAAGGTAAAGCAGCTGTACACTGTGTTATCGTTGGTTTTTCCAAGGCGGGTAATCGTTCTGTCCCCAAACGCATTTTTGATGGCACGACGGAAATAATTGCCGCTAACATCAACCAATACCTTATTGATGCACCAAGTATTATCATCAAAAGCCGGTCCAAACCAATTTGCGACGTACCTGAAATCGGCATCGGAAACAAGCCGATAGACGATGGAAACTATCTTTTTACTGAAAGCGAAAGGGATGAGTTTATAAAACTTGAACCTAATTCAGCACAATATTTTAGGGCGTTCTATGGCTCCGAGGAATTTATCAACCGGAGACCTCGATATTGTCTGCTTGTGAGAGATGTACCACCTACGAAATTAAAGCAAATGCCTCTCGTTATCCAAAGAATTGAGAATGTACGAAATTTCAGGCTTAAAAGTAAAAGTAAAGGAACAGTTAAACTAGCTGAATCACCAACGAGATTTCATGTTGAGAATATTCCGCAATCAACTTATCTCTTAATACCCCGTGTCTCTTCTGAAAGACGTGAATGGGTTCCTATCGGTTTCATGCAACCTGAAGAGCTGTGTTCGGATTCTGTTTTAGTAATTCCTGACGCGAAGATATATCATTTTGGAATACTTACATCTTCTATGCATATGGCTTGGATGCGTGTTGTTGCCGGCCGCCTTGAGATGCGATACCGTTATTCAAAAGAAATCGTTTACAACAACTTCCCCTGGCCGGAAAAGACGGAAGAAACGGTCGCCCGTGTGGAAAAGGCTGCCCAGGCTGTTTTGGATGCCCGCGCCAGCTACCCCGACCGCTCCTACGCCGACCTCTACGACCCCCTTTTTATG
This sequence comes from Anaerolineaceae bacterium, assembly GCA_040772525.1. Classification (GTDB taxonomy): domain Bacteria; phylum Chloroflexota; class Anaerolineae; order Anaerolineales; family Anaerolineaceae; genus Mesolinea. The sequence goes on along the minus strand of JAXGXZ010000001.1, from coordinate 655,193 downwards.
CCCCCCGACCTGCGCAAAGCCCACCAGAATCTGGATAAAGAAGTCATGCGCGCCTACGGCAAAGACCCCAGCTCCTGGTCCACCGAATCCGCCATCGTCTCCGACCTCATGCAACTTTATCAACGCCAAGTCGCCAAACTCCGACCCTAACCACCGCCCTACCCCCTTAGCCCTCTCCACGGAGAGGGTCGGCACAGCACTGGGAGGGTTAGCTGTTTTAGTTGGAAATCTTGTCATTTATTTTATTGAAGAGTCGAGCAAAATTATCTACTGTTTGTTCGGAAATGTTCCTGCCTCTTCCCACTTCATACGCAAACTTATTAGCTTGGACTACTTTTCCGCCTTCGGAATTAAAGTCTAACTCAAAGTTATCTATGTCTTTTTCAGAAATTAGTGCTTCTATTGTGGGTTTTTCCATATCAGTTACTATCTCATCAAGGGAAATTATATGTTCCTTTATAAATTTCAACTTAAACTCTTCATCTCCGTAATCACGGAGTTTATCTAGTAGTTCCGCTCTTGCTCTTTGACCTTCATCATCAGCATCGAAAATAGAGACAAACTTATACTCCAAAGTCCAGAGGAAAAAAGAGATTATTGGGCTGTTACTTCCACCCGTACACTGTATTATTTGGACTGATTCACCAAGTATCTTCCTGTACATAGTATCTAAATATATTTTGTCCGATTCACCCTCACAAACTAGTATTAGTTTATTGCTTTCTAAGCCAATTCCAATTGATGCCTCCATACCGATAGCATGCTTGATAGGGGCAATGGCATCTAAACGTGTCGAACGGTGATTGTAATTCGCTAAGCTATTGGTTATTCTTGATTCGCCGTCAGACTTAGAAAGAACTCTGATTTTTGAAGTCTTATTTGGATTTATCATAAATGGAGAGTGCGTTGTTAAAATTATCTGACAATCTGTTGAGAGTTTATCAAGATAATCTAATAATTGTTTCTGAGCATTAATGTGTAAATACACCCCTGGTTCATCAAGCAAGAAGATAATGGGGTTGCCAGTCATGTGCCTAGCTTTTAGATTCAGAAAAAGATTAACATACCATTGTAGACCTTGACTTCTTTCTGATATATTGAAATTTACCGATCCAGCCTTTGCGAATAGGTGGAAATCCTGCCCAATAGTAGCGCAAACGAAGTCGATACTATCTTGTTTATAATAATTAGAAAACTCTTCTGCCAGTTGATTAAGTGAGCGGTTGATTGCATCAATTGCATCTTGCCTAATCTCTCGATTCATCTCATCAACGGATCTTTTATATACAGTATCCTCTAGACCCGTGGCTTTAATTATTACTTCCATCTGGGTGTTTATAGTCTTATCCGCAAAAAACCTATCATTTAGAGCGTGTGCAGTTTGCAATCTAACTTCATTATGCTTGTAAAAAATGGGCACTAAAGAATATGCTTTGTGAAAGAATCCTTTTAAATTATTTAACTCTTGCTCAAACTCGACCGCATCTGTATTATCTTCAGAAAGTTTTACTTCAGCACGAATTCTATCCACATAATCACCATAATTATGGATAATTCTATTATTTGCATTAAGTAAGACGGATAAATTAGCATAGACAGTAGAGTTATCCCTATTAGGCGGGCTATTTCTTTCGATTATCTCCTTGATTGTTTCAACACTCTTCTTAAGAGTCATATCGTGTGAAAAATAATCAGAAATCCCATAGGCGATCTCGATAATTGGACTATTGTTCACTAGTCTATAGCAAAGAATCGATTTCGGATTACTAATCCCAAGAAAACCCATTTCTTCAGTTGTATACTCATACTCAATCTCAACTACAGTTGACCCTTCGCCTAGATCACGGTTGAATTTTAGAAATTCTTTTGCGTCTGTCCAATTAGGAAAAGTTAATGATCCTAGTAAGTCAATTAGACTGCTTTTACCACTTTCATTCATTCCTATTATGGTTGTTTGATCTTTTTCAATATTAATTTTAGTTCTGCTCTTGAAAGATTTATAGTTTTCAATCCATAAACGGCTTATTTTCATAATGAAATATTTCTCCCGAGCTCATTTATGATCTAGATGAGAATCTACTGGAAGTTCCTCTTTTCTTATATCTACTTAATTATATCTACATTCTTTTTCCCTCCCGCAGACCTATTTGACTCCACCCCCCAGTTGTGGATTTGGCTATCGTTTTTCAATTGGATAATTCCGGACAACAATCAACCCCAGATTGCCACGCTTCGCTCCATTAGCAACGACGACCAAGCGTCATCCCGAGGAACGGAGTTACGTGGGGATCTGGTTTTACCTCTCCAATCAACCAACACTAAATTGCCATGGCAGGTTCAGGGAACTACCCCTACGGCCGCGCCCCCATCACCGCTTCAGCAAGGACCGCGAGGGCGCGGGCGGAGGCCTCATCACCCCCGGCAGCCAGGATCTTCTGCGCCTGGGTTATGAGCGCGGCGGCAGGGTCGGCATCCTCCAGCAGATTTAATCGGCTCACCGCGCGGTTCACATCCGGTGAGGCCTCAAAAGCCTGGGCAATCATCAAGCGGTACGCTTCCTTACCACCTTCGCTCAACTCCCGCGGGAGCGCCTCACGGTTGGTGAGAGGCAGAAAGACCATCGAGACCAACAGTCCCGCCACCAGCCCAATCACGATGCCGGTAAGCAGGTACCAATGGTGCTCAGGCGCGGCCACGCGCACGGGTTTAGTTTCCACCGCTGCCCCCCTGAGCGTTCCACGCTTCCAGCGCCTTAGAGTCAATTGATTCGGCGAGCATCATCATCAGGCGCAGGTCTTCTTCCGCGTACCCGAGCGTCTGCGCGTGCCCAATCGAGCGCACCAGTAAAGAGAGCGGGTCCGCGTCCAGGCGCCCCAAAACAGCCAGGGCACGCAGAGGGTCCTGATCCCGCTGGTAGCCTTCAGCCGCCATCAGGACGATATCGGTCTGATAGTCCTGCCGCAGCATGGGCAGCGCGGCATTCTCCGGCGGGCGGGGCGGCATGAACAGCCAGCCAAAAGCCAGCCCGGCGCCCACGCCGATGAGTATGGTCAGGAAAAAGAGCAGCAGTCTGCGGACTTTCACGCGCGTCCTTTTCTGCAGGCTATTTGGGCATCATGGGGACCTTGACACCATGTTCCCGGGCAAACCGGGCCGCCTCCGGGTAGCCTGCATCCACATGCCGTACAACTCCCATGCCAGGATCGCCCAGTAGCACGCGTTCCAGGCGTTTGGCGGCTTCGGGGGTGCCATCCGCCACGATCACCTGCCCGGCATGCTGGCTGTAACCGATGCCTACGCCTCCGCCGTGATGGAAGGAGACCCAGGTGGCGCCGTTGGCCGTGTTGAGCAGGGCGTTGAGGATAGGCCAGTCTGAAACGGCGTCCGTGCCGTCCAGCATGCCCTCGGTCTCACGGTTGGGTGAGGCCACAGAGCCGCTGTCGAGGTGGTCGCGCCCGATCACGATAGGTGCGGAAACGATGCCCTTGCGCACCAGTTCATTGAAGGCCAGGCCGGCTTTGTCGCGCTCGCCATACCCCAGCCAGCAGATGCGCGAGGGCAGTCCCTGGAAGGGCACCTGTTCGCGCGCCATGCGCAGCCAGCGCGTGAGGTGTTCATCATGCGGGAAAAGCTCCATCAGGCATTCATCGGTGCGGTAGATATCTTCCGGATCGCCGGAGAGTGCCACCCACCTGAAGGGGCCCTTGCCTTCGCAGAAGAGCGGGCGGATGTAGGCGGGCACAAAACCGGGGAAGTCGAAGGCATTGCTCACGCCTTCATCGAAAGCGCGCTGGCGGATGTTGTTGCCGTAGTCAAACACTTCCGCACCTTTTTTCTGGAAGTCCAGCATGGCCTGAACGTGTTTTGCCATGCTCCGGCAGGCGAGTTGGGCATATTTTTCCGGGTCAGCATAGCGCAGTTTGGCGGCTTCGGCGGGGGAGTAACCGGAGGGGATGTAGGAGAGGGGGTCATGCGCGCTGGTTTGGTCGGTGACCACGTCGGGGGTCACGCCGCGCCCCACCAGTTCGGCGTAGATGTCAGCGGCATTGCCGATCAGCCCGATGGATTTGGGAATCTCCGCGCGCAGGTTTTCCTCCACCAGAGTCATGGCTTCTTCAAGCGTGTCCACCACCAGGTCCACGTAGCCGATGTCCAGTCGCTTTTTGGCGCGTTCGGGGTCAGCTTCCACCACCAGGGCCACGCCTTCGTTCATTGTGACGGCCAGCGGCTGGGCGCCGCCCATACCGCCAAGGCCGGCGGTGAGCACGAACTTGCTCTTGAGGGAAGGCCAGCCTTTAAGGCGCGCCAGGGAGCCGAGGGTCTCGTAGGTGCCCTGCAGGATGCCTTGGGTGCCGATGTAGATCCACGAGCCGGCGGTCATTTGGCCGTACATGATCAGGCCCTTGGCGGCGAGCTCGTCGAAGTGCTGCTGCGTGGCCCAGTGCGGCACGAGGTTGCTGTTGGCGATGAGCACGCGCGGGGCGTCTGCGTGGGTACGGAAGATGGCTACGGGCTTGCCGGATTGCACCAGAAGGGTTTCGTCGGGGTTGAGCTCGCGCAGGGAGGTGAGGATGGCGTTGAAGGCTTCCCAGGAGCGGGCGGCCTGCCCGCGCCCTCCGTAGACGATGAGTTCTTCGGGCTTTTCGGCCACGGCCGGGTCCAGGTTGTTTTGGATCATGCGGTAAGCGGCCTCGATGAGCCAGTTTTTGCAGGTGAGTTTGGTTCCAGTGGGGGTATGAATGACACGGGGTTGGGGCATGGGTTCTCCTTTGTTTTTCAGTACAAGGTGATTATACAATATTGGATTGGCGGGGGACTGTTTTTTGTGTTTTTTAGGCTCGGGTTTTTGGGGCAGGCAGCCGGTGAGTTGACCAGGAACGATCGTTTTTGCTGCGAACGAAGTGCGGCAACCTGGGGTTAACTGTTTATCGGGAAAAGATTACAACCAGATCGCCACGCAAAAGAGGCTCGCGATGACGGGAACAACCAGATTCCCACGTCGCTGGCGCTCCTCGGAATGACGCCTGCCTGTCGTTGCAAGCGCAGCGCAGGAATCCGGGGTTTGACTTTTTGTTCAGTAAAAAACAGAACGCCGCAATGTTGGTACTTCTCCTAAAGACGGAAGATCACCACACGATAGAGGCTCATGATGGTGAGGTGAACTCAGATCCTGAGTTTTGGGATGCTGATTAAAAAGGCAGCATGGGGTTGTCGAGGGCGTGCAGATGAAAAGACTTACGATGATGGGGGCTGAAACCGTGTTCGGCGATCGATTGGACATGTGCGGTTGTTCCATAGCCTTTGTTGGAGCGCCAATGGTAATGTGGGTATTGCTTGTCCAGTTGCTGCATATGCGCGTCCCGGGCGGTTTTGGCTAAAACGGACGCGCAGGCGATGGAAAGCGAACGCTGGTCGCCCTTTACCAGACAGGTCTGCCGGCCTGACCACCCTTGGAGGTGAAAAAAATCCAACAGGATATGGTTGGGTACAGCCGGCAAGGCTTGCAGAGCTCTTTCAAAGACCAAGCGTCCGGCTTTGCCTATGCCGAGGGCGTCAATCTCTTCCACTTCCACCCGGGCAATAGCATAAGCCGAGCAGATTCTCTTGATGCGTTCCGCCCATTTATCTCGTTCAGGGATGCCCATTTGTTTGGAATCCCGTACACCTCTTAATTGCTCTTCCAGTGAAGCCAGCTCTTTAAAGGGTAAAACCACAGCAGCTGCGTACAATGGCCCTGCCAAAGCGCCCCGGCCGGCTTCGTCCAGGCCGGCGACACAGGTCAAACCGTTCTTCCAAAGATCGCTTTCAAATTTCAAATCCGGAGCGGGGGGTATTTCAGCGCGGTTAAAGCGCTTTGCCATCATAAAGACCTTGTTTCAGGTTGCGGCGAATCAGCAGCAAGTCACGCAGCATACGGAAGGAATCCCGTACCACCTTCACGCGGCTGCCCTTCTGATAAGTCCAGTCAATTGGCACTTCCACGACTTTGAAGCCCATTTGTTGACCAATGGCTAACACTTCCACGTCAAAACTCCAGCCTTTAAGAGTCTGTTTGGGGAAGATCTGCTCTGCGGCGCGAGCAGAGAAACACTTAAAGCCGCATTGAGAGTCCTGCAGGCCAGGCAGGACTAATAACCTCACCAGCATATTAAAAATACGCCCAATCCAGTGACGGGAAAGGGGTTCGTCAATACGCCGTGAGCCCAAGGCCTCCCGTGAGGCAATGGCGATATCTTCTGAGCGGACAGGCGGAAGAAAACGGGCTACCTGTTCGATTGGCATGGAGAGGTCCGTATCTGCCATAAAGCGGTATTCCCCGCTGGCAGCCAGCATGCCCGCGCGCACAGCGTTGCCCTTCCCGCCTTCTTTTAGAGAAATAACAATCAAATCAGGCCAATCCGCTTGCCAATCTTGAGCAATCTTCAGGGTCTCATCCGTGCTGCCGTTTTCGACCACGATCACTTCCGCCTGATAGGGTTGATCAAGGAAAAATTTTCTGATCTCGTCAAGGGTTTGCGGTAAGCGAGCGGCTTCGTTATGAGCCGGAATGATGAGGGATAAGAATACATTTTCCACAGCCATGCTTGCACTCTCTTGCCATTCTGGCCATTAAATAGCAGGTCGGGGTGGGCGGACTTGAACCGCCGACTTCTGCGTCCCAAACGCAGCGCGCTGGCCAACTGCGCTACACCCCGCCGGATTGCAAGTATAATCGGTTTGATAAAATTACGTCAAGCAGCGCGCTTCACTCAGACTTAAGATCTGCGGAAATGACGGGCTCAGGGTAATCATGCAGCAACCCAAAAGACTCAGATTGAAAAACATTCTCAACTTTGTTTTGCTGCTTGTTTTTATCACTCCCAACCTGGTGCAGGCTGCCCCGCTCCCGCCGCTTGCACCCACGCCAGAGCCATCCATCAGCTCTCAGACTCTGCCAGTTAATGAATGGGCTGAAAATATCCTGGCAAAGATCCCCACTTACCACTTCGATAAAGTGGGGCAATTGTATTATCGCGACCCTGAGACAGGCAATGATTTACCCATTCCACTCCACGAGACCAACCGCCACGAAACCATTGAATACACGCCGGTGAAACGCGTGCTCTTCTTTATCATCCATTATGATGGCGCGGCGATTAAACGACCGGACGGCAAGTTTAATACTGTCTTCAATACGCTGCGCGGGTTAAATGACGGCCGCCTGGCAAGCGTGCATTTTTGCGTTGATTCCTACCCCACTAATCCGCTGGGAGAAATGTACGAAGGTATGGGCGTTATCATGACCCAGGCACCCAACCCCATGCCCTACCGTGGACGGCATGTGATCATCGGCAAGGACAAGCAGGGTAATGAAGACCGCAATGCCTACGTCAACGCGGAATATTTTGAGATCTTTGGTATCCGCAGCAATCTGATTCCCTTTGCTCTGGGGGGCAACAAGGATATTGATGGATACTCGCTTGCCATGGAAATGACAGGAGAGGGCTTATCCAAGGATTTCCCCTTTAATTTCCCGCCTGACCAGGAGATTGCCAACACGTTGGGACTGATCATTGCGGTAGCTAACCGCTATAACTTGAAAGTTTGGGATATTCTGGGCCATAATGAAGTACAGCAGAAACCCGACCCTGGGGAAGAGTTTATGCTTACCCTGAGATACCTTTTAGGGATCATTTGGATGCGGCGCAGCTTTCCCCTGCCGGCTGGTTTTTTAAACGACCAACCTTACGATTATTTCGCCAGGGTGCGCTGGTATCATAAACTAAAGATGGCAGACTGGCGCTATATGATGTGGAACCGCTTTTTTGGCATGGACAGTTTTATTGAAGCACTGGACCCGCCTGAGGTGGCTCTGCCCTTACTCGGCCGGCGCGGCTGGCTGGACCCGCGTTACCAAAGCAATCAATTTCAGACGGAATAAGATGATGGCACCACTAAAGAAACACATCATCGCGCTTCTGACCCTGCTGGTTCTTCTGGCTGCTTGTCAGGCGATGCCCACCCCAAAACCCACTCCTCCACACCTGCCAACTCCCACACAAACTCCCAGCCCGCAGCCTTCCGCGGCCCCGCTTCCCACAGCCATGCTGGTACCCACATCGGAGCCTGCTCCTGAGGGCTGCAGCGAAAAAACAGGCACATTCACTGCCATTGACCTGCATTCCCCGGTCCTGGATGGGAACGCGCCGCTGCTGATTTACACCCCGCCCTGTTACGAAGCGGAAAATAGCACACACTATCCGGTTTTATATTTGCTGCATGGGCAAGAATACAATCAGGACCAATTTAAAGATTTGGGATTGGCACAGGCAGCAGACGCGCTTGCGGAACAGGGGCGGGCAATGATCATCATCATGCCCAAGATGCCGGATTACAACACCCCGGTTGAACAACTGACCCTGGAATACTTTGAGAAGGATCTGATCCCCTATATCGATGAAACTTTCCGCACGCTTGCCAGTAAAGAGGCGCGCGCGGTAGGGGGGATTTCGCGCGGGGCTAATTGGGCAGTGCGGGTTGGCATTGAGTTCCCCCTTCTGTTTGGAAAGATCGGTCTGCACAGTGTAGCTCTCTCCAACCTTGAATCCGGGGCTTTGAGCGCGAGAATTGGCGGACTCAAACCGGAGTCGCGCCCGGAACTATATATCGATATGGGCAGTGAGGATGAAGACTTCCAGTTGGGTTATTACTTTGACCACCGCCTCAATCAACTTGCCATCCCGCATATCTGGTTCGTGGGGACAGGCGGACACACCGATGATTACTGGCAACGCAACCTCCCGGACTACCTCAATTGGTATTCGAAGGATTGGTAATTCCAGATTAATCAGCGCCCAAAATGATGCATGGACTGGATTTCATTATGTAATTCCCGTTCGTTGAAGTAAAATTAACATACAAGCTGTTCCTGCAGCCTTCACTTAAACAGATCGACCATTCATGAAAGGAACTTCTATGTATCAAAAACTAATCATCGTAGGAAACCTCGGGCGGGACCCGGAGATGCGTTACACACCCGATGGAAAAGCAGTGACCACCCTCAATATTGCCACAAGCCGCCGCTACCGGGACAAGGACGAAACCACCTGGTTCCGAGTCTCTGTTTGGGGACAACAGGCTGAATCATGCAATCAATACCTGCAGAAGGGATCGCGGGTCCTCATTGAAGGCAGAATCTCTCCGGATCCGAGTAATGGCAATCCCCGTGTCTTCCAAAAGAAAGACGGCAGCTGGGGAGCCAGTTATGAGGTTTACGCGGATACTGTGCGTTTTCTCAGCACCCGGACTGGTGATAGCGGATCTGAAGAGACAGACGATGTCGCAGATGATGATATCCCGTTCTAAATCGCATGCCTGAAATAAAACAACTCAACATCACTTTGCCTCCGGATTTGGAGGCACGCTTTGTCAACATGGTGCGTATCTCGCACACACCGGGGGAGTTCATTTTGGATTTCACCGCTATCCTGCCCGGTGTGGAAGAACCCAAGGTAAGCTCCCGTATCGTACTCTCGCCCCTGGGGCTGAAACTGATGCAGCAAGCCATCAATGAAAATGTGAGGCGCTATGAAACCATCTTCGGCGAGATTCGCATGCCCAGCGGACATACACTGGCAGATGATCTGTTCAATGCGCGCGGCAATCAGTTCCCGCCTGGAGTCAACGAATGAACCAACTCGACCAGATCTGTGACGATATACGAAAAGAATTTGACCAAAAGACACATCTGCGCGACAATGCTTTGGCACAGGCGCGCGAGCTGACACGGCATTCTTCCCTGGCTATTCGTGCCATCCACCGCGATGAAGATGATGAGGCATTAAAGGAACTCAAAGCTGGCAAACTGCTTGCCAATGCGCTGCAAGCGGATCTCAAAGATCACCCGGAGCTCTATTTTGCCGGATACACACAGGACGCGCTCAAAGAATATGTAGAAGCACGCCTGACCATGGCGATGATCCGAAACCAGTCCCTGCCTACTCCCGGTGAGCTGGGTGTCGAGTACCCGGCTTACCTGAATGGGCTCACCGAGACTCTTGGTGAGCTGCGCAGGCGCTGTCTTGATCTGTTGCGCCCCGGTTATTCAGCAGAGGTAGAGCGATTACTGGGTGTTATGGACGATGTCTTTACGCAGCTGGTAACCATGGATTATCCTGACGCAATCACAGATGGGCTGCGCCGCAGAACCGACCTGGCGCGGGGAATTATCGAACGTACCCGCGCGGATATTACCGTGGCATTCCGGCAGAATGAGTTGGAAAACAAACTCAACCAGCTTTCCAATTTTCTGCAAGAAAAAAGTAAGTAACCTGGAAAAGAAAAGGTGCTGACACTATCTGCGTCAGCACCTTTTTTGTTAAACAGAACACAATTTATCCGAGGCCAACTGCCTGGCGCAGCTCGTCCACGCGGTTAGTCTTTTCCCAGGTCAGGTCCAGATCATCTCGGCCAAAGTGGCCATAAGCCGCCAACTGCTTATAGATGGGGCGCAGCAGATCCAGATCATGAATGATGGCTCGCGGGCGCAGGTCAAAGACCTTGTCGATAGCTTCAGCTATCTTTTCGTCATCTACGACGCCGGTGCCAAAGGTTTCAACATTGATGGAGAGCGGTTTGGCAATCCCTATGGCGTATGATACCTGCACTTCACAACGTCTGGCTAACTTGGCGGCTACCACATTTTTGGCCACCCAGCGGGCTGCGTAAGCCCCGGAGCGGTCCACCTTTGTCGGGTCCTTACCGCTGAAAGCGCCGCCGCCGTGCCGGCCCATGCCGCCATAGGTGTCCACAATGATCTTACGGCCGGTCAGTCCGGCATCGCCCATGGGGCCGCCAGTCACAAAACGACCGGTGGGGTTGACGTGCACAATCATCTTGTCATCCACCAGCTCCGCTGGCAGAACAGGTTTGATTACATGCTCGATGAGCAGTGGTTTGATGAAATCCGGGTTAACTGTCTGGCCTTCAAACTCCTCCGCGTGCTGAGTGGAGATGAGCACAGTGTGGATGCGGGCAGGTTTGCCGTAGTGGTATTCCACGGTCACCTGACTCTTGCCATCCGGATACATCCAGGGCAGCAGACCGGATTTACGCACTTCAGCCATTTTGCGGGTGAGCTTGTGCGCCAGGTAGATGGGCAGAGGCAGGAGCACATCGGTTTCGTCGCAGGCATAGCCAAACATCATGCCTTGGTCACCCGCGCCGCCTTTATTGATGTATTCTTCGTCATATACCTGCGCAGTCTTTACACCACCCTGGTCAACACCCTGTGCGATATCGGGGGACTGCTTCGCCAGCGCTGAGAGTACACCGCAGGTCTTGGCATCGAAGCCCTTCTTGCCGCGGTCATATCCAATCTCGTTCACCACGTCGCGTACAATCTTGTCAATATCAGCGTAACCTTTGGTAGTTACTTCACCAAAAACCATCACGTAACCGGTTTTGGCTGCTGTTTCACAGGCGATGCGGCTGGTCTTATCCTGGCGGATAAGATCATCCACCACAGCATCCGAGACCAAGTCGCAGAGTTTATCCGGGTGGCCTTCGGTCACCGATTCAGACGTGAACAGGTATTTTGGTGATTTCATAAAAGTTGTTGCCATGCGTTTTACCTCCTCAGGTAATAAAAAACCCCTGCGTTCGAGGGGCAAAATCTTCTGATTAGGTCCCTCTCATCTTCCAGTAAACCTTTGCTGCCGGAGTTGGCACCATACTTTTCAGTTGGTTGCCGAGGTTTCATCGGGCCGGTCCCTCCACCTCTCTGGATAAGAGCGCCATAGGGCTTAAATTGTTGTGGCGTTTATACCACAAAAAGGCTAAATTCACAAGTTGAATATTGACCGTTAATTAACACTACAGGCACCGTTTATAGATGCCTGTAGTGCGCATGATTGTTTATTGAGCGGGTTTGCGAACTTCCAGATTGTCGAAGGTAACAACCGCGTCTGTTTCATCATAAGTACCAGTCAGGAAGCCGATATTACCGGGAACAAGACTGTCTGACTCCGCTGTGGCGATCTGGACGCCATTAACTACCAGGGTGATGGTATTGCCAATACAGCTTACTTGCAAGCGGTTGGGGCTCTTGAAGTCTTCGACCGCATCCAACTCATCATAAAGGATTTCAATCTCACCAGCCACATACTTGTAGATAATAGCATAGCCGTCTTCCGCGATAGAGGCTACGTGAAAATCCTCATGGGTGTCTTCGTTGTAGCCACAAATAACACCATAAATGACATCCTTGGGTCCAGAAACGAGTTCTGCGTCTACTTCGATGACCACATCACTGGTGATCTTGAAGTTGTTAGGGATCGCCCAATAATCCCAATTCGTGCCTTTAACCGTGAAGGTGTACTTGCCGTCCCGGATGGCAACGTCACTGCCATCGTCAGAATCTCCTTCATCCCATTTCCGGGTGTTGCTGGTGAAATCATCTTTTAAGATTAAATTGGGGTCACTGGGGGTTTTCCCGGTTCCACCGCAGGCAATGGTTGCCAGTACCAAGACAACTAATATGAACAAAAATTTTTTCATAATCTTCCTTCCGTCGTTCAGGTTTTGGTATGTATTATACAGAATATTCTAACAGTCAAACTATCGGTAAAACCTTTTCTATCAGGAAATATACAAAAAAGCGGTGGTTACTATTTTTTTTGGATATTTTGCGTTATCCTTATGTTTTGGATTGAGTCAGGAGGTTAGACATGGTAAAAGACCTATTTAAAGATGGTGAAAGCAGGATGGACAGCGGCATCAGCGTTCTGTCTGAAGATTTGATGGGAATTCGTACCGGAAGGGCTTCGCCTGCCTTAATCGAGAAACTACCGATCGAATATTACGGAGTTTCCGTTCCTTTGATCCAGATGGCCACTATTAGCGTCCCTGAACCGCGCCAACTGCTTATCCGCCCATTCGATTCTGCCACATTGAAAACAATTGAACGCGCCATCCTTGCTTCCGATTTAGGACTGACCCCCAATAACGATGGCAAAGTGATTCGGCTGAACCTGCCCGCACTTACCGAAGAACGCCGGCGCGATCTGATGAAACTCGTGAATAACCGTATTGAGGATTGCCGTGTTGCAATGCGCAATATTCGCAGGGACATACTTAAAGATTTGCGTGAGTTCGAAAAAGAAAAACTGATCTCGGAAGACGAGCTCGCCAGCGCGGAGAAGGAACTTCAGGAGTTAGTGGACCAAAAGATCCGCGAGGTGGATGAAGTGGGAAAGCTCAAAGAAAAAGAAATCATGGAAGTCTGACCCATGCCCCAGCCCCTAAAAAGTCGAATTCCACAGCATGTGGCAATTATTATGGATGGTAATGGCCGCTGGGCTACCCAACGTGGTCTGCCGCGTTTGGCAGGTCATAAAGCAGGCACTGAAAACTTACGGCGCGTGATCCGTGCCGCAGCTAAGTTGGGCATCAAATACCTCACTTTCTACGCCTTTTCCACTGAAAACTGGCGCCGTCCTAAAGAAGAAGTCGAAGGCCTCATGCGGTTATTGGCTGCATATATTGACGAAGAAACTGAGAAGTTGCACGCTGAAGGCGCGCGGTTGCTGCATATCGGGCATCTCGACGGGCTGGGGGAGGAATTAGCTAATAAAGTGTGCCATGCCATTGAATTGACCAGCCAAAATCAGACAATCACCATCATTTTGGCATTCAATTACGGCGGTCGGGACGAAATTTTGAACGCGGTAAAGAATCTGATCGACTCTGGCATCCGCCCCGAAGAAGTGAATGAAGATACTCTCTCAGACGCCATGTTTACGGCCGGCATTCCGGACCCTGATCTGGTGATCCGCACTTCCGGTGAGCAGCGACTGAGCAATTTTCTTACCTGGCAATCAGTCTATTCTGAATTTGCCTTCCCGGAAACACTCTGGCCAGACTTCGATGAACAGGCTTTGGCAGATTGCGTAGAAGTTTTTGCCAACCGCGAACGACGTTTTGGGGGGTTAGGAAAAAACTGATGTTGTGGACGCGAACCAAGTCCGTTCTGGTGATGATCCCACTGCTCATCGCGGTGACTCTCATCGGTGGTCTCCCCTATGACCTGTTTTTCTTTGTTGTCATGATTCTGGCAGCCAGAGAATACTATCGCCTCCTCAAAACCATGGGTTATTACGTTTCCCAACCCATTTTGGTAGGAGGGGTGGCTGCGTTTATGCTGCATCGCAGCATGATACCGGATTTTCTATACACAGATTTGCTGTTGGTTTCACTCATCCTGATCATTGCTATTTTAGCGCTCATCCGTTATGAGAAAGGGGACGCGCAAGCCGTGCTGAGCTTTGCCCTGCACCTTTCCGGCATTCTCTATCTAGGTTGGATGGGTGGTTATTTCATTTCCATGGCTCATTTGCCAGGTGGCCGCTGGTGGACGCTGTTCATCTTTGCAGTTATCTGGCTGGTCGATACCGGCGCGTTCTTTGTCGGTTCCCGCTATGGTAAACATAAGATCAGCCTGCGCCTCTCCCCAAAAAAGAGTTGGGAAGGATTGCTGGCAGGGTTGGTGACCGGCGTTTTGGTTGGTGTTCTCTTAAGTACGATTCTGCAGAATAAACTGCCAGGCTTAAATCCGGTTGAGGGAGCCCTGATAGGGCTCCTGATTGGACTGGTCACTCCTTTTGGTGACGTCTTCATCAGCCTGCTCAAACGCGTTGCCGGTGTAAAAGACAGCGGCAATGTTATCCCGGGGCATGGAGGCATTCTGGACCGCATCGACACCTGGATTTGGGCGATGATGGTGGGCTACTACCTGATTATTTTATTCACTTAGCCGGTTAAAGCGGCATTGACAATCGCTTGCGCCTCTGCCTGAATCTGTGCCAGATGCTCGCCGCTGCGCAGACTCTCAGCATAAATCTTATATATTTCTTCCGTGCCTGAGGGGCGGGCGGCGAACCAGCCAAATTCCGTGCTTACCTTGAGTCCACCAATATCTGCGTTGTTGCAGGGTGCTTTGGTGAGCCGCGCGGTGATGGGATCTCCAGCCAGTTGGGTGGCTTTGACCATACCGGGGTCTAGACTGGCCATGATGGCTTTTTCCCGTGCGCTGGCAGGAACATCCATGCGCGCGTAGTATGATTTCCCCAGTTCTGCTTCCAGATTTTGGTAATGCGCACCCGGATCTTTACCGGTAACGGCCAAAATTTCAGCAGCCAGCAGGTCTAAAATAATACCATCTTTGTCCGTGGTCCAAACCTTACCATTGCTGCGCAGGAAGGATGCACCGGCGCTCTCCTCACCGCCAAAACCGATGGAACCATCCAATAGTCCGGGCACGAACCATTTAAAGCCTACTGGAACCTCGCAGAGCCGCTTGCCGATTTTGGCGGCTACCTTATCAATGACAACGGAGGAGACCAATGTTTTACCTATGGCAGTATTGGCAGACCAGTCTGGGCGGTTCTGGAAGAGATACCACACCGCGGTGGCTAAGTAGGCATTCGGGTTCATCAATCCAACACTGGGGGTGACGATACCATGACGATCGAAGTCAACATCATTGCCGAAGGCGATATCAAAATTATCCTTCATGCTCACCAGATTGGCCATAGCGTAAGGGCTGGAACAGTCCATCCGGATCTTGCCGTCTTTATCCACAGTCATAAAAGAAAAGGTCTTATCCACCACCGGATTGACCACCTGCAGATTGAGCTTATAACGCTCGGCAATCGGTTCCCAAAAACCAATGCCTGATCCTCCCAGGGGGTCTGCCCCGATCCTGATACCCGAGGCAGCAATTGCCTGCATATTTATGACATTTTCGAGGTCATTTACATAAGGAGTAATCAAATCTGCCTCAGTTGTTGTAGAGGCTTGCAGCGCTTTTTGTAAACTTACCCGCTGTACTTCTTTAAGGTGGTTTCTGAGAATCTCATTGGCCCGGTTTTGAATCCATTTGGTCGTGTCAGTGTCGGCAGGCCCGCCATTAGGTGGGTTGTATTTAAAACCGCCGTCTTCGGGTGGATTGTGGGAAGGGGAAATGACAACCCCATCGGCTTGAGTATCTTTGTGAGCGGCGTTAAAGGTCAGAATGGCGTGGGATATGACAGGGGTGGGGGTATATTGGTGACCCTTATGGATAATGATCTCCATTTGATTGCCGGCAAATACTTCAATCGCAGTAAAAAGGGCTGGTTCGGAGAGGGCGTGTGTATCCATGCCCATGTAAAGGGGGCCGCGAATGCCCTCCATGCGGCGGTACTCAAAAATTGCCTGGCAAATGGCAGCCACATGGTCATCCGTAAAACTGCCAGTCAGGGAACTGCCGCGGTGACCGGAGGTACCGAAGGATACCGCTTGAGCCGGGTTATCGGGATCCGGGTGGTTGCCATAGTAATCGCCTACCAATCGATCAAGGTCGACCAGGATTTCTTTTGGTGCGGGTTTACCAGCGAGTGGATGAAGGGACATGATTAGACCTCCGGTAGATGTGTATTGATAAAATGGCCTTCCTGAATCAGGTCTGTCAAAGGTTTACGGCCGCTGGGGAATTCGAGGCCTTGATTGTATTCGGACAGAATGTCAATGTTGCTTGGCTTACCCATGGCGATCATGGGCTCCACTGTCAGACCTGCCTCAAAAAAAGTTATCAGTTTATCATCCGTGAGCTTCTCTCCGCTCATTGCCCGTGGGGACCAACGTTTCAGAAGCAGCGGATGGATAGGGTATGCGGGTTTGCGGTAGGAACGAATGCATCGGTCCAACGTACTCAAAAGGGTCGCCTCCCAACTCAAAGTCAAGATGATTTTATCATAGGCGTTAACAAAAACCCCGGAGGTTAGGCCCTCCAGGGTCTCAATCTATGCCCACATCCAGATAGCGGGGTGTGATGCGGGTTAGTGGATTGCGTAGATCAGGCTGGCGTCGTAGGTTATGATAATCTGACCGGCAGATACAGGTACACTGGCATCCAAGGGGTTCATTTCAGCAAGGCCGCCACCCATGCCGTACATGGGATAGGGTTGGACGAAACTGCTATTGCTCAAGTTGATGCTCATCAGTTCACCCAGTTCAACACCAGCAACCTTGGCGACTTCAGCAGACTTGGTCTGAGCGTCCTTGATAGCCAGATCACGGGCTTTATCCAACGCTGCCTGGCGGTCCTGGATATCGAACTGGATACCGTAGACGTTGTTGGCTCCAGCTTGAACAGCTTCGTCAAGAAGCTCTCCCAAGGTGGACAGATTCTTCACTTTAATGTAGATGGTATTCTCGACCACAAAGTCCGTCCCGATCATGTTCCCCATATTATCCCACTTCTGGCTGGGGTACACGCTAAAGTTGGCAGTTTGAATATCTTTGGGATCAACCCCCTTGGCCTTGAGCGCATCAGTAATCTGAGTGGCAATTTCGTTATTACGATTGAGCGCCGTGGTTACATCTGATTCTTCACTGCGCACACCGATATTTATGTAAGCCATATCAGGGACTAAAATGACTTTTCCGGTACCATCTACGGAAAGGGAACGGTAGGATGGTTGACTGCAGTTAGGACAGGTTTGGAGGTTGGTTACAGAAGTGTTCCCCTCAAGTGGTTTGGAAGGATCTTGAGCCTTTATCTGCAATGCCTGACCGCATGCCGAAAGCAGCAGTGCGGCAACTAGCAGTGAGGCGATAATGATTAAGCTTAACTTCTTGTTCATTTCTGACTCCTTGAATCTTTGTTTCTGCAGTGTAGACGTAAAAAATCAAAAAAATGTTCCAGGCTGGTCAGGTCTGTTTAGATGGAACGAGGGGTCTGGTTGGTATAATGAAGACAGAGCCAACCAGCAGGCTTTTTAAAGGAAATCGATGCCGATTAATTACCTGCAAGTCGAAAAATCTCTCGATACGTACTGCCAGAGTGAAGATAAACTCCAGGCAGAGCTTAAAACCAGTTTGGATCGGCTTTGGGCACAGTTTTCGGACCCCGGGCTGTCCTCCAGCCGGGTACGTGAACATGTGGAAAGGGCAGAGGCCGCGCTGCGCACGCTTTACTGTGCCAAACCATCTGACGAACCGCTCCTGTTTCACAAAGCAGCACCCCACGTACCAGACGCGTACACCCTGGTGGCAGCTGATGGCTCACAGATCGCGCCCAGCCGCCACCGCCCCCTTCAGTTCTGCCTGATAAATGTAGGCATGATCAAGGCTAAGCATGGCAGCGGAGAGCCCCCGCTCATAGAAACGCGCAGCGAGCTCATTGACCACCAGTCCTTGTATACTTCGGACAGAGCCCTGATCGGTGAAGACGCGGTTTCCCTCTTCCGTGACCTGCGTGAACGCACCGCCCTGCTGGATTTTTGCATGCAGGAGCCAAGCCCTGTTCTCACGCTTACCGACGGGCCGCTCAATATCTACCAGGGTCTGCTAAATCTGGAACAGCGTGCTGAGGTGGATCAGCAAATTGCGGTTTTGAACCGTCAGTTCAGGGAACGGGAAATCATCAGCGTGGGCTTTATTGACAAGCCGGGTTCAGAGATGATCAGCCGCATGCTTGCTCTGCTTGAGGTTCCCGCTGAAAACCTGGCTAATTATGACGACAGGAAAAGAGAACACCGGGGTGTCAGTGACCGGGCCCTGCTTAAACATCTGCTGCGCGAACCGGGGGAACGCTCAGCTGTTTTTGAGGCAATTACCCTGAATGAACAAAGCCGTTCGCAGAGCCAGCAGGTTATGTTCTTCTACCTCAACATCAGTCAGACGAGAGAACCCTACCTTGTGCGAGTGGAATTCCCGGCTTGGATCGCAGAACGGGAAGATCTGGTGGACCTGGTGCACGCAGTCGTTTATGCTGATTCATGCGTTCTGGAAAACCATCCCTACCCCTACCTGCTGCACCGCGCGCACGAATTGGCGGTAGTAAGCTATCTGGAGGCTGATCAAATCGAAAATATGCTCCTGCAGCGCCTGGAAGCGGCGGGTTTGCTCACCGGATTGCGCTCCAACAAAGAAGCGAACAAACAACTTCTCAAAAGGTGATTATGGATACAAACAATACTCGCATACCGATTGGAAAACTGCAGCGGGGAAGCAATGCTTCCTTTGTAGCCGGATGTCCGGTGAAAGACCTCAACGCCCCGGCACTTGGCGCGCTGGTAAAGGTAAAACAAGAAGATGGCAGTGAAACCTTTGGATTGATTCAGTCCATCACCATTTCTGATGATGGGCTGGTGCGACAGCTGGTTTCCGGGCTGCATACCCCCGCGGAGTACATCGCGGATAATCGCTACAATCGTAATCTGCCGGTGGAAATCAGCGTGCTCACCCTGGGTTTTCGCATGAATGGGGTCATCTACCATCGGCTCCCGCCCCGTCCGCCGCTCAGTCTGGATGCACTTTGGCTGGTGGAAAATGATGAACTCGTCGCTTTTACCAACCATGGGAAGTTCGGATATCTGCGGCACATTCTGCGGGTGGAAGACCAACCGGTGGAGGAACTGCTTGTGGCCCATCTGAGCCAGGCAAAAACAGCACATGAGGCGGCGGGAGATTTTGAATGGTATACGCGAGCCTGCCAGGAACTGATCACCCTGTTGAGAGATGATTACGCGCGCCTGGCAAATGTTTTGAATGCTTTGGCGGAATTGGAGTAAGCATGGAAAACAGAAATCTACCGGAAAACAAGCCCATTGGTTACGTGATTGGCGGCGGACTGGAAGCCAATATCCAGGTACGCCTGACCGTACCTCCCCAGGAAGTGCTTAATGGCGCCTTCGTGGTGACAGATAGCGGCGGTTGGCGCTTTTATGGTTTAGTCACCGATATGCTCCTGGGCTCCACTGACCCGCGTTTTGCCGACGAACAGAGCGAGAGCCGCCTGCCGGCACGGCTGAACCGCTTACTGCAGGGGCAGACCCTCTTTACCAATCTGCAGTTTATGCCGGTCTTAATGATGGATCGCGGACCGGACCCTGCCTCTCCGGATTATCCCGCCTGGAGGGACGCGCACCCCGAAGATCCGGCTCCCATGACGGTCAAAACCCTGCCCTCCCACCACTCGGCGGTGAAACTGGCAGACGCGGCAGACATCGCACAGATCTTTGGCAGGGAGGATGGCAAAGCCATCTTCCGGGTGGGCGAAACCCGCGAACAGGGGCATCCGGTCTGTATTAACTTGGAAAAGTTTGTGCGCCGCTCTGGCGGTATTTTTGGAACCACCGGCTCGGGTAAGAGTTTTTTGGCGCGTATGATTCTGGCGGGGTTGATCAATGCCGATCATGCTTCCACGCTCATTTTTGACATGCATAATGAGTACGGTCCGGACAGTGTTTCTTCAGACTCCGGTGCTGCAGTCCCCGGCCTCAAAGGCAAGTTCGGCAGCAAAGTGAAATTGGTGGGTTTGGGAGCAGGGACGGATTTTGGCAATGTCAAGGCAGATTACCATTTGCAGATTGCCTTGGCGGATATCACCCCGGAGGATGTACTGCAGCTCTCCCAGGCACTTAACCTTAGAGAGACTACTGGCACCACCTTGGATGCTCTGTATTCGGATTTCGGAGACGACTGGCTGAAATCCTTCATGGATATGAAAGTCGGTGCTACCGAAACGGGTGAAGATGGTAAAAAACAGCCTGCTCCGGACAGCGTGGCTTTCTGGGCGAAGGAGTCGGGCGTGAATGAACATGCCGCCGAAGCCTTGCGCTCCAAACTAAACCAACTGATCAACCGCCGCTATGTGACCCAGGAAAAACAGAGCCGGGGCATTTCTGATATCGTGGATAACCTTGCCAATGGCTTTCACGTGGTCCTTTCCTTTGGTAAATTTGACGCGGATTTGGATTATCTGCTTGTCACCAATCTGCTCACGCGCAAGATACGCGACACCTGGGAGAATAAAACCAACCTGTATCATCAGGACCGTGCCAAAAATCCGGAACCGCGCCCGCTCGTGATCGTGGTGGAAGAAGCACATAAGCTGCTCAACAAGGAAATGGCGCATCAGACCATTTTCAGCACCATCGCGCGGGAAATGCGCAAGTATTACGTGACCCTGCTGATCATCGACCAGCGTCCTTCCCAGATTTACGACGAGGTTATGTCGCAGCTTGGCACGCGCATCTCCGGCTCGTTGGGAGATGAAGACGATATCAACGCCGTGCTCTCCGGTCTTGCCGGCAGGTCAGCACTGCGCCTGTTATTGAGCAAACTCCAGCTGAAGGAAGAGGTGCTCATGTTAGGTTGGGGTGTTCCGATGCCCATTCCCATCCGCTCCCGGCGCTATGATGAAAATTTCTGGCTGGAGCTTCTGGGCAAAGAACCGAAAAAACCAAGCCTCAATCAGGTTTCCAGGCAGATGGGATTTACACAAGATGATACCGATTAGGTTGCGCATTTCGGGTTTTACCTCTTATAACGAGGATGACCCTGCTGATATTGATTTTACCAGTTTCGATCTGGCTTGCATCTCCGGTACGAATGGGGCAGGCAAAAGCTCCCTGCTGGATGCCATCACCTACGCGCTTTATGGCGAGGCACGCAAGCGCGATGAAGGCATCATCAATGTGCGCAGCCAAAAGGCTGAGGTAGTGCTTGATTTTGAGTATGAGAACCAGTATTACCGCGTACGCCGGTCCATTACCCGAGGCAAAGGCTCACAACTCGAGTTTTACATTCACAATCCAGCCGCTGACGGCCCGGAAACCGCCTGGAAAGTGCTTACGGAGCGCACCCTGACGGAAACTCAGAACAAGATTCGCCAAACACTTAGGCTGGACTACGAAACCTTTGTAAATGCTTCCTTTTTCCTGCAGGGAAAAGCTGATTCCTTTGCCATTCAGAGACCTGCCGACCGCAAGCGCATCCTCTCTGAGATCCTTGGCTTGGGGCAGTGGGACGCGTATAAACAACGCGCCGCTGAGTTGGCGCGTGAAAAAAATGGTGAACTGGCTCTGGTCAATAGCAGGTTAGATGAGGTACAGGCTGAGTTAGCGCTGGAAGAGGAACGCAAGGCTCGTTTGGCAGCTCTCGAAGATGAGGTTGAGTTGATGCAAGCCAGAGTGGCAGAGCAAAGGGCTATTTTGGAAAAACAGCGCGCGGACAGGCAGCGCTTACAAGCCCAGGCTCAGACGGTGGAACTGCTCAGACAGCAGATGGAACGCAGCAAAACCGCCCTGCAGGATGTGCAGCAACGGCTGGAAGAGAAACAAAATCAATGGGGGATCTATGAGGAAGAAATAGCCAATGCCGCTCAGATTGAGCAGGCATACACAGATTATTTAAACCTGCGCGAACAATTAAGTAACCTGGACACTTTGGCAGCGCTCGTGAAACCAGTGGAACAGGAGCGCGCACAGCTTTTGACTAAGTTGGAGAATCGGCGGGCGGAACTTGCTCAGGAAGTCTTGATGCTGGAAGCGGAAGAAACCCATTTCGAGGCAGCAAGGGTTCAGCTGCCTGAACAAAAAAAGGCTCTGGACGAACTAGAGGGCAGGATTGAACAACTCTCAGCCGCGCTGGCTGCAAGGGACACGTTCGAGGTTAATGTGAAACAATTGCAGGAAGAAGCCGTCCGGCTATCTGATGAGAATGGCGCTTTGCGCTCCCGTATGAACGATATCAAGGAACGCATGAACAAGGTGGAGGCTTTTGAAGGCGGATCCTGCCCTTTCTGCGGTCAGCCTTTGTCTGAACATGACCGCGACCGACTGGCTGAAGAATTGCAGGCTGAAGGGACTAAGCTGGGGGATCAGCATCGTGCCAACCAAGTTTTAATTGAGGCCAATAAAAACAAGCAGGAGAGCTTGAGCATTCAAAGAAGCGATTTGGAGCGCCAGAATAGAGAACTGCAGGAGGTACAAAAAGAATATATCCGCCTGACAGAGCAGATCAGCCAGCAGGCTGTCAGTCAACAGGAATGGGAATCGGGAAAAGCTCCCCGGCTGAAACAAGCCCGCATGGTTTTGCAGCAAGAAACCTACCTACCCGAGGAACGCAGCAGGATCAGCGATTTGGAAATCCAATTGAAAGATATGGGTTACGATGTGCTCCTGCACGACCGCCTGCGCGCAGAAGAAAGTCAGGCACGTGTAGCCCAGGAGCATTATCACCAACTCGGGATTGCGCGTACGCAGGCGGACTCTCTGCAGGGTATCGTGGCGGATCTTAAGACTTCTTCCGAGAAGGCAACTCTCGAGGCTGAGCAAAGCCTGAAGGTTTTCCAACAAGCTGCGGCGCAGCTGGCAGCTGATTCAACCGGTCAGCCAGATATACATCAGACCGAACAAACTCTGACCAGCCTTTTAGAAGATGAAGCCGAACTCAATCGCAAACTCGGCGGAGCTAAACAAGAGCTCCTGGCTATTGACATGCAGCGTGAACGCCAGGTGACCTTGAAAGCTCAGGCAGACACATTGCGTGAACAAATAACACACCTGAAAAGTCTGGATAAAGCCTTTGGTAAGGATGGCGTGCCAGCAATGTTGATAGAGCAGGCACTGCCCGAACTTGAAGAACAAGCCAACGACATCCTGCAGCGTCTTTCCAACTACACCATGAGTGTTTCATTTGCCACGCAGCGGGCATTCAAGGACAGCAAGCGGGAAGATAAAAAAGAGACCCTGGATATTCTGATCAGTGATGGAGCATCCACGCGTGATTATGAAACGTACTCGGGCGGTGAAGCTTTTAGAGTCAACTTTGCCATCCGGCTGGCGCTTTCCCGCGTGTTGGCACGCCGGGCGGGTGCCCGTTTGCAAACCCTTGTGATTGATGAGGGCTTTGGCAACCAGGATACCGAGGGCCGGCAGCGCCTGATCGAAGCCATTAATTTAGTTCAACATGATTTTGCCAAGGTGCTTATTATCACGCACATTGAGGAGCTTAAGGAACAGTTCCCCAGCCGACTGGAGATCAGCAAGGGACCTCTCGGTTCACGCGTCGAGTTAATCACCGCTTAAGTTAAGGCTTTGAGCAGTTCAAACTGAAAACCAGGCAATTCTGTTTGAGCTCGTTCCAGTGCGCTGGGCGAGATTTCCCAGCCCATTAAAGAAGCACGGATAAAGGCTTTAATGGGCACTGGCAGTTTAATCACGGGCTTGTTGGCATCGTAAGCATCCACCAGTTTAAACTTGTTGTACTGCACCGCGTGGCGTTCAATCGCCAGGTAAAAACGCATCAGTGTCAGCGTGTATTTAACAGTACCCTGGATAGATTGAGCAGTCTCCGGCGGTTTCTGACCCCAGTGAATTAAGAATTGACCTAATTCTTTTTTCCAATCCGCTCGGGAGGGCATTTCCAGTGTGTCCAAAGGATAATTTCCGTAAAGCTGATGGCCTTGCAGCTTGAGGCGGGCAACCAGATCCGGGTAGTAGAGCAGATTATCCACTGGGTTTCGGCCGAGATCTGGAACATAACGGGGCAGGCACTCCAGATCGAAGCCCGTGATGGGCAGGTTTTGGCTGGAAAGTTCCAGGAGCTTCTCCCGCAGCATAAGTTCTGATTGTGAGTCCGCCGGTATTTCGTTGAATAAGACCACCATATCCAGGTCGGACTGATCGGGGCGGAAGTAACCGCCCGGCAGCGAGCCAATCGCCATGACCGAGCGCAGTCCGGGCAGGTGCGCACTGACCACGCGCAGCGTGATCAGGTTCAGAAGCTCCCAGGCTTGCGTTTCGGCAGAGTTCTGAGCTGCGCGGTTAATCAACGCTAACCTCCGCTGAGTTTTGTGCCATTGGAGTGAAGTTGATCCGGCTTACCGCGATTACAGAGAAGAGGAACATCAGTCCGTAAATAACCATCTGGCAGAAGAAACCGGCTGAGTCACCAATAGGTCCGCCAATGTAAGCACCAATTGCCCCTGCGCCGGCGCCAGCCAGGTTGGAAAGACCAAGGTAACGGCCAGCTTCTCCCTTGGGTACGATGGAAGTCCCCAGTGCCCAACTGGTAGCATAAAACCAACCCGTTGCGATACCGCAAACAGTTGCCCCTGCGACCATCATCCCTACATTAAGAGCAATAATCACAAGGGATGTACCCGCCACGGCTGCCAAGCCGCTCAGAATAAGCATGCGCTTCATTCCCAGCGCACTCATCAGACGCGCTGAAACGAGAGTTCCCAACAAAAGGGAGACGCCCAGGGTGATCATCAGGATCATCACCGGGCTGATGGCGGCAACTCCCTGCGCTTCAGGGAAGCGTTCCTGGATAAAGTAGAGAAGAAAACTGGAGAGGTTGGTCACTCCGACCAGGAATGACAGACGGCTGATGACCCACCAGGTGAAGTTTCTCTGGTTTTTTGCCTGACTGCCCAGACTGATGCGGATGCTCGAGATAACCCCAAGGAACACTGCAATCAACATCCCCGCCAGCCCCAAAACCACCACAAGAGCCAGGTCCAAGCTGCTTCCGCTTTGCAGGATGAGAGGCATGACACGCCGGGTAGCTTCCCCTATAAGCAGGATGATCAAAGTGAAGGAAACCGTCATGGTCAAAACGCGGCTGATGGCGGTCTTATCAACTGGCGTGCTTGTCTTTTGAGGTTTCTCTCTCACGAACATGGTGAGCAGCCCGCAAATGATATAGACACTCATCAGAATAACCAGGGCTGACCAGTAGTTTTGACTCTCAATGTGCGAACGCATAAATAAAAAGACAAAGAATATAGGTAGAGGAACTTCGAAAAAGGATTTAGTGGCTGAGTAAAAGGCATATTTTTCTGGTGAAACGTTATCGGGGATCAGCCCTTGCAGCGCAGCATGGCCAAAATTGGAGGTTATCATCGAAATGACCACGATGGCGAACAGAGCCCAGTACCCACTTATTCCGCTCAAGGTGGCTGCTGCCAGCCCGAGAATAATAAGGCCCACAATCTCCAGCAGAGTACTGATAAAAATATATGGGCGGCGTTTTCCAAAGCGGGAGGTACTGTGGTCTGAATAAATACCTGCTATGGCCTGCACGGCAAGCGCGACCATCAGGCTCACCAACCGCAGCAAACCATAATAGGTGCCTTTTCGCCCTTCCCCCACGAAGGTTTGCACCAGCAGGGGCAGGAGCAGCGGAGTCATGATACTGCTGCGCGTGGAGAGTGCAAAAAAATAAATATTCGTGATAATAGGGTCGTACCAACGATTAGCTTTTTGCATGATGCCTCACAACCCAGATTGCCCAGCGAATTATAGCAGGTCGGATGGGTCTGCCTCAACGATCCAATTGCGCAGCGGCAGGTTATTCAGTAGTGTGATCGGGTTCGGACCCCGCAGGATAATTTGCCAGCGGAACTGGTTGTTGCGCTTGCGGTAGAAACAGGGCAACGGGCCGATAAAGTCTGTTTGGGTACGGCCTAAGCCCTCGATTTCATCTTCGATGATGCCGGCTAATATCTGCGCTTCTGTTCGGCATTTTTCCTCAGAATTGTGGCGGTACTCCAGGCGGATCAGGCGGCTGTAAGGCGGGTAGCGCTGTTCCCTGCGGTGGGCGAGTTCCTGATGATAATAAAAGGCATAATCCTGCAGGGCAGCTGCCTGAATGACCTCGTTATCGGGTTCATAGGTTTGCAGGATGACCTGCCCACCCAGGGGGCTGCGCCCAGCCCGGCCGGCAACCTGCGTGAGTACTTGGTAAGTACGTTCCGGGGCACGGTAATCCGGCAGGTTCAAGCCCACCTCGGCCAGAACGATGCCGACAAGGGTCACCAGCGGTAGATCCAATCCTTTTGCCAGGATCTGGGTACCAATCAGAATATCCGCGCGATGGGCAGAAAAGTGAGAAAGGATAAGCTCATGCTCATCTTTCCGGCTGGCAGACTGCGCGTCCCAACGCAGCACGCGCGCTTCAGGAAAAGCTTGTTTGACCAGACTCTCGAGGCGCTCTGTACCCAGACCCAACTGGCGGATCTTTTTAGAACCACAATTGGGGCACCTATCGGGTAACTTGCGCGAGTACCCACAGGTATGGCAAAAGAGGCCTGAACGGCTGGCGTGATATACCAGGGGCATCTCATCACGGGGGCAGCGCAGCGTGTACCCGCAACTACGGCAAAAAACGTAAGTGGAGGAGCCTTTTCTGTTGAGAAAGAGAATAGCCTGCTGGGATCGCGCCAGTGTCTGTTGTATGGCAGTATAAAGCACGCGGGAGAGCACGCTCGTATTGCCCTGTTTGAGTTCCTGGCGCATGTCCACCACCTGCACCTTGGGCAACTCAAAGGTTAGCAGAGGTGAAGGGTCTTTAGAGAGATGCAGGTCGGTGTTCAGGGCTGCAGCCTGAGCCAGGAGAGCATCACGGTGGGCGAGGATGCGGCGGGGCAGACTGATCAGATTCCAGTCGCCCTTTTGTGCTTTAAAAAATTGTGTTACGCGCGGAGTGGCAGACCCCAAGATCAGATTTGCGTTGAACTGGCTGGCCATAAACTCGGCAGTTTCTTCCGCGCGGTAGTAGGGCAGCCGCTCTGTTTCGTCGTAGGAATCGTTGTCACATTCGTCCACAACAATAATGCCAAGCTCGGTGTAGGGTAAGAAGAGCGCGCTTCGGGCGCCGATAACCACGCGGATATCGCCGGAACGCACCCTGCGCCAGGTATCGTAACGTTCGCCTTCGGACAACTTGTGGTGGAAGAGCCCCACTTGGTTTGGGAAACGGGCCAAAACCCGACGGATGGTTTGGGGAGTCATGGAGATTTCGGGCACGAGAAAGAGCGCCTGCCTGCCTTGCTTGAGCAGGCGCGCGAAGGCGCGCAAGTAGATCTCCGTTTTGCCCGATCCGGTAACACCGTGCAGTAGAAGAGGCTGGCATGCTTTACCCAACGTCTTATCTATCTTCTGCCAGGCATTTTCCTGATCTTCGGTAAGTTGCGGCGGTTCAAGGGGTGTGTAGCTGACTTTATCCAGCGGATCACGCCAGACTTCACTCTCATCAAAGTGGATCCAGCCCTCCTCCGCTAATTTCTTCAAGTCAGCATAATTGGCACCAGTTTGGGCATAAACCCAGGAAAAATCCGTGGGGAAGGGGTTGAAAGCCAGCAGATCCAACACCCGTTTGCGCCGTTCCCAGGCGGGCAGGCTGCGTTCCGACTTGGGATGCGGGTAGTCCGCAATGCGCTTGGGTGGAACGGAGAGGGCTGCCATACGCACTTTTTTACTGCTCACGGATGGCGGGGGCAGATATTGGACAACTTTTACCAAACCCTTGTCTCTCAGCGCGCGCAAACTGGACTGCCAAGAGAGTTTAGGCAGCGCATGGGCTAACTGTCCGCCGCGCAGCGATTCCCGTTCCGCGACCAGCTTCAGGATACGCTTCTGCAAAGGAAGGAGGTCATCCGGAGAGGCTGGTTTTTCCCCCAGGGTGATCAGCGTTTCAGCCCGCTGTGAAAGACCGCTGGGAATCATCATGCGCATGCACGCTCCCAGGGGAGCAAAGGTAGCCTCAGCCAAGTGTTCGGCCAACTCGATCTGCTGTGGGGTGATCAGGGTATCTTCTGAAAGCACAGAATAGATATCCAGTGTTTCAGGCACCTCCGGTTGTTCCACGAAGCCCATCACAATCCCCTGCGCCACCTGAGCGCCGAAGGGCACTTCCACCAAGCTGCCCACAGTTACCTTACCTTCCAACTCAGGCGGAAGGGAATAGTGATAGGTACGGTCTATTTTGGCAATGTTAGTACTTACTTCCACATATTGGGTCATGGTGTCACCAATATGATGGAGTCAGCAGAAAAGACCAGATCCGGTACCAGCTCATCCGGAATGGGCTGTCCATTGAGCAGATAATCTGCCCAGGCAAGCGCTATGGGGCTGTGCCCCTGCATTATCTGGAAACGGTCAAAAGTAAAGAAAGGTGAGAGGCGGGCTGCCGACGCGCTGACGCGCTGGATATTGAGTTTAACCTGCCACCAATCATCCATTTGCCAGATAACAGGATGGTCTGCCAGGAGAGCAACTTCCCGCGGCAGATCTGCCAGTAGGGCCTGAAATTCTTTTAACGTAATAGTCTGGTAGGTTGGCTCCCGGCGGATGAGCGGAACGGCCCAGTCCATATGCAGGTTCCACGGCTCAAAGACCTGACTGGCTTTTTGCTGACGCACACTCAGGTAGGTGGAACCATCAGCAGGCAGGGCATCGATTGCCTGGTCTGCACCGGGCATTCCAGTGAGCACTAGTTTAATTTCTCTGGGTTGGCCTGCAAAATTATGCCGCACACGCAGATAGTAAACCGTGAGGGGCTCACCAAGTACCTCAATCGTCTCCTGGTGGATGCCGCGGTCAAGCAATTGAAAATTAATCATTGCAGCCAACTGTCTGGGATTTCCTTCCTGCAGGTCCTGATTGGTCAGATAAAAATAAGACCAGTCCACTGGTTTGTTCCCACCCGCGGTAAATCCAACCAGCCCGGCAGCTTGACCCGAGATTGGAGTGGGCGAGGCAGTTAGCGTAGCGCTGGGCAGCAATGTGGGGGTGATGGTTGGTGTGTTAGTGGGGAGCGGCGTGGAGGTCGGAACCAGTGTGGGCGTGAGTGTGATGGTAGGCGTGAGTGTGACGGTTGGTGTTTGGCTGGGGATGGGCGTTGGCCGGCCTGGCAAGGAGCTGTCGCAGCCTGCCAGCGCAATCATGCTTAATAAACACAAGCCAATCAGGAGTATTCTGTGGAACTGTGTGCTTTTAAGCATTGCGGTAGCCCCTCAGGCTGGTTTGGTGAGGATAGCGGAGGCGTAGCCGACCACGGATGAACGATCTTTGGTTACCGCGGCGGAGGTACGGTAGTCAGTGATGGTTAATTTATTCGCCCCCAGCTTTTTTGAGGTCAGGATCACGGTGGCGATGGGCCCCAACCCACAAGCTTCGCCGCCACCGGAAGCGGCCAGTTGGTAGAGTGCAATTGGATCAATGGTTTGCATCGCTTCCAGAACAGCCTGGTCAAGGTGGGCGGCCTGGTTTTCAGTGTAGAAGTGAGAGAGGTCACTGCTGGCCACCATCAGAGTCTCTTGTGGATCAGGGAGATTCTCGTAGAGGCTCAGCAGCGCGTTGGAGAGCGCGTTTACTGTTCTGAGGTTCTGGTCAGGCATCATAATAGGCACTAATTCAAAACCTTTCGGCAGAAGCACTTGCAGGAAGGGGAGTTCGATTTCAAGAGAATGTTCGCGGTCTGCCCGCACCGGTGAGAGCGTGAGCCTGTCTGATTCCAGCGCTTCATTCAACATAGTCAGGCTGTGTTTATCTACCGGGATTGCACCTAATGGTGTGGCGTAAGCCTCGTGAGCGCTGGTGAGCAGGGTTTGCGAATAACGCTGGTGGGAGGGAGAAATAATGATTACCCGGCAGCAGCTCTTACCCTCGAGGGCTTTAAAAGCATGTGCAGCGGTAAAACCGGAATAAATCAGTCCGGCGTGTGGAACAACAAAACCCAAAACCTCCCCATCAACTGCTGGGGCAGGAGCGGTATGAAGATAGTTTTCAACTTCGCGAGTGAGCTCATCTGGATCACCCGGATACCAGGTGCCGGCAATGGGAGAGGGGCGAATATCGGAATAGAGGCGGTCCTTCATCAATTAATTGTAGCACAGCGGACGCGCTGGAATTTCGGTAGGATCGACAGAAAAAGAATAAATTAATTCAGGAAATCGAGCGGATTGACCCGTCCGAACCGGTCTGAACGCATCTCAAAATGGAGATGCGGGCCTGTGGATTGGCCGGTAGAGCCCATCGTTCCCAGCTGATCCCCACGGTAAACTTCCTGTCCGCATTTCACGCTGACGGTGGCCAAATGCGCGTAGAGGGACTGCCAGCCCGCTCCGTGATCGATTACGACCATCTCGCCATATCCGAGGTCATTCCAGCCGGCGTAAACAACCACGCCGTTATCCGCGGCCAGAATCGGATCTCCCTGATCTCCGCCAATATCGATGGCATAGTGATTGGCGCTGGGGTCAAAATCATAGCCGCTCAGGCTATGCTTGGAAGTTGGCCAGGAGAAGTTTTGTGTTCCCAATACACCATCATAAGAGCCTGTACAGGCACCGGGACCCACGTAAGAGGCAATGGCAGGATTTTGCCGCGTGATGCGCGGGGTGCGCCAATCCGGGAATTCCCCCTTTCCGCCCGGAATGATCAGGAGCGTGCCTTCAGGGATATTCGGGTTGGAGAAGTCGCCGATAGTCGCCGCGTTGAGATGGTTAGCAGGGTAGTTAATGATGTCCTGCGGTGTGACATGATAAAACTCGGATACTCCATTCAAGCCTTCACCTGCTGTCCAGCGGTGCAGGACCCCATCCACCGGGAGAATATTAAGTATCTGACCAGGATAAATGGTGTGCGGATCGTCCCCGATGGTATAGCGGTTGCCCCATAAAACGCTCTCGGGCTTAAGTCCAAAATGTTCCGCAATCGAAAAGAGGGTGTCACCTGATTGAATGGTGTAGGTAATCAGTTCAGTGCGTGCCCGGGATGGCAGGATGGTATGTAATGAAGCATCACGCTGAATACCCTGCTTATCGACCACTTCAATCCCTTGCAGAAAGGGCGGTGCGACGGGTTGGGGAGCGGCTTGGGCGGAGAAGCTAAAAGAGGGGGAGAGATTTCCAGCCGAGCGGCCAGCCACGGAGACATAAAAGCGGTTCATCACCAACGCGATGACTAGAATAAAACCTGTGGTCAGAATCACCGACCCCAATGCCATGGCGCTCTGACCCAGCCCAAAATCCTGAATTCGTTTCCAAACACGCTGCATAAAAGGACCAACGACCTGGGTCATCGGCATGGGTTCTTCAGCTTCATCGCTGGTATGGAGAGGGTTTTCCTGCATGGGCGCATGATATCATGAGTTGGCAGAATCCGTAAAAGTGTGTATGGGTTCAATACATATGAGACAGAAGGGGTCAAGCTGTAGCATTCGAGACCGTTGAAAAACAAGCACTAAACCTTCCACATAACAAAGATAGATGGATTAATAAATCCACTCCACACTTGAAAGGCAATAAGCGCAGATGGGAAGCCCGAGAAACATCCAGACAGACCAGCAATCCATATTTGGAGACTACCTTTACGAGCAGATCGTACCCGAAAACCACTTTCTGCGTAAACTCAATGTCCTGGTCGACTGGACATATTACACCAAAAAGCTAACCAAACTATATAAAGGCGAAGGACTATCGGGAAGACCAGCCTATGACCCGGCTCTATTGCTTAGGAGCCTGCTGATCAGCTACCTGTACAATCTCTCCGAACGGCAAACGGAAGTATATTTCAATGAGAACCTGCCAGCCAAATGGTTTGTGGGACTGGCGATCGATCAGAAAGCGCCGGATCACTCCACCCTGAGCGTGTATCGGGAGCGCTTACGGAAAAGAGGAAGTAAGGACAAATTACTTTTATGGTTATAAAACGCATGTGAGCATGAACGCGGAGAGCAATTTGATCACAGGATTGGAAGTCAGCAGTGGGAATGCCTGGGACGGGAAACACTTCACCAGCCTGGTGGATATGGACATGAAGCAGGGCTTGCATTCAGCAATCATGTTGAAAGATAACCGTCTGAAAAAGAAAAACAGTAATAAACAGGTCTGGCAGGAAATGGTCAGGAGGGAGGATTACCAGCAGGGGAGACGGGAGCGGTACAAGATTGAGCGCAAATTTGGGGAAGCTAAGATGCAGCATGGCTTAGGGCGCTGCCGGTATATTGGATTGGAGAAGTATGGGGTTCAGGCATATCCTACGGCGATCGCACTCAATTTGAAGCGGATGGTGAAGCTGATTAGCGGGATTGGTTTCAACTGTCCGAGCTATGGGACATGTTAGGCTGAGTGAGGGGGAAAGTC
This sequence comes from Anaerolineaceae bacterium, assembly GCA_040772525.1. Lineage (GTDB taxonomy): Bacteria > Chloroflexota > Anaerolineae > Anaerolineales > Anaerolineaceae > Mesolinea. The sequence goes on along the minus strand of JAXGXZ010000001.1, from coordinate 622,450 downwards.
GATATTATAGGAAAAGAGGTAAAAGAGGAGCTAAAAGACCTGATAAAACAATGCCTATAAGCATGAAATGAGACTCTAATTAGATTCAAAACCGGAACTGATAGTGCTGCTATCGAAAATATGGCTTTATTTCAACGGCCTCAACCATGAGACCAGGTGTGAGGGGGTCAGCACATGGTATACACTTTTTAGAAAAGTCATATGAGTTGTATCGGGATCGATGTCTGGAGTTATGGGGGATAAGATATCAAGACATCAAGGTGTATATTGATCAAAGATATAACCCATTTAGATTATCAAGAGTTGAGACAGATAAGTCCAGAATCAAGCTCAGTAAGCAATATTGAAAGTATACAAGGCGTAATTTGAAACGTCTCCCGAATTACTCGTATCCTAAATGTCACATGGGCGACGGTTAACAAAGCGTTATGCAGAAAAGCCGAATATTTCTTTGTCGATTGGTTTCAAGTTAAAGCTTTCGAGATGGTCCAAGGCTAATTAAGAAAGCTTCTTCGGTGATAGCCATATTAATCGGCTTCAATCCAGCTATAAATACCTTCACATCCTTGTAAGAAACGTGACACGTGGAGTCGCGGATCTAGTGAATATGCAGCGCACCTCTGTTTTCTTGTACATGTAACCTTTTGGCTTACTTTTCTTCTCTCATTCTCAACCCGGAGTATCCGATAATTTTTGAAAACCATATACACTCAGGCTCAATTTGTTACTTTTTTTGTGAAAAGTGGAAAGCTGGTACAATACCCTGTCATGTGCTTGTGTGGTCGTTTGAGGGAGAATTTGTTCGGGTGAACCCTACAATTTTTAGAACGCTTTCAATAATTCTTTTTATTGTTTTTCTTCTTTTCGTCTCTGATGTAAGAAACAAAAAAAACCAAACCAATAATTCGTCAACCTTGGCTAACAATGATGAGAATAGCTTACCCAATAGCACCCTTTTGTTATCTCTATTTTTTGTTTAAAGTTATGGAGACATCTTTATGCGACTATGCAGCCTTACTTTTGATGATTATTGGAACGATAATTGTAATTATAGCAAAGTTGGAATTAGGAAAAAACCATTCTTGGGCAGGTTATTTCGCAAACAAAACAAGTGAATTCGTTACTACAGGAATTTATTCCTTTGTACGACACCCATTGTATTTAGGTATTGTTATCGCGGTTACTGGAACGATATTTGTAGTACTTCCAAGGCTTTACCTAAATATGGTTTTATTTTTATTTTATTTAGTTGGAATGATTTGCTCATTCGTTTTTATGTTTATTTCTAGTCTGAAAGAAACTGAATTCTTGTTGAACAAATTTGGTGAACCTTTTAAACAATATATTGACCAAGTCCCTGCATATTTCCCAAATCTTTTTAGAAGGAAATAACAAGAATAGAGTGCATTGGTTAAAAATTAATAAAGACTACCTTTCCACATGCGCATTATCTCACAATTATTAAAGTAACCGTGAGTTCCTGTGGCTAAAAAAAGAATTAATCCTGCAAGGTCCCCGGCTGCTTTGTGTTTGTGCTTTTTACCGTTTCCCCAAATCAGAACCGGGCAGTTCTTGCTGATTCCTTCTACTGCCCATAGGGCAGTGGGTTGATGAGACCCTGCAGCAGCGTTTCTTTGATGCGGTCAAACAGGCGCACCTTGCCTTCTGAGATCAGATTTTCATTGGCACCAATCAGACTGATGCCAACCGGGATGGTCTGCGGCGCCACATCCTGCATCAGAGAATCCAAATAAGGGCTGAGATCTGTTCCAGCTTGCTGTTCATCCAATATGCCCACCAGATTCTCCGCGCCGGCAACAACACCGTTCTGTCCATTCACCGCCACAATCCTGACCGATTTTGTCGTCAGGTAAGCAATTAACTCGGGGGAACTGATCTCAGGCTGTACATAGACAGCCTGAACCGTGTTGGCAAGCAGAGCATCAGCAGCTGCCTGCCAGGAGGCCTGACTGCCGGGATCAGCCACCTCAGCAGATTTTGGGTAGTACATCACCGGGGCATAGCGGGAGTTGCACAAACCACAAAAATACTGGGCACCCACAATAAAGCCGTCCCTGGCCTTAGCCCCTTCCGGCGTCCCTGCCTGAAAAAGCACCCCCACACGATAATCAGGAGTGATCAGCGCCAAGATATAGCCAGCCAGAAATGACTTTTGTTCTGTGCTGACTGTGGTTTGGCTCAAACTGTGAAGGTTCGGGCCTACGGCTCCCACCCCGGCTCCTAAAGCTAGAAACTGAACCTGGGGAGCTGCAGCCGCCGCATTTTGAACCTCCGCGGATGCAGCGAGGCTGACCACAAGTTTCACCTTTTCATTAATTTCTGCGGGATTTATGTTTTCCACCCGCTCAAAGGTCATCGCACGGGTTTGAACAAATTGGGTCAGTTGCTCTTCAAGCCCTGCAGCTTCTCCGGCCTGTGTACCTGCCGGTATCCACAGCAGAATGTCAGCCTCCACTGAGGATGGTACCGCAGCAGGATCGAGTGTTTGGATGACCTCTCCCGGTGTTTGTTGAGGTTGTGGGTTGGACGCCTCATTTGCCAAAGCGGTGGCAGTCAGCACAATCGGGTGCTGCGTGGGCGTTTCCACAACCGGTGTCTCCGTCTTGCTACCATTGCAGGCAGACAGCAGCATTGTCACAATGCTCAGAATCAGTATGAGAGCGCTGAACTTTTTATCAGATTTCATGTGCGTATTGTACCTGAAGCTGTATTCCTGCGCCAAACGCAAGATTGCATAAAGCGGGGATTTGGCTTGGTATAATTTCTGGCAGTCAGAATAACGACCTGACAATTATTCAACCGGAAAACAGCATGTCTTTGCCACGAAGCCAGACCCAACCCGACCAGACACCCCTCCAGGACCCGCGCTTTTTACGCCAGGCGAATGCCACCCCACTTACTCCGGAAGAGTCTGCCAATTCTAGCCGCATCGCCAGAACCAGCGCAAATCTGGACTATTACATCTTCCTTTTATTAAGTGCTTTCATCCTTCTGCTCTCCATGGTGATGAATTCGCATTTACTGCTCTTTTTAGCCGCGCTCACAGCCCCCTTCCTCTCGCCAATGGAAGGAGTCGCGATTTCCCCATCCATCCCTTCCTGGAAACACCTCAACCGTTCCGCGGTTTCCATTGCCATCACGCTGCTAACCTACTTTCTCACCGGTTATTTAGCCGGGATGATCCCGCCAACAGAGGGAGAATACCCAATTCTGACCATGGCACATCTGGTGCGAACAAGCGGTTTGGAGTGGCTGCTGCTGGCAGGCGCGGCGGTGCTGCTAAGCTACTATTTGGTACACGGCAGTGAAAAACCCCGTCTGGCCTCGGCTTTGATGGTTTACCTGGTTTTCTTCCCTGCCGCTCTTTCCGGGCTGCTCTATCAGTTTCTTCAGGATGAATCATGGTTGGCAGTGTGGAGCATTGTGCTCCCACGTGTCATGATTGCCCTGCTCTGCATGGTGGGTATCCAGATACTCCTGGGCTCAAAACCCAGAAAGAATGCCGGTTGGGTAATGGCTGGTTTGCTCGTTCTTCTGACGCTGCTTTCGATCATCGTTTTTGGGAGTTCCAAATTTATCCTGACCAAATCCGGTTCAGTCGTGCTTCCGCTGCAGCGGACCTCATCAATGGCATGGGTTCAGCACACCCCCGATACAATGAACAAGTTGGAATCCGGGGTCAAATTCATTTAAACCCCGCAGGGTACTTGAAGAACCGAAGCAAAAAACTCAGTTGGAAATTAAACACACATTACTGCGGGGCAAGCGTACTTTTTGGCCATCTTCGCGTTCTACTACCACCGCTGGCAGCAGCCTGCCGCTGGCAAAACGTTCCGCTTGTTCGGGCAGTTCCACCACTTTTCCTACCTGACCGGTATATGGCCTGCCAATCAGCCTGACCAGGCAACCTGGGATCAACTCTTTACCACCCGAAGAAACCAGCCCAGGCTGTTCAAGGACTTCCTGATCAAGCATCAGAAGGGTCGGACGGCTGCCTTCGAGAGCATCCACTTCATCTGCCAGTAAATAAACATACTGGCCATCCATCTGTTTGAGCAAATCCTCGCTCAATGAATCCAGCGCGTATTCCCCAAAACCAACCAGCGCAATGACCGGAATACTCACTTTTTCGAACGCTTCAATCAGGCTTAGCGGACAAGAGGTTATCACCAGTCCGGCTGGTTTAAACCTGAGCAGTTTATTGAGTTTTCCCAAAGAGAGGTTGCCTTCCACGAAGCAGATCGCACCTGCCAAGTCTGCTTCAGGTATCTTTTCTTCACCGGTCTGCGGATACCAAACCAGCTTTCCTGCCCCATGCAAGCCATTCCCCCATTCACCCTGCAGGATCAAACCCTGCGCCGCGATTACCGCCCCACGGTCCGGCAGGAGGTCCACAACTCTCCCCGGAAAGGGAGCTAAAGCCTTCTCGACACGCTCACCCAACGCCAATACCATTTTTCCATCCTGAACGGAGATCACTTTGCCGTCTTCGGTGGCCCGGAATAACCGGGAGATGATGCCGGGTTTTTGCGCCAGCACGTCTCCTTTTTTGAAACTTTCACCCACCAGCCGCTGAACGCGTTTGTCCATCTCTTGCGGATTGATCTTGAGATTGTTGACCACATCGTAGACCAGGTAGCGGTCAGTCAGGCGTACTTCTGCAATAGGATCCCCTGCTTGCAGCTGATCACCAGTGCGCACCAGCACCCGCCCTTTCATGGGCAATCGCACAGAGCGAACGTAACTATCGTAAGCCTTGATCATCAATGGTAGGTGGCTCATTCATTCACCTCCCACTGCCAGCTTTCGAGCATCTCACTACGCCTTTTATCATCTGCGGGAAGCCTGACTGGTCTGCCCCTGCCGTCTATGACTAAGCCAACCGCGGCTTCAGAGACGGTAACCCAACCCCCCAAACCGGTCTCTCCCATACCGATATCGCAATTTGGCCGCGGGGAAAGGTAAAGCCGGGTGCGCTGACCGCGTGGGAGTTCGATTCGTTTAAGTTCGCTCTTAAGCACAGTAATGTGTTCCCGCTCCGAAGCCCCAAGGTCCATTTCCACCGTCATCACCTTTCGTCCGGGACGGTCGGGGCTGTCTGCGCATACTACCGTACCAAGATTCTCTAATATTCCGCCATCAATAACCTGTACGGGCAACAGGGGTTCGAGTTCCGCCAAAGCGCCCAAGGCAGCCAGGACCTGGTGATGGTCAAGCACCAGTGTGGTGATGCCAAGCGGCTGCAGCCCGTCCAATGCGTTGATGAGGGTATGGAAAAGGTTTTGATCCTCCCCTAATCCATCGCCGGAAAGTATGACAGGCTCATAACCGCCTGTGAGACCCTGCTCCGGGGAGAAACCGAAATCCGGATTTAACGTCAGGCAATCCTGCAAGGTCTGCTGCAGGCGCACCTTGGTCCAGGCTTGTTCAATAGCCTGATCCTCAATGCTCACCGGGGAAAAATTGGGGTAGTTCTCTTTCGTTTGAAGATAGGCCGCTACATTTTCCAGATCAACTTCCTGACTGCACCAATAGCGAACTTTTTCAAACATTTCCCGGGTAATCCTGTATGGTGTGTGACTGGAGAAATAACTATTTTGCCGCGATCCCTGAACGCTCACTCTCCCATGTTGCACCTCTAATGCCAGTACTCCTTTGCTGTCCGGGTTGGTTTTATCCAGCAGGCGTACAATGCGGGACCTGGCCAGGCTTGATGGGATCATTTGAGCATTCAACGCTTCTTCCAGCGCGCTTAATCCTGGCGTCTCATATCTGCGCAGCCGCCGGAAAGCCCCCAACATAGCCTTCCACGCGACCTGAAGCTCCTCCTGACCGATCTGAGGCAGGATATTTCCCGAAGCATGGAAATCATCGCCGGCATCCAGTTGAGAGGCAGCATAGTCTGCCATGGCAGCATTGCCGCTGAACAAAATTTGCGGCTTGATACCGCGCGGCTGGTTTTGATAAACAACGCGTACATTCTCAATCGCGGAACGCAGCGGTTTAACAGCGCCATCATTGGTTCCACCGGCAATCAGAAACAGATCTGCATCACTGGTGATCAATCGTTCCAATTGGGCTGAGCTGTTGAGGTTATCCTGCAGATGTACTTCGCGCACAATTTTGGTATCAAAAGGATCAGCAAGCTTGCGCAGGGCTGCTAGGGAATAGAGTTCCGAGATAGCCACCAGGGCTGTGCGCAGCGGTTTCCCCGCGGAGAAAGTGAGGGCGGCTTTACAGTTTCGCTCCTGATCTGGGGCAATAAGTACGATCTCATTAGTTTCCGTGAGCAATGAAACGCCGCTTTCTCTCCCGAGGATTCTCAGCGCTTCATACACCCCCTCACGAACATCCTGCCCGGCGCCCAGAGTGGTGTCTGCTTTACCTGAACCCAGCATTCTATAGATCCCATCCGGCGCATCAAACAGGAAAGCCCGGGTCGAATCCGGACCGATATCAATGCTGAGAAAAGAAGTATCGCTCAATGACTCTCCGTTAAAACAACGCCTGCAGGAATTCTTTTATCCAAAGCAAACGCCCAATCAAAGCCAGTAATGCCGTTGCGTAAACGCCTACAAAAATTGCACCAAAAGTAATCCCGATAAAGATTTGCCCCACGCTCCCCAATCCTTCCACCAAGCTGCTTCGTGTGGGCGGGGTGCTTGTTTCGGAGACACGGTGATGAAAATAGAACAGAACGGCAATGACGCCCAAAAGCATGGTAAACGCCTGAATGATCCTCATCCAGTGGATGGTACTGCCCGTCTGGAGCAAGTGGGGGCTAAAGTAATTGATCAGATTGATCAACTGCGGAGCCAGCGTGCCGCGGGCAATACCAATAATACTCACACCGGCAAGGATACCAACCAAAATGGCTAGTGGCAGTCTGCCGGCATTGGCTGTATGCGGGAAATACATGAACGTAATCAAAATACACCCGGCCAGAGGGAAGAGAGCCAAGAAAAATTGCGGGCTTCCAACTTGTGCAAGCGGGGTTATCAGGTATGGGATGATAACCTTCAAAATGAGCACAGCGGCAGTGTAACCGGCAGATACACCTACCAAGAGATATAAGGCAAGGCGGAAAAAGACATTATCTCCGGCAATATAGCTGAAGATCATCAGCGTGAGCACAAAACCCAGGAAACTCAGAGCCAGATCAATATCGCTCACGCTGTCTCCTCCCTGTTATGTTTTTTACGTGCATCCTCATCTGCTTTGCTCAGCATCCCCAAGAGAAGCGCAAGGATCATGACCAACATCCCCGCTTGACAGGCCCTGAAACTGTTGAAAAGCGGCGATTGGGTTTGCGCAGAATCTGTTATATCGGTCAGACCCGCTACATAGCCGCCCAATTGACCGGTTTGATAATAGGGCATAAGCATCACCCGGCTTTGCTCCGCGGAAACAACCAAAATCTTTCCAGGGTCCATCCACATACTGGCTTGTTCTATCCAGTAGCGTACATCTTCCGCAGAATCACTGAGGATCAACACAGCCTGATAGTCATTTAAATGGCGGATGTCTTCTGGCAGGATTCCGGGAATTTGCGGGAGCCGCAGATATGGCTGGATGCCCACAGAAAGATTGAGTAGAGCCAATTTTCCACCCGCAAGATACTGCTTGGTTACAGGGATTTTTGACGAGAATGTTTCCTGCAATTTCTGAGCCAACCACAATCCGGTGGGCTGCACAGCGAGCCAATCCTGCCGCATTCCTTTCTGCACCAGGGATTGCATCACGGGCTGAGCCAGCGCTTCCATTTCCGCACTCGTTCCTGCCTGGTAATCCAGCACAACTAGGATAGGTTTGTCAGCATTCAGTTGATCCAATCGGTCAGCAAAAGCCCGTGCAGGCGGGCGGGGCGCCAGTGAGTCGGATGGTCTGGAACCGCCTATCAGTATCATGCTGACAAGGGCAACCAGAAGAATCAGAGAAAGGATCAGCCTACCCCAACCTTTGGACTGCATTCCACCAGGTTTTATTGGCATGGAGGGAGTGAATTCTTCCGCAATCAGATTTTTCAATAGATCCGCGCGGTCTTTTTGACTGCGCAGCAGGAGCAGGTCCGGGACAGAATTTTTGACTTCAGGCTTTTCTTCTTCTGGCAGCGGCATAACGACAGCCGGCATACCTGTCTCACCCAGCAGGAGCTCCGCTTGTTCAGTTACTGTTTCCTTCACTTTGGTTAGGTCGGGCTCTGGCGTTGTCAGCTCCTCCCCTACCGGCGCGGAATCTATCTCTTCAATCTCCGGGAGCACCCCGGCATCGTCAGAGGCAAGTCCAGGCTCAGGCTTACTGTCCTGCTCATCAAAGGGCAGAGGAATCACTACCGGTTCGTCCTCAATATCTACAATGTTATGTTCGATTTCAGGTTCAGCCAGTGTTTCCCCGATGGGCTCCGGGGCAGAGATCTCCTCTGCTTCCTCCGAAGTCGCAGGTTCAGACACTTCCGGAGCGGGCTGTTTCCATTCTCCGCGTCTCAGTTTTTCAAGATCTTCTTCAGTCCAGCCCGAATCCCATTTTTTGGATTCCTGATGGTCCTCATTGGTAGATTCAACGGATTCCTGTGCTTTCGGCTCATCAGGTTTGAGCTGCAAATCGCGCACCCTCTGCAGCCAGACCGGTGTTCCGTCTGTCTCCAAAGGACTCGGCTCCGCCGCACGAGCACGCTCCAGTTTTTCCTGGCGCTGACGCTCCTGCAAGCGGGCAATCAGCGCGTCAAACTCTTCTTCCACGGTTTTGCTCTTGCTGCGAGCCTCGTCCATGGCGTTGATACTTTTGACAAAGTCGCCGCTCACATTTTTCTCAGTCCTGGCGCGTTCGCGGATGCGGGAGAGCCAATCCGGAACCTTGTTTTCGGAAGTTAATTCAGTTTCAGGCGTTTCATCCAACTCGTTATGTTCAGGGATTTGGTCCTGGGGGAAATTTCCCAATGCCGAGGCTTCGCGCAGATCTTTGAGCATCTCAGGCAGGCCATCTTTGTTATCCGCTCCTAACCCATACAGATCCTCTGGTTTGCCATTTCCGAGGTAGAAGAGGATCTCCAACTCTTTCCCGCAGTGGATGCAGCGCATGGCCTGCGGGAGGTTGTCCTTGCCGCAGTACGGGCAGGTCAGCATTTCATCGCTCATGCTGGTCTCCAAATGGGCGTTCCATGCCCAGCAAGATGCGTAAACTGATAAGCAACCCTCCAACCGCTACCCCGATCAGCAAACCACGCGCGCCGACCAGCGGCAAATTTTCCAACACACTGATAGCAGCTTTCAATTGCGGAACCTTGAGAAGCTGCAGAAAACCCAATGAGATGATCAGAAAGAGTAAGGCCGAAATACCAAAACTGGCGCTCAGGAGAGTCCATCCGCGCGTACGGAACACCTGTACCGCAGCACTGGTGAGTACAAAAGCCAGCAAACCCGTCAGGCTGGCTTCCAGCGGCAGTTGAATATTGGCAATCCATTTGAGATAGACCGGGTTATCCACCCCCAATAATAAACCAGCAAACAGACTAATCAGAAAGGCTGATAAAGCCACAACGCTGTAGAGCGCGCCTTTTTGACCCTGTGCTATCTTGTTCCACTGCGTACGCGCCAGAATCGCGATGGACACCAGCATGGTCATACTGAGTACAATAATCGCCCAGTTCAACACCACATTCAGATAGATGCCCACTTGCGGCTGGAGCACAAGCGCGATGATTACAAATAATCCAGATGCAACCGCAAGAATTAATGGGAGAGAGCGTTTCACGGCCAGACCCCCACGAGTTTAAGAATCGCTCCGGTCAGGAGAGCAAGGGTCAGGAAAACGCGCAAAAAATCAGCGGCGCGTACATGTGCGGCAGAACCTGCGTCAGTTTCAAGGCTGGCAGCCGGAGTATAAACATCTTCACCGATCGTAAGAATGCCCGGACTGACAAATTGCGCTGCCTGAGCAGTGATATCGTCTGTACCACTGACAGATTCAAGTTTTTTACGATCCGCCAGGTCTAATACCAGAGCAGATAGAACGCCCTGGTGGCCAGCCAGGACCACACCAGAGCTGTAAGGCATGTTCACTTCCGGCATAAGGCCTGCAATATATGCAGACGGGCTGGTACCACACAGAACGGCATCGTCCGGTTTAAAGAGCTCAGGCACAACGGAATTGGCATAAACTCCATGCAAAATCATCTGGCTGAGCAGTGCCAGAGAGCCATCACCGCTGACCGTTTGCGAGGGATGATCATTGAAAGTCGAATGCCTTGCAACTATGCGCAGGATAGACAAACCCAGAAGGCTTCCAGGTTGGGCTTGTGGCATAAGCATGATGGAACCGAGCCCAAGCGTGAGTCGTTTGCCCTGCTCCGCGGTCTGGTTCATCAGCATCCCCAATGACTCCCAGGCGCTTACTTTGGCAAGGCGATCATAGGGAGCTTTTTGGGTGAATAAGCGAACGAAAAGCAGCGTCAGAATACCCAAAAGCACCATGCCTGCCGCCACCCAATCGTTGAGTGTTATCACCCACATAAACGGACCTCTGGATGGCAATTAAAGAAACCCTGAAAGGGAGAAACGCTTTCGCGGCAGTGGTGTGGAATCAAAACAAAAGCAAGCCTTGCTTCCATGTTAAAAGTATAGCATAGGCTCGATTCAGTTTACAAAAGCCATCAGCATTTAGCGGACCTGATATTTAAACAATCAGCGCGCCTCAAGGCGCGCTGACATCTGTCTTCGTTGTTTCCTACCCGTGAATACAATGCCCTTCGGCAGCTTCAGCAGCTTCCATAACGGCTTCGGAAAGCGTAGGGTGGGCATGAATATTACGCGCCACTTCCGCGCTGGTCAGACCATTAGCCTGTGCCAGGGTGAGCTCAGGAAGCAATTCAGATGCTTCCGGACCCACAATGGACGCACCCAGGATCTCACCAGACCTCTCATGGGTAATGATCTTGACATAACCAGCATACTCGTTCAGACCCAAAGCCTTGCCATTTGCCATGAAGTAGAATTTCCCTAAATTGACTGGCAGTCCGGCTTCTTTCGCTTGTGGTTCCGTCCAGCCAAATGAGGCTACCTGCGGCGTTGAGTAGGTTGCCCGGGGGATCATGCGGTAATCAATCGGTTTGGTTTCCAGCCCGGCAATCGCCTCGGCACACAGAATTCCCATCGCCGAAGCGGTATGTGCCAGCAGCAGCTTGCCAGTCACATCACCAATTGCCCAGATACCCGGAACGCTTGTCGCACAGCGTTCATCCACCTCGATAAAACCACGTTTATCCAGCCTGACACCCACTTCCTCCAATCCCAAATTCTTGCTGTTGGGTTTGAAACCTATGGAAACCAGGGTCAGATCAGCTTTGAGCGTTTCTTCGCCTTTTTCACCTTCCAAAACTACACTGACACCGTCATTTGCTTTTTTAATCTCTTTAACTTTGCTTCCCGCGTGAACTTTTACCCCCCGTTTACCAAAGGCTTTGTGCAGCTCTCTGGCGGCTTCATCGTCCTCGGTGGGCAAAAGGTGCGGCAGCATCTCGACAATATGCACTTCCACACCATAAGCCGACCATACAGTGGCAAATTCCACGCCGATAGCCCCACCGCCGATAATTACCGCGCTCCTGGGCAGTTCCTCAAGCAGGATTGCCTGGGAATAGTCCAGCACTTGTTTGCCATCCGGTTCCCAACCAGGAACAATCGTGGCATGCGCGCCAGTTGCCACCACAATATCGGCAGCCTGCAGATCTTCCTGTCCTCCATCCGCGAGGGTGACGGCTACTTTGTCTTTACCGAGCAATTTCGCCTCACCTATAATGACCTCGATATTGTTCTTCTTCATCAAAAATGCGATTCCCTTGGTCAGGCGCTGGCTTACCTGCCGGCTGCGTTTATAAGCCGCGCTGTAATCCAACTTCAGTTTCTCAAATGAAATACCATAATCCCCCGCGTGTTCACGCATGGTAAGGGCCAAATCCGCATTGCGCAACAAGGCTTTGGAAGGTATACAGCCCACATTGAGGCATACGCCTCCCATGTATTGGCGCTCGACAATCGCTACTTTTTTGCCTAACTGGGAAGCCCTGATCGCGTTCACATAACCGCCAGGCCCAGCACCGATCACTACCACATCAAATTGTTTCATCTTTTGCCTCCGTTCGTCTGTTCAGGTCAATTATAGTAAAGTTTAAACTCAAAAGATATAATTATGCTACTTTTTCTGGATAAAAGTGCCTTGCCGCAACCCCCTGAGTTTTTGTTCAAGCTCTTCATGAGTGTTCATAACAATCGGTTCACTTCAGAAAGCTGACCAATTAAGCGAGGGAGCTGATAACCATCTGGGAACAAGCTTTTGCGTCTTCAGCCATGGGCGCCACATGCAACTACTCTTAAATCAAGGCGCTGCCATGTTATTTAAAACTTATCCGGGTCATCCTTTAATCAAGGGGCAGAAAGACCGGTTTTTGCTGCACAAAATATGCGTAATATCTAAACCCAGCGTCTTTGAGTATTTCTGCAGCTCTATCAAAATAGTCTCCGATATACTTGGGCTTGTGTGCGTCACTGCCCACCGTGATGATCTCTCCGCCCAACTCACGGTAAAGGCGGATGATGTCGGGGTGCGGATGAGGCTGTGATATTCCGCGTGACCACCCGCCGGTGTTGATTTCGATGCCTTTTCCTTTCGCTATAAGCGCCTTGAGCGTAGGTTCAAACCATTCTCGATAATCCTCCACCCGATAATCCAGATCTTTCCGCTTGCCGTAACGAATCACGTAGTCCAGATGGCCAAATACATTGTACTCATCAAACACTTCCACGTTCTTCTGAACTGCTTTGAAGTAGGCGATGTAGCCTTCCCTGTCAGTTATTCCGTCAAAGTAACCGGGCTGGTAAGGGTCTTTGCCATTAGCCACATGCGTGGAACCGATAATAAAGTCGTACGGTTCATCTTTAATGTAGTCCAAAACCTGCTGCTTCTGTGAGGGTATCAAGCCAATTTCGATACCGTAATAAATGTCCAGCTTGCCGCAAAACAGCTCGCGGGTCTCCGCCACAGCCTGACGATAGGCAGCCTTATCCGGCACAAAGGCATTCAGCCCCAAAGAGCTTGGGTAGTCGAAATCCAAATGGTCCGTAATGGTGATGGCTTTCAGCCCGATCTCCACAGCCTTCTCAGCCATTTCTCTGGGCGGTGTAAAGGCATCCCCTGAAAAGTGGGTGTGCATGTGAGTATCTATTTGAATCATTTTCTCGCCAATTATTTTTTCTAAGATAAGAGTTTAACATAAATAAAATCAGATGTGGATGAAAAGCCTAACCTTAGACTATCTACGGATATTACGAATAATGAACCCTCAGATTTGGCACAGTTAATCCCGATAGAAATCATGAAGGAAAAATGGAAATGAGACCCATCCTCATCGGCGCTGACTAGAACAACTTTAAACTAAAAAAAGCACTCATTCAGCATTTGGAAACCCGCGGAATCCCATACGAAGACGCCGGCGTGTTTGAGCCTGAGCCTGCCAATTACTCTGATATTTCAATTAAGGTAGCCAAAGAAGTGCAGAGCGGCAAGTACACCCGGGCTATTCTGATCTGCGGCTCGGGTATCGGCATAGCCATTACTGCCAATAAAGTCCGCAATGTTCGCGCGACAGTGATCCACGATGCCTACTCCGCGGAACGCGCTCAGGCAAGTAACAATGCCCAAATTGCTTGTTTTGGCCCCAGATTATTGCCCCGCTTGCAGCCACGCGTATGCTTGATATCTGGCTGGCAAATGAATATGTCCCCGGCGGACACTCTCAGCCCAAGCTGGACATTATAGATGCCCTGGACTACGAAGGGTAGCTGTCAATGTGTTTACATAAAACAAGACTGGCTTAAGAGGCCAGTCTTGTTTGTTTAATCCAAATACTTCCGATTACTTGCCCGAAACGGTCACGCCACCGACTTTTGCCCAAGGCAAACGCACGGAACCGCCGCTCTCGGTTTCTTCGCTCAGCGCGGAAATGCGCATCAGCAGGTCTGCTATGTTTGTGGAGATCATCGTTTCGCTGATGGGTCCAACAATCTTGCCATCTTCAACCAAATAGCTGTTTTTGGCTACGCCAGTCATGTCCCCATTCTGGGAGGGATTGCCGCCTGAGAAACGGTTGAGAATAATTCCCTGTTTGACAGAACTGATCATATCTTTAACCTTTTCCTGCCCTGCTTGAATGACGAAGTTGGAAGCCAGATTACTCGCACGTTTTCCGCCAGTTTTGGCTGCGCCGTAGCGGGAAAGCACAAAGTTTTGCAGAATACCATCCTTGATGACAGACATATCTTTCGCTACATAGCCATCGCGGGTCAACGCGCTGCGGTTAGCCAGTTTCTTATCCTCCGGGGTAATCGCCCAATTCAGCATCGGGTTGGCTACCTGTGCGCCAAGCTTATCCTTCCAAATGCTTGTGCCGGCAATCAGGGAAATATCGCTTAAAAAGAGCGCATTCACGGAAAAGAGAATCTCTTCCAGCATGTAAGGGGGCAATATCACCTCCCCAACAAATTTACCCTGCACCTGGCCGGTTTCGATCTGCTCGCTCACCTCACGCAGCGCGCGGTCAACCCCATCCTGTTCGATGAGCGCGAGATCAGGTTCCAAAAACGCCCCGCCAAAGCCGTTAAATGAGGAGGATTTATCCCCATCCCGGGCGATGATCATTCCCCCAAAATCATAGTAGCCTTTGGACTCTGCCAGACGCACCTTGTTGGAGTTGGCATAAACATGCTCCGTATGGTTATGGCTCACGGTTACACCATCCCAATTTACCTTCGGGTAACGTTTCCTGGATTCCCTGAAAAAGTCATCCATCAGCTTATACATGCTCTCTAGGTCTGGTTTTTGCGGACCGTGCGCAAAACTTGCTGCTTCCTGTGCTTCAGCCACGCCTTCCGCGTCGTCTGCCGCTGCTGAATCAGCGGAGTCAAGGGCTTCAGCAACCGCATCCTGAATAGCGGCTTTTTGAAAACTGTTGACTTCCAGGCTGCCTTTTTTCTGATTTTTGAGAACTTTCAGCGAGACCTCGTCACTGAAGACCGTACGCACCATGCTGATCTTTTGGGCTTCATAATAAATTTCCGTCATTGTATTCCGCCGTACCCAGGTCTCAACCGGTTCCGCGCCTTTCTTCCTGGCTTCATCCAAAACCAATTCAGCGGTGGTATGCAGTAAATCTTCATGTTCAAGTGTTGCTTTCATTATCGACCTCCCAGGTTCATCACTGCCTTGATCGCTGGACCGCCCATTCCCACGGTGATCAACTGCTTCTTACCGCACCATCCGCCCTTGCTCCAGCCAATCTCATCTCCCACCATGCTGACCGTCTTTAGTGTCTCAAAAGCCAGTCCTGAGATGGTGGTATCTTTGATGCCTTCTGCCAGTTTTCCTCCTCGTATCACATATCCGGCAGTGATGCCAAACATGAACTCGCCTGTGCTGTCCGCTTGTCCGTTGCCGGATTTCATCAGATAGTAACCGTTATCGATGGAGTTGATCATGTCTGAAAGTTTGCTTTCCCCAGGCAGAATGCAGGTGTTGCGCATGCGAATCAACGGCTCGTCAAAGAACTTATTCGCGCGGGCATTGCCCAGGGCTTCATGCCCATACTTGATCGCCGATTCTTTGTTGTGCATATAAGCTCTGAGGAAACCTTTATCAATCAGAACCACATCCTTGGCCGGCACACCCTCGTCGTCCACAAACACAGGCACGGGGCAGAGTTTTCCATCGTAGTGGTGCGCGAAATCCACTAGGGTCACCAGGTCGCTGGCCACGCGTTTATTGAAGTTCGGTCCAGCCACAGAACCCATGGAGACCAGGTCGGCCTCTACAGTGTGCCCCACTGCCTCATGAGCCAAGAGCCCGCAGATTTCAGAGTCAATAATGACCTCGTGTTCACCGGCTTCCACCCAAACCCCCTTGGCTTTCATCTTCAGAAGCTCGTACAGATTGTCCACCTCGTCAAAATAATCCTTCGGATCTGTCAGGGTATGATTAAAGTTGCCGTAGCCTCCGTAGGATTCCCAGACATCCACCGGAGTACCATCATCGCCCTTGGCAGTTAACGAAACTGACATGAGCGAGCGTGGAGTAAAGGAGTGCGAGCTCACGCCATCGCTAGTGTAAAGCAATTTCTCACTGCTATCCAGCATCACACGCACGCGCCGGCTGATAAGGTCAGGATAGCGTTCCAGAATGTAGGCATCCAAATCTGAGCCGAATTCAATCATTTGTTTGGCTGAGACAGGCAAATCCTCTTCCAGCCCGTTCTCATTGTGCAGCGGCTCAACTTTTGGGAAGTCCTCTCTGCCTAATTTAACCCGCGAGTTCAAAAAATCAGCATTACGGGCGGCGGTTTCAATCACGCGGGCAATTGATTCTTCCGATTCGTCATAATCTGTGCTGGAGGCAAAGCCATAGGAGCCATTTTTTACGACACGAGCGCTCACGCCTGTGGAGCTCGACTGACTGTTCGTAATCAGGTCTCCATTCAAGAGGGTAGCCGTGCGGGAAGTATTGGTTTGTGCCCGGAGCTCTGTGTAGCCAGGAAAACCGTGTTTATCAATATACTTTTTTAAATGATCCGGGATCATGAATGGAAATCCTCCTTGGATTTTCTTTGAATCAAATTATAAAGCCAGACAGCCGTCCCAAGGCAGTTGCGTTCACCTTTTATCCGGTTTTGAAGAGTCTACCCATTAAAGGGAGGTATTTCTTCAACTTCCAGACACTGCTTTCCCCGGAAGATAAAACGCACCATCCAAGGCATAACATCCTTAATCCGGATAAAGTCATCGTAATCGAAATCAGGATTATAAGCATGGATAACAGTCGAAAGCGCGGTTCCATGACTGCCGATGACAATGGTTTGTCCGGAGTGGGATTCCAGGATTTCATTCAATGCTTCAATGTTGCGTTTCTGCACCATGCGCAGGTTTTCCTCCCCTGGTCCGCTGTAGTTTCCATTCGACCAAAGCTGGCGCATATGCTCCAGGAAAAAGGGGTGCCAGCCAGCACTGCGCCGTTCCCTGAAGCGTTCATCGGGTTGAATATCCAACCCCTTAAGCGCAGCCAGTTCCGTCATGGTCTGCCAGGCACGGCGGTAAGGGCTTGAGTAGATATGATCCACGGGAATATCCTTGAACCAATCTGCCACACGGGCTGCATCTTTGAGTCCCTCAGGCGTCAGCGGCCGGTCACGGTCATCCCGCATGCGGGTATCAGACTTGGCATGACGCACAAAGTAAACAGTTGTTGGTTTGTCGGCTTGGGTCATCAATGATAGTTACTCCCATCCCTTAGAATCGTCAAAGGCTGCAAAACCGGTTTTCATAATACCATACCAGATTTCAAGATAATCAATTGGGATGGGTATGGGGAGTTTCTGCATCTCACAGGCAAATTCTTAAGGAGAATCCGCAATTATAGCGAACAGAGCACAAGTTTTTTAAATCTTACCTGCTTTTTCAAATTTTTTCTTGCACCTGCTCTTGTTCAAGGTTAAACTTAGTCCATCAGCATTAGCTGACAGGAAAATCAAATGCACATCGAGACCGCTAATCTCCCCCACGCCCATCAGTCCGCCCCATCCGCCGTGGCGCTGCTCCTGCGCCAAGAAGGGCAATTACATCGGGAACCGATTCTGCTTGCGCCTGAGAACACAGCCAGTCTGGAACGGTTGATGGATCTCCCTCTGCAGGCAGAATCCGCGCTGCATGTCGTTCGCATGGGAGAAGAAGCAGTATTGGCTCATGTTGCAAAACCATCCTCAGACGCTTTGCTTGTGCTGGCTTTCCCTTTACTGACCCGTTTAAGGACCATTGAAACTGAAGCCCAGTCCTGTCTGAACGCTCTGCAGGAGTTGCCGCTGCCCACCAATCAATCCGCGTCTGACTTTCGCGCCCATTCAGACGAGATCCTCCAGGATGATTTTATAGATCTCTTTCGTAACCTGAGCTCTTCCGGGTTAAGCGCTGCACAAACTCAGGCTTCCACCCTGGACGAAGACACACAGCCGGTCATCGTCCAATCCGCGCTTCCCGCCCATGAAAAAGCAACTTCCGTGTCAGCCAGTCCTGCCTGGGTACAGGTATTTTGACCACCAGACTGAGAGGTAATCATGCCTAAAATCCTTTATTTACTCGACGGTCACGCCATTGCGTACCGGGCTTATTTCGCGCTGACCTCCGGCGGCTCCACACGTTTCGCGACCAGCAAAGGCGAACCTACTGCCGGCGTGTACGGGTTCACCAGCATGCTGCTCAGAATCCTCAGCCAGGAGCAGCCGGATTATCTGGCGGTTTCCTTTGATACCGGTAAAACCTTCCGGCATGACCTGTACAAAGAATACAAGGGCACACGCGCGAAGATGCCCGAGGATCTGCGCCCTCAGATTGACCGCATGCGGGAGATTGTGGATGCCTTCAACATCCCGCGCCTCGAGTTGGAAAACTACGAGGCCGATGACGTGATCGGGAGTTTGGCGCGATGGGCAGAAAACGAGGGTCTGGGAGTAAAAATTATCACCGGCGACCGCGACCTGCTGCAGTTGGTGGATGACCGCGTGGTTGTGGAACTGCCTGGCAAGAAGAATAATACCAATGACAATTATTTCCCCGAAGATGTGGTCAAACGTCTGGGTGTACGCCCGGAACAGGTGGTGGATTACAAAGCCCTGGTGGGCGACCCCTCTGATAATATTCCCGGCGTGCGCGGAATCGGGGATAAAACCGCCATCCATCTTTTGGACGCTTACCAAACGCTTGACAATATCTACGCGAATATCAACAGCATCCCTGGCCGCGCAGGTGCAGCCCTGCAAGCGGGTAAGGAGAGTGCCTACCTCAGTCAGGACCTCGCGCGCATCCGCACTGATCTGGACGTGAAATTGGATCTCGAGCAAGCCGCGGTGGAACGCTTCAACCCCATGGCAGTGGAAGATCTCTTCAGGGAATTGGAATTCCGCACGCTCACCCAACAGCTGCGCACGCTTGTGCAAAAATTAAATCCCTCCCACCAGACAGAACAGGCCGTTCAGACCAGCTTGTTTGGCAATGAACCGGCAAACCCTCTGGTCACCCCCAAGGATGATGCGGGCAGGAATAATGATATTCAGACTGTGATTGTGGATACACCCGAAAAACTGACTTCCGCAGCCGCGGAGCTCAGGCAGTATAAGCGCCTGGCTTTCGATACCGAAACGACCTCCACGGATGCCCTTCGTTGTAATCTGGTGGGACTCTCCCTGGCTGGATCTGAAGACAAGGGCTTTTATTTTCCCGTTGGGCATGCCCATGGAGAACAGCTCAGTCTGGCTGAAGTTAAAAAAACCTTGCAGTCACTCTTGGATGACCCAAAAATCGAGAAGGTCGCCCACAATGCCAAATTTGATCTGATGGTGCTTAAACAGGTTGGCCTAACCGTTTCACCAATCAGCTTTGACACCATGATCGCGGAGTGGCTGGTTAACCCGGATTCACGCAATCTCGGCCTCAAAAGCCTCGCTTGGATCCGCCTCGGCACGGAGATGACCCGCATCGATTCGCTCATTGGAACAGGCAAAAAGCAAATCAGCATGGCACAAGTATCCATTGCTTCAGCTGCGTCTTACGCTGTGGCGGACGCTGTCATGACCCTGCGCCTGCTCAAGCCTCTGACGGAAGACCTGAAAAGCCATAACGCGCTGACCCTGATGCAAGACCTGGAGGTCAAACTGATCCCCATCCTGGCGATGATGGAGGAAAACGGTATCCTGCTCGATACAGACATGTTTGCCAGTTTCAGCAAAGAGCTCACTGCCGAAATCCGCAAGCTGGAAGACAATATCCATCATCAGGTGGGTGAGCCATTCAATATCGGTTCCACTCAACAGCTTTCGGATATGCTTTTCAAAAGACTAAATCTGGAACCACCCGACCGCTCCAGGAAAACCAGCAGCGGTAGATTCTCCACCGCCGCTGGCGTGCTGGAAGACATGCGCGGACAGCACCCGGTGATTGAGATGGTTCTGGAATGGCGCGAGCTGACTAAACTAATGAGTACCTATGTGGAAGCGCTGCCTCTGCAGATCAATCCAAAGGATGGGCGCGTGCACACCTCTTTCAACCAGACCGGCACCGTGACCGGTCGCATCGCCTCACAGAACCCCAATCTGCAAAACATCCCCACGCGCACGGAAATGGGGCGCAGAGTGCGGAATGGTTTTATCGCCGAAAAAGGATATAAGCTCCTGGCGATCGATTATTCCCAGATTGAGCTGCGTATTTTGGCGCATATCGCCCGGGACGAAGCCATGCTCACTGCCTTCAGAAAGGGACAGGATATTCATGCCACCACAGCCGCGGCGATACTGAATATCCCCTTGGACGAAGTAAGCAAAGCACAGCGCCGGCATGCCAAAGCAATCAACTTCGGATTGATGTATGGTATGAGCCCCTACGGGCTAACCCGCACGACCGAACTAACCCTGGCGGAGGCGGAAAATTTTGTTAAAGCTTATTTTGAAGAGTTCCCTGCCATCCATAAATGGTTAAACGAGACCCGCCACAGAGCCGCAGCGGTAGGATATGTGGAGACGCTTTTGGGGCGCAGGCGCTACTTCCCCAACCTCAAGGCGGGCACCAATTACATGATGCGTCAGCGTGAAGAGCGCGAGGCAATCAACGCGCCTATTCAGGGCACGGCGGCAGACATTATTAAAATTGCCATGGTCAGGCTGCCGGACGCGCTTAACAAAGCCGGGCTGCATGCCAAAATGCTGCTGCAAGTCCATGACGAATTGATCTTTGAAGTGCCGGACGCAGAACTCAAGCAAACCATTCAGGTGGCTCGTGAGGTTATGGAAAATGCGATGAAACTGGATGTACCCCTCACCACGGAAGCCCGGATTGGGGACAATTGGGGCGAGTTGGAAGCTGTGGGGGATAACTATTTCCCGGTCTTTGAAGAGTAAAACCTTAAACCCAAGAGGCTGTCTAAAAAGGGCAGCCTCATGTCTTTAAAAATAAAAGCTATGCCGCTGCCACTCTGGCAATGTTGTGTGCTACACTCAGGATACCCCACTCTGTACTGACTTTTTCTATTCCTCTCAGGATAAATCTTCGAAATCCCCAGTTTTGCTTCAATCTTCCAAATACTGCTTCCACTTCTACCGGCCTTTTAGACCGATACCTTCTTCCTTCTTCTGACTCCAACCTGTCACTGGCTGCTTGCCGATGCCTCTCAAGCTCTGCTCCTATAGTTATCTGCCGATTACCTTTCCCTTTCGTACATTGCTCCTTGACCGGACAGGCTGAACAATCAACACATCTATAGATCTTCCGTTTGCTTTCATAGCTATTCTCTGTACGTCTGTTCCTTTCTTTCTGAAAGGTCAATCGTTTCCCTTGAGGGCATTCATATTCATCCTCTTTCGCATGGTAGATAAAAGCATCTGCCCTATATGGGTTCTTCTTATAGTTACGTTTCCGTTCATAATGAAAACTGTTGTATTTTACATATGCTTCTATCTTCTTATCCTCCAACCAGGCATAGTTTTCTTCACTCCCATATCCGGCATCTGCAATCAAATCATCCGGATACCTGCCCATATGCTCGTACAGCTTTTCAAGATGCCCTTGCATACACAGCGTGTCTCCCGGTCTTTGGTGCAAACTGTATCCAAGTATGTATTGGTTTTGTGTCCCCAATTGCACGTTGTATCCTGCTTTTAGTTGCCCATTCCTCATCGCATCTTCTTTCATTCGCATAAAGGTGGCATCAGGATCCGTTTTACTAAAGCTATTGCGACCTTCCAGCACTTCCTCATAGGCTTCGTATTTCTTCATCCTTGGCAGGAAATCTTTCTCTATCTGCTTTTTGGCGGTTTTCAGCTCCTTGTTGTCTGCCTCATTCTTCAATCGCTGGTTGATCTTTTCCATCACCTCATTCAGTTTCTCACTATCGATTTCTTTTCCTTCCCCCATTTCATTGAGATCGCGTTTCTCATATTCTTTCTCTTCTTCTGCTTCCAACTCATCTATCCGTTCCAACAGCGCTCTTACTTTTTCTTGCAGCTTGCCTTTTTGTGTCTGGGTGCTTTTTCGCCATACAAAGCTGTATTTGTTCGCATTTGCCTCGATCTTTGTCCCATCAATGAAATAACTTTGCATGTCTATCATCCCCATCTCAAGCAATTGTTCGATTATTCCATAGAACACTTCATTGATGACATCTTTCATCACTTTTGCCCTGAACCGGTTGATCGTCCGAAAGTCCGGACGGTTCATTCCACTCAGCCACATGTAGTTGATGTTCTCTCTCAGTGCCTTGGCTATCTGACGTGAGGTGAAGACCCGCTGTGTGTAGGCATAGATGATGACTTTGAGCAGCATTTGTGGGTCGTAGGCGCTGGCTCCTCCCCCTTTGTATTGCGCCTCCAGCAGGCTTCGATCCACTCCGTTGATCATTTTGTTTACCACGCGCACTAAATGCCCTTCTGGGATCATCTCGTTGACATTGGGTGGTAATAGCAGGCTTTGTTCTTGTTGGTAGCTTTTGAAGACTTGTCTTTTCATACCCCCTATTATATTAAATTTTTGAGGCTGTCCCTATACTTTTGGGTCAGCCTCTTTTTTAAGTGATAATTTAAAGCTCTTCGTCTACGATAACTTCAATCAGTTTCAAAAATTCCTGCCATTCTTCTTTGAAGAAATGCAGAGTCACATTATTGAGTTCAAGGTGATAAGTGGACTCACCATCTGGTTCATCAGCACGCCAGGCAAGATAATTATCAGTTTCTGCAATCGTAGTCGTGATAGGTTCTTTTTCTTCCATTTTCGGCTCCTTTAGTTTTGTTAGCTCATTATCCTATAGCGCAAACATTAATTGTAAATCATTACTTGTTCTGTGTTTCTGGGGAGGATTTTTCTTTGGGGTTCTTTTTCCGGGTTCCCAGTTTTTTACTCAGGTTTTCAAAGAAAATTTTTATTTTCTGAAAAATAATTTTTGTGGATTTTTCCAGCATTTTGAAAAGTACCGGCTTCCTGGGGCGTCGGTAATAGGTCATGCCCTCCCAGGGGTCTTCATCGGCGATTTTCCTGATGATGTAGCGTACCAAAAGCTTTAGTGAAGCGAAGGCTGGCGCAGCCAGCAGTATACCGACCAGACCAAAGATCTGCGCACCAATAAGGGCGGAAATCATGATAGCCGCCGGGTGGACCTCCAGCGCATTGCTCATCACTCTGGGAGTCAGGGCATGGTCAAGAAATGCGTCCAAGACCAACGCAACCCCCAGGATGACAGCGATGTACGCCACAGGAGTCAGACCGAAAGGCGGCGTTCTGAGCAGCGATGTGATGATAAAGGTGATCCAGCCCAGCCAGGCACCCACGTAAGGCACAAAGCGTCCTAGGCCCGCTACAATCGCGCCTAACCAGAAATAGGGTACCCCCATGATGCCCAGCCAAACCGTATAGATGACTATGGCAACCGCCACCACCGTAAATTCACCACGGATGAAGGCATTGAATATGTTAGATATTTCTTTTTTCATGCGCTTGAGGTCATAGTCATACCCCTTAATGCGCAGGTTAATCGCGCCGCCTCTTACCCCCTCGCTTTCTGAGGTAATAAAGAGCGAGACCATAAACACAATCGCGAACTTGAACAGAGCATTCCCCAGCCAGGCCACCACCTTGCCAGCCACCGTCCCAGCCTGACCAAGGAGCGGTTGGATTTGATTGGCGAAGGTGCTGGTACTAAACTGGGTCTCCAGGTCAGGCAGAACAAATTTGAAGGGACCAACCGCAATAACGCGTTTGGACCATTTTTCAAGAAAGGCTGAAAGGTCCCCAACATTTGCCTGTAAATTTTCCACCAGATTCTTAACCTGTCCATAGACTGAGGTGCTGCCTCTGGCAATCAGCGCCCCGATAATGAGTGCAGTGATCACATAAACAATCACCACTGAGACACGCCAGCTTATCTTGAAATTCCTGTGAATGAGCTCTGCCGCGGGATTCAGCAGGAAAGAAAGCAAAAATGCCATCAGGACAAGGTTCAGATAATTGTTAAACCGCACCGCCAGAAAAATAACACCGCCAAGCAGGAGCAGCGCTACAATAATTTTGGTAGGCAGAGACCAGTTGGGAGACCGGGATTCCGAAGAAACAATTTTCTTAGGTTCGTTAGGGGTTAATTTGGGATCTTCCGGGGCTTGAGTGCTCATCAATCTAATTTTACGCTAAAAAGGTAATCGTACAAACAAACATTAACCAGTTTCTCTCTGAACTCAGCGTAGTTCCAATTCATAAAATGTATATCATGTGCTGAACTCCTACCATCCCCACTTTCTATTTAACTTCATCATTGAGGGTAAAATAAGACAAACGAGAGTGGTTTAAAAGGAGTTCCTTATGCAGTACAGACAGTTTGGCAGGTTAGATATCAAGGTTTCTGCGCTTGGTTTTGGATGTATGCGCCTGCCCATTATCAATGACGATACCAGCCAGATTGACGAGGCAGAAGCCACGCGCATGCTGCATACTGCCATTGATGGAGGCATTAACTATGTGGATACCGCCTATGGCTATCACCGTGGACGGAGTGAGCCCTTTGTAGGCCGGGCATTGCAGAATGGCTATCGCGACAAAGTCTACCTCGCCACCAAAATGCCCTCCTGGCTGCTCACCACCCCTGCAGATCTAGACCGGCTTTTTGAAGAACAGCTCGAAAGGCTGCAAACTGATCACATCGACTTCTACCTGCTGCACTCACTCAACCAGTCTTATTGGGATAAGTATATGGAACTCAAGGTTTTCGATTGGACGGAAAAGCGTATAGCAGCCGGGCAAATCCGCCACCTCGGTTTTTCCTTCCACGACGACTATCCGGTTTTCGAGACCATCCTGAACGGCTATGACCATTGGGACTTTTGCCAGATCCAATACAACTACCTGGATGTGGAACATCAAGCCGGTCTAAAGGGTTTGCGTTTAGCCACGGAAAAAGGATTGGGCGTGGTCATCATGGAGCCCCTACGCGGCGGCAATTTGGCAAAGAACCCACCGCCGTCTGCAATTGCTGACCTGCTTGCCACTGGCGCGCACGATTGGACCCCCGCGAACTGGGCATTACAGTGGATTTGGGACCAGCCGGAAGTTTCCCTGCTGCTTTCAGGCATGACCACACTGGAACAGGTGGAACAGAATCTCGAATCTGCCAGCCGTTCCGGTATTGGCATGCTCAGCGATGCAGACCGCAGTCTGCTTGCCAAAGCCCGGAAAGTCTACAAGACTCTTGCGCCTATCCCCTGCACACAATGTGAATACTGCCTGCCTTGCCCCAACGGTGTGGGAATTCCTCAAATTTTTGAGCTTTTCAACGAAGGTCATCAGTTCGAGAACCAGCCGGATGCCCAGCGCCGATACAGGGGCTTTATCAAGCCCGAAAATAGGGCAGATCAGTGCGTGGAATGCTGTCAATGCGAGACCCTCTGCCCACAACATATAGAAATTATTGACTGGCTTAAAAAGGCTCACGTCTACCTGCAGGTTTGAAACGGCTGATGAACTCCAATAAGGAACAAGCCGCCATTGCGCAACTGCCGGATTTGCGCCTGGCCCAGCGCCCGGGTGACCGGATCGCGATTTGGGTACTTGGCAGTCTGCTTTTGGTTGAGTTCGCCTACTGGCTCAGCTTCACCCCACCCGGTTTTTGGGGCAAACTGACCGCCATTGGGCATGCTGTCTGCCATCAGCTTCCTGAGCGTTCTTTTACCGTTTTGGGGCATCAGTTTCCACTCTGCGCCCGCTGTACAGGCATGTATATTGGTGCATTCCTAGGACTGTTGGTACAACTTAGTGCGCGGCGCAAAGGCAAACTGCCTCCCCTTGTGGTGATAATCCCTCTGGCACTACTTTTTTCATGGTTCGCACTGGATGGAGTTAATTCGTTTTTGACTTTTTTGCCCAATGCCCCCCACTTATTCGAAACCACCAACGCCACGCGTCTCTTTTCTGGCCTGGGAACAGGTTTGGGAATTATAGCAGTGCTCTACCCGCTAACCAACCAAACGGTGTGGGTGGATTGGGTGGAACAGCCTGCTATGGCTTCACTCTCCCGATTTTTGCTTGCGCTCGCTCTCTTGGGCATGACAGGTGTTGCAATCTACTTTGCCTATGACCCCTTTCCCCTCCTGGCTGCCATCCTTTCACCGCTCACTGTACTGGGCTTGCTCACAACTATCTATACTGTCATTTCCATCTTTCTTTTACGGAGGGAGAACCTTTTCAGAACTCATTTGCAGCTCCTGCTGCCTTTCTTGATGGGATTGTTCCTTGCTTTAACCCAGATCCTTGCATCCAATCTGATACGCCGGATACTTATCGGTGACTGGGGACCCTTAAACCTTAGATAATCTACAGTCATGTTGGAAGCTTTTGCTATAATTACTGTGGATGATTATGAACATCCGGAAGGTTAGGTTTGCTTTATATGGACGTTATTGGTGGTATTTTGGGCGCGTTTGGACTGTCTGCCTCCGCAGGTCTTAATGCGTATATCCCTTTGCTTATTATCTCTTTGCTGGCTAAGTTTACCAACCTGATCCAGCTCTCCAAACCGTGGGACGCGCTTACATCCTGGTGGACTATCGGCGTTTTGGTTGTTCTGGCACTGATTGAGTTTTTCGCGGATAAAATCCCGGCGGTGGATCATATCAATGATGCCATCCAAACCTTTATCCGCCCTACAGCCGGAGCGATTCTCTTTGCTGCCAGTGCCAAGGCAATCACAGATATTCACCCGGTCATTTCCGTCATCGCGGGTCTGCTGGTGGCTGGTTCTGTTCATACGGTCAAATCCGCGGCGGTACGGCCGCTCATCACTGCCAGTACGGCAGGCGCGGGAGATCCTGTGGTCAGTTTTATCGAGGACATCGTGGCCACGCTCGTTTCTGTTCTGTCTGTGGTGCTTCCTATTCTGATGATTATCGTTTTGGTGCTCATTGTCTGGTGGATCAACTGGATTTTGGACCAGAATAAAGAACATAAAGCCACTTCATTGAAAACACAATAATTGAAAGGAAAAAATGTCAGATAACCCGTATGTTACAACCGTACAGCCACAAACTACCTCAACCTGGGCAATTGTTAGCCTGCTTGGTGGGATTGCCAGTTTTATTTTTATCCCTTTTATCGGATCTTTAGTCGCAATTATCAGCGGTTATATCGCTAAAAAGGAGATCCGGCAGAGTCAGGGTTTGGTTGGCGGGGATGGACTTGCCACGGCCGGCCTGATTCTTGGGTGGATTAATGTCGTTCTTGCTCTGCTCACCTGCGTGCTCATCGTTTTGATGCTGACTGGTGTTATTGGCAGTATCGCCATATGCGGCCCGTTTACTGAGTGGATTCAATCAATTAATTAAGAAAGGTATCATTATGAACACAGATAATAACGAATATATCACCGTCGAGAGTGCAGACCCGGCACCTGCCGAATCTGAAACAAAAACGTATGATTTCAACTCCTACGCGGACGCCCAACCCGTTCAGCCCAAGAAGAAATCCAACACATGGGTTGTCATTCTGATTGTGCTGCTCGTGATTCTGTGCTGTTGTATCGTGGTTGTTGGAGGAGGCCTGTTGTGGTGGTACAACTACGGCCAATATGAATACGACGTGGTTCTTAAGACCCTGCCGATTATTTCATTGATCTAATCAGGCTCTAAGTCACACAAACAACCTTCAAGGCTTTGGAGGTTGTTTGTGTTTGGCTTGATCGACGAGCTCCGCGATGGTCAGCTCCACTTGCCTGCGCGTCTCAGAGTCCAAGCTAAGCGCGGCGTAATCTTCTTCATCCAAGAAAGCGTACTCCCCATTGGGGTAGGCGATCAGGTCTAACTCCAGGTCCTGCCAGGTGATCAGACCCGGGCTGAACTTAGCAGGGTAGCTGAGGTTGCTATACCATGCCTTGATTTCCCCGTTATGCCCTTCATGCACCTCAAACACGTTATACCAGCGGTTTTTGTAATAGGTCTCAATGAATAAATCGCCCGGGTTGAACCAGACTTTGTCCACCAGATGGGCGGGTGCGTTAAAATAAGCCTTCAGTTTGCGATGATTTTCCCCCTCTTCCAACAGGGTCGCTTCCCAACTGAATGAGAAACTGCCATCGGCTTTGTATTTTTCCACTAAAAGGTCGCTATCTTTTTTCATCCAAACTCTTTTCCATTGCCAGACATTGTATTTTTTGCGGATCAAAGCGTACTTGCACACTTTCACCAACTGCGTAATCCCGCTCAGAGCGAACCTCGAAGGGCTGGTCCTTTACAATCAGAATCAGTTGATAGTATTCTCCCATAAAAATGCTCTCCCGAACGATTCCGCTAACCGCATTATCAGCTGTAGAGGGTTCAATTTCAGCATTGTTCGGACGCAGGAGCAAAAAGCAGTCCTCGTCTGTCTGGAAGCTCTTAGGTTCTGAAATTTGCAGATCCCCTAATTGAGTGCGCACCTTAAACGGCTCTGTGGATAATACTGTACCCGGGATCAGGTTTCCCAGACCTAAGAAGGCTGCCAGCCAGGGGGAAGCGGGTTGGTCAAAGAGCTCTCTGGGGCTGCCCTGTTGTATCACCAGACCATCGTGCAGGACGACGAGCCTATCCGCCAGAGCGAAAGCCTCCTCCCGATCATGCGTCACATAGAGAGCCGGTTTGCGTGAGGCTTTCAGGATGCGCCGGATTTCAGCAATCAGCTGCACGCGCAGCGCGTGGTCGAGCGCACCCAACGGCTCGTCCAACATCAGTAAATGCGGATCGGGAGCCAAAGCACGGGCAAGCGCCACACGCTGCTGCTCCCCACCGGAGAGCTCCGTTACCGGCCTCCTGGCAAACGCCTGCATGCGGACGAGTTCCAATTGCTGCATAACGATGGCTTCCCGCTCTTTCGGAGGAACGAGCTTAATTTCAAGGCCAAAGGAGACGTTTTGTTCCACAGTCCGGTTGGGGAAAAGCGCGTAGTCCTGGAACATCAGCCCAAAGCCTCGTAAATGCGCTGGTGTTTGGGTAATATCCTCTCCATTCCAAATGACCCTTCCTGATTCCGGGTCTTCCAGACCGCCGATGATGCGCAGGAGCGTACTCTTACCGCTCCCGCTCGCCCCCAGCAGGCACACCAGTTCGCCCTCTTCAATCCGGAAGGAGACCCCGCTTAATAGCGGTTTGCCCTCGTACTGCTTGTGGATATCGATAACTTCAAGCATCAGAACAATTCCTCCCCGGGAAGTTTGATCTTTTCTATCAAAAAGACACCTCCAATACAAACCAGCATCAGCAAGGTGGACATTGCCAGTGCCTGCCCATAATTAGTGGAACCAGGCATGGAAATATATCTATAAATGGCGATTGGGACAGTTGGGCGCTGCACGGAAGAAAGGAACGATGCCGCCCCGAACTCTCCCAGAGAGACCGTAAGGCTGAATACCATACTCACCAGGACCGCGCGCAGCAGAATGGGCAGGTCCACCTTACTGAACACCTGCCAGGGGTTAGCCCCCATCACGCGCGCGCTTTGGCGCAATGTTTCAGGGATTCCCCTGAGCGCAGGCAGCAAGGTGTGCAGGCTCAGCGGCAGGGCAATCAAGGTATGCGCGATGGGAATCAGAAAAGGGAATTTCGTATTCATCCACGGCGGATGGTTAAACACAACGATAAACCCCAGCCCCATGGTTACCGCGCTGGTGCCCAGCGGCAGGGAGATGAAGGGTTCAACCCAGCGGCTCATCCTTCCGGATCGTACCACGGCGTAAGCGGTGAGAATCCCAATCACAGTCGTCAGCAACACAGTCGCGAGCGCGTAGCCTAAGGAATTATGTATCGCCCGGATGGGCGGCACATAAAAGAGAGAACCCGTGGGGTTTTCAAAAAGCATGCGGTAGTACGCGAGGGTGAATCCTGTTTTCACTTCTCCACGTTCCCCCCGGGCAGCATCCAGTATAAACATGCTGCGTGCTGCCAAGCTGAGCAGGGGCAGCAGTATGAGTACCACCAGAATAATGGAAAGAACAATGACGCCAAGTTTCTCGAGACGTTTCTTAGGTTTTCTCAGGTTTCTTTCTTCCGAAGCCAGAGCGAATTTGCCAAACCGCTGCTGCGTCATGCGGTTGTAAAGGAAAGTCAGCAAGAGGGTAAAAGCCAGTTGCACGATTGAAAGCAGCCCCGCCACCGGCAAATTGAGGTACATCATCGTCTGTGTGTAAATTTCCACTTCCAGAGTGGCAAAGCCCGGCCCGCCAAGCATCAGCACCACGCCAAAACTGGTAAAGTCAAACAAAAACACAAGCAGCGCCGCGCCCAAAATAGCAGGGCTAAGCAGCGGCAGCGTCACCCTTTTGAATCTCTGCAGCGGGGAGGCACCCAGCATAGTAGCAGCCTGGCTTAACCTTTCACTCAGGCGTCCCCAGGCCGAGCCGACTATCCGGATAATGATGGAAATATTGTAAAAAACATGTACCAGCAGGATGGCCGGCAAACTATTGAGCACCTTAAGGGGCGGCGTGCTTAACTGGAACAGGCGCATCGCCGCCAGATTCAACCACCCATTTGGCCCCAGCAGAGCATTGAAAGCCGCTGCTGCCACCACGGTGGGCAAAATAAAAGGGACCAGACTGAGCGAGCGCAGCGCGCGGCTGCCGGCAAACTTGAAATGAGAAAAAATATAAGCAGCAGGCAATCCCAGGAGGAGCGTAAGCAGTGTGGAAAGCAGTGCCTGCCAGATTGTGAAACCAAGCGGTTTCAATACCTGCTGGCTGTTAAAACTCTGCCAACCGGAAGCAAACTGATCCGAAAAAACAAGCCGAAAGATAGCTGCCAGGGGTTGGTAGAAAAACACCAATATAAAGGAAAGTGGTATCAACCACAGCAGCCAGGCTTGCCACTTCCGACTTTGATTATCCAAGCAGTCTCCGCTTATTTCAACATCAGGTCTGTCCAGGCTTGCACCCAGGCTTCACGGTTTGCCGCGATTAGCGCGGGGTCCAAAGAAGCTGGTTTTTCCGGGATCTGCGAAGCTGTCACAAAGTCAGCCGGCAGGTTTGCTCCAGGCAGCACCGGATAAACAAACATCTGACCGGGCACATCTTCCTGGAAAGCCTTGCTGAGCAGGAAGTCCATAAATTTTTCAGCTAAAGCGCGGTGCACGGTGCCCTTGAGAATGCCGGCAAATTCCACCTGCCGCCAGCAGGCGTTTTCAAACACCAGTGAAGCAGTGGGGGATTCTTCCAATCGGGGGTCTGAAAACATGAGTTCCGCTGCCGGACTGGAGGCGTAAGAGACCGCCATTGGCTGGGGCCCTTTCCCGGAAGAGCCGGAGAAGTTGGTGTAATAGGCCGTCTCCCAATCCGGGGCAACCACCACTTCGTTCTCTTTCATCGCTCCCCACCAGTCCAGCCAGCTATCTTCACCGAAAGCTGCGATGGTGGCCAGCATGAAAGCCAGCCCGGGCGAAGAGGTCGCTGGATTAATCACGGCCAATTTTCCGGCATAAATCGGATCACGCAACTGCACCAGGTTCTCCGGCAGTGGAAGTTCGTTATCCTTAAAGTAGGCTTTGTCATAATTGATGCACACATCGCCATAATCGATCGGGATAGCCCCATTATTGGGGTCCATCTTAAACTCAGCCGCAATATTCTCAAGTCCAACCGGCGCGTAAGCTTCAAACAAATCCTGTTCGAGTGCTCTTGAGAGGAAGGTATTATCGAGGCCATAGAACACATCTGCCTGATGAGATCCGCTCAGGGATGTCAGGATCAGACGATTCAGGGTTCCTCCGGCATCTCCGCCCTTGATGAAGGCGATTTTGGCATTATTAGCTTTTTCAAAATCTGCTATCAGAGATCCAGACACCG
This sequence comes from Anaerolineaceae bacterium, assembly GCA_040772525.1. Lineage (GTDB taxonomy): Bacteria > Chloroflexota > Anaerolineae > Anaerolineales > Anaerolineaceae > Mesolinea. Next base: position 590,518 of record JAXGXZ010000001.1, on the reverse strand, counting down.
CAAACGAATCATGCGTGATTACTGTAAGCGTCTCCGGTGTTTTGGGCTCACTTTCCGGCGTATCAACAGACGGTAATGGCGCAGGAGAGGGAGACACACGGCATGCGCTGAGTAGAAGCGCAAGAGCAAGTAAAGCAGGTAGAAATTTTCTAATCATGGGTGTTGTTCTTTCTGGATTGTTTTTTTCTTGTCATAATGACAAACATATCCCCTTGTTCCAAAGAGATTGAAAAACGATTCTTTAAAGTTACATTGCTGATCCCCCTCGCCTGCCACGCGAGCAGCAGCTCGTTATGCAGAGGATATTCAAGATTCGCGGTGCTTACGCCCTGAACCACCAGGGAAAGCGGCACAATGGAAACGAGGTCCCCCGCATCACAGCCCAAAGAAAAAGTTCTTGGCCCGCTCAGCAAATGAACATTAGTTTCACCGTCGTCGAACCAGACATGTTTATTGGTCAGGTCCGGACGGTAGAGCAATCCAAGGTTTCCAAGGGTATGGTCCAGGCGTCCTCCCAAACCATTCACGATGCAGATTGTGTCAAAACCTCGTTTGACAACCTCATTGAGTGCCACCTCCAGATCGGTTTCGTCCTTCATTGGGGGCAGCTGGATCGTCTCAACTTTCTCCTGACACTGCCGGAGCAGTTGGGGGTCCAGAGAGTCCATATCGCCAACCAGGAGATGGGGCAGCAGCCCATAAGCAATGAGGTGTTCAAGCCCTCTGTCCGCCGCCACCAGAAAATCCTGGGATTGAATTTCGAACCTGAAATCTTCAGGCTGCCTTCCATTGGCAAATATTATTGCACGATGAAATCCTCGCATATAAAAAACCCTTCATCTGGCGAAGGGTTTCCTGTGCTTTTGACATCCCTCCGCCGGTATTATCCGGATCAGGTTTTGCGGGTCGGAGGATGATCCTCCCTCTCAGCCAACACTGGCTCCCCGTGTGATCTTTATTAGATGATATCACAAGCAAACATGAGTTGCAAAACACATTTAATATAGATAAGTTCACCTCGTCTGATAAAGGACTGGCGTAGCAGCTGTGCTTTCTGTCAAGCGTAATATACAGCTGCCAATGCTTTTAACTTCAATATTCTGAACTGGTGTTCTCGTATCCGCTGCCTTTTTTTCTGCCCTATTGCAGACCTCTTATCCCGCGTTAATTCCTGGACTGTTGAGCGTTACGGACGATCTGCTCCTTGATCTGCAGCACCTGCCGGCGTACCCGATCATCCGTCTCGATCATCTCTGCCATCTTGTCGCAGCCATACATCACGGTGGTATGGTCGCGGCCGCCCAATTCCTGCCCGATCTTGGGCAGCGAGATGTTGCCCTGCTCCCTCAGCAGATACATCGCCATTTGGCGCGGCAGCACCACATCCTTGGAGCGGTCCCTACTCATTAACCTTTCAGTGGAGATACCAAAATACCTGGAAACCGCACCCAGCACATCTCCGGGGTTGAGGTCGGAGGGCTGGGGTAAAAAGTCTGCCAATGCAGAACTGGCTAATTCCGGGGTCAAAGCCACACCAGTCAGGTCGGCGTAAGCCAAAACCCTGTTCCAGGCACCTTCGAGCTCCCGGATGTTCGCCTGCACCTGCCGTGCGATCATCGTCATGACCTCCATGGGTACATCCCGCCCAGCTCTCTCCGCCTTGGAGCGCAGAATCGCCAGACGCGTTTCATAATCTGGCGGTTGAATGTCCACGGTCAGCCCCCATTCAAAGCGGGAGCGCAGACGTTCCTCCAGCGTACTCATGGCTTTAGGCGCGCGGTCACTGGTCATCACGATCTGTTTCTCCTGCCCGTGCAAGGTATTGAAGGTGTGGAAAAATTCTTCCTGCGTGGCCTCTTTGCCCACGATAAACTGGATGTCATCAATCAGCAGCACATCCACCTGGCGGTATTTCTCCCGAAAAGCTGCCTGGGTCTTAGTGCGAATAGACGCCACCAGATCGTTGGTGAATTCTTCAGAAGAAACATACAAAACCTGTCCGCCTTTAGCTGCCACGGCATTACCAATCGCGTGCAGTAAATGGGTTTTGCCCATACCGACTCCACTGTACAGGAAAAGCGGGTTGTAAGCTACAGCCAAATGATCCACCACAGCCAGGCAAGCAGCCTGCGCCAATCGGTTATTCTGACCGACGATAAAGTTATCGAAGCGATAACGGGTGTTAAGATAGGTTTCTGCCTTTTCCCCCTGAGTATCGGCAAAAACCACTTCTTCGTGCGTCTCCTCGGTTTTCTCGGCTTGAGGGGCAAGCCAAACGCTAAACTCCACTTGCACAGGCCTGGCCATCATGCCGCTGAGTTTATTGACTACGGTGGATTTAAGGCGGCTGGAAAGCCAGTCGCAGGCATAGGCATTATCTGCGCCTAAATGGAAAGTGCTGGTTGTCTCTTCAAAACGGATAAACTGGGTTTTCTTTACCCATGTATCATAAACCGCTTTGGACAATTCCATCTTTAATTGGCCGAGCACTGCCTGCCATGCCTGTTGTGCCTTCATAATCCTCTCCATCTTTCTGCCCGCTTTGCAGAAAGGTTGATGTTCCGGTAACACAGACGATAATAAACGTGAGTTGAATCTCTCCTTTTATACATCTCACTGGTGCAAATTGCTTATCATTTGCGTTCTTACCGAGGTTCAAGGATTCTATCACTTTCAGCTGCCTGAGTACAAGCTAAAAAGGGATTTGGGGCTTAAAAGTTAACGATTCTTTAAGGTTGGATGAACCTTAAAAAGTATCACTAATTTGATGTAAATTAACTTGTGTTTTTAATTTATCCTTTATGCACTAAAGGAAGGGTTTACTCACAACCTTTCCCCTATATATAGGGGATGGTTTGTTCTATATCCATTCTAACCCTATAAGTGGGAGTGGTTTGGAATCTTTAAAACAGCAATTTCAAGGGTCTGAAAACAGGGATAGTGATTCATAAAATGGAATCAACCGATTTTTTGCCCAGCCAGATCCATCGATTTTTAGCTTTCATTCATAATCCTAGCTGCTCTGCGACCGATTTCCACGGCAAAATTAGTGCCGCGGTCCCAGGGGTAGACCTGACTCATGCTGGCGAAGAAAAGACCGGCAATGGGAGTTTGAATAGAAGGTATTCTGCGGCTGTGCCCGACCAAGGGAATGGGTTGGGCGTAAGGCGTTTTGCTTACCCAGATTTTCTTAACCCAGCTTTCATCAAAGTCAGGGTTGATCTTCTTGAGATGGGGAAGGAACTCAGCAGCCAACGCGTCATCACTTTTCTCAAAATTTTCATGGTCCGTTTCCAAGTAGTCCCCAATGTAGATGATATGATCCCCGCCGAAGTATTCGGGCTTGAGGAAATTGGTGTGTTCTACCAGCGACAGGAAGGGGAAACCTGCCTTTTTGGGTATGTTGTACCAATAGTAACCTTCTTTTGACAGTGGTTTGTTGAGTGAAACCGTCATTACAACCGCGCCCATACTCTTCATTTCCTGCAATCCAGCCAGATAATCAGGCGGAAGTTCTGGAATTAGTTTCGCCAACATACCTGGCGAAAGGGTCACCAATACTTGATCAAAGGATATTTCCGGCTGTCCAGGTTCGTCCGACATTTCCAAAAGCAGCTTGCCATCTTCCTGTTTGGAGATGCCATCTACCTTACTGTTCAAGCGTACGTCCACACTGATTTCCTGCAGGCGTTCCATAAATTTATCCGCGAATGCCTGAAATCCGCCCACAAAGGAGCCCAGTTGCTGTGTGCGAACGTGCATGCGCGCCCACATCCAGGCCATACTGACCTTCTTAGCCCATTTTTCACCAAATTTGCCGATGAGCATGGGTTCCCACATATCTTCAAAGACCTTGTTGCCAGCCCATTTGCGCATCCAGGCATCCGTCGTGGTCTTTTCCAACGTGCGCCAGTTATTGGTGAGGCGCAGGTACAGTCCCACCAGACCGAAGCGAACCTTGTTGATACCCCAGCCCAAACCTGGATAAAACAACGCTGCTTTGATCGAATCGAAGGGGTAAAACTTCCCTTTGTGGTACATTACGCTCACGGGGGTTGGGAAGACTACCAGGTCAGACCAGCCCAATTCACTAATCAGTTCCATCATGTGCTTGTCCGAGGCAAACCAGTGATGATAATAACGCTCCACCGACCAGTCCCAGTGCGCTTCCTTGAAACCAGCAATCAGGCCGCCGGTATGATCCGCACTTTCAAAAAGGGTTACACGGTGACCGGCTTTCGCCAGATCATAAGCCGCGCTCATTCCTCCAATTCCTGCACCGATTATGGCGATATTCTTTTGGGTCATTGTTTAACCTCCTGTGTTGGACTATTCTCGTCAGTTTGTGCACATGTTGATTCTTCGGACTTGTACTGTCTTTGCAAACGATCCAAATCAGTTGAGAGGGAAAGTCCTTCTTTGAAAAAGTAGTAAGTTCCCAGTAGTGTAATGGGCAACCACAAGGAGACGCGCAGCAATAAGGTATAGCCAATTGCCAGGTCCGCGCCTACGCCAAACAGCTCCAGCATAGCCTTGCAGGCTGCATCGAAGGTTCCCAACCCACCGGGGGCGGCTGGGATGAGGAGCACCAGATTGATGACGCCGTTGAGAAGCATCAGACTCATGAAGCCAATGCCCATCCCCAAAGCACGCATGACGCCCCAATACAGACCTGTTTCCAGTGTCCAGATGGCCATAGTGAGCAGGAGTACCTTTAAGACTTCGAGGGGGGATTTAAGACTGGCTAATCCTTCGAGGAATTTGTCCAGAATGCCTTTGACTCCCGAGCGCAGTTTGCCTGGAAGCAGGCGGTCAATGAACCAGCCGAAGAAATCCCTTGTCGGTACAGGGAAGAGCACCATCGCCAGGAAAACCAGCAGAATAAGCAGAAAGATCACCCCACCAATCACCGCGCCGCGCTGGATGCCGCCAATCATGTTTTGGGCAGCGTTGAGTTTTGTCAGCTGTGTGAGATTGAGCAGCACAAAACCGAGGATTACGATAGCATCAAAAAGGCGCTCCACCACGATCGTAGCCAGGCTGGCAGAGATGTCCAAGTTATCTTCACGTTTAAGCAGGATGGAGCGCAGTACCTCGCCCGCCCGCGCTGGATAAACATTGTTACCCATGTAACCGATGGCAACAACCGGAAAGAGCCTGCTGACGGGGAGGTTTTTAACCGGCTTGAGCAGAAGTTGCCAGCGCAGCGCGCGCAGCCACACGCCCAAAAAATAAAACAGCAAACCCAGGGCTATCCAACCCCACTTTGCCTGCCGCAGGTAACTCCAAACCTGCCCGAAGTCTATTTCACGAAAAGCAAGGTAGAGGAAAACAGCACTGATCCCCACTCCCAGCCAAAGATGCCATTTTTTAATCTTCATAGGCTCGATTGTACCCCACCCACTCCGGCTTTGCGCGGACATAGCTATGTGGTTCAGTCAGATTAGCGAAAGTCATAGGACAAATGCAATTAGTCAGAAATAATCACGTCTTTAACGATAAATATGAAAAGTGAACCTTTCATTTGAAAGTGTTTTTTTATTTCCTGATCACGCTTACTCTGATCTTTCTGCTTCTTTCCACGAGACTTTTTTCTGACTTGAAGTGATGCAGGTTTTCAAAGTACGGGGATTTATGGGCTCTGAGGATTGGGACGATCTTTTGCGCGAGGGCTGCTTCCATGCGGCTGCAGCCGTTGGGATGTTCAGGGCAGGAGCAGCTATCAGTTCATGGCAGTTCTGTTCCATCGAGCGGCGGCAGATCCGGGTACCAACGGCGAAGTTCAAGATGATCCAGAATAACCCCGATATCCGTTCCATCCAGCCAGGATTTTTCGCGGATCTCCTGCGGGAAGATGTCCGGGTCAAGTCCCAATCCATTCCCACGCTGTTCCTTCTCTTTACAAATAACCTCAGAAATGGTCCGGTCTTCCTCGACCTTCAAACGGCAGAAGGGTACCCAGAATATGCGCTCCTCCCTCGCCAGCGGTTCACAATCCGGTTTCAGATAGACGTACCCATCCGAAGCCCCAAGATAGTCCCACTCACAAAGGATGTCCTCATCCCTGCCGTACCAAACCTTGGCAATCGCGCTCTGGTAGGCCATCCAGCGGGGCGCCTCAGCGGGCGGCGGCGGGAGGGTACCGCGGGGCTGAACAGGATATTTTCCTTCCGCCACAGCAGCCTGGGGCGGAAAACCAGGGAACTGCTCCCGAAAGATCAGATTGGCGGTCAGATCATAGGCACCTTGTTTGCCATTGAGGAACTTCTTTTGAATGTTTTTGGGGAATTCATGGTTAAAAGCTTCATCACGGTAAACCATCGGAGCGAATACCCGCTCGATCGACCCATCCGGTTTGAGATAGACAGCAAAGGGTCCGGCCATGCCTGACTTAAAGTCACCATAGGCTCGTGCCGTGCAGTGAGCCCATAAGAACACTTTGTTCTGTGAGGCATCCTGCCCCAATATTTCCCATTCACATAAGCCGTTAGGGTCGCCGCTCAACTTGGCTGCTTCCAGCAAGGCTTGCTGAACTGTCTTCCAGTCCGGCAGCCCATAGGATTCCGGCGTGGGACCCTGTGGAATTTCAGGGATAGGGAAAGACGTAGCCTGTGTTTTATCCGCAGGAAGCGCGGTTACTGCCGCGGATTCCTTCGGTTCGGGTGAAATTTTGGCTGTGGAGGGGGTAGGGCTGGCCACTTCTGCTATTGGCATCTCAGGAGTGCTGGTCAGTGCGGGCGAGCAAGCAGACGCGCTGAGCAACAGAAGAAGAACACAGCAAATAATACGTTGGAAGGTAGCGGACAACTTCATACTGGCTCCTTTCTCACATTCAAATTCACTTATAACATAGTTTGAAAACTCCGTTTTCCGGCATCCATTGCCCCGCCTCACTGGTATACTTTTTCTGCTATGTCATTGCTCACTGCTCAGAACCTGGGCCGCTCCTTTGGCCACGTGGATATCTTCGACGGCATCACGCTGTCCATCCCGCGCCGTGCGCGGATTGCCATTGTCGGTACGAACGGTGTGGGCAAGACTACCCTGCTCAAGATCCTGGCTGGCATAGATGATCCTACAACCGGTTCCGTGCACCGTTCACGCGGACTGCGCATCGGGTACCTGCCGCAGGTCTCAGTGCCAGAACGGGAGGGGACCCTTTGGGAAACCTGCTTAAAAGCCTTCGCACCTCTGATAGAAAGCGGCAGGGAACTGGAGCAGCTGGAGCAGCAGATGCAGGAGCCGGATTGTGATCCGACAGTCCTTGAGCGCTACGGCCGCCTCCAGTCTGAATTTGACCGCCTTGGTGGTTACACCTACCCGGCGCGCATCCGCATGACCTTGCAGGGTCTTGGTTTTGACGAGAGTGATTATCACCGCCCTATTGCGCAGTTGTCAGGCGGGCAGCGTACCCGTGCCGTACTCGCCCGGTTGCTGCTTGAAGATCCCGACCTGCTCCTGCTGGATGAGCCTAGCAACCATCTGGATATTGACGCGGTAGAGTGGTTGGAAAGCTACTTGCGCGATTGGCAGGGGGCGGTAGTGATGGTCTCCCATGACCGCTTCTTCATTGAACAATCCGCCCGTCAGGTCTGGGAAATGACCCCAGCGTTGGAGATCTACCGCGGCAATTACACCGCTTACCTGCAGCAGCGCGAAGCCCGCTATGCACGCCGTCTGGCTGAGTTCGAAGCGCAAAATGAGTACATTGCCAGGCAGGAAGATTACATCAAAAAGAATATCGGCACGCAAAACAACGCTCAGGCCAAAGGGCGTTTGCGCCGCCTGGAGCGTCTGCTCTCCGACTCCCGACTGACCGCGCCAAAGAGTACCACCCGCCCGGTACATTTGCGTTTTGCCATGGCTGGCCGTTCCGGTAATCTGGTGCTGCGTACTTACGGACTTCAGGTTGGTTATGCCGATGATAACCGGCCCCTGTTCAGCTCCCCGGATCTCATTTTAGAACGCACCGAATGCGTGGCTGTCATCGGCCCCAATGGGGCGGGCAAAACCACCTTTCTCAAAACCATTCTGGGGGATATCCCGCCTCTGGCAGGCAGCGTTGAACTGGGTGCCTCCTTAAAAGTGGGTTACTTCGCCCAGGCACACGAAGGGCTCAACCCCGCTAACACGCTTATCGAGGAGATCAACACGGTCAACCCCACCATGCTGCCCGGGGAAGTGCGCAGCTATCTGGCTAAGTATGGCTTCTGGGGTGAGGATGTCTTCAACCCGGTGGAAACGCTTTCCGGCGGCGAGCGGGGGCGTTTGGCATTAGCCAAACTGGCGCTCTCAGATGCCAACCTTCTCTTATTGGATGAGCCTACCAACCATCTTGACCTTCCCACACAGGAAGTATTGCAAAACGTGCTGGCGGAGTATCCGGGAACCATTTTGCTCGTCTCCCACGACCGCTACCTGATTGACGCGCTCGCGACCCAGATTTGGGATTTGGACCCTATCAGCGCGGAGCTGCGCGTCTTCAAAGGCAGTTACTCTGAGTATAGAAGCTATAAAACCAGCGGTCAGATGCCAGCGCCATTGGATGAAACTGAAACAGAAATCAAACCTCCGGCACCTCCACTAACTCAGGAACCCGCTTTGCTGGTTAAGCGCCGGCTCAGCCGTAATCAACGGCAGCAGTTGGAGAAAAAGATAGCGGCCGTGGAAGCACGTATCCATGTGGAGGAGGCCGAAATCCGGAGGCTTGAAAGTCTGCTTGCCAGCCCCCCGCCCGAACCCCGGCAGGTCGCCCGCCTGGCGGATGACTATGTGGATGCCAAAAGCCGGCTGGAGCCACTCATGCAGGAATGGGAAGATTTAGCCTGGACGCTGCAGGAAGCCAGCCCGGAAGAATGAGCGCAACGCATGAGGTTTCAGAGCAGGCAGAAGCTGTTCAAATTTCCAATGCCAGCTTTAAAGACATTTGGCAGTTGTATAACCATGAAAAGTTATGTTTCAACAAACTGGACCGCTGGCCGTTGATTGAGCTGGTCGGGTCTCTGACCCTTCCTGGCATGGTGCGGCTGAAAATGACGTGCGGAGATCATATGATCGGATTTTTTGGGGGCAGCCGTCACCTGATGGAGGGCAAAGGTGCCATCACCACTATCAGTATAGACCCGGCCTGGCAGGGAAAGGGGCTTGGTGCGCGCCTGTTGGCCGCGGGTGAGGCTGCCTTGGGTACACGCGTCTTTATTCTCTCCACCCGGCGTTCCAACCTACCTGCCATCCATCTGTATGAAAAAGCAGGATACAAACAAACACAGGTATGGGAAAAGTACTACTTTGGTGAAGACGCTTTGGTGTTTGAGAAAGCACTTTGAATTTGTATTTACCCAGCCGCCAAGGTAAGCTTAGGCTCAATCGAATCAGTCCTGCATATTCTCCATTACCATTTATCTGCCCCCGTGACATGGCGTAAAGCTATCGATAGATTAACCTTCCCTCCACTATCCGGTTGATTGCCTGATGACCGCGCAAATATTCTTCTACTACTGACTGCATCGATGCGACTATGATCCTGGGCGGTTTTAGCTGGGAGAGGTTTTCCATGCTAATCCCCAGGTTCTTTTCACTACTCGTGGTATGGTAAATCTGAAATCCGATTTGGTAGATTCTATCAGGCTCCACAGGTTGGTCGCGAATCGCCAGGCTCACCAGCTTGTCAAACATCTCATCGTAGACAGCATGCACACCATGATTGACCTGATAACACTCACCTTCGCCATTACGGTTTTCGTTGCGCATGATATGGCTGAAAATGCTTTCCAGTTGCTTGCCTGTGACAGAATACCTGGAGTAGGTGTCATCGTATGGGAAGGCCTGTTTAAGGTCTCTCAATGTAACTACAGGGCCCATTTCCAATGAGCGAATGGACCCGCTGCCAATGAAGGCTACATCCAGGTTTCCGACCTCGGCAAAAATATCTGAGAATAAATTACCCAATTCGGTTTCAACGAGACGGCTGGGATGGGTCAGCTTGCGGGACATACGGCATAGCACTGTGTTGTATTTTGAATCCACTGCATCTTTGTAGGAATTGATGAATTTTTGAAGTTCACGGTCTGGTTGGATGTTTTCGGATGTAATCGGGACAAGCTCCCATTTCCAGTCAACAACTGAATTCGTATCATCATCCACCAATATATCAAACCGACCAATCTGATTTGTGCCCACTGCTGCCTGGGCAATCAGGATGTCATTAACTAAGACAGGCTGCTCCATATAACTATGGGAATGACCGCCTAAAATGATGTCCACGCCCCACTCCGGCCGGAGCAAAGCAGCCAATTCCTTATCTGAGTCCAAGCCAACATGGGTAAGCAGTATGGTCAGGTCAATATCATCGTTTTTATATGCATCACAGATACGACCCACCTCAGCAGCAGCATCCTCAAGGCTAATGAAGGACCCTATTTGATTGTCCAGCTTCAGTGCATCCATAACTGTTTCGGTCACAATCCCGATAAACATCACATCGAATCCGTCAATGTTTTTGATTAAGTAGGGCTGGAGCAGGCGTTTATTGTATTTCTTGATGTACATATTGGCATTGACGATCGGGAAGTTAGCCATTTTCTCTAAGAACAGCAGGTGAGGGAGCCCATAGTCCAGTTCGTGATTTCCAAGGGAAGCGACATCTGGAGAAAGAAAATTCATGATTTCGATCGTGCTTATGCCTCGATACTCTGAATCAATGATTGAGCCTTGCACCATATCGCCTGAGATTGTGTAGATGACGTTTTTCTCCTCTTGGCGCACCTGATTGATGTAGCCGGAAAGAAGAGACAGCCCGCCAATCAACTCACCCGTACCAGAGTCCACCTCTGTCAGAAAGTCCCCATGCATGTCATTGGAGTGAAGTAATGTGAAACGCTTTGTATTCATAGGCCCTCCTTCATATGATAAAACTCATGTGTTATTGGTGTTTACAACCGCGTCAAAAACATCGGTGGGTACTTTTATTCATTATAGTAATCGTATTTCGATTATTTTTTCCTAATGCTGTTGCGCAGGCTTATGACCTGATTCTACCTGACTATTAAAAACCCAGGTAATAATGCTCCCCTCCAGCAACTCATTTTAATGTACAGATTCAGATTTGTCACGATACTGTTTCATATTTGCATATATCAGAAAAGATCAGTCAAGGAGAGATCATTATTCATCCGATTTTTGAGCAATTGTACCCAATCTCTGGGAGCTTCTGAAGAAGAGAAGACAGGCAAAGAAGCAGAGACAGGCTGATAAGCCAAATGGGTGTGAACACGAGTGGAAGGTCTGTGTCTATCATCTTTCACAGGAAGGAGAAAGACGATTCTGGAGAGGGTATCTTTGTGTCTCAGGATGGCAAGCATGGATTGAGCGCCATCAACAGACCAGGAGAAACCACGGCCACGCATTCTCTGACGGACAAGTTTATCGACATTGGCTTCTGCAGAACCGAGGGTAGAGGGATACAGGTCTGAGGGTAAGCGCAGTTTGAGGTCAGGAAGGGCGTGCTGATTGATCTCAAGGTAATGCAAAGTACGCAATAGCAACGCGGTCTGTTTGCCCTTGGTCCGGGCGATGAGGTTCAGGATTTGAGGTTTGACGTTATCAAAAGGTTGGGAGAAGAGGCTATCCAGGAGCACGTGACTATTGGTCAGTTTGCCGAAGGCAGAGTGAACAGCGCAAGCGACATGGAAACGATCCAGCACGGCCAACTGAGGTAAGTTGAGCAAGTCAAAGCTGTGTTTCACCCAGGTTGCTCCATCACCGCCGACCACCAGGTAGTTGGTATGGTTGAGATCAAAATGCCGGTCGGCCAGTTCACGCAGCTTGATCTGCCACTGCTCGGTGGAACCACCGAGCTGGGTCATAACAACCTTGTTCTCACAGGCAAATCGATCGACACCTATCCTGCGCTTGCCCGTATAGAGCAACCCCACTTTCACCTCTGCCCGCTTGCTTTCGGCTTGTTGCAAATGCAGCCACACACCGTCGCTCTCTGCGTAAAGGATTGGCGCCTTGATCTTGCCAGCTGGCTCTTCCCGACGCCAATCCGCTTCGCTGGCTGTGATATAGGCCCCAAAACGCTTCACCATGCGCTGCAAACTACTGGGGCTGATGACTGTTTTCAGAAGATAACTCAGCATCTCTGAAGCATTACGATAACTGCTCCGGCTGGCCAGTAAACATCCCATTTCCTGTACCCTCCGGCTGTTTCGCGCATAAGCTTCTACCCCCAAAACCAGGTCCAGAGGCTTCCATATTTGACCGTGCTCATCCCGGTAGATGCGTCGCCGATAGATGACATAACCACTTTCAAATGTCACCTTGCGCAGTGTTCGTCCAACATTCTTCCATGTCTTGGGTATCGTCTTTTGTATCTGATCATCCAGCACCTGCAATACCATGCTAAAGATCGCCTGTCCTACTTCCTGGCTGAGATCTTTGATCACGCTTTCCAAATGTTCCGCTGGAACATCTTTATGTAGTTCGTGCTTTTCTTGCCCTACCATCACCGTTATAATTATTTGGACAGCTTGGTCTGTCATGTGAGAGTTCCTCCTCTTTTTTCTGGCTAACTAATTATGGATGGAACTCTCCTTTTTTGTGTTCTTTCCTGTTATAGTCAAATTTGATACTGTAACTTTGTCACTACTTAAATTGACTTGGATCCGACTTCAAACTATAATTTAGTTATGCAGAGGTCAGCTTAAGGTGACTTGCCCGCGTCTAAACAAAGCCGCGGATTGGAATGGCGGGACACACGCTGAGTAATTATGGCGCGTGTTTTTGTTTAATAACCATATCTTGAGAAATGGAGCTCACCAATATGATGGACAGTGGAATGATCGGCAAGATAGACAAAGCCAAGCGTTATGCCCAGGAAACCCAAAGAATTAGCTTCAATCAATTTGAAGCCGCGTTTAAAGGAGAGAACAACGACCACACCGTTCGTTACGACGCGGGCAAATGGCAATGTACTTGCTCCTATTTCCAAAGTCATAATCTTTGCAGCCATACAATGGCTTTTGAGCTGCTGCTGAAAGACATGGTTGTCATGGGAGAGCACCCAGAGTTCTAACCGAAAAAATGGCTTTCAGACGCGTGTAACATTACTATTAAAGAAGGTTTTTATGGATATCTTGTTGTTTCAGATACCAATCATCACTTTTTTTCAAAAGTTAGGCCCTGTATTCCAGAGTGTGATGAATGTGGTCAATTTTTTTGGAGATTATGGGTATTATTTCTTACTTGTCTCGGTTCTCTATTGGATCTGGGATTCAAAAAAAGCTTACATCGCCGCTATGGTGCTGTTGATCTCGGCTGCCCTGACTGATTTTTTCAAGATTTCCTATAAATCGCCAAGACCTTATTGGGTCAGTGATAAAGTAGTGCCTTATAAGCTGAAGAGTACCTTTGGTCTGCCATCGGATTCCGCTCAGATATCCGCGTCTTTGCTTAGTTACCTCGCTAAAGTTACTAAACGCCCCTGGGTTTCCATAGTCATTATTATTGTGATGATTATGCTCGGTATCGCAGGTATGGCTCTAGGTTTAGAATTCCTCACTGACATTATCCTTGGCTGGCTGCTTGGCGGGTTAATCCTATTGGCTTTTCTAGCTGCCTTTCCGATCGAATATGGAGCCAGAAATCATTTCAATTTGTTCCAGCGCATTCTTAGCGCATTTATTTTTTCAATTCTACTGATACTGCCTGCTTGGGCAGCAAGACAGGTCGATCCTAATTGGCTCGTCCCCTTTGAATGGAATACCCGTACACCGGGAATCGATTCACAATCCATTGAGACTTCAATCAGAGCTGCTGGGGCGTGGTTCGGCTTATCTGCAGGCTTTGCAGTGATTTCCATGACCAAGGGCATTATGGACAGTAGCAGCGGTTCCTGGGTTACCAAAGTATTGCGAGTCCTGGTTGGCAGCCTCGGGTTGGTTGCGATCTACTTTGCGGCTTCAGCAATCCTTCCCAAAACAACGGGTTTCATTTATACAATTGCTATTTACCTGACCTTCGCCTTAGCAAATTACTGGACAATTGACCTGGCGCCCAGAGTGTTTTCGCTGCTTGGTTTGTGCACATTCCTGCGGGATGAGGAAGAGAACGCACCAATCCTTAACAAAAAAGCGGTATATTTTTAAACAATTTCAAGACATTTTGTATGGAGAACCGAATCAGAACAACCGTAGCGCAGCTTCTGCAATAATTAGCTTTCGCTGAAGTTTGAAGTCGCTTTTTCAGTTTTTATCCAACTTTTGCCCAATGGCAATCTCTTTTTGAGGCATGAACAGATTATAAAGAATTTAATAAATTTCAGTTCCGCTTTTCAAGGTTTCCAGATAATCATCATAATTGCGGATGTAATCCTCTGCTTCGTATATTTCTGAAGCCAGCACCATCAAAACAGCATCAGCCGTGTATTTGTATTGCGTTGCCCAAACCATCGGGGGTAAATGCAACCCCAAATTCGGACGGTCAAGCCGAATCTCCTGCCGGCGGTGACCATCATCCACTACAACGGCACAGGAACCTTTGACGCACACCAGGAATTGATGGCACTGTAAATGGGCATGCTCACCACGCACCTCCTTGTTGGGTACATCATAGACCAGGAAGTAGCGCTTGGGTTCAAAGGGCAGATGCTTTCCCAACTCGGCAAAAGATAGCTTTCCGGTCAGGTCTTCCACGCATGGAAGTTCCTGAAGGCTCACCCCACGCACGTAAATGGCTTGATACTCCCGCGCGTTTTCCACCTCCAGCACCTCTGTGGTGGTGGGGTTTTCACGGTCAATATAACCGGTAATCTGCGCTGGGTTGCCTGCCACCACAGCATAGGGCGGAACGTCGTCCATTACCACGGAACCTACACTGATCATGGCGTATTGCCCGATGGTAAGCCCGGGTTGGATGGTAGCATTTGCCCCGATGGTGCAACCTTTACGCAACACTGTACGGCTGAATTCTTCAGGGTAATTCTTGCTGCGGGGGAAGGGGTCGTTGTCGAATGTGGCGTTGGGGCCAATGAAGACATCATCCTCCACAGTGATGCCATTCCAGAGCTGCACGCCGGATTTCACGGTAACGCGGTCGCCCAGGCGCACATCTCCCTCAATATAGGTATGGTCGCAGATGTTGCAGTCCTCCCCGATCACTGCCCCTCGCAATACATGCGCGAAAGCCCACACACGGCTGTTTTTGCCAATCTGGTCAGTTTCAACTAAGGCTTGCGGATGAGTAAAGAAATCGCTCATGGATACCTCTGGCTGCTTATTTTGCTTGTATTATACAGTGAACGGTGCCTAGAGAATTTCACTGGCAATCGGATTTCGGAATACCATAGGCGGAGAGAGTGGGATTCGAACCCACGGAGGCCACAAGGACCTCAACGGTTTTCGAGACCGCCCCATTCAACCGCTCTGGCATCTCTCCGGGTGCTGAGATTATAACTCGTTTCACTTCCAAAAAATCGCGTGAATCCCCTCCATTTACACAGCTTTTTCAGGGTTTTACTGTCAGCTACAGCTCAAATGTTTGACCCTTCTGTGCGAAGACCGGAGTTGGCATTCCATCGGCTTCATCCAGTTTTTGCATAAATTGGGTAGCTGCATCCTCCTCAGCATGGATAAGAATAATATTCTTTAAAGTGTCTATGCTTGCCTGGGCATATTCCAAAAGGGTGTCCTGTCCGGCGTGCGCGCTCAGACCATTGATCACCACCACGTCAGCCTTTCTAAAGTACTCCTCTCCAAAGATCTTCACCTTGGTGGCTTTTTCAGAAAGCCGGCGTCCAAGCGTATAAGGAGCCTGCCAGGAGATAATCAGAATGGTATTTCTGCCATCCCCGATATTATTCTTGAGATGGTGCAGAATACGCCCGCTTTCAGCCATACCCGAAGCTGAGATGATAATCAGCGGTTCATTCCAGTCGTTCAGCGCCTTGCTCTCGTCCACGCTGCGCGTATAGATCACATTCTCAAATTCAAGACCCTTCATGCGGTGCTCGGCAATAAAACGCCAGGTCTCATCATCGAAACATTCTGTATGTTTGCGGTAAAGGTCAGAAGCGTTTACCGCCAAAGGGCTGTCCACCACTACCGGGATATCTTCGATTTCGCCTTTTTCTATGCCCTCAGAGAGCAAATAGGTCAGCAACTGAGTGCGGCCCACCGCGAAGGCAGGAATGATGACTTTGCCACCCCGTCGGGCTGTGCGGTTAATGATGTCTTTGAGTTCCTCATACGCTGATTCAAGGGAGAGATGCGGCGTATCACCGTAAGTGGCTTCCATCATCAAGGTGGTCACGCCTTCAGGAAAAACCGGGTCCTGCAGGATAGGCGCGTCAAAACGGCCAATATCTCCCGAGAACCAGAATCGGCGAGGCTCCCCATTCTCTACATAATCCAACTGCACGCTGGCAGAGCCCAGAATATGCCCGGCATCATGGAAGATTGCCTGTATACCGGGGATAGGTTCAAATTTGGCCTCATACCATATTTGTTTGAACAAGGGCTCGGTGGCAATGGCATCTTTTTGAGTGTAGAGCGGCTCAACCGGCGGCAGCCCCTTGCGCTTACGGCGTTTATTGACATACTGAACATCCCACTCCTGAATATGTCCCGCATCCCGCAGCATGATGTCTGCCAAATCGATGGTCGCACTGGTGGCATAGATCGGTCCGCGGAACCCCTGCTTCACCAAATTTGGCAAGTTACCGGAATGGTCAATATGCGCATGCGTGAGGATGACTGCGTCAATTTTCTTAGGATCAAAAGGAAAGTGCAAGTTCACATTATATGTGTCTTCACGCCTGCCCTGATACATGCCGCAGTCAATCAGAAAGCAGTGCCCCTCATGTTCAAAAAGGTGCATAGATCCGGTGACAGTACGTGCTGCCCCTAAAACCTGGAGTTTCATGTATTCTCCTTGTTAAGTTGAGCTAAGATCTGGCTGCCATAGCGTTTAAAACGGGTGGGGGTAGCTTTCATCTCCCCTTCCAGATGGGTTAGATCCGTGATTTTTTGATCTGCTAGACGTTGAAGTAAGTCCCGCGGGAGAATCACATTGGAAGGTACACCTTCGCGTAATCCGGTCTCCTTGCGCCAACTCATCAGAGCCTTGCGTCGTTTTATTTGGCTTTCAGTTGGGCGCTGAAGTTTACGCCGCGCCACGACACTCGGATTCTTGCGCCAGGCGTTGACCACAGCCATCAATTTCTTGCCGTATCTTCTGATAAGGCGTGGTGTCAGTGAAGGCAGAAGACTCAATTCCTGGATAAACTTGGGCTGGGTTTGGGCAATTTCGATCATTGCCCGGTCCGACAGGATTTTGAAGGGCGGTTTGTCTGCGGCTTCTGCCAACTCTTCACGCAGATGATTAAGCTGGTTAAGCAAACTCAGCGCCTTAGGCTGCAAACCGACAACTCCCTTAACCTGCCAGATATTTTCAACATGCCCCTTCATTGCCAGACGGCTCTCCGCGAGAGCGGCGAAATCTTCCTCAAGAATAGCCAAACGTCCATTGGGCGGCAATTGTTTGAGCAGGTGATCTCTCAAGGAGAGTAAATAATGGGAATCTGCCTGGGCATAGGCTAACATCTCTGGTTTGATCGGGCGCTGCCCCCAATCCGCGCGTTGATATTTCTTTTCCAACACGACACCAAGATATTTATTCACCAGTGCGTTCAAACCAATGTTCGCCTCACCCAGCGCGGTGGCCGTCAGCATGGTATCGAACAAATTTTTAAAGGTAAAATCGTAGTCTCGTTTCAGGCAGGCAATGTCATAATCCCCGGCATGAAAGACCTTTTGAATGGACTCATCCGCGAAGATCTCGCCCATCGCATTTAATTCTTCAAAAGCAAAGGGGTCCAGTAAAAAATCCTGTGTGGGTGAGGAGATTTGAATCAGGCAAACCTTTTCATGGTATGCATGCAGGCTATTGGATTCTGTATCTACCCCGATGGATTTCTGTTTTTTGAGATGCGCTATCATGCGCTGGTAGTCGGCGGGTGTTTGGACGAGCTGAGCAGGAATCATTATCATAAAGATATGCAAGTATTATACCCGCCACAATTCCCGCAGCCCGGATTAATCCATTTTTTGTATAATTGAGAAGGCATTTGGTCTTCTGCGCCAATGAAAAAGTAAAGAAACGAGGTAAGCGATGCGGGCAGTCATTCAAAGGGTTAGCGGGGGGTCGGTTAGTATTGATCAGGCGGAGGTCGCCCGCATTCATGCTGGTTTCATTGTGCTGCTAGGCGTTGCGGTAGAGGATACGATTAAAGAAGCCGAGGACATGGCAGAGAAGGTAGCCCACTTGCGTATCTTTTCAGACGAAGCAGGAAAGATGAACCTCTCCATCCTGGATGTGGGGGGTGAAGCGATTGTTGTTTCCCAATTCACTCTGCTCGCGGATGCCAGCCGTGGCCGCCGGCCATCCTACATCCACGCTGCCCGGCCGGAGACAGCCATTCCCCTTTATGAACACTTCACACAATGCTTGCGAGAGTACGGCGTGCCCACACAGACCGGCAAGTTTGGCGCAGACATGCTTGTAGAAATAAAAAATGATGGCCCCGTGACCATCGTTTTGGATCTGCCTCTAAAATAGTTTAATCGCCCAGGTGGTCTTCCAAACCGAGGGAAGGTTCCATATCTGCTGTGTTTTCAGGCGCAGCAGGCTGGTCTTCAACAGGTTGTGAATAGATATGGAGTTCCAGTTTATCCTCCATGCGCATTTGCCCGCGCAGAAAGGCGCCATCTTCACTGGTAAAGGAAGTTGTTACTACATTCCCCCATATTCTTCCTGTGGAACGGATCTCAAGCTTTTGACAAAGGACATTGCCCTTTAATACACCCGCCACTATTACTGTTTCTGCTTCCAGTGTCTCGCAAGTCACTTTTCCGGTTTCGCCAATAACGACCAAACCTTCTATGGCGATCTCGCCTTCCACAGTACCTTCAATGCGAACACCGCCTGTTCCACGCAGATCGCCCCGCCAGTTTATGCCGGGGCCAATCACAGAACTCACCCGGCCGGTGCTGGGTTCCACATTGAAAACAGGTTCTTCTTTTTTCTTTCCAAATAACATATATCCTCTGTACGCAATTATACGCTTGGCAAATTCAATTTTTCAAAGTGTTCGTGTGCGGCCACCCAGCGCCAGGGAATCGAGAACCAGGGTTCAGGCGTTTTCCCCAAACCAATCCTGCCCGTCACCTCTATTTCTGATGACGGGATACTTGAACCCTGTTCGATAAACAACTCTGACTCCGGACTGCATAAATCGTGGCGGTTAAAGCGCTTGTCTACCCCCAGTGCCTGCGCCAGTTTTGCTGGGCCATCCAGCCAGCCCCGTTTACCCGCCTGCCTGGGTCGGTTTCGCGTCAAAATCTCCCATCCTTCAAGCGGATAGATCGCGCGGATCAGCACAGCCGCGGGAACTCCCTCCCCTTCACAAACCGTGTTGAGCATCCAATGCATGCCATAAGTAAAGTAAACATAAGCATGCCCTGGCGCTTCAAACATGGGTGCGTTGCGGGGAGTCTTGCCCACGTGCGCATGGCAGCCTAAATCCTCAATGCCCTGGTAAGCTTCGGTCTCGCGGATAATCCCTGAGACTCTGACCCCATTTATCAGGCATACCAGTCGGCAACCCAGGAGATCCGGTGCCACTTCCGTTGCCGGGCGGTTGTAAAAATCACGGGAGAGGAGAACGTTCAAGGTCTGGGTGAAAGGCGTGGGTCGCGCTCAAGCGTCAGCCGCAAACCGGCTGCCAATGACGTTATGGGCAGGTAATTCAGTTTCTCATAGGCTTTGCTGATATCCGCGCACATGCAGGAAGTGCCGCCGGAGTGGTGCGGGTTAAAGATCTCTTCGGGCTTTTTCTGGGTGATTTCACGGATCAACCTTACCAGTTCCAACAGGCTTGTTTCAACACCGCTGCCGATGTTAATGATTTGTTGGTCTACCCCTTGTGCCGTGGAAGATGTGACCATGGCATTCACCACGTCATCCACATAGACGTAATCGCGGGTTTGCGTACCGTCTCCATGAATCACAATGGAGCCATTGGTCATGGCATGCTTGAGGTAGTTCATGATTACAGGAGGGTGTGAGTTGGGGATTCGCTGGCCTGGCCCGTAGGCATTGAAGACACGCAGCACCACAGCCTCGACACCAGAGGTCTGCGCGATCTGCCTCACATAATATTCTGCAGCCAGCTTGGAAACCGCATAAGGTGACCCCGGATGCGGTACATCTTTTTCACTATAGGGGCAGTGACCCAGTTCGCCATAAACAGCGCCGGAGGAGATCATGACAATCCGGCGCACGCGCGTGTCGCGGATGGCCTCCATGAGTGTGACCGTTCCGGTAACGTTGACCTGGTTGTACTCTCTGGGGAAGAGCGCTGACTCCGGTACCGAAACCTTGGCAGCCAAATGGAAAACACAATCAATGTCCTGTAGCAGGGACCAAAGCAGGGGTTTATCGTTTACATCCCCTTTGGTGAATTCAACCTCAGTGGAAAGGCGCGTTGGATCTCCGGTGGAACAATCGTCCAAAGCCCGCACCAAATGCCCTTGGCGGCTTAAGCGATTACAGAGCGCAGTGCCCAAAAAACCGGCTCCCCCGGTAATGAGATAATTCATTCTATATTGTGCCTTTTCCTTAAAGTAGCGATATTATAGCACGCTGTAGGGTGTGGTTTTTGGACTCAATTAGCCTTCAAAACTGCAAAAACTACCCTTTTGAACAGGCAGGCGTTTATAATTGAACTGTTCAAGGAGAGAACATGTTCAATAATTTCAGGGAAGTCCAAAATTTCATCGATGAAAATGAAATCCGCATGATTGATCTCAAGTGGTGTGACCTGGCCGGGCACTGGCGGCATGTCACTATTTCAGCGCAGTATTTTACGCCCCAGATGCTGCGGGATGGCATCGGATTCGATGGTTCCTCGGTGGGCCTCAAACCAGTTAATTCGGGAGATCTTATTCTCATTCCTGACCTCGGCACTGGTTTCCCTGATCCTTTCAGCGATCTGCCCACCCTATCCTTTTATTCCGATATCTACGAAGCGGACTCCAAGCAACAATTTATGTACGACCCGCGCAGCTTCATTGAGCGCGCAGAAAAATACCTGACAGACAGCGGCATTGCTGACCGCTCCATGTGGGGTCCTGAGTATGAATTTTTTATCTTCGATGAAGTTTCTTTTAGCAACCGCACCAACGCGGCATCTTATCTAGTCGATTCTTACGAAGGCAACTGGGAAGAAGGAGATGAGCAGAGCGGCTACCTCATCCCCCGCCATCAAGGCTATCACCGCGGGCAGCCATCCGACCAAAACCATAACCTGCGCAGCTTGATCTCAGCAACTCTGGAGGAACTCGTCTACCCGGTGAAATATCATCACCACGAAGGCGGCGGACCCGGACATGGCGAAATTGAGCCGCCCATGATGGATATCTTTACCGCCAGTGACGGCGCTATGATGACCAAATACATCGCAAAGAATCTTGCCAGCCTGCAAGGTAAAACGATCACCTTTATGCCCAAGCCCCTCTTTGGTGAAGCCGGGAGTGGGATGCACTTCCACCAGTTGCTTTTTAAGGGCAAGAAAAATCTCTTTTATGACCCCAAGGGCTACAACAATCTCAGCGATTTGTGTCTGTATTACATCGGCGGTTTGCTCACGCATGCCCCCGCGCTGACCGCGATTACCAACCCCAGTACCAACTCCTACAAACGGCTTGCGCCCGGTTTTGAGGCGCCTACCAGCTGCTTCTTCGGAACCGGAGACCGTACGGCTGCCATCCGCCAGCCCAAGTACGTGACCGATCCGGCAGAGGTGCGCATTGAATACCGCACGCCGGATGGAAGCTGCAACGCCTATCTGGCTATTCCTGCTATGCTTCTGGCAGGGCTGGACGGAATCAAACGCAAGATTGACCCGCGTGAGAATGATTTTGGTCCCTTTGAAGACATGCACAATTGGGACGAAAAACAGTGGGCTAAGATCAAACGGATTCCCTCATCCCTGCGCGAGGCAGCCGCCGCACTCGAGCAAGATCATGCCTTCCTTTTGGAAGGCGGAGTATTTAGTGAGGAGTTTATTGCCCATTGGGTTAAAACCAAGCGCAAGGAAGACATCGAGTTCAACACCCGCCCGCATCCTTATGAATTTGAACAGTATTTAGACTGTTAGGAGAAAGGCTCAGTTTAGTGAAAGAATCAGGTGCGTTGTCTGAGAGGTTCAAGGAAGCGTTGGATCTTGCTTTTGATTTACATGGGCAAGACTTCCGCAAGCAGAGCAGCATCCCTTATCTTGCACATCTCTTGGGAGTGTGCACACTGGTTCTCAACCATGGTGGGGATGAAGATGATGCCATCGCGGCTTTACTGCACGACGCATTGGAAGACAAGCCTGATTTAATAAAATCAGAGGAGATCCGACGTCGCTTTGGAGATAGAGTCACCACGATTGTATTGTTATGTACTGATACGCCTGAAGACTATCATGGGGGACTGAAACCTCCCTGGCAGGAGCGCAAATCCGCTTTTTTAGAAAAGATACAAAATTCAGAACCCGAATTACTCCTTGTAGCATTGGCGGATAAGGTAAACAATGCAAAGGCGATTCTGCAGGATTTAAGACTAATAGGGGATAAGGTATTTGAACGCTTCTCGGTACCGAAAGAAAAAACTTACTGGTACTATCAACAAGCCATCAAAGCCTTTGAGCAAGCGGGAAGCAAGAGTATGCTCTTGGTTGAACTACGGGAAACTTTTAGGGAAATCCAACGTCTTTCCCCGCTTAAATAAAAAAAGCGGGCGACCGGATACGAACCGGCGAATGTTAGCTTGGAAGGCTAACGCCTTACCGCTTGGCGGGATCATCCGTCAGATCTTTATACCCTCTATGTTATAGTACTAACGGCTTGGGTCTGTTGTTTTAAGCTAACGCTCACCAGTTTCGTATTTTTTTCGGTTCGTTCAATGCAATTACAGGCTTGTATTGTAATAGAACAACAGTTCTTTTTGTTGGAGATTAGATTTCGCCAGGCAAGCAATTATTCTTTAGGTACCAATTCATGTCTTTTTGAAGCTCAGCAGTATATGCCTCAACATACCGCTCAGCTTGAACTCGTGAACAGCCAAAAGCATTCATTACAACAGTTATTGATTCGTCATGTGAGAGGCCAGCTAATGGGTCTTGGCTCTCATCAAGCACCCACCCACCATCGATCGTTTCAGGCATTTTTACCATCCATGTACAGATTACGAATCCGCTTGCAAGAACGTTAAGCGAATGAAGCCTTCCACCTCTTCCTGCCGTTCCTCATCTAAGTATTCGGCATATGCTCGCTTGGCCTCCTCAGGGGCGTCGTCACGTAAGCCTACCAAGCCCTCTTCGCCTATGATCAGGTAATCGTAAAAATCTTTTACAGCATCTGCTCTTGAACTCATGGTAAATCACTTATTTTCCTGAATAGGATTATAGCAAGTTTGGCAACTTTTTCTTAGATGCCCTGCACATACACATATAAAGATAACAAGGTATCATTGGAAATAAATGGTTATGGTATTATAAACATAACCTCTGGAGTGAGTAAATGGGGACTCATACCACAAAGTGGAGATCCGGATCGTTCCCGTGCCGGCAGAGGTTTTTATTCTTAGGCTCCTTTTCATATATTTATCGTACCTTCCCAATAATTCCCATACGCTCGCTGTAATACGGCCTATTATAATGTCCCTAACCCCACTTAATATGCTATACTGTAGATGCTCTGAGGTGAGGAGACGCCCCTCACTGGCTTAGACCGACCCGGATGTGGCGCACCGGCTACGGAGCATAAAGACCGGAAACGGTCTTTTTTATTACTTATTGTGTTCTGGCAGTGTATAGACCTAAAGTAGAGAATCTGGCATCTACACCCCCTTGCGGGCAAAAGGGATGCGGGAATAGGCAGACCCGCCAGGTCGTTTCATTTATACCAACACAATTTCCCCTTTTCTAACCTCTCTACACCTCTTTCTCAACTGCAATTCGATATGCGAGACAAAGGGCTTTTAATGGGCTTGACTTGGGTAAGCTTTGTAAAAGCACTGCTAATACGCTATACTTTAGGTGTCTGAGGTGAGGAAGCATCACTCACGCACTGAGTTCCCAAGAGGCCAGTCCAGGTAGACGCAGGAATTGAAAGCCCTGCCAGACCTCTAAGCCGAGTTTATCTCGGCTTTTTAGTTGGGCTTCTTTCCCCATTTTATGAAGCGCAAGCTCTTCTCCTAATCACGTTATAACCTGATAAAACCTAAGATTTTGAGACACATATACCCGTGGTTGCCCCTTTTTAGTGTTGTTAATTAAGCAATTTTGACATTTTTACTCGTTGGGCATGGTTATGACAATTATTCTTATCATAAACATAAGGCTGCAGGCGATGGTTAAGCGTAAGGTACGCAAATGGGAATCCTACAGCCAGTTATCCACCGGGCTTGCTGTACTGTGCATATTCTGGATATCGGCCTTAGCAATCACGAGATAACGCCTGCACATAGTGAGATCCGAGTGCCCCAGAATATATTGCAAGGTAAAGATATCACCGCCGTTGCGCAGGTACTCCATCGCGAACGTGTGTCAAAAGCGGTGGGCATGTACCTTAGAGACTTCAGCACGTTACTCTATGCGGGTGAACAGGCAGGTTAATCTGGTAGTGGTAAGCCCGAATAGTGGGGCATGATTACTGGGCTTATACTCAGATCTGTATTGCCATAGCCAGCGTTTGGCATTGCAGCCAAAAGGAACCTCGCGCGGTTTTGACTTTTTGCCGGAATGGTAGGGCACTACCTTCAAGCTGTTACGGCCCAAAAACAGATCCGCCATTGTCAGTCTGGTAACATCCCCAATGCGCAAGCCTGTATCCAGCAGAACACATATGATGGCCTTACCTCGTGTCTGAGTCTGCCTTAGCTGAATATAGGACTTATGGGATACTGCGCAGGTACGGGTCGTATACTCACAGGCAGCCATGATTCGCTTGATATCCTGCCTACAGTAGGGGATAACCGGCTCGGCGATTACCAGGGGTTGCCTGAGTTTGGCATGAGCGGGTGGAACCTGCATGGTTTCTACCACCCAGCGCCATAATGACCAGATTGCCTTGAAGTAATTATCCTGTGCATAAGCTGACAGCCCGCGTTCAGGCAGAGCTAGGGAGGCCATGAAGCGGTCAAGATCTTGTGCTATGATCGTCTCAATATCAGGATTGCCCAGATTATCGCTAAGTTTGACTAAAAGGTGGCGGTAAAGCCGGATCGTTTTAGGCGATAAATCACCCTTTCGATTATGCGTTTTGCAGATTAAAAACCCTTCATTTGCCTCAGAAATACGCATAAAAGTTTTAGTCTGGCCTGAGAGTCAGAGCCGGCGGATGTTAGCTTGCATTTTTGGGAGGGTTATTGCAACTCGGGGCAGCAAAAAAGCGGGCGACCGGATTCGAACCGGCGAATGTTAGCTTGGAAGGCTAATGCCTTACCACTTGGCGACGCCCGCACGGATACTTATTGTATATCAAACCCCGTTACTGTCAATAAAAATAGCAGTTTCACTCGTTCGTTTGGGAATTATATTCCCTTTACGCCCATATTGCCTCTTGACAGTGAAGATCCAGGAAGTAAAAACCAGACCAAGTTTAAGTATGTCTAATGGAGGGAACCGACTTGGCGATCTTGTTTTGTGATGTCAACCTAACATTAGTCCCAGGTTGCCACGCTGCGCTCCAACGACGGGCAGGCGTCTAATGGAGAAGTGATAGTGACGTGTGGATCTAGTTTTAATCTTTAAAAAATAGCTTAAAACCAGGTTGCCATTCTGCGCTCGCAACGACAAATGGGCACCAGCGCGATAACGAAACTGACCCCCTCGTTTACCCTTCCTTCAGCAACTCCACAAGAAGTTCTCTCGTCCGTTTGGGGTCTGCCTTCCCGCCTGTGCGGCGCATCACCTGCCCAAGGAACCAACCCAACAGACTCTCTTTACCGCCCCTGAAAGCGGCTACTTCAGCTGGGGCTCCGGCTAGAACTGCCAAAATTTGTGCTTTTAATTCACCTTCATCCGAAACCTTTCCCAGGCCTTCCTCTGCCACGATCTGCGCGGGGGGCTTCCCGCTCTCCTGCACCTTCTTAACCAATGACTTGCCCGTAGCTGCGTTCACCTTGCCCTCATCCACCAGACGAATGATCTCTGCCAACGCTGCCGGGCTCAGTTTTAGCTCCATCACGGTCAAGCCAAGATCATTCATAAGACGCAGCAGTTCATTCATCATCCAGTTAGCCACACTCTTGGGCTCTCCGCCATAGGCTTTCACAGCCTCCTCAAAATAATCTGAAAGAGCACGGTCCGAAGTTAAGATCTCCGCGTCATAGGCGCCCAGCGCATAATCCTTTACGAAGCGTGCCTTTCTGACAAGGGGGAGTTCCGGCAGGCTAGCCTGGATGGCAGCGATATCTTCACTGCTCAGTACAGCAGGCAACAGATCGGGTTCCCTGAAATAACGGTAATCCGCTTCGGTCTCTTTGGAACGCATTTTTCGCAGTTCACCCTTTTCGGCATCCCAATCCAGTGTCCAGCTTTCCACTTTTCTTCCCGCTTCCATCAACTCAATTTGGCGTTTGGCCTCCGTTTCTATACCCAGACGGACAGCTTCAATGGAGTTGACGTTTTTGATCTCTGTTTTGGTATTGAATGTCTGGCTGCCGCGCTCCCGTACAGAGACGTTGGCATCGCAGCGCAGGTGCCCCTTTTCCATATCCGCTTCAGACACACTAATCCAGCGCAGAAGCTGACGAAGTTGGGTGAGATATTGTGCAGCCTCTTCACCGGAGCGCAGATCCGGTTCGGTGACCATTTCCACGAGGGGCACACCGCAGCGGTTAAAATCCACCAGGCGCACGCTGTGATCAATTTTTGTCTTGCCGGCATCCTCCTCCAGATGCAAGCGGTTAATCCGCACCCTGCGTTCGTGACCATCAGCCATTTCAAGGTCCAGGTAGCCGCCCCGCCCGATTGGTTCAAAGAACTGTGTGATCTGATAACCTTTGGGCAGATCGGGGTAAAAGTAATTTTTGCGGTCGAAAATAGAAGTTGGATTGATCCGCGTGTGCATGGCTGCTGCTAACAGCGCGCCTTTCCTAACCACCTCGCTATTAAGTACCGGCAGCACACCGGGCAGTCCGCTGCACACCGGGCAGATGTTCGTGTTAGGCTCATCTCCCCAGGAATCAGCCTTGCAGGCGCAAAAAATCTTGCTCTGGGTGTTCAATTGAATATGGGTTTCCAACCCAACGATGATTTCGTAGTCTTTCATCGTTCGTCTCCTAAGCTCTCAATACCATAGGTTTTACGCCACGCCAGGCTTCTTCTGCGCTGACATGCTCAAAAGCATAACCGGCTCTGAAGATATCTGCTTCCCTGAAATCATTGCCGATAAATTGCAGACCGATGGGCATCTGCTTCGCGTCTAGACCTCCCGGCAAAGTGAGCGCGGGCATGCCGGCATGATTGGAACATACTGTCATTTGGTCGGCATACTGCATGAGCACAGAATCGCCATAGACCGCATTGCGCTGGAAGGCAGTTGTGGGAGTTGTGGGTGTGAGCAATACGTCGAGGCGGTACGCGCCTGCCGGATCAAAAGCATCCACCAGATCCTGCCGTATCATCGTGCGCACGCGTAATGCTTTCTGGTAATACTGCGCCGCATGTGTAGCTGCTGAGACATACATGCCCATAAGAATACGCAGCTTGGGCTGTTTGCCAAAAGCTTCACCACGGGTAAGGCGGTAGAGTTCATTCAGGTCATTCACTTCGGCAGCCGTACGGTAACCGTATTTGACTCCATCAAAGCGGTGCAGGTTGGAAGCGGCCTCCACGCGTGAAATCGCGAAATAGGCCGGGATGCCATACCGGCTGTTGGGCATGGGCACATTCTCCACGATCTCTGCGCCAGCCCGGGCGAGCAGTTCCGCTGCCCGCAGCACAGCCTGACTGACTTCGCTTTGTATCGGTTGAATGCCCATCTCCCCCGTTTCCAAATCTGGATAAACAATGTGGGCATAATCCGGTGAGAGGCCGATGCGCATCCCTCTCAGGTCCTCCCCAAGTGCAGAAAGATAGTCATCCACAGGCCGGACAGAAGAAGTAGAGTCTCTGCTGTCAACCCCGGCCATCGCCTGCAGCATCAGGGCTGCATCCTTCACACTATTCGCCAAGGGACCCGGGCAATCCAGTGAGGAACCGAAAGCAATCAGGCCGTAGCGGCTGACCCTTCCATAAGTCGGCTTTACGCCCACCACCCCGCAAAAAGCAGCGGGTTGGCGGATAGACCCGCCCGTATCAGTCCCTAAGGAGAGCGGTGTCTCTCGGGCAGCGACTGCCGCCGCGGAACCGCCGGAAGAACCCCCCGCCACATATTCCGGATTCCAGGGATTATATGGGCAAGGCTGAAAAGCGCTCGACTCACTGGAGGAGCCATAAGTGAACTCGTCCAGATTGGTCTTCCCCATTATCAGGGCTCCAGCATCAATCAGCCGCTGTACTGCAGTTGCTGTGTAGGGCGGCTTAAAATTGGCCAGCATGCGGCTGGCCGCTGTTGTGGTGACATCTTTGACGCAAAAAATATCTTTGATTGAAACGGGCACACCTGCCAGAATTCCGGGATCCTGTCCCTCCGCGAGCTTACGGTTGATCTCCTCCGCCTGAGAACGGGCAAGTTCTTCTGTTATTTCAATAAATGCGTGCACTTTATCGGCTTCTTCGGGGGTTGAGTTGCTTCCATCCAGCTGCCCGGGCACGCCATCCACCGCCCGGATTTGTTCCAAACTGGCTTCTAACACATCCAGAGCATTAAGCTCACCCCCACGTACCTTCTGGCTGATCTCAAAAGCAGATAAGTCTGTCATGCTCATGCTAACCGCCTTCCCGTCTTGGCCCGGGCAGTATCCGGTACTGCCACCATGCCCTCTTCTACTTCCGGAGCAAGTTCGATAATCGCACCGGGATTCGGGAAGGGTACCCAGTGATCCTCCCGGGCTGGGGAGCCCTGACATTCAATGCCGTGAGCGGAGGCAGTGATACCCTCTTCCAGAGGGATCTGGCTGAGTTCCTTCAACGCGCTGAGTTGATGGTTGAGCTCCACACGCAGATACTCGCTCTCCTGCGGATCCAAAGCAATCTGCGCCAATTCAACGAGTTTCGTGAATAATTCGGGTGTAATCTGATGTTCTGTCATGCGGCTTCCTTTGCTTAATCTCCCGCAATTATAGTCAATAATAGTATCCGGTTGCACCGAGGTTTGGAGCTGCTAACCAATACAGCCGGTGTACAAATGTTATAATCCACTCACTTCAATAAGCCATGGACCAAAAAGACCCCACAATTCTGGAATATCTGAAGGCACGCCTCAGTTGGGAGCGCCTAAAAGAATTTGACCCGTCCGTCTGGCTGGAAGGTCTTCCTGGCAAAGCTATGAATCTGGAAGAAAACCCTGCCGCGCAAGGGGAGCACTATACCTCATCGCGCATACCAGCTGAATATTGGTTCTTTCTGGCGGGGTTGCTGCTCTACCTGTTTACGCGCTTTGTTGCGCTCTCCAGGTTTCCAATCTACTTCTTTTCCGATGAAGCCATCCAAACAATCGCGGCCAAGGACCTTCTGCGAAACGGCTTCCGAGATCCCTTAGGTAACCTTTTTCCGCTCTTTTTCAACAATGGGGGGCAGTATAACCTGTCGGCCTCAGTTTACCTGCAAACCCTGATTGCCGGTTTTCCTAACACTGTCTGGCTCACAAGGGGGCTGCCCGCCTTAGTGACCCTTGTTTTTCCCCTGTTTATGGGCTTGGCCTTACGCGATTTTTTCAAAATCAAAACATGGTGGCTGGCTCCTTTTGTGGTCAGCGCTATCCCCGCCTGGTTCCTGCATTCGCGCACAGCATTTGAGACCTGTCTCGGGAGCGCTTTTTTTGCCCTTTTCCTTTACTTTTATCTGCGATACCGCCTGTTGGATCGCAAGGCAGTGGTTTGGGTGGTGCTCTTTGCTGCCGTAGCGTTTTATTCCTATGCCCCACTTCAATTAGTGGTTGTACTTACTGCATTGGTGCTCTTCTTCTCTGATCTGCGCTACCATTTCAATCGGCAATCGGCACTGCCCGGGTTCCTCGCCCTCCTGATCGTAGCTCTGCCTTACCTGCTCTTCCGGCTGCAGTTTACGGACTCTCTGCAGACTCACCTGTATAAGCTCAGCTCTTACTGGCTTGAACAGATCCCCCTGAGTATGAAGTTTTTTACCTTCTTCAAGAATTACCTCTTTGGATTCGACCCGACTTACTGGTTTATTCCCAATAAAGTGGATCTTATCCGGCACCAAATGAAGGGCTATGGGCACTTACCGCTTTGGTCACTGCCGCTCATAATCACCGCACTCGTCCAATCTGTACGCCAGTTCAAGCAACCGGAGCATCGCACTCTCCTGATTGCTTTACTATCTGCCCCTGCCGGCGCTGCTTTGGTAGATCCCAGCATCACCCGCCTGATGGTTTTTATCGTTCCTGCCGCCTACCTGACCTGCCTTGGACTGGATGCTCTGCTCGGTTGGCTGCTCAAAAATGTAACCCTGACCCCGCGCCGCTCCTCCTTAATCCTGCTGCCTCTCTTGTTCGCGAGTTTGTGGATGACGCAGGATGCACTGCGGAATGGCCCCACCTGGTTCGACGACTACAGCATGTACGGCATGCAGTGGGGTGGGCAGACGCTATTCAATAAAATTAAAACCTGGCAAAAGCAGCATCCTGGGCAGCAGATTGTACTCAGCCCATCCTGGGCGAATGCCACCGATGTATTAGCGCGTTACTTTTTAGAAGATTCTCCAGGCATCAGGCTCGATACCTATAAAGCCTGGAGCCTCTATTACACGCCGCCGCTTGATTCAAACATCCTCTTTATCATGCTGCCCGAGGAATTGAAGGAAATGTCTGCTGACCCTAAGTTTACTGATTGGGCTGTGCTTGACCAAATTTCCTGGCCGGATGGGCGGCCTGGTTTCTATTTTGTGACATTGCGCTACGCAGATAATGCCCAGGCTATCTTTGAACAGCAAGCTCTTGAGCGGCGCATTCCCAAGACCGCCATAGTTCAACTTATGGGGCAGGATGTTATGGTGGATTACTCTCCACTGGACCTGGGTGAGATCTGGCAGGCTTTTGACGGCGATGACCGCAGCGTGATCCGCAGTTTTGAGGCCAATCCCCTGCGCATCAAATTAACCTTTAAAGAGGCAGTGACTTTAAATTCCGTGAATGTGTTGGTCGGCGGGCCTCCCACCGACATGGCGCTGGAGGTGCTCTCAGCAAGCGGCGAAACGACTTCTTACACCCAAGCCTTGGGCAGTTCCAGTGTGGTACGCCCCATTTCCGTGACTTTCGAAAACCCGATTGAAGTAAAAGAATTCACTCTATCAGTGAGCAATACCGGCGAGTCCGAACCCGCGCACGTGCATATCTGGGAAATTAAGTTGAGATAGCCATATTTACGGCAAAAGGAAGTTTCTATCCACTTTAGGCTCTGCAATCAATATACTTCAGACCCCCCTTGATTCCCCGCAAATATGGTATACTCATCGGGCTCTGGCACTTGCCAGGGACACTAATCACACACGCCTCGGCACAGACCCTCCCGCGTGCCCAAGAGAAATTGGGTTAGGAGCAGTCGCAAAGCCAGGCGGAGGCATAACGCAAAGGAGTTATCATGCCCGCTGTTTCTATGAAAACGCTCCTCGAGAGCGGTGTCCACTTTGGTCATCGTACCAATAAATGGAACCCCAAGATGCGTCCCTACATCTTTACGGAACGCAATGGTATCCACATCATCGACCTGCAGCAGACTGTCAAATTGCTTGAAGATGCCTTCAACAAAGTTCGCGACACCGTCGCCGCCGGAGGCTCTATCCTCTTCGTAGGCACCAAACGCCAGGCTCAGGAAACTATCCAGGAAGAGGCCGAACGCTGCGGCATGCCCTATGTGAACCAGCGCTGGTTGGGCGGCACGCTTACCAACTGGATCACCATTCAGCAGCGTCTGGTTGAACTGACCCGTCTTGAAAAGATGGTCGAATCCGGTGAGATCCACCTTCTGACCAAGAAGGAAGGGCTCCTGATCGACCGCGAGATTGCCCGTCTCAACACACGTCTCTCCGGCCTGCGCAATATGAAGCGCCTGCCAGATCTGGTATTTGTGGTTGATATCGATCGAGAAGCCACTGCCGTCCATGAAGCAGTCGTCAAGGATATCCCCGTGATTGCGCTCGTGGATACCAACTGCGACCCCCGTAATGTAGACTATGTCATCCCCTCCAACGACGATGCTATCCGCGCAATCAAACTACTCGTCGGACGCATCGCCGATGCCGTGATCGAGGGCAAATCCATGCGCAAGGACATCGAAGAGGAACTTCCCAGTGAAGAGATCAAATCCAGCATTTCCCGCCGTATTGATGACGATGAAGAACTCGCAGACGAAGATCTGCTTGGTGAATCCACCCGTGCCAAGATCGTGATCGAGAGACACCCTGCAGACGAGAGTGACGACTTCGCTGATGAAGAGGAAGAAAACTAAGCTTCCAAGTTAAGTACAGAAAGGAATCAAATGGAAATCACCATCGATATGATCAAAGAACTGCGCGAGAAAACTGGCTGCGGTATTATGGATTGCCGCGCTGCGCTGAAGGATGCTGAAGGCAACATGGATAAAGCAATGGAAGCGCTCCGCGCCAAAGGTTTGCAGAAAGCCGAAAAACGCGCTGATCGCGTTGCCTCCGAAGGGCGAGTAGAAGTTTACATTCATGCAGAAGGACGTCTTGTTGTTGTTGTCGAGATGAATTGTGAAACCGATTTTGTAGGAAAATCGGACTCGTTCCGCGAACTTGCTCACGAAATCGCGCTGCAAATCGCAGCTGCCAATCCCACTTACGTGTCTGAAGAAGACATCCCACAGGAAGTTTTGGATGCGGAAGTTGCTCAAATCACCAACCGTGTTCGCGCCGAGGGCAAACCCGAAGCGATCATCCCTAAAATTGTGGATGGTTTCATGAAGAAATTCAAAGATGAGCATGTGCTGTTAAACCAAAAATACATCCGCGATGAGTCCAAGGTTGTGCAAGACCTCATTAGTGACAAAGTGGCTGCCCTCGGTGAAAACCTGATTATCAGGCGTTTCATCCGCTGGGAACTGGGCGAAACGACCCGTCAAACAGAAGAAGACACCGAGTAGGTGATAAAATGAGAGCCAGTGTTGACTGGCTCTTTTTTTGCCTGCCTGAAAACCAGTTGGAGGTTGCATGACCGAGAATAGTCCCGAATTCAAGTACAAACGCATTTTGCTTAAACTCTCAGGTGAATCCTTGTCCGGTGAAAGCGGCATAGGCATAGACCCCCAGCAAGCTGCACAGATTGCCGCGTTGATCAAGCGTGTCTATGATACCGGCGTAGAAGTTGCCATCGTAATTGGTGCCGGCAACCTTTGGCGCGGTGCAACCGGTGAGAACAGCGGTATGGACCGTGCCACCGCCGATTATATGGGTATGCTCGCAACTGTGATGAATGCCTTGGCGCTGATGGACGCGTTGGAACAACTGAATGTAATGACTCGCGTAATGTCTTCCATTGAAATGAATACCGTGGCGGAACCTTACATCCGCCGGCGAGCTATCCGCCATCTCGAGAAAGATCGAGTGGTCATCTTTGGAGGCGGCACAGGCAACCCTTACTTCTCCACCGATACCGCAGCCGCCTTACGGGCGACCGAAATAGGCGCGGATGTGGTAATCAAAGCCACTAAGGTGGATGGCGTCTATGACCGGGACCCCAAGAGCTATCCCGATGCGGTTAAGTTTGAACGTGTCAGTTATTTGGAGACGCTTGCCCGCAGGATCAATGTAATGGACTCCACCGCTGTAACCCTGTGTATGGATAATGATCTGCCTATTCTGGTTCTGAACCTTTGGGATGAAGACGGTCTCATGCGTGCCCTGCAAGGTGATAGCGTAGGCACGCTCGTAAGCCACGAGGAGTAGATAGAAGCCTGTCATCGCAAGGAAGGTTCCGATAGGGCAATCTGGTTTAACAAGCGGATAAAAATAATCTTTACCTTACAGCTGCCGGTATCCTTCTCAACCATAACAGCAAGGCGGTGAGGGTGAAGCCGTCCGTTGATTCACCGCTATCTACCATCTGCTCAATCTCCTCCCGGCTCTTCCAGCAGACCTCACTCACTTCCAACTCATCGGTCAGACCCAAATATTCCCCTGCCTTGCAAAAAACAACATGAAAAACCTGGGAACACCCGCCGTTGATGGGGTAGTAGCGGTAAATATACTCATACTCATCAGAATCGAAACCAGTTTCCTCGCGCACCTCGCGCTGAGCCCCCTCAAAGATGCTCTCCCCTTTCTCAATCCCACCCGCGGGCAGTTCCCACTCGTCCGTGCCGGTGGCATAGCGCAGCACGCGCACAAAAGCCACCTTTTCCTCAGCATTCACCATGACTGCTGTGACGGCTTCGCGCGTAAATTCAACCACGTGCATATCCTCAATCACATGCCCCCGTGGGTAGCGCACCCTATCCCGATATAAGTTGACCCATTTGCTTTCATATACAACCGTGCGGTGTAATCGCTCTGCTTCCATTCAACCTCTTCTCAAAATACAATCTCTGGATTAATCACCAAAATTGAATTCGCCCTTACACTCAAAACCAGGTGGCAGGTAGACCTCATCCATTTTTGCAATGGCAAAATATAGGCTGACAAGCCCATTGGGTGTTCGAACATTAAAAATCCGCAGATGCCCGGGGTCAAAATCGTCTTTGCCGGCGCGTGCGAACGTGATTTCCGCCCCTCCCTCCGCCCTGAGGTTCTCTAAATACTGCCGGACTCGGGCTTCTCCATCTTTATCCCCTCCTCCGATTTGAATGGCGTTTTCGGCATTCCTGCCATAATCCGGATTGGGGCTTAAGACGCAATAAGCAACCGGTGTCCCTGACACATCCGTTGCCTCAGAGGGGGCAAACAGCTCAATGGTTTCTACAACCTCAAAAAATTGTTCCTTTTCGGCTTCTGTAAGGGGTCCACGGATATTATCTTTCCATACGGAAACGATAACATATTGAGGCATTTCCCGGCTAATGACCATGAGAATACCGTTAGACCCAGATTCACTTTGGAACGTAAACTCGCGCCAAAGAACCTTATTCTTACCAAAATTCGAAGGATAGACAGGACCAAATTCCACAGGTTCATAGCTCTCCAGAATTCTTCCTCCAATCGC
This sequence comes from Anaerolineaceae bacterium, assembly GCA_040772525.1. Taxonomy (GTDB): domain Bacteria; phylum Chloroflexota; class Anaerolineae; order Anaerolineales; family Anaerolineaceae; genus Mesolinea. Next base: position 555,131 of record JAXGXZ010000001.1, on the reverse strand, counting down.
TAATACTTGAGAGAGGTCAATATTTAGATCCCTGCCAGGGTTAGCGATGATCTGTAAAAGAAGATCCTCCCCAAATGCCACTATTTTTAAAACGTATTCATTTCGAATCGAGTACCAGTAAACCGGCACGCTCAGGCGGAACCCCAGCTCCGGTTCTTCAAGAATCCTCAGCCCTACTTTTCCGGTAGGAATCGGAGTGATAGTTGGTTGAGTGGTGGGGGTAGAAATAGTGGCCGTTGCGGTTGTAAATGATTGGCTTGGCGGGGTTAATACACTTGTCGATGCGGACACAGCCTTTGTCTCAATAGTTTTTTGTTTTGGTGTGAGACTGCAGGCAAGTGCCAGGGCAGACAGCAGCATCAAACCCTGCAACAAGGCAAACAGCGCGTTCCTAAAAGATGCTTTACCAACTCTCATACAGCAATTCTTCCTTGAACGTTGAAACCCGCGTCATTTCCCTTCAAACTGACCCAGGGGAAAAGCACCAAAGCAGTCAAAGCCTGCGGGCGCAAGCGGTTGTTCAAAGGAATACTCATCCAAATAAAACGTATAGGTTCGCTCATCTAATATCACCACGTATTCATCCAGGATATTTCCTTCGGGCCCTATGAGGGAACCTTTGCGCTCATAAGTCAACGGGTTGCCCATTCTATCCATCAGATTATCCAAATAAGCCCGTTCAGAGGACGGCCCGAGCCACATCCCACCCCCAACGCGAATAGGATTTTCCGGAGTGGTGCCGTAGGAGCTATCCGAAGAAATCGGACAGGTATAGACATCTTGCAGATCCTCATTGTAGAGAAATTCAAGCTGCTCGAGTGTTTGCACGAACACGGTCTTGTGCACCGTCTCCCAATCTTTTGGGTTGACATCGTCAGGGGAGAACTGCACAGCTAAAAGCAGACGTGCCTCACCTGGTTTCACAACAACAGCGCGTGCCATCACGGGTATATCATTGTCCATGCCAGAAAAGTCGAACCATTTCCCATTCCAGTCGGCCACTGTATAATCGCTTTCCCTGCTCTCGCCCGTCACGCCATGGCGCCGGAGCAAGCCCGAAACCTTTTCGTTATAAATTCCGAGCTCAGATGGGAGATTATCCAAACCTACTGCACCCGTAAGATAGATTACAGCATTTGCTTCCTTGAAGTAGAGCTCCGTGGAGTTTGCCTGCACCATAACATGCGCGTTGAAGGGCGCGCGCACCCGGTATCCGCCTTGGTAAACCTTAAAGTCAAATTCAACATCCAATTCGTCCCAGCCTCCTGGTTCTGGCGTGGGGGCTGGTTCAGTGGATTTGACCACTGGAGTCGCTGCATCAATTGGAGCGAATGTTTTGCTTGCTGTCACTGCTGTCGGTTGAACTATGGCTTCGGATGTTGGGTCAGGAACCACCGTATTTGTGCTTGGCGTCTTTTTCGGGGTTAATACACAGGAAGAAGCAAGCAATGCAATAATGATAAATGGTAGGATTAGGGTGTTTCTTCTCTTCATTATGGTCCTTCATGCAATGATCTTTCTGATTTTATTTTGCAGGGCATGCCTGCGGAAAAGTTATCTCTACGCAGATTCCTCAGTGACTGTCTCACGCGATTTGTGAAAGACAACCGTGGCCTTTACTTGCCTCGATTGTCTTGGATTTAGCCTCTCAATATGTGAAATCCTTTTCAGCAGATTGGCTGATTACCTGATAGGTCTCACGAATACAATTTTCAGGGAGGGTTTCAGCGTTGGGGCCTTCCACCGACAGGTAATCGTCTCCAAAATGGAAAGAAATCAATACCATGCTGCCATCGGATATTCTCGTCCAATAAGATACATTAGCCAGTTTTCCGCCAAGCACTTCGTCTTTTGATTCCACCTTAAATACATTCATGTCCATTCCGTGTCCTGCAAGATAATTTATCTTGCAGGCGTTGAAGTCCTTTAGTACGAGATTACTCCAGCCTTGCCTGCCTTCGACATCCCATACTTCCGGATTGTAAGTTAGATAGAATCCATTTCCCATGTCAACAGATATCAAGTTGACTGCTGGTTCTGGCTCCTCGGTTGGTTGAATAACTTCCGTTGCAGCAGGAGCAGTCGTAGGGGTTGGAAGAACAATCGTAGGGGTCGGAGCTTGGGTTGCTGTAGCTTCGGGTGTCGGCTCCGGAACTGCCACGGTAGGGGTTGGCGTCTCTTTCGGGGTTAACCTGCAAGAGAGCGTGAGCAATACAATGACGATAAAAAGTAGGGTTGGGGTATTTTTTCTCTTCATTTATGGTCTCCTTCAGGCGATGATCTTATCAATCTTATTTTGCAGGGTAAGCCTGTGTTGTTTGAGTTCTTCCAGTATCTGGTTCTCGTGCTCCAGTCGTGAACGTTCTTCGTGGACATACTGAGTGTATGGAGCTACCCTGTCTTCCAAACGTTTTATGGAACCTTCAAATTCAGATGTAAAAGCGCTGCGCAAAGTGCTCATGAGTTTTTCGCGCAGCTCATCCATTTTTTGCTTAAATTGTTCCTTAGCCTGTTTGCGCTTGAATGGGATCACAAACAAGCCCAAAACCGCCAAGGCACCAGCCGCCACAATGCCTGTCACATCCAGAGCACGGGATGTGATAATGGTTGCCACTAAGGCACCAATCCCCAGCGCGCCCACTTCCAACAGGGCTGTTTGCGCAAGTGTATCTTTGACCATATCGTTGAGTTGGTCAGCTTCTTTTTGGTGATCGTAGTCGTTGATAATACGCTTGATTGTACTGCCCACGCTGGAGATAAGCTCCGCGCGTTTGGATATGTGCGGGTTCTCGCCTCCGGCAGGGAGGTCACGATTACTGGCAGCCTGACGTCGGTCCAAAGCGCCAGCCACCTGATACCAGGTGTGCAGGTCCTTATCTACCAACCAATCGATCAGATTGTGCACTTTTTCATCCACTTCTCCCGAGACATCTGCCACGACTTCCTTTTCGAACTTCTCTTTCACTTTTTCAGCCTTCGCCAGCGTGGTGATGTTCGTCAGACGGAAAGTATCGTCAAAGAATTCCTGTCCACGCAGTTCAAAGCGCTGCAGAATGTTTTCAACTTCTGCGAGGCGCGGAGGTACTTCAGCTCTTAATTCTTTTTCGTACTGCCGGATGACCGTCTCAATCTGATCCACGAGCGTGTTGTCTTCCAAAAGATCCTCTATCTGGGCTAAATTGTTGGCTTCTGCCAGATTGGAAAGGTTTTCAAGCACACCCAATGGATTGCGCAGTTTCAGTTCCAATCGCTTCTTGTCATCCAATGTCTCGGTGATGTATCTTTCCAGCGCTTCGAAACCGCTCTCAGCTTTTAACCTCGCTTTCTCGGCTGGATCCGTCTGTTTCTGGGCTTGCTGAGCCAAACGCGCTGAGACCAGGAAAAGTTCTGGCACGAAGCCTAAAATTTGGATCACATGGTCCATCACAAAACTGCGTACTTCGGTTTTAGCCTGCGGGGTATCCAAAATGTCTGCTTTGTTTACCACCAGCGTGAGCTTCTTACCCCAGGCAAGGATCTTCTGCATAAACTGACGCTCGGATTCAGTCAGAGGGCGGTCTGCAGAGGTGGCAAAGAGAACCAGGTCTGAGCGCGGAACATATTCATTGGTCAACAGCTCATGTTCACGGATAATGGCATTTGTGCCAGGCGAGTCTACGATATTGATCACTTCCAGGAACGGCACAGGGTGTGTAACGATTGCGAATCCATTGTTTACAATCTGTTCGGTTCGCTCTTCGCCATAGCGTAAAAGCGTGACCCGGGAAGTGGTGGGGGTAACACCTTCTTTTAGAACAGTTTCTCCCAGGAGCGCGTTGATCATGGCACTCTTGCCAGCATTAAACTCACCTACCACTACAAGCAGGAACAGTTCATCAAGCTGCAGGAGTGCCCGGCGCAGCGCTTCCATGGATTCCTCTGAAAGGCCTAAACCGTCCAGTTTCAGCAAGGCATCCGTGAGTAATTGTTTTTCGCTCTGTAAGAAGAGCATTTGATCATTGGTGAGCATTTTTTGGCGCATGAACTTTCTCATCTCCATGAAGATAAAAGGTTTCAGGACTCTTCTGATTATAACTGTGTCTGCATAAAAGTAATCTTTGCATAAGCTATGCCAACACCAAATTTCCGCCGTCCTTAAACGATTATATTGACAGGTGATTTAATGTGCACTAAACTTTGCAAATCCGTGTCATAATAGGACGCCTGTCCGTCTGGTAGAGGAAAAAGCCAGTGGGCAGGCTAGTCTGTAGCTGTAACCAGTTTACCTGTTATTCCCAGGAGGTTTAAATGAAACTTACCAATCCAAATGCGGAGATTTATGTACCTGACGGCACCGATGTTCAAAGCGCGCTCCAACGTACCACACACATGGCTATCTCAGCCCATCAGGACGATATCGAGATCATGGCAGCCGGACCAATCGTGGAATGTTTTCAACAATCGGACAAGTGGTTCACTGGCGTCGTAGTCACGGATGGCCGCGGCTCGCCGCGGGATGGCGTGTACAAGGCTTATACTGATGACGAAATGATGGAAGTCCGCCGCCTTGAGCAGAAAAAAGCCGCACTGGTAGGCGGCTACAGCGCACAAGTGCTGATGAACCATCCCAGCGCGGTGGTAAAAGACCCGGGAGCAAGCGCTGTCGTGGATGATTTGGTTGCCCTGCTGCGAGCCTGTAAACCGGAAGTGCTCTATGTACATAATCTGGCAGACAAACATGAAACCCACGTGGCAGTGGTGCTGCGCGTGATCAGCGCGTTGCGCCGTTTGGACAAAGCTGAGCAACCGCGCAAGCTGATTGGCTGCGAGGTCTGGCGCAACCTTGATTGGATGGTAGATAAAGACAAGGTTGTCATGGATGTCTCGCATCATGAGAACCTGCAGGAAGCCCTCTTGGGCGTATTTGACTCACAAATTGCCGGTGGCAAACGTTACGACCTGGCCACTATGGGACGCCGGCGTGGAAACGCCACCTTCTTTGCCTCCCATGGCACCGACCAGTCTACTGGCCTTTGGTTTGGCATGGATCTCACTCCCCTCATGCAAGCAGATGTTCAGCCAGACGCTTTTATCAAACGGCAAATCGCACGTTTTGAAGAGGATGTTGTAAATAGATTAAAGCGGCTCAACAATCAATGATCATTTTTTGAATATACAGCTGGTAAATCTAATTAACGTCCCCCAAATAGACCGAGTGGGATTCTTTTAACCCTGTCTGTAGCAGCGGAATGAGCGCTTTGGGGTAAAAGTTTATCTCTTCCAGTTTCTTTAAGTCCACCCACACAGCCTCAATCTGATTTGGATCTGGTACGTCCCCCAGTGCAGGTTTATAATGTTTGGGTACAAAAGCTTCAAAGAAGAACTCCACCTGGTGGCTATGTTGTGACTGGTCGGCAAATTCATGTTTTGCAGAAAGGTACTCACGTACAAACAAGAGCTGCCCAACCTTCACCTTGGCATTAACCTCTTCAAGGCATTCCCGTTTAAGCGCTCTGTGGAGCAATTCACCCTTCTTCTGCCCACCTCCTGGCAGTACAGCATAACTGCTGCCATTGTTTTTTTTACGAATGACCAACAGTTTGGATCCGCGTATTATTACGGCTTTTGCAGAGTTACGAGTTCTTTTTTTCATCAGCGTGTAAAACCTTTTCTAACCTGATTTTATCATTTTTCCCACGGCTACCACGCCTGTGCCTGCCTTTTAGAGATGAATGGGATAGAATATCTGTAGTCAGAGCTAAAGTGGTAAATCACATGAAGGGAAGTAACAATACGAGAATGCAGACATCAAGTGAGACTAAGGGATCCCGCAACCGCGGTTATACTTTTGCCTTCCTGGCAACGCTTTGTTTTTCCACTACAGCTATTTTTATGCGCCATCTGCTTTCAAATTACCAGCTGCCTCCAATGGTGACAGCCTTTTGGCGCGACATGCTTGCGGCCATTGCTCTGGTCATTCCTTTGCTGCTCTTTAAACCCAATCTTCTCAAGGTTGACAGAAACAACCTATTCTACTTGATCGGTTATGGGCTCGTTTTTGCCCTTTTCAATATTATCTGGACCTTTGCTATGGTGTATAACAACTCCTCTGTGGCTACTGTCCTGCTTTTCAGTTCTGCCCCCTTTACTGCCATCCTGGGGTGGTGGCTGCTGCATGAGACTCTCGGCCTTCCAAAGATCATTGCCATCCTTCTTGCCATGGTTGGGTGCACGCTCGTTTCCCTGACGGGTGCTGACGTGACCTTTCATTGGACAGGCTTTCTCATCGGCATTGGAGCAGGATTGTTCTATGCTTTTTACTCTCTGCTGGGTTCCATGGCGGCTAAACGCAACCTGAACCCCTGGACGACCACTTTTTACATTCTGCTTTTTGCCTCTTTCTTCCTGCTCATCTTTAACCTGTTGCCTATTAGTTTTCTGACAGGGCAGGCACGGAGCTTGGCTGCCCTCTTCGTGATGGGCAGAAATTTATCCGGCTGGTTTTGGATGAGCATGCTCTCAATTGTTTCCACAATTGGCGGATTCGGGTTCTACAATAACAGTCTGGTTTATCTGCCTTCCAGCGTGGCGAAGATGTTCCTGACTTCTGTTCCGGTTCTTACCTCTATATTAGCCTATCTCTTTTTCAGAGAGATCCTCAGCCCAATTCAGATTTTGGGCGGCTTACTAGTGGTGGGTGGTTTGGTGCTCCTGCGTGTAAGTGAAGACTGGCACAGGCGCTCTGAGCAAAAAAACAAGAATTCTGCAACCCACCCCGAGTAAAACCCCAAACCTGCAATCTCGCAGAAAGGTATCGACTGTTTTTCTGTTCGTCATCAGCTCAGGTTCGTTTTACGCGTTTAATGCCCTGTTGGGCGCTTATGCCGGCAAGCACGGGCCCAACCCCTGGACAACCACTTTTTATATCCTCATGATCGGCTCCGTGTTTCTTTTCGTTTGGAATTTTTGACCTCCCGATGTTATCCCAGGTCAGGGCAAGGATTTTGGCCGACCTGCTCATGTTGGGAAGAGATTGGCTGAGTTGGTTTTGAGTGGCGGGTCTTTCCATCTTTGCCACCGTGCACGGTTTTGGCTTTTACAAATCAGCCTGGCAACTTTCCTTCTAGTGTGGCCAACTTGTTCCTGACTTCGGAACCAATTATCACTTCCTCATTAGCTTACTTCCTAATTTGGGAAAGGTTCACACCGATCCAACTCCTCCGCGGCGTGTTTGTGGTAGCTGGTTTGTTTCATCTGCGTCTGAGCGAGGAAGAACAGAGGAAAGCTGCTACCAAGAATAGTGGTTGAACGTCCCTTCTCATTGCCAGAAGAACAAGGTTTACTCTGCGGTCTTAGGTATAATCAAACCAACCAAGCTGAAACACCCAACACAAAGAACGACGACTGTGTTAGAAAATAATCGCATTTGCATCATCATCCCTGCATACAGCACGCGCATATATTTGCCCAGGTCATTAGCACTCTGCCTGGCTGGATCACATTATCATCGTGGATGATTGCAGTGAGGATGAAATAGCGGCTATTGTTCAATCTCTCGAGAATCCAAAGATCAATTTTTATTCCACACCAGCAAATCTGGGTGTGGGCGGCACGATGAAACTGAGATTCTTTGAAGCGCTCAAGACAGATAGCAATATCTTCATTAAAATGGATAGCAACGGCCAAATGGACCCCGATTGCCTTGATCGCTCCCATTCTCGAACGTAAAGCAAATTACACCAAGGGCAATCGTTTTATGCATACCAGGGAGCTGAAACAAATGCCCTTTATCCGCCGATTGGGTAATTTTGGATTGTCTTTTCTTACAAAATTAGCAACAGGTTATTGGCACCTATTCGACCCGACTAATGGCTTTATTGCCATCAATCGGTCCGCACTGGAATTAGTGGATTTATCCCGCCTGGATAACCGATTCTTTTTTGAAACCAGCCTATTGGCTGAACTCTATCTCATTAATGTCCCTAAGCCTAAGATGGATTACCTGCGCGTGTTCTGGGATGCAGACTTAAGCCGGGGCAATTTGACAATTCAGAGCAGAGCAGTAAACTATACACTGGACTTGGCAGCCACGCGGGAGGCTGAAACCGAGGTGAGACTTTGGGGCCAACCGCAGAAGGTCTTGCTCTCACTGAACGCCATCCTGGCGTTGAGCCTTTTTTTCTGTTGGCATTGTTGCTTGCGGTTCTTTACATTAACCAAAAGTTATTTAAAAGACAGCTCTTAATGGATCGTTGGCTGGATTTATTCGCTGTGCTTATTTTCATCTTAGTTACGCTCTTTTATGCCAACGGCATAAACGGTTTTAGTATTAAAGAGAGCCTCCAACTCGCTTCAGATGCCGGAAATATTGCATCATATGCCGCTGCCGGACAAGTGCCTGGCAACTTCCAACAAGATGCTCTTCTTTCCAACCCGGGAAATTACAGCGAGTATTTTGCCTTTCACATTCCGTTGATTGGATGGCTTGGAAAACTATTGGGCAGTTACTCAGCTACCTTCAACGTTTTGCTTGCACCCTCCGTCTTTCTGCAATTATTAAGTTACTACTTATTAGCCAGGCGCCTGATAACCAAAAAGTTGTTGGCACTGATTTTCTCACTCATGATGGTGATACGCATTGTCCTGCCACTTTCTGAGTCCTTTGGCATATTTCCGGATGTTGTACCACGGTTTCTTTTTCAGGCGCTTTTGCCTTACGCGCTCCTTTTTTTGGTGCGTTCCCTGCCTTATCCGGGATGGCACTGGTTCAGCACACTTGTTTTCACGGCAATACTTTATGTCCATCCGGTTAGCGGCCCAGCCTGGTTGGCAGCATGCTTACTGACACTGCTGGTTTATGCATATACCCAACACAAAAGGGACTGGTGGAAATCATTCGTGCCTTCACTAGTGATTTCGATTCTCGGTGTTCTCCCCTTTTTGCGCGCTTACTTCAGCAACCCGCCTTCGAAGCTGGATCCCGTGCTCCTCGAAGCGGTACATTCGGGACGTTATTCTGAACAGGTCAGAACTGTGGGTGAGTTCATCACCCATGATCTATGGGCTTTCCTGACCCGCGACTTTAGTCTGGCCAGTCTTGCTTTGGCAGCTCTCTTCTTTTTCGCTTTTGCCTTCTGGTATCTAAAAAAGCAAAAACCAGTCCCCGATGATAGATGGGGACAAACCATCAGGCTGTTGTCCATTTGGTGGGTGGCCATCATTGCGGTCTTCCTGCTCATCCCCCTGTTCGATGAAGTCCTTTTCTCTCGGTTGTCCGGAGGTTTGATGTTCCGCGAGATCCGGCGTAATATCCGCTACCTGATACCTCTGTTCTGGCTTAGTTTCCTTTTCCTCTGCGCCCATGCCATGGAAAAATTAGAGGGAGCCGGGAGGAGCAAACTGGTCATCTGGTTGAGCATAGCGGTATTATCGGTTGGATACGTAGCAGGGACCCAACCTTCTCTTAATCCGGCCTGGATGCGTACCCAGGCCTGCCTTAAAGAAGGGCGTTTCCCTTGTAAACCTACACCTATCGAAGAAGCAAAATATGTCTTTTATGCCAGTTTAGACGATTTTGTGGGCACAACAGAGAGTGTCTTTCCGGATCCTTCCCCGCGCTATCTGGCAGACAGCCTGATTCCCAGATATTTCTCTTTACGTTCCGTCGCCTATACTTACAAAGACGGCGGAGCAATCGGTAGTTTTCTCCCCGAATGGTGGCGGGTAACTCAAGCCCTAACACCCTATCTTCAGGAAGATGAACTAAATTTCGACCTGAAGATATTGGATATTGCCAGAAGTACTGGAGCCAGCTATTTCATCCTGATTCAGCCAGAATCTGACGAGCTTAATACGATTCCGATTCAGCAGATTGTCTTCTTAAACGACTACGCCGCACTAATCCGTTTGGATCAGGATTAGCGGCAACACCTGACGAAAGCTCAGTTCTATAGGCGGAAAGGCTTCGGGAGTATTGCGTAGCGCGGTAAAAACTGTGGATCCCAACCAGTATTAACCAATTATTCAATCCGCCAGGGCTTGTTCGCCTGAAGGCGGTAGCCAGGAATTTCAACCTCTCCCTCACCATCCAGTTGAGATGCGAGCATGTCCGCTTGCTGACTAAAGGTTTTTCGCGCCAATTCATCCTGTTCATTTTTAAGCAGAATCTCAAGTTGTGGCCAGACTTCAACCCAGAATTTTTCCCTTGTCATTGAGCAGATTGTATCTTCCAGGCTGATATCTTCAAAACCAACTTTCTCTGTAATAATTTCCAGCACTTCGGGTTGATATGCTGAACCTGACCTCGAGCGGTTGAAGGCTTGCGCGCTTCTGAGCAAGGCATGTGTCTGCGCCCAAAAATGCTGAGCCTCACCCGCAGCAAGGTAATATGGGAGCTCCTCCTCGATGTGCAGCCAACCGCCTGGTTTAAGGACTTCAAAAAATCGGTAAAGCGCCAGCAACCCCTGCCCTGCAATGGCATTGACCGCGCTCAGTGTTCTGAAACAAACCAAACCATCCATACTCGCGGGGGCAATTCCTCCGAGCTTGACCGCGTTCGTGCGTACAAACTCAACCGGCAGGGGGAAGCGCAGTAATTTTGCCTGGATGCTCTCAAATCGCACGTTCGATGGATAAGCCAAAATCATTTTCCGCCCATCTTCATCGGCCATTCTCTGGACTAGTCGGAGTAAATCACAATCCTCACCGGCAGAAAGGACAAGAATGGTCTGTCCCGTTAATTTTGGGAAGTCCGGGGCGTCAGACATGACTGTTATTTGTTTAGACTTTAACTGAACAAGCGTGAGATGGGTGTGAGCAGTTGACTAATAACAATCAGGATTACGCCCGTCACCAACACATAGATAGCAAAGCCATAGGATTTGTCGCGGTCATCCAATAAACGGCGGCTGCGCTGCTCGATAGTGGTAACGCCGCCAGCCATATTTAATGCGGTTGTGGATCCAATCGCTGTGGTGGTCCCACCAGCTACACTCATTGCGCCAACAGCGCAGATGCACCCACCAATTATGACCATAACGGTGGCATAATTTTTGACACCATCCCATTTGAGCAAATAACCGACCACAAAAACGATTAAAGCAAGTAAAAGGGCTATTCCCAAACAAATCAGAAATAAACGCAGAATACTCTTCATTCGTTCTCCTTTCCTATACTAAGAGAAGCATACTTTTAGTTTAACTCAAAACCACACAGAGATAAAAGATACTACCCGGAAAAAGAGGAGTAACTTATTATTTTTTACTTGCGGGAACGTCCAGAATGACGCCTATGCGTTTTAGGGGTTTCTCCAAACGCCGATAAAGTTCCTTTTCTGGCAGGAGTCTCTTGAAACTCTCCAAGCTGGCTTTTACTGGCCAGATACTGCTCTGCCCGGCAAGGAGTGGAAAGCTGCTCTGTTGAAAAGCTGTTTCCCAATCCAGATTAAAGTCTTTTAAAGTGGCTTGCTTCACTTTGTCGGGTGTCAGCACGCCTGCACGACTTCTGGCTTGCTCCAAAACTTGGTCTGTAAGAGCATAACGTAGTTTTTCTAGATTGCGCCAGGCCAATACCATCACGGCGCCATAGACCAGCACAATTGTGTTGATCCAAAGAGAGTTTTCCTTATAGAACGCCATAATGGCTGGACCCCACACACCCGTACGTTCCATGACCCATTCAAAAATACCCATAAAATCCTTGAGACGAGCTGGCAGGCTAATCAAAAGCCTGCCAGCATCTTATTAATAGATAGAGTTACTTGACCACTTCCTACTCTTCGCTGCCAATCAGTTTTTCCAGACTGACTTTTTTCTTCAGGAAATACAACCCAACCACAACTAGAAGGCTGACAACGATCGCCACAAATTGTGGCGTTTGGAAGAGATAGTATAAGCCATAAGAAGTGGGCAGAGCGCCATCACTCATGACAGTGTATTTGGCAAACCCTTCAGGGATGTCCAAGCCAAGGGAGCCTTTGTTGACCAATTCTGTCACTGCCGGAGAAATAAGCGTAGTGAAGATCAAACCAATACCCATCACGATGGCACCCAACAGCGTGGTCAGGAGCACATCACCAGCCACTAAGGGTGCCAGCATGGCTGCCACAAAAACGCCATCTGCCAGGTCAATGAAGGGAAGCGTGTGATTGCCCAAGGGGGAAAGCGCAAAAGCCAGTAGAATTTCCACCGGGACTAGCAGAAGACCTGCGGCGATGACTGTGGGATTGCCGGCAAGAACAGCAGAATCGAGGCCGATGAAGAACTCGCGGCCTTTGAAGCGCTTGGTCATAAACTCATGCGCTGCCTCAGCCACAGGGCTGAGGGCTTCCACCAAAATAGCAACCATCCGCGGGATCAGAACCATCACGGCACCCGTGTTGATAGCGGTCAGGACAGCCTCCCGCAGTGATTGCTTACTGAAAACACCCAGTAGGAAGCCAATGATAAAGCCCAGCACCATCGGTTCTCCCAGAAGGCCGATTTTTCTGCGCACGACATCCGGGTTAAGTTTAAGGTTGCGCAGGAACGGGATCTTATTGAACAGGCGCGCAAAAGGAATAGCTAATGCCATTAAGCTGGCGCTCTGGATATGCGGGATGGAGATGCCTGGCATTTTGAAGTATTTCTGGATTAAAGGAGCAGACCAGTCTGCCAGGAAAAGTGCAATCACCAGCGTAACCAACGCAGCAAACAAAGCCATGGCGAAACTGCCGGTTACGTACTGCACTAATGCACCTACAAATGCCATGTGCCAGAAATTCCAAATGTCCACATCCAACGTCTGTGTGAGACCGACAACGAGCAGGATCACATTGAGCAGAATGCCCAGCGGGATGATCAGGTTGCCAACCGGAGTGCCAAAGGCAAGCGCGGAAGCTGCCGGCCAGCCAATATCGATTACATCCAGGTTCGTCCCCGTGACATCAGCAAAGTTTGCGCCAATAACACTGACAGTGTCGCCGAGCAGACCAACGGTCAGGAAAATACCAACAAAAGCCACGGCAGTCAACATGCCGCTGCGGATGGCGCTATCCCATTTTTGGCCGAGAACTATTCCGAGGATAGCAATAACGATAGGCAAGGCAATTACTGAATCCAGTCCATTGAGGAAATCACCAATTGCAGTTAAAAATCCTTCCATGATTATTTCTCCTTATCATTTTCAGTAAGCACCCAGGCTAATTCTTCCAGGGTTGCTTTTTGTCCGATGCCAGTGATCAGGGAAACACCATTAATAACAGGCGCAACCTCCTCGAAGGCTTTATCTATCTCCGTGGTGGCTACGATAGCATCTGCCCTTGTGCGTTCTGGGGAAATTTCGGTTACACGATATTGCAGCACTTTAACTTCGATGCCTCTTTCTTCCAGGAATCTTTCAATTTTCACGCGCATCAGCGTTGAAGTTGCGATGCCACTGGCACAAACGACATAAACAGTTTTCATAAATACTCCATTTGATCAATCAAGTGAAATAAGCAGTAATGTTTCTTCAATAAGCAATCCTCCCAACCCCCGAATCTCTAAAAAATAGTGACGACACCTGTTGAAACAGGGAAAACAAACACACGTTGTTATTAATCGAATCAGCTTGAAAAACGGATAATAACAACATAAGGTAATGATATCACCTCTCTTACACTTTTTCTCTTTAATGGTGTTTTTGAAAGAGAGCAAAGCTCGGTTTTTTAAATGATTGTCAGCCTGCAGTTTAAATTGAGAATGAAACCATAAAAACAAGGTGTGACACCCAAATCAGTTGTACTATCCTTTATTTCTGATTTTAAATTACCTCGAACTAATCCACCTCAAAATACTCCATAATCTCCAACCGTTTGGGACGCTCAGTTTCTGGCGGGAGATTAACCTCCCCAAAAGGCGTCATCAGCGGTCGGGATAAATCGAGATAATGGAAAAAGAAAGCAATCCTCATATCGCCTGTCCATAAGGGTTTGTTGTTTTTTTCAAACATCGCGTCTGCCACAATTTTGGTACCTTCAGCATTCAGGATCTGGTCATCGTACGGTACTTGCCAGTACGTTCGAGGCTGGTTCGACATTGGCTGGGTAATCTTGCTCATATCAAACGGCCCTTCACTATCTCTCACTAATATTTCAATTAAATGGACTGGTTGTTCCGCTTTCACAAAATGGACACCTAAGATCTCGATTTTTGGGGGCATGTTTCTCCTTTTACGATGCTCGCATTTCTATAGACAATTGGATGCCGAGAAATTTCTCTGCTTAGGTTTTTATCTGATAAACAATTATAGAACTGAAACACTACTCGCGAGGAACAAATAACCCTCCATTAAGGAGGGTCATTTTGTGAGAGAGATCATGCCTTTACTTCAGCGCCATCACCGGCCGGAATTTGTAGCTATATACAATCATCCCCTGTTCATTCCCATCATTTACGATTCACTCCATAAAACTACTTGCCTTTGCCTCAGGCTGGCCTCAGGCAACAGAATGCGTTGATTGGATGAACCACGGTAGGGTAATGACAAATCGCTAAGCTCTTTTCTATAGGGGCCTTCCACAATTACATCGGCTAAGCGGATTAATTTTTGAAAACCCGGCTCAGCAAAATGAGTCAGCAGATCCTCCCAGGTGTAGCCAGTATAGATCCACAGATTCAATTCCTTTGATTTCACATATTCAGCGATACAGGCAGCCGCCTCGGCCTGAAGAAATGGTTCGCCTCCGCTAAACGTGATGCCGGAAAGAAGCGGGGTGAATTGAAAGCGCCGGATCAAGTCCTCAACCTCAATTTCCTCGCCTCCATTAACATCCCAGGTTTGAGGGTTATGGCATCCCGGGCAAGCGTGGTGACATCCCTGGAAAAAAAGGACTGTACGCAAACCTGGTCCATCGGTAACACTTTCCTGGCTGAGCCCTGCAATTCGAACAATCACCGAGGCCCTTCTTTCATGTGAAAATGAGGGGTGCGGTCTCTTAGCTCAGCTTTTTTAGCATCATTGAACCGATCCACGGTGGAAAGATAACCAGTAATGCGGCGAATACGGCGAATATGGGTGGCACCACAAGCCGGGCATTCATTGGCAATTACACCTCGATAAGTGCATTCCAGACATTCATCGATTGGAAAATTGATGCCTGCATATCCCATATTGCAATCTGCCATGTGGCGAAGTAATCGCTCGTAGGCTTCAAGATTGTGGATGGGGGGAGCAGCCAATTCAGCATAGCTGATGTGACCAGCATTAGTCAGCTCATGAAAAAGCCCTTCAGCTTGACATTTTTCGAAGGATGAAATTTGAAATTCAACCGGGATATGAAAACTATTTGTATAATATTCTTTATCCGTTACCCTGGGAATGATTCCAAAATTACGCCTGTCTATGGAAACGAACCGCCCGGATAACCCTTCCGCTGGTGTCGCTAAAAGAGTGTAGTTCAAATCATAATCCTCAGAAAACTTATCCACAGCCCGCCGCATAAATCTAATAATCTCCAATCCCAATTGTCTGGCTTGTACAGTTTGCCCGTGGTGCGAGCTGATTAAGCTAACCAGCGTTTCTGCTAAGCCAATAAAGCCAATGGATAATGTCCCATGTTTGATCACGGGGGCAATCTCATCATCGGGTTTGAGAAGCTCAGAATCCAAGTAGAGTCCCTGCCCCAGCAGGAAAGGCATATCCCGCACTTTCAGGTGAGATTGCACTTTGTAGCGGTGGTACAGCTGGCGAGCGGTAAGAACCAGGATTTTTTCCAATTCCTGGAAGAATAATTCGATATGGCCGTTGGCCTTTATAGCCAGACGCGGCAGATTAATGGTGGTAAAGGATAAATTCCCACGCCCGGTGCTTACGGCTGGGCCATGTCGATTAGCAATCACCCGTGTCCGGCAACCCATATAGGCAACCTCCGTGTTGTAAGGTTGGTTGAATGATGCATCCATAAATGAAAACGTAGGATTCATCCTCTGGGAAGAAACCCGCATTGCCAGCTGAAAGAGATCGTAATTAGGGTCCTTTGGATCAAAATTAATCCCTTTCTTCAAACGGAAAATGATATTTGGAAAAATTGGCGTTTCACCTCTGCCCAATCCTTTTTCGTAAGCTTCCAGGAGCGTCTTGGTCACCATGCGTCCCTCCGGGGAGAGATCGCATCCCAGGTTAATCGAACTGAAAGGGACTTGAGCACCAGCTCGGCTGTGCATGGAGTTCAGGTTATAGATTAATGCTTCCATAGATTGAAATACATCAAATTCTGAGGAGCCGGCAATAAATGGCGCTATATCGTGATCGAAAGAAGCGAAGGATTGGCCGCCGTGCATATCATTTTGAGAACTCTGTAAGATGATGGCTGCCAAAGCGGTTACAGAAGCAGGGCGTTTTGGGGGACGGATATACCCATGGCCGGTATTGAAACCATTTGTCAACAATTTACCCAACGGAATCTGGACACAGGTCAATGTTTTTCCATAGAAATCAAGATCATGGATATGGATATCCCCGCTCTGGTGAGCCTGAGCGATATCTTCTGGAATCAATCGTGTTAGATAATATTGACGGCTGGCAGCTGAAGCGATTTGCAGCATCTTCGCTGAGGGTGAATTCCCAACATTAGCATTCTCGCGGCTGGTTTCTACCAAAATCTCTTCAACAATATCCATTAACTCTGATCGTGCTTCTCGCATGCGGGTACGCCGGTCGCGGTAGAGGATGTAGGCTTTGGCAGTTTTTGCATGTCCCCTTTCTATTAAAACCTTCTCGACAGCATCCTGTACTTCTTCTACAGAGGGTATTTCTATGGGTTGGTACTGTTTAAGGTAACAAACCACAACATTTGCCAATTCGACCGCCAGATCCCGATCATCCCCATCAACCACCTTAGCTGCCTTAAAGATAGCTTCGGATATTTTGGACTTATCGAATTTAACAATCCTTCCGTCTCGTTTGCGTATCCAGGCAAATTCCCGAATTGGGTATTCATTCAGAGAAACTGGATTCTTTTGTATGTCTGTAACCATTTTGACCTCTTCTACAAAACATTAATAATCAATACCGGTTTGAGCTGGAATTTTCTGCTCCTAAAATGGATGCTTATCCTCTTTCACTTCGGTAGTCAGTTTCGCACAAACAATGAGTTCAGATAAAGCATTTCCACCCGCGATGATACAACCAGGAAAAAGGCCAACAACGCGCCTAAAAATGCCGTCAATGGAACCCGTGTCAAAACCAGCAAAAGACCAATAAACATCGAAAATATCTTTTTATGCCACATGAACTATTCCCCTTGGAAAATAATTATCCAAAATAAAAAACCGACCTTTCAGGTCGGGTTAAGAATTCAGTAATTAAGTGCATGCCACCCATTACCTCCTTAATCCGAGAAGGTTTTGTTGAGTAACGTTGAGGCAGGTATCCTGGCTTGTCAGATAATCTGACTTACAGTTGCGGTACAGCGCTGGACTTTAACCAGCTTCCACCTTTACGCCCTGGCTTCCGGGCAACGGGTCACCTCAACGGTATTCAGTTGTTATGAACCGTATTATAACAATTTGCTTAACCTCGTCAAGCAAATGTATGGATTTACTAGGTATTGCAAATCAATATTACTTCAGCGCCATCACCGGCCGAAATTTATAGCCATATACAATCATGCCGCGTTCATCCCCATCATTGCGGATTTTCCGTGTGACCATTTCCACTGGCATGCCAATGTGCACTTTCTCATCCCCCAGATCTGTCAATTGTGCTGTGACAACTGGTCCTTCATTCAATTTAACCAGCGCAATCGTGTAAGGAGCCTGTTCTTCAAACCCAGCCGGGGCTGTGGTCATGTGGGTATAAGAATAAACTTCTCCCATACCGCTGAAGGTAAAAGGCGTTTTCGCCTCACCACCGCACTCAGGGCAGATATCCCGCGGAGGGAAAATTTTCGCGTCGCAATGCGGGCAAACTTCACCAGTGAGTGAATAACGCTGTTTCTTTAGTCTCCAATATCTTGGTACTTCCATTATTATCTCCTGACTGTTACTGCGCATGATAGTTTAGCCACTTGGGACTATCAGGAACTATCAACTTGCCTTTTTATGCCGGAATTAACCCCTTTTGGGTGACAAAATATTGCGTAAATTGAGTGAAACCGAACAAACAAACTATAATCGCGGCATGCCTGACAATCTGTCCTTAGACCTCAACCAAGCCCGCCTCCTGAACCTGGCTGCACTTGGGCTGCTGCGCAAACCCCAAAAACCCGCCAAGCCTGCTGATGTTCAAAGGACCATCCGCCGCCTCAATATGCTCCAACTGGACACGATCAGCGTGGTCGCCCGCGCGCATTTGCACATCCTCTATTCGCGTCTTGGTGCTTACGACCCCAGCTGGTTGGAAGACCTGCATGCCTCCGGCAGCCTTTTTGAGTACTTTGCCCACGCAATGTGTCTCATCCCCATAGAAGACTACCCTCTTTACCGCGCACTGATGCTGGATAAACAACACGGCTGGAAGTCCCTGCATGAATGGTCAGCTTCCCACCCTGGATATTTGGAGAAAATGCTGGATCACATCCGTGAAAACGGTCCTGTGCGTTCCTCAGATTTCAAGAGTAAACAATCGCGAGGTTCCTGGTGGAGCTGGAAGGACGAAAAGTTCGCCCTTGAACTGCTCTTCTACCGCGGAGATCTGATGGTCCAGCAGCGGCGCGGTTTTCAGCGTGTCTATGATTTGCGTGAACGCGTACTTCCGGATTGGGACGATGCTCAAACCCCGGATTTTGAGCAAGCTGTTTCACAATTGATTCTGAATTCCGTCAGGGCACTCGGTATTGCCACAGAAAATTGGATCGCAGAAAATATCTACATCAAAAAGAATCGTTTTACATCCTTGATTCCCACCTTGGTAAAAACAGATCAGCTTATCCCTCTTAAAATCAACAGCCCAACCCCACAAGAAGCCTTTCTCCACCCCAACAATCTCGACCTCTTCGAAAAAGCCCGTGCCAATCTCTTGAAACCCGCCCTTACCACTATTCTCTCGCCCTTTGACCCGCTGCTCACGGACCGGGCACGGGCAAGAACCTTATTCAATTTTGATTACACTATCGAATGTTACACACCCATATCCAAGCGTATCTACGGATATTTCACCCTGCCAATTCTCTGGCGCGGAAGACTGATCGGCCGAATGGATGCCAAAGCCTGGCGAAAAGAGAAGCGCTTACAAATCATCAAACTGTTTTTTGAGCCGAATGTACGCATGAGCAGTGCCCTCATCCGGGATGTGGGCAAGTCTTTACGCGCTTATGCGGACTGGCAAACCTTGCAGGAAATAGAAATAAACTGGGCATCCAATGTGGATTTTATCGGAGCAGTTCAATCTTACTTAAACCCATAAATATACCTTCAGGAAAAGGCGTGGAAGATCCTGACTTTCCAATTTAACTGTTACAGGTATTCATGGCCACAAGACCCTGGCCAAATTTAAAGGTGTACTGCAATTTATAAGCCCCGCTGTCCGGCTGGCAAAGGATAGAGAGGTTATCCACAGTAAAATGCCAATCGATTTTCTTCTCGCTCAAGTGCTGCATTACTGCTTTAAGGTCGTCCCAATTCACATCCTGCAGGGCGAGGGTGATATGCGGAGTCCACATGGAAGTGTTGTACAGCAAGTTCGGGCGCAGGGTATACGTTTCCATCATTTCCCAAAGCTGCGCGTGCATACGCAGAAGGTATGGCTCCTTCATCAGTTTTATGAATACAATGGGTGTTTGGCTGACGAAGAAATTGACTCCATTAGCCCATACCTGAAATGGCTCAAGTTTCAAGGTCAGGCGGGAAAGCATTGGAACCACCTGATCCAGATCGTAAGACTCGCCAACCTGCCAGGAGAAATGCGGAATGGGTGTGATGCGCACAAACTTGCTGCCGAAGCGTGTTTCCAGGTCATCCCATAAGGCATAGACCTCATCTTCATACGGTTTGGGTAGAGCGGTTACCAATGCCTGCATGCCATCTCCTATGTGCTGCTTTGATTATATCAAGCATCGCCGCCAGCCTTCCATTTCCATTTTTTCACTCTGACCGTTGAAAAACAAGCACTAAACCTTCCACATAACAAAGATAGATGGATTAATAAATCCACTCCACACTTGAAAGGCAATAAGCGCAGATGGGAAGCCCGAGAAACATCCAGACAGACCAGCAATCCATATTTGGAGACTACCTTTACGAGCAGATCGTACCCGAAAACCACTTTCTGCGTAAACTCAATGTCCTGGTCGACTGGACATATTACACCAAAAAGCTAACCAAACTATATAAAGGCGAAGGACTATCGGGAAGACCAGCCTATGACCCGGCTCTATTGCTTAGGAGCCTGCTGATCAGCTACCTGTACAATCTCTCCGAACGGCAAACGGAAGTATATTTCAATGAGAACCTGCCAGCCAAATGGTTTGTGGGACTGGCGATCGATCAGAAAGCGCCGGATCACTCCACCCTGAGCGTGTATCGGGAGCGCTTACGGAAAAGAGGAAGTAAGGACAAATTACTTTTATGGTTATAAAACGCATGTGAGCATGAACGCGGAGAGCAATTTGATCACAGGATTGGAAGTCAGCAGTGGGAATGCCTGGGACGGGAAACACTTCACCAGCCTGGTGGATATGGACATGAAGCAGGGCTTGCATTCAGCAATCATGTTGAAAGATAACCGTCTGAAAAAGAAAAACAGTAATAAACAGGTCTGGCAGGAAATGGTCAGGAGGGAGGATTACCAGCAGGGGAGACGGGAGCGGTACAAGATTGAGCGCAAATTTGGGGAAGCTAAGATGCAGCATGGCTTAGGGCGCTGCCGGTATATTGGATTGGAGAAGTATGGGGTTCAGGCATATCCTACGGCGATCGCACTCAATTTGAAGCGGATGGTGAAGCTGATTAGCGGGATTGGTTTCAACTGTCCGAGCTATGGGACATGTTAGGCTGAGTGAGGGGGAAAAGTCGATATTATAGGAAAAGAGGTAAAAGAGGAGCTAAAAGACCTGATAAAACGATGCCATCAAGCCCAAAATGAAGTCCTGATCCGCTTCACAACGGCAATCAATCGTGCTTCTGATGAATAAACTGCTTTTTTCAACGGCCTCCATACATGGTGAGAAGCCAGCAGATGGTAACCACTCCAATCACCGAGCTGGACAGCGATATTATCCAGAAGGATAGGGGGTACGAACCTGATTTTAGCATCTAAATCAGGAGAAGCAGTGACAAGATACTTCCAGGGGGAACGCCTTTGAAGGGAAGAATGTTTTCTAACGACGTTGTAGTAATAAAGATAATTTGTGTGATTCGCAGACATCGTTTCAATGTACAATAATGTAATGGATCACAAGATTCAAGCACGTTTGAAATGGGTTGATCTATACGAAAAGATTTGTAATGCGGGAATTGTCTGTCAAAGATGTGGTATCTCTCGACCAACTTTGCGTAAGTGGACAAAACGTTTCTCTGAACATGGGCTGGAAGGTTTGAAAGAACTCAGTAGAAAACCAAAAAATTCTCCTAACCGAAAAATTGATACCCAAAAGATAAATTGGATTTTGACGCTGAGAACCGAGAACAATTTGGGAGTTCGTAGGATCCAGAATGAATTAAAACGACTATATGATTTTCTAATTTCGCTTTCAACCATACAGAAGGTCTTAACTTCTCAAGATGTAAAACCTCTCCGTAAACCTCCACGTCAGAAACGAGTACGTCGATATTCACGAAAAGTGCCTGGAGAATGCGTTCAAATGGATACCTGCAAAATTGCACCTGGACTTTATCAATATACGGCTGTTGATGACTGCACCCGATACCAGGTTGCAGGTATTTATTCTCGGAAAACTGCACAAAACACCTTGGATTTTCTCGAAAGATTAGTTGAAGAGATGCCATTCCCTATCCAACGCATCCAGACCGATCGTGGACAAGAGTTCTTTGCTTATAAGGTACAAGAATGGCTCATGACAAATTGTATTAAATTCCGTCCCATACGTCCGAGATCACCGCATTTGAATGGAAAAGTTGAGCGAACACAAAAAACTGATTTGGTTGAGTTCTATGCCACTAAAAATTTTCAGGACCCGCATTTATCAGATCGTTTGAGTGAATGGCAACATTACTACAATTGGGAACGAATTCATGGAGCTATCGGAATGGCCCCAATTGATCGTTATTTTGAACTCAAAGACAAGACACCATACTGGGATGAAGTCGTAAAAGGCTATGATCCCACAAAAGAAAACTTCCGGGATCGATCTTTTGAGGTTGATTCAATCTTTAGGGAATTGAAACGATGTCTATGAATCACACATTTTGATACCATCAACCTATCCAATTCTTCCAGTTCCTCTTTCAGCCTGACAGGTCCATAGCGGGTTTTATCTCTCAACTCAAGTATCCTGGCTTCAATCTCTGCGCTTGTTTTGTTGTGAACCCGGTGCGGCGCTTTTGAACCGTCTTTCAAATCCCCAGCTTCATTCTTGCGAATTGCCTTGTAGATCGTCGCCCTGCTGACACTCAGGATCCTGGCTGCGGCTGTCACATTCCCCTTGTGTGCTTTCAATACCTGCAGGATTGCTCGCCTGGCTGCCTCCGGACTTATCTGTCTCAACTCTTGATAATCTAAATGGGTTATATCTTTGATCAATATACACCTCGATGTCTTGATATCTTATCCCCCATAACTCCAGACATCGATCCCGATACAACTCATATGACTTTTCTAAAAAGTGTATACCATGTGCTGACCCCCTCACAACAAACTCCATGGGATACTGTTTCATATTTGCATATATCAGAAAAGATCAGTCAAGGAGAGATCATTATTCATCCGATTTTTGAGCAATTGTACCCAATCTCTGGGAGCTTCTGAAGAAGAGAAGACAGGCAAAGAAGCAGAGACAGGCTGATAAGCCAAATGGGTGTGAACACGAGTGGAAGGTCTGTGTCTATCATCTTTCACAGGAGGGAGAAAGACGATTCTGGAGAGGGTATCTTTGTGTCTCAGGATGGCAAGCATGGATTGAGCGCCATCAACAGACCAGGAGAAACCACGGCCACGCATTCTCTGACGGACAAGTTTATCGACATTGGCTTCTGCAGAACCGAGGGTAGAGGGATACAGGTCTGAGGGTAAGCGCAGTTTGAGGTCAGGAAGGGCGTGCTGATTGATCTCAAGGTAATGCAAAGTACGCAATAGCAACGCGGTCTGTTTGCCCTTGGTCCGGGCGATGAGGTTCAGGATTTGAGGTTTGACGTTATCAAAAGGTTGGGAGAAGAGGCTATCCAGGAGCACGTGACTATTGGTCAGTTTGCCGAAGGCAGAGTGAACAGCGCAAGCGACATGGAAACGATCCAGCACGGCCAACTGAGGTAAGTTGAGCAAGTCAAAGCTGTGTTTCACCCAGGTTGCTCCATCACCGCCGACCACCAGGTAGTTGGTATGGTTGAGATCAAAATGCCGGTCGGCCAGTTCACGCAGCTTGATCTGCCACTGCTCGGTGGAACCACCGAGCTGGGTCATAACAACCTTGTTCTCACAGGCAAATCGATCGACACCTATCCTGCGCTTGCCCGTATAGAGCAACCCCACTTTCACCTCTGCCCGCTTGCTTTCGGCTTGTTGCAAATGCAGCCACACACCGTCGCTCTCTGCGTAAAGGATTGGCGCCTTGATCTTGCCAGCTGGCTCTTCCCGACGCCAATCCGCTTCGCTGGCTGTGATATAGGCCCCAAAACGCTTCACCATGCGCTGCAAACTACTGGGGCTGATGACTGTTTTCAGAAGATAACTCAGCATCTCTGAAGCATTACGATAACTGCTCCGGCTGGCCAGTAAACATCCCATTTCCTGTACCCTCCGGCTGTTTCGCGCATAAGCTTCTACCCCCAAAACCAGGTCCAGAGGCTTCCATATTTGACCGTGCTCATCCCGGTAGATGCGTCGCCGATAGATGACATAACCACTTTCAAATGTCACCTTGCGCAGTGTTCGTCCAACATTCTTCCATGTCTTGGGTATCGTCTTTTGTATCTGATCATCCAGCACCTGCAATACCATGCTAAAGATCGCCTGTCCTACTTCCTGGCTGAGATCTTTGATCACGCTTTCCAAATGTTCCGCTGGAACATCTTTATGTAGTTCGTGCTTTTCTTGCCCTACCATCACCGTTATAATTATTTGGACAGCTTGGTCTGTCATGTGAGAGTTCCTCCTCTTTTTTCTGGCTAACTAATTATGGATGGAACTCTCCTTTTTTGTGTTCTTTCCTGTTATAGTCAAATTTGATACTGTAACACTCCATGGTTTTATCTTGACTCTTGCAGGCAAGGCTGATAGACTCATTCCTCGTATTACAGGCTGACCCATGAGGTGGGGTCTTGCGCAAGCGTGCAGATTTTGTTATACTTACAAGTCTGTAAAAATGCAGTTTTAACAATTTATACCCCGAGGGCGCCGGCGTAGCTCAATGGTAGAGCAACCGCCTTGTAAGCGGTAGGTTATGGGTTCGATTCCCATCGTCGGCTCAGATTTACTCTTTAGCGATTATGATTGATCTTTGGATCAATCATGATCTCCAACGGGTAAAACCAGCGCCCGAAGGAAATAATTGGACGGTTACCCAAGTGGCCAACGGGGACTGACTGTAAATCAGTTAGCAGAAGCTTTCGGAGGTTCGAATCCTTCACCGTCCATTTCAGACCATACGTCTGAGGGCACGGCTGCCCACATAGCTCAGTTGGTAGAGCGCGTTCTTGGTAAGAACGAGGTCATGGGTTCGAATCCCATTGTGGGCTCTTGCCGAAATTAGAGGAATGAAAATAGAAAGATAGTCATTATCAAGGAGAATAGAAAGAATGGCGAAACAAAAGTTTGACCGCTCAAAACCACACATGAACATTGGTACCATGGGCCATATCGACCATGGTAAAACCACTCTGACTGCCGCAATCACCAAGGTTCAGGCCTTGCGTGGTCACGGTGTCTTCCGCGCGTATGATTCAATCGACAACGCCCCGGAAGAAAAAGCCCGCGGTATTACAATCAACATTACCCATGTCGAGTACGAAACCGCCAAACGCCACTACGCCCATGTGGATATGCCTGGTCACCGTGACTATATTAAGAACATGATCACCGGTGCTGCCCAAGTCGATGGCGCAATTTTGGTTGTCTCTGCCCCGGACGGCGCGATGCCTCAGACGCATGAACACGTGCTTCTCGCCAAGCAGGTCGAAGTTCCTTCCATCATCGTATTCCTTAACAAGACCGATCAGATGGACGATCCTGAACTGTTGGAACTGGTCGAGATGGAAATCCGCGAACTGTTGTCCAAGAACAACTTCCCCGGCGATGATATTCCCTTCATTATGGGTTCCGCCAAGGTCGCCCTCGATAGCGCTTCCACCGATCCTGCTGCTCCTGAGTACAAGCCAATCGCTGACCTGATGGACGCGGTTGATGAGTACTTCCAGGATCCTCCACGCGAGGTGGACAAACCCTTTATGATGCCTATCGAAGACGTCTTCTCAATTAAAGGACGTGGTACTGTGGTCACCGGCCGTATCGAACGCGGTGTGATTAAACTGAACGATCCTGTCGAAATCGTCGGTCTGATGGACAAACCCCTCTCGACCGTCGCAACTGGCATTGAAATGTTCCACAAGCTGCTTGATCAGGGTATGGCTGGCGACAACGCTGGTATTCTCCTGCGCGGTATCGATCGCGACCAGGTTGAGCGTGGTATGGTGCTCTGCAAACCTGGCTCCATCACTCCTCACACTGCCTTTGAATGCTCTGTTTACATTCTGAGGAAGGAAGAAGGAGGCCGGCACAGTGCGTTCTTCACCGGTTATCGCCCGCAGTTCTACATTCACACCACTGATGTGACAGGTGATGTGACTCTGCCCGAAGGCGTTGAAATGGTTATGCCCGGTGATAACGTGAACGGCCTGCAGGTCAAGCTGATTCAGAAAGTTGCCATCGAGAACGGCTCCGAGTTCGCTATCCGCGAAGGTGGTCTGACTGTTGGTGCCGGTAGAATCACCAAGATCATTAGTTAATTTTTAGGATGGAGGATACATGGCTGCCTTTAAAGGGCAGCCATGTTGAACAAAAATGGCATCAAAGAAGAAAGATATTCGACCGGTCATTCACTTGGCTTGCACTGAGTGCAAAGAACGAAATTACACCACGGTTAAGAATCGCCGAAATGACCCCGGCCGGTTGGAGATGCAGAAGTACTGCCCACGCTGCCGGGCACACAAGCTCCACCGTGAGGTGAAATAGCCCGGACTTGCGCAGGCAGGCTACTTAGGTCAGTAGCTCAATTGGCAGAGCACCGCTCTCCAAAAGCGGGGGTTGTGGGTTCAAGTCCTACCTGACCTGTGAAAAGATCAACGCCGTTCACGTACACGGCGTTGATATGTCAAGCAGGAGAATAAAATGGCTAACGAAAGAAAAGCAAACATTTTTCAAAAGATTACGCGGTGGTGGCGGGAAACCGTCGGCGAGCTGCGTAAAGTTACCTGGCCAACTCCCCCGGAAGCCTGGGCGCTGACTAAGGTTGTGCTCATTGTGACCGTGATCATGTCTCTCCTGCTCGGTCTGATGGATTTTGTGTTTGCGCGACTGATTGGTTTATTGGTCAGGGCATAGGCTGAAGAAAGGTGGGCCAAATGGCCGCCAAGGTGAATAAAGAACCAGAACAAGTAGAAGAGAACCTGACGGACTCCGCCATGAGCGCTGTGCCGGAGGCTCCCTCTGCAGTTGAAGGTACCGCGGAGGCACATACCAAACCAGGCTCCGACGACGCGCGGCAGTGGTATGTGATTCATTGCTATTCCGGTTACGAAAATAAAGTGCGCAAGAACCTCGAACAGCGCATCGAAACCATGGCGATGAAAGACAAGATCTTCGATGTAGTCATCCCAACTCAGGAAGAAATTGAAGTCCGTGATGGTAAACGCCGCACGGTGGAACGCCATGTCTTCCCCGGATATGTTTTGGTGAACATGATCATGGAGGAAGAATCCTGGTTTGTCGTACGCAATACCCCTGGCGTGACCGGTTTTGTGGGTATGGGCGACGAGCCAATCCCCCTGCGGCCAGAGGAAGTGACTCAGATTCTGCGCCGTATGGAAGACGAAGCACCTACCTTCAAAGTTACCTATAAAACAGGTGACCGCGTGCGCATTGTGGACGGACCTTTCAACGATTTCCGTGGAACGGTCTCTGAAATTAATATGGAACGCTCCAAGATTCGTGTGATGGTGAATTTCTTTGGACGTGAAACACCTGTGGAGCTCGATTTCCTGCAGGTGGAAAAAGCATAACCGGAGCAATCCGGAGGTTCGTGGGAGGGTGACTAACCCGTTTGCACCACAGAGGAGAAATTAAGTGGCAAAGAAAGTAAAAGCAGTTATTAGGTTACAGATCATGGCCGGAAAGGCCAATCCTGCACCGCCTATCGGTCCTGCCCTGGCACCCCATGGCGTGAACATTATGGCCTTCTGTAAGGACTACAATGCTCGCACGAGCAATCGGCCAGGCGAGATTATTCCTGCCGAAATAACGATTTTCGCGGACGGGTCCTTCAAGTTTGACCTCAAATCCAGCCCTGCAGCCATCTTACTGAAGAAAGCTGCTGGGATTGAGAAGGGATCCGCTACCCCCCAATCTGAAAAAGTCGGCAAGGTGACGCGTGCCCAGCTTAAAGAGATCGCGGAAGCTAAATTTAAAGACATGAACGCCTACGATCTGGAAGGCGCGATGAAACAACTCGAAGGTACTGCCCGCAATATGGGTATCACAATTGTCGAGAAATAAGTTAGACGTGGGAGGGCGCGCGCCCGTTTGGACCACAAGGAGTTATCATGCCCAAGCACGGCAAAAATTTTGAAAACGCAGTTAAGAAAGTAGATCCAGAAAAAGCTTATTCCCCCAAGGAAGCTTTGGAACTTGTCCGCGAGCTGAAATTCGCCAAGTTCGATGAAACAGTGGAAGTTCATATTCGCACTGGTTTGGACCCCCGCCAGGCAGATCAGCAGATTCGCGACGTGGTGGTTCTGCCCAAGGGATTGGGAAAAACTGTGCGTGTATTGGTCTTTGCTCAGGGTGAAGCAGCCACAGCTGCCCGTGATGCTGGCGCCGATTTTGTCGCTGAAACTGATGAAGAGATTGGCCGCATCGCTGGCGGTTATACCGATTTTGATGTGGCAGTAGGTACCATGGATATGATGGGCAAGGTTGGCCGGCTCGGTCGTGTGCTTGGCCCCAGAAACCTGATGCCGAATCCCAAAGCCGGTACGGTTGTGCAACCCGAAGATATCGTAAAAGCGATCGAGACTGCCAAGGCTGGCCGCGTGGAATTTCGCCTGGATAAAACCGCTAACATTCATGTGCCATTAGGCAAAGTTTCCTTTACCACAGAAGCCCTCTACGAAAATATGGCCGCCCTCATGGCTGCCATTCGTAAAGCCCGCCCGAGCGGTGCGAAAGGTGTTTTTGTGCGCAAAGTTGTGGTGGCCTCTACAATGGGTCCTGGTGTGCGCGTGGATACAAACGCCGCGCTCTCCATGGAACCGGAAGCAATTTAAGTTTTACCCGGGCTGGTTATCACGTTTGTGGTATACTAGCCCGGCTACAATTGAATAAAGTGTTTCACTTAAGAAAGCTGGCGCCGTTTACGGCTTAATGTCCCGCCGAGGTGAGAATTGAACTGCCAAACCATAACAGGTATTGCTTTTAAGTCTCCTCCAGCGGAAACAAACGGAAGAGATTTTTTATTTCGGTTGGAAGGAGGTTTTACAAATGGCATTTTCTAAAAAACAAAAAGAGATCATGGTAGATCAATATTCACAGTTGATCGATCAGAGCAAAGGTATCTTTGTACTCTCTTACAGCAAGATGCGCATGCCGGCAGTCAACGCCGCCCGCGCGCGATTGCGTGAAGTAGATGGCCGTCTGCATGTGGTCAAGAACCGCTTGTTTACCCGCGCGCTGGATCAGAAGGGATATACATACGATAATAAATTCTGGGAAGGCAATAACGTGGTAGTGTTCGCGTTTGAGGATGCTCCATCCGTCGCCAAAGCCCTGACGGAGATCGTTAAGGCCAACAATGCATTTGAAGTCCGCGGCGGCTATCTGGATAAAGAAGCCTTGGATGTCAAACGTGTCAAAGTGCTTGCCGATCTGCCGACACTCCCTGTTATGCGTGCCAGTCTGTTAGGCACCATCCTGGCTCCGGCCAGTCAACTTGTTCGAACACTGGCTGAACCCGCACGTGGTTTGGCCGCCGTTATCCGAGCCAACTCGGAAAAGCAGCCCACTGCTGCATAAAACCAATCAGCGCCATCGCTGTTGGTGATGGCAGCAAAAGAAAGAATTAGGAGAAATTAAAATGGCTGAATTAGATAAAATTGTTGAATCCCTGAGCAAGCTTTCCGTTTTGGAAGCTGCCGAGCTCGTGAAGATGCTCGAGGAAAAATGGGGCGTTTCTGCTGCCGCTCCCGTGGCAGTTGCCGCCGCTGGTCCTGTCGCCGCTGCTCCCGCAGAAGAAGTTGAAGAGAAGACTGAGTTCAATGTTGTCATCAAAGGCCCCGGCCCCAAGAAGATTGAAGTCATCAAGGTTATCCGCCAGCTCACTTCCCTGGGTCTCGTGGAAGCTAAAAATATGGCCGAAACCGCGGATGCAAAAGTCCTTGAAGCTGTTGGTAAGGACGTCGCCAATGACGCCAAAGCCAAGCTCGAAGCCGCGGGCGCCGAAGTCGTTCTCGAGTAATCGTCGCGACAAAGTAAAAATGCTCCGAATGTCCGGAGCATTTTTTGCTTTAAAGATTACCCAGCTGTTATATAGGTCAACTGGAAGAGGATTTTTGCCTCAAAAATGATTGATGCCATACCAATGGAGAAAACCGACCCCAGGTTGCCACGCTCCGCATACTAACGACGGAACAAGCGTCATCGCGAATGGAGGAGCACAGTGACAAACCACCGTCATCCCGAGGAGCGATAGCGATGTAGGGATCTGGTTGTTCCCGTCATCGCGAGCCCCTTTTGCGTGGCGATCTGGTTGAATCTGATAACCCCACTCGAACTCCAGATTGCCACACTTCGTTCGCAATGACGAACAAACGTCATCCAGAGGAGGGCTCTGCCCTCCTTGCGATTCCGGTTGGGAGAAATTTGCTTCGTGAGGCCAAAGCATGAGAGGAAAAAGTAATCTCAAAACCTTATCACCCTCAAAACCATCCTGGCTAATAACAGGCTGAACAAGCCCTCTGAATTTACGAAAAAAGTGTATACTCCCCTGTAGTATATTCTGCCTGTCGCAAAAACAACATCACTGGAGGTTATCTTGGACATCGATCAAAACCATCCTGAGCAAGGCGGTGAGATTTCAACCGGCACCTCTTACAACCCCTCGCTGATCAAACCGACCGTAACGAGCAGCAAACTCTTTATTTGGGCCATTATCCTGCTTCTGGCTTTTGCCGGATTGGCATTTATGGCCAGTCAGGCGGACTACTTTCCACTGGACCTTTCCATTACCCGTGCGGTTCAGAGCGCAAAGATCCCAGTCCTGGAACAGTTTCTGATGATTCTGACCTGGCTCGGATTTGGACCGCAGAGTTACATTATCACCACGGTAATCTTTCTGATTATCATCCTCTTGGGCTACCACTGGGAGGGAGCTGTCGGGGCAATTAGTTCTATCCTTACCACCCGGATTGGCAAGTTAGTAAAAGTGATGATTGGCCGACCCAGACCCAGCATGGAGTTGGTAAAGGTCTCTGAGAACCTCAAGGATCTTTCCTTCCCGAGCGGCCATGTGCTTTATTTCGTGACATTTTTTGGCTTTCTTTTGTTCCTGACCGTTGTGCTCATGCGCCCTTCACTGTTAAAAAAGGCATTGATTGTCCTGTTTAGTCTGATGATCGCTTTCGTAAGCGTCTCACGCGTTTATTATGGGCATCACTGGGCAAGCGATACCCTGGGCGGCTACCTGCTTGGAGGCGCGCTGCTTCTGATCACCATCATCATCTATCAAAAAGGGAAGGCGAAGTTTGGTACTAAAAAGAAATCCGCAGCCGGTTAAGTTGTACTAAATCAAGGGGGAAATTAGTTTCCTTAAATAAATGGCTCCGTAGTGAGCCTTTTGTTTTTCAACTGAACATGCATAATGGGAATCCACGACTTCTTTATGGGGTCGTGCAAAACTGGATAAGCAGCGGGTTCGCTTAATTATCTCCAACAGAATTGAAAAATTCTTCAAGCACCGGAGCAAGGACGGCGGCTTCGATGGAATGGGTCTGTCCTTCAAAGATACGGGTTGCGGCGTGAGGCAGTGCCTGACTGAAGGCTTTTTGCACTTTGAAGACGGTTCTAAAACTCTTATCCCCGGCCAGGAGCAGTACAGGTTGAGTCACGTTATGGGCTCCGTGTTTGAGAAATTGGCGGGAGGCCAACATCAGACTTGCTTCGTGGATGAGGGTGGGCGCCATGCCAATGAGCGCCTGGCGGTGTTCCGAAGCCAAAGTCTCGGCGATGCTTGGTTCGTCCATGCCCACATAGCGCATGAATTGAGTGATCAATTCCAAATTATGCCCCTTTCTTACCATACCGCGGGACAGTGCTATACTGAGTTTGGTGGTCAGGTCTTCCCGCCAGTTGTGGCTCATGGGGGGCTCGTAGGCGGCAACTGAGAGTATGGATTTGCCAAGTTTTTCGGCCGCAAAGAGAGCAAGCGCGGCTCCGGCGGAATGGCCGTAGAGATGTGCGCTGCTGCCGGATTGAAGAATGAGGGCATGCAGGTCTTCTACCTCACGATCAATGCTGTAAGGTTGGGTGATGCCGCTTGAACCGCGTCCGCGGCGGTCATAGTTGATTACGGTGAATTTTTCGGACAGTAAGGGAACCAGGTCTCCAACAACGCCAAATTTGCTGTAATTGAGGGCGCCGGTGATCAGAATGATGGTCGGACCCTGGCCGCTCTGGTCATAGGCGATGGTTGTTCCGTCTGAGCTTTTAACTGTTTGCATGCGTGCCTCTTGCTATTAATAAATATCCCGCAATGCGGGAGAATTTGGGAAGTAAAGAGTTATAAATTCGGTTATTTTTTCTTCTGGGCTAGTGAAGTTGACTGTTTTGCAATGCCCCAATCTAAGATTCTAGCAGAACAAATTTCAGTAAGCGGTTTTCCTATGGCTTCCTTGTAATTGAAACCTAAAAGTTGCATTGACTTTAGCAGATCTTTGTCAAGTAATGAAATTAAGGCTGAAATTT
The DNA here is from genome assembly GCA_040772525.1 of Anaerolineaceae bacterium. Taxonomy (GTDB): domain Bacteria; phylum Chloroflexota; class Anaerolineae; order Anaerolineales; family Anaerolineaceae; genus Mesolinea. The sequence continues at coordinate 522,854 of JAXGXZ010000001.1, read as the reverse complement.
GGTTCTGCCTTTCTGCTGAATTTGGGTCCATACTGAGTAAAATAGTAAAAACTTTAGTAAGTGTATTATGAAGATAATCTATATCTTTGTCCGTAATATTCAACCCTTCATAAAGGTCTTTGTATTGCGCAGTTATTCGCTGCAATTCGAGTTTATCAGACAATAAGTTTGTGATAATAGCTTCATAATCGTTTTGTTGGGACAATAAATCTTTCTTTTTCCTTGCTAAATCAATTTTTTGAGTGACCCATTCAGCACTGTTTCTTAAAATTATCTCACTTAACTGACTTGCTAAAAGGACTGTTAAATCAGACATATTTCCTCCTATAAGTTAGAAAACGACATTCTTCAAGGATACATAAATTTTTTATACTCCTGATTTTTTTCTATTGCATTCTTTACATAGCAACTGACAATTACTTGCAATAGTTTTACCGCCGAGATGCCAAGGAGTAATGTGGTCGGCTTCCATTTCCTCAATCTTAAAAACCATTCCACATCTTGTGCATAGCCCTCGTTGAAGTTCAAAAGTTTCCCTTTTTTGATTTGGACTAAACGCTCTAATGTTTAAACTTCTCTCATCATTTGATAATACAAATGGATAGATACCTTTTTTGTTTGTAACATCATCATCCATCATTAATTTCTGGACTCTAGTCTCTAATTCAGCAGTGTCAAACGTTAATGCACCATATTTGTCGAACAACCTCCCCCAATTTACACCTTTCATTTCCCTTCTGTAAACTGGGAAGGTGAGCTCAATCCAATGGATAACATTTTGAAAATACATCCAAAGTTCATTTGCGTTTGGATCATGTTGATGGATCGACATGTATTTTTCTATTTCTCCATTGGAAATCCATGCTAGTGCTGTTTCTAAGATTTCTTGCCGGATGGCAACACCCGCTACATACTTATTAGATAAATGATAAGCAGCACAATTACTTTTGCTAAAAATAGTTTTTGCGCTTGAGAGCCATGATCCTGTGTAGACAGCGTTCCTTAATTCTTGGTCAGTTAATTTCATTCCTGCGATATTGATGATTCTGAACCAATCTAGCTTCTCCTTGTCATTCCCTTCACAGAAATAAACCATGAGTTTATAGTCTAAAATTTGTTCTTTTTCTGATTTGGTTAAATTGAAAAAACCTCTGTTTTCAACAGAAAAATCTCCGTGAACATACTGACAAAAACTGATAGTTCTTTGCTGGCCATCCAACACTTCAAAGGTATTGTCCTCATTTCTCACCCAGTACATCACATTGAGGGGAAAGCCTTTCTTGATAGTATCAATGACTGCGTTTCGTTTTACTGCATCATAGACAAATTCACGTTGGTATTTTGGGCGTATATTTAACAATCCCCCAAAACCAGTCACACCTTCTTCAGCATTATCAACGTATTGATCTGCGACTTCCTTGATAGTTAGTTCATGCAATTCGATCTTCAAAACAGTACCCTTTATTTCCTTCTGATCACAATGCGGTCGTATAATCTTTGATAAGTGCCATCAGCTTTGGGAAGATAAAATCTGCCTGTATTGCCTGAATAGGATCCTTTTGGAGCGAATCTAGACATTGGTTCTGCAAGCAAGGCACTTGACCCTATTATTTCGAATTGATCAGGATTAAAAACATCTAGAAATGTGATTGGCACGCCCATCTCACCTTCAAAATCCATAGGGATATTGATAGTCTTTGAAACTTCTATAGCAGGATAATTTATGTAGGTGGGATAATCTACAGGATTATACCTCTTGAATAGAGTTAGTGTTTCGTGTCTTTTTTCGTAGTCCAAATTAGTGAACCAACCAACATTACGAAATTTGACTAAGCCTGTTTCAGGGTTATATACACCAGTTGCCCATTCACGAGAATATGACTCTGGAATCTTAAAAAAAGCATTACCATTGGGAAATCCATTACCTAACCAGAGTTGGTTATCTTTTATTAACTTAAATATATCTCTGTAAGTTATTGCATTTTTACTTCCAATAATTAAAAACTTTTTATTAAAATCAACTAATTGGGCGACAAACTCACGAAATAAAGAAAAGGGTGGGTTTGTTACAATAATGTCAGCTTCTATTAATAGTTCAGTACATTCTTTCGATCTGAAATCGCCATTGCCGCTTAAGATACTTAATACATTGCTATTGTTCCTTAACAGATACTCAACGTCTGCTAGATCTACTGCTCCATCCTTATTCTCATCAGTAACTTCGATAATTTCTATCTTGTATGCATAATTGGATCCATTGTGTTTTAATCCGAGTCTAGGAAGATCAAATAAAGACAGTTGTTCACCTGCGATAGGAGATTCAGAATAGCAAGTTGCTATTAATTTCTTTAGACCTAAAAAATTGAAATTCATAGCAAAGTACTTAAAAAAGTTGCTTTCATAAGGATCATCACAATTACAAAAAACGACTTTATCTTTGAAATGATGGCGATAATATTTTAATTCAGCTTCTATGTCACTTAGTTGAGTATAAAAATCATCCGCTTTATTTTTTTTGGCGGTAGCGAAAACTTGTGTTGCCATTATCCTCCCAAAAGAGAATGTTAAGTGTCATCAATAGAAAAAACATTTCTACGAGAGTGGATTAATTGTGGCTTACCTGACGAATGACCAGGACCACTTTGCCCTGTACCTCCACAACGCTTGGATCGTTGATAATGATTGGCTGCATGGCGGGATTGGCGGGCTGCAGACGCACGTGGCCGTTTTCGAGATAGAAGTACTTTAGTGTGGTTTCATCGCGGTCGTTGAGCCAGATAGCCACCATCTCTCCGTTGCGTGCGTGATCTACCTTCTTCATTATCACAATATCGCCATCGTTGACCATGGCATCGATCATAGAATCGCCTTGCACACGCAGGGCATAGAGCTGATCCTGCGCATCCAGGGTAGGCAGCAGGCTTCGGGCAATATCAATGCCGGAGTCAGGGTCATAATAGCTGAAATTGGAAGCCGGTACGGGCATAGGTTCCCCAGCCACGATGTTGCCAACCAGTGGGATGGTCACAAGATCCATCAGCCCATTGGCAGCGGATTTTGCTGAGTCTACCAATCTGCCCGCGGCGTCTCTAAGCAGGTTGATGCCGCGCGAAACATTGCTGCCGCGCTCAATATAGCCCATCTCTTCCAGCTGGTTGAGGTAGTAATTGACCACGGAGGTGGAACTGATCTGCGTCTGGTTGCCAATTTCGCGGATGGAAGGCGGATAGCCCTTTTCCTGGCCGTATGCCTGCAGAAATGCCAGAATCTTCTGGTGTCTGGGGCTGAGTCCTTTCTGTTTACGGGCCATGAGTCCTTCCTTTCCGAATGTGCTCAGATACACATTCAACTGAATAATATCAGAACAAATGTTCAGTGTCAAGCGCTCCAGATTGGCATGAAAGAAAAAATCAGCTGTAAAAGGCATGTAAATTGCACGCTTATCAGTTGTAAGGACTGTGCTCAATCAGTCTGTTTGCGTTTGAAAGGGTAACTATGAGAAAATATACCATTAGCGTCATCACCTTGCTGCTTGTATTAGGGCTGCTTCTCTCTTCTGATGGCAGCGCCGCGGCTAGTTTTCAGGGGATTATAGCGAGAGGGGACTCTCAAGTGCTGGCGCAGACAGCTGTACCAAACCTGCCCAACTTGGATTTTGGCATCGTTTCCTCTAAATTTGCCTGGTTGGCTTCTGATAAATATATCTTCAAGAGCGCGAATCAGGGTGCCACCTGGGAATCGATCACCCCTGCGGAACTTGGAAACACTTCTATTGGCAGGGTTTTCTTTTTGGATGAAAGCAGAGGATATGTTCTGCTGGCTCCTTCGATAAAGGATAGAGCCCTGCCCGGGTTGTTAAAAACAAACGATGCCGGAGCCAGCTGGCAGGCACTTACGCCTCCTCTCAGTGCCTTGCCTGCCGGAGATGAAACGCCTATCGCAAAGGCGGTGGGTATGCAATGGTTGGACACGCAGACAGGATATGTGCTCTACCAAAAGGGCAGCAGTGCCAACTTTAGCCTGGGCTTGCTCTTCAAAACAAACGATGGCGGCAGCACATGGACCCTGCTGAATGCCCCCTCCGCCGGTGAGTTCGTTTTCACAGACAAGGATGTGGCTTATTCCCGCAGTCCTCTGCCGGGAGGAGGGTTGTCGCGTACCTTTAATGGGGGCGAAACCTGGGAATCTGTGGACCTTAGCTCGGAGACCAATAATGGATTACAGGAAAATTACGAAATGCCTGTTTTTACCTCAGATGGTGCGGGTATACTTCCGGTTTTGGGTCTGGATGCGGAGGGCAAACTCAAGCAATTTTTGCTTTATTTTACGAAAGATAACGGCCGCAGCTGGCAGTCTTTGGAGCAGGATAGTGATCTGTCTGTCCTTGAAACCGGGCAGATTCCGCGCTTCACCATCTCAGCTGATGGTACCCTCGCAGCCTGGTTCCAAGCCCTAAGCGCCCAGGACAACATGCCCAAAGCCGGTACTGAAATGGATACCGCCAACACTCTTACACTCACTAAAGTTGTTCCCACGGGTGGCTTGGGGGCTTGGGGGCTCTTCAGTGGGGGGAATTGTGCAATGCCACAGCTCATGGGCAAAGAAGATCAGGACGGTGGCTGCCAGCGCATGCAGAATCTGGCTTCCACATTGGATGGTGGTAAGACCTGGAAGGCTATCGCGTTGCCTGAGGCATTGATACTCTCTTCGGACTCTGCTCTCTCTGCCAAGGATAGAGCGGTTGAGGATGTGCCAACAGCGGTTAATGATAATTTCTTCTTTCCGACCGCTACGATCTCTAATATCCAATATGCCAGCGGGCAGGGCTTTGATACCTGCGAAATCCCCACTCTGGCGAAGATGCAGACCTGGTACGACTCCAGCCCTTATCATGTCGTGAATCTGTATATTGGCGGTTCTGCGCGTGGGTGCTCCAATACCCCCCTCACTGCCACTTACGTCCGCCAAATGTACCTTCAGGGTTGGCGCTTCATTCCAACCTGGGTGGGTCCTCAGGCGCCTTGTACGGATTTTAGAAGCAAAATATCGTCTGATCCAGCCACTGCTTATCAACAGGGTGTGGATAATGCTAATCAGGCTGTGACCGCATTAAAAAACCTCGGCTTGGCTAACGCGGATGGTTCAGGTTCCGTGGTATATTACGACATGGAATCTTTCTCTAATTCCAACACCAGCTGTATGACGGCGGTGCGTTCCTTCTTGGACGGTTGGAATACCCGGCTAAAACAGTACAACACCAAGTCCGGTGTTTACGGTACCTCCAGTAATCTGAATAACTTCTATACTATTGATCCGCGCTCGGATATGGTCTGGGTGGCGGAATGGTATAGCAATTATTACTATCGTCCTGATGAGACTATTGATGGTATTCTCTATCTGAACAAAGATTACTGGACTCCTCACCAGCGCCTCTACCAATATACAGGCGGACACTATGAAACTTGGGGAGGCGTCTCAATAAATATTGACTGCAATGTGCTAGATGGGTTGGTGGCAGTGCCCTGGAGTACAGATGTTACCCCGCCAGTCACTAATGTGGCTGTCACGGGAACCAAGGGCTCAAACAACTGGTATGTCAGCACGGTGAAGCTGACCGTAACAGCAACAGATGAGGACAGTGGTGTGGCTTATACACGCTATCGCATCAATGATGGAGACTGGGTCGATTACTCAGCTCCCATCCAGCTCAGTACAACAGGCAATTACAAGGTGGAAATCCAAACCATGGATCTGGCGCTCAACTGGAATACAATCCAAACCTTCAATATCGCGGTGGACAGTAGCGCGCCAGTCACGAATGCCACACCCACAGGTTCAGTCGGTGTGGAAGGTTGGTATCGGTCCGCGGTTAGCGTAGCCCTCAGCGCCACAGACACACTTGCTGGTGTCAACGCCACACAATACCGCATCAACTCGGGAACCTGGATGGCCTATAGTGCGCCCATCAGCATCTCCACGGAAGGCATCACCAATATCGGCTACCGTTCGCAGGACAAAGCAGGCAACTGGGAAGCTGAAAAGACGCTGGCTGTGAAAATAGATACAGCTTTGCCCACCACAGCTGCCAGTCTGAGTGGAACGAAGGGGGAAGGCGCATGGTTTATCAGCCCCGTGACTCTCACCTTGATCAGTACGGACGGTTCATCGGGCATTGACTGGCAGGAATACCGGCCGGAAGGCGGTGTGTGGGAGCGCTACAGTTCTCCGGTCTTGCTGACCCAGAACGCCAATAAGATATATGAGTTCCGATCTTCAGATAAAGCAGGCAATATTTCTGCCATTGAGAAAGTGTCCATCGCCATTGATACGGTCGCTCCGCCTCACCCAACGATTACAGGGGTTGGTTGTGACATCCGGAGCGGTGAGATGCAAAAGATCTGCCGGGACCTTAACTTTACATGGACTGAATCCGAAGATAACTTAAGCGGTTTTGATAGTTTTGAATACTATTGGGGTACCAACCTTGTAGCTTCCAGCGGTACGATCACCACGGATACCACCTACGATCCTCCTATCAGCGATCCGAATACTGTTTACTATCTTAACATGCGCACAAGGGACGCAGCTGGCAACGTGAGTGACTGGAAAACACTGTTTTCATTGGCTTATATCGATGGAGAGATTTATAACTTCATCATTCCGCTTGTCTTTCGGTAATTCCTGCGTACGGTTAGCCAAAAGGCTGATGTATAATGGGTGGGTTTGTCTTTAAAATGTTGAGGACTGGCCAATGAAACCGAAGATCAAAGAATTTTTCAAAGAGCTGGATTTTAGCTGGCGCTCGGTCAAAGATTACCTGCTGATTCTTATTGGCGCGCTTGTTCAGGCTTTGAGCATGCGGTTGTTTCTTGTACCCGCCAACCTGGTGAGCGGCGGTATCAGCGGTATTTCCCAAATCCTCCACTACACAGTAGGCTGGCCAATTGGTCTTGTTGTTCTGCTTGGAAACATCCCTCTATTTGTTTTAGGCTGGCGGTATTTGGGCGGGCCGCGCTTTGCCCTGCGTACGATCCTTTCAATCGTTGGCTTCTCATTTTTTACGGACCTTCTCATGTACACCACCGGGTCTACGCCTGTCACCAATGACAGTGTTCTGAACACGCTCTACGGCGGTATCATGTTGGGTATTGGCTTGGGAATCGTGTATCTGGGTCGAGGTACCAGCGGCGGCACAGATATTCTGGGGCGCATTCTCAACCGCCAATTGGGCATGTCCATCTCCATGGCTTACATGGTAACGGATGCATTTTCAGTTATCCTGGCTGGCTTTTTCTTTGGTTGGGAGAAGGCGCTTTACGGCTTGCTGATGATCTTTTTGAGCGGTTTGGCAGCGGACAGGACAGCTGAAGGCTCCAATATCGTCCGTCAGGTCATGATCATTACCGACGAAACGGAAAAGGTCGTTAATGCGATCTTTGAAGAACTGGACCGCGGTACTACAATCCTGTCTGCCACGGGCGGCTTTACCGGTAAGGATCGACCCGTTGTCTACTGTGTGGTAACGACATCGGAAGTGGCGCGTCTCAAGGCCATCGTCCATGACCTTGATCCGGATGTTTTTATGGTCATCGGGCAGGGGAACGAAGCCCTGGGAGAAGGATTCAAGCCCCTGCATGAATCTACGCCGGTGTCGTCCAAGAAGAAAGAAGAATAACCTGAAGACAACATTCTTGCGGAACAGTCGTTTTTTAGCGTCTAAAGACTATGAGGCAAAAATGAAAAATGGTTACAAAATCAGTTTATGTCTTACTGTTTTCGTTCTTCTTATGAGTGCCTGCGGTCATGACGGGTCGGTGAAACCAGGTGAGTCCGGACAAGTGCCAACGCCTGAAACCAAGAACCCTAAGATCGTTCGGTTGGAGTTTCCGTTTACGCTTTCTTACAAAACAAATCAGGATTGGGTGGTAACCGAAGATCAGATCGAAATCCGGTTGGCCGATGTTCAGGACAGCCGCTGCCCGAAGGGAGTTACCTGTGTGTGGGCTGGCAGTGTGAAAGTAGTTCTGGCTGTGGCTGCACCGGGGAAAAGCGTCACAGAGGTCTCGCTTGAACTTGGCAATGGCATTGAGAAGAATTTGGATAAGATCGGCACTCACAGCCTGTGGCTTAAGTCAGTACAGCCCTACCCTGAAAAGGCCGCGGAGCAGATTCTGCTTTCCGATTACGTAGTTGAACTGGAATATACGGACAAAGCCATCGATTAATTATTCTTGCGGGGCTGAATTAAGCAGATAACCTGCCAGGCTAAGGTTGACTACGGCACGTCTGATAAAGGGTAACCTAACTTCTTTTCCATTTTTTCCAGCAGCGCATGGCTGGCCTCGCGCCCGTCGAAAGTGTAACTGAATACAGACAACATCATCAGGCAGTCCGCAATCTCATAGGAGATGTTTTCTTTGCGCGTGCGGTCGTTATTGCGCACCCATCCTGGAATACGTGAGACCACTTCGTCCGCGTGCAATCCTGCTTGCGCGAAATCCCGCATGAGTTGTCTTTCTTCATCGCTGAGTACTGCGGACTCAATCGCTTCATAGGCTTGCGCGAGTTCACCGACTTCTGAAAGGAAAAAGAGCAACGCGGATTTGTGGCTGGGGAACTGCAGCCCGCGCGCCAGATAGTATTTTTGAATGAGCGAAATATCCATCTTGCCTCTGGTTTTCTTGTTGGTTAAATTGTAACTGGGAAGTAAAACTTGGTAAGATTAACCTTCGAAAGCGAGACGATATGACAGATACCTGTGACCTGCCGGATTGGCTCCGCGCCGTCCGACACTTTTCAACTGCAGATTACCTCTCTAACCCAAGACCAGATCTGGGGGAGGAAATTACGATTTACGCGGATATTCCAGCGTCTGCGCCGTTGAGACAGGTAATCCTGCGCACCGTCCCCAATGGAGAACAGTCCTTCACGGCCCTTCAGCCGGAGGATCAGGTGGGGGATCTGACGCGTTGGACGGCGCAGGTACCTGTGAATGAAAAGCACTTCCACTACCGCTTTGGGCTGGTGACAGAAGATAACATCTTTTGGCTCAACGCACTTGGGATCAGCGAACCTAACCCGCTGGATCTGTTTGATTTTAAGCTTCTGGCGGATACCCCGGAAATCCCATGGCTGCAAACATCGGTTTTCTACCAGATCTTTCCGGACCGCTTTGCTAATGGCGATACTGCCAATGACCCGCGTGGTGAGCTCATCCCAGGCACTGACCGAAAAAGGGAAACCTTCGCCTGGGCAGAACCGCACGCCTATACGCCCTCACTGATCCCATTTTGGGGTGGAGACCTGAAAGGCATTGAGGACAATCTTGATCACCTGAGCAGCCTCGGTGTAAATGCTGTGTACCTGAATCCGGTTTTTACAGGATGGACAAACCACCGCTATGACGTGATCAACTATAAGGAAGTCGACCCTACCTTAGGCGGTGATGAGGCTTTGATCTCGCTGGCCCGGGCGATGCAAGCCCGCGGGATGCACTACATTCTTGACATTGTGCCCAACCACTGCGGCATGGGCCACCCTTGGTATACCAGGAGCCTCATGGAAGAGCCTGGCGAGGAGAAAGGTTATTTTTATATTAACCCGCAGAGCGGTAAGTACAGCACCTGGATGGGCTTCAGCTCCCTGCTCAAACTGAATTACCAAAGCCTGAAATTGAGGGATGAAATGTATGCCGGTGAAAACGCTGTAATGAAGTACTGGCTCAGGCCTCCCTTCAACGCGGACGGCTGGCGTGTGGATGTGGCCAATATGTTGGGTCGGCATAACGATCATCAGATTGCCGCAGAAATACTCCCGCAAGTACGCCAGGCGCTTAAGGCAGAAAAACCCGAGATCTATCTGATGGGTGAAAATTTCTTTGATGCTACCTCTCAATTACAAGGGGATGCCTGGGACGCCGTTATGAATTACAGCGGCTTTCTTGACCCGCTGCTCCATTGGCTCCGGCCCGTGAGAATCGGAGCGCTGGGCTGGAAAGGCGATACGAAGGCGGCACAGCGCTGGAGCACCCGGAGCCTGGTTAATAGTTGGCAGGAGCGCTTAGCCGTGATCCCTTACGCTGTTGCCCTGCAGCAGTTCAATTTACTTGGCAGCCACGACACACGCCGTATCCGCACCGAATTGGGCGGGAATGATACGCTGGTGCGCCTGGCAGCCATGGCTCAATTTGCCTTCCCCGGGATCCCTTGTATTTATTACGGCGATGAAATTGGACTGGTCAATGAAGAAGGCTTTGAATCGCGCAACTGTATGCCCTGGGACCGTGAGCATTGGGATCTGGATCTCCTGGCTTTTTACCGCCAACTGGTTGCGCTGCGGAAAACAAACCCCGCGCTCTCACACGGCTCTTTCAGGATCTTGCACTGGAGTGAGGACCTGCTGATCTTCCAGCGGCAATTGGGGACTCAGTATGTCCTCCTGAGCGCGAATCGGAGTGAACGGATTCATCTGGCTCAAACCATAGATTTGCCCAAGGGGACCGTCGGACAGGACCTGGTTTTTCATGGTTCCTTTAGTCAGGGAAGGCTCACCATTGACCAAGACCGGCTTTCCCTGCCGGACTTGCCCCAGGGCGCGGAACTTTGGATAAATGAAAGTTGAGCAGCTTAAGAATCGCGGGCATGACTTATAATCTGAATAATGAAAAGGGTTTCTGATCCTGTATCGCGAATCAAACCGGCCCCCCGCCAGCAGAAGGGCGGTTGACCAATGGACTTCTCCATCTGTATTCTCACACTTAATGCACGGGACTACCTTAAGGGCTGCCTTGAGTCTATCCGGCAATTTCCACCCCACCTGAATTACGAAATCCTGATCGCGGATAATGCTTCAACCGACGGCACACTCGAGATGCTGGAGCGGGAGTATCCGGAAATTAAAGTTACTAAAATGAACCGCAATGTAGGGTTTACCAAACCGAACAATCTGCTCCTGGCTCAGGCACAGGGCGATTATTTGCTGGTACTCAACCCGGATACCTTGTTGGTGGAGGATACCTTTACCCCACAGGTGCAGTATTTGCGAGAGCATCCGGAAGTCGGCATCAGCATCCCCAAAGTGCTTAATGCGGACGGCAGCTTCCAGGCACAATCGAGGCGGGGGGATGCGACCCCTGCGGCGGTGTTTGGTTATTTTCTTGGCCTGGGCAAGCTTTTCCCCAAGAGCAAAAGGCTCAATCAATACCTGATGAGCTGGCTGCCGGAAGATGAGATCAACGAGGTAGACGCAGTATCCGGCTCCTGTATGTTTATAACGCGGGCTTGTTATGAAAAAACGGGCGGTTTTGACGAGGAACTCTTTGCTTATCAGGAAGACAGCGATCTGTGCATCCGCGCGCGCCAGGACGGTTTTAAGGTCTGCTATGTGCCCATCACGAGAATTATCCACTACGGCGGGGAAGGTGGTTCAAAAACCCAAAAAGTCAACACCATTGTACAGTGGCACCGCTCGTATGCTTACTTTTATCACAAACACTTTGCTAAAAGATACTTCTTTCTGTTCAATTGGTTCTATTATGGAGTCATGCTGGTGCGTCTGGCGCTGGCACTGCTGTTAAACCTCTTTAAGTCCAACTCCTAACTCTAATCACCGGCCATTTTCTCTTTTCTGCCCGGAATCAGAAAGACAAAGGGTATTCCCAGTAACAACACCCAAGCGCTCATCCCGAAAGTGAAGCGCAGACTGTACAGGTCTGCGAGCCGTCCCACCAGCACGCCAGCCAGTGCAATGGTCAGGAAGGTAGTCCCCATGTAGATACCATTTACAAAGGAGCGATTGTTGGGAAATTGTTCCAAAATCATCGCCATAAGCACCGGCATGATAGAAAAGCCAAAAAAACCTATGCACACCAAAAGGGCTACCTGCAGCCAGGTTTCTTTGACATGCAGGAAGAGCTGCATGAATAACGGTGTCAGGGTAAGAGAAAACAGCAAAAAGGGTTTCCTGCCGAAGCGGTCACTCAATGAACCGGCCACCAGGGCGCCTAATACTCCCGCGCCACCGGCAATGCTGAACGCCGCGCCGGAAAACCAAATGGTCGCTCCTTCGCTGATTAGAAAAGTAGGCAAAAAAGTTGTCAGAGAAACGTGCATCATCGCGCGGGCAGCGCCCAGCACCATACCGGGAATCAAAACCGCGCGGAGGAGGCGTTTATCCAACATGTTTGAATTAGGGTCTGTATTATCAGTATTTCGCGTGGTCTCGTTCTTCATGCGCCCCCACAAGTAGAGACTCATTCCCACACCCAGCAGTGAAAAGATGGGCAGCCAGGAGAGGTTAAAGAGACCCAGAATGCTTACTAACACGATGGGGCCCAGCGAATAACCAGCCTCACCACCCACCATCCAAAAACTCATGCCGCGCCCCAGGCGCGCACCTGAGAAACGGCTGCTCATGGCGGGACCAATTACGTGGAGGGAGGATGAACTCGTGCCTGCAATGACGAGCAGAAGGATTACCCAGGCGATATGAGGCATTACACCCAGCAGGGTCATGCAAATGGCAGTTACAGCAGGGGCAAGGATAATTACCCATTTCAAATTGTGTTTGTCTGATAAGTAACCAATCAGAGGTTGAGCGAGCGAAGGCAGGGTATAGAAAAGATTCAAACTGCCTGCCAGCGTGTTGGTGAGGGAGAACTTTTCGATCAACAATGGGAGCAATGCCGGAAAGAAAGCAGAGTAACTATCGTGTACCGCGTGTGCAATGGCAATCAGCAGAGGGATGACAGAATTGAAAGCAGCAGCGCGGGTGGGTTGAGGGGTTTGATCTCCGGTTAGTTCCATCGCTGTATTCTAACCCAAGTGGTAAATAAGAGAGGGGTTTAGTGTTAATTGTGCTGTTATTTTCGATCTTTGCATCGACGAACCCTACATTATCTGTTGTCAGATGCATTTAAAATCCGGGATAATTATTGCAGCGAGGTGAAAATATGTTTGATGGAAAATTTACAACCAGCCAACCCAATAATACAAACCGAAGGAAGATTAACTTGATGAAGAATATTTTTATTCCGATTGTGGTTATCGTTCTGTTACTCATTCTGATTGGCTCGTCCATCTTTGTGGTGCCAGCTGGCTATATCGGAGTAGTGACGCGATGGGGAGCTGTAAACCGGGCGGCAAGTCCGGGTATTAACCTGCGCATCCCTATTGTTGAGAATGTAGTCTTGATGAACATCCGCACGCAGAAAGACCAGGTGGAAGCCACAGCTATGAGTGAGAATCTGCAGGTGGTCACTTCAACCATCGCGGTCAACTATCATTTGGATGGAAGCCAGGCAATCAAAGTTTACCAGAACATCGGAACGCAATATGCCGATATCATCGTCGCACCTGCGGTGCAGAATACCTTTAAAATGGTGACCGCGCGTTTCAGCGCCGAGGAGCTGATCACGGACCGTGAACGGGTGCGTTTGATGGCGGAAGAAGAGCTCGCCAAGCAGCTTTCAGGCTACAACATTGTGGTGGAGAATTTCAATATTATCAACTTTGATTTCTCACCTGAATTCCAATCGGCCATTGAAGCCAAACAGGTAGCTCAGCAGGCAGTGGAAACCGCCAAACAGCGCCTCTCGCAGGCCCAGATTGATGCCCAGGCAGAGGTAGCCAAGGCGCAAGGTCAGGCAGACGCACAAAAGGCGCTCAAGAATACCGGTGCCCTGACACAGGAGTATTTGCATTATCTCTTCCTGACCAAGTGGAATGGCGTGCTGCCGCAGGTGATGAGTGACACAACTCCGATGATTGATGTGGGGCAGTATCTCAACAACCCCGGAGAGTAAGATTAGATTTGCAGGTCTTGAGACGGCGCGAGCCGTCTCTTTTCGTTATTCCGAGGGCAGCGCGGCAATACAGGTTTGATTGTATGTCAGTGAAAGAATGAAAACCAGATCGCCATGACACTCTATCGCCGTGCGAGTTAATTTTGCAGACTCCATGACAAGAATTTTGTCTGCCTTCCTTTATTCCCCAGCCACAGGCTTAAAGCCTCCAGGTTTACCCAAAAATCCGTTGCACCTTGGTATATAATTCAAGTTTAATTATCAGCGAGGAAAATACCTATGAAACCAATTTCATTAACCGGCATCAAACCCACGGGCAATCCGCATATCGGCAATTATTTTGGCATGTACAAACCCGCCATCGACCTGACCCAAAAATACCTCGGGATCTATTTCGTGGCAGACTTGCATGCCATCACCACAACTCCGGACCCCAGAGAATTAAAGCAAACTATTTACGAGATAGCTGCTTGCTGGCTGGCACTGGGGCTTGACCCGGAAAAAAGCATCTTCTTTCGTCAGTCGGATATTCCGGAGATTCCGGAACTCACCTGGTACCTATCCTGCCTGACCCCTAAGGGGCTGATGAATCGCGCGCATGCCTATAAGGCGGCAGTGGATAAAAATGCGGAAACCGGACGGGATACTGATGACGGTATTAACATGGGTTTGTACAATTACCCCGTGCTGATGGCTGCTGATATTCTCTTGTATGGATCGGATGTGGTGCCGGTAGGGCTTGATCAGAAGCAGCACATTGAAATAACCCGAGATATCGCTGAAAACTTCAATCGGCAGTACGGGAAAACCTTCAAGATTCCCGAAGGGATAATCGACGATGTTGTTCATACAATACCCGGCACGGATGGGCGCAAGATGAGCAAAAGCTATGGCAATACCCTGCCCATTTTTGATGACCCGGCGCATCTGCGCAAGCAGGTGATGCGCATTGTTACTGACAGCCGAACTCCGGAAGAACCAAAAGATCCGGATACGTGCAATTTGTACCAACTTTTCCGTTTGTTTGCCAAGCCGGAGCGCTTAGAGGAGGTGCACCAGGCTTATTTGCAGGGAGGACTTGGATATGGGGCTTTGAAACAGGAATTGTTTGAAACCATGTCCGCTTACTTTGGCCCTGCCCGCGAAAAATACAATGCCCTCATGGCAGACACCGCCAAATTGGACGTGCTTCTGAAAGAGGGAGCGGTTAAGGCAAGGGAAATGGGCTTACCCATCATTGAAAAAGTGCGTAAAGTTACCGGAATTGCCTGAGCAGTATGAGCGAAGCAGAACTGGCCAGGACTGAAAAAATCGATCCGACTCTTAGGTCCAAATTAAGCAATCAGGCAATCGGATTTGCCCTGGCAGCTAATATCCTGTTGGCATTGCTCAAGACGATCTTTGGCATCGTGGGGCACTCCACTGCGCTGCTGGCTGATGGTATCAACTCCACCTCCGATGTGGTCTACAACCTGCTTGTGAATACTTTTGTGCGCAAGGCTCACAAACCGGCTGATGAGGAACACCCCTATGGGCACACACAGCTCGAATCAATCGGGGCTTTGGTTGTAGGCGCTTTTGTGGTTACCACTGCTCTGACCATCTTCTGGAACTCTGTTGACAGCCTGTTCATCTTGCTCAATAACAGGAGCGAGTCCGAAGGAGTCGGGCTGGTGACGCTCTTTATTGCCCTTTTCACAGTAGCACTCAAACTAACCCTTACCATTTACACACACAGGATAGGCAATAAAACCCAAAATCCCTCCATCATCGCCCTGGCGCAGGACCACCGCAACGATATCTTCTCTGCTTCTGCCGTGGTTATCGGTGTGGTGATGAGCCGGCTGGGTTACCATTGGGTGGATCCGGCTGCAGGCGTGGTAGTGGCCTTTGTGATCCTGCGCACCGGTGTGAGTATCCTGCGGGAGTCAGCCGATGACCTGATGGACACCGTGCCAGGCAAGACACTGCAGGCACAGGTGGAAGAGATCCTCAGTCAGATACCAACTGTACACTCGATAGAAGAGATGCAGGCCCATCGTTTTGGACAGTATTTTGTAATTAATATTACCGTTCTGGTGGATGGGAAGATCACCGTAGAAGAGGGTGATCGCGTGAGCGACCATATTGAAACAGCGATTATGCAGGGAGTGGATTATGTGCGCGCGGTGCATGTGCACTTCCATGCCTATAAGCCGGGAAAAAATAAGATCCGGTAAAGGTTCCAGTTTTCTTTGTGAGCCATGTCCCAGGCTGGTAAGATTAGGATTGAGATTGGGTTAATGAAAGGTGAAGGTTAATAGATGAACAATTTCCGTTTTTACAATCCCACAGAAATCGTATTTGGAAAAGGAACTATCGCTGCGATTGATGAGCGAATTCCCAAAAAAGCCAAAGTGATGTTAGTGTATGGCGGGGGATCAATCAAGAAAAATGGTGTTTACGACCAGGTGATGAAGGCGCTCAACAAACGCAAAGTGATTGAGTTCGGCGGTGTGGAGCCAAACCCGGACTATGAAACGCTGCTTAAAGCGCTTAAACTGATCAAAAAGAAAGAAGTCGATTTTCTGCTGGCAGTGGGCGGCGGTTCGGTGATTGATGGCACCAAATTTCTTGCCTTGGCATCTTTCTACAAAGGCGATGAGCCCTGGGACCTCCTGGGAAAAGGCAAAGCGAGCAAAGTCAAGAACGCGCTGCCCTATGGCGCTGTGCTTACATTGCCTGCCACGAGCAGCGAATTCAACCGCACCAGCGTGATTTCCTACCGGTCCAAGGGACTTAAGATATCTTTTGTCAGTGACTTGGTTTTCCCTCAATTCTCGATTTTGGATCCCGAAGTGACCTACAGCTTGCCGGCAAAGCAGCTTCGCAATGGCTTGGTTGATGCCTTTATCCATGTAATTGAAAATTATCTCACTTACCCGGCTGGAAATGTGTTTCAGGACAGGCAATCCGAAGCGCTTTTGCTGACCCTGCGCGAGATCGCTCCCAAAACCATGCAAATGGACCCGCCGGATTACGACATCCGCGCCAACTATATGTGGGCTGTCAGCAACTCGCTCAACTACATTGTGGGCATGGGAACGCCGCAGGACTGGGCAACGCACGGCATTGGTCACGAACTGACCGCGCTGTACGGTTTGGATCATGCTGAGTCCCTTGCCGTGGTTCTGCCCTGGCTGCTTTGGTACAAGCGGGAACAGAAGTGGGGCAAATTGCTGCAGTATGGTGAGCGTATCTTTGGCATCACTGAGGGAAGTGAAGAAGAACGTGTAGATCAGGCGATCCATGCCACCAGCACTTTCTTCCAGTCTTTGGGCATGCCTACCACGCTCACAGCTTTCGGTATCGATCCGGACAAGGCGGCTAAGAAAGTGGCCAAACAACTGCTTGCCCGCAATGTCGTGCGCGGGGAACACAAGGATATCGACGGCAACGCGGCAGCTGAAATTTTGCGCCTCAGTCGCTAAACATTTCTTAAAGACAAGGGAGGTGGTTTGCCACTTCCCTTTTTAGTTAAGTCTGTAGGTTGGTCTTAAGGATTGGCAGCCTCGGAAACGCAGCGGAAGCCGAGGTTTTTGGCGGTGTGAAAATCGGGGTCAAAAGCTCTCCCGCTGATGCGCAAGTCCAGAACAGGGCTGCCCCAGCCTCCGCCGCGGACCACTTTATAGCCATAATCAGTGGTGGGAGCTTCAGGGGAGGGTTCAGCGCCGGGCAGGTAGTCTGGCTGGTAGACGCTGGCAACCCACTCCCAAACATTGCCACTCAGGTCCATCACTCCATAGGGGCTGGCCCCCTTGGGATAGCTGCCCACGCGGGCGGTATCGCTGGCGCAGGGCCACCGCGTGCCTGAGGGAAATCCGTTGACAAGTTCGCAGGTGGGCGGTTCATCCCCCCATGGGAAGACATTTTCCGTTGTCCCACGGGCGGCTTTTTCCCATTCGGCGTCTGTGGGCAGCCGTTTGCCTGCCCAGGCGCAATAAGCATTCGCCTGCTTCCATGAAACATAAATCACTGGGAAATCACCATACTGCGGGTCACTGTAGTATCCGATCCGGGTCTCGGAATTAAGCGAGGAAGGGGGCGTGCACGCCCCGGATTGCACACAAAGCGCATATTGCCCGTTGGTGACTTCAAATTTGTCAATCATAAAATCAGGCAGCGTTGCGCTCTGTTGAGGGAGCTCATCTGCCGGACAATTCAGACCGGCGTTATTGGCCTGGTCACAACCAATCAGAAAATCACCTGCGGGGATGAACACCATTTCCTGTGCATCCACCGTGACAAGTGGTACGTTGATGGAAGGCGCGGGAATTGGCTGCGGAACCGAGGTGGCACTTGGCTGGAGGAGCGTTGGTTCACAACCGTAAGTGGGCTCTGGCAGGGCTGTTGGAACATCCTCTTCAGAGGTGGGCAGGCTGTTGGTACATGCGCTTAAGAGCAAGAGCAAACCCAAGAGTATCGATGGCATTTTACGCATAGTCGCAGACTCCTTTGAAGGCGGTATTAGAGGCTTGCTGCCCGCAGATGCATTATACAGGTTTTTGTCAGTAAGATTTAAGCGGAATGGCAAGCTTTTTGGTTCGGAGTAAACTTCCGGTGTTCATAGCGTTCATCTGGTTTCCCTCCTGAAATGGGCAAGATCGTGCCGTCAGCATCTATTCCATGGGGTCCTTGATATATGAATAGGCTTAAGCAAAGCGGCAGCAGAGAAGGTATTTATTGATGGATGGGATATTAAAAACCCACTGGTGTTACAGTGGGGGACATTTGAAAGTGGGCGCTAGAGGACTCGAACCTCCGAACCTCACGGATGTGAACCGTGCGCTCTAACCAGCTGAGCTAAGCGCCCAAAGTGGTGCGATTATAGCAAAGGAGCAGGGATTTGTCCAACATTTGGGAATGTGTTTGGCGCCAAGTGGCGCGTTTAATCATTGGTTCTGAAAAGGTAATATTGATAAGGAGAAGTTTTGTGTTATTGCGAACGGAGTGTGGCAACCTGGGTTGAAGTTGTATTATCAGGATAAAACCAGATCGCCACGTCGGGCTTAGCCCTTCTCGCGAAGATAGCCTTGTTGCGCCACTGCCGCTCCTTTTGACAGCGGGGATTTAATTAGCGAATTGACTGAAAAAGTTAGACCTCCTGGCAGGCTGTACCCATCAAAAAAACTGCCCCGAACTTCGGGGCAGTGAATTGACACAATATAGAATCAGCCTTCCTCTATCAGTTTCTTCATTTTGGCGAAAGTGGGCATTTTGCCAAGCTTCTCTGAAAAATCAACCTTATTATCCACAACGCCCTTCACCTTAACTGCCAGGCTGGAATTGCCCAGCAGGATTGAGCCGATTACCACGCCTTCCCTCAGCAGGAAGGAGGCATACTGTCCATCTCTTGCCTCGGATAAGAGCAGATCCTGCGGCTCCGAAGGACTAAACTGACCAATGCTGAATACATTCATGCCAAGAACTTTCAGCTTCGCGGAAGGCGGATCTCCCTGGAACTCTGCTTCCTCTCCGGCTGCCATGGTGCCGGCTACCATGCCCATACTGCGGGAGGGCATCCATAGACCATACACGCGGCCGTTGTGCTCAGCGAGATCTCCGGCGGCGTAAATATCCTCTATCGAGGTGCGCATTTGATCATCCACAATAATGCCGCGGTTCATCTTGAGACCGATTTGCCTGGCTAGTTCCAGATTGGGAGAAATACCGGTCGTCACAACCACCAGATCGGCTGGCAATTCCTGTCCGTCGGCGAGCTGTACCTTCTCAACGTGCCCGCTGCCCAGGACAGCCTTGGTTTTGGCACCCGTGATCACATGAATACCCATATCTTCAATCGACCGGGTCAGAATTTTGCTGGCGGGCTCATCCAACTGACGCGGCAGGAGCCAGTCCAGGAATTCAACCACGGTCACTTTAGCGCCCTGTTTGGCAATCGCGCCGGCTACTTCCAGACCCAACAGCCCGCCGCCGATACAAACGACATCAACACCGCCAGCAGAGCAGGCGTCAATTATCTCATCAGCATCTTCGAGCGTGCGGACTGTTTTGATACCGGGGAGCTCAGAGCCTTTAAACGGAGGCATGCCCGGATGCGCGCCCATGGCAAGGATCAATTTGTCATAGACCAGTGATTCGCCGTTATCCAATTTGATCATTTTTTGTTGCGGATGTATCTCGGTCACTCTCGTTCGCAGCATGAGTTGGATCCTGTTTTCTGAATACCAATTTTCTTTGCGCAAATCCAGCTTGTTTTTATCAATCTCTCCCGCCAGATAGCGGGTGAGATTCATGCGGTAATATGGGAGGAGGTGTTCCCCGGAAATCAGAACAATCCTGGCAGCTGGGTCAGCGGCACGCGCTGCATCTGCTGCACTGACTCCGGCAATCCCTGCGCCGATGATAATTGTAGTGCTCGGTTTTTCTTTGTCTGTATTGGTCATAGAAACCTTCCTCATTCTGTTTGCTCTCTGTTTTAATTTTAGCACCACGGCTTTCTGATTGAAACTTGCTGTATCGAAGCAGGAGGGTAAACGCCGGAGTTGCCTGAACTGCCTATGCTATAATTTTCCTTCGCGGCAGGTCGAAAATTTCTGCCGTCCAACAAGGAAATATATGTTAAAAAAGATAACCCAATTCTTTCAGAGAGACGCCCACGCGCGCAAGGTCCAGGAGCTTTCATTGATTGCCAATCAGATCAACGCTCTGGAGAGCCGTTTCGAGGCGCTGAGCGACGAAGCCCTGAGGGGTAAAACTGAAGAATACCGTGCCCGCATTGCCAAGGGCGAAACCCTGGACCAATTATTACCGGAAGCCTTCGCAACGGTTCGCGAAGCTTCCAAACGCGTGCTGGGGCAGCGGCATTACGATGTACAGCTCATCTGTGGTATCAATTTGCACCACGGCTCCATATCCGAACTGCGTACGGGTGAGGGTAAAACGCTTTCTGCCACGCTGCCTTTATATCTGAACGCGCTGGAAGGCAAGGGCACCCACCTGATCACGGTTAACGATTACCTTGCCCGGCGTGACGCACGCTGGATGGGCGTGATCTACCACGCACTGGGGCTTTCAACCGGTGTGCTGCAAGCCGCCACCACCTCCGACGGTGCATCACGGGCATATATTTTTGACCCGCAGGAGCACTCTCTCAAGGAAGAAACGCACCTATTAAGACCGGTCACGCGCCAGCAGGCTTATCTGGCAGACATCACCTATGGGACCAATAGTGAGTTCGGTTTTGACTACCTGCGTGATAACATCACCATGCGCTGGGAAGACCGCGTGCAGCGTGAGCACCATTACGCCATCATCGACGAGGTAGATAACATTCTGATCGACGAAGCCAGAACCCCTCTGATCATTTCCGGTCCCGCACACGAGGATTCAGCCTATTACATGCGCGTGGCACAGGTGGTACGGGCACTCGTTCCGGAAGATTACGAGATCGAAGAAAAAGAACGCGCGATCTCTCTGACCGAACTGGGCAAAGCGCACGTGGAAGACCTGCTGGGCGAGCCGCTCTCCGATCCGGACCGGCCGGAAGATGTGACCCCGGAACAAGCACGCATGATGGGATTCCTTGAACAGGCGCTGCGGGCGCAATTTCTTTTTACGCGGAATAAAGATTACATCGTTCAGGGCGGTGAAGTGGTGATTGTGGACGAATTTACCGGCCGTATGATGCCCGGACGGCGCTGGTCTGATGGCCTTCATCAGGCAGTTGAGGCAAAGGAAGGTCTCAAGGTGCAGGCGGAAAACATCACGCATGCCACCATCACCATTCAGAATTACTTCCGTATGTACGAGAAACTGGCAGGTATGACTGGTACAGCCCTGACTGAACAGGAAGAATTCTTCCGCATTTATGGTCTGGAAGTGCTTCCAATCCCAACCAACCTTGAATACCGCTCCAGACAGACCAATTCCGGTCTGGTGGAACTGGAGGCCAAAGACGAAGAGGGATATAAGTATTCTTATTATGCAAACCCGGAAGATCCGGCCAAAAAACCACTCTATTACAAACGTAAAGACTACACGGATGTCATTTACCGCACAGGCGAGGGGAAGCTTCGTGCTATCGTGCAGGAGATTGTACGCTTGCATGTGATCGGCCGGCCGCTGCTTGTAGGCACCACTTCGGTGGAAGCCTCTGAGCGGCTTTCCGAACATCTCTCCCCGGAGATAGTGCGGCGCATCCTGCAAACCGTCTTGATCCGACAGGCCTGGCTGCGCTCCAGGGGCCTTAGCGAGGAAGACTTCAGCCACGCTCCGGAGTTGGCGCTTTTAGATGAACCAATCGAAAAACTGCGGATGACTGAACTGCGTAAACTGGGCGCCCAATTTGGTTTGACTTCCATGGACCTGGCTGACCCCAGCAACCGGCAAACCGTTCTGGATATGCTCAGATTGTCTAAGGCGGACTGGCCGCGCTTGGAACCTCTTTTTGAGGGCGGGGTACCCCATCAAGTACTCAATGCCCGCAAACATACCGAAGAATCACTCATTATCGCTAAAGCCGGTGCGTTCGGTGCGGTAACAATTGCCACCAATATGGCAGGGCGCGGTGTGGACATTAAACTGGGCGGTGAGCTGGATGAGAATCTGCTTTCCCGTGTGAACCGCATTCTATCCAAAACCACCCACGAAGACCCTTACAACATGAACATGCAGCAGCGTCTGGACGCTGTGCGCGGGGTTACAGCAGAATTGGATGAAGAGCAACAGGCAGATTTGGATGCCTTTGTAGCCTATATGGAAAACATGCAGAAGGTTAAAGAATTAGGCGGCTTGCATGTGATTGGCTCGGAACGGCATGAAGCGCGGCGCATTGATAATCAGCTTCGCGGGCGTGCCGCGCGCCAGGGAGACCCAGGCTCTTCGCGCTTTTTCTTGGCACTGGATGATGATCTGATGCGTATGTTCGGCGGCAGCCAGATGGAAAGCCTGCTTTCCCGTTTTAAGTTTGACGTCAACGTGCCTATTGAAGTAGGTCTGATAGGTAGGATTGTGGAGCAGTCCCAAACCCGTGTGGAAGGCGCGAACTTTGACGTGCGCAAGCACCTGTTGGAGTACGATGATGTGCTCAACACGCAGAGAACCCGCATTTACGCCCAACGCGACCTGATCTTCAAGAAGGATGATCTGCATGAGGATGTGCGCGAAATGCTGCACACTGAGTTGGGGCCGCGGGTCAAAGCCGGTTTGGAAGATGAAGAAGGTCCCTGGCGCTTGCTGGCCTGGCTGGAAGATGTGCAGCCGACCATTAATACTCAATGGTTGATGTACCCTTCCGTGATGTACCGCCTGGCTTTGGACGAGTTGGGACGGCCTGAGACTACTGACGAACTGAGCCTAAAACTTATCAGCATGGCAGAGAATGCCGTGGAAAGCGAGCAGACCCACCTGCTCAGCAGTGTGGACAGCATGCTTGCCAAGGGCGGCGAGATGCTAAAAGAGCAGATTGTGGAACGCAGTGATACACTGGATGCCTACCTGGAGACTTTCGATTCCGACACCCCGCGCGATTTGCAATCTGAATTGACACAGCTCATCCAGGTTCCTGTTCGCCTGCAATCCGGGCAGCAGCGACAGATGATGGAAGACCCGACCTCCATGAAAGGTCCGCTCAAAGACGCATTGAAGGCTGGGCTCACGCTCAATATGGTGCGGCGGATGCTTCTCACTTTGGAAAAACGTTTCAACGAAACCTGGGCAATAAAAGCCACAGATCTGGCGATCCTGCCTTGGAACGAAGTGACAGAGCAAATTATGACCCAAGTGGAGGACTCACTCAAACGCCGTACAGACCGCTTGTTCGCTGAAAATGGGGAGATCGCCCGCGATTTGGCAGCCAACCAGGAAGCCTTGCAAATCGGTCTGGAAGATAAAAATGCCCGGCTTGGCTTGCTGCAACTCCTGACACGCGGGAGCGTGATCGGGTTCGACGCGCGCTCACACAAGCGCGTACTCAAGTCCGCTGACCGGCTGACCTGGGTGTTCTCCATGGCGAGACACTTGGAAAAGAAACACGCGCCGGAAGTGATCGATTTTATAACCCGCCATCTCGAAGGTGCGGAAGCAGCTTTTGTTGATGTCTTTGGAAATGCGGAATGGGAGCATATCCAAAATAATAATCTCCTGCTTTCTGCTCTGCCCGAAGAAACCAAACAGGCGCTCATTGCAAAAATTGGTCAGACTGCCTTTGAAGGGGTACAGGAGATGCCTCTGGCGGAAATCCCCGAAGAGATAAAACTAAAAACCATAGGTATTCTGGGAGACAAAGCTCAAAACCGTATTTACCGTCAACTGTTGCTGACGACTATCACGGATTCATGGGTGGAATACCTGACCAAAATGGAAGCGCTGCGCGTTTCCATCAGTATGGAATCTTACGCCCAGCGGGATCCTCTGGTACAGTACAAATCACAGGCAAGCACCATGTTTACGGAATTGCTTTCCGAAGTGCGTCAGACGGTTCTGGCACGGATGTTCCGCTATCTGCCCACCGCGGCGAGTGAAAACGCGCTCAGCCTGCGTGGCGCAGGTCAGCCCGTCATGGTTGCCAGCGGACCCGGACAGCCTGCAGCCCGAAAAAGTGGTAAGAAGAGAAGAAAACGCCATTAGGAGAAATGAATGCATATTCTGGTCACGAATGATGATGGGGTTACTGCCCCGGGATTACTGGAATTAGTCAAAGCACTGCGTGCGCTCCTGGATGCGCGCGTAAGCGTTTTGGCGCCCGATAAAAACTGGAGCGCCAGCGGACATGTGAAGACCATGAGCCGGCCGATGCGGGTTAACAGCGTCCAGTTGAGTGATGGCAGCGGTGCCCTGGCTTGTGATGGCGCGCCTTCCGACTGTGTGGCAATGGGTCTGATGGGGATGATTGAAGATCCACTGGATCTGGTGGTGAGTGGTATCAACCCTAACGCGAACATCGGATTGGATGTGACCTATTCCGGCACAGTGACCGCAGCGATGGAGGCAAGTATTAACGGGAAACCCGGCTTTGCTGTTTCCATCGATGCACCGGAATTTCACCAGGGCAATTTGGATTACACCGCCGCGGCAGCTGCGGCGGCAAAGATAGTGCAGGAGCTCTTTGCCTCCTACGATGGCAGCCTGCCCCCGCCAATCTGGAATATCAATGTTCCCTATCGCCCAAATGGCGACTATAAAGGTGTTCAGGTCACACGGTTGGGAACACGCTTATACCGAGACGCTTTGGAAAAACGGGTGGACCCGCGCGGCAGACCATATTATTGGATCGCCGGTGAGGCACCTGGCGGCGTGGAGGAAGAGGGAACGGATTACGGCGCTTTGAAGGCCGGGTATATCTCCGTGACTCCGCTTAAGATGGATATGACCGATACAACCCGGTTGTTTTAACAGCGGGGATTCAAAACGTCGCTATTGCATTTGTAATGACATTCATTCGTTGTTGCGAGCGAAGCGCGGCAGCCTGGGGTTGAAGTTGGGCTGACAAGATAAAACCAGATCGCCACGTCGGGCTGAGCCCTCCTCGGGATGACGTTTGTTCGTCATTGCGAACGAAGTGTGGCAATCTGGGTTGAAGTTAGGTTGACAACGAAAAACCAGATCGCCACGCAAAAGAGGCTCCATTAGACTTAGGGGGAAAGAAACAGATGGTAGCCGAACAGGGATTGAACAAGTCTAAGCGTGGCTCAAGGAAGAACCTATATTGCGAAGGAGACCCAATCCCTGTGGTGATCAAGGCTAGATAGCATACCTGTCCATAGCAGAGACCGATAATGGAGAGAGTCCAAATCACCGGGTTCAGCTACCATCACCACAAAGAGGAGTATAGCATATGCGAGCAGAGATGGACTATTATGTTGGGATAGACATGGCGTCAAGAAGTTTCACGAGCAGTATAGGCGAGGGGGAGAATGGCTGGTCAGTAGTGGGGAAGGCAGAAAGTTTTGATAACAGCGAAGAAGGGTATACCAGGTATATGAATTGGTTGAGTGAAAAGGGGGTGACGGCAGACAACAGTCTGCTGTGCATGGAAAACACGGGGGTCTATTCGGAAGGTTTAGCCTATTGGTTAGAAAGCCAGGGGTATAAGGTTTGTGTGGAAACGCCGCTAAAGGTGAAGCGGTCATTTGATATAGAGGGGCATAAGAGCGATGCCGTAGATAGTGTGCAGATTGCAGAGTATGCCTATCGTTTCAGGGATGAGCTGCGGATCTGGCGACCCAGAGACGAGGTATTGGAGCAGGTGAAAGTACTGCTGGCCACACGGGAACAGATGGTGAAGGAGAGAAGCGGCCACATGAGCTATCTGAGTGCACTGAGACGAAAGCCGCGCAGGGTCCGGGAAGCGGAAGAGAGTGTTGCCTGTCTGATTGAAGCTCTAAGCATACAAATCAAGGGGCTTGAAAAGACAATCAAGCAAGCTATTAGTGAGGAAGCAGAGTTGGCAGAGCAGGCTCGTCTGTTGGACAGCGTACCGGGAGTGGGGGAGCTGCTCAGTGCGCATGCATTGGTTGTTTTTCATCAGATGGGAGAGGAGTTGAGTGACAAGAAGGTCGCAGCCTTTCTTGGTATCTGCCCATTGGAACACAGCAGTGGAAGTTCGATCTGGCGCAAACCGAAATCCTCTGGTCATGGCCCGGAGGTGTTCAGAAAGCTTTTGCACTTGGGATCCAGATCGGCCTGTACTCATAACGACTATTATAGGAGTTATTATTCGCGCAAATTGATGGAAGGCAAAGCCAAGTCGTTGGTGATAAACAATGTGGGAAATAAATTACTGAGCGTGATGGTGGCTGTGTTCAAATCAGGCATACCTTATATACCTGGATACCGCTCCTTCCACCCAAAACTCTTGACAAAGTCATAGCATTCGCGATGACGGGAACAACCAGATCGTCACATCGGGCTGAGCCTTCCTCCGCGTTGACGGGAGCAAGTCTAATGGAGCGAAGCGCGGCAGCCTGGGGTTGATGTTGTGTTGACAGGGTAAACCCAGATCAACACGTCGCTATTGCACCTCGGAATGACGCCCGTTCGCGATGATGAAATGCGTGACAACACTTAGCAAATTATTCGGAGCTTAGTGAGGCTATGCTATAATCTTTACATGACCTACTGAAAACAACCTCGCGCTCGCCACCAGGTTGTTTTCTTTTTAATTATTGTGCATCGAGAAAAGGAGAGTAAATGAATCCATTGAACTTACCAGGACCAAAGGCGAAAGCCCTGATCGAGCGCGATCGTAAAGTCATTTCACCCTCATACCCGCGCGGTTACCCTTTCGCGATGGACCACGGCAAAGGCACTGAAGTCTGGGATGTGGACGGCAACCGTTTTCTGGATTTCGCGGCTGGCATTGCAGTGGTTGCTACAGGCCACTGCCACCCTCGGGTGGTCAAAGCCATCCAGGACCAGGCTGAAAAATTCATTCATATTTCATCTGATTTCTATCATGAAAACTGGATACATTTGGGTGAGAAGCTGGCTGAGATTGCTCCCTGGAAGGAAGACACTTGCTGCTTCATGACCAATTCCGGTACCGAAAGCGTTGAAGCGGCTATCAAACTGGCGCGTTATCATACCGGTAGATCGGAGTTTATCGGATTTTTGGGTGCTTTCCATGGACGTACTATTGGCGCGGTCACCTTTACCGCCAGTAAGGCCAATTACAAAGGCCGTTTTTACCCTCTGATGAATGGGGTGGTGCACGTGCCCTATCCCAATCCATATCGCCCCATCCTGGAACGCCGCAAGGGCGAAAGCGTTGGACAGAGTGTGGTGCGTTATATCCGGGAAGAGATAATTGGCCGCTTAATCCCCGGCGATGATATGGCGGGAATATTAATTGAGCCCATTCAGGGCGAAGGCGGTTATGTGGTGCCGGACCAGGACTTCTTCCCGCTCCTGCGTGAACTGTGCGATAAATACGGCATTCTGTTGATTGCTGATGAAGTGCAGTCTGGTATGGGACGCACGGGCAAATGGTGGGCAATCGAACACTTTGGCGTGGAACCGGATATGGTCACCTCTGCCAAGGGCATCGCCTCCGGCATGCCGTTGGGCGCGCTGATCGCGAAAAAGCGTGTGATGAATTGGCCCAAAGGCTCACACGGCAACACCTACGGGGGCAATCCGATTTCAGCGGCAGCGTCAATCGCCACCATCGAACTGATTGAAGAACAATACATGGAAAATACCCGCGTGGTGGGAGCTTATTGCAAGGACGGTCTGTTGGATCTGCAGAAAAAACACATTAGTCTGGGCGAAGTGCGTGGAATGGGCTTTATGCTAGGCATGGAGTTTGTGCTCGACCGTGAAAGCAAGGAACCTGCCGATGCCCTGCGTGATAACGTGGTAGATATGGCTTTTGAACGCGGTCTGCTGCTGTTAGGCTGCGGCAAGAGCGTTATTCGCATTGCTCCGCCGCTTTCCACCACCAAGGCTGAAGTGGATGAAGCATTGAAAATTATGGATGAGGTTATCGGTCTGGCGGAAAAGAAACATAAACTCCTATAATTATTCACGAAACCACCTAAAGACCGGACTGTAACCTTTTGTCCGGTCTTTTTTACCCCGTGATTCCTGATAAAAAAACAGATGATCAGGATGATAGAATAAAAGCATGTTACCTGATTACCGTGTGCGCCAACGGGATTACCTACTCGAAATTTCAAGGGATCTCACAGAAGAACTGGATCTCGACCTTCTGCTCACACGTATTTTGCGCATTGCAATCGAGATGCTGGGGGGGACAGCTGGCTTCATCGCCCTCAATGAAGAACAGCAGGGCTGGCATATTGCTGTAAATCAGGCAATACCTCCAGCCTTGTTGAGCTATGTTGAAAAGTGGCTGAGATCACTGTCACTGGCGGGAGACGAAGAACGTATCCCGGAGATTAACCGCATGCTTAGCGAGATTAGCATGGGGATGTTGAATGGTGTGGGAATTCTCATGCGCGTGCAGCGGAACGTGATCGGGCAGATTTACGTGTTTAGAAACCATCCGGTTGCTTTCACGAATAATGACCGTACCATCCTCTCTAGTTTTGCTAATCAGGCTGCCATCGCGGTACGCAACGCGCGCCTCTATAATCAGACTCGCAATCAAAACCTGCGTATGGCTGCGCTGCTTGATTCCGTCGCTGATGGCATTATGATCCTTCACCCTGACCTCAGCGTTGCCAGCGTCAATTCTGCCCTGCTTAAACTGCTCAATGCCCCGCATGAGCGGTTGAGTGGTCAACCTTATGACCATGTAATCCAATGGGAGAAGCCACCTCAGGGTACGAGCATGGAGGAGGCGATCCAAAAACACTGGTCGGGATACAACCGCTCACAAATGTACCTCGAAGGGGACCTGGTGCGCTTTGGCGGTCTTAAACCAATACCTGTCGCTATCACTTACGCTCCGCTGTTTGCCGAAGATGGCAGTCTCCTCAATGTAATCGCGTCCGTGCGGGACATCACCCGTTTTAGAACTGCTGAGGAGATGAAGTCCTCATTCATTTCGGTGGTCAGTCACGAACTCAAGACGCCCATCGCGCTGATTAAGGGTTATGCCTCCACACTGCGTCGTGACGATGCTGAATGGGATAAGCAGACTGTCCAGGAGAGTCTGACGGTGATTGAAGAGGAAGCCGACCACCTGACGCACATGGTGGAAGATCTACTGGATGCTACGCGCCTTCAGGCTGGGGGACTTTCATTAAAGCGATCAGAAACAGATCTGCCGACGTTGACGCATCATTTGCTGAAGCGCTACTCCAAGCAGCATCCACAATACAAGTTTACTGCGGATTTTATGCAGAATTTTCCCACGGTGATCGCAGATGAAGATCGTCTGCGGCAGGTCTTATCGAACCTGCTGAACAATGCTGTCAGGTACAGTGATGGGGGTGAGGTGCGTGTGGTGGGCAGGTATGACACCCGCAAGGTGAAGGTCTGTGTATTAGACCAAGGTCAGGGTTTCGACCCCCGTGATGTCCCCAGCCTTTTCACGCGCTTCTACCGTTCGGATGAGGCTGCCAAACACACCAAGGGCGCGGGTTTAGGTTTGTACTTGTGCAAAGCCATTGTTGAAGCGCATGGGGGCAGAATTTGGGTGGATGAGCAGTATATAGACGGTGGAGCCATTTGTTTCACACTTCCGGGCACACCGCTTTTGCCTGCCAGTCATACCACCTGAAAGGCTGCATGAGAAACTTCCGGATTGAATATGTTAAAGAAACGGGATCCACGAACGACCTTGTTTTAGTGCGTGCTGAGAATGGTGAGCCGGATGGTCTGGTTATTTTCGCGGACCGCCAGAATGCTGCCCGGGGCAGACAGGGAAGGAATTGGGTTACTAAACCTGGTATTGCGCTGTCCTTCACGGTATTAATACGCCCCACCTCTGAAGAAATTCCCTGTCTGACCCGTTTCCCATCTCTTGCCAGTCTGGCGCTGGTTCAGGCTTTGGAGTTGGATTATGGCATTACGAGCCAGGTCAAATGGCCTAACGATGTACTAATTAATGGCCACAAAATCAGCGGAGTGCTGGCGGAAATAAACTGGCAAGGAACACAGCCGGACGCGCTGGCCCTGGGGATGGGCATCAACCTCTACAAGGGGTCTGCGCCGGCAATTGAGGGGCTCATCTACCCTGCCAGCAGCCTGGAAGAACAATCTGGCCTGCGTCCGAGGCGCCGGCAATTGCTTGAACGGATTCTGATACATTTGAACCGGCTGCGAAAATGTATTGCTGAGGACCAGTACATTGTTTTGTGGAACAAACATTTGGCATTCCTAAATGAAATCGCTCTGCTCAGAAATGAAAAAGGCGAAATGGAACCACTTCGCCTTTTGGGTTTACAAAATGATGTCGGCTTAACAGTGCAGGACAGAGCTGGCAACAAACGGGTTCTTTATTCCGGTGAGTTTTCGTCTCCTTCGGTTTCCTCCTCCGTGCCGGGTTCATCCTCCGTTTCTTCCTGATCTGTCATATCCGGACCAAAGCCATCATCTTGATCATCCAAAGCAGCCTGAGCGGCGGCAGCTTCAGCGGCATCCACCTCAGCAGCGGGAATCACAGCGATAGCGGAGAGTTTGTCTCCCACTTCCAGATTCATGACTTTAACACCTTGGGTTGAGCGGCCTTGGATAGGAATCTCTGAGACCTTGGTGCGCAGCACAATCCCGCCGGCAGAAATAAGCGTTACCTCTTCATCCTCTTCCACAACACGGGCTTCAGCTAAACTCCCAATTTCGATGTTGGTATCCAGGTTGAGTGTGGTTACACCCAGCGTACCGCGGGATTTGGGTAAGTATTCAAGCATGGGTGTGCGTTTACCCTGACCCTGATTAGTTAATACGAGCAGGTATCCATCTGGTTTGGCAATAGCCATGGAAATGACAAAATCATCTTTTCGTAAACGGATGCCTGTGACACCCATGGTGCTGCGGCCGGTTATGCGTACCTCGTTTTCGTCAAAGCGCAGCGCCTTGGCAGCATGGGTGACCAAAATCACATCGTCCTGCCCGGAGGTCAGGCAGACCCAACCGAGTTCATCATCTGCATTGAGGGTTATGGCTCGCAAGCCGGAGTTGCGCACGTTGGCAAATTCTTTAAGCTCCAGACGTTTGATGCGTCCTTTGCGAGTTGCCATCATGCAGTAGTTTGCCTCACTGAAATCCGCGACGGAAACAACAGCTGTAATACTCTCGTCTGCTTCAAGATTAAGAATGTTTACCACTGGGATACCCTTCCCCTGCCGGGATTCCTCAGGGAGTTCAAACACACGCTCTGAGTAAACTTTACCGCGGTTAGTAAAGAAGAGCAGCGTCCCCAACGTATTGGTACGCAGGAAAAAGCGCACTTCATCGGCTTCTTTAACTGACTGTCCCAGCACACCCCGCCCGCCGCGGCCTTGTGCGCGGTAGGCACTGTCGGAAACACGTTTGATATATCCGCGATCGGTAATGGAAACGAAGACGGGTTCATCTTGAATTAGAGACTCGTCAGAGAGATCATTATCGAGGTCAGGCATGACCTTGGTGCGGCGTGCGTCGCCAAATTTTTCAGCAACCTCGCTCAGGTCGTCGTGAATAATGGCAAGGATGCGTTTGGGATCTGCCAGAATGGCTTCGAGGTCCTGGATCAATTCCATAACCTGCTTGTGTTCCTCTTCAATCTTATTTCGTTCCAACGCAGCTAAACGGCGCAGCTGCATATCCAAAATAGCTTGCGCTTGCAGTTCAGAGAGGTCAAAGTTCTCCATCAGGCGCACTTTGGCCTGCTCAGCATCCGGTGATTCACGAATAGTTTTGATGACCGCATCCAGATTATTGAGCGCAATCAGCAGACCATCCAAAATGTGGGCACGTTTTTTGGCTTTGTCCAGTTCGAACATCGTGCGGCGCGTGACGACCACTTGACGGTGTTCAAGGTAATGTACCAAGGCGCGCTTAAGCGTGAGCATGCGCGGTTCGCCATCCACCAGCGCAAGGATCTGTGCAGCGAATGTGGATTGCAGCGGGGTCCATTTATAAAGCTGGTTGAGCACCTTACGGGGCTGGGCGCCGCGTTTGAGCTCAATGACGACGCGCATGCCGCGGCGGTCTGATTCATCGCGCAAGTCGGAAATCATGTCCAGACGTCCATCGCGCGCCAGTTCTGCAATGCGTTCGATCAGGGAGGTCTTGTTAAGCTGATAGGGAATTTCAGTAATAATGATTACGAACCGCCCGGTTTTGCTCTCTTCAATCTGGGCTGTTCCGCGTACGGTCATATGCCCACGACCGGTGCTGTAAGCCTGGCGAATGCCTTCGTTACCCACAATAATGCCGCCGGTGGGGAAGTCCGGTCCGGCGATGTGCTGCATGAGTTCTTCCACGCTGATCTCTTCAATTTCATCGTAGCGGTCAATCATCATATGCAGCGCGGATACCAACTCCCGCAGGTTATGAGGCGGAATGTTGGTGGCCATGGCTACCGCGATGCCGCTGCTGCCATTCAGCAGCAGGTTGGGCAGCCGGGCGGGCAGTATCTCTGGCTCCTTCAGGGAACCATCAAAGTTGTCGGTAAAATCGACGGTTTGCTTGTCCAGGTCAGTGAGCAGCTCTTCGGCCATCTTTGAAAGGCGGGCTTCGGTGTAACGCATAGCTGCCGGGGAGTCGCCGTCCACGGAACCGAAGTTCCCCTGCCCATCCACCAAGGGGTAGCGCATGGAAAAGTCTTGAGCCATACGGGCCATGGTGTCGTAGACTGCCTGGTCACCGTGGGGATGGTACTTGCCCAGCACTTCTCCGACGATACGGGCTGATTTTTTATAGGCTGTATTTGACCGGATTCCAAGGTCATCCATAGCATAAAGGATGCGCCGGTGCACCGGTTTGAGTCCGTCACGCACGTCCGGGAGGGCGCGCTGTACAATAACGCTCATCGCGTAGTCCAAATAGGCACTACGCATCTGAGAATCGATGCTTACGACCTTGATATCGTTGTGACTGGTTTCTTCGGGAATCAGATCTTCTTTGGGGGTTATAGTGTCTTCGCTCATAATCTCTTTCAGCGGTAAAACAGCGTTTTGGGCGCTGACCGCAACTTTAAAATTATACCCTAAAAGGCTGCTTCAAGCTAAGGCTGTAAACGGGTTTAAAAACGTGAAAGCGGGATTTAAGGTGATTTTTCAAGTCTGAGGTACTATCAATGTTAAAATTGGCTTCTTGTGCATTTAAACACACTTAGAATCAAAATTGGTTTTATTTGTGTGCGCAAGTTGACCGGAATCAACAAAATAAGCTGCCACGCCTTCCAGGTAGTGGCCACGATTACAGCTGATCACTATCACATCAATCCCCCGGAAATCTCGTAACGCAGGGGGCACCATTGGGGATAGGCACTTCCCACAGGTCAGGCGGCAGAAGAAAGCATGCGCGGCAGACTGAATATCTTTTATAAGAATGTGGGTCTATCCCGTAAGAGAGACGATTGCAGGTCATCCAGGGTGCAATCACCATCGCAATGCCAGCCACAAATAGTACACCGGTGCACTGGCAACATTACAGAAATGAGAATCCGGCTCCAGACCGAGATGCGTGGTGACAATGAAAAGCCACACACAATGGATTCTGCCCAAAATTAGCAGGGGGTATTACTGTGTGGAAGAAATCTCAGCTTTCACCATTGCCTGAAATATAGCGGAAATAAAAAGGGCTGCTCAGTCTAATTCTGAGCAGCCTTCAAGTAATATTTGCGTTAGGGTACCGGGCAACCGGAAATGGCATTAAAAGTGAGTGCACACCACCAGGAACCGGGCATGAATACGAGAACTAAACCGATAAGAATCAGACTGATGAGTAGGATGAGTAAGACTATGGAACACCACCCCATTTTTTGTTTTGGTTTCTGCATTGAGGGGGCAGGGGCAACTGGTCTGGAAGGCGTGGGCGCTTGGATTGGTTGATAGATCGGGGTCGGGGCGGGTGCAGGGGCTTCCGGATGGTAGGCTTCCTGAGCCACATGAGGAACTTCAGTATAGGATGGGACAGAACTACCGGCAGATTCGAAGCCCATCACAGTGCTTTCCGCCAGAGTGATCAGGTCTCCATGCTTAAGCAGTTGCGGAGAGCTTATGCGCACGCCATTCAGAAAAGTTCCGTTGGTGGAACCCAGATCTTCTATATAAATTCCTTCCGGTTTGCGGACCAAGCGAGCATGCCTTCGTGAAATCTCGGGGTCCGGAACAGGAATATCACTGGAGAGGTCACGGCCCAAAACTATCTCATCCTTTGTAAGGAAAAACTTCGACCCAGGGATGGGGCCAGCTCGCATGACAACCTGAGGATTCTGTTCTGCCATTGAAGACTCCAATCTATAATCTCGTTCGGTTTGTGCTACTAAGTTTAATGAGGTCAGGCGTTTATGTCAATTGAAGCCTGTTTCAAAGAACTTGCAGAATCTCACTAGGATTGTCCGAGCACCACCCGGAGTTTAACTTCCGTTGACGCCATGTGGGAATCCTGCTATTATCAGATTTATGGCTGAACCCAAGAATAATCTGCCTTGGCATAAACGTTTTATAGACAGACTGCGCCTCGAACTAAAGTGGTTCACCCCCGGTGTGGGCTATAAACGTTGGATCTTATTGGCAATGATGGGGGCGATGCTCTTTGGGCTGGGCATGGCATTGGTGATTCTGGATTACTACCGTACCACCACGGACACTAATCTTGTGCCGATTTTGGCTGTCCTTTCCCTGCGTTTCCTTGCCCGTCCGGTCCGTTTTCTTATTTTTGGCGGTTTGGGTCTCACGCTTATCCTGCTGGGTATCTGGGGGGCTAACAGTGCCCTGCTCAAGCCCTTTACACAAGATGGCCGCCCTGCCTGGGAGAAACTTCAGCGTTACCGCCAACGCGAAAAAGGAATAAAGGTCGTGGTGCTGGGAGGAGGGCATGGACTCTCTTCCTTATTGCGCGGTATTAAGGAATATACCCATAATATTACAGCTATCGTAACGGTTGCCGATGATGGTGGCTCATCCGGGGAACTAAGGCGCGACACGGGAATTTTACCCCCAGGGGATATCCGGAACTGTCTGGCAGCCCTCTCCAATGACGAGGCGCTGCTTTCACAAGTTTTTCAGTATCGTTTTAAGTCCGGGGCTGGACTGGAAGGTCATTCCTTGGGTAATTTATTCATCAGCGCCCTAAGTGAAATAACCGGTTCTTTTGAAGAAGCAGTGGCTGAATCCGGGCGGGTTCTGGCGATTTATGGTAATGTACTTCCGGCTACGCTGGAAAGTGTGCACCTGATTGGGGACGTCAGGAATAAAGAAACCGGAGAAGTGACGAACGTGCACGGCGAGTCAGAAATCAGCAACGCGCATGGTCAGATCTCGCGTGTATGGCTTGAACCAGCCAGCGCGCAGGCTTATCCACCCACCGTTTCGGCCATCCTGAACGCGGATCTGATTATTTTAGGGCCGGGAAGCTTATATACCAGTTTACTACCAAGCATGCTCGTTTCAGGACTAAAGGAGGCTGTTGAAGCCAGCCGGGCGGAAAAGTATTACATCTGCAACGTTGCAACGGAACGCGGCGAAACAGAGGGTTTTAATGCTTCGGACCATATGCAAGTTCTGGAACGCCATATAGGCGGGAAATTGTTCGACCTGGTTTTATGTAACCGGAATTACCGCGGGAAACTGCCCCCGGATATTGATTGGGTGGTGGCAGACCAAGCCCTGCATAGCCATTACCGCACCTACGAAGCTGATCTGGTGGATGAACTCTACCCTTGGCGCCATGATTCCAAGAAGTTAGCCAGAGCAGTCATCGATCTCTATGAAGAACGCACTGGTCCATTGCGTTAGCCTTTAGATTCCATAATGACATTTCCCCTCATTTTACAGACTTAACAGTCTACGAAAACAGGCTACAAAAAAGTTGAAACATCAACTGACTCAGTGGTAAAATCAAGCAGCAAAAATGTAAACCTTATTCTCTCTGGAGGGTCAAATAATATGAAGAAGATTCAAGTAGGTATTAACGGTTTCGGCCGCATCGGTCGACAAGTCCTCAAAGCCATCATGGAAAGATATGGAGATAAACTTGAAGTGGTTATGGTCAATGACCTCTTTGACGCGCAGACCAACGCGCATCTCTTTAAGTATGATTCCAACTATGGCAAGTTTGAAGGTACTGTTGAAGTAGTGGATAAAGATATTGCCATTAACGGTAAAAAGTTGGAAGTTTTCGCGGAAAAAGACCCCAGCAAACTGCCCTGGAAGGATTACGGCGTGGATATCGTGCTTGAGGCCACCGGTCTTTTCACCAATGCCAAAAGCGATGAAGCTGCTGGAAAATGGGGTGCTGATGTGCACATCAAACATGGCGGTGCCAAGAAAGTACTCATCTCCGCTCCGGCGAAAGAGGAAGACATTACCATCGTATTGGGTGTAAATGAAGATAAATATGACAACGACAAACACTTTGTCATCTCCAATGCTTCCTGCACCACTAACTGCCTTGCGCCAGCGGCCAAAATCGTCAATGATGCCCTCAAGATCAAGGGCGCTGTCATGACCACCATTCACTCTTATACGAATGATCAGGTCATTCTGGATCAGGGGCATAGGAAGGAAATGCGCCGTTCCCGCGCTGCTGGTTTGAATATGATCCCCACTACGACCGGTGCTGCCAAAGCCGTTGCTCTGGTGATTCCGGAACTCAAAGGTAAGTTTGACGGTATGTCTATGCGCGTGCCAACCCCGACTGTCTCCGTCGTCGATTTTGTGGCTATGGTTGAGAAACCAACCACAAAGGAAGAACTGCACAAGCTCTTTGTGGATGCCGCTGAAGGTAAGCTCAAGGGCATTTTGGGTGTAACCCAAGGCGGGTATAACGACCCGGTTGTCTCCATGGACTTCGTGGGCGATCCCCGTTCTTCCATTGTGGATCTGCAGTACACCATGGTCATGGGCGAAAACATGGTCAAAGTGATGACCTGGTATGACAACGAATGGGGCTATTCCTGCCGCCTGGCGGACCTGGCCGCATTGGTTGCTTCCAAGTTATAGAAATGATCTCTTAGTAATAATGATGCGCCTTGTTGTTCGTTTACAGCAAGGTGCATTTTTTGAGAAGGAGTTGCGATGCTCAATAAAAAAATGGTTACAGATCTGGACGTGAGAGGTAAAAAAGTACTCGTGCGTGTGGACTTTAATGTACCGCTCAAAGACGGAAAAATCACAGATGATACGCGCATCACTGGTGCGTTGCCAACTATTACTTATTTACTCAACCACGATGCCGCTGTCATTTTAATGTCCCATTTAGGACGCCCCAAAAGTGCTGCGGATACTCAGTTTTCACTGAGACCAGTGGCAAAATATCTGGAAAAGTACTTTAAAGGCAAGGTGCGTTTTGCCGAGGATTGCATTGGGCCTAAAGCAGAAGAAGCTGCCAGGAAACTTCATGCCGGTGATGTACTGGTTCTTGAAAACACTCGCTTTCACCCTGAAGAAGAGAAAAATGATATTGAGATGAGCAAGGCTTTGGCTTCGCTTGCAGATCTGTACGTGAACGATGCCTTTGGTACCGCGCACCGCGCGCATGCTTCCACGGTGGGTGTGGCCAATTACCTGCCTTCTGCCGCGGGTTTCTTAATGGAAAAAGAGATCAAATATCTTGGCAATGCCATTGCTGATCCGGTGAGGCCATTTATCGCAATTTTGGGCGGCGCGAAAGTAAGCGACAAAATTGGCATTATTGAGCACTTACTGAAAACAACAGATAAGATCCTGATTGGCGGTGGTATGGCAAATACTTTTCTGGCTGCTCAGGGCTATGCCATGGCGGATTCATTGGTGGAACAGGACTCTATCCAGACCGCTAAAGACCTGCTCACCAAGGTTGAGAGCAAGCTGCTGCTGCCTGCCGATCTGGTGGTTGCCAACGCTTACAAAGCAGAAGCTGATAAGAAAATAATACCGGTTGGCGATGTGCCATCGGGCTGGAGAGTCTTGGATATCGGTCCGGAAACGGTGAAATTATTTAGCGAAGAAATATCTAAGGCTGGCACCGTGGTTTGTAATGGCCCCATGGGCGTATTTGAATTCCCGCGTTTCGCCAAGGGGACCTTCGAAGTGGCCAAATCCATAGCAGCCAGCGAGGCGGTAAGCATCATCGGCGGTGGTGATTCAGCAGCTGCTATCAATCAATCCGGACTGAGCGATCAGATTACTCATATTTCCACTGGCGGAGGTGCCGCGCTTGAGATGCTGGAAGGCATTGAACTGCCTGGCGTTGCCATTTTGAGCGATAAGTAAAACTATCCCGCCAAGTTACAGCCGTTCCCAATTCTGGGACGACTTTTTACTTATTGCCAATGCTTTTGTGGCGAGTTGACGGGTTGAAGAGGTTAAGGTAGTATCAAAAAGTCGGTCAGGATAGACCGCGAGGAGTATATATGATACCTAAAACTCGAAGAAAAATTGCATTGCTCTTTACTTTAACAGTCATCGGCGCCTTACTCCTAATTGCTTGCGGATCAAAGGAAACTCCAACGCCCGTGGCGGAATATGTAGCCACCAGTGTTCAATCCACGATCCAGGCGCATGGTACGGAGGTGGCGTTGCAGCAACTTTCGATGAGACTAACCGAAATGGCTAGTCCCACCAATACCCCCATCCCCACTGAAATTCCCGTTCCCACGGCTGTACAGATAACTCAGGCGCCCATGTCAACAGTGGCACCGGCTGCCCCTGTAGTCCCCCCAGCCTCTGTGGCACCCGTTGCAACAGCATCCCCAGTGCCAACTGTCGTTTGCAATCAGCTGACCGTTGTGTCATCTTCCACCAGCGACGGACAAACCATGAAACCGGGGGAGAGTTTCACCCAAACCTGGGTACTCAAGAACACGGGAAGCTGCTCTTGGAATGGCGAGTATGATGCTATTTATGTAAGTGGTGAGAAATTTGGCGTGACCGCAGCGGACATCTCGCAGACGGTTGCACCGGGGGACGTCCTTACGATCTCCGCAGCAATGACAGCACCGGATAAAGCAGGCGACTACAAAGCCATCTGGGCATTGCAGGATGCCGCCAATAACCCATTCGGCTCTTTCTCTCTGCACATTGTAGTTAAGTAGCTGAGAAGGAATCCAAATTTTATTTAATGATAGAATCACATGTCTGAAGTGAGATATTAATTTGCCTTGGTATGGACTGCCATTGCACAACGAGGAGCAAGTTATGAAGAAAACAAATTGGATCCTGATCAGCCTCTTATTGGTGATCGCACTCTTTATTGGGGCATGTAAACCCGGCGGAACTCCCACGCCTTCACAGGAAGAAATAGCCCAGCAAGTTGCTGGCACGCAGATGGCAAGGGCTACACAGGCCTCCGTGGAAACCTTGATTGCAATAGCGACGCAAGCTTCCATGCCCACCGCCACACCAATGCCCACCGCCACTCCGGAACCAACCCCCATGCCGGAACCTACAGTGGTTGTTGCGGAACCGGTTG
The DNA here is from genome assembly GCA_040772525.1 of Anaerolineaceae bacterium. Taxonomy (GTDB): domain Bacteria; phylum Chloroflexota; class Anaerolineae; order Anaerolineales; family Anaerolineaceae; genus Mesolinea. Next base: position 483,043 of record JAXGXZ010000001.1, on the reverse strand, counting down.
AAAGCACTCAACCTACTGCTGCGGCCCCAACCGCCGTACCACCTGTCGCGGAAGGTGACCGACCGAAAGTTTGGGCTAAGGATGGCAAGTGCTACTTCCAGATGGACTTTTTGGGAGATATCAACTACCCACCTGATTCAATACTCGCTCCCGGGGAGTCCTTCGAGAAAGCCTGGCGGGTCAAGAATACCGGTACATGCCCTTGGGAAGTTGGAGAAACACTCTATTATGTAGACGTCAAGTTCCAGGGCGGGGATCCCATGGGTCTGGCACGTGTGTTTGATGTTTCCGAGGACACCGTTGCCCCCGGCGATACAACCGCTGTTAAGGCGAATTTTACTGCGCCGGCGACACCAGGAACCTATATCGGTTATTGGGCACTGATAGCGCCGGATGGCTCACCCATGTATTACGGGCCTAACAATAACTGGGGGTTGGCAATTAAAATAATTGTTGCCAAGTAAAAATAATTATATTTAGCTCAGCACCGCTCACTTGGAGCGGTGCTTTATTGTATAAAGTGGAACTAATTGTGAGGGTTGTACGTCCATATAATTAGAGTTGTACTTGAATCGAGAGGAGTCAAGCATGATTAAGATATTAAAGACCAAACGGAGTTTTATTTTAGCAACTTTGTTGCTTGCTGCTATTGTCTTAGCAGCTTGTAATATACCCAATCTGCCGGGTGGTCAGTCCACTGGCGATCCAGTCGAGATAGCAATCCAAACCCTGCAAGTCAAAGCGACTCAGGACTATTTCTTGACCTCGGTGGCTCAAATGACCAGTACTCCCCAAGCCACCAACATCAACGAGATTCCAGCCACACCGCCTGTTGTGGTTACCACAGTAGTTACTACTACGCCTGAATCCCCTTCAACTGTGCCGACATCTGCCCCTGCGGTTGTGGCTGTTACGCCATTGCCAACGCGTGTTCAACCTACCCCCACAGCTACACCTGTCCCTTGTAACTGGGCTGGTTTTGTCAGTGATGTAACCATCCCCGACGGCACCACTATCGCTGCTGGTACTACCTTTACCAAGACCTGGCGCCTTAAGAACATTGGTTCCTGTATCTGGGATACACGTTATGATATGGCCTTTGTGAAGGGTGATCAGATGGGTGCTCCAAGTTATGTGGACATGCCCAAAGATGTAAAACCTGGAGAAACAATTGACCTGAGCGTCACCATGACCGCGCCGACCGCCACCGGAAACTATACTGGCTACTTTGCACTTGTCAATCCCAATGGCGTCAAGTTTGGGCTGAATGCCAGTGCAAAGGATTCCTTCTGGGTGAGCATAAAGGTCGGACCGAACAAGGGCGAGGTTTTCAGCTTTACCTCGCGCGCCTGTGATGCTGCCTGGTCTACTGGAGCAAAGAACCCTATTCCTTGCCCGGGTGATTCCTCCAAGGTTAACGAAGGCTTCGTGCAGGTTGTCAGTAACTTTATCCGTGAAGATGGTGGTAAGGAAGATGAAACAGCCCTAATCACACGGCCAAATGCCTCTGGCACGATCTATATTATGGGTATTTACCCTGAGTTTACTATCAAATCCGGTGACCGCTTTAAGGCTACGCTGATGTGTGCCTACAAAGCAAGCAAGTGTGATATTGACCTCGGTTTAAATTATCGCATCGGTAAGGATGGTACCATGACTAATATCCAGGTGTGGGATCAGAAGTATGATGGTAAATGGGAGAATGTGGATGTAGATCTCTCCTTCCTGGCTGGCAAGACCGTGCAGTTCATCCTGGTTTCCCGCCAGGGTGGTTCTACCCAGGATATGACAGCCGTTTGGCTGCACCCCGCGATCTTCCGCGAATAAGTTATTGTTTGTTCAGCTATCAGGTTGCCAGACGGCAACCTGATAGCTTTTAAGCTGCTGTATTCACATTCGCAGTGATACAATTCTTTTATCCAAGTGACAGAGAGGAGACTATATGAAGAAACGCAGACCGATGGTAGCTGGAAACTGGAAAATGAATAAAGGTCTTTACGAGACACGGGAGCTCTTGAGGGAGCTTTTGCCCACACTTGAAGGTGAGACCAAAGTAGACATCGTGGTCTGCCCACCCTTCGTGGGTTTGGGTGTGGCTGTGCGGGAGCTTGATGGTAGTAATGTGATGCTGGGGGCGCAGAACATGCACTGGGAAGAAAATGGTGCCTATACTGGTGAGATCGCCCCTTCCATGGTTAAAGAACTGTGCCAGTACGTGATATTAGGTCATAGTGAACGGCGGGCAATGTTCGGCGAGACGGATGAGAACGTAAACAAAAAGGTACACGCCGCATTGAAAGTTGGCTTGAGGCCCATCGTTTGTGTTGGTGAGACCCTGGATGAAAACCAGAATGGATTGACGAATACGGTGGTAGAGCGCCAGGTGAGCGCTGGTTTGGCAAACCTGAACGAGGAACAGGCACGTGAAGTTGTGGTTGCCTATGAACCCGTTTGGGCTATTGGCACAGGTTTGGCAGCCACGCCGGAAGACGCAAACAATGTCCACAAAAACGTGATCCGCCCCCTGTTACGAGACTTGTTTGGCGAAACGGTGGGCGATGGTATCCGTATTCTATATGGCGGCTCAGTGAATGAGACCAATGCCAAAGACCTCTTCGGCCAGTCGGATATTGATGGAGGTCTGATCGGTGGCGCAAGTTTAAAGGCAGCATCCTTTAGCACTATCGTGAAAGCGGCTCAATAACCAGATGGGGCTTGGGTGAACAGCCAAGTACTTTTGATTTCCAGATTTCTCACTCTCTTCGAGGGCTTATATTGACCCCCTCACAATTGAACCCATACAGAACCTTGACACGCTTTGGGGGCAACCTCTATAATTGGCTCAACAGCTTTGAACGAGGAAAGTACCCGTGCTCAGTGCCAAACAGGGAGGGGTAACCAGACTGAAATAACCCCTGGTATGACATGTGGGAAGTTCCCTCCGGAGCTGCGCGGGTGAAAAGCACACTGCTCCAGTAGTTCGCGCCGTTTTCCCACGTTAACGGATACTTAGAGTGGGCTTTTAATTAAGCCAACGAGGGTGGTACCGCGGACATAAGGATGCCCGTCCCTTGCTGATAGGGCGGGTTTTTTAATACCCGCGACTAAGAAGAGGTGAAAATGTCGGAAGTAATTCAAAAAATTGAGCAGGAACAAACGGAAGCACTGATCAGCTTAAACGGTCTTTCCAATTTGGCGGAACTGGAAGCCTGGAAGCAAGCCCATCTGGGCAAGACTTCATCTGTCATGAAAGCCTTTGGCGCGATGGGCTCCGTAGCCAAGGAAGAGCGGCCGCTTTTGGGGCAGACCATCAACCGCGTTAAACAGGCCTTGGAAAGCGCGTTTGCGGACAAGGAAACAACTCTGAAGCGTGAAGCATTGAAATCCGGTTTGGAAAGCGAGAAACTGGACGTCACCTTGCCTGGGCATCAGCCGCGCAGAGGCCGTTTGCATCCCCTCAACATGACCTTGCGTGAGGTCTACCGTGTTTTCGGAGACATGGGTTTTCAGGTTTACCGCTCGCCGGAAGTGGAGACGGACGATTATAACTTCACCCTGCTTAATATGCCGCCCTATCACCCTGCGCGGGATATGCAGGACAGCCTGTATACCGAGACAGAGGGCGTGATGCTGCGCACGCAGACCTCCCCGGGGCAGATCCGCGCCATGCGCGAGTATTATCCGGAAGATATCCGCGTGATCCTGCCCGGTCTGGTTGCGCGCAATGAGAATTTGACTGCCCGGTCAGAGATTGAGTTTATCCAGGTGGAACTGCTTGTGGTCGGGAAAGACATCACCTTCAGCGAAATGAAGGGGACACTTGAAGACTTCGCGCGGCGCACCTTTGGTGAGTACGCGGTTACACGCTTACGCCCCTCTTACTTTCCTTTCACAGAGCCCAGTGCGGAGATGGATGTTTCCTGCTTTATCTGCAAGGGAAAGGGCTGCACGGTATGCAAGGGCTCCGGCTGGCTGGAGATTTTGGGTTGCGGCATGATTCACCCTACTGTTTTGCGCAATGGCGGGTATGACCCGGAGGTCTATTCTGGCTTTGCCGCTGGCATGGGTATCGACCGCAGCACATTGATGCGCTATCATGTGGAAGATATTCGCCATTTTCGCAACAATGACATACGGTTCCTGGAACAATTCTAAGGGTCTGGAGGCATAATGAAAGCACCGCTTAGTTGGATTAAAGATTACATCGATCTCGATGATCTGAATATTGAAGAAATTGCTAAAACTCTGACAGCTTTGGGTCTCGAGGTGGATGGCGTGCATCTCGTTGGGTTGCCTATGCCGCCAGGGGAAACGCACGAAGTGAAGTATTCTGGTTTATCCTGGGAGCCCGATAAAATTGTGGTAGGGGAAGTGCGCGAAGTGCTGCCCCACCCGAACGCGGACCGTTTGGTCCTGTGTAAGTTAAGGGATGGCCAAGGCGAGCATATTGTATTGACGGGCGCGCCTAACCTTTACCCTTACAAGGGACAGGGAGAGCTGGAAAAACCGCTCAAGGTAGCCTATGCCCGCCAGGGGGCAATGCTCTATGACGGTCATCAGCCCGGGCAAGTGCTCACCAAACTTAAACCAGCTGTAATTCGCGGCATTGAGTCTTCTTCCATGATCTGCTCTGAAAAGGAGCTTGGAATCTCCGAAGAACACGAGGGCATTATCTTTTTGGATGAAAATGCCCCTGTCGGCATGCCGCTGGCGGAGTATATGGGTGATGCAGTCATTGAAATAAACATTCTTCCTAATGTCGCGCGCGATGCAGCCATAATCGGGATTGCGCGGGAGCTATCGGCAGCTCTAAACCGTGAATTAAGGCTTCCGGAGGGTGTGAAACTCGATCAGGCCGGGGAGATCGAAACCTTGATTGGGTTGGAGATTCAAAACGCGGAGTTTAACCCACGCTTTATGATCGGCATGCTGGAAGGCAGTCAGCCCGTGGAGAGCCCCTACTGGGTGCGCCACCGCCTGACACTGGCAGGCATGCGCCCGATTGACGCACTGGTGGATGCCACCAATTACACGATGTTGGACACAGGTCAACCCCTGCATGCCTTTGACTATGACCTGCTGAAAGAGAGGGCAAAGGGCGCAAAGCCTACCATCATTACCCGACCAGCCTACGAGGGTGAAGAACTGACCATGCTGGATGGCACAGAGCTCAAACTCGATGACCAGATGGAACTGGTCACCGATACAGCTGGTCCGTTATCTTTGGCGGGCGTGATGGGCGGCAGCGAAACGGGCGTGAATGCCCAAACGAAACGTGTGCTGATTGAGGCGGCCTCCTGGAACTTCATCAATATCCGCCGAACGCTCTCCAAAACCAAAATCAACAGTGAAGCTGGCTACCGCTTCTCAAGGGACGTGCATCCCGCGCTGGCGGAGCAGGCGCTCAGCTTGTGCCTGCGGCGCATGCTTGAATGGGGCGGAGGCCGACTTGTTTCGGGATATCTGGACGTTTACCCTCATCCAATTCAAGACCCCGTGATCAGTCTGACAGAGAAGGATATTTCTAAATTATTGGGCGTTCGTATTCCTCTGGAAGAAGCAGCGGATATTCTGCGTCGGCTAAAATTTAAGGTTGAGCCTAAAGGAGAAGAACTGGTTGTAACTGCCCCCAATACCCGCCGGGATATTGAGGAGGGGCTTATCGGTAAAGCTAACCTGATCGAAGAGGTCAGCCGCATCTATGGCTATGACCGTATACCCGCAAAAAGGCTCTCTTCAGAATTGCCGCCACAGCGTGGCAACCCGGAATTAGAGGCGGAAGAACACATCCGCGACCTGCTCATCAGTATGGGACTGCAGGATACCTTTGCTTACCGCCAGACCTCCGTAGAGCGTGAGGCAAGGATGAACCCGGGCAAACTGGTGGACCCGCAGAAGAAATATGTGCGTATCAAGAATCCGGTTACGCCGGATCGCAGCGTTATGCGCACCAGCGCACTGTCCACTATGCTCGAGTTGCTTGAGTGGAATGGTGGGTATCGGTCTGGTTTAGCGATGTTTGAGTTGGGGATCGTCTTTTTGCCAGTCGAAGGGCAGGTCTTGCCCCGGGAAGCCAAACGTCTGAGCATCGGTTTAACGGGCAGTTGGGAAGAACCCACCTGGCGTAAGGACTCGGATGAAGAAATGGATTTCTTTGATCTTAAAGGCATCGTGGAGGCTCTGCTCGAAGGATTGCATGTACCAGATGTGATCTTTGAACCGGCTCCTCTGCCAGTCTTCCACCCTGGCCGCTGCGCGAAGGTGTTAAGCGGCGAAAAGGTACTGGGCTTCATGGGCGAGGTGCACCCTGAGGTGCGTGAAAACTATGATTTTCCGCCTGCTGCGGTACTTGCGGCTGAGTTTGACTTGGATGAGCTTATTCAGATCTCGCAGACTTATTTTGAAAACAAACCTATTTCTGCCTTCCCGGCTGTTTATGAAGATATTGCCGTGATCGTGGATGAAACCACCCCCGCCTCGGATATTCAGGCTGCCATTTTACGGGCTGGCGGTAAGCTGTTGATCTCATCAAGACTGTTTGACATCTTCCGCGGTGAGCGTATTGGCGCCGGCAAGAAAAGTATGGCTTACCAACTGGTTTATCAGGCTTCAGACCGCACGCTGACGGATAAAGATGCTGAAACCATCCGCAATCGAATTGTGCGTCAATTGGCGCGCGACTTCTCAGCGGTGCTGCGCAGCAAATAAGGTTTGATCAACCGCGAAAACAGGGTTAAAGGAAGGTAATTCTGAAAAATCAGTACCAAAAGAACGTTTCATCCGTGCAACCTTTATGGGGCAATGGGTGGAATGTTGGTTTGCGTGCTCGGTAACCCTCTCAGCAAGGCGTTCCTAAGCAGGCTGAGGCGGCGTGTCAAAAGCCTGCATCACCAGATGCGTTCAAGGTCCGGGTTGTCGGCGGCATGGCGGCCAACCTTGGCCATATCCACCCACTCACCATCCACTTTCACGCGCACCACATCAGCAGTAAAGTCGGTGTTTGTGCTATCGTGATTGTCAAAGAAGTAAGATCCTACCGCGTAGGTATCCACGGGTACGTTTAGTTTTTCAAACCGTGTGATTTTATCAGGATTGAAACCACCGGAGACAACAATGCCAACGCTGCGGCAGTACTGCCGGGCTGCTTCGCGCTGGCGTTCCGGAATGTCCCAGTTCTCCGCGGCGTTATCCAAAGCCTGGCGCACATTGAATACCAGTCGGGGGTTGACGCCCAGATCCAGGAGCGGGTCACCGAGGGGTGCCAGGGAGACATCGCGCATGCTCCTGCTGGTATCCAGACGGACCCCGCTCAGACGGTAACGCGCTGCTTCCTCTTCCCGTCCGGCTTCCAGAAGTTGGATATATTTCTCAAACATTCCCCGGGCGACCTTGAGGGACACATCCACTGCGTCGTTGGTAAAGTCCACCAGGGCAATGCGGGGGATTTCGACGGGCAAAAGGCGCGCGAAGGTTAACATAACTTCGGTGGTGTCACCCAGAAAACTGGCAATGGCGGAGTGGGAGATGGTGCCGCCGCCTGTGCCGTTCCACCAATCGCCCTGCGCGTCCGTGGAGACGAAGGGACCCAGCGTGGAGGCATAATCGAGGTTATAACGCTCCACAGCGATGCGGTAGGCGTAGCCATCAGCTGCTTGTACTTCGTCCACATCGAATCGGGCTGGGAAAAAGAGCATTTGCTTGCCTTTGGCGGCAATCAGGGTCTCGTAAACATTGGTCGCAACACGGCTGGCACGAGCCAGGATACCCAGGGTGGAAGTTTCCAGAATAGCGAAATCACGGTAACGCCCACGCACGCGCATAACAGGTTGGACGCCCAGAGGATCGCCCTTGTATTCCACTTTGCAGCCATCCTGAACCGCCCAGACTTCCAGATTGCGCGATGTGTTGATGAACTCGCTGTCCTTGAAGTAACCACAGCAGTTTTCGAGTATGGTCAGGGCTTTATCGGTGCCGACTACGATGGTTGTTCCCGGCCGGCGGGTGAACCACTGTATTTCCACATCGATATCCCCGCAGGCTACTTTGCTTGCATCCATGCCCATAGGGAGTCGCGGGTAATCCCCTTCAAAAGTGTAACCCTCTTCCGAGAGGGTTGTGAGCATTTGGGCAATGTTGTTAAAGTATTTGTCACTGTACCAACCTTTCCGCATGCGTTCTACATCCAGTTTGAAGGTTTGGTTTGTCAGGCGTTTTCCATCGAAGAGGCTCATTGTTCATCCTTTTTACGTATTTTATAAATTGTAATGCTTAAAGACACCTTTTCCCTGAAACTTGTAAAGCCCGGAAGAAAAGAACCTGGAAGTTCTGAAGGGTTGGCAGAAAAAGTTCCGTTAACCCAAGGAATGGTCATCAAATAAGATATTTTTTCCAGTGCCAATCCGGATCCGGGTTATCAAAACAGTCAGAAACAATCCACTCATCCTGGTTTTGGAATAATTTGCTAACTCTTATAAATGGTACGCAAAGTTCCGGTGAGCGAGATACGATAAAATATTATCTAACAAATGCAGAACAGGATTATCCAATGGAAATTGTGATTGTGGGCGGGGGCAAGTTGGGAGCAGCGCTTTGCCGTGATTTGTCAAATGAGGGTCACGAAATTGTTTTGATAGACAAACGTGCCTCGGTGATTGAGAACTTCACTGAAGAGATGGATATCCGTGGAATTGTGGGGAATGGAGCTGCCCTGAGTGCGCAAAAGGAAGCTGATGTGCAAATCTGTGACGTGTTCATTGCGGTGACCCCTTCAGACGAGACCAATCTGATTGCCGGCGTTATCGCCAATGGATTAGGTGCCAAGTATTGCATTGCGAGGGTGCGCACTCCGGAATATGCCGACGATCTGCCTTTCTTCAAACGTGAATTGGGCGTTGACTTGCTGCTTAATACCGACGCGCTTACCGCGGCGGACATCGTGCGCGGTTTTGATTACCCCGCTGCCAGTATGATCGAACCTTTTGGTAACGGCCTGGTGACTCTGGTAAAAGTGAGGGCGAAGCATGGTTCACCGGTGATTGGCCGCAGTGTAGCTTCCATCCGTGTTGAGGTCCCGGACATCCTGCTCTGCGTGGTGGAGAGGCATTACCGGGCGATTATTCCCAAAGGCACCACGATAATCGAGGAAGATGACGAGATCCAATTAACCGGGGAGCCGGGTGCTATTGATCAGTTCTGCCACCTCTGCGGTCATCCCAATAAACGCTGGCGCTCTGCGCTGATTGTGGGCGGCAGCCGCATCAGCTACTACCTGATACCAGAGCTTCTGGAACGGAAGGTGCGGGTAAAACTGATTGAAACAGACCCTGAGGTTGCCAACAAACTGGCAATCGCCTTCCCGGACGTACACGTGATCCAGGGGGATGGCACCAACCAAAGATTTTTGCGGGAAATGCATATATCGAGCTACGATGTGACTGTTGCGCTGACAAATATTGACGAGGAGAACATCATGTTTTCACTCTTCGCGCATCAGCAGGGTGTGCGCAAGACGATCACGAAAGTGAACCGCAATGAGCTAATCAAATTGCTTGAGCCGGAAAACCTTGATCTGGTAATCACGCCGCATGTGAGCACCGGAGATGTGATCATCCGTTATATCCGTTCACACGAGAAAAGCGAGGGATCCCCTCTCGAGCAATACGCGCGCCTCTCACCTGAAGGGGTTGAGGCCTCAGAATTCATTGCAGCTGCGGAAGACCAAGTGGCGAAGCTGCCCATTCATCAGCTTAAGTTGCGGCCGGGCATTGTAGTGGCTAATATTCTGCGCGGGGGCGAACGCATTATTCCGACTGGCGGGCTGCAGATTGCACCGGGAGACAGGGTGTTGATTGTAAGTTCTAAGCAGCGCGTTACTCATTTGGATGCGATTCTCGAGGGTTCTCATTCATGAATCTGGGTATGATCCGCTACCTTCTGGGCCGCTCACTGAGGATACTTAGTTGGCTCATGCTCCCCTGCGTAGCGGTGAGTCTGATTTACGCAGAAAATGTGAAGGTGACAGGATCCTTTTTGATTTCAGCCGCGGCCACTTATTTGGCGGGCTGGCTGTTGAGCTTGAGAAAACCATTGTCTGAAGATTTTTATGCCCGTGATGGGCTGATGTTGGTTGCCCTGGCCTGGTTTGTCATGTCTGCTTTTGGAGCGCTGCCCCTCGTTGTCAGCGGTGCGGTTCCTTCGGTTGTGGATGCCCTGTTTGAGTCAGTCAGCGGCTTTTCCACCACTGGCGCGAGCGTTTTACAGGCCAGCCTGACTAGTTTACCTAAATCCCTGCTCTTTTGGCGCAGTTTCACACTTCTCATCGGGGGAATGGGAATGTTGGTTTTTATCGTTCGTATTCTGCCCAATCTGGGCGCTAAAGGCATCCACATCATGCGCGCGGAACTGCCGGGGCCAACCTTCGGAAAGATAGAATCCCAGGTGAGCAAATCCATCTATATCCTGACGGGGATCTTCCTCTCCATGACCGCTTTTTTGGTCATCCTGCTGCGGGCAGGGGGTGTACCCTGGTTTGACAGCTTTCTGCTGGCATTTGGCGCGGCAGGTACCGGCGGGTTCAACTTCTATCCCAATTCCATCGCGCATTATGGCAGCAATTATGTAGAACTTGTGCTTGCTGTGGCTATGTTGATCTTTGGCATGAGCTACCATTTCTTTTACCTGATCGCGATTGGAAAAGCCAAAAAAGTGCTGCAGAGCGAGGAGTTGCGCTGGTATTTGGGGATTACAGTTGCAGCGGTAGTTCTGATTGGAGTCAACGTGCTGCCGTACTATCAGAACTTAGGGCTGCTGCTCAAGGATGTGTTTTTCACAGTCAGCTCAGTGCTGACGACCACTGCGTATACCACGGTCAACTTTAATCACTGGCCGGTGGTCACGCATGTTGTACTGCTGTTTTTGATGTTTTCAGGCGGCATGAGCGGCTCTACAAGCTCCGGCTTGAAGGTGGCGCGCGTGGCGGTATTCGTGAAGTCCATCCGGCAAGAGATCAGGCGCATGATCTCACCGGACCGCGCTGTGCCGATCAAGTTTGAAGGCAGGGAACTGCCGGAGAAGGATCAACGTGGGATCACGTTTTACCTGATTACATACTTAGGGGTGTTTCTGGTCTTGCTGGCGCTGATCAGTTTGGATACAAAAACGTTCAGCAGCGCCTTTAGCGGAGTTATCTCTACATTGAACAATGTGGGCGGGGGGCTGGACCTCTTGGGCCCCTCAGTGGACTATGCCGAACTGCACGACCGGACCAAGCTGATCATGTGCGTGGCGATGATCATGGGCAGGCTGGAGATTTATCCGGTCCTGATCCTGTTCTCCCCTTCCACCTGGCGGAAAACGTAAAAGGTCTCCAGCGGCTTCAGTGGTGAAGCCCTTATTTGAGTCTTAATTGATTGAATGTAGGAGCCAAAGGGTACAGTGTAAGGACCGAAATCAAGTTCGTGAATTCTCATAAAGTGTATACCATGTGCTGACCCACTCACAGACAGTGTTGCCAGGGCAATCGCATCTTATTTTCAGGAAAAAGCACCGAAAAAGTTAATTTTCAGTATCATTTTGCATAAATGGCATGTATGATGGAGAAAATACATGCCGTTTGAGACAATAATCTCAATATGTTAGCTAAATAGGGTCTAATTAATTGAAATTATAAAGCAAAACCGATTTCATCATCAATCATTTTTGAAAATAGCTTTGATTTTAGGGCTTAGAGATGACATTTTTGTCGTTAAATGGACAAAAAGCAGCCTATTTAGATGCGTTTGCCCTGACAGTGTTGCCGCTTAATTTGACAATCATGGTTTGATGTCCTATAATGTGGGTTCCATTGCGGGGTAGAGCAGTGGCAGCTCGTCGGGCTCATAACCCGGAGGTCAGTGGTTCGAATCCACTCCCCGCTACTAAAGTCAAACCAGAGTCCGTCGGGCTCTGGTTTTTCGTTAGCCTGGCGCACAGCGGTAGACATTTTTCCAAAAATGGAGGAATTTCTTATGAACCGCAGTTCGCCGGGTACGTCAAAATCCAAAGTTTCACTTTCCTTAGCCAAAGCCATCGACGGCTTCCTAAAATTCAAAACAGCAGAGGGATTAAGCCAACGCACAATTACCTCCTATGAGTTCACTCTTGGTCATTGGTTGAAATACATCGGAGATCGAGAGGTATCGGAAATTCAATCTTCCGACCTGACCGGCTACATGGCCTGGTTGAGAACCGAGTATAAACCGAGACGTTGGAACGGAAGCTCCGAGCCGCTGTCCGCCAAATCCATCCGAAATGTGTGGGTAACCTTTCGATCCTTTTTCGGATGGCTGCAGGTGGAGTTCAAGTTCCCCAATCCCGCTAAAGAAATCACTGCCCCGAAGTTTCAAAAACATCCTGTTGAAACATTTTCCAAAGAAGACGTTGAAAAAATCCTCAAGGCGTGTGTCTATTCCCGCGAATCGCAGACTGAGGAAAGGAAGAAGTTTGTAATGCGCCGGCCGAGTTCCAACCGCGACCAGGCGATTGTGTTGATGTTGCTGGACACTGGATTGCGAGCAACTGAGTTGTGTTCTCTGATCATCAACGATGTGGATCTCAAGACCGGAAAGGTCACCATTCGTCACGGAGTGGCAGGTGGCGCGAAAGGCGGTAAAGGACGCACGGTGTACCTGGGTAAGGTTGCGCGAAAAGCGGTTTGGCGTTATCTTGCCAGCCGAGAAGATGGGGACGATACCGATGCCCCCCTCTTCATCAGCCATGCGGATCGAGCTTTCAACAAGGACAGTTTGCGTGTCTTGATCAACCGGTTGGGAGACCGGGCAGAAATCAAGAAAGCTTATCCGCATAAATTCAGGCATACCTTCGCCATCACCTACCTGCGCTCTGGAGGAGATGTTTTTACCCTCCAATCGCTTCTGGGTCATGGATCGCTTGATATGGTACGCCATTATGCCCAAATTGCCGAAGTAGATGTGGAACAAGCGCATCGTAAAGCCAGTCCAGCCGATAACATGCGTCTGTAACCAAGAAATCTTCATTGAGCCAACTTTCCTGCGATAAACATCAATGCCTTTTTCTGGCTTTCTCGATCAAGCTTATTAAGGAAGACCTCAAGCTCATCACCCGGCGTGGACGTCGCCTTCCCAGACAGCCCGGCAATACGCTCTTGAACATCAGAAGAAAGCATGGGAGCGTAAGTGCTGTCAGTGATCTCGATACTCTCGTGCATCAGGTTCATGGAAACCGCTTTGTAATCCGCCATAGTCTGAGCATGAAGTAACCCGTAGACGGCGTGTCCATGCCGGAATTTGTGAGGTGATTTGAATTCAAGGTTTGCAATGGAAAACAACAACTCCAGGCGTTTTTGAAGCGCCTGAGAACGCGTCTTTCCAGGTTCATCCTGTGAAAGAAACTGATCTCCCCAGGAATGCGCGATCGGTGCATACCAGGGACTTGAGCCAGGAAGTGACTTTCGAACGAATTCATCCCATTGGCGGACCGGCGCAAGAATTTCAGGAATGTTCAATAGGAAAGTAGTCGCCTTTTTTCCATTCTTGGTATGAACGCCCAGTTCTGGCCATTGGCGAAGTCTGAGATTATCAAGATCAACAGCTTCTATTGGTAATGTGGTAAAAGCACTGGCACGCATGCCAGATAGGAAGAGCATGGCAGCAGCTGCTTTATCGCGCAATAAGGCCAGACTATCTTCGGGAACAGGGGTAGTAAGTAATTTTTGGACTTCATCCAAAGAAACAAAAACATTCTCTGAAGAAATTTGCGGTTGGCGCGGTCGCCGCAGAGTATCAATCCACGAAATAGGAAGATTGTTCATTTCACGAGGATATGTAACCTTAGCCCAACGAAAAAAGCGTTTACTTGAGTCAATGATCTTCTTTTGGGATGCGCTGGCCAGGGTTCCTTTTCCTTCCTTACCTGGTAATGAAGATAGATAGGACGGAAGGGTCGGGCGAATTGTCTGCACCTGGCGGAAATTCTGATCATCCGCCCATAGCAATAGATGACGCAAATAGAAGCGATAGCGTTCAACGGAGGCTTGGTTCAACTGCAGAACTTCCTCGAGGTACTTGAGATGTTCTTTGACTTTAAGATAGTTCTGGCGTTCGATCACGATGGGCTCCACGATTAATAACGGCTCCACAATTTGCACAAGTCCCTTTGATTAAGACCAGGTTTCCCTTGATCGGTTGAATCTGGGGAGAAAGTAATTTGGATACCTGGTTACAACGCAAACAATAGGCTTCATCTTCATTTAGCTTATTGGTTACTTTAGGTTTACGTTGGTTGTTGACCCATCTGGCAAACTCTTCCCCGTTGATCCAGATCCTGTTACGGTTGTCTCTTTGGTGGGGAACATCTATCTGCAACCAATCCCGCAATGTGCTTTCAGCAATATCCAGTTCTTCACAAATTTCACGCGGGGTATACAACATCGGCAATAACCCTGGTGCTTTGATGATGACGTTATGTGGTAATTTTGTCCGGTGAATTCTTACTTCCATCCAACGATACTCCTAAGAAAAATTTGGCACTAGCGAATCCTATGATCTAGTTCCATAGTTGCTTTTTGCATACTGTGGTCAATAAGATGTCTTAACATGATAATTTTGGAAATTAGGTCCGGGTTTTTCTGATGGTTGCCCTTGCCTGTAAGAATTTTTAGGATTGAGTCCGTTAATTCTGAGGTAAGCATTTGCTCTTTAGCGTCATTCTTGTTGTTCGAAAAATCATCAATCAGATTTAAGATGTCTTCATCAATTACACCCATTTCTGAATCAATATCGCTGTCAATATCAAGCATTGATCGCAGTTCATAAAATTGATTTTCAATAAAAATCAAAAACTGTTGAATATCCTTGATCTTTTTTACTGCCTTTGGTTGGCACAATAGTGATGACTCAATATCAGATAATTGAGATGCATAACCGGAAAGACGAACAAAATCTTCCTGAATACTGTCAATTTGGGAGAATGTTTTTGAAAATGAGCATTTAGATTTACAAGTCATAGGGCGCCTTTCGTTACGAATTTACGAGTAGGATAACACCCAGGCCGGGCTACCTCAATCTATTAATTTCGATAGGGTCAAGCACCCTGATACCTATCGAAATTGATATATAGATTTTTCCTTCTTCTACTTGCACAATAAGATAATCTCGCCTATAATTTTACTGAACAGATGTTCTAAAATAAACCCTCAAATTTTCTACTGTTACCTCACTTGCGCATACGACTCTAGAATGACCAACTCCCACCTATACAATCAACCACAAGGTCCTCTCTGGATAGATGCATGCTTGTTCAGGGGGGATTTATGCGTTATGAGCCATTATTTCAGGTCAACTTAGGGGAGGATTTCTTCGATGCCATCCATTGTGGTTATCAATGATGAAGGATCAGTTCTTTACCAAAATGTGGTCGAAGATGTTCAGGATTTGGTAAAGATCATCCGGGATGGCAGAAATGTGCCTGGTTACGCTTTGGATGATTGCCCAGAAGTGCAGGTTAATGGCTTGATTGTTCTCGCGGGTCAGCCACCTAAACCGAAAAGAAAAGCGCCCGCCTTATCAGAGCGGCAAATCAGTGTTTTGCAATTACTGGCAAGGGCATATACGCCAGAACAAATTGCGCTAAAACTAGGGTTAACAGAAGCGACCATTCGATTACACATCAGTGCTTTGAAAAAGAAATTTGGCACAGACAGCCGTGACCAGATGATGGCGATGGCGGGCCAATTAGGATTGTGCGATCCTTTTGAAACAAGCCCGGTCCATGATAAACAGGAGGATCAGGTACGGTAAAGATGATCTGATGAAATGAAGGGGGATTCGTTGTCAGATTGAAGAAAATATTATATGATTAGAGGCGAACATATTTTTCATATTCCACATCGCAATCCTTGAAAAGTAAAGCCACATGTCCAACTTTCCGGCCTGGTTTAACAGAGCGTACAAACGATGGAGCCGATCCCAGGCGGGAGAGGAAGATTTCATAGCCTTTTGCGATCTGTTAGGCTATCCACCTTCCAAGGTATTGGGCTGGTTGCATGGTGAGTTTTTACCTGAAGGTTCAGAAATTCTGAGTATTGCGGGGACACTCGGAACAGAGGTTTTTTCAACCCTTGGTCTTCCTGCAGTGGATCCTGAATTAATGAAGATTTATCATGCCTTCTCTCATTTGCATGGTGAGTTTCGAAGTCGTCTGGCTCAGGCACTTTGGGAAGCAGAAAAAGAAATGAAAGAGAAGGGTATCTCAGCTAGTTCGCCGGATGCAGGGGGAATACTTAGTGCTACTTTTACCAAATGGGGAATATTCCCTTTCACACAGTGACAAGAGCTGACCAAGATCAATTTTTTGATGTTGTTTGAAAGTTTATTGCTATTTGTTGATTTATTTAATGGTTTAATTTCTTGCTCAAGAAAATTTTTTATTAATCCCAATAATTAGAAGAGTAGAATAATCTTAAAAAAACCAGCTGTAGTAAAAAAAAGTATTTTCCCTGTAATTTCATTACCAGTTTTAATAGTCACAAGTATACTTAAACATATGAAGGAGTAAATAGAGCAGTTTCGAAAAAAGGATAATAAATTTTTTACCAATTTTTTGGAACCTGTTGTTAGGAGAATTTATGTACGATCGGTCAAACTGGATATCCCCAATTCTTCAGTTATTAAATGACAACCTCGATGGCGTTTTACCAGCGGTTGGTGGAGCAACCGAGGATATGGAATTGCCTGATGTTGATGAACTTGAGGATATGTTAATCAATCGGGATACTAGAGAAGTAACTGAATTTCTTGAAACCCCTACTCCGTCAATAACCAACTTGTACCGTGCTACGCCACCAATTTTTCGACCTCAGAACCATTTTTATCGATATTTCATTGACGGGAGTCTAAAAACTTATTACCTTGCCACTGGGGTCGAGGGTAATCGCTCTTTTCCAATTGAACTTGCGCAAATTGGCGCTAGTGTAATCGAACGCGATGATTGTGGCAACGTTCATCCGAAATGCGTTCGCCATCGCATTTTATTGCTTATGCCTAAGGGTCCATTAGGGGTCTCAGATTCTTTGTGGCAGAGCTTAAAGAAGACGGATAGTCAAGATAAGTTCTTCGAAGTGATTGATACTACTGAAAAGAACCCATTTAATCCTCAAGATGCCACCCATGAAAACCTAAGAACACGGGCAGGGGGGATTGCTCGCAACCGGATGCACAAATTAGAAATAGAAGTTATCCAAGAGACAGATGCATATCGGGATTCTAATCATTGGCTAATAATCGATGGCGCTGTAAAACTGGATGAATTTATCAGAGCACCTTACATGATTGGAGTCGCCAAAAACTTTAGGAAGGATCCCGAATTTCGTTTTTCACGATCTCCTTCCGCTCGACGCGATATAACCTCCATACTTGCTGGTTTGCCATATGCACACAGAACTGCAGCGTTCTCTGCTCACGGCGGTCAAGTAGCATTCTGGTACGTACGCCTACGCCAACAGGGAGAAGTAGATTATCCATTAATGGGGGTAGTAAAAGTAGAGCTTCCTCGCCCAGATAGAACACCTGTAGAAGCAGAGTTGGCAGACCTAATTTCGCAGACACTTGTGGCTGAACGGAATGTTACGCCACATGGTTTAGACAAGCGCTGGCATTGTCACCTATATCCAATCTTCCAAGCAGAGGAATCGATAAAAAATAAATTCTATTCCCGTGATGTTCTAATGGGAATGATTCGCTGGCCTAAACCCGTGATTCGCATTTGATGAGGAGAATAAAGAATGAGCGACAACCAAGATACCAGCCTACAAAACGGCGTTCAACCCTTAGGCCGTACTTCAGCAACCGAGCGCGATCCTATTACCTCCGACAAATTTTCTTTTTGGTTATCCAATGACACCATTGTGAATCCATTCGATATAGTTTCAGTTGAACAAGTCAATCAACCTGGCGAAACATCTTCTAGGTCATATGGGTTAGTTACCACGTTGGAACATCGGACAGATGCCCCCAATCATCTCGCCAACTACATATCAAGCAATTTTGGGCAGTTAAACGAAGAGCCAAACACTAACCGCCAAGGAACAACTGTGGCCTCGGCAAATGTGTTGAGCAATACAGCCGATATCTATATGCCAGTTCCAAGCGAAAAACTCGTTTATTTCGCTCAGCCAGATGACATTCAGCAGGCGTTAGGCACGGATGTGCTCATCCGAGAACGTAAACAAGACGCGGTTCCAGCCGGCTTAATAAAAATGTCTAATGGAGCTTCGGCTGTCGCATATTTAGACCGACGCTACCTGCTAGGGCCAGAATCGGGCCACGTAAATATTAGTGGCATTAGTGGTTTGGCAACGAAAACTTCCTATGCGATGTTCCTGCTTCAATCCATATTACAAACGGCACCTGATAAAGACAAAATAGCTGTCATCATCCTAAATGTAAAGCAAGCAGATCTGCTCCAGATTGATCGACGTGGCCCGGAGTTGGAACCTGATCAGAAGGAAATCTGGGAAACGACGGGGTTAGAGCCTAAACCATTTGAAAAAGTGAAGTATTTACTTCCCAGAAGTTCAACCCCAGGTATCCCCAATTCCTTTCAGCCAATCCCCAATATTCACACCATTTATGCTTACGATTTACCGTCCACGGCAGATAAGCTGGATTTGTTATTTTCCAACGTCGCAGACCCCAGTGGAACTATTGAAGGTATACATGCGGAAATAAAGGAAATTATCACTAACAATGAGCCAGATGCCGCAAAGATGCAAAGCTGGGAAGCACTCCTCGAATATCTTCGTCAGAATCAAGATAAGAAGTGGCGTGGCATGTTCGCCAGCTCTTCGTTAGGAATGTTCCGCCGTCATCTCCGTAGAATTACACAAACCCGCCAAACAGGAATATTTGTTGGCTCCCGCGCACGAAATGAAAAGTTGCTCAGTACGGAGATGTGCAATATCAAAGGGGGATGGACTTATGTCGTTGATATTGCGAAATTAGGAGATGATGAACAGACTCTTGTCTTTGGTGACATTCTTAGAACAGTGTACCGGATCAAATCAGAGGATGCTGAAGAACGTACAGAGACAACTGATGTACCTGAAAAAATCCTTATTTTCGTTGATGAATTAAACAAATATGCACCAAGCGGTGCGGAAAGCCCCATAACATCGCAGGTTTTAGATGTAGCCGAGCGTGGGCGCAGTTTGGGTGTCATTCTCCTTTCAGCGCAACAGTTCATGAGCGCAGTTCATCCTAGAGTTACAGGAAACAGTGCTACAAAGATCATTGGTCGAACTGGATCCAGCGAGGTGAATGCCCCAGATTACCGTTTTCTCGATCAAGACATTCGCTCCGCGGTTACCAGGTTAGCGAAAGGTGAACTGCTAATCAGCCATGCAATCTACAGGCAGCCAGTAAAAATCATATTCCCCAAACCAGCCTATATGCAGGAACAGCATTAATAGCTGCTGCTACGAAAAGTTAGTCGAGTAAACAGAATTACAGGAGAGGGAAGAAGCTAATGCCAGACTATTCACCAGTTCAACTAGAAAGTTTCGTTCAGAGTCGTGCGCCTCAGATTGCTCAGGATATTGTCTCGGCTGCGAAAACTTCTCAGAACGAAGCAGATTTGGTAGCCCAGGTGGAGAAGTTGGTGGACCGTTTTGCGGACAGTTTTGATTTGCAGCTCCATCTCCAAAGAGAACGAACTTTGGTAAATGGCCGGGCAGACGCAGTGTATAACCGGTTGGTGATCGAATACGAACCGCCGCGTTCGTTAAACAAATCAAATAGTCACCGTAATAATCAACATGCAATTCAGCAGGTGAAAGACTACATGGGCGGCCTAGAGCGTTTAGATCGCCATAAAAAAGAACGTTTGGCCGGTGTTGTATTAGACGGCGGTTTCTACATTTTCGTTCGCTATCGCGATGACCGCTGGTATATCGACGATCCTCTGCCCGTTACCACTCACAGCACCGAAACCTTTTTAAGATATCTGCTTTCCCTTTCGACTGAAAAAGCGCTCACCCCGGAAAATTTAGTCCGTGATTTTGGAGAAAATTCCAACGTGGCCCGGCAGGTTGTTCCAGTTTTGTATAACCTGGCGTGCTGTTCAAATAATAAAAAAGTAGAGACGATTTTTCAGCAATGGGAGCGTCAGTTCCGTGAGATCAGCGGGTATGATCCTTCGAGTGGCCAATTGGATGCTGTGGAACTGGCTAAATCCTATGCGGTTAAGGTTAAGAAACCCGACTTGGAGCGACTATTTTTCTCAATTCACAGCTACTATGCTGCATTTATCAAACTTCTGGCATTGCAGGTTGGTCATTACTACCTCATGCCGAAAACAGGAACAGGGTTGAAGGCAGCGGCTAGTTATGAGAGTTCTAAGTTGTGTGATTATTTGCGGAAGCTGGAAGCCGGCGGTTTGTTTAAAGAATTGGGGATTCGCAACTTTCTTGAAGGCGACTTTTTCGGTTGGTATTTGGAAGCCTGGGATGAATCTGTCGCCTCACCTATGTCACGATTAGTCGCCGAATTAGCCGATTATTCGCTTGTGACGCTCGATGTAGATCCTGAAGACACTCGTGATCTGTTAAAGCAGCTTTATCAGAACCTGATGCCTAAAAAGCTACGCCATGCTCTAGGTGAATACTATACGCCCGATTGGTTGGCAGAGCGCCTGTTGAACCAGCTTGGATATGACGGTAATCCTGCCAGGCGCATTCTCGATCCTTCATGCGGCAGTGGAACCTTTCCTGTACTAGAAATAAAACGAGCTAGGGCATTTGTTGAAGATAAGATGATGCCTCCAACACAAGCACTTAATATGATCCTCGAAAATATCGTAGGATACGATCTAAATCCATTAGCTGTTATAAGTGCAAGGACCAATTATTTGTTGGCCTTAGGTGAATTACTAGAAAACCGTAAAGGGGAAATAACCATCCCAATTTATCTATGCGATTCTATTCAAACACCCAGTCAAGGCAAAGATCTGTTTAGTCAACAAACTTATAGTTTCCTCACGTCTGTCGGACGGTTCAGCATTCCACAAAAACTAGTTCATTCTCATTTCATAAATAAGTTAACTGACCTACTTGAGGAATGTGTTCACCAACAAGTGCCGGATGATATTTTTCGTAAACGACTTTTACATGAGTTACCTCTTATCGAAATAGAAGATGAGCAAGAGATTGGTATTGTCATTGCTTTATACAATCAACTAACGGATTTAGAGCGGCAAGGAATAAATGGAATATGGGCAAGAATAATTAAAAATGCGTTCGCGCCTTTATTCCAAGAGAAATTCGACCTTGTGGCAGGAAATCCACCTTGGGTAAATTGGGAAAGTCTGCCGCAAGAATACCGTGAAGAAACTGCTTATCTCTGGGAAAGATATAGATTAATACCTGAAGATAAAGCAAATGCGAGGCAAAGAAGCACTCGAAGTAAAACAGACATTTCATTATTGATGTTAGCTGTTGCTGTCGATAAATACTTGGTAGAAAAAGGTAAACTCGGTTTTGTTATTACACAGTCCATTTTCAAAACAGAACGGGGAGGAAGAGGATTCCGCCAAAACCTTATTCGAAATGCATTTCCGATGAAAGTTGAGTACGTCGACGATCTCTCCGAGATGCAAGTATTCGAAGGTGCGACCAATCGAACTTCAGTACTTGTTTTGCGGAAGGGATCAGTAACCCAATATCCAGTGAGTTATAGTTTTTGGCAGAAAAAGGAAAAAGGTGTTTCCCTTTCCACGAATCTCTCTTTAACCGAGGCTCTCGATTTGGTCAAGTTATCCCAATGGGTCGCAAGACCCATTGATCCAATGGACCACTCTTCGCCTTGGATTACAGGTCGAAAAAGAGCGCTTGTTGCAATCTCAACTGTAATTGGCCAAAGCCATTATCACAGTATGTGTCGAGAGGGAGCAAACACGAGAGGTGCAAACGGAATTTTTTGGGTAGAGAAACTATCCAATGTACCTGATGGGAATGTGTTGATTGCAAATTTACCTGAAACCGGCAGGTTAAATATCTCAACGGTACAAGCAGCAATTGAAAGAGGTCTTCTTTTTCCCCTGCTAAGAGGACAAGACACTTCGCGCTGGTTTGCTCGTCCTGACAATTGGATGATAGTTCCCCATGATCCATCCTCGCCATCATCTGCCGTTCCCATAAAGCGGATGATGACCACTTATCCAAGGACCTATCAATTCCTACATCACTTCATAACCGAACTCAGCAGTCGTGGTAAGTTCAGAAACTTTGATCCGTCGAGAAATGAGTTTTACTGCTTGTATAATGTGGGATCTTATTCGTTCTCTTCGTATAAAGTAGTATGGCGTGAGCAGTCCACAGAATTATGTTGTGCGGTTATAGGAACCGCTGATGATCTTCCGATAATTCCTGATCACAAATTAATGACAGTGCCAATTAACAATCCTGAGGAGGCATATTACCTTTGTGCTTGTTTAAATAGCGCGCCAGCCAAACTTATCGTCAGGTTGTACTCTATAGAGATTCAGATCTCAACGCATGTTTTACGTTATGTCAACATTCCTAAATTTGAACCGTCCAATAAAATTCATAAACAATTAAGTGATCTTTCTCAACAGGCACATGCAGCAGCGGCTGAGAAAAACGCTGAGACCGTGAAGGAAATTGAGACACTAATTGATGAAAAAGCGAGGCAATTATGGGATCTGACAAAGGAAGAGTTGCATGAAATCCAAGAAAGCCTGGCAGAATTTACTTAATCCATATTGCTAGTTTAAGGAGACTCAGAATTTCCCAAGGATATGAATAGCATCTGAAAATATTGAGAATTGATTCCATTGCACAAGGCTTTCCCAATCAAAGACCATAATGAAAAAAATCGTTACCTGGTATGTCGAAGAACAAACGAATCGAGGGGTATGGTCCATAGAAACCATCAAACCCGATATATCAGGACTCTCAAGACCTATCACTATCTTTCGGGGAAAAAGAGCTACTAATCTTATTTCCTACGATTGGCATGGCAACTCACAAACATTCTGTCCCCCAATATGGTGGGACTTGGCCATTGGTTCTGGGGCTTGCGGTTTTGGGTGCCGTGCCTGCTTTTTAATGCTCACACATCGTATCCGTCGAGATCCTTGGCGTCATCTCCTTTACAACAATTATTCTGACTTCGATACAGCGGTTCAAAAATGGTTGTTAGCTTCGAGCCGGAAAAGGGCTCATACGTTAGGGATTGGTATTGATCGTTCTGATTCTCTTCTTTACGAAGGAGTTACCGAGCATGTTCGACGGCTTGCTGCATTCTTTGCTAACGAGACCTCGAACCCCCAGCAATGTAAAATGATCTTATTGACAAAGTCCATCAATACTCACTATCTGGCTGATATCGAACCCACTGAACGCAGAAATATAGTTGTCACATTTTCGCTTAATCCCGAAGAGATTGCCGATCTCTGGGAAGGAAAATGGCCGGACGGCGAACGGATAACGCCTCCCATAGAAAAGCGACTTGATGCTGCTAAATTAGCCCAAGACTTGGGCTTTGAAATTCGCTGCCGACTGGATCCAATATTGAAACCAGACGGCTGGGAAGACCAGTACCGCTCATTCATTGACATAGTGGCAAATAAGAGACTGAGATTTTCACGATGGACTTTAGGAACATTCAGGATGAAGAATCAGCAGTTAGATCATTGGAGGAAGGAATGGGGACTCCCAGAGATGGAATGGGATATTGGTGCTCCAATGGTTTATGATGGCACTCATTTTCACTTACCCGTTGAGACCAGGCTGAGGATATACGAGTATGTTACGAAAGCCATACAAGATCGGTTTTCAAATGCAAAGGTTAGCCTTTGTAAAGAGACCCACGTCTTAAGAAAAAGCCTGAAGCTTTGTAATGCTGATTGCAATTGCTTAATTTAACCGCATCATACGAATGCGAGGAGACAGATGAAAAAAACCTCAAAACATAAATACGATAACTCAGATCGTCAACTTTCCTTCGATGATCTTCCGATGGGAGAAACGATTCCGGTACCAATGGAAAACAAAGGAATTGGAGGCGAGTTACTGAATATTTTATCGAAAGGGTTGTATACAAA
The DNA here is from genome assembly GCA_040772525.1 of Anaerolineaceae bacterium. GTDB lineage: Bacteria > Chloroflexota > Anaerolineae > Anaerolineales > Anaerolineaceae > Mesolinea. The sequence goes on along the minus strand of JAXGXZ010000001.1, from coordinate 458,908 downwards.
TCCCCTTGATGCAATCAGGGAGTATGTTCAAAACTCCATTGATGCAAATGCTGAGGAGGTTCAAATCCAGATTACAGGAAATTCAGTATGGGTGATGGACTATGGCGATGGAATGAATCGCGAACAGATCTTGCAATCTCGCGAGTTTGGGGTATCAAGAAAATCTCTTGAAAACAATGTTGGATTTAGAGGAATTGGAATTTATTCTGGTTTTGACTTATGCGAAAGACTGATCGTTCGATCCAAACGGTTACAAGAAGATTTCGAGCATGTATTAGAATTCCAGTTTGGGGATATGCGGCGGAAACTTGAGGAATCTCGCCTTGATCCCGATCGGCCGATTATCTCGTTACCTGAACTTCTTTCTGAAAATACATATTACCGTTTTGAGCAAAGTACTGCGCCAGATACCTCATTCACATTGGTACAACTCGAAGACTTAAGTGACAGCCACATCCATAAACTTTCAAACGTGGATGTGATGCGCAATTACATCCTGAACAACCTGCCTGTACGGTTTAGCTCTGATTTTATTTATGGCGACGATATTGAACGCAATTTGCGAAACAATGTGCCAGGGTACAAGTCAGCCCGGATAAAACTGATAATTGAAAATGCGCCTCCTGTAATAGTTGAAAAGCCGACTATTCCTGAGCTTGTTCAACCAAGGTTTGGTTTTGTGTCTGATTCAAGAGGGAGAAAGCTTGCATATTACTGGGCATGCCTGACAAGCAAAAACGAAGCGATTTCTAGTCGAGGTGCACAATATCAGAAATTCGCAGGACTGGTTTATAAGCAAAAAGGGTTTACCATTGGCAACCGGGAACATCTAGCTATCCATTTTACGCGCAAGCAACTATACCCCTGGTGGACTGGTGAAATATATGTGATCTCCCCTCATATAATTCCTACAAGCGCAAGAGATGATTTTGAGGCAGGTCCAGCTAAAGATTCCATGGAAGTGGCAGTCAAAGAACTATTAAGCGGCTCAAACGATAGTCTGCAAAAGATAGCCCTTGAATTTCAAGCCAGTAGGCGAGCTGATGAGGTTATTGATCAGTGTGAAAAGCGAATTGATGAAATTGACCAGGCAATTACAGCTGAGACATTTGATAATTATCGCACTTACACTGAACTGCACGAAATTATCGAAATGCTTAAGCAGCATAAGAACAAGGCTGGGGATAGAGTAAAAGCGAATGGCTTGCTAAAACGAGCAGAAAGCCTTCAAAAGAAAGCAAAAAAGGAAATCGATCAACCGACTTCAGTTGCCGAAAGGCAAAAAAAAGCGGTCCAGACAACATTTGGTCCATTTGATACAACATCAAATGGCGAGACAGATGCGTCAAATGGATCTGAACAACCAGGGTTATTTACTCAACCCCCAGATTCACGCCCCACCTCACATCCTGAAGAGCCATTCACGCTCCACCTTGAAGATGTTATTAAGCAGAGCGGATGGGAAATTGAAGAATCCGATCTACCGGTTATTACCCTAATTGGAGAAGCAATCATCGATCATCTTGTAATCTCCAGTCCGTTATACCGGCGTTTAATGGAGGATATCAGAACGAGGTTAGATGATCTGATGGAGGGGAAATAATATGTTAGGGCTTGCCACCACTGACAACAAGGTTGCTATTCGAAGAACTTGGGATAAGCCAATAATAAACGGTTTTTATCAACAGATCGGTCGAAAACTATCATATTTTGGCTTACCTGGACCAGACATAAGAGATTTTATCGACTGGGGTGAATTTCTGGGTTGGAAAACAGGTGTTGAATTTATCTCTGCCAGATCTCAAGATCAAAATGAGCAGAAGAAGAAAATAAACAAATTGCAAACAAACATAATGCTTCAGGGTTTCAATAATGAGTGGGAGCTAAGAAGGGGTTCACTAGAAGATATCGTGATGGAATATACCGATATTGATGGTAAAAAGCCGGCCAAATTAATTTTAGAACCTGGCCGAAAGCCACGGATGGAATATGAACTCCACAATTGGGATTTCCAGGGAGGGCTTGGTTATCGAACAAAAAAAGGTGAGGAAGCAAAACGGATTGAAGCCATAAAAACTTGCATTGCTTTACAAAAGAATCATGCCTTTATTTTCTTTTTAACGCTCAACGTTCGCCACACATTGGGTGATGAGCTGATGGTCTATCTAGAAAAGCAGGCAGATGAGCTTCAGTCCATAGAACATAAAGAAATTCTTCATTGGTACGCACAGCAAGGGACGAAGCATGGGACCGAGCATCTACGTCTAAAAGCAGTTGTTCCCTTGTTCATCCGTAAGGTTTCAGAGGTTCATTCCTTCGATTGTTATTGTTATCCACCAATTTATTATGAGGGATGGAAAGAACATCTTGTTCACTATGCTTTTATCCTGTCGCCAAAACGAACCGTATTACCAAGTTTTAGCTCGCAAAATATTCTCCAGGTGATTGAATTACCAATCATGCATGCCAAAAATGGAATAATCCAACTTGCTGATGAGCAGCACCCCGGTTTTATCCTGGATAGTCAAGATTCATCGCCGGAATTTCTAGAGAAAGGAGTACTTTTGAAGTAATATTAGGATATCGATAGTATGATTATCACAACGAATCGTGTATTGGAAATTACCTCATGGCCTCATTGCTAATCAATCCAGATATAAATGATCTTTTAGATGGGCAAAAATACCTGATCATAAATGCCCCGGCAGTCGATACTCGCTTACCGTGGGCTAATTGGCATCATCCGTATGGTCCTCTTTTGATTGGAACCGAGTTATCGGCAAGGGGGAATGATGTTCGTTTTATAGATGCTTTGCACTCTTCCTCGGAAGGTAAAATTCCAAGGACTAAAATTAACACATTTGAGATTGACGGGTATAAGGTCGATAACTGGCAATTTGGAACACCGCCGGGGAAAATTATTAATATCATTCAGGGGTGGATCAAAGAAGGATGGAAACCCAATGCCATCTTTATTTCCTGCGCAATTAGTTACTGGTGGCCAGCGACTAGTGACTTAATTTATCGGATCAAAAAACAATACGACATCCCAATTTATTTAGGCGGAGGTTATCCCACTGCTTACCCAGAACATGCAATAGCCAATACAAAAGCAGACTATGTTATATCGGGAAATCTGACTGGAATATCATGTCAAGCGACCGATTTTAGTATTTATAAACCTTTGCCCCATCCACTGATTTCGGCAGTGCGATTATTCGCTTCTAATGAAATTGGCGATCTCGTTGCTCGTTCTAATGAGGTTATCGTAAGTGAGATATATGAAAAAGCCAAACTTGGGGTTAGCAAGTTCATTTTATTTGATGAATGGATTTCTATTGATAGATATCAATCATTGAAAGAAATCCTTACTTCCATTATTTCGTCAAACCCTCGAGTTTTAGGAAGTCGATTAAAGCCCATCTTTATAGCACCGGGTAATATTTCGCCTAAGCTAATTGATAAAGATCTAGCTGTACTGTTTCGGGAAGCAAACTTTAGAACTATTTCTTTTCATGATGATGTATCACATGGGCCTTATGAAATCCAGTACCCAAGCACCTTTGAGAATTATAGAAATAGTGTAGTTGCATTACATGAAGCAGGATATAAACCAAGAACTGAGCAAATCGATGCCGCTGTTTTAGTAGGATTCCCAAATGAAAATATTAAGGATTTGGCAAAAAGAGTAAGTGAATTATCCTCCATTGTTGGTTCCGTCCATTTGGTTCCATACCAATTTACGCCAAACAGTTTTGTGGGGAATAAATACTCAGATTGGCTCTCCCGACATAATGGGCACTTAGATCTTTCTCACTTAAACGGCAAGCTGTATCCATTAGCCAGATTGGCTGGAGCTAAACTTGAGGAGTATTGGGAGCTAAATCGCCTGGTTGCCCTCCTAAACAGTAAGTATCATAACCATACTTTTGACTTTTCGAGCGACTCATTGGTATCAAATATGGTACGTAATAGCATTAATTCTAGACTCTGGGATCCTTTTTATAAAGAGACGCAAATAGAAGAGGTGAGATAATGATTTGGAGGGGAGAAGGTAAAAGCTTGTTGATTGGAGCAAGAAGTGCTTTGCTAATCAATCCTCCAATTTATGACACCCAATATTGGGCGAGATGGAGTCAACCACATGGGTTGTTAAAAGTAGCCACTTGGCTGCGGAATAATGGATATAAAAACCTTCGGCTTCTAGATTGTCTTGCAACAAATGAGAAAAGGAAAGTGAATTATCGCCGTCGTCAAATTGTAGATCGCGGTAATGTTCGGCGGCAGGTAAACGAATATGGATGGCCATTAGCAAAATTAAAACTTGAACTGATTAAACATACGAATGGAGATTTATTCCGCCCAGACGAAATCTGGATAACCTCCATTATGACATATTGGTGGGAAAGTACACGTGATGTAATCGATTTAATCCATGAGGTTTTCCCAGAAAATACACCCCGAATTTTAGTTGGTGGTATTTACCCCACTCTTCACCCAGAACATGCAGAGGAAAATTTAACCAGAGGGAATGATCGAATAGTAATCGTCCCTGGAGAAATTTGTGTTGAAGCCGCAAACAGCTGGACCGATTTATCCTTATATCGGGATCCTGTATATGAGACGTATCCAAAATATGCCATTATTACAGGAAGTCGGGGATGCCCATTTAACTGTGGGTATTGTGCTCAACTTAAGTTGAATAATGGCAACCGACAAGTCCGACATAGATCCGCTGTCGATGTTGCAGATGAAATAGAGGCGAAATATAGGAACCATGGAATTCGCGAAATCGCTTTTTATGAAGACAATCTCCTTTTCAATCGGGAAGAATTTCTAGAGAGATTGGAAGAGATTCAACGCAGAGGTCTTAAGCTTGAATTCTATGCGCCTGAAGGCATTGAACCACGCCTTATTGAAAAGGAACTTTTAACGAAAATGCGGCAAGCTGGGTTCCAAAAAATCCACCTAGCCCTTGAAACAATTGATAATGAAATTGCTCGAAATTGGAATCGTCGACAAGCAACGATCGAAAAATTCGATAAAGCCGTTGAAATCGCCCGAGAATGCGGCTTTAAATCTGGAGCAGAGGAACTGAACGCATTTGTAATTTTTGGCCTTCCTGGCGAAAATTTACAAGCCGTAGTTAATACAGCTATTTATGCCTCGCACCATGTCGGCTCTGTTGTTCCAATGCTATTTACACCTGTTCCTGGTTCCTTAATTTATGAACAACATGAGAATTACATTCGAGAACAGGGATTTGATCTACAACAATTAAACGGGAAATTGCTCCCCTTTTTAGAATATAACCAAATGCTTTATCCTGACCTAGAAGCATCCGATTACTTGGAACTTGAGGCTTTTATGATGAGGCTTAATAGCTCAAAAGTTTATTCAAAGAGATTTGACATTTTGGGTGAAAGCCAAGTCGCAGAAGCTTTTAGGGGGGTATTAGCTCGTTCAATATTATGATTGACACTTAATCATTAAGAACGTAGTCCAGACATTTGACATCTGGACTACGTTTACTTCTATATTCCAAATCCCATTTGTCCCTCCGGTATTACCTCCTTTCTCCTTGTCCGTCTGACCACCACTGTCTTCTGGCTCACCCAATCATCCCAGGTCATTACTTTCGGTCCAGGAATGATCACTGCGCTCGGGGTCGTCAGGCTGCCCATCGGATTGTGGCTGACTTGCAGATCATCGGCAAACAAGGTCTGTAGGTCAGAGAGCTTCGCGCCTTCCAGCACATCACGAGCAAGCTGAGTGAGAAAGTCGCCTTCCTCCTCTGGAACAATCGCGCCTCCGACCTCATCCCCGTAAACGAGCTGCGCGGCTTTCATCTTTTTTCCCATCAAGGCCAGCGCTGTTGCTTCCATCGCTGACGAGTACACCGAGAAAATCGCTTTGACCGGCTGAGTCTGTCCCAAACGCCATACACGTCGCACGCTTTGCCACAACGTATAGAGTGAATATTCGATCTCGAAGAACACCACGGTTGAGAATTGCACCAGGTCGAGACCTGTTTCCACTAGCCGGGGGTTACAAATCAAAACATCGATGGTATTCACACGTTTGGCGATCCATTCTTCACGCTTACGTGGGTCAACATTACCGCTCAGGATGGAGACTCTCAGTCCATTGGCTTGCAGAGGCATCATCACCCGATCTTGAATGTCCCGGGTACCAGTCTGGCGAACATAGACCAGCACTTTTCGCCCTTGCTGCTTTTCTACCTTACAAAAGTCAGCCAGCCAGTTCTCTTTCGGCAGCCATTTATGACCATTCGGATTGATTGCCGGCAACTCCATCAACGGTACTTTCCGCACGGTTTTACCATCGCCATCATCCACCGCATCAACCACCACAACCTCATCCCGAAAAGCAGAATTCGGTCGGGCTAGAGTCCATTGAAGCCAGGTAGATAGGTAGCGACTGGATTGGATAGCCAGTTGTTTCAAACTGCTGTCCATGCTGTGATACTGCTGTCCCTGGTCATCAAGCATATCCAGAGCAACCACTTCCTCCTTATACGACGGCAGAGCCAGGTTTAGATCCTTCAAGCTCAGGAAAATGGTGGTATCTAGTAACCGGCTCACGATGGCCGGGCTGACACCCGGCTGTTCTTTAGCCTGATTACGGTAACGCCGGTTACCAGTGTAAACGCCATCTTCATCGGCATCTTCGTTGCGCCTCCGTCTTCGGGTAGTTTCAAGCACTCCATACAACCGCGCCCAGCGCTTCTCGTCATGGAAAGCAAAATCACGACGGACGCCATGGTTCAGGCGATGCAGCAGCCAGAAAATTGAGGTGCTTTTGCCGCCAAAGAATGTCCCGGTGAGCGTCAGCGTCCACTTCACCGCTGTTACCAGTTGATGGAACGCGACTCCTCGATCTGATGACTTGGATTTGAACTGATGGACCTCATCGGCTATCAGAAGCTTGAAAGCGCCCTTAGCATGTTTGGTAATGTACTCCGAAATGCTATGTCGCCTCGCCCCGTTGAACTCAAACAGAGGTGTCCCACATGGACGCGTGCCCCATACCGAGTCACCGTTGGCATCAAGTTTCGTCCTCCCGTCTGCATCCAACTCCCAGCCAGGGATTCGATTGTGACAGAATTGGCGTTTTTCTGCCAATTCAGAGGCATCGGTCACAGGAACGTTGAATCCGTCCTTTTCAACCATCACGACCTTACCACAACCAGAACAAGCACAGGCATCCACAATCTTTCCAGTCAGTGGGTCTCTCGCTTTCCTGGTGATAACTGCCGGCTGCCATCCAGCCCCGAATTTGGCAGAGGTGTGTGCTACTACTGCCACCCATTTGGGCTTTGAACCTCCTTTCTTTTGAGCAGTGTCATAAGCTGCCTTATATTGATCCAGGAATTCACGGACATCGTTCACATCATTAACTTCGTCACTATTCCGACCGATGCGGCGGATTTCTCGTGCACATGCTCCTGGGATCACCTCCTCGATTTCGCGGATCCATTTGGGTACAAGGTGTGGAGGACAAAGCACGATTGCCGGGTAAGCATCCAGCAGCTCAATCACGCCAGTCGATATTGTTGTCTTTCCAGTCCCCATTTCCGCCTGGCAGTTAGCCACGCCATTTTTTCGAATTGAACGAGCCAACGCCGCTGCCGCATGTCTTTGGGCAGGAAGCAAACCAGCACGCTCTTGTCCGGGAAGGGCTTTCCGTTGCGTACCAAGCCTATCGAGGACTTCAATTTCGTTTGTGTTTGGATCCAAATTGTAGATGGGTTTATAGGTTTCCAGTACATGTGCAGCGATCTTCTCGCCGTGAACCTTCATGAACTCTGAAAGACCTTTAACATCCTGGATCAACTGTATACCATCCTGTTTCAGCACAGCCACCGTCGTAACAAAACGATCCTTGTAGGTTTCAACGACTGTATCTGCTTCTTTGGCGTCTGGCTGCTCAGTCTTTTCGACTACCTTGATCACCCGTCCCTTGATTAGCATTGGTTTACCCTCTTCATCGGTCAACTTCACCGTGCCCATCATGCCAGAAGCCATGAGCATAGCGATATGTCCTTTCTTCAAGGGCATGACCGGTTGGGAGAGTTGAGCCAGACCACGCGTTGGGTGTATCAGGTCAAGCCAATCACTGGTCTTGTGGACACCTGCTTCCTTCGTAGCTTCAACCACCTCTTCCGGTTCCCAATCCGTTCGTTTGAACACAATTGGTTTGCCATTTGCACCACGAAATGGTGCGGGCAATAGTTCATAGATCGGTTCAATAGCAGATTGGATGGGTTCCAACTCTATCGATGCCAGGCTTTGAAGCGAAAGAATCTCCTTGTCCGTGGGTAGCTGGTAGAGCTTGCGCTTGTAGGCCATCACCACCACCTGCTTGAATTTCTCGTACAATCCATCCGGAAACCGATAGACCGTGATAGCTTCATAATTCCCGGCCAAAAGCCGAGCAACTTCAATCATTCCCAGGATTTTCTGTGGGATGATATAGGTCAGCAGCCCGCCACGCATTAGTTTGGAGGAAGTCGTCTTGAGAAAATCCCATTCCAGTCGTTTTTGACCTTCGAAACGGTCAAAGTCATAAGGCGGATTTAAATAGAGCCAGGAAATGCTTTCATCACTCAGAACACAAGCCTGCCAGGGAGCCTGGTAAACCTTATCCATCACGTTTTGAGCTTTCCCTGCTCGTTCTGGCGAGAGTTCTACACCCCAGGTTTCGCAGTTGAGCGCGTTGCCCAAGGAAGAAGCGGCTTTTCCTTCCCCTGCGCAGGGATCAAATAACCGCCCTCGTTCGCTGGGCGGTTTCAGGTAAGTGCGAATGATCTCGACAGCCGGTTCATCCGTGGGGTAGTACCCCATTCTTTCGATTGCTGGTGGACGCATTGTTCACTCCTTTACGAAAATAAAATCCCCGCAGGAGACGCGTCCAACCCCTCGAGGGGATGAAAAGCGCCCCCTCCGGGGTGATGTTGCGAGTTGTTTTACTTGTTCAATCAGATGGTCAGTGAGATTTCCTCCTGAGCTAATAACTCGGATAACAGTTCTTTCCAGTCAGCTTGCAGGTCAATTCTGGCACCAAGGATACAATCGCCACCTGTGGCCAGATCTTGAACCAACTTGCGGCTGCGAGCTTGTTTCCAAAGGACTACTGACCATTCATCCAGGATCGGCACCTCCAGAGCTTCTTTGATTCGTTCAACGAAAAGCTGAGTCAATTCCTTTCCTGGATCAGGTGTTCCTCGAAAAATAAGCAGATATGCACTGAGGTCTTCTGGTTCCCATTTTCCAGGAAGCGCAAGCCGAGATACGAACCCGACATGATGACTGGTGTATTCAGGCATGGTTTGCCAGGCTTGTTCATACTTATCAGTGGGAATCAGGGACACATCGCTTAGGCCGTCCTGAGTCATTTGTAGGGATTTCCCGCACATAAGAGTCACTCGTAGTGACTCCAGGCTGGTCTTGTAACCTACCAGGCCAATATACGCCAGGTTGTGATCGGTGTCATAGGCATAGCCGGTGGCATGTGCCATTGCTTGCCCGTTCCGAAGCTTTGGTACCGCTTCAGGAAATAGACGATCACCCGATTTGGAATCCCCGCTTTCCTTCGGAACAATCTTCCAAACAACAATCCCAGAATTGACTCGAGCCAGTTCTTCGTTGACCTCTTTCAGAACTTCGTACAGACCTTTCCAGGGTTGTGCTCCGGTGAAGGTGACGCTGGTTTCGCCGCATTGAATATGCATACTACGGTCCTTTACATCGAGGATCGCTTCACCTAGAGTAAGAATTCGGTAGTTAGCTAACACTTGGGGTAGTTTCTCACCCGATTTTGCAGTAAACAGGTAAGCTCCGAGTTCCGAATCGTAGTTAAGGAAGCCGGCTTTACCAACTGCATAATCGTATGGGTAAGCTGCCCGTGTCAGTTCCTGCCCAAGGTCTTCTCTCGCAGGTAAGCCACTGCCATCTTTATAAGCAGCGATGATGATCTTGCCCTCCTTCTGCCTGGCGATAATACGGTTCACCTTTTCACGCAGGTATTTGTCTTCGTATACATTCATGTGATCCTCCTTTGGATTAGATATGGATTGAATAACCAACGTTGAATAGCAAAAATAGCCAACGTTCTTGTGTTTCTGTATGCAATGCATAACAGAACATCAAACCAGGTGCCTGAAACGTGTATATTGTTTCAGCAACCAGGTTTCATGCCCTGTCCGTTCGCATGTAAAATGAAGTGTGCCTTTTTTTATCCGCCACAAAAACGAAAGCTGGACTTAATCATGAAAATTTATGAAATCGATGGAAAAAAATATCGGCTACCCAATGAACTTACCGATTTTCAGTTACAAATGTACATTCACTTGATAAATTGGAAATGGGCTCATCTGACTCAAGAATCGGGATTTTTCAAGAACTCTCCTTATGATGCGTTGCTACCGGATGAATTGAAATTACAGGGCCATCCGCTATATCGCCCAATCAAAGAGCGTTTCCTGGAACATCAACAACGATTCCCATTCAAATCCCATAAGTTTCTTGGACATATGGCGAGTTCGCAAGCAGCATGCGCTAATTTGTTCTTGCCTATCCTCGAAGATCCACAGATCGCTGCCAAGGTTCTAGGTGCTGTAAAAACAGACCTAAAGTCAATTGCGACAGATCATCTGGACAGAGGATTTCGGATCGAGTTTTGGGATGAACCTGATAATGTGTTAAATGATCATACGAATGTGAGTGGAACCGACGCAGATATTGCCATCGCATATTATGACGATCAGGGCAATCTCAACCTATGGATGATCGAACATAAACTGACGGAAGTGGAGTTTACAACTTGCGGAGGTTTCAAGAGCCCGGGGCGCACTTCCTCACATGCCTGCGCACCAGCATCCGCAATTCTGGATAATAAAAATCTTTGTTATTACCACAGCAAATGTAAATTTCGTTATTGGGATATTACAGAGCAAGATACTTCACCGTTTAATGCCGACCGTATTAGAGATTATGACGAATGCCCATTCAAAGGCGGCATGAATCAATTGTGGCGAAATCAGCTGCTTGCCACAAGCCTTGAAACATCGCCCTCTCCCAAATGGCCTTACAAGAAAGTATATTTTTCGGTGGTGTATCATCCTCGGAATGATTCCTTACAGCCATCCATCAATGAATTTCAAAAATTGATTGGATACAACGACCGGTTCTTTGCGTTTTCATCGGAAAAATTAATAAACCGAGCCAAAGAGATAAATGAGTCAGCTTTATCTGAATGGGTACGCTGGTATCAAGAACTCTATTATTTCTAACCAAGAATCCGGAGTTTCATCGGAAAGGTTTACGGGGAAGCCCAATGCTTCCCCGTGATTATCTACCTTCCATCGATATGCATGGGCATTAAAACGTATAAATTCTCCTCATCTCCTGTTGAATGGAGTACCGCCGGTGTGTTGTGGGCATTCGCCTCAATGGTCACTTTTTTGGTAGTGATGGCTTCCAACCCATCTTGCAAGAATTTCACATTGAATGCGATCTCCAATTCCTGTCCTTCAACCGTGGCATCAAGCTCTATCTCACTGGCGCCGGTCTCATCGGATTCGGCCAACAGTTTGACCTTCCCTGTTTGATCAGCTCCGGGTTGAAAGTGAAACCGCACTACATTGCTACCTTCGCGAGCAATGATGCTGGCCTGTTTGCAGGCTTTGAGCAGGTCACCCGCGTCAAGGACTGCTCTGGTCTTGTGACCTTTGGGTAGAATCGCCTGATAATCCGGGAATTTCCCATCGATCAATTGTGAAACAATCTGCACGTTTTCACAACGGAACACCACCTGGCTACCATTCGTGGGTAAAACAAGAGTGATCCTGGCTGTTTTAGTCGCGTTCAGGATACGCATCACCTCTTTCAATGCGGAAGCCGGTATGATTAACTGCTTCTTGGCGAACAGGTCTGGAAGGATCGCTTTACAGATAGCGAGACGGAATCCATCCGTTCCGACCATGGATACGGTCTTTCCATCCATGCTCATCAAGACTCCAGTCAGAACAGGTCGGGTATCATCCATGGAAGCAGCGAACGCAACCTTTTGGATCATCTCTTTGAACATACTTGCGTCCATTGAAACCCCATTGGTGATAGGGTACTCCGGGATGGTTGGAAACTCGGATGCATCAATTCCCTTGACGATCCCTTTATAGGTTCCGCACTTCAATGATGCTTCCGGTTTCCCATTTACCGAAAAAACGACTTCGGGATCTGTTAAGCTGTTGATCACATCGGTTAGTGTTTTCGCAGGTAAGGTCAAACCCAGGTCGCCGTCCAAATTGGCATCCATCCAAACCGTGACACCCACGGTCAAGTCGGTAGCCGAGAGGCGAAGCTGATCCTCATCTTTACTGAGCAGAATGTTCGATAAGATCGGTAGATGGGAGTGAGAACCTACCGCTCGCCCAACAATTGCCAGACTTTCGGAAAAATTATTCTTTTGAACTGTCACTTTGCAGGTCATTCTGTATCTCCTTGTTGTTTTATAGACTTGGCGTTTGGTCGTCCAACCATTGTTCAAGTGCAGCAATGAGCTTATCGTCCTCGGCAATTTGCGACATGAGTTCATCCATGCTTGGGAAGTGCAGTAGCTGTTGCTCCAATTGCTCGACCCATTCCTCCATTTCTTCTGACGAAAGGGAGACAGGCTTTTCCAGCTTTACTCCCTGATTCCATTGGGTTGCTTGAAAGCGATCTGCTACTTTGCATGGCGCAACGAAAGCCCGCCGCTCAACAAGATCGATAATCAAGTGATAGTCCGCAGGATTTTCAGAAGAACCCAGGTTGAACTCCGTCAGGAGAGGATGTACTGATTTATGTTGCACATAGGCCAGGTAGCCTGGCCAGAGACCAGTAAAGGTCACCAGACCATCCGATACCATGACCTCATCTCCGCAGGGTTCCCACCAGAGGACAAGATAATGGGCATCCCGATAATTTCGGTAACCCACTGCCTGTTCTAGAAGTGGTGCAGGTGGAACAGGGATTTTGAGTTGGATCATCTGTTTTTCCATATATCTCCTTTGTTACAAAATAATCTTCGAGTGGGTAAGAATCCGGGTCCGGCAAACGATCACGTTTTTCCGCTTCAATCTCAACCCATTCAGTGAGCGCGTCCAGTTCCTCTTCTGTCATGCGTGACGGAGGAGGAAACCAATCAATCCAATCCCCTTCGGGGACGTACCAGTCCGATTCGGGCGGGTTGTCACCCAGATACTCTTCATCAAACTTGCCCAAGATGAAATCTTCCAAAGACTTCTTGGAGCATTCATCTATTAGGGCAATTTCTACTTGAACCAGTTCCCAATTCACATCTTTTTGTATTTCGCACAAAACCTCCAATTCTTCCTCCTTTTTGAAATAATCCAACGTTACGCATCTAAATAAACCAACGTTAAAGCTATCTACAGACCAACCATCTGAAGGTTGATCTATACATTTGCGCCAACGTTTTTCGACACGCAGGGGTTGAACCCCTGCGTGTCTCATCGTGCTTAGAATTCGTCAAATAAATCTGCAGAAGCACCACCATCTGGCCAGTAGGCCTCATCATCCCCGAGGCGGATTGCGTTTTCGTATTGCTCCGTGAGAGGACCTTCGTCATCATTGTCTAAATTCGATGTTATGAAGGCTGTGACGGTTGGGTTTTCCGTTGTAAAAGAACGGATAGAACTGCGCCAGAAAAGTACATCATCATTCTGAAGAACTTTCTGGACTCCTTGCGCCAGGTCAATCAAAAAGTCTTCTTCCAACCGATCTGGAGGAAGACCGTGATCTGCCAGGGTATGAGCGATCTCTTCGGCAATTTGTCCCCAAGTAATGGCGAAAGCAGGTTTATCCATCGGGAATCCAGCCTGTGCCAAAATCTTGGAAACCTCGAAACCTGATTCCAGGTATTCAAGCTGTTGTAAGGTGGGTAATTGATCCATTTGATCCTCCGTGAAATTAGCGGTTAAAAAAAGCAGGTTGGTAAGTATTCATTGCCGGCAGATATACCCCGCACATGCGCTTGTACAGCTCTACGACCAGAAAGACATCGTTTCCAGCGTACTTACGCAATGTTTCCGGATCCATGTTGACCACTTGAGAACCATCCAAATCAGGTAGCGGGTTTTTTATCCCGTAACGTTTGCAAACCCATTTCAATCCTTTGGCCTGTCCCCAGTTGTAGAGGATTGCCATTAGATCGAGAGTTGGATCAATGCGAAATTTGGACAGTTGTGGTTGGATCGGAACCTGGATGCCAAGATCGAACGATCGTCTGAGTAAATACGGCAGGTCAAAACCGATGATGTTGTAACCGCATGAACGGCCATCGGCTTTTGCGAACAAAGACCAAAACCAACGGATCAGATCGCTTTCGGTTTTGGTTTCAGGATCACCAATCAGGTGAACCTCTACCGAACTTTCAATCCCGTTTTGAAGCGAGATGGCAATAACCTTACCCAGATCAGCATCTAGTGGTGCCTGAGCTATTTGTTCTGCTTTCTTTTCGGTGATGTATTGGGCAATCTTGTCCTGATCTTTGTAGTTGGCAGGAGCAGAAGGCTCGGGTAAGAGCGCAATTGCATCCGCATTAGCAGTGGTTTCAATATCAAAAAACAAAATGGATTTCATGTTGACCTCCTTGTGTTTATTCGTGGATTATGAAAATCCCAACCCTTTTTCCTTCAGTGACACCCATCGTGATAATCCAATGACCAAATGGTCCAGGACTGACACATCCAAGAGCTTGCCGGCTTGGACAATGGCGCGAGTAACGCTGACATCTTCGGGACTGGGTGTAGGATCTGTGCTGGGATGGTTATGTGCGATCAAGATAGCCGCCGCGTTCCGCTGCAGTGCTGGTTTGAATAACTCACCAACCCGCACCATCGAGGAATTAAGCGATCCGTGATATATCTCAATCACATCCAACATACGGTTGCGTGTGTCAAGCGGCATCACAACCATGAATTCTTGTTCACGATGCGCCAGCATCGGCATCAAGATTTGAGCAGCATCTCCAGGTGAATGAATTGTTGGGCGTTCATCTTCTGGTTGAAGGAGCTTACGTCCAAGTGCTAAAGCTGCTTTGAGCCGCAGTGCAGTCAAGTTGCTAATACCCGGCACTTTGGCAATCTCATTCACATGTGCCTGGGCAATTTTCTGGATCGTGCCAAATTGTGCCAGCAGCTGTTCAGCGGACTCAATTTGATTTGAACCACCAATGATGACTGCCAGCAATTCAGCCAGACTGCATGCATCTGAATCCTTGCTTACCCGGAAAGCCGGCTGCTCACGAACGGGCAGGTGCTTGAGCCGGGGAAAGTTGTAAGTTTGAGGGTGTGCACTTTCTATAAGGTACGGTTGTAGGTTGTTCATGTCTGTCTCCTGTGAAATGGGGGACAGACCACCCCTGGAGGGATGCTGTCCCCCCATTTTGCCCCTTGCGGGGTCCATTAGGGTCCTGTAATTTATGCGGTCGGATCGTATCCGGTTTCAAGAAATACCTTGCGGCTGATTGCTTCGCATTCTTCCCAGGTCATCAATTCATCGCGCCGCACACCTGGGTATCCAGGTGCGGGAGGTATGAGCCAGGGGTTTTCTGCAAGGTTCTTTTTTATCCTTTCAGCTTTTGCATCCAGGAAATGACGCAGGCCGCCTTTTGTGCAGCGCCACCCCAATTCCTTGGTGTACTTGCCATCCCAATTCCGATCGCGGTAAGTCTTGCTGCCACAGATAGGACAAGGTGGCATCCCTTCTGGATCAGGCGCTCGTGCACCACCAGCTTGAAGATAAAAACGAACAGCATCAATCGCTTCGCAATAAGCTGCACCACAAGAGCACTCCTTGTTTTTATTGACCCTGTGAAAACGATGTTCACTGCCCGAACCAAAATCAACCAGGTATTGATATCCCTGGATGGAAACGGATGGCGTGAACACCGTAAAGTCTTCCCGGATCATTGCACTGCCATGCGCTTTTGGGATCCCCTGACTGCTTCTAACCGTACCTGCGGTTCTACTCGGAGCAAGTTCGGTCTTCATAAGCACTCTCCAGAAACCAATCCGCTGGAAGCAAGTGATCCTGCGGAGAGATTTGGATTTCTAGTTCTCCTGGTTCAATCGTTTCACAGATTGGTGCTTCTTCAGGATCATTCTCAACACGGACATCCCTCAAGTGAGGGATATGAACCACCGTAGTGCTGTCCTGATAAGGGCCACCGTGGCTGTTCTTGGTAAATGGCTCCAGTCCATTGAGCGCGCGTACCCATACTGTTCCAGGTCTCGGGCCTTTTCCCACTACCTCAACGGGAATGACCGCATCTCCATAACATGTACCGATTGTGATTTCAGCTTTTACCATGTGTTCCTCCTGTGTTCTTTCAATAGGAATGAGAAAGGACATGCCCTGAATGGCATGTCCTTCGTTGTGATTCACCGGTGCGTTCTGACTCTGGCTAGAATGGAATTTCGCTTGGGTCTAAATTTGGCGGGACCTGGGTATTTACTGCGGGTTCTGCTTCCTCCTGGTCTTCACGTCCAGAAAGAAAACGTACGGTCGAGGCGGTTACTTCGAATGAAGCGCCAACCTTTCCATTGTTTTCCCAGATATGTGGCCCACCAGTTTCAGGATCGGGGGTCAGACGCCCTTCAACTAATACCTTGCTTCCTTTGTGTAGGAATTCATTGCAGGACTCTGCTTGTTTTCCCCACACAGTGACACGGAACCAGGTTGTTTCTTTGACTGGCTGTCCATTCTGACCGTTGTAACGACGATTTGTGGCCACCGATAAGGTAGTCACCGGTTGTCCGCCAGGGGTAAAGCGCATTTCGGGATCTTTTCCCAAATTTCCGATGAGGATAATCGTTTGGTACATTGTATTTTTCCTTTCTCTTTGGTATGTGGTTTTTTAGGCTGCAACGGATGCAGGCGTCGGTGTGGCGCGTTGACTGGCTAGCCAATTACGCAATTCATCCTTTGAAGCAGGAACTCTCCCGGTTTTCTCTTTGAATTGGTCAAATGCCTCCTGTTCAGAGACATTTCCATTCACGGAGACACCATCCCCATACTTGCGTACGATAGAGGTGGTGGGAGGCATTGAATTTGCTTTCGAAGTTGGAATTGCCGTAGATGAGGTGCCATTGGATCGGTTTTGATCAAGGCCTGCGTTCTGAGCAATTTCCTTGTCATACAGCAGATTGCCGAACTGTTCACCCAACTGGCGGAAGCAGCGCTTCAGACAGTCTGTGGCTGAACCTGCCAAGGCCATATCAAGAGCTTCGGGTGTATCACCAGTGAAGACACAACGACCAAGATCGGCGTGACTGTATGTTTTTCCGTCCAGATCGACAGATACTTTGCCGGTGATATACACTAAACCGACTTCCTCGGTCTGAACATTCCCATTGGCATCCAGGGCAGGAACCTTGCGTTTTTCCTGTTGATTCCAGATCAGCACCTTTTTTTGCCAACGCACGATGACCGGATCACCAATCAAGTCAAATGACCAGGTAAATCCGAAGATACTGTTGGCTCGATCAATAACGTCGTATCCTTCCAGATATGGGACGGATCCCATACCTGGCGCTTGGCGGCGTTTGACGCGAGACATATCCAATGGCTGGCGAAGTTCCCAGAGGATGCGGCTCAGCCGGTCGCTCAGGTTCCCATCATTTGAAGGGATGGTTTCATTCATGTGACTCTCCTTTTCTTGATCTATGTGAATTTGTGGTTGCGCCGCTTCTAAAAGGCGGACACCTTCAATGTGTTTGCAGAGAATCTGAGGTCCACGCTGCTGATAGTCCATACAGGTACACGCCCAATTGACCTCTTCAGAATCACCTTGAGATGGTCTCAATGAGACGACATACGGTAGCTTGTCGCCATTTTTGACCGTCCATTGGTGGGGATTGGTTCGGGTGACCTGGAACTTGCCAGCGAGAATCGCAGATTGTGCACGTTCAGTACGTTCAACTTGTGCTTGGGTAAGGTCTTGTGTTTTTTGCATAATCCTCCTTGTGGAAATATCCGACGTTGATTAACAAAAGGTCGATTCGAAAGATCAACTCATGGCTAAGTACCAGGAGTGTTCCGACGTTATTTGCTACCCGTGAATAAACACAGGGCAGAAAACGACAATGGTGAAGACTTTTTCTTCATCGCTGACATTTGCAGCCCTATGGATGTGAGAATATATGGGTGGGATGAGTCATTCATCCCACCCACACAGTATTGTTTTCTCCTTGTGATATGAACCTTTCTGCTTCTCAGCACGCCATGACGCCTCCTGGGAGGAAAAGGTTGTTTGTTAAAGTGCAAGCCCACTATCCGGGGACTCCCGGAAATATAAAGGAGGATCACTCACTCCCAATAACAATGGGAGCTTACGATGACCGTTCTCGAAATCCAGCTTGCTTTATGCAAGGGATCCGGACGTCATCTTGTGATCCTCCACGTACCCTGAAGTATCAAGAATTCACTTCAGGTCTGAACTCATCCATCTATCTTTTTTACACGCTTAGGTCTTTTGCAGGTAATCCAAAAAGATAATTACCCATGCTCACCTTCGGTTTTTTGATCGGATGAGTTATTCAGCAGTTGCGTCAATTTCTCCAGAAGTAGATTCCATCTCACGTGAATCGTTTTCCGCTTCAGCGTGATTGCCAGTCGTAACTCTCTCAATTGATCTGCCTTTTTTCTCGTTCGGTGCGGCAGCATCCAACACAATAATGCGCCTGGCGACTGCCTCTACCACGTTTCGGTCAATGAATACCTGGTTTTGTTTCAAATCGCATGCTTTGATATCCACCGTCAGGTCAGTACAATTCTTGGATTTCCGCGCTTTGTTGATAAACTCTTCCAAGCTTTCGCGAAAATCTCGAGATTGGAGGAAACCATGTACTCGCAATCGCATACCGCGGCGAATATGGATTAACCCATTGGCTCCGCCATTGACCCGGACGTTGATGTAATCACCTGCATCACGTTCCAAATCCAATTTCTTGGCAGGTAGATCACTGTCTCGATAGATCACCAACCGGAAGAACAGGTCATCCATAAATTTCCATGGATCGCGTACCACGATTCCTTCTAGAACTACATCATTTATCATCTGACCTCCTTGTTCGTGAAACCCTCGTCAATTAGGGTTAAAAAGAAAATGCCGGACAGATCCCAGTGGGTTATGTCCGGCCAACGATAAAGAGAAATGAATATTCAGTTGTAATAAAAGTATAACAATGGAAAGGTAGTTATCCTAGAGGGCGGAGGGGAATTTTTTACCTCTCATCCAGCGAGCTGCGTACCGCTTTTGGCCCGCGGTTGAGGACATGAGTGTAAATCATCGTGGTCTTGACATCTTTGTGCCCAAGCAGTTCCTGCACTGTGCGAATGTCATACCCGGCTTCCAAGAGATGCGTGGCGAAACAGTGCCGAAAGGTGTGCGGGTTAATAGGTTTGTCAATTTTCGCCAGCTTCACCGCCGTCCTGACCGCCCGCTGCAAGCCGCTGGGGTCCAGATGGTGACGGCGAACGATCCCACTTCGAGGATCGGTCGAAAGGCGGTCTGATGGGAAGATATACTGCCAGCCCAATTCTTTGTCTACGTTGGGATATTTTTGGGAGAGCGCAAAAGGAAGTTCAACCGAACCATACCCTTGCGCCAAATCTCGCTCATGTTGGTTTTTGACAAATGTAATTTGATTCTTAAGTGGCTGAATAAGGCTGGCAGGCAGCATGGTCGCACGGTCTTTTTCGCCCTTTCCTTCCCGGACGATGATCTGAGATTGCTCAAAATCGATATCTTTCACCCGCAAGTGGAAGCATTCCATCAGACGCAGACCACATCCGTAAAGCAGCTTTACCATCAATTGATGCAAGCCCTGCATTCCTGACAACACTCTTGCCACTTCATCTTTTGACAGGACGGTTGGCAAATGTTCCGAGCGTTTGGCACGCAGTGCATGGAGTGGAACAGGAAGATCCAATTGCAGTACGTTCCGATAGAGAAACAGCAAGGCATTGAGCGCCTGGTTTTGAGTGGAAGAGGATACATTCTCATCTTTTGCGAGGTGGGTGAGAAAGGCTTCAATCTCTGCGGCGCCCATTTCGGCGGGGTGGCGTTTGTTGTGAAAGAGGATATAGCGCCTGGCCCAATGTCCTTAGGTTTTTTCGGTGCTATAGGAATAATGCTTCAGCCGGATGGCATCGCGAAGTTGATCAAGCAGTTTTTTGGGTTTTGGGGTAAATTGATCACTCATCATGGTTTGTGTTTCAAAAGGTTAAGGCATATAATTATTTAAGGTTTGGTCGTCACAGATTATTTGAAGGTACCAAGCATAATTTCAGTATAACACACTTGATTAGATTGGCTATACAGTGAAATTGCAGTGTATCAGAAGTCCGTATAATTAATAGTTAGCCCGCCCCTTGCATAAGGAAGTGTTTTCCAAATTGACTCTTCATAATCCTGCGTTTATATCATCCTTGAGTAAAGCGATTCAATCCAGTTTATGCGACCAAAAACCTACATTGGTTGCGATAGATGGACCTGGTTGCAGCGGAAAGAGCACATTAGCAGACAACTTATTTACCCATTTTACCGATATAGAGATTATTCGCATTGACTCGTTTTTTTTACCCATCACGGAACAAAAAGAGTTGAGAGCAAACGAAAACTTGTTTCAAAGCATACCGCACATACGCTGGACAGAACTTGAGAAGTGTTTACGCCTGTTAGCATCTGGAAAAGACGCCTTGCATCTTCCCTATTTGTGGGACGAAGACCGACTTGATGATAAAGCAGTGATTATTCATCCCCGTAAGGTGATTATTGTAGAAGGTTTATACGCTCTCCACACAAGACTTAGAGACGTTTACAACTTCAAAATATGGATTGATACACAATTCGATAACCGAATGGAACAGGTTGAAATCCGAGATGGTACAAGGTTCTTGAGTTTGTGGAATAAACAATATGTTCCTCGCGAAATCAAATATATAAAAACACAGAAACCTTATGACGTGGCTAACGTTTTCGTTTTGGGACTTAATCTTGATTGGTCATGTGTTGGGAAAGGATTTGCAAGGAAATTTTGATATGAAAGAATCAATAACTCAACGATTAAAATCTAAAATTCCAGACGTTTCAGTAATAATTGTGAACTGGAATACCCGTGATTTATTACAACAGGCTCTTGAGTCTTTGTATCAAGAAACGCACGATATTACTTTTGAAACCATAGTTATCGATAACGCATCTAGCGATGGAACGACAGATTACATCCAAAAAGAATGGCAACAAGTTAAAATAATCGCATTACATGAAAATTTAGGATTCGGCGTAGCAAACAATATCGGATTTAAAGAGTCAAGTGGTCGCTATATATTAGTGCTGAACAGCGATACTATAGTGTTACCATCAACTTTGTCTGGGATGGTTGGTTTTTTGGATACACATCCCAAAGCAGGATGTGTTGGTTGTCGGCATTTAAATCCTGACGGCACTTTGCAAGGCTCAATGGATAGTTTTCCTAGTTTATTCAAAGATTTTTTATGTTTCTCCGATATGTACCGTATCCCAGTATTACAACCCTTTTTACAAAAAAAATACCCCTATTGGAGCAATCATGACAAGATATGCAAAGTTGATTGGGTTAATGGTTCTTGCATGATGGTACGTTGCGAAGTAATTGAAGAAGTAGGCGGATTTGATAATGGTTGCTTTATGTACGCTGAAGAACTTGACTGGTGTTACCGTATGAAAAATGCGGGCTGGGAAGTTTTTTTTACTCCCGAATCTGAAATTATACATATTGGCGGTCAGTCGTCCAAAAAAATTGCGGATAAACGCATAACATTGTTATACAAAGGACATTATCGTTTTTACCGTAGAAATTATTCTATGTGGAAATATCTGGTTTTACGTATAATTGTCGCAGTTATTGCTAATCCTCGCTTATTCATCTTGTCGTTTTTTTATCTACTTTCGCTATTGGGTGTAAAGCCAAGAATAAAACAATAGGAGATACTTACCCAAGAATCCGTAGTAACAGAGCCTATTATTATGTTGCGTGCTTGGTGGAATATATTCTTCTTGCCGTGGAAAATTTGAGAGCAGTCGCTAAAAGGATAAGTAAAAGTGTCAACTGAAAGAAAAATAGAACATTCTCAGAATTTTATACGTCACCCTAAACTTGTAAGTCAACTTCTCGAACTAACTAATATTAGTACCACTGATTTAGTTATTGAAATTGGTCCAGGTAAAGGCATGATAACTCAAGAACTCGCAAAAACAGCGGGACGTGTAATTGCTATTGAACGTGACCGTAGATTTTCAGAAGGATTGTCAGAAATCAATGGTTTAAGCAATTTCCAACTTGTGATTGGTGATTTTATGCAATGGCAACTTCCGCGAGAAGACTATAAGGTTTTTTCAAACATTCCCTTTAACTATACATCTGATATAATATCTAAATTGACAACATCAGACAGGAAGCCAACTGATATATATCTAATAATGCAGGAAACGGCATCTCATAGATTTATAGGTACACCTTATGAAAAAAATTCGCAAATTTCCACACTGCTTTCAATCGAATTTTCAATTGAAATATTACAGAAAATCAATCGGGATAATTTTGAACCACGACCTAATGTAAGTATTGTATTTACGCATTTTGCGAAACGCTCTGTACCGCTAGTATCTATTGTAAACCATCAAGATTTTCGTGATTTTGTTATATATGGCTATAACCAATGGTCACCCACAGTCATTGACGCTTTCCGCAAGGTTTTTACCAATAGGCAAAGAACTATTATTACAAGAAGTATCAACTTAACGGGCTTGAAGCCATCAGACCTAAATATTGAACAATGGATTGAGTTATACAATACTTATTGCAGGTATGTTGATGAAGATAAGAAAAATCTTGTACGCGGAAGTGAAAAACGGTTAAGCAAAAATCAATCAAAATTAACTAAACAGCACAGAACACGCAAACCCTTTGGGCAAAAGTAAATTTTAAGTATTCTACTCACTCAAAGCTATCGGAAAAGGACAAATACATGAACAACCGTAATCTCTTTTCAATAACTCTATTGCTGATTGTCAGCCTCCTAACGGGTTGTACGACCCCGAAAGGAATCGAATCGCCTACAACTAGCGTGTCTACTTATCCAGTGACAGTAGAAAGTTGTGGCGAACCTATTACATTTGATTCTGCGCCAAAACGCGCCTTGTCATTTGATACAAACATGACAGAAATTATGCTTGCACTAGGTCTTGAAGATAGGATGGTTGGTTATTGGATTTCTGGCGTTCCAGTAGGGAACGAATATCAAGAACAGGTTAAAAATATTCCATTGATTTCTACAGTAACTTGGCCACCACCATCTTTGGAAGTCGTACTTAGTTTCAATTCAGATTTTGTCTTTGGTGCTTGGAACTATAATTTTTCAGAAGAAAGTGGCGTTACTCCAGAAAAATTAGCAACAGCAGGAATAAAAAGTTATGTGCTAACAGAATCTTGTATTGCAGTAGGCATGAAACCAGACGAAAGTTTGGAAAGCACATACACGGATATTCTTAACATTGGAAAAATTTTTGGAGTAGAAACACGCGCAGAAAAACTGGTCAATCAAATGCGTGAAAAAATCGCTACTGTTCAGGCAAAAATTGGGAAAGTTAATCCTCCCTTGCGTGGCTTTTATTATGGCGGTGGGTCAGACGCTGCGTTCACGGCTGGAAAATATGCTATGGCAACGAAACTGATGAGTGCAGTTGGGGCAAAAAATATATTTGGCGATATTGAAGATGATTGGATTCCCGCCGCTGGGTGGGAAAAAATAATTGAACTTGACCCCGAATTTATTGTGATTGACGATACACCCTGGGAAAGTGCAGAGCAACGCATTAAAACTCTTGAGTCGTTACCCAAACTTGAAAGCATTACCGCAATACGAGAGAAAAGATATATTGTATTGCCGTGGACTTATATACTCCCAGGTATGGAAATGGACGAAGGTATAGAAGCACTTGCAAAGGCTTTATATCCAGAACTATTACCCTAATAAGTTGTCTTGATTGTTTCAATCATGTCTAATCAAGACAATTCAAATCAACAAAACCAAAGGAATTCTCGATTCCGTGTGTTATTGCTCGGACTCAGCGGGATATTGTTTCTGTCTGCTATTCTTGGCGTCTCGCTGGGTCCTGTTTCAATTCCTGTTAACACCGTTTGGAGTGTAGTTGCCTACAAAATAGGCTTTATACCTGCGGGAAATTGGTCAGCAGGCGTTGAAAACATAGTTTGGTTAATAAGACTTCCCCGCGTCTTATTGGCAGTAATTGTTGGCGGTGGATTGGCTGTTGTTGGTGTTACTTTACAAGCCCTTGTTCGAAACCCTTTAGCAGACCCTTATGTACTAGGAATCTCATCAGGTGCATCTGTAGGTGCAGTTTTAGCAATTGGGTTTGGTGTACTTGCATCATTTGGAACATTAGGGATTTCTTTTGCCGCTTTTATTGGTGCAGTCATAGCATTTGTTGTTGTATACACACTAGCCAATCTTGGCAAACGAATTACACCAGAGAGTCTAATACTGGCAGGAATTGGTGTTGGGTATATATGCACTGGCACCACCAGTTTTATTACGCTGACATCTAGCAAACGTCAACTCGCGGGTCAAGTTCTTGCATGGACACTTGGTAGTTTAGCAAGAGCAAGTTGGTTTGACTTGTCGCTACCATCCCTAACACTACTAATTATTACTGCATACCTCATATTACAAGCCCGAAGTCTAAACGCCTTAATTCTTGGCGATGAAACCGCTTCAGTTTTAGGTATTAATGTAGATGTTTTTCGCCGAAAAGTTTTTATGCTTGTGGCGTTTATAACAGGCGTGATGGTGGCAGTAAGTGGCTCAATTGGCTTCATAGGATTAATGGTTCCTCACATGGTACGCTTTGTAGTTGGCTCAGACCATCGCAAAGTCCTGCCATTATCTTTACTTGTAGGTAGCATTTTTTTAGTTTGGGCTGACGTTATAGCACGCGGCTTTCACTCCACGATTGATAACCCAATAGAATTACCTGTAGGTGTTGTAACTTCTATTTTAGGCGGTCCTTTTTTCCTTTGGTTAATGTGGAAAACTCGACTTAAACGCAGGATAGAAAATCTATGAAAGTTAAAGTAGATAATGCAAGTTGGGTAATCGAATCTCGAAAAATTGTAGACTCGGTTAACTTAGAAATTCTATCTGGTGAATTTATTGGAGTGATTGGACCAAATGGTAGTGGAAAATCAAGTTTGTTGCGTATGATTTACCGTTTATATCACCCAACTAGCGGATTAATTATTCTTGACGAACGTGATATTTGGTCAATGAGTGCTAAGGAAGTTGCACAAAATGAAGCAGTGCTACCCCAAGAAAGTATTAGCGACTTCGATTTTACGGTTGAAGAAATCGTGTTTATGGGGCGTACCCCGCATAAGAAAATATTTGATGTTGACACCAATGAAGATGTTTCAATCGTAGTAAAGGCGTTATCTCGTGTTGGGATGGACTCTTTTGCTCAACGTAATTTCCGCACATTGTCAGGTGGAGAAAAACAGCGTGTGTTAATTGCCCGCGCACTTGTTCAACAAGCAAAAGTGCTAATACTAGATGAGCCAACTAACCATCTTGACATTCGCGCACAACTGGAAATTTTAGAACTACTTCGTTCATTGAGCGTTACAATAATCATAGCCTTACACGACCTCAATATTGCCGCGACTTATTGTGACCGTTTATATCTTCTCCAAACAGGTCAAGTTGTAGCACAGGGACAACCGCAAGATGTTCTTACAACAAGTATGATTGAGTCTGTTTATGGTGTCCGAGCAGAAGTTGAAACTCGTCAATCTACTGGACGATTACATATCATCTTTTCCTTAAACAGCGGGCTAACACAAAATGCAACGAACACCTCTTAAAGTCAAGAGCGGGCTAACAAAGCGTGCAGTGGGCGGTGGGGATTCTGCGGCATTTTCGGGCTTTTTCTACACCCGAACAGAATCCTACTCTTGGAGTTTTATCTACGCCCGCCTCACCGCCACTAACGCAAACCGTTAGCAAACACTAATGGGTCAAAGCCCTCAGTTTGGCCACCCCGGTTTGAGTGACGAGCACCTTGGGAACCACTGATGGAAACAGGATCGATAAATCTGCTGACACAGAGACCCGTACCGTGTTGTCTCCCCCGCTGACCTGAATCCCTGTAACAAAAGCATGCACCCCTTTAGCGGATAAGCTGGCTGTATTTGAAGTCACATAAGCCTGAGCGTTCCCCCAGGTTCTTGAAGTGGGAACAAGACTTCCGGTATCTTGAAAAACTTGCTGATTGATCTCAGCGGAAGCGGCAACTGCTGCAGCATCCGCTGCCTTTGCCACTTCTGAAATGGCATAAAAATACCGTCCGAGTTCAATAGCCAATGCCAGGGCAGGTATCATCACCAACCCAATGAATACCGCCCAGAAAGTCATTGAATAGCCACGTCGATCTCGCCACAGCATATTACCAGCCTTCTTGCCGAAATGTAGAATCGGCACGGACAGTAAACGTCTGCCCTGGCAATCCAGGGAACAGGCTGGTCAGAGGAGCCATAAAGTTGGGTACACTGCCGCTGACTTGGATCTTTAAAATGCTGCCGGCACTTCCTCCAGGAGCCAAGACACTGACCGAAGTATTTTCCAGAATCCCAGCCTGGGCGATTGCGTCTCTTGCTCCACTCATGGCATAACAGGCTGGACATTGCTGCGCCACACTTCCCATGCGCGCACCATGCCTGGCAGCGGCTTGCACTGCCTGTTGGGCATAGACTAACATCCCCAGGTTAACAATCGCCAACATTACCATGATCGCAATTGGAGTTGTAATTGCAGCCTCAAGCAATTCCATCCCACGAGTGTCTTTAATAAACCTCATAATCCTCCTTGAGGAATAATTGATCTGCCAGTTTATGGAACATCCCCGAAGGGAGCATTGCTGGCAGACCATTGATTTGACTATATTTTTCCAGCAATATCAGTCACGATGGCAGCGATATTTTGACCCAGCAACCGATATGCACCATAAGCCACCAGAACAACCACTGCAATGATCAATGCGACCTCAGTCGACTCGATTCCCCGGTTATCCTTTAGGAAACGCAATGCCAATCACCTCCTTCCTTCTTTAGAAATATGGATAGAGAACGAACAACAAAGTTCCACAAAAAATTGATACGACAAAAGGAATTTCCCTCTTTTTCTGAAGGCTCGCGATTACGCCCTGCACTCCACCGACAATTGATATCGGGATCAGAAAAATTGGATTTCCAAGAACCAGGGCAGCAGCAATTATCAGCTTGACATCCGCACCTCCCAAAACACCAAATTCCCAAAGCACCCACACGACAAGGATGAGAAGACAAATCAACGTCGCTGCAGGTTGAAAAATTGCAGCAAATGCGGACAACGTAAGAGCAAATGCTAGACGTTTTTCTCGGGGGTTGAAATCTGATACGTGTGTCAGTGCAATCATCAACAATACTGGAGCCCATAAGCCATTGAAAAGGGCATACACACCTGCACCAACCATCCCGCCAACGGTTAATGGCGTGGGGACCTGGTGGTTGCGGAGATCGTAGACCATACAGGTAAAAAACAGGGCTAAAACGGCGAAATTAGCGATCAGAAGGCGCTCCTATCCATTCTGCATCAGTGCAAGTGCTTAAAAATTAAAGCTGGACTCACTTCTGCGCCCAGAAGGTTCTGTCCAGCCAACGATTAATCAAAGATTGTCTATTAATAATTATAATGACGGAATGAAGTTATCCAAGGTGGCCAATTTTTTGATGGGAGTAACAGCCACTTTTCCAGCTGTCATGGAGGTCTGATGATACATAAAGTGGAAGTAATCATTCCGAACGAACTTATAAAGGAAATTGAAGTTTACGCAAAGGTCGAGGGAATCACTCTCAATGAGTTCTTGCTGTGGGCTCTTGGTGAAAAGGTGGGCGAATTGCGTGAACGGCGAGGGGTTAAGAATCTACTTCGGGTTATTACAAACCAAGCCACTGAAAAGACTCCCTTAGAAAAAGCTACACCTCCCACATATCCTCAAAAACGGCTACTGAAAGCTGAGGAAGTTGCGAAATACCTAAGAATAAGCAAATCCGGTGCCTATCGGTTGATGCAAACTGGTGAAATTCCAGTTGTGAGAATTGGCAAAGTAGTTCGCGTAAGAGAGGAAGACATCGAAAGTTTTGTATTGAACACAAAAGCCTAATCCAGACATTACGGATTAGCCTAAAATAATTATCCCTACTTTCAAGATTAATACCGAGGCTAACAATATCGGCAATCCCGGTAAACGGTGAAGCATGATTTTCTGTTCCCGTACCATAGATATCAATCCCGAAGCAATCACAACGATTAAGTGAATAACCAGAAACGACATGATAAAGAAAATCCCTGGCCAGATAAGACAGATCGTAATTGCACTAACGGCATCTGCGCCACCCCACCACTTCAATTCCCAGGCAGCCCAGAAGCCAATGATTGCCAAAGCTGAAAGTGGTGAAGATTGAATCGAGAGGAATGCCCCCAAAAATAGCAATGGGAGCCAGGTGATTATTCGGCTTAACTCTTCCCAGCCAAATGCTTGAGATATTCTATACCGTTCACTAACAGCTGCAACTAAGACAGCAAGAAGGACTAATGCCCAGTCTCCCTGCCAGATCCGATAAAGACCTGCACCAATGAGAGGAATAACCACCCAGGCGCTGTGGGGTATTTCATTTTTTCGAATATCGAACCAAGATACGATTCCCAACCAGGTTACAACAAGGCCAAAAATAATCCAATCCATAACACCTCTTTTTCTACGGCTAGATCTGCCCTTCGATCCGTCGAATATATTCAGCGCCACTTGCGCAACCGCTTGAAAAATTGGCTGCAATGCTATTCCAATTGTTCGGATTTCCGGTTTTTCGAAGAGCTTGATAAACACACCCAGCGCCGGCATGGTAATTTGCTAGAACCAGACGCCAGTAATCGTCATAACTTAAAAACGCAGCTGGTTGTTTGCCGGTTGCCAGATTGAAAATCCTGGTCGATTGCAAACAACTTGCATTGAGGGTTTCAGTCAGAACTCGTATCGCTTGGTTTCCTTTTTCAAGATCAACACCCCCTGGACAATTCGGGCAGGTGGCCTCGATATCCCGTAAAACCATTCCGCGTAATAAGTATTGCGTTGAAGAATCCAGGAATTGATATTGGGTAGTACATCCTACTTCACCGTATGTTTGCCGGCAGATGCTTTGGAAATAAGCCGGCCGCCACATCAAAACAAGGTCTGCACCATATGTGGTCATCTGACCCAATCCAATCTCACCCAGAGTCCAACTTGCCGCTGGCCAGAATTGCGATTCAACGGCAATGACAGCTTTAACTACCTTTGGGGGTAACTCTGCAGTCTGAGAAGAAGAGAGAATCACCGAGTCAAATAGATTCTGCCATGTGTGCACTTGGTCTTTAGTAAGTTCGATTCCACAACCATTTGCGGAGCCATCAGGATTCAACCCTTGTGCTGGGCAGGAAATACCATCGACTAATCCGGATGACAATAACTCAGCAGCCAAAACATCATAACGATTGGCGGTGGCTAGGTTCGTGTTCCCGCTTACTGGCATTAACCAATCTGGAATAGATGTTGGGGTTAAGCCATATGCCACCTGGCAGGTTCCACCGCTATCAGCCTTCACAGATGTTATTTCCCAACTGGCAGTTGTCATCACGGTAAGGGCGACTAGTAGAATTCGGATTACGGGCGACCATGCACGGGATGCCATGCCACCTCCCAAACTACGCTGGGTGTTCGATATGTCTGGCCAAAATCATCCGACAAATCAGCCCATGCGGTCCAGATACCCTCTTCTGTGGTGCCAAAATTGAGATCTCCTGAATTTTCAGGAGTCACAGACCAGGTTGAGCCATTGCGGTTCAAAGAAAATTGAGCTCCCGATGGTGCCCGAACTTGCACCAAAATAGAATAAGGTGGAACACCACCTGTTACCTCGCCAGTTAGGGTCTGTGCGGGTTGATCCAGGCTAGGAGCAAACAACAGTAAACGCGCATATGTGACCGCTATTGTCCCGCGAAGTGGTGCAATCACAATAACCGTGACTGAATCGCTAGCAGTTTCATACTGATTAGAACAGGTGATTGTATAGGTGTGCGTTCCAGTCGGGACTCCACTCATAGGCTGATTTCCAGCTATGACCACATTCCCAACCCAGCTGTCATTTGAGCTGGCTGCTGAACAATTGGTCGCATCGCGACTGATCCAACTCAGGGTAAAGCTTGCGGGAGAAATTAATGTCAGAGGACCATCTGTGTTATTAACCTTCAAATCCACTGCGGGTGGATTGTAGATAATGACAGTGACACTATCTGATGCGGAACCAATGGGATTGGAACATGTCAACGTATAGGTGTAACTTCCGGTGGTGATGCCATTGTAATTCGTCGAGCCAGACTGACCCTTCGTTCCAGTCCAGCTTCCTGAGGCAGTACAGGTATCTGCATTACTGGATGTCCAACTCAATAAATATTGAGTTGGAGAAGTCAGGCGGATTGTCCCATCCTGGTTATTCGCTTTCAAATCCACGCTGGGCGGGAGTGAGCACCGAATCGTTTTATTTGTTCCTGACAGATCAAACCAGGAGGAATTATAGGGATTTTGACCCTGAACGCGTATGGTGTGTTGAACATTGGGCGAGATCAATCCCCATAAATCTTGAGTGAACCCACAAGTGCCGCCCGTGCATGTTCCGGTCAGATCCGCTCGATATTGGTTAGCGACTCCACTCGCTACCAAATTGCCATCTACCAGGATGCGGTAATTAATATCCAACCCTGGAGCGGCATCTTGCATCACCCAACCGTAAGCCCGACATTGGGATTGAGGAACCGTTCCAGAGGCTCCGTCATGGTAGCCAGTAAAGGTATCTCGATAAGCCCAGATTAAAACGAAATCTTCAAAGTCGTGGTCATAACCGCCATTACTATTATCTTCATCCCAATCTCCCCAACATTGTGGAGTGCCAATTATGGTATCCCCGGAAGCGAGGAATGCTGTCATTAAACTGGTAAAGTCTCTACCACCAGCGCTTGGGTTGTAGTTTTGCGAATAGAAGTAATTTGGACAAAAGTAATCGTGATGAGGCGTTTTCCAACCCACATGCGGGTTAGCACACCCCCCTGAACCGCAGTTACCTCCATAACAATCACAACCTCTGATCTGGATCGTCTCACCCGCTGCAACCGTGATCGGGGTCAGCACTGTTTGATTGTTAATCACATCCATATAGGTGCAGTTCTGCCCTACCCTGCAGCCATTACGGATGAAGTAATAGCGCGAAAAATACCCCGGTGAGCTTGAGGTGATGACATTCCATAAAACAATTCTTCCAGCTCTGGGGAACGTGATCGAAACGGGATTTCGATTATAAGAAACGATAGGATGGCCATAATCCGCCAGTGCAGAGATCGTGATCACCAAACCAATCACAATGGCAAGGATAATTCCCAGAAATGTTTTCTTACGCTTCATCAGATTTGAGATAAATTTTTTCATTGGACAACCCCAGCGGATGCAAATACCCGAACGGTTTTCAATTCGATTCCGAAAATGTTTAGAATCGTCCATTGGATTGGAACCTCCAAATAGACTCCAACAGCAGGTTCATTACTTGACCAATCGCTCAATCCATCTCCCAAGCGAACTGGACGGGGTGGAAATCCGGAAATCGTTCCTCCAAAAGGATCAGGCAGAACCCGAATTGACGAGGTGTACCCAATAATTCCACGCGCTTGCATAGCAGAATTAACTACGTTTTGGGCTTCATTACTGGCCACGGCTTGATCCAGTTGAATAAAGCCAGTAGTGAGAACAGCATCCCAGTCCCTTCCTCGGGATGCTCCTGCAAGTGCAGCCTCTTGCGCCACAGAATAAGCCCAATTACGTGCCGCATACAGCCTGTAAATATCCACGAGCCCACCTGCAATCACTACAAGCACGAGGATGGATAATAATCCCCACACTGCGGATTGTGCTTTTCTTTCAATAATCATCCCATTTCCAGTAAAAGCTTTTAAAGGTAATGGGATCATGGATACCGCTCCACGATTCCCCAGTGCTGAACTCGTATTGTCATGATGGGTTCAGAAAGGAAGGGAATATCTGCCTGAAATGGTGCAGAAGCCTCCAGGATAAAAGTAGTTCCAAATGGGCTGCCTGAAAGCCAGGCTGAACTCCGTGGAGTGCCGGCAGCATCAAAAACTTGAATGGTCGTAGCCTCAACCGTACCCATCACATTTTGGTTCGTCCCTTCTTGAATCAAGTTCTTTGCATAATTCCATTGGGAAGGATCAAGGGATAAAGCGCGAACAGCTGCGCCGGCACTGCTGTCCAATGCCTGCCTCATGGCCACTCCACGGCTGAGTTCAATACCACCAAAAATGACCAGTGCAAGCACCATCAGAACTAACAAGGCTTCAACCGCCGCCTGCCCCTTAGAATCTGATTTAAGACCCAATTTCGGCGTTGACATCATTGAACTTGACCTTTAAAGTGGAAAAGACTTCCCAGAGCGCGCCGCCAACCAGAGCGATGAAGATCGCCAGGACAACGATATACTCAACAACGCTCTGTCCATTTCGATCATGCAACATAATTCCTCCTCTCCTTGGAACGCTCCTCTGCACTTTTACAGAGGAAGCGGAGTGCTAATGTTTGGTATCTGGTCTTCAGGATAGAAGACCAGATACCAGGTTTGCTAATAAATTATGGGTGTGCAGCCGGCACAGCGATGCTGTTAATCCAGTCCGCAATGCTGCCGCCTTGGGTACCGATATTGCTCAGGATGGCCCAGATAGCCACTGCTCCCAAGACAACGGCGATCGCCAGAACAACAACAAACTGTGGAATTTCGGATGCTTTCTTATCGAACAACATAAACAGGCTCCTTTCCCTCGCACTATGGGCGGGGGTTTTGAAAAATGGGTTAGAAACCGCCGCCAATCGACACCCCGGAGAGGGTTTTCAGGATGCGGTCAACGAGCGGGTAAAACAACAAGATAACAATTGGACCAAGGAGAAACGGCATAGCCAGTAAGGTGATGCGCAGGGGCAAACGCTGCATCTGTTCTTCGGATTGGTAACCGATCTCTTCGTTCAATTCTTCGATGACACTGGCAATCGCTTGATCAACATCGGAGACTCCTCCAGATTGTTGAGCAGCCTGGACACGTTGTACAACGCGAAGCAACTGGGGGGATTTCAAATCGTCAGCTAACTGGTTAAGTAAATCCAACCCACTGCGAGCAGAACTACCCTGCAGCCTTTTTTGTAGACGTTGGTATACAACTGAAGTTTCGACGGTCGTCTTTGCCAAGCTCTCTAATCCAAGCAAGAGCGAACCTTGTAAGCTCATATGCAGACGTACATCGATCAGAAACTGTCGAATTTGTCCGACCATGAACCGTTTTCGCTGCTGGATCAAATAGCGTTTGGCTAACCACACCAGACCTGGCAATGCCAGGAAACCCAACCGGATGCTGGGAAGCTGCGGTCCTAAGACTGCCAATAGGATCAGTCCAATCAGGGCTGTACCCGCATAAAGAGCTCCCCATGGAATGTCGCCGAACCCCAAAATTGCTTCTTCTGTTCTTTTCTCGTCGCTTTGATATTTGGTCCCGAGTCCGAGAGCGTATAAACGTCCACGCTGTATCGGACGGCTAAGCCTCCTTCCTGTTTTAAATAAAATGGATATTACGGTATTGGCAATCATGCCCACTCCAATTGCCAGACTAAAGCCCACCACAAGGGAAAAGGTATCCATTCTTAGACCTCTCCAAAACTCAATTGGTAGACTTCGTACTCAAAATACAAGCTGGCTAACACGACCCCACAAATCATTACTGCCAATAACACCCGATGAGGTGCATCTTGCAGGAAAAAATCACGCCAGGCTGGGGATAAAACTACGAAGGACACGGAAGCGGCAACTACACCTTGTAGCAGTCGGATTGTTCCACGAACAAGCGAAAGGGTCTGACGAGTCTTGGAGCGTAGCAGTTTTTGTCGGTGAGCTTCCTGTTCCAGTGAGACAAGCAACTCGTCCTGAATTTCTTCTGTCAGCTGAGCATTATTGGCAATCAAAGCCGAAAGCCTTGATGTGACATTTCCGGGTAATCCTTTTAATGCCTGTGCAGCCTGGGCAGGGGGTTGATGCATTCGTAAGCGGCTTGCGACCTGCTCGATGGCGTGGTTCATCACGCCCACAGGCAATTTGACCTTCATCAAAGCATTCAAAAGAGAGTGATCTACACTCATCAATGATCGAATTTGCAAGGCAACCGCTTCCGCATCCTCGTTAATTTGTGCGCGCTCGACCTGTTTTTGCTGAAAGTTGATCCAAATCAGGATGATCAAACCGATCAACAGTACAAGCGGTGAGAGCATAAAATCTTGGACTGCTATTGCTAACCCTGGCGTGGCAATCAATAAAATTAATCGCTTCCAATCCAACTCATTGTGTGCCTGGTAAGGCTTTTCTTGAATGACGCCCATCGCCCGTAGCCGGCGACCTGCCCAGGATACAAATGTCCTGCGCCAGGTTTTCACTATGATTTCTACGCCAGATAACAGCGTATTGTATAAAACCAGAAAGATACCGCCCGCCAGGAACACTGCTCCTGCATCAATTAAGAATCGAAACGGACTCATGCCTCTTCCTCCGGAGAACCTTTTATACGATCCAGTCTGGTCCAGTACCCGCGCGGAGGCTTTGGAATACCTAACGCCCTGCAGCGCTTTTCAACGGCTTTATCAGAAACTCCGTATAAGGCAGCAATCTGAGTAGTTGGAATTTCCCATACCAACTGCCGTAATTCTTCTGGATCAATGATAAATTTCCGATCAGCCAACCTTCGGCAGGAATCGTTATGGTAGATCCGCCGATTTTTATGAGAAAGGGTGACTTTGAAAGGTTCTCCGCAATATGGGCAAATCAAAATTACCGCCTTATGATCCGGGTCATGTGAAAGTTTGCCGAGGGTTGTCAGAACTAGATTTTCAATCGTCAAGTTTTGCGGATTCCCATCCTTATAAATAACAATCTCAAATGAACGAAGCCACCGTCCTAAGCTGACTGACATCAGATGCCGGCTCAAGATCACCTTTCCATCTTTTCTGGCTAAAGGGTGATGACAATCCTGGAATTCCTGCTGTCCGGTTTCAGGATTGACGACTGGATGTATATCTTTGTGATAATCACAAGGTTCCATAAGTCACTCCTGGCCAATTAATATCGACTTATCCGGGTCATCATTTGTGGAGATGATTTGCCAGCATAAAAAACCATACATTGGATAAGTTGGCGGTTCCCAACCATAACGAATAAACCCGTTCGTGAGTCCAGTTCCCACATCATCCAGCACAATCATGGTGTCAATCATTTGCGCCAGGTGGCAATAATCAGACTCGCAATCCTCCCAATAAACGCCATTTTGAGTGACATAATCACCTTTCAGTTGAACTCCAATCAACTGTCCTTCTTGGATAGGATGGGAAATCAATGAATAGGCCGGTTTTCCAGAAAATTGAATTTCAGTAGCCGCCCAGGTGAAGCTT
Source organism: Anaerolineaceae bacterium (assembly GCA_040772525.1). Taxonomy (GTDB): domain Bacteria; phylum Chloroflexota; class Anaerolineae; order Anaerolineales; family Anaerolineaceae; genus Mesolinea. Next base: position 423,151 of record JAXGXZ010000001.1, on the reverse strand, counting down.
AGGTCACCGTCTGCTTCGAGATAGTAGACTTTCACCAAACTCATCGGTTGAATAAAATCGATCTGTTTGGTTTCACCAGCTACCCCATAAAAACGCCACGTTCGTTCTTGCCGGATAAAACGCAATCCTTGCCAGGGGGCATTCCGCAATTTGCTCTCGATTTCCTCGTTCTTATGATTAACATCTTCGAAATAATCTACACTTGATGGTGCTGGGTCCACCTTCATTAAGGCGTTCAGGTTCCCAAAAACAAAAACCAGGCATCCTACCACAGCAAGTAGAAATACAACGACAAGGATCCACTTTAAGAAGCGGTTCATTTCATTCCCTCCAACTGGTGATAGGCTTGTTCAAAGACAGGGAGGCTCTCATCACCTTCTGCCCGGTAAAGGTAGTTCAAACAATAATCACCTTTCGCATTAATTCCTTTAATCGTGGCGATGGCCTGTAAGGTGCGTTGAACTCTTCCAGATCGGTTGACTCTTCCCATCAATGCAACAACATCCAATCCCATCGCAACCATTGAGCGAACAGCAGACAATCCCAATTCCGGCGCTGCAGCCAGGGCAAGTTGTTCAAGGCGCATCAGGGACTCTTCTATCGTCCCACCGTGAATGGTTGTCAATGCTTTGCGCCCCAGGCAGGTGGCTTTTAAGAATTGCAGTGCCTCATTTCCTACCACCTCACCCACCAGGATGGCTGCCGGGTTCATACGGGTATAAATGACGTTTAGGACCCAATCCAGGGTCACGCCAGGTGTGCCAGGCGATAATTCAGCTGGAGCTACAGTACGCAATAAAAAAGGGTGCTGGATTTCCAATTCCCGGAAGGTTTCCAGCGCAGCAATTGGTGCAGATACAGGCAAGAAACCCGAAAGAGCGTTGAGTAAAGTCGTCTTGCCAGAACCCATTTCACCGGCAATCATCAGGCTGCCAGCCAGGTTGGCTACCATCCAGGCTAGAAATCGATCTGGTGTGTCTTTCAGGGATTGGATCCGACAGGTTAGTTCGGACCTGGTATCTTTTTCGGCAGGGCTGGTAAATGTCTGCAGCAATCCGATTGATGTCAGATCACATTTGGCAAAAGTGCCAGTCTGCTCCATTTCTTCCAATGTGCGAACACGCCGCCCGAAAGTACGGATATTGATTGCAGTCCCTTCAGTTGACAGGCGCGGAACGATGGCGGTAAACCGTTCTCCGCCTGGCAGATCAATTAACACAGCCGGGCGATCTCCGCGTAAAGTAGCGCCGCCTTGATCAGCAACATGCACAGCGAGGTTTTCGAAATAGCTGTCATCAGCCAGTTTCCCCAGATGATAAAAACTCCCATCATATTCCACTGCTACCTCCCCATTACGCACAAAGATTTCCTCCACGTAGGGGTCACGCAGCAACTGATCGAGTAATCCCACCCCGGACAATGCATCCGTGATAATTTGTGCATTGCGATTGACGACGCTGCGATTCTCACCCTGATCAATCAAGATAGAGCGCACCTCATCATAGAAACGACGACGTTTTTCTGAGTCTGCTTCTCGCCAGCTAGGTGGGTTGATTCCCCGCTGTACCAATTCCTCACGGACCCGTTCAATCAGGAGCAGATCGGATTGGTTTAAGGGCTGAAGGGTTGGTGGAACGGTTGGATGGATCAAGGAAGTGCCAGAGTTGACCATAACAATCCACCTTGTTTTTTACTTGCTGCAACCGCAGTGAGAATAACGTCCACATCTTTCGGCTCTACCGCTAGGGTAAGGATTTGGACTTGTTCGTTCTGAGGGCTGCCACCAAACGTTGAGTTATCCTCACTCTTCTGATTGGATTCTGCAGCGACACCTTGTGCATTGCGGACATCTACTACCAAAACACTCCTGGCGATGAGCTCGACCTTGAAGGTAGATTGATCGTTGGCTGAAATCGCTGTGTTCTCAGGGTCAATTTCCTCGGGAAGCACTTGATACAAATTGACGTGTTCTCCGATTCGAATTTGTCCACCTACTGCAGAAACAGGTTCAACCGGGATTGAGAGAACTTCATATGCTGCATCGGCCAGTCGAAACTGCGTGACTGGCACCGCATTTGCCTGAGCAACCGGCAGTTCTGCCGGCAACGAAACCGTGCTGATCTTTCCTTCCAGATCCTGGGTGGATTGGTAATAGGGTAAAGATGCCATCGTGCGAGGCATCTCGCGCATTTGAAACATGTCTGCATCTAGAATTGCGTAAGCAGGGATTGCATTGATGGGTACTGGTACCTGATAAGTGGAAACTTCCTTCAAATACAGATTGCGTCCATAGAAACCTGCTCCCAGGGCAACTACAACGGCAATTACACCGATAATAAATTGAACAGTTCGATTCATTATTTCCTCCGTTTCCAGCCGGTATATGCTTGTTCTAAAATGGGATCAGCCAATCGTGGGTCGAGCGACTGAGCCCATGTTTCGTTGTAAGGCAACACAATCGACACGCCGCTTTCTGCACGATCAGAGACCGATTTGGCCATGTTCAAGACTAAATGGTGTGGTTCTGAAACTTCGCTCATCAATCGTCTGGCTTGTAATATGGCATCATCGCGAGGAGAGGTAACGACCAGGTTGATCAATCCAGGCTTAGGTTTCGACAATTCCGAGAAAAGGGGATGACCGGGAAAACAGTCCACGACAAAAAGTGTGTGTTTCCGTTGGATCTCTGCCAGTAGATTTCGAACCCCTTGCGGGTCTTCGCTCCAGAGGACATCGATCGTTCGGCCATCCATCGGGTATAAGCTGACCCCATTCCAAAGAGCAGGCTCTGCTTTATGAGTGGCAATGGTAAAGAATTCGGGAAGGTCGGGTGAAATTCGAGCGTGCAGTGCGCTACCGCCCATACTAAGTTCAAGCAATGCCGCTGGCAGTCCTGTATTCCTGACGAAGCGTTTACAAACAGCCATCGCAAGGGTTGTTTTTCCCACTCCTCCAGACCAATTCACCAAATTAATCTGACGGGCTGGTAGAAACGAGACTTGTTTGGCACTGGTCAACCGGGCTCGCCCTAACCATTCAGCCGGGTCTATTACAAAATTGTCTTGAGTAACCACCGGGATCCCACTCTTATCCAGCGCACTATGAAGTATCTCTTCAGATACGTCTGATATTGGGAGCAGGTCACCGAGAATAACCAGGTGTACTCCAGACAGGTTCTGTAAAACACCACGAGTAGAGAATGCTTCCCGTACTGAGAGATTGTCAGTCTGGGAGAGTGCTTCCAATACTTTTTGATCAGGTTGATGAGCCCCAAGCAAAATATCAAGAGCCGAATTCCGTTTCAAATTAAAGGAATTTCCAAAACTAAATTTCATGCTATTTTTCATCTCCTTGGATGTTTTTTGATGGGTAGGACAAATCTGCATAGATTGCCAGTAGCACCGCAGTAACCAAAAGCAAGGTGGTTAAGACCGTCAAAATGGTTCCAGGAAGTGAACTGCTACCCAACTTGATATACACGATGGATAAACCACTAATCCCGGCAATTCCAATGGACCGAATCCACATCAAATTGGTCAGAATGGCAGAAACAAATACACTCAACACCGCCAACCAGACTAATTCGTCTTGGACCGCAAATGATTTCATGAGTAGAGCGATACTCAAAGCCAACGCAAAGCACATGTTTGAAAAGTTCCGCGCCATATTTTTCACCAGAGTCCAGGAATCAATCGCCAAGGTACAATCCGCATGTAGCAGGCATATCCGTCAATCATTTTTTCTTCTCGAAGGATTCGCCAACATTGAATGAACGTCAGAGCAACAGATAAAAGAATGGCAGTGAACCAATCTGGAGAACTGAAAACCATCATTGCCCTGAACACCAGTTCTCCTAGATACATCGGGTGACGTAAAAACCGATAGGGACCACGACTGGTCAGGCCACGATCCGCAGGAGCAACCCCAAAACGTGATCCTAAAGTGATGAGAGACCACAAGATCAATGAGTAGCCAGCCAGGGCAGGTATGAGCAAATACCACTCGCTATGGCTGGAAGTTGTGAATGTGGGCAAGAATGCGGCGATCATTCCGAGCCATAATCCGGTGCGATCATATTGTTTCGCCGGTGTTCGCCGGGTGTAGAAGAAAGCTAATAACCCGTTATGAATCGCAAACAGCCAGGCCAGGATAGAAGGATGCTGCCAGGCTGCCAACCCGGAAATAAGCGTGGCAAAAAGGAAGAAGCCAAAACCAACCAGGTCACGTATGCGATCGGAATGTTTCCGAATGAAATGGAGGGGATTGGTGGCCATTACATCGCACCTAGATTCTGGACAATTGGCCATCCGATTACAGCCAGCAACGTCACCAGGAATGGCAGGAAATAAAAAACCACCATTGGGATTACCAGTTCGGACCCCACTTTTTCTGCTCGCTGCTCAGCGGAGCCAATATAGTCAGCTGCAATACTGGTTGCCAGCTGTCCCATCAATTCCTGTTGGGCAGTACCGCGTCGGATGAATTCCAATTGAACAGACATGCCGATCAATTCGGGGAGATGCGATTCCTGGGCTTCGCGTTGCATTTGCTCAATCAGATCACGACCTTGCGCCATCTGAAGAACCCACCGCATCCATTTGCCTACCAAGCTTTGCGCTTGAGCTGTCCGACGCAAGGCTTCTTCCATCGAAACATTTGCAGACATCTGGGCTGAAACTAGCTGAACAAATTCTGGAAGTTGAGCAATAAACTGACGGCGATAACGACGGGCAACCCCGCCCATAGACATAGCAGGATATTGAAATCCAACCAATCCACCTACCAATGCAAATACTGGTTCTGCAGTGGCTACCATCCCCAATCCAAACCCTGCTACAGCTAAAGCCACCCGCAGAGAGGTAAATTGCACTTCGTTCCAATCGTTCCAGCGATCTCCGATGTGAGCCCAATACAGATCTGCCCGTGTTTTCCGTAAAAAACCAGCTGGCGTCCATCTAGATACAGGCTTGTCTAGTGGAGATAGGGATTTACGCCATCCGGTCAGGATAACGCCATCTGCTGGCGTAAGAATCTCAGATAACCGGCCTGTGGGTGCTGCAGGTGCAAGTTCAAGTGTCAGGTAGATAACCAATGCAAAAACAGCGATTCCGGTGAGATAAATGAGTGCTGTCATCTACACTGCCTCCATAATCATGGAACGGATAATGAAGTACCCACCCACCATGGCTGCCATCGTGCCACCAATTACGATTTGAACAGGGAGGGCGGTTAACGAAGAGCGCACCATTGGGTCCTGGCTGAGATAAATCAGAATGAGGATCAAGACAGCTGGCAGGACTTTTGCAGAAACCAGCGAATCGCCGGCTTTCGCCTGGGCACGATTCCGAGCAATCAGGATTTGCTGAACCCGGCTCGAGATATCCATGAGGACTGCGGTGTAGGCTCGTCCGCCAGCTTCGGTATATCCTTCCAACAGTTGAGCTAGATTGGCCAGGGACACCGAAGGGCTGCGCGATGCCAGACTTCGCAATGCCTCCACCCTATCTTTGATTCGCATTTCTGAAGCAGTGAGAATAAACTCTGGGGTGAGTGGATTAGTTTTTTCTAACTCCAAGGACTCACCGACTTGCTGTAAAACATCGGGTACGGATCCACCAGCAAGTAGACCCGCAGCGGTTCGACCAATCGCAATTGGGAGCAGTTGGTCAATATTCCGACCACGACTTTTCACCCGATCATCCAACCATGCGCCAGGAATGTAAATTAGGATTCCGCCAATTACAATTGCCGGTAGACCGGGAAGGAACAACCAGGCAATGACCATGCCGCAAACACCAGCAGCGATACGCAGTAAGCGAAAGGTAACGGGTTTAATATTCAGACCGGAGGCTAAAAGTTTATACTCCAGCGATTTTTGATCAAGGCTGGATAGAGTTCGGGCTGAATCAACCGTATATAAAGCGGATAATCTACCCGTTTTGATTTGCTTTGGATACCACAGTAAGAGCACCAAAGTAGTGGACAAAAGCCCAACCACCGGAATTAATATCGTCATAGATCCTCCAGGTAAGTTTTAAAAACAAAAGCCAGACACTCGTGCTTATGCGCCCTTGACGTGCGCATCCAGCAGGTAGAGTCCGGCTAACGATTGAAAGAATAAATAATTAAGTTATCAGATTAGATTGAGTATAGCAAGCAAAAAGGGCTTATCCTAGGGGGACAATGATTAATATGTCAAACACGATTCACAATTGAATCGGCTGTAAACAAGCGTATCCCTTCATTCTTTGATTTGGCTTCCACGTCAGCAGTAAAACCCTTACGAGAAAATAGGGCGAATTGGACTTTCTTAATTTGATGTTCTTTCAGTAATATTTCCGCTTTTTGCTTGAGATCATCCAAAACACTGGCACCTACCGGATGTATTGTCCATTTACACTCCCCCACCAAGGCAATCTTTTCTGTAAGGTTGATCGCGAGAACATCAATCTCTGCATCTCGATTCCACCATCCCCCAATTCGTTCTGGGAAAAAGTCTAATTCACCCGCTTGCGCTAAACGGCCGGTGAATGTTATCGCTGCTTCCTCAAAGGCAGTGGCGACAAAATGATCCAGATCTGGTTTGATCCGTTGCTGAAGGATCGCATCCGCTAATCCAAGATCAAGACTGCTTTGATTAGGATGAACATAGCGAAACCAGAACCGCAGGAAATGATCGTCAATATGGTAAATTCCCTTTTTACTCTTTTCCGGTTGCGTTTCAGTAGCCGGCACACGCCTGGTGATTAATCTCATTTGCTGGAGAATATCAAGATAACGCGCAACCGTCGTTACATCCCCTATACCAGCGCCTTGCGCAATATCGTTCAAACGCGTCCGACCTTGCGCGATTGCTCTCAACAAGGAAAAATAATTACGCGGTTCTCTCAATTCTTCCATAAGAAGTAAACGTGGTTCGTTGAACAACGTGCCGCTTTGTGCATCTAGAATATGTTGCCGGATATTGGCAAAAACATCCTGGCTGTCCTGGAAGGTGCGCAAATAATAGGGCATTCCCCCAACAACTGCCCAAGTGAGGAATTTTTCTTCGGCAGAATAACTTGGAAAAAACAACGCAGAGGAAGCCAGATCCATGGGCCGTAAGAGAGTGCTTGCTGTCCTGCGGCCATACAGAGGAGCCTGATAACCGAGCACTTCTGTTTCCATCATGCCAATGTATGAACCACACAACACGATCATGATCTGTGTATTTTTGAGTGTTTCGTCCCATACCTTTTGCAAGATGGATGGAATGGCTTTGTTTCCGCTGATCAAATAAGTAAATTCATCCAAAACAATGATCGGTTTGGGTTGTCCGGGGAGTTCGCCTAGCGCCCGCAATGCTGCTTCCCAGGAAGGGAATGTAAATCCTGAGGGAACATCTGCATGGGTGAAACCGTAAACTTGTTGAGAGAATGTGGCTAATTGCTCTGAATCACTACTTAATGTAGCAATAAAAAAGATATGTGGTTTATCTGCGCAAAATGCATGCAACAGTTCCGTTTTTCCGACACGCCGGCGACCGTATAATACGAAAAGCTCTGCCTGATTGGATCGGTAGCGTTGGCCTAATAATTCAAGTTCGGTCTTTCGGTCTATAAACATGGTTTCCTCCATGAGAAGACAATTAAATACTAATCACAATTATTATAATCGTAATTAGTATAATACACAACGTGAAATTATTAGTGCTTGAGATGAGATAGGGATTGGGGAACACCTATGAAATTACTATTAACCGAATATCCAATCAGGTTATGTAAGAGCTAGAACGTCGAGGGATCTCTTAGTGTTGTGTTCCCAATCAAGTTACGCGCATCCTCTGATTAAAAATGGCGAACAACGACACAATGTTTATTTTTTAGAGACATTATGGAGAATAACTGATGCCGGAACAATCCGACATCATTCAATTGCCATTGCATGGCTGAATTTGCATAACAAACATCAACCTAGCATGGGATTAAAGGATTAAAGATCTCCTCGCTTCCCGAAAAAAACTGTAGCCCTCGTACCACAACATATCCACTTGAACCAGCTTTAAGATCCAGCTTCAAATACTGTGTCTTAGTGAAAGTGAAATTTACACGTTCGTCAACCGAACGAAGGCGCGACTCCTTAACTAAGGAATATTTCTCACCTTTCGTGTGAGAAAAAATTCTAACTACTTCAGCCGCGTGGTACTTTCCACTGTGCTGTGTATGAATCCCAATTCCAGTTAGCTCGACTATGAACGGGAAAAGCAGTTCAAGGGAAACCCAACCGGTTGCACTCTTTTCTGAATGCCACATTCTGCCGGCGTCATAGCTTACCTGTCCGGTATTCATGCTGGGCTTAATTATATTTTGGACCACATTGCCAGCTTTACTGGAAAATGCCTCTCCTGAAGCAGTTCTCACAACAATTCCCGTTGGCTGCCCAACGATCTCCATTCGTCGGATGATCCTAATTTCACTATGAAGGTTATATTCGGAAGGAACGTTTTTCTTTCTATCGAAGGTGATTGTCGGAAACGCCCGTTGATTCAACGCCAACCCGCGGACATCTTCGGGTATGAATTCTCCAGGCATCTCGCTTGGGTTGAAGCCTTTGGTATGATGAGAAAGATTGTAGGACATTATGGAAGTACTGGTTTTCATGTCGTAACCATATGCGTCTACATGTGGTAAACCGAAAGCATGACCCAACTCGTGCTGAACGGTGGATTGAAAATTCGGAATTTTATCCAGTGCGTAGGAAGACACCAGTACAATCCCCCCACCCGTGTTGAATCCGCCATTGAATGGTGAACCGCATCCCCCGGGAAAATCTTCTTGGTGGTTGACCACCACTGTGAAGAAGATCAGAGGACAGGAGAAGCGGTTGAAACCTGTGAAGTCTAACAACTCACCAGTAATGTGATTTGCTTGACTCGATAAGCCCCGATAAAACGGTAGATTATAAGGTGAATCGTAAATTAGTGGATCCTTCTCTGTGAGCATGAAAGTGTTACGATTTCCCAATAGTTCGGCATACCGCTCGCGTGCCCATCGCAAATGTCTCACCAGCCTTTGCATTTGATCTTCGGCGGGACGACGTTCACCCTGTGGGACGACAAAACAAGGTTGCAAGGAGAGGGTTTTAGGTAATATATATTGAAACAAGGAATCATGAAGCAAAATGACCTCCCCTTTATATCGTCCTTCCACTTTACGATCAGGGTATTGTGTCTGATTCCATAATAGGTTGCCGATGGCTTGTTCGCGCGACCAGTTGGGTTCGTGTCCCACCTGTTTCCCATCCCAAAATAATTCGTACCCCTTTCCGTCAGCATTTGTGTTTACTTCCCTGATCTGGTTTGAATATTTCCGGACCAGTGGGGTGCCGCAATATTCACAGGCAATCACTTCTCGATTTCCTATTACATCTAGATTTGCGCCACATTTAGGGCACTGAGCAACGGTTAGATCTACTGAGAAGTTGGTTTGGCTTAAAGTCATTTTTCCTCATCGTTACTTCTTTTTTTATTATTGAACCGGATCATCATAAAACAATTTTACAACCATGCTCATAAAATACGTCAAATCAGCATGGTTGTAAAATTTATTGACTTGTTTATTTTAATTCCCCTAATTTTTCCCAAGAAGGTTCTTCCGCAGACGAGTCTTCTTTATACCGATAGATGGGTTCAAAATATACATCACCGTTCTTCAAATCCTTGGACACATTGGATATGGCAATCACCCGGCGAACTTCGTGACGAATGCCGATCTGCACCAGCAAATCAACCGCATCACAAATCATCTGATTGGCTTCGTGTGGCTTTACCCCAGCATCCGCACCCATGACTGTTGCTAAACGGCGAGCTGCTTCACGGGGACTGTCCGCATGGAAGGTACAGGCTCCGCTGTGCCCCGTCATCAAAGCCCGGAACAAACTCATGGCTGCCACGCCATCACGTACCTCGCCAATGACCAGGTAATCAGGTGACATTCGCATGGCATCATCGACTCCGTCTGCCAGGGTATACGGCCGGACATCCGTGCCAATCGCCTGCGGGCGGGCTTCCACCGTCTGGACGGTTGGACGATCTACCCAGATTTCCTCTGGGTCTTCGATCTTCACGATGCGCCAGATCGTAGGCAAGAAATTGCACAAGGCACTAAGCAGAGTTGTCTTTCCGGTTCGGGTTCCTCCGGAAATCAGGATGCGGGCACCTTTCTCCATGGCCTGACGAAGAACATCCATCATTTCGGAGCTCATCATTCCACGCTCCAACAACCACTCCGGTTTTACCGGCTGTTGTTCATAAAGGCGAATATTGATAGAAGGATTACGACCTGGCGGTGCAATGACTGGGTGAAGCGCCTTGATTCGTCCACCACCTGGATTATGTGTCGTTGCCGGCAGTTTGGCATTGATACTTGGGTTGGTCTCATTCAGAGTTTTGTTTTGCGGACCGATCAAGCGATCCAACACACGCCAGATTTCACCTGGTTCAGGTCGCAGCTCGATGGTCTCCCAACGAACCGAACCTTTAAGCATGATTTGAAGAAGGCCGCTGGAGTAAATGGTGATTTCAGAGATATCTGTACGAGCCGGCGGCAAAAGCAAATCTAAAAAACCCAATCCCAATATCCGCCGGGTGAGTTCCTCAGCAATGGCAGCTTCCTGAAGGGCACCAGGACGGCAGTTGCGTTTTCTTAACGCCGCGGCAATCTGTGCCTCGACCCGCTCCCGAATGCGCTGCCGGTCGGTTTCATTCGGACTCTGAAGAACCGAAGTTGGGAAATCATGGTTGATCTGATCGATCACCTCGTTGAAAACCTCAGACCGGATAGATTCGTCCAGGTTATTCCCGTTCGTGGCAGTGTCGTACAAACCTAATATTCCCGGCATTGGTAACCTCCAACATTAAGAACCTTTTCCAACTCAAGAGACAAAAATGCTAGTCTACGTAAATCGAATTTTGGGTAGTCGCAAAATACCCTTTTTCCCATCCGCACGAGCAAGATTGTTTTCCACCAAGGGAAATAAAGTGTTGATGATGGCGCGGATCCCTTTGGCAAACTCATCCCCTCGCGTCACCGGCATCAAGCCATCATCTTGTGCCTGAGGAACACCGGGATCAAAAGGTACAATGGCTGCGATGGGTGGAGCCCACCCCAAGGATTTGGAAAGCTCTTCCTGGAATAATCGGGGGGTAAAGCTGCTGCGATCAGAAGTTTGGTTTAGAACCAGGTAAATCGAATCTCGGGCCAGGCGTTTCTCACTCTTTAAGCCGGTCAACAATAAGGTGAGGGTATGTCGAATCGCAGTTAAGTCAGCCAAAGTAGGTCGGGCAACGATCAAGGCATAATTGGCAAAGATGATTGAATGCATCATCCACAAATCTTCTGTGGTTGGCACATCCATGACAATTGCGGCATAGCGACCATCTTCAGAGTCAATCAACATCCCATTAATGCTGCCTTCTCCGGTTCCTTTACTTGAGCTTTCAAGTATGTGCATGTATTCTAGGGAAGATTCTGGCGCAAGCAAGATCTCCAAATTTTCCTTGCGTTGGATTGCAGCCTGAAAAGCTGCCTTGCCCGGGCGATCAAAGTATTCGGTTAAATTAGGGACATACCGTAACCCTAGATGAGGCGCAGCAGCTGGTGGCAACCCCATGGACACCAGCAACGTTTTCACGCTGAGCCGGACAGACAATTCATAAGCCAGGTTTTCAGCAATGGTTGAGCATCCAGACCCACCCGCGTGCGATAGGACAGCGATCCTTTTCGTGCCGGTGATATACGCAGATGTTCCGCTGTTGGAATAGCCGGATACCCCTTGCTGCATAGGTGCAGCTTGAGTCAGGCTTGCCCGGGCTGTCATCGCAGCACCATAAGCAGCCTGGATGATCTCAGTCCAATTGACCGGCGCGACGAAAACTCCACGCACAGTATCCACTTTGGTAAAAGCTCCCTGAAAATCCTTTTGGGCCAAAGGCAGTACTACAATCGCAATTCCACGCCAGGCTGAAATTTTCTGAAGGGAACGAATCAGGGTATCCGGATCAGGAGCGATATCTGTTTGGACGATCACCAGATCCGGCCGCAGGTTGTTCAAGTTCGTCTCGAACATGGACCATTGAGCGGCGTGACCTGAGATCATAAAGCGTTGGTCTGCCAGGATCGGCTGCTGCATCTGGTAGTAAACAACATCATGGCCGGCTCCTGCCAGCATGACGGTGATTTTATTGGTTTGGTAAGCGTTATCGCTCATTTTGACCTATTTCTTTCGATAATCGTTCATCTCGTTATACAACTCACCCAGATTGAGGGTAATCACGTCCGCAACATCCAACGCCAACCCTGAGGTTGGTTCCAAGGCAAGGTGAATAATGCCATATTGGTCGAGAGCAGCCAGTAAGGTTGCCGGATCAACCTTGAATCCTGGAGTTACCTCGATCAACCCCGTGGGAACATCCAGAACGATCACACTACCTTCCTGAGCTGACATGCTTGTTCGAGCAGAGGAAAACAATTCTTCTTCACTGGCACCGGCTGGAACCTCTTCATAACGAAACGATTGAGGCACTAAGAGAACTCGCACACCTGTGATTGCCAACCGAGCGAGAGGAGAAGCCGGCGGAGCGGGGGTAGGAGTTGGGGTAGGTGTTGCGCTCACGCCAGGAGTGAGTGAAACAATGGGTGAAGTAAATTCCGCAATCGGTGCAGTAAACACAGAGGTGGTACTCGCCTTGAGAATATCTGGAGAAATCATACCAATCACCGTAACGGTCTGTCCTGGACGAAGTAAACCAGCCACGCCGCTGGCCAGGTCGACATGGATCGCCAGAGCAACATGCCCTTCTGGAAGTTCAGCAGGAATACCTGCACTGGCAATCTCTCCCAAAACGGAGGTAACGATCAGATCCCCCGGAGCTCGTCCAACAGCCAGGATCTTCCCGGTCACATCTTCAATTTTTGAAGTAGCATCCGCAGGTTTAGCTCCCATCGGAATGGTACGCAGCTCAACCAATTGGTCAGTCAGAACGGTTCCAGGGGCGATGGCGACTTTGGCGACCACCACCTGAGTTGGACGGATCACCCCGTTCAAAAGGGCGATCACAAGCAAACCGATGACAACGGCAAGTACAATTGCGGCAATGGGGGAACGTTTTTTTGTTTGCATGAATTATTCTTTCTCCTTTTTAAAAATCATTGGATTCAGTATGCCCCGACGCGAAGCGTCAATGGGATCGATTGGTTGCCAGGATGTCAGAAGCTGTCCGTTCCAGGGAAACAGCTCCCAATTCCTGGGTAATCTCGAGGTCAGAGGGTTCATTACTACGGATGATCATTGGGCGGACTAACACTGGTTCCAGCCAGAACACATCATCGCTGTAACCCAACTTGGCAATCGCATACGTACGCGGAATGCGTGCCAGGTAGCGTTTGTATTCGGTATTGACCAGCCCTTTTTCGGAGCGGCCTAAATGCGGCAAGATCAAATCCCGATCTTTGGGATCTTTGGTTTGGAACACAAATACATTCGCACAGGAGGATAGGATGCCTGAGGGTAACTCGCTTACGGTTTGAGCCATCAGATGCAGAAAAACGTTGTATTTTCTTCCGTCACGCCACATCGTTTGAAAAAGATGGCTGACCGGGTTACCCGACTCTCCTGATCCCTGATCAGAAGCAGCTCCACCTGAGACGCCAGTTAGGACTTTATTCGCTTCTTCAAAGAAGATTTGCATGGGTGGGAAATGTTTGCCACCCAAAGCTTCGCGCCGGCGGGTGACCGCATCCGAATACAATATGCTGGCCAATAATGAGAGCAATGCTGCTTTGGAGTATTCATCCATTTCAGCGCCACCTTCGATGACAATGACTCCCCAGGGATTATCAGTGTTGCCCATCAATCCCAAATCTTCCACGCCGGTTCCACTGGCTGAAGATCCGTATTGCTTTGCCATATGTCCTTCGGAGAACTGCTCCAATCGAAGGAGGACTCCCTCCAGACTGGTACGACTTACTTGATCACGTTCAAGCTTCTCTTTGTAGGTCCGCAGACGATCAACCCATTTGGAAACATCCAATTTCCGGCTACGATAGACCGCTAGAGCCTGTAGTTCGGAAGGCGAGAGACTTTCTAATAAGGTTCCAGGATGAAGATCATCCAGATCCTCACCAAGACTCTGACGCTCATAGCGGATTAACTCCACTTCATGTTCATCCTGCAGATGTCCTAAGGGACCATTCTGCAGCTTGGGATCGCCGGTCAGAACACCGGCCTCATAATACAATTCGGTCAGCGCGCGGCGCATGAAACCCAACTGTCTGGCTCCCATCCTGCCAGCATTCGCAAATAGCTCAGCCACCATGCTGCGGTAGCGGCCGGGTTCTATCCTTTTCGGTACTTGCAGAATATTCCACCGGAGAGGGCGTGGTGAACCAGGATAGAGTTGACGGATATCCACATGTCCAAGACCGTCTTCTGAACCTTTCGGACCCACCCCTGGCCAGTTCAATGCTTTACGCCAGCCCTGTCCGAAATCCAACACAATGGTGCGGTAATGCCAGAAACGGGTCGTCTCATAAGCCAGGCGTTCGGCTGCGATCGATTTTCCAAAACCAGTATCCCCGACAAATGCAGTATGAAAATGACGGTCTGGAGATAACTTTAAAAAAGTATCCGTTAATAAACCTGTTTCACTCGACCACTGCCTGGCGAGGGTGATATTTCCAGGCATATCCGGATAAAAAGCAAATGCTGGGGTTTCCTCCTGGGTGGTGAGCGCTGATCCCTGCTCGAACATGCCTGGCGCGGTATAAGCTGCCACCTGAAGCATGGTGAGTAAGGTCGAATCTGCATACCCACTCATTGCCTCAGGAATCGTCTCGATGCGGGTCGATGGGGTGAACGCTCGTGCATATAAGCCGATATAAGCCTGTTCCGGATCGGTTAACGCACGGGTTTGCACACCTGCGACGACATCCTCGGTGCCATGAAACGCTTCGGGGATGAGCCCCATCATCGCCTGAATGCCTTGTTCGCTGGTGGCCAGTGCATACAAATCTGTATAAAAAGCGCCTTCCCGACTGGCAATATCCAGTAACTTGCGTTGAGTTCGCATGATATCCGTGAGGAGGATATAAGGATCATCCTGCCATTGATAAGCGTTTGAAAGCGAGAAAGAAGGAGCTACACCAACACTCATCCCGGCGCTTATTCCGCGTCCAATACTTTGCCCCAAGCCAACACCATCTGTCTCAGATCGAGCTGTGCTTTTTGTATCTGCATGGCTCTGGGTGGTAGATGTGCTGGTCGTGTCGGCTACTGAATCCGTCTCAGCTCCAGAGGTAGTCCAAGCTTCCGATTGCGTCGTCGAATGACTTTGGGAGGTTGTATTCGATTGACTCTGAGTAGTACTTTGCGAAACGGTGTCTGCCTGGCTGTGTGTGACCGAATGCATGCTTGAGTCGGATGATCCGCTACTGACAACCACACCATCTGCTGAACCCCAGTTAGCATTGCCGCCTACGTTAGCCGATAAACCTACGCCGGCCGGAGCAATGCTCCCACCCACACCGCCATTCACGCCATAAGAAGAGCTATCCGTATGAGAGTTCGCTACACCGGACGAATCAGAGTGGGACGTTCCATCGGTTACTGCTGTTCCTTCGGTATGAGCTGTCCCTTGACTGACTGCAGTTCCAACCGTGGAAGACGAACCAATCGTATCGGTTTCGGAGATTCCAACCGTGTGCGCCCAACCGCGAGTGCTGGCATGACCCGTGGTGTGCGCCTGGCCTTCTGAATTTGCGACGCCATCTGTGGCAGCTTCACCCTGGGTGACGCCGCTCGAATGGTTTGTGCCATAAGACCTGGATGCGTTTTCAGCGAGTCCCCCAGTCAAAATGGCCGGCAGGCTGATTCCAAACGAAGCAGCCCGGGTTCCCAACTGACGGGAAGCGTAAACGGAGGTATCTTCCAACATACCGGCCAACATGCGGGTAATATCTTCAAGGCGAACATGATTTGTGAGCAGCATCAACAAGAACTCTTCTTCCAGGCTGCTCATACCGCGAAAGAGCAGTTCATTCTGTTGAATGGAATATTGTTGTGCACCCTGACTTCCAGACACTAATGGATCACGCATCGAAGAATCTCCACCGCGGGCGTTTTCACGTGGATCTGGATGCCCGACAGCCACAATGGCATAAGGCATCTGCTCCAGAGCACGCGCTAACCATTGAGCCACTTCAGTTGAAAGTGGTTCAAGGCGGATTTGACGGTAAGCACCCACCAATCCGGCTCGTAAGGCAGATAGATCGCGTAAAGAACGCTCAATAGCTTCATTTTTCTTTGGCGAAAACGCAGCGACTCCATAGCATTGAACAATTCCAACATTGGGGTTCTTAAAAACGCCGGCAGCCAGATAAACCAGATCCACTTGAGCGCCATACAAACCACGCAAGACCGTACGCATCTTCTGTAGCAGCCCAGCATCCCGGCGAGCTTCCAGAGAGATGTAGCGTAA
The DNA here is from genome assembly GCA_040772525.1 of Anaerolineaceae bacterium. Taxonomy (GTDB): domain Bacteria; phylum Chloroflexota; class Anaerolineae; order Anaerolineales; family Anaerolineaceae; genus Mesolinea. The sequence continues at coordinate 406,638 of JAXGXZ010000001.1, read as the reverse complement.
TTGCAGCAGCCGGACCGCCCGGTATCCCTGATATTCCCGCGCACCTTCCCGCTCTGTGACACGAAAGACCAGATAGTCAAGCTCATTTCGGTCGTTGAAATGTAGCTCTGTGCCTTCCACTTCCAGGTCATTTGGAATGGAGAGAGGGTCATCTGTTCTCAGCCAGGGTATTTTTTCGGTCAGTTTTCCAATAATCATCGTTCTCTTTTCTCCGTACTTGGCGTTCTGCCTCATCAATTCGCCAACCAGATCAGCTGGTAAATTCATGAGGCTGCTTTTGCTTGCGCAAAAGAAGCCCTGGATTGCTATTGCTTCACTGTTTCCCACCAGATTGCATCAACCACCTCATTCGTATTTGGTTCGACAACCACCACCTGTGGTGAACGCTGGCGATGGGGAGATGATGCTCGCTGGTCTTCACGAGTTGCGGAACGTTGCTCAAATGTTTCTTGTGGGTAACCTTCATTCCCTTTTTCACTTCTCTTTTCGGAAGTATTCCAAGGTCGAAGCCGGAACAAGAGACTCATCTGGGCAATCAGCGCCGCAAATGCAGTGATGATGAGGACGCCTGCCATCAGGATGATCATGACGATCACGCCTAAAGCAGGTCCGCGCAGCAAATCCATCAGTTGTGACATATTGACCTCCAATCGTTGAAATAGAATCTGGCGTTAATCAAGAATTTCCGACGTTCATAAGACTCTCACCTAAAAAGGTAGAGTAATAAATCAAGCAAGCCCACGATTTTGTGTGCTGGTTTCATCTATCACCCTATCTTCTGGTTCGATAGCGATTGATCAACTCGCTGGCGCCTGCCAATGGATTGACCAACGACATCGGATTGATCAGAACTTGCTGCAGCAACATGGCAAAATAACCTAACGGGATCACCAACCATAAAGCCCAAAGAATAATCGTAGTTACATTTCCGCGTGTATTCGCAATCACTGCTGATGCGCTTTCAGATGTCCCTATCAGTGCAGCCCATTGATCTGCTGATAATTGAGCGGTGTATGCCAGGTAGAGCCGGCTTCCGATGACGGCCAGGGAATAAATCGCAATTCCCGATTTCATATTCCACAAAAGGGTATGTTCCTGCATGTGCACCAGTAAGAGGATGATTGTGCCAGCGATCCACATTGCTGCACCCAGCCAGGGGACCGGTGCTCCCATCCCCCATTGGCTGATTACCCACAGCACCAGAATAATCGCCGTCGTGATTTGAGCTGTGTATAAATCCGGAGTAGTTGCTTCCCGCCCACTTCGTCCAGGTCGGAAAGCTGCTCTGGATTGCACACGTTGATCCACAAAACGGATGATCAACCCTGCGCAAAGAATACTTACCAGAGCAGCTCCAGATTCGCCAAGCCAGTAAACGGTTGCGAGAACACCGTTCAACAGGTAAGTAGGCAGAGCAGCGAGAAAATCTCCAAAGACGACAAAATAATCTGTCATGAACTAATGCCTCCTTACTTGTCATAATCGTTTCGTGGACACCACAACCCAATCACCAGTAGTAAATAGATGACGGCCATGAAACCCAGGACGACTGTCAGCAACACACCGACCGCAATCGATAAAATCTGCACTTTGACCTTTATGGCACCAGCGCCGGAAGAGCCACATATACTTGCATCGTTCCATCAATCCCTACTCGCCTCGGTTGGGTGATTGGAACTCCGCGGAAGCGAGTGCCCGTGGTCACTACGTCCATTCGCAAGTTGAAGGTTCCTGGATCTGCAAATGGAACGCGGAGTGCCTGGCCAGTAGCAGTACAGGTACCGCCGCCATTACATCCGCCTGTCCATGAACCAATTCCGGGAATCAGGGTGAAATTTGCCTGGTGGACGAAGGCTTCATAATGGGTTTGCCCTAATCTACCTGTGATCCAATCCTGGCTGGCACCATCCAATGCTGCAGTAGCTTGCAGGGATGCTACCGCATCCGGTAGATGTTTTACATGTGTCCGGCATTCCTTGAATACCATTTCTGTATCTGAGACACCATCATTGAAAGCTGATCCAGCTCCGGTATTGCAATTGGCGGTTTCTCCGGAATTGGCTGAGCGGCAAACATCTCTTTCTTCATAAATCGGCTCATACCAGGTGAAAATCACTGGAGGAACTGTCACCCTGACCTGGATATCTGCACCGCGGCGGTTTTCGGTATCTTGTCCCACAACCAGGGGATTGTTCGGCGCAGTTTTTTGAATGACGAGGACAGGTTGTTGCATAGAAACCGTTGGGTCAGGACACTCCCTTGGGGGAGGAGGTGGGGTGACAATTCCCGAGCACCCCCCTGGAATGGCCGCACAGTTTTGTGAACCATTCAAATACAACAAATACAACGAGCGGAGAGCGCCATCATTCCAAGTCATTTGAAGCAGGGTTGTGATGAATCCCCACCCGGAGAAATAGGTCCACACATCTTGCTGTCCATTGAGAACCGCTCCCCAGAATTGATCCGGGCTGGTGTACTCTGGATGTTCCGCCTGTACCTTGCTCCAATCCAGATTATCGCCGGCAACAAGCCCAAGAAAAGAGATCAGGCTGCCGTAACCATTTCCCAGTGATCCATAAGAGCCGGTCAAACCGCTTTCTTGGGGGTTCATGGCCATAAAAAATAACGTCGAGGCAGAGGGTAAGACAACGATATTCCCGCTAGGTGTTTGATAGCGGTGATAATTTGCATCAAGATCAATGGACTGGCCAAAGGGCAGTTCAATTGACATCCAATCGGGGTGATCTGTGGTAACTCCCAGATCAATCAAATCAGGATTCAGATTTCCATCCGGCTGAAAAACTTCTGACCAGGGATCAGTGCCCTGAGCATAAACAGCAGATGGTATGAGCAAGGTCATAACGACAATGATCAGGAAGAATCTTTTCACTACTTCTTTCCTTCTTCTACAGTTGTGGTGGGAGTTTTTCCCCGAGCGAGAATGGCATTGATTTCTTCTTCCATCAGGAAACGATCAAACTTCCAACCATTTTCTGTTTTAGCGAGAACAACATACGCCGTGTCCTGAGTTTTATTGCTGCCTGGTAAGGGGGAAGATAGCGTGATGGTCATCTGCCAGACTTGCTCGGAACCGTTGTCTGCTACTTTTTCTACTGCCGCCGTGGCAGCTGTGACCACAGACTTGGCATCCACGTATTTTTCCCACATTCGATCTGCGCCGGCTGAAAACAGCTCGCATCCAGTGGGAGTGCTTACCTCGCAGATACGCTCAAGCCAGGCTTCTTTTCCTTCCTGATAGTTCACCTGGAAGACTTTCTCGATGGCATTGACCGCTGCGGTAGAAACCAGACTATCTTCATTGGTTGATGCTACTGGACTTTGCTCTGTACGAAGTGGCCAGTTTTCGATCACCAGGATTCCTACAGCGATGACCACGGCCAGGATGACGGCAATGATCAGATTGCGTTTTGAGACTGGTATTTCTTTCAATTTATTCTCCTTTTCCGGTTAACGGATTCGAAAGTAGGTTAAAACAAAAGCGACCATTCAGATCTCAACGCCTATTTACACGCACGCAAGTTGCGCAAACAGGGAAGAAGCTGATGGTCGCTCCAAGGATTCTTTGGAACAGCTGATGATTATCAGCGACCGAACAGATATTTGGTTGTGACTCTAATCATAACAAGAAGAAACCCCTTATCCTAGGGGGATATATATGACTAAATTAGGAAAAATGCGGGAATTAACTTGACAAAGAAATACTAGAGTATTACATTATAACTAACCTAACCGATAAGGAAAACAAGCATGCCGAAAACAAATTCTGCGAGTAAACCAGTACGATCTTTTCGAATAAGCCCAGAAGGCGTGAGTCAATTAAGAGCGATGGCAAGCGTTATGGGACGGAGTGAAAGCGATGTGATTGAGGTTGCTCTAGATCGAATGTATCGCGAGGAGATTCGTTATAACCGGGCCCTACGCGAAGGTGCCCGACCAGAAGATCAGTATCAGATAGATAAAGGAAATGAAGGAGAAAATGAAATTCATCGTAGTGATTCTTAATTTGATTGGATGGGTTGTCAAAACTGCTGTCATCCTGGCGATTTGCTCCAGTATTTTTTTCGTTGCCTACAAAGGAAACCAGCCACTGCAGGTTCCTGAAGCTCCGAAGGGGATGACTTACTTTGAATTCATTGCTGACCGGGTAGATGCCGCAAAAACGGTGAAACCTTCCCGGTGCGGGTGGGGCATGATGTTATCTCTAGCTGCTCTGGGTCCAGTTTATTCATTTGTTTATACCGAAGTTGGCATCCACCCGGATGGAGCTCTTGCGCGAGGTACCGCCAGTGATCCAGACATCCCAAAGGATGTAGCTGGTGCGCAATGGTACGAAGTGCCAGGGATTTGGTGGAATACAGTTGAAAGATTATCCTGGACTATGCTGACAAAACAAAGTCCTTTCGGATGTGATTTATCACCAGTAAAAGATTGAAAACAGATGGACAATTTATATGGTGACACATATTGATGCCAATAAGGCATTTATAGAACCTTTTCAAGAAACATTTATCATTATCATCACCCGATATTAGGGTATATTAGCTAATGCCTCTTTAATCTGTTCTACCGATGGAATTTTCCCTGCAAATCGAACCTCGTCACCGAGGAATAACGCAGGTGTAAACCGTGTATTATAGGTTTGGAAAAGAGCCATAATTTGCTGATGCTGTTTTGGGGTCAGATTATCACTGCTATGTAACACATGACTCAGGGATACTTTCTGGATTTCAACGGTCATGTGTAAATCGTTAATAGCCTCACCTAGAACTTTTTCGAGCATTTGATCCTGGCGAATCAAATTTGGACTGCAGCAGGCTCCAGAGACAATCAGAATTTGTGGGGAGGATTTAGTTTCCATTTGTTTTCTCCTTGGTAAGTTGATCAGGCAATCAAATTGAGCAGGTAACCGGTGAGGATTGCACCAATAATCATCGCAATCGTAAAGGCAAATACATATTTCTTTTTGAATAAAGCGGATAACATGAAAAGTTCGGGAGGACTGATGGTTGTAGCAGTGATTAAAAAGGCAAGTACAGCGCCTTCGCTCATCCCTTTCAGTGAAAGGGAATAGATGATTGGAATGACAGCAGCTACATTCACATACAAGGGCACACCAATTAATGCTGCGATTGGGACAACAAATAAACCGGTACCCCCGGCGTATTTAAGAATGAATTCTTCAGGGATGAAACCGTAAATTAATGCGCCTACTGCGCTGCTGATTACGATAATCAACAACAGCTTTTTGGCAAAACCAATTGTGTAATCCCAGGCACGCTTGCATTTAGCTTTAAAACTTTCATCAATATCGATCATGGGCAAATCTAGCGTATTTGAAGCGGATTGAGCAGTACCCGAACTATCCCCCATGTCAATTTTCACTTGATCCTGCCATCCAAGCTTTTGAACCAGAGATCCGCCTGCAAGAGCCATGATGCCACCAACGACCAAGAATGCCAGCGCAACTGGAAGGCCAAATAAAGGTGCCAGGATAGGGATGGCTATTTCAACTGGGTAGGGAGAGGCGTATAAAAACGTGGTCATGATTCCAATGGGTATACCGGCTTTAACCATACTGGCAAGCACAGGAACCGTTGAACAGGAACAAAAAGGGGTTACCCACCCCAATATCATTGAAATGAATTGCCCCCATATTCCTTTTCGCCCGCTTAACTTTTCGCGGAGCTTTTCCGGGGAAATATATTCCAAAGCCAAACCGGAAAGAAAAGTGACGAGCAAAAATAATGGAATTAATTCGGCAAGTATTAATAAAAAGAACTTTCCCGCTTTTATCAGCATTTCTTCCATGTTTTTCTCCTATTCGTAACTTGCTAGTTGGCTATCACGGGATTTAATACTTCAATACTCATTGAAGCATTAAGGTAAAAAATTAACTGCTGGTCATCCTCAATAAGCTCTGACGCTGCTCTTCAGTAATTTGGGGACCACAAGTAGCTCCCCTTGGTTGGATGCGATCTTTATCAAAAAAATCAGCAAAAAATGCTTGTAGCTCATGCATCCTAATTGGATTGATTGAGTAATATACCCAACGATTATCAACAGGATCTCGTTCAGCGGTTATCAAACCAGCTTCGCGCAAAACCGAAAGATGGTGAGAGATCAGGTTTGGTGCGATCTTAAGCGCCTGTCCCAGCTCGCAATTACAATGAATCCCCTCAATAATTTTTTCGAGCAACATGAGCCGGTTAGGCTCACAGATGATTTTTAGCCATTGCGCACTTTTGATCAGATCATCGCTAGAAAATGTCTTTGCGTTCATAATTCGTAATTATACTTCAATCGCTGTTGAAGTATATTGCAATAATACCTCTTTGTGAATTACATTAATCACTTAAGAAAGCCTGGTGATCAGTTACTGCTCTTCAACATGTATCAATAAATTATTTACTCTGGAAATCATATCATCCCGAACAGAGCGGAAGACTGCCATCACTTGTTCTTCATCCCCTACTGCTTTGGCCGGATCGGGGAAGCCCAGATGAACCCGTTTTCCTTTTCCCAACCAGACCGGGCAGTTTTCGGCAGCATCATCACAAACCGTGACAACTAAGTCAAAACCAATCCCTCGAAATTGATCAACGGATTTGGATGTCCCATTATGCACAATTCCAATCTCTTGTAATGCTTTAATCGCATAGGGGTGAACATATCCGGCTGGCTGCGTGCCAGCACTGACGGCTTCCCACTGATCGCCATATCGGGCATTGACAATCGCCTCAGCCATTTGAGAGCGGCAAGAATTGCCCGTACACAAGAAAAGGATTTTTCTTTTTGGATTAATCATTCTTTGTCCTTGATAATGTCGCAAATTATACCAAAATAAGAATATTAATCGATATGAACCGAATTGTCGAAACGATTATTACTTTGTGAAAGGCTCTTTGAGATAAAGTTACTCAAAGAGCCCTTCATGGCTGTTATGCTGATTTCTCAGAACATGGAATACAAACGGTTTTTCCATTCTTAATTCGGGCGTAGCGTTCCACCATCACTTCGCCGCATACCTCGCAAATATGCGTATTGAAATCGTGCGGGCGACCCGGAGTGAGTTTTACTTCCTGAACCGGATCAATTTTGAAGAGGTTCTCATCTGGCTCCGCCAGGATAAAATCAACAGCAGGGTCAATCAATTCTGCCGCAATCTTTGAAGCGGGAACACCCTTCTTGCGGAATTGGATGAACTCGGATTCCTGATTGCGTTTGATCACTTCATTGCGGGTGGCCACACGCACACTGCGTCCGGATTTATTATCGATCAGGGTCAGCACAAATTTGCCGTACCCCAACTTGCGAATATTTCCCTTACCAAAGGTACAACCGGTGGCCATCATGATGCCGTCAGCGTAGCAGGTGGCGCAGTGATCGCTGTCGATCTCCACCAGGGCAGTGAGCTGCCCATCCATGGCCCGTTCAACGCCTAAAGCCTGAAGGGCGGCCTGGCCCGCGCGCAAGCCCATCGGCATTGCCGGGCATTTGTGACCATGTAACAATAAACCAGCTTTGTACAACTCATCATTTCGATCCATTTTCATTACTCCTTATTTGACTAAATCAAAAATCATTTTGGCGGCGATGACAAACAATAACACACCGATGATCTTTTTCAACTGACCACTGGAGACCTTGGTCTTCATCAATTGCGATCCAACAATCGATCCACCTGCGGCCATAACCGCCATAATCCCCACAAAAAGAGGATCCAGGCCGCTGATGCTTGCGTGCGCCAAGAAACCAGACAGAGATGAGAACACAACCACCAGAGCAGTGGTTCCGGCAGCAACTTTGGCATCCAATCCAAGCCAATTAAGTACCGGCAGGATGAAATTTCCGCCGCCCACACCCAGTAATCCACCCAGGAACCCGGCCACACTTCCTACCCCAGCTCCTGCAGTTACCTCGATACCACGACTCAGCTCGTGTTCGCGTTTTTTAGCCCTATAAAAGAGCATCATGAAACCCGCAAAAACAAGGAAAGCCGCAAACAAAGCCAACAGGACAGTTTTCTCCACGTGGGGAGTTAGCAGTGCGCCAACCGGAGAAAGCACAACCGCTGTGATAAGCACAGGAACCCCGACCCGCCAGTTGATCAGTTTGCCGCGCCAGTAGTTGATGGTGGCAAATAACAGGCTGACCACGTTGAGCAGCAAGGCGGTGGGAGTTGCTTCAGCCAGAGGAACCCCCAGGTAATAGAACAGAGGAACAAACAGGAAGGCAGCTCCGAGACCAGCCATAGCCAGCAAACCAGAAAAGATAAACACCAGAACTGCGCTGATCAGATAGATTTCAATCGCCATACCAACCCCGCTTACCGGTCATAACCAGAGCAGGGGATGCACACATGCTGAGTGCCATCCACACGCAGATAGGCCAGGGCAGTCAATTCACCGCAGCGGTCGCAGGGCTTAAAGCCCATCACTTCCGGGATCCATTTACCGGGGTATTCAAACACCTCACCGATTTTCAGAACATCATCTTCCGGCGCATTCCAGACCAGTTCCACCAACTCCATTTGATCTTCCAACGGGATTTCATCGGGTGAAATACCGGCAGCGCGCTGCTGCATGAATTTGGATGCCGCGATTTGCTTCTGCAGTTTGCTGGTGAAAACCACCCGCACAGCACGATTGGTGTCTTTTTCAATCAGGGTGAAGCCAAGTTTGCCAAGGGGATTCTTGCGAATATTGCCTTTTCCAAAGGTGCATCCGGTGGCATATTGCACACCGTCGCCAAAGCACATGCCTCCGTGCTCTTCGCCAATTTCAACGATACCATAGAGCTGTGTACCGCCGGAGCGTTTGACGCCCAATTTTTCGAGGGCAGCCAACCCCACTCGAACGCCGGCCACGCTAGCCCAACAGCGGTGCCCATGAAATTCAAGCGCTTTTTCCAAAACTGTTTGTTTTTCCATTTGATATCTCCTTTTTAACTAGCAGCGAGAACTAAGCCGAATAGGTATCCAGCCAGAGTGCTGAATACAGCCACCAAAGACACATAGATTGCAGTCTTCTTTTTACCCATCACCCCGTTCAATACCAGAATGGATTGAAGCGAGAGTTCCGGGTCAGAAAGTAGATAAGCCAGCAACGGACCACGTGCCATGCCCAGGTCGAGGAACATTTTGGCGATGGGAACTTCGACCAGGGTGGGGAAGTACATAAACACACCGAATAATACACCCACCAGGTTGGCCCAGATGGTATTCTGTCCGGCGATGGTACGTACCCAGGCTTCCGGGATGATTACTTTGACGATGCCAGCGGCAAAAACGCCGACGATGAGCAATGGAAATATCTGTTTGACGAATTTCCAGGTTTCCCAAACCCAACCACTGAGTTCGTCTTTGGTGAATGAACGGCTGGCAACAACTGCAATGCCGATGAGAAGGATGATTTCTCCGATCAAGCGGCCGTTAATCCCAATGATTAGCGAGCCCACTTCTTCTTTAGGGGCCGCAATCAGGATGGTGAGTGCAATGAAGGCGAAGGCGGCATAGGTCCAACCGGTAAAGCCGTCGAAGATTTTTTCAAAGCCTTTCCAGGCAGTAATGCCAATCACGACCAGCATCAGAATGAGGATGCCGCCCTGAATGGTCAGGTTCATAGTAGATAAGAAAGAACCCAATCCATTTGCCCAGTCAAAAGGCAAATTTATGCTGGCGTAAACATGGGTCAAAAGATCAACCTGCAAAGTGCCAACGATCAACACCGCAACCAATAAAAGGAAGAGCACCCATACCGCTGGTTTGACTTTTGCGGTTTGGTCAAACACGCCGCTGGCTGCCATCTCAGTTTCACGTGCGGTTTCCTCTTTACGGAAAATCCAGGCCATGATCAGACCGATTCCGATGCCGAACAGAATGGAAAGTATCAGACGGGATATGGCAATATCCATCCCGATGGTTGCGCCGGTGTAGGTGATGGCCAGGATATTAATTGCTGGACCGACAAACAGAAAAGTGATCGCCGGGCCGAGTCCTGCGCCGCGCTTCCAGATACCGGCAAAAAGGGGCAAAATAGTACAGGAACATACCGCCAGGATAAACCCGCCAAAAGCCGAAGCCGGATAGCTGATCCACTTGGAGGCTTTTGGGCCAAGAAAGCGCGTGATGGCCTCTTTGGGGATCATTGAACTCATGAAGCCGGCAATGACAAATGCCGGCACCAGGCAGAGGAGAACATGCGCGGCCAGGTAATCCAGTAAACCTGTCCAGCCAGACCAGAGCAACATGCCGATATAATTCAATACAGAATCCATAGCACCTTCTATAGTTTATAGAATCACATACAAAATCTTGAATATCTTTTGACCAAAAGAATGGGCAGACCATGCTGCCCATTCCAACGGTTATTCCTTCAGCCAGCCAGCGATTTCTGCTTCGGCAGGGATGCGGCCGGAAGAAACGACTTTGCCATCGATTACCAGTCCGGGGGTTGAGAGAATCGGCCATTTCATGATTTCATTCATGTCGGTTACTTTTTCGAATTCCGCTTCCATCCCCAGGTCACCAACCACCTTGCGCGCCATTGCTTCGAGGCGCTTGCAATTGGCACAGCCCGAACCGAGAATTTTGATGTTTTTCATAGGTACTCCTTCATATTCAAAAGTCTGTATATAATCGTTCAAAAAAAAAGAGCGGCTTATCCGCTGTTTTGTTTTGCACTGCAATGCGGGCAGTTGCAACTCACCGCATGTTGATCTAAGGGATTAATGGACTGCCCGGTCAATTTCTGAACCGCGTCCAGCACGGTGTATATATCCGGGTTGACTACACGGTAAAAAATGTTCCAGCCATCGCGACGATCCTGGATCAGACCGGCTTCGCGCAATACCGCAAGTTGTTGAGATATGTAGGATTGGCGAAAGCCTAAATAGGCTTCCATATGGCAGACACAATGCTCGCCATCCCTGAGGATGTTGAGGATCGCAATCCTTGCCGGGTGGGTAAGGATTTTGAACACCTGCGTTTGTGCATCCAGAGGATCGATATTTACTTTTTGCTCTTCAATCATATTCAAATCCATGAATATGATTATATCCCTCATTATCAATGTGTCAAGTTTTTTTAAATCCTTGATGCAAGATTGGCCTTCAATCAATGTAAGAAAATGACCCGACTGGTTACAGCTGAAAAATCGACATCCTTCCCCCTTTAGACTCTAGAGGAACGATGTAGAAAGAACGAAGTGCACGCCGTTCCATTGTTAATTACCTCTTCTTTGAGAAATCCAGATGCCACCATCTTTTCCTGCTCGTTTCCCATTTCGTAATCCGTGTAGATTCGTAAGGAAAGAGTTGTAATTTAACCCACTTAAAGCAAGATTGATTTCTCCCTGTATAGCTCTCTGGCAGTTCAGATTATCACAAAAAACATACAGGTTTCCATTTGATGCTTCACAAAACTTCATCCATTTCGTTTTTCTGGAAATTTGATCCTTACTCACATCTCGCTCTACTTCGACGAATATTACCTCACCTGTTTTTGGATCCACAGCAATAATATCTGGGATATAAGTTTCACCATTGGATAAATTAATAGCTTGTGCCCGTCCTCGGATTTTGTAACCTTCATCTACCAGGATTTCCCCGGCCTGAATATTCAGAATGGTATGTTCCGGTGAAGAATGGTGTCTTATTAGGGTATCAAATTCATTCTCATTAGGAATTTTTCCAGTTAATACCTGGTATGCAACTTGACCATCGCGAGTCAAATGCAGCACCGCAGGCTGATTTCCACCAGAACTTGATCCTTGCTCAACAACACCACTTATCTGTTCAACCAAGATTGGGAAGTCATTTCCTTCCGGTGACATTAACCAATTCAAGGCTTCATCCAGGTTTTTGTTTGCGGCTGATAAGGAAAGGCGTTTTGCCATTTGCTTTATGATGGATGGTCGTAAAGCAATCCCCATTTCACCCATCACAAAAATTGCCGCCGATGTTTTTTCGTAGTTCTTGGTGGACTGCCAGGTTTTTACCCAATCCGGAACAGGCGTAAGGTCCTTCGATTCTTCAGTACCCGATTTTGGGGATTGAATGTCCTGGGCAACCTCATCTTTCTGGATCTGTCGAAGGGCAGCTAAGTGGGCTTCCAGTGCTGCCTTCTCTGCCTGTGTGTTCTTTTTCGATTCCTGTGTGGCAATGAGCTCACGTTCCAGATCAGAATATTTCTGATTGAGTTCTTTCAAGCGCTGTTTTAAATCATTTATTGCCTCGGGCTCAATTTTCTTCGATGCTGGCCCTTGCAAAGTTCGCAGCCGAACATGAATCAGATATGCCAGGTCATCATCGCTAAATGATTCCAATGGTCGGGTCGCTTTTTCGCAGGATTCGTCGTAATCCTGATCCAGAAGCCTTAAAAGTGCGACAAGATGTTTGTGGGCATTTTCCCATAATTTCTGAGCATTGGCCTGCATTTTTTGCTCGTGCTCCTCGCTTTGCCTGATGATTTCTCTGGAGATTCGAGTAGACTGATTGCGTTGGAATTCTTCTAACGTGAGATCAACCACTTGTTTTTCTCCAATTCCGATTTCATCTGGCGAGAATCTTCAAGTAATTGGATAGCCTGGTCCTGATTTTCTTGCTCTGGCGCGCTGACCCACTGTAGAGCGCTGCGAGCAGCTTCAAGATAACTCAGCGTTGTCGAGAGCATTTGCTCATGCATACCCATACCAATTGGGGGTACTCGGGTCCGATCAACCTGGTGAGCAAGTTCAACAGCATGCTGGAGGGTTTGTTGGGCGGATCTGGACTGTGAAAAGAGATCGCCTTGTTGGTCAGCAGCAATAATGTAAGCGATCTCGCCATCCAAAGTGTTTAACTCAGAAATCCATGCTTGTGCAGATTTTCTGTAATCTTCTACTGCTTTGACCTCCGGCAAGAGAAGTACCGGTTTCCCCTGGTCATCCAATGGGGAAACGAACGTACCAATAATGGTAAAAAAAACCGCAAGACCGAACAGTATCCAACCAAGCTTTTGCAGTTTTTCTTCAGAAATCTGGATTTCCGGTTCACTAGGATTATTCACTGTCATGACCCAATTCTCCAACTTCAAGGATCTGTGTGATGATTTCCAGATCGGTTACGGAATTTCGTTTTCCACGCTGTTTTAAATCTGCGATCACTTGTTTTCCGCGTTCATAATCAATATTGCGGATAAATTCAACTCGCTCGGCAACAACTTCAAACACGGGGGTCGTCGTGTTTGGCCGGTAGCGCAGTTGAATATGCCCTTCAACACCGATCCGGCTGCCTTTCTGGACATGTCCGTACACCAATTCAGCCAGGGTGCCATAGACCAGCACTCGTAATCCCTTCACCGGTTTTGATTCCGGGCTGCCATCGATCATCAGGTACAGGCGAACATAAGGGATAGGGTCCTGATTCTGGGGACGCAGATAATCAAAATAGATATCCCCGGTGATGTCGCCACGTTGCCACGTAAGATTTCCTTGCGCCATAATTTGTTGTCTCCTTTTTATGAATGTTTGTTTGAATTCACTAACCATCAAAAGGTACGCATATCCTAATTACTCATCCAACACGTTTCCTCCTCGATATCCAGAACCAATCCCAAAGCATCCGCTAAAAGCCGGATACGATCCCTTTTCGCTTCTGCAAAAAGCATTCGCCAATTTTGATCTGTTGGGGAATAAAAAGTGAACGACTGCTCAATCAGGCGGGCAAGATTTCGCGGCTGTAATTCAGCCAGGCGTTCACTCGCTCCGCCGGCTCCGATTCTGGGGTTCTCTTTTAGCTTGGCGATGGCCAGGCTGTACGGATTCTGGATGTTAGGTTGGGAAGCACCATGAATGATCCAGGATACAAAAGATAAAGCGTTCTTTTCTTGATCGAGTAAAGCTTGCCTATTTTTCTTGTCTGCGCGCGCCAACAATTTTTCCAATGACCAATTTCCACTCGAATCAGTCACTACTGCCACCGATTGACTGGTTGGATCGTTCAGCAATATCGATGTATCTTGGGTAGAGGAAGTATCTTTTTCTTTTTGGGAATCTTTAAAACTTTTGAGAATCTTTAAAAGGGTCTCAAAACAACCCTTGGCCTCCGGGTCGAGCGTCGCAAAACAATCGTTGAGGATACCCTTGAAAGTCTCAGAACAATCCTTGGTTAAATCTGAGAGTCTCAAAACAACCTTTGGTTCTGTTTTGACAGTCTCAGATCCCACTCGCTCCGCTCGGGGACGCTGCGCGCAACCATTGCCCAATAAAATGATCCAAGAATCTAATTCATCCTGAACACCATGACTTTCTGATTTCACAAAAAGAGACGAAACAGCCTGTTGGATGGCTTGGTGTTGTGGCGTGAGTGGATCAACCCTCTGTACCTTGAATTTCCAGCTATAGCTGCCCTCAGAATTGATCCGATGATCGATTCGCTCAACAAAAAGAGCTAACAGACCCTGAAGACGTTGCCGGCGAGAAAATTCATCAACGGTACGATCACTTAATTCATCCTTGCGTTTTCCCCTCTCTATCCAGGCTGGAAGCCAGTTTGCCACCACGCGAGCGTTATTGATCCCTAGACGATTTGCGATAGCTTGATATCCACCCTCAATCCAGACTACATCTCGGATCTCACCTGTTTCATCATTGAAGTAGCACAGATTGCGCAAAACTAGGATAAACATGGCAGCATCTGCTCCGAGAACCGGTAACCAGTTTCTGAGGAAATACCAGGTAACCAGAATGAAATCCCCCTGACCTAACAATCGGTCAGCAAGCTGATCTGCCAGGGTCCCAAGTTCTCCATCAAGACAGTGACCAACCAGTTCTCTAATGACATCTTGAACGGTCTGATAGTATGGAATCATTTTGCTGAAGTCTTCGGAAGGTTGTCGAACAGGATATTGGAATATTTCTTTGGGATTTGTGCTGATCGCCAATTGCAACGCGGACAGAGGAGAATTTTGGATCCCATGAGCAAGCAAGAAAGTCTTCAAGTCTTCGGCATCCCCGGGTGTCAGCGGGGATTCGAATAATTCATACTTGTTTGAGGACTTTTTGGCTCTCCCTGACCGCTGATCTACTTCATGATCGGTGTCAATCTTTCTCGCAAACCATCCCAAACTGCTACCGGGTTGTAACAAGCGAAAGAACTGAGCCCGGCTGATCCCAGCCCATTGGCAAATACGCTCAGCGCGAACGTCAACTTTGCAGCTCCCTTTTCGCGCCTTTCCACCGCTCGCAAGGTAGTATTCCTGCCACAATGCCATGATCAAGAAAATCATTTGTGATCCGACGTATGGCAGCCAGCGCAGGTAATATACCGGTAAGCGGACTACCCGGCTTGGCTCAATTAGGAAATTCCGGATGGAGCTGTAGTGAATATCCAACTCAATGGGATTGTCTTGAGAATCTTCCTGGTCTGGATCAACTTCCTGAATGAGATCATCTCCATCATCAATTTCCTGGTCACAAACAACGAAACGAACCTTAACCTCTCTGTTCATCACCCCCATTAGGAATCGCTGCAGGGTGGTCGTTAATCGGTTTTCTAACCACTCACGGCCATACGAATTCATGCAGCCGATCACAAAGGTGTCATCTGAAAAATTCACCAGATGAGTTGGCTTCACCCAGGTACTAAAAGCCGCCCGCGACATATCCATTTCGAGGTTAGCAATTGCCGCTTGCCAAGCTTTCTGCGGTGAAAATTCAACGACTGCATTCATAAAAGAAATCCCTATTGATAAAAAAATCAATCTCGAATAAAGCGAAATAAAGGCACATTTACAGCCTTAGTTGGAAGAACGGTAGTTATCCCATTCCATCCAGAAAAGACCCCTTTACGGGCTTCCTGTGGTTTCAACGTCAGCAACTCCGTCTGCGTCAACGTCTGCGGCATGTCAGCAGCACGTCTGCGGCACGTCAGCATGGACGCAGACGTGATTCTTGGAGTGAAAAGGAAATTTTTGATTTTCCAGGAAAGGATAGAGTCCATTAGCATCACTCCAGAAATAAAGTCTTCCCTATTGTCTTAGGAGACGGTTGCAGGATTAAGCTTCCATTGTGAAAAGCCTGTGAACCTTCTATAACGAAGAAACAGACAACTTCTCCGACCGGTAAAGTATGCTCCCGCGCGATCGACCGAACCTCTTCCTTTAATAGAGCTGGAATTCGGAATGTCGCTCTTATCTCCCATTGGGGGATGGCTTCTTGGTCTTTCCTGAAATTTTTCTTTTTGGCTCCACCAGCTTTCTTTTCTGGAACCGGGAATGCATCAGCCAGCCATTTATGGTTTGCCGGTTTTTGAGCAGGATAGATGGTGCTTCCTTCATTGGCTTCAGAGTACAAGGTCATTCTCTGCGCCTTGGGGTACGCTAAAAGTTTGATCTCTCCATTGCGGTAAAGCCTTGCACCATATTCCAGAAACGCCCTAACGACTTCATCGCGAGGAACCGAAAGAGACTGAGCATCTTTGATAATCAACTCCACAACCTGTCGAGGAATTCCCCGGTACGTTACAGTTTCAAGCCGATGAACCTGTTCCCACTTACGGGATCTTTTCTTCCTGAAATCTGCCGTGGGGATTAAATCCAAGGGCTGTCGTGGGATCATAGTAGGTTCTTGTTGTTGATCCTCCTCAACCTCGGTTATTGGATTAGGGTCACGTAAACCTGTAAATGCGTCTCGCCTGGCCATCATGACCTCTAATATTTCAATACAAGAGTTGCCAAAGCTTTATATTCCTCGGCAGCCCGCGTTTCTGGCGCATACTCAAAAATGGTCTTTGCCTCAGACCAACATTCACGCAAGACAGTCGCCCGATGAATGGGGAAAAGCACCTTGTCGCTGAATGTTGCCTGCAGATCCTGTAGGGAGTCGCGTGACTCATTGGTACTATCGAAAAAGGTAGGTAATATCCCCAGCAATCCCCCTTGCCAATTCTTTTTGTCCCTCAAGGTTTGGATGGTTGTGACTGTCTTCGCTAAAGAATCTAATGATGCGAATTCAGTTGCCGTAGGAACAATCACCAGGTCAGCCGCCCAGATTGCACGTTCCTGTAAGCCACCCACTGATGGGGAGGTATCGAAAATGATGTAATCAAACCGATCTTTAGTGAATGTTTTTAGTAGACCTTTTATGTAGGAGATTGGTTGATCCTGGACACCCAACATCATTTGCGCAGCGGAGGTCATTGAGTTCCCTGGAATCATCTGTAAGAAATCACGACCTGTATCACGGACCCATTGGCGGATAAATGTTATTTCACTTGGAGAGCCTGGTTGGGTTGTCAGAAAATAATACGTTCCCATTTGGCTATCCATACCCAACTTGGTTGCGCACTGTCCTTGTGGATCAAGGTCAATCAACAACACTTGTTTAGTTTTCAGAGTGAGAGCATGTGCCAGATTTACGGCGGTGGTTGTCTTTCCTACCCCGCCTTTCTGATTCGAAATGGTGATGATTTTTGTGGTCATTTGATTCCTCCTTAATCGATAAATTGCAGCTGTGTTCGGCCTTCATGACCATGGACAGAAATGACATCTTCGAGAGACTGATAAACACCCATGGCATAGGGTTCCCTGAGCCAGTGAATGACCGCCAAACCACTGCTAAATACAGTCCCTTCTGCAACTTCACCAGTCCCTGAGACACCCGTGAGGTCTTCCACTCGCATTAACACAAACCTACGCATCTGACTGTTTGAAGAAATTTGATTTGGTTTTCGAACCATACTTTCACCTTTAGCTTGGTTTCTACAACCTGTCCGCCGGCTGCGATCACGGATTCTTGGCTTCTTCTGAATCACCTTGGAATTTGTCAGATCCATCAACAAGCCATCTTTATAAGTAAGGCGACATCCTGAGGTAATGTGTTCAAAAACGATTCCTTCCGGCCAGGTTGATTTCTCGTCCCGGTTGAGGCGTATATCGATCATTCGAAACAATCTTCCAAAGAACATCCCTGGATCATCATCGACCCTGGTTGGATCCATAATGACTTTCCAAACGTAGCCTCGAAGTTCAACGGGGTTCTTTTTATCTTGAGCAATAAAATAATCTAAGTCTTTACCTGGCATCTTGAATGGCTCTCCGAACCTTATAAAATTAGCCGGCAAACAGGTGCGCAAATAGACGGGCAGGGGGAAAGGATTAGCCCTTACCTTATGCAGGCTTATTGAGATTGTGGAACACCCATGACTGGGGAATCAAAAATTAATAGTGTGTTGCACCATTATTGAATCAGGGAGGACGCATCCCCCATGAGAAAATTGATTTGAATAAATTGAATTGGAAAGAGGAATGAAGAAAAGCAAGAAAAAGTACTTGACGAACCCACGTAAAACAGATACTATACGAATATCGATTAGCTACCGCAGCGTGCCCGGCAAGCGTGGACCAGAGTTCGTCAGGTCGGCTGATTTGCAGAGCCCGCCGCACAAATGGCACGGATTCAGGATTTTGACTCATAACCCGGAGGTCATTGGTTCGAATCCGCTCCCCGCTGTTGAGAGAAGACTCTTTGCGAATCTTCTGCGCATATAAATGGCTTGAATTCTTAGAAGGGGAAGCCGGCCGCTCCAAGGATGCCCTGAATGGCGATGTCCCCTAAGGAGGCCACCAATTTCATGTTGCCCAGCTGGGAGGGAACGCCAAGGGAGATGACTTCTACACCAGGTCTTCGAATGGCGTTGGGGGCAGATACGCCAGGATTTTTTGGCTGGATTAAGTCATCCAGAAAGGCCAACAGTGCAAGTTTTTTATGAATCATCCTCCATTGAAAGTGATTTCAATTGTTCCGCCGTAAGGTGGTTGATCTGGTGCAGCAGGTACGATGGATTGTCGAAGGTCAACGGCGGCTCCAGGCTGCCAAGCTCCTGCAGGGCACCGCGCACAGCATCCGGTTGATCAGTATCCACAAAGAGGCGCAGGATGACGGTCAGGACAGTTCGCATGTCTTTTTAAACCTGGCGGACAGACGAAAGACTGACATAAATTACCTTACCTCATTGCACGATCAATGGCAAGTAAATCGAAATTTCCGTGCAAGGGGTTGTTTCGATTGGAAAGAAGTAGGCGGCACCCTGTTTCTGATTGTTGCCAACGGTGGCATAGGGCGCGCCAATCAGGGCAATGGTCCCATCGCCGGAAAGCGACACCGCAAGACCGAAACCGTAAGGAAAAGGATCCTCATCAGTCTGCAGGCGCGTCCCTTCAAGCCAGGTGTTCCCGCAGCGTCTGAAGGTGTAGCCATCTTCAAGCAGGGCCGTGCTGCCATCGGCTGAAAGCGCGATGTTGTCGCCAAATGAGAGGGACGCATCTGGTATGGTCAGGAGGTCCTGCTGGGTCCAGAGATCGCCGGAAGCGGTAAACACAATCGCCCCTATTTCGCGGGTGCCAATGAGCGCGGTTCGACCATCAGCAGACAGGGCTGCGGCTGCGCCAAACCAGTTGTACCCACCGCCGTTGATATCGGTCAGACGGGTTTGCTGGCTCCAGGTGGCACCAGCGCGGGTAAAAATGTAAGCCGCACCCTGGCGTGTATTTCCGTTAATAACCTTAAAATCGGCACCGATCAAAGCCATATTCCCATCCGAAGAGAGGGCGACAGAACGCCCAAAATAATCTTCGGCGGCGCCATCGCTGCTGGTCAGATGAGCCTGCTCGGTCCAGACGCTTCCGCTGCGCTGATAGACATATGCCGAGCCCTGTTGTATGTTCTCACCGACATCGTCCACGTAAGCGCCAATCAGGGCGGTATCGCCGCTGTCTGAAAGCGCCACCGAGACGCCGAAGTGATCGCCCACCTGGCGATCGGAAGCGGTGAGCATCGCCTGCTGACTCCAGACGCCCTCACTGCGGGTGAAGACAAAAGCGGCTCCGGGAACCTCAGTTTCCGGTGGGCCAAAGTCGCCCTGGGCGCCCACCAGCGCCGTGCTGCCATCCGCAGAAAGCGCGACCGAAAAACCAAATACGTCAGATTCGGGCATGGGCGGGGTGGGCAGTTTTTGTTGCAGGACCCAGGTACCGGCATCATTGATGAAAACGTATACCGCGCCCGGGCCAATTGGGAATGTGCTGCCAAACTCCGTATAGTAAGTGCCGACCGCGGCAGTGCTGCCATCGTCTGAAATGGCAGCAGAATAACCAAAGCCATCTTTAGGGGTCCCATCCGGGGCAACGACCTTTTGCCAAGTGAATGCATCCAGCCATTCGGTCGGATTGTTGAGCGAGTCACTCCGGGAAAAGCTGCTTGCCCGGACAGACGCCTGGTTCAGGCATAATGACATGACCAGCGCAAGGAGGATAGTCAGACAAAGGACTGGGTGGGAATTTTTATATTGAAACATGATAAGCCTCCTATAAAAATTGAATAGTGCTGCCATCAATCAAACCGCGCGAACAAAGCTGCCTGATTGATTCAGTCTGCGGGACAGCAGGGAACAGACTGTTGATTCTTTATAACAACAGCCACTGACAAAAGACTGACAAAAAATGGGAAATGACTAACGATTTAACAGGGAACAATAAAGGGCTTGCAATTCAGGTTGTGGTTCTACCCCCAGATCTGTGTGAAGGGCCTTCTCCAGAGTCCGGTAAAGGCGCAGCGCCCCAGCGGTATCCCCCAGTCCAATGCAGGCCTGCATGCCCAGCAGAGCCGCCTGCTCCTGCCAGGGTTCAGCAGCCAGAAGCTTACGGCAGGCATCCAGTGCCGGCAGAAATTGTTTTTCAGACAGCCAGATGCGGGCTTTTGCCAGCAAGGCGCGTTGATAGTCCTGCGCAAGCCAGCGGCGGTGGGCTTCAGCCCAGTCAGCATAGCGGTATTCTGGTAAAAATTCACCCGGGTGGCAAGCCAGGGCGGCATCCCAATCGGCCCGACGGATATGGCTCAGAAAAGTCTCATAATCCACCTGCGAATCTGGCGGCAGCACCAGGGTGATGCTGCCATCATCCACCCGCAGATAACGGGAGGAATATTTTTCAGGAAGGTCGGGCTCCAACGCCCGGCGCAGGGTGGAAGTGGCCTGATGGAGCAGGGACTGGGCGGCGTTAAAATCTTTTTCCGGCCATAAAGTATCAATGATCTGATCAATAAGGAGGAGGCGCCCGGGGCTGATCAGCAGCAGACCCAGCAGTTCCCCCGCGCGGCGCTGGCGCAAGGACCGGGGATCGATTGAATGCCCGCCTGCCTTCAAGCGCCAACCGCCCAGGGTGGTGATTTCCAACGGTGGCGGCGGCACCCGGTAGAGGTGTTTGAGCAGGCTGTTGCTGGCGGCAACAACGGATTTGTCCGGGCTTTTCAATCCTTGGACAATCAAGGGGAAGGTGAGTGCACGTTCCCGATCAACCAGAAATACAAAGCCACCTTGAGTCAAACGAGCTGCTGCCTCTTGCCAAAGGGCAGGGGCCTGGGGGTGATTTTGCTGATTCAGCAAGGCGGCCAGGAGCAGAGTGGCAATCGCGAGATCAAAGGCCAGACGCTGGGGGGTTAGCAGGTTGATGGCTGAACGTAAATCGGCTTCGGCTGCGGGCAGGTCCCCCAATGCCCAGGCAGCACGGCTGTGCTCAATCAACGCCTGGGCTTGCAGGTGCTCGTAACCCATACGTTCCATCAGACGATAAGCCTCATTCGCCCAGCCCAGGGCTGCGGGGGCGTCGTTCAATAACCGGCTCAAGCGGCTCATTCCCAGGTGTGCCAGAAAAAGATTCTCGGTGATGCCGTTGCTCTCGGCGATGGTACGGGTTTTCTGCAGCATGCTCCGGGCGGTTTCAAAACCCCCACTTTCGATGGCAAGGTTGCCATGAATGTAGTGCCAGTACCCATCAGCCAGGGAGTTGGGGAGCAGAATCGCCCGCAGTTCATCCAAGCGGACAGCAGCTAACCGGTACTGGCCAGTCAGCCAGTAGACCCAACTCATGGTCAGGATGGGTCCCCACATCAGCTCCATCAAGCCGCTGAAACGGATGATGTTGGCTGCCTCTTCATCGGCGGCCAACGACAGGGCAAACTGCCCGCGCGGCATGTAGATGCCGCAGGAGATCGAGTGCAGGCCGCGCACCAGGCTGCGTTCATCACCGATCTGGCGGGCCAGATCAATGGCCTGCAGCAGGTATTTTTCCCCTGTGTCGAGGTCGTTGGTTTCGCTGGCACAGATGTTGATATTTAACAAGGCCTCAGCCCGCGCACGGCTTTCGGGACCGGCCAGTGCCAGTGCCTCCTGGCTGAATGCCACGGCCTGAGGGTAATGTCCCAGGCGGATGTGCGCATAAGCCAGCGCGTTCAGGGCAGTGGCCTCGCTTTCGGTATCGTTGCCGGCCTGAGCTAACTGGCGCGCCCGCACTGCCCGATGGATGGCCGCCGGGATGCGCCCGCCCCTTTCCAGGGCGCGGCTTTCTTCAATCAGACGGGAAATTTCTGTTGACACGTCCACAGTAAGGCGGTAGAAGGCTTATAACGCAAACGGGAGGAAGCGCAAGGCTTCAAAACAATCGGCGTAGTTAAACCGGGTGGTATTGGGATCGGGTTGCCGGACCCCGGAGAAGAAGCCGGACTGAAAGGCGCGCTCAGGCGGCGGAAGCGAACTTCAGAAGAGAAGTGGTCGGGGAGGGGCATCAGGCACTTCAAGTCGCCGGTCACTGCCGGGCGTCCTCCCCGTGCAGTTCCCCGGCATTCTCTTCCCATTTGAACCTGGTCTTTTTTCTGTAATCCAGCAGCCAGGGAATGTCCTGTTCCTGTATCAAGCTGCCGCGCTTGAACACCACGCCCATAGCTGTCCCTCATCTCAGTATCTCCCGAAAGTGCAGTTGGGGTACTGGCAGTCCTTACACTGCTGGCAGAGTCCGCCGTCCCCCAGCCTCACAAGGTCTTCCTTCGTCAGCCTGTCGCCGGCGTATATCTGGGGCAGCAGTACGTCGAAGATCGTCGTGGGCAGACTGATAGCTGCCCCGGGAATGCCCAGAATGGCGACGTCCCCTAAGTAAGCCACCAATGTCATGTTGCCCGGCTGGGAGGGAACACCATGGGAGATGATTTCCGCGCCAAGTCTTTGAATGGCGCTGGGCGTCAGGTCGTCGGGGTCCACGGACATACCGCCGGTGAAGATGAGGAAGTCCGCTCCGATGTCAAGATACCGCTTCGCCGCGCTTACTATCATGTCGAGCTCGTCATCGCAGATGGTTACGCCCAGTATTTCTCCGGGATAATGAGATAGTTTTTTACGCACCACCGGTTCGAATTTATCCTTGATGCGGTCGGAGTACACCTCGAAGCCGTTAATGATAACTCCGGTCTTTTTCGGCTGATACGGCCGCAGGTCAAATAGCCTGTGCTCCTTGCACAACCCCTCGGCTTCAATTATCTGTGCTTCCTTTGTCACAAGTGGTACGATGCGCATGGATGCTACGCGCGTTCCAGCTTCCACGGGGTAATGGTCGGGGAGCGTTGAGATCGTGATGTCTCCGATTGAATTGAGCTTTCCGAGAAGCCCGGTATCCACACGAAACATGCCCCGGGTGTCGGTTATCAGCTGCATCTTACCCTCGGAGGGGCCGGTATAGTGCGCGCCGGTCACGGGGGCCATGGCGGCAAGGCGCAGCGCGGCGTCCTCCTCGTGCAACTCCCCGGCATTCTCCTCCCATATGAACATGGTCTTTTTACCGTAATCCAGCAGTTTGGGAATGTCCTCTTCCTGTATCACGTGGCCGCGCTTGAACGCCACACCCTTGAAGCCGTCATACATCGCAGTGACGTCGTGGCAGAGCGTCATGCCCACCGCGTCCTCGATCTTCACCTTTTTCATATCAAAAATCCTTTCAGCTTCGTTTCCGCTTTCAGCGGCCCGCTCCCGACAGGAACTACGGCTATGACATTGCTGATAATTATACTTCTGAGCACTGCATTGTCCTGCTCCTGCGTAAGGGCGCGCCCGGCGCTCTCCGGGAGCGGTATCCTCCCGGCGTCAACGGGTGTTGCCCGTCCAGGCAGGATGTCGCGGACTGTGATTTGAACCGGTCTCAGTATCTTTTGTGTCATTCCCTCAATAGTAACAGCGACTGCTTCGGCAGACGGACTCTCACGGTCTCTCCGCGGGCAGCCCTCCATATGCTCTTGTCCATTTTCCATCCAATGGGCACGGTGTCTTTGGCTTCGATCGGCCTTAGCATGATTGTGTAGGAAAACGGATTCTCTATCTCCTCCGTCACACGGCACAGGAAAGAGTTTTCGCCGTCACCAGCGCAGACGCTGTGCATCCTGATTCCGATGTACCTGATCTCGTCCTCCGGCTCTCTGTCAAGCGCAAGCTCTATGCCCCAATCGACTGCCCGTACGCGGGTCCCGGAGATGCGCTCTATACGGGAGATATTTTTGCACCCGGAGAGGACGGCGCCGTTTCTGGTTACCGGCTTCGCGAATACGGTCTCCTTGTCTCCCATGGTCTCTACTGCCCCGTCCCGCATTAATGCAATATCGTTGGACAGCCGGAACACCTCGTCCCGGTTGTGGGATACCAGCACGACAGGGCCGCCAAATTGCCGTATGACCTGACGCACCTCCTGTTCCATCTGAAAACGGAGATGACTGTCCAGCGCGGAGAAGGGCTCGTCCAGCAGGAGGGCGTTAGGCCCGTTCAGCAGTATCCGGGCAAGCGCTACTCGCTGCTGCTGTCCGCCGGAGAGCTGATGAGGCTTTTGGCCCTCAAGGCCTTCAAGGCGCATGGTCTTTATCATCCCGGATACAACATTGGCAGCGTTTCTCCTGTCCCTGACGCCGGCCCGTATATTCTGCCATACGGTCATATTGGGAAACAGCGCGTACTGCTGGAACAGATAGCCCACCCTGCGCTTTTGAGGCGAGAGATCGACCCGTTTTTCCGAGTCAAACAGCGTCACGCCGTCTAAGATTATCTTGCCCCGGTCTGGCCGCTCAATGCCCGCGATACACTTGAGGGTCATGCTTTTCCCGCAGCCAGAGGCGCCAAGAAGCGCCAGCACGCCATACCCCGCTTCAAACCTCACACTGAGATGAAAGCTGCCCAGCGTTTTCTCTATATCCACATAAAGGGACATTACCCCTTGCCCCTTTCGGTTTTCTTTCTTTTTTCCAGCATGTTCACCGCCAGCAGGACCACGGCTGAGATGGCCATATTAATCATGACCCATTTGAATGCCAGCGCGTCGTCGTTGATCCGCCAAAGCTGGTAGACCGTGGTGGATATGGTGGCGGTGCGTCCCGGCGTGTAACCGGCTATCATGCTGGTAGCTCCGTATTCGCCTAAGGCCCGGGCAAAAGCCAGAACCGTGCCTGCCAGGATCCCCTGCTGGCAGTAGGGCATCCGTATGCGCCAGAATATATAGGAGTTGCTTAGCCCAAGGGTCTGCCCGGAATAGGCCAGCGTCTCGTCAAAGGACTCAAAGGCGCCTCTGGCCGTGCGGTACATCAGGGGAAATATGACCACAGCGGTGGCGAAGATGGCTGACCACCAGGTCATCGTGAGCTTTATGCCAAAGACCGACAGCACCAACGCGCCGATAAGACGTCTCGGCCCCAGCACGCGCAGCAGCAGATAGCCCACCACAGTTGGCGGGAGCACCAATGGCATGGTAAGCAGGACGTCAAGGACCCCTTTGACAAGTTTCGGCGCCTTCGCGATATAGTAAGCCGCGAATATACCCGTGAAGAAGGTTATAACGGTGCTTATCCCCGCAATCCGCAGGGAATTTAAAAGCGGAAACCAATCCATGACGATGTATCCTCAATGCCGTGAAGCTGACGGGTTCAGTCTGCCTGCCTGCTTTACACAGTGTTTATTATGCCACAAGGGTGAAGCAGACAGGCTCAGTCTGCCCGCCTGCTTCACGCAGTATTTGTTATTTTAAGGGAGTGAAGCCGACCTTTTCAAACACAGCGTCCGCCGCGCCGCTGGTCAGAAAATCGAGAAAAGCCTTGGCGGCTTCAACGTTTTTGGAGACTTTCAGGACGGCTGCAGGGTAGATGACCTGTCCGCACATCTCGGTGGTGGCGGTGTCGACCACCGTGAGTCCCGCGGAGAAAGCGTCGGTCTGGTAGATAATGCCGCAGTCAACGGCAGCTTCGACGACCTGTGTCGTAACCTCCTTGACATTGGAGCCATAGGTCAGAACACCGGAGGCCGCCAGTTCCTCCTCGTTAAGCTCATAGAAAGCCAGTATCTTTTGGGTGTACTGACCCACGGGCACGTCGGCGTTGCCCATGGCCAGCATGATGCTGCCATCCTTCAGTCCGGCCACCAGATCGTCATAGGAGTTTATGTTTGCCGGATTTCCCTCAGGAACGGCAAGGGCGACCTTGTTTTCAAGGATATTGAAGCGGGTATCGGAGAGGACGAAGTCCAGCCCTTCGGTGTTGACATCGGGCTTGGCGGTGATGTCCAGCTGGTTCATCTGCTTCTGTCCGGCGGAGATGAATATGTCGCAGTCAGCGCCCTCCTGTATCTGGGTCTTGAGGGTCCCGGATGACTCGAAGTTGAATACCAGTGTGACGTTCTTGTTCTCAGCCATATACATGTTGCCAAGCTCCGTGAGGGTCTCGGTCATGGACGCGGCGGCAAATACGATGAGCTCCACGGGTTCCGGTTCGGGGGTGGGCTCCGCAGTGGCGGGCGCTGGGGTGGGTTTCGCGGATTCGCAGCCCACCAACAGACCGAGGGTCATACAGAGCGCAAGCATCAGCGTGATGGTTTTTTTCATGGTGTGTTCCTCCTATAAAAAAGTCTGTCTCCACAGGAAACGGACAACAGTAACATGAAAGCATATTGGAATGCCGCACGGCGCTTATTCCGTCTCCTTTTCAAAAGGAAGGTCGTTTCATATCTTGAACGGCCTTGAGCTGGCAACCGGCATGGCTCCTGCTCCATAACGTCAGCTTTTGGGGCAGAAGCGCGAATACTATTTTTATTCTCGTCCAGGAATAATGATTTGTCAAGAAATACATTATTGTGAGCTTGAACCTTTATTTCAGTTTAATGTTCCAGTTCCCGTTCTTTTGCACTATACCGCCGCTGCTCTTGCGGCTTGACGGCATCACAAAGCAGTTGCCGGACAGATTGACGTTCCTGTGCCGGAGCATCCCCGCACAGCCCGACGCTCCTCTCTTCATCAGCCATGCGGATCGAACTTTCAACAAAGACTGTCTGCGTGCCTTGATCAATCGGTTGGGAGACCGGGCAGAAATCAACAAGACTTGTCTGCGCAAATTCAGGCAGATCTTCGGCACCATCTGCCTGCAGCTCGTCCCTTTATCCCGGAAAATGTTTCCAAAACGAGTTTCAACGCTTCCGCTATGGAAATTACGCTCAGCATCAACAGTACCTTATTCAGGTTGATTTGCCTCATGAATTGGATCCAAAAGAAGGTGAAAACTCAAACAATAAGCCTGCTAACAATGGTTCCAAAGCCGTGAATTATCAGCAATGAAAGCCAACACGCAGGCTCGATGGAGGCCTTCAGTAATGTCAAGGGCCAGGCAGCACAATACCCATCGGGTACGACGTCCGGTCTGTAAAAGAATACCGGGCTGGTTAATCACGCTCAAAAATCACACCGCAATGGACCGGATCAGTCTGGAGGCTGGTGAGGATTGCCATCACATAATCGTCATACAGGGATCTGCGAACCAAATCCAACACCTGTGGTTTCAGTGAATAGGCATCTCCCTGATTGAACACCGCCACAGCCTTGCTGCCTGGAGGAATGCCTTTTAAACTCCCTTCAGGATGCTTAAGCATCCTCAGAACATGTTCGAGTTGAATTGTGTCATTAAGCGGTAATCCGGTTAGTTTACTGAATAGTTCGGATCTGAATACATATTCTTCGGTCAGAGGTTTGCCAATCACGCTCAACCCAACCATCACGATCACCTTGCTTACCTGAGGGGGAATCACAGGCTCCCATTCCGCTGGTGCTTTAAGGGACAGGTGCCTGGCGCCATCTGCTTCGATCAGGCACGGTACATTGTTTTTTCCACAAAACGCGATCAGTTGCTCAGCCTCGTTCAGTGAAAGGCCCAACCACTTGCGTTGGTTATTTTCCAAAGGATTAGTGACAAGGGTTGGTAAAGCGGCGTTAAAATGACAACCTTGCGCCAAGAAATCAGAAAACATCAGGTGATTGAAGGTGTCCGCCGCTTCCGCGTATGCCAGCCTGGTCGTTGTGGTCAGGCAAACCGGTTTGGGCAAAGCTTTTGCCAGCGCGAACATCAGGCTTGTCTTGCCCCCTGCGCCAACAATCGCGACAGCTTCGTTTGATTCGATTTGCAAAGTATCGGTGATTTTCAATACGATCCCGCCATCTCGATATCTTTCAAAGCCTCCACGACACCCGCGCCGATTTTCCGTGCTTTGTCTGAAACCCTGAAGCAAGCCGCCTTTTCATAAGTTGGATCAATATCTCCCAGCTTGGTTCCTGCCTGAACCACCAGTCCATCCCGCAGCATCCCGCGTACGACTCCCTTGATCCGGCTTTGTACCGGCTCGCCCTCAATCTCAGCTGCCTTTTGTCCGACATCGACAATCTCACCAATTTTCGTGAAAGCCTTGAAGCGGCCATCCCGATGAGCGTAAAGCACTCTCTCGCGGTTGTACCCCATCACCGTTGCCGGTAATCCTGTATCCGGTTCCGGGCTGCCTTCGCGGAAAACCTTCCCCAGGTTGGCTCCCCTGTTTGTTTCAATTGCGGCCCAGCAGTTCACCCCCGCTGTAAAGCCCGGCCCCAGGCCAATGATCTTCCACTTCTTTCCGAATTCATCGGGCACCTCACGCTTAAGCATTCTCCCGTCCACAATCGCCAGCGGGTTAAGGGTTTGAAGGATTTGGCAATCCGGATCCACCAGAACGGCAACCTTCCCTGCAGAAAGGGCATTCTCTGCCTGTGCTGTGTTTTCAACTTTCCGCCCCTCAATTCCTTCTACTTCGCAGCTTCCCTCGTAAATTCCCTCCGCGAACGAAACCGCGCGCCGGACTACCAACGGCTGCTCCAATTCGGTTGCCACAACGCCAAAACCAGCTTCGTGCAGGCAAACTGCCACACCGCTTGCCAAGTCACCGCCACCCCTGATAAGAATGATCTTCTTTTCCATACCTGGATTTTACCCTGCATGGCGAGTGTCTGGAGGAGTTACTACCAAGTGATTCCTAAATGTGCGAAAAATACTTGACACTACCAGTTTAACTCCGCCTGAACTGTTCCAGCGTTTCCCAACTTATTGCTCACTCCACAAGTTGGTTGAAAGAAACCCGCTTAAAGACCGGAATGATAATAGTTAACGTTTATGCCAATTCTTTAAGTTTTCCTATCAGTATTGGAATAAACTCGAACAAATCCGCAACCACAGCAAAGTCCGAAACCTGCAATATCTGCGCGTTGGGGTCGTTATTAACTGCCACGATATGGTGGGCGGTTTGTATGCCGGCGAGGTGCTGAACCGTTCCCGAAATTCCGCAAGCGATGTAGAGTTCAGGTGAGATGGTTTTACCGCTTAAGCCAACCTGCATTGGATAACTTGTCCATCCCTGGTCAACTGGAGGCCTTGAAGAGCCCAACGCGCCTCCGAGCAGGTCTGCCAATTCCTGTATGAGGGCAAAATTGTTTTTGTTCTTTAACCCCTTCCCACCGGCAACGACAATGTCAGCGCTGTCCAGGCTGGCGGCAGTTGTATCAAAAGGTATGAACTTTTCCATTCTGACCCGGTTCCTGAAGGCAGAGAAATCGGGCTCAAATTGCTCAACCTCTCCCTCATGGGCGGTATTCCGAGGCAGCTTTTGGATGGAGCGGGGCCGCACGGTAGCCATCTGCGGCCTGAATAAGGGGGTTTTTATGGTTGCAAAAATGTTGCCCCCAATTGCGGGACGTGTCTGCAGGAGCAGACCAGTCTCTGGGTCGATGGAGAGGTCCGTGCAATCAGCTGTGAGGCCGCCGTGAACCAAAGCCGAGACAAATGGCATGATTGTTCTTCCCGTGCTGGTCGCTGATGCGATCATCACTGACGGCCTGACTTCCTCAATGAGGGTGGTCAACACGTGTGCGTAGGGGTCTACGGTAAACATTTCAAGGACGGGATCCGTGATAAGATAGACTTTGTCAGCCCCGTATTCGATGAGTTTTTGCAATTCGCCTGCTTCAATTTCAGATGCCAGTAGAACAGAGCAAAGTTTCTGCGCCTTAGTGGAAATCAGTTTTTTTCCCCAGGCGAGGAGTTCAAAGGAAACATCCTGCAGCCGGCTGTCTCTTTGTTCAGCCAGCGTCCAGATTTCAGTATTTCTTTCTGAGTCAATCATCTCTCGGCCATCCAATTCAATAAATTGCGCTGTTTCATGAACTCAATCAGCTCTTCTGCGGCAGTTTCCATTTGTTCGTGCGTTCTTGCCCTGACGACGTTTCCTTTACGCGCTAATTGGGGAGACCGTATTTTTACCACACGGGTGGGTGAGCCGTTCAGTCCGATATAATCCGGATTTACCTCAAAATCTTCAGGTGTCCAGATGGGAATTTCCACGCCCTTGGCATGTTTCATTCCCCGCAGGGTCGGCAGCCGCGGGTTGCCAATTTCTTTCACGACAGTGATCAGTACCGGCAGCTCTACCCGCAGGATTTCGACGCCCGTTTCTACCAACCGTTCAAGAAGGACTTCCTGCTCATTCAGTTCATCCACTTTTCGGACGAATGTGACCAACGGCAGGCCCAGAAATGCTGCCAATCCAGGTCCTACCTGGCCAGTCTCGCCGTCGGTAGCCCGCTCTCCGCAGATGACCAGATCGAAGGAACCCAGCTTCCGCGCAGCCTGGGAGAGAGTGTAGGAGGTTGCCCAGGTATCCGCGCCGCGGAAAGCGCGGTCGCTGAGGAGCACGGCACAGTCACAGCCCAGGGCAATGGCTTCCCTCAGCGCTTCTTCAGCTGCCAGGGGCCCCATGCTGACGGTGGTAATCTCAGCCTCCTGCTGCTCCTTGATCATCAATGCGGTCTCCAATGCATAGAGGTCCAATGGATTGATGATCGACTCTAACTCGGCGCGGATCATCGTCCCCGTTTCGGGGTCCATTTTTACATTACTTGTCTCGGGCACTTGCTTGATGGGTACGAGAATCTTAAGCATATTACTGTACCTCGTTGGATAAGGTCTTTTCGGGGAATATTTTGCCCGGGTTGAGGATTAGGTTCGGGTCGAAGGCGAGTTTGATGCGTTTTTGCAGCTCGGTCACGGTTGGATCCAGCATGATGGGTAAAAATTCGCTGCGTTTTGAGCCGATGCCATGTTCGCCGCTGATACTCCCGCCTAACCCAATCACGTGTTCGTAAAGCTCTGCCAAAAACAGGTTCTCGATTTGGGCCCATACCTCCATTGGCATCTCAGGCTTTTTTACCGCGGTAACATGCATGTTTCCATCACCGGCATGCCCGTAACAGGGCAACAGAATGTCATATTTCCCGGAAAGTTTGTCGAGAATTGGCATCAACTTAGGGATGCTCGCGAAAGGCACGACCACGTCCTCAAGGCTTTGGATTGGGCTGTAGACCTTAAATGCCTCGGCAACGTTGCGCCGCACAGCCCAAACGCGTTCCTGCGAGGTGTGGTTGGGCGCGACATAGACTTCAATCGCACCATGCTCAGTGCAGAGGTCGCCGATCTGTTCGTATTCCTTCTCTACCTGTTTTCGGTCCGTCCCATCAATTTCGATCAGCAAAACAGCTCCAGCTTCCCGGTAGGGCAGGCTCTCGTTGAGATATTCGCAGGCTGTTTTAATGGACAGATGATCCATAAATTCGATCGCGGTGGGAATAATTCCGGTAGATGTCATGATTTTGGGAACCACGTCTATCGCTTTTTCCGGGGTTTTGAACAAGACCAATAAGTCTGCTTTGGTTTTTGGCAGGGGCATCAATTTGATGTATATTTTGGTGAAGATTCCCAGCGTGCCTTCGGAACCAACCATCAGGTTGATCATGTCATAACCAACAACGTCCTTGACTTGCTTGCCGCCAAACTGAACAATTTCTCCTGTTGGTAAAACCACTTCCAGCCCGGAAATGTATCTTCCGGTGACTCCATATTTTATGGCTTTGCCCCCCCCGGCGTTTTCGGCGACGTTTCCACCGATGAAGCAGGCTTCCACGCTCATTGGATAGCCGGCAAACCACAGATTCAGATGTTTTACGCGTTCGTTAATCTCATTGGTGACGACACCCGGTTCAACCACAATTAGCAGGTTGTCCTGATCGATCTCGAGAATGTTGTTCATGCGTTCGAAAGAGAGCAATATGCCTCCATACTTAGGGACAGCCCCGCCTGACAAACCGGACCCAGCGCCACGCGGCGTGACAGGAATCATTTCCCTGTTTGCCAGTTTCATGATGTCGGAGATTTGTTGTGCAGATGTCGGTTTTACAACCATTTCGGGCATGGCAGCGAAGGCTTTATCCGCGACCTCATCGTGGGAGTAGGGCTCCAGACGTTCGGGGTCGTCAACGATAACATTGTTTACACCAACAATTTCGATGATGGCTTGCCGGATCGCTGGCGTGATTTTTTGATAGGATCTTCTCATTTATAGTTCTCCAAGTTTCACTGCCGGGTCATTTTTTCTGGTCCACAACCACCATGGGACCTTCAGGGAGGATACCAATTCTCCTGCCATACTTATTTTGCAGGTCTTTCAATGCCACCTGTAAATCCCGAACAGCGATTATCAATGCCTCGCGGATTTGAGTGTCTGTTAACCCTTCACTATACAGGAACACATCCGCGTGTTGTTGAACATAGGCTTGAGTTTGCACCTGCCAGGAGTCTTGCGAATGAAAGCCTGGTTTTCTGACCATCTCAAGGATGGATTTTGGCGAACCGGCTTGTTTTAACAAGGCGGCATATTGACCATGGGCTGGCAGACCATCCTCGCAGCCTGCCACCATCAAAATGGCCCCGCCTTGCCGGACCGCTCGTTTGGCCGCGGAGAGCCCTTTTACGCATTGGTATAAATTTTGATCCAGCGGATAGCCGCTGTTGGAAGTGATTACAATATCGAAGGGCTCATCGATTTCCACAACGCTCAAAGTCATTTGAAATTTGCATCCTTCTGCATGGGCGAGGATTACATCGCCCGCGAAAACACCGGTAATATGCCGCGAACGATCAAGGGTCACATTTAGCAGAAACGTGTTCCCGACTCTATCGGCTGCTTCTTTCATTTCATCCCAGATGGGGTTGCCATGGGTGGTGATGAAAGTGGCATCCGGGTGGGAGATCATCTGATAGCCATGGTTGGTTGAAACGCTTTCGAAGCCTGCTAAAGCTGGCAAAACAGCTTTTGGGCCTCCGCTAAAGCCAGCAAAGAAGTGCGGTTCGATGAAACCGGTAAAGATTTTTAGGTCTGCAGCCAAGAGGGTCTTATTGAGTCTGATCTCGTTGCCATGAGAGGTTTTTCCGACTGGAACTAACTCAGAGGCGTTGAAGGCATCATGTTGGATGCAGCGGTAATTGTCCACGACAAAATCACCAAGGAGATCGCGCATTTCCTGAGGAGTTTGCGGGCGGTGCGTGCCGAGGGCATTGATCAGTGTTATGTTCTCACGCCGGACAGCGTTTTCTTCGAGGTATTGAAGCAGAACGGGAAGGATACGGTGGTTGGGAGTTGCTCTGGTGATATCGCTGTGGGTGATCACTACCTTTGTATTACGGTCAACCAGGTCGGATAGGGGAGGCTTGCCAATGGGGTTGGCCAGCGCAAATCTGATGGCTGTGATTTCATTTTCAACTGGCTTCCCCTCTGCCATGCGCATGACCACCGAATTGCCGGGAACTTCTATGATTAAACCGGTTCTACCGTAATCGAGTTTTACTTTCATGCTTTAGTACACCGCCAAATATAGATTTGCAACCTCCGGATTGTTGGCAAGATTGTTCGGGGTGTCTTCTATAAATATTCTCCCATTCTGGAGTATGTAGACTCGATCAGCAATATCCATAGCAACCTTTGCATTTTGCTCTGAAATTAAAATAGTGACGCCTTGATCCTTGATGACATGAAGGGTTTTAGATATTTCTTCATTTATCTTCGGTGCTAACCCCAAGGATGGTTCGTCTAAGATAAGCAACTTAGGATTACTCGCCATCGCTGTGGCAATGGCAAGCATCTGCTGCTCACCACCACTCAGAGTGCCTGCTAATTGGTGTTTTCTATTACCCAAAACTTTGAAAAGCGAATATGCGTTTTCCATGGATCCCATTATTTCATCCTTGGAGGTTAATGAATATGTCCCCATCTTCAAATTTTCTTCTACCGACATATAGGGAAAAACCTTATGACCCTCCACTGCTATGGAGATTTTCAATTGAACAATTTGATCAGGCCGGAGTCCGTTGATTGGGGCCCCCAAATAATCAATTGTGCCCTCACAAATTTCTTTCAGACCTGAAATTGCCCGTAATAAAGTGGATTTCCCCGCGCCATTTGGTCCGATCAAGGCCACTGCTTCACTGGCCATAACACGCATGCTTAAATTGTGTAATGCGATGAAATTATCATACTTTACCGTAATGTTGTTAACTTTTAACATATTCTTCAACTCGTCGTAGTTGAACCCAGGTATGCTTCGATCACAGCCGGGTTTTTGGATATTTCGGAAGGAGTACCATTTGCTAATAAAACGCCGCTATTTAAAACAAGGACTCTTTCAGCGAGGGTAAAAATCACTTTCATTGTATGTTCAATGATGAAAAGATTTACTTTCTCACTCAATTTGCGCAATAACGTCAGCATTTCACTAATTTCAGAAGGGCTCAGACCACCGACTGGCTCATCCAGCATTAGCAATTTTGGCTTGCTTATCAAGCGCATACCTATTTCTAATTTTTTTTGCTCAAACAGTGTGAGCGAATCTGCCAATTCTTTCGTTTTATTTGAGAGATCAATTCTTTCTAATATCTCTTCTGTACCTTCTAAAGCGCTTTTTCTGTTGAGTCTTTTATAGTGGGATTGATTTGCCAGACTGATATTCTGACCGACCGTTAGATTTCGAAAAAGGCGGGTCGCTTGAAAGGTTCTTGAGATTCCCAAGCACACCCTTTCATGAGGAGGGCTGTTAGTGATATTAGCACCATCCAGTAAAATGCTCCCTTGTTCAGGCTTCAGAAAACCCGTGCACACGTTGACAAAGGTAGTCTTTCCTGAACCATTACTACCGATCATTCCCACTATCTCACCACGCTGGAAGGTTACGTTAATATCTGAGAGAGCGATTAACCCTCCAAATCGTTTGCTTATATTATTAATCTCGAGAAGCATTGGTTATCTCCTCTTCGTTACAAGTTGTTTTATTCGTCATAGATTTCTTCCTGAGAAGAGAGGAGATCTCCCCATACACTCCCCTTGGCAAGAACATTGCAGTAATCACGACAATGCTGCCGTAAATAACATCTCTAAATGGGTAGATCTTACGCAACACATATGGAATAGGAGTAAGGGCTAAAGTGCCGATAAGCGGTCCCATGATACTTCCTTTGCCACCAAACATAATCAACAACCAAATGTTCAAGCTTGTGGTGATGTTGAATACGCTGGGGTTGACAAACGAGACATAGTGAGCGTATAAGGAGCCTCCTAAGCCGGCGATGAAGGAGCTGATTGCAAAAGAAATGATCTTGTAACGGGTTACGTTGATCCCTAACGTTATAGCTAAGGTGTCATCTTCCCTGATGGCAATGAATTTCTTTCCAAGGTCTGATTTTAAAATCCAATTAACCAATAATATGGTAAGGAACAATAAAATGAGTATCAGGTAGACAAAGTATACACCTTCGATCACAAACTTAGTCTGATTTGGTAATAAGATGTGTGGATGAATAATGTTTGAGATACCTGTATCACCCCCGGTAAAACTCCGCCATTGTGTAAAGATTAATGTGAGAGCCACCTGAATTACCATCGAAGATAACGTGAAGAAGAAACCTCTGAGACGTAAAGAGGGTAACCCCAGCAACACTCCTGATAAGGCGGCTACTAACCCAGACACAGGAAGAGCTAACCAAAAGGATAATCCCAGTTTCATTACCATGAATGCGGAAACGTAGGCACCAATACCAGCCAATCCAGCATACATTAAAGGAAGAATACCTGTGAATCCATATGTCAGGTTCATACCTGTAGCCCAAATCATGTACAAGTAAACCATTCCTATCATGTAGACCATATAATTGGACATCTTAGTGAAAATGAGGGGTGCAATTATTGCTAAAATAACAGCAATGAAAACTAAAATCTTATTTTTCCACTTTTCCATCTGTCACCTTCTAAAGAGTCCCATCGGTTTGACCAATAGGATTATGAGCATTATCAGATAGAAGGAAAAGTTAGCAATGATGGGGCTGGTGAATAGCGTTACGATTGCGCGTGTAAACCCAAAGATTAATCCAACGGCCATGCAACCTAATACACTGCCCGGCCCGCCAACGATGATCATTGCAAAAGCCAGTACATTAAGCGTCCACCCAAGCGATAAGTCAACGGGATAAGCGAGAATGTAGAGTACGCCTGCCATCGAAACAATTACACTTCCGATCACATAAGCAGATTTATATAACCTATGGACATGAACACCTTTGATCTCAGTCGCCTCTCGGTCTTGGAAGACCGCCCTGAGCGCCCTGCCAACTTTATTAATCCTTAGGAACAAGATTAATGAGACCACGATCACCAAAGCCATGATCAGTACAATAAGACGTATCTGTGTGATCGCGAAAGAGCCAAATTTGACAAGAGATGTTAAGGTTGTTTGTAATTGGAAACTATCAGTCAGCAAGCCAAAAGTGTTGTTGAATATCCCCGTGAGAATTTGTGCAATGCCAAGGGTCATGAAGAGATAGATAGTGCCACGGTCTGAATGTTCATAAAACCTTCGCAATAGAAATTTTTCGATCAACAAAAAAATTGGTACGGTCAGCATTGTTACTAGTGGGATTATCAATAGCGGGTTTATCTTTGTTTTTAATGCAATCCACCAAGCCAGCAACCCCGATAGTAAGAAGAACTGACCATTTGTTGCGTTTGGTAACCAGATGCTCCCGTATAGGATGGTTACCCCTGCAGCTAATAATGCGTAAATTGATCCGACTAAAAGTCCACTAAAGATCACTGAAAGAGCAATATTCATAGGAATGACCTTTTTTGAGAATGACCCGGGAATTCTTTATGAATTCCCGGGTCATCGAAAGTTATCTGGAAAGTTCGTATACTGGGAGTGTTGTGGCATCCCAGGTCACGTAATCTACAATTTCTACTTCGTAAGTATCTTCCTTTACATCTTTAATTTGAATGATGTAGATATACTCCATCCGAGCTCCATCATCATCAAATTTGATGGGAATACCGGTTGTATACTCCACTGTATCGATTGCAGAGAGGGCATTCCGGAAGGCCTCTCGGTCGTCAGCTGTTTTTGCTGATTCGATTGCCTCTTTGATAAGATAAATTGTGCAATAGCTGAAGTTTTCGATGTAACCTGGAATTGTTCCTTGATATTCCATGTACTTATCCACAAATGTTTGGATACCCGGGTTGTCTTTGGCAAAGTTGAAATCAAAGAACGTACCCATATAGCTCCCAACAAGGCGTGGGCCACCGGACAAGATGATATTTGCAGGACCTATCCAATCGATGATTTGTTCTGGCGCAAACCCACCGTCTAATAATTGGGTTTTCAATCCGATCCAGAATCCGCCCGCGCCACCGGTCATAACATAATCCGGATTTTTAGCTTTGACCTGAGCAACTTCGACAGTAGCATCGGTCGTGTTCGCTGGGAATGGAACATCTGCTACAACTTCCAAACCCAGTTTTTCGGCTGTATAGACAAACCCTGCTGCGATTGAAGCTTGCGTAGCAAGATCCATATACATTACTGCTACCTTGGCGCCAGGTTTTACTTTTGCTATCCAGGCAGCATAGGCATAACCCCAACCAGTTGCATCAGGTTCCATCCGGAATGTATATTTTGATCCAGGTTCTGTTAATCGAGGAGTCGCAGCCACGGGAACGGCATAAGGCAACTTATTTTCTTCAGCATAACCATGAATTGCCAAGGATGTATCGCCCATAGTCGGTCCACCTACAACGAGGACTTTCTCATCTGAGTCCAATCGTGTTACCAAAGCGATCGCTGTTGCCGGATCAGACTTACTATCTTCAACGATCAAGCTCAACGGCCTGCCTAACACACCGCCCGCAGCATTGATTTCATCAACAGCCAGCTGTGCGCCGTAAACACCAGTAGTTCCAATATACCCCCATGCCCCCGTCATTTCAGCAACCCATCCAATTTTAATTGGTTCACTTGATGTTGCTGGCGCCTCTGTAGGCTTGGATGCCTCGGTCACAGTCTGAGGGGCTTCAGTCTTAGCAACAGCCTCTGTTGGTACAGAAGTCTTTGTTACTTCAGGAGTCTGCGCGCAACCAGCGAGAATTCCTAAAATCAGGACTGATGTCAATGCAATTGCAAAAATTTTTTGTACTAACTTACTCATCTTATTCTCCTTTATCTTTTTATTTTAGTAGTTTACTCATAATCTGAGCATGCAATTTTTTACCTTTATTATTCTGAAATGAGACGAGATTCAATCAAAGCTTTTCGAACCGCATCTCTGTCTTTTGTGGAAGGAACGGGTGGTTTTCTGATCGTTGCAGAAGAGATTTCCCCTAACTGGAATAAGGTCTCCTTAATCCTCAATACATGCACCATAATTGGATCATGAGTTGCTTCCATAATTGGGGAAAGCTGGTCATGAATTTGTCTTGCCTTCTCGTAATCACCAGCCTTAATATAGTTAAACATATTGACCCAAATCTCAGGTTTAATGTTTGCTATCCCAATGAGTGCGCCATCAACCCCATGAACCAACGCATAATAGAGTGTGAGATCATCAGCAGACAACAGAGCCACATCCGGATTGGTCTCCCGTACTGCCTTAGCGATACCCTGAAATTGATAGATAGAACCGCATATTACCTTGATCCCGATCACATGATCAATTGTACATAATTTGCGAATCGCCTCGTTGGTATAGCCACATACCGATGCAGGTCCGTAGTTGAAGAGAACTATGGGGATATCGGCTTTGTCGGCAATGAGTTTATGAAAATCGAAATTCATATCGCCTGTTGGATCAAGCGAGCCACCCTTCCCCATGGTTCCTGAGAGAGAACCAAAGATGTGCCAAGGGGGCAGTATCATGACCGCGTCCGCACCGATTGACTTCAACTCTTTTGCTTGTTCAACCGCATCATTGTCATATTCTGAAGACAACCCGGCAATAACTGGAACTCTTCCGTCAACTGTCTCAACGATAGTTTCAACTACTCTTCTTCTCTCAGACAGATTTAGTTTGACTACTTCACCCGCATGAGCGACGCACTGTACGCCGCCTACCCCAGCAGCCATAAACCCGTTTACAAGTTTTTTCAGATCCTCGTAATTGACCTGATAATCCGGATTCATCGGGGTAACTGCAGCTGGGATAACACCTGTAAGCTTTTTTGCCATCCTAACCTTCTTTTTTCTCTCGACCTTCTTGAATCATTTTTAGTGCGGGGTCTGGACCTTTGTAACCAATGAGGTATTCCAAACGTATCGGGGCAAAAACCTCATAGAAAACAGTATCCTCATCGGATAGGTTTTTGAACGCATGGACGGCGTTTGATCTAACTATCAGGAGTGTTCCAGGTCCAACAACCTTCTCTTCCCCTTCAACTTTCGCCCATAGCTGACCTTTTTCGACCATCATTAACTGTTCTGCTTCATGAGAGTGATTGGGGATAACAACGCCGGGCTTGTATGTAATCCGGGTCATCATTGCTTTCTCGCCACAGAAAGCTTGACGAAAAACCCCAGGAACATATTCAATCGCAGGAAACTCATTCCAATCCGTTATTTGTGACATGATAACCTTTCTGTTCTCAAAGATACTTTCGATGTGTTTATTATGGTAGGCCAACAAACTCTGATCAGTTATCGAGTAAATCCTTACTCTTAGACACCTCCATTCTTATCCCTTAGGACAGGATTCTGTTGAACATTTCTAACGAACAAATGGACCTCAAATAATTTACAGTGTTTATAAAACAAAGACTGGGATTACTAAAGGATTTGTCTGAAGTTACAAAGGTTGTCAAAACTTTTCCCATGCATAAGAAAATAACAGCTGTGAACAAATTATGTTAAAGTTGGATAGTTCGTCAGATTTCTTAGCCTCCTGAAAATAATTTTTCTTGAACAAAATGTTAAGAACAAACCATCTCAAATCTAAAGAAATGATAAATCCAACAATCAGATAAGTCAAGACATAAAGAAATATTAATAATGCATTAATATTTAAATAATAACACATCAAGAAAAGTCACTTATTGAGGTATGCGTTTCAAAAGTGCGTAGTCAAGGGAAAAAAGAGGAAGTTCCAATACAATAGTTTTTGAGAAATAAAACAAAGAAAGGAACTTCCAATGACTATGAGAGTCAACCTGAGTATACACGTACAAGGGGAAAATGGTGAGGGTAAGATTCTTCAAATTGCAGTACGGACCGAACATTTTGAAGAAGACATCCGGGAAATCGTAAATCAAACGACCCAGGCAGTTGCCGGAGAAGCGTTCTCGGATTTTGAAAAGAGAATGAAAGCCAGTCAGTACCCGGAGGGTGTCAGCGTTCGCACACAAGAACGATGTTACCGATTCCAAAGGTTCAGCATCAGATACCGGAGACGGAGCTATCGTTTGCCGGATGGCCGGATCTGGACACCTCTGGATGAATTGCTTGGTTTCAGCGCTTATCAACGGCGGACGCAAAAAGCGGAGGAACAAATCAGCGCACTGGCAGGCAGTCTCAGTTATCGTGACACAGCCCAGGTAAACGGGTATGTCAGTGAACAAAGCATCAGTCCTTCAACTGTGGGACGGGTGGTACGCAGAATTGGTCAGAGGTTGACTGCACAAGAACAGAGATATCAGGCAGAGGAGCCGGGTCAGATCAAAGCGCCGGAATTGTATTGTGAAGCCGATGGGGTTTGGATAGCCTTGCAAAAGGAGAAGCAGCGCAAGATGGAAGTCAGGGTGGCGATTGCATATACTGGGAAACAATACCTCTCCGGAAGCAGAAAAAGGCTGAAAAACAAGATTTGCATCACCTCCATCGGCTTGCCGGGTCAGCAGTGGCAGGAAATGATCAGGGAGAGACTCTACGCCCACTATGATCTGCAGAGCACAAAGACGCTGGTGATTGGCGGAGATGGCAGCCCATGGGTGGGCACCAGTTTCGATCTGCTGGGGATCAAAAACCCAATCAGGATCCTGGACCCCTATCATGTGAAACGTGCCATCTCCTCATCTTTTGGTACAAGTCTGGCTGTCAAAGAGGTGATCCAACAGCTGTATTCACACGGCTTCGCTTCTATCGAAAAGACCTTGTTGAAGGCCTGTGTTGGGGGTCCTGCTGCAACGGCTAAAGTCAGATTAGATTGTTTGCAATACTTGCGCAGCCATGCTGATGAAATCATTCAAGGCTTTTCGCTTGGTGCAATTGAATCGAATGTTGGCAAATTGGTTGCCCAAAGAATGAAGACCCGCGGTGTCAGTTGGAGCCTTGAAGGAGCCAGGGCTATGTTGGCGATTCTGGAGCATAAAAAGGAACTCTTCACGAATAGTTTTTAGTTCCACAGTTCAAATCCCATACGGAATACGTCTAAAAATACAGGGCCGAAGTCATATCGTGGCACAGTGCATTCTGCCAGTTTTCCAATTTTGAAATCTGGTAAATTGTCTGCTCCTTATGCCTCTTTATTCAAAGCTATAATCAATGATGATCTTCCTCTTTCTTCCTAATCACGCACTTTTGAAACAGATACCTTATTGAGCTAACTTATATGCTTTTCTGAAAGAAACATAAAGAACGCGGGAAGCAAAAACTGATAGTTCAAAAACAGAATAAGATCATCTTTCATTTGGTTTTGTTATGAGAAGATTTCAATATAGTTGTGTTGGATCCAGATATTCTTCGACCCAATTGGAAATCCGTTCAAAATTGGTTGGCAATCGTTTAGTGAGTTCCGAAATCAGAATCTCACAAATGAATATCATTGGAATGGTTGAGTTATAGTAGCTCAGGCTGCGAGGATTGCAGGAAAGTACCGTATCCACTCCATTTGCCAGGTCGGAAGTCACTTTATCAGTCACTAAGATGAACTTGGCTCCAGCATCTTGTGCGATATCTTTAACTATATAGTTTGCACCACTATATCTGGGATATGCAAATAACACGACGGTATCTTCTGAAGTGATGTCAACCATCTTTTCAATTGTTTTCGCATCGGCATCAGTGCTGTAACCTATGTTTGGTAGGAGAAAGAGCAATTGGTTCGCAAAAAAGGTTGCCACACCAGCAGTGGATCTGAAACCGCACACAAATATCTTCCTGCTATTCATCAAGATA
Source organism: Anaerolineaceae bacterium (assembly GCA_040772525.1). GTDB lineage: Bacteria > Chloroflexota > Anaerolineae > Anaerolineales > Anaerolineaceae > Mesolinea. The sequence goes on along the minus strand of JAXGXZ010000001.1, from coordinate 364,142 downwards.
TCTAGGCAGACTTCAAATACCTGTCTGCTATTTTTCTGAAGCACATCCTCTATCGAAGCAATGGCATTTTGCCGGACATCTATAAGAACCTCGCCGGCACTTAGCAATGAATAATTTGCTTTGAACCTTTCTATCGGAGAAAGCCGGCTATACTCCCTCTCACTGTCGCTTGAAAGCTCACTCGAGATCGCTCTCTTGATTACATTTTTCAGATCGTTGAAACCGTTATAACCCAATGAATTTGCTGTCCGAAAAACCGATGCTTTACTTACATTTAAATTTTCCGATATCTCGGTGATGCTTTGGAAGCCTATTGTATTAAAATTGTGTAGAATATATTCAGAAATGACTTGCTCAGTTTTTGTCAGCTTTGTTTTTCGTATAGTTTCTTCCAGTTTTTGTGGGTTCATCATAATTCTTCTTATTCCTTCATTTAATCATTTAATAATCAAGCATTGACAAAAATGGCTAATGCAGTTAATATATATGTGTATGAAAATAAAGTTTCTTTGATCATTTTATATGTAATGTTATTTTCTAGTAGTATGGTCCGCATTTGATTTTACTATACAGCCTAAACATTTTGTCTTGTCGCACAAGTAATATGGAAGCCATTCAGAACAAGTCAAAAATTCTCTTCAACCTTATTGCTGTCCAAACACAAAAAAGAGCAATAGCTAATAAACTGTGTGAATCCCCAGGGCAATCGCATCTTATTTTCAGGAAAAAGCACCGAAAAAGTTAATTTTCAGTATCATTTTGCATAAATGGCATGTATGATGGAGAAAATACATGCCGTTTGAGACAATAATCTCAATATGTTAGCTAAATAGGGTCTAATTAATTGAAATTATAAAGCAAAACCGATTTCATCATCAATCATTTTTGAAAATAGCTTTGATTTTAGGGCTTAGAGATGACATTTTTGTCGTTAAATGGACAAAAAGCAGCCTATTTAGATGCGTTTGCCCTGTGTGAATCCCATTTATCAAAAGAGTTTCAAAACAATTACCTAATTACTTCTAAAATGCATATCGCGCGTTAATTAACATTTTTGTACATTAACATTTGAACAATCTAAGCGTAATCGGATCAGTTTTCACCCTAACAAATAGAGAAAGGTTGTCAAAAGAATGAGAGAGATTTTAACCACAAGCAGTGCCCCAATTTTTAATGTCCCATTGTCTCAAGGTGTAAAGTTTGGAAACAGGGTTTTTCCATCGGGCATGGTTGGAGCCAAGTCAGAGACATCTGAGGCGGTTGAGGGCTTTGAAGCTCAAACCAGACAAGTCATGGAGAACTTAATGACTGTAGCTAAATTAGGAGGAATGCGTCCTAAGGACTTTGTGAAGTGCACAGCATTTCTTAAAGACTTAAATTACTTTGGAATCTTTAATCGGGTCTATGGTGAATACTTTGGAGAGGACTTTCCAGCACGTTCAGCTTTTGAAATTCCATGGCTAGCAGGTCCCTATGAACTAGAAGTTGAAGGCTTCGGTTACTCTAGCGATAAGTGGAGAACTTCCGAAAGACAGGTTATCTACACCGAAAATGCACCACGATTCCCTGTTCCACTCGTTCAAGGAATAAGAGTCGACAACTTTATATATCCGTCAGGCCAGGTTCCAGCCCTTCCGAAAGATAGTTGGCCGGTCGAAGGTTTCAAGGAACAGACCAAACAAGCGATTGATAACCTTATTGAGATTATCAAGGCTGCAGGAGGTGAAAAGTCTAATCTTGTGAGGTGCATCGTTTTTATTAAAGAAATCTCTCGGTTTGCCCTTTTCAAGCAGGTCTATGAGGAGTATTTCAAGGATGTAAAAGAACCACCTGCATTTACATGCTTCGGTGTCACTGGACTGGCTGGGCCTTATGATATGGAATTGGAAGGCATAGCGTATGTAGGGTCAGAATTAGAAGTTTTTAATCCTTTACAGAGAACAGCTTTAGATATTACCCACTCACAATGTGTGCGAGCTGGGGATCTAATTTTTGTTTCCGGGCAATTGGGTTTTGATTCTGAAACTGGGGAGGTACCTCTGACATTTGAAGGTCAAACACGTAAAGTCATGGAAAACCTCATGAAGATTGCTGACTCCGCCGGTGCAACAGAAGCCGACATTTTAAAGACTACATGCTACATCAGTAATATTCGCAACTTCGAATTCTTTAATCGCATATATCAGGAGTATTTTAAGTCCGCATTTCCTGCGAGGTCTGCATTCGCAGTTGCGGGTCTGCCAGGTGAATTCCAGATCCAAGTGGATGCTGTTATTGCAACAAAATAATTAATTACACTAAACATATCTATTTAAATTATGGATTGGAGATGAAATGAAAGGCAAAATTATAAAGGTCACAATTATATTGCTCGTAGTTATGTTGCTCCTAAGTGGCTGTCAGGGTGCTGCAAAGACTCCTAAGGTCATTAAGTTTGGTGCAGCACTTCCATTGACTGGAGGGTTGGCGATGGAAGGTGACAAACATCAAAAAGGATACGATCTCTGGGTAGAAGAAACGAACAAAGCTGGGGGTATCCTTGTTAATGGAGAAAGAATCCCAGTAGAGATTATTTATTATGACTACCAATCGGATACTGCCACTGCAGTTAAATTAGTAGAAAAGTTGATCACCGAGGACCATGTTCAATTCATCCTAGGTCCCATGGGTTCGGGCGCAGCCAAAGCAGTGAGTGCTGTTACTGAGAAATATAAAATTCCCATGATCGCACCGTCGGCCAGTTCTAAAGAGGTTTTTACTGAAGGATATAAGTATTTGTTTGGTATTTTTACCGAAAATGCCACCCTTACGGAACCTCTTGCTGATATTGCGGTATCTAAAGGTGTCCAAAGCGTAGCTGTCATTAGTAGAAACGATCTATTCCCTCTCTCTATTGGTCAAGAAATTGTCACCTCTGCTGAGAAACGTGGGATTAAAGTCAACTATTTTGAAAAGTATGCCATTGGTACAACAGACTTCTCCTCTATGCTGATAGATATTGTCGCAACTGAGCCTGATTGGATTTTCATGACAGGTTATGCTGAGGACGGACTTCAATTTTTCAGACAGGTAAAAGAACTGAAAGTAGAAGCGAAGATGCAATCTATGGTAGCAGGTGCTGCTTTTAGAGAATATGTTGATGGGCTAGGGAAGGATGCTGAATACATCACAACAGCGTGTTGGTGGCACCAAGCGGTTACATATCAAGGTAAAGATGTTTTTGGGACTGCAGAGAACTTTGTTAAACTCTTCCAAGAAAAGTACAATATGAGACCTGATTATCCACATGCTGGGGCAGCGGTTGTTGGAGTTATCTTCGCTCAAGCAATTGAAAAAGCAAACTCTTTAGATCCTCAAGTAGTCCGGGATGTTTTGGACACAGGTTATTTTGAGACATTCTTCGCTGGAATTGACTTTGCTGAAGACGGTATAGGTGCAGGATACACACCCCCAGTTATGCAAATATTGAACGGGGAACATGTAGTTCTTTACCCTGATGTGATTAAACAGGCTGATATTGTTTATCCAATACCTACCTGGGACCAAAGATAATTCGTTTTTAGATAAACACAGGCAACATTAACCATGTCATTACAAGCGTTGATCAGCGGTCTCTTGTTGGGTGGTATTTACGCACTCGTAGCATCAGGTTTCTCCCTAATAAGTGGAGTGATGAAAGTTTTGAACTTCAGTCACGGTGCTCTGATTATGTTAGGAGGTTATTCCACGTTTTGGCTAACCCAGAAATTTGGCATAGATCCATTTATTACCCTTCCAATCACAATGGTCTTGCTTTTCATCCTGGGTTTTCTTGTGCAAAAATACTTGTTAAACCTCATTGTCCGTGCTCCGAACTATATGACACTGATCTTTACTTACGGATTGGACATGATCTTGGTTAATGTTGCTATTTTCTTGTGGACTGGTAATATCCGCACAGTCCAAATTGCTTACGCAGGAGCGAACATCAGTATTCTGGGTGCTTCGATCCCATTGATTCGACTAATCACTTTTATTATTGCTCTTTTGGTAACGGCGGCTCTGTATTTTGCCATGGAAAAGATGCGTTTTGGAAAGGCAATCACTGCTGCGAGAATGGACTTGGATGCTGCCACTTTGGTCGGAGTTAACATACCTAATACCTATGCGGTTACATTTGGTATTGGGGCCGCCTTGGCTGGTGCCGCTGGTGCTTTATTGTCGATGCTCGGACCAATTTCACCTAACATGGGCGCTCTTTACTCGACCCGAGCATTCGCAATTTATATTCTTGGTGGATCTGGAAGCATGGTCGGGCCTTTGGTTGGAGGCCTTTTGATGGGTGTAATTGAAACAATAGGAGCAAGATATATTGGTGCAGGGTACAAGGATGCGATACCTTTTATTCTGTTATTGCTCGTTCTGATAATCAGACCTCGCGGAATTTTTGGAAAAGAGTTTTACTAATGACGAACTATTTTGTGAAACAAAAACATAATAAGAAAATAAAGTATTTAGCGATAGGGATCGGAATACTTTTTATTCTTGCTGTTCCGTTTATTTTCCAGGGGTATCCAATTCGGCTGGCAACAACAATAGTTATGTATGTGGGATTCGCACAAATCTGGAACATCCTTGGTGGATTTGCTGGTTATATTTCCCTCGGGCTAGTTGGTTTCATTGGTATGGGAGCCTATGTGGCCGGAGTGTTGATGAACCTCGGAGTTAATCCATATCTGGCAATGCTCATGGCGGGAATCTTCTCAGCAATTGTCTCCGCAATTTTAAGCGTACCTCTTCTTCGTCTTAAAGCTGGATACTATTCCATTGCTACGTTTGCAATAGCATTCGTTTTTAGGGAAATAGCCAGTAATTTAACCGAAATTACCGGTGGAGGTATTGGTCTTGCGCTGCCTTTAATCGGTTTAGATATTACTGGAATGAATCGTTATTTTTATTATGCTATGCTTGTTTTAGCAATAATCATCACTTTAATTTGTTACCGGATATCTAAATCAAGCCTCGGTTACGGCTTGCATGCAATCAAAGAGGATGAAGAAGCAACCAATGTCTTAGGAATCAATACAACTGTTTACAAGTCTATCGGTTTTGTAATTAGTGGTTTTCTTGCTGCAGTTGTTGGTGGAATGTATGGGTACTGGCTTACCTTTATTGATCCTGCCTCAGCGTTCGACAGCAATATGTCAATTTTGGTGATCATCATGGCGATGGTAGGTGGAGCTGGCACTGTTGCTGGCCCTATCGTTGGAGGAGTCCTTATATCGCTGATTTCGGAATTTCTTTGGAGTAATTTTCTCGATCTTCATAAGGGTTTTTTAGGGGTTATTCTGATCTTGACAGTAATTCTACTGCCAAAAGGCATAATGGATCTTTTCCTCTATCGAGAAGAGAAAATGAGTTGGGAACGATTTAAACGAATCTTTAAAGAAAACATAGAACAATATCGAATTTAAAGTGACGGGTTCAATGAAGATATTAACTATTGAGAACGCAACAAAACAATTTGGAGGTGTAAATGCAGTAGTCGATGTCTCCTTTTCTGTTGAAAAAGGTGAAATCGTCGGCTTGATTGGACCCAATGGTTCAGGAAAAACCACGCTTATTAATCTGATCAGTGGCACGTTGAATCTGACATCTGGTGATATTCGATATAACAAGCTTTCTTTGAAAGGAATTCCAACATTCCAGCGTGCACGAATGGGTATCGCGCGAACATTCCAGATAGTTAAACCACTTCGGAATCTGACAGTGGAAGACAACATAATGACCGCAGCCCTCTTTGGAACGTCCAAACTAAACACATTTCAGGAAATATTTGCATCGCTTTCCACCAAGCCTTCCAAAGGTGCATACAGAGACATTGATAATATCCTCCAGCGAACAAAACTCACGTCACAGAAAAAGAGATTTGCTCGCAACCTAACACTTTCAGACCAAAAGAGACTCGAAGTAGGTCGAGCATTAGCTATGGATCCGCAACTGTTGCTTCTAGACGAAGTGATGGCTGGGCTTAACTTTACAGAGATCAATCAAATGATGGAATTGATATCAACTCTTAACTCAGAGGGGGTAACGATCTTGATGGTTGAGCATATTATGAAAGTGGTCATGGGAATTTCGCATCGAATCGTGGTACTCGACCAAGGCGAACTCATTGCGGACTCTACACCTGAACAGGTTGTGCGCGACCCCAGAGTTATTGCTGCTTATCTTGGATCCCGGTATACAGAAAGAAATTCATGTGGTGTAATCGATGAGCCTGTTAGAAGTTAATCAATTAAACGCTTTTTATGGAACTGCCCAAGCGCTATTCAATATCAGCTTGAAGCTCGAGAAAAAAGAAATTATTGCTTTGATCGGAGCTAATGGCGCTGGAAAAACAACATTACTACGGACTATCTCGGGTCTAACACTTAAACGGGATGGAACGATAACGGTTGAATCCGCACCAATCACTTTCTTAAATCCAACAAAAATAGTTGAGATGGGCGTCATACATGTTCCTGAAGGTCGTAAATTATTTCCCGGCATGACTGTTATAGACAATCTCATGATGGGCGCATATCTACAGAAAAATAAAGTGGCTATTAGTGAAAACCTTGAGTATGTTCTTTCTATTTTTCCGAGATTGAAGGAAAGACGTAGACAACTTGCGGGTAAGTTGAGTGGTGGTGAGCAGCAAATGTGTGCAATTGGCAGAGGTCTTATGTCCTCTCCCCGAATTCTCTTAATCGATGAACTTTCTCTAGGGCTGGCACCTGTCATTGTTGATGAATTAATCTATGTTGTGCAGCTGCTCAGAGAGCGTGGGATGTCAATTATTCTTGTTGAACAGGATGTTCAAACTGGACTTGAAATTTCTGATCGAGGTTATGTTATTGAACATGGCCGTGTGGTCCTTACAGGATCATCTAAAGAACTAATGTCAAATGAGAAAATCAGGGAAAGTTACCTTGGTATTTAAGTAGAATGGACGATTAACAATGAAGGAAATATAATAGGTCTATTGGTTTCCTTGACCTTAAGTAAATGAAACAAAAACATAGCAACAAATCAAGTTTAGAGTAAAGGAGATTGATATGAGTTTACCTTGGAAGGCTGAGGGATATTTTGTAAGTCCTCTGAATTATGACAAAACTGTACGTGAGGGAATGCATCTTGCCAAGAAAGTAAAAATTCACGATATTACACTTCGGGATGGTGAACAAGAAACAGGTATCGCATTAAACAAAGACCAAAAAGTTAGAATCGCTGAAAAGTTGGCTGAAGCAGGGATACATCGAATTGAAGCTGGCATGCCTGCTGTCACCAAAGACGACGAATTGGCTATCAAGGAGATCGTTAAGCGAAATTTGGGATCAGAAATATTTGCGTTCTCAAGATGCATGATTGATGATGTCAAGTTAGCTATTGATTGTGGAGTTCAAGGAGTTGTGGTTGAAATTCCGAGTTCAGAGGATGTAATTAAGTATGGTTATCGTTGGCCATTGGAAAAGGCAATAGATCTTTCGGTAAAGGCGACACGTTTCGCTCATGAAAATGGACTTTATGTTAACTTCTTTACCATTGACGCCACTCGAGCAGATTTTAAATTTTTGATTGAATTAATTAGTAAAGTTGCTGATGAAGGCCATATGGATTCTCTCACGCTTGTAGACACAATGGGTTGTGCTCATGCCTCTGCCATTAGACAATATGTGAAGGAAATCAAGAAGGTAATTTCCAAACCTTTGGAGGCTCACTTCCATAACGATTTTGGACTAGCCAATGCAAATTCGCTCGCTGCTATCGAAGAAGGGGCTGAAGTAGTTCACTCGACGGTATTGGGGATTGGTGAACGCGGCGGACAAGCCTCTACCGAACAAATCGCATTGGCACTTGACCTGCTCTATGGTTTTGATACAGGTATTGATAATAGTCAACTCTACGACTTGGGTAAGTTAGTTGCTGATCTGACTGGACATGAGGTGCCAGTTAATCAACCTTTTATCGGGAACCGTTATTTCCATTTGGAATCGGGCATACCGTCTGCATGGTGGGCACAGGTAATGGATAGCCACCCAACAGTTGTATTTCCGGTGTTACCCTCAACTGTCGGCGCACCTGAGGTCGAGCTTGTGCTAGGAAAAAGCAGTGGAACAGATTCGGTTAAACAATGGCTGAAACGATATGGAAAAGAAATGAATGATGAAACGGTCATGAAAGTGCTTTTGGAAATTAAATCATTGTCAATTCAAAAGCGTGGATTGATCACTGAGGATGAGTTTAAGACGATTGTAGAACGTCTGGACGGCTAATTTACTCTTTTTAAGCCTTTAGATAATCGAGAACGCGAAGTGTTTGAAACAAAAAGAGGCTGACCCAAAAGCAAGTTGGGTCAGCCTCTTTTTTGTTGTCTAGAATTGGCAGGGAAACAAAATTAAAAAGAAAGGGCAACGCAGGTAGTGTCAAGTATTTTTCGCACATTTAGGAATCACTTGGTAGTAGTTCCTCCAGATGTTGCATGTTCAAGTACGTTTTCTGTCCCCAGAGCGAGCCTTGCATGTGCCTCAACCTGGCACACACTAGTATCAACGCAGACTGACCGTCTGGGAATGCGCCAACCGTCCTGGTTCTGCGTCTGATTTCCCGGTTCAATCGTTCCATGGCATTATTTGAGCGGATCCGCCGCCAGTGTTCCCTGGGGAAGTCCATATACACAAGCGTTTCTAAGCCCGTTTCCTCAACCTTCCTGGCAGCCTCAAACAGCTTCATTCCTTTCAGTTTGCCAACTACATCTTCCAGCTTGTCCAGAGCTGCTCCTTTGTCTTCCTGAGCATGAATTGCCTTGAGCATGGCTGCCACCTGCCTGACTTTGCCTCTGGGTACAAGCGAGAAAACATTGCGGTAGAAATGCACCATACAACGCTGAAACCTGGCAAGGGGATAGGTTTCAATCAAGGCTTCAATCAACCCAAGACACTTATCTCCAATAAACAATTGTGTGCCTTTCAAGCCTCTTTCCTTCAAATGTCGCAGGAAAGATAAGCAACTTTCTTTGTCTTCTTTCATGCCTTCCGCAGCCCCAATCACTTCCCGTTCGCCTCGTTCATTTACCGCCATGGCCACCCCAGTTCCGCTTCAGATACACTCCATCCAGATAAACATAAGGATATTGTCCTTCCAATGGCCTCTGCCGCCAGGCTTCAATCTGCTCATACACCTTGCCATTCAGTCTGCTTACCGTCCCAGCGCTCAGTTTGGCGTCCCACAGCAACTGGGTGATATCTTCAACCCGCCTGGTCGATACCCCTGCCAGATACATCTCCACCAGCGCTTCTTCAACACTGGTTTCCCAGCGTTGGTACCTTTGAATGATCGCAGTCTCAAATGTCAAAGTCCGCAGTTTCGGTACTTCCAGTTCCACTTCTCCAACGCCAGTCAACAACTTACGCGGATAATGTCCGGCTCGAGTGTCTTGCCTGCCTTCTGTGCGCTCATATTTGCGCGCGTTGGTCAGCCGGTCTGCTTCAGCGTCCAGCAAGCCGTTCAGAACTTCCTCGACACTTTGCCGGACCAGCTCTTTCAGTTCAGTTCGAATAACTTGCTCATTTAGTTGTACAATCTCATTTGACATGGTTCTTTCTCCTTGGTTTGATGTATAGGTCCATTTCATATTACCAAGTGATTGAGAACCATGTCCCCTTTCTAAATGTGCGAAACTTATGTTACCTTATCTGTCGCTTATCCCTCGAGTTGTTGAAGGGAATCCATTTAAAGAACTGAATGATAAAGGTTGACCTTTATGTTAATTCTTTCAGTTTTCCTATCAGTATTGGAAAAATTCGGACAAATCCGCAACCACAGCGAAGTCCGAAACAAGCAATATCTGTGCGTTGGGGTCGTTATTAACCGCCACGATATGGCGGGCGGCTTGTATGCCGGGGAGGTGCTGAGCTGTTCAGTCCGATATGATCCGGGTTCACTGCGAGATCTTTGGGTGTCCAAACGGGGGTCTCAACACCTTTGGCATGTTTCATACCCCGGGGGTTGTCAGCCCACGGCTGCCAATTTCTTAAGCCTTTAGGCAGCCGGGAACGCGAAGCGTTTGAGACAATAAACCACCCGCAAAGCGGATGGTTATGTTTCTTCGCAGGGCGCTGTTTTGGACATCAGGGTTAAGTAATGTCATGTGCTAAATTTGAATTTTATCTAACCGCATCCAGGATGGGTGCAATATATGACTTATCTGTCCAATCACACCTTTCATCTCCCGCTGCCATAAGGGCCTTTTCCCATATCTCACATTCTTCAGGATTCTTTTTCGCCACAACTTTTCGTAACATCTTGCAAAGGTTTCTATCAACTATATTCATCTTGTCCATATCCCACGCACCCCGACAATAGAAACTAGGTATGTCAGCCAAAGAGTCTTTCATGTTATGAGAAACAATCTGTTTAAATGCATTCTCTTCATAAGGGGATGCCCCAACGCAGAATACTATTAATTTTTTGTCTGATAATTGATTTATATGCTTCTTTAAAAATGACAATCCTGCAATACCTGAAGCATAAATACCACCGCCAAGAATGATTGTGTCATACTTTTTTATTTCTTCAATTCTTGCTTTTTTTGTCTCGATGCAATCAAATCCAGTTTCTTCAGAAAGCCAATCCGCATAACGCTTTGTCGCTCCATACTTAGACTGATAAAGTACAACTCCGCTCATGTTACCTCCGGAAATTTTTTTCAACGCATAGTATCGTTCATCTGCTTTTATAATGCAACATTTTTTACTTTCATACTTTGTAGAAGCTCCGGGACCCCATTCATTGCTGTGTCTCACGCCGTTAGCACCATTATGACATCCTCCCCCGAGGCAGAGCCGGGGATAAGCAATGCTTTTCATCTATTTGCGATTTACGAAAAGTCCAAAATAAAATATGGTTTTATCCGTGAAGCGTTTGCTTGAAGTAAAGGGTCGAATTTGCAATCCGATTTACAACCCATTTTTAATGTATAGGCTGCTGCGAATATAATCCTGACAGCTTTCTTGTACGTTCCATCATCTTCATCCGGATCGCCTTGTCCGCGAACCGCAATATAATTTGCCTTGGGAACATCCACAATCTGCGGCTTGTTTGGCGGACATGCAGTACTCTTTGTATTCCTTTGTAAAATCAAACGCTATACTTTTTCCCTTCACAAATTACAGTTCAGCAAAAGAAAAATGCTGCACTTCTCACGCAACGGATGATTTTTCTCTTTATTTTATGATGCCCTTCAGCACCATCGTTATTAAAGTCAGCGCCGTGTAGAATAAAATGCCCTTGTTGGTGAACAGATCTTTTACGGCTTGTTTGTCTATGAGGCCCGAAGTGCCGTCCGTGACAACTTTCTTTCGGTTCTTAAGAAATAAGATAAGGCCGATTACACCCAGCGCCATGATTAGCGCGGAATAGGCTGCCACCGCCGTCGTTGAAGTGTCAAGCAGCAGCTGAACTATAACGGCGTTAAAAAGGTTGGATACGGCATGCATAAGAATTGCTAACACGATGCTGTCCGATTTGACCGTAAGATATGCCCATATCAGACCCAGGATAAAGGTATAGATAATGTGCACAAAGCCGACAGATACCCCGTGCACAATGGCAAAGCAATAGGCTGATGCCAAAATATAAAACCTTTCCCCGTATTTTAGCAGCCTTGTTGCAAACAGATGCCTAAAGACAAACTCCTCAACAATGGGGTTAAATACAAGCAGTATAAACAGCATAGAGGGGGTCATCGGCGTTGTTTCAGTTGAAGAACCAGTACCGCCAAAAATGGAAGTTGCAATTGATAAGACATTCAAAACCATAAAGGCGGTGCATTGCAACAAAAAACACAGGAGAATGGTTTTGATTGACACTTTGCCTTTTTCTTTATGGGCGTATGATTGCCTGGATACATTCTTAGTAATCAAAAAGAACAGTCCCAGCCCCGCTCCATACAGTACCGCAAGGCCGACCACACCCTTTACTATCCCCGAAAAAGGCAGGTACTGTTTTACAACCATTAAATACAACCAGTCCAGGCCGAACATCACGGCAATGCCAAAAGCTACTTTTTCCAGGTCTTTTGTCTTGTTGTTCATAAACATATCCTCCTTGATAAAGAATTTCCGCCTCTGATGCAACAAACCGGAATCATGCCTTCATCACTTTTTCAATTAACCTCACAGCTTCCTTTACACCACCTTCTTCTTTGATTTTAGAGGAAATTAATTCCGCGTTCTTTTTCTTTTCCTCATACGTGCTTTTCATGTCCGAGATTGCCTGGCAGATTGAAGCTTCACTCAAATCTTTAGACTTTAGCGGTTTTGTTGCCACATTAATATTGTAAAGTTGCGTGGCGAATCCCATTTGGTCCAATACATGCGGTACCGGAATAGATGGAATACCATAAATCGTTGTGGCTGCTGAAGTTCCAAATCCACAATGATGAATAACAAATAAACATTGCCTGAAAAGAAAACTGTGCGGGACACTGCCGCATGAAATCATTGTTTTTGGCAATTCATAATTCTGAAGCGTCTTCTGAAATCCCTGGATAATGGCCCGATATCCCAATTTGCTAAAGGCACTCACAAACATATCCAGTTTTTCTTTTTCAGATTCCTCCTCGAAAGACATTGCCCCGAGAGAAAGAATTATCGGTTTTTCCCCACTCGCAAGAAAAGCAGCCAGTTTTTCGTCGGGTATATAGTTTTCTTCATCCTCATACCAATAACCAGTCAAAACGTGCTGCTCTTCCCAGTATGGATTTCTCTCTAAAACGTGCTTGCTAATTGGTATTAAATTCAGCTTACGGGAAATAATCTCGTCGGACGATTGAATCGGTTTCAATCCATAGACTTTCCTGATTTTGTTATAAGGTTTTGCCGCTTGTTTTCCTATTATCGTAGCAATCAGTTTATTCCCAAAGCTCTGAGGCTTCAGTTTTTCAGCGATCATCTCTTTCTGCAGGGTCACATTAACTGTAGGGATTCCCAATACTTCGGCCTCTGTTGCGCCCATTTGGCTATGGCTTACAATAATTAAATCTTTACCCTTACATATCTCAAAAACCTCGTTTGTTGAATTTTGAATAATTTTGAAAACAAAATTCATCATCTTAAGCATACTTAATGCAGGATTTGAGGTTTTCCCTCTGATAATTGCCGCTTCTTTTTCTATATTGATATCCGGGCCGACTGGCTCAAAATGAATATGGGAATCCTCAACTAATTTTCTCCAACAGGGATGTGAGCCAAGTGTTACATCATATCCGTTTCTGATAAGTTCCTTGGATAAAAAAATATAAGGCTGAACATCACCTCTTGTGCCCATCGTAAACATAGCTATCTTTTTCATTATCTGTTCCTTTTTAATGACATCCTCTCCCGGGACCGGATCGAGGATAAATCCCGTTTATTGTCCATATCCCACGACCTGCGGCAATGAAGCAAGGCATATCAACTCAGGAGACTTTCATGTTATGAGCAAGAATCTGTATAAGTGCATGCTCTTCACAAAGCGGTCCTCCAACATTTTTGTCTGAAACCTGGTTCATATGCTTCTTTAAAACTGATCATCCTGCAATGCCGGGCGCATAGATATTACTGATAAATATGATTGTCATACGCATATCGTATGAAATGCTTTTTCGCCTGGATTTATTTTCTTGCAAGCCAACCTCTAAAAAGACCGCCTTGAATGAAAGATATGACGATAAAGAAAACATTTGCAAACAGGACAAAAATAAAGGAGGGGATCAAAATACGGGTGTAGTGTTTTCCGAAAAATGAAGCCTTATTAATTGCCATCCCCATCCGAATCAGAAAGAATAAAACTCCTGCATTAAAAAACAAAAGAACTCCCGCATTTTGTAAAACAGCAGAAAGAAACCCCGTGGTCTCAAAAAAACCGGTTTGTAACCCGCTTATTACATACTGTATGAGAAAAACAGTTGTCTGAACCACAAATACGATGCGTGTAACGTTCAGCATCACACCCCCGCCAATACCGACTCCGCCGCGCCAACGAACACCGGCTCGAATGCAAAAGTTTTCAACCACCTGCATCAGCGCCTCATTCTGCCGTCCTTCTATGAATCCGTTATTGGCAATACAATAAAAATTCGGATGCAGATCATTCTCCAAAAAGAACTGCTCAGCTTCCTCTAAAAAAGCCAACACATGAGAAGGCAGTCCGTCCGCATATAAAGGAAGGCAAAGCACAACAGAATCCGCGTCTTTAAGCTCTTCAAAGATACCCACATAATCGTTTTTGTTTCTCAGTTTTTTGGTGACTTTCTCATCCTTGACAAACAAGCGTTGCATCGCCGCAAGGTATGAGGAAGCGCTCAGACTTTTTTTGGGGCTTCCATTTATCAATACAGTTTTCATACCGCACGCTCCGCTTCCGAAGCCGAGTCAAAAAACAGCACCTCGGATGCTTTGTAACCGTCGTTAATGGCATTTCTTTTTGCCATATAAGTGAATGTGGCTTTTTCCTGTTCCGTAATATCGCCATATACAAGAACTTTTAAAAGCGAATGCTTTCCGTAGCGTAATGTATGATGCATCTCCCATTCCCTATATGTGCAAAGGGGCGTGGAAAAGCCTATCGTCCGATCCATCACGTTTTTTATATTGGTACTGTAAGAACCGTAGAGATTTTTTGTGATGATGATAAGTTCGTCCGCGCGCCCCAAAATGCGGCAGGTCCTTTGGAGTTTATCTTTCATAAAGCATTCCGCCGGATGCTTGACCCAACAACCGAAGCAGCCTTGACAAGGGGCATATTTCCCGTCCGCTTCAACGATTGCATCACATTTATTCAAAAGCCGTTCGCTATAAAGTTGATCCAGATCGTGTAAGACTACTTTCATCATTTTTTCTTTCAGCCTGTTCTGGAGTGAGCATCAATGTCATGCGGCATCTCATAACACCCCCAAAATTTTACTGCTGATTTAAACTGCGTCCCGAAATGTACAGCATTGACAGGGCTTTCTAAATACTTTCCCACTTCGGGACAGGCAAAAAGCCCAACAACTTTAAAGGTCTTTTCGGAGACTATTTTGCCCGGATTGAGGACCAGACCCGGGTCGAAGGCGGGTTTGACGCGCTGCAGGATACCCCCATACTTTGGAACAGCCCCGCCTGACAAGCCGGAGCCGGCGCCGCGTGGTGTGGCGGGATCAGATCCCTGTTTGAAAAATCTCCTGCCAAACTTCTTTTGCAGATCTTTCAACGCGGGCTGTATATTCCGAAATAGCAGGCGGTTGGGGTTTGTTCAACTCAACACCCGGATGAAGGACAAAATTTGCAGGAAACTATCACCAAAAGAGAATAGACACCCGGCGCTGAGTGCCAGAACAGATTGTATTGATTATATAGGAACGAATTTCGGCAAACCGACCCTCTCGATCGTAGGGTTTGAAACAAAGAAATTACGGGTGGGTTGGATGAATGATTGTAATTATTCTTCCAGAAGATTCCCAATGCGTTCGTCATTCCAAGGCATGAATTGCCCGGACCACTCATGCCTGGCATGCAGGGCGAGGCAGGCTACGGCGCGGCCGGGCAGCTCGGGGGCTAATAATTTTCCCTGCTCATGGAGTTGAACAAACTTATCATGCTCGGATTCAGGCATGCCCGCACCACCAAGTTCCCGGATTTCTTTCTGCATACTGGTATCCACGACCCCCGGGCGGATAGCGAGACTTGTGATCGCTGGTTCTTCGACTGCGAGGAAAGCTGTGAAGTGATTGATACCAGCTTTTGCCAGGCTGTATGCTCCCCATCCGGGAATGACCCTGGTGGCAGCACCGCTCGAGATGCTGATGATGGTCCCGTTAGTTTCCCTGAGGTGGGGGATAGCCCTCTGCGTCAGCATGACGACTGAAAGAAGGTTGACTTCCAGATTTGCTCTCCATGCCTCAGGATCAGCTTTGGATAGCGGCGCTATGGGCTCTATGATGCCGCTATTGTTCACGAGCGAATCTATTTTTCCATAATGGCCCAGAGCCTGGGCAATGATCTTATCAGCAGTGGAAGGATCAGTTACATCACCAGGAACCGCGACAACATCCGCCCCCATTTTCCGGAGTTCTTCAGCCACCGCTTCCAATTTGTCCGTGGATCGGGCATTAAGGACCAGCGAACCACCCATTTTGGCTACCTGGCGGGCAATTGCCTCCCCCAAACCCCTCGATGCTCCTGTTACGATGACCACCTTTTTGCTTGTATCCATATGACTCTCCAGATTCCGCTTCGTTATTTGTGACTAATCATAACATCCGTGGCAAAAGAAACCCAAAACAAAAGGATCGTTTTCAATCGTACGAAATGCCAATCCTTCCGTTATATGTCCCATGCTGCCTGAGCTTATCATTGCCATTGGTTTTGAGAATCTTATTATGGTCTAACGTTGACAGACACTAAACCCGTTAAACGATCCGGTGAACGATACTGGATGGTAACCTTGCAGTATTATGACCAATCAAATTCTTTTCTTGGCTATAGGTTTTTAATCGTAAGCAGAAAGTGAGTAGCCAACCTCGCAAGTGACAAAATCTGAAGTTACTGTGGGCATCGACTTTAAGCTCTTTTCTATAGCTCAGATGTTGTTCTGATAGGTCTGGATCAAAGCTATTTCATGCGCGGGCTCACTGCGCAAAAAACCGTTTGACTTGCCCATTAAGTGTAGAGGTACACGGATGGCAAGACAATGAGGCTGATCCCCAAGTCCTGATAGACTAATTCAAAGATGGCCTTGTAATCATTGTCTCCGTCCACCTGGATAGGAAAGGAGCACGCTTGAAAAGGTGGTTCAGAAAGTGTTCAGCTTTCCTGGAACCTGCCCAAGGTTAAACCTCAACCATATTCCATCTAGAGGTCATATGCCTAACAGTAAAGTGTTTGAAATAAATGGCAGGCAATGAGAGAATATCCAGCGTGCACGATATCTCCTGGTTGTTAAGCCCGACAGTTTCTGAGTTCGCAGATGGCATAGGGTTGTTTCTTCTTGCGTCTTCCCTTCCATCTCCCTTTGCTCTTCGCTTGGTTTAATGATTACTTTCTTACCGTTAGACACAGAACAAGGATAGTTGGTGTTTTCTAAGATGACCAGTATGCCTTGAGGTAGTGTGCCATGCTGAAGCACATGGAACAATCCAACTGTGGACAGAATACATACTTGAATATGCAACACCATTGGATAACTTACTAAATGATCCCTAAATGCGCGTAAATTACTTTACACTACCAACTAGTCTATGAAAGTATAAGAAGACTATTTAGAGGACAATCTACCCTTTGACTGCACCTGCAGTTAAACCGCGGACGAACCACTTTTGAAGTAATAGATAAAGGATCAGTGCTGGTAGAGATGCGATTAATGTTCCAGCCATTAGTTCATTCCAAGCAACCCTAAACTCTCCTGAAAGAGCAGCTATACCGACAGGTAATGTAAACATATCGGGAGTAATTGTCAGCCCCATTGAAAACAAATAATGGTTCCAGCCCACTAAGAATCCAAATAAAAAAGTTGCAGCAATTCCTGGTAAAGCGAGAGGCATAACAACTTTAAACAAAGCCTGCCCGCGACTACAGCCATCAATCATTGCAGCTTCATCTAACTCTTTTGGGATCGAGTCAATGAAGCCTTTTAACATCCATGTACAGAACGGCAGAGAAAATGAAATAAAAGCAACAATCAAAGCTATATGGGTATTAATTAGGTTTAGTTTACTCATCATAATAAAATAAGGCATCAACAATAGGATCGCGGGAACCATCTGAGTGAATAGAAATAAATATTGTACGGTTTTGCTTCCGCGGAAATTGAACCTTGAAAATCCATAAGCAGCAAAGCTGGCAATGATAGCAGATATCAAAGTGGATGCGACAGATACCAATGCTGTATTAAGAAAAATACGGGAAAAGTTCTTATATTTCCACACATTTACATATGCCTCAAACGTGAAGGTTTTAGGTAGGAATGTGGGTGGCCATAAATAAATTTCCGGCAAGGTTTTGAAGGAAGTTAATGCAACCCAAATTAAAGGACCCAAATTAACCACAACTGCAAATAGTAGGAACACAATTTTGATTACTTTGAAGGTGGACTTTAATATATTACTTAAACCAGATCTCATAATTAACCTCATTTACTTCAATGCCTACTTTATAATTAGAGCCTACTTCAAAAACCTTGTATTCCACTAAGACCAAAATTCATAAAAAATGTGGCAGAAAACAATCTAATCGTTATCACCCAGGAACTTCATGTAAACTAGCGTCATGGCTGTAATGATAATTAACATAAGTACAGAAATGGCAGCGCCGTAACCGAATTCATAAAAAATGAAAGAGGTCTTGTAAATTAAATTGGATATCAACTCTGTTCTGTGATTAGGTCCTCCACCAGTGGTAAGAATCTGAGTAAGGTCAAACTGTCTAAAGTTCCATATAGTTAGTAGTGATGATGTAACCAAAAATACGCTTCTCAATGATGGTGCTGTTACATGGAGGAATACTTGTAAAGGATTTGCACCATCAACTTTTGCAGCTTCTACTTGATCTTGGGAAACCTGCTGTAATCCCGCATAAAACATGACCATTGAGAAAGGAATATCTCGCCAAACGTTCACAAAAATCACTGATGGCATAGCTCGTTTTACATCAGAAAAAAAAGTGATGTTCTCGCTGATTAAATTCAAATTAATAAGAATAGCATTTATAGCACCAAAAGAGCCATTGAATATCCACTTCCAAACAGTACCAACTACAACAAATGACAAGGTCCACGGGATCAAAAAAATCATGTGGAACAATTTCTTAAATCGGAAATTAGAGCTGTTCAATGCCAAAGAAATCAATAAACCTATTGTTTGGGTGATTAGAACGCAAGCAATAGTGTAAACAAATGAATTTGCAATAGAATTAAAGAACCATTTATCATTGAGCGCTTTAATGAAATTATCAATACCAACAAAGTCTAGGCTAAAATCAAGGTTGACTTTATAGAAACTCAATTTAATGACATGAGCTATCGGATAAGCCAATACTAAGATCAGAACTATTAACGCAGGTGCAACAAACAACCAACCTACATTTTCTCGATGAAAGAGACCATTTGAGGTAATTTTTTTTATTCTGTGCGCTATGTTCATGTTATTGTTCCTGCTTTAGCAAGTAAAAAGAATAAAAATATTCTAAAAGTATTCCCCACCTTTTCTAATTTTAGCTGAAAAGGTGGGGATTATAGAACTTGTTATTGTCTACTAGCTAAAATTTCACGAATTTCAGCAGCAACATCTTTAAGAATGTTTTCTGGTGTATCTTCATTAAGAAGTGCGGCAATTAAACCATCTGAAAATATGGAGGAAGCTTTACCCCATTCTGGAAAAGATGGATAAGATTCAATAGCATATGGTATGGAATCTTGAACCATTACCTTGGCTGCAGGGTATTTTTCAAAATCTATCGAATCCAAGGCAGATATTCTAGTTGGAAGCATAGAACCGACCTCAAAAAAGGTCATCATTTGGTCAGCGCTCGTTAACCACTTAATCAACTCCCAAGCTTCTTCTGGATGCTCTGAACCCGCACCAATCGAAAAGTGAGTTCCTCTACCCGCAGTAGCACCTGTTCCAGGGAAAGGAATCGCAATTAAATCCTCTGTAAGGGCAGGATTAGCAGCAAGAATTCCACCCCAGGTAGCATATGGACCTTGAATATATGCAACTTGTTCTTGTGCCATCAAAGCAACTTGATCTCCATAACTCACCTCAGGAGCACCTGGTGGAACAACCCCGTCTACACTGTACATCTCAACAAAGAACTTGAAAGCCTCTATCCCTTCTGGCGAATCAATATAGGTCTCAGTGTAATCTTCATTAAAATATCTAGCACCATTTGCATTGAACCAAGATTGTAGCCAAGCAACTGCGGGGTATAGAGAAAACGCGTACTGGTTTTTTGACTTATCTGTAAGTTGAAAATTGGCTTGTTTTAATTCTTCAAATGTCTTTGGAGGATTATTTACAGGGTCTAAACCTGCCTCCTCCCAAAGCCTTTTGTTCACATATAACAAAAATGTGTCTCCTTCATGGGGGATTGCATACACACTTCCGTCTTTCTTAGTAGGATTAATTAAGAATGGCGCAAAATCCTCAAAGAAACTGTCAACTCCACCTTCCGCTTCCAAAAAGCGGTCCAGTGGCTCATAAGCCCCCATGGCAATCTCTGTTTGCAATTCTGTTACATTAAACCTTACAACGTCTGGTGGATCACCAGCTCTCAATTGATTATTGTATTTTTCGACACGTTCACCTTGTGCCACAGGTTCTTGTTGTACTTTGATATTGGGATGAGCTTTTTCAAACTCACTAAGGATGATTTGAAGAGCAGAATTGGCGGGTTCTTCTGCCAACCTCCAATCTTGAAATCTTATAGTAACCACTTCATCTGTTTTTGGTTCTGTAACTTCTGGTTCTGTTACTGCAGGTTTAGCAACTTCTTGATCAGGAACATCAGGTTTGGGCACTTGAGTTTCGACATTCGTAGTGCATGCACCTAGTGCCATGCTTAATATTAGGATTAAGCTTAGCATAAAACTCGTTCGCTTTGTAAACATCTTTTCTCCTTTTACAAAAATCACCACAATACGTTATTATTGTGTTTGAACCGACACGATACTAAAATATATCTTTTTTCCACACATCTTTAAATACTCTAAGAAAATTCAGTCCCAGAATTTTTTCGATATCCTCCTTTCTGTGTCCACGCTTAGCTAATTCCACTGCAATGCTAGGAATTCCTGTCTCATCCTCGAGACCAGTGGTATATTTCCAACCCCCATCTAACAGATAACCTCCTGTGTGCCATCTAGCTTCTTCCCATAGAGTAAAGCCATGAAACAAGTCAGGACCGATCCCTACATGATCAATTCCTGCAACATTAATCATATGTTCCATACATTTCATGTAATCTGTCAAATCTGGCTGAGAAGCCCCACCACGGGCTGTGCAGATCATTGGGTGGGCATTTATTCCAAGAACTCCTCCAGAGTCAGCGATAGCCTTTATTAAACTGTCAGGAAAATTTCGCGGAGTAGGGCAAACTTGGTAGGGGTTTGTATGAGAACAAATGACTGGTTTATTCGTATAAGCAAGTGCGTCTTCAGCTGTTTTCCATCCACAATGAGAAAGATCAAGCAATATTCCCATTTGGTTCATTACTGTAATCATCCGTTTCCCAAAAAAGGTTAATCCTAAATCTGGATCTTCAAGGCAGCCGTCACCGCATAGGGTTCTATTCATATATGTCAGTTGCATAACTCTTAGCCCTAATTTGTACAACAACCAGAGGTTAGTCCAATCTTGTCCAACTGGTGTCGAAGTTTGAAAACCAAGAATTAATCCTACTTTTCCCTCTCGGTGTGCCTTATGAATGTCATCAACGGATTCTACTAACAACAGAGAATCATTATGAGCAATAAGTGCAGCATAATAGTTCTTAAAAAGATCAACCGCTCTATTCCAGTCTTCATTGTGCGCTGCAAGGGTAAGTACGATAGCAGTCTGCCCTGTATTTTTAAAAGCGTCGAAGGCATATGTTGTACCTGCCATTCCGTTTATCACAATTGCTTCTCTAAATATTTTGGAAGCCTCATTTTCTGATAAATTCATTGTAAAAAACTCTCCTTTTCTATAGATTCATTAATAGTGGCTTCAAAAGCAACGACTTCTTGGTTTAGATTATTTATCGCGAAATATGTCCTGTAATATTTATCGAAATAAAAATCGTAAATTGTTTTGTGGTCTGATACAGGTAGAATTGGTGGTGAGAATCTCACCATTTGTTTGATTGCATCAACATAATCTAAGAAAACACCAGAACCCACACCAGCAACTATGGCAGCACCTAGAGCAGTCTGTTCTTTTTCCTTGACACGGTAGATTGGTTTATTACAAACATCAGAGAGAATCTGAGAAAATACCTTGCTTTGCATTAAGCCACCGCCTGCCGCAATTTTAGTGACGTCGTATGTGCTATTCTCTAATTTTTCTATGAAAAGACGGATGTTATATGCAACAGATTCATAGATCGCTCGCATGATATGAGGCGCACCGTGAAAGAGGTTTAACCCCCAAATAACCCCTCTAGAAGATGAATCATCAAAAGACCGAGAACCTTGGAAGTGATCAAGAACCACCAAACCTGAACTACCAGGTGGAACATCATCGACCTCAGATTCTAATTCAGAATAATAATCTTGATAAGAAATGATTGAGTCTCTCGATAATAATTTTACAAACCATTGTGCAATCGCACCTGCGGTTGATTCTCCGCCACCTATTAGGTAAAAGCCTTCAGCTAATGCATCTCGTCTACATCTAACTTCCTCTATGATCTCCTTTGATTGACATTGGATTACTGATGATGTACCAACAGAAATTCCTAATTCACCTGGATTAAAAGCCCCTAAACCTAACATGCCTGCAGCAGAATCCATTCCACCCTGATAGATTGGTATTGCCTTCTTTATTCCGATTTTGTCAGCAACCTCTGGTAGTAAAAAACCAATGAAATCACCCATTAATAAGACTTTTTCGGGAATCTTGCCTACTAAATCCTGTAACCTTAAGCTTTCCAAAAATCCGTCGTTCCAACCACCGATCTGTTTTGAGTAATTCCATTTAGCAACCAAATGATTGTAGCCAAGCACCCATTTACCTGTAAATTTCCAGGAAAAATAATCTATTTGTTCAACTATATGAGAAGATTCCTCGTAAATTTCCGGTTGATGATTCTTGACCCACAAAACCTTTGGAAGCATCCACTCCGGTGAAACGCTTCCTCCAGCATAGAATAACACTTCATTATTGGTTTCTTGAATAAAGCGTGCTTCCTCGCTCCCCCTTTTATCCATCCAAATTATTGCAGGCCGAACAGGATTTCCAAATTTGTCCAGAAATACCGCTGTACATGATGTACAACCATAAGAGAGAGCAATTACCTCTTCTGCATTCACATTTGATCGACCAAATATTCTTTTTAAGGCTAAAACTGTGGCATCCCACCACTCTTGAGGATCTTGTTCTGCAAAATTCGGCCTCGGATACCTTGTCTTTGTAAAATAAACCTCTTCTTTTGCAAGTAACAACCCGTCAGTACGAAAAACACATACCCGAACACTCTGAGTTCCTACATCAATACCAATTAAATTCATTTTTACAAAGACCTCGGCACTTATTTTTTTGAAAAGACCGCACTGTTTTAAATAATTAGAGGGTGCTATCCTCCAACAAATTTCGAAAACTGTTTCATAAACTTGGCTGTTATCGCAGAATCGACTGGGCTGAGAAGTAATCCATCTTCATGTAGACATGTAGCTACAATTGCACCGTCGCAGACAGCGAGAAGAGAATCAATATTCTGAAAATTTGTGCCTGAACCAACAAGAATAGGCAAGTCAGGCGCGATTTTCCGTACTTTTATAAACATGTCCAACTCATTAGCAGGTAATGTAAAGCCATCAACATCAATGTGCTTTACAATTGATTCCGCCTCAGTATCTGCAGCCCGATTTATCAGCATTGGTCCTGTGATTGAGCTTAAATTATGTAAAAAGTAAGGAGTTTTTTTATCTGTCAGAGTTGCCCTTGTACGAAATATTCTTGGAGCCTGATTTTCGATTATTCCCATATCAGAAACATAAACACCGGAAAATAAACCTCGAATAAAAGAAGCGCCAGTAGCATGTGCAATACACAAACCGGCATGAGCATCTACTAAGGCATTGATACCAAAAGGTTTTTTATAATCTTGCATAACCTCACTTACAACCGCTGTAAAGGAGGCGATAGTTTCCGACTTCAAACTGAACTCGTAGGGCATATCAGATTCATTCGTAAACAAAAATGAATGAACACCATTGTCTGCAAGTTTCTTTGTATCATCTTTTGCGCGTTTAATTATTGCACTTATACCCTTTTGTCTATCGTAATTTGGACTACCAGGTAGCGGCAATAAATGTACGGCAGCAATAATGAATTTGTCGCTACCCATCATTGTTTGAAATTCTTTTCGCATTACTATTCCTCCATATTGTAGAAAATCCTGTTTATATAATCTCGACCGAACTCGCCAAAGATATTTTGTCCTGCACCAACCATTATCTTGCACGCAGTGTACGCGTCGTGAGATTTTAAGGCATCAATAAGACCACGATGCCCTTCAAGAGACTTAGTAATTTTTCCTTTGTTATATAAATCTTGGTGGAGCTTTGTAAGTTTTGGTTGGTCATTTAAAGAATTTATGAGTTTAATAAGTCTCTCATTTCCACAGAATTGAATTATTGTGCTATGAAATTTCAAATCCAGGATTGTGTATTCTTCAAAATTGTTAGCCTTTTGATGAACTACCATTTGATCGTAGATATGGTCTAATTCTTGGATCGTTGCATCAGGAATGAACATCGCTGACAAACCTGTTGCGTAGGCTTCTAATACTTGTCGTATCGAAAATATTTCCCGCAATTCTTCCCAAGAGAAACCTTTTACAAAAGCACTAGACCCAGGAATTTTTTCAACCAAACCATCATTTATCAATTTCGCTATAGCATCCCTAACAGGAGTTCTACTAGCCTTGAACCTAATTGACAAATCAACTTCCCTTAGTGGTGAGTTCTCGGGATAAGCACCACTTAGTATTTCGTCTTTTAAGATCTTGTATATTTCTTCGGAATAATTCATCGTCTAATCTCCTTTGAGAAATAGAACGTGCATACATATTGTATACACGTTGTAGACAATTGTCAAGTGAAAACAAAAAGAATCAATCAATCAATACTCCATTATCACCATGATGAGATGAGCAAAGGCTTTTTATATGCGGGCGACGCCGCTCGCGCGGGCTGCCTCCGCTACCGCCATGGAAACAACGTCCTTCACTCTCGGATCGAAAGCGGCTGGCACGATGTAATCGGGTGAAAGAGCGTGCGAGGGGATGAGCTCCGCAATGGCGTGAGCCGCAGCAATCTTCATGGGATCATTGATGTCCCTGGCGCGAACATCCAATGCACCGCGGAAAATGCCCGGGAAAGCCAGCACATTATTGATCTGGTTGGGGTAGTCGCTGCGCCCCGTGGCAATTACTGCTGCGCCCGCTTCCCTGGCTTCCTCCGGATAGATCTCCGGGATCGGGTTGGCACAGGCAAAGATTATCGGGTCTTTTGCCATGCTGCGCACCATGTCAGCCGTAACGGTTCCGGGACCGGAAACGCCAATAAACACATCCGCGCCTTTGATCATTTCTGCCAGATTACCCTGCCGTTTCTCGCGGTTGGTGAGCTGTGCCATCTCTTGAAGGATGGGAGTAAGATTTTCGCGGCCTTCATATATAGACCCGCCGCGGTTGCACATGACCACATCGCGGGCACCCATCGAGCAGATCAGTTTAATGATGGCCACTCCAGCTGATCCAGCCCCGTTGGCAACGATCTTGACATCTTCGATACGTTTGTCAACGATCTTAAGCGCGTTGATGAGGCCGGCCAGCGTGACCACAGCCGTGCCGTGTTGATCGTCATGGAAGATGGGGATGTCGCAAACTTCTTTGAGGCGTTTCTCAATTTCAAAACAGCGTGGTGCTGAAATGTCTTCGAGATTAATGCCGCCGAAGCTGCCGGCCAGGAGCTGCACGGTTTTTACGATATCATCCGGATCCTTTGAGCGTATACACAAGGGGACAGCATTCACGCCACCAAAGGCTTTAAAAAGCACACACTTGCCTTCCATTACGGGCATACCTGCTTCAGGACCGATATCGCCAAGCCCCAAAACAGATGTGCCATCGGTGACCACTGCTACCGTGTTCCACCGGCCGGTGAGTTCAAAACTGGCATCCGGGTTTTCATGGATCTCCAGGCAGGGAGCGGCAACCCCTGGCGTATAAGCTAGGGAGAGATCGTGGGAAGTTGCCACGGGAACAGTTGGGTCCACGGATAACTTGCCTTTCCATTCGCGGTGTTTGGCCAGTGATAATTTTGCGTAATCCATTTGAAACTCCTTTAGTTTTGATTCTAAGGCATCACAAGTTAATAAGGAATGTGCTCTTATGCGGCTTGAAAGAATGTATAAAAAGTGTTCTCCAAGTCCGTCCTGCTTGTATGGGGCATATTATAGAATAGATGTAACAAAAAGAGGATAGATTGTTTGGAAAAACAAAACTTATTCCAGCGACTTGGAGGGTGAAAAGTAACTTCCTGAGACTGTAAAAACCTAAATTCAAATAAGATGGGGAAAGTGTGGAATCTAAATTCTGAAGAAAAACATCGAATCTCTCGATGGTTTGGCTGAATCTTAAAAAATTATAAATTCCCATAGATGTTTCATTGTTTAGCAGTATAATAATAGATTGTTAATAGAGAAGCAAGATCTGTTAACAACTGAAACTGGGGTTTTGGTCATAAAAACCAAAAAGTTGTCATAGTATTAGTATCATGTTAATAATGGAGAATAAGACCAATAAATTAAATCAATCAGGTATAATGGCAACGTGACATTCTCAACAGAATGGCTGTAATACCTCGTGAAATAAGATTTATCACCTTTAAAAATGGAGGCTCACCAATCAGAATAAATCCAAACACAAGATTTCAAAACCATAAAAAACACAAAATAATGGAGGTTGTAACGCATGAAAAAGTCTGTCTTTTCAATTTTCTCAGTATTAATGGTGTTAATGCTGCTTGTAGGTTGCACTAGTACACCAGACACCAAGGCACCAGCCCCGGACGCCGCAGCCCCTGCTGCTTCCGAACAAGTTGTGCGTATTGCTCACCTTGTTCCCCTGACCGGCAGTGCCTCATCCTACGGTAACTTCATTACCAATAGTGCCAAGATGGCGGCTGATGAAATCAATGCCGCGGGCGGCGTGAAACTCCCCGATGGCACCATGGCCAAAATTGAATACATCGCTGTGGATGAGACTTCTAACTCTGCAGATGCTATCGACGCTGCCAAGAACGCCATCTCCAAAGACCCGATTGCCATGTTAGGCCCCAACCGCTCCGGTGGTGTGTTTGCAGCTGAACCGCTGTGGAAAGAAGCAAAGATCCCCACCATCACCGATGGTACTGCTGCTGGCACAACTCAGCTGGATAACCCCTACACATTCCGCATGCAGATTTCTTCTGAATATTGGATTCCGCTGCTGGTTAAAACCGCTGCTGAAATTTACAATGTGAAGAGACCTGCCGTGATTTACGGTTTGAATGATTATTCCAAGGCCAACTGGGATGCCACTCTGGCTGCCATGGAGAAATTCGACATGAAGCCTGTAACCGTGCAGACCTTCAACGATGGCGATCAGGACTTCTCCGCTCAATTGATTGAGATTAAGAACAACGATCCCGACGCTATCTTCATCTATGCTTACACGCCTGAAGTTGGCAAGATCACCCGACAGCGCTCTGAATTGGGCATGGGAGACGTCCCGGTATTCAGCGAACGCGCCGCTGGTGTTCCTTCCGTGATTGACCTTGCTGGTCCGACCAACTTTAATGGCATGGTCACCACCACTACCCTGAGCACGGGCGATGCGGAATATGCGGACTTCATCAATAAGTATGAGTCTACCTTCAAGGAGACTATTTCCCCGTCCCACGTCAACCACTACGACAGTGTCTACATCATTGCAGACATTGTAAGCCGTGTTGGTTTGGACCGCGAAAAGATCCGGGAAGAATTGTCCAAACTGGATTACCAGGGCGTGCTTGGTCACTATGTGGCGGATAAAGAAGGTAACCTTGTCCACTGGATGTACACCCAGGTATACAAAGATGGCAAGTGGGAAGTCCTTCAGTTCGAGGAATATCCTGTCGATAAATAGAAGATTTAGATGACAACGGATTCCTTCCTTAGCATCTAACGACTGTGTTTAATTTGGAGAGCAACGATGTTTTCGTTGCTCTCCAGAATTCGAAAACCTGAAGTTTGAACGCTGGTATTAGAGGACTAAAGGTTTGGATGTCACAGTAAACCCGTCTGCTCTGATGGGATAAATAAAAAAACAGGAGCCTGAATGAATATCGAGACTTTGATCCAACTCATTATCCAGGGTGTGAACATGGGACTCATTTACGCTCTGGCTGCTCTGGCTGTTTCATTAATTTGGAACGCCACGAGTATCTTTAACTTCTCCCAAGGGGACTTGCTGACCATTGGTGGTTATGTAATGCTGACTTTTGTTCTGACACTGGCTCTGCCATATCCCCTGGCTATGCTAATATCTGTTCTGATCATGGGTGCGTTTGGATTTTTCCTTAGCAGCTGGTACTTCTACCCCATGTTAGAAAAGAAAATGAACCCTCAGTTAATTCTAATTGGTACGGTTGCTTTATCCATCGTTCTTCGCAATAGCATTCTGCTCATCTGGGGTCCACATGCCCAGCGGTTTGACAGCCCATTCCCGGAAAAGGCAATTGAAATCGGCAATCTGTTCATTATGCCCTACCAAATCG
The DNA here is from genome assembly GCA_040772525.1 of Anaerolineaceae bacterium. Lineage (GTDB taxonomy): Bacteria > Chloroflexota > Anaerolineae > Anaerolineales > Anaerolineaceae > Mesolinea. The sequence continues at coordinate 335,603 of JAXGXZ010000001.1, read as the reverse complement.
GCAACATTCTGATTGTGGTAGTTTTAGTTCTTCTTTTGCAATTGTTCCTGAGTAAAACAATCACTGGTATTGCCATGCGTGCGGTTGCACAGAAACCGACGGTTTCTTCATTGATGGGCGTCAAAGTTGAGCGCATGGTTTCGGGGACATTCTTCCTGAGCACTGCTTTAGCTTCTGTAGCAGGAACCCTGATTGCTCCAATTGTGCCTCTAATCCCGGAGATGGGAAGTCTGATTGCTATCAAAGCATTTGCTGCCGTTCTGATTGGTGGCTTGGGTAGCTTCTCAGGAGCGCTCGTCGGCGGGCTTATCGTTGGCATTTCGGAAGTGCTCTTCTCTACGTTTGTTACCTCCACCTACAAAGACGTACTTATTTTTATGTTCATGATCATTATCCTCTTGTTTAGACCTGGTGGTATTTTCAAACGAGAGATCGTGGAAAAAGTTTAACGAGGAGAATATGATGAAAAAAGCAATGAGCCTACTTTCAAAGAATTCCGCCTTCATCATTTTAGGCGTATTGGCACTCCTGCCGCTCCTCGGCATGTCGGATTATCAGTTCTATATGATTGCACGCGGCCTGCAAAACTCATTGGTCACTTTGAGTTTGGTAATTCTGCTTGGCTTCACTGGGCAGCTTTCCCTCGGCCATGCTGGTCTGGTAGCCGTAGGCGCCTACACCTTCGGTATCATGACAGTCAACTGGGGCCTCAGCCCGTGGCTGGCTTTGATAGTCGGACCAGTTCTGGCTGGTTTGATCGGTGTTGTATTAGGTGTGCCTTCCTTCAAACTGAGCGGTCCGTTCCTGGTAGTGATTACGATCGCGTTCGGAGAAATCATCCGCCTTCTGATTTTGAATGCTGAAATCACTGGCGGTCCCTTTGGTTTACGCGGTATTCGCCCAATGCTTGGAAGGATTCAACTTTATTACTTTATGTTGGCAGTTGTTGCCCTGGTAACGCTGCTGACTATCCGCCTGAAAAACTCTTTCGTCGGTCTGGCACTGCAGTCCATCCGGGATGACGAAGTGGCTGCGGAGATTATGGGTGTCAATATCCGTAAGTACAAATTGATTGCCTTTGTGATCTCGGCCAGCCTGGCAGGGTTATCAGGTGTGCTATTTGCCAATCTGACGGGTTACCTCAACCCGGATACCTTCACCTTCAACATGAGTGCGACCTTCCTGCTCATGGTGGTAATGGGAGGCATGACCAGTCCTACAGGCGCCATTCTCAGCAGTATCGTGGTGACCAGCCTTCCGGAAATCCTGAGATTCCTGGAACGCAGCCGCATGGTGTTCTACGGTCTGGTTTTGTTCATCTACATCCGCTACGCGAGCTCAATCTCGGGCTTTTTTGGCAACATATTTGGCAAGAAAAAAACCGCTTCGGCAGACAAGTGAGGTAAAAGTGGATTCAATACTTCAACTCGAAACAGTCCATAAGAATTTTGGCGGCATTAAGGCTATTGATGGTCTGGACATCCAGGTGGAAAAGAACCGGATTGTCGGTCTTATCGGCCCCAATGGTTCCGGCAAAACGACAGTCCTGAACGTCGTTACAGGTGTTTACAATCCGGAACAAGGCCAGGTACGCTTTAATAACGAGGAGATCCAGGGGCTTAAACCGCACGAGGTTTGCCGAAAAGGTATTTCCAGAACTTTCCAGAACATTCGCATGATTGCTTCGCAAACTGTTTTTAGCAATGTTCACCTTGGCGCGCACGTCAAGACGCATTGCAACCTTGGGGATGCTGTCTTTCGTTCACCAAGATACAAAAATGAGCTCAATGAGCAAACAGAAAAGATCAATGAGATTTTGGATTTCATCGGTCTGTATGACATCAAAGACGAATGGATCAAGAACGTGCCTTATGGAAAGCGTAAAGTCCTCGAAATTGGCCGTGCCCTGATGGCGGAACCGCAGCTGCTTCTATTGGATGAACCAGCGGCAGGCTTGAACAGTCAGGAAAAACGCAACCTTATGGAGCTGGTGAATAAGATCCACGACAGAGGTATCACAATTCTGCTGATTGAGCATGCCATGGAATTTGTGGAAGGTCTGACACACAAAACCATTGTAATTAATTATGGCAAAAAGATCGCTGAAGGCAGCTATTCCGAGATCAAGAATGATCCTGAAGTGATAACTGCTTATCTTGGAACAAGGAGAGACTAATGTTAAAAACCGAAAATCTTTTGGTTGCCTACGGTGGTGTTCAGCCGGTGCTGCACGAGATTTGCTTGCATGTGGAGAAAGGTAAGATCGTCTCTCTTCTTGGTGCTAATGGAGCAGGAAAGTCAACAACCCTGAAAGCCATTAGCGGTTTAGTGAAACCCGAAGGCGGAAAGATCTTCTTTGAAGGTCAAGAGATCCAAGGACAAAACGCCAACGTGATGGCGAAAAAAGGTATCTCACTCGTTCCCGAAGGTCGTGAGGTTTTTCCCGGACTCACGGTGGAGGAGAACCTTAAAATGGGCGCGTACACCAACTATAAGAAAGACTTTGTAGAAAAAGGGATAGCCAATGCATATGAGTTGTTCCCGCGTTTGAAGGAACGTTATAAGCAACTTGCCGGCACGATGAGCGGTGGCGAACAGCAGATGTTGGCTATCAGCCGCGCGTTAATGTCTGAGCCTAAACTGTTGATGCTGGACGAGCCCTCCCTTGGCTTAGCGCCAACGATTGTGGATGGCATCTTCGACCAGATCAAGCAAATCAATAAGAACGGTGTGACTATTCTGCTCGTAGAACAGAATGCCAACCTGGCACTCTCAGTTGCTGATTACGCTTACGTTCTGAACTTAGGTACAATCGTTCTCGAAGGGCAGGCTGCTGACATGAAAGAACAGTCTGATCTGATGAACAGTTACCTGGGTGGTAAGAATGAGTGATGCCCATCTTCATCGAATCCACAGCGATGATGATGTAGCAGTCACCTTCTCGGCTCTGAAACCGGGTGAATTTGTGGAATTGGACGATCAGCGGATTCAAATTCTTGGTAATGTGCCCAAGTTTCATAAGGTGAGCATTAAGCCGATTATGAAGGGGCAAAAAGTACGTAAATATGGAGAGCACATTGGTTTGGCGACACAGGAAATCCTTGTGGGTGAGCATGTGCACATCCATAATATGAAGGGATTGAGCAAGAATGAGTAATAACCCTCGCAACCAGCCACGTCTGAGTGGTTACCTAAGACAAAATGGGGAATATGGCATCCGCAATTACATGCTGATCATCTCCACGGTTGTCTGCGCAAACGAGGTAGTGAGGCAAATTGCCAATCAGGTCAAAGGTGTAAAATCATTAATACATCAACACGGCTGCGCGCAACTGGCGCATGATGAAAAACAAACCCGGCGCGTACTGGCCGGGTTTGGAAGAAACGCTAATGTTGGGGCTGTTCTCATCGTAGGCCTTGGCTGCGAAAGCAACTTGGCTTATAAACTGGCCGATGCAATCCGGGACACAGGTAAGCCTGTGGAGTACCTTGTGATCCAGGAAGTCGGAGGGTTTAAGAAAACCATTGCTGAGGGGGTCAAAATTGCCCAGCGGTTCAAAGACAAAGTGGACCAACTAAAAAGAGAGCCTATGCCACTTCAGGCTATTAAGGTTGCCTTGGAGTGCGGCGCGTCAGATGCCACATCCGGAATTAGTGCCAACCCAGCGATCGGTCTTTTTAGCGACCGCCTGGTGGCGCAGGGTGGTACTGTTGTCCTTTCTGAAGTGATGGAGATGATTGGGGCTGAACATGTGCTTTCCCGCAGGGCGATCAATCCGCAAGTAGGCAAAGAAATTTTGGCGCTCGTCCAAAACACAGAAAAGAGTATCGAAGCGACCGGCTATGCTTTTAGAGGTGCCAACCCTACGCCTGGAAATATGGACGGAGGGCTCACAACCATTGAAGAGAAATCATTGGGTTGTATCACTAAGGCTGGCAGTGCTGCAATCTCCGGCGTGCTCGGCTATGCCGAAACACTGGAGAAGCCGGGTCTGTATATTATGGACACGCCTGGGCATGACATTGAGTCCATCAGCGGCATGATAGCTGGTGGCGCGCAGATTTGTGTCTTTAGCACGGGTTTGGGAACACCAACAGGTTCACCCATTGCGCCAGTGATAAAGGTCTGTGGTAATCCGACCAACGCGCTGCGTTTTGACGAATTTGTGGATATTAACGCAGGAAAGATCATCGATGGAAAGAGCACCACACAAGAAGTTGCTGACGAGATTTTTGAAGAACTTATCTCGATCGTGAACGGAAAGAAAACGAAAAGTGAAACCCTTGGTACGGAAGAATTTGCTATCAACCGAATTGGGCCTTCACTTTAGTGAGAATATTGATTAATTGAAATTGCGTTAAAAAACGAGAACGGAGAGAGAATGACAAAATTTAAAGTTGTACTAACTGATTCGATTTTTCCTGATCAGGAGATTGAACGGCAAGAAGTGGAAGCTGCCGGGGGTACCTTTGTACTCTCTAAAAGCGGCAAAGAAGACGATATCATCGCGGTTGCTCATGATGCCGATGCGATTGTTTCTACCTATGCGGAGGTGACCCGTAAGGTAATTGAGGCCACGACGAACTGTAAGATCATTGTTCGCTCAGGCATCGGCTTTAACAATATTGATCTGAATGCGGCCAGTGAAAAAGGGATTTATGTCTGTAATGTCCCAGATTACTGTTTTGATGAAGTCGCAGATCATACCCTTGCCCTGGCACTCGCACTGGCTCGTAAGGTAGTGCTGTTCGATCGCAAAGTTAAGAAAAACGAGTGGACGCATGATGGTGCCCGGCCGATCTTTGGTCTGCGCGGTCAGACCTGGGGTATGCTCGGGTTTGGCAACATCCCCCGCAACCTGCTAACCAAGGTTCTGCCCTTCGGCTTCAAAGTTCTGGTTTATGATCCTTTCATTAAGCCAGAATATGCCGCCCAGTTTGATGTTGAGATGGTTGATTTAGACCGGTTGTTTAGAGAATCAGACATCCTCTCTGTCCATGCTCCGCTGACTGATGACACAAAGAATGTGGTGAACGCGGAGAACCTCCGCAAGATGAAACCCAATGCCTTAGTGGTGAATACCTCCCGCGGTCCTTTAGTTTGCGAACCAGACCTGTACACTGCCCTCAAAGAGAATTGGATCACAGGTGCGGCAATTGATGTGATGGTCAAGGAACCACCGGAGGCAGACAATCCGCTGCTCACGCTGGATAACATCATCATCACTCCACATGCTGCATTCTACTCGGAGGATTCCTCAATTGCCTTACGGCACAAATCCTTCCAGGAAGCTGTGCGTGGTGCGAAAGGGGAGACGCCTCTCCATCCGGTAAACCTGAAACAATTGGCGCAAAAATAAAATGAAACAAAGCTTTATTTATGGGCACGATGTAATTGAATATGATTTTCCTGAGGAACATGTGGGATGGACCATTGAAGCGGCACCAATGGAACCCTGTTCCGATCCCGAAGCGGAGTTAGTCAGGGCATTGGATAATCCGATTGGTACACCATCCTTCAGAGAGTTGGTTGCCCGTAAACCTGAAAAGGTGGTCTTAATTGTGGATGACCTTACCCGTCAGACTCCCCAGAAGCTGATTCTCTCTGTGCTCCTCAGGCAGTTGGAAGAAGGCGGAGTTCCGGATTCAAATATCACCATCTTAATCGCTTTGGGAACGCATCGGGCTATGACAGTAGAAGAATGTGTCCGCTGTTATGGGCAGGAAGTTGTGGATCGATACAGGATTGTCAACCACGATTCCGTGGATTACACCACTATGAAAAATCTGGGTGTCACGCCCAACGGTATTCCTGTAGAGGTCAATACAATCTATGCTGAAAGTGACCTGAGCGTGGGGATCGGCAATATCATCCCACATATTTACGCCGGTTTCAGCGGCGGAGCGAAAACCATTGTTCCGGGTGTCTGCTCCTCCACTACTACAGCTTATACGCATCTGGTGGCAACCAAACACCTCTTTGAGGTGATTGGGAATCCCGAAAACCCCATCCGAGAGGACATGGAGGTGATTGCCAAACAAACGGGTCTGACCATGATCGTCAATTCCGTGCTTAACCCGGATCACCGCTTGGTCAAGATTGTAGCCGGAGATCAAGTATTGGCACATCGCGAAGGCGTCAAGTGGGCGCGTAAAATCTACTGCGTGGAACATCCGGGCAAGGTGGACATGATTTTGGTGAATTCCTACCCCGGAGATCTGGATCTTTGGCAATGTGCCAAGGCGATGACAGTTGGTTGCTGCTTCGCTCAGCCTGGAACGCCCGTGATTCTGATGACACCTGCCTACGAAGGTATTCCAACCACCCATCCCGAACTATTAGAACTGGGAGATAAGAGCAGTGCGGAAGTTTATGCCATGTTGGAGGCAAAACAGATCAAAGACGAAGTTGCCGGAACAGTACATTTGACTTATAGCCAATGCTGGGAACGAAACAAGCTGATTTTCGTTAGTGAGCTCTCCAATAAGGCTGCTATTGAGAAAAAAGGTATAACCTATTGCCCGGATTTGACGAGCGCGATTGCTGAAGCCGAGAAATTTATGCCCAAAGACTACAAAATGGGCATTATTAGCCATGGTTCACACACCTCTCCGTAAGATTTGAGAAGTAGAAAAATAATAAAAAACTCTAATTTAGAAAGGATTTAGTATGGAAACAAAATGGAAAACTGATCAATGGTTTACGAGCCCCTGGAACTTCCTGCCGGAAGTTGTCAAGGATTTTGCTTTCAAAGATAAGATCAAACTGCATGATGTTTCATTGCGCGATGGTGAACAGCAAGCGGGTTTGATCTTCAATAAAGATCAGAAAGTTGAAATTGCGGACCGTCTGGTGGAAATTGGCATACACCGTATCGAAGCTGGTATGCCCGCGGTCTCCAAACAGGACGAAGAAGCTATCAAGGAAATTGTACGGCGTCATGAAAAGAGCGATACAGAAATTTTTGCGTTCTGTCGCTGCATGAAATCCGATGTACAACAGGCTGCTGATTGTGGTGTGAAGGGTGTAATCGTTGAGATTCCTTCCAGCGAGCACATGATTGAGAAAGCCTATCGATGGCCGCTCCAGCGTGCAATTGATGCTTCCATCGAAGCTACCCAGTTTGCCCGCGAATTGGGTCTCTACACCGTTTTCTTCCCCATCGACATGAGCCGCGCAGACATGAACTGGGTTCTGGACCTGGTGGAGCAGGTAGCTAAAGAAGGCCACATGGACGCTTTGGCTATCGTGGACACCATGGGTGGTCTGGCACCACATACGGTCACTCACTTGGTGAAGTCCGTAAAGAAACGCATCACAAAACCCGTGGAAGCCCACTTCCATGATGATTTTGGTCTGGGCACTGCCAATACGCTCATGGCACTTGCAGCTGGAGCGGATGTCGCCCACACCACCATTATGGGCATTGGCGAACGGGCTGGAAACGTGTCTTATGAAGAATTGGCCCTCAGCCTGCTCACGCTTTATGGTGTGGACATAGGTCTGAAGTTAGACAAGATCTGGGATCTCACCCAATATGTACGCGGTATCTCCGGCTTAGGTATGAAGGAGAACAAAGGTATCTTTGGAGACCGTATCTTCAATATCGAATCCGGTATTGTCACTGCATGGTACAAGAACTGCAGTGAAGGCACCGATCGTTTAGAAGTGACCCCCTACCTTCCTGAGCTCATCGGCCGCGACGGGACCGAAATTGTGCTTGGCAAACACAGTGGTTTGCCCTCCGTGGACATTTGGTTGGAAAAATTAGGCCTCGAAGCCACCGCCGAAGAGAAGGCTGCAGTCTTGGCTATGATCAAAGAAAAGGCTTATGAAGTCAACCGTCTGCTCACTGAGGATGAATTCCGTGAGCTCCTTGCCAAAGCGAAGAAGTAAATTTATCGTGCTAGAAATGGGGAAGGCTTTTCATTTAGCCTTCCCTATTTAAATTAAGCAGGAGACGCTATGGATAAATTGGTTGTTGTCATCATCACGAATGATCTGGGTGCTATTTACAATATGGCCCTGATGTATGCGTATAACTCCAAGGTCAAGGGTTGGTGGAAAGGAGTGGAAATCATCTTTTGGGGGCCGGCAACCGTTGTTCTGGCTACCACCCCCACACTGCAAGCGGAAGTGAAAAAGTGCATGGAGGCTGGTTTGGAAGTGAGCGCCTGCAAAAGGTGCGCAGAAAATTATGGTGTATTGGAGATGGTGGAACCCCTTGGCCTGAATGTGTATTACATTGGCGAACACCTCACCGAGCTGCTTAAATCCGGCGCCAAAGTTCTGACAGTTTAGAAATTGTTTGATAAGACAGATAAGTTCCTTATCAGTTGTTTCGGATAAGGTTCGTTTGGTTTTATATAGCAATGAGAGGCGGGGGACCTTGCAGGATTCTCATAGAATATCTTGTGAATCGTTTGCCCTGACAGGCCATATTCTTTCATGTACCCCACGAACTGACAAGGTAAGCATTCCAACCCAGGACCGCCATCGTATACCTTAAGGTAGGAAGACCTTCCCCAGTCATGCCAACATGATTTTGTCCTTACAACCTTTTCTGTACCATCGCTTGGATTAATTCGACAGGGTTAACAATATTGGAAGATAACCCTGTCGGTCAAATTCCGCGGAACGTCAGGAAAAGAAAATTTATCCGATCGGTTCAAGTTTGGCCTGGAAGTGGCGCAGGATGGCGGGCTCCCAGGTGATCCGGTAGCCATGTTTAATTTGGCTGGCTTTTGCTTTGATTTCCACCAGTGCGTCAGCGATTACGTCCAAATGTGCCTGGGTATACACCCGGCGGGGAATGGCCAGGCGGGTAAACTCGAAGTCAGATTTAAGCTGAACGCCGGTGTCCGGGTCGTTCCCCATCATGAAGGAGCCAATATCACAGCCGCGGATGCCGGCTTCTTTGTAAAGCTCCAGCGCGAGTACCTGCCCGGGAAATTCCGTATAAGGAATTTGCGGGTACATTTTGGCGGCATCCAAAAAGACACCATGCCCTCCAACCGGTTTCTGGTAGGCAATGCCGGCATCATCCAGTCGGGCAGCCAGGTATTCCATCTGACCAATGCGGTAGCGCAGGTAATCTTCTGAGAGAGCTTCTTCCAGCCCGATCGCCAGCGCTTCCATATCGCGGCCGTTCAAGCCACCATAGGTGATGAAGCCCTCATAACTGATACAGTTGGCTTTGATGCGCATGACCAGATCCTCGAAATGTTTTGGATCCCTGACACCGATCAGCCCACCCATATTGACAATGCCGTCTTTCTTCGCAGACATGGTGAACATATCAGCATAACTGAACATTTCCCGTACAATGTCCCGGATGGAGGTCTGCGCGTAGTCAGGCTCGTCACGTTGAATGAAGTAAGCATTCTCCGCGTAGCGGGCTGCGTCCAGGTCCAGGATTAGATTGTATTTTTTACACATGGCGGCAACATCGCGAATATTCTGCATGGAGACGGGTTGTCCGCCGGCAGAATTATTGGTGATGGTCATCACGACCAAGCCGATGTTTTCTGCACCATGCGCCAGGATGGTTTTCTCCATCAGTTTGAGATCCATGTTGCCTTTAAATTTAGCTACCATCTCGGGGTTTTTGGCACTCCCGACCACACAATCGATACAGCGCGCGCCTGCCAGCTCCACGTGAGCGCGCGTGGTATCAAAGAACATGTTGGAGATGGCAAACAAGCCTTTGCGCAGCAGCAGGGGAAAGAGAACTTTTTCTGCCGCGCGTCCCTGGTGCACAGGCTGAATGTACTCGTAGCCGAAAATATTGCGCGTGGTTTCCATCAGGCGTATGTAACTGGAGGCACCGGCATAAGCTTCGTCACCCAACATAATGCCTCCCCACTGCATGGAGCTCATTGCGTTAGTCCCCGAATCAGTAAGCAGGTCGATATAAACATCCTCACCTCTCAGGTTAAAAACATTGTAATTTGCCTCCCGAATATATTTCTCTCTTTCGGGACGGGTGGTCATTTTAATTGTTTCAACCATCTTAATGCGGAAGGGTTCAGGAACGTATCGGACAGCCATATTTCTCCTTGTTTAGATGACGATATGTTTGATTTGAAAACGATTCTAACATGCAGGCAGCCCTCTTCGGTGAACAATAATTGACCTGGGCAGTTAATTCCAGTTATGGGTTCAGAACAATGTGAACCAGTGTGAAGCCGGTTATTGAGTAAGGAGAAAGAGTAAAAAGGCTATATTATCCGAGGTATTATCAAAGTCATCTTTATTATGGTTGGCGAGCTGATTATTGGTACGCAGTTGCTTCCTTATCTCACTACTTTAGGAAAGGGGCATGAGCTTAAAAATCCCCGAAGGTGCACACCAGATTTCCTCTTTGGATGTTGGCGCTTACCTGAAAGGTTTTCTCCTGTTTAATCATCGAAGAAGGCAGTTAATTAGTTGACGACTTGGCTTGAGCACTGAGCGCCTGGCAGAGATGGATTGTAAGAATGTGTGGTCAGAGCCGCCCTCTTGTCTGAATTGGTGAAGGTAAAAATGCTTGGTTTCATATTGAATAGCAATTTAAGGAGTATTATTGCCAGGAAGAAGAATATAATAGTTGCTTGTGGTAGCTCAGTGGCCACATCCATCATTGTTAAAGAGCCCTTGGAAAAAGCGCTGTAAGAATGGGAAATCCTTATGTAGATTGTTCACTGCAAAGCATATGAATCAGAGTGTTTGTTAAATGGGAGAGATATGGTTAGTCCCACAACCCCTCTGAACCTTAAAAGCAACATTCCAGTGGCTGTAACGCTGGCGTATGTAACTGGGTTGGGAAAGGAAAGTCTTGGAAGAGATTGTTTACAAGCTCGATTAAAAACGCTAAGAGATTCTTATAAAAATAGAGGTAAACATAGACAGGTAAAACCTCTGGGATCAATGATATTGAGGAGAGACTATGCAAAAGACAAAATGGTTTGTGGAAGAGAATCTGATCATGCCTATGTCAGCCGAGACCAAGCAGGATGCCATTCGGCAATTGGGCTCGCTTTTAGAGAAAAACGGCTATGTGCGCGAGACATTTTTACCAGCTGTCCTGGCGCGTGAAGAAAAGTATGCCACAGGTTTGCCTACCCAGCCATTGGGCGTTGCTATCCCACATACGGACTCTGAACATGTGCTTAATCGCGCTGTCGCCGTTGGCATTTTGGAAAAACCGGTCAGGTTCTGTATGATGGGCGACTCGGAAGATGCTGGAACGGATGTGGGCCTGATTATGATGTTGGCTGTGCCGGACAAAAAAGACGTGATGACGATGTTGCAGCAAGTCATGGGTATTATCCAAAATCAGGATTTTCTCCAAGCCTTAGCGGATACCGAAGAACGCAGCGAAGTGGTGAAAATGTTGGATCGGGAGTTGAATGTTTCAGAGTCTAGCGAAACAAAAGAAAAGGAAATCGAACAGCAAAAATCGGATAATGAAGTTACGCTCACGATCAACCATCCTGTGGGTCTGCATGCCCGCCCAGCGGCTTTATTTGTGAAGACCGCCTCGCAGTTCAAATCCACCATCAAGGTGAGAACGGATCAAAAGAGTGCGAATGCCAAAAGTATCCTTTCCGTGCTCACACTGGGCGCTGTTAAAGGTACAGTTATCACATTGCATGCAGAGGGGGAAGATGCCAAAGAGGCACTGGAGGCCATGACTGAACTCGTGGAAACCAATTTCCATGGTGTAGATTAGGACCTTAATCGGAGTAGAAACGAGAACATCGCATGGCAAAAATTGCGATAGTTGGTGCAGGAATGATGGGTTCAGGAATTGCCTGGCCAATTCATGACAATGGTCATGATGTACGATTGGTGGGTACACATCTGGATCGGGAGATCATAGAAAGCATCAAACAGACTGGCCTTCACCCTAAACATAAACGGACCGTGCCGGCTGGGATAAAGCCTTGCTTCCTGGAAGAATTAGCGGCAGCGCTCGATGGTATTGATGTGCTTGTTTGCGGTGTGAGTAGCGCTGGTATTGACTGGTTCATGCACACCCTCCAGCCTTATTTCAAACCGAATGTACCAGTGCTTTCCATTACGAAGGGATTGGTCGCAAACACAGATGGAGATCTGCTAATCATACCGGAGTATATGGAGAGTCTGCTACCCGAGAACCTGAGAGGAAAGATTAGCATCAATGCGGTGGCTGGGCCCTGTATAGCGCAGGAACTGGCCGCCCGAAGACAAACCTGTGTCAACTTTTGCGGTAAGGATGAGCATATCCTGCAAAATTTGAAACAGTTGTTCGAAAATGCTTACTATCATGTTTTTGTGACCACCGATTTTATCGGCGCAGAGGTAGGGGTAGCTCTTAAAAATGCCTATGCCATTGCCATTAATATTGCTGCTGGCGAACTGATTAAAAGCGGCATGGATGGGATCGCCCACAATTACAATCCATAAGCAGCTCTCTTCGCACAGAGCATGTACGAGATTCGCGTGCTAACCGAGGCCTTAGGCGGCAAGGTGGATGGCGTCGTAGGCCTGACCGGCTCGGGGGATCTGTATGTTACCATTTTCGGCGGCAGGAATATGCGTCTTGGGCAGCTGTTGGGGCAGGACTATACCTTCCCACAGGCTTTGGAAATGTTAAAAGGTGTAACGCTTGAAGGTGTAAATATTCTGAACGTGATCAGCGGAGCTCTGCCCAGACTGGCTGCCAGGGGAAAGCTCGAACTCAGTGCTTTTCCGCTCGTTTTACATCTTGGTGAAGTGATTCAGCAGAGGAAGTCAGTTGACATCCCCTGGAATAAATTCTTTGGTCATGCATAAGGAGGAAAAAATGGTACGTGTTGGAAAACAAAAGATCTACGATAAAGTGAAGGCAGAAGCAGTATTTGAAGGCTGTAAAAGCACACTCAAACAGCTCGGTTTCGAAGTCTATAAGGGGTCTGTCCCTTTGCTTTTTTAGCCGAGGACGAATTGAATCAGCTGAAGGGTTAATACTTTCTAACCTTATCACCAGTCCATTTAACAACGAATTGAGCCTAGTGGGTAAAAGTGAGACCGCCAGCCAGGAATTGGTCGGTAAAATCGCTGACGAGATACTCGCAGAATTGGATAAGCAATTAGGCGTTTGAACAACAAGGGAATAATAGAAAAAGATGGACGAGCAGATGACCTCAATCCCTAAAATGATGAAAGCAGTAATGTATTACAACAACTCAGACGTGCGTCTTGTGGACGTGCCAGTAACCGAGATTGGGGCCCACGGGAGGTGTTGGTTAAGATGGAAGCCTGTGGGTTTTACGGCAGTGAGCTGACCGAATATTACATGGTGCCCTGGGTACCCTTGGAATGGGTCACGAACCTACCAGTACGATTGCCAAGGTCGGCAGCGAAGTGACTAAATTCAAAGTGGGGGACCGCGTGTTTGCCCATCATCATGTAGGCTGCATATCCTGCCATCAGTGCAGCCATCATGCCCTCTGTGAGAACTTCCGCAAGTACCGGCTGGACCCGGGTGGTATGGCGGAGTATTTCAGAGTGCCGGAAGACATACCCGCTTTGACACTCTGCTTCTGCCAGACAACGTCTCGTTCGAGGTTGGCACTTTGGTCGAACCTATTTCGTGTACTCTGAGGGGTATCAAGATCACTCCCTTCCTTTGATGGCGATACTGTTGTGGTGATTGGCATGGGTTTTATCGGTCTGTGCTACCTGAATCTGCTGAGCCTCAGCCCGGCAGGTCGTATTGTGGTGACCGATTTGAACGACTGGCGCCTTGAACAAGCGCTCAAACACGGTGCGACTGATATTATCAATTCCGGTAGGGAAGATCCGGTAAAACGCCTCAAAGAAATCAATAATGGTCGACTCGCGGATGCCCTCTTTGTGGCTGTGCCGAATGTCCATGTTTGGGATCAGGCGATGGATATGTGCGAGAAGGGCGCGACACTCAGTTTTGGCACGCCTCTCAATCCGGATGTCAACTGGCCGATTAACCCTTATAAGATGTGGCTTTCCGGGATCAAGATCAATCTCACCTATTCCACGACACATATTGAAACTAAAGCTGTGCTTGAACTCATTGCCAGCGGCCGCTTGGATGTAGAATCTTTTGTCACCAACCGCTTCAATCTGGACAAAGTGCCCGAGGCGATTAAGCTTTACAAGCAAGCGGGTGAATCGTTCAAGCAAGTAATAGGTCCCAACTATAAAAAATGAACAAAAACACCTCCGGATTTTTCGGAGGTGTTTTTGAAATATTACTGCAAAGCAGAAAGAATCTAAGTCAAATCATTAGAATTCATCATCTGGCATTTTTTACAAAAAGTGGTAAACCAGCCACCATCAGAATAACCGTATCAGCTTCTTGCGCGAGGCGCTGGTTAGCCCACCCCAGACCGTCGCGGTAGTAACGGCTCAGCGCATGTGGCGGAACCAGCCCCATACCGACCTCATTGCTGATCAGAACCCAATCACCACCGTGGATTCCTGCGGCCTGTATAAGACATTCGATCTCGTGTTCGAGTTTCGTTCTAAAGAGCTTCTCTTCCACAGGTTCGGGACAGGCAAATAAAACGTTACTTGTTAGTAGCGTAATACAATCGACGAGCACCCATAGGGTTTGAGGAGCAGAGGCGATCTGCCTGCCGAGATCCAAAGGTGCTTCGAGTGTCTGCCAATAGGACGGACGGCTTGCGCGGTGAGCTGCAATGCGGGTGGCCATCTCTTCATCTCCCGCAGTGGCGGTGGCTACAAAAAGCGCAGAACGGCCATCTGCCTCAACCATTTTTTGGGCATAAGTAGATTTGCCGCTTCGTGCCCCGCCTAAGATTAAAGTCATTGTTCCAGCCATAATGCCTCCTAAGCGGGCTTACTAATCCTCCGGATGACCTCTATAGAACTCTTGAGGTCCTGCTCATTGAATACCTCGATGGTGATAACTCCCTGATAGTTTTGTTTCCAAAGCAGTTCAAAAACTGGTTGAAGTTGCGCGTCTGGAACGTGCTCCAATGACTTGTGATCGCGCTCCTGAATGCCGTGGATGTGGATAACACGGGTTTTGTTTAGGTGTCGTTCAAGGTAAGGGAGCGGGTCGTGAGCATCCAACCAAAGGTGTCCAATATCAATACAGTGGCTGACCCCTGCCTGGTCAATAACTTCGTCCCAAAAATTCAGCGGGTAACCCTCCAGATTTTCGACCGCCAAAAGGGTTTCGTTTTGCACCCAGGTCTTGAGCAAATCGAGAAAGCTTTGCGCTTTTTCTGTCCAGGCTTCTTTGGAATAAGCTGGTTGGGGCTGGCGCAATTGATCGCCCTCCAAGTGCAGGACAAAGGCATGTGGATTCAGCGGCAGGGTCTTTTCGATGGTACGTTTGGCTTTAGAGACTGCGTAAGCCAGGACGTCGCCAGCAGCCATGAAATTAAGATCTACAGGCAGGTGAATGGTGTAACTGAGGTCGGAGCTGTGAGCGAGCAGCTTCAACTCGCTGACGGCAGCCTGATCAGGCAAGTTGTTATACCCATCATCAACTTCGAATAAGACCAGCTCGATGTCCTGGACTTTGTCTGCAAGGTAGCGGACATTGGGGACAATCTCATCCGGGATGATATATGAGGTTGTTCCAAGCCTGAAGGGGTATTGCTTTTTCATAAGATAGTTACCTTTGCGCAAAAAATGAGCAGAGTGAACAGTTCAGCGCACTCAACGATTAGCCCAAAAACATCCCCCGTGAACCCTCCAAGACGCTGCCTGGCAAGCCTAAAAATCATCAGCGCAAGCAGATGTGCGCCAGCCGCTGCTACCAGACTGATGAGCCCAAATTGCAGGAAACACAGAATGAGGAGAATCAACAGGGTGCTGCTCGCTAACAGGAAGCTTTTTCGATTGAGACCATTGGCAAATTCAGCGCCCATACCTCCAGGTCTTGCATTAGGTTCTTTGGCAGCCATGAGCAGGAGCCAACGGGCGAGGGCACTCGCAAATGGAAAAACCAGCCACACAAATCTTTGGCTCAGGCTGAAAATGAGAATAAAGCGGGTGAGGATGGTAAGGACAAGACCAATGCCTCCAAAAGTGCCTAGCCGAGAGTCCCTCATGATTTCCAGACGTCGCTGGGGCGAAGACGCGTTGAGCATGCCGTCAAAACAATCCGCCAGACCATCAAGATGCAAGCCCCCAGACAGACTTATCCAGATGGCGGTGACCAAGATAGCTGTAACCATTGGCGGAAAGATCCAAAGAAATAGATGGTAACCAGCAGCAGCTAGCAGTCCCATCAATCCGCCTACAAGAGGAAAGAAGGCTGCGGAACGGCCCAAGTCTCCCGATTCGTACGAAGTATTTAGTTTAACTGGGATGATGGATAGAAAGCCCAGCGCTTGTTTGAATTCCTTGATCATTTATCGCTCACACCTGCCTCTTCGAAACTTGCCATTTCGTTCAGAAGACGAGTTGTGGCTTCGATCACCTGGAAAGAGAGGACGGCGCCGGTGCCTTCACCAAGGCGCATCCCAAGGTTGAGAATTGGCCTTAACCCCAGATGCTTCCAAATAACCGTATGGCCAATCTCGACCGATTGATGGGAAGCAATCATGTAATCTTTTGTCGCCGGCTCAAGGTGGGCAGCGATGAGGGCAGCAGCGCCTGAGATAAAGCCATCTACCACAACTGGCACTCGCCTGGAAGCTGCGCCAAGGATCACACCAGCCAGCCCAGCAATTTCAAAACCGCCCACCTTTGCCAGAACGTCGATGGCGTCGTTTGGATTTGGAACATTCTTGCGGATGGCCGATTCAATAGCGTTAATCTTGAAGGAGAGATGCTGATCATCAATACCCGTTCCATAACCGGTAACCGATGCAACAGGTAAATTAGTCAGAATTGCGGTAATCGCGGAGGAGGGGGTTGTGTTGCCAATGCCCATCTCGCCAGTTGCAACTAGGTCAATCCCCGTTTCAATTTCTGCCAATACAGTATCCATGCCGACCTGGATAGCCCCTTCCGCTTCATCTCGCGTCATCGCGGGACCTTCCAGCATATTCTTTGTGCCCGTGGCAATTTTCTTATGGAGGATGCCTTCTATCTGCTGAAAATCGTAAGCTACGCCAATGTCGACTACGGTGATTTTGGCTCCAGCCAGTTTAGAGAGCACATTGATTGCCGCACCTCCATTGAGGAAATTGAAGACCATTTGCGACGTTACCTCGCGAGGGTAGGCACTCACTCCCGAAAGGGCGATGCCGTGATCTGCAGCCATAACAATGACCCCTTTTTGTGAAAAGACAGGCTTGGCGGTCCCAGTCATCGCAGCTAATTGGATCGATAATTCCTCAAGGTAACCGAGCGAGCCAAGAGGCTTGGTCAGCACTTGTTGCCGGCAACGTGCCTTTTGGGCTGCTTCTTGGTCAAGCTTTGGAATAATGGGTAGGTTCATAGTTGATTGTCCTTTGTTAAGCGTGTTAATGCCTCAAGCAACACTTGATTATAAACATCAAGCTGTGTGCTGATGCAAATATGATGGGGCAAGCCAAATGAACTACAATCTCGCACTTGATGCCCTGTCTCAATAAATTATGACGAACTGATCGGGTAATGTTCTCAGTGGCATAAACCCCATAATACATAGCTAAGTTATTAATGCTTATACCTATTGACTTTAAGGAATTAAAGAAAGTCTCTTTCATTGAATGGATTTGTTTAAAGAAATTCTGGTAGTAGCAGAGATCTTAAAAACCAGCTAATCCCGCCTCTTGTTTTATAATTATTCTCGAACAAGAGGAAGCAAACATCAGTAAAGTTGGTGTAAACAAAAAACCCTGCCTTCTTGCTCGAGAAGATAGAAGAAATAGGTAAGCAAGGCAGGTTTCCTGACTTGTAGGTTTTATTTACCTACTTACAGTTGCGGCACAGCGTTGGTCTCTCACCAACTTACACCTATTAAGCCCTTACATCCGGGCAACGGGTCACCTTGCATGTAAATTGATAAAGTACTGATTATAATTATAACACTCCTGTCTTAACTCGGTAGTAACAAGAAGCTACGCACATAACGATTTCACTTGGTATAAGTACCCCCAGAAATTTCATTTTCAAGTATATTTTTGGTTCCTAGGCAGATCGCTCAATGTGCCTAAACCAGGCACAAACAGCATCAGAGCGGTGGTCCATCCGGAAATGTGTCGGCACTTAGTTTTGGCACACCTCTCAAATCGGATTTCAACGGACCGATTAAACCATTATAAGATGTGGCTTTCCGGGATCAAGAAGAATCTCACCTATTTCACGACTCA
Organism: Anaerolineaceae bacterium; assembly: GCA_040772525.1. GTDB lineage: Bacteria > Chloroflexota > Anaerolineae > Anaerolineales > Anaerolineaceae > Mesolinea. Next base: position 317,339 of record JAXGXZ010000001.1, on the reverse strand, counting down.
TATTGAAACTAAAGCCATGCTCGAACTCATCGCCAGCGGACGCCTGGATGTGGAATCCTTCGTCACCAACCGCTTAAATCTGGATGAAGTGCCCGAGGAAATTAAGCTTTACAGGCAAGCGGGTGAATCGTTCAAATAAGTGATTTTTGCCGGTTTCAAAAAGTAACTCTTTTGGATTTTACAAACCTTCAACTTTAAGCAAGGAGGTCCGCTCATTGATGAGCAATTATGTAGTAACTTTCAGTCTCGGTAATGTTTGACATGTTTATCCAGAAAATCCATGGTTCTTCTTACAGCAAGCACATAGCTTCCAGCCAGAAGATGGTCATCACCTGGGTAGCGGAAGAATTCGCACTCTGTACAGCCAGCTTCCAGCAGCTGAGAGTAGAGGATTTCAGAGGCAGCGATCGGGACCGTTTTCTCCAATTCACTGTGATGAAGTTGGATGGGGCCGCCAAGATCATTAAGATAAGAATTGGGGGAAACACTCGTCCAAAAATTAGGGTTTAACACCGGGTTTCCATAGGCATTCATCATCGTGCTTACCCATCCTCTGTAACCACCCTGAGATTGAGCACCTCCCGGGACGTTGGGGGTCAGGAGCTGCGGCCGCTGCGCGAATGGATCCGGATAAGGCGCGACCACGCCAGACCAGATGGAAGCAGCTTTAATATCTTTTCCCGCCACCACCATGGCACGCAGGGTGATCTGACCGCCCATAGAGTGCCCCCACATTCCGATGCGGTTGGGGTCAGCATCCGGATATTTCTTGATTGCGGCAAGTGCAGCAAGGACATCTTCCGTATAGGCAGGGGAACCGTATGCACCGCCTGGTATCGGGCCACCTTCAGAAAGGCCGACGCCGCGGTAATCAGATTTGATTACGATGTAACCACGGCTGGCAATAAAGTCTACATACCAGTCGTTAGTACGGTATTCACCCGGCGGATTGTAGCCCTTGTTAAAAATGATCACAGGCCAACCAGTCTCAGGTTTAAGACCCTTGGGGATAGTGAAAAACGCGTAGACCTTATAGCCATCCGATAAATAGGAGGCGATGTATCTACGATAGGTATCCTTCTCTGGCAGGGTCTCTTCAATGGTGATCTCACTGCCTTCATAGACCTTTTTGCGCATTTCCTCGATCTGCAGGGGATGGGGAGATTCTGAGTAGATCGGAAAACAGGGGGTTGGCGTTGGCAGAGCGGTAGGGAGCGCGGTGGGAATCGGGGGATCCAGCGTTTCGCTGGGTTTGACAGTTGGCAGAACAACCACAGGGCTGGGAATGCTTTGAGACGGGGCAGGAGTTGGGGCAGAAACGCAGGCTGTCAATAAAAGAACAGCAACAATCAGGAGCAGGCTTGCCTTGATAAAAACAGGATGCCTCTGGGGCTTTGTGTCAGGCACAGTTGAATTTATCTGATGTTTTTCACGTTCTCTTTTTGTCTCCAAGGTCTTTTAAATTGTAACTTTAACCCCGCGCCCAATCAATATTTGTGCAAACTACAGGTCAGGCGCTCTTTTAAGAATCTTTTAATTTAAAAGAGGAGTAAAAGTACTTCTCTCCAACTTGCTGTTTTCTTAGATCACTCCGCTAACATCAAAGGGATGCGGGTAGGGTCTGGGACGAGAATGGGGCAGCCGGTTTTAGCCAACAAATCTTCCAGGGTTACATCCGGGGCGATAGCAGCCAGTTCAAGCCCTGCTCCAGTGCGGTTTAAGACGGCCATATCCGTGACGATGGTCGTAATCGTGCCTGTGGAAGTGAGCGGCAGAGTACACTGCTCGAGGACCTTAGGGTCACCATATTTGGTGACGTGCTCCATAGCTACAATCACTTTCTTAGCGCCCACCACTAGGTCCATCGCGCCACCGGGACCTGGCAGAAGCTTACCTGGCACGTACCAGTTGGCCAAATTGCCGTGCTGGTCGACCTGCAGGGCACCCAGGACGGTGGCGTCCAAATGACCGCCGCGGATGATCCCAAAGGATAATGCACTGTCAAAGAAGCTCCCACCTGGCAGGCAAGTGATGTGCTTGGCACCTGCGTCGATTACATCCGGATTTTCTTCGCCGGGCGCGGTCTCCGGACCACAGCCCAACATCCCATTTTCAGCCTGTAAAATCACATGCACGCCTTCGGGTAAAAATTGTGTTGTCAGGGTGGGAATGCCAACGCCAAGGTTAACCACATCGCCATCGTTCAATAGAGTGGCTACATTGCGGGCAATGAATTCACGCGGGTTCTGCATTATTCCACCTCGTTTTTCAAAATGACATTATCCACAAAAATACCAGGGATGTGCACTTCTCCCGGGGTGATGACTCCCACGGGTACCACGCGATCTGCCTCAAGCAAAGTTACCCGACCGGCAGGCGCCATGATGGTATTGAAGTTGCTGGAGGTGCCAAGACAGACTGCGTTTCCAAGATAGTCGGCCACGGAGGCTTTGACTAGGGAAACATCAGCTTTGAGGGGCAGCTCCAGAAGATAGTCCTTACCCTGCACGTGTATGACCTGTTTGCCTTCAGCGATGATGGTATTAAGCCCCACAGTGGTGAGGATGCCACCCAGTCCGAAAGCCCCGGCGCGGATGCGCTCCGCTAGGGTACCCTGCGGGATCATTTCAATATCCATTTCTCCGGACTCATAGAGCATCAACAGGTCTGTGTTGGTGCGGGTAAAGGAAATGAGTAGCTTCTTCACGCGACCTTCTTTGATCAGCTTTGATGCCGGCTCCCAGATATTGCCCGGAGCATTGCTGCAGTTGTTGCAGATGAGCGTCAGGTCTTTTACGCTGCTTTCATAGAGCAGCTTCATCAAACTGCCCGGCGCGCCTACTTTGTTGAACCCGCCAATCATGATGGTTTGACCGTCTTTGAAATGTCTTTTGACTAATTCACCTTTGATGACTTTATCTTTACTGGTGTTGGACAATTTGTCACTCCCTTTGAATAGCGTCTTATTTCCTTATTTTACATGTGAAAGGCTGAAATAGGTTTAATTTCTTATTTCGACTATAGTTGCTAAGTAAAGGATATGGTGGTGGAGCGATTGGAATGGAATTTATTCCTGACGGAGGCAGCGTGGTGGGGCTGAAACTTCCACCGAGCTCCGGTACCACCTGAAGGTATCCTCTTTCTGTCAGTTCGTCTAACTTAGCGTAAAGAAACTGTTTAATAATCCAGATACGTTTGATACCGTATATGTTTGAGAGCTCCTGGTAAGTTGATAAGCAGGCTTTGGGCTCTATTTAATCAGTGCGAAAAGTATATGTTTATTGGTCGGCGGCCAGGGCAATCGCATCTTATTTTCAGGAAAAAGCACCGAAAAAGTTAATTTTCAGTATCATTTTGCATAAATGGCATGTATGATGGAGAAAATACATGCCGTTTGAGACAATAATCTCAATATGTTAGCTAAATAGGATCTAATTAATTGAATTTTTAAAGCAAATCCGATTTCATCATCAATCATTTTTAAGAATAGTTTTAATTTTAGGGCTTAGAGCTGACATTTTTGTCGTTAAATGGACAAAAAGCAGCCTATTTAGATGCGTTTGCCCTGGGTCGGCGGCTGGTTCGGATGAAGAAAAGGAAGTTTTCAGGTATACTCAATCATGGCCTATTAAACAATAGGAGTATCATGAACAAAAGATTTATTTTTCCCATTTTGATGACTCTAGTTCTAATGGTTTCAGCTTGTTCTGTTTTGCCGGATAAGCAGGCGCCTGAAACAGGCTATACAGTCACGGATGCCTTGGGCAGGGAAGTGAGTTTTAAGAAGGTCCCAAGGCGGATCGTGCTCCTTGGACGGGGTGTATTCATGGTTGCTGACGCTATCTATATCTTTCCTGAGGCTTCCGAGAAGATAATTGCTATTGCTGGGATGGACCAGAAGAGCGAAGCCTTTTTGAAGATGATTGATGCCGACTATCAGGAAAAAGCCTCGCTTGATCAGAGTGCAAGCGCTGAGCAGATTGCAGCGCTGCAGCCAGACTGCGTGGTGATGAAAGCTACGAACAAAAAATTAGGCGACTCGCTGGAAGCGTCGCAAATCCCAATCGTCTATTTAGCTCTTGAATCTCCCTCTCAATACCAATGGGACCTGTTCACTCTGGGTGAGCTTCTCCAGAATCCTGAACGGGCAAAGGAGATTGCCAATTTTTTTAGTGATAGCTCCCATGCCTTGCACTCTCCTATCGACGAGCTGGAGCCTGATCAGAGACCTACCACACTACTGCTGCACTACTCCGAAAAGGAAGGTGCAGTTACATACAACGTACCCCCGGCTAAGTGGATTCAGACTACCATCGTGGAAATGGCTGGCGGGCAGCCAGTCTGGAAAAATTCTCCTCTTGAGGATGGATGGACGGTCGTTTCAATGGAGCAGGTGGCGGCTTGGAACCCGGAATATATCTTCGTAACGGCGTATAGTGGTTCCATCCCCGAAATCGTGGAGAAATTCAAACAGGACAGCCAGTGGCAGGCTCTGGACGCGGTAAAGAATGGAAAGATATATCCCTTTGCATCGGACGTTTACAGTTGGGACATACCAGATACACGTTGGATAATGGGGGCTGAGTGGATGGCAAAGGTGCTGCACCCGGAACTCTTCCCGGGCTATAATCCTGTCGCCAACGCAGCTTCGTTTTATCAAAAGCTTTACGGAATGGACCAGCCAGCCTTTAACAAGCATATTCTGCCTATTCTCTTTGTAACGCTGCCCGCTCAATAAGCCCAACGTTCACAAGAGAAGCCGCTTTTAAGCCCAATCGGCTACTCTTCTGGCTGGCTTTGTTTTCTTCCGGTCAGGTTGAGCAGGTCTTTACTTCTCCCTATCTCTCAGAATTGTACTAAGTTCCGGTGTGCGTTGAGGAAACGGAGGATAAACGCTTCGCCCGCTGGCTCTGAAAGTCAATTCTCCGATATACTTTAATATGGTTATTGAGGAGAACAAGCTTGATTCTTAGCGTCACCTTAAACAGCGCGATTGACCGGATTGAGAGGGTTCAGGAGTGGAAATGGGGTAAAACCTTTCGCTCTTTAGAGAGCTGCATTGGAATGGGTGGAAAAGGTGCGGATGCTTCCTGGGTGCTTGGGGAACTAGGTATCGCTACTACTGCTACTGGATTTGCAGCGGGGTTAACCGGAAAGCTGATGATTTCAATTCTGCAGCAAAAAGGTGTGGTGACTGATTTCGTTGAGGCAGAAGGTGAGACGCGCTCCAACCTTGTCCTTATTGGCAGCCAAAAGCAGGGGCAAACCACCATCACCACCGATACATTGAAGGTAAGCGCACTGCATTTGCAGTGCTTTGAAGAAAAATACCTGCAGCTGCTCCCCGGGGCGAAAGCTCTTGTTCTTGGCGGCAGCGTACCCACAGGCGTGCCCGCGAATATCTATAAAAGCCTCATCACCACTGCCAAAGGCAGTGTACCCGTCGTGTTTGATTCAAGTGGTATTTTTCTCAAATCAGGGCTCCAAGCCAAACCGGACCTGATCAAGCCCAACCAGGAAGAAATATCCGCCCTCCTTGGCAGGCAAATCAAGGGGCGAGTGGCGGGGCTGCAAGCTGCCCGGGAGGTGAAGGCAAATTACGGCTGTGATGTAATTGTCACTTTGGGTAGGGAAGGAGCCGTGGCAGTCTCGGAAGAATCAGCCTGGCAGATTGAACCAATGGACTTGGAAGTGCGCAACGCCGCTGGCGCAGGAGACGCTGTTTTGGCGGGCATGGCTTATGGTCTTTCGCAGAACTGGACCTTTGAAGAAAGCTTGCGGCTTGCTTTTGCCTGTGCCAACGCTGTCCTGCTGACCCTGCCGACTGCTGATTGCCGTCGTGAAGATGTGGAAAGGCTGCGGGAGCAGGTCATCATCCGCAGAATCGCTAAAACTTAATAATTAACACCTGAAAAATGTAAGAATCACCCCGATTTTTACAATTTGCCATAAAATGACACTATACGTACGGTTTGCCTTCTATGGGAGGTGTTCCATGAAAGAAACTATCAATCAAATAAAAAAAGCGATCAACGGCGAGCGTGCTCTGCAGGATGTGCGCGAGATTGCCAACTTCCATCGCATTCAGGCTTCTACTGGTTACCGCAGGGCTGCCGAATGGGTGGCCGCGCGCCTCAAGGCAGAAGGCCTGCCCGTCCAAATCCATTCCTATCCGGCTAACAAGACGCAGTGGTATTTCCAGTACAAAATGTTCCAGGAATGGGATGTCAAAGGCGGCTGGCTCAAACTGGTATCTCCACATGAGAAAATGCTGGCGGACTTCTCTACTAATAACTTGCATATTTGCCCCAAAAGTTACCCCTGTGATTACCGCAACAAACCGCTCGACATTGTACTGATGGACAAAGGCAAAGACCCCAAGGCTTACGAAGGTTGGGATCTTAAGGGAAAGTTACTCTTCGTCCGCGGACCTGTCTCTGATTATGTGGACTGGGCAATCACCCAAACCGGCGCGCTCGGTTTTATTACGGACTACATGCGTGAGCTCAAAGGCACGCGTTCCCGATATGACCTGCAGGACACGCTGAATTACATTTCTTTCTGGTGGAACCATCTCGAAGGGGAAGCCCAGACTTTTGGGTTTACGCTCACTCCCCGCCAGGGTGATAAACTGGCCATGTTATGCTTGGATATGCGCGCCGCGCATGAAGCTGATCCCCAAAAACCAGCTTACCCCCAGGCTACCTGTCTGATTGATTCAAGTTTGTATGATGGTTCCATAGAAATTGTTGAAGCGTACCTGCCCGGAACGACCGACGAGTCAATTATCGTCACCGCGCACCTTTGTCATCCACGCTCCTCCGCCAATGACAACGCGTCCGGAGTCGCCGCGGCAATTGAAGCGCTGCGCACCTTAAACCAATTATTACTCTCCGGCACGCTTCCTCCCCTCAAACGGGGAATCCGGATGATCTTCATGCCGGAATTCACGGGGACCTTTCCCTATCTGGATGAACTGGGCGCGGAGGGACGTGCAAAGATCCGTGCTGGGATCAACCTGGATATGGTGGGGGCCAGGCAGGGCAAAGGTTACGGTCCGCTGACCATCAGTGGTGTACCGCATGCCTTACCCACTTTTGTGACCTCCCTGGCAGCCTTGGTTTTGGATGAAGTCAAATATACACAGACAAGTCTTAGCGGGAGTACAGCCATTCCAATGTTCAACAGCAAGGTGACCGGTTTTGAGGCTGGAAGTGACCATCAAATCCTCTCCGACCCCACGATTGGAATCCCTACACCCATGTTGGGGCAGTGGCCGGACATGACTTACCACACCTCGTCAGACACGATAGAGGTAATTGATCCCTTCATACTGCATAAGTCTGCCAGTATCTGCGCGGGGTATTGTTATGTACTTTCCACACTCAACGAGCGCCATATGATTAGCATCATGAATAAAGGCCGTGAGGAGTTCGTGGGCTTGCTTACCAACATCCTCTTCCGCGCGACGGAGGATGATGCGGATGTTAAGAGCCTCTATAAAACATATCTGCATTTGTTAAAACACGCGCAGAGTTGCATCCGCAGCTTTGCGTCTTTCTTTGATGACCCGGCAACGCTTGAGCGGGTGAACCGCTCCATTTTTAAGGAAACTCAGCTGCGTGAGAGTTTAGCCTTTTTCCTGTGGACGCGTTTTGCTGAAGAGCTTGCCCCGGATTTCACCTATGAAACCTCATCCATCCCGCAGGAATATGCTTTTATTCCTGTGCGCAAATACAGCGCGCCGGTCATAAAACTCAGGGATATTGCCCGTGGGGACGCACGCAAGATCAAAGCCATCAAAGAAATGGAGAAACTTGGTCAGAACAGTTTACGGGCGCCAGGTTCTTTTGAAGCCATGGTCCAATATTACATAGATGGCCAGCATACCCTTTGGGAGATCGCACAGGAAGTGATTATCGAAATGCATGATGGCAGCGTGGAATATGTGGATAAGTATGTGCGTCTGCTGCATAAACTGGGATTGGTGGATCTGGTTCCTGCATATTGACGACAGATTTAATAAAAGTGGTAATATTCTAAACAGAATAGGAGTGGACAATTTTGGACATTTCTCAGTTTCCGGATATTCTCCCGCAAAAGAAACCTATAAAGAAGATAATCAATAAGGCTGTGCTTTTTGTGCTTGGCCGTGCTTTGCAATCCCTCTCCAAAAGCGATCCATTGATCCAGGATGATGTGCGCCAATGGCCCAAAGGTTTTACCTTACAGATGAACATATTGCCTGAGGGCAATGGATCAATGACTGTACAGCATACGGGCGGGGGCAGACTGCACTATCTGGGAACCAGAATTCCAGCGGATCAAGCTGATGTGGCTATCTTCATCAAAAACATTGAGAGCGCTTTTCGAATGTTTACTGCTCAACTGGGGGCGGATGTGGCCTATGCCCAGCACGCTATGATCGCCAAAGGCGACCTTTCTTATACTGTTTCCGTTGTAAGGGTGCTTAATATTGTGGAAGCCTATCTTTTTCCTGGTTTTATCGCCCGCAACATTATGAAAGAGCTTCCGCCGATTCCTTTCCTGCGTAAACAGGGCTTGAGACTCAAAACATACCTCGTAGGTATTTTGTTCGGAATTTGATTTGGAGATTGCCATGTTGCCTGACTATTACGAGTTTAGTTTTCCTGTAAAAATTATTTCCGGGCACTCTGCCTTAGATAATCTCCCTTCGGAATTACGCCAAGCTGGTGTGACCCGGCCCCTGGTAATTACGGATCCGGGTGTGGTAAGGGCAGGTCTGAGTCAGGTGATCCTGGATGCTTTTGCTGAGAGCGGCATCACCATCGGGGCATTTTATGACCAGACACCGCCTGAATCCAGCACGAACGCAGTGAATCAGGTGGCTGAACTGTATAAAGGCAAACAATGTGACGGCATTATCGCGGTAGGTGGCGGTTCGGTGATCGACACTGCCAAAGGAGTCAATATTTTAGTTTCCAAGGGCGGCAGTGACATTCGTGCTTTCCGCGGAGCGGAGAGCCTGCAAGGGCCACTGAGTCCATTCTTTGTTGTTCCCACTACCGCCGGTACCGGTTCAGAAGCCACCAACGCTGCCGTCATTCAGGATCTTGAAAAGGGTGAGAAGATGCTTATTGTCTCTGAGCATCTGCTGCCTAAAGCAGCTTTCATTGACACGCGCATGACGCTCACTTTGCCTCCCAAACTAACAGCTGCGACGGGAATGGACGCGCTGGTACATGCGATGGAAGCCTTCATCAGCATCCAGCAAAATCCGTTGAGCGATGCCTTCGCCTGGCAGGCGATCAAACTCATTGGAACCTGGCTGCGCAAGGTCACCGCAGAGCCGCAAAACAGAGAAGGCAGACTGGCATTGGCTAATGCCAGCACCATGGCCGGGACGGCATTTTCCAACGCCATGGTGGGCTGTGTCCACTCTCTTGGGCACGCGACCGGTGCCGTGGCACATGTACCGCATGGCATTGCCATGTCTGTCTTTTTACCTCACGGTCTCACTTTTAACCTCCCAAAGTCCGCTGAACGGATTGGAGAATTATTGCTGCCTCTCTCAGGCGCGGAACTTTACGCGGTGACCCCCAAAGACCAACGCCCCGCGAAGACCATCGCGGAGGTCAGGCGCCTCAAGCAGGATCTCTTTATGCAAAGCGGGCTGCCACGCACCCTGAGCGAGGCTGGCGTTACTCGTGCGCACTTTGATGAAATCGCCAGGAAAGCGATCAACGATGGATCAGCATTGATGAATCCCATGGAACTCACCTTGCAGGCTGCCTGCGACCTGTTGGAACAGGCTTGGGATCAAATTTAAGAGAGCAGAAATGGTAAATGGTGTAACTGGCAAGATTCTTTGGGTAAATCTGACCACACAAACGATCAGAGAGGAGTCAGTACCGGATTGGGTCTATGAAAAATATTTGGCCGGCATTGGTTTGGCTGCTTATTACCTCCTGGAGAGGATACCTGCGGGTGCAGACTCACTTGGGCCAGAAAATATACTCGCCTTTGTACCTGGATTGCTCACTGCCAATGGCACGCTGATGACTGGCCGCTGGATGGCGGCTGCTAAATCTCCTCTGACCCAGACCTGGGGAGACGCAAACTGCGGCGCGACACTCGCGCCAGCCATCAAACAATGCGGTTACGACGGCATTTTTTTTGAGGGCATCAGTCCCAAACCTGTTTACTTGAATGTAACCCATCAGGGAGCAGAGCTTCTGGACGCTTCCGACCTTTGGGGCAAGGACGCGCGTGAAACTGAGACGATCTTGCAGGCACGTGCCGCAGGTAAAAAACCTCAGGTGGCGTGTATTGGCCCATCCGGAGAGAATCTCTCACTTATCTCGGGTATCGTCAATGATCAGGGCCGGCTGGCTGCGCGCAGCGGCCTTGGCGCGGTGATGGGCAGCAAGAAGCTCAAAGCCATCGCGCTGGCTGGTTCGTTCAGAACCACGGCGGCAGACAAGACTGAAGTCAAAAAACTCAATCAGCGGTTTCTGAAAGTCGTGCACGTGAAACCGCCCTTCTTTGGCGGTAAGGGGATGCGCTTTTTGGGAAATATGGTCTCCAAAATGCCGTTGGTAATGCGTATGGATGGCATTCTTTACAAAATAATGCTGCAAAAGTGGGGCACCATCTCGATGAACGAGTATTCCCTCGTTACAGGTGACGCGCCTGTGAAGAACTGGGCGGGATCTACCCTCGAGTTTGACAAGGACGCTGCCAACCCAATCAATCCGGATGGGATCCTGGCCTATGAGGTCTCTAAATACCATTGCTATTCCTGCCCCATTGGATGCGGGGGATACTGCAAGTATGAAAACGGGTTGGAAACACACAAACCGGAATACGAGACTATTCTCGCGCTGGGCGGACTGCTCATGAATAAAGACCTTAGCTCGCTCTTCCAGATGAACGAAAAATTCAACCGTGCTGGCATGGACACGATCTCTGCTGGCGGAGCGATCGCAATGGCCATTGAGGCGTTTGAAGCTGGAAAACTGACTCTCGTGGAGACCGGCGGTTTGGAACTCACCTGGGGTAATACGGATGCCATTGTGAAACTGGCAGACCAAATGATAACCCGCAAAGGTTTGGGAGATCTGCTGGCGGATGGTGCTAAATCTGCCGCGGAAAAGCTGGGTAAAGGATTGGATAAGAAGTCCATGCACTCTGGCGGACAGGAATTGCCCATGCATGATGGGCGGGGAGATCCTGGTTTTGCACTCCATTATGCTGTGGAACCTACTCCTGGGCGGCACACGATTGGTTCTAACCTGTATTACGACATGTACCGGCTGTGGAAGAAGTCCAAAAAGGTTCCCAAGCCCTATCCGATGTTCTTCCCGCGCAAACGCCGCTATCTGGCAAGTGAAGAAAACGCGGCCATCGCTGCCGCGAACAGCCAGCTCAAGATGGTAGTTGATGGGGCAGGGCTGTGCCTCTTTGGCTCCTTCATCGGGTTGGATCGCATACCGCTCTTTGAGTGGCTCAATGCCGTGACGGGTTGGAAAAAGAGTCCGGATGATTACCTTGCCATGGGCAGGGACATACAAACGCTGCGGCAGAAGTTTAATGCCAGGCAGAATGCTCCTTTGCGCCATGATATCAACCCCCGCGTCATTGGCGCACCACCTTTGGAGGAAGGTCCAAACAAGGGCATGAGCATTCCGCTGGATGAATTGGTGCCAATGTACTGGCGCGTGATGAGATGGGATGAATCAAGCGGTGAACCACTGGTGACCGACCCGGCTTTGCCCGAGAATAGCGGAGAGGTTGTCTGATGGCTTACTCGATTACTGAGGCATGTACTGGTTGTACCGCATGTGCACGCATCTGCCCGGTGGGTGCTATTCACGGGGAGCGCAAGAGTCTGCACGTGGTGGACGTGAAAACATGCATCGAGTGCGGCGCCTGTGGACGGGTCTGCAACTTCAAAGCGGTTCTGGAACCGTCCGGTCATTTGGCGCAGGGGCTTAAGAAAGAAGAATGGCTTAAACCAGTCTGGAACTATGCCTTGTGTGTCGAATGCAATATATGCGTGCAGGCTTGCCCCAACAGCGTCATCGCACATGCTGGCGCAAATAGCACTGTGAAAGGGGCCCAACCAAACCAGCCTGTTTTGGCGAATGCCAAAACCTGTATTGGATGCTCTTTTTGCGCGCGCGACTGCCCGACTGAGGCGATTGTGATGCAGGTTCAACGCACTTTTATGCGCGAGTTATGATGAATCCTTGCCTGTGAATGGACGGTTTGAAGAATTTAGATTTATCCTCAAGATTTATCACTACAAAATGCTTGACAACAAAGGTTTGAGTGGGTATCATCAGGCACATGGTTAAGAAAAGCAGTCTCCATTATCAGGTTATGCCTATGGTCATGCGCAGGCGATGGCGTTCGTTCTGCGCTGGAGGCGCTGCCACCCTTTAGCCAGATCAAACGAGCCCATCGCTTCCCCATAGCTTGGAACCGGCGGGTCAAATTGAAAAAATAGCGAAAGCCGCCGGAGATCAGGTGGCTTTTTTGTTTGATAGACCATTTGAAAATTGGAGAAAAAATGAAAACTCAGTTTGCAAAGAAAACACTTTTTAGCTTAACAGCTTTGCTTGTCCTCTCAATCATCGTTAGCGCTTGTGCACCAGCCGCAACGCTGGCTCCCAGCGTAGCTACAGAAGCCCCAAAAGCCACGGAAGCTTCACAACCACCGGCTGCACCTGCTGAACCGGTTCTCAAAGTAAAGATCGGTGTGTCGCCCGTCCCGCATGGAGACATTATCAGTTTCATCAAAGAAAATCTTGCCAAGGATGCAGGGCTGGAATTAGAAATTGTGGAGTTTACCGATTACGTGTTGCCTAATCTGGCGCTGCAAGATGGCACAATTGACGCGAACTTCTTTCAGCATCAGCCTTACCTGGATGACTTTAATGAGGAGCATAAAACTACCCTTACGGCCGTTGCCACGGTGCATATTGAACCCCTTGGGATTTATTCTAAAAAGATTACCGCGTTAGCAAACCTGAAGGATGAGGCTGTGGTAGGTATCCCCAACGACGCCACCAATGGCGGCCGGGCGCTCAACCTTCTGGAGGCTCAGGGGTTACTGACTCTCAAAGAAGGCGTGGGTTTTAAGGCAACAGTGAACGATATCACTGCCAATCCCAAGAATCTGAAGATTATTGAACTCGAAGCAGCCCAGTTAATCCGTTCACTAGAAGATACTGATATTGCTGTAATTAATGGCAACTATGCCCTGGAAGGCGGTTTGATCCCCTCGAAGGACGCTTTGGGGTTGGAAAGCGGAGAAAATAATCCTTATGCCAATGTATTGGTTGTCAAAGTGGGCAATGAAAAGAACCCGGCTATTGTCAGGCTGATTGGTTTGTTAACTTCACCTGAAGTGCAGAAATTCATTGAGGAAAAATACGAGGGATCGGTTATCCCAGCCTTCTCCGCAAGATAGATTCAAACCTGACGGGATGGAGCATTTGCTCCATCCCGACCTAAGGAAAAAAATGATCAGATTGCAGCATTTGACCAAAGAATTTGGCACGGGTAACGCGGCGGTGCACGCATTGCACGATGTCTCCCTGCATGTGAAAAAAGGTGAGATTTATGGTGTGGTCGGTCCCAGCGGAGCTGGGAAGTCCACGCTAATCCGCTGTGTCAACTTATTGGAGCAGCCAACAAGCGGGAAGGTATTTGTGGCCGGGCAAGAAATGACTGCCTTGAATCAGGACAATTTGCGGCTGGCACGCCAGCGAATCGGCATGATCTTTCAACATTTTAACTTGCTCTCTTCCCGCACTGTAGCGCAAAACGTAGCATTTCCATTGGAAATTACCAGGATGCCAAAAGAAGAGCAGGAACAGCGGGTTGCCGAACTGCTTGAGATTGTTGGGCTCACCGATAAAACAGATGCTTATCCGGCACAGCTTTCAGGCGGGCAGAAACAACGTGTTGGTATTGCCAGGGCGTTGGCGACGAATCCGGATGTGCTGCTCTCGGATGAAGCAACCTCCGCCCTGGACACTGCCACAACGCAGTCTATCCTCGCGCTGCTCAAAGACCTGAACCAGCGTTACGGGCTGACAATCCTGCTAATCACCCACGAAATGGAAGTGGTCAAACAGGTATGCGACCATGTAGCCATGCTCAAAGAAGGGTGGTTAATCGAGCAGGGATCTATTGCAGAGCTTATTGCTGATCCTGGATCACAATTGTCTCAAGCTTTCTTCCCACCAGTGACGGAATTGGAGAACCGCCCAGGGGTGACCAATGCCGCAATTACTTTTTTGGGTGATCTGGCGGATGAACCCGTGCTGGCAGGACTGATCAAGCGTTTTGATGTCTCATTTAACATCTTGGGCGGTTCCATTCAAAGCATCGGCGGGCAGCGAATCGGGCAGCTTCAGGTTGAACTGCAGGGGCCAGATTGCGAGGCTGCACTAGCTTATCTGAGGAATTTAGGTTTGCGTGTGGAGGTGAGAGGATGAACCTGGAAATCTGGCTGCCTAAACTCATCGAAGATACATTAGTGACCCTCTATATGGTTGGGGTTTCAGCATTTTTTACTGTAATACTTGGACTCCCTCTGGGAGTTGTGTTGGTCACCAGCGATAAAAAAGGCTTAAGACCTCTCCCTTTGCTCAACCAGACCTTGGGGATTTTGGTCAATATTGGCCGCTCGCTGCCTTTTATTATCCTGCTGATCCTGATTATTCCCTTTACGCGCGCATTGGTTGGCACAACCATTGGCCCGACTGCAGCGATTGTTCCTCTCACGCTGGCTGCTGTACCTTTCTTTGCCCGGGTGGTGGAAAGCGGTATTCGTGAGGTGGATCACGGGTTAGTGGATGCCGCAAAAGCGATGGGCTGTACCAATTGGCAGATTGTAAGCAAGGTGCTCATCCCTGAAGCTAAGTCTTCCCTGATCCTGGGTGTGGCACTTACGATCATCAGTCTGGTCTCATATTCAGCCATGGCAGGGGTCATCGGCGGCGGCGGGTTAGGTGATCTGGCGATTCGCTATGGCTATCAGCGGCGGGAGGATACGGTTATGTTCGCTACGGTCATTCTTCTGATTGTGATCGTTCAGGGTGTACAGTTGCTCGGCAGCTGGCTGGCCGCCAAGGCAAGCAGACGCTAAGCTATCAGACTGATTTCTTCAATTGTTGTATACTAAGAAAACCTGATCACGCAGGACTATTACTGTATTAACTGAGGAATAATGAATCAATCGTCTGAAACCAACCCTGCAACCGCCCACGCGGAACAACCCCAGCCAACTCAAGCTGACAGAAAGTCCAACAAGGTCACGGACTGGATAATCCGTTTGCTCAAAGGTGTTCTGATCGGAGTAGGATTCATCACACCTGGTTTATCAGGCGGTGTGTTGGCGGTGGTATTGGGTCTTTACGAACCTCTGATGCGATTTCTCGCGAACCTGAAAAACAAATTCATAAAGAACATCCTTTTCTTCATTCCGGTTGGCATCGGCGGAGTGATTGGTATTGTCCTGTTCTCAAAAGTGGTTTCTTTTGCCTTTGAAAGTTATAAAGCGCCATTCATCTGGCTCTTTTTGGGTTTTATTGCCGGCACTTTCCCATCTTTGTTTAAGACCGCAGGCGAAGGAGGCAGGAAAACCAGCCACTGGTTTATTTTAGTGGGGTTAGCTGTGGCGACCGTTTTGTTCATGCACTGGATGGAGAATGTCTCCAATGTTACTCTGCCCCAGACCACGCTTAACTGGCTTCTTTCCGGCATCCTTATTGGTTTGGGTGTGGTGGTGCCGGGTATGAGCCCTTCCAACTTTCTGATCTATCTGGGGCTTTACAAACCAATGTCAGATGGTATTGGCGCGCTAAACCTGGGTGTTATTTTGCCGTTGGTGGCTGGCGTTTTTATTAGCATTCTGCTCCTGGCAAGGCTGGTAGCCTGGATGCTCGAAAAGGCTCATGGCGTGATGTATCACCTGATACTTGGGATAGTGATTGGCTCTACGGTGGCAATCGCGCTCACGCACGGGCAGACTTCCGGAATGACCATCCTGATTTGTGCTGTGCTCTTTGTCTTAGGCGCAGTCGCCTCCTATCTACTGGCAAAACTGGATGAAAAACACCCGCGGGAAGCGTTGTTTTAGGTGAAGGTTTCGGAGGCTGAAGTAACGAACAAAGATAGGGGGGATTTGGCTTGGGTGCTTCTTGCCATTGTGCTTGGGCTGACCCTGCTTTTTTTTGCCTGGCTGGGAACAAGCTCACGCTTTATGGCAGACGATTACTGCATGGCGGGTTCTGCATCGGGGGTTAGTTTCGCGCGTTACGCTGCCAACCAATACCGGGGTTGGAACGGCCGATTCGGATATTTCAGCATTGCCTGGTTGATCAACCAGGGAGGCACCATGTTCTCCCGGTTTGTTCCCGGACTATCGCTTTTGATGCTCTTGACCGGTTTTTATAGACTCAGCCTGACGCTGCTGCAAATGGCTGGGATGCAGAATCCTAAATTAATCGCTTTGGTGGTGGCGGAAGTTTTCCTGGTGAGCTTGATGGCAATGATGCCAAATTTGTTCCAGGTTTACTTCTGGAAAGATGGCATGGTCAATTACTTTATACAGTTTATCTTCTTTACGTTTACTCTCTGCTGGGTTCTGCGGTTGTTCCGAAAAGACAGGCCGTCTCTTCTTGATTATGGTTTGCTGGCTATTCTTGCTTTCGTCAGCGCAGGCTTTTCAGAAGTGGGCAGTATTTTACAGCTGCTGTTTTGGTCGTTGGTCTTGTTGGCATTTAATTACCAAAAGCAGATAGCCTCACGAAAAATCATAAGCCTTTTAATAACCGCGCTTATTTGTGCCTTTCTAGGTTTAATGATTGAGGCTCTAGCACCGGGAAACGCAGTCAGACAAGAACTACTGAATACCTCACATCAGCCTGTGACCATAATACTGATGGCATTGCGCAATGGACTGATTATTCCCCTGCGGCATATTCTAAAGAACCCCCTTTGGGTATTGGCCCAGGCGGGCTTCGGATTTTGGATTGGCAGACAATTTGACGCGGAAGAGAATAAGTTGCGCAAATGGCTGCTTGAAGAAGGTAATTTCCGATGTTCCCTGCTCTATATCGGCTTGACTGTGCTTTTTTTTGGCTTGGCAACTGCCGCGCCAACTGCCCTGCTGACTGAATCTTTCCCGGAGGATCGCACCCTCCTGGTTCCTACATTTTATATTTCGATGTTCTGGCTGACGGGTTTCGTTCTGATAGGAATACGAAGTCTTGACAGTCAGGTCCGGATTGAAAGAAGAATTTTTCAATGGGGCAGTACAGGACTGGTGCTTATTGGCACGTTTCTGTTTCTGACCAGTTGGATCAGCCAGGTTCCCTTTTATTTGAATTATGCACATCGCTGGGATGCACGTGATGCCCAAATCCGGATGGCAATTGAGCAAGGTGAGAAGGATTTGGTTATACCTGGGTTGGAAAGCCGCGAAGGCGTCGCGGAAGTACAGCTCGACCCAGAGGATTGGGTCAATCAGTGCATGGCTGATTATTATGGGGTTGACTCAATAACTGGCAGATAGTTATCCACAGCAGTCTTTATCCACGAGTATTGTTTCGTCTGGCAGGTTGGGAACCACACAGATAAACTCGAATGGTTCATCAGCAATGTTGGTATAGGAATGCGGCA
The DNA here is from genome assembly GCA_040772525.1 of Anaerolineaceae bacterium. GTDB lineage: Bacteria > Chloroflexota > Anaerolineae > Anaerolineales > Anaerolineaceae > Mesolinea. Next base: position 299,657 of record JAXGXZ010000001.1, on the reverse strand, counting down.
AGTCTGCTGGGATGAAGACCACATCGCCCGCGCTAACTTCATAGGTTTTGGTGCCAATTTCAACCTTTGCTTTGCCCCGCAAAACGTACTGTTCATGTTCCACTTGGTTGGTATGGTAAGGCATGAAACCACCTGGGGCAATAGTAAATATGCGCATGGCGAAATGGGGGCCTTTGTCCTTGCCAATAAGAACTTTGCGTGTGACACCTTCTCCGGAAGGTATGGGGGTGGCAGGGATCGAGTCAAGTGATTTAATGAACATAAACACCCTTTCTTTATATATCGCGCGGTTATTATCTGACTTGCATCTCCTCAATTTCCTCTTTTACCTGATGGTAATACTCGATTGGTGAGAGGAAAAGTGCTTTGTCGTCTTCCCAGTTGAAGGGGTCAGCCTCATAAAGCCAGCCATCACCATAGGGGTTCTGATTGATCAGGTTCGGGTTTTGAAGAAGGTCAGTATTGATGGTGCGTGCTTTGCCGGTGAGCGGGCTGAGCACGTTGAAGGCTTCCGCGCTGGTTTCAAGCACAGCCGCGGCTTCTCCCTGGCGCACATTGAATGGCGGTTGGGTCAAGTTAACCGAAATAATCTCTCCAAGACGCCAGCGTAGAAAATCCGAAATACCAACACGCAAACGGCAGCCACTGGAAGTAATCCACGCGCCTTGTGCGGTGAAGAGGCTATCCTTGGGGAAAATGAAGGTCTCGCCGGCATGTGTGATTGAAAGATTTTCTGCCATCTATCGCATCCTTAATGTTTTACTTTAGTGTACTGCATTTCTGTGTTTTCACGGTGGTAATATATAGATTATTTCTTTGTTAAATATGCCAACAGGACTTAGCCTAACTTGTTCATTCCAGAATCAGATTACAATTTGAGCATACACACTAAAGGAGAAATCTATGCCTAATACCCCTTTTCCATCCAAGCGCGCGCCGATCTTTGAGGACGTACCCGATGAAAAATGGAATGACTGGCGCTGGCAATTGAGCCATCGGTTAAATACCGCGTCTGATTTTAACAAAATCCTAAAACTTACTGAAAGCGAACGCAAAGCTTTGAACCATGTCGGGCTATTCCGCGTGGATATCACCCCTTATTTCATATCGCTGATTGATCCGGAAGACCAGAATGACCCGGTGCGAAAGCAGGTCATTCCAACGGATGCCGAGATCCAACCTTTCACCGGCGAGATGGAAGACTCACTGGCCGAAGATATGCACTCGCCCGTTCCAGGGCTGGTTCATCGCTACCCGGACCGCGTGCTTATGCTCATTACCAACACCTGTGCTTCATACTGCCGTTATTGCACTCGCTCCCGCTTGGTGGGGGACCCGCATCAGTCCTTTTCAAATGAGGACTTTGAAGCCCAGCTGGACTACTTGCGCCATACCCCTCAGGTGCGCGATGTACTCATTTCTGGCGGTGACCCGCTAACCCTTTCACCGCGTGTGCTCGAACGCGTACTCACAGCCCTGCGCGGGATTGAACATATCGAGATCATCCGCATTGGCTCGCGCGTGCCTGTATTCATGCCCCAGCGGGTCACGGACGAACTCTGTGAATTATTGCAGCGCTATCACCCCTTGTGGTTGAATATTCATGTGAACCACCCTAATGAGATAACGCAGGAACTGGCTGAAGCCTGCGACAAGCTGACCCGTTCTGGCATTCCGCTGGGCAATCAGAGTGTTTTGCTGGCGGGTGTGAACGATGACCCATTACTGATGCGGCAGTTAGTGCGCGATTTGGTGCGCATTCGTGTGCGCCCCTATTACATCTATCAGTGTGATCTGGTGCAGGGTGCCGGGCACTTTAGAACGCCGGTTGCCAAAGGAATAGAAATCATGGAGGCTCTGCGCGGGCACACATCTGGTTTTGCCAATCCCACTTACGTTGTGGATGCTCCGGGAGGTGGAGGCAAAATCCCGCTGATGCCCAATTACCTGATCTCACAGTCCGATCACCGCATTGTATTACGGAACTTCGAAGGCTATATCGCTTCCTATGAGGAGCCTGAGACTTATACTCCCCCGCCCAAGAGTTTGACAGAACCCTATGCTGACCTTAAGAATGAAGGGCAGCAGGGCGTACTGGGACTGCTCAAAGGTGAGTCCATGACGATCAAGCCAGAGGGTTTTGATGCTTTACGCCTGCGTGGGGGGAAACAGCACCGTCTGCGTGAAAAAAAAGATAAATGGAAAGCCCTCGGAATTGGTAATAAGGAGGAATAGTCCCTCCCAGAAAAAGACCAGACCTGCCCAACCCAGGCAGGTCTGTGGTTTGAATGATTTTGTTTTGTCACAGCGGGACGTATAGCAAATTAGAATTTGCCCTGGAGAATATATATGAAAACTCTGAATCAGCTTATAAGCGATTACATAAGTAATTTACGGCGGGGGAAAATTCAAGTTGTATATAAAGGAATATTAAATTTCATTGGCAAATTACGAACCCATTTCATAAAAAATATCCATATTACGAAACAAGCAACATATATCAGGACTATATGGATATGTCATATTTTCGTTAAACACAAAACTCTTAAAGGATAAGGGGCTTAAGATTGCTGTAGTTTATCTGCATGAAGTAGGATGCTTTGAGGTATGGTTTTCCGCCTGAAACAGAGAAATGTCCAGGCAATACAGTTCGGTTTTTTCCGGTAAAATTTTTGACGGCATTGAAGTATTTAATGATGAGAAGAATCAGGATGCCATTATAGAATGTTCCTTGGTTGCAGCCCCTGATTTTGAGGATCAAAAAGCTTTGATAGAGGTTATTGAGCAAGGCGTCCAGAAGTTCATAACCGTTGTCAACGCCCTGATTACTGGTCTGTTGAAAAATAAATCCTCAAAACCTTTTATTGACAAATCATCCATGGCTTAAGGAACCTACTTCGCACGCGAAAGACAAAAGTACACATAGAAACCCTCGGATGCATTCAGACAAGCTACCAACCCTTCTACGGGGATTACCTCTACGACTAGATCTTCACCAAATAACACTTTCTCCGCAAACTCAAAGCCTTGGTCGACTGGTTGCATTACAGTAAAAAGAGACCAGACTCTATAAAGGTGAAGGACTAGCAGGAAGACCAGCCGATAATCCACTGTTATTGCTCAGTAGCCTTCTATCAGTTGCCTGTACAATCTCTCCGAATAGCAAACGGAAGCTGTTGAGAGGATTGGATTTCAATTGTCCAAGTCATTGGACATGTTAGACGGAGCGAGGAAGGATATATACTGAATAAAACAAAACTAAGATAACATGCTAGTATCCGGTTCACAACACAACCGGTATTGACAGGTTCCTGTCGAAACTACTGGATTAATTCAAAAGCATTCAAATACTTGACAATTATTCAGAATCATAATAATATGCAGGGAAAAAATTGCCAACACAGGACAACAAGCAATAAAAATTGCTACATGAGGTAACAATATGATTAATAAAGCAATCTTCGATGTTGAAAATAATTGGGATTGGCACTTAGATCGTTATCAGAAATATGTTCGCCAACCAAGTGTGAGCGGAACAGGCCAAGGTATGCGAGAAATGGCTGATCTGATAGCTAATGATTTAAAATCACTTGGTTGCACTGAAGTTTCACTTGTTGCCACAGAGGGTTATCCGGTTGTCAAAGGGTTTTTAAATCAAAACCAGCCAAAAACAATATTGATATATGGAATGTATGATGTTCAGCCTGTAGAGAATGAAAAATGGATAACAGAACCATTTTCTGGCAATATCATCAACCTTCCAAAATTTGGTGACTGTATTGTAAGCAGAGGTATAACGAATCAAAAAGGCCCCCTTGCAGGCTTCTTAAATGTCGTGGAAAACTTTATTAAGAATGACATTTCTTTACCCGTAAACTTGATTTTTTTTATCGAAGGTGAAGAAGAACTTGGAAGTGTTCATTTACCCTATGCGATAGAAACCTGCAAAGAAGAATTAAAAAACGCTAATTGCGTGTTTTTTCCACATTTTTCACAAAATAGCGATGGGAAGGTTGAGTTATATATGGGATCTAAAGGGGTTCTACATATAGAGTTAACCTGTGAAGGAGGCGATTGGGGCGGGCCTGTAGGTGAAGGGATTCATGGATGTAATGCTGTATGGATGGATAACCCGATTTGGAAAATGATTCATGTGCTAGCTTCGCTAAAAAATGAAAAAGAGGAAGTGCTAGTAGATGGTTTTTATGACGATGTTAGTTATGAATGGCCGGGGGATGAATTAATTTTAGACCAGCTGTTAAAAACGTTTTCTGAAGAGGAGATTCTTAGTGAGTGGCGTGTGAAAAAATTTAAAAATAATTTACACGGCCGAGCATTACTAAAGCGATATTTTTATTACCCAGAACTGAACATTAACGGAATATTTGGTGGTCATGTTACAGAAGGCTCGAAAACACTTCTTCCACATAAAGTAACAGCAAGAATTGATGTGCGGTTGGTTCCGAAAATGCAGCCAGAAGATATTATGAATAAAATTAAAAAGCATCTAAGTAATTATCCGGAAATTTCTTATAAAATGGTAAATGCCTATAATTGGGCACGCACACCGTATGAATCACCAGCTGTACAATCGATGGTCCAGGCAATGAAAAGTCTTGGTTTTGAAGCTGAACCATGGATTACAATGGCCGGGTCAGCACCATTCTCGCTATTTGAATCAATCTTAGGCCTGCCCTCAGCCTTTGGAGGATTAGGTCACGGTGCACAACAGCACTGTCCAAATGAATATGCGAGTATAGAAGGCTTTAAGCTCTTCGAAAAAAGTTGTATAAAATTTCTTGAAAATATAGCTAAATTCTAAGGAGGATGACCGATGAAAAAAGTAATTAATTATTGTTTGATAATCTTCTTGGTAGTTGCGATTACTGCTTGTTCTGCAGCAACCACGATTGAGAAACCAGATAATCAGGTGAAAAAAACCGATGCTCCTGTATCTGAAGGATTATCAACCACTCAGCAGGCGACACAGGAAGATAAAGTGATAAATTTGATGATGTTTAGCGCGCCTGATACATTCAACCCATATTTTTCAAAAGGTAACTATGGTAAATATGCTGGTGGAGAGCTGGTGCTAAATTCATTATTTGAATACAATCCTGATTGGGAACTTATTCCAAGTCTTGCTACTGATTATTCAATCTCCGACGATGGAAAAGAATACATCTTTTTTCTTCAGAAGGATGTAAACTGGCACGACGGGAAGCCATTCACTGTCCGGGATGTTGTTTTTACTTTTAAATCCATCATGGATCCAGGTTGGTCTGGGACAGGTTATGTAAGTCTAAAATCTATTATTGGGGCCGAAGATTATAAGGCTGGACTATCCCAAGATGTACCAGGCTTGGAGATTGTAGATGACTATACGTTAAAAATTAAACTTGAGAATCCATATTCTCCTTTCATTGAAGGAGTGGGTATAGGTTTGTGGATACTACCTGAACATGCATTTGACGGAATAAATGCAAGCGATATGGCATCTGCACCATTTTCTACAGCACCGATCGGCACTGGTCCTATGATTTTTGTAGATTATGTGCAAGATCAATATGTGGAGTATGACACGAATCCTACTTATTTCTTAGGAGCTCCGAAATTTGATAAATTGATTCTGAAAGTTGTTGCAGCGGATATTGCATTGGCTGCTCTTGAAAAAGGAGAAATAGACGCCAGTACTCGTGTTGGTATGGGAACTGTCAATGTTTCTGATTATGAAAAAGTAAAAGAAATGAATAATTTGAATGTAACCACATTCAAAACGAGTTCATATCAAGAGTTGGTTGTAAACGTAACAAAACCTTACCTAAGCGTTAAAGTTCGACAAGCTTTATCATACGCTATAGATAGAGATAGTATAGTAAGTCAACTTCTTCAGGGCATTGGTACCCGAGCCATTGGGCCAATCTCAGAAACTTCACCTTGGTACAATCAATCTTTACCTAGATATGATTACGATCCAGATAGAGCAATAGAACTTTTAAAAGAGGCAGGATGGGATCCCTCGCAAGTTATAACCTTAATGGTGCCAAAAGGAAATATTGTACGTGAGCGATCAGCACCAATTCTTCAACAGTTCTTTAAAGAAGTTGGAATAGAGGTTCAGTTACAGTTTACTGATTTTCCGACTTTGATGGCAGCAGCGGAAGCATTGGAATATGATCTGGCCCTAGTAGGATCATCTACTGGCATGCTTGATCCAGACGCAAATCTCTATCCTTTTCTCCATTCTTCACAATTACGACCTACAGGATGGAATTTGACAGGATGGGCTGATCCGGAAACTGATGAATTGCTTGACGCTGGGGCTGTTGAAACTGATCCGGTAAAGCGAAAAGAGATATATGATCAGGTGCAATACAGAGTTGTGGACCAATTGCCAATCATTTATCTATATTACGAACAATCGGTTGGTACGACATCCAAACGTTTGAAAAACGCCATTCCTAATGAAATAGGGATTGAATGGAACATCCAAGAATGGGAAATTGAGTAATCAAAATTTAACATTCAGTGTCCCTCCTCAATGAGTGAGGGACACCACTTTCTTTGAAGGGCAAACAAGTGTTGTTAAGAACGTTGCGAAGAGCGTTAAGCACTATACCTGTTCTGATCATTATAAGTATTCTCGCATTTTTGCTTGTGAAATTGATGCCGGGTGATCCTATGGATATGATGATTGATACAACAATCACCGGTTATGAGCTTGAATTACAACGAGAAGCTTTAGGACTAAACGATCCACTGCCAGTCCAATACATAAAGTGGGCTGGACAAATATTACAAGGAAACCTTGGATATTCGATTAGGACAAACGAACCAGTCAGCAAAATAATTATTAGACGCATTCCCCCAACACTTTCTTTAATGGGAATATCGCTAATAATTAGTCTACTAATAGCTATTCCTGCGGGTGTCCTTTCAGCTGTAAAACAGTATTCAAGATTCGATTACTCAGTCACATTGTTCACACTTGCAGGCGTTTCAATTCCTACTTTTTTTCTAGGATTAACACTGATTTATATTGTGGCTGTCAAGTTAGATTTGCTTCCTACAGGTATGATCATGACACCAGGCGCTCCACCCAATATTGTCGATCGAATAAGACATCTGATTTTACCAACAATAGTATTAGGTTTAAATGGTGTAGCTGTATATACTCGATACATGCGATCAAGCATGTTGGAGATCATCCGGCAGGATTATATTCGTACCGCAAGGGCCAAAGGCACCAAGGAATACCGAGTAATTTTTGTTCATGCATTGAGGAACGGTCTTATACCAATAATTACATTATTAGGCATGTCTTTACCGACTCTATTCAGCGGTGCGGTTATTACCGAACAAGTGTTTACTTGGCCTGGAATCGGTAAACTAATGGTGGACTCTGTATTTGCCCGAGATTATCCAGTTCTTATGGCATTAATTCTGATAACTGCAATCTTGGTGGTAGCAGGAAATTTGTTGTCAGATATTCTGTACACCCTAGTAGATCCAAGAATTAAGGCAAGTGCGGAGTGATTATATGAAAAGCTCCAATGATGTTATGGATCGACATAGTAGTAAGAAGCCAAGTGCACAAATTTGGGATCGTTTTAAGCGTCATAAAATTGGGCTTTTAGGTACAGGGATAATTATCTTTTTTTTATTTATTGCGATTTTTGCAGATGTTTTGGCACCGTATGATCCTAACTATATTGATATGTTTAGTTTTCAATTACCCCCATCGAGTAAACATTTGTTGGGCACAGATATCGTCGGTAGAGATGTACTAAGCAGATTGATTCATGCATCCAGGATTTCACTTTCAGTGGGATTAATCGCAGTTTCGTTGTATGTTGTTGTGGGGACACTTTTAGGGTCAATTGCGGGTTATTTTGGAGGTCCGCTTGATGCAATAATAATGCGTATTGCTGATGCAGTGTTATCTTTTCCAGTTTTACCCTTGGTTATTGTATTGGTATCTATTGCTGGAAATAGAATAATAAATATTGTTTTAGTAATTGCATTTGTAGAATGGCCACAAGTAGCAAGAATTGTCCGAGGTGAAATTTTGTCACTGAAGCAAAGTGAATTTGTGGAAGCAGCTATATTAACTGGAGAACGTCCCATTTCAATTATTATGAGTCAACTAATCCCAAATTGTATAGCACCTCTGGTTGTTGCTAGTACCTTTGGGATAGCAAATGCAATTCTTTTGGAAGCTGGCTTATCATTCCTTGGATTGGGCGTGCAACCCCCAAATGCCAGTTGGGGAAGTATGTTAATCGATGCGCAGAGTATTACTACTTTATCTTACATGCCTTGGTTGTGGCTACCTCCTGGCCTTTGCATATTCCTATCAGTAATGTCTATTAATTTTATTGGCGATGCATTAAGAGACGCTATTGACCCAAGGTTAAAAATCTGAAAAGAGATCGAGCTTTATGAAAGAGGAATTGTTACTACAAGTTAAAAATTTGACCGTTGAATTTATTTCTCAAGATGATCGTGTAGTAGCAGTAGATGATGTCTCATTTGATGTCTTCAAGGGCGAAACTCTTTGTATTGTTGGCGAAAGTGGTTGTGGAAAGAGTGCAACTGCTCTTTCAATCATGCGATTGATTCCAGATCCTCCTGGAAAGATCATAGAGGGAGAAATATTACTTGATGGTTTAGACTTACGAACCTTTTCTGATGCTGAGATGCGCGAGATCCGCGGCAAGGAAATTTCCATGATCTTTCAAGAGCCAATGACATCTTTGAATCCTGTCTTTAAAATTGGCACACAGATTGCTGAAGCTTATTTGAATCATAATAATTTTGAAAAGAAGATTCTAAATCAAAAAGTACTTTCCAGTCTTCAAGAAGTAAAAATCATGGATGCAGAAATACGAAGTAGACAGTATCCTCACGAAATGTCAGGAGGGATGCGTCAACGCGTAATGATTTCTATGGCGTTAGCTAATAAACCGAGACTGCTCATTGCAGATGAACCAACAACTGCGCTTGATGTAACCATTCAAGCACAAATTCTGGACCTTATGAAGGAATTGAAAAACAGTCATGAAGCCTCAATTGTTCTAATTACACACGACCTAGGAGTTGTCGCTGACGTTGCTGATAGAGTGATTGTTATGTATGCAGGACAGATTATTGAGGAGGCAGGTGTATACGAGCTATTTAGAGAACCCATGCATCCATACACAGAAGGATTATTAAACTCGATACCAAAACTTGAAGAAGATAAGGAAACTTTATATGTCATTGAAGGTTCTGTTCCGCCCATGAATGAGAGAATACTTGGATGTAAATTTCGATCTCGTTGCCCTTACCAGAACGATGTTTGTAAGAGCGAATCTCCAAGTTTGATGAAGATTTCTGAAAGAAGAAAAGTGGCTTGTTTCCGTGCAAATGATTTGAAGCTTTTAGGGGTAGATGAAAAATGATACCCACTGAAAACTATCCTCTTTTTGAAACAATTCAGCTTCACAAATTTTTCCCAATTAAGGGTAATAATCTCATTAAGAAAAGATACATACAAGCAGTAACCGATGTTAGTCTAACGATAAATGAAGGAGAATCTCTTGGCTTAGTGGGTGAAAGCGGTTGCGGAAAATCTACGTTTGGAAGACTCCTTTTACGATTGTATAATCCAACGAAAGGTAAAATTTTATATCAAAACAAAAATATTACCAACTTAACAAACACACAATTGATTCCTCTGCGTAAGGATCTACAAATGATTTTTCAAGATCCTTATGCATCACTTAACCCAAGAATGACAGTAAGAGAAATTTTGGCTAAACCCCTCAAAGTGCAAGGTGTGGATTATTCTGAGAAGGACATTAATGAAACATTAGAGAGAGTAGGACTTAGCCCTAATATAAAAAACCGGTATCCGCATGAGTTTTCAGGAGGCCAAAGGCAAAGAATTGGCATAAGCCGTGCTATTATCCTTAAGCCCCGCTTTATTGTTTGTGATGAGCCCGTATCTGCTCTTGATGTTTCTGTACAGGCTCAGATATTGAATCTTTTGATGGAATTAAAGAAAGATTTAGGTTTTACATATTTATTTATCTCCCACGCGCTGAGTGTAGTAAAGCATATAAGTGACCGTGTTGCTGTAATGTATCTAGGTGGAATAGTTGAGATTCAATCAAAACAAAATTTCTTCTCAAAACCGTTACATCCGTACTCAGAGGCATTGATGTCAGCGATTCCTACAGCGGATCCATATATACAAAGGAATAGAAAAAAACTAGTATTAAAAGGTGACATTCCTAGTCCCTTAAATCCACCTAAAGGATGTCCTTTCCATCCTCGTTGCAGTAAAGCTCAAGCAATATGTTATAAGGAGAAACCCCATCTAACACAAATTTCAAACGAAAAACATGTATCTTGTCATTACCCGCTTGATACCGATTTTGTGTGATTATGCTTTTTCACTGAAATACTCATCAATCGATCAGTGACTTAAAGTTTTGGAGAATAATTGATGAATGCTCTAGAACTAATTGCAAATAAAATGGGAAAACTCAGCAAAACTAAAAAAAGATTAGCTGAGTATATCCTCGCCAACTGGGAAAATATTGCATTCCTTTCTGCATCTCAACTTTCTAAGGAAGTCAAGATAAGTGAATCAGTAATTGTTCGTTTTGCTTATCAAGTCGGTTTTGATGGATACCCAGCAATGCAAGATTCTATTCAAGAATTGGTTAGAACAAAGCTTAGCCTAGTTGATCGTTATAGGAGCGGACAATCAGAAGGCTATGATATCCAGTCAATTCATAGAAGTCTAAATATAGATTTAGAAAATTTGCGAAGTTCAGTTGAGCACTGTTCACCTGAGGAAATCATTGAAGCAGTAAACCTAATAAGCAATGCAGGAAAGATCGTCGTGCTCGCTGCACGTAGTTCAGCGGGTCCAGCACTAATTCTTTCACAATATTTAAACGAGATACTAGGTAATACTCATTTCTATAACTTTAACACAGGAGATATTTATGATCATCTGCGCTTACTTGGACAGAGTGATCTGGTGATTGCAATTAGCTTTTCTTGGTATACACGGCAGACCATAGAAGCTGTCGATTTTACAAAGAAAAAGGGGGCTTCTGTCTTAACAATAACTGATAACTATAGCTCCCCCCTTGTTCAATATGGAGATGTAAACCTATTTGTAAATGTGAATAGCACATCTTTTTTTGTGAGTCATGTTGGGACCTTGGGTCTGATTCATATTTTGCTGAAATTTGTAAGCCAAAAGGTTAGTGACAGGTCATTAGAGTCTCTAAGTGAAATGCAAGACATCTATAAAGAATATTATGTGTTTCCTGTGAATGACGAGAAAAAGCAAAATGATCCATCAATAAGTGCAAAAAAAGCAATTATTCACAAAATGACAAGTAAAGAAATTGATTCTCGAAGAGGTGTTACATAATTTAATAACTGAAGGATTTTGTATCTAAAAGTGAGAAATATCAGGATTTTTGCGTTACCTTGGTTTTCTGAACCATGAAATCTATTAAAGAATATCAACATTATCAACATATTAAACAAGAATATGTCAAAAACAAAAACGATATAGACTAGGAGAACGAACATGCTTTATATATATTGTGGTCAGCTCGCAGACGGAACTTCTCAGCCAATTTCACAAAAACAAGCCTTAATTATCTCAGATGGACGAATTCTTCGAATTGAAAACATTGACCAAGTGAAACCCAGTGATGGGGACACTTTACTTGATCTGTCTAACTACACAGTGACGCCAGGATTCATTGATTGTCACGATCATGTTTCAATAGATATTGGTGATGATGCAGCACAATGTGCCCAAAGTGATGCAAGATTATCAATAATTGCTGTCACCAATGTTATGAAAATGTTAACTTGTGGGATCACAACTATGCGAGGTTGCGGTGAAAAGTCCTATTTAGACATCGAAATAAAAAATGCTATTGAAGAAGGTTTGATTAAAGGACCACGCATACTTACTAGCGGTCACCCAATTTGCCGAACAGGAGGACATGGCTATTCACTTAGCCGAGAAGCAGATGGGGAAGATGATGTCAGGAAAGCAGTGAGAGAACAACTAAAACAAGGAGTTGATTTAATAAAAATTATGGCGAGTGGAGGTATGTCCACCAAAGGCTCACAACCTTATAGCCAAGAATTAACTGATGTTGAAATTCAGGCTGCAATTGATGAAGCCCATCGAGCAGGGAGGAAAGTAGCTGCGCACTTACATGGGGGTTCTGCTGTTAAGGGTGCTATTGCTGCTTCAGTTGACTCTATAGAGCATGGAGCCTTGCTTACAGAGGAGGATCTCAAAGTCATTGCAGAATCTGATACGTTTCTTGTGTCAACGGCTGGATTAATGCAGGTCATCTTAGCAGATCCGGCAGTTCCAGAATTCTATTATCAGAAGATTCAACGATATGTATCCCGGTCTCATGAGATCTTGAGTCAGGCAAGGGCACTAGGGGTGAAGCTGGCAGTTGGGACCGACACTAATCATGGGAGGATAGATTTAGAAATTCAAGCCTTGATACGGGTTGGCTTTTCACCAATTGAAGCTTTAAGTATTGCTACGAAAAATGGAGCGATATTATGTGGGCTTGACAAGGATTTAGGCACACTTGAACCAGGAAAAATTGCTGATTTATTAGCATTCGTTAATGATCCGCTTGAAGATCCGGTTCAATTTGAGAGACCAATCCTTGTGATGAAAAATGGTGTCATTGAGATTGATCATAGGCGAACTGTTTCATAGTTATGAGTACAACTACGGCTATTCCTTTTGTAGGAAAAGCATGTTGTTTAATATCAATGGATTCTGAATTGAAAATATAAGCAAGAATCCAATACATAGAAAACATACTCATAGAATATTTGGACGTTTTGTACAATGAGAAAAATTAATAAGGGAAGTAGGAGGATTATATGATTAAATTGGCAAATATTGAAAGCAAACGGGGAGAGATTCAAAGTGGATACCTAAAAGTCGGCAGCTTAGCAGATGGTGCACCAATCAACTTGCCATTTTTTGTTGCTCAAGGTGAGCAAGATGGTCCAGTATTATGGCTACAAGGTGGTATTCATGGAGAGGAATATGGAGGTTCGGCGAGCATAATCCGGTGCATTAAAACTTTAGATTTGACCAAGCTAAAGGGAACACTTGTCGCATTTCCAGTGGTTAATCCTCCATCGTATCTTGCCCGAAGTCGAATATCAAGCTTAGATGGAGAAAACTTGAACCGGATTTTTCCGGGAAATGCTGATGGTACATTTAGCCATCAACTCGCGAACATCCTCATGAATGAGATCATAAGAAATGCCGATTATTTACTTGATCTACATAGCGGGGGTGTTTTTGCTGAAGTTCCATTTTATACAATATATACTGATGTTAATTCTGAGGCTTCACGCATATCAAAAAAACTTGCTAAATCCCTTGGGCCTGAGGTTGTTTGGAAGATTAAAGACGATAAAGGTTTGGGTGGAGCGATTACCTCTCAAGTCACTAGTAAAGGCGTCCCTTCGGTTACAGTAGAAGTTGGAGGAGGAACAGTGACTGATATACATTTAGAACAATACCGTACAGCTATAACAAATATGATGATTGCTATTGGTATGCTTGATGGAGTTACACCAAAAGCGGAAAGGTATACCATCATAAGTGACGGGTTGTTTATATTCAACCATCATGGGGGTATGTTTGTTCCAGACTGCAAGCCAGGAGATTTCTTAAAAAAAGGGGAGAAGATTGGGCATATCGTTAATCTTCACGGTGATGTTGTGGAAGATATTATTAATGAATGGGAGAATGGCTACATATCAGCGATTCGTCACAATTACTCTCCAACAGATGTAGGAGAGTTGGTGGCTGAATCTATCTCTGTTGAGACTGTTGAAGATTTTTATGATTAACCAGATGTGGATTCTGAGTTATGAAAATGACCTGCACTCCAAAAATTGGACCAGGAGAAATGTTAGTCGCATAAAATAAAGAAGGAGCGGCAACATGATAAAACGATATACAGAAGAACAAATCATCAGGATTCTCAAAGCACATGAAGGGGGCAGGAGTGCCAGGGAACTGTGCCGGGAGGCAGGGATCAGCGAGCAAACCTTTTACCGCTGGAAGAGCAAGTTTGGGGGCATGGAGGTCAGCGAAGCCAAGCGCATGCGGGAGTTGGAAGCTGAGAACCGCAAGCTCAAAGAATTGGTGGCTGACCTTAGTCTGGACAATAAGGTTCTGAAGGAAATCGTTTCAAAAATCTAATTGAGCCCGCAGCCAAAAGAGAGAAAGCAGAGCAGATCATGCAAAAGCACTTTGTCAGCGGGCGGCGGGCATGCCTCATCATCGGAATAGCCAGGAGCACAAAACGGTATCCAGCTCTCTTTTCTGAAGAAGACGAGCGCATTAGTGAACGATTGGCAGTTCACACGGCGAGATGGAAAGGGTTTGGGTATCGTCGTTTGCAGGTCCTTCTTGAACGTGAAGGAATTATAGTCAACCCAAGAAAGTATACCGCTTGTATAAAGAGGCAGGTTTGGGATTGAAGAAACAACGCAAGAAGAAGGCTTATATGTTGCGAGGCAAGCCAGTGAGTCTGGAAGCGGCTATGCCGAATGTGCGCTGGTCAATGGACTTTGTTTCGGATAAGACAAGTGCGGTTTCTGTCCCCAGAGCGAGTCTTGCATGTGCCTCAACCTGGCACACACTAGCATCAACGCAGACTGACCGTCTGGGAATGCGCCTACCGTCCTGGTTCTGCGTCTGATTTCCCGGTTCAATCGTTCCATGGCATTATTTGAGCGGATCCGCCGCCAGTGTTCCCTGGGGAAGTCCATATACACAAGCGTTTCTAAGCCCGTTTCCTCAACCTTCCTGGCAGCCTCAATCAGCTTCATTCCTTTCAGTTTGCCAACTACATCTTCCAGCTTGTCCAGAGCTGCTCCTTTGTCTTCCTGAGCATGAATTGCCTTGAGCATGGCTGCCACCTGCTTGACTTTGCCTCTGGTACAAGCGAGAAAACATTGCGGTAGAAATGCACCATACAACGCTGAAACCTGGCAAGGGGATAGGTTTCAATCAAGGCTTCAATCAACCCAAGACACTTATCTCCAATAAACAGTTGTGTGCCTTTCAAGCCTCTTTCCTTCAAATGTCGCAGGAAAGATAAGCAACTTTCTTTGTCTTCTTTCATGCCTTCCGCAGCCCCAATCACTACCCGTTCGCCTCGTTCATTTACCGCCATGGCCACCCCAGTTCCGCTTCAGATACACTCCATCCAGATAAACATAAGGATATTGTCCTTCCAATGGCCTCTGCCGCCAGGCTTCAATCTGCCCATACACCTTGCCATTCAGTCTGCTTACCGTCCCAGCGCTCAGTTTGGCGTCCCACAGCAACTGGGTGATATCTTCAACCCGCCTGGTCGATACCCCTGCCAGATACATCTCCACTAGCGCTTCTTCAATACTGGTTTCCCGGCGTTGGTACCTTTGGATGATCGCAGTCTCAAATGTCAAAGTCCGCAGTTTCGGTACTTCCAGTTCCACTTCTCCAACGCCAGTCAACAACTTACGCGGATAATGTCCGGCTCGAGTGTCTTGCCTGCCTTCTGTGCGCTCATATTTGCGCGCGTTGGTCAGCCGGTCTGCTTCAGCGTCCAGCAAGCCGTTCAAAACTTCCTCAACACTTTGCCGAACCAGCTCTTTCAGTTCAGTTCGAATAACTTGCTCATTTAGTTGTACAATCTCATTTGACATGGTTCTTTCTCCTTGGTTTGATGTATATGTCCATTTCATATTACCAAGTGATTGAGAACCATGTCCCCTTTCTAAATGTGCGAAACTTATGTTACCTTATCGAGAACTTGGATATGAAATATATTTTTACTCTGAAGATTCTCGTGATATTTGGGAGGTAATTATTTCAGCTGGTGAACCACTCAGAGCAAGAATCTGTGGGTTAGCTGCGGTAGCGATGGAAAAAGCCTACTTATCTGGATGTGAATATAACGAAGGAATTAATCCCTATGAAGCTGGTTTGGGTTGGACTGTCCGTTTAAATAAAGGCGATTTCTTTGGACGAGAAGCTTTGGCAAAGATTAAGCAAACTGGAATTGAGAAAAGATTGATCGGTTTTGAGGTTCTGAACAAGGAAGTGACAAACACGAATTCTGTGTTCTTACTTAAGCGATCTCTTTTGCTGACTCGCTGACCTGTCTTTTGAGATGATGATGGGTGCGATTCTCACACACAATATGACATGGATAAATGTAGAAAAAGCGGTCAAATGATTGGTATCCAATTGCCCTGATGAATTGAGCTCATAATTACGTTCTGGTCTATAATAAAACGTAATCGACTGAATAATTTGAATTAGGAATCTGACAGGAGAAATGTAATGAAAAATAAAATGTTATGGTTGTTGAGTTTGGTATTGGCTTTATTGTTGTTGACGGGCTGTTTTATGCCCAAGCAGAATAAGGCATTAGAATCCAAGTTGATGGAGGCAGAGAGTAAAGTGCTCAATCTGGAAAACCAGGTTGCTTTAATGGTGCAAAACCTAACTGACTCACAAAACGAAGTGTTGAAGCTTCAATCTGAACAGAGCGCAAAGGATGAAAAGATACTTCAGCTGGAATCACAGCTTGAAGAGGCTAAGAAGAACAGCGGCATGAGTGCTCAGGCTGATGAAGATAAAAACCTTTTGCTCTCCTTGTTTGCAGGATTAGATTACGATCAATATAATCATGTCGGGATCATGTGTAACGGATTCGATTCGTATGAATACGATTACCTGGATCCGGAAGGTCTGAAAGAAGAATTGATGAACAATCTCGGTTATAGTCTCAATGAAGATCCATCTGCATTTGGGACTTCAAGCTCAAACATCTGGGCTGGCATTCCGGATGAACGATTTGAGGTCAGTACCGAGAGTTTTCTTTTTGTTTATTTGATCGGTTATGAGGATCCGGATTACGGATCTAACAGTTATATTTTTAATGTAAGTTTGAATTGCTATGAGGATTACCCGGCTTTGGAAAAGTATCTCATTAATATCAATTAACTTTAATCCGTCGCGGAGTAAGATTAAACCACACGGTGCATGACCAAAACAACCCAATCACCATTCCGCAGAAGCTCAACCAGTTTCAAGTGTTGGGCTTCTGCGCTTTTTTGTACCGCATCTGCCTGAGAGTGGAGGATTCCCCCTAAAACAATCAGGCCGCTGGGCAGGACACAATCAGCAAGACCTGTTTCAAACATGTTAATCAATACAGGCGCAAGAATATTCGCAAGCACAACCGGTGCTTGCGAAAGAACATCCGTACGAGCGAGTACATCCAGGTGAGTGCCTGCCTCGAACTGGATCCGGTCGGGCATTTCATTGAGTGCGGCATTCCGCTTGGCTGATGGGATGGCCCCGGCATCGTTATCAACTCCTAGAACCAGATCCGCGCCCAGTCTTACGGCAGCAATCGCCAGGATACCGCTTCCAGTGCCGATATCAATTACGTTCAAATCTTTACATCCGTATTTCTCTAACGCGATCAGGCAGAGCTGCGTGGAAGGGTGAGAACCCGTGCCAAAAGCCATATCGGGGGAGATAAAGATGGGGGTCTTGCCGTGTGCCAAAGCGCGGTCCACCCAGGCAGGCAGGACAATCAGGTTTTGCCCGAGTTCAATAGGCCGGTAGTGCTGTTTCCAAAGTGCGATCCAATCCTGATCTTTGATCAGGGTAAAGGTGGGAAGCGGGATGGGAACAATCTGCCCAAGGTGCCAAATTGATTCTTCGAGGTGTGCGCGGGTTGGTTCGACTTCCGCGTCTATGGGCAGGTAGGCGACAACCCTCATGTCGCCGGTGGGTTTTTCCTCCTGGGAAGCTTGGTCAAAGACGGTGATGCTATTGAGCACCACACCATCAGGCGCGAAGCGCGAAAAAACTTCGGCCACGGCTTCGGCTATTTCCGCGCTGCAGACCAGAGAAGCTTCCAGCCAGGCAACGGGCTTATCCACCTAACATATCCTTTAATTTTTCAAAGAAGCTGCGCTCCTGGATTTTGATTTCAGTTCCCATGGTTTCTCCCAGTTTGGTAAAGAGCTCTTTTTGTTCCTCAGTGAGGTTGGTGGGAGTGCGCACATTCACCGTGACCAGTTGATCTCCACGGGTTGAACGCTGCAAGACGGGCACGCCCCTGCCGGACAATCTAAACACCTTGCCGGGCTGCGTACCCGGGGGGATGCGCAAGGCTTCTTCGCCCTGGAGGGTGGGAACGCGGATCTCATCTCCCAGTGCTGCCTGCGCCATGTTGATATCCAGGTCGAGCAAAATATCATAACCGCGCCGGCGGAAGAAATTATGCGGCGCAACCTCAAGTTCAAGATAGAAATTGCCATTCGGCCCGCCATTGGTCCCGGGCTGCCCCTCATTGATCATGCGCATCTGATTGCCATCGTCCACGCCAGCTGGAATGCTGACCTTTTTCTTGATGGTTTTGCGCTCCAGGCCGCGGCCGCGGCAAACATTGCAGGGTGTACTGATGATCTCGCCGCGCCCCTGACAATCCGGACAGGTAACTACCTGAACCATGGAACCCAAAAAGGTTTGGTGCACCTGACGAACTTCTCCTTGCCCCTTGCAGGTGGGACAGGTGGTCACATCAGTGCCTGGTTCCCTGCCATTGCCATTGCAATGGGAGCATTTTTCATCGCGGGTTATCTCGATTTCCTTTTCAACGCCAAAAACAGCTTCTTCGAAGGTCAGTTTTAATGAGGAAGAAAGATCGGCGCCACGGCGGGGGGCGTTGCGGCTGCGCGCGCGTGAACTGCTGAATCCACCGAAACCACCAAATCCACCGAATCCACCAAACAGTCCATCCAAAATGTCAGAGAGGTCCATGGAAGAGAAGTCGGGCATGCCCTGAGTATTGACACCTGCATGGCCGAAGCGGTCGTACGCGGCACGTTTATCAGGTTCTGAAAGCACATTATAGGCTTCGTTGATCTCTTTGAACTTCTCTTCCGCGTCGTGGTCTTTATTGACATCCGGGTGGTATTGGCGCGCCAGATTGCGGAAAGCACTTTTAAGCTCGTCCGCGGATGCGCTGCGAGGAACCCCTAACACTTCGTAATAATCTCTTTTACTCGCCATGAGCTGTTACATTCTTTTTCTGGTCTCAACCGAGCACCTGAATGGGACAAAACTCCATTCAGGTGCTATATAGTTTTTTTAGATTCTATTTACTCAGCCTGTTTAAACTCACCTTCCACCACATCTTCATCGGGTGGGGTCTGACCGCTCTCCTGTGGCTGTTCGCCTGATTGGCCGGAAGTTGCCTGTTGAGCTTGTTCCTGCTGATAAGCTGCCGTGCCCACTTCCTGAAGCACTTTCATCAGACCTTCTACTTCGCGGTTAATGACTTCCGGGTCTTCCTGATCACGGACAGACTTTACTTTTTCCGCGGCTTCCTGTACACGCGTTTTAACGTCCGCGGGCACTTTCTCGCCCAGGTCCTGAAGGGTCTTTTCAGAGGTGTAAACTGCGTTGTCGGCGGTGTTGCGTGCTTCTATCAGATCGCGGCGTTTCTTGTCTTCGTCAGCATGAGCCTCGGCATCCCGGCGCATGCGTTCCACCTCGGTCTCCGAAAGCCCGGAAGATGCGGTGATGGTAATATTTTGGCTGCGTCCAGTGGCCTTGTCTTTGGCTGTCACTTCCAGAATACCATTGGCATTAATGTCAAAAGTCACCTCAATCTGCGGAACACCGCGGGGGGCAGGAGGGATGCCATCCAGGTTGAACTTGCCCAGGGATTTATTATCAACTGCCATTGGTCGTTCACCCTGCAGCACATGTATCTCCACCTGGGTCTGGCTATCAGAGGCTGTGCTGAAGATCTGGCTTTCGCGGGTAGGAATGGTGGTGTTACGTTTGATCAGCGGGGTAGCAATACCGCCGAGGGTCTCAATCGAGAGAGTGAGGGGGGTCACGTCCAAAAGCAAAATGTCCTTGACGTCACCGCCTAAAACACCAGCCTGGATTGCTGCGCCAATCGCCACTACCTCATCGGGGTTGACGCTCTTGTTGGGTTCTTTGCCGTACTCCTCACGTACCAATTCCTGCACAGCTGGCATACGGATCATACCGCCCACCAAAACGACCTCATTGATATCGGAGGCTTTCAGGTTGGCATCGGAGAGGGCTTGCTTGATGGGTCCAAGGGTCTTCTGCACGAGGTCTTCTGTAAGCTGTTCTAACTTTGCCCTTGTGAGGGTAGTCAACAGGTGTTTTGGACCAGCCGCATCAGCGGTGATGTAGGGCAGATTGATCTCGGACTGCATTGTGGTGGAGAGCTCGATCTTTGCTTTTTCAGCGGCTTCTTTAAGACGCTGCAAAGCCTGACGGTCCTGACGCAGGTCGATATTGTTTTGCTTCTTGAAGTCATCTGCGAGAAAATCGATGATGCGCAGGTCAAAATCATCACCACCCAAGAAAGTATCACCACTGGTGGATTTGACCTGAAAGACGCCATCTCCAACTTCCAGTACAGAAACATCAAAAGTACCGCCACCGAGGTCGTAGACCACGATGGTCTCGTTTTTTCGTTTGTCCAAACCGTAAGCCAGGGAGGAAGCCGTAGGCTCGTTGATAATTCGCAGCACCTCGAGACCGGCAATCTTTCCGGCGTCTTTGGTGGCATTGCGCTGGGCATCGTTGAAATAAGCCGGCACGGTAATGACAGCTTGTGTAACGGGTTCGCCCAGGTAAGCTTCGGCGTCGCGCTTGATCTTGGAGAGGATCATGGCAGAAATCTCAGGCGGAGTATACTCTTTGTCGCCCAGTTTTACGCGGACATCGCCATTTGGGGCTTTAGTGATGTGGTAAGGTAGACGGGTCATGGCACGCTGCACTTCCGGGTCTTCAAACTTGCGGCCCATAAAGCGCTTGATTGAAAAGATGGTGTTTTCCGGATTGACCACGGATTGATTGCGGGCAATGCGCCCGACCAGGCGTTCACCGTTCTTGTTGACTGCCACGACGGAAGGAACCAGACGTTCCCCCTCGGCTGAAGGAATTACCACAGGTTCCCCGCCCATCATCACGGCGGCAACAGAGTTGGTTGTTCCCAAATCGATACCAATAATTTTTGACATGAGTCCTCCTGATTACTTTGCGACCCTGACCTTGGCAGGGCGAATGATTTTATCTTTTATTTTGTATCCGGTTTCCACTGACTCAATAATCTGATTATCGGTGTAATCCGGGTTGTCCTCATAAGAAACTGCTTCCTGCTCCATGGGGTCAAAGTCATCCCCGGGTTGGATAGCTATGGGCCGCACGCCCTTGGCTTCCAACAGTTTGAGCAGTTTCTGCAGAATCAACTGCAGCCCCTCCACCCATTGGGAGACTGTCAGTTCGTCCGGTCGGTGGTTAAGGGCGCGCTCCATGTCATCTACCACAGGCAGAAATACTTTCACGTTGTCTGCCAGCGCCCTATCCTGCAGATCGGCATTGTCCTGATCGATGCGGCGCTTGTAATTAGCAAAACTTGCCCGTTCGCGCTGCAAACTGTCCAGGTATTCGTCATTCTGTTTTTTGAGCTCCGCGATATCTTTTTGCAGAGCTTCGAGAACGGAGTCTTCCAGTTCATCTTCTGATTGCAACTCTTTTTTCTTAGGTTCTTTCATCTTCATACCTCAGTATGTTTATCTTTTATTCAAGCATATTCTCGGATACCAAGTCTGAGAGCAGACCAGCGATAAAGCGCACAGTTGAAATGGTGTGCCCATATGGCATCCGCATCGGGCCGAGCACCCCCAGCGTACCGGTGAGTTGATCGGGGATGCCGTAACGGGTGAGGATGACAGAACAATCGCGCAGCTCTGCCCAGGTACCTTCCCCGCCAATAAGAACTTGAACTCCTCCAACCTTCTCAGTCATCACAGTCCGGGATAGAACGTCATTGAGCAATGTACGCTCTTCAAGCAGGCGCATGGGGGAGCGTGCCAACTGGCTTTGGGCAAACTCTGGCTCGGCTAACACGTTAGTTAGCCCGTCCAGATAAACTTCGCCCGTAACAAGCTTAGCAGACAGCCGCATATCCTCTAAAACTGCATCAATGACCTGATGCAGGACTGGACTCGGTTCAAACACCAGCTTTTCGATCTGCTCAACGTTGCAACCCTGGCAGAGGTCGTTCAGTCGGTCAGCGATCTGGGAGAGCGATTCCTGTGAAACGGTTTCGTCCAGTGAGAGAATACGCTGGCGGATCTCTCCGCCAACCAGTACAAGCACCATCAAAACTTGTGTAGCGCGTGTGGAGAGAAGTTCCAGGTGTTTGAATGTCGCATTCTCGGTGTGCGGGGCAGTAACGATTGATGCCGCCTGGGATTGATTTGCCAGAATAGAGGCGGCTAACCTCAGCCATTGGTCCAAACCTTGTGGGGATTGGTAGAACTGATGGCTAATGGTATTGCGTGTATTTATCGGAAGATTGGTTTGCTGCACCAGATTGCTTACGAAAAAGCGGTAGCCTTCCTCAGTTGGTACACGGCCAGCAGAGGTATGCGGCTGGTGCAGGTAGCCCAATTCCGTCATAATTGCGAGTTCATTGCGGATTGTGGCAGAAGAAATATTCAGTCCATATTGCTTCACAAGGCTCTTAGACCCAACAGGCTGCGTCGTACGGGTGTGCTCGTGTACGATGAGCGTGAGGAGTAATTTTTGTCTTTCTGTCAGTTCGCGTTTCATAGGCTTTTCGGAATTAGCACTCTCGTAGCGAGAGTGCTAATTGGTTCGAATTAATAATACCATGCGAGAAATGGAGGGTCAAGCAAACATAGGCTTTGTTGGTATATAAGTATTATTAGAAATCTAAAAAAGCCGATTCTGAGTTGTTGCCTATGATGGGACGAGGCAGGGTTGAGGTTTATTGCAGATCAGATTACCAAGCAAAAGGTAGAAAACAGACATAAAGAGAATCCTTCGTTCCGTCATATACCTTTCGGCGGTACTAACTCTATCCGGGACACATAGCGGTTCACCCCGCCAAATTTATATTTATAATCTTCGTCGCCGCGCATCATATCCAGCTCGGTCAATCCCTCTGTGATCGCCCATTGGATCAGTTTGGCAAGCAGCACCCAACCAGGGGAGGCAGAAGAAAACCTGGGGTTGAAAGCTGAGTTGTAGACCAGGAGGGCAGGCTCATGAAGGAAACTGAGATAAGCTCCGGCTTTCTCCCCGTTCAAGGTGAGAAAACTCAGAACCAATTTGTCCTGCTTGCACATGGCTAATGTGGCTTGCTGCATGAACACGACCATTTCTTGAGTTAGAAAGGCATCTTTTTGGGATTCGTTGCGCATCATGGCAAGAAAATCATCCATCTCAGCCTGACAAGACTGTATGTGTTCCACGGAGTACCAATCAACCTCATAATTGAGATCGGCGTTGCGCAGTTTTCGCCGGATCTCATGGCGCTGCTTTTTATCAATGGAAGCCAGGTAGGTGTCAAAATTTTCCGCCAGGGGGATGTAAGGGGAAGGTTGGATCACTTCCTGCACGTATTCCCATCCAGCTGCCTCAGCTGCCTTTGCTAATGCAGTTGGAGTTGGGGAGGTATTCAATAGATTAGCCAGAGAAAGTTGATGCGTGGGGAGCTGCTTATCCTGTTCCAGGAATGCAAGCATTGCTTCACAAAAAGCGGGGAGATCACTTTCCCGGCAGATCAGGTCGAGATAGTCACTCACTTCGATCTGACCGATAAAACGCAGGGCTAAGGGGTGGCCGGGCTTCTTGCTCAGGAACAACGGGGCAATACCTGCAAGGGTGCCATTTTCGTAGCCGCAAAGGATAGCCAGAGAACTCTTTTTCTTAAGCCACTCACCACCGCCCATGCTATCCCACCATGCCCGAAGATAACCAAAGGAAAGAAAGGGCACAGACTGGAAGCTTTGGACCAGTAAGGCATCCCAATCTTTCTCCAAGGCTTGCCATTGCGCTTGCGTTGTGATGACCTGAATTTCCATGGGCTGAATTATACATTGGCACGAAAGTTGTACTTAACCAAATTAGAGATCTTCTATAAATATTTTACAAGGTGCTTGCATGAAATTCGACTTAAACCTCTTTTCTTCCACTGGCCAGCCAGTTTCTGAGTTTTTTACCCTTAGCGCGCCACGCCGGAGCGCCAGAGGGCGGGAAGATGACCAAATTTTCTTCTTCCTCACTCAGCAAGGGGATGATCCTTTGGTCGGAGAAGCACTTGTACGAATGCAGTGGAAGCTGGGTGAAGCGTTCTATAAAACCATTGGTTCAGTTACTACTGCCATGCGTGGTTTAATGAATACGCTGAACCAAAGCCTGGCTGAGCGAAATAAGAAGAAAACTCCAAAAGATATCCCAACAAGTGCTGAAATTAGCGTGGGGGTGATCCGCAATGGAAACCTGTTTATCGGACAGGTGGGAAAGACCCAGGGGATTCTGATCCATGCTGAGGGTCAAACTGTCTTTGAGGATAGTGAAGCTGACCCTTTGGGGATGAATGGGTCCGAGACATATAAAGTAAAGTTCTTCCAACATGCTCTTCAGGATGGCGACATTCTCATTCTGGCTTCTCAATTGGCAGATGAACTGCGTACAGCCTTAGAGACGGGAAATCTTCTTGGTATGGTGAACGGTCTCAAATCTTTGCAACCTTTAGAGATGCCAGCTGCCGCCGTTCAGTTTGTGAAAGGGACAGGAAGAGTAGCCTTCGGCGATATGAAAGCTGAAGACCCTAACGCTCCGATAAAAACCGAAGCTGAGGAGATCCTGCAAGTCGAAGGAAACACCGAGACACTAATGCCTCAGGAGGATGAATCTTTGCCGCTTGAAGAGCCTTCAGTTGATAACCCTCAGGAGGATGTTGAAGAAGGAAATTCTCAAGAACCCACGTTTAATGAAGTTGTGGACGACCTCCCGGAGCCGGAAGAGGGGACTTCTTTGGCAGAAGATCTGTTCGGTAACATACCGCTCGCACCAGTTGAACAGGTCCAAGGCAAGGAAAAAAGTTTTCTGGACTATGAACTCAGTCCTTCTGGAATACCTGCTATACCGCCCGAAGCTCCTGAGCTGTCTGCGGAACCTGTAAGCATGGACGAATCGGTTAAACTGGAAGAAGAACTGGACAAAACAGACCCGGCTGTAGATGTTGAAAAACTAAAAAAAGGCGCGCTTAAGGGTGTGGCTAAGGGCGCCAGCTGGCTGAAAGGCATAGAAATCAAAACTGAGCGAGCCTTGACCCGCACAGAAATGGATTCCACCGGGCAAACTAAGGAAGTTTCTTTGCTCTCCCCCTGGGTCAAGCTAATCATCGCCTTATTGGTGCCCGTTCTCCTCGTTGCGCTTGCCACCGGAATTTATATCACGCAGGGGCGCACGGACGAGTTTGATGTGAGTATGAGCCAGGTTAAAGCAGCCGTCAGCTCCGCGGAAGATATTCAGAATTCGCAGGAATCGCGTGCCGCCTGGGAGGCAGCTCTTGTGCTGATGGATCAAGCTGGCGCCTATGGCAGCAGTGATGAACTTACCGGTTTGCGCGTGAGGGCTCAAACTATTTTGGATTCCATGGATGGCGCGGTAAGGCTCACTTACAATCCAGCCTATGCTGCAGGCAGTTTACCGAATTTGCAGATCAGTAAATTGGTGTTGCTAAATAACGATCTTTATGTATTGGATATGGCTGAAGGAGCAATCCTGCATTTTAACCAAACCAACACCGGATTCACGCTGGATGAAAATTTCAGTTGCGAGCCGGGGTATATTACTGGGGTAAACCTGGGTAAATTGGTGGACATGGTAACCGTACCGATTAATAATCCCGCGCGTGCCCCTATCCTGGGAATCGACGGAGAAGGCAATACGGTCTATTGCGGCATCGGACGGGACCCTGTTGCGACTTCCCTCATTGCCCCGGATGGCGGATTTGGCAGGATCCAAAGCGTCACTTTTGACAGCGGGAGACTTTTTGTGCTCGATCCAGTCAAAAATGCCCTGTGGATCTACCGGGGTTTTGCCTCGCAGTTTGACCAGCCGCCAGACAGCTATTATGAGGATGAACCGGTCAAATTAGGAAATGCCGTTGAGGCAGCCGTGGGTGGAGATGAGCTCTTCGTACTTTATGAGGACGGGCACAGTTCGCACTGTCTGGCCTCTTACGTCATGGGAACCATTGACTGTCAGGATCCGATTACCTATACCGATGAGCGTTCCGGCGTGCCCCACCAAGACTTTACATTGAATCATTTTGGCAGTCTGGCATACTCGCCGCCACCGGATCCTTCCATTTATTATTTGGATACGCAAAGCAGGGAGCTTTATCAGTTCAGCCTTAAACTTAATCTCAATCGGGTGTTGAGAGCTGCCAGCTTGCAAGGCATGCTCCCCAAAAAGGATGTCAGCGCGTTCTACGTCAGTTCCAACCGCTATGTTTTTTTGGCTTTTGGCAATGACTTGTATTATGCGCTCCTGCCTTGACCGGATCGCGCAGTTTTTCTTGATTAAATGATCAACCTGCTCTTGTATTCCAGGGCAGGTTTTGTATTTCCTTATTTTAAAGTAAAAATAATACCCTCAAGCTTGCTTGCAATGATAAAATTCCCCATAGTTTCCGGGAACACTCATCTTAAACCCGGGGGCAATTGAATTTGGAACCAAGGAGAAAAATGCATCAGCAAGATCCTCGATTGGAAAAACTTGAAAAACTTCGGCGCGAAGCACTGCTGGCAGGCGGCCAGGAGCGCATTGACAAACAGCATGCCAAGGGCAGTTTGACGGCGCGGGAACGCCTGGTGGAATTACTTGATGAGAATACTTTCCGGGAACTGGATGCCTTCGCGGTCTCCCAGGACATCCCGGAATCGGATACCACGCTTGGGGATGGCGTGGTGGTAGGCTACGGGAAAATTGACGGGCGGGTAGTCTACGCTTACGCTCAGGACTTTACCGTACAAGGCGGGGCTCTGGGTGCCATGCATGCTGCCAAGATCTGCCGCGTGATGGACCTGGCTGCCAAGACTGGCAGCCCGATTATCGGCATGATCGATTCCGGCGGCGCCCGCATCCAGGAAGGCGTCAAAAGCCTAGGAGGGTATGCTGAGATCTTCCGCCGGAATGTGCTTTACTCCGGCGTAGTTCCTCAAATCAGCCTGATTTTGGGCCCTTGCGCGGGTGGGGCGTCGTATTCCCCAGCTGTGACCGACCTCATCATTATGGTGCGGAAAAAGTCTTATATGTTCCTCACCGGGCCCCAAGTGATCAAAACCGTCACTGGCGAAGACATCGACTCTGAAAGTCTTGGCGGCGCGGATGTGCACCTGACCGTAAGCGGAAACGCCCAACTGGTAGCCGCGGATGAGCAGCAGGCAATTGCTTTGGCGAGGCAGGCTCTCTCCTATTTGCCTTCCAATAACATGGAACCCTCACCAGCCTACGACCCGACCGATGATACCTATCGGCGTTCTGAGAAACTAAACTCACTTGTCCCGACCGATCCAAGTATCCCGTACAGCCTCAGAGATGCCATTCTGGAAATTGTGGATCAGGGTTCGTTTTTAGAGCTGCAGGCTGGTTTTGCCCCCAACGCGATTGTGGGTTTGGCTAAGTTGGATGGCAAGAGTGTCGGAATTATCTCGCAGGAGCCGGCGGCTTTGGCGGGCTGCATGGACATAGATTCGGCGGATAAGATTAGCCGCACGGTACGCATGTGCGACGCCTTCAACCTTCCCATCGTTACCTTTGTGGACTCACCCGGTTTCCTGCCTGGTGTAAACCAGGAACACGGCGGTGTGATCCGCCATGGCGCCAAGGTGCTTTATGCGTACGCGGAATCGACAGTTCCCAAAGTGAGTGTAGTTACGCGCAAGGCTTATGGGGGTGCGTACGTGGTAATGAGCAGTAAATACATTGGTACGGATATCACTTATGCCTGGCCATCTGCTGAAATTGCTGTGATGGGTGCGGAAGGCGCAGTCAATATACTCAAACGTAAAGAACTGGCTGCCGCAGCAGACAAGGAAGCAGAACGAAAACGTTTGGAGGACGAATACCGCGAGACTTACCTCAATCCATATGCCGCAGCAAAAGCTGGCTATATCGATGAAGTCATTGAGCCGGCTGAAACACGCCAAAAACTTATTGAAGCGCTTAAAGCACTGCAGAATAAGGTGGAATCCATTCTGCCGCGTAAACATGGCAACATGCCAGTCTAAGGAGAAAAGATGACAGCATTGGGACAAGGATTATTAATCACTGGCATTGGGATGGGTTTAGTCTTCCTGATGATTTTAGCGCTTTGGGCACTCATGGCGCTACTCGTGGCTGTCTTTAAGACTAAGGATGAGTCAGCCGAAGAGGAAGAGAACATTAAAATAACCGAGACAGCGGAAACTGGAGAAGGAATGGCATCTGATCACAGTGTGGATGCACAGCTTGCTGCTGCGGCGGCTGTGGGAGTTGCCATGGCGTTAGGGCAAATAAAACCAACTAATGAAAACACACAAAGAACGGCTTGGAATCAGGTTCAGCGGCCTTATCTACCCTACCGTGTCAATAAAGGATGGTAATCATGAACTTTAATGTAGTCATTAATGGCAAGTCTTATCAGGTAGAAGTTGAAAACCTCCAGACCACCCCAATCGTTGCGGTGGTTGATGGCGTACGGTACGATGTTTACCCAGAGGAAACCCAACCGGCAAGCAGTTTCGCACAGACAAGCGTCAACGCGCCTGCGGTTCAGGCTGCTGCGCTTGCCCGGAAGGCAGCGGCACCCAGCACGGGAGCAGAGGTCCTGACCGCACCCTTGCCTGGTACGATTGTTTCCATCGAAGTCAAACCCGGGGACGCAGTTAAGCAAGGTCAGACACTTTGCGTCCTGGAAGCAATGAAAATGAAGAATGCCATCAAAGCAGCTGCAGACGCGGTGGTAGCCGATGTTCACGTGAATCAGGGCGATCTGGTCAAACATGGCCAGGCTTTAATTTCCTTCAAAGCATAGGGGGCTGAATGGACTTTACACAACTCTTTCAGGAACTTGGCAAAGGCTTTGCCCAATTTACCCTGGGCAATGGTCTGATGATCCTGGTTGCTATGGTGCTGATCTACCTGGCGGTATGGAAGGAGTACGAGCCAGTCCTGCTACTGCCCATAGGGTTTGGCTGCCTGCTGGCTAATCTGGGCATGTCCAACGAAGTCGGGTTTATGAAAGTGATCTACGACGCTGGCATCAAGACTGAGATCTTCCCCCTGGTTATCTTTATCGGGGTAGGCGCGATGATCGACTTTTCGCCGCTATTGGCGCAGCCAAGCATGGTACTGTTGGGCGCGGCAGGACAATTTGGCATTTACGGAACACTTTTGCTGGCACTTGCATTGGGATTCCCACTCAACGAAGCCGCCTCCATTGGCATTATCGGGGCAATCGACGGTCCTACGGCTATCTTTGTAGGTACCAAACTCGCACCTAACCTGATTGCACCAATCGCGGTGGCAGCTTATTCTTACATGAGCCTGATCCCCATCATTCAACCGCCGATTATGAAAGCCATGACCACGCGGAAGGAGCGGCTGGTGCGCATGGAATATGCCCCCAAACCGGTGTCGCGCCTGACTTTGGTAATCTTCCCAATACTGGTTACTTTTCTGGTGGCTTTGGTTGCCCCGGATGCTGCTCCGCTGATGGCTGCTCTGATGTTGGGCAACTTGCTGCGCGAGGCTCTGGTGGTGGACCGCCTCTCGAAGATGGCGCAGAATGAACTGATCAACATTGCCACACTCTTTTTGGGCCTGGCGATCGGCTCAACCATGACCGCGCAGAGTTTTCTGAACGTGGATACCCTGTTCATCCTGGGGCTTGGGCTACTGGCCTTTATTCTGGATACGGTAGCCGGGCTGCTTTTCGGCAAGCTCATGTATATGGTCACCAAGGGCAAGGTCAACCCGCTCATTGGTGCATGCGGCATTTCTGCTTTTCCGATGGCTGGCCGACTCTCCGCCAAGATGGCACTGGATGAAGACCCCAGCAACTTTATCCTTATGCATGCCATGGGCTCCAACACTGCTGGTCAATTGGGCTCGGTAATCGCTGGGGGTCTGCTCCTGGCGCTGGTGATGGGCGTGCATTAATTTTCTTATCGGCAAACAAAAAGGATTGAGGCTATAAACTCAATCCTTTTTCATTCTTTTATCAAATACCGCAGAATTTACAAATTAAGTTTATACCCTTTACCCCGCACGGTGGTAATCAGCAAGGGGGTGTTGGGATCACTCTCAAGCACACGGCGCAGCCAGCTAATGTGCACGTCCAGGGTACGGGTGTCTCCAGTATAATCTGTATCCCATACCTGTCTAAAGAGTTCCTCCCGCGGCACCAATACGCCGGGTTGTTCCATTAACTGTTTCAGCAGGCGCGTCAGACGGGGGGTGATGCGCGTTTCTTTCTTGAAATAGGTGACCAGGTTGGTCTGCAAGTTGAGCTGAAGGGGTCCCAGCCGTACTAGATGGCGTTCTTCAGTTTGCTCAAAGACTTTGAGACGGTTGACCAGTTTTTGTACGGTAAAGGGCAGTCGCAAAACCACGTTCGCGCTTGAAGTGTTTTCTTCGTCTTCATCCTCTGAAAGTATCAGGATCACCGGCACTTCGGGGAGCCGGTTTTGAAAGCGGGAGACAATGCGTGTTCCATTGGTACGCAGCGAGGCAGCGTTAATAATGATGACCGCGGGGTAGATGCGTTTGAGCAGTTGAATGCCGTGTGTGCCGTTCTCCGCAACCTGTAGTGAGTATCCCTTTTTCAGCAAATCGGCAGCAAAGTTTTTGGTGGGATTGCGCCGACCTTCGACAAGGAGAATTTTAGGTTGTTGTGAGTTCGCCAAAATCACCCTCAATTCTGGCAGGTTGTGGCAAAGATTACTTGCAACCCAACCCGCTGACTGCTTTATCTTTACCCCCCGTGGCGGGAGGTAGGGCTTATTCTACTACAAAGATTCTCTTTCAAGGGTTTGAATCTTAAAGAAATTGGATCGAATGTTAAAGGAATTCTTAGATTGGAATAGTCCGTACGGTATTCTGGATTGTAAAAAGGTAATAGAAAGATCAGGAATAAGAACGCATACATGTTAGAATCATAATGAAGAAATATTAATAGGTGATTCCAAAACCATGAGCAAAATGATAGAATGCACCATCGATAGTATCCGCGTCAGTTTGACCAATCAGGACCGAATTGTTGTGCTAAAGGAGCGAGATGCCCAGCGTTACCTGCCCATATGGATCGGGGTTTTCGAGTCTGAAGCCATCACCATCGCGCTGCAGCGTATTTCCGTTGCCAGGCCTTTAACTCATGATCTATTAAAAACATTGCTAAACATACTGGAAGGGCAGTTAATCGCGGTGGAGATCACCCTCCTGGAGAATGATACTTATTATGCCAATCTGGTAATCGAACAGAGCGGGACAAGAAAATATGTCGACTGCCGGCCTTCCGACGCCCTAGCACTGGTGGTACGCACTGGAGTGCCCATCTTTGTGGATGAAGAAGTGCTGGACAGCGCAGGTATTCGCCCTGAAGATACGGAAGGCTTTGAAGAAGAGCCTACCATTGACGAAGCGCTTCCCGGTGCGAACCTCTCAGCCTTTGAAGATTTTTTGAAAGATCTAAATCTTAACAAACCTCAAGCAGACGATCCTGACCCTGAACAACCTCTGGATGAATAGAAACCCTGAAACAGGTAGAGAAAATGAGCGATCAAGCCATCAAGCCAACGACATCAACAGAATTAGTTCCTGACCAACTATATGACCGCGAACTGGAAGAAGCATTAATCGGTTCGATTTTGATTAATCCGGATGCCTTTATCGATGTTGTTCCGATTCTGAAATCGGAAGATTTTTATCTGAATCGCCATCAGTGGATCTGGGATGCCTTCGTAGAGCTTTTCAAGAGTGATCAGGATTTTGATGTTCTGACGGTGCGTAACGAGCTGGAATCCCGTGGTCACTTGGATGATGTAGGCGGATTGGACTACTTGATTGGATTGACAAATAACGTGCCCTCCTCTCTACACGCTGAATCATATGCCAAACTGATCAATGGTTATGGTACCCGCCGGCGGCTGCTCACAGCAGCGAACGAGATTGCCAAACTGGCCTACCGCAAGGATGACGATGTGGAGGATATCATAGAGAAGGCGGAAAAATCAGTTTTCGCGGTGAGCCAAAATCGCTTCAAGCGCGATTTACAGCCTATCAAAAGGATCATTGATAGTTACACTGACCGATTGCTCCTGACGGATCCAAATTCCACGGGGCTTAGCGGTCTTTCCACGGGCTTGCCATCTTTGGATAAAATTTTGGATGGTTTGCAAAAGTCGGACCTGCTGATTGTGGCAGGCAGACCGGGTATGGGTAAATCGGGTTTCCTGATTGGTATTGCCAAGCACGTGGGGTTAATTCTCAAACGTTCAGTGGCTTTCTTCTCTTTGGAAATGTCGGCAGAACAGGTGCTGCAGCGTATGATCGCGCAGGAGACAGATATTGACTCCCAAAAATTGCGCTCTGCCAAGCTGAATGAGCGGGAAAACACATTGGCACAACACTCCATGACTGTGCTCTCAGATGCCCGTATCTACATTGATGATACGCCTGCCATTACACCGATGCAGATGCGCAGCAAATGTATGCGTCTGGCACTGGAAGAAGGACTTGATCTGGTAATCGTGGACTATCTTCAGTTGATGGCGGGTGACACGCGTACGGACAACCGGGTCCAGGAAGTTTCTTACATTTCACGCTACCTTAAAGTAATGGCGAAAGAATTGGAAGTGCCCGTGATATGCGCAGCTCAGCTCTCCCGCGCCGTGGAACAACGGCAGGATAAAACCCCGGTACTTTCTGACCTGCGGGAGTCTGGCAGTTTGGAACAGGACGCGGACATTGTCATGTTCATCAACCGGCCTGACCAGATGAACGAAGACAGCCCCACGCACAACCTGGCAAAGCTCGCAATCGCCAAACACCGCAACGGCCCCACTCACAGTGGTTTGGATCTGGTCTTCATTGAGAAACTCGCTATGTTCCGTGAACGCTATCTTGGGCCTGATATGAGGTAAAAAGATGAATGAAACTTTTATTCCTACCAGCTTTCAGGCAGATGACAAGTTGAACCTCAGCCTGCCAGTGGATTTTTATCAGATCCTGGCGAAGAAGGATTGCAGCCGAGACTGCGTATTACTAATGCTCATGTTTTTTGACCTCTTGGGACGGCAGGAAACAGAAGTGAACCTGGTGGACAGCTTTATTCTGGAGGATTTTGCGCTGCCTGTGATGGCAAATAGCAGGGATACGTACGAAATTGCCCTCGCCCAAGCCCTTGAAAATGGTTTCCTGTTGACCTATACTGAAGAACTGCATCCTACGCAGCACTACTTGCTGCCTGCCACTCCTGCCGGTGAAGCTCTGCTTAGACAATTACGCAGCGGTAAAGTGAGCGTGGGGGAGGTCGGGCAGGCTTTTCCGGCTCCCTTGGAAAGACGGCCCAACATTTTTGCCCTCTATGAAGCGAATATCGGCGTGCTTACGCCTATGATCGCTGAACAGCTCAAGTTGGATGCTGAAGAATTCCCTGCGGAATGGATCGAAGAAGCCATGCGGGAAGCTGTGGCACGTAATGCCAGAAACTGGAAATATGTCAGAGCGATACTCAACACCTGGAAAGAAAAAGGACACAAAAATGCCCCCGAAAAAGACCAAGGATCTATTGAAAAATTCAGGCAGCTCCATCGGAAACAGAAACCCTAAGATGGACGATCTGAGAGCAGAATCATTGGATCCTAGTGTCGCCATCGGAGACCCGGATTGTCCGTTATGTTCCGGGTTGGGCTTTGTGGGTACGGATGTGCCGCTGGGGCATCCGGAGTTTGGAAAAATGCGCGTGTGCTCTTGCCGGATGGGTGAGGTTACCGCGCAGCAACAGGTTGCGCTTTCCGAAACGGGAAATTTGGGCTCTGTCCGGAGCCTGACCTTTGATTCCTTTAAGGTACGTGGGAGGGTTGGAACGTTGCGGCAGCAAGCTGATATCCTTGAACAGGCTTTCAACACCTCACGTCATTTCGCGGGTTCCCTGCAAGGCTGGCTGCTGCTCATGGGGCCGGTCGGATCCGGCAAAACGCATTTGGCAGCAGCGGTAGCGAATCAGGCAGTGAATATGGGCGTAAATACGCTCTTCCTGACCGTTCCTGACCTGCTTGATTGGCTGCGTTTTGCCTATCAGAGCAACGAGAGCAGTTTTGAAAAGCGCTTTGAAGAAATCCGTAATGTTCCTCTGTTGGTGATGGATGATTTTGGAACCCAGAATGCCACGCCATGGGCACAGGAAAAACTCTTCCAGGTGTTGAATTACCGTTATCTGAACAAACTTGCCACGGTGATCACGAGTAATTATCACTTGAATGACTTTGAAGCCCGTTTGCGCTCCCGCCTGCGCGACCCGGAATTGGTGACACGCATTGATATCAATGCCCCGGATTACCGCAATCCTACCGACGACATGGGCCACCATGAACTGTCCTGCCTGAACCTGCACTCACGTATGACCTTCGATTCTTTTGAACCGCGGAAGGGAGAAGGTATACTTAAGGACGATCAGAAAAGTCTTCAGGATGCCCTGGAAAAGGCCAAAGCGTTTGCTGCCAACCCCCAGGGCTGGATGGTCTTCTTTGGCCCCTATGGCTGCGGCAAAACTCATCTGGCAGCAGCAATTGGCAATCACCAAACCTCGGAAGGTTACCCACCGCTCATGGTGGTAGTGCCGGATCTGCTTGACCATTTGCGAGCGACTTTTGGTCCCTCAGCAGGTACCACGCTGGATCGCCGCTTTGAAGAGATCCGTACTTCGCGGCTGCTCATTCTGGATGACTTGGGGACCCAGTCAGCCACACCCTGGGCAAAGGAAAAACTCTATCAACTCTTTAACTACCGCTACATTGCTGAGTTGCCCACGGTTATTACCACTGCCAATTTACCGACCGAAATTGACCCGCGTCTCTTCGCGCGTATGTCTGACTCGCGTCTCTGCCAGTTGGTCTACATGAGCGCCCCCCCGTACACGGGCTCAAAACAGGCCAGACAACGATAAAAACTACTCATTTGTAGAGGGGTATAAAGACTTACGGAAGTATTGAATAGGAACTGTGTTATCATTGGTCGGCTCTAAGAATGCCGTAAAAATTAGTCTTGCTGTTTGGCAGGTGTTGTATGTTAAATGAGGGTTTATGGAATTAAAAAAATCGATCATTCGTGAAATGCCCAATAGTTTCGATCTGCCCCATCGTATCAAACGATTAGGTGATCTTGCGCACAATCTCTGGTGGGTAGGGAACCCCGAAGCTGTGCGCATGTTCAAAGAAATTGACTTTTACAACTGGGAGAAATCCAATCACAATCCGATTGTTTTTCTGCGCAGCGTGGAACGCAGTACCTTTGATGACCTCATCAAAGACCGTTATTTCCTGGACCGTTATGACCGTATCATGCGTGAGTTCGACAATTACATGAATGCTCCGCGTACCTGGTTCAGCGATACCTACCCGGAATTAATGGACAAAAAAATCGGATATTTTTCCTTCGAGTATGGTCTGCATGAATCGCTGATGGTTTACGCAGGCGGTTTAGGTGTGCTCTCCGGAGATCACTTAAAGGAAGCCAGTGATCTGGGCTTACCCCTCGTGGCGGTGGGTTTCTTATATACCTATGGCTACTTCTCCCAGCGTATCAGCGAGGATGGCTGGCAGGAAGCCCGTAATGTGGAGCTTAAATTCAGCGACCTGCCGCTGGTGGAATTATTCGACGAAAACCATGAACCCGTCAAAATATCAGTAGATCTGCCCGGACGCACACTGTATGCCCGATTGTATGAACTGCAGGTGGGTCGGGTGAACCTGGTGTTGATGCATACCAACATTCCAGAAAATACTCCGCAGGACCGAGCGCTCACCGATAAGCTCTATATCAGCGATCCTGAACTGCGCATCTCGCAGGAAATCCTACTGGGTATTGGAGGTCTGCGCGCTTTGCAGACCTTGGGGCATGACCTGAGTATCTACCATATGAACGAAGGCCACTCTGCCTTCCTGACCCTGGAGCGCTTGCGCCAGTTGATGGAGCAGGGTAAAACCCTCGAAAAGGCCAAGGAACTGGTTCGACATACCAGTGTGTTTACCACGCATACGCCTGTGCCGGCTGGGAATGATATCTTCCCGACCTGGCTGATGGATAAATACTTTTCCGCCTATTGGCCAAGCCTGGGACTTGACCGGAATGAATTCATGAATCTGGCAAAAATCACCGCAGATTGGGGTGATGATGCTTTCAGCATGCCCGTCCTGGCACTGCGCCTCTCGGACTATGCTAACGGTGTTTCCAAGCTACATGGTGAGGTGAGCCGTAAGATGTGGGCTTCCATATATCCGGACGTGCCAGTAGAGCAAGTACCAATCACCTCAATTACTAACGGTGTGCACATGGGGACCTGGCTGGCTCGCCGGTTCTCCAATCTTTACAACCGCTATCTTGGTCCGGATTGGAAACAGCAGATTGATAATGAGGCTATGTGGAAGAAAGTCGATGACATACCCGATGAGGAAATCTGGCGCATCCGGCTGCATCTCAAACGCAAATTGATTGCCTATATGGTCGCCCGGGCACGCTCCCAATGGCAAAATGGTGGTGTGCATCCTGTCCAGACCGTCGCCAGCGGTGTATTGCTGGATCCTTATGCGTTAACCATCGGTTTCGCGCGACGCTTTGCCACCTACAAACGTGCCAATCTGGTCTTTCAGGATTACGACCGGCTGTTGCGTTTGGTAACGGACAGTCGGAAACCCGTGCAGATTATTTTTGCCGGCAAGGCACATCCGAATGATGAACCCGGAAAATTGCTCATCCAGGATGTTTACCGCAAGGTCAAGGATGCCAGAAATGGCGGGCGCCTGGTCTTTATGGACGATTACGATATGGACATGGCGCGTTATCTTGTGCAGGGCGTTGATGTTTGGTTAAATACCCCGCGCCGGCCTCGTGAAGCCTCCGGAACCAGTGGTGAAAAAGCCGCCCTCAATGGAACGCTCAACTTCTCCGTGTTGGATGGCTGGTGGGCAGAAGGGTACAACGGCCGAAATGGCTGGGCGATCGGGGATACCACAGAGTATGCCGATCAGGATGCTCAGGACGCGGCAGACAGCAAGAGTTTCTATGAAACGCTCGAGAATGAGATTATTCCGCTTTACTACACCAAGCGCTCTGCGGATGGACTCCCCGGGGATTGGATCGAGCGGATCAAGGAATCCATTAAATCCATCTCGCCGCGTTTCTCCATGACGCGCATGGTCAAAGAATACATGAATACCCTCTACCTGCCTTCTATTGAAGCTGGTATACGGGATGAGAGAAACGAGTAAGCCATGTGGGAAAACCTGTTAGAAATGGTCAAAGACCCCCAGTTGTGGTTGGGGGCTCTGGGAATTTTTGTCGTAAGGGTGGTGTCTATTGCCATGGATACCCTGCGTTTCATGCTCACCTTGCGGAATATGAAAACCATCTCCTGGATATTAGGTTTCCTGCAATCGGTTTTATTTGTGGTGATCATGGGTACGGTACTTAGCAACATGGACAATATACTCAATATCATTGGCTATTCCGCCGGATTTGCGACCGGTAATTTGATTGGGATGTGGATCGAAAGTAAACTGGCATTTGGTTACAGCCATCTGAGCATTGTCAGCCGCTTACACGGTATGGCGGTGGCAGAAGGACTGCGCGAGGCAGATTTCGCGGTCACGGAAATCCCTGCCAAAGGACGCGATGGTACGGTGTCATTGCTCACCGTTACGATTCGACGGAAGCAAGTAGATGAAGTCGAGAAACTCGTATTGGAGATTGACCCTGACGCGTTTATTACCTCCGAAGATATCAAGCCGGTTCGTTCCGGTTACTGGGGCGTTGGTGGTGTCCGCAGGTAAAAACGAATGGCCAAGCGCGCATTAATTTTCGACATGGACGGCCTGATCGTGGATACGGAAACCTTTGAGGCCGAAATGTGGCAGGAATTGTATGCCCAAGCTGGCGGCAAATTCGATATGGAAAAGTATCTGGATCTGGTTGGTTTGTACCCGATCGACCATCTATACGCGCCACAGGGCTTGTCTGATTTGCTTCAGGGCGAACGTTCTGCCGCCGAGATCGATGCTGAATTCCGTGTGAAGGCGTTCGAACGCTCCCAAAGCCTGCCATTATTGCCAGGTGTATCAGAACTGCTGGATGAAGCTGAAGAGCTTGGATTAATATTGGCAGTAGGTTCCAGTTCTCCCCGAGTGTGGGTGCACATGCACCTGAAACGCCTGGGGATTTTTGATTGTTTTGCAACCATTGTGACCTATGATGATGTGGAAAAGCCAAAACCCGCGCCGGATATCTACAACCTTGTGTTGGAGAGGATCGGTGTTGAGCGCGGGAATGCCTTGATATTGGAAGACTCGGTCAACGGCATCCGTGCGGCTTTGGCAGCTGGCGTACGCGTCCTGGCTGTTCCCAACACTACCACCAAGCGTCAGGATTTGAGTGGGGCAGAAAAAATCTACCCCTCGCTAAAAGATATCCATCTAAGGGGCTATTTTCCCTCTATGGAGTAGTAGTTCTTTATTGATCTGTCATCGAACAAGTGCCGCTTCAAGCGGTACTTGTTTTATAATGGTTTTAAGAAAAGAGATAAAACAGGAGTTCCTATGGATATCAATACCCCGGAATTTTATTTTGGCCGCGAATATGACCTGGAAAGCAAAAAAGCAGACCCGGAGAAACCGGTTTTTTATGACCCGTCTGACCTCACCACGCATGCTGTGATCACGGGTATGACCGGGTCCGGCAAGACCGGAATGGGTCTGATATTGCTTGAAGAAGCCGCCATCAAAGGCATTCCGGCTATCTTGATCGATCCGAAGGGCGACCTGACGAATGCGCTGTTGCACTTCCCAGACATGATGCCGGATGATTTTGCCCCATGGGTGGATGCCGATGCAGCCAAGCGCGAAGGTAAAACTGTAGAAGAAGCTGCCAGGGACGCCTCCGAACTTTGGCGTAAAGGTCTTATGGATTGGGGCATTGATAAAACCCGCGTCGTTAAACTTTCAGAGACTGTAGACTATGCCATCTACACGCCGGGGTCGGACTCGGCAATTTCCGTCAGTGTTCTGGCCTCCTTAAAATGCCCTCAAATCAGTTGGGAAGAGAATACGGAAATACTGCGCGAGAATATTTCATCCACAGTCACGGCGCTGCTGGAATTGGTAGGAATCAGAAATATCGATCCCGTCCGCTCCCGCGAGCATATTTTGCTCTCCAATATTTTTGAAACTGCCTGGAGAAAGGGGCAGGATATGGACCTGGAGAGCCTGATATTGCAAACTCAAAATCCGCCTTTCGAAAAGTTGGGTGTCTTCCCGATGTCCAAGTTTTATCCGGAAAAAGAACGTTTTGAGTTAGCCATGCTGTTGAATAATTTTTTGGCTGCGCCGGCATTTGGTACCTGGCTGCAGGGGCAGGCTCTGGATATTGACTCTTTCTTGTATACACCCGAAGGTAAACCGCGGCATTCCGTGTTCTATCTGGCGCATCTCACAGACCAGGAGCGTATGTTCTTTGTGACCCTGCTTTACTCCGCCATTGAAACATGGATGCGCAGCCAGGCGGGCACCACTTCGCTGAGGGCGCTGGTCTATTTTGACGAAATTGCGGGTTATCTGCCGCCAGTCGCCAACCCGCCCAGCAAACCCATTA
Organism: Anaerolineaceae bacterium; assembly: GCA_040772525.1. Lineage (GTDB taxonomy): Bacteria > Chloroflexota > Anaerolineae > Anaerolineales > Anaerolineaceae > Mesolinea. The sequence continues at coordinate 259,783 of JAXGXZ010000001.1, read as the reverse complement.
TTCTGCGTTTGCTCAAGCAAGCCAGAGCTTTTGGCGTAGGGCTCGTGGTTGCAACTCAAAACCCGATTGATCTGGACTATAAAGCCCTGAGCAATGCCGGCACCTGGATGATCGGCAAACTTCAGACAGATCAGGATAAACAGCGTTTACTGGATGGGCTGGACAGCCTGACAGGCGGATACGACCGCGCTTACTTTGATAAGACTATTTCTGCTCTTGGAAAGCGGGTGTTCCTGTTGCATAACGTGCATGCTAAAAAACCAGTTGTCTTTAGCACCCGCTGGGCAATGAACTACCTCCCTGGTCCGATCACACGCAACAAACTGGCACAGCTCAACCAGTTGGTCGGAGCGAGCATTGTGGAGCCTTCTGTTTCCACCCCTATACAAAAGGTTCAGGAACCTTCCGTTACCTCAATCCCCGGGGGCGGGGAGCAAAACTTGCCGGGCAGCCCGGTGGAGCCAATGCTGGCTTCATGGATGAAGGTGCAGTATCTGCCTATGAACCTGACGATCAGCGAAGCACTCCGTCAGGCTGAACAGGCGATGCCAGCGGAGGCCTCTAACCCTTCCTATTACTACCAGCCTGCTCTGTTGGGGCAGGTAACGGTCTATTTTGCCAACCGTACTTACAATCTGGACCTGCAGAAGAAAGTGACTGTTGCCATTCCAAAACTGGAAGGGCGCGGCTTGGTGCGCTGGCAGGACTACCAGGCGGAGGCAGTGGATATAAGTACGTTGGAATGCCAACCTGTGCCAGGCGCAAGTTTTGGCGAATTAGTTTATCCTTTTGATGACGAAAAAAATATTCAAGCCTTGGAGAAGGATTTCGCTGAGTGGATCTACCGCAGTGAAGGCATCAAACTGTACACTCACGACAAACTCAAATTGACTTCTAACCCCGGTGAAAGCCGCGAAGAATTTATTAGCCGATTGGAGGCAGTTCACAGCAGCGCTTCCCAAGCAGATGTGGATAAGATCAAGACAAAATATGCCAAACAACGCGAGACTATCGAAACGCGCAAGATGAAAGAGGAGTTGGAACTCGAAAGAGATAAAACCACTCTCAGTCAGCGCCGCGCGGAAGAGGCAGGCAGCTGGCTCTCCACGGCATCAAAAACAATACTGGGCAGAGGCGGAATCATCGGGAAGCTGAGCAAAGGCTCGGGCAGTCTTAACACATCCATGACCAAACGGCGCATGACTTCCACGGCTAAGGCGAATGTGGAAGAATCGGTGCAAATGATCGCACTGTATGAGCAGCAGCTCAAAGATCTGGATGAGAAGATGAAAGCAGAGATTGTGGGATTGCAATCTGCCGCAGCGGACCCGAGTGAAATGGTTCGGGAGATCACCATCACCCCCCAAAAGAAAGATATCGTTGTGGAATTCTTTGGACTGGGATGGATACCGCACTATGCCTTCAAAACTGGCGGCGATTGGACACTGATTTCAGCCTATCGCTGATCTTATAGAAAAAAGAAGGACTTGCAAACTCTTGCAAGTCCTATTGTTTTAATGGAAGTCTTTATTTGATGGGCACGGCTTCGCGAACGTTGCCAAAGGTATTCAATTCCAATTTCCACTGGCTGCCGGGTGAAGCCATTCCATAGATGTTGTAATCGCTGGTAGTCATAACGAAGTCCTTCCCATCTGCTGTAAAGACGATGACGTAGCGTTCGGTCTGATTTTCCAGCCGCTCGTTGGAGGTAAGCGTAACCTCAGGCCAGTAGGCATTCAGGTCAGTACCCTTCGTTGAGACGGTATCCAAAAGAACCCAGTCCATCTTTTGGTAGGCGCAATGGTCTTCATAAACCTGATACACGCAATCCTGTTGAACTCTTCCAACACCTGTACCGGTATCAACAGTGTAAGGCTCACCGCATACTTCCTTTGAGTTGTCAACGTAAGTGGGGGAGTCATAGCGGTAGCGCAGTTCGCAACTGCCCACGATGGCATCGGACGGGATCAGGTCTTTCCAGTCGCTGTCGGTTACACTGCGGTAACCCATGAGTTGAACGCTGCGCTGCCAGGTTGTTTCTTTGACCGTGCCGGTGACGACTGAGGTGGTTTTATTCGCTTTGGACATGAAGATGCCAATCCCGACGCAGATTACAATCAGAATAGCCAGAAAAATGAAGAGACCACGGGAAGATTTTTTTGCCGGGGCTGGTTGATCGCGCTGTTCCAAAATAGTGCCATGTTCCCTTGTGGGTGCGCCAACGGTCAGATCGCTGCCGCATTTTACGCAGGTGGCTGCTTCTGCCAGATTGCGGGTACCGCAGTAGGGGCAGTGTTTGTCCGCCCCGCTCTCAGCCTGGCGGATGAGCGCAGCGTCTTTAATGAAATCAAAGGTCTTCTCGTCCACTTTTTCGAATTTGACATTTTGGGGTTGAGGCGCGCCGCAGGCGGTGCAGGATTTTATCGGCCCCGGATTCTGTGTTCCGCAGGAATCGCAGGTCCAAACAAGTTCAATGAAGCCAAGTACTTTTGTTGCCATCTTATTAAACTCCGTTCATTCTATTATAAGTGTTTATCTCTACTACGCCCCAGCGGGGGTCTTAAGCGTGCGTTGAACAGCCCGCAGCCCCATAATGCAGAGCAGGGCTTCCGCGCCGGCCAGAAGGGGGAGGTAGTAGCGGAAGGAGAGGATAAGTAACCCGATCAGAAAGACGCCAATGACCAGCCAGAAACCTGGATTGTTGATCCATAATGCGCGGGCATTGCTCCAGGCGAGTTTGAGAGTTTGAGGTTCCTGAAGGAAAAAGCAGGAGAGAGCTATATATTGCCAGACTAGCCAGACCGCCAGGGCGATAAGCGTGAACCAGACAAAGAAAGCAGCGCCCGTAAAAGTTGAGTTGCGATAAAACCATAGCGCGAACAGAAGCAGCGCCAAGGCTAATGTGTTCAATAAACCCCAAAGGAGGGAGATCTTGAAATGCTTCTTGAAACCTGCCCAAAAACCGGCCAGACCGGTGCGCTGATCGTGGGTCAGGCTGGCAGCTTGGTGATAAACGCCAAAGAGAGCAGCCGGGTAAAGCACCACAGTGAGGCTCAGCAAAAGCGCGGCTAAGCTCACCAAGAGTTGGTTGGGCCAATCTGCCCACCAGTCTTTAAGTCCATGCCAGAGCACTTCGAAACCATCTTTGATGCCAAGTTTGAGCATATTTGGTGATTATAATATATCTGAGGGGCGGCAATTAAAACACGGAGGAAGATATGTTAAGTTCTGATCAGGCAATCCTTTTGGTCATTGATGTACAGGGAAAATTGGCTCGTGTGGTCAATGAATCGGAATCCCACGTGGCGAGTGTTGTGAAGTTGGTGGAAGGCGCGAAGCTTTTTGAGCTCCCGATCCTGCTGACTGCTCAGGTGCCCGAAAAGATCGGGCATACCATCCCGGAGGTCGCCAGTTTACTGCCTGAGCAGGAGGATATCCCGCGCGTTAGTTTCAGTGTGTACCGCGATGAAAAAGTCCGGCGTCAAATTGAAAAAACGGGGCGGAAACAAGCGCTCCTGTGCGGATTTGAATCTCATATTTGTCTTTACCAAACCTCATTGGATATGCTCGCGGATGGGTATGAGGTTTATTTGGTTGCTGATGCCGTCTCTTCGCGTGATCCTTTTAACAAAACCATCACGCTCCAGGAACTGAGGGGAGAGGGTGTGCACCTGACCACTGTGGAGATGGCTTTCTTTGCCATACTGAGGGATGCCTCCCATCCACAATTCAAAGCAATTGCCCGATTGATTCGCTAACCGCATCTTTTTGTTAAACAATTTCTAACAAAAATTTATTCTGCGGGTGTTATAGTAAAACTTAGCCAATCTATGGAGGAACTATGACGCTTGAAACCCGACCCAAACGTAAAAAATCAGCCTGGAAAACAGTTCTGACTTTACTGATCATCCTGGCCATTCTGGGAGGTGTAGCCTATTGGTTTATCAATAAGCGTCAGGCCGCGAATGCATTGGCGCTGAGTAAACTGCAAACGGTGCCGTTTCAACGTGAGACCCTGATCTCAAACATAGCTGGAACAGGTACTGCCCGCCCCAAACAGAGCGCCATTTTAGTTTGGGAAACCAGTGGAACCGTAGATATTGTTACGGTTGAGGTTGGGGATTTGGTCAAAACCGGTCAGATTCTTATGCAGATCGATCAAAATGATCTGCCTTTGGACATCCTCCAGGCAAAAATGGATAAACTCACTGCCGAGGAAGGTTTGAAGGACCTGAAAATAACCACCGACCTCCATCGTGTCAAACTGGAGGCAGATATTACCAGCGGAAACAAGGTTCTGCAGGATTTACAGGATCAACTTTCACTTTGGCAGGACAGGCAGTGTCTTTCTTGGCAGATTAAGGGGCTGCAGAACGATTATGATGCTGCCTTAAAAGATTACCGGAATGCACCCACGGAAGCCCGTTGGGCCCAGTTAAGCCAGGCCAAGAGTGCACTCGATTTCTGCCTGCCTTCCACGGTGGATATGAAAATCAATGAACTTCAAGCCCAGATAACCCTTCAGGAACAGACCTTGCAGCAGTGGCAGGCGGATTACGAGACAATCAAGCAAGGTCCGGATCCTGTGGCAACGGAAAAGCTGGAACTTGCCCTGGAACTGGCGAATAAACGTCTGAGGACGCAGGCCTTAACGGCTCCAGTCAGTGGAACGGTTGTATCGCTTAATTTCAGTAATGGAGACCATGTAAGCCCGGGCTTGCAGGCGCTGCAGATCGCTGACCTTTCGGAACTCTATGTGGATGTGCCCATTTCCGAAGTTGACATTCCTCAGGTGGCGGTGGGACAGCAGGCGGAATTGGTCTTTGATGCTTTCTTCCATGAAACTTTTAACGGAGAAGTTACCGAAGTTGCTAAAGTTGGGGAGGTGATCGCAGGTGTGGTCAACTACACGGTAACAGTCAGGCTCTCTAATGGCATTGATCGTATTCGTCCCGGAATGACTGCCGGGGTGACCATCATCGTTGGGGAGAAAAGTAACGTGCTCGTGGTCCCCAACGCGGCAATCACTACGCGTGACGGCAAGGAAGTTGTCTACGTTCAGCGTAATGGCAAGCCAGTAGCTGTACCGGTCGAGATTGGCACCTATTCCAACGAAAAAGTTGAGATTACGAAGGCTGAGATTCGTGAGGGGGAGATGATTGTGATCAATCCACCCTCCAATCTACTCGAAATGATCAGCAGCCATGATTTTAGAAGGTAAGATGCAGACCTCATCCCAACCCGTTATCCGGGCAGAGGCGCTTACCAAAATCTACCAATTAGGAGAGATTGAGGTGCCTGCATTGCGGGGCGTTTCTTTGGAGGTGTTCCCCGGTGAGGTGGTGGCAATCATGGGGCCCAGTGGCTCAGGGAAGTCCACGCTGATGAATATGATTGGGTGTCTCGATTCACCGACGTCAGGCAGCTATTACCTGGATGGTCAGCTGGTATCCGATCTACAAGATGATGAATTGGCGGAAGTTCGCAATCATAAGATCGGCTTTGTTTTCCAAAAATATAATCTGCTTCCGCGGGCCAATGCCATTGAGAATGTAGAACTGCCCATGCGCTACAGCAGAAACCACAGCCATCTGAGGGAGCGTGCCATCAATGCTCTGCGCGCGGTAGGTTTGGAAGACCGTATGTACCACAAGCCTAATGAACTTTCCGGCGGCCAGCAGCAGCGTGTGGCGATCGCGCGTGCCATTGTCAATGATCCAAGCATTATTCTGGCGGACGAGCCGACGGGAAATCTCGATTCCGCTTCCGGCAAGGAGATCATGGATTTGCTTCTAGGTCTTAATCGTGAGCGGGCTGCCACCATCATTATCGTCACGCATGACGCGGAAGTGGCGGCACAAACCCAGCGTGTGGTGATGCTGCGCGACGGGTTAGTATGCGATGATGGAGGACAGAAATGAAGTTCCTCCAGGCTTTGAAAGAAGCGGCAGTAAGTCTGAATGCCAACCGCTCCCGTTCCTTCCTGACTATTTTGGGTATTGTGATCGGGGTTGGCGCGGTAATCGGCCTGATGGCTATCGGCCAGGGGGCGCAGTCCACCATTACAGGTGAGATCGAGTCGATTGGTACGAATATCATCTACATCATGTCTGGGAACTTCCTGGAGGAAGTCACAAATGCGCGCCGTCTCACCCTGGCAGATGCCGAAGCACTGAGCAACCGTTCACGCGCTCCACATATTCTGCGCGTGGAACCTGTGGTGCAGGGTTATGCTGAAGTAGCCCATAGCGGTGAGAGTCTGAACGCGGATATTGTGGGTGTAAGTGATCACTACAATCAGACGATGAATCTGGAATTGGCAGAAGGCAGTTTCATAACTTCCTCCCACGTGGATTCACGTGCCGCAGTGGTAGTTGTGGGGCCTGAACTGGCTGAAAGGCTCACAGGCAAGCGAAGCGGTGTGGTTGGCACAGTCATCCGGGTCAAGGATTACCCAACGCGCATCATAGGGGTACTGGTTTCAAAAGGCGGCGGGCAGTTTAATAACCCGGACATGTTCGCATACATGCCAATCAGCACGGTGCAACTGCGCATCCGACAGTCGGATGCCTCCAACCAAGTTACTTATATTGTCGTGCAGGCAACCGACAGCCAAAGTGTGGAAGATGCCATCACGGAAGCTAATATGGTTATGCGGGAGGCACACCGCTTGAGCCCAAGGCAGAAAAACGACTTTACCATTACCAATCAGGAAGACTTTTTGTCTATTGCCAACTCTGTCACATCCGTGCTGACCGTCTTTCTGAGCGGCATTGCCGCGATATCGTTGCTTGTGGGTGGCATTGGCATTATGAACATCATGCTTGTCTCGGTAACGGAACGCACGCGCGAAATCGGGCTGCGCAAAGCACTGGGTGCCAGAAAAAGCGATATCATGCTGCAATTTCTGAGTGAGTCAGCTATGTTGAGCTTGATTGGGGGACTGCTTGGCATCGGACTGGGCTGGTTGCTGGCCGCGATCGTCAGCGCTATCGCGAGCAGCTCCGGTACTCAACTGAACCCGGAGATCGGGCTGAACGCCATTCTATTGGCTACTTTATTCTCCACAGCTGTGGGGTTATTCTTTGGTTGGTATCCAGCTTCCCGCGCGGCGAAGCTGGAACCGGTAGAAGCACTGCGCTACGAATAAGGATAAATCAAAAAAAGAACCATCCATACTGGACGGTTCTTTTTTGTCTTATTATCGTTTAAGGTCGTTTGCCCAATGTGACATCCAGCGTCACTTCCTGCGTGCCGCGCTGTACTGTTAGGCGAATAACATCTCCCGGCTCTTTATGGAGAGCCATGTAAGAAAGTAATTCACTGAATTCTTTGATTTGCTTGCCATCCACGGCAGTGATCAGGTCTCCACCAGCAAACAGGTTACGGATACTGGAAGGTTGATTGCCAGCTTTAACACCGGCTTTATCTGCCGGTCCGCCCGGTACTACAGTGGTCACATACGCACCGATTGACTGATTGAGCCCAAGTTCAGTTGCCATTGAGAGGCTGAGGTGGTTCAAGGCAGAGAGCCCTAAATAGGGATAATCATAAGTGCCTTTTTCGATCAGACTAGGCACAACTTTGCGCACGATGTTGGAAGAAATGGCAAAACCGATACCGGTATTGACCGGGTCACCGGTTATGCTTGTCCCTGCTGTTTCAATGGCACGGTTAACGCCAATTACTTCGCCTTTCATGTTAAGCAGAGGTCCCCCTGAGTTGCCCGGGTTAATCAGTGCATCGGTTTGGATCAGGTCTCCGGCGGCAAAGTTTGTACCGTCCGGATTAGTTCGGATGGAATCGAGCACGCGGCCATGTGCTGAAACGATACCCAGGGTCATGGTACCAGCGAGACCATAGGGGTTGCCAATGGCAACGACCGGCTGACCTACTAAGGCTTTGTCTGAATCACCCAACGGGAGCACGGTCAGCTGGTCTTCCGGCACGTCTACTTTGATTACGGCGATATCCGAATCAGTATCAATACCAACTAAAGTGGCAGGCACTTTGAGTCCGGAGGGGAAGTCCACCTCCAGGTTCTGTGCTTGGCCAGCGACATGGTAGTTAGTGATAATGTGGCCTTGTTTGTCATAAACAAAACCGCTGCCTTGCCCTGTGCCAGTGCTGCCGCTGAAGAGGATCCAGACTACTCCCGGGTTTACACGCTGGTAGAGGGCTTCAAGCGTGCCTTCCTGTGCGATGATGCTTTCTGCCGGCACGAGCGGAGGCAGAGACTGGCTGGATGGGGGGGCGTATGTAGAGGGGGGTCTGGGGGTTGGCTCAGCTGGCGGATTCTGCTGCTGAGCTTCCAAAGTGCTTTGGACCTGCTCGCCCAACTGCTGTAAGGTTCTGGTGCTGAAACATGCGGTCGTGATTAGAAAAATGCTCAACAGCAGACTGATAATTTTTATACGATTGTTTTTCATAGTCACCTGCATTAATAGATAGTTTCCGGTTAAATCATTCTTATTATAGAACCGTATTATTAATTTTTTATTTACTTGTACCAGGCTAATCTCACGTTTCAGGAAATGTTAGCCTCGAAATTAAATAAATACAGGTGGCAGTTCACTGCCACCTGTACATGAGCTTAACTCAAACCGATAATCTTCCCGGTTTCAAAATCGATATCCATATCGTAATAGGCAGGACGGGTTGAAAGACCGGGCATGGTGCTCATCGTTCCCAGCAAAGGATAAAGGAAACCAGCACCGATGGAGGCACTGATATCGCGGATGGGCACTGTAAAGCCCTTGGGCACGCCCTTCAGGTTGGGGTCATGGCTGAGGGACAGATGCGTCTTAGCCATGCAGATGGGCAGATTGTCATACCCCAGACGCGTGTACTCCCGGATACGCTCCTCCGCGAGGTCACTGTATTCTACACCGTCAGCCCCGTAGACCTGAGTGGCAATGGTCTCGATTTTGTCTTTGATGGGGATATCCAGCGGGTAAAGGAAGTTGAAATTATTGGGCTGCTCAGCTGCTTTCATCACAGCTTTGCCAAGTTCTACCGCCCCGGCTCCGCCCTGACTGTAATGGTCCGCCACTACGCAGTCCACCACGCTCTTGTTGGTCAAGGCAATCTTACGCAGCAGCTCTATTTCCGTCTCGGTATCGGTGGGAAAGCGGTTGATAGCCACAACCACAGGCACTCCAAATTTCTGGGCGATGCCAATGTGCGCCATCAGGTTTGCGCTGCCTTTTTCAAGCAAGTCAAGGTTTTCGTTGATATATTCCAAAGGAAGGGGTGCTCCGGCAACTACCTTTGGCCCACCGCCGTGCATTTTAAGGGCACGGATGGTTGCGACGAGCACAACCGCGTTGGGAATATTCCCGCTGTAGCGGCATTTAATGTCAAAGAATTTTTCCATGCCCATGTCCGCAGCAAAGCCGGATTCAGTCACGACGTAATCAGCCAGTTTGAGGCCGATCTTATCTGCCATGATGGAACTGTTGCCGTGGGCGATATTTGCAAATGGGCCGGCATGCACAAGCACCGGAGTACCCTCAAGGGTCTGCATCAGGTTCGGTTTGATCGTATCCCGCATCAGAATGGTCATCGCACCGGCTATGCCGAGGTCATCCGCTGTGATGGGGCGGCCTTCGCGGTTAAGTCCGATCACGATGCGCGCAAACCGGGAGCGCATATCCTGCAGGCTGGTAGCGAGGGCAAGAATAGCCATGATCTCGCTGGCTACGGTGATGTCGAAGTTGGTTTTAAGCTCGAAACCGTTTTCATCCGGACCTTGCCCAATCGTGATACCGCGCAGCATACGGTCGTTGGTATCCACCACGCGCCGCCATGTCACAGTGGCTGGGTCAATGTCCAGACGGGCAAATCGACTTTTTTCTTCATCGTTCAGCTTGTCCGGGTCACGCTCGGTGATGCCGAGGCGCTCCAAACGCCCGATCATGCTGGGGGCAAAGTGACGCTGGCCATTTTTGTCGCGCGGGCAAAGGCGATTGAAGAGCGCACTGTCCGTCTGTCGGGACTCATGATACATGCGGGTATCTATTGCTGCAGCCAGAAGATTGTTGGCGGCGGTAATGGCATGTATATCTCCCGTGAGGTGCAAGTTGAAGTCTTCCATCGGGATTACCTGAGCATAACCACCGCCCGCAGCACCGCCTTTGATGCCAAAGGTCGGACCTTGCGAAGGTTGGCGTATGCATGCCATCGTACGCTGCCCCAAATGTGCGCCGAGTGCTTGGCAGAGGCCGACGGTCGTGGTTGTTTTGCCTTCCCCCAGAGGGGTGGGTGTAATCGCGGTGACATCAATGTATTTACCATCAGGAACATCCGCAAGGCGCTCCAGAACACTCAGTTTGATCTTGGCTTTGTAGTTGCCATAAAGTTCAAGCTCATCAGGCAGTAAACCGAGTTCTTCTGCCACCTGAGTAATAGGCTTCAAGATGGCAGACTGAGCAATTTCTATATCTGAAGGAACGGGGCTGAGCGGCTTGAGAGGCGTGGGGATAAATTTACGTGTCCCTGGTTTGGTTTTAATTGACATTGATTAACTCCTTATTCATCAATAATGACATCTCGTTTCAAGGTGACGGAGGTCTTCAGGCTGGCTCCGCCCAAATTACCAATCCCCGCGAGGGGTATATTGACCTTTAAGGATCCATTGGCTGGTATAGGACCGCAGGATTGCCGTCCGCCGCCGATGATCTGCCCTTCTGTATTATAGATGAGCATCGTTACAAATGCTTCGGAAAGGTTAGAATTGAGGTTACTAATAACATTGGCACTGCCAGTGGCAGGGAACTCAGCATCCGATACGCCCAGTTGGGAAGTGCTCAGCGGGTTGTATTGAAGGGGAAAGTCCCCAAATTCACCCGGTACAATGAGCAAATCTGCATGCGTGGGCATGGAGTCTGTTGGAGCCTGGAGGATTCCGGGAGAGAAAAGCGTGCTTTCGTTCGGCCATATCAGGTCGATGGGGCCTTTTTCCACCCAATTTACCTGATTCTGATCATCATAAGCAGTGATAATGTAAAAGCTGTTGACCAGCAATTGATCTGTAAGGTTAGTAAGCTCGGCACCGCCGGCAAGCTGGTTATGGACATCCCTGACTAAATTCCACTGCTCAACGCGGACCGCCTTCCACCAATTTCCGTCTTTGAGTACAGCCGAAGCCGGGCCAAGCGAGGGGTAGATTTCTACACGTGTGACTGTGCCGGTCAGGTGGCTGGCCGGGATACTTACCCCCACTTTGTCCTTGCCTTTGACAAATTCCATTTGTGAGCTGCCACCCCCCAGAATCACGCCAGAGGCATCATAAGCGATGGCAGAAAGCTGGACATTCGTGTATGTGGCCGCATCAGTATTGCTCAGCCAACCCGTCATGATGGCTTGTTGCGTGCCGATAAAGAGCGCAGGCGTGGAAACTCTAAAGGGCTGACCTTTTTTTTGTTTTTCATCAGCTCTGGCAGAGTGGACGCGGACTTCGATTGATTCAACAATTTCGAGTGGCCGCACCGTACCTTCCCAAACAATGCCTGTCGTCTCGGACGGGAAGATGTAACGGATTTCGCCCACCGCGCTGCTGAGACGATTGCCGGCAGAATCGAGACTGATCAGCTCATACTGTATATCCCTCAAGGTGGTGCGGGGCATATGGTTCACAAACTTGGCGATAATGGTCAGGCGTGTTCCATCCTGAAAGAATTGCATTTCGGATACCTGCACCGGGTTGGGTTGGGAAAGATTTGACAGCGGCAGGGTAGGGAGGGGCGTTGGCACAATGACAGTGCCTTCCGGGTTGACCCAGGTGGGCGCAGGCGGCTGCGGGGTGGGTGTCGCTGTGGCATCTCCGATCGCTGATTCAGGCTGACAGGCGGAAAGCAGAAAGGCGAACAGCCAAAGGAAAACCAGAATCACACGCGTGCTCAGTTTTCCCGCTTTCATTCCCGCTCCAACCATGACCTTATGATATCTGACGTTGACCTGATCATGGGCTTATTATACATTTTAAGCGGCAATGGGTATGATCTAATTCTCCTTTGCGGGAGAGCATGATGTTTATGTAGTTGTTGCTCCTCCTGTAAATATCACGCAGGCGAACTTCAAGAACTATTAATTGATTTAATATATTTTTAAAGGTTTCCATGTAAAAAACGAAGAGATTTCGCATAAATTAAATTTGTAGGATTGTCAAACATATTGGACAGTCTGAGATAAAAATTGAACAGGTGATAAGAACTTCAATGGACGCATCGGTATATGGTTAGAACGCTGATTGTGTCTTCTCAGTTGTCTTTTGAAATCCTCAAATGAATAGAACTTTGACTTGTTATAGAAACGTTTTTGATCCTCCTTATGGCTTCGTTCTACCTTCCCATTATGTCTGGGAGTATAGGGTCTGATGAACTTATGTCTTATCCCTTTGTCACGTAACACAATCTCAAACAAGCTAAGATCATGCGCGTTTTTGGTCCTTAGAAAGCGTTTAGTGAACTCAACTCCATTATCCGTTTGCACACATTCAAGCTCAATTCCTCTGCCCTTGAACCAGGCAATGGCGTGCTCAATAAAGATTGCTGAAGAGAATGTGTCTGCTGTCTGAAAGCCTTCCAGATATCTCAAACGACTATATTCATCAATTGCGGTGTATTGATAATATTGTTTCCACTTTTTATCGACGATACACGCTTTGGGGACTACTTTTACGTCGACTTGGATCCTCTGTCCGGGATATTGCATCTGTTCATAGGCTTGTGCCTGGTATCTTTTCTTTGTGTGCTTCTTTTGCCTGACCAATCCTTCCCGCTGCATCACTCGGTACAGACTGACATAATGGCGGCGATAGCCTTGCTTTCTTAGTTTGAACCAAAGCTCATATAATCCCAGGTCTTTATTCCGTTCCTGATAGCGTCGGATCAAGGCGATCTCATCCTGGCTGTGTTGACGGGGATGATGCTCTGGCCTTCTCGATCGACAGGCCAGGGAACGAATATCTCCATCATAGCGCTTGAGCCAAAAATAGATATAGCTGCGGCTTTTGTTATATTTTCTGCTGGCTTTGCTCACCCCCTGATTGAGCGCATATTTGACCACTGAATGTCGGTATTTCATATCTTGTGTTATCTTATCCATAGCAGGTTATGGTTTCTCCTCATTGTTTTGTTTCAGCGCAATAACAATAACGGATACTTCCATTCCCTGCTATTCTTTTTCACTCACTGTCCAATATGTACTGTAATCCTACAGAAGAGATTTCGCATAAATTAAATTGCTCTTGAAAATTATCTTAAAATTTGTTATACTTTTCACATAAGTATAAATATATAGGTGAAAAGCTGTAGTTAAGTTCGCGAAATGCAGTTTCGTGAATTTTGTGGACTCTAAAAGAGCGGAATCTGATTATAAGGAGGTGATGGTACTAAACTGATGAAGAAATATCCTGGAACCAAATGATCCTCAGGGCGGTAATGAAAAGTGTAACGGTACCCTTACAGAGGATGGTTCGGCAGGGTGAACCTGGAACAGTTGGGAAGTTGATCTAAAGAATAAGATTGCTAACCAATAACCAGCGAACGACCAGTGAACCTGTTAGCCATAAAGGGATATCACGACCCTTGACTGGGAGTTGATGCGTGACGGCAGTGAAGCCGGACGAAAGGAAAAGATGACTATCTTGATGACTGTTACATCAAAGTCCTTGCCAAACGCATTAATCAGTCTCGACGTCATCGAAAGTGACGATGTGATCCTGATGGCGAATGGCAAACAGATCGATATGGGATGGTTCATGGATCATCCGGAGATCGTGTTCAATGGGGGTTTCATTGGAGAGCTTAAAATACTACTCAACGAATTTCGGGCAGCCCTAAGCCGCTTGCGGCGGAGTTTGCTCGAGGACGACCAATATGTGAATGTATTGGCCAACCAGGAATCTCAGCTTAGTGAACTTATAAATCAGTCAGAACGAGAATCCGCTAATACTGGTTTTCCATCATACGTGGGATAGAAGGTTGAGTAAACCATTTAGCACCAGGCAGACAAAACCTGGTGCTTTTTTATTAACCACCTATGATGTTTGCAATTAAGATTGGGATAGTTAGTTCGATTCTGTAAAAATGCGCCAGTTACCACCGCTATAATCGTATTCCTGATGAGTAAAATCAGCACATTTCAGGTATTCATAGGGCGGGTGGGGGTCGAACCCACACAGTGTCACCACCGACGGATTTTAAGTCCGTTGCGTCTGCCTATTCCGCCACCGCCCCATTAGTTGCATTATTCTACCACCAAGCCGGTTTTTTGAAGCGCCATTCTCCGGGCTTTCTACTATAATTGGGGAAGCTTTGTTCTAAGACCTTGCCATGCAGCTTACTTTCCTGAACTGGATCCTTGCCTCTCTCCCCGTGCTCGTCGTGATCATTCTAATGATGGGTTTCAATTGGGGCGGCCTGCGTGCCGGGGCGGTCAGCTGGCTGGTGGCAGCGCTTGTTTCGGTGCTCTTTTTTGGCGGAACAGCTGAGCTGCTCATCTATTCTCAGGCAAAAGCACTCTCTCTGGCATTGGATGTGCTCTATATCGTGTGGAGTGCCATGCTGCTCTATAGTATGGCCAATGAGGCTGGCGCGATCAAACGAATCGGCATCGAACTGCCAAAACTGGCTTCCGACCGCGTGCTGCAGGTTTATATGATTGCCTGGATACTGCCCTCGTTTCTGCAGGGCATGGGCGGCTTTGGGGTGCCGATGGCTATCTCCGCGCCTATTCTGGTGGTGTTGGGGTACACGCCCGTGCAATCTGTAGTGATGGCAGCGCTTGGGCATGCCTGGGCAGTCAATTTCGGCACCATGTCCGCAGCGTTTTACGCGCTCACGGGGGTCACTGGTTTGCCCGAAAGTTTGCTGGCAGCACCATCTGCTTTATTCTTGGGGCTCATTCTGGTTCCCACAGGGCTTCTGATTGCTTTTATCAGTTCCGGTTGGAAAGGCGTCAGGCATGCCTTTCCAGCGGCTCTCCTGATCGGCTCGGGCATGGCGCTGACGCAGTATCTGTTCGCGGTCAATGGCATGGCTATGATCGCTACCACCGGGGCGGTGATGGTGGGCACGCTGTTGCTCCTCGGGCTAACCAAATTCAAGCATTACCAAAATGGTATGAAAAATGAAACTGCGTTAATGGAACAAGCAGGACCGGAAATGAAACGTAATTTTGGGGTGCTTATGTTGCCCTATGTGCTTGTCTTCCTGATCAGCTTTGCGGTAATCCTAATCACGCCTTTGCATGACCTTCTCAACCGTTTCAGTTTCGCGCTCTCTTTCCCTGAGATTCATTCGAATTTAGGTTGGGTTGTGGAAGCTGAGGAAGGAAAGCGAATCGCCTTTTTCTCCCATCCGGGCACAATCATGCTTTTTATTTCCGCAATTACTGCGGCGGTATACAGCCTGGCAGGCTATTTGGATAAAAAAGCTCCCAGGAAAATTCTGACAAAGGCAATTAAGGGTTCGGTCGATTCCAGTATCGCGGTGTTGGCTATGGTGGGAGTGGCTACGATCATGATTCACAGCGGTATGACACGCTTACTGGCGTATGGGCTGAGCGTAAGCATCCACCGCTTCGTCTATCCACTCATTGTGCCTTTTATTGGCGTGTTGGGCGCTTTTTTGACTGGTTCAAACAACAATTCCAATGTGCTCTTCGCGGTTTTGCACATGGAGACAGCTAAAATTCTGGAGTTGAGCATCCCTATTATTTTAGCCGCGCAGACAGCCGGAGGTTCAATTGGCAGTGTAATGGCGCCTGCCAAAATCATCGTTGGCTGCACCACGACAGGGCTGACGGGTAAGGAAGGCAACGTCTTGCGCAAGCTGGTCGTGTACGACTTTATTTTGGTAGCCATCGTTGCACTGGCGGCAACCATTTGGGCGGCGGTTCTTGCCACGAAAGGACAACCATGATCAAGCTGAGCCCCGGAGTACTTTGGAAGGTGAAAGTGATCTTGTTGGTCCTGGAACTCACGATGCCCCTCGCAGCCTATTTTTCGCTGCGTTCCGGCCGGCCAACCTTGGCGGCAGTCTGTTTGGGCGTTATTGGTTTGGGCTTCTTAAGCGTTACCATCCTCAAATAGAAACAAGTGATGGTTTAATCATCAGCCTCCTTTCTGCGTAATCCAGTGAGGAGGTGGCAGTCTGGCCCGGCTTGGGGTATAACCAAGTGTCAGAGCAAGGCGGAAAAAGAATAAAGCAACGGCAGGAATTCACACGATGGCAAATAATAAAGCACTTACCACCCTCCTCAAAAAGTTTCCTTTGGAGATTGTTTCTCAGGTTCCGGATGTACGGGTCAAGGGCGTTACGAGTGACTCACGCCAAGTGAAACCAGGATTCATTTTTTGCGCGATCAAAGGCGCGAATTCAGACGGGCTGGATTACGCTCAAAAAGCGCTCGAAAACGGGGCTGCCCTCATTGTGAGCAACCGCCCTCTTCCCAAAGGGCTGAACGTGCCTTATCTGCAGGTGGAAGGGAGCATGACGACTGCCCTGGCCTATTTGGCGGCGGCTTTCTACAGCTACCCTGCACGCAAACTGCGCGTCATCGGCGTCACAGGGACGGACGGCAAGACCACAACCACCAGCATGATCCATCACATTCTCAAGAGTCTGGGTATTCATGCCGGTATGATCTCCACGGTTAACGCCTTAATCGGAGATAAGGAAGTGGACACCGGTTTCCATGTGACCACGCCTGATTCACCTGATATTCAGCGTTACCTGCATGCCATGGTCCAGGCTGGTATAACACACTGCGTGCTGGAAACAACTTCACACGGGCTGGCGCAGGGGCGTGTGATTGCCAGCGAATATGATGTAGCTGTGGTGACCAATATTACCCACGAACATCTGGATTATCACGGCGACTATCAGCACTACCTGGAAGCAAAGGGGTTGATGTTTGAAAGTCTCAAACAAACAGCGCGCAAGCGTATGGGAAATTTGCGCGTCGCCGTGCTTAACAAGGATGACCAATCTTACGGTTATCTTAAACACGTCTCTCCACGGAACCAGGTGAGCTACAGCATGGTGAATGAGGCAGACCTATGGGCAGATGATATTGAGAATCTGCCGGATCAGTTGCGTTTTGTCTGCCGGATTGGCACTAAAAGATATGCGGTCAAAACGCCCATGACGGGTATTTATAACGTCTCCAATACGCTCGCAGCTCTGGGCGTCTGTGTTTTCGCGCTCAAACTGCCCGCGCGTGAGTGCATCGAAGCTCTGGCAAGCCTGCCGCAGATACCGGGCAGGATGGAGGTCATCGATATGGGGCAGAATTTCACTGCCATGGTGGACTTTGCGCACACGCCCAACGCGCTTCAACGGGCCTTGGAAACTATCCGCGGACAGGTAAAAGGAAGAGTAATCGCGGTATACGGTTCAGCTGGATTGCGAGACCGCGAAAAGCGCCGCATGATGCCCAAGGTTTCTGTGCAGACGGCTGATATCAGCATCCTGACAGCTGAAGACCCGCGCACAGAGAATCTGGGTAGTATTCTGGAGGATATGGCGCAAGCAGCGAGAGAAGTTGGCGGCGTGGAGGGTGAAACATTCTTCCGTGTACCGGACCGCCGGGAGGCTATCCGGGCTGGTGTGCGCATGGCCAATCCGGGAGACGTGGTGGTCTCACTGGGTAAAGGACATGAACAGTCCATGTGCTTTGGCACCACCGAATATCTTTGGGACGACCGCACTGCTATGCGCGCGGCTTTGGCAGAACATTTGGGGATTGAAGGCCCGGAAATGCCCTATCTGCCGGATCGGTAGAAACCAGGCGCGGCAATAATTCATTAAAAAACGCGAAAGGGAATTTACCGCCTGCGTTTGCGGATTTTTCTGATCATTTCTCCCAGGGAACCGCCATTATAGTTCCCGAAGACTGACATCAGGCCTACCAAACCAGCCAGGAGTCCGGATTTCCAGGTCATGATGGCGATCACGACCAAACCAACCAACCCGCCATAGAGGCCATAGGTCAGACCCCGGCCATCATTTGCCATCAAAGCAACCAGAATTCCTATCCCCACTGTACCGAGGAAAATGCCCAACATCAGGGTGGTGTCAATGCCAGTCAGGGTATTGTTGGAGCGGGTGATCATCCAATCCACTATGCTAAACCACGCCAATGCCCAAGCGATATTCAGAATGCTGCTGAGCAAATGCCAGGCGAGTTTAGTGCCGCGGGGGTCAGCGAGTTTTACGAAGTTTGCCATCGATTTCTTTTAAGATTAGCCTGCCTGCAGGCTTCCAGTGTCTCCCATAAAGCTAGATTTAGGCCGCCCTTAAGGTAGCCCAATTCATCACGGATGGATTCAGTGTCGAGGAAACTGTAGCGAGCCAGAAGTGATTTGACCAAGTAGTGACCTAAGAAACCCGTTCCACCGACTGAGAATACCTCCATTTTGATTCCCTCAAGCTTAAATTATAGCTTTAAACAATATCGTCATCGCAATAATATATCAGTGATATCGGTTTTAAATCTTCAAATATAAAAACAACTGGGAAATAGCTTTACAGGCTTGCTGTGACTGAAAAGATTTTCCAGTTATTTCGGGCTTAAGATGGCAACCTGGGTTGGAGTTGTGATGGCAAGATAAAACCAGATCGCCACGGCGCTTTGCGCCTCGCGAAGACACCAATTTGTCGTTGCGCCAGCGAAGCGCGGCAACCTAGAGTTTGACTATTTATTACGAAAAATCCAGATCCCCACGTCGTTGTGCTCCTCGGGATGACGGTACATTTGCGTCGCTGCTGCTCCTCACGATGAGGGCTGCTCGTCGTTGCGAACGAAGTGTGGCAACCTGGGTTTGACTTTTATTACGATAAAACCAGATCGCCACGGCACTATGTTCGCGATGGCGAAAAGCATCCGGTGTGGTTTGCATCTGAAATAATTTCTGCTATAATATGCACCTGTTGTGACTGGTCCGGCGCGCGGTCTAATTTTGGGCTGCCAACCAGGAGACCTGCATAAGAAACATATATTTAGGAGCAGACGTCATGTCGTTGAATCAGGAAGTTAAATCAGAGATCATTAAGAAATTCGAACGCAAGGCTGGGGACACCGGTTCTCCTGAGGTCCAGATTGCCCTGCTCAGCAAGCGCATCGCTCAACTGACCGATCACTTGCGCGCAAACAAGCACGACGAGTCCTCTCGCCGCGGTTTACTCAAAATGGTCGGCCGCCGCCGCCGTTTGTTGGCTTATTTACGCCAGAAGGACTACGAACGTTTCCTTGCTATTACGGACGCACTCAATATCCGCAAGAAGTAATTTCAGCTTCACGGATCAATATCAAACCAAAGAATGCTTCTCAGACAGACCTTTGTTTGTCTGATATGCGTCCTTTGGCAATTTAAAAAACAATCAAGCCAGTCGGGTATTGAAAGGGGCTGATCAATCTGGATCATTCGCTTTCAGTCCCTGAACTGGCAACAGTCGAAAGGACAACATGAAACCAGAACCTATTAATTACACGACCCACTTGGGTGATAAAGAAGTCACCATCGAAACCGGTCGCCTTGCCCGCCAGGCTGGCGGGGCTGTCACCCTCAGACAGGGAGACACTGTCATCTTTGCCGCTGCCACCATGGGCGGTGTGCGTGAGGGTACGGATTTCTTCCCCCTCACCGTGGACTATGAAGAACGTATGTACGCCGGCGGGCGTATTCCCGGGTCTTTTTTTCGCCGCGAAGGCCGCCCCTCAACCGATGCCACTTTAGTTGCACGCTTGACGGACCGCCCCCTGCGCCCGCTCTTCCCGCATGGAATGCGCAACGAGGTCCAGGTGGTGCTGATGTCCCTCTCAGCGGATGCGGAAAACCCTTTGGACATGCTGGCGATTAACGCCGGTTCCGCTGCGCTGATGATCTCAGACATCCCCTTTGGCGGTCCGGTTGGCGCAGTACGCGTTGGTTTCGTAGATGGCAAATTGGTCGTCAACCCGACTCTTCAGGAGATGGAAGTTTCCACGTTGGACCTGCGCGTGGCTGGCACCAAGGATGCCATTCTGATGGTGGAAGCCGGAGCCAAGGAAGTAACCGAAGTCTTGATGGTGGAAGCGCTGGAATTGGCGCACAAGTCCATCATTCCGATCTGTGAATTACAGGAACGTATGGCTGCCGAGATCGGCAAACCCAAACGCGAAGTGAAATTGGCAGCTGAAGATACTGAACTTTTCAATCTAACCAAATCCACCATCTTGGAACGCCTGACAGCTATCCTGGACGCCCCTTACAAGAAGGAAACCATGTATGCTGGTATTGCCGACCTGCGTGAAGCGTTCATCAACGAGATGCTTGATGATGGCGCGGAACTGACCCCCGAACATACTGCCCATTATGGCGCAGCTTATGATGAAGCAGAGCGCATGATCGTGCGCGAGCGCATCCTCAATGAGGGTAAACGCCCAGACAACCGTAAATTGGACGAAGTCCGCGAAATTGACTGCGAAGTGGGGTTGATCCCGTGCGCGCACGGCTCCGGTCTCTTCACTCGCGGTGAAACACAGGTACTCACCCTGGCCACTCTGGGTACTCCCAAGGAAGCACAGGAACTGGACAACCTAAATGGCGCGGATTCCAAGCGGTATATACACCACTATAACTTCCCGCCTTATTCCACTGGTGAGGTTAAACGTCTCGGCGGTCAGAGCCGGCGCGAAATTGGACATGGTGCTTTGGCGGAACGGGCTTTGGTGCCTGTTCTCCCAGATGAGAAAAGTTTCCCCTATACCATGCGTCTCGTCTCCGAGGTAATGGGTTCCAATGGTTCCTCCTCCATGGGTTCTGTCTGCGGCTCCACCCTCGCTCTGATGGACGCGGGTGTGCCGATTACGTCGCCTGTATCTGGCGTTGCCATGGGTTTAATCAAGGAAGGTGAGCGCTATGCCATCCTGACAGATATCCTCGGAACGGAAGACCATTTGGGCGATATGGACTTTAAAGTGGCTGGAACCAAATTTGGCATCACCGCGTTACAAATGGACATCAAGATTGCCGGTATCACGCCTGAGATTATGGCCGAAGCGCTGGAACGAGCTAAGGTTGCCCGATTGCACATTATGGAGCGTATGCTCTCAACCATCGCGAAGCCCAACCCAACCCTCAAACCGCATGCCCCGCGCATTGAAACCGTGAAGGTGCCTGTTGATAAAATTGGCGCGATCATTGGCCCTGGAGGCAAAAATATTCGCCAGCTGCAGGAAGAGACTAATACCAAGATTGACATCGATGATGATGGTACAGTTTATATCGCCTCCACCGATGGGGTGGGCTTTGAAGAAGCCAAAGAGCGCATTTTGGGTATGACTGAGACGCCTGAGATCGGGCACATCTACACTGGCAAGGCAGTTCGAATCACCGATTTTGGTGCTTTCATCGAAATCCTCCCGGGCGTGGATGGCTTAGTGCACATTAGTCAACTGGCCAGCGAACGCGTGAATAAGGTGGAAGATGTGGTCAATGTGGGCGACGAACTGACCGTTATGGTTATTGATATCGACCCGGCTGGCAAGATCCGTCTCTCCCGCCAGGCGCTCCTGGAAGGCTGGACCGCGGAAGAAGCACGTGAATATGACAACGCCAAGCGTGCCAAGAGCGGCAGCCGATCGCGTAGCGACCGCCGTGGTGGGGCTAAGCGTCCGAGTGGTGACCGCAGAAGCGGAGACCGCCGCCGGAACAGCTAATGCCTTAGCTTCAAAATGCCAGAATGAATAATTCAACCGGGCTGAGAACCTCAGCCCGGTTTGCTTTAAAAATATTGCCAGTTTGAACAAATTTCTCCGCTAGTCCTGGATAGAAAATTGGAGAAATAACGATGACACTTGTTTCAATACTGGGTTGACAATGCAATAAGACTTATAATTACCGCGATGACAAATGTGGATTATCATAAGAGACTAAGTAAGCATGGGTTCCTGTATGGCGCTATTGGGGGGTTATTTTATGCGCTGCTCGCCTGGGGGCAGGATGCTTTTATTCTTGCTGCTGCCGGCCACACAATCCCTTTTGCTAAACTGATCGTGGGAGCGCTCGTTGCCGTATCCCTGGGAGGTTTAGCCGGGTGGCTCTCAGCGCGACGACAGAAGCCCTTGCTTTCCGTTTTGGTTTGGCTGTTCACAGGATATTTGCTGATGCGTATCGTGCCTCTGATGCAATTCGGGCTATTCCCAAAGATGATTGAGTACTCTAACCCAGCCTTACGCGGTTTGCTGCAATTCCCGGTCAGCAAGGATATCCGAATATATTATGCCCTTGGATTTTTCTTTACCGGTTTGATGAGTTTTTTCTGTGGGGTCTTAGAACAGCCACTGGTTGAAAACTCAATCCTCAGTTCAGGTAGCGGCGCTTGGGTCGGACCGGCTCTTTTCTGTGCCGTGATCATGGGTATTGCCGGGTGGGGGATGGACAACATGGTGCATGTTCCGTTACGTGAACCTGCACAATCCTTGGGAAGTCTGATCCAATTCGTCGCCGAGAACGAAGGCAATGACATTGACCCTAAAGAAGCAAAAGAAAAGCATGTCAACACGATTAAAAGCCTGGGAGCAGATGTTTATCTGAAACCTTATAAGCTGAGCGTCAGCCGTTATGAGCTTAGCAATTCCGGAACAGTTGAATACATTGTGGACTTTGGAGGTGCTTTACATAAGTGCAGCGTTATTTACAACAGCCCGTTGTACTGCAATCCATTAGGAATTCCATAATGAATAAACGGTGTAAAATAACCCAAAAATAATAATGGGTGGTATAATCTTTCAATTGTTTTATTTTAGAGCAAGTTAAAAATAAGAAAACCGTTAGTCTTATACATCCTTAACATCAAAGGAATTGTAGATGGCAAATGAGATATTGAACGTCCAAGGGCTCGAAACCCGCTTTAAAACTCCCGAAGGAATTATTCATGCTGTTAATGGCGTCTCATTCCACTTGAAAGAAGGGGAGACGTTAGGTGTCGTGGGAGAAAGCGGATGCGGCAAGAGTGTATCTATGCTTTCCATGCTCAAGCTAACCCCCATGCCTCCAGGAGAGATTGTTGCCGGCGAGGCGAATTTCAAAGGTAAAGACCTTCTTAAAATGAGTGACGAGGAGCTACGTCACGTACGCGGCGGACAGATTGCCATGGTCTTTCAAGATCCCATGACATCGCTTAACCCGGTCATGACCATTGGTAGGCAGATGGCGGAACCCCTCATGCTGCACCTGGGTCTCACCAAAGCCCAAGCCCGCAATCGCTCCATTGAACTCCTGGGGCAAGTCGGGATTCCCCGGGCAGGTGAACGTCTCAAGGATTACCCCCATCAATATTCAGGAGGTATGCGCCAACGCGTAATGATTGCCATGGCACTTTCCTGTAATCCTCAGATCCTGATTGCTGATGAACCAACTACTGCCCTTGATGTGACCATTCAGGCGCAGATTGTAGAGTTGGTGATCCGTCTGCGGGAACAACTTGGTATGGCTATCATTTGGATAACGCATGATCTTGGTGTGGTGGCTTCCATTGCACAACGTGTAATGGTAATGTACGGCGGCTTTATTATTGAGGAAGCGGCTGTTAAGGAATTGTATGCCATCCCAAGCCATCCCTACACGATTGGTTTACTGGGGAGCCTGCCTCAAATTCAGGAGCAGGGCCGCAAACGCCTCTATTCCATCGAAGGCATGCCGCCTGTACTCTACCGAAAACCGCAATCCTGCCCCTTCGCACCGCGCTGCCGCTGGGTACGGGAACGCTGTTGGAAAGAAAACCCGCCGCTTATGCCCATTGATGAAGGCAGCAGCCATACATCCGCTTGCTGGGTGGATACAAGAACAGGGAGCGACCGCTAATGGAAAACAATCATGAAGTAATTATGCGGGTTGAGGACCTGTATATGCACTTTCCGATCTATCGGGGTGTGATTCGCCGGCAGGTGGGCGCGGTAAAGGCTGTGGACGGAATTTCCTTTGAAATCAAGAAAGGCGAAACGCTTGGTCTGGTTGGTGAATCCGGCTGCGGTAAAACGACAACAGGCAGAGCCATTCTGCAGCTTTATAAAATTACCAGTGGCCATATCTGGTTTATGGGCAAGGATCTGCCCAGTTTAAAGTCCGAAGAGATGCGCATGATGCGCAGACATATACAGATGATCTTTCAGGATCCCTACGCCAGCCTGAACCCGCGCATGACCCTGCGGGATATTGTGGGTGAGCCGTTAGTCTCTTTTGGTCTGGCCAGCGGCAAAGAAATTGATGAGCGTGTGGTTGAACTGCTCAAACTTGTTAAGCTATCGCCCGACTTTTTGCTGCGCTACCCGCACGAATTCTCCGGCGGTCAGCGGCAACGCATTGGCATTGCCCGCGCTATTGCCATGAACCCTTCCTTTGTAGTTTGTGACGAGCCAATCTCGGCATTGGATGTTTCTATCCAGGCGCAAGTAATCAACTTGTTTGAAGATATTCAAAAAGAACTTGGGCTCACTTACCTGTTCATTGCGCATGATCTTTCCATGGTGCGCCATATCAGTGACCGCGTGGCTGTGATGTACCTGGGGATTATCGTTGAACTGGCAGACCGTAACGAGATTTATCGAAAACCGCTGCACCCTTATACACAGGCTTTGCTCTCGGCTATTCCTGTTGCAGACCCGAATTATTATGAAACCAGGAAACGAATTGTTTTGGAGGGAGATGTTCCCTCCCCGGCAAACCCACCTTCGGGATGCCGTTTTAGAACCCGTTGCCCTATGGCCGACGCGCACTGCGCCGAAGAACGCCCGGAATTCCGTGAAGTTTCGCCCGGGCATTTCGTAGCTTGTTTCAAGGTTTAATCTGCTGAAATTCAAGGAGGTGCTTATTGACGGAAATAATGAAAATGACACAAATCATTATCAAAACCATTAAACCATTTTCTCAAGGAGGAGAAAGCAATGCGTAAGTTTTACTTTTTTGTTGCAGTAGTTTTGGTCGCAAGCTTGGTTTTGGCAGCCTGCCAAGGCCCTGCAGAACCACCAGCCGTGACCGAGGCCCCGGCTGCCCCTCAAACCGAAGCCCCAGCCGAAGCTCCAGCAGAAGCTCCTGCGGAAGCCCCGGCTGAACCAGCCGCTCTGAACCCCTATATTGGTTCTAACAAACTGGATGGCAACGGTGTACCCCCAACCTTTTTCTCAGACGTACATGTGCGCCGTGGCTTTGCCTATGCCTTTGATGCACAGACCGTGATTGATGAAGTTTATATGGGCGAGGCTATTCCATCTTACGTGCTGTCACTTGTTGGCATGCCCGGTTATGACCCTGACGCTCCCCATTATTCCCTCGATCTCGAGAAAGCTGCCGAGGAGTTCAAGTTGGCTGACGTTGACGGTGACGGCATTCCCGCTGGTGAGGATCCGGATGACATCTGGGAGATGGGTTTCCGTCTGCAAATGCTCTATAACACCGGCAATACTACCCGCCAGATCTATGCCGAAATTCTTCAGCAGAATCTCGCCCAAATCAACGACAAATTTGTGATCGAAGTCCTGGGTCTGCCCTGGCCGGCATATCTGACTGCCCAGCGCGCTCATAAAATCCCGATCATGACCGGCGGTTGGTTGGAAGATATCCATGATGCACACAACTGGTACCAGCCCTATACGACCGGTACTTATGGCGCCCGCCAGAACATGCCTCAGGATCTGAAAGACCAGTTCAAGGTCTTGTTGGACGAAGGCGTTTCTTTGGTTGATCCTGCTGAGCGCCATGAGGTGTACCAGCGCTTCAATCAGCTTTATCATGAACAGGTTCCCGGTGTTCCCGTAGCGCTTGCCACTTCCCATGCTTATGAACAGAAGTGGACTACTGGCCGCATCATGAACCCGATTTTCTCAAGTATCTACTACCGCACAATCGGTAAGACCGCGGATGCTAAAGATCCTACGACCATCGTCACTGCTAACATCGGTGATGCGCTGACCCTTGACCCTGCTGCTTGCTATGACACCGCTTCCGGTGAAGTTCTGCAGAACGTCTATGAAACCCTGGTCTTCTATGATGGCGAGAAAACTGATGAATTTGTTCCCATGCTGGCTGAGGAATACTCTGTTTCTGACGATGGTACCGAATGGACCTTCAAGATCCGCCAGGGCGTCAAATTCCATGAAGGTGGCGATTTAACTCCTTCTGATGTGGTTTACTCTTTCGTGCGCGGTCTGCTGCAGGGCGGCTATTCCACCCCGCAGTGGATGATCTCAGAACCTTTCTTTGGCGTTGGTAAAGACGATATCAGCATGCTCGTCGATGATGGTGCTTCCGCTGATGACCGTGAAGCTTTGATGGCCAACGATCCCGCCCTGCTTAAACAGGTCTGTGAGGATGTCAAGTCGAAGTTCACCATTGACGAAGCAAATAACACCGTCACCATGAAACTTGCCCAATCCTGGGGTCCTTTCCTGCCCACAATTGCCAACAACTGGGGTGGCATTATGGATAAGGAATGGGTCATCGAGAATGGTGGCTGGGATGATAGCTGCGATACCTGGCAGAATTTCTACTCCATGCCAGATTCCGAGAATCCCTTTACCCCGATCACCAATGGTACTGCTGCCTTCAAACTCGACCACTGGACACCCGGACAGGAGATCGTCCTGGCAAAGTTTGATGATTATTGGGGCGAACCTGCCAAGGTTGATCGTGTTGTTTTGAAGGTCATCCCTGAATTTGGTACCCGCTTTGCCATGCTCCAGGCTGGCGATGCTGATTTCGCTGCCGTGCCAGCCGAACAGCGCGCTCAGGTTGATCCTCTGGTGAGCGAAATCAAGGTATACGACGCTGAAACCAATACTTACAAAGATCCAGTACCGGTCTGCAAGGTTGATACTGGCCAATTGGGCATCGATCGCTTTGAAATCTGCGATACCCCCAATGACCGTCCTCTGCGCTTGCTGTTTGGCCGCCCTGGTCTGTCTCAGGATGTGATCATTTTCAACTTCCTGATTGAGTAAGCTTTAAATTTCTGACCTTTACCTGTGGGAGCCGAAAGGCTCCCACAGGGTGGGGTTGTTCCTTGCGGCATGTGTTCTGACCAGAACCTATGCCGGAAGGTGCAACTCTAACGAGAGGATAAGATATGACCAATTACATTATCAGACGTCTGCTGCTCGTCCCGGTAATCCTTTTTGGAGTATCTGTCATTATTATGGGAATGCTTCAACTGCTCGGGCCGATTGAACGCTCAGCGCTTTACGTTAAAGATTTTCCAAAGAATGACAGACAGGTGGATGGCATTATTAAAAAGTACGCGCTGGATCGTCCTTTCCATGAGCAATACTGGCGCTGGCTGACGGGCGTCAAGGATCCGGTAACCGGTAAAAGGGAGGGCGGGGTCTTGTATGGCGATTTTGGGTATTCCCGTAGTGCCTCTCAACCAGTTATCGATATCATTCGCACACGCTTCCCAAATACGGTTGAATTAGCTCTATGGACGGTGGTACCCATGCTCTCTGTGGGCATTTGGTTGGGCACGCAGGCTGCGGTACATCAAAATACTTGGGTCGACCAACTTGCAAGGATATTTAGTATCGTCGGCACTTCCTTCCCGACATTCGTATTTGGTTTGTTGGTGCTGATCCTTTTCTATGCTAAAGCAGGTTGGTTTATGCCTGGCAAAATGTCAGACTGGGCAAGTCAGGTGGTAAGATCTCCTGCTTTCGTAAATTACACAAAATTACTGACGATTGATGCGCTTCTCAACGGCCGCTTCGACATCTTCTGGGATGCGCTGCGGCATATGATCCTGCCAATCCTGACTCTCTCGTATATTAACTGGGCTACCTATGTGCGTGTCATGCGCTCATCCATGCTGGAAACACTACGTATGGATTATGTAACCACGGCAAGGGCTAAAGGACTGTCAGAGCGCGTGGTAATCAACGAGCATGCCCGCCCGAATGCCATGCTGCCCATTGTGACTATGGCAGGCATGAGCGTGGTAGGCTTGTTGGGCGGTGTGATCATTACTGAAACCGTGTTCAATTATCCTGGTATCGGAAAAGCTACCGCGGATGCAGCGGCTAATCTGGATGTGGTAACCACCATCGGTATGGCCATCTTTAGCGGTTTTATTCTGATTATTTCCAATCTGATCGTGGATGTTTTATACGCGGTGATTGATCCTCGCGTTCGTCTCTCATGAGGAGCTTTGCATGACTGAAGAAAAGTTTATTCCCGGTGAAGAACTTAATCGAGAACCTGCAGAAGCACCTTCGGGTGATAATTTGATGCTTAAGGAAGCCCACTCGGATCGCAAGATTACGAAACTGGAACGCTGGCTCGGACCCGAAAACTACCGCATTCTTCGTGGTTTGGTGAAGACACCCGCCTCTATCATAGGTTTCTTTTTAGTTTTTATTTTCCTGATGATCGCAATTTTTGCACCCGCAATTATCCCGCCGGTTGGTAGAGATGCATATAAAATGCCAAGGGATGGTTTCAGCGGCGAACCCAAACAAATGGGGGCTGAGTGGAAACGTAATAAGCCTGAGATTCCCTTCTGGTATAAGACAGTCACGGGCAAAGACGAATGGGTTCACCTTTTAGGTACAGCTCAGGGGCAATATGACATTTTCTACGGCATCATCTGGGGCACGCGCACGGCTTTTAAGACCGGCTTGATCGTGGTGGTCGCTACGGTCTTAATTGGCGTGATTGTCGGCTCGATCGCAGCATATTATGGCGGCATCACGGATAACATAATTATGCGTTTTGTGGATATTTTCATGACGCTGCCATATATCATGATGGCATTGATTCTTACTTCGATTCTGACGCCGATCCTTGGGAAGAGCATTCTGCCACCGTTGATTGCCATGATCTCATTTGGCTGGATGGGTTACGCGCGCATCATCCGTTCAGATATTCTTTCCATCAAGGAACGTGATTTTGTGCTGGCAGCCAAGGTCTCGGGCGTGAAGAACAGCCGCATCCTTTTCAAGCATATCCTGCCTAATGCCATCTTCCCCACGCTTGTGCTTGCCAGTCTGGGTATTGGCGATGTGGTGCTGAGTTTTGCAGCGCTTTCATTCCTTGGTATTGGCACCCAGGAAGGTTATGCCGACTGGGGGCAGATCCTAAGCTTTGCCCGCAACTGGATCACCAGTTTGGACCGCTACTGGTACATTGTTGTTTGGCCGGGTCTGACCTTGGTTCTGTTTGTGATGGGTTGGAACCTGATTGGCGATGCCATGCGAGATGTGCTGGACCCTCGCATGCGCGGTAAGTCATAAAAAAATAAAAAAGCGCCGAGAGGCGCTTTTTTGATACGAGAAAAGGGCTGGGGTTTTAACCTCTTGATCAGAAAAGAAACTGACTGGCATTGACTTCATCCAGTTTATTGCGGTTGTCCGTTTCCACGGGTACAAAGCGTTCAATAAGCACACATGGGAACTCATAACACTCTGCACAGGTGTTCAGCACATGCTGGCTGGCACAGCGGCGTATCTCGCAAGCACGGCACATTTTTGAGAGCGGATGCGATTGCTGATGGCAGCCCAAACAAGTCATGTCACTGGGGTGAAAGCAGTCACTGGGGGCGGAATACTCCATGGCCAGCCACACCTTTTGCGCCTGATCATCGGCCCTGGTAGCCTGAAAGACCGGGCATTCATTGCAATCCAAACCACAAAAAGCTAACTCTGCCATGCACTGCTCCCGCGTCTGAGTGAACGATCAGACGCAATTTAATAAGTAGCATGGATTGTGCCAACTGGCAGTTCTGGTCAGGAGTTAAAATCGAGCTGCATGGGTACATCAGTGGTGCGCGGCAGTTCTTTAAAACCCAGATCCGAATAGAGATGTTTCCCCATAGGAGAGGCATCCAAAGTGACGCGCTCTGTGCCCCAGGCCTTGGCAATATCCAACATATGCACCATAAGTTCGCGCGCGTGCCCCTTCCGGCGGTACTGCGGCTTTGTGTACACGTTGACAATGCGCGCGACTTTTCCTGAGGGAATCTGAGGTTAAGAGAGCCATTCCTAGAGATAGAGAAAACCCCATCCAGCGATCTTCTCACCCTCCATGCAGAAGTATGCATGGAAATGATTGCCGAGTCATTCTGTAAACTGCCGATTCAAAACAGGCGTGCTGTTTAGTTTTTGCTGTTCGGTCAGTGTAACACCCGTCAGGGCTTCCATAAAGATAAAGCGGCACTGCACGAGCTGATCGATATCTTTCAGTGTAGCTTCCCGGATACTTGATGCCATGTTTGTCTGATTTCATCCCTGAAGCTCAGAGCATTCCGTAGCGGTCAAGCGCAGCATTCAGAATCATATTCACCAATTCGGTATGGTGAATTCCAATGGCCTCGGCTTCGATGACCAGGTCAGAGATGACCGGGGAAAGGCCGGGCAGGGGATTTATTTCGAGAATGTAAGGCTTGAGGTTGTCGTTGGTGTCCAAGCGGAAATCCACCCGGGCGCAATCTAAAGCGCCTGTTACTCTGAAGACCGCGGCTGCTTGCCAATTAAGGTCTTCAATGAGCTCATCCGGGATGGGCGCGGGACAGAGGTAGGTAAGGTCAGCCGCAAGAGCCGTTTTAAGGCGGTTGGCATAAACACCGTCAGTTTCGAGGTAGGGTTTAAGATCCACTTCCAGAGGCGGCAGAAAGGTGAGGCCAGCAGTGTTGCGGGGAGCATTTTCATCTTCGGGCAACCGGCGGGCAACCGGGCCTATCAGGTTTCCCACCATGCCCAAGGTGACCTCGCGGCCTTCGATGTAGGTTTCCACGAGGGCAGTCTGATTGTATTTGCTGATGATGTAATCAATCTGCTTGCGCAGTTCTTTTTCGTTGTGCACAATCGAATCGTGAGAAATGCCCATGCCGGTGCCTTCGCGGGAAGGCTTCACAAAGAGCGGGAAGCGCAGGTCTTTATCCAGTGGCTCATCTACGCGCTCAAAAGACTGGAAAGCCGGCGTGTGCAGACCATGCCAGGCGAGGATGCGCTTGGTCATGGGCTTATCCAATGTCAGCGCCAGGCTGAGTACTTTGGAACCGGTATAAGGGATGCGCAGTTTCTCCAGAATAGCGGGGATTTGGGCTTCCCGGGAGTCGCCAAAATGGCTTTCAGCAATGTTGAAGCAGATATCCGGTTTGTAGGCGCGCACGGTGTCAATGATGGTTTCATCGGCTTCCAGGAACTCACATTCATGACCAACAGAACGGATGGCATCCCGGATGGCAAGCACGGTCGATTCTGAATCAAGGTCGTCCCATTGATCCTCGGATATACCCTCAAAATAGGGGGCGTTTTTCTTTAAATTTGCCAAAACTGCAACACGAAAACTCTTCATCTTTAAGATTTCTCCAATGGACGGCACGAGAATTAAGCAAACGCGATTATAGCACTTTGCGCAA
Organism: Anaerolineaceae bacterium; assembly: GCA_040772525.1. Classification (GTDB taxonomy): domain Bacteria; phylum Chloroflexota; class Anaerolineae; order Anaerolineales; family Anaerolineaceae; genus Mesolinea. Next base: position 228,392 of record JAXGXZ010000001.1, on the reverse strand, counting down.
AGGTGTAAAGCCTTTTTAGAAAGCTTTACACCTTGTTTACGTTATGCAGTTGGTATGGTCTAATGCCCTACGGAGATCATCTTGCTGTCTTCAAGTTCAGCTTGTTTGATACCTCTCTCAATATCCACTTTTTGCAGCAAGAGCATGCCAACGATGAAAAAGATAACCAAGGAAATGATTGCCAAGCGGCTGTTGCCCGTAACGCTTGTGATGATACTAAACAATAAGGGTCCTACTATGGTATTAAATTTCTCGGCAACGCTGAAAAAGCCAAAAAATTCCGCTGTCTTGCTCTTGGGCATGAGCTGGCCGACCAGCGAACGGCTGAGTGCCTGGCTGCCTCCCTGGACTGTGGCAACGCCCAATCCCAACAGAAGGAAGTGCCATTCCTTGGTCATGAAATAGCCCACAATGGCAATGAGCGTGTAGATCACCAGACTGAGCGTGATGGCTCGTTTGACGCCGATCTTTTTGGAAATATTGCCAAACAGGATGGCAAAAGGCGCGGCTACAAATTGCACCAATAAGAGCGTGCCAATCAGGATCATAGTACCAAAACCGAGGTCATTTCCAAAGGCCACTGCCATGGTAATGATGGTCCCGATGCCGTTGGCATAGATGAGGAAGGTCAGTAAAAAGAGGAACAGATCCTTAAATTTTGAAATGTCCTTGAGTGCGGTGAAGAAACGCTGGAAGCCTACTGTGACTACGTTTTGCTTGAGTTCAAACTCTTTCACTTTGCGGACTGGTTCGCGTACATACCGGAACAGCGGAATGGAAAAAACAGCCCACCAGATTGCCACGCTGGCAAGCGAGAGGCGCATCATCAGCTTAGTGGCTTCCACGGTATCCATATTAGGAAGTAACTTGGGGCCAAAAAAGATCATTGCCACATTAATCAGCAGCAGCAATCCGCCGCCGATATACCCCATGGCGTAGCCTTTGGAGGAAACCTGGTCAATCTCATCTTCTTTGGCAACATGCGGCAACAGGGCATCATAAAAAACCAGGGAGCCAGCAAAGCCTACTGTCCCGAGAATATACAGAACACAGGCTAAAAGCCACTCACTGGGCTGATCCACAAAAAAGAGCAGTGCCGTACTGATGACACCCAGGAGCAAAAAGAAGCGCAGGAAACTCTTCTTTGAGCCGCGAAAGTCGGCTATTGCACCCAGGACTGGACTGATCAAGGCTGCTATGAGGCTTCCGATTGCAACGGTGTAACCCCACAAGGCCAACGAGTCTTCTGTGGCAATAAACTGGCTGAAGTAGGCTGGCAAAATGGAAGCCATAATGGTGGTGGCAAAAGCAGAGTTTGCCCAGTCATACATTGTCCATGCCCAAATGGATTTCTTATGCTGTTTTTCGGTCAGGGCTGCTTCTTGGGCAGCAGGTTGAGTGGTTGTTTCCATATATCTCCTTAAAAATAATAATTAAATAACCAATTAATTAACACGAAACTGGGTTGAGTGGTTCCAATTCGGTTAGCGAAACGGTCTCAAGCTGTGCGGGGGAAAGTCCGAGATCAAGAAAGACAGTCTGAATCTGCGAGAGCAGTGGGGATTCCTCACTCGTGGTGAGTAGTGTTTTCAAAATGGCAGGATCTAATTGATAAGGCTCCAAATAGGCTTTGAGGTATTTTCTAAAAGCCATAATTGCTTTACCGGGAGGGTAGGTACGCGCCATTTCCGCATACTGATAGCGAATGAGCTGGTACACACTGAGGATGGGCACTTCTTCGCGGTTCTTCCAACTGAATAACCAGGGGTTGGCTTTTGCTGCCCGCCCGATCATCACCGCATCGCAGCCGGTTTCTTCAAGCATGCGTTTGGCATCTTTAATTGTTTTCACGTCCCCATTCCCAATTACAGGCACGGGAAGGAGGGATTTGAGTTCTTTAATCGCTGACCAACGGGCTTTGGTCTGGTAGGAAGCCCGTCCAGTGCGGCCGTGCAGTGCGACCAATTGGGCCCCATTTTCAACCGCAAGAAGGGCGAGCTCATGGTAGTTGAGCTCCTGTTCATCCCAACCCAGGCGCATTTTAACAGTTACAGGCACGGAAACAGCTGCCCCAACCTGTTGAAGGATTTCCTTTACCAGCTCTGGCTGCCGCATCAGGCCACAGCCTGCCCCGCGGGAGCGTACACGCTGCGTGCTGCAGCCAAGATTAATGTCAAAGAAATCCGGGTGGAACTCAGCTTCCAGTTTAGCTGCGCTCAGTGCCATACGCTCGGGGCTGTTATCAAGGAGTTGGAAAGCAAAGGGACGCTCCTCTTCGCGGAAGCGCAAACGGTTTTCCTGGTAGCGGCGCATACTGGTGTAATCGTATGTATTAATGAACTCAGAAACTGACAGGGCTGAACCTAACCGGCGCGTGATCCAGCGGAAGGTTGGGTCAGAAATTCCATCCATGGGGGCAAGGATCAGCCGCCCGAAGACCGGCAGACTGCCAATATGGAAGGAAGGTTCAGAGGTTGTTTTCACGGTTTATTCTGTAATCCCAAAAAACAGACTGCGCACTTGCTTGGGCCCAACCTGGAGAGACGCCCCTCCATCCTGAACCTCCAGAGACTGGATAACACTCTCATCCAGATTAACCAAGGCTGCCGTCTCAAAGTGCATGCCGGGCCTGATCTGCAGGTCAATGGCATGGTCTGCCAGATTTACTCCGCGCAGGATCCAACCAGCTTCATTCTCGGCTTCTTTAAGACAGGTTATCTGGAACTCGGCATGAGAGACTTCTGCCATCGCTGACCCTGTGGTCAATGGGCCGGTATGTAAATTTGAGACCAAAGCCTTGAGCGGCGTTTGGTAAGACTGCGCGATCAGTGCAGCTTGCTGCCAATTGCCGTCGTGCGGGATGATACGATAAGAGAATTCCGAGACACCCTGCACCTGGGCTTCAGGCGTTTCCAGGGGTGGTCCGGCATGACCCTGACGTGTCCATAGGTCATCCCTGGAGAGCCAACCAACGGCGCGCAGGAGGGTAAGGCTGAGGGTTACTGATCCATCCGTTTCACGGAGGGCAGCTGCTTCAGGCAGGCCTTGATTGGCTATCATTAAACCAACGGAGGCATTGCTGACATCAGCAAAGGCCCGTTGCGGCACTTCCGGTCTGGGGAGTTCGCGCCAACCGGAGTTGCTTTCCGGCAAATCAACCTTGCGTTCCAGTACGTCAAAATGACCATCGTATCTGGCGGTATCCACATGGAGACCGGTGGGGAAGCGAACTTCAAGGCGGTGATCCGCCACACGGTTATCAAACCGGACCTGCACATCCACAAAGGGATCGGCTTGATTCAAGGTAATTTGCACGTCCAATGGGCAGCGTTCGGTCATTTCAAGACGGCTGGAGCGGTCCTTGGAAAGCTGCATGGGAAGTTCGTAGTTGTAGCGGATGGTCAAACGCTGGCTAAGCGTGTTGGTTTCCACCTCAAAGTAATCCGGTTCAGGGCCGACCAGACGATCCTGCTCAGGCGGGCAGAAATTATATTCGTCTCCCCGGTCACCACCATCGAGGAACTGATTTAGGCCCTCAAAGACATGACCGTTGCGTTTGTCCAAAATGGAAAGGCAGCCAGTTTGTGAGTCGGCTTCAACCTTGAGCCATTGGTTCTCCAGTACCAAGGGTTCACCCCCATTTTCCTCCAACGAAGCGGATTCCTGGGAGGGGTTGTGGAGCGTGGAAACGTGATAGGTGGCAAAACCCAATGCGGGGACGTCCTTGGCATAGAAGCGCACAGCCATCTGGTCAGCATTGAAAACTTTTGCGCGCAGAATGGTTTCAGACGGGTTGCTGGCCGCAAAGGTCATAATTTGGGTGACTGCCTCCGCAAGGTTCTCCTGATCGGGCATGAGCAGATTGGAAAACTCGGCTTCAATCACCGGGAGACCCTCTTCGTGGAGCAAGCGTGCGCTAACCAGGGACTGGTCATTTCGGCCTTCACTGGCTACGCCCTTAAGTACATCCATCAGCTCAGAAAGTTGGAATATGTTGGATTCGATCATGCGCCGGGGGAGCAATAAGGTCCGCGAGGGCAGAATTTGTCCGGTGGTGTCTCTGATTTCCAGACCCTGACCATGCGGGGCATCCAGGACAATATCCACCAAACCACTCTGAGGATAAGGGGAAGCATTAAATACATTCACAGCCGCGAAAATCCCTGAATCGTCCTGATCCGGCAAGGTATGGACGAGGTTCGAAAGCGTTTCAAGCGATTGGTTGCAAATTTCTTCCCCAACTTGATCTACCTGGTCAAAACGGGAGACCATGTCTGAATGTGTCTCATCGATGGAACAACCACAGATCGAATCATGCGGGTGATTGGTGATCAGCAGCTTCCAGGCTTGATGGATGACGCTGCCCGGGTCAACGATGCGTTTTGTCTTCTCAAAGGCTTTTTGCGGCAAGAAGCTCTTTTCTCCACGAGTGGCCAGTTCAGCCCAGGTGCTGAAGGGTTCCACCCAACGTTCCAGGAGCGTTTGGGAATACCAGTTGCGCTGCTTGATCCACATACGCGCGGAGAGGACGGCGGGTAGCATATGGGCTTTTTGCGGGTCGCGCAGTTCACCCACGATAACAGGCAGAGTCAGGTTCTCGCGGGCAATCTCGGCACTTACGGCTGCAAAATAGGCTGGCAGGGTAGAATGCAACGCCTGGCGGTCTTTTTTTGTTTTGGTATTGTATTCCGCGATGGCCGCGGGGGTATTCTGGCGGGGCTCATAATGGTCTGTACCGCGCATCATCAGGAAATGAGAAGTGTTCTGATGCAGGGCGAGGCGGTCCGCGGCGTCTTCAAGTTTGCGCGCGGATTCTGCTAGATCAGCCACCGGCCAATCAGCTACGTTTCCATAGCCGTAATAAAGATGGCTGAGTAAAACTTCGCTGCCATCCGCACCCCGCCAGGTTAAAATGGTTGGGTATGCGGGAGGAACTCCCCGCCAGAGGCAGGCGGTGTCAATCTGGAACCCGCGCAGGATTTGCGGCATCTGGCTGATGTGCCCGAAGGGGTCGGGGATATAGCCGATCATCATTCGCTGTCCGAAAATATTGCAAATTTGCTTGCCGATCAGGAGGTTGCGGATGGTAGCTTCGGGAGAGACGAGGTACTCATCCGGCAGGATGTACCAGGGGCCGATCAGAATGCGGTTTTCCTGAATGAGTTTTTGGAGACGCGGGAAGTTGGCCATACGCATCTGCAAATAATCTTCCAAAACGATGGTTTGACCGTCCAGCATGAAATGCAGGTAATTTGAGTCGGAATCCAAAATGGTTAAGAGATTATCCACCAAGTGCACGAGTTGGAGCCGGAATTGTTGAAAAGTCCGGTACCATTCCCGGTCCCAATGGGTATGAGAAATGATATGAAGATGCTGCATTAAGTCCCTCCTCCAAGGCGGTTAATTAAGCTACAACATGTTTAATTATGCCATAGATAAAGGATGGAGAGGGATTGTTTACGGGGTCAGACGAAGCACGAAAGGCTCCATGCGGAAGCCTCACGGACGATTGGGTCACGCTCATTTTGCGCGGCATGCTGGAGAGTCGGAATGACCACGGGATCTTTGCAATTACCCATGGCTATGGCCACATTCCGGCGGAACCCCTGATACCTTGCCCGCAACACAGGCGTGCCGGCGTACTGCTGCCTGAATTCCGCTTCTGTCAGCGCAAAAGCCTCCAATAAACTGACGTAGGGGTTTAAGACTGGCTTAATCGGAAACTCAACGGTTTCTGATTGATTGGTTGAAGTGTGAGGGCAGATGTGCTGACAAGTATCACATCCAAAAATTCGTGTTCCCATTTTAGGGCGGAATTCCTCAGAGATTGGCCCGCGGTGCTCAATGGTCAGGTAACTCAGGCAGCGGCGTGCGTCCACAGTGTAGTTGGGTTGCAGTGCTTTTGTAGGGCAAGCTATCATGCAGCGCAGACAATCCTGGCAGGAGTGGGAAGGCAGGGTCTGGTCTGCCTGGAGGGGAAGCGTGGTGAGCAGTTCGCCGAGGAGGAGCCACGAACCGTGGCCAGCTGAGGTCAGGCAGCTGTTCCTGCCAATCCAACCAAGTCCAGCCTGCTGGAAGAAGTTTTTCTCAAGGATGGGCGCGGTATCTACAGCAATGTAATAATTGGCGGAAGCGGATAAGTTGTCTGTGATGAAATGCTGGAGCTGAGAAATTTTTTCTCGCAGGATGTCGTGATAGTCTGGGTAAGTGGCATACGCTGCAATCGTGCCAATCGGGCAGCCAGGTTCGGAAGGAGGTTTGGATGGGTTGGGTCGGTAGGCGATGGCCAGACAGATAATTGTCTTACAATCCGGCAGGAGAAAACGGGGATCCTGCCGTTTTCCGATGGCGTCTGGGCGTGCCATGAAGTCCATGCCTGCATGAAAGTCGTTTTCGAGCCAGGAGAGATATTCCGAATAACGCAAAGGGGCATCTGCGGCGGCAATACCGCATAAGGCAAAACCGAGGCGCGCAGCCTCGGTTTTAATTCTTTCTTCTATGGACATGCTTTCCCTGTTGGTCCTGCAATATGTTCCATTATTGAATAATGTACTGCGTGTAAAAAGTGCTGAAGGCTACATTGTTGGCGTTGACGATACCCCAATTGGTCTTGACTGTTCCTGCGGCAGCTGGCGCAACATAGGGGATTTCCAATACCACGGTTTGTTTTGGCGGTACCGCATAGGGCATCTTGATAGTGTCCGGGGCGGACATGCGCTCACCGCTCAGATACTTGATGTAATAGTCTGTTGTCCAGGTAGTGGTGCCGTTGTTGACGATGGAAACTTTCACCTTAAAGGCGACCCCTGCTGATTGCGTGGAATCGTCCTTCGGGTCACTGGCAGCCCAGTCTCCGCGTTCTACACCAGTGATCGGTGCAGCTGTCGCGCTGGATTCGGGCAGTTTGGTTTCTTCCACTGTCGCAGTGGGAGTGGGGGGCGGCAAGGTTGCCGTAGCAGTGGGGAGGGGAGTTGGAGTATCTGTGGGGCGGGCGATCTCAGTCTTGGTCAATTGAACTGCCACGGTTTGGGCAACCAGCGTTTGAACTTTTTCAGGGCTTGCAGTAGGGGTTTTGGAACTGCAGGCGGAGAATAATACAACTGCACAGAGCAGAATTAAGGCGATTTTTATGCTTATTCTTTTAACGATCATGTCACTCCAAAGCGCTCATGAATGTCGGTTTCCGGCGCATGTTTTATTATTGTCAGGTTAAGCCGGTAATTTGTCAAGCCGAACGAAAGTTGTTATCTGCATAGAGAGATTAAAATGTGCAGTACATGTCTTATGAGGATGTTTTATGGTAACCTTCATAAAGCGAAGCTTCCGTTTTACTATGCACTTCTTAAAATAAATCCAATTCAACTCTTGACGCGGGGTAACATTTTGGTAAGATTGTGTTCAGAACAAACAACATCTACAAGTTATATTTCATCTTATCCTGATCGGAGGGTCTCTACATGTTACCTGTCGAACGCCAGAGAATGATCCTCTCCTACCTAGCCAAGAATGGTAATGTCAGCGTTGTTGATCTCTGTAATATGTATAACGTTTCAGAGATGACCATCCGCCGGGACTTGACTAGTCTGCAGAGTCAAGGGCTTCTCAAACGCACATATGGTGGAGCTATTCCAACTGAACCAGCTTTTTTCGAAATCTCACAACGTGCTAAATTGTCTATGTTTATTGAGGAAAAAAAGCAAATTGGTATTTATTGTGCCAATCTGGTTAGAGATGGCGATGTTGTTTTTTTAGATAGTGGGACAACAACATTGCAAATCGCCAAAGCTTTGAAAGGCCGATCCATCACGGTTCTGACCAACGACCTAAACATTGCATCAGAATTACTTGATTGTCATGCAATTACTTTGTTTATCGTAGGCGGGGAACTTAATCGGGAGAACAATAATTTGCTTGGATCCAAAGCTATCAGTTTCTTTGACGACATCAGAGGAGATGTGTTATTCCTCGCGGTGGAAGGTGTTGATGAAAATGCAGGATTCACAGTTCCAGACCTTGATGAAGTTCCAATAAAACGAAGAATGATGGGGACTGTGGACAAAGTGTATGTTGTGTCAGACCACAGCAAACTTGGCCGCAACAGTATGGGGATCATTGCACCTATTGGCGGTGTGACTGCCTTGATCACGGATGCCGGAGCGTCAGATGACCTCCTTGAACCTCTTCAGGAAAAGGTTCAAATACTGATCGCATAATACCAAACCAAGCATTCACTAGCTTAACAGGAGGAGAAAAATGACCAGTAAATTCCAAAATGACTTCCAGATACCCTTAAACACAGAAACTTTGGCAGCATTGTCCTTTGGAGAAAAATCTGTCCGCCGCTTAAGTGGTTTAAAAACATATTATTTAAATGTTGATAAAGCAGAACTTATACTCCAGAAAGATGATCCTGTAGTTTATGAGACTTGGCAGATGGAATATGACTTGGATGGAAGGGGGTTAAGTATCGGCACCACCAAAATTTTCCCCGGAAATGTGGGCGGCGAATTCTTTTTTACACGAGGACATTTTCATGCTGCCGGCAAAGGTGATGAAACATATATCCCTTTAACTGGAGCTGGTATTCTGGCATTGGCTACCAAAGATGGTAAAAGCAAAGTGGTTGAGCTAAAACCTGGTAATCTGATTTATGTTCCTGGTCACCTTGCTCATCGTACGGTCAATACTGGCGATGAGCCACTTACTTTTTTATCGATCTGGGCACCAGATATTGACCATGATTATGATACTGTGACCAAATTAGGTTTTCCTGAGTTGTTCTTTCAGTCTGATGAAGGATATCGTGTTGTAAAAAACCCTAAGTTCACTTTATCAGGATAAGCAGAGGTGGTCTATGTCAACTCTATGCCCGTTCGTTAAGCATTCTGTAGAATCCGCACATGAGATAGTCAAGCAGCTTTATCCTAATTTCATTGATGATCTGAAGTTTCTTGTTTCTATGGACCGTGGATCCTCATACAAATCCGGATTGGACAAAGCCATAGACTGGATGGCTGGACAGCTGAATGGCTTGGTCTCAGAAGTTGACATACGAGATGATGGGTTACATGGTAAAAACTTGATTGCCCGGGTAAAAGGAAATGGCAAAGGGCGATGGGTCATTTATGGGCACATGGATACTGTTTGGGAAGAAGGTGTTGCTGACGTTTGGAAGTTTAAGATTGATGGGGAACGCGCTTTTGGGCCAGGTGTCGTCGACAACACTGGAGGGAGTCTTACTGGCCTTTACACATTAAGAGTATTAAGTCGTTTGGGATATGATAATTTTGAAGAAATTATTTTTGTCAATAATAGCGACGAGGAGATAGACTCACCCTCCTCTAAGCATATCTTCTATGAAGTTTCGCGTGGGGCTGACTTTGCGCTCTGTTTTGAGAGTCCATCATTTGCAAACGAGATCATTGGTGAGAGGGCTGGCGCAGCTAACTATTACATCAATATCAGGGGAAAAGGTGCGCATACTGGTGTCTCACCTGAAGAAGGGATCGATGCAGGGCACGAAGCCGCGTTAAAGATTGCAAAGATCTTTGAAATAAAAGGAGAGGATTCTGTGCTCTACCCCAGCGTTGTCTATATTCGCGCGGGCTCCGAGATAAACACAGTCTGCGACAACGCGGAATTCAAGGTCTTTTTCCGGATCAAATCATACAAAGAATTCCACGAGGTTACTCAGAAGATACAAGAAATTGTTGATACTTCCTATGTTCAGGAAACGGAATCCACCCTGCGTGTAGAAATGAATCATGGGCCTATGGAGAGATTGGCTGGCTCTGATAAATTGAGTTCAACATTCATTGAAGTTGCAAGCCTTGTGGGACTGGCATTAAATGATGTGTGGTGCGGAGGTTGCGCAGATTCATCTTTTACAAGTGAGGTGGGCGTTCCTACCATTTGCGGTGTGGGGCCATTTGGGCAGAATTATCACACGCGCGATGAATTTCTGGATGTTTCAAGCATTATTCCAAGAGTAACATCTGTTGTAGGAACTATTATCGCATTATCAGAAGAACTGAATACACCTACTGTTATAGAGAAGAACTGAAACGTTATTTATTCTAGTTAAGAAATGAATGGAAGTGCCCAATGATTTATTCAAAACAACAGATTAAAGAGTTGCTTTTTGGTAGATTCAAACATATAATAACATTTAAGCATTGACAAGTCGTTCACAACACGTTAATATGGCGTTGTTGGCAATTGAAATTAGTGCGTTCTGCAGATTGGAGGTTGTATAAAGAAACCCTCAACCATTTATTACCGTAATAACCCTTATCAATGTCTTTGTTCGTTTAAACCAGTTTCAAATATTATTAAGGAGATAAAATGAAAAGAAGACTAAGCATCGTTTTTGTGGCTATCCTGGTGATGTCGATCCTCGCGTCTGCCTGCAGCCCCAGTACCCAACCTCCTGCTACTACTGCGCCGGAGTCCCAAGAGCCTGCCGCGCCAGCAGAGGCCCCAGCAGAGGCCCCAGCAGAGGCCCCAGCAGAGGCACCTGAAGAAAAGGAGCCCGTAACCATTAAATGGTCTGGTTGGATGTTCAATGAATGGGGAGAAGAAAGTTACCAATTTATCTTAGACTCGTTCAAAGAAAAATATCCTCACATTACTGTTGAAGTCGTTGATATGCCTTACAATGACGTCCTTTCCAAATATCAAGCCGCTGCTGCAGCAGGCGAAGCTTTTGATGTTTTCGCAACAGAGGTATCCTGGAATGTGCCTTTGTACTCGGCAGGTTACCTGGAGGACCTCAACCCCTGGTTTGAGAAGGACCCAGAATTTTCTGAGGCATTGGCCCGTGAAGTTTACGACATGAAAAGCCCTGGCGGAGAAACCACCGGTGTCTGTATGTATCTGATTAGCTACGGCTTGATGTATAACGTCAAGATGTTTGAGAGACTAGGGCTGGAGCCGCCTACAAATTGGGAAGAATTTGTTGAAGTTTCAAAGCAAATCAGGGAAAAGGACCCAAGTGTTTATCCTGTTGCTATGGGATGGGCTGGGAATGCCGCGATCAGCACCCGGACTATTCACCAACTTGCTGTTCAATATGGGGCCAAGGTTGTGAATCCAGATGGTTCAGCTGGATTTGAGCATCCCGGTTGGAAACGAGCTCTGGAACTGTGGAAAGAGTTTTATGACCTGGGTGTCGCTGTGCCTAATGCACTGGGGTTAGACACAATGATTCCTCGGGAAATGTATGCCAATGAACAAGTTGCCATGCTTTGGGAGGGTCCATTTGCAGCAGGTGTTGCCCGGTTGGCCAACCCTGACATGGAATCAGCCTATACGCTTCCATTCAAGACTGAGCTTGGAACTGGCGGCTACCAGTGGACTTGCAGCGGCGTATCAATCAGCCAACTTTCAAAGCATAAAGAAGAAGCTTACCTGTTCCTCAAGCATCTTATGTCGGATGAGGTTGCTGATCGTATGCTGGAACATAACAAGCTCGCTTGGGCTACAGATTATGCCTTTGCTCAGTTGGCAACGAGCGAAGACCAAGTCCTGAACAAATTGCCTCTGATGGCTGCTAATGATCCTGAAAATAACTACTCTGGAGTGCCGCTACCAAATAACGCACAATTGAATGATTTCTTCAAAGCTGTGGTGCAAGAAGTTATGAATGGTACCCTCAGCATCGATGATGCTGTGATCAAACTCGATGAGGAATACCAGAAGAATATTGATGCTGGGTTCTAACAGCTTCAGTCAGATCCAAAGAGGTTTCAAACAGGAAAACCCTGTTTGAAACCTCACATTCAATAAAGGAGCTGATATGGCAAGTGCAACTCTAAAAAAACGCATCCCCAAAAAATACAAGGGGTACGCATTTATTACACCCACGATCATACTGTTGATTCTGGTAGCAGTTTTTCCATTAATCAATACTTTTACCATCAGTTTCCAGACTCAACAGCAGGGTAAGTGGCTTTATATCGGGTTTGACAATTACAGAAAATTATTTCAAGACGAATGGTTTTTAAATGCGGTCAAAAACACGGTCTTATTTACTATTATTGTCACGATTGGCCATTTAGGTATCGGCTTGTTCTTTGCACTTTTGCTTAACGAGCGCTGGTTTCTTCCTCTCAGGAACTTTATCCGGGGCGTGCTGATACTTCCCTGGCTGTTTTCAAGTGCTGCGGGATCTTTGATGTGGTCCATGTTGTATCATCCGGTAGGTTTCTTTAACTCAATGTTTACCACGCTATTTCCTAACGCCACTCCAATAGACTTTTTAGGTAATCCCAAGATTGCGATGTGGTCAATCATTGCAGTGGTTGTGTGGATTTGGTATCCATTCTATATGGTGTCCATTTTGGGCGGCTTACAATCAATTCCGACTGATCTTTATGAAGCGGCCAAGGTGGATGGTGCAAATACTCTGCAGCGATTTTGGTATATAACGTGGCCGCTTTTAAGGCCAGTATTGATCTCGGTCAGCACAATTGATTTGATATCCACCATGGGGCACGTGGATGTTGTTAAAATGCTTACTGCAGGGGGACCAATGCAGGCTACAGAATCGATCGGATACTATGTGTGGAAAACTGGCCTTAGGGATGGACAATTAGGATATGGCGCAGCAATCAGCGCATTATTGGTCTTGGCTATGTCGGTCTTTATGTTTTCCTATCTAAGAGTGGTATCAAAAGGCGGGACCAGTGGAACTAACTTCTAATCAACAAAGTAGAATATCAAATCAAAGAAAAAGAGCGTCACGAAGCATGCGGCATAAACGGTGGCGCACCATCATGATTGTCGCAGTCACGATTGCGGCCACATTGATAATGATGATTCCGATTTACTGGATGGTAAATGCGGCTATCAGGCCAATACGGGAAGTGTTGACCGTTCCGCCCAAGTTCATTCCAGATACAGTTACATTTGATTATATAAAGGCTGTTTTGGAAAGCCAGCGCAACCAACAACATTTTAGGAACAGTTTTGTTATCACGATTTCTGCATTAAGTCTGACTTTGTTCTTTTCCACGCTCGCTGCCTATGGTTTCTCCCGATTTAAGATTCCAGGCGGAAGAGCTATCCTTTTAGCAATGCTTGCTCTATTGATGATTCCACGGGTAAGTTTGATCATTCCGTTTTTCAAGTTGGCAAATCTTACGAAATTGTATGACACGAAACTGCTCTTGGTCCTTACAAATACGACATTTGCATTACCCATGAGCACCTGGCTGTTAAAAGGTTACATCGATTCCATTTCACAAGAGTTAGAAGAGGCTGCCATGATTGATGGGTGTAATCGTTTTACCGCCATCAGGAAAATACTCTTGCCGATTATATTTCCTGGCCTGGTAGGCGTTGGAACAATGGTGGTGATTAACAGTTGGAATGACTATCTGCTTTCTTTTATCCTGACCCAGACTCTAAAGGCGCAGCCGATTACTATTGCCTTGGCTAAGTTTTTCGGAGAATACAACCGAAACTGGAACGGCATTATGTCTCTTGCCTTGATTTCCAGCCTTCCGATTATGCTCCTTTACATCTCTTTCCAGAAGTATGTTGTTCAAGGTTTAACGAGCGGAGCGGTTAAATAGTTTTGTCAACTTACTTGAGAGAAGAATGAGAAAACTAGTGGATATTGCTCCACGGAGTTTTATGGCGCTTATACTGGGGTATCCGCCGCGGATCTTACAACGCTTGAATTTAACAACGTTAATAAGCCAGTATATCTATTAGATAAGGAATTTGAGTGGACTCCAGCTGAGACCACATAACAGCTACCATTGACACAGGAGACGAAAATGAGAATTCTGATAGGCGGTCTTGTTTGGGAGTCACTGACCTTTTCACCTATTCGGGGCAAATATGAGGATTATGCTTTCTACCGGGGAGAGCAAATCAATGATGTTTTTACGCTCGATGATGTTCTTGCAGAATTAAACATCGAGCCAGTATACACAACTTATGCCCGCTGTAAAGCTGCCGGCGGATGGTCTAACCGGGAAGCGTTTGATACAGTAAAAAGAGAGATCCTTGAAGGAATCGATAATGCGGGTCATCTGGATGGAATATGCCTTATCTTGCATGGCGCTAACCAAGTGGAAGGGTTAGGGTGCGGTGAAGAAAATCTTGTGATACCTATTCGCCAAAAAGTTGGTAACGAAATGCTGATCGCGGGCAGATTTGATCAACACGCGAATATCACCCAACTTCAACAAGAAGCATTGAACATCATTACTATTTACCGTACGGCACCCCATCGTGATTGGAAGACAAGGTTTCATGACACATTGCGGTTGCTAGCCAAAGCAATTAGAGAAAAGCAAAAACCTGTTTCAACTTTTATTCGAGTTCCAATTCTGGTCATGGGTGAGAGGTCTACCAGTGTGACCGAACCAATGCAGTCGTTGATACCACTTGCCATTGAAGCAAGCGACGAACCTGGAATCATTAATGCAGATATCGCTGTCGGTTTTTGTTGGACGGATGTTCCAATTGCGGGTATGGGCGTAGCCGTTTCAGCAGAATCAGAAGAATACTTACCAAAGGCTGTGGAAATTCGTAATCGGCTGGCGCGAGCGATTTGGGATCGGCGCTTCGACTTTCAAATCTGTGGTGAAAACGTTCCTGACATTGAAACAGCAATTAAGACCGCAGTTGAAGCTGCTGAAAGCTCCATTTTTATCGGGGATGCCGGCGACAACGTTACCGCTGGAGCACCGGGAGATAATACCCTTTTCCTCAAAGCGTTAATTGAGGCAGATATCCCAAATGCCCTGGTGTCTGGTCTTACTGATGCGGAGAATACGCAGGCATGTTTCAAAGCAGGTTTGGGAGAGCGGGTAACTCTTACTGTAGGAGGAAAGCTTGACACCAAATACTGTTCACCACTTGAGATCACTGGAACGATAGTCAATCTCTATGAACCACCTGACATCACTTTAAATGATGTTCGAACAGCAACTTTGGATCTTGGGAAGGTTACATTGATTCTTACTGAACAACCTTGGGGATTCATTCGTCTCCAACAATTTGCGGATGCTGGTGTGAATCCTTTAGATTACAAAATCATTGTTATGAAAGTTGGTTACAACCATCCTGAGGTGGTAGATATTGCCCCAAGGGGCTTTATGGTCGTTACACCCGGTTATACACCCTTGGACTTGACGAAGCTTGAATTCAACAATGTGCTGAAACCTATTTTCCCTTTGGATACAACGTTTGATTGGGAGCCTAAATAAGATCTCGTAAGGTTAATTGATTAAAGAGTGTGGTGTTTGGGTCAAAAACTATCTGGTTTTACCATTGGTTTTTTAATCTTCGGCATATCAGCGCGCAAATTAATAGAGTGTTATGGCAACCGCAAAAGAAATTTCATGCTGACACCGATAACAGTTACTTTTACTTTCTATGGCGTGCTATGATTAATCGAGTCTCAAATTCTATAACTCGCCTAACAGATTTGTGCTGAAACGAAGGAGGCTTCCATGAATGTACTTGGTATGGCAATCGATATAGGGGGAACCAAGACAAATTTTGCGATTTTAGATCAACAAGGGAATGCGGTCAGTAAATTAAAACTCTCATCTCGGGACATTTTTGGGGGCGATGGTGATCCATCTTTGGCTTTAGAAAAAGCTGTCATGAATTACCTGGATTCAATAGACCTACAGGTCCGCGACCTGCAAGGAATAGTTGTTGGTGTTCCCGGCAAAATAGATCCGGCTACTGAACAAATATCCAGTGTTCCTAATCTAAAGGCATTGGAAGGCATTTGCCTGGGGGTTGACCTCCGTTCAAGATTTCAGACTGCTGTTTTTGTCGAAAATGATGTAAATCTAATCACGGTCGGCGAAAAAAGCGTTGGTGCTGGAAAAGCTTATACAGATTTCATCTGTGTTTTCGTAGGCACCGGTATTGGAGGCGGCTTGATAGTGAACGACAAGCTTTATAGAGGTGCTTTTGGTGGCGCTGGCGAACTAGGTCATATGCCTCTCATTCGACATGGGCTAGAATGCAACTGCGGAAGCAGAGGCTGTCTTGAAATGTATTGCTCAGGAAAAGCATTCTCGAGACAGGCGCATCATATCCTAGGGGAATCGGATTTTCAAAGTGCCGATCTGATTGGCGATACAAACTGGGATAATGCTGCACTTGTCTTTAAAGCGGGCAGGGAAGGGAATGCTAAGGCGATAACTGCGATAGAAGAAGGGTTTAAGTATCTTGGACACGGCTTGGCAATTGCTGCGACTGTAACAAATCCTAAACTATTCTTACTTGGGGGCGGAATTTTAAATGCCTGGCCGGAAGGATTGCATATTGTGGAGAAAACATTTCGTGAAGTTTCTAGCGTGCCTTTTAAAGATGAAACAGACTTTGCCTTGACCCGGTTGAAGGAAGATGCAAGTTTTGCTGGCGCTTACGGACTGCTGACGGGTCTGGCGTAATCAAGCCCAAATGATAGTTGCCATGCTATGTTACCAAAATGAGAGCGTTTGCGCTCTCATTTTGGTAACATTATCTTTTGACTTGACTCAGCCGGGCAAAAATGGCTCGAAATGGTACCAGGTTCTCCCATCTACCTCCGTTCGCTGCGCTCCTTGTGAAGACGCCAGTTTTGATTGTCTGTTAGGGAAAGGATTACAACCAGATCGCTACGCAAAAGACGCTCGCGATGACGTCTGTTGGTCATTCCGAGCAGAGCGTAGGAATCTGGTTTTGAAATTAGTTCTAATATAAGCTTAGGATGAAATTGGTGTAATTCTCCCCAAAACGACGTCTGCGATTTTAAGAAAAGTAATGGTTTAGATTCTACTTGAACAAGAAAACTTTGCGGGAAGCGGAGATGCAACCATACTGCTTTTATCCTGTGCTTGACACTCTTAAAAGACACCAGCCATCCTTTGGATGGCTGGTGTGAAGCCTATCAAGGGTCAACTTTTTGCAAACATGAGTGAGAAAAACTTGCGGATCTCAAATTTCTGACCGGTCAGCAGCGTTTGTGTTTGGAAAAGTTTAGAGACACCACGCAGGACAAGCACAGTTGTCAGGGCAAGCAGAGAAATGCATAGCGCGATTTGCCAGATGGGCACATTCCCAATCACCAAGCGGGTCATCATGGCAATCGGCGAGGTAAACGGGAAGAGGCTCAGAAATATAGAAAAGCTGCCATGAGGGGACTGAATGAGCTGAGCAATTGATATGATGGTAAAGATAAGCGGTATGGTGATTACAAAGGAAGATTGATTTCCTTCACGCAGGTTGGGTGCCAAAGCGCCAATCCCAGCCATGAGGCTTCCATAGATTGCAAAACCGAGCACATAAATCGGGATCGAGAGAAGAACGACCGACAAAGGAATTTGGATATCCTTTAGAGATGGCAATGAGGTTCCTGCTGCCCGTAAAAGGAGCGTTGCTGAACCAAACCACACCACCATCTGCAAGATCCCGGCACTTCCCAGACCAATTAGTTTCCCCAGGAACATTTGAATTGGCTTGATGGAAGAAAGCAGCATCTCTATAACGCGGTTGTCTTTTTCTTTGGAGATGGCGTTCAACATCAGACTGGAACTGAGCAGAATCATCACATAGAAGAACATGGTTACGCCGTAAGGCAAAAAGAATGTTGCCATGTTCTCTGTATCGCGGGTATCAGCGGTGGCAATATCGATGGGTTCCAGAGTAAATTGAACCGGGTTGGTGTATTTGAGGTAGAGTGCCTGGTTCTGACCTAGCAGATTGTATTGCAGCACCTGTTCCAGCGCAGGATTGATCGTTATGTTTGACATATAGGAGATCTTTGGTTTTACTACTGTAATTTTTCCATTCTGCAGGTAATCCTGATCGATAATAAAGAATCCTTGCAGACGGTTTTCTGCGGTAGCCTTCCGGGCACTTTCGACATCCGTTTGCGGAGTCAATTGACCGTGTACGAGCCAGTCTGGATATTGTTTGACCAATCCGGATTGATCTACTACCCCGTATGGCAGGGGGTTAGAGACCTCTTTGATGAGCAGCTGCTGGATGCTTTGGTTCCTACCCTTGCTCACCAGATTCAATCCCCCCAAGAGCAGGGCTGGAATGAGTGGCACCAGGATCAGCGTGAGCAGAAAAGAGCGCCTGGTAACGGCAGTCAGAAATTCGTGTCTTGCGACATCCCAGGTTTTACCCATGGCTCACCTCCCGGGCGAAGATATCTTTAAGCTTCAGACGTTTACTATATTGCAGCATACCTTGTCTGAAGGCTTTACCTGCCAGCCAGATAGAGAAAATTGCAAAAACCACTTGGATAATGATAATCAGCACAATCTCAGCAGTTGGCAAGTTGGTAAACGCCATGCGCATGGTTGTGGCAACCGGCGCAGAGAGCGGAAAATAAGAAAGGATTTTGGCTATCAGCCCGTTAGGGTCGTTCATTATGGCACCCAAAAAGTAGTAAGGCATGATAATGGGCATGATCACCAAACCGGAAACCTGTTGTGATTCCTGGGTATCTGTAACTGTAGCGCCCAGTGTGGCCATCAGCGCACCGGTAAAAATGAAAGCCGGCAGGAGCAGCAAGATGGTGATCAGGATCTCTGAAGCCGAGAAGTGCAGATCACTTAGGAACGGGATTTTGTCTCTAAAAATAAAGATGCCAATCGCGATGATTAGTATCCAGATCAACAGCTGCGTCAGACCCACGCCTATATTGCCCACGATTTTGCCTGTCATCAGCTGGTTGGGTGAAACAGATGTCAGCATCACTTCCATCGTGCGATTTTCTTTTTCTTCCACAACGGCCTGAAGCAAATAGCTTCCGCTCATCAACACCACAATCAGGAAAAGAAAACCAGCGACGAGCGGGACCACAATCTTAACCCAGTCTTTCTGGTTTTGGGCTTTGGTGCCATCCAATGAGAGCAGTGAAATTTCACTGCCTTCACTCAGCCGGCCAAGATTTGGGATGGTCTCTGTGGCGATAAGATTTTCTCTCAAGAATTGGCTGATCGAGGATTGAATGCTTTTGGTGATGGGTGCGTTAAAGTAATAGTTAACCTGATAGGTTTGGCTGTAGTTTTTAGGAATCACAAAATATGCCTGGATCTGACCGTTTTCTGCAGCCGATCTGGCCTCTTCCTGGGTAGTAAAAGGTCTCAACTCCACCCGATCATCAAAGAACCCTCTTTTTTCGATTGGTTCAGGAGCTTCGAGGATCAGTCCGGCCTCGTCTATGTAGCCTACGGGATTTAAATCGATGGACTTGACCGATATAACCATGGAAAGCACCCCAATGAGGATTACAGCTAACGGGATACTGAACACAGCAATCCAAAACCGGGGTCGGCTAACGTGGCGGAGATACTCATACTTTGTGACTTCAAGAGTCTTATTCATCGTCAGAGGACTCTCCTTTCACCACGCGAATGAAAATTTCATCCAGGGTTGGGGCAGCTACTTCAAAAGAATTGAGAGGCACACCGGCAGCAACCAAATTGGACAGGACTGCCTGAGGTTGCATCCCCGCTTCAGGGATGAGGCGTGTGAGCGTGCCCTCATCGCGGATTTCAGACACACCCGGAATTTGTGCGGGCAGATCGACAGCGCTGCTGATAAGCATCTCATTGGTGGCAAAACGCTCCAGAATCTCCTTCAGGTCTCCGTACAACATTACAGAGCCCTCATTAATCAGAACGATGCGGTCGCACAGGGCTTCCACCTGGTTCATTTGGTGCGTGCACATTACGATGGTTTTGCCGGCCTCGCGCTGTTGCTTGAGGATATCTTTTACCAGTTGGGTGTTTACCGGATCAAGTGCGCTGAAAGGTTCATCGATGATAATGATCTGCGGATCATGAATGAGTGTGGCAATGAGTTGGCCTTTTTGCTGCATACCTTTAGAGAGTTCCTTGACCTTCTTCTTTTTATGGTCGATCAGGGAAAATTCTTCCAGATAACGCGGCAGACGCTCCTCAATCTGAGTTTTGGTCAGCCCCTTCAATGTAGCCAAATAAGTCAGGCATCGTTCCAGAGGAATATCCTGGTAAAGGCCGCGCTCTTCCGGTAAATAGCCGATCAGGTTCTTCTTTTCTTCTGACATACCGCCACCCAGGATCGCGATCGAACCTGAATCCGGCTTGTAGATATCGAGGATCATGCGGATGGTGGTGGTTTTACCAGACCCGTTTGGTCCGAGCAGGCCAAAAATCTCCCCGGGAACGACTTCAAAACTAACGTCGTTGACGGCCTTTGTACTGCCAAATGATTTGAAAATGTTCTCTACGATGATGGTTGGTTCCATTAAATCTCCTATTCACAATCCTGTTGTGATTACATTTCTAATCTTATCAACATTGTTTTGTTTGAACGTTAAAGTACGGTTAGGTGCAAGTTAAGTTTCCTGCAAATACTCTATAAAATCTATGGTTAATTAAAAAGCCCCGCTGGTCAAAGCGAGGCTCTTAACAAAGCTGAGTATTTAAGCTTGTGATTGTGGATCCAACCCAGCCATGAGTAGCCCCAATTCTTCCCGAGTGGTCTCCTTGGTATTAACGGTACGAACGATCTTGCCCCTGTACATCACGGCAATGCGGTCGGATAGGGACATGATCTCATCCAGTTCTGAAGAAACCAGGAGTACCGCTACGCCACTATCGCGCATTTTGACCAGGGTTTTATGAATATATTCAATTGAACCTACATCAAGACCACGAGTGGGTTGGTTGGCAATGACAAATTTTACTTCGCGGCTGAGTTCGCGGCCTACGATCACCTTTTGTTGATTGCCGCCGGAGAGTCCGGATACTAGGGTGTAGCAGGAAGGCGTGCGCACGTCAAATCGCTGGATGAGCTCGTTAGCATTATCCGCGATGGCACCGTAGTCGCGAATACCATGTTTGGAGTAGGGTTCCTGATAGTAGGTGCAAAGCACGAAGTTATCTGTGAGGGGATATGGCAGGATCAGCCCGTGTTTGTGGCGGTCCTCCGGAATGTGCGCCATACCATGTTCCACCAGCATCCGTGGGTTATTCTGCGGCATTATTTTGCCATTCACAACCATCTCACCTGCATCATACTTGCGCAATCCGGTGAGGGCTTCCACCAGCTCTGTTTGGCCGTTCCCTTGAACGCCAGCGATGCCAAGGATCTCACCAGAGCGAACTTCGAAGCTGACTCGGTTGACGCTATGCAATTCCGTGCCGTCTGAGACGGTGAAATCACGGACTTCCAGCGTGGGTTTACCCGGAGTTGCCTCACTTTTTTCTACTTGCAGGATGACTTCACGGCCTACCATCAGATTTGCCAATTCGCTTTCCGTCACCTGGCTGGGTCGGGTTTCGCCTACGACTTGACCGCGGCGCATGATGATAATGCGGTCGGCAATCTCCAGCACCTCTTTTAATTTGTGGGTAATGAAAACGATTGAGACTCCGCGTGCGCACAGCTGGCGCATAATCTCAAAAAATTCCGTGGTTTCCTGCGGTGTGAGCACGGCTGTGGGCTCATCCAGGATGAGGATTTTTACGTCGCGAAAGAGGGCTTTTAGAATTTCCACACGCTGCTGGATGCCAACTGGCAGGTCTTCCACAATAGCATCCGGGTCGACGGCTAAACCATAGGTATTGGAAAGATCGATAATCTTCTGACGTGCCTTGGACTTGTCCAGGAAGGGCCCATTGGTCACTTCCGCGCCAAGGGTGATGTTTTCCAATACTGAAAAGACAGGCACGAGCATGAAATGCTGATGCACCATGCCAATACCGGCATCAATGGCATCGTGCGGATTTCGGATCTCGTATTTGTCGCCATGCAGGTAAATATCGCCGGAGTCCGGACCATACAACCCATAAATGATATTCATCAGGGTGGTTTTACCCGCGCCATTCTCGCCCAGGAGGGCTAATATCTCTCCTTGGTTGAGGTGCATGGACACATTGCTGTTAGCCAGTGTGCCTGGGAAAGTTTTGGTAATTTTGTGGGTTTCAAGAACAGGAGCTATCGGTGTGTTATCCATTTCACTCCTTTTCATAGGGAATACCTTCAGCAGCAGGGGGTCTTGACCTGCCAACGAAGCCTGAAACGACAATGATTGTTAGGGCATACGGGATCATGCCAATAAACTGGTGCGGGATCATGACACCCATAAATTGCAATTGCGTCTGCATGGCATTAGCCAGCCCAAAGAGCAGGGCGGCCAGTGCGGAACCGATGGGGTTCCATTTGCCAAAGATCATCACTGCCAGTGCAATGAAACCTCGCCCATTGGTCATGTTTCTTTCAAACATGCCCACACCTTCGAGGGTCAGGAAGGCGCCGGCTAAACCTGCCAACATGCCGCCAAAGATCGTATTCCAATAGCGTGTCTTAAACACGTTGATGCCCAGGGTGTCCGCCGCGCGGGGGTGTTCGCCAACGGCACGTGTGCGCAATCCCCAACGGGTATGGAAGAGCAAAATATGACTGAAAATGACCAGGAGCAGGGTGATGTAGGTAATGGGCGGGTTACGGAAGAGTACGGGGCCAATCAGAGGAATCTCTGAAAGCGGGCTGAGAATGATGGGGGAGAACTTACCCTTGGTGGTCATGCCCACCTGGTAGAAAAAGCCTGTGATACCGACGGCCAGAATGTTGATCACCGTTCCGCCGATAACCTGGTTGAGCTTGAGATTAATTGAGATGAACGCGAGAAACAAGCCCAGAAGCGCGCCCGTGAGCACACCTACGGTGAGGGCCAAAATGAGGTTGCCTGTCCACACGTTGGTCATGTAAGCCGTGAAAGCTGCCAGGAGCATCTGACCTTCAATGCCGATATTCACAATACCTGCCCGTTCACAGAAGATGCCGCACAGGGCACCCAGAATGAGCGGGACGGAATAACGCACTGTGGCATTAAGCACCGCCTCAGTCACGTTTTGATCCTGCGTGTAGGCGTAGATTGTGATTCCCAGAAAAACAACCGCGATCAGGATAGGCGTAAGGTTCTTGTTGTAGCGGGAAGATTTGCTGGGGAGTGAAGTTGCATTTGCGCTCATTTTTGCCCCCATCCGGCAGCCAGAGAAACCTCTTTGCTGACATCTTTTTTAAGTCTGAAGAACCTACGTACCACCACATCCGCTGTGACGAAGAAGAGCATCATACCCTGGATCACATCAATGATCTCATGGGGAACCTTGGCATCGAACTGCATCACATTCGCGCCGCCTTTCATGGCTCCCAGCAGGAGCGAGGAAAGGATTACACCCAGCGGATTACTGCGGCCGAGCAGCGCCACGGAAATGCCGTCAAAGCCTAGACCGGTATTGAAACCGGGTTGGTAACGGCCAACCACGCCCATGGTTTCTACCGCGCCGCCGAAACCAGCCAGCAAACCAGCCACAATGAGGGCCAAGGCCAGCAGGATCCTGGTGCGCATACCAGCATAGCGGGAAGCGTGCATGTTCAATCCAACCGAATTGGTCTCGAAACCAAAATTGGTCTTTTCCAGGATATACCAAATCAGAACTGCGATGATGACTGCGATAATAAAACCCACAGGGATTGGACCAACAAAGGGAATTCTGGCGGATTGTTCGATGAGTGGCGTTCTGGCGATGATGTTACCTTGCGCTGTGTCTTTCCAGGGCCCATCGGAGAGATAATCAGTGAGGTTGATGGCAATATAGTTGAGCATGATTGTGGTGATCACCTCATGCGCGCCTGAATACGCGCGCAGAAGACCAGGGATCATACCGTAGAGCGCGCCGGCTATACCGCCGCCAATCAGCGCAAGCGGGATATGGAGGTAAGCGGGCAGTCCCTTGATCGCAAAACCAAGGTAGCCGGCCACGATTGCCCCGAGCAGCAACTGACCTTGCGCGCCGATATTAAACAACCCGGCTTTGAACGCAAACGTAACCGAAAGACCGGCAAAGATATAAGGAGTAGCCTTTTCAAGTGTGCGTTGAAAATACTTCGCATTTCCAAAGGCGCCGCGGAAGAGCGCGGAATAAGCATGAATCGGGTTTGCGCCGGAAACTAACAGAATCACTGCCCCAACTAAAAGGGCAAGGACAATGGCTAAGAAGGGCACCCGAATAGCCCTCCAAATGGTCATGAAAAGATTGTTTCGTGAAGGTGATGGGTTCTCCACGCAGGTGACCTCCTTCATTTTGATAAAACAAGGCGACGCGTTCGCGCCGCCTTGTTCATTTCAAAGGTGTTTGGCGCCTGAATTATTTATCAGGTAGCGCAACTTCTCCGGCATCAAAAGCCTTGAGGCCAGCAGCCAACTTGTCCTTGATTTCCTGAGTTATGACGGAGTCAAAATCATGGAAAGGAGCCAGTGAGGAACCGCCGAGGTAGTTGCCAGAGGGGAACTTGCCGTCTTTAGCCAGTTTGATCAGATCTACAACGGAGGCAGTAATATCCTTGGTTGCGGAAGAGACCAGACATTTGTGAGCTTCGGGAACGGTGAGCCATTGATCCGTATCCACACCGATGCAGAAGACACCTTCGTGCCCAGCGGACTCGATGAGGGCGCCGTTGCCGGTCTTACCGCCTGCACCGAAGACAACATCGGCCTTCTGGCTGATGGCCTGCTTGGCGGTCGCGGCTCCCCATTCAGGATCCACGAAAGCGACGTCCATACCACCGGGATGATAAGTGGAGATCACGTTGATCTCGGGGTCAACCCACTTTGCGCCGCCGACATAACCGCGGTTGAAGTTGACCACCGGGGGAACCAGGTCGGTTCCGAGCACGGCGGCAATGACTTTGGTCTCGGTGAGCATGCCAGCCAGGACACCAGCGAGGAAGCCGGATTTGGCTTCGTCGAAGATCAGTCCAGCCACGCCGGGGGTTTCAGCCTCCTGGAATTGATCCACGCCAATGAAACTGACTTTGGGGTTGGCGACAGCGGCCTCGACAGTGGCGTTGGTAAGAGCAAAACCAACGGTCACGATGACATCGTAGCCCTTGTCAATAAAGAGCTGGATGTTCGCGGCGTAGTCTTTAGCGTCTTTGGTTTCGATGTAGTTAGCCAAGGCATTAACTTCTTTGGCGCCCTGCTGAACACCTTCCCAGGAAGCCTGATTGAAGTTTTTGTCGTCTACTTCGCCGACATCGGTCACCAAACCAATGCATATTACTTCTTCTTTGCTGCAGTCTGCTTCCGTTGGAGCAGCTGCGGGGGCATCAGCTGGCTTTGCGGGGGTGGTGCAAGCAGACAGAAGCATGGCAGCAACAAGGACGAAGCTGAGAATGGTGAAGATCTTTTTACTCATATTCTTTTCTCCTCTTTAAGATACAGTATTCCCAGTTTTTATATGGGATTCAATACATCAAGTATAAAATCGAATCGCAATTCCGGCAAGCAGGAAAACCAGGGCAAACGCATCTAAATAGGCTGCTTTTTGTCCATTTAACGACAAAAATGTCAGCTCTAAGCCCTAAAATTAAAACTATTCTTAAAAATGATTGATGATGAAATCGGATTTGCTTTAAAAATTCAATTAATTAGATCCTATTTAGCTAACATATTGAGATTATTGTCTCAAACGGCATGTATTTTCTCCATCATACATGCCATTTATGCAAAATGATACTGAAAATTAACTTTTTCGGTGCTTTTTCCTGAAAATAAGATGCGATTGCCCTGGCAGGAAAACAAAAATAATACGCATTAACAATGCCTTTTCGGGCTGATTCCCAGTGAAAGTGCCTATAATAAACAATCTCCAATCACTTGGAGACTGTTTATTTTTTTTTTGTTGTTTATACTAAGGTTAAACTGTTTCCTGTACCTGCTGATGCGCCTCGCCGGCTTTCATGCCCAGGATCGAGATGAGGGCCGCGAGCATGAAGATGGGTCCGATGATAAATATGGAAGCATAATTCTCTCCTGTGAGTTTCACAATCCAACCGTTGATATTCGGCCCGGCGATAGCTGCCAGCGTGGAGAAGAGGTAATAAAGGCCGGTGAAGGTGCCAATCTGCGCGGCATCCGTCAGGTCTACCACAACGGGCAGCGAATTAATGTTGATGAGCGCCCAGCCCAGTCCTGCCACCGCCAGCATTAGACCAACCACGGGTACCTGCCCCAGAATTGGCAGGCTAAAGAGCTGCATGGTAAGGGATTCTTTGGGGATTACAAAGATGGAAAGCATTATTAAAATCATGACGATCAGACCGATGCTGATGGTCCGTTTGCGGCCAATCTTCCCGCCAATGAGCCCAGCCGGAAGTGCCATGAGAACAAAGGCTAAAGAGTTGAGCGTCATCAGCGAGACGCCATCGCCCTCAGACATCCCCAGAGAGCGGTTGGCAAAGAGGGAGAAAAAGGTTTCGATGGCGTTCATCGCCACGAACCAGAAGAAGATGGCCAAAAAGATACGGATGGCGTTGTGCTGCTTTTCCTGGAAGATCTGTTTGAGGCTGCGCCACAAGTTGGGCTTCTCCAAATTGGGGTTTTCATCATAGATCTTAGGCTCACGGATAAAGATGAAGACCATCAACACGCCTACAACCAGCAGGACAGCTGCCAGCCAGAAGGGATAAGCTGCACTGACCTTGTAGAGCTTTCCGCCAACCAGGAAGGCAATGATGGAGCCAATCCCGCCCATGAAGTTGATCACGCCGTTGGCCTGCGAGCGGAAGCGTGAGGGAGTGATATCTGGCATGAGAGCTACCACGGGTGTGCGCCAGATCGCCATGCTGAGCATGAAGGTGATGGTGCAGGTGATGAACAAAGGTAGCCGGGAGGCTTCCGGGATATCCATCAGGGGAATAGCCACCACCGGGGCAAAGAAGAAAGCCGCCGCGGCGATGGGAGCGCCAGTGAGCATGAAGGGCAGGCGCCGGCCGATCTTCGTGCGCGTACGGTCGGAGATTGACCCAATGAGCGGTTGGAGAAAGAGAGCAGCGATGTTATCCAGGGTCATGAAGAAGCCGATCATCACCGAGTCGAGTCCGAATTTATTGCCCAAGAACAGGGGCACAAAAGAGTTGTAGACCGACCAGGCTACCATGACGGCAAAAAAACCAAAACCTAATAAAAATGTTTTTCCATAATTCAATCTTTTTTCTTCAGGCATTTTCCCTCCAAATGAATAATCAATTTTTTAATTTTTCGTTCTCGTCTTTTTGAGCCCGGTACTGCTCAAGGAAGCGCAGGTCTTTTTGGCTCAGGTTGGCTGTTTCCAAGAGGTCGGGCCGCCATTCCCATGTGCGGATGAGGGATTGCTGGCGCTTCCACTTGTCCTGTTCAGCCGCATTGCCCCGTTGGAGCACCTGCGGCACTTCCCAGCCGCGGAAAACAGGCGGCTTGGTGTACTGTGGGTATTCCAACAGACCATCGGTAGAAAAGGAATCGTCCAGGGTGGCTTCGTCATCCCCCAGGACGCCCGGTTTCAGGCGCACAACCGCATCCAGCACTATCAGCGCGGGCAATTCGCCGCCGGTGAGCACATAGTCCCCGATTGAGATGACATCCGTAACAAGATGTTCACGGATGCGTTCGTCAAAGGCTTCATAACGGCCGCAAATCATCGCCAGATGTTCGTGTTGAGCAAGTTCGCGTGCAATTTGTTGGTTAAAAACTCTCCCCTGCGGACAGAGCAAGATCACCGGGCAGGCAGGCGGGAAATCCAACATGCTCTCCACGGAGGCAAAAACAGGTTCCGGTTTCATCACCATACCCCCGCCGCCGCCATATGGGGTGTCATCCGTGGTGTGGTGTTTGTCTGAGGCCCAGTCGCGAATGTTGTGGGCATGCACTTCAAGAAGACCACGCTGTATGGCGCGTTTGAGGATGGAGATTTCAAGATAGGGCTGAAAAACTTCCGGGAAGAGACTGAAAAGGTCCACGCGCATAGGAGCATTTTAACTGAAGTATAGGGCACGGGCAAGCGTTTTTCTGAATTGGTTTTGAGAAAAATATTTCGTGATATTATCAAAATATGTATCTAAAGGGCAGCCGCCTCTCAATGAAGAAGAAACGCCGGCGTGGGAACCCGCTGATGATCCTGCTGATGCTGCTCGCGATCGGCGGCTTAATTTACATTAATTTGTACGTGGTACCAGACATGGAACCGCCTTTCGTGCCCACGCCTACTGCTACCCGGCCACCTGAATCTTACCTGGAAGAAGCCGATGCGTTGGCTTTGGAAGGCAAGTTTCTGGGAGCGATTGAGGCTTACCAGGCAGCTATCAATGCTGACCCCAAGAACGTTGAAACTTATCTCAAGATCGCTCGGCTGCAAATTTATAACAACATGCTGCCCCAGGCTAAGGTGAATAGTCAGAATGCCATTCTGCTCAACAATCAGATCGCGGATGCTTATGCTCTGCTTGGTTGGGTAAACGGCTTCCAAAAAGATTACATGGAGGGCGAGAAAAACGCCCTCAAAGCCATTGAAATTGATCCCAATAGCTCATTGGGGCATGCGATCTATGCCTTTCTGCTTGGCCTGCGGATCGAGGCGGACCTGCGTGATTTGGACACCATGGATAAAGCCATCGAAGAGTCGCGCACGGCTGTAGCGCTCAACCCCTCCCTGTTGGAAGCTCATTGGGCACGCGGGTACATTTTGGAGCTCACCAGTAACTACGAAGAGGCAGTGGCGGAGTACGAAAAAGCGCTGGCGATCAACCCGAACGTCTCGGATTTGCATATGGCCATGGGCAGGAATCTTTTCACCTTGCGGCGCAACCAGGAAGCCATATTTGAGTTCAGCAAGGCCTTTGCGCTCAATCCCAGCAATGCCGATGCCAACCGTTATATCTCCCTGGTTTGGCAGAATGAGGGAGAATATGCAAAAGCCGTTCAATACGCGGATGAAGCTGTAAAAATCCGGCCAACCGATCCGTACTTGCACGCGAATTTGGGTACCATGTACTTCCGCCAGGCGCTTTATAACCAAGCCATACCTCCTCTGCAATTGGCAGTACGCGGCGGGAAAACTGAGGATGAAGACATCGTGGAACCGATCCCGCTTGATTATAGGAACGGCAGCATTGCCATTTTCACGCGCTATGGGGTATCCCTGGCGCGCGTCAACCGATGTACTGAAGCGGGAGAAGTGGCCAATGAAATGTTAAGTGGCGTTCCCGATGACGCTATCGCTGTGGATAATGCTAATGAGATCTTGCGTATCTGCCAGGAAAACCTGAGCAATCCACCCACAGCTACCCCGGCTCCCACGCCTACTTATCAAAGCGGGCCCACCAGTACGCCCCAGCCAACCAGCCAACCCTGATCATGTACATTCACGAACGTAAGGACCTGTTTCGCAAATCAAGCAACCATTCGAATCCTTACCGGATCATGCTGCTGCTTCTGGTGATTGCCGGGTTGGTGGCGGTAGTCCGCAGTTATGCCCGCGGCGAGATTTATCCGCCGCTCATTCCCACGCCCACGCCCACACGCACGGTGAATTCTTATAAAGTGGAAGCAGAGACGCTTTTTACAGCGGGCAACCTGGACAAAGCCATTGAGGCGTACCGCAAAGCGATTCTGCTGGAACCGCAAAACACAGACCTGATGACCAACCTGGCGCGAATCCAGGTTTATTCCGCTAATACGCTCACAACGGACGATGAGCGGCGCAACCGACTTAAGGAAGCCCTTGACCTGATGGACAAAGCGCGCGAAATCAACCCGAATGACTCGATGGTGCGGGCAATACGGGGTTTTGTACTCAACTACTATGCCAATCCGGATTTGGCGGGAGGCGAGTCTAAAGCAAGGCAGAGTGAGGCGGAATCAGAAGTGCTAAAAGCTTTGCAGCTGGATCAGAAGAATGTGTTAGCCAAGGCATTTTATGTTGAAATTCTGGCTGATCAATATAAATTGCCCCTGGCCCAGGAATATATGGCCCAGGCTATGGAACAAGGGCCGGAATTAATGGATGTGCACCGCGTGCAGGCTTATTTGCATGAAACACTCCAGCAGTATCCCCTGGCGATTGAGGAATATAAAAAGGCGATCGAAATAACGCCCAACCTGACCTTTTTGTATAACAGTATTGGCCGTACTTATCGTTATTTGCAAGATTACGAAATCGCTCTGGAATACTTTGCCAAAGCAGCCAGCCTGAATGAACAACTGGGCATTAAAGACCCAATTCCTTACATGGCGATTGCTAATACCTATCTGCGCATGGGAGAGGCTATGGCGGCTTCGAGAAATGCTTACAAAGCCCTGAGTATGAACCCCTACAATGTGGATACCTACGGCCAAGTGGGGGTGATCTATTATCGCGCGCGCAACTATGAGGGCTCCATCCCGCTTCTGCAGTGCGCTGTGCGCGGATGTGATGCTGAAACTTCCTGTGAGGCCAGGGAGTGTGACGATGCTAATAATCCGGCTATCCCGATCACACCACTGCCGCTCACAGGTACCACAGTACATTATTTTTATACTTATGGTTCTGTTCTGGCAGCGCTGCATCGCCCCGGTGATGACAAATGCGAGCGCGCTTATGACGTTTTTAATGAGATTCGCAGCCAGTTTCTATCGGATGAGATCATCATCTCTATCGTCGAGATCGGGGAAGAGATCTGCCGCAGCACAGATAACCTGCCCGCGCCGACGAATGAACCTGCTTCCATAGAGATACCCGCACCCGCAGCAACCCCTATCCCTTAACCACATGATTGGCTGAGTTGAACGGAGAGAAGGGTTGATAATCCCATTCGTTCAATCTTTGTAAAATAAGTGTTAGAAGTTGCCCAAATCTCTTGACTCTTGCCCGGCATCGTACTATCATAAAGCAGGAATTAGCACTCGCTTATAAAGAGTGCTAAATATACGATAAAAATGATGGAGGAATCAATGACAATCTCAATGAAACCGTTAGGAAGCAGACTCGTCGTAGAACCGATCGAACAGGAAGAAGTCACCTCTGGTGGCATCGTTTTACCTGAAACTGCTAAAGAAAAACCCCAAAAAGGCACCGTCCTGGCTGCCGGTCCCGGAGACCGCAATGAAGATGGTGATCGCATTGAAATGGACGTGAAAGTAGGCGATACCGTTTTGTTTGCAAAATACTCAGGCACTGAAATTAAATACGACGGCAAGAAACTGCTCATCCTGCGTGAGAGCGATATTCTGGCCATCCTCTAAGACAGAAAACGACCAAGGAGAATAAAATATGGCAAAACAATTAGTATTTGGAGATGAAGCACGCCGCTATTTAAAAGCCGGCGTTGATGCACTTGCGAACGCAGTGGCAACCACACTCGGTCCCAAAGGCCGAAATGTAGCACTGGACCGCAAATTTGGTTCCCCCACCATCACGCATGACGGCGTGACGGTTGCCAAAGAAGTCGAGTTGGAAGATCCCTATGAGAATATGGGTGCCCAGCTGCTCAAAGAAGCTGCCACCAAGACCAACGATATCGCTGGAGATGGTACTACTACTTCCACCGTATTAGCACACGCTATTGTGACCGAAGGTCTTAAGAACCTGGCTGCTGGCGCGAACCCGATGCTGCTCAAACGCGGCATTGAATTGGCCTCAAAGGCTGTAGCAGAAGCCATTCGCCAGCAGGCTATTGACATTACCACCAAGGAAGAAATCGCCTCCGTGGCTACCATTTCTGCTCAGGACGAGCAGATCGGTCAGTTGATTGCCGACGTAATGGACAAAGTTGGCAAAGATGGCGTCATCACCGTTGAAGAATCCAAGGGTTTGGAATTCGAAACCGAGTATGTTGAGGGTATGCAGTTCGACCGCGGTTATATCAGCCCATACTTCGTGACGGATACCGAGCATATGCTCGCTGACATCGAAGATCCCTACATCCTTGTTTATGACAAGAAGATTTCCGCTGCTACGGACATTGTGCCCCTGCTCGAGAAACTCGTCCAGGTTGGCAAGCGCGAAATGCTGATCATTGCTGAAGACATTGATGGCGAAGCATTGGCAACCCTGGTGCTGAACAAACTACGCGGCATGTTGAATGTCATCGCAGTCAAAGCTCCCGGTTTCGGCGACCGCCGCAAAGCCATGCTGCAGGATATTGCCATTCTGACCGGCGCCACCGTGATCTCTGAAGAGACCGGCCGCAAGCTGGAAACCGCCACGATTGAAGACCTCGGCCGTGCAGAGAAGGTTTCCACCGACAAAGACAACACCACCATCGTGGGCGGCAAAGGCGATTCAAGTGCCATCAAGGGCCGTATTGAGCAGATTCGTGTGGAGATCGACAACACCACCAGCGATTACGACCGCGAGAAACTGCAGGAACGCTTGGCCAAACTATCTGGCGGTGTTGCCATCATTCGTGTTGGCGCGGCTACCGAGACCGAACTCAAGGAAAAGAAGCACCGTGTGGAAGATGCCTTGTCTGCCACCCGCGCAGCTGTTGAAGAAGGTATCGTGCCTGGCGGCGGTGTTGCTCTGGTGAATGCTGTTGAAGGTCTCAAAGACGTTACCTCTGATGCAGAAGATGCCCGGATCGGCGTGAACATTGTTCGCAATGCTCTGGCTGTTCCCATGCGCAAGATTGCCGAAAATGCTGGCAAGGATGGCTCCGTGATCGTTGAGTCCGTCCGCCAGAAGCAGGCAGATGAAAACAACAAACATCTTGGTTACAACGTGCTCACCGAAGAATATGGCGACATGGTCAAGATGGGCGTGATTGATCCCGCCAAAGTGACCCGAGGCGCACTCGAGAATGCAGCTTCCATCGCTGCGATGATCCTGACCACTGAAGCATTGGTTACCGACATCCCCAGCAAGGAGCCTGCTGCTCCTGCCATGCCCCCCGGAGGCATGGGCTACTAAGCCAATTTGAAAAAGTCAATCAGGCGGGCTGCAAGGCCCGCTTGATCTTTTAATTAACTAAACCCATAGAAATTTAGGAAGCAGGAAACGCCAGATACATTCGTGGGTATAATATGTGGCATGTCAAAGAGAACTATCATTCTGGCTGTATTAATTGTTTTTTTGCTTATCCTGAGCCTGGGGTTGAGCGCTTGCAAACCTCAACCACCTGTCACTGAAATACCTCTGCCTCAGGAAACAACACAAGTACCTGAACTGATAATCTCCATTCCCACAGCAACTGCGGAACCCACAGCCACTCAAATTCCGGCGGCAGCACTTGTGAATGGGGAGCCGATCCCATTGACTTATTATCAGAATGAGGTTTTACGCTACAAAGATGGATGGGACCCCAAGCAGCCGCTCCCCGATGAACCGGTACTGCAGACCAACGTTTTAACTTTCCTGATCGACCAACAACTCTTAGCCCAGGCAGCTTACAAAGATGGTTTCAACTTCGCTGAGGCTGATTTGCAGGCAAAAATAGACAATCTGACACAACAGCTGCCTGAAGGCAGTAGTTTGACAGCCTGGCAGCAGGCTAACCATTTTGATGATGCCGAATTCCGCATGGCGCTCACCCTGGCAGCCGCGGCGGCTTATCAGCGCGATGTGATTATTAGCGCCGTTCCGGAAGCCATGGAGCAAGTACGTGCCCGCCAGATCTTCGCCCGTACGGAGGATGGCGCCAAACGTGCTCTGGCCGATCTAAACGCGGGGAAAGCCTTTGAAGAGATAGCCTGGATATACAGCCCGGAAACAGGCGGGGAGCTGGGCTGGTTCCCAAGGGGTTATCTGCTCTTCCCGCAAGTAGAAGAAGTGGCATTCACGCTCAAAGAAGGCGAAGTTTCGCAAATCGTGCAGTCCGATATTGGCTATCATATTATTCTGGTGATGGCGCACGAAGCCTCCCACCCGCTTACGACAGATGCGCGCCTGGCATTGCAGCGAACCGCGTTGGACCAGTGGCTGGAGAACGCGCGGGCAAGCTCTGAAATCATGATCACGCAGCCATAAACAGGGAATACCCGATGACAGTTCCGACTAAACCCTCAAAGAAGCTACCAATTTCACCTGGCACGCTTTTTTCGATCTTTGTCGCGGGTGTCTTTATCGTTGTCTCTATACTGGGATTGTTAGGGGTGGTGCCCAAACCCTGGGAATCACGTCAAATATTGACCCTGACGGCTATGGCGACCTTTACTCCCAGCGCGACTCAACAGAAAGTTGCAGTCACAAATACACCCGAAGCCACCGCCACGCCCGTGCCTGCGCCGACAGCGACCCAAATAGTTGTGCCCGAGATCACACCTATGCCTTACGTGATGCACGGCTTTCCGCAAGGTTTGCCCAACAGCTTGTACCGCAACCAGTATAGCTGCGATCAAATCTTCATCATCGGAGGGAATGTGGTGGATATGTTTGATCATGGTGTGGAAGGGGTCACGGTAGCACTCACGGGGAGTTATGGCAAGCAGAAGGTGGACATGAAAGCCATATCGGGTAAGGCCACTTTGTATGGTTTTGGCGGGTTTGAGTTCCTGCTGGACAATGAGAAAGTGAATGAAAACGAATTGTTTATCCAGCTTTTTAACAGTCAGGGAACAGCACTCTCCGCGCGTTCAAGCCTGGCTGTGAGCGACTCTTGTGAGCAGAACCTGCTCTATATCATATTCAGACAAGTTCAGTAGATTCAGATTTAATTTTTAGGGTTGAGCGGAGTTTCCTCATCGCCATTAAGGAGACCGTTGAGCGGCTGTGCTGGCAAGCCCAGGATAGCAGCGTTGGCGAAATAATCGAACTGAAAATCCGTTTTCTCACCCGCCCACTTACCTGGAATAGGCATAAGGCGTGCCGTGAGAGGTTTATTCAGACGCAAAGCCAAAGCGCCAACATCCAGGAGGACGGCATAAAGCTGCTCTTCGCTGACATCTCCCGGCAGAGGGATAACGTCCAGACCTGTCCCGCAGACGGCTGAATTGAGCAGAAGGTTTTGCGTGGTTAAAGTACCTTCCGCGGAACGGTCTGCCAGACCGGCATCCTCCAAAACAGGGAGCATTAGTCCATTAAAGCCCGTTCGCTTGTAGAAGGCCTTGTCCAGCGTATCAGTTAGGAAGGTGCTGGCGAACAGGCTGCCGTGCAAGCCAAAAGCTGGCAAACCGAGCGCTTCGAGAGCAGTTGCGATGGAGCCTGAATGGCTAGGGGTGGGCGCGAGCGTGAAATCCAAACCCCTGAAATCGTAATGGTAGATGCTGGCAAGCTTGTTTCCAATCGTTTCGAGTCTTGCGGCATGTGATTCGATAGATCGAATCAAGCTTTCACGTGCCTCAGAAAGGCTTTTTGCCGAGGTAAAGCTCTGTACAGCCAGGTCGGCTGCTTCCAAAGCCAGAGCAAAAGCAGGTTTTCCCGGAGCGGCGTGGGCTGCAGGGAAGAAGGGCGCGTAAGGCGCAACGTTTGCTAGGGCGGCAAAGCGCAGGTTAGCAAAACCGCCTTCTTCAAGCATGGCCAATTGGTGAATAGTTTGAGCGCAGGCTTTGGCAGCAGCCAGGCTTAAATTCCGACCCTCGGTCAAAGAACCGGAAATAAAAAGCCCTTTGGATGCAGATAGCAGCAGTGGGATGTGTTCATAAAATTGGGTCTCATTTAGCGGAATTGGGCCTAAAGAGAGATACTCAAAGCCTTCCGCATGGGTCTCGATCGCCAGGATATTGGCAATTTGTGCCCAATCCCCCTGTGGGAACCAGCGCGTAAAGGCTGGGGTTGCCATACGTAGGCTCTGCACCTCAAAACCTGCTTTCATGAATTCGGCCTGGGCGTGACGGCTGAATATGCCGGCGTGGCCCAGCAGCGTACGGTTAATAGGCCAGCCAGGCTGACAGAAAAAGGTTACCGCGCGGATTTTCATGCGGCTGACCTCTGACGCAGTACCTCAAAAAGAATGATTCCGGTTGAAATGGCAGCGTTGAGCGACTCTGTCTCTCCGGACATAGGGATGCGGACGGTTTGATCTGCAATCGCGAGTCCTTCCGCACCTATGCCTTCGGCTTCGCTGCCCATCAGCAGCGCCAAAGGTTGGCGGAAATTTGCCTGCCAGTAAGGCAGATGACCCTGCATATCCGCGCAAAAAACCCGCAGGCCAGTGGCTGCGGCTTTAATGGCAGCCCAATCCCAGGCCTGAATTGGCAGCCGGAAGTGTACTCCCATGCCAGACCGCACGACTTTTGGCGAAAATGCGTCGCTGCTTTCTGGTGAGAGCAGAACAGCTTGTACACCGGCTGCTTCCGCGCTGCGCAAAATGGTTCCAAGGTTCCCCGGATCACGCAGGCGGTCAAGAATCAACAAAAAGTCTGGGTGTTCAGGGAAAGGCAGTTGCGGGATTTCAAACACACCCAAAACACCCTGAGGGGATTCGGTACCCGCGATCCCGTCAAAGACACGGTTTTCCACAGAACTGACAGACAGCGTGGGGGGGAGGGAGGCAAGGAACTCAGATGTGCGTTTGCTGTGTTCTTCCCGATAGAGCAGAAACTCACAGGGCACACCGCTTTTCAGTCCGTCCTCAAGCAGGCGGGTTCCCTCCGCCACAAATAAACACTGTGAGCGGCGGAGCTTGGGCTGTTCCATTAGTCCGCGAACCAATTTGATGTGCGTATTTTGCAAAGAAGAGATGGCTGCCATCTTCTACCCTGACAGGATTATAAATTATTAATGCTCAGGCAATGGACTTGAGCTTCACCGAAACCAGCCCCCCGGCATCTACAACCATTACGGCGTATTGGGAGCGAAACTTGCTGCGCCACTCGGGGTAACCCACGCCGGGGTTGATGAAACGCTTGCCCATTACAACCTCATCGTGTTGGTGGTGCACATGACCGTAGATAATCACGTGAGCATCAGGATAGAGCCTGGCAAGTTCCTGCTGGTAATACCGGTGTTCTAGTAATTGCCAGGTGAGGAAGAGCCTTAGGTAATTGAGCGCCCATGCTTTCATGTTGATATGGCCATGGGTCAGAGTTATTTTGACCCCATTGATTTCTGTATGAATCGCCGAGGGTAAGTTGTAGCGCATGAACCAGTCGCGGTTGCCTTGCACGGCGTGCGTTGGAGCGATTTCGTTCAGTTGAGCAATCGCGCGGGGCTTGCACACGTCACCGGCATGCAGGATAGCCTCCGGTTCTTCTGCCGCGATTGCCTGCAGCAAGGAGGGTTTGAGATGAGGGGTTCGGTCGCCGACGTGTGTGTCTGCCAGTAAGACCAGACGGTGGTCTGAAGGCATGTCAGTCTTCCGGTTCCGCTTGCGGATGCTCTTTCAGGTGCTGCTTTCGCACAACCAGCTTTTGCCAGAGCTGCCAAAGCTGCACAAAAGTGCGCCAAAGATGCTTGAAGTTGAAAAACTGGCTGCGTCCGTAAGAGCGGTGGAAGTGGTTAACGGGGGTCTCTTCAAAGCTGGCTCCCAGATCCTGAAATTTCTTGACCATTTCGAGGCAGATCGTTCCAGAGCGGGATTCAAGCTTCACGCGGTCGAACAGGCTGCGGCGGATGAGGCGAAAGTCGCAATCTATATCGCGCAACTTGAACCCGAACGCGATTCTGACTACGTGATGGTAGATACGGCCGATTAATATGCGGTAAAAACGGTCATGACGGGAGATTTTATAGCCGTTGACAACATCCGTATCCGGCTTGAGTGCGTTAGCCAGGTCGACCAACTCAAGAGGATTATACTGCGCGTCACCATCGGTATAGAAAACCCATTCTTTCTTTGCCACGGCAAAACCGGAGCGCAGCGCGCAGCCGTAACCTTTGTTTTTCTCGTGTCTGATAACTGTCAATTCCGGGAAACGACTGGCTAATTCTTCGAGAACAACTTGCGTGTAGTCGGCACTACCGTCATTGACAACGATAACCTCATAATCCTCGGTGACCTGCTTCAGGGCGATCAAAGCGGTGAGCACCATGCTGCCAATTGTGCCGCCATCATTATAAGCAGGAAAAACAGCGCTAATACCGCCACGAAGCAGAGGGTTTAAAGGTTGGTTTTCTGACATTGCGCTCAATCTTATCATGAGACCCGGTGTCAGCTAATGCCTATCGGCAGGAGCCGCCTGGAAAATTCTGTTCGCAAAGCAGCTGCCGTACAAAGATGAAACCGGTTTCATCGCTGTAGAGCCGCTCGTAACCCGGGAGGGTGTCATCCATAACAGCTTGGTAAAACACCCGGCTGGTTTCCAATTGGTCGGGGTTGATGGCAACTGCGTCCGGGTTGAGGTAATCGAGGACACGCTGCCGCAGGAGCAGCAGAATGTCGTAATCGCCAGTCTCAATATCCGCTGGCTGGAGTAGGCCAAAGGAAGTTTCAGTTTTCCAATCAGGCGTGTCTGGCACATACAGGCGATAGTCATAATAGACTTTCAGATCCTTCCCATCGAGGGGCTGGAGTTCACTGAGGGACTGCTCATAAAAATTGATGATGGGGTTGTTGACAGCCCGGTTAAGAGCAGAATTTAGCAGCCTGACATCCTGCCCCACGAACAGAGCAGCCTGAAGAAGGACAATTATGATTCCCACAGCCCCCACATAAGTCCTGGAGGACTGCCAGTTTGGCCTGGTCATTTTTTTGGGAAAGAAAAGGATCACATTGGAAATAACCGGCACAGCAACCGGCAGCCAGTACTGATATTTAAAGTGAGAAACTGTAAGGAGCAAAAGGGTGAGGGGAATAAACCAGGTCAGGGTGAGCTGATGCAGCAGCTTGTCTTTCCCTTTCACGGCTCCCCAGACCGTCGCCATCAACGCGGCCATTAGAAAAGCCAGTTCCCCGAAGTATTGGCGCATGGTTGGCCAGGCGGCTTTGAGGCCTGTTTCATAAACCAACCCGTAACCACCGGTTATTTCGAGAAATTCGCGTTTGAGCGTGAAGCCATAGAGGCGCAAAGAAGGATAATTGAACACAAATGGGTTGGAAAAGAGAAAAGCCAGGCCCATGATGGTCAGAAAATTCAGCCCTATGCGGAAGGTTGTTTTCAGGGTCAATTGTTTTGCCTGAAGGGCTTGAATGAGCAAGACCAGTATCGCCAGGAAGAAGTAGACCCCTACCAACTTGGTAGCAGTGAGCACTCCGCAGAGAGCGGCTGCCCACCGAAAGTGCTTGCCAAAACGGCTCTGATCTTTCCAAAGACAAAAGAGGATCAGCACTGCCAGCAGCAATACGAGCCCATCCGGGTGGACCCACAGGCTGTTGCGCAACGAAGCGGGCAGGATGATAAGAAGCAGGTAAAGCACGAGTGAACGGTAGGTGCGAAAGCCATCCTGCATCCAGACCAACAGTAAAAAAGCGATAAGACTGGGAAGGACGTTTAATCCCTGCCTCAATACCGTCATGAGCAAAGGCGTATTCCCGAATTGGCCTGTCCAACGCAGTGGGAAGGCTAAGAGCGCGCCCGACCCAAAGAATGGAAAACCATAATGGTAAAAGGCATAATTAATGAAATGGTGGAAAGTCACAGTCCAGTCCCCGCGGGGAAGGGTTTGACGGTCTACAACCGTATAAATGGCACCTTCGTCCGGTTCGAACATGGAAACCATGGCAAAGTTTTCGGAAGCCCTGGAATTTGGAATGCAGTAAAGACCAAACACCACCAGAGTGATGAGAATGAGCAGCCAAACAATAAGCCGATTAGGTTTTGACATCTGTGAAATTATATCAAAGCCCTCATTCTGACTATTACAATCGGCCATGTTGCTTAGGGAGCAGATGTTTGAATGTCCGCAATTAATTTCATCATCACGCTGTCCAGACGGAACTGCCGGTAACCCAGGCTTTCGTAGAGATGCAAAGCACCAGTTGGGTTTTCTGTATCCACGCCCAGCGCGACCTCCTGCATATTGAGCGCCTGATGCATGCGCATGGAACGGCAGATCAGGGCTTTGGCGATGCCTTTGCCGCGCCATTGCCGGCGGACCGTGATGCCTTCAGTGTACCCGCGCATCTGGCCTGTTTTCTCATTTTCGTTTTCGTCTATGTAATTCATTACCGACCCAACGACTTCATCCCCTTGCCATGCCACCTGCCAGAGTGCGGGCTGGCAATAGGAACAACGAATATACGATTCATACCATTCCGGGCTGTCCTGAGTGGCGCCCCATTCATCCTGGAACGCTTCCATGGAGGCATCCCAAACTTTGCGCATCGTGGAAGGGAGGGTTGGCCGCACTTCAATGCCCTCCGGCAGCGGGTAATCCGGCAGATCACCGTTCAGGGGGCGGGACATTTTATAATAAAAACGGCGCGGTCGATAGCCCATCCCCTCGAGTTTTTGCCGCCGCAAAGGGTCACGCCCATTCGCCCAGATTTGCACAAGGTCTTCAGGGTGAGACTCCAGCGAGGCAGACTTCAGGACTGCCCATTCTTCAGCCCAGTGTACGAGCTGCTCGAACAGGTCTGTCCCGCGCAGTGCGGGGGTTACACTCAGGATGGCATAGAAAATATGTTTCCCGCTGCCGATTTCGATCTCCCAGGTGCAGCGCAGAATGGCGGAAATCTCATCTCCAGAAAAACCTAAAACAACATCTTTGAACGGGTCGCAATTTACCAGGTAACGATATTGGGCCTGCAGATCCGCAAGGATTAAGCCAGGCTCAATCAAACCAGCGTCTTCCAGTTTATGGGACAGGGCAAGCATCGCAAGGAGATCGTCCTCGCCCTGATAGTTGCGAAAGGTCAGCCCGGGAAAGGCGGGCAGATTGGGTGTTGAATTGTTTAACTGTGTATCCATACTGTCTCCATTATTAGAAATAAAAAAACCACGGTGCTGCCCGTGGTTCTGAGATAATCTTGATCAGTTTAGTCAGCCAACAGGCGCAATACTCTCTTGTAGAGAATCAGAGAAAACCATAAAAACGAGGTTTTCCCGGTTTGAGGGTGTATGCACCGTGGTTTTCATAGTTTGAATTCTATGACAGTTGAAGGCTTTGTCAAGTAGTTGCGTTATTTCTGCCGCTTGAGAAAGCCAAAAATAAGCACCAGTACCAAACCGACAAAGCTTATTCCTGCCATGGTCAGGCCTACATGTTTACTGTTTCCCATGATCACGTCAAAGGGGCGGGGGGTGGCCGTGGGGGTAAAAGTAGGAGCTGGCGTTTTACTCGGCACAGGGGTACGCGTGGGGCGCGGAACAGTTGGCTGCGGTGTGATGCGCGTGGGGGTGACAGTGAAATCGCTAGTGGGGGTGGGGGTAAAAGCTTTGCGGATGACCAGGACCTGCCGTTCGTACACATCCACCGCTTCGGGGCTGTTGCCGGTGTTGATCTGGATCTCCTGCATGGTCACGCCATAAGCCATGGCGATGAGCCACAGGCTTTCCCCCTCCTTAACCACATGAATGATGGAACCATCCGGGTTGGGGGTGGAGGTGACAACGGGGTTATAGAAGGTGGGTGTAGGGAATTGTGCAAATACCCGCTTATTTTGAGCCAGCAGGAAAGTGAGTAGAAGGAAGACTATCAGAACGAGGCTCACCTTTTTTCGCATGGGGGTAATTATAAAGGAATTGCGCCAAGTGTGTTTTCAGAGATGCCATCGTCCAATAGATTCCAGGCAACCCAAAATAGTGGCCAATTCTCTTCGCTAAGAGTCTATTCTGTCTCAGCCGCCGAAAAGAATTCCTGCTTCCGCATTAATCCCACGCAGGCTGGCAGCAGAACCCCGATCCACGCCAGCCAATACCAGAAAGTGAAGGCGGTTGGCTCGCCAAACCGCCATTTCCATGGAAAGGTGACCAGGATCAGGTTGCGGATGATGGGCAGCTGCACCCACCAATCACCCACAGCTGGAATGGCATGCGCCAGCCCAAAACTCGCCACCACCAAAGCCATAACTACAAAAAAGCCCACCAAGCGGCGCTTGCTCAGGCTATTGACCGCCAGCACGAGCAAACCAAGTGCAAAAAATGCCAGGCCCACCATCAGCATCAACAAAAAATACGCGCCCGGCAGCGAATATGCCTGGACCCATTCTTTGATCATGTTGACGGCGTCCGGCGTGACGAGGCATATTTGGCTCCAGACCGCCGTCAGCGGAAAGCCAAAAACCACTCTGCCAACAATCAGGATCAATGCAGAGGTCAGTGCCAGGTACCCCACGCAGACCAACAGCAAAAGTATCAGCTTGGCGGTCAAAATGCGCATTCGGCTGGCAATCCGAACGCCCGCCATCTGTCCATAGGCGCTCTCCGGCTGTAAGTTGCTTACTAAAAACAAAAACATTGGTGTAAACACAAGACCCATGCTGTAAGCGTTTCCGAAAGATGCGAAAAAGACATCCCAGGCAGTTACCACTGGGCGCATCTCAACTGGCTCGATGAGGGTAGCCAGCGCAGCGGCGTTGGTCATGATCTTTCCAAAGAGCACGCCCACTGCCACGGTTACAGCCACCACCCCAAGCACCACATAGGGCTTGAGCAACAGCGCAGCTTGCAAACGTAAATAGCGCATCCAGGCAGTAACCGGGCTTACCGGTTTCTGCGCGTGCATAACAGGCAGAGGTTTCGCTTCTCTTTCTGCCTTCATGGGGCTTTTGCTTTGTTCTCCTGCAAGACGCGCACCGTTGCGCAATCCGCTTTCCTGCACGATGCGCCTTCTCCTGCCAAAAAAGACCCAAACCAGCACCGATCCCAGCAGCAGAGCCGCTGGCAAAATCAACACCAGCTTCAAGTCGGCAAGCGTGAGCAGCCAGTTGTAAGAGAAGTTGAGCCTCAGGAGGCTTTCAGACGGTGCTAAATACCAGGGCAGCCTAAGCGCTCTTTCTACAAAGTACTGCAATATGCTGGCAAGCAGGAACGGAAAACCCAGAGCGACATAACGATTGTTGATCACCAATGACGCGCTCAAGCCCAGCGACGCCCATAAAAAG
This sequence comes from Anaerolineaceae bacterium, assembly GCA_040772525.1. Taxonomy (GTDB): domain Bacteria; phylum Chloroflexota; class Anaerolineae; order Anaerolineales; family Anaerolineaceae; genus Mesolinea. Next base: position 185,714 of record JAXGXZ010000001.1, on the reverse strand, counting down.
CCCATCACGGTCACAGCAGCGATAATCGCCAGGAAAAACAGCGTTTGATGCTGCCGGAACAAAACGCCTAAAAAACCTTCCTGAGGGCGAAGATAGAATACATTCAACGCAGGATGATTCAGTGGATTGCGATTGGTGAGGCTGAGCAAGCTGCAACTGATTGCCAGGGGCAGACTGACCGTAAGTGCTCCCGCAATGCCGTTTGCCAAAATTTTGGCAGAAGCATACGCTTTGTAACTGCTGCGTGCGAGAATGCCTTTGATGAACCCTTCTTTGCGGTCCAGCACCAGCGAATCAGCGTATGGCAGGGCGACCAGGAGGGGCAGCAAGTCTGTGTAGGCGCTGCGCAGGTAGATATAATACCAATGATCAATATAAGATTTTTCAGGCATGGTCTCGAGTGTTAAAATGTAGCCAACCAGAATGATCAGGAACGCCATCGAAATTGCCAGCCCGAACCTGCGTGACCTGAGAGCACGGCTTAATTCGGTTCTAAAAATACCTTTACCTGTTTTCATCATATCCGCCTTCAGCGATAAATTTTCTCAATCTGGCTTCTGCTTCGTCGTAAAGCGCTTGTATTTCTGTAGGAAGCTGATCATAATGCGTGATCGGACCCGGGCAAGGCGGGTAGAGATCGTAAGGATCAAAAACCGTTCCCTTAATATCCGCTCCTTCATTAAGTTTATAAAGGATGCGGCCGTCTTTCAGGGAAAAATAAAACGTATCTACCGTATAGTCTACTATTTCATTCGTGATGGGATTGATCGAACAAGGCTTCAGAAAGTCAGTAAGCTCCCGTACAGCAAGCACTTCCTGCCCTTCAAAGATGTCTGTCCAGGCTGTGTATTCAAAGCGCATGTATTCTTTCTCCGGATACAGGGCATTCGGCAGCCCGTTCTCGCCTCTGAGGCGGCGCTTGGCTACTTCGTAGTTTCCGAAATGCATATTGAGCGTAAACCACTCTAAATTTTTTAAATGCGAATCTTCGGGGCGTACGTATTCCTCCCACCCTATGATGTTCTTATCCGGGCTGTACAGCGGTACGAACTTGTAGTCGCTCATTGAATAATCTGTGAAGCGTGTCGTCCCATAAGTTCCGTCTTTGAGCAATATGGATGCTACAGTTATATTTGGATAAAGTGGAAAATCCCTCAGCCACAAGGATTGGTCAAAGACATGGGTTCCTGGTTCAGAAAAATGCAGCCAGATGATTTCCTCTTCCCCGCAGGTCATGTGATACCAACCCGTCTGGTCGAAATTGCTACGTTGCAGTTCTTCCAGGACAGTCAGCAGAGCAGTCATGCTGCCAGGGTCTGTGAGCGGGTTTTCTTTTGTATAGCCGGCGTTTTTGAGATCCTCCAAAACCTCCAAAAAGTTTGGTTGGACCGGACGCGTCAAATCTCCCGATTCTGGCAGGGGTTGGATTGGGACGATTGGGTCAGCACTTTGGGCTGAAGGAATCGCTGTCTCAACTTCAAGCGCTTCAGGGGTATATTCAGTATGTCTGCAGCCGGCAAGCAGCACCGCGAAAAGCAAGAAAAACAAAAACATAGTTTTTTTCACAGGAACTCCTATAGCAGGATTGATTGGCTCAACTCGTTTATATAGTCCTGAAAAGCCCGGTCAATCTCGTCTAAGGTGTAACCGAGGCTGGTCATCTCGCGGACAAATTCCTGGAGCAGGTCTCTTTTCATTTTTTCATGCAGCTGCTCCAGCAAAGCCAGGTTTGTAGTCACGTAAGTGCCGGCTCCTCTGCGCGTTTCAACAATACCAGCACGGCTCATTTCAAAATAAGTCCGCGCGATCGTGTTGTGATTGACGTTGAATTCCAGACCGGCGTCCACCCAGGTGGGCAGCTTATCGCCGGGTTGATAATCTCCGCGCAAAATCCGATAGCAGAGCTGACGCATAATTTGCAAATAAACTGGTTCGTTGTTTCCGTAGTTCAACATGCTTCACCTGTAGGCTTTTGTGGAATCGATTTGCTCCATCACTTCCAGGCGCCTGCCGCGCATCTGAAAAGCTTTGTCACAAAGTAATTTGACTTCGTTGAGGCTATGGCTGGTGATGAGGATGGTTTTTCCCTGCCTGCGCAATTGGATCAGATATTCATAAATCTCGCGCTGGGCGTCAAAGTCCAAACCCGCAGTTGGTTCATCCAAAATCAGCAAGGCCGGATCCTCCATGATCGCCTGAGCCAATCCAAGACGCTGCCGCATGCCGACCGAGTAGGTGCGCACGGGTTTGCGTTCGTCTGGTTCCAGTCCGACAAAATCCATCGTAGCCCGGATCGCTTCTTTGCTCACCTTTCCGGTAATCAGCGCGAGCAGCTCAAGGTTTCTGAAGCCGCTTTCCGAAAGTAAAAAACCCGGTTGATCAATCAGACTGCCCACAGATGGCGGAAATTCCACTTCTTTTCCAACTTGAAGTCCATTTACGCGGATCATGCCTTTGTCGGGGTAAATCAAGCCGGTAATGATGCGCAAAAAAACGCTCTTACCAGCGCCGTTATTCCCACAGATGGCATAAATCTTCCCTTCCGGCAGGCTGAAATCCAAGTTTTCGAGGATCTTTTTTGAGCCGAAGGATTTTTCGATTCCCTGGGCTTCGACCATCAGCCGTTCCTCCAGGAGCTCTGTTTTCAGGCTCCCGTCGTTGATTTTGCTATGCGGAAACAATTCCATCTTTGCTCCTTTGTTATGGGGGTTTGCGTGAAGACGAAACTGATTTTTTGGAGGTTACGTGCTCGCAAACCCACCGAAACCGAAGTTTTTACTAAAAGTAGTCTACTTATATAGAGTACTGGTGCTAATCTTAAACTATTTTTGTCCGCTGTCAAGTGGAAGAAATGGGCGTTGAAATCTGCCCTGTAAACCATGTGCGCTTATAGCAAGTTGATTGCAAGTGTTCTCAGAAAGGGTAAAATAAGTCACTGTTTGGGCGATCGTATTCGCCTGCCGAAAGAGGAAATATGCTGGATATTAAATTTATTCGTGAAAACCCTGAAGTCGTTAAAGCTTCCCAAGTCAAGCGTAAAGCCGAAGTTGATCTTGTGGATGAGGTCATTGCTCTGGACGAGGAGCGGCGAACGCTCATCCTGGATGTGGAGACCAAGAAGGCGGAACGCAACAGCGTAAGCAAGGAAATTGGTCATTCTAAGGACCCGCAGGAACGCCAGCAAAAAATTGCTGCCATGCGCGAGCTGGGTGACCTGATCGACAGCCTGGATAAGCGCTTGAAGGTGGTGGAAACTGAATTGAAAGATAAACTTTCTGCCATTCCCAACATTCCAGATGAAGATGTACCCTTGGGTGAGAGCGATAAGGATAATGTTGTCCTGCGCACTGTTGGTGAGCAGAAACAATTTGATTTTGAGCCCAAACCGCATTGGGAATTAGGCCCGGACCTGGGAATTCTCGATTTTGAAGCCGGTGTCAAGATTTCGGGTTCCCGTTTCTACGTTCTCAAAGGAGCTGGAGCGCGTTTGCAGCGTGCCTTAATCACCTGGATGTTGGATTTGCATCTCAAACAGGGTTATTACGAGTTTTATCCTCCCTGGATGGTCAAGGAAGAGGTTATGTACGGCGCGGGGGAACTCCCCCAATTTGCTGATAATCTCTACCGTGATCATTTGGAGGATTTCTGGTGGGTACCCACCGCGGAAGTTCCCCTGACTGGCATCTATATGAATGAAATCATCGATGAGAAGGATCTTCCGCTCAACTTAATGTCCTATACGGCCTGTTTCAGACGGGAAAAAATGAGCGCAGGAAAGGATGTGCGCGGTATGAAGCGCGGACATCAGTTTGATAAAGTGGAAATGTATAAGTACTGCCTGCCCCAAAATGCCGAAATCGAGCTGGATAAGATGGTAGCCGATGCTGAAGCGACTTGTGCAGGTTTAGGGCTGACTTATCGGGTACTCAAACAGTGCACGGGTGATTTGGGCTTCAAAGCGCATAAAACCTATGACCTCGAAGTTTGGGCACCGGGTGCTCAGGAGTGGCTGGAAGTTTCAAGCTGCTCAAATGTGGGGGAATTCCAGGCCCGGCGCTCGAACATTAAATACCGTCCGGAAGAAGGCGGAGCTCTGCGGTTCGTGAACACGCTGAATGGTTCCGGATTGGGCTTGCCGCGTACTTTCATAGCGGTTTTGGAAAATAATCAGCAGGCGGATGGTTCCGTGGTGGTGCCGGAAGTTCTGCGGCCTTACATGGGAAATCTGGAAGTCATCCGTCCATGACCCAGATGGACTGGGTCATGGGCCCAGTAGCGCTGATCACTGTTTTGCTCAGTCTGGTGGGCTTTTTCGGCTTGTTTTTGGTCTTCTTCCCCGGTCTGACGGTTATTTGGTTGGGGCAGCTAATCTGGGCTTTATTCACCGGCTTTAACAAAGGGCATACTCCGCTGCAGTTTTGGGTGACCGTGTTAATCTTTGTGGTGAATACGCTGATTATGCTGTTTGGCAATGTGATTGATAACGTTTTCATGGCGGAGCAAACGCATGCCAAGAACACCCCCTGGTGGGTGATTGGTCTGGCGATGCTGGCCATGCTCGTGGGTGGAATTGTTTTTTCGCCGCTTGGCGGGCTGGCACTCACGATTGGGCTGCTTTATATCGTTGAGTATTTGCGAAGCAAGCGGGACAAGCAGCAAGCCTGGGAAGCAACCAAAGCCTGGATCACCGGCATGGGAACTGCCGCGATCGTGCGCATCGCGCTGGCATTATTGATGATCGGTTTATGGCTGGTTGTCGTTGTTCTGCTTTAGCGGGTTAATTTCTTGCCTGCCGCGCCAGATAAAGCGCGATGGAGCCGGCAACGGCCGCATTCATGGAACCGATTTCGCCATACTGAGGCAGGCGCAGCAGCTCATCACATTTTTTACGGACCAAATCCCTCAGGCCGGAACCTTCATTACCCACTACCAGTGCTACCCCGCCGCGCAGATCGAGCTGGGCAGGTAATTTGGATATGGGCGATTCATCCAGCCCGTAAACCCACACATCACCCTGTTTAAAGCGGTCAATAGCTTGCGCAAGATTGTACTGCGCCACAAGCAGCCATTCAGAAGCGCCGCTGGACGAATGTACCACGGACGGCGTGATCTGGGCGGACTGCGACGAGGGGATAACAACCCCATGCACACCCATGATTTCGGCAGTGCGCAGGAGCGTGCCTAAGTTTTGCGGGTCCTGAATGAGATCGAGCAGCAGATAAAAAGGAGCTTCAGCGCGGCTCTTGCTGCAGGCAAGCAGGTCTTCGAGCGCGGCATAGGGATACTGGCTGCATTCGAGTGCCACTCCCTGATGGTTGGGAGAAAAACGTTCAAGTTGAGAGCGGTCTACTTCCTGAATTTGCAAACGGCGTTCGCGTGCCATGCGCAGCGCGTCCGGAAGCTGACCTTCGGGTTTGATACCCCTGGCTAACCACAGTCTGAAAACCTGTCTCCGTCTGGCGCGCAGCACCTCATAAACGGGATTTCTGCCGGCAACCCACTCTTTCATGCTTTAATTCCAACTCCAACGGCTGCCTTCTTTGCTGTCTTCAATAGCCACACCCAGATTGAGCAGGTCATTGCGGATTTTATCCGCAAGCGCCCAATTTTTCTCTGTGCGCAAGGTCTGCCGGAGGTTGACCAACAGGTCAATAAAGGCGTCTGCCTGGCCTCCTTCCGCAGAGCTGCTGCTTTCTTCAAGGGTGAGGCCAAGCACACCTGTAAGTTCAGAAAAACGGTTTAAAGCCGGCTGCAATTGTTCCTGAGTCGCACCGTCCGAGCGGGCTTGGTTGAGAGACTTGACCAACTCAAAGAGGACCGCCAAAGCACCCGCGGTGTTGAAATCGTTATCCATTACCTCAACGAAGTCTATTTTGGCTTTCTCTGCGGCTTCCATGAGCAATTGGTACTGTGCCTCTGAAAGCCCTTTCGCGCCGGTCAACGCAGGTTTTTTGACACCCGTGAGGCGTTTCAATACTTGTTCTGCCTGATTCAGTACGTCCTCGCCGTAGATCAAGGGTGCCCGATAAGAACCGCTGAGCACCAGCAGACGAAAGACATCGGCAGGGTGTTGTTTCAGAAACTCACGGATGCTGATGATGTTTCCTAAAGATTTGGCCATTTTCTCGCCCTTCAGCATCAGCATACCGTTATGCATCCAGAAACGCGAAAATGCTTTGCCCGTGATTGATTCGGTTTGGGCGATCTCATTCTCATGATGTGGGAAGATCAGGTCATTACCGCCGCCGTGAATATCTATTTGTTCACCCAGATGATGGCAGTTCATGGCGGAGCATTCGATATGCCAGCCTGGCCTGCCTTTGCTCCAGGGACTCTCCCAGGCTGGTTCCCCAGGTTTAGCAGACTTCCATAAGGCAAAATCCATGGGATGTTCTTTGCGTTCGTCCACCTGGATGCGCGAACCAGCATTCATGCCTTCCAGAGTCCTCCCGGACAGCTTGCCATAATCTTCATCTGCTTCTACACGGTAGTAAACATCCCCATCTGCTACATAGGCGTGATCTCCCTTAACAAGTTTGGCGATCATATTGATGATGAAATCCATCTCCTCAGTCGCGCGGGGATTCAATGTAGCGGGCAGGATGTTGAGGTTTTTGAGATCCTGGTTGTATTCATCAATATACTGTTGGGCGAGGGCAAAAGGGTCTTCTCCCAACTCGTTGGCTTTGTTGATGATCTTGTCATCCACATCCGTATAGTTCATCACGTAACGAACTTCATAGCCTGAGTATTCCAGATACCGCCGCACAATGTCAAAAACCATGGCTGACATGGCATGGCCAATATGTGCCTGAGCGTACACAGTAGGGCCGCAGACGTACATGCGTACTTTGCCGGGCTCAATGGTGGTGAAAGGTTCTTTAGTGCGGGTGAGCGTGTTATAGATCTGCAGCGCCATGCTACCTCCTAGTCTGGTTTTGCAAAAATCATACGGCCGGCGGATGTTTGCAGGATCTTGGTGACGGTAACGGGAATTTCTTTTCCCAGATAGCGCTGACCATTTTCGATGACGACCATGGTGCCATCATCCATATATCCCACGCCCTGATTGAACTCCTTGCCTTCCTGGATGACTTCGATATTGAAGGATTCCCCAGGGAGCAGCACAACTTTAACAGCATTGGCAAGGTCATTCACGTTGAGCACGTTCACGCCCTGCAGTTCGGCAACACGGTTGAGGTTGTAGTCGTTGGTCAGGATGAAACAGTCCATCTGACGAGCCAGAACAACCAGGCGGTCATCCACCTCACGGACACCTTCCACATCCATATCGCTGATGGTGACAGGCAGAGACTCGATCTGTTGAAGTTCCTGCAGAATGTCCATGCCTCGGCGGCCGCGCTGCCTGCGCAGACTGTCTGCGGAATCAGAGACAAATTGCAGCTCATTGAGCACAAATCTGGGAACGATAAGGGTTCCCCCTAAAAAACCGGTTTTGGCAATATCCGCGATGCGGCCATCGATAATGGCGCTGGTGTCCACCAATATGCGGCGGCTGGTCTCTGTGGGTTGACCTTTGTAACCGCGCCGCGAACTGACGCTGCGGAAAAAATTGAAAATCTCTTCGTTTTTCATGGTCATAAGCAGAGCCCCCAAATACCCAAAAAGCACTACTGCCAACACTGGCATGATCTGACCAACTGGACCAGGCAGCATGGATAACGGATAGGCCAACAACGCGGCAATCAGGAGACCGACTACAAATCCAATCACCGCTGAAATGATTGTTTGGGGTGAAGACTTGCTAAAAAACCTTCGCAGAGCCTGAACGGGCTTGATGGTTATATAGGGCGTGATTAAAAAACCAAGCAGTAAAAATACGACCACAGTAACAGCGATCGTACCGCCGTTGGTTAAAGGATAAGTAGACCAAAAAGATGTTAGAAACCGATGTATTGGGAGCCCGGTGAAGGCGCCGATAATGCCAAGAATGACTGCTCCAATAATACGCGATAATAAAATTGCGCTCATAAGAACTCCTTTTTAAGGTGCGGAATAAATATGAAATAATGACAACGTGCATATAAATGATAGCACTTCATTAAGCGTTTAGCAAATTGTCAGGGCTATTCTGATGAAAACTTAATAAATGGATTTCTAATGTCAGTTTCCGCTGCTCAAAGTACGCTTAGGTGCTTTCTTGACGCTCTTCGTGCCGGAGAGTTTGCGGGGTTGGGTCTGCAGTTTGGGCTTACTTAAAAAGGCATTTAAATCCGCCAGGGCTTTTGGGTCGTACATAAAGGCATGGCAGACATCACAAACCCAGGCAGGGAAGTTCGGCACGCTGAGCAGTTCCCCGCTCACGATGGTCGTCAGGGTTACTGGCTGCTGTTTTATACGCCCAACATAGCAGCGCGGGCAAGTTTCAGGATTGGGGGGTAGCGGGCTTCTCATCGAACTCAATTATACGTATTAATACATTATCTGCAAAAAATCTAACGAAGGATTTACAAATCCGGATTTATGGCTGCTGGGCAGACACCAAATCCGGGATGGTGAGCAGCTTAATTTGATCGAACGGCCAGTAAATGAGCAGTGCCTTGCCGACCACCCACTCATCCTTCACATATCCCCAGGAATGGGAATCGGACGAATCATTGCGGTTATCCCCGAGCACAAAAAAAGAATTCGGCGGAACGAGATAAGACTCGTTGTAAAAGGCGGGTTCCATGATGTACGGTTCATTAAGGCGGGTGCCATTTACGAACACATTACCATCGGTAATATCTACCGTGTCGCCTGGCAAGCCAATGACTCGCTTGACATAGTCTTCCTTGGGGTTTCCCTGATGGTGAAAAACAATCACATCCCCATGCGCCGGCTCTGCCCACTTGTAGGCCAGACGGTTCACCAACACGAAATAACCTGGTTCGAGGGTAGGACGCATTGAGATATTGTAGACGCGTACCCGTAAAGTAACGGTATTGATTGCGAGGAAGATCAGGACAGCAAATACGACTGTCTGGAGGGTATCCAGCCAGAAGCTCTTGTTTTTTTTCCCTGCTTTATTGGTTTCAGGCGCAGGCTCTGGAATGATTTCAGTATTCATAAACTCTCAGGTTCTGTTTTAATAAACGTTATGGTATTGTACACCGAAGTCAAAAACCTGTTAGCGGTCCTCCTCCCGCTCACGTTTCTTAAGGATAATGCGAATGGGGGTACCGAGGAAAGGTTCTTCCTTGCGGATCTGATTTTCGAGGAAACGTATATACGTGAAATGTCCTGATTTCGGATCGTTGCAATAAAGCAGGAAGGTAGGCGGTTCGCTGCGCACCTGGGTTCCATAATAGATCCTGAAGGGTTTACCTGTGCCGGAGGAGAGTTGGTGCGCGTCCTGCGCATTTTGCAGGATGCGATTGAGCTGGGAAGTGCTGAGCTTGCGCAGGCGTTCCTCCTGAACCTTCTTGACCATCGGCAGGATCATATGAACCCGCTGCCTGGTGGCAGCTGAGATGAAGAGCACAGGCACATAGGGTAAAAAGTTCAACTGTCGGCGTATCTGATTCTCGAATTCAATGCTCGTGCGTTCGTCTTTTTCGATCAGATCCCACTTATTCACCACCAGGATCACGCTTTTCCAGGCATCCTGGATGTACCCGGCAATGTGTTCATCCTGGGCAGTGATGCCGCTGACTGCGTCCACCACCAGCAGGGCAACATCGCAGCGCTCGATCGCCTGCATGGCACGCAGGACGGAGTATTTTTCCACACCCGGGATTATCGAACCGCGTTTGCGGATTCCGGCTGTATCAATGAGTGTGATTTTTTCCCCTTCAAATTCAATTTGGGTATCGATGGCATCACGCGTTGTCCCTGGAATATGGGAAACGATTGACCTTTCCTGACCGGCCAGCTTATTCAGCAAACTGGATTTGCCTGCATTGGGTTTGCCCACGATAGCTACTTTAATAGTTTGATCCACTTCATCATCATTAACCGGTTCAGGAAAGTAGGCAATAGCAGCATCCAATAAGTCACCTGTACCGATTCCGTGAATGGCTGAGATGGGGTAGGGCTCTCCAAGCCCAAGGGAATAGAAATCCAGCGCGTGCAGTCGAGCTGTTTCGCTTTCTGCTTTGTTGGCTGCCAGCAGGATCGGAGGGAAAGGCACGCCATCCACCATTTTTTGCCTGCGGCGCAGCAACTGGGTGAGTTCTTCATCCGCCTGGGTTACGCCATCCTGTGAATCGACTACCATAATGATCACATCGGCTTCTTCCATGGCGACTTCAGCCTGCGCGCGGATATCGTCCACAAAATTGGCAGAATCAATGCTCAACGGGGTCTGGCCACGCTGTTTGGTAGGGTCGATCCCGCCGGTGTCTACAACGAAAAAGTCGTAACCGGCCCAATCTCCTTCAGCAACAAGGCGGTCTCTTGTGGTGCCGGGAACATCGTCAATAATTGCCAGCCGTTGTTCCACCAGACGGTTAAACAGAGTGCTCTTCCCAACATTGGGTCTTCCCACGAGCACGATGACAGGCTTATGTATCATTTTCTTTCCTTAAAAGCCACAGGAGAACTAACGGTAAAGCGAAAGTTCGAGTGTCCCGGGTGTGATTGAATCCAACCGGATTTCCTCGCTGTCAAATATGATCACCGGTTCCACCTGGTATTTGCCTTCCAGTTTACCAACTGCGTCCACGGTTACGCGAACGCTGCCGCTGGAAATCTGATAGAGCAGGTTAAGAGGACCGGAGATGTAAATATCCACCTTGGGAGGCTGCAGCGTATATTTGAGCCCCTGAGCCAGATTGATCGGGGTCACGTCCACTCCTGCAAGCAGGATGCTGCCGTAACTGGCTTCGATACCCACATGAACATTTACTTTTTGGTCTCCTACGATATCGATGCCCTGCGGGAGGTTGAACTGTGCCTCGACCTCGAAGGATTTTTCCGCGCCGTTGATATTAATCGGGACTGTTTCAATATAGTCAGGCATATTGCGCGTGATCTCCGGATTTGTTCCGTATATCGTTATGTTGGGCGGGTCAGCTACCAGGCCGGTCAGGTAGAATCCGCGGGCAATCTGGCCGGTGGTTACGATGCGCACAAAAACATTGCGATAGTCCCCCAACTGTTTGATGGGAATGGAAACCTGCACCTGGCTGGGGTTGATGTTAACCAACCCTACAGTATTCCCGCGCGAGTCCAAAGCATTCAACGTAACCACGCGTGAGACCGAGGTATTGGCTCCGCTCAGATCAACCAGAGCAACCACATTCTTCACCCGCTCCACCTGAGATTTAGGTCCTACCACTTCCACGTCCGTAATGCTCAGCGTAGGATCACCGGTTTGATATCCAATGGGCAGGTTGCCCGTTTGGCGCAGTTCAATAGCCATTTTATTGGTGACCAGTTGCTCAAGAGTGAAGTTAATCGTCTCCGGTGAGATGCTCACGACCTGCACCGGTCTGGCATCTACTTGGACGGTGGGAGCGATACTATGCTCACCGGCGCCCAACCCGGAAAGGTTGACCATCGCGCTGATCAATTTCGGATTATTCGCCAGATAGGTATGAACCGAACTGGGCGCCTTTATTGTAATGATCACCTGATGTTCAGCATTTCCAGTGAGGATGAGATTGGGGTCCACACCTAATACATTCACATTAACGGGGTGAGTGTAGCGGAGAACCTGATTGGGATCCGTGGCGGTCACTGCCGCCATCCAAACCAGCACGGAAAGCAGCAGCGCGGTGAGCAGCAGCGGGAGATAACGGGTGAGTTGGCGCAGGTGTTTCATCCGTTACCGTCCGTGATTTCAGTTTTTACCTTATGCTGTCTGCGTTGTCGCGGGCTGGAGAGCTTGTCTTTGGAGGGGTTATCTTCAGTTGAAAGAAAAGCACGCATGCTGTTGGTCAGCCGCTCCGCGTCTAATCGGCGGATGAGCCGTCCGCGGTAAGCGATGGAGATGGAGCCGGTTTCTTCGGATACCACCACGGCAATGGCATCGCTGACTTCACTGATACCAAGCGCGGCGCGATGGCGCAGCCCAACAGAGCGTTCGGGTAAAGCATTGAGCACGCCGCTTGCCGAAAGCGGCATCACACAGGCGGCAGCTTTGATGCGGTTGCCTTCGACAATGACGGCGCCGTCATGCAAGGGGGTGTTGGGGTAGAAGATTTGCAGCAACAAACGATTGCTTATGAGCGCGTCCATCATTACGCCATTTTTGTAATAGGCATCCAGAAACTGGAAGCGTTTAAGCACAATAAGCGCTCCGTGGCGGCGCTCTGAAAGCTGAACGGCCGCTTTGGTAATGGCGGAGATGGATTGTTCTATCTCTTCCTGGGCTTTGGAGGTGCGCCGGCGGGTGACCAGACCGATATCGCTGATGCGGCCTACCCTTTCCAGGGCACGGCGGATCTCCGGGGCGAAGATAACAGGGATTGCAAAAAGCATTGCCGGCGTGAGTGTGCGCATCAGCCATGAAAAAGCAGGGAGATTGACGAGAGAGGTCAGTAACGTGAAGAGAAGCACAACCAGGAAAACGCCCCTGAGCAGATTCAGCGCTTCAGTATCCCGCAGGAGCCAGAGCAGCAAGGCGAATACAATGGAAACCAGAACGATATCCAATAAGCTTGCCCAGGTAAATCGCTGCAGAATAAAGAGGAAGTTGTTGAATAATTCTTGCATAATGTTAAGACCTTGATCATTAAGTATAACCGCAATGAGTCCGCCAGAAAAAAAGTTCCTATGCGAAAAACCATATAAGTACGAGGGAATGCTCATCTAGAGACATGCGCTTTTTTGTCCAAACTAAAGTCGAGTAAACATATAAAAGTTGATTTAGAGCTAGAAGACCTCGATGTAACAAAAGTAGAAAGCAAACCGACCTATAAGGAAATAAAGAAACACGTGATGGAAACAAACGGTATCAAAGTTTCTAATCTAAATATCGCTCAAGTTAAGCGATTGTTTGAGATAATAGAAAGAAAAAACTATAATATTGGATCAGGAAAAACAAACCAACCACCCTTGACTAAAGAAAAGGAAAGAGCCATAGTAGACGCTTTGGTTTGTTACAAAGCGCTCTAAACCAAACAACCTCACCAAATAGTTTTCTGTAAACATGAATTACAAAACATTAAATGAGCAACAAAAAAGAAAAATAAACAGCATTGTTTCAAATGCTGTTCAAATGGAATGGGAAGATGCCGATATACTGAATACCCTGCTTGGCGAACTACCTGTTGTTAAACGATATCAAAGAGAAGATAAAATCCAGAAAGAAATTTACAAGTTGATAAACCTGATTAAGGAATTCAACTCATTTACTGCTGACCAGGAAAAGTTTCTTAGCGATATTCAAGAGTTATTATCTGAGATAAAGCAAAAAGAGGAATACTGGTTCGGATACGATATCGAACTGCTTAGCCAATGCTTAAACCAACAAGAATTTTGCCTAATTTCAGGTGAGGGAGGAATTGGAAAAAGCTATTTCATCAAATGTTACCAGGAAGAGTTAGAGAAACGAGGAATACCCCATTTATGCCTTTACGGGAAATTTCAAAAGGATGTGAATGGAATTGCTGTTGATGAAATAATTAGTGATTCAAAAAGTGGCTTTGTTTTTGTTTTTGATGCGATAAATGAAATGGCTAAAGAAGGTCAACTAAACCTAATATCATTGGTTAGAGAACTCAAAAAACAAAAAACTATTCGAATAATTGTTACATACCGCACAAATACTCTTGATAAAGATTTGTTAGAACAATTGCAAGGCATTTGTTCTGCAGAATATGAATTCCCAGGCGTTTCTTATGAATCAGCTCTCGATGCTTTAGTAAAATTGCAGGTCATTGACATTTACAAATACGAAGATATATTGTATTCAAACAATGCTCTATTCCTCTCAATGCTACTAAAAGTACTCAATGATAAGAAGGTAATTGAAGAAACTGAAAACAGCATTTCAACAGTTACTTATATTATGGAATCATACATAAAGCATGAGCTTAAAAACACTTGTAAAACAATTAGTTCTTATCCAGCTAAACATTATTGGGAAGATACAAAAAAAATTACCACATGGATGTATAAAAATGAAAAAACATCTATTAATCGAAAAGACCTGCTAAAAATTGTTCATACAGGGAAAAGCTATTTGGATGTCATGTGTCAATCTGGTCTTATGGACGTTTACACTTATAAAGCTGAAGATTATGTGTATTTCACAGCCGACTCCATTAGCAATTTCCTTATTGCAAGGGAACTATTTAAGGAATTGCCAAGTGCTTCTACTATAAAATCTTCTTTCAATAAAAATGACTTTAATAAGCAAGTTGAATTGATTAATTCTAAAGCGAAAATTTCTGGTGGGTTAATTGAACCAATAATTATTGCCTTATTTGATAAGTATGCTGATAACTATCCATACTTAAGTAAATTACTAAAAGAAGTAGATTTTAAGAATGAAGTGACAGCGGACAAGTTAGTAAGAGTAAATTTTAGGGAAGAAAATATCAAGTCTTTTTTAGATACAATAAACATTGATAATCCAGATAAGCTGATAAGTATATTTGGTGGTTATATTAACAAGCCTTTTAACTGCACTCATTTTTTAAACAAATTCTATAAAAAAGAAGATTATCAGATCGCGAGGCTATCTGCTACTTTATCGGATTCATTTGTCTCTGACGCTATAGTTAAACGGTTAAAAAACATTCTATATCTAATTGGACGGAAAGATATCAATAATAAAAATTATGATGAAGCTTTCTATTTTGCATTATGGTGTACTGCTTCACCACGAAGGGATATTCGCATCCTTGCAACAAAACTACTGTTTGAAATAGTTAACATAAAATCAGATTACGTTTATCGTTTGATATCTGAATATAAGAATCTTTATGACATTTTTATTAAAGAAGCAGTTATTCTTGTATTGGCTTATTGCCCGAAAAATGATGAAAGTATTTCCTACTTTTTCAAGGAATTAAAGATAAAAGAAGAATCACTCACGGCGAAAAGTATAAAACGTATCTCATCATACTTAAATGATCAGTATGGATACATAAAATGGGATAGAGATAATATACTAACATTCAAAGTTGAGTATTATTTATCCGACTTCATAAAGCGCGTCCTCCGTCTGGTTGGTTTTTTGTATCAGTTTCATCTTCCTTTTGTTTACATGGAAAATAAACCAGAATATCGGTTTGATAGATTTCTAAGTTACGATAAAGGTGATATTCTAAACATTAATCAATCCCTCGAAAAAAAGTATAGTTGCGCAAGAACTGGGCGCTGTAGTGGTCATACTGATTTTGAGAATTTGATTAAGGAAGAAGCTTTATTTAATCGAATAAGTTCCCAAGTTTTGGATGTGAATATGATTTTTAGTAACTATGTCCGACTATTAACAAAATTAATTGAGCAATACCAAATTGCAGAAACTGAAAAAAATTTATCACTGTACGAACATAACTTTGAAAATTCCACAATCATGAAATGTGTTGATATTTCAACAGGATTACTCTATGGAAGCTTGATGTGCAATTACTATACAGATAATTTCTCATCTTACAACAATATCCAGAATAGTATTGGTTACGATGTTTATGATCCCTTACCTGATGGAGAAGATATCTGTATTGCCACACCTATTCCTATATATAATGAGTTCATTGATAAAGCTGAAGAACAATTGTTGAATTCCGTAAAAATACCAGAAATAAAGGATATCAGCTGGATCGGGGATTGTGATTTATCCAGAAAGAACTTACTCAAATTATTAAATCCCGTTCTGGTAGATAATGTTGAATGGTCCTTTATTGCGGGGAGTATTTCCCTAATGGAGAAAAGAGACGACGATTTGATATGGAGAGATATTTACGACATTTATTGTTGCACCTCCGATATTGAAACCATCAAAATAGATGGGAATGCAAGATACTTGAGCATTGAACTAAAGAGCTACGAAGGAAACTTTATTGATTACCAGAATTGCGAAATCAAACCATGGCTTTGCAAAAAAGTGAGTGGGCTTGCAAAGCAAACAGATTTATTAGATCAAACTTGGCTTGTTTTGCCACCAGCTGAAATTATTTCTTTTTTCCAACTTCAACCTGACTTAACAGATATGACATGGAAGGCTGAAAATGGTGATATCGTTATCGTGTGTAATAACAACAAGAATTCATATTACAACGACCCTATTAGTGGAAGTGTTTTCATTAGAAATGATTATCTAAAAAAGTATAAAGCCCAAAATGTCTTTAAATATTTTGCATTTACAGAACGGTATCAAATGGAATTAGGCTTTGATGAGAATACCTCATTACACTATGAGATTCGTAACAATCGGATAGTGAAAGAAATTAAGAATATTGATAGGACATACCATAAGGATTCTGAACATAATCAAAATTGTGCACGTTGTCGATATGGAATGAACACCATTTTAGATCGTGAAGAAACTCCATATGAAATAGTAATAAATTGGGGTAATCGTTCGAATCATATTGATGGCTAAGATTACTTTAAAATAACTATTCCATACTGGTTAGAAAATAAAAAGGAGAATAACGATTGAAACAGACTCGTTATAAAAAGACAATTTCCAAAAGTTGATAGCGTATAACTGATAAAGGGTTTTGCTTATCTTATAGATGAGAAATTCCGATATATTGGTATGACGAATTTACCCTTGAATAAGCCAGTAACATGTATGTTGAATCAAAGACTTGGAGTCAAGTATGAAAAAAAATATTTTTGAAACGGTAAATGAAGTTTTGCTTTCAAACAGTAAATATGTAGCAGAGGATGGCAAACTACTAAAAGCTACGGTTTATAGTGATGTCATGACAATGGAACCGAGCTTGCTTAAACTTCTGGTAGATAATGAACAGATACGGGAAAAATTCTTCAAAGATATTGATGGCGTGCTCGTATTTGACAAACAACAATTCGCCTGGCTTATAGAATCAAAAGAGTTTTTACCTGATTCGTTTACCAGCTATACAAACAAAATCGGTTTGGCTTCAAACAGAAAATTCATTTCAACAAGTAATGATGTGGTTCTGGATTTCCCTTACAAAGACTGTGTGTTGCAAGGTGGGCAAGACAAGGAAGATCAAAAACGACAGGAAATCATGTTCAATGAAACCCTGGCATCAGATGAGATCAGAAACATGCTTTTACCCAAGGTCTTCACCAACGCGAAAAGGTACACAGCGGTGGGTCAAAAAGATATAACTTGTGAACTCATTCCTGACACAATAGAAATTAAAGAGGAATCATGCATTGAGTTTAAAGATGATGATAATCTGATTATTAAAGGTAATAATTTAATTGCCCTTACGTCATTGCTCGAAAGGTTTGAGGGAAAGATTAAGTTGATTTATATAGATCCACCGTTCAATACAGGCAATGACAGTTTTAATTATAACGATAACTTCAATCATTCAAGCTGGTTAACTTTTATGAAGAATCGATTAGAAGTTGCTTTAAAGCTCCTTTGCGATGGTGGCATTATCTTTGTTCACATTGATTACAATGAAGGAGCATATTTAGAGGTAATAATGAACGATATTTTCCATCGAGAAAACTACTTATCAACAATTACCGTCAGATCTAATTCAATATCTGGAACAAAAACTCAACACAAACATACTACTATCTTGAAAAACAAAGATTCAATACTTGTTTACAGAAAAGGAAAAGCAAAAATTAATCCTCAATTTGTGGAAAAGGATTATTGGGACACCCACTATAATTCTTATTTTCAAGTTAATGATGATGGGAAATATATAAAAAAATCGCTAAAAGAGAAGCTTGTCGAATTAAGAATAATTAAAAACACGGATGCGATTACTTCTGAAGCAATAAAAAATGATTTATTTATGTCCTTTGTGACAGAAAATAAAGATAAAATTTTTCAAACTGTTGGCTCGATCCCAAGAGAGCTCAAAGAGCTTAGTTTAAAGAACAAAGATCAAATTGTTAATTTAACGGATGAAACAGGAGATACCTTATACGCTTTTAATGGAAGACGATTATCTTTTTTGGAAAGCACGTTTCATCTGATTAATGGTAAAGAAAAAATGGCTCAATTATTGGGGGATTTATGGACCGACATTGATTTCCAAAATACACAAAATCAGGGCGTTGTTAGTTTTACTAACGCTAAGAAACCAGAACAATTATTAAAAAGAATTATTGACATGGCAACTGACCCTGGAGATTTGGTTTTGGATTTCTTCCTAGGATCAGGCACAACAGTCGCAGTAGCCCATAAGATGGGTCGTCAATTTATTGGGATTGAACAAATGGATTACGTTGAAAAAATAGCTGTAGAACGCCTTAAAAATGTAATAGAAGGAGAACAAGGAGGGATATCAAAATCTATAAATTGGCAAGGTGGCGGTTCATTTGTTTATTGCGAGCTCAAAGAAAACGCGCAAACCCTTATTGATGCAATTCAAAAAGCAACTGAGGGTAATATCTCAATAATCAAGACTGAAATCTATAATGACAAAAGAATCGTTCCTTATTTAACCAGAGAAGAGTTGCTTGAAGTTGATAAAGATTTTGAGTCTTTGTCTTTGAAAGATAAAAAGAAGGCTCTAATCAGGCTTATTGATAAGAATAAACTCTATATCAATTATTCTGATATAGACGATGAGGATTTTAATATCAGCGAAGTGGATAAGAAGTTTAGCCGATCTTTTTATGAGGTGGATTAGATGAGCGAACTGTTTTTATATGAAGAACTGAATACCTTAAAAAAGTATGGGCATTTAAGTGATATTCCAGACATTATTAGAACAGGTTTGTCTGATCATATTGTCCTGCGTGATTACCAGGAAGAAGCTTTCCGGTATTTCATAAGCTATGTTGAGAATAAAACACTTTCAAAAAACAAGCAAATTCATACGCTCTTCCATATGGCCACTGGTAGCGGCAAAACGGTCATTATGGCGGGGCTTATTCTTTATCTGTACACAATCGGTTACCGTAATTTCCTCTTCTTCGTGAACCAAACCAATATCCTTGAAAAGACAAAAGAAAACTTCACTAATCCTCTTTCATCAAAATACCTTTTCGCAGACCAGATCGAAAATCTCGGAGAAAAAATTAAAATCAATTCGGTATCCAATTTCAGTGGTTTATCTGATAATGATGATATCAACCTTTGTTTTACGACTACCCAAAAGCTTCATTTCGACTTAATGGACCCAAAAGAAAATTCCTTGACCTTCGACGATTTTGAGGGTGAGAAAATTGTTTTTATCTCTGATGAAAGTCATCATGTTAACACGATGACGAAAATAAACCTGTCTGAAAAAGAAGCCAAAAACAGTTGGGAATACTCTGTCATGAACGCGTTTTCTTCTAATAAGGAGCATATCATGCTCGAGTTTACCGCGACCGCAGACCTGAAAGATAAAAACGTAAAAGAGAAATATCTTGATAAGATCATCTACAACTATCCGCTGTTGAATTTTAGAGAAAGCGGATATACCAAAGAATTTCAAAATTTTGCCACAAATTCCACGCTATGGGAAAGAGCTTTGATGGCGATGACCATGAGCGAGTATCGCAAATATTTGTTCGCTGAGGCTGGTCAGAATATTAAACCGGTTTTGATGCTGAAATCACAGTTGATCAAAGAATCTGAAGCATTTTACGAGCTGTTTTATGAGAATCTGGAGAAGATATCTCCCTCAGAAATATCTGTTTTTTATTCATCTAATATCAAAGAATTAATTACAGCGTTGAATTACTTTAAAGATAAAGATGATACATTCTTTATGTTAGTCCATTCATTAAAAGATGGTTTTTCAAAAGAAAAATCAATCATTATGAATGGTACGACTGATAACACGGTCGAACAACAGCTTCTGGTTAATTCTCTGGAAGACAAGGATAATCCGATCAGGGTTATTTTTACGGTCGATATGCTCAATGAAGGATGGGACGTATTAAATCTCTTTGATATTGTCAGACTCTACGAAACACGTCAGGGCAGTGGAAAAGCTGGAAAAGTCGGTAGTTACACGACCAAAGAAGCCCAGCTTATTGGTCGCAGTGCCAGGTATTGCCCATTCCAAATTACGGATGATCAGGAGAGGTTTAGGCGAAAGTACGATTATGATTTAGAAAATCCAAATCGGATTTTGGAAACAATGTATTTTCATAGTAAAGATGATTCGCGATACATTAACGAATTAAGACAGGCACTCATTGCTACTGGAATGGCTGACGATAAGCAGATCAAGCTTACTTATACATTAAAAGACAGTTTCAAGGAAAGTGATGTTTACAAAAGAGGTCTTGTATTCACAAATAAGCGACGGGTTAAAGGAAGACAGGAAATAAAAAGGCTTGAAGACAAGCAAAGATATCAAAAGCATCGTTTTTCAAAACAGGAACCGGTTGGGTCCATCATGGATCTTTTTGGTGAAGAAAAGCCGGTAACCAAAAAAACAATTACCAGCCCATATAAATTTAAAGATATTGAATACCATATCCTTCGTGGGGCGTCTGAGAATTATAAAGAACTGCGGTTTAATATTATTAAAGAGAAATATCCTGATATAAGCACGATGAGAGAATTTCTAAGCTCTGATGATTACCTTGGAAATAACACTTTGGAAATAACACATAACTCAGAAAAAATTACAGGAAGGGACCTTTATAAAGGTCTGGTTGAGGCGTTTGCTTCTGTGGCTTCACATATTGCCAATATAAAAAACACTTATGAAGGAAGTCCTGAATTTTACGCAAACAAGGTAAGCGAGGTAATTAAGGATAAAAGCATCTACTTAACAAAAGAAGCCGACACAGGCGGGAGAGGGCATTCTCAAACGCATAATCCAAACCAAGACTATCAGCTTGATCTAAGGGGAGAGCCCTGGTATGCCTATAACGACAATTATGGGACGAGCCAGGAAAAACTGTTTGTAAAATATTTCGAGAGGGAAATCAGTCCAAAGCTTGAAGCTCTTGGTGTTAATTATTATTTGGTTAGGAATGAACGTATACCTGAATTAGCAATTTATAGTTTTGATGACGGTGAAAGGTTTGAACCTGACTTTCTGCTCTTTGTTGAAAGGGTCAAAACTGAAAAGAATTCGAATTTTCAGGTGTATGTTGAGCCAAAAGGTGAGTTATTAATTGATAGCGAAAAATGGAAAGAGGATTTCCTTCTCCAAATTGAAGAAAAACATATTATTAAAAACACCATGCTAACAGCTGGAAATGATTATCTGATTTTAGGCTTGCCATTTTTCAATGACCCTGAAAGATTAGATATGTTTCAGGAAGCCATCGATAATCTGGTCAAGTCAATTTGACCAGTTGCGGTTATTTCTCATAATGTATTAGATAAGGCTCTTGCTACATTCTATTTAGCACTTTCATTGAGAACCGTTACAAAATCTAATTCTTCAAGTCGTTTTTAGTCTCGAAGAAGCAGAGCCAAATTATTGGAAATGATTTTATTTTGTCTATTCTCCGGGATATTTGATTGGTAAACAAAATTGCAAATCCCCCAGCAGGTTCATGGTAATAGACTTCAAAAAAACCAGATCGCCACGCGAAATAGGCTCGCGATGACGCGTAAGAATGGCAATAAGGTGGTTTCGCAGGCTCACCGTGACGGGCTAAGTTTCGTCATTCCGAGCGCAGCGTGGGAATCTGGGGTTTGGCTTTTGGGTCCAATAAAACCAGAATGGTGAAAAACTACAAGGGAAAAAAAATATAATGGAGTAGTCAAATTAAAACTTGAAGGGCTTAATGATGACAACAAAATTATTTATTGAAGCAGTAACGAAATTTGTTTTAGGCTTTGTTTTGATCGGTTTATTGATTTTTTTACCCGCTGGAACTTTTTCTTTTTCTTATGGCTGGTTGTTTATGGGGATTTTATTTGTGCCAATGTTCTTGGCGGGAATTGTAATGATGTTCAAAAATCCTGAATTGTTACAAAAGCGGCTTAATGCGAAAGAGAAACAAAAGGAGCAAAGCCTTGTGGTGAAACTGAGCGGACTTATGTTTTTGGCCGGTTTTATCGTTGCCGGACTTGGATATCGTTTTAATTGGTACCTGTTGCCCAAAGGTATCGTGATCGGTGCTTCGGTGGTGTTTCTTATCGCATATCTTTTGTATGCAGAGGTGCTGAGGGAAAATACATACCTCAGCCGTACCATTGAAGTGCAGGAAAATCAAAAGGTTATTGACACAGGATTATATGGCATTGTAAGGCATCCAATGTATAGTGTTACATTACTCTTGTTTTTATCAACGCCGCTTGTGTTAGGGTCAATATATTCATTTTTTATCTTTCTTGCATATCCTTTTATAATCGCTGAGAGAATAAAAAATGAAGAACAAGTTCTTGAAAAAGAACTTGATGGCTATCATGCATATAAACAAAAAGTGAAATATCGTTTGATACCATTTATTTGGTGATATTTGAGCATATTTTATTTTGCCGCCCCGGAATTGACGACTCCCTCTCCGATGTCAAACAAATGCCGCATGAGGGAAAACTTGATTTCATAGACTTTTTTAGGTTGGAAATAGCTGAACGCAATTATTATCTATGATTCTGGTCCAAGGGAAGATATCATAATTATGTTACTGAGAAAAACAGGAACAAAAAGGGTTTCAGAACATCCACAAAGTATGAAACTCGAAAAATGAAGATTGGTGACAAGATAGATAAGAAGTCATAAATTGTTGAGAGTTTTTTATGGCAATAGATGGCGCAAAAATTTTAGATAGTGATGAAGCATATGATATTTATAATTATGTTGTTGATAATTTTAAGGACGGAAAAAACATCAACAAAATTATTGCAGATATCCTGGAAGATAAAGAAAAACACTGTACCAATGAGTTCTATACGGAAATATATTGGACTGCCCTTGCTTATTCCTTATGGAAAATAGGACATTTGCCGAATGAGGTAAAAGATAAAGCATTAGAAATTGTTCAAAAAGGGGCAAATGAATTTTGGCTTGAGATTGACCGTAAATCCTTATCAAAAAGACAAGAAGTTTTGAATAAACTAGCAGTGCAGTTGCAAAATAAAAATCCTAAACCTATTAAAGTCCCAAAGTCAAAGACAAAAAGCACCCCTTATTTTAGCAAGGGAGATGTTCTTGTTGTGAGATTTGAAGATCAATATGGAGTTGTTTTTGTTTCTGCGATTGATGATAGCCCAAGGAAGATAGAATATCATTTGGCTTGTACCCGCATATTACAAAAAAAGAAACCAATATTGAATGATTTTCTGAACAGTCAAATTGCTTATGATAAGCAAGATTCATCCTATTGGCTTAGAACAGATTGCTGGTTTACGCACGAAGCGTTGGGGCTTTTATTAGACAACCTTGAAAAAATAGGACAAGTCAAATTGGAAGATTATATTTTGGGTGTGTTATCTCCTGCATCTACATTAGATGATATTTATAATGAAATTACAAGAAATACAGAAATCCGGCAACTTAAATTAAAGGATACTTATAGTCTGGTTAAAGAGCTTGAGATATAAGAAAAAACATGAGGGGCAATTTTTTAAGGGTTTTTCGACCAATATGTAATTAACATAATAAATCCCAGTTCATCACGCCGAAGACTATTAATAAACCCCTGATGTCAAACAAATGCTGCATGACGAAAAGCTCTATTTCATCTGTTTATTTTAGTTTGAATATAGCTAAAAAATATGGTACCTATATGTAGGACAAGTATCCGCAGAATAACATCCAGACAAAATAAGATTTGAGGAGATGGCATATTTGAATATAAGAGAATTTTGGCAAGATGTGCTGGAACAAAACGAAGAAAAACTTCAAGCTTATTTTCATGAAGATGCGACTATTCGTTGGCATTGCAGCAATGAGTTGTTTACAGTTTCGGAATATATTAGGGCAAATTGTGAATACCCCGGACAATGGGCTGGTGAAATTGAACGTATTGAGGAAACAGCGGATTCAATAATAACGGCAATCAGAGTTTTTCCAAAAGATAATAGTTCATCATTCCATGTCGTTAACTTTAGTAAAATCGAGAGTGGTTTGATAATCGAGATGGATGAATATTGGTCAGATGATGGTATCGCTCCTGATTGGAGACGCTGGATGAATATAGGAAAGCCGATCCGGTAAATATTAATTGGTCGAGGTTTTAACCATTTCATTGCGCAGCCTGGGTATTGTTGTTATTCTGAGTAACGAGTGCATTAATGATAGCCAGGATATTGGTGCAAACAAGTTCAAAAATATAGAAAAGAATAAATATAAAAAATTTGTTGCAATTTTATTGTGTGTCTTTCGCAGTGTATCTGCTGATTTCGTGGGCATAGAAGAAAGGAGTCTGATGGAGAAAATGGGTTATCAAAAGCTATTGGAAATTAGTGATGACTGGCTGAAATATGCCATCCGTCTTAACCTGAGGCATGAACCTGAGAGTAATCTTGTTGAAATCAAAAATGCGGCGTTAGCTGATAGCCGAATAAAAAGATATCTTTCAGATATTGCGAATTTTCATGAAACCCTTGTAACAAATCACAAGAATCCCGATTTGCCGATACACAAACTGCTGTTTCTGTTAGATCTTGGATTTGACACGAAAGTTCCGGAAATTAAAGCCGCCATTGATGAAATACTTAAACACCGGGAAGAACAAGGCATTTATCAGTCTGTTACCAATGTGCCCAAGCATTTTGGAGGTGCTGGTGAAGATGTATTCAGCTGGTGTCTGTGCGACGCCCCCTTGCTATTGCTCTCCCTGCTAAAGGCCGGTTTGGATTATCGTGAATACATCAAACCCGGTGTTGACCATTTGGTATCCTTATGCCGGGATAACGGATTCCCTTGTGCCGTGTCTCCCGAGCTGGGAAAGTTTCGCGGACCGGGGAAAAAGGATGACTGCTGCCCATACGCGACGCTGATCATGACCGATTTACTGTCGTATATCCCAGAATATAAGGATTCCCAGGTTGCCACTTCCTCTGTAGAAGTGTTGCTGAATCTGTGGGAAGACAGTGTTAATCAGCATCCATACATGTTCTACATGGGCACGGACTTTCGTAAGATGAAAGCGCCTTCATGCTGGTATGATATTGTCAGCGTAGCCGGGGTTCTTAGTAAATATGAGTTTGTACGGGATGACCCGCGTTTCCTTGAAATGATTAACCATATAAAAAGCAAACAAGACCAGGAAGGTCTTTTTACACCTGAATCAGCATACCAGAAAGTAAAGGACTGGGATTTTGGGCAGAAGAAAGTGCCGTCTCCTTATCTGACATACCTTTGCTGCCTGATTTTTAAACGTTTGGAATAATGGATATGAAAAAGGCACCCTCTATTTGATTTCGCAGAGTACCTCGCATTTTTTCAGATCTTAATTCATTTTCATCACCGTCACGCCTCCACGGTGAATCTGCCCCCTTTATGCTGTTTTTTTCGATTAAACGCAATATCCGACGTTCTGCTTTGAAGCGGCAGAAAAACCGGGTTGAAGATTGTATATTCATTACGAAGTACTTATTCACTGTCATGTTTGATAGCCTAAAACTGCAAGTGACGGATGAACACGCTGATTATGATAGGGATTTCAGAACTTCCACATCGTATGAAATTCAAAAGTGCTGTGTTACCTA
Organism: Anaerolineaceae bacterium; assembly: GCA_040772525.1. Classification (GTDB taxonomy): domain Bacteria; phylum Chloroflexota; class Anaerolineae; order Anaerolineales; family Anaerolineaceae; genus Mesolinea. Next base: position 160,072 of record JAXGXZ010000001.1, on the reverse strand, counting down.
AGCGGGAAATATATAATGACTTGAAAAAGATCAAAAAAACTTCTATTATGAAAATGAATAATAGATTAGAAATTACGGAGATAATAATCGTATGAAGAAAGAAAAGAAAAAGACGAATAAAGTTTCACGCGGTATCCAAATAGTCCTTATCGCGTTTCTGCTGATGCTGTTCATTTACAACAGAGTTATGCTCCGAAAGGAAGCATCATTACGTGAACCGCTCGGACAGATGGTCGAGGTGGACGGTCAAAAAATGAGTGTCTACACCGAGGGGGAGGGAGAACGCACACTGGTATTCATGTCCGGTTCGGCGATAGCGTCACCGATACTTGAATACAAGCCTCTTTATAGCCTGCTTAGTGATGATTATAAGATAGTTGTTATTGAGAAATTCGGCTACGGTTTCAGCGATGTGACGGACGATGAAAGATCATTTGAGACGATACTCAGGCAGGACAGAGAGGCCCTTTCAAAGGCAGGTATAGACGGACCGTTTATTCTTTGTCCTCACTCGATGTCGGGAATTGAAGCGATTCTTTGGGCTCAAAATTATCCTGATGAAGTGGAAGCGATCGTAGGGCTTGATATGTCTGTACCGGGTTCGTACAGTAAGAATGATTTTGGCTGGCAAAAAGATCTGCTTGTAAATTTCATTGTAGTTGGGCGTGAGATCGGAGTGGCCAGATTGTTATTTTCCGATAGTGCTTTGTCGGATTCCCTGACGCAAAATGAAAAGGCTATATACCGAGCCATTGCCGGCTTAAAATTCTGCAATAAAAACGTTCGTAATGAAGGAAAACATATCTTAGGGGCTATAGATATGATAAACAGTAAACCCAAGCCGGATGTGCCTATGCTCATGTTTATTTCGGATGGTTCGGAAACGGGCGGGGAAAGCTGGATAAATGCACTGAAAGATTATGCTTCTGATCTGACAAATGCACAAACTATCGACCTTGATTGCGGACACGCGGTATATGAGTTGAGACAGAAGCAGATAAACGAGGCGATGAGAGAGTTTATCGAGAGCTTAAGCAGATAAAATCCGATTTGCATCATCAGAGAGTCTAAAGACAACCAAGGATCTTATCTTTCACTTTGATAGCGGGATTTTTTAATGCTGAGCCATAAAAACAAGTATTGTTATTAAATAGGAGGCAGGTCTGGCATATCCTTTTAAATCAAATCCTGTTTCATACTACTGAGCGTAAGCTGACGGTCAATCCGCTCTTGAGCATCGTTTGAGATAGACTTCCTCTGCCATCAGTCCGTTACGGCGCAGCAGGTTGTGATACCTGTAGTCGAACGCACCGCTGTGTGCGTCCTCACCGGGTTCAAAGCCAAGCTCACGTGCCGCGCGGGCTGCCAGGAGGCTGGAAGGCCAGATCAGCAGGTGGATAGCGTGGCGGAAAGCATGTTCTTCCAAAGCAGAGATATAAGCCTGCAGTTCCTCACCCGGGTGTTGGCGGGCTTTCAACCCTCTGACCAGCCCAAGTTTATGTTCGATCTTCCAGGCAAGCAGAGAACCTGGCACAGCCCCTTCAAAACAGGCCAGGGCAGACTGGCCGCTCAACCAGCGGTAGGGTGCATCCTGTGCGATTTCATCAAGCACAGGTTCAATCAAGCCTGAAGAGGCAATTTCTGCAGGCGTTGGCGCTCTTACCCGCACTGCGGGTATTCCGTCATCTGCCGCGCAGAGGGGCGCCGGCAAGGCAGCCTGAACCTGTTCGTAAGTGTTTTGGAAGGTTTGATCAGTGTGGATTACCACATCTGCCCGGCTCAGTTTTTCCTCCTGCGCGGGCTGACTGTTGATCCGCTTCAGGGCTTCTTCCTCACTCAATCCACGCTGACACATCAGACGATCCATACGCGTGGCATGATTGGCATTGGCCACCCAAAATTGGTCACAGTGCGAGGCGATATCAGTCTCAAAGAGTTTTATGGCTTCTATCACCAACACCGGGTTGATGCATTCCTCGAGAATTTTATTGATTTCCCGGGAAACCTCAGGGTGGACAATGTGTTCGAGATCCACGAGGGCGGCCGGATCTTTAAACACGAGACGGCCTAATTTGGAACGGTTGATCTGACCATCGACGAGCTTAAGGTCTTCCCCAAAACGGTCGAGAACAGGTTGATAGGCTGTATTGCCCGGGAGGTATGCTTCCTGCGCGAGGAGATCAGCGTCTACAGTAAGCGCGCCTGCATTCTCGAGGTATTGACGCACCACACTTTTCCCTGAGGCGATGTTCCCTGTGAGACCGATCACATATGGCAGTTTACTCATCAGAATTAAGTATACATCGAATAAAAATCTCATTTGAGTGTTTGTCACGGATGCTATAATCTACGTATGTTGTGCGAGCGGATTTTGGCCTCTTTGCGGGAAGATTGTGGCTATAACGGCTCCCAGAAATTACTTGCAGGGGTTTCGGGCGGGGCGGATAGCCTGTATTTGTTGAACTGCCTTCAAAATCAGAACGTAAACCTGATTGTTGGTCATGTCAACCACAGCCTGAGGCCGGAAGCAGATGCTGAAGAAGAGCTGGTTGCTTTTTTTTGCGGCGCGCGTGATATCCCCTTCCATTCAGTCAAACTGGACGTCAAAAAGATCGCCCAAAGCAAAAAGATGGGTATCGAAGAAGCTGCCAGAATTGAAAGGTATGTTTTTCTGCAACGCATCGGTGAGGAGCATGGTTGTGAGGCAATCGTTTTAGCCCATCACGCTGATGATCAGGTAGAGACAGTGCTGATGCACTTCCTGCGCGGCTCAGGTTTGGATGGTTTGAGCGGCATGAAGGCTGTCAGCACAAGCCCATTTGGCCGCCTGCCCGTGTGGCGGCCGATGCTGGGCATAATGAAATCTGAAATTTTGGATTATTGTAAGGAAAACACAATCAGCTTTGTTTTCGATCAGTCCAATAAAGATACCAGTTATTTCCGCAATAACCTGAGGCAGACGGTTATTCCGTTGTTGGAGAGCCTGAACCCAGCCTTTAAGCAGGTGATGCTTAATAACGCTCAGGTGATCTCCTCGGACCTGCAGATTTTAAATGCTGTGGAAGAGGGACGATGGCAGGATCTTCTCCGCGATCAGTCTAAAGGTTATCTGGCTCTGCATTTTCAACCTTACCTGGATCTTACTGTACCCCTGCAGCGGCGGGTTCTGCGCAGGGCTGCCAGGACGGTTCTTCCTAATCTGCGGGACCTGAGTTTTGCCCGCGTCGAAAGATTGCGCAGCGCGCTGCTGAAGCAAACCCATGAGGTGGAGTGGGGCGAGGGTATCCGCGTATATGCAAATGGGGCGGAAATCCAGTTTTGTGCGCCGGGGAAAGAACCTAAATTGCGCGGTGTTCCCCAACTGCAGTCGTTGGATCCGGTTGAGCTTTATCTGGGCACTAAAATACCCCTGGCAGAAGGGTGGTCGCTCAGCGCCAGACTGGTGAATGCGGAAGTCTTCAATAAATTAACTGAAGAAGAGCGGCAGGACCGCTTTACCGGTTGGGTAAGCCCATTTGGGTTGGAACTGCCGCTGGAAGTTCGGGCATCTCTGCCAGGCGAACGATGGAAACCTTTTGGCATGCTTGGCAAACACCAAAGAATTTCTGATACTTTTGTGAACGAAAAAATCCCCCGCTCAGCACGGGGGAAGTGGCCTATTGTTTATAGTGCCGGTTCGTTAATTTGGTTCTGTGGTGTGCGTATCAGTCAGCCCTGGCGCTTGCTGGGGGACGAGTCCCAGGTGCTGCAGCTGTGTGTTCACCCTCCGGCTGCGGAATAACTATCTGATCCAAAAAACAAATTCCAGCGTGTTTTGGATGGCTTGGATGTTTGGCTGCAGAACCTGTGCGCCGCCATCAGTTATGAAACCTGGAGCGTCTTCCGGCTTGATTTGGAAAGTGGTGATCAGGTCTTTATCGAGATATTTTGAAAGCGGTACGGCATAAAGAAACAGGTCCGAGGGTTCCATATCGGTGAGCACTTCCTGCCGCATAAATTTATAGAGTTCCGGCCATTTTTTAATTTGGTCAGGCCTAATGGCTTTTTTAATCATTGCTTTGAGCATTTCCTGCCCGCGGCGGTTGCGGTCAAAATCGGTGCTGTTTTTGCGTGCCCGCACATACCAAAGTGCCAGACCTTCGTCCATGTGTACGGTACCGGGTTCAATGACGCGCCAGAGCTCTTCATAATCGCCGTAAGAATCCTCTGTGCGCTTGGCCACCTCCACATCCACGCCATCCAACATTGTGATCAAGCGCCTGAAGCTATTGAAGTTGATCATGGCGTAATGGTCAGGGCGGAAGCCGAAATTGGCAGCAAAGGTATCTCCAAGCAGCTGGTCGCCGCCGGATTGATGCGCGGTATTGATACGCTGGTAGCTGACACCAGGGATATTCACCCATAAATCGCGCGGGAAGGAAATCAGGTTGATCTTGCCCGTGCGGGTATTAAAAGCAGCCAGCAGGAGCACATCCGTGCGGTAGCCCCCACCTTCGGTGTAATCTGAGCCCATGAAAAGGATGGTCTTGACAAAGGTGGGAACCTGCAGGGTATTGGGGTTATCTCTCAGGTAGGGATCATTTTCGAAGTTGGGCTTGATATTTACCAGATTGGTTACGAAACCTGGCTGACCATTGCGCATCAGGTTGATGGAAAGCCCGGTCACTGCCGCGGCAACCGTTAGAAAGATTAACAGTACCAACAGGCAGGGAAAAGACGATTTTTTCTGTTGTTTAGTTTTAAAACTCATAGTGTCTTCTTTTAATTCGCTTCATCAAAAATGCGGAAGCCGGGCAGTTTGTCCAGATCATAGCCCTGTTCCCGTGCCAGACGGCGCAGTTTATCGTAAACCTCGCGCCATTGGATTTTGGAGATACCCAGCTTCTGGCGGATCTTATCCGTTTCGACGCCATCCACAAGGTCGTTGAGTGCGCTTGTCCAGCGGCACATATCAAAGGAGATGTGTTTGTCCAAATTAGCGGCTTTGCCAACGTCTTCAAGCAGATATTCAAGCCGGCGTTGAGACCAGGGGAAAACCTGGTCTTTGATCTGATAAAGTTCGGCGTATTCCTGATAGGCTTCCACCCATTTTGGAGATACGGGAACCTTGCGTTCTTTGTAGCGGTAGCGCGCGCTCGGATAGCGCACGAATATGAAATTACCTTCCGGGCTGTTGAACTCAAGGTGATTGGTCATCAGATTGAGGCATTCCCCTTTTTTCATGGCTGTCTCGAGAACAAGCAACAGCAGGGTGTAAGGCCGCGGGTCCGCGTTGGCGGAGGTGCGCATGGCGTCGGCGGCTTCCAAAGCCTTTAATGATTCCTGCCGTGTCAGAACGGTCGGCAGGGGGCTAATGACTGTCTTCTGCACAATTTTTTCAGCGGGGTTGTGGCTTAGCACCGCGTTTTGGGTGAGCCAGCGGAAAAAAGACTTGATAGAGGTGATTCGCCGGGAGAGTGTTTTAGGGCTGCAGGGCACATTGCATCCGGTTTCCAACCACTTTAGGTAGTTCTCCAGGTCTTGCGTGGTGATGCTGCCAATGGTTTTATCTGTCGGCATGTAACTGGCGACCAGGGCCATGTCTGCTGTAAAAGCCTTGAGCGTGTGATTTGAACGCCCCTGATCACGCAGATACATTTTCCAGGATTGAATGGCTGGCAGGAGCAGCGTGGCTTCGGTAATATGGGCGCTTAGATTCTCCGATGCAGATTTCATGGTCTCTCCACATTTCGTATAGATATTTGTTTCACAAGTTTAGTCCACTCATTTGCGCTTGTCAATTCGAGGAATCAGGCCAACTCTTTCCCAACAAGACTGTTCCTGCGGGCAAATTGACCGCGGTTACTCGTTGCGGTAGAGTGCTTCTGAAAGCATGCTCTGGATGGCAGGAATGTTAGGCATCAGCACCATGGCACCTTCCGCGGTAATAAAGTCGTAAGCCATATCCGGAGTCACGGCATAACGGTGAACATTGTCGTTGTTTAGCAAGGCTGGTGCCATGGGGGCGAGAGGGACCAGCTCCGAAAATTTGAGATTGGTATCGACATATTCGCGGTAAGCGCGGTAAAGTTCCGGAGCTTTGGACAGCGAATTGAGGCTCATGCCCTTGTGGAAAATAGCCTGAACGACTTCTTGTGCACGGCGGTTGCGGTCGAAGTCGCTGGTGGTTTTTCTTGAGCGGGCATACCAAAGCGCCAAATTGCTGTCCATATGGGTCATGCCGGGTTGCAGCGTGCACCAACCACTGGGATCCATGGAGCATTCATCCTGAAGTTCCTGAGTGACCTCTATATCGATGCCGCCGATACTATTGATGACATATTTGAAACCGTCGTAGTTCACCATCATGTAGTATTCTGGCCTGATACCGAAATTTACTTCGAAGGTGTCTTGCAGCAGGGACCAGCCGCCGAGACCCCAGGCAGTATTGATGCGGTTGGACCAATAGCCCGGGATACTCACATAAAGGTCACGCGGGAAGGAGACCATGCTCACGGAATTATGCTTGGGGTTGACCGAGAGCAGGATAATCACGTCCGTGCGGAAGTTGTTATCCCCAAAATCGTCCACGCCCAGGAGCAGGATGTTCATCTGATTGGTCGGGAGCTGACTTACCGGAATGGTTGGCACCGGGGTGGGGGTGAAGACGGGTTGAGGCATATGTTCTGCCAAGCCGGCCGCGACAGCATCCGCGAAGGACCGAGGCTGGAAAGGTGTGGGAGTAGGAGGATTTCCACTCAAGCTGAAGCGGTAGGAGGATTGATCCGCGCGTACCATGGCGCCCACGACCATTCCAACCACGATCACACCGATAATTGTGATGGTCAGGATGGTGAAGACCACTAATGTTGTAACCTGATATTTCTTCAGATGCATAAGCCCTTCTTTACCTTTTCTGAGCGTTGTGTGCTGACAAAAATAAGTATACTCATTTTGCTGAATCCGTTTTCTCCGTGTTCACCGGCAAACTGACACGGTAAGTGGTGGGTTGATCTTTATTGCTTTGGATCCAAAGATGCCCTCCTGCCGCACGCACTTTTTGGATGGCTTTTCGCAGTGCGGCTGCATCCCCGATGCCCGCGGGGACCGGATGGCTGGCGCTTTTTGCGAAACGCAGCAAATGCGCTTGTTCCAATTTGGACAGGCCTCCACCATGATCTGTCACACGCAGCTCAATGCCGCCATTTTCCGTGTCTGGATTCGCGAAGATTTCGATGCTGATGGACGAGTCGTTGGGAGAAGCTTCAATGGCGTTGGTCTGCATCAATTTCAGAATTTCTGAAAGCAACTCGCGGACAGACTCCTCCACTTCTGGGAGGTCGTGAATGTCAGTGTGGACGATAATGGAGCGGTTGGAAAAGGCGGAGGCTGTGGAAGCAATTTCTGAACGCAGATTCTGCTCATAAGGAGCGCTGGAAGTGCTCACAAAGGGAGTTTCAAATAGTTCTGGACCAGCAGATACCTCTTCCACCTTGTTTTTCTGGTCAGGTTCCGCGCCTTCCTTATCATCCATGCCTTCCAGGACGGAGCGCGCGTTATCGAGGGCTTGTCTGACTTTTTGGATTTGAGCCAGATTCTGCTGCAATGCTGCATCCAGTTCCTCTTTTTCCACGCGTACGGTATCTGCCTGTTCCAAAATTTCCTGATGCTGCTGCATCGTTTCGGTCAGTTGTTCCAATTCAGTTTCGAGACTCTGCTGCCTTTGGACCCAGAGCGAAGCTTCCTCACTTCGGTCAGATTGGAGCTGCGCCACGTTCGCGTTGGCTTCTTCCAGCATGGCCTGAGACCGGGTGAGATGCTCAGTTAACTGGGCTTTATCGATGGTCATCTGGCTGAGCGTCTGCTTTAGCAGTTCAGCAGTGCGCAGCTTTTCTTCAAACGAAGAGGCTTTGGAAAGCACTTTGATGATATTGCTCTGCAATTGCCCAAGCTGTTCCACCTCCAAAGCGCCGAAGGGCTTGTTTGTGTACGGCGTCAGGCAGACCAAGCCGTAGCTGGGATGCTCCGGCATGAGGAACGGATATAGCAGCACGCTGCCAAGCTGGTTGTATGCAATGGCGTTCTGCAGCATTTTTCGCTCCTGCTGGTAGGGGGAATTGACATTGATGATGAGCGGTTTCTGCTCTTCAAAGCTGTTGGAAACCAGGCTGGTAGGGGTTGGGTTCAAGGAGAAATCGGGCAAAAATTCTTCCCGGATCAGGTCGTATAGGTGGCTGACGCGCAGTTCTCCCTTGCTTTCCTTCTGTTCCACGATGCCGCAGAGATCTGCCATCAGGTAGAGCCCCAGGCTGTGACTGAGCGCGCGTTTGAGTGAGGATTCGTCCTGCTGCAGCGAAAGGCCAAGCAATGCGTTGGCTTGCTGGGCGGAAAGGATGGGAGCAGAGTGGAAAGGGCCGCGTGCCGGTTGGCTGGCCAGGGCAATGGAAGCCTGCTCCACGACCAAACTGATGAGAAGAGGATAGTAAACCAGCTGGCTGAGCATGACCGCTGCCGGCATACTTCCCTGCGGAGGCAGTAAAAGCTGGATCACCAACCCTAGCATACTGAGCAGGAGTACGGCAAAAGCCGTCAGCTGGCTTTTTTGCTTTTGGCGCACCAACAACAAGAAACCAATGAGAAGAACCAGCAGAGAAAAAACGGTCCAGGTCAGATCGAGCCAGGAACGGTTGAAGGGCATGAGCGTGCTGTAAGGGATCCAAAGGAAAGCGGTCAGCCCTCCCGCCACGATCGCGCCTAAAGACAGCGCCCAAGGCAGATAACCGGTCCAGCTTTCAAATGAGGGGTTGAGCACAGCCGCTATGATCCATACGATACATATAAGAGTAAGCGTGCGTTGGACCGGGGGAAACAAACTGGCAGCCAGGGTGTGACCCTGAAAAGCGATCACGCTGAGGCTCAGCAGCGCCAACTGGCAGCCTAAGATGACCCACAGGGCAATTTTCAGGTGAGTTCCTATAACCTCATGGTGTTTGCGCGTCTGCAAAAAGGCCAGCAGAACGGAAACTATTAAAATGAAGTAGTAAATGAAGGCGTATGGAAACGCCGTCAGGTAAGGTAAGACGTCCAAAATCGGAATCATCATGTTCCACCCGGCTCAAATAAGGTTGCAATTGATGTTGCAACCTCTATGCCACCGGGGGTGATGGATTGGTAAAAAATCAGCCGAACGAGATATCCATGCTGGAAACGATCAGTTTCGCCAAACCGCGTTTGAGGCGGTGAATGGATTCCTTCTTGCCGAGTAGATCTGCGAGCTCGGTGGCCCCGCCTGGTGTTGCAGCCAGACCGGAGAGTGCTGTGCGGATCGGCCACATGACGGTGCCTGTTTTTTGAGCGCTTTCCCGGGCATATTCTTTGAGAACCGTAAAGAGCGAGGCATTATCCCAGGTTTCTAGCTTTTCAAGCAAAGGAATCACGGCTTCCAGAATCTGTTTGCTGCTGATAAGCGTGGATTTGGATTTTTGATTCTCAAAAAGGTCTACTTCATAAGAAGGGAGCTCGCCTAAGAAGGCTACCATCTCCGGGATGTTGCCCAGTTTCTCTGTCCGGATTTGAATGACCTGACTGAGCTTTTCCAAATCGAGTTGGCGAATGCTCTCGGGGTACCAGGGCAGGGCCAGTTGATGAAAGGCTTGTGGAGAGAGCTTGCGTATATGCTCACCGTTGAACCAGGTCAGTTTTTCCAGCGTGAAAGCGGCGGGGGATTTATTGATGCGGTGCATATCAAACACTTCCACCAGGTCTTCAAGCGTAAAAAACTCTTGCTCCGTGCCCGGGTTCCAACCCAATAGCGCCACGTAATTAACGATAGCCTCCGGCAGGTAACCCATTTTCATCAAATCCTCAAAGGTTGGGTCACCCCGCCTTTTGCTTAGTTTCGTACCATCTTCTTTAACAATGAGCGGCAGATGAATGTAAGCAGGGATCTCCCACCCGAATGCTTTATACAGCAGATCATATTTTGGAGCGGAGCTCAGGTATTCCTGACCGCGCACCACATGTGTGATATCCATGAGATGGTCATCCACGACATTGGCAAAGTTATAGGTGGGGAAGCCATCACTTTTCAGAAGCACCTGGTCGTCCAGTTGGCTGTTCTCAAAGGTGATATCACCGTAAATGATGTCATTGAAAGTTGTGCTGCCGCCTTCCGGGATACGCTGGCGAATGGCAGGAACGAGTCCGGATTCTAGTTTGGCTTGCACTTCTGCCTGCGGCAGGTCCCGGCAGGGATCGCGGGTTATCTCGGGATGGTTCTCTTCATCTTCCGGCTCGGTTTCGCTTTTTTGGCAGAAGCAGTAGTAGGCATGACCTTTTTCCACGAGTTCCAAAGCGTGTTTTCTGTAAATGGGCAGACGCTGGCTCTGAACATAGGGGCCATGCCCTCCATCTTTGCCCGGACCTTCGTCATAAATGAGGCCTGCTTTTCCCAGGCTGTCATAGATCGCCTGCACTGCTTTTGGCTGGTTGCGCTTTTGGTCAGTATCTTCAATCCGCAGGATAAATGTCCCGCCGCTATGCTTGGCGATCAGGTAAGTGTACAAGGCGGTGCGCAGGTTACCGATGTGCATGTAACCAGTGGGGCTGGGGGCGAAGCGGGTTCGGATATGCATTATTTTCTCCATTAAATAATCCGGTCAAACAGTTTGGCGAGGTCTTTCTTCTGACTGTGATACACGATAGCCAGCACCTCATCCGCCGGTTGTAAAACGAGGTCACCGTGCGGAATAATGAGTTCACCTTTTCGCAGGACCGCGGCATTATTGCACTGCGGGGAAGCTGAAGGTCTTTAATATCTTACCATTAGCAAAGGCGGATGGAGTTACTTTTCTTCCGCCGCTTAATCATTAACTTTGCGCGGCATTTGCAGGGTTATCATCTCCCCAATCCGCTTTTTATAAAGCCTTAATGCCTCACATGTTTTGAATTTATTCATCGTTTGTCTAAGATCCTGAAAGGGGGGAGTATGTCATAATAAGTACACAAGCCGGCGGAGCTTGTTATAGCAAGGGTTTTAAGGCTTCACACAAACCAAAAACCATGGAAAAGATGCGTTTTGCTTAGTGATTTTTCACGAAAAATGAGTTGTGCGCATCTTTTTCATATTTTAGTTTAGAACCGACGATAATACAAAATCTGTTAATTTATTATACAATGTGCAATTACTATTTTAAATAAAGATAGATATTTTGCACCGAATGTTATACAATATTCGGTGCAAGGTGGTGATAGAATGGGAATTTTATATAAAGAGTCGGTAGTAAAAAAAATAGAATCATTTGAAGCGGGAACTGTGTTTATAGCCAATGATTTTTTGGAAATCGCAAGCTATGAACGCATTCGTAATATTCTTAACAGATTAGTAAAGGACGGAACTATTCATCGTATTTTAAATGGGGTATATTATCAACCGAAATATAGTGAACTGATTGAAGAATATGAAGCGCCAAATGTACACCAAGTTGCTCTCGCTATTGCCAGAAAATACAACTGGACAATTACTCCTTCTGAAAACACCGCTCTTAATATTCTTGGTTTATCTACACAAGTTCCCGCCAAATGGGTGTATCTCTCGGACGGAAGATATGTCACTTATTCTTTTGGCGGCATAGACATTGAATTTAAAAGAAGAAGCAATGCCGAAATATCCAATATGTCTACGATTACATCAATGGTGATTCAGGCAATAAAGGCAATAGGAAAAAATCGAATAAGCGAGGAGCAGATTGATGTATTGAAAAATAGATTATCCAGTGAAGAAAAAAAAGCACTGTTAAAGGAAGGTAAAACTGCAACCGCTTGGATTTATGAAATTTTGCGAAAAATAGGAGAAGAAGATAAGTAAGATGATGTTTGACCGGGACAAGATAAAACAGGAAGATTTAATTGTCCTGATAAGAAATACTGCAAGCAAAATGAAGATTCAAGAAACAGTTGTGGAAAAAGATTACTGGGCTTGCTTTATTTTGGATTATTTATTTCATCAATCGGAATGGAATAAATCATTTACTTTTAAGGGAGGTACGAGCTTATCAAAGTGTTTTTCTCTCATTGACAGATTTTCGGAAGATATTGACTTAATTTTGGATTGGAGATTACTGGGATATGAGAGGGATGAGCCGTGGCAGACGAGATCAAATACGAAACAGGACCTCTTCAACAAGGAAGCGAACAAAAAAACAGAATTATTTTTATCTGAAGTTTTTATTGTGCAAATGAAAAGAGATTTAGAAGATATACTAACAGAGCCGTTTCAACTTGCGATTGTTGAAAAAAATCCGCAAACTATTCTTTTTTATTATCCTAAGGTTTTTTCTTCAAATTATCTTACAGAGGCAATACGATTGGAGATTGGCTCTTTAGCCGCATGGACTCCATCGGAAACAGCTTGCATAGAACCATATATTGCTGCGGAATATCCGCAAATATTCGAAGGTAAAAAAATCTCTCTCAAAGCTGTTTCGGTGGAAAGAACGTTTTGGGAAAAGGCAACAATTCTTCATCACGAGGCTAATCGTCCGAAAGATTTAAAGATGCCGGCACGATATGCGAGACACTATTATGATTTATACTGTATTGCAAACTCCGTCTATAAAGAAAAGGCGTTTGAACAGTTAGAATTGTTAGAAAAGGTTGCAAAATTCAAGGCTAAGTTTTATCCGAGAAAATGGGCAAAATATGAGGAAGCAACAAAAACCCATATCAAATTAGTTCCTGAGAATTATCGAATTGAAGAATTGATGAAAGATTACGAGCAAATGAGGGAGATGTTTATGGGAAAAAGACCGAAATTTGAGGATATTATGGAGACTATTTGCACCTTGGAATCAGAAATTCGCAAAATATGATTTCTGCACCGAATATTACATAATATCCGGTGCAGAAAATAATGTAAATTGAAAACCGATTGTAAGCGTTTCGTCGAAAAACTCTTGTCGTCGTTCCGCTTGCAAACAAATGCTTTTTTCAGTGATGGTATTATAGGAAATTCATTATGAAAGAAGTAATTATACAAAAACTCTATGAAATCGAAAAACAAAACAACGTAAGGATTCTCTTGGCAGTCGAATCGGGAAGTCGTGCATGGGGGTTTGCATCTCCTGACAGCGACTACGATGTAAGGTTTATATACGTAAGGCAAAGAGAAGATTATCTGCGTCTCGATACAATGCGCGATGTTATTGAAATTCCTATAAATGACGAGCTTGATATAAACGGATGGGACCTGCAAAAAACCTTGCGCTTATTATATAGGTCCAATCCTACGCTATTTGAGTGGTTTTCGTCTCCTATTGTTTATATAGAAACTCCGTTTGCCGATGATTTCAGAAATATTATGCATGACTACTTTTCCAAGAAAAAGACTCTATATCACTATATCAGCATGGCGGAAGGCAACTACCGTGATTATCTTAAGGGTGAAATAGTAAGGGCAAAAAAGTATTTTTATGTACTGAGACCTATCCTTGCGTGCAGGTGGGTCATGGAGAAAATGACTCCGCCGCCGATGCTGTTTACTGAGCTTGCAAAAGCACTGCTTCCGGCATCTTTAAAACAGGATGTTGAAACACTGCTCGATTTAAAAATGAATTCGCCCGAAATAACGGAAATCCCTAAAATGATAAGAATAAATGAGTTTATGGATGAAAGTATTGATGATATCAAGGCAAAGATAAATTATATTTACGATAAAGATGATAATGATTGGAAATCGCTAAATGCGCTTTTTCTATCAACCTTACACGAAATAAGGGAGTGAAGAAAAGATGAATGTACTTTTATTCGGAGTGTCCAACGTAGGGAAGACAACAACCGGCAGACTTCTGGCAAAGAAACTCGCTTATGATTTCTATGATATTGATGAAGAAGTCAAGAACCGGTTCAACACAACAATCGAGAAATTTATTAACGCATTTGGCAGGTATGAAAGGGATAAAGTCAGAGGCGGAATCATAGGGCAGCTTCTTGATCGAAATGGAGACAAGGTTATTTCTGTTTCACCGATATATTATTCCAGGTGGTTCAATAAATATATTTTTAAACCGGATGTAATAGCGATTTGAGCTTCGGGACGAGCCGGAAAATATTTTTAACAGACTCGTTTTTACTGATGAAAATGATCAGATTTGCGAAGACACAGAGGAATACAGGGAGGCTCACAGGGATTATTACTTAAACGATATCTATGAAGACATCAAATATTACAGAAATTCTTTCAAAAAAATCGAGTTTAAATTTCAAATGAAAAACGACACGCCTGATGTTGTTGTAGGGCGTTTGATTGAACAATATTTTCAGACTGAAACGAAAACTGAGAGTTAATTTTAGAATGCAATAGGTGAGCGGAATATCCAAGAATTTAATTATTAATCATAAAGATGAATACCAAAATAAAAATGCGATTTATCATACCGGAGACCACCATTGCCTGATGTCAAACAAATGACACACGCCTGAAAGTTCAGTTTTATGGGCTTTTCTCAAATTTAAAATGCCTAAAAAAAGGTTTTTTGCTATGACTACGCTTGGGGGAAAGAGGCGTCATTCAAGGATGATCCGCAGGCGTTGATTAAGGGCTTCGTCCAGATAGTCCAGCAGACACGCGCCGATCATATACTCGGGGGAAGCGGGGTTCACCAGGAAGGACAGCAGATCAGTTTGCACGCTGAGCGGGGCATCCATGGCAAGATTGGTACCGATGCGGTTGCTGGCAGGGAGCAGATCAAGCGGAATGCCCAAATCCACCAGGCGCTCACCGCTTGCCAGATCAGTTTTGAGCAGGCGCAGCTGGGTGGGTTTTTCATTTTCCGGGACGGTTGGCACGGCGGGGATCAGATGGGTGTTTTGCTCCTGAGTGGACGCGTAATCCAACTCCCAAAGCAGGCGCGCGGCTTCGGCATGATCAATGATCCCCTGCTGTGCCTGGTTTAAGATCTCCAACCGTTTTTCAATAAGTTTCATAATGTTGCCTCTGATTCTACCCTGTTTTAGATGTTCCCAGGCGGCCGAAGCTGCCCAAGCGTTGATATAATACGCACAGAAGGAGACTGGCATGGCGATAAAAATTGTTGAATGTGTCCCCAATTTTTCAGAAGCACGCAGACCGGAGGTGATGGAAGAAATCCTCAAGGAAATCCGGTGTGTTCAGGGCGTTACCCTGCTGGATCAGCACTCGGATCTGGATCACAACCGCACGGTTGTTACGTTTGTAGGCCAGCCAGAAGCGGTGGAAGAAGCGGCTTTCAGGGGAATTGCCAGGGCTTCTCAATTAATTGACCTCAACGTTCACACCGGGGAGCATCCGCGCATCGGTGCAACGGACGTGGTGCCCTTCATACCAATTTCAGATGTCACGATGCAGGAATGCGTGGAGATGGCCCGGCGGCTCGGAAAACGGGTGGCGGAAGAGCTGAATATACCGGTTTTCATGTACGAAGAAGCGGCAATCCGGGCGGACAGGCGCAATCTGGAAGACATCCGCCGGGGAGAATTTGAAGGGCTGAAACAAGTCATCGCTGCAGATCCGGCACGCACTCCGGATTTCGGGCCCGCGGAGATGGGCAGCGCCGGAGCGACTGTAATCGGAGCGAGACAATTTTTGATTGCCTATAATATTTTCCTGACCACCCCGGATGTGACCATTGCTGAAAAAATTGCCCGCAGAGTGCGCAACTCCACAGGCGGTTTCCGTTACGTGAAGGGCATGGGAGTCCTGGTGGATGGGCTGGCGCAGGTTTCCATGAATCTGACAAATTTCAAGCGTTCGCCTATGGCACAGGTAACTGAGTTTGTGCGCCGGGAAGCGGCGCGTTATGGCACCGCCATTCATCATACCGAACTGGTGGGGCTTATCCCCAATCAGGCGCTCGTCTCAGCCGCAAGGTATTACCTGCAGTTGGATGGGATGGATAACAGCCAGCTGCTTGATTCCCGCATTTTCGACAGCATGCATGAGGACGCTCCCAAACAGGGACAGACTGTGCAGGATTTCTTTGATTCGGTTGCCGAAGGAACACCGGCCCCGGGCGGCGGTTCCGCCGCTGCGCATACCGGTTCGCTGGCGGCCGCTTTGGTGTCCATGAATGCGCGGCTGACCATTGGCAAATCCAAATACCAGGCTGTGGAGTCGGAGTGCTGGCAGATCCTGGAGCAAGCGGAAGCCCTGCGGACTAAGCTGCTGGCTGGGGTGGTGGAAGACAGTGAAGCCTTTAATCAGATTCTCACGGCCAGACGGCTGCCCAAAGCCGACGAAGAACAGCGGGCAATCCGCCAGGAGGCGATCCGTAAGGCTTCGCTGCATGCCGCGGCAGTTCCGCTCACCACCGCGAAAGAGGTGCTCGAAGTACTGCGTTTGGGCTTGCGCCTGGCTGAAATTGGCAACGTCACTGCCATCACGGATGCGGCCTCCGGCGCCTGCCACGCGAAAGCATCTTTTGACTCTGCTGCCCTGAATGTGCGCATTAATCTGCTTGGCTATGAGGAAGACGCGGAAGCTCAGGCTCTGAAAGCAGAACTCTCTGCGCTGCAGGCTGAGTGCGGCCGGCTGATGGCTGAATTGCCGAAGATTCTTTCCGAAAGAGCAGGGCTCTAGGCCGGAATTTCGGCTTTAGAATGATACAATCGATGAGACTTTCCGCCGGTTAATCCTCAGATTGAACCGAGCATCATAATGGAGCGAAAAATGGGACTGAAACCAGACAGATGGATACGGGAAATGGCAATCAATCACCGCATGATTGAGCCGTTTGAACCCTCACAGGTTCGCAAAGGCGTGATCTCTTATGGAACATCTTCGTACGGCTACGATATCCGCGTGGCCAACGAGTATAAGATCTTCACCAATATTTACTCGGCAGTGGTGGATCCAAAGCAATTTGACCCCCGTTCAATGGTCGACTTTGTTGGCGATATCTGCGTGATCCCGCCCAATTCCTTTGCGCTGGCGCGTACCATCGAATATTTCAGGATCCCCAAAAACGTGCTGACCATTTGTTTAGGTAAGAGCACCTATGCCCGCTGCGGTATTATCGTGAACGTGACCCCCTTCGAGCCGGAGTGGGAGGGTTATGTTACCTTGGAAATCTCCAATACAACCCCTTTGCCGGCGCGTATTTATTCCAACGAAGGCATTGCCCAGGTTCTCTTTTTTGAAGGGGACGAACCCTGCGAAATGACCTATGCCCAGAAAAAAGGAAAATATCAAGGCCAGCAGTCAATCGTACTGCCCAAATTGTAAACAGGGGCTTCCTTGAAACGTGTGGTTGTGGGCTCAGTGAACCCGGTCAAGCTGGAGGCAGTGCGCCTGGCTTTTGAAGGCATGTTCCCGGAAGAACAATTTGATGTTCAAGGCGTTGTTGTGCCTTCAGGCGTGCCTGACCAGCCGGGCAGCAGCGCTGAGACTTTAAAGGGCGCAAACAACCGCGCTCTGGCATGTGAAAGCGCCGAACCGCTCGCGGATTACTGGGTCGGGATCGAAGGGGGCGTGGATCATTTTGAGCCGGCAGGCAAGGATCTCTTCACCTTTGCCTGGGTGGTGATTCTGGACCGGGAGCGCCTTGGCAAAGCCCGGACGGGCGGCTTTATGCTGCCCTCAAAAGTAGCGGAATACATCCGTGAAGGCCTGGAGCTGGGCGACGCGGATGATCTGGTTTTTGAAACCACCAACTCCAAGCAGGTGAATGGCGCTGTCGGGATTCTGACCGGCGATGTGCTCACGCGGACGTCCCTCTACTCCTCAGCGGTACAGCTCGCGCTGATTCCTTTCCGCAATCCCGCGCTTTATCCCCCAAACAGGCGGGCATAGCATGAAAAAGGAATTCTGGAAAGAAAAACCATTGGAAGCCTTGTCGCCTGAAGAATGGGAGGCGCTTTGCGATGGTTGTTCCAAATGCTGTCTGTTTAAACTGGAAGAAGACGGGGGAGAAGAAATACGTTTCACCAATGTGGTTTGCCGCTACATGGACATGGAAACCTGCGCCTGTACGGATTACGTCCGCAGGCATCAAAATGTGCCGGACTGTGTCTATCTGACACCAAAGATGGCGCGTGAAGCCAATTGGCTGCCAAAAACCTGCGCTTACCGCTTGATCGCGAAGGGAAAAGACCTGCCCTGGTGGCACCCCCTCAAAACAAGGGACCCGCAAAGTACCAAACGTAGCGGCAACAGCGTGTTTGGCAAGGTGGTCAGCGAAGAGGAGATTGACCCCCAGGACCTTGAGGACATGGTTGTGGACTGGTTCGATTAGGGGAGGCTGCCCCCAGGAGTTTTGAGTTGGGGGGAACCCATTCGCTATTTGTCTCGGGTCTTGTGATCAGTTTTCACTGAAACGGTTTGGAAGAACCTTATATATCCTGATCAAAGCAGCTGAAAAACCTCTTGGCTTATGTAATCGTATGATACGCTATTCCTGGAAACAGTAAGTTCTGAGAAAGTTATACTTAAATGTGATTCGTTACTGAGCTTAGTAAAAGGCTAATCGTGTGAACATGGATTATTTTATATCTGCTCTGCTGGAAAGACACCATTTATGATTCTTCGTAAAGGCGGGTTATATCTGCCCTAACTTTTCATTAATGTAGGTATCTCATGGGAAAACGGCAATTAATAATACGGCAATTAATAATTAAGAAACATGTTGGACAAACAGGAGCGTGTCTGTGGATCGAGTACAAACGATATTTTGAGGATTACACTCAGTTATGC
The DNA here is from genome assembly GCA_040772525.1 of Anaerolineaceae bacterium. Taxonomy (GTDB): domain Bacteria; phylum Chloroflexota; class Anaerolineae; order Anaerolineales; family Anaerolineaceae; genus Mesolinea. The sequence goes on along the minus strand of JAXGXZ010000001.1, from coordinate 141,369 downwards.
AAGGGCATAATTAACGACCTGCTTGACAAAGAAGAAATAACAATTAGCCAATTTTATGATGAAAGACAACAAATGTTGTCGAACAGTCTAGGCCTATACCAACAGGTCAGTGATTTATATGGCTATGAAGCAATAAGCACCAAGAAAATGGACAGCGCAGAATTCTCCAGCGAGAATGATCAAAAGCATGTGATTCATTTCAAGGGCACCTATAATAATATGGCATTGGAAAGATTGATTAGGTTTGGCGGTGATAGCTTACCCTTTGTAATATATGGGAACCCCCGGAACTCCGATAATTGGTTTGAAGATCTGATTGAACGGAATCGTCTGTTTGTAAAATGGTTTTATTCAACGAGTGTGAATAATGAGGTCTTCACTTTGCTATCTAAGTCTGATATCGTGCTTTTCGGCTCCGATGATTGGCTTAATGTTGTTATTCCCAATCGTCACATAGAGAAGATTATGAAAGCAGTTAGTGACCAATGTATTCAATTCGGCGCGGAATTTTCATCGTTGACGACTTACTCTTAGCTTCCTGCCAAACTATTTCTAACCCTCTCTGATGGACAATGGTTCGCGATGAAAAAGAATGGTGACGTTTTTCATCTTTATGGCTGTCAGTTGGGGAGCGTCAGCGCGGTTGCGGATGGGAATGGAAACCTGATAAGTGAAACCCTTTGCCATCCCTGGGGCACGCCCCGCTATTCAGATGGAATCAGCCCGACGGACTACGGCTATACCGGGCAGATGAAGGAAGGGGATATCTACTTCTACAACGCCCGCTGGTATGACCCGCAATTGGGCCATTTCATGCAGGCGGATACTTTCGTGCCTACCGCTCAAGGCACCCAAGCCTGGGACCGCTTCGCCTACATCAATAACAATCCTGTCAATGGTACATATCCAACAGGAATGTGGATGTGCGGAGATCAATTTGATTATGGATGTTGGTCTACAAAGGATGAAGCAGACACTTTCGCAAGCATGGAATTCGGATTAGGCATATCAAACGGACAAGCTTCTGACAGACTAGTTCCTCAGCCAAGCAAGTATAAGATTACGTTTTATATTCAAGTTCGTGAAGATGACCCGAAATTCGCAGACTCTTACAACGTGTATGTACCCGGGTTAAATGAAAAATATAATTATGAATTTATCTACAATGAGAACTTTGGAATATTTATGCAGGGTTCAGGGAAGGCCAAAAATGGTAAGGATATAACCATCGATTGGATAAACTCCAATCCTGCTAAAGGTGAATGGAAATTTACATACGGACTCGGCGGAAGTTACGGGACACCTATACCTTGGAAAACAGTTGCATCCGGTGACGACCGTCTCCCACCAGGTACTAGAATAGCAATTGAAGGCTTTCCAGGTATGATATTTACTGTAAGTGATACGGGGTCAGGTGTTGGAGATAATCACATTGATATTTTTATAGGTCCTGTTTTTATAAAGGATGCTTTTGACCTCGGGGAAATTTATCGCTATATTGGAATTTATAAATGAGGCCGTAAATGAAGAGACTCGGAAAAATAAAGTTCATTCTTTTAGCGGGTTGTATATTACTCTCTGTAAGTTTGCTGATATTGATAATAAAGCAGGACCGTCAAATGCAGTTACTGAGAGATTTAGAAGTTGAACAGATTACATTATTAGAAGCCGGAAAAATTAGTGAGGAGACACTATCTCCTGACGGTAAGAACACAGCATTTATTTTTACAAATATGAGACCTGGCGTAGGAGTTATTTTTGGTGATAATGGGGAAGTAAAGGCTTTTTATCCAAGTGACCTCAATTGGCGATATTACGCTAATCTGTCATGGGAAAGCAACCGCGTAATTTCATTTGTGCTTAGGTCTTCGCCTTATCATGAAGTCTTATTTAAATTGGATGTAGTATCTGAAAAAATACTATTCAAGCAGCCTCAACAACCTACCAATTAATATTGAGGATTTATTACAGGGATTAATCAACAATAAAATTATCGTTTTGAGTCGATTAGAGACAAACTAATTAACCAATATTAAAAATCATGCACCTTAACAATTCAATATTGACTAGTACGAAGAAAAGCATTTAATATTCAATTGATAACAAATCTTGTTATTGTTTATTTCAACTGTTGCCTTGAGGTAAAGCTGGAAGGTGGGAACTTTGGGCAGCGCATCGCGATGAAGAAGAATGGCATTGTGAGCTGCATCTATGGGGATCAATTGGGGAGCGTGAGCGCGGTTGCGGATGGGAATGGAAACCTGATAAGTGAGACCCTTTACCATCCCTGGGGCACGGCCAGATATGCCCAAGGCATAAGCCCAACGGATTACGGCTATACCGGGCAGATGAAGGAAGGGGATATCTACTTCTACAACGCGCGCTGGTATGACCCGCAATTGGGGCGTTTCATGCAGGCGGATACCTTCGCCCCCACCGCCCAAGGTACTCAGGCATGGGACAGGTTCTCTTACATCAACAACAATCCTGTCAATGGTACAGACCCAACTGGACATAGTTGTGTTGGTCCAGGGTGCATACCTCCTTATTTACCTATTCCCACACCACCAGCAACAAGTTCACTTGATGTAAGTCCTGCTTCGACACCCCCTCCACCAAGTGGTGTAATGATTAATCCTGTAACTGTTCCAGGTCCGCCCTTTTCCCATATTCCGCCACCTGATTATAATAACCCGATGCCAGATGGAAACCCACCGCCACATCAGATTGATGGTTTTCCGGATGGTTGGGAATGGAAAAAGAGAGATGGATATCCTCCAGGCTATACTAATCCCGCTGATCCAGATGCAGTTTGGAGACCGCATAGAGGTGGTGACAATAACTAAGAAGGTGAGGATCCTCATTGGGACAGGTTTCCAAAACCTTATAATAATAATCACGAGAAATATCCGCCAAATCCTGAATATGGCCGTGGAAAACAAAGGTCGGGGTCAGGCGAATATGATGAGGAATCAGGGACTTACAAACCAGCAGAGTGGAATTCATGGCGATTCAATTGGAATGGTATGTTTGACTTTGGAAAAGTAGCTGTTCCTGTGTATATTTTTTACCGTTTCGCACGAATTGTAACTTTACCTGCATGCGGGCCCTTAATGCCTGTTTGTGGATTTGGTCCGTAAATAAAAAAAATGAGAGGTTTAATGAAAAGAGAAATTGAAGTGTGGAAAGTTTCCCACGAAGGACGAGAAGCTCAGGGGTTTCCTGGCAAGCCATTAGAAGATCTTTATGAATGGGGTCTCCCATATTCGCCTTATAACAGCAATAAACTCGCATTTGCAGGTGACGGTTTGCTTAATTCCTCGTTATTTGAAAGCATTGAAGAGATAGTCGTATCATTTTACAATAAAGACGATACTTGCCAATCGCAAAGAGATTGGGCAGATCCATTGAGATATGAAATTCTGAAACGTCTATCAGGTGATCAATATTATTGGTACATTGGTTATAGAACTTGCTGGGAAATGGCGATTTTTGACAGATATTCAAAGATATTGCTTGACATGCACATTCCGTATTTAAGGCTGTGGTCATTGTCTGAATTAGTCTTTGTAGATTCGGGATATGAAATTGGTTCAGGAAAAGGAGTTGTTCAAAAACCAGTATTTGAAGTAAAGAGCAAAGATCTAGAGAGTTTTGTTGCAGAGGTTTGGCCTGTTGCAAATCCAGCTTTCTCGATTGAAGGGTATTGCATGAAACCAAATAGCCTTGAAATTCTCTATAGTTGGAACAAAAAAGAAAGGACTCCTGAATTATTTCGAAGAGTTATTGACGAATGCTTAGTGTTATTTTTCACCAATTCTCACGGACCTCGTCATCTTCATTTTATAACAAATAAGATGAAAGCGTCTGAGTTAGCAGATATTATTAATTTAGCTGATTTGATACGCAAAGCTCGGCAATTATAAATTACTTGTGAAATTTCTGGACATTTTCTTGGAAAGCTAAGTATAACGTGGTGATAAACACATAATGGCAGCTTTGGCAAATAAAGTGAGTAATGGCCACACTAGTGCTTAAACCCAATGGTCGTAATAATGTAGTCTTGCAGCAATAAAGCTATGAATATGATAACGTCGGCAACCTGGTGGCTTAGGTTATTCTGCTGTGGGTGATATTGTGGTTTTAAGCCAAGGTGATATGTATCAAAATCATGCTGTTTTGGTAGTGGATGTAAGTCATAGCGTAGAAATTATGGAATTAAGCGGTTCTGTACTGCACCTAGCTTTACTCGTGATTTTAAAGAAGTTAACACTCCGATTCTTTCATTCATTATCATTAGAATTATGGAGTATTACAATGAAAATTAGATTGGTTTTGGCATCCAAGAAATTAATTCTATTACTTTTAATAAGCTCTTTAGCATTGGCTGCTTGTTTGCCGTCAAAAAATGAGTTCCAAAGCTTATGCCGAAGAAAAGCCGATGTAACTTATATGGTCCCCGACATGTTTGAAATTGATTACTCATTGGAAGATGTCCAAGTTTCGCCCGATGGAACTAAGCTGGCAATTGTCTCATTGATGAAAAAAAAGATTGCAGTTTACGATATTCACGATGATGGATTAATAGAACTGACTTCAATTGCCGTTGAAAGAGGATATAGATTAAGATGGAGTCCTAACGGACGTTTTATCGCTTTTGGAGATTTAAACAGTAACTTAAGTATTTATGATTTTGAAAGAGATGAAATTGTTGATACAGTGTATGTTGGCGTCTCATATAGCCCACATTTTGAGTGGTCATTGGATAGTCAATGGATTATGGCTATGGCGATGCAGCCATCTTTAGATCCTACATTTCTTGCGGCAAAAATATATCGGGTCAATGAAGGAAAACTGATTCTTGATAGAGAATTCCATTTTCCACAAGATATGATAGGTAAAAAAGGTTTTGCCGTAAGCTTTGATTGGAATCGCAACTCGCCTGAAACTGTTCAGGCTTTATTTCGAACTTATACTGATATCACTTTCTTTGATGAACAGGAAAACCAGTATCATTACTTTGATTTTGATAACTTGATAGAATTCGGATACCTAGGAACATACTGGCTGGAAAACAACGAGTTTTTAATAATAAATAACAGCTCTGATGACTTAATAACAATTTACTTCGTAACAGGTGACAAAATAACTCATACTCAAAAAGCTGAAATCGTAGAGAGTCCTGAAATTTATGGCATTCATAGTAGTGTTCTTGATAATAGCAGAAAGGTTTTGGTGTCATATGGCTGGGGGCATGAATCTATAAATATACATTGTATTCAAGACCAGGAGTTAAACTATATTGGTGGAATTCAGTTACCAAATACGCAAAAAATTGGCAGTTTTCTAATTTTAAATTCTGTAAAGAAACAAATATACGCATACAACAAAGGTGATAGGGAAATTTATGTTTTTGGTTTAGACGAATTTCTAAAAAAATGACTCCTTAGTATTATGGATATAGTGGAATGAGAGAGACGATATCAAAATTCTGTGTTTTGAATACAAATTCCGATCTGTTCATGAAAAAGTGTGAGCAATATGCTTTTTTATCTGTTATATACACCTACGATGAAAATGGACCTGTCGTTACTGACACGATGTCGTACTTCCCCATCGTCCATAGGGAAAGAGCCACCGATAGCGTCAGCTATTACTATGCCGATGGCCAGCGTATCGCCATGAAAAGCGAGGGCAAGATCTATTACCTGTTTAGCGATCATCTGGGCAGTACTACAACCGTGGTAGAGTGCGAAACAGGAAGAACAATCAACCGTCAGCTTTACCACCCCTGGGGCATAACGAGGTACAGCTCTGGTGTGCAAGCTACGGATTATGGCTATACCGGGCAGATGCAGGTGGATGATATCTATTACTACATTGCCAGATGGCCGCAGGTCCCCGAAGCGCAGCGAGTGGGATTCGACCCCGCAATTGGGCCGCTTTATGCAGGCTGATACCATCGTGCCACCACATCAGGGCACCCAAGGCTTTGACAGGTACGCCTACATCAATAACAATCCTGTCAATGGTACAGACCCAAGCGGGAACTGGCTTATCCCGGGTTGGGATGACACATATATACTCAACCAAGGACACACAAACCGGTGCGCAATCTTTTCACTTGCGATGGCGTCAAGCGTAGTGAGTGAAATGAAGGTGGACGAAGCAAAGCTAGAGCAAGCTTGGATTTGGCAGAAATTAGGTTTGGATTGGGGTATTCCTCCAGCCTTGCAACCTGGAGGAGTGAATAAAACTTTTCCTAACATCGAGGCTAAGTATCTGCAAGGGGATAAAAAAAGAATTATCAAATTTTTAGAACAGGGAAACCCAGTGGTGGTAACGTTAGCCTACCCAAAATATGGGCATTCTGTAGTTGCCATAGGATATGAACCTCTCTCGGATGAGTTGATATTTGTAAATCCCGCGAGCGGACATAGACGTTACGAAACGGAACTTGTCAATGAGATTCGTCATCAGATAGAGTATTATCACCCAAACACTGATTTTAGTCAGTATGAAGATTTTGCAGCTCTACTATCGCATAGTAATTCTTGGATCTTATCAGGGTTTCTGGTTGTTCTTTCGAAACAAGAGCAAAGCGAGGCACCTTATTATGTTCCTACATCCTCGTACCGTGGAGAAAATCCCTTCGGGCCAGTACGCATGCTAAAGTGAAACGGAAAAAATGAAAAAAAAAGGTCTACTACTTATTTTGATTGTCTTCTGTGTAGCTGGGTGTACAAGTACAGCGAATGATATGTCCATAATCCACACGTCTTATGGAACCATTGCATTTACACAAATGGTAAAAGAAGTAAAAACCATGAGTGACTCTATAACAGGAACTGTAGAGATCATACAGAGACCCTTTGCACGCTTGCGCCTGCATCAAGTTTCTTATTCTCAAGATAAGAGGTACATGGTCGGGCTTAGCATAATAAACGATCTTTTGAAAACGAAAATCAATGCAAGACCGCCAGCTTTGGTTGACTTCCAAACCGGAGAAATGAAACAATGTAAAGGATTTGGCGATGTTACCTCATCATATGCCTACTATGGTCTCAAGGATGGGCATCACTGGGGAATTGGGGCAACATCAAACCTAATCTATGTTTTTGATTTCTCAACTTGTGAAATAATGGAAAAAATTATCGAAATTGATGAGATGAATCTGATAATGGGACTATCGTGGAATCCAGAAGCAAGATTACTTGCTTATGGTGTTCACATAAGTAGAGACTTCACAGAGGAACATCAGAATTATGAACTGTATCTATATGATTTTGACAATGAAACTACGACCATCATCGCAGAAGGGCTTAGTCCCTCATGGTCGCCTGACGGAAAGAAAATAGCTTTTTTTTCTGAAGGTGGTATCTCTGTGATTGACCTTGAAGTGAACGGGATCACAGTGGTGGATATGGAATATCGTTCGATTAACAACGGTTCTATTCACTGGTCCGCTAATGGAAATGGTTTTTTGTTCTGCGTTTATACGAAAAACAATGAAGGGCGATCGGATGAAAAGATTTACTATTACTCCATAAATGATAATGAATTAGAGCTATTGCTAATCGGCGGAATTGATCCATATTGGTTTTATGAATAGAATGGCTCTCTTTTAAATATACAATGTCTCTTCTTAGTATAAATCGCCAGTTGTTGTTGTCCCAATCCTTGCTGTGGATGTGTGCCAGGGGCAATATTCCCAGAGCTATAGCTATGACCCAGCCACCGGCAATCTGAGCAGTATGACTTATATCAGCGACAACACTACCTTAAAAAGGAGATTGGTATGAAAAAAAGAACAGTATTAAACGTAATATTGTTTACCTTGTTCTTTTTTTTCTCTCTGGCTGCAAAAATCGATGGCTAAACGAGGTTCATGAGGTCGAGTTAAGTACGTTTTGGAACACCGAAGTACTAGCATAACAAAGAAAAGACCCGGAAACATTTATCAACGCATACTTATTAGATTTGGATACCGGTAAGACCAAAGAGAATAATCAAATTGATATTGTATATCGTAAGGATTGCGGCACTATGACATGTGGGGTCTCCATTAGCAACTTGAACGGGGTCAGATTCACAAGATACTCTGAAGGAAAACCCGACCGCTATACCTGTAAACAACTTCTTGACCGTATTGACGAAAGAATGTGGAAAAACTCAATAATATACCCTGTGGAAGGGTTTTATTCCTGTGTGTTAACTTCTGAAGGTCGATATGGCTGGGTTTATTATGAGAGTTCCCAAATTACCGATTACAAAGAAGCAACAGTTAAACTAAAATACTATATATGGTCAAATGATTAAGCCCAACCAAAACATTTGACTAAAGCATGAAAATGAATAAGAAACATTATTTTTGCTGTTTTGTATTGACTTGTCTTTTAATGCTCAGTGCTTGTAAAGCCATATGGTTAAATACTGAACATAGCATTGTTTTTACTTCGTTCTGGAATAATGAGGTTTCTGCGAGGCATACAGAAGATAAAGATCCCTTTTACAACGCACAATTTTTAGATCTGGATACAGGTGATGAAAAAGAAGGCCTGGGAACGGATATTTACTATTATATGTCTTGCGGTAGCGGTGATTGCAGTGCTGGTTTTGAAAACTTAAATGGAGCCAGATTCCATAGATACTCAGAAGGAAAGCCCGACAGATATTCCTGTAAGCTTCTGTTGGATAGAATTGAAGATATTGATTGGAAACGGCATAGAATATATGAAAACGAAGGTTTCTTCTCTTGTGTATTAACATCTGAAGGGAGATATGGATGGGTATATTATAAGAGTCATAACCTCTCCTTGTTTAAAAATGCGGAAACGGAAATTGACTATTACATCTGGTCAAACGATTAATCATTTTTGAACCTTAATAACTACATAGAAATCACTTCAACTGCTGCCTTGGGGTAAGGTTAGAAGGCGGCAGTTTGGGGCAGCGGATTGCGGTGCGCAAGGAAGGGATAGTCACCTGGGTCTATGGGGATCAATTGGGGAGCGTCAGCGCGGTTGCGGATGCGGATGGAAACCTGATAAGAGAGACCCTTTACCATCCCTGGGGAACGACCAGATATGCCCAAGGTACAAGCCCGACGGATTACGGCTACACCGGGCAGATGAAGGAAGGCGATATCTACTTCTACAACGCCAGATGGTATGACCCGCAACTGGGGCGTTTCATGCAGGCGGATGTCTTCGTGCCTACCGCCCAGGGCACCCAAGCCTGGGACCGCTTCGCGTACGTCAACAATAATCCGCTCAGATACACCGACCCGAGTGGTCAATGCATCTTTTCATGGGGTCAATTTCTATATTGTGTCTATCTTGGCGGAAGCTACTTCACAGGGCATGTAATAGGCGAGATCGTTGTTCAAAATGTTGATGTCTTAAATCAAACAGCGAGGGATCGGATCGGTGGAACTTTAATTACAGAATTATCAGAGGTTATAACTTCTGAGGCTAATCGAACAGGAATCTCTTCAGAGCTGATTGGATCAGTTATCAGACATGAAAGTGGTGCTTTAGAACGCCGAATATTCTTCAACGGATTACCAGCAAATTTGGCTGAGGGTGGTGAAGCATATTTTAGAGAAACTTTCTCGATGGGTAGTGCTTCAATCGGGATTGGTCAAATTCAAGTAAGCGTGGGATCAATGTTGGAAGCTGATAGTTATGTTATAAAAAACGACAAGGGTACTATTTCAAATTTACTCAATCCTAAGACAGCTGTTGGATATATTGCAGGTTACTTGTCCTATATTCGGACAAATTTAGTAAAGGAATATAGTGATAGTTTTACTACGCTATCACTGGATGACCAATCGAGGATTATTCTGCAAGGCTATAATATGGGGATAACAGGTTTAACGAACTATCTTTCAAACAAAACTATGTCTGATTTGTTAAAATATCAAAATTATCATAGACAAACCCTGGATGAATACCGTAGATGGAGAAACCAACAAATTCGATGAAAAAGATAATTTGGCTTATTGTTTTGTTTGTTTTCATCCTAACGGGATGCAATTCTACTATGCCTTTAAACGAAAAAGAGGAAAACTATCTAAGTATTCCGAGAAACAGAACTGGATTTCCAGATTTAATATTCATAGATAGTACGTGTAAAGAATTAGTCCAAGAAATCTATCCGAGAGCATATCTAAATGGAATCATGATAAGATACGAGGCTTTTAATTTGGATGCAAGCAAAGCGAATCAAGTTTCATTGAGCTATTACAGTAAACGCCCAATACTATTTGGACTGTTTCATGAAAGAAGGTTTATATTTTGCTCTATCAATCTTGAAGAAGGCAATTTAACTCTTAGCGAAATAAATGGTAGTGAGTATGACGTTGAACATAAAGAAAAGTTCACATCAAATGAAACAATGGAAAATGCGATTGACGCCGGATTGCAAGAAGCATGGGAAATTTGTAAAGGTAAACAAAATTGTGATCTATCGGTTTGGAAAGATCAGGCTTATTGGAATTTTGACATACAGATCCAAGGCTCTGGACATCAGAGTCAGTACATTTGTTTTAAGATAGCAGAGGATACTTTGCTTCAGGAAATCGTACCGGATTGTAAATATTAATATTCGTATTGAAGATGGAACGCCGAATCGTGGCTCTAAAAATCTTTGGGAGAGAAGTGAAGGGCATCTGGATGTTGAAAACCCTAAACCTGGCGTTAGACCAGGAAGCATCCATTTTCAACCGTATAGAAGTGACCTAAAATTTCAGTATGATCCTTACAATCAAGCTTTCTTACCTTCAAACGGAGTTCAACCACCAAGATATCTCAATAATCTTTTTTCTTCAAACCGCGGATTTATTAGAGCGATTCTGCGCGGTTTGAAGATTTTAGGAGAAATAAAATGAGACTTGTTAACGATCTGTTCCTAAGAAACTGTGTGAAGCTGCTAAAAAAATTTCCAACTGAAACCGATCCTATTTCAACTGAATTGGAAGACCTTTTAGCTAATGGTATTGTAAAAGCAGGAGATTGTTACTTTTTTAAGTCTATTCTTGATAGAAATCCTCCTCCGGAAATAACAAATCATGTTTCCATGTCCGAATTGGATAAAACGTATACTGAACTAAAATGTAATGAGATTTTTTTATGGATTATGGCTTTCCATACAAAAGATTTGAATTTAATGTAAAAGGTACAGCTGCCAAAGTGTTGAAAATGGGAATTGTCACATCGTATCGTCTGGCAAACATTTTGAAACCCATGGGAGCTTTTTGTGTTCGCTATACTTTTGACTTTGACCCCGAAACCAAGGTGATCAGTTCTTTTATTAGTTTTAACAAGTGGCGTAGTGGTGCGTCTGAATTCTACAATATGAACCCTAACTATGACTTACAAGGTGTTATGATGATAATGAGCAATCACTCTCTTTTTACCAATAATCTATAATGCACAGGTGCAATTTGCCAGTGGGTTGGAACGTTTAGGCGTTAGTGATGGAAGAGCATGGATGCTCAAGAACCTAACAAGTTTTGCGGGCAAGAATCATATTCCCGGGTTGCAGGGCAGAAGTTTTGTGCTTCCTGGGTGTATCCTCTTTGAAAAGGACTTCACCAGCTCGACATGGAGAGTCCCTCGAGGGACGCCAGGCATCATGGTTATGCATGAACTAACCCATGTGTTTACTGGATTGAATACCTATATTAATACTCCAAACGGTCCGGTCACTGAATTGATGAAATTAGCTGGAGTTAATCCTAAGAGCCCCCTTCTGTTTTTACCCAAACCAAAACTAAAAATACCACCAGAATCGACTATGAATTTGGCAGATGGTGATTATGGCGAACAGCACCTGCAGAGTTTTTTAGCCAGGCTTTGACAGCACTCCTGATTGATCCTAATCATCCAGGGGTCCCGGACACGATCAGGCACTTTATGATCGACTTGATTTTAGGAGCAGAATAATGAAAACTTTGAACATCGTTATAGCTTTGTTTCTTATATTGACCTGCATCAGCTGCGATGCGCTAAAACTTGAATACAAGCTTGACAACTCCTGTTCCTTCCCTTGCTGGAAAGGTTTAACCTTAGGGATGTCCTATGAAGAAGTATTGGACCTGATCAATCATTCAGGTCATTATTCGGTAACAGAGCTAAAAGGGCTTGAAGGCGAATCAAGCATCGTACTGGAGAATAAGGCTGGCGAGTCAAATACATTGTTTTTTTCTTCAGAAGGCATATTAAGATCTATCAGTCTGTCATATAAGCTATGGAGGATGAAACTTCCGCTTGAAAAGGTGATCAATGCTTTGGGTGAACCCGACCATGTAATTGTCTGGTTTGCAGGAAGGCCGATGAATTATCTTAATGCTGTCTTGTGTTATCCAGACTCAGGTATAACTGTAATATTAAGTTGGATTAAAACTGCTGATCCTCCGAAAGAATTTTTGTATAATATTAATCATGAATCAAATGTGAGGGGCATCCTTATCGACATTATTGATCCATCCTTGTCAGGGGTAGGCGTAAATGATTGTAAGGAGCCGCTTGATATTGCCTTGAAGCATGAATGGGTTGGATATGGAAACTACCAGTCCTGTAATCCGGAGAAAAACAAGTTATGCACGCCTTACATGGAATAGGCTAACGCTTTCCGTAATATGCCTGTTACCTAACCAACAATACGCGGAGCAGTAAGCGCGATGAGGGCACATGTGCTTATTGAACAATCCAACCACATTCCCGTCCCCCATGCCAAGTCCAAATTCCTATGATGCATTCCATGGCTACCAGCATTGGCACTAAAAAGTTGATGATGTGTTGGTTGGTTTTATATTGTCAGAAGCCCCTACAATGTCAATATTCATTGATAAGTTGGTGGAAGTGTATACTCCGCTTGTGGATCGCTTCCCAACTGTACTTGATATATTAAAGAGGTATCGATAGAGATAGGAAAGATAATGGAAAAGATTTATGTACTGCGTTATTATAAGACCCGATTCCCAAGAAAGATATCCTATTACGAAGTGATGGAGCCGAAGATCTGGGCTCCTGCCAATACCTGCGCAGTCTGCGGGCAGGTGGTGAGCCAGGATTTGTGGCTTCCACCTCAGCGGGTACGGTTCTCAAGCGCAGACCCGACCTGCTGGCAGGATGTGATGTGGGGTGTGCCAGGGCTGTTTCTGGTCTCAGAACGTTTTCGAAAAATCTACGAAGGAGAAGGTCTGACAGGTCTCAATCCCTTCGACCCGCCCGTGGTCATCGAGAAGTTGGGAAAGAATAAAAAAGGCGTTTTTCCGGTAGAGCTGCCAACATACTACCTGGTCACGATACCATGGGGCAGAGGAGTAATCGATCAGGAGAAGTCAGAGTTTGTATATAAAGGACAGGAGAATGAAGTTTACTGTCCGTTGGGCAGACATAATGGATACGTGTTGAGCTACCAGAGATATGTGATGAAGGAAGGCACATGGCAGGGAGATGATTTCTTTACCCCTGTTTCTTCGCAGATAATCAATTGTGGTTCTGAGCGGCTCAAACAAGTTGTTGAGAAGTACCAGATTACTGGGTTGAACTTGGTGCCTTCAGAAAAGTTTACGTACAACTTTCACGACTTTCCATCATTTTCAATCAAAGAGTAGCTGGTCTTTGAGTTTCGAAGAGATCAGGGAGTTCATCAAGGACGTCCTGCAGCCAGCCAAACTGTTTGTACATACCTTTGGTAATGATGAGTGACATCATTCGCACCAGTTATTATTACGCGGATGGGCAGCGCATCGCGATGAAGAAGAATGGCGTTGTGAGCTGCATCTATGGCGATCAGTTGGAGAGTGTCAGCGCGGTTGCGGATGCGGATGGAAACCTGATAAGCAAAACCCTTTACCATCCCTGGGGCACGACCAGATATGCCCAAGGTACAAGCCCGACGGACTACGGCTATACCGGGCAGATGAAGGAAGGGGACATCTACTTCTACAACGCCAGATGGTATGATCCTCAATTAGGCAGGTTCATGCAGGCAGACACGATTGTTCCTACAGTGCAGGGCACGCAAGGATTCGACAGATATGCTTATGTCAACAACAGCCCAATGAAGTATACCGATCCGAGTGGATACAGAGCTTATGACGACTATTACGGTCGAGGATGTAAAGTAATTGATAACAATAACAAAAGCTATCTTTACGATGGAAAGAAAGCCGCAAGTGTAATGGGTCAAGGTTACACTCCATATGAAGGATCTCAATGCACAACAGCTGTATCTACATCTGTCAATTTTGGCGGGATACCAGTATCAAAAATTTGGTACAACTCTGTTAATAGTTTAGCGTGGTATCGGACACATGATAATTTTAATTATTGGGTGGCAACCTTGGGATATGATTTTTTTGAAAGCAGTGATTTGCCGGCTGTATATAACCCATCAGATTTGAGTCAACGAGAAAGTATTTACACAAGTAAAGGGTTGCATGATGAAATCGCTTCAATTAGTTCAAAAATTGAGATCGGTGATTTAGTCTACTACATGGATCCATATAACTATTCAATTGATGGTAAACCTGTATATACACATGTTGACATGATTGTGGATATAGCTACAGGCATTGATGGAGAAATTGTTCCATATATTATGGAGGTTGATGGTCCGATTGAAGGCTACAAAAGGAAATGTATTGTCGTTACCACGTTCAATTTGTGATACACAAAACGTTCATATACAACGTATAGCAATAGTCTTTATGGGGAGAAGATGATTAATATGATGTTGAAAAAGAATTTTACAAAAATCATTTACATCTTGACATTGATTGTGATAATTCCGCATATCTCCTCTTGTAATCTCCGTGATTTTGTTGATCCTACATCTCCAATTGCTAAGGAAGTGAATAAGGGTAGGAATACTTTGAGGTCTACACAAGAAAGTCAAGTATCAATTAATAGCCAATTGTCCCCAAAGGATGTAGATGGCACAATTGTTTTCATAGCTAGTTCTAGTTCCAATAAACCTAATTACGAAATATTTTTAACAACTTCAGAAGGGCTTATATTTTCTCGATTATATGGTAATTTTTATGGGCAAATTGCTTTAAATGATGATAAAAACCTGATAGCTACTCGATGTGGCTATCAGGATGAGAATCTGTGTATTTTAGATCTCGAACAAGCAATTGATCACTCTCATTTCCCGATGGAGCCAGTCGAAAATCGAGATCCCCTGGTTCAGAAAATCGAATTGCCAAATACTTGTAAGTTGACTGAACAAAACCAAAGACATATAAAGTCCATTTCCTGGTCAAGAGAAGGGAATGTCATTCTAGTTTGTTCAGATCATATGGATGGACTTAATTCAGAAGTATGGGTACTTTCACTTGATGGGAAAATGCAAAAATGGAGTGAAAGCCAGAGCTTAGGCGTTGTGCGGATCATCCCATCTCCAGTTGATGATAACAATATAGTAAATTTTGGGCATATAAATGAGTTGAGAGATAAGCAGGGACAAAAAATCATGGATTTGCCTGATGGGATATATCATTCATGGTCACCTGATGGCAAAAGAATAGCTTATTTTGCTCTAACCAACTCCCCACACAGCGGGCTGGCGGTTTTTGATCTTGAAACCAATGAGGAATGGTGGTTGTACCGACAGCCAGAAGATGGGGGACGTTATGAAGAGTTTCTGTGTGGCATTTGCGAAGGAAATAAATATGGCAGGATATCCTGGTCTCCGGATGGAAATAAGCTTGTATTTTCGGCTACCCATATGGGTGGGAACGTTACGGCATTGTTCATTGCAGATCTGGAAACAAAAACTATTTCATACTTAATTCCTGCAATCAACATCTTGGATGGGCTTGGATCACCTGTATGGAGTTCAAAGAATTATGAGTAGAGGGGACTATCATGTTTTAATTTCATGTCATATGAGAAACCAATTGACACGGAATGCAGAATTATCTGGTCGTGAAGAATCTAAGCTAACTGCAGTCCGGAACAACGGTCAGCAGATCAGTGAGTACAGATATGACGGGGATGGCAAGCGGGTGGCGGAGATTAACGCGGATGGCACGGCGACGATCTTCATCGGCAACTATTTTGAAGGGGCATATCCTGAACCGGAACCGCCCCCGCAGCCTCCGCAGCCTCCGCAGCCCCTCAAGTTTTATATGCCTTTTGTTTCTAATGCTGAGGAGGCAACAAACTTGTTTGAGCCCATCACAGCCCGCATGGGAACCTTGTACTTCTATGCCGATGGGCAGCGCATCGCGATGAAGAAGGATGGCGTTGTGAGCTGCATCTATGGGGATCAGTTGGGGAGCGTGAGCGCGGTCGCGGATGGGAATGGAAACCTGATAAGCAAAACCCTTTACCATCCCTGGGGAACGACCCGCTATTCAGATGGAATCAGCCCGACGGACTACGGCTATACCGGGCAGATGAAGGAAGGCGATATCTACTTCTACAACGCCAGATGGTATGACCCGCAATTGGGGCGTTTCATGCAGGCAGATACGATTGTTCCTACAGTGCAGGGCACGCAAGGATTCGACAGATATGCTTACGTGAACACGTGAACAAAAAAGAGAGTTGGTTTCAAAGCAATCGCGATTGATGTGCGTACAATCGAAGGTTTTGAGTTGGCGGAGACCCAATAATACGATAGAATAAAGCTATCAGGCTTTGATGACTTGAAAAGGGATCTGCTATGTCAACGAACCTCCTAAAACCTGATACATTGCTCATTGCTGTGGTACAAGCACAGGACAGCGACCTGGTGGAACTTGTACTCGGGCAGGAAAAGTTTAAGTTCACCCGTCTGCCAAGCGTGGGTGGGTTTCTGCGCGAGCGCAACGTTACCTTTCTGATCGGCTGTCTTAGGAAAGATCAGCAAAGAATCCAAATCCTTCTGGCTGATGCTGCCAAACGCAGAGTAAGTTTTGTGGCGGTACCCACTGAAGGCGGATCGCTGCCCATTCCTATCCCCAGTGAAACGATGGTGGGAGGGGTAAGCATCTTTAGCCTGGACCTGGAACACTTTGAGGAGATCTGACATGAAACTGATCATTGCCATTATCCCAGACGAAGAGAACGACCGGATCTCCAACCAGCTCACGGCCAACGAGTTCCGTGTGACCTGTATTGCGTCCACAGGCGGCTTCCTTCGCAGCGGCCGCAGCACCCTGCTGATTGGCACGGATGAATCACGGGTAGAGCAGGCGCTTGAGATTTTGCGGGCGGAGTGCGGCCAGGGCAAGCCGGACAGGGAGAAAAGGGCCGTCGTTATGGTGGTAAATGTCAATGATTTTAAACATTTATAAGTTGTTTTCACCACTCAACAGAGTGGATTTTCATTCTATTTAAAAGGAGTGTTCAGATAAATGAATTTTAAGAAAGCTTTCAGTTATATTTTTGAAGACCCGGAATGGTTCAGCAAGATTCTTCCGCCCATGCTTTGCGGCCTGATTCCCTTTATCGGGCAGATGGTTGCGTCCGGCTATGCCATGGCTGCGATGGCCAACATCGTTAATGGCAAAGAGCGGCCGCTCCCGCGTCTTGATTTTGGAGCCGATCTGGGCAGAGGGTTTAAGTTTGCCATTATCGCCTTTGTATATGGTATTCCGCTCACTCTTCTTAATCTGGTAATCGTTTTTCCTGTTATGAGAACGATGGGCGATTCAGGTTCCAGTCCAGAAGTGCTGCGGATGATCCTCGTTACCATATTAAGCCTGTTTGACCTTTTATTGGCAGTCCTGATACAGTTGGTGCTCTATCCTGCTCAGGCGAATCTCGCGGTTAAAGGCACCCTCTCAGCCGGATTTGAATTGAAGCACATATTCAGCATGCTGGGCAAGAACTTCGGTGCCTGGATACTGGCTATCCTGGGTGTATTAGTGGCAGGGCTGCTGGCCCCATTGGGTCTTATCGCCTGTATCATCGGCGTGCTGGTAACCGCGATGATCGCTTCGTTGGTTGCTTCGCATTTTATCGCGCAAGCCTATGCCAAGACGCGATAGATGTTATTGATCTTTCGAACTGCCAACTCCATAGCCAAAGCTGACTTTTGGGTTGGCAGTTATCTTTTCTGAATGGCGCTTAAAAGTTATAATAATCTTACTTCCACCATCACCATCTTTTTTGTTCCAACAGGAGGTCAGCATGGCAGATAAAAATTCGAAACAAAGCGAAAAAGCATCCAAAGGGAAAAAGAAAGTATCCGCGGACGGTTCTGCCCCACGCTCCAGCATGACTACTAAACAGTATGAGAAAGAATTGGAAAAATTGCAGATTGAACTGGTCAAACTTCAGGGCTGGGTGAAGGAAAAGGGCCTCAAAGTCGTCGTGCTCTTTGAAGGCCGGGACGCGGCTGGAAAGGGCGGCGTGATCAAGCGCATCACCGAGACTCTCAACCCCAGAATCGTGCGCGTGGTTGCTTTGGCAACACCCACCGAACGGGAGAAGACACAATGGTATTTCCAGCGTTACGTGCCGCATCTTCCGGCTGCCGGCGAAATCGTGCTTTTTGACCGCTCCTGGTACAACCGCGCTGGCGTGGAGCGCGTGATGGGCTTCTGCACTCCGGAAGAGGTGGACGAATTTTTCCGTTCCGTACCTGAATTTGAGAAAATGCTCATCCGGTCCGGTATCATCCTGATCAAGTATTGGTTCTCGGTGAGTGATGAAGAACAGGAAAGACGCTTCCAGGCGCGCATTGACGATATCACGCGGCGTTGGAAGCTAAGCCCGATGGACCTGGCATCACGCTCCAAATGGGTGGAATATTCGCGTGCCAAAGACGATATGTTCCGTTACACGGATACCAAACAGTCGCCCTGGTATGTGGTGAACGCGGATAATAAAAAGCAAGCCCGCCTGAGCTGCATTCAGCATTTATTGAGCATGGTTCCTTATGAGGACCTCACCCCGGAGCCGATTGTGCTGCCCCCCAGGCAAAAAGAGGAAGGCTACGTGCGCCCGCCAATGAGCGATCAAACCTTTGTGCCTCCTTACATTCCTGAGGCTAAGGCTAATTAGTACGTCAGAGTGTGAACAACCTGCGGGCATTCGCCGTTGTCACCTTCCCGATCTCTTCGACGGGAAGGTTTTTCATTTCAGCCAGTTCCGCGGCGATCAATGGAATGTAGGAACTCTCGTTGCGCTCACCGCGGCGGGGGTGGGGCGTGAGGAAGGGCGCGTCAGTTTCGAGTAGAATCCGTTCCAATGGCAGGCTCTGCACGACTGCGTGGAGGACATGGCTGTTCGCGTAGGTTAGCTGCCCGCCTATTCCAAAGTAAAAACCATAAGGCAGCAGGGATTCAGCAACTGAGCCGGACTCACTGTACGCGTGCAGAACGCCAGGTTGGTTTTTGATCCTCAGGTGATCCGGTAAGGCGGAAGCCCAGCTGATCAGGATCGGCACGAGGTCATCGGCTGCCTGGCGGCAGTGCAGGATTACGGGCAAATCCTGCTCCTGGGCGAGCTGCAGGAGCTTTTCAAGATAAGCCCGCTGAACAGCCGGGGTGGAATAGGTGCGGTAATAATCCAACCCGATTTCACCAATCGCGACCACGCTTGGCTTCCCGCAGGCCTGGGCAATTCTTTCCAAATCACCTGCCTCAGCGGACTGGGTGTAATTGGGGTGAATGCCAGGCGCGGCAAAAATGAAGCCGGGATAGGTCCGGGCAAGCTCGACGGCTTGCAGGGAAGAAGCCAGATCGATGCCCGGGTTAATGATCAGTTCAATGCCCGATTGCGCGGCACGTTCAATTACTTCCAGACGGTCCGTGTCGAAGCGGTCGAAATCGAGGTGGCAGTGTGTATCCGCGAACATAGTCCTTACTCCTTGCCCGGATTTTATCAAACAAATCTTCCCCGCACCCTGAATTTGGGAGGGATAAAAGGTAAAATGGGTGGGAGATGAACGCGCGCGGAACTGTCTTTGTGGGTTTAAGCGGCGGGGTGGATAGCTCCGTGGCTGCCTGGCTGCTTAAAGAGCAGGGTTTTGATGTTGCCGGCGTGCACTTGCGTCTCTGGGAGAGCCCTGACCCGAAGACGGTAGAAGAAAGAGCCTCGCAACTAAAAGCAGTCACAGAGATTTTAGGCATCCCCATGCGTATTCTGGACTGGCGGGAAAACTTCAGAAGGGATGTTGTGGGGCATTATCTGGAGGCATTGAAACGCGGGCTGACGCCCAACCCATGCGTCACCTGCAACCGGCTTTTCAAATGGGGACAACTGATCGCTTACGCGCGCAGCGAAGGGGCGGATCAGGTGGCATCGGGGCATTATGCCCGTCTTGCGCGGCAGCCGGATGGCAGCGTCATCCTCAGAATGGCAAAAGACCGTTCCAAGGACCAGTCTTATTTTCTCTCTGCGCTTCCGCAGAATGTTTTTCAGAGCATGAACCTGCCCCTGGGAGAACTCAGCAAACATGAGGTCCGGAAAATCGCCAACCGGCTGGGACTGGCTGAGGGTCTCAATCAGGAAAGTGAGGATTTATGCTTTCTTGAGGGCAGTGATCAGGCAGCTTTTTTGCGTGAGCATGCCATAAACCTGCTTGTCAGCGGACCCATCTATGACAGCGCTGGAGTTTTACTGGGCCAGCACCAGGGATTGCCGCTTTACACCATTGGGCAGCGCAAGGGTATCCGCATCGCGGCTGCCAGGCCCTATTACGTGCTGCGAAAAGACGTCCAACAAAATGCGCTGATCGTTGGTTTTGTTGAGGAACTGGCTTTCAACCGCGTGGAAACCCGGGACACCAACTGGGTCAGCGGGTTCGCTCCGGACCTTAAAAAATCCTATCAATTCAAACTGCGCTCCACTTCCAAATTACTGCCGGGGCATTGTCTGCTGGATGAAAAGGGTGATATCATAGCAGTGCTTGATGATGCGGCCAGGGACATCACGTCTGGTCAACGGCTTGTGGTATATGACGGTGATACCTGTCTGGGAGGCGCAGAAATCTTCAAAGCTAAGTACCAAAACAAGGAAACTGAATGAACATTTCTACTTACATATTCGGTTGGCTTTTTGCCACACTGCTTGCAGCCCTCTTTCACCTATGGCGGGACGGAGGTTTTTGGAAGTTGGTATTATTTATGGTCGCAAGTTGGGTTGGTTTCCTGATTGGTCATTTGATCGCGGTCAGTTCTGAATTCAATTTTATGATGGTTGGCAGCCTTCACCTGGGAGGAGGATTGATTGGTTCGGTGATTGCCCTGTTCGTGAGCCATTGGCTCGGACAGATCGAAACCAAACCAAAAAACAAGGGATGAGCGATCTCTTTTCTGAAAACGATGTTGCCCGGGAGGGGGATCTGGTCCAACTTCAGGGCGCTAATTTTAAATCCCACATTTTCAGGCTTCAATCCGGTCAGACACTGCAAACCCACCGGGGTGTGATTGAACACGACCAGGTGATCGGTCAACCCTGGGGCAGCCGTCTGGAATCGCACCAGGGCAACCCTTTTTACCTGTTCCAACCCGGACTGGCGGATCTGATCAAAGCCACAAAGCGCACGACGCAAATTATGTACCCCAAAGAGATCGCTTATGCTCTGCTCGTTATGGGTGTGGGCCCAGGCAAACGGGTCCTCGAATGCGGCACCGGTTCCGGCGCCATGACCACGGCTTTGGCTTACAACGTGGGGGAGACAGGCAAGGTCTATTCTTACGAACGCAAGAGTGAAGCACAAACTCTGGCAATCAAGAACCTGACCCAACTGGGAATGCAGGACCGCGTGGTATTTAAACTGGGAGATGCCGCGGACGGCTTTGAGGAACGGGATCTGGATGCTATTTTTTTGGATGTACAGTACCCTTACAACTACCTCGCCCAAGCCAAACGCAGCCTTAAAGGCGGCGGCTATCTGGGGATCCTGGTTCCTACAGTCAACCAGGTGGTTAAATGCCTCAGCGCGCTGCGCAATCACCGCTTTGCTTTTGTTGAAGCGAGCGAACTGATCATGCGTTATTGGAAAACAGATTGGGACCACCTTCGGCCAATTGACCGCATGGTGGCGCACACTGGATTCCTCATCTTCGGCCGTTCAGTCAATCAGGGTCTGGAAACATTCGGGGAGATGGAAGAGGGTGAACCTTGAGCCGCATCACCATTTCCGATGATCTCTGCAACCGGCTGCTGAGTTGGGCGGAACACAGGCTCATGACCTATGAAGGTTTCGTTCTTTCGGACCGGAGCAATCTGATGCCTGCCGCGGTCCTGGTTCCGCTCTTTGTGACCGAAGATGGCTGGAATCTGCTCTATACAAGGCGGACAAATAAAGTGGAATCTCATCAGGGGCAGGTGTCCTTCCCGGGGGGAGCTTGTGAAGCAGGTGATGCAAGCCGGGCGGATACAGCCTTGCGGGAAGCATACGAAGAAATCGGTTTAGCTCCACGGGATGTGCGTATTTTAGGGGAATTGCCCGAGATGGAATTAATTACCCGTTTCACAGTGCGGCCGGTTGTAGGGATGATCCCCTGGCCGTATGAGTTTAAGCCGGCAGAAGACGAAGTAGCCAGGATATTCAGCGTTCCGCTGGATTGGCTGGCTGACCCTGCCAATAGTTATTCAGAAGACCGGCATGTGGAAACGCAGCACTACAAAGTGCTCTACTATAAACCTTATGATGGGGAGACAGTCTGGGGCGCGACTGCCTATATGACGTGGCAGTTGCTGCAAGCCCTGCAGGATAAATCAGATTAAGAAAAACCGCCCGAAAGGGCGGTTTCGGTTGCCAAAATAATCAAGGCAATTACTCTTCGGACTCTTCGTCCTCTTCCTTCTTGCCCTTCTCAAGGACCTCAGGCTCGTCGGAGACTTCTTCCTCAGTCGGTTCAGGTTCAACTGCCGCGAAGCCTACAGAAGCGACCACTTCGTCTGCCGGGGTGAGGACTTCAACCTTGTCGCCAAGTTTGAGATCACCAACGGTGATGATGTCATCGGCTGTTTCGATGCCGGTGACATCCACCTCGATCCTCTCAGGCAGATCGGCAGGCAGCGCTTCGATTTCGAGGTTCTGCAAGCCCTGATTGATAAAGCATTCCATCAGTTTGAGCACGGGTGCTTCACCAACCAGCTCGATGCCAACAGTCGTGCGCAATTTTTCGGTCATGGAGACGGCTAAAAAGTCCACATGCATCAGGCGGCCAAAGATCACATCGCGTTGGCGGTCGCGCACGATCACATTGAGTTTTTCCCCCGCGAAATCGAGGGTAAGGAGGCTCGATCCAGTCAGTTTTCCCAGGATCAGAGAGGTGGAGTGCGCGTCCATCTGGATCGGAATGGTTTTTTCCAGGTGCCGTCCGTAGACTACGCCTGGGAGCTTACCTTCCCGCCGCAGCTGGGCAACTTTCTTGCCTGTAACTTTGCGTTTTTCAGCTTTGATGATAACTTGTTGTTCGTGTGTCATTTTTCTTCCTTTTTGGGCGCCTCTCACCCCACCTGGGGCTACCTTCACCCGCTATTCGCCGGGCCAATTCCCAGCGCGAGCACAAATTCTACTCGTTGGAATGGCAAGAGTCAAGGTTTCCCTGCTGCCAGGCTTGGAATTTCATTATAAATGATGGAATATACCGAGGTGCTGGCCTCCCGTAACATGCTCATGCGGTGCGTAATGCCTCATAATAAAAAGTAACTTTTGGAGATACGTTGCCTCAAATGAAAAAGTAACTAAGCAATCTTTAACATTCGGGCAGTTTTCTCAATCAAAGCCTCCCTAATCGTGATAGGGTTCAGGGAATTATACAAGGTCCGCAGCTGGGTCTTGTTTTTTTCATCAACCCTTGGGTCCTCCAAGACCCTTTGATAAGGTGTTTTCGCCTGATCATAATGTTTGCACTTTACACCGTCCACAGTGGATTTGCCAATCAGCTTTTCCACGGGCTGGAAGAAATTGACAAAGAGGCGTAAATCCGCATAAATTGAGCTGAGCAAGTCCAGTTCTGCCTGGGTCTCGAAACGATCGTATCCCACGGTGTGACGCACCACAGACCAGTTCTTTTGTTCGACATGGGCCTGGTCGTTCTTGCGATAAGGTCTGCAGCGGGTAAAAGTGATCTGCTGATCTAAACAATAGCGGTAGAGCATATCGTTAATGAACTCTGAGCCATTATCAGAATCCAAGCCAAGCAAAGGGAAAGGTAATTTTTCTTGCAGGTTTTTGATTGCCTGAAAAGTTGCTGTCTGGGTCTTATTGGGCAATGCCAGGCATTCTGTCCAGCCAGTCGCCAGATCTGTGGCAGTCAGCGTATTGAGGTAATTACCTGCCGTGGTCTCTCCACAATGAGCTACCAGGTCAATCTCCAGAAAGCCGGGCTGCTGTTCATCCCAAGGCGTGTAAATCCGGACGGGAATCTGTCGCTTGAGTAAGGTACCGGGTTTCGTGGTTGAAAGTCCCCGTCTCTTCTCTTTGATACGAGCTGGCTGCAAACGCCGGTCAATGGTGGCCCTGCTCATGCTCAGAAGCTGTGCCTTCACCTCCTGGGTCAGACTGATTTCCCCGCACTCCTCCAGCTTGCGTATCCATTCGGGCAGATATGGGTGCAGACGCTTTGAACACAGGCGCCCTCCCATCTCCCAGAGCTGCTCAAGTATCTGGATCGTCTCCCCAGTGTATCGCCGTTTGCGACCAGCCTTTTTCAACCCTTTGCTCCTTCTGGGATGTCTCAATACCCTGATCGCATATTTACGGTGATATCCCGCGCATTAGTTCAACTAAAATGTTACTGAAATGCTATCGTTGGATCAACTGATAATGTTACCGAGGGAACGATGGCAGAGACAGATCCTATGACCATAGATGAACGACGGAAATATATCCATAAGATATGGGGGCGCTACAGGGACGCAAGCAAGCGAGAGAAAAGTATGCTGCTGGATGAAGCGGAGAAGATAACACACCTGCATCGCAAATCCATCCTGAGGCTTCTGAATGGGCGCTTATCGAGGAAAAAGCGAGGAAAAGAAAGAGGCAAAACATACGGCACACGAGTTGGCGATGCGGTGAGATTGATCGCAAAGAGTTTGGATTACCCATGTGCAGAACGGCTCAAAGAGAACCTGATCTGGATGGCTGAAAGTCTGCATGCGCACAGGGAGCTTTGTTTGGACGAGGAACTCAGGCAACAGCTTGAGGAAATCAGCGTCTCCACCATCAAGCGTCTGGTGAACTATCCGCAGCGCAGGTTGGACAGGATCTCTCAGCGCAAGTATCCATCCAAACCGCACAACCAGGTTTATGCCCATATTCCTGTCAAAAGGATCCCCTGGGATACCCTAACCCCCGGACACTTTGAAGTGGATACAATCCATCACTGTGGAGCTTCTGCCAACGGCAACTATATTTACACCTTGCAATTGGTGGACGTAGCCACAGGATGGTGTGAAATCGCCGCCACATACGGGAATGCCTATACGGTTATGAAAGATGCCTTTGATTTCATCCTTGCCCGTCTTCCCTTCCCAGTTCTGGAGTTTCACCCCGATAATGGCCCTGAGTTCATGAACGGTTTCCTCATCAGACACTGGCAGTATCTCGTGCCCCATCTCAGCATTTCCCGTTCTAAACCCTATCGCAAAAATGACAACCGTTTTGTCGAGGAAAACAACCACAGCCTTATCAGAGCTTATATCGGTAATGGCCGCCTGGATAGTGATACCCAATTACACACCCTGCGAAAACTGCAAGAATGCTTATGGCTCTACCACAACCTCTTCTTACCTTGCATGCGTCTCAAAGAAAAGTCCCTTTCTCCTGAAGGCAAGCTCAGAAAGAGCTACGACAAGGCTCTTACCCCTCTGGATCGCCTGCTTGCCTCTGACCTCCCTGATAAATCGAAGCTATTTCCATTGGTTGAACTGAGAAAGTCCGTCAACCCTCTGCGCTTACGTGAACATATTGATTCCCTGATCCAGACCCTGCTGGCTTTACCCTGTTTACCCCCTGACCAAAAATTGGATGTAAGGTCTACTTACCTCAACCTTAAAGAACCTTCAGTAACATTATCTTTTGAACCATTCATCTCTTTTCGGTAACATTTTCTTTTGACTTGACACGTCCCGTTGTCGCGGTCAATTCATCAAGTATGTTCTGCTTCTCTGCTTTGCTGCCTTTCAGGTAGCGCGCTCTGGTGTGTTCAAGTATCTCTCTTCTACTTCGTTGGCTCATCATAGGCTTTCTCACGGTTGCTTAATACCGAGAAGGTTACATCTATTTTGAGGCAACGTTTCCTTTGTTAGTTACTTTAATTGTGAGGCAATGCGCGGTGCTTGCATTTTATATGCAATGTGGTATCATTTTGCATGTAACAAACCAATACTTTTCAATGCGAAAAGTGGGCCCTAAGTCCACTTTTTAATTTGAAGGACAGCTTGATCTGAATTTGGAGTAAGGTGGAATGAAAAGTGAATTTGCCTTAGCATTCAACGAGATCCTCGAAGATAAAGGACTTCCACGGGAAACCATCATGAGTGCCATTGAGGCAGCCATGGTCTCTGCCTACCGTAAGTCCGTGGGCGCTTCCGCGGCGCAGGACGTGAAGGTAGAGATTGACCTGGACCAGGGCGTCGTGAAGGTCTTCGCTGAGAAAGAAGTCGTCGAGGACTTTATTACCGATTCCCGTACCGAGGTTCTGCTTGACCAGGCTCGTGAGATAGACCCCAACTGCCAGGCCGGCGATCTGGTGATGGTGGAATCCACGCCGGAAAACTTCGGGCGTATTGCTGCTCAAACCGCGCGCCAGGGTATTCAGCAGAAGATCCGCGATGCCGAAAAAGCCACACAGTTTGAGTTCTTCTCCAAACAGGTCGGTGAGATTATCAGCGGTGTTGTCCAGGCGGTTAACTCGCGCCAGGCGACCATTGGTTTGGACCTCAAAGCCGAAGGCACCATGCTGCGCAAAGACATGATTCCCGGGGAGCGCTTCAGACTGCACGACCGCATCCGGGCGTACGTGTATGAAGTCAAAGACAGCCCCAAGGGTTTGCAGATTTTGCTTTCCCGCGGGCACCGAAACTTTTTGCGCCGCCTGCTTGAAAATGAAGTTCCCGAGATTTACCACGGTATCGTGGAGATCCGTTCCATCGCGCGCGAACCCGGACAGCGTGCCAAAGTGGCTGTTTCGGCAACCCAAATAGGCATAGACCCGGTGGGTGCCTGTGTCGGCCAGCGCGGCGTGCGCATCCAGGCGATCGTACGCGAACTGCACGATGAAAAAATTGACGTGATTGAGTGGAGCTCGGATGCTGCTGTGTACATCAGCAAAGCGATCAGTCCCGCACGCGTTTCCGGTGTTTATCTGAACATGGGCGATGGAGACAACAAAACTGCGATCGTGGTGGTGCCCGAAGATCAGCTCAGCCTGGCAATCGGCCGTGAAGGGCAGAATGCCCGCCTGGCAGCTAAACTGACAGGCTGGCGCATTGATATCATGAGCGTCACAGAGGCCGCCGGCAAGGCGCTGGTTAAACTGCGCGAAGAAGCCAGTCTGGCTGAAATGGCTGAACAGGAAGCCGATACCATCCCCAAGGTGGAAGAACTCCTCGTCAAAAAAGAAGAAGGACGGGCACTTTCCTTGGATGATATTACACTGCTCTCCCGTTTTGTGGACCGTGTTGAACGGCGTGGCGAGGCGGACCGCAAGGCGCAGGATGACGCGCTGCAGCTCAAACTCAAAGAACTGCGCAGCGAGATTCACCCCTCCGCTTTCGAGATCCCCATCGCGGATATCCCGGATCTCAGCAATCATGTCAGCCAGATCCTGCAGGATGGCGGTCTGCTGTCTTTTGGCGATCTGATCCTGCAAACCAAACTGGACGCGGATGTTATCCTTTCTTACAATGGCATTGGCCCCAAGACTTTTGAGGAGATTCTCGAACTGGTGCGCACTTATCCGTTCCCCGCGGTGGAAGAACCTGCGGAGGTTGCTGAGCCAGCGGAAGAAGAGGAAGTACCAGAAACCGAAGTGGTGGTTGAAGCGGAAGAAAGCCTGCCCGAAATGGTTGACGAGGTTGCCTCTGAAGCCGTTGAACCGGAAGCAACAGAGGCTGAAGAAGACACCGAAGAAACTCCCGCGGAAGAACAAAGCTTTGAGGAACTCTTTAAGATGGAATCTATTCGCCGGCAAAAAGAAGATCTGGAACCCTCTTACGAAGAAGAAATGGGCTACGCGCCTCCTAAGAAACAGAGCAGGAAAGCCAGCAAGAAGAAACGCGGCTATACTGTGGAATATGACCCGGATCTGGATGAAGACATCGTTCGATACAAACATAAGGGCGATGATGATTGGGAAGACTGGTAACCCCGGCGATTAGCCGTGTAGAAGGGCAAAGGTGACCGCCAAACGCGCGCTTAAACACATTCCCCAGCGCACCTGTGTTGGATGCCGGGAGGTACAGGCCAAACGGAACCTCATCCGCATTGTGCGCAGACCGGAAGGGATCCGCCTGGATCCCACCGGTAAGCTGGCAGGGAGAGGCGCTTACCTGCATGACCAGAAGTCATGTTGGGAAAAAGCTTTGAAGGGTGCCTTGGCTGGCGCATTAAAAACGACGATATCTGAGCAAGACATGACTGCTCTGAAAAAGGTGATGGCAGATTTGCCGGTAAGTGCTCCAAAAGAGGCGGCCTTACCCGCAGAAGAGATGAAAGAAATGTCCTGATCCACACTTGTCTTGCTCATAGGATCTCCCGGGAGGTCTTTTGACCTATCGGGTTGTTATACACGAAGGAGGAAGTATGGGCACAGACAACAAGAAGATTATTCAACTCCCTTATACCCAAACTGTGCGTGATCTGGCAGCCGCTCTCTCAACCAGTGCGGTTCAGGTTATTAAGATCCTGATGGCAAATGGCGTTATGGCCAGCATCAACCAGCAGGTTGATTTTGATACCGCGGCAGTTGTAGCAACGGAACTCGGGTTTGAACCCCAGATGGAGCAGGAAGAAGAGGTGGTGGAAGAAGTCGGTGAACTGCCGCTTTGGCGCCAGTTAATCGCAGACGAGGACCCCACTTTACTTGAAGACAGACCGCCAGTTGTTACCATTTTGGGACACGTGGATCATGGAAAAACCACACTTCTGGATGCTATCCGGGATACGGATGTAGCCGGCGGTGAAGTGGGAGGCATCACCCAGCATATTGGCGCCTATCAGGTGAAGCACAAAGACCGGGTAATCACTTTCCTGGACACGCCGGGCCACGCGGCTTTCTCCTCCATGCGCGCGCGTGGTGCGCAGGGTGCGGATATCGTCATTTTAGTGGTTGCAGCGGATGACGGTGTACAGCCGCAAACCCGTGAAGCTGCCAACCATGCCAAAGCAGCTCAGGTTCCGATTGTAGTGGCTTTGAATAAGATCGACCGCGCGGAGGCCAATCCGGACCGCGCGAAACGCCAATTGGCGGATATTGGTTTGCAGCCGGACGAGTGGGAAGGCGATACCTTTGTGGTGCCCGTGAGCGCGAAAGAAAAGCTAAATCTGGAAGATCTGCTGGAGACCATCATACTCGTGGCGGATAATCTGACTATTAAGGCCAATCCCAAGGGCAAGTGTATCGGGACTGTGGTGGAAGCTAAGCTGGATAAGACCACCGGGCCCATGGCTACGCTCCTTATTCAGAATGGCACCCTAAAGGTGGGGGACGTGGTAATTGCCGGTGAAGGTTACGGCAAAGTCAAGGCCATGTTTGACCAGCGACGCAAGCGCATCGGCAAGGGGACACCCTCCACCCCGGTTGTTATCATGGGG
This sequence comes from Anaerolineaceae bacterium, assembly GCA_040772525.1. Lineage (GTDB taxonomy): Bacteria > Chloroflexota > Anaerolineae > Anaerolineales > Anaerolineaceae > Mesolinea. The sequence goes on along the minus strand of JAXGXZ010000001.1, from coordinate 111,636 downwards.
CTGAACGCACTGCCTGAAGCTGGCGACCTTTTTCAGGTAGTTCCGAATGAGAGGGAAGCCCGCGCGATCGTGGCAGAGCGGCGCGCTGTCCGGGAGGCTAAACAACACAGCAAACGAGCCACTCTTGAGGAACTGTTCAGCCGTGTCAAGGCTGGCGAACTGCGTGAATTGCGCCTTATCCTCAAGGCGGATGTGCAGGGCTCGCTGGAGCCGATTGTCAATTCAATTGACGAATTGAGCAAAAAAGAGAAAGACATTCGCATTAAAGTCCTGCACGCGGAGACAGGTAACATCACAGAGAGCGATATTATGCTTGCCGCGGCTTCGGACGCGGTTGTGTTGGGTTTCGATGTGGATACAGACCAGGGCGCCCGCCGTCTAGCGGAGACCGAAGGCGTGTCCATCCGTTTGTACAACATTATTTACCGGCTGCTTGAAGATCTTGAAAAAGCGCTTAAAGGCTTGTTGGAACCGGAGATGGTGGAGAAAGTTACCGGCAAGGCTCAGGTTCTTGCGCTTTTCAGGGTTTCCAAGGGCGGCACCGCCGCAGGATGCCGGGTCACTTCGGGCGAAATCCGCAGAAATTGTCAAATTCGTGTAAAACGCAACAATGAGGAAATCTTCTCAGGAGAAGTGCTCTCGATCAAACGCGAGAAGGAAGACGTGCGCGAAGTGCGCGAAGGCATGGAATGCGGCATTACGATCAAGAACTTCCAGGGTTATGAAGTTGGAGACGTGATCGAAGGCTTCGTAATAGAGCAATTCGGCAGCTGACCGGCCGGCCAGAAGGAGGCTTTAAAATGCCCTCAGCTTTGAGGATGAAACGCATTAATGATCGATTTAAAGAGGTTTTGTCGATCATACTGCTGACTAAAACGGAAGATCCCCGTCTGGCGGAGGTGATCGTCACGGATGTGAAGGTGGATCGTGAATTGGATTATGCCAATATTTACGTCTCCTCTCCGGGAGGTGTTGAGAAATCGAAAGAGATCATCGCGGGTCTTATTCATGCCAGCGGTTTTCTGAAATACGAACTCGCCAATGAGATTGATTTGCGCGTGATGCCAAAGCTGCGCTTTTTTTGGGACCCTACCCCGGAACGTGCCAACCGCATTGACACCATCATTGCCCAGCTGCACTCAGAGGATCCTGGACAGCTGCGTGATAAGGAAGATAAGTTTTCAGAAGAAGAGGACTGCACGCATGAGTGAGAGCATTCATCAGCAAATCCGCGCTCTTTTTGAGAGTGCAACCTCCTTTGCGATTGTCTCGCATATCCGCCCGGATGGTGACGCAATTGGTTCAATGCTTGGGTTGGGGCAGTCCTTAACGCTTGCCGGAAAACAGGTAGCCTATGCCCTGGAAGACCCTGTGGACCCCAAATACTGGCATCTGACCGGCGCGCAGAAGGTGCGCAATCAATTTGACCCTAGCACCCAGTGTGTGATCGTGTTGGATTGCAGCGATCAGAAACGCACCGGCATGATCCTGGGAGGACGGCAGCCGGATTTGGTGATTGACCACCATAAAACCAACCTGAACTTCGGAAAAATAAACCTCGTCTTTGAAGAGGCGGAAGCAACCGCGATTATCCTGGCTTGCCATCTTGAGGATTGGGGGCTGATGATTGACAAAACGGTCGCGGAGTGTCTGCTCACAGGTATTCTTGCGGACACTATTGGGTTTAGAACCTCTAATGTGAAACCTCAGGCGCTACGGGTGAGCGCGGACCTGATGGAAAAGGGAGCTGACCTGGCTTACCTCTACCATCAGACGCTCCTGACGCGCTCGGCGGCAGAAATGCGTTATTGGGGCCAGGGGCTCACCAAATTGCATTTGGAGGATGGGCTTCTGTGGACCGAATTGAGTTTGGAAGACCGAAAGATAGCCGAATACCCGCAAAATGACGACGCAGACCTGGTTAATATCCTTTCTTCCACCGCAAATGTACAAATCGTGTTGATTTTGGTCGAACAGGAACAAAGCCGTGTTAAAATAAGCTGGCGATCCAAAGAAGGGATCGATGTTTCGGAGATAGCGTTTCAGTTTGGGGGAGGCGGCCACGCCGCCGCGGCAGGAGCAGAAATCTCAGGAACTTTGGACAGTGTCCGTGAGAATCTGCTGAGTGAAACGCGGAAACTGCTCAAAAAATAATAACCTTATAAAGCAGGTGATCAATGACAGAACAATATCATAACCAGCCGTATTTACCGAATACGGTTTCAGGAGTATTGGTTATTGACAAACCGGTTGGGATGACCTCCCACGATGTAGTACAGGCAGTACGGGCTGGAACGCGCATTAATCGCGCTGGACACACAGGCACGCTTGACCCGCGTGCCAGCGGTGTATTGGTGGTGCTTCTCGGCCCGGCAGTACGTTTGAGCGAGTACGTCTCTGCCTCAGATAAGCGCTATCAGGCTATTCTTCAACTTGGCTTCAGTACAGATACATACGATTTGGAAGGCACCGTTACGTCCCGTGCTCCAGTGGATATCAGCTACGAAGAATTTGAAGAAACTCTAGCAACCTTTGTGGGTGAGTATGAACAGAAACCGCCCATCTATTCTGCCGTTAAAAAAGACGGTAAAAAAGCTTATGAACTTGCCCGTAAGGGTGTGGAAGTTGAACTGGAATCGCGCATGATTAACGTGCACTCTCTGGAACTGATCGACTGGGACCCGCCGGAAGCGGTGATTGACATTCATTGCTCTTCCGGGACCTATGTGCGTTCCCTCGCCAACGATTTGGGAGAGAAGCTGGGTTGTGGCGCCACCCTCACCGGGCTTCGCCGCACCAAAAATGGTCAATTCGGATTACGGGATGCCGTGCCTCTCCGCAGGCTGCGGGAAGCCTTCACCAGGGGCGACTGGTATCAATACCTGATCCCTGCGGCTGAAGCGCTCAGTGACTGGTACACCATCGAACTGGATGAAAACATGCTCAACGAAGTCCGCCACGGACACCGGATTGCGGCGGACGAAGAGATGGAAGCTGGCAAGTGGGCTCGCGCGATCACCATGGATGGCGAACTAGCGGCAATAATGGAGTATATAGCTGAAACTAAAGAGTGGCAGCCGCGGAAGGTTATTTTTCAATAGGCTTCACAGCTTAATAAATAAACCCAGTCTTTGTTAAAATACAAGGGCTGGTTTTTTGCGGGTATACAGAGATGAGGGAGATTGAACCAATACATTAATTCCTGGCCAAAGCAAATGCAGGGGCGTACCTGGCTGGCAATCGGAAATTTTGATGGAGTGCATCTTGGCCATCAGCTGCTGTTCGAACGGCTCCGCTATGAGGCGGAAGAGGATGGAAGCCAGGCAGGTGTTTTGACTTTCCACCCGCACCCGCGTGTTTTCCTACAAAACATAAGTTCCCGTTTTTATCTTACTGAACCAGAGGAAAAAATTGACCTGCTGCGCGAGGCTGGCATCAGCAATAATTACTGTATCCCTTTTGATCGCGCGCTCGCGAATCTAAGCTCGGAGGCGTTCTTTGCCCGCCTGCTAGAGCACTTTGCCCTGCGCGGACTGGTTGTCGGAGAAGACTTCGTGCTGGGCAAAAACCGTTCCGGAACCATGGATGTGATCAGCGGAATTTGCGAAAGAAAAAATATCCGCCTGGTTCAGATGCCCGCGGTTGCCTACAGGCACAAACGCATTTCATCCAGCAGAATCCGCCAGGTGCTTGTGGACGGCAACGTGCAACTTGCCGCAAGTTTACTGGGGCGGTATTACAGCGTACATGGCAAGGTTCTGCCAGGAAAGAAGCTCGGCCGAAAATTAGGTTTACCAACAGCCAACGTCATTGCTTCTCCTTCAAAAGTTTTGCCCCGTTATGGAATCTATGCGACCTGGGCTTATGTGCAGGGAAAAAAACTGGCTGGCGTAACCAGTGTGGGCGTGCGCCCAACTGTGGAAGTGAACGGAAAACCAATTATAGAGACTCTTTTACTGAATTTCGATGATAATATCTATAATCAGGATCTAAAGGTCGAATTCGTCCAATTCCTGAGGGACGAGATTAAATTTCCAAACTTGGAAGCGCTGGCACATCAGATTGAAAAAGATCGTGACCAGGCTGGAAGGATATTAAATCATGACACCCATCCGTAGAATTTATCGCCTGAGCCCCAGTCAGTATTCCGCCGAAACCATTGCCGTAACCTTTGCTAAAACCTCCCGCTCACCTGAACCCTTTGATGTAATCGCCTCAGAACTGAATGAGGAGAAATCCTCTAAATTCAGCGAGAAATGGATCGTAGGCTATGGGCATTCCAGTGTGGCAGAACATGCTGTGCTGCATCTCGCCCTGGAGAACGTTTCCCGTCTGGCGATTGAGACCATTGAAGGCAACCGGCTTGCCTCTTACACTGAAAAATCCACCCGATATCAGGAGTGGAACCCGACAGCCTACGTGACTCCTGCTGAGCTGGAAAACAGCGAATTAGCAGCGGAATACAAGACAACCATGGATCTGCTCTTCAAGACCTATGCTGATGCGCTTGTCGCGCTCAAATCCTGGAGCGAAGCCAATACCCCCCGCCAGGGAGGTGAGTCAGAAAAGGCTTGGACTAACCGTGCCAGAGTGCAGGCAGTAGACGTTGCCCGTTTTATTCTGCCTGCGGCTTCAGTTGCCAACGTTGGCGTGACCATCAACGCGCGCGCGTTGGAATACGCCATCAAGAAACTTCTCAGTTCACCGTTGGCTGAAGTGCGCACGATTGGTGAAGAAGTAAAGGCGGTGGCAACCGAGGAGTTGCCCACGCTGGTTAAGTACGCTAACCCCATTCCCTCCCTGCCGCGAATTACGGAGCATTTCCGGGGGGTGGCTGACCAGTTTGACACGCTGCCCGGAAGGTGCTGGTGCCAGTTGTTAGACGCTGATCCGGATGGTGAGGATAAAGTACTGGCTGCCGTGCTGTACCGCTTTGGTGATGACAGCTACAAGGGCTGCCTGGATCAGATCCGCAATATGGATGAGAGTTACAAAGAGCATCTCGTTGAAAGTTTGTTTGCGGACCTGGGTGTTTTTGACGTACCGGTTCGTGAATTAGAATACACGAATTACGTTTTTGATCTTGTGATGGATCAGGGCGGCTATTTTGAGTTCAAGCGCCACCGCATGATGTCCCAAACTGTGCAAAACCTCTCTGCGCGTCTGGGTTTTGCCATCCCGCGGGCTATCGTGGAAGCTGGTTTTGAAGCAGAATACCGCCAGGCTATGCAGGCCGCCGCGCGGACCTATGAGAAACTCTATCAACTGAACCGCGATGCTGCCTCTTACGTGGTTCCGAACGCATTCAACCGCCGGGTACTCTGCAAGGCAAATCTGAGGGAGCTCTTCCACTTCATCAAATTGCGCTGTAATGAAAACGCGCATTTCTCCATCCGCCGCGTGGGGAGGGGAATGTTTGAGGCGATCTCCAGAGTGCACCCGCTTCTCGCGTCGCGCATTAAGCTCAGCGGGCTTGAGACGGCTGCTGGGATTGCAGAAGCCTTCTTTACAGAGACCGCTGCCCAGCCCTAAAACCTTTCAACAGGGCTGCATCAGAATAGACCGGTGCTGGTCATCATGCCGCTGATCGGGTTTCTCTGTCTTTTGGTTTATACCGCGGGGGAAACCGGAAGGTGGCTTTTCCCGACGAATGTTGATCTCGTTGATCCTTGTTCCATTGTAAAAAAGCGCAATTTTGAGCCGCGGTGATAGAATTATCATGGCGGGGAATGGGATTAATTTTCCGCATTCGCAGGCAAATTAAAAGGAGAAACCATGGAAACACATCTGTATTTCTCACTCATACCGGAAGCTCTGATTGTTTCCCAGCTTCCTCCCGAAGACTTTGGGACTTATTACTCGGTTGGTTCAGCCAAGAAATCACGCGGGCAGGCCATGTTCTTCGAGGTAGACCTGAGTTTTCGGAATGATTACTTCAACCTTGCTCAAGCTCTTGAACGCTGTGTACCGCACGAAGACGGCCGTCCCAAATCCTCCATTTATGTGGCGGTCTATCGGGTTCTCGAGCATCTGGATCTCAGCGCTCTGCAGAACCTGTACCTCACCACTATGGATGGGAGGACACTCGCGCTTAGTCCTTCGACGGACATCCCTGACGGCTCAGATCAGCTGCATTTGTATCAGGAAATTGTGCCAGTCACACCGCTGGTAGTCTCAAGACTGGCGCCGCTGGATTTTTATGAGCTGATCGTGCGCACGCCGGCGTCGCTTATCACAGTTCCTGCGATCTCTTTTACGGAACTTGAATTGGGTGAACTGGCTGAAGACCCGGAAATGGGGATTATGGATAACCTGCCCTATGGGAACAGTGATCACCTGCGCCAGTGCCTGACTGAAGTAAAGACCAAGTACGTTTCCACTAAGATGGTGGACCGTACTTCCTCGCCCAGCGTGCAGTACCGCACGATCAAGAACGGCTTCTTCATTGGCAACCGCAGCCAGCTGCGTTATTACCCCATGCCAAGCCAGGAAGAACTAAGGGCAGAGAATTACCGCTGGTTCCGTTCGGCAAATATGTAAATCCAACGCATGGTTTTGATGTTCATGCTGCTGTGTGATACACAAAGGAGTTCTTATGGAGTTCAATAAATGGTTGATCGTTGGTATCCTGGGAGGGCTTATCTCTCTGGGCGTGGCACTCTACCTCTTTTTCTGGGTGCAGCGTCAGGATCCTGGCACCAAGGAAGCCCAGGAAGTAGCTGGCTGGATTCGCGAAGGCTCTGCTGCCTACCTCAAAAAGCTGTATGCAGCGCTGACCATTCTGGCGTTGATTATTGCTCTGTTGATCGCGATTGTTTTTTCACTGGACCCGAACGCGCTTACCCCTGAGGCAACCAACACCGCCAAACTTCCCATGGGTGTCATCATGGCCATTGCCTTTATCAGCGGTGCGCTTTGCTCCGCGCTGGCTGGTTTTCTGGGCATGAAAGTGGCAGTTGAAGCGAATGTCCGCACAGCCACGGCCGCGCGGAAGAGCCTGGCAGGAGCTTTCCGCCTGTCCTTCTTTGCCGGTGCTGTGCTCGGCCTGGCCATGGTTGGTTTGGCAGTTATCGGAATGAGCGCCATCTACCTGCTTACACACGATGCGCAGGCTGTGCTCGGATTCTCTTTTGGGGCTTCCACGCTGGCGCTTCTGGCTAAGGCCGGAGGCGGCATTTACACCAAAACAGCCGATATCGCTGCCGATCTGGTGGGCAAGGTGGAAGTGGGTATCCCCGAGGACGACCCGCGCAACCCGGCTGTGGTGGCCGACAATGTGGGCGACAATGTGGGAGATGTTGCCGGCATGGGTGCGGATATCTTCGACTCCTATGTAGCTGCGTCAGTGGCTGTGATGCTCCTGGGGGCAACCTTCGGGCTGCAGTCCAGGCTGGATCCGGTGCTTTATACCGTTCTGCCCCTCATCATCTGTACGCTCGGTACTTTTGCTTCCCTGATTGGCATCCAATTTGTCAGGATCAAAGAGGGGGGAGACCCCGGTGCTGCGCTCAACAGGGGCACTATTATTACTTGCGCTATCTTTATCGCCATGATCCTGCTTCTGAAGCTCTTTTCTCCGGAAGTCAACTGGGGCGTGGTCATCTCCGCCATCGCGGGCATTGTGACCGGGGTAGTGATTGGCTTTACTTCTGATTATTTCACAAACGATTCGTATAAGCCAGTGCAGGAAACTGCCCGGGTTTCTACTTCCGGTTCCGCTATTACGATTATCACCGGCTACAGTTTTGGACTGATCTCAATTGTGCCCTCCATCATTGGTATCGTCGTTGCCACGTTGGTGGCTTATTACGCATCTGTTGCCAGCGGGCTCCCGGGCATTTATGGTATTGGAATCAGCGCAGTGGGCATGCTGGCTATTTCTGGCATGATCGTTTCGGCGGACGCTTACGGACCCATCGTAGATAACGCGCGCGGCATCGCGGAAATGGCGGGTATGGACCATGAGGTGATTGAACGCGCGGACGTGTTGGACTCAGCAGGCAACACCGCCAAGGCTATTACCAAGGGGTTTTCCATCTCCGCGGCAGCTCTCACCGTGTTGGCGCTCTTTGCCGCCTTCGCTGAGGTTATGGCGGCGAATGGGGTGGAGATCACCATCAGCCTGCGGTCACCGCTTGTAGTGGGCGGCGTGCTTTTGGGCGCGATGACCCCGCCACTCTTCTCCGCACTCACCATGCTGGCGGTCACGCGCAATGCATTCGATATGATCGAAGAGATCCGCCGGCAGTTCCGGGAGAAACCGGGTATTCTGGCTGGCACTGAAAAACCGAATTACGCCCAGTGTGTCGGGTTAGCCGCGCATGGAGCTTTAAGTTCTTTAGTCATTCCGGCCTTTCTGGCTGTGGGTTTGCCGCTTGTAGTTGGTTTTTTGTTGGGCCCGGAAGCGCTGGGCGGTTTTCTGGGCGGAGCGATTTTTACGGGTGTCATTTTTGCCCTACTCATGTCTAACGCGGGCGGACTGTGGGATAACGCCAAGAAGTACATTGAAACCGGCAAATTTGGAGGCCCGGGTTCCGAGGCACATAAGGCTGCCGTGGTGGGTGATACCGTGGGTGACCCCTTCAAAGACACAGCCGGACCTTCCCTGAACACGCTGATCACAGTCATGAGTCTGGTGTCTTCGCTCTTTGCGCCGATTATTGCCGCCATTCATTTGATTCCCTAAACTGGGGAGAAAGGACTGACTATGCAGCATCAAATCACACAACAGGGGTCTTTGCTCAAAGAGAACGGGGATCTGCGGGAGCCGGGCTACGCCAAATCTCTGCTGCTGAATTATGACCGTTCAGCAATCAAGGCTGGCAAATTGCGCATTAAGGAGTGGGATTACTATCTCATCACCAATCCCCGCTTTGGCGTGGCGCTGACAATCGCTGATAATTCCTATATGGGCTTAGACTCGGTCTCCTTCCTGCATTTTGAGGAGGTCTGGGAGAAGACGCAGAGTTACATGCAATTCCTCACGTTGGGCGGTAAAAAACTGCCCAGGAGCTCCCAAAACGGAAATGTGGCCTCCGCGGGGAAGCATTATGCGATTACCTTTGAGCGCCTGGCGGATAAACGCGTGCTCCGGTTCAATGCAGACAAGTTCCTGAGCGGTAAAGCCATCTCCGGGGAGATCATGCTCAGTGAGGAACCTCAGGAAAGCATGGTCATTGCCACGCCTTTCGACAAGCCTGGCCATTTTTACTACAATCAGAAGATCAACTGCCTGCGGGCGGAGGGCAAGGTGGTGTTGGGCAGTCAGGTTTACAGCTTTGACCCGCGCGAATCCTTTGGCGTGCTTGATTGGGGGCGCGGGGTGTGGACTTACGACAACACCTGGTATTGGGGCAGCGCTTCGGGCGAGGTAGCAGGCAAAACCTTTGGCTGGAATATCGGCTATGGCTTTGGCGATACCGCAGCCGCCAGCGAGAATATGCTTTTTTACGATGGTAAGGCGCATAAACTCAGCCAGGTGCGGTTTAATATCCCCCTGGATTCGGCAGGAAAAGAAGACTATCTGAAGCCCTGGACATTCAGCAGCGATGATGGCCGCTTTGAGATGGATTTCGTACCCATTCTGGACCGCTCCGCGCTCACCAGCCTGAAGCTGATCGAGTCCGACCAGCATCAGGTGTTTGGTTTGTTTACAGGGAAAGCCGTGCTGGACGATGGCGAGGTGGTGGAGGTAAAGGGCTTTTTGGGCTTTGCAGAAAAAGTGCGTAATAAGTGGTAACGCACACTTAATGCTGTTGATTATGTAACAAATTAGTCCGGGGTGACGCGGTGGGGGCATTACCGGTCGATTAACTGTGGTGGGGAGTGATAACAGCAGCTACTACGGCGCACTGACTGCAGGCATAAATATTGCTTAAAGCGAGCATCAAATCCAGACCAAACATGACGAATTGAAACTACTTTCTTTTAATTTCAACTTCTCAATCAATTGATAATATGCAACATGGAAAGACAGCATTTGTACTGGATAAACGCAATAAAAATTTATCACTGATCAATGACTTGGGGAAATTATTGTGCCGTAAAAAGATTAAATCTCTCGTTCGCTGTGAGCTTTGATGGCAGTATTGAGGCTCTCCTGCTGTTCAGGGGGGAAGCAGCTCAGATACTGACGGAACTGGCGCTCGATTACACGCGTGTTGGTGTCGGAAAGGATCTGTTTAAGGAAATAAGCCGTCTCTTCCGGGCTGTTCTCGGCCAATGCGCGTATGAGAAGAGAAAGGTACGCCTGTTCGTCCTCATTGTAATGCTGCAGGAAGGGGCGGGTAAGGCGAAAGAGCCAGGGGAGTTCGTCGAGGTTGCGCCGGGCGGCATCGCCTGCCAGAGCAGCCAGCCCATGCCGGCGAACTGGCGCGTGGGGGGATTCGAGCAGCTGCTGCAGGAGTGTTTTCCAGGCTGCACCCGTGCCGCTTTTTAATATCACGGTTGCTTTGGTTAGCACGGAGCGAACCACAGCCCGATCGATGGGAGCTTCCAACCAGTTTTTTATGCGTGCTGCCGCCTCCCCCTGGTAATCGGCTGGCAAGCGGCCTAACAGGAAGGCGGCCAGATCCCGGCTCTCAAAATGGTCATCCTCCCAAAGGGCTTCAATGATTTGCAGTGTTTCCTGCGGCTTTTCTTCCGGCAGGGTCTGCAGTTCCAGTTCCAACTGCGGGATAATCTGATCCGGCAGGTCAAAATGGCGCATGAAGGTGAAGGGAATCTCGTCCTTCTGAACGCGATGGGCATAGCGGTGGTAAAAACTGAGCAGGTTCAGGAAGGCCTGTTTAAACGCTGGCGCGTCATCCGCCAGTTTGATCAGTTCCGCTATCTGAGTGGAGAGCTGAGTCAGGTTAATCGCGGGCATGCCTGTCTGCTCCTGAAGCCATTGGCGGTTTAATACGCCCGGGCGAAGTATGCCTTCTGATTAGTTTTGCGCCCGCTGTAGAAGCAAATACCCTCGCCTTCCGCTTCCGGGTCGAAGCAGCGCAGTGTGGCTTTGGTCTCTTCCTTGATCTTGAGCTCATTGGCAGAGTCGGGGCTCCACCAAACGCGTGCCCAACCCTTATCAGCCACTACGTCCTGCATTTGTTCGTAGGACTCGCAATCGAAGATATGAGAGTCGCGGAATTCGGTGGCCTTTCTAAGCAGGTTCGCCTGGATATCGTCAAGGATTTGCGCTACGGTTTGCCCGGCTCCTGCCATGGGCACGAAACGCTTGCCTTCTTTGCCCGGAATGTCGCGGCGGGAGAGCACCATACTGCTTTTTTCGATGTCCTTAGGGCCGATCTCAATGCGCAGGGGCACGCCTTTGAGTTCCCAGTCGTTGAACTTGAAACCCGGTGTCAGGCCTTCCCGGTCATCCACTTTGACGCGAAAAGCTCCGAGTTCTGCTGCCACTTCCCGCACTTTTTGCATAACCCGCTCTTTTTCTTCATCCTTGCGATAGATGGGCACGATGACTACTTGGAAAGGAGCAAGTTTAGGAGGCAGAACGAGTCCCTGGTCATCGCCGTGGGTCATGATAATGGCGCCGATAAATCGCGTGGAGATTCCCCAGGAAGTTGTCCAGGCGTATTGGAGCTGGTTATTCTCGTCTAAAAATTTAATATCGAAGGCTTCGGCGAAGTTTTGCCCCAGGAAATGAGAAGTACCCGATTGCAGCGCCTTGGTGTCACCCATCATGGCTTCGATGGAATAAGTTGCTTTGGCGCCGGCGAATTTTTCGTTCTCGCTCTTGCGGCCGGGGATAACGGGGACAGCTGCCTCGTTGCGCGCGAAATCGGCATAGACTTGCAGCATGCGCTCGGTCTCTTCTACCGCTTCTTCTTTGGTGGCGTGGGCAGTGTGGCCTTCCTGCCAGTAGAACTCAAGCGTGCGCAGGAATAGCCTGGTGCGCATTTCCCACCGCACCACGTTGGCCCACTGGTTGATGAGAACGGGCAGATCACGGTAGGATTGGATCCATTTGGAATACATCGTTCCGATGATGGTCTCGGAAGTGGGGCGCACCACCAGAGGCTCTTCCAGTTTCTCACCTCCGCCATGGGTCACGACAGCCAGTTCAGGGGCGAAGCCTTCCACGTGTTCCTTTTCCTTGGTCATGAAAGACTGGGGGATGAGCATAGGGAAGGCAGCATTGACGTGTCCGGTGGCTTTGAAACGCTCGTCGAGCGCTTTTTGGATGTTCTCCCAAAGCGCCCAACCGTAGGGACGAACCACCATGCAGCCGCGCACGGGGGCATAGTCTGCCAGTTCTGCACGCAGCACCAGTTGGTTATACCATTCGGAGTAGTTTTCAGCTCGGGAGGGTAGTTTTTTTTCGTCCATATCGTCTCACTTTATTATTGTTGTAGCAGCAGCATGGCGGCCGCGTTGTCTGGCGCGAATTGGACCATGTCTGCGTGTTGTTTGGAAATGTACTCATGGTTGATTGAGTAAAGCTGTTTAAAGATCTGCTCCCATTCAGCGCCAATCAGAATGAGCGGGCGCTCGGGGATGGAGCCAATCGCCATCAGGTTCTGAGCCAGGGTGATCTCCCCCAAGGTGCCGATGCCGCCCGGCAGGGCGATGAAGGCATCCGGCTGGCGCGTGAGCACTTCGAGGCGCTTGTTGAGATTTTCAGTTTGCACGCATTCCTGCACCCACTTATTGGGCCCGCCGGGTCGGTACGCGTCGATATCACTGCAAGTTACGCCAATGGTTTTACCGCCTGCCTTGAGAGCGCCGCGGGAGACGGCTTCCATCAGACCGCAATACCCGCCGGTCATCACAGAAAAGCCGGCTTCCGCCAGCCTGCGTCCGAGGTCAAGGCCTTGTTCATAGAGGCTGCTCCCCGGTTTTGGGGCAGCAGAGCCGAACACAGCTACGAGCATAAGGGACCTCCTGCTTCATGCTCTTTCCATTTGCGCGCAGCGGCGGTCTCCAATTTGTGCAGGATGGCGGCCTCCAGGTCGATATCGCATATACTGGCTAACTGCAGAAGGTAGAGCGAAACGTCCGCGAGCTCACCCGCGAGGCCTTCTTTATCCTCAACCTCACTGGTCCATTGGAAGTGTTCCAACACTTCAGCAGCCTCGAGTGCGAGAGAAATGGCTAGGTTGCGCGGGATTTGTTTTTTGGGCGATTCAGGACTATACCAGCCTTTGCTCTCAACGAGGGAATGCATACGATTTGTCAGTTCTTTAATCTCCATAGCCTGAAAATTATACCTAAATAATTGTCCCGTGACGGAGGTTCAGTGGGAATAGCACAGTTGGAGTTTATCGAAGAAGATTAGTTGCCGAAGAAGAGCTCCCGCCAGACCTGCCATTTGTCCATGGTGACAACCTCCTGGACAGATTGAGGGGTGGGGGTGGGCTTCAGGGTTTTGGGAGGAACAATGATAACCGGCTGATCACCCTGATTGATCAAGCGGCCGCTTTCGCGCGCCCACTCTTCCAGGGCACGGTCGGATTTGGCGTACTGGATTTGCGCTTCCAGCTTTACTTTGGTTTGCTCTAGCATAACAACTTTTGTCTGCAAATGTTTTTCTTCCCGGTTGAGCTGCAGCATGGTAACCATGCGGCTGTTGAAGTCCATCATCATGAAAACAAGAATAACGATACCCGCGATCAGAAAAATCCGCCGGGTCGGCAGTTTGATGTCTTTAATTTTTTGCAGGAGCTTTTTCATGTACGAATTATGTTGCAACTAACATACCAACGTTGAAGTAGTTCAAGGTTTTGCCGGCTGTTAAAAGACCATGGAAAATAAAAAACCACACTCTGTTTAAGAGTGCGGCTCTGAAAGTTAAACCGATTCTACTTAGTAGCATTGCAGGCTCAAATGCACATCGTCAAAGCATCCCTTCTCCAGGTCTTCTTTTCGTATGTAGAAATAGATACTGCCGCAATCCCCAAACATGATGGAATCAGATATGCTGCTAAATTGCGCCAGCAGTATCCACTGATCTTCCTTTGCGTGGATTTCTTTTTTCTCGCTTTCCGACATTGTTTTCCAATCATCAGAAGAAAAGCCGGACTCAACCATTGCACATTCCCGTTGAATTGAACCCTGTATCAAATCAGCATAACCCAGGAGTTTGAAGTCCGGATAGCGTGCTATGTCAATCCCGTTTTCCTTTGCCGCATATTCATAATCCTCCCAATATGCTGAAACACTATCATTAAACTCCTCAAAGGAGGGAATACTCCTTGTTTTGCTGAACACTACAGCAGATTCGGGCACATAGTAATCGGAGCTAAGGTCATCCGGATAATTGGTTACGGATAGCTGATCGGCGGCAACATCGTAATGAAACACTCTGGCGCAGCCGTTATCTTCCGGCTTAAGACCCCATTCCATTGTGTCCAACTCATAAAAGAAATACAGAAATCCAGAAGGCGGTAACTTTTTGTCACTGTCTAACGCCGCGACTTCTGCCATATTGATTTGCGCAATAAAGGAAAGCGGTCTGCAGGCTGTCACTTTATTATAGTTTGTCCCTTCATAGTAAGGCCAGTGAAAGCCCTGCGGCAAGTGGGGCTTTCCCCCGATTTTTGATGCACCCATACCTATTGGTTTAGACGAACTCTGTCTTGTAAATTCAATAGCATATTTCTCTGTTGCCTTTAAATGAGCGGTCAAGCGCTCCCGGTCAACCGCAGGCAGCGTGTTCGTTGCTGCTTTTTTCTTCCGTTTGAATATTGAAAACGGTCCCATCAATATTCCTCCTTAATTTCGATAAAGTAACATAATTTCCGCACATTTTACGAAGGGGACATGGTTCAAAAGCACTTATTAAGATTCTGTCAGGAACGCAAAAGCAAGGAGATAGAACCAAGTCAGAGAAGATTGTACAGTTAAATAAACAAATAATAAAGAGTGAATTGAAGGAATTGGTCTGTCAAAGCGCAGGAGAAGTATTGGTGTGTGCCAGGTTGAGGCACATTGAGCAATCAGAGTGGAGGCAGAAAACCTACTTAAATATGGGGCTTTAGTAAAAAGAAACCGGACACCTGCTTCGATACTCGCTGCATCAAAATTGGTGCCCAGTTTTGGTGCCGAAGGAGAGATTTGAACTCTCACGAGCTCATGCCCACTACGCCCTGAACGTAGCGCGTCTGCCAGTTCCGCCACTTCGGCAAGGAATACAATTTTATCCAATCCTACCGGTTTGTCAATGAATCCGCATTAGTTCAACTAAAATGTTACTGAAATGCTATCGTTGGATCAACTGATAATGTTACCGAGGGAACGATGGCAGAGACAGATCCTATGACCATAGATGAACGACGGAAATATATCCATAAGATATGGGGGCGCTACAGGGACGCAAGCAAGCGAGAGAAAAGTATGCTGCTGGATGAAGCGGAGAAGATAACACACCTGCATCGCAAATCCATCCTGAGGCTTCTGAATGGGCGCTTATCGAGGAAAAAGCGAGGAAAAGAAAGAGGCAAAACATACGGCACACGAGTTGGCGATGCGGTGAGATTGATCGCAAAGAGTTTGGATTACCCATGTGCAGAACGGCTCAAAGAGAACCTGATCTGGATGGCTGAAAGTCTGCATGCGCACAGGGAGCTTTGTTTGGACGAGGAACTCAGGCAACAGCTTGAGGAAATCAGCGTCTCCACCATCAAGCGTCTGGTGAACTATCCGCAGCGCAGGTTGGACAGGATCTCTCAGCGCAAGTATCCATCCAAACCGCACAACCAGGTTTATGCCCATATTCCTGTCAAAAGGATCCCCTGGGATACCCTAACCCCCGGACACTTTGAAGTGGATACAATCCATCACTGTGGAGCTTCTGCCAACGGCAACTATATTTACACCTTGCAATTGGTGGACGTAGCCACAGGATGGTGTGAAATCGCCGCCACATACGGGAATGCCTATACGGTTATGAAAGATGCCTTTGATTTCATCCTTGCCCGTCTTCCCTTCCCAGTTCTGGAGTTTCACCCCGATAATGGCCCTGAGTTCATGAACGGTTTCCTCATCAGACACTGGCAGTATCTCGTGCCCCATCTCAGCATTTCCCGTTCTAAACCCTATCGCAAAAATGACAACCGTTTTGTCGAGGAAAACAACCACAGCCTTATCAGAGCTTATATCGGTAATGGCCGCCTGGATAGTGATACCCAATTACACACCCTGCGAAAACTGCAAGAATGCTTATGGCTCTACCACAACCTCTTCTTACCTTGCATGCGTCTCAAAGAAAAGTCCCTTTCTCCTGAAGGCAAGCTCAGAAAGAGCTACGACAAGGCTCTTACCCCTCTGGATCGCCTGCTTGCCTCTGACCTCCCTGATAAATCGAAGCTATTTCCATTGGTTGAACTGAGAAAGTCCGTCAACCCTCTGCGCTTACGTGAACATATTGATTCCCTGATCCAGACCCTGCTGGCTTTACCCTGTTTACCCCCTGACCAAAAATTGGATGTAAGGTCTACTTACCTCAACCTTAAAGAACCTTCAGTAACATTATCTTTTGAACCATTCATCTCTTTTCGGTAACATTTTCTTTTGACTTGACACGTGAATCCGTGAATCCGCCTTCTCTGTGGGTCGCAAATTGAAAATCTGCCCGGATTTGACAGTTCGGGACCACTTCTCAATTAAGATAGCCGTTCATCTAATGTCATTGGATCCGTTCCTGCCATCGTTCCCTCGGTTACATTTGGTTGAAAAATGCGCGATTCTTTACCAACCAAGATGGATCTGATATCATCATCCCGGATAACAAGCGAGCTGAAGAAATGGAAGCTGAGGCTGAATTCCTGCAATGGATCAATAAACCTGAAAATGTTGCCAGGATGTGCGTGGCTTCCGGTTATTTGCAATCGGGGAGGTTATCCGTCAGGTGACCGAAAAATTAAAAATCGAGGCTAACCAGTAAAAGATATGCGAGAAGGAAAAATAACATTTTCCGTCGTAGGGTTTGGTGGGCGCGCGAGCACCTACCTGTCTGCTTTGAGAGATCTCTACCCGGACATATTTCAATTAGTTGCCGTGGCAGAGCCGGACCCTCAAAAAAGGCAAAAAGCCCTTCAGGACTACCACGTACCGGAAGATGGACTGTTCGAAACTGACTTACAGCTCATGGCAAAGCCACGCCTCTCGGACGTGGTGATCATTAGTACGCAGGATGCCCTGCATTATCATGAGACAATCACGCTAATGGAAAAGGGCTACGATATTATTCTGGAAAAGCCTGTTTCCACAAAATTGGAAGAACTCCTGGATCTGCGTCGACGAGCCGCAGCGCATCCTAATCAATTAATAGCCGTTTGTCATGTGCTCAGGCATTCCAATTTTTTCAGGCGCATACGGGAAATTATTGCATCAGGTGTGCTTGGTAATGTAGTAACCATTCAGCATAACGAGAATATTGGTTACTATCATTTTGCCCACAGTTACGTGCGCGGCAACTGGAAAGATTCTGAAACCAGCGGACCGCTCGCGATCACGAAGAGCTGCCATGACATGGACATTCTGCTTTACCTTTTGGGAGAAAGCCACGCGGAAAAGGTGGCATCTTTCGGTGGGTTAAGCTTATTCAGACCTGAGAATTATGATCCCGTCGAAATGGCTCCCCGTTGTGTTGACTGCCTGCAGCAACAGACATGTCCCTACTCAGCTGTGAAGATCTATTCCTCCGAGAAAATCAGGACGATCATGTTCGATATATCCAGCGCTGAGCAGATCCGGCGAAGTCTGGAAGACAGCCCTTACGGCAAATGTGTCTACCAATCAGGAAACAACGTGGTGGACCACCAATCGACAATCCTTTCTTTTGAAAATGGGGTCACGGCAACATTTAATCTCTCTGCATTCACCGCCAAGATCCACCGCTCGCTCAAGGTTATGTGCGAGTTTGGCGAAATCCGGGCAAGGGAGAAGCCTTACCTGATCGAGACAACTAATTTCCGGACTGATGAGACCGTGATCGAAGAATTGGATGATATGGGTGATGGGCATGGCGGTGGGGATAGAAACTTTATCCGCAACTTCATGGAGAGTTATTTGTACGGCAAGCCTTTTGCTACCACTCTTCAAAATTCTATTGAATCACACGTGATGGCACTGCTTGTAGAACGCTCGCGCCTGCGAGGCGGCGAACCCCAGAATATCATTGAAGCAATGAGGGGCTAACGCCAATGACAGAAGCGTCAGCGTCAAAGGCGATGCTTTCTGCAATTGTCATACAAAATGGGCAAGCTCAGTTGGGAATGAGAAGGGGGAAAGGAAGCTTAGGTGTTTCATGGGGGTGCAGGTCATTCCAAGATTAAGGTTTTGGGCTTTTATCGATTGCATATTCAGCAAAGGATAATCGGTTATACTCTCAGTGGCAAATAATGAGAGTACCGGTATGGATCAGAAAAAGCGACATCTGACCACTTCACGAGCGGCTTTGGAGGACGTTAGAAAGGTTTTATTTCGGGTAACATGGCTCCTGAGTATCTCGCTGTGTTTACTAGCTGCCTGCTATCGTCCGCAAGCCAGTTATGAACCTTGGAAAGTACCCGGCAGCGGGGAAACGGCCATCCTGAATACGCCTCAGGCGCCATTTGCGGCAACTCCTACACCGACCCGGGGACTGTCTTTGCTGCCGGGGGAACCCTCCCCAACACCTGACCCCAAACAACTCGCAAATACCGAAGAACCGCTCATGACAGCGGTGGCAAACATATCCCTGACCCCCGCTCCCCTGAGTGCCTGGCCAACTCCCGGCACGCCTGTTGAACTGCCGCCGCTGAGAGCTGAAACCATCTCCTATACAATCCGGTCAGGGGATACACTCGCAAAAATAGCCTTGAATCATCAGGTTTCAGTGCGGCAGATACTGGATGTCAACCAAATTCAGTACCCCAATCTTATCCAGCCTGATCAGGTGCTTGTCATCCCGCCGGCGAGCGCGAATGAGCTGGCAACCAATTTCAAGATTGTGCCGGACTCGGAGGTTTTTTACTCTCCCTCCGCTGCGGATTTTGACACGGCTTCGGTCATTCAGCAGTTCAATGGATACCTGAACACGTATACGCAGAACATTGAAGATGGCCGTTTTCTCACTGGCGCTCAAGCCGTACAGGAGGTGGCAGACAACTTCTCAATCAATCCGCGCCTGCTTTTGGCTCTGATCGAGTACCGCAATGGTTGGATGACCTATCAGAACACCAAACCGCTTTATCACACCTACGCGCTTGGCTGGGCGGACCCTCACCGCTCCGGCCTGTATGAACAATTAGGTTGGGCGGCTAATGAGATCACCCGAGGGTACACGATGTGGGAGAACCGGCAGCTTTCCGTGTGGACTCTGGCGGACGGCACGGTGATGCGTATTGACCCGACTATCAACGCCGGTACGGCAGGCTTGCAGTATTTATTCAGTTTGCTCTATGGCACTCAGGAATGGAAGCAGGCTGTCTCAGAACAAGGTTTCTTTGCCACTTATCAGCGCATGTTCGGTTACCCATTTGCCTTCAGCATTGACCCGCTTGTACCGGAAGGCCTGGTTCAGCCTGAAATGCAGCTGCCTCTGGCAGAAGGGGACGTTTGGTTCCTGACAGGAGGGCCGCACTGGGGCTGGGGAACCGGCTCAGCCTGGGCAGCCCTGGATTTTGGGCCTCCCGGTAGGGAGACGGACTATGGCTGTTTTGAAAGCCGGACTCCCGTGACAGCGGCGGCGGATGGTTTGGTGGTGCGCTCCGGTAATGGGGCTGTTGTTTTGGACCTGGACGGGGATGGTTCGGAACAAACCGGCTGGACGCTGCTCTATATGCACATTGCCACGGAAGGCAGGGTAAAGGCTGGGAGTGCGGTAAAAGCAGGGGATTTTATCGGCTATCCCTCCTGTGAGGGCGGTGTTTCAAATGGCACACACTTCCACATCGCGAGGCGCTATAATGGCGTATGGATCGCTGCTGATGGAGCAATCCCGTTTAATTTGGAGGGTTGGATCGCTTCGAGTACCGGGAACGTTTACGACGGTTACCTGACCAAGGATGGAATCAGCGTGGAAGCATATAATGGGCGGTCGAGTATCAATGAGATTTCACGGTAAACCATACTTATTTGCTTACAAAGTTCGCCAATGGTTGCTACTGGCAGTTGGTTTGATCTCGGTATTTCCATTTTCAATCATAGAAGCCGCTGGGCCTGCACCTAATTTAAATGCTCAGCAGAAGGTATTCACCTATCTGACCCAGCCAGGTGAGACGCTGGCTGTTGTCGCGGTGCATTTTGGTGTGGAGATGGATCAAATCTTTTCCGAAGAGGAGCTGCCCCATCAGGCCATTCTACCGACTGGAACGCTACTCTATATCCCTAATATTCTGCAAAACACCAGCAGCGGGGTGAGGCTTCTCCCTGACAGCGAAATGGTTTACTCGAAAAGCGCCAGTGAATTCCCCACCCGGCAGTATATCGAGGAGGCCGGTGGATATCTCTCAACTTATTACCAGTATCTCCAGCAGGGTGGGTACTCCACCGGAGCAGAAATCATTGAAAAGATTTCAGTAGAGTATTCTATTCATCCCAAACTGCTTTTAGCGCTTCTGGAGCATCAAACCGGCTCCGTTTTCGGAAAGTCGCTGAGCGAAGAAGCTAAAAGATATCCCATGGGCATTGTCAGGAGTGGTGTGCTGGGGCTCAGTAAACAGGTCGCCCTGGTCATTACCTATCTGGAAAACGGTTATTATGGCTGGCGCAACGGTAAGCTGCTGGCTGTGAAACTTTCTGACCGCACTGTGCTGCGGCTGTCACCGGACCTCAACTGCGCGACGGTTGGACTGATAAACTTTTTCTCCCAAAACCATAAAGCAGATACCTGGGAAGACGCGCTTTACGGCCCGAACGGGTTTATGGCAACCTATGAGCGTATGTTTGGCGACCCCTGGGAAAACGCGGCCGGTTACGAAGATTTGTGGAGCGCAGACGTGAAACAGCCTGTGCTGCAGCTGCCGTTTGACCCCGGTACTGTATGGTCTCACACGGTGGGCCCTCACGCGCCCTGGGGCGTCAGTGAGGTACTTGGCGCGTTGGATTTTGGCCCTCCGAGCAGTGACCTGGGCTGCGGCTGGAATGAAAATTGGGTTAGCGCCATGGCACCGGGTGTGGTTGTGCGTTCCCATAATGGCGCGGTTGTTGTAGACATGGATGGCGACAAGAATGAAGGTACAGGCTGGAACATCATCTACATGCATGTTTCCTCCATTGACAGGCCGGAAGTCGGCACCGAAGTACAGACTGGCAGACGGTTGGGGCACCCATCCTGTGAGGGTGGGGCGGCAACGGGTGTGCACACCCACATCGTACGGAAATACAATGGAGAATGGGTCAGTGTGGATGGCGCCATCCCCTTTGTGATAGAAGGCTGGCGGTCTGTTGCCGGGCCATATACGCACAGCGGATGGCTGGTTCGCGGCACGGAGGTGGTGCGGGCAAACCTGTACGGCTCGGCGGCTACGAGGATTCAGCGTGACCCATAAGCTCTTAATCAATAGCAGCGCGGGCTTTACATACACCCCGCGCTGTTGATTCAATAAGTGATCCCCGGATAGTCTACTTAGGCGACACCAGACCAAAGCTATTGGGGTCATAGGCGTGGCCATCAAGACGCATTTCAAAATGCAGATGCGGTCCGGTGGACTTACCGGTGCTGCCCATCAAACCGATTTGCTGGCCGGCATAGACAGAACTGCCGCAAGGGATCATGTCCCTGGCGAGCAGATGGGCGTAAAAAGTCTGCCATCCGTTTCCATGATCGATAACGATCAGGTTGCCGTAACCACGATCTGACCACCCGGAATAAACCACAACACCCGCGTCCGCCGCAAAAATCAGGTTTCCACTGCGGCCCGCGTAGTCCACACCGTTATGTATGGGAGGGTTCCAATCGAAACCCGAGAGCCAGTGTTCTGTTGTGGGGATCACCCAGCTACCAGTACCCACAGGCCCGCCGCTCACTTTACAGGCATAATCGCCCAGGAAGGATTTAACTGCCTCCGGGTTGTTACGGGGAATTACCCAGACAACCGGTTCCAGACGTCCGCCAGGCACTACCAGCATGGTGCCAGGTTCAATATTGGGCAAACTCAGATCGCCCAGCGTAGCCCGGTCCAGATTGTTGAGTGGGTAGTCAATGATGACGTCGGGCGTCACCTGGTAACCACGCGAAACTCCGTTCAGACCCTCGCCCTGCGACCACATATGGTAGACACCATCCACAGGCAGGATGTACAGTTTTTCACCGACCATTAAGCCTTCCGGAGTCTGCCCGAGCGTGTAGCGGTTTGACCAAAAGACTGTCTCCGGCTTGAGGCCGAATTTTTCTGCAATCGAGAAGATTGATTCGAGAGGCTGAACTGTGTAAAGAATCACTTCCTGGCGGCCCGTCAGCGCGGGGTCGGCAGTGGCTTCAGGAACAGCTTCCAGCGTTCCAATGGCAAGCGGGAGTAAAGTGGGCTGGCTAAAAGAAACCACTGGTTGGCTGAGGGTTGGGGTAGCGGTACCGACGACAGGGCCTCCTTGAGACCGTTTTTCGCCCGAGCTGAACTGCCAGAGGAACAGAAGCAGCAGCGCAAGCACAATCATGCCAATGGCCAAGCGCATTCCGGCAACCTGCAAAAAATTCTGCAGAGCGGTTTGTTTAACACTTCCCTTCTCTAAGCCTGTTCCTTGCGGTGAGGTCTGAATTGACTCATGTTTTTCAGGCTGAACCATGTCTTTTAGTTCTGGCCAGAATTCTTCGTTCATTTTTTCTATTTCAGACATAATATCTCCAAACGGCCATAATAATCAGGTGTTTCGGGCTTGTCAAGTTGGCTCAAAAGCGGCTTTAATTAATCACCAAGTGTCATTTAAGGGTTTTGAAAATACTTCTGAAGCAGAGGTTTGATGTCCGCGTCACTCTGCCTGGCGATCTCATCTAAAAGCGTCTGACGTGTGGCGACCCGATAGGTATTATTGATGGCGTATTGTTTAAAGGCATTCAAAAAGGCTTCGTTCCCGATCGTATCCCGCAGTTCTTGGTAGAACTGCGCCCCTACAAGATAGACAGCATTGCGGTAGGGCATGTAGCCCCCGGGGTAGTAGATGGTCGCGTCCACCGGACCAACCGGGTTCCAGGTGTAAACACGGTTGCGCCACCACCAGTTTTCCAGCTCGGGATAGTAATGCTGATAGTAGAGCAATTCGCAGTATGTGGCAATGGTTTCATCCAGCCAGGGCTCCAAAGCCTGATCGTTTCCAACATAACTATAGAACCATTGATGGGCAATTTCATGCGGAACCAGAATGGTCAGATTGTTCCGAGGCGTGTTGTCGTAAAAGTCAAAGACCTTGTGGCTGACCATCACCATACCGTCCATCTCCATATTGTGGAGAAAGTCGCCAGCAACAATGGTAAGCAATTCACGATCGTATGGGAAGAACAACTCGCCGTACAGTTTGAGGGCGCGGGCACCGATCTCCACAGCTGCCTTGCCGACACCCTGTTCATAGTGATTCATGAAGGTGTAGGATTGGATCCTGACTCCATCCTGCTCGATCTCCTCGATGAAATAGGAGTCGCTGATGGAAAAAGCGAAAGCGCGCGCCCCTTCGAGATGATAGGAATAAACACCGCTCTTTGGTTCACCAATAGCTGGCGCACTTGCGGCAACTTCAATGAGGTTGGCGTGGTTTGTGGTTACAAAATTCACATCGAAGTCAGAGGTCTCATTGACAATGTGCTCACCTACGACAATATTGTCTACGATCACTTCATCATAGACAAGCCAGCCTTTTTCGGGATCATAGTAGGGGATGTAGGGATACCAGTTTGAAAGGTTCAATTGCCGGTTGGTATAGCCAAAAATGCCCTGCAGCTCCGGTACAACGACGCGGAAACTAAAACTCAGCACCACTATCTCGCCAGGTTCCAGCGGTCTGGTAAGTTGAACAATGGTGGTCAGGCCCTCATCCGTGGTCGAGGCTACCAGGTCACCGCCAAAAAAGCGTTCCGTGTAAGCCCCCGGGTAAAACTTGACCGGGTTGTGAATGAGAATGCTTTCCAGAGCCTTGCCGGTTTTATTCGTATAGGTAATTCTTTCCTTTACGTCCAGATAGCGTGAATAATAATCCAGATCCACATCCAGCTGGTAATGCGTGCGATTGGGCGGAAGGGGTATCGGTGTGGGTAGCGTGTCTGGCTCGGGCGTTTGTACGGGTACCTCCACAGTTGGCAGTGCGGCTTGTTCCACCAAAGCGGTGGGGAGCTGTGTCTCGGTCGGAACCGCAGGCGGTTCCACGGTCCTGGCTGCGCCACAGGCCGAGAGGAGTATGGAAAAAATGACAGTCAATAGTATAGTAATTTTATTTTTGGACTTATCCATGGGTCGATTTTACCAGAATCCGGAAAACTGACTTTTTATTTGATCCGCTAAACTCTTTAAAATCGATCCTTGCTTAATAAACAGAAATAGCATGCATTCTTTGGCATACTTTCCTGGAAGACTGGATTAATTACTAGGTAAGTTTGCTTTTACTCTTCGATGATGGTGATCTTATGGCTTATCTTTGCGGTCTTGGACATCATGATAATGCCCTGGCAGTACTTTTCTTCTGAAAGCTGGACTGCGCGTTCCACATCCTCACGTTTGATACTTTTACCGGTGAAAATGTATTCCAAGACCATTTCCGTGAACACCCGTGGGTGTTCTGGGGCGCTGGTGACTTCCACCTTAACCGTATAACCTGATAGACTTACTTTTTTCTTGCGTAGGATGGAGACTACGTTCATGGAAGAACATCCGGCAGCGCCAATGGCGATCAGCTCTGTCGGACGGAAGCCACTGTCGTGTCCGCCTCCCGCAGTGGAAGAATCCATGGTGACAGAAAAACCGGTATCAGCTTCACCGACGAAGGTCATATCTCCTTGCCAGCTTACGCTTGCATTCATTTTGCTCCTTTCACCGGTCAACCTGACCGGTTATTGATAGATTATCAGGTAAAAGCCCCGGTCTGAAGCTTCCCACAGTTTAAACACACAACGTTGAGGGAACTGTCGTACTCAACAGGCCCCTTTCCGCAAAAAGGACAAGGTTTGCCATATTTCAGGGCAACCGAAGGTGAAACCTGCCGGCACACAGCGAGCTTATTGTTCTCCGATTTCACGGTAAGTGCCCGTTCTGGGTCCGAGAAATCGTCGTCCAATTCATTGCTCAATGGATTCGTTCCTTGATCTTGCATTGGCACCTGTGATCAGAACTTCTTACCCCTATTATACGGGGGAACCATTTAGGCTTCCATAGCGGTATCAACCGGCGTCTGGCTGGAAAGCAGCCAGGTGGGCAAAACATCAAAACTGAGCTCGTCCATTTCTCCGGAGGCGAGGTGATAATAAGCAGCTCCGGCAATCATGGCGGCATTATCCGTGCAGAGAGCCAGGGCAGGAATGTGCACACGGTGCTTGATCTGTGATTTAAACGCTTCACGCAGCGCCCGATTGGCACTCACGCCGCCAGCCACAATAATCTCAGAAGCTTTAAAAACCTTTGCCGCTTCCATTGTTTTTTCGAAGAGCGTATCTACCACAGCTTGCTGGAAGGAAGCAGCCAGATCCGCGATAGGAAGCTCCCTGCCAGAAGTTTTTAAGTCCTCCACTGTACGCAAGACTGCGGTTTTAACGCCGCTGAAACTAAAACTCCATGGGTCTGCCAGACGTGCCTTTGGGAAAGTGAAAGCTTTGGGATTACCCGTCTGGGCAGCTTTTTGAATGGCGGGCCCACCGGGGTAACCAAGGCCCAGCAATCGGGCGACCTTGTCGAAAGCCTCACCCGCCGCATCGTCCACCGTGCCGCCAAGTCGCTGATAATCCAGGTGCCCGCGCATCGCGATGAGTTCACTATGCCCTCCGGAGACAAGCAATGCAACCAGAGGGAATTTTGGTTCGGGGGTGAGTTTCGAATCAACCGGGTAGAGCCAGGCTGAGTACAGATGGCCTTCGAGATGATTGATCCCGATAATAGGTTTCTCACTGGCAAGGGCCAACCCTTTGGCCATGTTCACGCCCACTACCAGCGAACCGGCCAGCCCGGGCCCGCGTGTAACAGCGATGGCATCCAGGTCCCTTAGCTGCATATGCGCTTTTTGAAGCGCTTCGTTAACCACACTGTAGATCACCTTCACGTGCTCGCGCGAAGCCAATTCAGGGTAGACGCCGCCAAATTGCGCGTGTAATTCAACCTGGCTGGCAATGATGGATGAGTGGATCATGCGTCCATCTTCCACGACTGCCGCAGCGGTTTCGTCACACGAGGATTCAATACCAAGAATACGTAAACTGGGCTTTTTCATCTCACTTCCCTTTCATGGGGATCACCAGGTCCATCGGGAAATCCACAAATTTGTGGAAAGTTTTATCTTCTGCTACATAATATGAATCTTCGAGGCGGATACCGAATCCCTTTTCCGGATAGTAGAGTCCGGGTTCGATGGTGATCACGGAGCCAGGTTGCAGTTTATGTGTGGGATCCTCCGGGCTTCCGGAGTTGGGCTTTTCATGCACATCCAGTCCGACACCATGCCCCAGCCCATGCACATAACCTTGTTCAATGCGGGGGTTCTGCCGCACTGTTTCATGCCCCATCTTTTCAAATAATTCGCAGGTACGCGCCTGATAATGCGCAAAATTGACCCCCGCTTTGAGCTCTGAAGTCACCGTATCATATACCTTCTTCACCTGCTCATACGCGCTCAGGATCTCGTCTGTGGCGTAGCCAAGCGACCAGGTGCGGGTGAAATCGTAGAAGTAGCCCCCGCCCAATTCACAGGGGAAGATATCATAGACGATGGTTTTACCGAGTACGATGGGGTCAGTGGGTTCACCGCTGCTGTGCGGAACACCGGCATCTCTGCCGATGGCAAAGATCGTGCCGGCAGGGTTTTCTGCCCCGCATTCCGCCAGCCATAAATTGATACGTGACTTCACTTCACCAAGCAGCAGCGGGGATCCGTCATTCTTGACCAGGTTTTCCCCTTTTACCTTGTGACTGGTGAGGAAATCCAGGGTGTTGCCCACCACTTTTACGGTCACCTTGCCCATCTCACGTATCCGCTCAATTTCCTCTGCCGACTTGGTTGCCCGGGCTTCTAAAAGGATGGCTCCGGTCAGGTCGCCAGTGAGTTCTAAATCCGGAAACAGTTCCTGCAAGCGCTTCAGGGTAGCAAAAAAGCCTCCAATTTCACGCACGCCGTAAAGATAGACCTTGCCACTGGTAAGGCCGATATCACTCAGAATTTGGCGGTAACGCAGCGCCTGTGCTTCGAGCATGTCGTTGGATGCCTGTTTGAGGTAGTCTTTGTAGGGGTAATCGGCATAGCTGACGAGGCGATATCCAGTCTTGGCAGCTTCGTCACGTTCCATAGGGCCGTGAAACAGAACCGGTTTTTTCCCGGGCCGATAAAACAGGTCGGCTCCAGTCACATGCACTCCGCCAGTCAAGTAAACCATGGCGGAATTGTGGTTGGCAGCTCCGCTGATCCATAAAGCAGTTACATTGTTCTTCCTCATCAAGCGATCAATATCTTTTTTCATGAAGCCCTTCACATTCGATTAAACTAAGTTGAATTCCCCGGATGAGAAAAATTTCTTCATCCGGAAGGATTGTACGGGGATCAATGACCACACGATCATCGGTAATTCTGGCGATGATGGGTGGGGTCTGTTGGCGAAGCCTGCTCAGAAGCTGCTGGGGCTGTTCCGAGTCGAGGCGCAGCAGGCAGGTTGGCAGTGTTTCGCCGGGAAGGCTGCCGCCTCCGACAGTCGATTCACCGGAAACTAACTCACCGCAACCCAATGCGCTCTGCAAGTACGCCGCCTGTCGTTCAAGAGAATCCAGGCTGCGGGAGAGCATTTGGTAGATGGGAATCTGTTCTACAACCTCATCTTTTTGGTAATGCAGCAGCGTGGCAGAGAGGGAAGCGAGCAGCAGTTTGTCCGGCCGCAGCGCACGGTAGAGGGGGTGGCGCTCAATTTTAGCTGTCAATGCGACATCACCGACCATTATGCCAGCCTGCGGGCCGCCAAGCAGTTTATCTCCGGAGAAGCACACCAGGTTACAACCAGCCTGAAGCGCTTCCTGCACTGTAGGTTCATGTGCCAGCCCGAATTGGGCTGTGTCAAGCAGCGCGCCGGAACCAAGGTCAAAAATAACCGGAATGTTCTTCCCGCGGGCGAGATGGCAGATTTCTTCCAGGCTGGGTTCCGCCGTGAAACCGACCAGGCGGAAGTTGGAAGGGTGGGCAATTAAGATCAGCGATGCGCCTTCTTCGACAGCCTGTGTGTAATCGCGCAGGTGCGTGCGGTTGGTTGTGCCGATCTCGATTAGTCTGGCACCCGATTGGCGCATGACATCCGGCACCCTGAAACCACCGCCGATCTCCACTAATTGGGAGCGGGAGATGGCTGCTTTTTTGCCTTTTGCGAGCGCACTGAGTGCCAAAAGTACTGCGCCGGCATTGTTGTTAACAACCAGGCTGGCCTGGCATCCGGTAAGACTGATCAATTGCTGATTGACCAAATCGGAGCGCGATCCGCGCTTGCCGTTGACCAGATTTAACTCCATATTGCTGTATTCCCCGGCAATAGTTTCAGCAGCCTGGGCAGCCTGTTTGGAGAGCGGCGCACGGCCAAGGTTGGTATGCAATATCACGCCAGTGGCGTTAATCACCTTTCCAAGGACTGGTTTGACATCAGCTAAGAGCTGTTGGTGGAGGGTTATCAGCAAATCAGAGGTTTCAGGGAGCTGCCCGGGCGGATCGTTTCTGAGGTCTTCCAGCAGGTTTCTGACCGCATGCAAGACCATTGGCCGGCCAAAAAACTCTAACCAGCCCTCTTCCCGGGCACAAGTGAGGATGTGATCCACAGAGGGTAACTGACGCAGATTTGCCTTCATGGTTAGTTGGGTTGGTTGGGTTTCCAGCGGCTGCGTTCCCAAACGCGGAGAAGTACCTCAACCAGGATAAAAGCGGCACCAAGAATGATTCCCAGAGGCAAGGTGAGCACACGTCCGAGCTGCAGCCAGGCTAATACGGCAACGAAAATGCCGACCCAAACTGCCTGGCGGATAATGACACCCCGATCAGCCGGAGGCCTGGAAGGGAAACGCAGATTGAGAAAATAAACAAAGGGCAAAAATAAGCCGGCAACAAATAAGACCACAAAGAAGAAGAACAACCAACGCGGTCCAATGGTGGGCAGCATCGTTGACACCGTGAACGCCAGTCCGATGCCACCGCTGATGGTGAGGATAAAGAATGCAGGCAGGAATTCTTTGAAAGTGGGGCGTTGGGCACTATTCATACGCGAAATTATACCCTCTTTATGCGCTCCAACGCAGCCTTAAGGTGTAAGTGGTACGAGGCGGGCAATCACAGCATAGCGGACTTCTGCGCTGTTAGCCAGGCAGGAAAGAAAACTTACGAAACGGTCGTTTACATCTACTTCTACCGGGCTTTCAAAACTTGAGCGCAATTTTGTTTCCAGGTAAAAGGCCTGTTTGTCACGAGAACTTGCAAAATTGAACTGCAGTAGTCCAACTTCGTCCGGTTCCAGTTCAAACCCACCCAAAAGCTCCGCGCGGTAGTCAACCGAGGGCGTCAGAATGTAAATAAAAGGATGCTCCTGAAAATAGCTGGGATTCCGATAATTGAGCAGACTTGAGAACATAGAGCCGTCATCCATGTTATGGCCGTAGATAAGTGTATTATCATCCGAGAAGTCAGGAGCATTGCGCGCGTCAATGAAAAGTGAGCCCAATTTGTTGTAATTGCCATCAATCAAGTGGGTCAGGTAATGCTGATTGTCTTTAGCATAGACCATGGGGTAATTAATCGGCGTTCCAGCACTGTAAATCCAATAATTAGCGTCAGGGTTGATATCGTGCAAGGCAGGAAAATCGATAACAATCAACTGATCCGGCTGAGTGGTTGCGGTTGGGTTTGGCGGGAGGGTTGGGTCCGAATCAAGCGGAGCCATTGGCGCCTGGGGTGTCGGAACTAATGCCGGTGGGGCATCCACGCTACTGGTAGAGATGGAGACCTCCGGCGGAGGCAAATGCGGGACCGGCGTGCTGAGGATGACCGCTTTTGAAATTGTGTTGTAGGTACGGTTGCCCACGCGGTAGATCAGATATTCCTTAAATGCTAACCCTGCCAGGCCAATCGCCGCCAAAAGCAGGAACCAACCAATCAATCTGGGAAGAGGTCTTCCCCTGCGGGGAGGAGTTGGTTCTGACATAACAATCAGTTGCCAAGGTCAGACTTGGTTATTTTTTCTCTGCCTGGCGGAATAATGCATGTACAGTCCAAATCCAAGCAGCATCAGGGCAGCCATGCTGAGATATATAATCAGTTTGTGGTCATCTCCGGTGTAAGGCATGGTTCCTACATAGGTATTGGTCACAGTCATGCCGCTGAGCGACTTGGAATAGTAAGAAGGAACAGTGACTTCGTCCAATGTATAGTTGTAGACATTCCCGTTAATGTCTGTTTTATCTTTATTGATCCAGGTATAGGAGGTTTGAGATCCTGCCAGAAGTTGTGAAGGTCCGTCAGCGACCCCGTTGCGGTATAGCTGCAGGTAAATATATGGCCGGGATGTGGTATTGCCGCCTCTCCAGATCTTCGTGCCGGTTACGTTGATCTTGGGGATGACATATTCATTTCGAATGGTCAGGCCGTCTTCAGTTTTCTTATAGTCAACCGGAACGCCGTTGGTAAATTGACTGGTGGTCGGGTTCCAAAAGCCTTCCACAACCTGGAAGGTATAGGGGTTGCCTTCAATGTCGGTGGATTCAACTTTATCCCATGTGGCTGTGGCTTTATTATTGACAGGATTTGGCAGCTGGATAGGTTCTTGGTCGGGGTCCACCGTGAAGGTTGGGTTCACCACGGTGTTGCGCTGTAACTGGAACCAGATGGCCGGCCGGCTTTGAGCACCATTGACCCATATCTTGGTGGCGCTCACCTCTTTCAGTGGAATCACATAGGTGTTTGTTGCTGTAAGACCATCTGCGGAATAGGTGAGTTTGAAGTTAGTAACGGCTTTCTCTGTAAAAGGTAATGTTGCCTCGGTACTCTCTTTGATTGTGTAGATATAGAGCAGATTATCCGGGTTCAGGTAGGCAAGATCCTTCCAGGTCAGCTTCCAGGCAGTTCTTTCACAGGGCGCTGGTTCAGCAGGGCATGGGCTGTCCACGACACCATTCAATAAAGCAGGGCTGCCAACGGTTTCTTCGTTTCCACCCGAAACCTTACGATAAAGCTGGAAGTAAACCGGTTTTCGCACCTTTGAACCATTCACCCAGACTTTGGAGGCGGTTACATCGGTGACTGCCTGGACCGTATAGGTTTCGGAGACAGTTTTGCCGTTATCAAGGGCAGAATCAGGCGGAGTATACGGTGTTCCATTTTGGTTCACTTCGATTACGCTGAAATGGTAGTATTTGCCGTCGGGGGCGTTAAGGTCCACAACCTGCCAGGTCAGTTTTGTTGTTCCGGCTTTGACCTCCAGGTCGTTTCCTGCGCTGAGTGCGGGTTCAGGTATGCCGCCGGTCAAATTGCGCATCAGGCGAAGAAAAACTCTCGGATCCGGGTCAGCAGCACCATCCCAGGAAATAGTGACCTGAACGGATTTAAGGTCATCCGGTACTGGTGTTGGAGCTGGTGTATTTACCTGAGGAAGAGGCGCGGCTAAAGCTAATTGGGATAGCGATGGCAGGGTCAGGACAGCTAGTAATCCGATGAAGATTAAACCAATAAACATGGAGGCTTTTCGAGTTCTCATGGCGGCTCCGCAATGAACAATTTGATTGATTATAAGTTTATCACGTCCGCCATATCCGATGGACGCATCCAAACACTATGGACTTAGTGCGCGGGGTTGAGCGGCGGCCAGAGCTGAACGGTTTTGCCAACCAACATATAACGGGCATCAGAAAATTCGTAGGTACAAGTGTAGAAAATGACCATGCGGTCCTCAGTCGTTACTTTAACCGGACTTTTAAAGGTGGAACCAACAATGGCTGTGTCGATGAAATTTTGTTTGTCCTGCGCGCCTGTGAATTCCCTGCGCAGTAAAACAGAATCATAAGGGTCGATGATATTCCCCGCAAAAAGGTCCACCCGCAGCACTTTATCCGGCAGGAAGAGGTAAATAGAGGGGTGCTCATCGTAATAGGCTTGTTTCTTGTAGTTTTGCAGGCTCGCGAACATGGAACCATCATTCATATTATGTCCGTAAATGGGCACGATTTCATCATCCAATTTTGGAGAAGAGCGGTAGTCCAGAAATATGGACCCCAGTTTATTGGCAGTCCGGTCCGGGAGGTGGTTGAGATAAAAATAATTATCGCCCCCGTGCATTAAAGGAAAACTGATGTTAGTATTTTCACTGAAAATCCAACCAATCGCGTCCGGATAGAGAGTTTTCAGTTTCTCGAAATCAATGGAGATAAGTGAAGAGACGCGTTGAAAATCCAATTCCTCCGCTGTTATCGGAATGGGCAGAGGCGCTCCTTGTTCGGTATTGGGAGACGAGGGCTCTACGATGGATGTAACCTGACCTGCCCCGCCATCAGATTGGGGAATGATGACCTGTTGTGAGAGATAAGTTTCCAGCATACCGCTGCCTCCCGCGGGGGACAGGACCGATTCAGAAACTTTAGCGTAGGCTATTTTGCCTCTATGGTATTCCAGCATTTTTCCAACAAAGAAATAACCCGCTACTAAGGTAATCCCCAGGAAGAGATAACTCAGCCATTGAATTGTGCGGTATTTCTTACGTTTTGAGTTTAAATCAGGTGACTCTGCCATAGTTAATTGTATTTTAATAGGTCCTGGGTGGCTTGTCCAACCACCCAGGCGTCACTATGTAAGATATCAGGAGTGCGGTTAATCTGCCTGATACTTTTTCTTCAACAAGCGCATGCTGACGAAGCCGATCAATCCGAAGAGGGCGATCAGGCCTGCAATCAGGGCTACTTGGTCGTCACCAGTGTAAGGAATCTCTGGTGACCGGTACGTGTTGGTAATGGTCAGTCCACTGACGCTCTTGACGTAATTGGCGGGCACAAATACCTCGTCCACAGTGTAGACGTAGGGATTTCCCTGAGTATCCAGGCTTTCCAGTCCTGTCCAGGTGAAACTGGTAACGCCATTCACGAGCGTGATGGGTGCGCCCAGTTTGACACCGTTACGGTAGAGCTGGAATTGGATGGTAGGATGGGTTTGAGGACCGCCAACCCATACCTTTACAGCGGTAACTTCCGTAGGTATACCAAAGCCACCGTTATAAATATTCTCGAAGTTGTAACCGTCTTGCTCCGTGGTGTATCCGGGAATGGGGTCTTCAGTGACGGTGTAGACATGTTCAATACCGTTAGTGCCGTGCTTGGGCAGGCCAGTAAAGCTGTAGGTCCAGGGGTCATTTACTGCCTTGGAATCGATTTCTGTGCCGTCCCGATAGAGGCGAATTGTGATCGATGCTGGTAGTTTTGAACCCTCAGGAACTGTCCAGGTCTTTATTCCACTGACGTCGATAAGCTCAGGATCGTAGGTGTTCTTAAAGTCATACCCAGTCTGCACGGTATCGTAACCCGGGATGGGGTCCTCGGATACCGTGTAAACAAATGGTTTACCGTCAGTATCAAAGGTAGGCAGACCGGAGAAGATGTAGGTCCATGGAGCAGTGATCGTCTGTTGGGCAACTTCAACCCCATCCCGGTGGAGGCGGATGGTAATGGAAGCCGGTAACTCAGACCCTTCGGGCACTACCCAGGTCTTCTTTCCGGAAATTTCCGTAGGTGTACCAGAGCCACCATCGTAGATATTTTCGAAATTGTAGCCATCCTGAACGGTCTGATAACCATTGATGGGATCCTCTGTCACTTTGTAGCGGTAGATTTGACCGTCCATATCATAGGTAGGCAGGCCGAGGAAACTGTAGGTCCAGGGCTCTCCAGTCAATTCTATACTATCGATTTCGACATTGTTTTGCCATAGGCGAATAGTGATTGCCGGTAAAGCCGCGCCTTCAGGAACGCCCGTCCAGGTCTTGATACCGTTGATGTCAATTGGGTCACCGCCCGTGTATTTATTGGTGAAAGTACAGAGAAAATTATCGCTGGGCTGCAAGTCCACACTCACTGAGCGGTTGTCCAGGTCTACTGTTGCTTCGGTAATGCCGGCTGCGGCTGTCAAGTCACAAAGCTGGGGTGGCGGGGTTAAATTTCTGCAGTAGATGGATGTAAGTTCCCAACCATTGACTGGGGATTCCGCGAAATTATACTCACCCGGATCGAGAAAGGTCTTTGTACTGGTTTCACCGTCGCTGAGGCTGACGCCGTCGAACAAACCTGTGAAGTCAAATTTCTGCGTGGCACCGCTCGGGTCGGTGACTTTGGCAATGCTGATTTCACCCAACTGGGTGTTGGTAAAGACGCAGCGTATCTCTTCGCCAGCCTTCAGGTGATAGGTTGCAGTGCGGGTTTCGACGTCTCCGGAGCTTTTACCGTTATCATTACAGGTGATGTCGGTCAGTTTCCAACCATCCTTGGCTACTTCAGTGGTGGTATAGGTACCTGGCAACAGGTTAGCTGTTGACACTACGCGGCCAGTGAAAATTGAGCCGATGATGTCGCCTGTGAATTCGAATTCTTGTAATGACCAAAAGGGCAGGCTCTTTTTCTCAACGATGATCCTACCATACTTGGTGTTGGTGATTGTACAATCAACTACCTCTCCGGCTTCAAGTGCAATTGCAGTTGAGACCTGCGTCTTTCCAGCGATTGAAGAGGTACAGGTGTTGCCCGTGAGTTCCCAGCCATTCTTCATCGCTTCCGCGAAGGAATAGTCGCCAGGGGGCAATACCTGCTCGTTCGAGCCACCATTGACCAGGCTGAAGTTGGTATAGGCACCGCCAAAAGCCAGGAAATTGAAAGAGGTTGTCGTATCCGTGTCAGGATTGGTCACTTTCCGGACGATGATCTTACCACGCTGAGTATTGGTGAAGGTACAGGTAACCGTCTCACCCGCATCGATGTTAAAGGTGGCAGTCCGAGCATCAAGGTCGAATGTGCTGGGGGTAGAGCTCTCCCCGTCGTCGCAAACGATGGAGGTGAGGTCCCAACCCGCAGCTTCCAACTCGGTGAAGGTGTAGGAACCAGGAGCGAGATTGTTGGTGGTGAAGTTCTGACCATGACCGAGCCGACCCAAACTGCTCCCACCGAAACCGGAGAAAGTGAATTTGACCAATTCCGGGTCAGTAACCGGGTCCGTAAGTTTTTGGACAATCAGGCCGCCGCGCTGGGTGTTGGTGAAAGTACAGGTGACCGTTTCGCCAGCTGCGATATTGATATTGTCAGGTGTCTGTTTTGAGCCTATGGAGCTGACACAAGCGACTGATTTCTGGTCCCAGCCAGGGGGGAGGGTTTCGGATACGGAATATTGACCAGGGTCTACCATTTGGGAGTTCGCGGGGTCGGTATCCTTCAAGCTGAAGTTGTTGTAGCCGGACCCTGATGTGGTGAAGGAGAATGATTGCCCGCTGCCGGCAGGTTCGGTAACCTTGTCCACAACGATTTTAGCGTGCTGAGTATTAGTATAGGTGCAAACAACCGTTTCTCCGGGGCCAACGTTAACACTGCCGTCGCTGGCGGTGGCTGGTGCCCCGTTGACAGAACAAACGAGGGTTGAAGCGTAGAGACTGAGGTCGGTGCCATTTCCAGTCTCGCCGAGGTAGTAAGTGCCGGGGGCAACGGATTTGGCGCCGGTGGTCAGGACTGTATCGTCTGTAGTCACGTTCGCGATGTCACTGCCGCCGGAAGCAGAGCCGATGGTCAGGTTTACTGACCCAACTTCGCCTTCCCAGACTTTTTTGAGTTCAATGGAACCGTACTGAGTATTGGTGAAGGTACATTTAACGATCTCACCAGCCTCCAGATTGAAGGTGGCTTTTCCGTTTTCAGTTGAGCCGGAGCTATTGTTGTCATCACAGACGATGGAGCTCAGGGCCCAACCCGCGGGCACAGTTTCCGTGGAGGTATAGGTTCCGGGAACGAGATTGGGGATCACAATGGTTTCACCATGTCCGATGGTACCAGCCGCGTTACCGGTGAAGGTGAACTTATCGGTGGCAGTAGCAGGATTTGTCAGTTTCTCAACAATGATGGAACCAAGCTGAATATTAGTGAAGGTACAGGTGACCGTTTCACCAGCTGCGATATTGATATTGTCAGGTCTCTGTTCTGAGCCTATGGAGCTGACACAAGCGACTGTTTTCTGGTCCCAGCCAGGGGGGAGGGTTTCAGATACGGAATATTGACCGGGGTCTACCATCTGGGAGTTTGCGGGGTCGGTATCCTTCAAGCTGAAGTTGTTGTAGCCGGATCCTGATGTGGTGAAGGAGAATGATTGCCCGCTGCCGGCAGGTTCGGTGACCTTGTCCACAACGATTTTAGCGCGCTGAGTATTAGTATAGGTGCAAACAACCGTATCTCCAGTACCGACGTAAACACTGCCGTCGCTGGCGGTGGCTGGTGCCCCGTTGACAGAACAAACGAGGGTTGAAGCGTAGAGACTGAGGTCGGTGCCATTTCCAGTCTCGCCGAGGTAGTAAGTGCCGGGGGCAACGGATTTGGCGCCGGTGGTCAGGACTGTATCGTCTGTAGTCACGTTCGCGATGTCACTGCCGCCGGAAGCAGAGCCGATGGTCAGGTTTACTGACCCAACTTCGCCTTCCCAGACTTTTTTGAGTTCAATGGAACCGTTTTGTGAGTTGGTGAAGGTACAGATAACCGTCTCACCCGGATCGATGTTAAAGGTGGCAGTGCCGGCAGCAAGATCGAATGTGCTGGGGGTAGCACTCCGCTCATCGTCACAAACGACGGAGCTCAAAGACCAACCCGCAGGTACCTTCTCGGTAAATGTATAGGCACCGGGATCGAGATCGCGGCTGGAGATCTGCTCTCCATGACCAAGCAGGCTTATACCGCTGGCTTTAGGATGGTAGAAGGTGAATTTGACCAATTTCGGGTCAGTAACCGGGTCCGTCATTTTCCTGAGGATCAGGTTGCCGCGCTTGATGTTGGTGAAGGTACAAGTCACCGTTTCACCAGCTACGATATTGATATTATCAGGTGCCTGGGCTGAGCCGATGGAGCTTACGCAAACGGCTGATTTCTGTTTCCAGCCAGGGGGGACGGTTTCGGATACGGTATAGTGACCGGAGTCTACTATCTGGGAGTTCGCGGGGTCGGTATCCTTCAAGCTGAAGTTGTTGTAGCCGGACCCTGATGTGGTAAAGGAGAATGATTGCCTGCTGCCGGCAGGTTCGGTGACCTTGTCCACAACGATTTTAGCGCGCTGGGTATTCGTATAGGTGCAAACAGCCGATTCGCCAGC
This sequence comes from Anaerolineaceae bacterium, assembly GCA_040772525.1. Classification (GTDB taxonomy): domain Bacteria; phylum Chloroflexota; class Anaerolineae; order Anaerolineales; family Anaerolineaceae; genus Mesolinea. The sequence goes on along the minus strand of JAXGXZ010000001.1, from coordinate 74,205 downwards.
TTCCAATACGATGTTATCAGGCATGATGATGGATGGCATGACTGCATTGACGTTGGCTCCTGCCGGGGTTACAGTACAGTTAAAAGTGGAAATGTAATCCGAAAGGTCCGTGTTGGGACCATTGGTTTCCGAGAAATAATAGGTACCAGGAGCCACAGGCTTTGGACCGGTGGTAAGGATCGTATCCGTGGTGAGTTGTGAAGCAATCTCAGTTCCGTATTCAGTCGTACCAATATTAAGGTAAACGGAGCCTGGAGTGCCCACCCAAATCTTTTTGAGTTCGAGTGTGGCTTTTTTGGTGTTGGTGATGGTGTGATTGTAAGGTCCACCTGAATAAGACACCTCATATCCTGCGGGAACCGGGTCTTCCTGAACGGAGTAGATGATGAACCGGCCTGCCATTGTGATCTCATCAAGATTTGTCCAGGTAGCTTTCCACTCGCTGGCGGCAAGGGTTTTACCAGAGGTTTCATCACGAACACCATCAACCATAAGGTAAGCTGTAACAGAATCCTCCATGCCGCCCACCCAAACCTTGGTCGCGGTCACAGCGATTTTATTAATGCTGACGCCAAATGAGGTGTTGAGATCATGGCCACCGCCAATCCCTTGAACATATAAGCTATTACCGGTGTCTCCTAGCCCCAGGCTGCTGAGCGGCGCACTGTAGATTACCCAGCGGCTATCTTTCGTGTTCCCACTCGCACCGGTAGCTGGGTAGGTGACCCCTCCCACTGTAAGTGGAACGAGAATGTCACAACTTCCGACGAAGCTAAGCGAGACCCCGTTGATAGTTGCCGACTGAGTCGCGTGGGTTGCGACCAAAGCAATGTGATATTGGTCACCGGATACCCACATGAGTTTGAGAACGGTGTGGCTGTTGGTTGAGGTATTAATTGGAAAAGTTACTGTATATCCGGCTTGCGGGGAAAATGGCCCGCAAGCGATTGGGTTTGGGACACCCATGATCTGGCCAAAACCGGCCGGATCGGTGTAGACATTGGTTACCGTCAGTCCATCTTCAGTGGTAGTGAAACCTTTCGGGCTGAACGGTTGACCGCTTGCGTCCACCTGCTTGACCGAGTAGGTAATGAGGTTGCGGTCTGCGTCTTCCACGGGCATATTTGGCCAGGAAGCCTGAAGGGTGCCGCTTTCCATCATGATCAATGGCGCGCCTGGGACTACGGTGGGAATGGTTGACTCGCCTGAAACCTGCATTAACTGGAAGTAAACGGTGGGCGCCTCAAGCTTATGGGCGAGCCAGTCGATAATTCCACCCTTGGCAAGGGGGTTGTCTTTCCAAACCAAATTGGCGACAATAGTCTTTGTCTGGCCTGTCTTGAAAACGTTCATAACGGTCAAGCCGGAAATTGAAGTCGTGTAGGCATCCAGGATGAGAGGATTGCCGCTCGCGTCAACCTGCTTCACACTGTATTCGTACTTTTTACCGTTTTCATCAGCCGAAGGCATTTTTGCCCAGGTTGCCATCGTTGCTGAACCGCTCAGCATCTTGACAGGGGCATCTTCGACGGCTGTAACAGGACCACCTTGCACGTTTCGGTAGAGCTTGAGCCAAATCGTGGGGCGGGTGCTTGGGCCAAAGGACCATTTTACAATCGCAGTCACATCAATGAGCTGCTCACCTGGCGCCTCGGGCGTAGGAGTGGTAGTAGGTTGTGGTTCTTCCGGCGCTGCCTCCGTAGGTTCCTGTGAAGGTTCCGGGGTTTGAGTGGTCTCAATCGGAACCCTGGTCGTGAAGACAGGTGGAGGGGTGATTGGATCCTTCACAGGATCCGTTGGAAGAGCAGGTTCCACAGGCCCAATGATCTTACCTTTATCACTCTCCAGAATTGGTTGGGAAGGTAAGTCAATACCTTTGTCTTCTGGGCTGTCGCCCGGAAGCTGACTGGAAGTTGTTTGGGAGTCCAGCCTGGTCGGCTGAGTGAGCGACTGGGCTGTAACAATAAATGTGTTGCTTGAAACCATAGTTAAAAGCAACACGATGGACAAGAATTTATTTAACCGCTTCATTTTTCCTTCTTTCTAAGTACTAAATCTCTGTTCCTTCATAGTGAACAAATACATTATACGGATAATTCTGAATTTGTAAAGATCTTGTGAGCATATTGGTCAAATATGTGTGAAATATGAAGATAACAACCCCAAATGTTATTAAACTACATAAATATGTGGAATATCAGGTGTTGGCGGGAGCATATCGTGTTCGGAATATGAAATGAATATTAATAAATCGGTAAGATAGTAATAATGCGAAAGTTACACGAAAGCTATATTCCACAATAGGTATAATATTCGTTGAGATGTGCATTTGAGTCGGTTCATTCACAGTTCTATTGTTTATTTGGATTAAAACTGGTATCCTCATTTTTATTAATTAAAAAAAACTCAAGACCCTTCGTAACAGGTGTATTGTGGAAAAAATCATTCAGAAGACAAAATTCATTGACGCGCTCGAAAAAGGGGTTGTCGTCTTTGATGGCGCAACCGGGACTAATCTGCAAGTTCTTAACCTGGGGGAAAAAGAATATGGCAGTAAAGAACTGATCGGGTTCAATGACGCGCTTGTTTTGAATGCCCCGGAAATTATTGCCAATTTACACCGCTCCTTCTTTTATGCTGGCGCGGATGTGGTGGAAACGGATACCTTCAGGTCTAACCGCCTGACCCTGGCAGATTACAACTTACAGGACCGCACTATTGAACTGAACCGCAAAGCAGCGCAATTGGCCCGCGGCGTGGCAGATGAATTTGAAAAGGACGGCAGGCCGCGTTTTGTGGCTGGTTCCATTGGACCGTCCGGCAAACTTATTTCCACCGATGATCCCGCCATGTCTGACATCACCTATGAAGAACTGGCGGATGTGTTCCGTGAACAAGCCTTCGGCTTACTGGAAGGCGGCGCAGATTTGCTTCTGATAGAAACCTCACAGGATATTCTGGAAGTGAAAGCAGCCGTCGAGGGCTGCAAGCGGGCATTCCAGGAAGTTGGCTTTTCAGTGCCCATCCAGGCCCAGGTGACTTTGGACGTGAATGGCAAAATGCTCATGGGTACGGATATTTCCGCTGTTCTGGCGATTCTGACGGGGTTGGGTGTGAACGTGATTGGCCTTAACTGCTCCACGGGCCCAGCCCATATGCGTCCATCCATTCATTACTTGAGTGAACACTCCCCTCTGCCCATCTCCTGTATTCCTAATGCCGGTTTACCTATGAATGTCGATGGTGAAGCGGTGTACCCTATGCAACCTGATGAGTTCTCGGATGCTCTGGCAGAGTTTGTAAGTAAATTTGGTGTTAAAGTGGTGGGGGGCTGCTGCGGGACCACACCGGAACACATCCGCCAGCTTGCAGAAAAAATAAAGGGCATCCACTTGCCAGAGAACACAGTAGTGAATGTTCCGGCACTGGCTTCTTCGACTCAGGCTGTGCCGATCGCGCAAGAGCCCAAGCCCTTCATTATTGGGGAACGTTTAAACGCCCAGGGCAGCCGTGCTTTTAAACGCATGGTGATCAATGACGATTACGATGGCATGGTGCAAGTGGCACACGATCAGGTGGATAGCGGCGCGCACGCTTTGGACATCAGCATGGCGGTGACTGAGCGTACCGACGAAGTTCAGATGATGCAGAAGCTGGTGAAACGTCTGAGTCTGGAAGTGCCTGTGCCCCTCGTCATCGATTCCACGGAACCAGAGGTCATCGAAACCGCGCTCAAAACTATCCCTGGCCGCTGCATGATCAACTCCACGCATCTGGAATCGGGAGAGGCAAAATCGCGCAAGCTCTTTGCCATGGCGAAAAAATACAGCGCTGCCGTACTTGCCCTGACGATCGACGAAAAGGGCATGGCCAAGACAGCGAAAAGAAAACTTGAAATTGCAAGGCGCATTCACGATCTGGCAGTGAATGAATTTGGCCTGCGGCCGGAAGATTTGGTCTTTGACAGCCTCACCTTTACTCTGGCAACCGGGGAGGAAGAGTACCGTGAGTCTGCCAAAGCCACACTCGAGGGCCTTACCTTAATTAAAGAGCAGCTGCCAGGCGTGCACACGGCGTTGGGTGTGAGCAACGTTTCCTTTGGTTTATCCCAGCCTTCACGCAAAGTGGTAAACAGCGTCTTCCTGTTTCATGCTGTCAAAGCCGGGCTGGATATGGCAATTGTCAATCCGGCGCATATCAAGCCTTATTCTGAGATTCCGGAAAACGAACGTGAGCTGGCGGAAAACCTGATCTTTAACCGGCATGAAAACGCATTGGCTGAATTGATCAGCTATTTTGACGCCCGTGGTGCGGATACGGATGAGGGGGATGGCAAGGCGGATGCTTTCGCCGGGCTTGAAGCGCCGGAACGATTGCGGCAGCGTATTCTGAGCAGGCATAAGGCTGGCATAGAAGAAGATATCGATGAAATTCTGGAGAAGGATCCATCTGCCAGTAAAGGCGGGAAAGCGGTTGAGATCCTGAACACGGTTTTACTGCCAGCCATGAAAGAAGTGGGCGATCGGTTTGGCGCGGGCGAACTTATTCTTCCCTTTGTGCTGCAGTCCGCAGAGGTAATGAAAAAGGCTGTGGCTTATTTGGAAAACTTCCTGGAGAAGAAGGAAGGCGCCAGCAAAGGCAGGCTGGTCCTGGCGACAGTATATGGCGATGTGCATGATATTGGCAAGAATCTGGTAAAGACAATCCTTTCCAATAATGGTTACGAAGTTATTGATTTGGGCAAACAGGTACCAGCTGAAACAATCATCTCCACTGCTGTGGAAGAGAAAGTGGATGCAATAGGTCTTTCCGCCCTGCTAGTTTCCACGAGCAAGCAGATGCCCCTGATCGTCAACGAATTACAGCGCAGACAGCTGATAATCCCAGTATTAATTGGTGGGGCGGCTATCAACCCCGGTTTTGGCCGGCGTATTATGCAAACTGAGGGGGGCGAATTCTATAAACCGGGCGTATTCTACTGTAAAGACGCCTTTGAAGGCCTGAGTGTCATGGAGTCCCTGGGTAACCCTGAGAAATACCAAGCCCTTCTGGAGGACACGCATAAAAAAGCCAATCATGAGCTTCAAGCTGGCTCAGGCCGTGAAGGACAGATTCTATCCAGCGGCAGGTCAACGCTCAAACCTGCTGAATCTATCCCCAAACCGCCATCCTGGGGTGCCCGCGTAGTGGAGAGCATACCAGTGCAATTGGTTGCCGAACGCCTGAACCTGAGCGGGCTTTATCGCCTCTCCTGGGGCGCAAAGAACACGCGTGGGGAAGCGTGGAAGAAACTCAAAGAAGAGTACGACCAAAAGCGCATTGCCATGGTGGATCAGGCATTACAAGAAGGCTGGTTGGAACCGCAGGCAGTTTACGGTTACTGGCCGGTTCAGGCAGAAGGTAATGACCTGATCTTTTATGACCCTGAAACTCTCAACGATGCTGAACCAGGAGTCTTGGAGAGAATGACATTCCCACGACAAGCCGGAGGTGAACGCTTAAGCCTGGCTGACTATTTTCTCAGCAAAGAATCCGGTCAGTTTGATGTCGTGGCAATCCAAGTGGTGACGGTTGGTCCGAAGGCCACTGCCAGGACCGCGGAGCTGGGAAAAGCTGACCTGTATTCGGACGCTTATTATGTACACGGTTTTTCTGTGCAGATGGCTGAAGCAACCGCTGACTTCCTCCATGATCATATCCGTAAAGAATTAGGAATGGCAGCGGGACAGGGATTGCGCTATTCCTGGGGGTATCCCGCTGTTCCGGATATCAGCGATCATGCCAAGGTATTCAAGCTCCTGCCGGCAGAGTCCGCGCTGGGGTTGTCGCTTACCTCTGCCTATCAGTTGGTGCCGGAGCAGTCCACTGCGGCGATCGTGGTCCATCATCCGGAAGCCAGGTACTTCCACATTGGCATCAACCGCGCAGATTAATTGACAGCCTGATCTATCCCAAATGAAAAAAGTCCGGGAACGATCCGGGCTGTTTTCCGTCTTAATACTATACTGGCGCATTTCTTGCTGCGTATCCTGAGTATACGGCAAGATTACGCGTTGCTGCAGGCAGAGAGGTATTGCAGTAGAATCAAGTTGAAAGAAGGTACAAATGAAAAATTTGAAACGTTCAATCTCGCTTCTTGTTTTCCTAAGTCTGTTCGGCGCAGCAGCATGTACCCCTGTTGTCCCCACGCTGACCAGTGAGCAGCTGCTTAGCGTGGAACAGACGCTCACTGCCATAGCAGGTGAAGCAGAAGCCCAAAAACCAACAGCAACTCCAACAAAAATAGCAGAACCCTCCGCAACACCAGAAAAAACCGCAGAGCCCACCAATAGCAAGTCACCTGAAAAAACCAGTATCGGACCAACCAATTTTCCTGAAGGTATCAATCCGCTCACCGGGCTCAAAGTGGAAGACCCTGAATTATTGAAACGCCGGCCCGTGCTGGTGAAAGTCTCCAACTTCCCTGTGGAAGGCCGGCCGCACGCAGGGTTGTCCTATGCCGACATCGTTTTTGAGTATTACATTGGCGCGGGCTCCAACCGTTTCATTGGCCTCTATTACGGTCAGGACTGTGGGCAGATTGGCCCTGTACGCTCTCTGCGCCGGGTGGACCCTGAGCTTACTCATATGTACAACGGTGTTCTGGCAGGTTCGGGCGGCAATCCGGAGAACGTGCTGCCAATTGTCGGCTCCATTCTACAGAACCGGTATGTAGCCGATAAGTATATTTGCCCTGGTATTTGCGATGACGGGCACGGCTGGGTCACTACTGTTTTTGCTGACTCCGCAGCGCTTACTAATTACTTCCGTAACCGGGGAGTGGACGATGGCCCCTTAACCCTGGAAGGCATGCTTTTTGATACCGCAGTTCCCGAAGGCGGCCAGGATGGCAGCAAGGCATCGGTCAATTATACGGACTGGACAAGGAGCGATTGGGTTTATGACGAAAAGTCCGGTAAGTACCTGCGCTGGACTGAAGATCCGAACCAGGGATACATCATGATCCCCTTGGTGGACAGGCTTACGAATGAACAATTAGCCTTTTCCAACGTGATCGTTCTGAATGCAGGTTACACGGAATACACCACTGTGCTGCATGATATTTATATGTGGAAAAACGATGATGGCACCAAGGCAACCCTTTTCCGGGACGGCAAAGCTTATGAGATCTTCTGGAATGTACCTGACCAGGGCCAACCCATCCGCTTTTATGACGCTGATGGCAATCCCTTCCCGTTAAAACCTGGCAATACCTGGATGGCAATCATCGGGAATACCTCGGATGTAACCAAAGAGAATGGCAAATGGCTGTTCCAGTTTAGGATTCCGTAATATATCCCGTGCGTACCCTGATTATTTCAGATATCCACGCGAACCTGAACGCGCTCGAGGCTGTTCTGGCTCATGCCGGACAGTTCGAACGCGTTTTTTGTTTGGGAGATATCGTTGGTTACGGACCAGACCCGAATGAATGTGTTGAAATTGTCCGCAACCTGCCCAACCTCACCTACATCATGGGCAATCATGATGCCGGCCTGCTCGGGTTTATTGACTTGTATACCTTTAATCAGGAAGCCATGGATGCCATCCATGTGCAATCCGGTATCCTCTCAGCGGAAGCACGTGATTTTCTCGAATTAGCTTCTGTACGCACTGAGGAGTCGCAGTTCACTTTAGCTCACGGCAGCCCGCGCAAACCGATTTGGGAGTATATAATTCATGTTGGTCTCGCATGGTTGAACTTTAGGGAATTTACCACCCCGATCTGTCTGGTTGGGCATACACACATTCCCTGTATCTTTGAAGAAGAATCCGAAAAGCAAGTCCGGCTCCTTTTGCCCGGCCATGGAGATATGTGGCGTTCTGATAAACGCTTTATCCTCAACCCGGGCTCAGTTGGCCAGCCTCGGGATCGCAACCCTAAAGCTGCCTATGTCATTTACGATGACCAGGAAGATAACTTCCAGTTCCAGAGGGTGGCTTATGACTTTAAGCCTGTACAAGCGCGGGCGCGGGCTTTGGGTATTCCGGAAAGACATGCTTACCGCCTGGAGTTTGGGTTGTGAACAGAGATCATTGCTTTAAGGGAACAAAGAAGGAGGAAAATCGTCTAAGATTAAGAGATGGAAAGAAAAAGACGACAGGAGAAGAGAAAATGAAGAAAAGATGGTTTATTGTTCTGCTTGTGATGACAATCCTGCTGGCTGGCTGTGCCAAGGCCAGTCCGAAGGCAACAATGGAGTACCCATACGCGGCTCCCGCGATGGGAGCACCCCAGATGGAATTCGATGAAGCAAAAATAGAAAGCTCTCAGGCGGAGGACCAGTCAAATGTTCCATCTGAACGTATGGTTGTCAAAACAGCCTCCCTCAAGGTGGCGGTTGTTGACCCGGCAAAATCCGTAAACGAAGTTTCAGCTTTGGCTAATCGCCTGGGCGGTTATGTGGTTTCCTCAAACACCTGGGAGAGCGGTTACGGCAGTTCCGCAAGCTATGTGCAGAGTGAGGTCACCATTCGCGTGCCGTCTGAGAAGCTGGATGAAGCCCTCGCCCAGATTCGTTCCATGGCGGCTGATGTTAAATCAGGCGTCATTTCTGAGTCAATATCCGGGCAGGATGTCACTTCGGAATATGTGGATGCTGAATCCCAGCTCAAAAACTTGCAGGCAGCTGAGAAGCAACTTTTGGAACTGCTTGATAGAACAGCTGAATTGGAAGACACGATGGAAGTATTCCGAGAGCTTACCTCCATCCGCGGACGGATTGAGACCATTCAGGGCAGAATGAAATACCTGCGTGAATCCTCTTCACTCTCGATGATTACCGCGCAGTTCATCTCAGAAGCCTCCTTTAAACCGATCGAAATCGGCGGATGGAAGGCCGAAGGAACCGCCAGAGAAGCTCTGCAAGCACTGATCAACACCGCGCAGGATGTGGCGGATGGTTTCATCTGGTTTGGAATCTACTGCCTGCCCTTCCTCATCCCGATCGGTATCGTGCTCTACTTCGCCATTAAGGCAATTGTCAAACGCCGGGCAAAACGCCGCAAGAACGCACCAGTTGTGAAAGCGGAAGAACTGCCACAGGATGAACCCAAACCTTAGCTATCATTGATTTAGGAAAACGAGGCTGTCTAAAAAGGACAGCCTCGTTTTGAATCTGATGCAGGTTTTACTTCTCAAAACTGAGCCATACATCCGCTTTATCGGCCAGCGAAACCGGGATGGAGAAAACTTTGTCTTCTCCACCCTCTATCAATGCCAGCTGTTCTCCGTCCACCCAGATTTCCCGGATAGGTTCCGGCAAATAGAGGTAGATCTTGCCGGCGGCTTCCCGCCCGAGACTGAGGGTAAGCCCAAGCCCATCAGGTCTTAATTCCCAACGGGTCAGCTCAGTACCCTGAGAGAAGTGCAGGTCGCTGCCCAGATAGAGCGGCTCTCCGGTTTGCGGGCGCAGTGCCAAGAGCCTGGCACCGTGCGGCGGAACGTTGTGGAAGGTGTATTCCTCCCGGCATTCACCAACCTCTCCTGTCCAAAATTCACGCAGCATCCAGACCCAGCGATGGGGGAGCTGCCAATCCGACAACCGAAAGGTAAGGTCGGCGGGTTGGCCGCTCCAGTTAAATAAGGCTGCTAATTGGTAATCTCCCGACGCATCTTTGGCAACATGCTTAATCTTTGAAGGCATAACGCTCTCAAAGCGGTCTAACATCACCGGACTCCCTGGCAGGACCGGGATGAGACTCTGCGCGATGCGCAAGCGCTCCTGTGGCAATTGGGTCAGATCGTCCGAAATCAGCATAGCTCCGCCGGTAATGCCGATAGCTGTGGCCAGGCTTTGCACTTCCGCCAGTGTGAGCTTGCTGTCCGGACGTACCAACAGACAATCCGGGTCATTGCCCCACCAGTGACTGTCCTGGTCGGCACGGGAAAGAATATTGTGGATAGCATTCCGCGCGGAGGGCATGTTGGGTTCCTTGCGGATAAAGGCTTGGATGCCCTTGAATTCCGGTTCCCAGGTGGGGCCAACATCCGCGCTGATGCGCATGAGGTCAAAAAGGCCCAAAGCTGACCCCAAAGGGCAGCCGCAAGCCAGGAGCGTAGTTTCCTTGCCAGCTGCCTGCCGGATGGACTCCAGACCCATACGCAACACCTGAGCCCGGGTTTTGGTTGGATCCTGATAGATTCCTTTCACCGCTGCCGCGTAAAGAAAATCCAATTTAAGATAGAGAAAGCCCCATTCCTGCACAGCGTTGCGGATCACACGCGTGGTGTAGTCCAGGGCTTCAGGTATGGTGAGGTCGAGCGCTACGGTCAGCGCACCCCAACCGAAACCGGCATTGGCGGGTTTTCCTTTGGCATCCTTGAGCAGCCACTCCGGATGATTTTTGCGCAGGGCGGATTTTTTCTCCACGATATAAGGCGCCAGCCAGATTCCCGGGGTCAGACCACCTGAGCGGATCTCATCAGCGAGCGGCTTTACACCCTGCGGGAATTTCTTATTGAATTCCAACCAACTGCCTACGTCTTTCTGGTAACCGTCATCGATCTGAATGAGATTGAGCGGCAGGGAGTTGCGCATAGATAATATTTCATTTAAGTTCTGGCGGATGTCTTCTTCATCAACTTTGGTAAAGTAGTAGTACCAGGAACACCAGCCCACAGGCGGCTTGCCGGGCAGCCGGATTTCATTCTCACGATTGACAGCTTCCAAATAAGGCCGCAGGGGTGAACCATCAGTCAGGTTGGCAAAGGCGTAAGCTGCCCAGTCTGTGGTGATGCTATAACCAGGCAGGAGCTCTGCCTTATCGCCGTTGGCCCAAAATGTAAACTCCGGGGGCCCATCCGTCCGGCACTCCAGGGAGCCAAAATGCTGCTTTTGAGAGAGGAAACCAGCTACCAAAGCATTCCGGGAAATGCGGTCGCCGATCAGAGCAAACATGTCTGAAGAGAAGTGGGCTGGCCTGCGGGTTATGGGCGTGCCCGGATTATCGACCATCGGGCTGGCCAGCCTGCCCAAGCGGGTGCGCTGCTGACGGTCGAAGCGTTGGTAGACACCTGATGGGGACCAGGACTGCCATCCATTATTAAGGAATACAGGCGCATGGGTTTTCTGGTTGGTGAGAATAAGGTCTCCCCGGCCGGCATGAGAAAAAATAAACTTCTCCGGAAAGACGCTCTTATCAGATTGATTGACCAGTTCCATCTGCTGCAGCAGGAGGGGGTACTCACGCGGCAGGGCAAAACGCAATTTAACCTGGAGTTCATTCTGTATGGATTGATAGATCAGTTCAATCTGCTCACATACGCCCTGATGATTCTCCGTGGTCTGGATTTCACTGGCGCTGACGAAGCGGGGGGTCAGGCAATGCCTCGGGTTGCTGGCCAGTATTAGCCCATAATCTGCCCGCAATTGATTGTCCGAGGCAGAAGCATTTTGGCTCAGCGAGAATCTGCACGATTCAGGATTAAGTAAGAGCGACAGCCAGCGGTTTTCAAGTTTCAGCATGCATCCTCCCATATCCTCAAAAACTCAGTGAAGGCAAGAGGCCCTTCCCGAAGTAATACCGGTGTATCTTCGCTCAGATCCACGATGGTGGAACCCAGTTGGCTGGGCAATTTTCCGCCGTCAATGATCAGGCTGACACGGCCTTTCAAATCCTTATATACATCTTGGGCGCTGCGCGTATTGGCATGGCTGGAGAGGTTGGCGCTTGTGACCGCCAACGGGCCGCAGCGTTTGAGCAGCGCGAGCGCGACGGGATGCGCCGGCATGCGCACTGCCAGTCCAGGGTAAGGCGTAAGCTCTTCCGGCAGACCGTCAAGTTTGGGCAGTACGATTGTCAAGGCACCCGGCCAAAAGCTGTGCATGACCTTTTGCGCCCGCGGGCTGACCGGTTCAACAAAGCCGGCTAACTGAGCTGGTTCCGCGATCAGGATAGGGATAGCTTTATTGACCGGGCGTCCTTTGACCTCATAGATAGCTTGTAAGGCTGCCGGGTTGAGAGGGCCGCAGGCCAGACCGTAGAGCGTATCGGTGGGGAAGACGATCAGTTTTCCCTGCCCGATAAACCGGCAGGCTTGTTCTAAAGCTTCCGGATTACCTTCAGGGATGATCTGTGTTTCTTCGCAATTGCTCATACACCAAATTCTATCCGAACAATGCGGTCTCGGCCGGCATGATCTTTTAATAGTCCGCTCACCGCCTGCGGCAGGAGCTCTTGAGCCAATTGAAGTGTCGCCGGGCCAAGAGTTGATTCCGTTTCGAGCAAAACGAGCGCTTTGGGGTATAGGAAGGGGGGCACCTGCAGGAGCAAGGTTCGGATCAGATTCAATCCGTCTTCACCGCCATCCAGTGCCAGGCGGGGCTCCCAGGCGATGGAATTGACCCCGGCAACCTTTGCTGAGGGGACATAGGGCAAATTGGCGCAAACGAGCGAGTATTTACCTTGAACTTTGCTTAGAAGATCCGATTGAATGCCATTGAAACGGGCAGAAACAGCATGTAATCTGGCATTCGTCAGGGCTACCTGCAGAGCGGCCGGGTTTTTTTCCACGGCATCGACAATAAGGGAAGGGTGGTTCCTGAGTAAGGAAATGGCAATACAGCCTGAACCGGTTCCTACGTCTATGGACTGGAAGGCTTGCGGATTGCAGCCCAGCCAGTCGAGCGCCAGGTCTACCAGAGATTCTGTTTCTGGGCGTGGAATGAGCACGTCCGGTGTGACTTTGAATTCCAGCCCATAAAATTCCTGTTTACCAGTCAGGTATGCCAGGGGCTCACCCTTTTTGATCCTCATCGTCAAACTCTCCAGCTCAATAACTTGCTGAGTAGTCAAACAGGCATCCGTATGCGCGATGACCCACGCTTTGGGTTTGCTTGTGACGTGCGCGAGCAACGCAAGCGCAATCTGATGGGGGTATTCAATCTCCGGCGCGAGTACCCGGGTGAGCTGGCGCAGATTATCTCCGCGACCGGAATCAATCATCGGTCTCAAAATTGGCCAGCCGGTCTGCCTCATCCGCCAACTGCAGTTCGTTGATAAAGGTATCCAGTTCGTACCCAGCCATTACTCCGGCAAGGTTGAAGGAAGAGATATTGATGCGGTGGTCTGTCACACGCGATTGCGGGTAATTATAGGTGCGGATCTTTTCGCTGCGTTCACCGGTACCAATCTGGGAGCGGCGGGTTGCATCCAGCTCTGCCTGGCGTTTCTGCTGCTCCTGGTCATAGAGACGCGCGCGTAAAACGCTCATAGCACGGACCTTGTTTTGCAGTTGCGAGCGCTCATCCTGGCAAGCTACTACCATGCCCGTGGGAAGGTGCGTGATGCGAACAGCGGTCATATTTTTCTGGACGTTTTGGCCGCCGGCGCCAGCCGACTTGTAAACATCGATTTGAATGTCTGAATCGGGTATCTCAATTTCAACATCTTCCACCTCGGCCAGGACCGCTACTGTGACCGTGGAGGTATGGATGCGCCCCTGCGATTCCGTTTCGGGCACGCGCTGTACGCGGTGGACGCCGGATTCAAATTTGAATCGGGAGTACGCCCCGCGGCCTTTGACTGCCAAAGTGACCTCTTTATAGCCGCCGATACCGGTTTCGTTACCGGAAATGATCTCAGTTTTATAACGGTGCAGTTCAGCATAGCGCAGGTACATGCGCAGCAAGTCAGAGACAAATAAACCAGCTTCATCTCCGCCTGTGCCCGCGCGGATCTCGATGATCACATCCCGGTCGTCGCGCGGGTCGCGCGGAACCAGCAGGGTTTTAACTTCCTTTTCAAGCTCTCTCTTGTGGGACTCCAGTTCCTCAAGTTCCACTTGGGCAAGGTCACGCATTTCGCCCTCGCTGGCTTCAATCAGATCCCGGGTCTCCTCCAGATGGCTGAGCGTGGTTTTATATTGTTCAGCCAGGTTAACAATCGGTTCGAGTTCGGAGCGCTCCTTGGAGAGCTCACTTATGAGCTGGTAATCTGAGCCCGCTTCGGCTAACCGTCTGTCCAGATCTTGGAAGTGATCTAAAATGGCATTTAACTTTTCAAGCATAAAGATTATCCTCGTTCAATTCGGTTGAGGATTATACCATCGCGCACCATGGCGCTTCGTTGATTACCAGTTGAAACATGTATAATAGGTAGCCTGGAGACCATATGCAGATTTACTTCATCCGGCACGCCCAATCCCTGAACAATGCCATTTGGGAAAAGGATCATTACACAGAGAACACCCGGGTGGCCGACCCGCCGCTAACTCAAAAAGGAATTGAACAAGCCAAAATCCTGGCTGATTTTCTCGCGAAAACTGACCCAAACTACATTACCCAATATGGGGAAGGCTGGGACCCCCAGAATCGTGCTGGGTTTGGACTAACCCACCTATATACCAGCCTGATGGAACGGGCTGTGCATACCGGCTCCATCATTGCTGACAAACTGGACCTGCCGCTCTATGGCGGGCATGATTTCCATGAGGTTGGCGGAATTTATCTGGAAGTAATTGAGAACGACATCCCAACCATCCAGATAGTGCACGGCCGAAATTTGGACTTCTTCAATGCCAACTTTCCCCGACTGATCCCTCTGAGGGAAGTTGAGGAACGCGGATGGTGGGCAGGCGGCAAGGAAGAGAAAAGCAGCCGGATGCCGCGTGCGCAGCGCGTGATTCAACTCTTAAAAGAACGCCACAGTGGTACAGATGACCGCGTTGGTGTGATTACGCATGGGGGATTCTTCCGTTACTTATTCAGAGCTCTCTTCCAACTGGATTTGGACGATCCGGAGGACCAACGCCTGCGGTATAACCTGAATTTTAACAATTGCGGGATCACGCGTATAGACTTTGAGGGGGATCAGTTTACAATGATGTACCAAAATCGGTTAGACTATCTGCCAAGTGATCTGGTTACATGAATATCACCTTTGAAATTCTGATTATTGTCTTTCTCATTCTCCTGAATGGGTTGTTTGCCATGTACGAAATGGCGATGATCTCTTCCAAAAAGGCACGCCTTGAACAACGTTCGCAGGATAATAATGCCGGCTCCAAACTGGCGCTTAAAATGTTGGAGACACCCAACCGATTCCTATCGACGGTTCAGGTAGGAATCACGTTGGTTGGTATTTTGGCGGGTGCCTTCGGTGGTGCAAGACTGGCAGAACCCCTGGCTGCCGTTTTTAACCGCCTGGGCTGGTTTGGTAACTCCGCGCAGGGTATTGCCCTGGCATTGGTCGTGATTGTGATCACGTTCTTCTCACTTTTGTTGGGAGAACTTATCCCCAAACGCATCGCTCTCAATAACCCGGAAGGCATCGCCAGCCATTTCTCCGGTTTCATGAACATTCTTTCCAAACTCACCCAGCCGGTTGTGAGTCTGCTGAGCGGGGCGACGGATTTAGGTATCCGCTTCCTGCGTATCAAACCACAATCCGAACCGACTTATACTGAAGAAGAGATCAAGATACTGATTGAGGAAGGCGCTGAACACGGTATATTCCAGGAAGCCGAACAGGATATGGTCACCGGCGTATTCCGTTTGGGCGCACGCCGTGTGGATGCGCTCATGATTCCGCGCACGGAAATGGTCTGGCTGGATATCGAGGATAACCGGGCGCAGTTGATCAAGGAAATTATCGAGAGTGAGTTCTCCCGCCTGCCGGTTGCCGAGGGAGATTTGGATCACGTAATCGGCATACTCAACACCAAGGACTTGGTGGGTATTGATTTGCATGATCCTGATTTCCAACTGGAAAACCTGGTTCGCACCCCATTATTCGTACCAGACCAGATGCCCGCGCTGACCATGTTTGACCGGTTCAGGGAAACCGGTATTCACCAGGCACTCGTTATTGATGAGTATGGCGGTGTGGTCGGCATGGTGACTCTTTATGACGTGTTGGAGTCCATCGTGGGAGATATCCCATTGGACGAACACGACCGGGATCAGGATGCCGTGCAACGCAGTGACGGTTCCTGGCTGATAGACGGCATGCTTCCCTTGGATGAACTGAAAGACCTTTTGGACGTGGACGAATTCCCTGAGGAAGAACGCGCGGGATATCAAACCTTGAGCGGTTTCATCATGAACCAATTGGGGAGTATCCCCAAGGTGGGCCAGAAGTTTGTCTGGGACCGCTATGAGTTTGAGGTTGTGGATATGGACGGCCGCCGTGTTGACCGGGTGATGGTCAGCAACTCACAGACCGAAACGGGGCCCGGTTAACGGGCTTTCCAGCGCGCGTAGAGAGCATGTGAAAGGATATGCCCTGCGCTCTCTTCCTGAATCACTAATTCACCTGTTTCCAATTGACCGGAGGTTCCAACCATTTCCCGCACCGCCTGTGCCGGAACCAACGCGGAGGCTGCAATGGCGTACGCCGTCAGGATGACAAAATCGGCATTGTCTGCCAGGATTTGGCGGCAAGCTTCAATCAGATCCGGCATTTTCTTAAAGAAATCCCATACTTGGCCATTTTTGCCGCGACCGAACTTGGGAGGATCGAGCACAAGCCCCTGATACTTATTGCCTCTCCTGGCTTCCCGCTGGGCGAATTTGAGCGCGTCTTCTGCCATCCAGCGAATCGGCTGGTTAGCCAGCCCTGAAAGTTTGAGGTTGTAAGCAGCCCAGGTGAGGGCGTGTTTGGAGGAGTCTACATGTGTCACTTCCGCGCCTGCCTGGGTGGCAGCCAATGTAGCCATACCGGTATAGCCAAATAGGTTAAGTACCTTAAAGGGTTTGGGAGCACCCTGAATGTGCTTCATCAACCAGTCCCAATGGGTGGACTGCTCCGGAAAGACACCAATATGCCGGCTTGAAGTAATCTGAGCCTGGAAACGCAGGGATTTATAAGCCATCTGCCAGCTTTTTTCCATGGGCCTGAGCATTTCCCAGCGGCCGCCAAATTCCTTGCTCTCCTCCACGCGTACAGCGTGAGCGGTCTTCCATAATTCCGGTTGACTCTTTTTCCAGATTACCTGAGGCTCAGGGCGGATGAGCCGGTAAGGGCCAAATACTTCGAGTGTCTTGCCGTCACCGCTGTCCAGTAAACGGTAATCCTGCCAGCCAGTGGAGGGTTCGATCTGCAGGGAAGAAAATTCGTCAGGTATGAAAGGCATCAGAACAACTCCATTAAGCGCGGTGCTATGAACATGGATAATAAGGTGATGGCAGCTGAGGCTTCGGGCGGTTTGTGTAAAGGGCTTTGAACTTTAATAGCGCTTACCTTTTTATCGTTGAAGCGTATCAGTTTGAGAAGCCCGATGAACATACTTTTCACTGGGGAGGAAGTATACCAAAGAATGTTTATGCAAAAATCGCGTTCCAGAGCCGGGTTGTGGGTAAAATCAATATGAAAGAGGAGGACTTATGGACTTTGACGTGGTTGTGGATCGAACGAATTCTGAGAGTGTCAAGTGGCATTATTTCCCTGACAATGTGCTGCCTTTATGGGTTGCCGACATGGACTTTAAGTCTCCCGAGGCAGTCATGGAAGCCCTTCATCAGCGGGTTGAGCACGGCGTTTTTGGCTATGCCAAACCCCCAGAGGGCTTAAATGAGATCATACGCGAGCGCTTGAAGCGCCTCTATCGGTGGAAGGTAGAACCAGCAGCTATCGATTACGTTCCCGGGGTTGTTTCCGGGGTCAACATGGCGGTGCAGGCTGTCTGTGAACCGGGAGACGCGGTTATTTTTCAGGTGCCGGCTTACCCGCCATTTTTCAATCTTGCCCAAAATGGCGGCTTCAGGATGGTGGAAAATCAGCTCATTCACAATGGTGATGGCAGGTATCTCATCGATTTTGACCTGTTTGAGCAGCAGATTATTGGGAACAAAGTAAAATCATTTGTGCTTTGCAACCCGCAAAACCCGACCGGGCGGGTGTTCACCCGGGAAGAACTGACCAAACTGGCTGAGATCTGCCTGCGCCATAAGGTGTGGATTATTTCCGATGAGATTCACTGTGATCTGCTGTTTGACGGCAATCAGCATATCCCCATCGCATCGCTTTCACCCGAGGTGGAAGCCATCACGCTCACGTATATGGCTCCCAGCAAAACCTATAACATTGCCGGCTTGCATGCATCCGTCTCCATTATTCCAAATAAGTTATTACGCGAAGGGGTTGGCAAGTCCAGAAGGGGTATGGTGAGTCATCCGTCCTTACTGTCGCTGTTTGCAGCCAGAGCGGCTTACGAGCAGGGGAACGAATGGCTTCAGGAATTACTCCTGTATCTGCAAAAGAACCGCGATTGGCTTGTGGGTATGCTGCCAAAAGCGTTGCCGGGTTTAAAAGCTTACAAACCAGAAGCGACTTATCTTCTATGGCTGGATTGCCGGGAGACCGGGTTGGAGGAACCGCAGAAATTCTTCCTTGAAAAGGCTTTGGTTGGTTTGAATGATGGCCTTGGGTTCGGCGAGGTTGGCAAGGGGTTCGTGCGTTTTAATTTTGGCTGTCCGAGATCGATTTTGGAAGAGGCGGTCAAGCGCATGTCTGAGGCGTATAAGAAGTACTGATCTTCAGCACAGTTAAAAGAAAAACAGACCGGAAATTTTCCGGTCTGTTTTGGTTTTTGAGCGATTAAGCTTCGATCACAATAACATGTGCGGCCTGTTTGCCTTTTGGACCGTCTTCGATCGTGAACTCCACGTTCTGACCTTCCTTCAGGCGTTTATAACCCTCCATTTCGATCGCGGAAAAATGCACGAAGACATCTTCACCGTTTTCCTGGCCGATAAAGCCATAGCCCTTAGGGGCACTGAACCACTTGATAGTACCTTTACAACGTTCTGACATTCTAAAAACTCCATCTTTCTCTAACTAAGATTTACTCCTGCCTAAACAGACAGGCAAGGTAATTTATCATGCTATCAACAGAGTGTCAAGAACACGGGAATAAATATATTAACAAACAGTTAGCATTAATTTAAGAAAACCTTAACTTTCTGTCTGAGCGTTTTTCTCCTTAAGCAGCGCTTCCAGTTTCCCGATGGTTTCATCTGCCCATTGCAGGTTCATCTTGTGATAGAGTTCGCCATAACGGGCTGTCAGTCCCCAGTAGAAGGGGCGCATCTCCGGGCCGACGAACTGCTTGTAAAAAACAATGTCGTGATTGGCAGCGTCCAGTTCTTTCAGCTTGCGTAAACAAGCCGCCCGATAAGACTGGATCATCTTAAGGTTTTCTTCAAGCGTGCGCTCTCCAGCGAAAAACACCTGCATGATGAAAGAACTCTGTAAACACTGGTTCTCGTCGGTTCTGTCTTCGGAGAGCCAGTCCAGCAGCGCATCTTTGCCTTCCTTAGTGATGGAGTAAATGCGTTTGTTGGGTTTATCCGTCTGGATCTTGATTTGAGATGTCAGCCAGCCTTCCTTCTCCATCGCATTTAATTCCCGATATATCTGGCTGGTTTGTGCCCGCCAGAAGGAATGCGCGGAGGTTTTAAAGGCCTTATTCAGATCATATCCAGTCATGTCGTGGTAATTCAGCAGTCCAAGCAACCCGTATTTTAGCGACATTTAACTAATCTCCAAATTTTGTTTTTATTTAACAACACAGTATCAACTGATGCGATTATGATTCAGTTCTTAACGTTACTCCATAATTCTTTTTTCAATTATATGAGAGAATTCAAACTAATGCGGTTAAACAAAACAGAATTACTCAAAAATCAATATTCCAATTCAGAAAAACTGAACGCCAGAGCCTTAATCCACGAATTATTCAGCACTTCACAGACCAAGTGGACTGACCTTATGTTTGAGGTGATGCATGTTCAGGAAGGTGAAAAAGCGCTGGTACTGGGTTGCGGCAGCGGCGTCCACTGGCGCTCCAATCAGGCACGTTTCCCTGAAAAAAGCCAATTTGTTTTGAGCGACTATTCTTTCGGGATGACGCGGGAAGTCGCGGGCGCGCTGGGTGAAGACCGGCGTTTCTCCTTTATGGTAATGGACGCGGAAAACTTCGCTGTCCGTGAACGTTTTTTTGATCTGATCACGGCTAATCACATGCTCTACCATTTGCCCAACGCGGAACGCGCGCTAGAGCAAGCTGCCGTCACCCTTAAGCCGGAGGGCCGCTTTGTGGCAGCGCTGAATGGGTTGGGGCATATGGGGGAGCTGGATGTTCTTCTGGAACGGTTTGAGCCAGCCTTGAAACAAGGCCACCGTTTTTATCTGCCCTTTAACCTGGAAAACGGCCGTGAACGCATTGCCCGCTATTTTGGCGAGGTGCAATTGATTCCGTTTCCCGGTGATCTATGGGTAAAAGATCCCGCGCTTTTGGCGGAGTATGCCTGCTCCTTGCCGATCACGCATGCCATTCCGATAACCCGTAAACCAGAATTGATTCAATATTTTCAACGTTTGATCGAAAAAGATGGCGGCATCTTTATACGTAAATCTGTGGGGATTTACATCGCTAAAAAGCCGCGCTATTGAGCCTGCAGTTCTGTCTGCAAGCACTGAAGGAACGCGGCAACTTCCCCAGCGGGCTCAGAGGCGGAAAGGATCAACAGCGGTATCTGCCATGAAATGGGTTGATTTTGGTCATCCAAAATGGTAATTCTGGTGAGATCCTGCGGTAAGGCCTTATCAATCACCAGGGCGACAGATCCGGCCTGATTTTTCAGTTCCTCCTCAAATTGCTCCTGGTAATAAAGCACCTCTCCCGCCAAAATTATTTCTGAACCCAGGAAATTTTCATGAAGCCAAATACTCAATTCGTGCTCATCCGGATAACGCAGAATGCGGACAGGCAAATGCTCCGCCTGGCTGGGGTCAATTTGACCCCAATGCGTTATTTCTCCGCTGAGAACTGCCTGAACTTGCGTCAGTGAAAGGGCAGGCACCGGTACACCCGGGTTGGCGAGCAGGGCAAGCGGCAGACTGACCGGACTGGTTACAAAAGGTTCCGCGCCCGTGAGCCGGTCGAGCGTAAACGCCAAATCCGCGGAGAGCACATTCAGCTCAGGGGCAGGGAGTTGATTTAAAACTACCCCATATTGCTCAAGGTGACTGCTGCAGGCGCTGAGCACGGGCGCGACGAAGCCCAACTCAGGGCTGATGCCAATGCTGAGGGGCTTGAGAGGCGCTTCAGGGGTTTGTCCGGTTCCGCTCTGACAAGCCGCCAGCAGGAGAAGACAAACCAACGCGAAGGGTTTAAGCCGGTGAGCGCGCATAAGCAACAAAAATCACTGCGACAGCCAATACAGCACAGTAAATTGCAAAGGGGAGTAAAGAGTGCTGCTTCAGGAAGCCTAAAAACCAGCGAATGGCGAGATATCCGACCACCGCGGCCACAAGGAAGCCAATCAGGATCACCGGAATGATGCTGCCCAGGTTGGGGAACGCGAGCAGATCCCCGATGGCCATGGCGCCAGCGGCAATCATAATGGGGATGGACATTAAAAAGGAGAACCGCGCGATGGACGGCCTGTCGAAACCGCACAGCATGCCGCCTGAGATGGTGGCTCCGGAGCGCGAGACGCCCGGAAAAATAGCGATAGCCTGAAAGATGCCCACGATCACGGCGTCCAGCGGTGTGAGCTGGGTCAGATCCTTTTGGCGTTTGCCCCAAATCTCAGTGGCGGTCAGAAGGACAGCTGTCAGGAAGAGAAAAACTGCAGTGGCTACCGGGCTGTTGAAGGCTGCCTCCACTTTGTCTTTGAGCAGCAGTCCGGCCAGTCCGGCTGGAATAGTAGCAAGCAGGATCAGCCAGGCCAGGCGGCTGTCCGGCTCTGAGAAAGGTTGGCGTGATCTTAACCCATTGATCCAGGCACGCAGCATATTGAGCAGGTCTTTCCAGAAATAAATGATCACGGCACCCAGGGTGCCCAATTGAACCAACACGTCAAAGGCAAAAGCCACCTGGGGGTCCAAGCTCCAGTTGAGCAGGTAGGGTACCAGGACCAGATGCGCCGAGGAAGAGACCGGTAAAAATTCGGTTAGTCCCTGAACGATACCCAGAATGATGGATTGCAGAAAAGTCATTGTTTTGCCTCAGATGGTTGTGGGAGTGAGAATTTTTCCAACGCAGCAGCGGCGAAATCCTCCAGATTGCCTTGCTGGATAGCAGCGCGCAAGTCCCGCGCCAGCTGCAGAAGGGTATGCAGATTGTGGATGGAAAGCAGCGTGGCAGAGAGCATTTCTCTTGCGTTGATGAGGTGGCGTAAGTAAGCGCGGCTGAAGTGCGTGCAGGTGTAACACCGGCAATCCGGGTCGATGGGTGCGGGATCTTTCGCATAGACAGCATTCATCAGGTTCAGCCTGCCCTGCAGGGTCATGGCGCTGTTGTGCCTCGCCAGGCGGGTAGGCAAAACACAGTCAAAAATATCCACTCCGCGCAAAACGCCCTCGATCAAATCCTCCGGAGTGCCTACGCCCATAAGATAGCGCGGTTTATCTTCGGGAAGGACAGCATTGACCACTTCGATGCTGCGATACATCTCTTCCTTGGTCTCGCCCACCGAGAGCCCGCCAATGGCGTTGCCGGGGAAGTTCAAACTGCTGATGAAGCGGGCTGATTCCTCCCGTAAGTCATCGAAAACCCCGCCCTGCACGATGCCGAAAAGCGCCTGGTCTTCTCTTTTTTTGACTTTCAGGCAGCGCTTTGCCCAGGCATGCGTGCGCTTCATTGCTTCCGCTGAGTAGGTTTTGTTACGCGGGTCAGCACATTCGTCAAAGGCCATGATGATGTCTGCCCCCAGGTTTTCCTGTATGGCAATCGAGATTTCCGGGCTCAGGCGTTTGGCTGAGCCGTCAATGTGCGATTTAAAGTTGACCCCGTCCTCGTCGATCCTGCGCGTTTCCGCCAGGGAAAAAACCTGAAAACCGCCGGAATCGGTGAGCATGGGGCCATCCCACTGCATAAACTGGTGCAGCCCGCCCATTTCGGCAACCAATTCACTGCCAGGCCGCAGGTGCAGGTGGTAGGTGTTAGCCAGGACAAGCTGAGCTCCTAACTCATGCAGCTGGGCGGGGGTGATGGCTTTGACTGTCGCCTGAGTGCCCACCGGCGCGAATACAGGCGTCTTAAGGATGCCGTGAGGAGTGGTAAACGCCCCGGCGCGGGCTTTTCCTGAGCGCGCGGTTACCTGCCATTCAAACATGTTTTGTCCTCATACTGGCTTAATTGTATACGATTTCAGCCTGCGTAAAACGGGGAGATATAGTTTCTCCCCGTTTTTGCATGCTCACTTGTGCTGGCGGTATCAGCGATGAAACCAGCGCTCACCTGAGGATCATGGGCAGTAATGTAAATGCCGGAGGCCAGTCCTCAAACGCGCCGGAGTCACACTTCAAATCCCGGTCTACCCTGCGCTGGTCTTCCAATAGTAATGAAGAAGATGGTTTGGCGGGGGTTCCTAACAGGATTTGACACAACCCGTTGCGTATGTCAATCGCCGGGGAGCCGGGCAGGAGCGCCCTGGTCGGCGTGCGCCCGCCGTTGTTCTGCAGCGGACCAAGCCGCGCGTCCAGCGGAGAATCGACGCGGATGTCCCGACTATAATCAAAGGGGCAGGTATTGTCGGAAAATACGTTGCCCCCGAATGATTCCTTGGTTATATATAAATAAGTAAAACGGCAATTTGGACCGCCTCGCTGCGCTGGATCATTATAAGCCTGAGTGATCAGGATGCTGTTCTTGATCTTAAGATGCAACGTTCCGCTGACGCCATTCATCCAGATGTTGGCATAGGAGTCGATGGATTGTGTACTGTTGCGGAGTGTCGAGTTTTGGATCCAGACATCGCCATTCCGCCAGTGAATCTCACCTTCCATCGTTGAATTGACGAGGTTCAGCAGCAAACCCAAGCCATCAAGAACCCGTCCCTCATCCATATAATTCGAATGAATTGACGAATTGCGGATGTAAAGAGGGTGCTCATAACTCGTATGGGAGATAGCAGACCCAATTCTCGCGGTATTATGGTCAATTTCGGAATTAATAATGGTTGTTTTATGCACGGTTTCTATACCTCCCCCGCTTGAACTTATGCAGTTATTGCAAACTATCTCGTTATTGGTAACCCGGACTTTGTTAAGCTCTAAAGTGGAAAGCTGACCCTTAAGAATACCGCCGCCTTCACCTCTCTCATCATAATTTGCCACAACTTTACCGCCGGTGATGACCAGGTTTTTCAGGATGACGTTGTAGTGTTCGCCAATCTGCAAGACGCGGTCAATCCCGTTGGCGTCGATCACCGAGGGCTCAATGCCCATGCCTTCGATAGTCACTGTCAGTTCATTCCCTGAAAAACTTCCTGGCAGGTCTTCCAAGTCGAGATCGCCGTAATACGCGTCTTCACCTGAGGAGGGATCATTTTGGGTCAGCACGTAGGTGCCGTAAGGCAGCTGAATATGGAGGTTCCTGCCCATCACCATGACCACACTAGCCTCAGTAACGGCCGCGCGAAGCGAGCAGGGCCCGCCCGAGGTTTGACCGACGCTGCAGATGCCGTTTGGATGGTAATCAACCAGGTCCTGAAAGGTGTCCACAATGAAAACTTCCGTGTCGGGGGCCTGGGCTTCGGCAGGCATGGGCGAGAGAAGGAGCGCGCACAGCACGAGTACGATGAATGTCAATAAGATGGACTTTTTTTTCATTTTAATCTCCTGTCGAGTTACTTCCTGTTTTTACAGGCTCACTTGCTCTGGCGGTATCAGCGATGAAACCAGCGCTCACCTGAGGATCATGGGCAGTAATGTAAATGCCGGAGGCCAGTCCTCAAACGCGCCGGAGTCACACTTTAAATCCCGGTCTACCCTGCGCTGGTCTTCCAATAGTAATGAAGAAATTGGTTTGGCGGGGGTTCCTAACAGGATTTGACACAACCCGTTGCGTCTGTCGATCGCCGGGGAGCCGGGCAGGAGCGCCCTGGTCGGCGTGCGCCCGCCGTTGTTCTGCAGCGGACCAAGCCGCGCGTCCAGCGGAGAATCGACGCGGATATCCAGGTTATTATCAAAGGGGCAGGTATCGTCGGAAAATACGTTGCCTCCGTGGGATGTCTTGACGACCCTGTTGGGTTCACTAAAAGTGCAGTTTGGGCCGCGGGTTGCCCCTGGGTCATCTTTGTCCTGGGTGACCAGAATGCTGTTTTTGATTTTAAGTTCCACCTCTGTATCCGGGCTTTCCATCATGATATTGCCGCGACCGTGATAAGAGTCCTCAAAGTTATAGAGTGTTGAGTTTTGGATCCAGACATCACCCCTTATCCAGTAAATTTTACCTTCCACTGTTGAATTGACGAGGTTCAGCAGCAAACCATTGCAGGCAATAGGCGGTCGTCCGAGCTCTGAATAATTTGAATGAATTGCGGAATTACGAATGAGTACAGGGGTACTGGACCAGCATTCCATGGCAGGCGTATTCTCAGCGGTATTATGGTCAATTTCGGAATTCCTGATGGTTAGTTTACTCATACTATATATACCCCCTCCTGATGCACCATCGCATTCATTGCAAACTATCTTGTTATCGGTAATCCGGACTTTATCAAGTTCCAAACTGGAATCATACATGTTGAGAATACCGCCCCCTAGACCGGTCTCATCATAATTTGCCACAACTTTTCCGCCGGTGATGACCAGGTTTTTCAGGATGATATTGTAGTCTCTGCCGATCTCCAAGACGCGGTCAATCCCGTTGGCGTCGATCACCGAAGGCTCAACGCCCATGCCTTCGATGGTCACTGTCCGTTCATTCCCTGAAAAACCTTCTGGCAGGTCTTTAAAGTCGAGATCGCCGTAATACGCGTCTTCACCTGAGGAAGGATCATTTTGGGTCAGCACGTAGGTGCCGTAAGGCAGCTGGATATGGAGGTTCCTGCCCACCACCATGACCTGACTAGCATCGGTAACGGCAGCGCGAAGCGAGCAGGGCCCGCCCGAAGGTTGACCGACGCTGCAGATGCCGTTTGGCATGTCATCAACCAGGTCCTGAAAGGTGTCCACAATAAAAACTTCCGTGTCGGGGGCCTGGGCTTCGGCAGGCATGGGCGAGAGAAGGAGCGTGCACAGCACGAGTACGATGAATGTCAATAAGATGGACTTTTTTTTCATTTTAATCTCCTGTCGAGTTACTTCCTGTTTTTACAGGCTCACTTGCTCTGGCGGTATCAGCGATGAAACCAGCGCTCACCTGAGGATCACGGGCAGTAATGTAAATGCCGGAGGCCAGTCCTCAAACGCGCCGGAATCACACTTCAAATCCCGGTCTACCCTGCGCTGGTCTTCCCATAGTAATGAAGAAGATGGCTCATCGGGGGTTCCTAACAGGATTTGACACAACCCGTTGCGTCTGTCGATCGCCGGGGAGCCGGTCAGGAGCGCCCTGGTCGGCGTGCGCCCGCCGTTATTCTGCAGCGGACCAAGCCGCGCGTCCAGCGGAGAACCGACGCGGATATCCAGGTTATTATCAAAGGGGCAGGTATCGTCGGAAAATACGTTGCCTCCGAGGGATGTCTGGGCGACCCTGTTGGGGTCACTAAAAAAGCAGTTTGGGCCGCGGGTTGCCCCTGGGTCATCTTTGTCCTGGGTGACCAGAATGCTGTTTTTGATTTTAAGTTCCACATCTGTATCCGGGCTTTCCATCATGATATTGCCGCGGCCGTGGAGAGTGTCGTCAATAGTATAGAGTGTTGAGTTTTGGATCCAGACATCACCCCTTACCCAGAAAACCTCACCTTCCACCGTTGAATTGACGAGGTTCAGCAGCATGCCGGTGCCGGAAATAACCTTTCCCATCTCTAAAGAATTTGAATGAATTGCGGAATTACGAATGAGTACAGGGGAACTGGACCAGCATTCCATGGCAGACGCCAGTAAAGCAGTATTATGGTCAATTTCGGAATTCCTGATAGTTAGTTTACCCATACTATATATACCCCCTCCTGATGCACCATCGCATTCATTGCAAACTATCTTGTTATCGGTAATCCGGACTTTATCAAGTTCCAAACTGGAACCATCTATGTTGAGAATTCCACCCCCTTTACCTTCCTCATCATAATTTGCCACAACTTTACCGCCGGTGATGACCAGGTTTTTCAGGATGATATTGTAGTATGTGCCGATCTCCAATACGCGGTCAATCCCGTTGGCGTCGATCACCGAAGGCTCAATGCCCATGCCTTCGATGGTCACTGTCCGTTCATTCCCTGACAAACTTCCTGGCAGGTCTTTAAAGTCGAGATCGCCGTAATACCCGTCTTCACCTGAGGAGGGATCATTTTGGGTCAGCACGTAGGTGCCGTAAGGTAGCTGGATATGGAGGTTCTGCTCCCCTTCCATGACCTGATAAGCGCTTTGAACGGCCGCGCGAAGCGAGCAGGGCCCGCCTGTGTCCTGTCCGGCGCTGCAGATGCCGTTTGGATGGTAATCAACCAGGTCCTGAAAGGTGTCCACAATAAAAACTTCCGTGTCGGGGGCCTGGGCTTCGGCAGGCATGGGCGATAGAAGGAGCGTGCACAGCACGAGTACGATGAATGTCAATAAGATGGACTTTTTTTTCATTTTAATCTCCTGTCGAGTTACCTCCTGTTTTTACAGGCTCACTTGCTCTGGCGGTATCAGCGATGAAACCAGCGCTCACCTGAGGATCATGGGCAGTAATGTAAATGCCGGAGGCCAGTCCTCAAACGCGCCGGAATCACACTTGAAATCCCGGTCTACCCTGCGCTGGTCTTCCCATAGTAATGAAGAAGATGGTTTGGCGGGGGTTCCTAACAGGATTTGACACAACCCGTTGCGTATGTCAATCGCCGGGGAGCCGGGCAGGAGCGCCCTGGTAGGCGTGCGCCCGCCGTTATTCTGCAGCGGCCCAACCAGCGCGTGGGGTGGAGAACCGACGCGGATATCCAGGTTATTATCAAAGGGACAGGTATTATCGGAAAATATGTTGCCCCCTAATGAATCTTTGTTTATACCGGCTGTACCATTATAAAAGAACTGGCAGTTTGGGCCGCGGGTTGCCCCTGGATTATCTTTGTGTTGGGTGATCAGGATGCTGTTCTTGATTTTAAGATTTAACGTAACGTCGAAGGCAACCATCTTGATGTTGGCATATACATAGTAAGAATTTTGTATGTTGTGGAGTGTCGAGTTTTGGATCCAGACATCGCCATCCTGCCAGCTAATCTCACCTTCCATCGTTGAATTGACGAGGTTCAGCAGCAAACCCCTGCCATCAATAACCCGCCCATTATCCATATAATTCGAATGAATTGACGAATTGCGGATGTAAAGAGGGTAATCATAATCCCAATGGCTGATAGCAGACCCAATCTTAGCGGCATTATGGTCGATCTCGGAATTCTTAATGGTCAGTTTTCCTCCGGAAGATAACCCTCCCCCGCTTGAACTTATGCAGTTATCGCAAACAATCTCGTTATCGGTAATCCGGACTTTGTCAAGCTCTAAAGTGGAATCCTGATGATTGAGAATACCGCCGCCTTCACCTCTCTCATTATAATTTGCCACAACCTCTCCGCCGGTGATGACCAGGTTTTTCAGGATGACGTTGTAGTATTTTCCGATCTGCAAGACGCGGTCAATCCCGTTGGCGTCGATCACCGAAGGCTCAACGCCCATGCCTTCGATGGTCACTGTCC
The DNA here is from genome assembly GCA_040772525.1 of Anaerolineaceae bacterium. GTDB lineage: Bacteria > Chloroflexota > Anaerolineae > Anaerolineales > Anaerolineaceae > Mesolinea. The sequence continues at coordinate 45,598 of JAXGXZ010000001.1, read as the reverse complement.
GTTCATTCCCTGACAAACTTCCTGGCAGGTCTTTAAAGTCGAGATCGCCGTAATACCCGTCTTCACCTGAGGAGGGATCATTTTGGGTCAGCACGTAGGTGCCGTAAGGCAGTTGGATATGGAGGTTCTGGTTCCCTTCCATGACCTGATAAGCGCTTTGAACGGCCGCGCGAAGCGAGCAGGGCCCGCCTGTGTCCTGTCCGGCGCTGCAGATGCCGTTTGGATGGTAATCGACCAGGTCCTGAAAGGTGTCCACAATGAAAACTTCCGTGTCGGGGGCCTGGGCTTCGGCAGGCATGGGCGATAGAAGGAGCGTGCACAGCACGAGTACGATGAATGTCAATAAGATGGACTTTTTTTTCATTTCAGCTTCCTGTAAAGTAAGTTACTTTCGTTTTTGCATACGTGCTTAGGCCGGCGGTATCAGCGGTGAAACCAGCGCTTACCTGAGAGTCATGGGCAGGAATGTAAATGCCGGAGGCCAGTATTCAAACGCGCCAGAGTCACACTTCAAATCATTGCGTAATACCCTGCGCTGGTCTGTAAACAGCATAAAATAATCGTAGCTGGTGGGTGTTCCTAACAGGGTCGTACAATACCCGAAACGTTTGTCAATCGCCGGGGAGCCGGGCAGGAGCGCCCTGGTAGGCGTCCGCCCGCCGTTATTCTGCAGCGGACCAAGCCGCGCGTCCAGCGGAGAACCGACGCGGATATCCCCCAGGCTGTCATTAAAGGGGCAGGTCTCGTCGGAAAAAATGTTGCCTCCGAGCGATGTCTTGACGACCGTATCAGGGTCACTAAAAAAGCAGTTTGGACCGCGTGTGAAACTCGGATTTTCTTTTCTCTGAGTGATCAGAATGCTGTTTTTAATTTTAAGTTCCACCGCTGTATCCGGGCTTACTATCCTGATATTCCCACGGCCGTAAAAAGTGTCGTCAAAGGTATAGAGTGTTGAGTTTTGAATCCAGACATCACCATATGTCCAAAAAACCTCACCTTCCACGGTCGAATTCACGAGGTTCAGCAGCATACCGGTGCCAACAATAACCCTTCCCATCTCTAAAGAATTTGAATGAATTGCGGATTCACGAATGAGAACAGGGTAAACATTAGACCAAGCTGAGATGGCAGCCGCATACCTAGCGGTATTATGGTCAATTTCGGAGTCATTGATGGTTAGTTTACCCCAGAAAAATATACCCCCTCCCTCTGTAGAAGTGCATTCATTGCAAATTATCTCGTTATCGGTAACCCGGACTTTATCAAGCTCCAAACTTTTACTGTTCATGCTAAAAATACCGCCCCCTTTACCTTGCTCATTAACATTTGCCACAACCTTTCCGCCGGTGATGACCAGGTTTTTCAGGATGACATTGTAGTATGTGCCGATCTCCAATACGCGGTCAATCCCGTTGGCGTCGATCACCGAGGGCTCAATGCCCATGCCTTCGATAGTCACTGTCCGTTCATTCCCTGAAAAACTGTTTGGCAGGTCTTTAAAGTCGAGATCGCCGTAATACGCGTCTTCAACTAAGGAGGGATCATTTTGGGTCAGCACGTAGGTGCCGTAAGGCAGCTGGATATGGAGGTTCTGGTTCCCTTCCATGACCTGACGAGCCTCACTGACGGCCGCGCGAAGCGAGCAGGGCCCGCCCGAAAAGCTGCCGGCGCTGCAGATGCCGTTTGGCATGTCATCGACCAGATCCTGAAAGGTGTCCACAATGAAAACTTCCGTGTCGGGGGCCTGGGCTTTGGCAGGCATGGGCGAGAGAAGGAGCGCGCACAGCACGAGTACGATGGATGTCAATAAGATGGACTTTTTGTTCATTTTAGCCTCCTACGGGGTGGAACTGGTACTGCACTCGGCGGCATGCTGCGCTTCCGAATGGGTGAAAAGGTGGCCGAACAGGGCTCTTTCAACAGGGCATCAATACTAAATTGTTAAAGCAGACATGTTATAAGGTATTTACATTATCTATTGAATGACGGAACCTGTCAACTGAAACGCATTAGTTCAACTAAAATGTTACTGAAATGCTATCGTTGGATCAACTGATAATGTTACCGAGGGAACGATGGCAGAGACAGATCCTATGACCATAGATGAACGACGGAAATATATCCATAAGATATGGGGGCGCTACAGGGACGCAAGCAAGCGAGAGAAAAGTATGCTGCTGGATGAAGCGGAGAAGATAACACACCTGCATCGCAAATCCATCCTGAGGCTTCTGAATGGGCGCTTATCGAGGAAAAAGCGAGGAAAAGAAAGAGGCAAAACATACGGCACACGAGTTGGCGATGCGGTGAGATTGATCGCAAAGAGTTTGGATTACCCATGTGCAGAACGGCTCAAAGAGAACCTGATCTGGATGGCTGAAAGTCTGCATGCGCACAGGGAGCTTTGTTTGGACGAGGAACTCAGGCAACAGCTTGAGGAAATCAGCGTCTCCACCATCAAGCGTCTGGTGAACTATCCGCAGCGCAGGTTGGACAGGATCTCTCAGCGCAAGTATCCATCCAAACCGCACAACCAGGTTTATGCCCATATTCCTGTCAAAAGGATCCCCTGGGATACCCTAACCCCCGGACACTTTGAAGTGGATACAATCCATCACTGTGGAGCTTCTGCCAACGGCAACTATATTTACACCTTGCAATTGGTGGACGTAGCCACAGGATGGTGTGAAATCGCCGCCACATACGGGAATGCCTATACGGTTATGAAAGATGCCTTTGATTTCATCCTTGCCCGTCTTCCCTTCCCAGTTCTGGAGTTTCACCCCGATAATGGCCCTGAGTTCATGAACGGTTTCCTCATCAGACACTGGCAGTATCTCGTGCCCCATCTCAGCATTTCCCGTTCTAAACCCTATCGCAAAAATGACAACCGTTTTGTCGAGGAAAACAACCACAGCCTTATCAGAGCTTATATCGGTAATGGCCGCCTGGATAGTGATACCCAATTACACACCCTGCGAAAACTGCAAGAATGCTTATGGCTCTACCACAACCTCTTCTTACCTTGCATGCGTCTCAAAGAAAAGTCCCTTTCTCCTGAAGGCAAGCTCAGAAAGAGCTACGACAAGGCTCTTACCCCTCTGGATCGCCTGCTTGCCTCTGACCTCCCTGATAAATCGAAGCTATTTCCATTGGTTGAACTGAGAAAGTCCGTCAACCCTCTGCGCTTACGTGAACATATTGATTCCCTGATCCAGACCCTGCTGGCTTTACCCTGTTTACCCCCTGACCAAAAATTGGATGTAAGGTCTACTTACCTCAACCTTAAAGAACCTTCAGTAACATTATCTTTTGAACCATTCATCTCTTTTCGGTAACATTTTCTTTTGACTTGACACGCTGAAAGATTTCCATGCCAGGTAGACTGATTTCGTTTTACAGTAAGGCCTCCACAGCGAATTTCAGCAGACTTATCAAAATACCCTCTTCAGTCTCACTGCCCATATGCCTGCAGGCAATGGGTCTGATTCTGTTTGCTGCTGCCCACCTCTGCCGATAATTCAGCCTGACTCTTCCGGTCCTTTGAACCAATTCAACGCTTTCCCGCTTGAATTCTTCTGCGGCTTGCCTTGACTGCCAATGCAGGCCCTGTTCCAGTGAGAGTCAGATAAAAGCATTGCTTTCCCTCTTAGCTCCTGTCATCTTTTTAGCACCATACCAGCGGCGCGAAATTCTATACCAGGCGATTGTTTGAATCACCTGGTATCTTTCACCCCATTTTGAGGGCTGTTTATCGAGTGACCACCGGCAGGAGTACTGAGTGTGCCCGCTGGCCTTTGAAAACTCCCCCGCCAAAAGTCCCCGCGTAAAGCGTATCAGTCGCATTCGGGCCGATGGCAAGAGATTTAATGTTAGCCGCAGTTAATCCAATATTAGCTGCGCTCCAGGATGCTCCCCCATTCACGCTTATAAAGACGCCAGCCTCATAGGTTCCCGCGTAAAGCGTCGAAGGTGTCGTCTTCGGGTCGATTGCCAAAGCAAGAACGTCGCCTCCATCCATTCCAGAATCTGACCTCTCCCAAATTATTTCCCCCCTGCTTGCACCTCAGCATACGGCAAACTTATTGTCAGGAGAACAACAAACAAAACAACTGCAAGTTTCTTTTTCATTTCTTCTCCGATTAAAAAGTTCTTTGGGTGACTGATGACAAACTTTATTATAAATCTTTTCTTCATTTCGTTAATCAATTATTCAATTTTCTGCTGCCAGAAGCTCCCCTTGGTTCAAACGCCTGTCCTCTTTTTCCGCACTGCATCAGTAAGTTGGCAAACAGCAAGAAAGCGATATACTTATCCAGCTATGGAAATTAACACGTACTCAACCTGGTTGGAAATCGACCTCAACGCTATTAAACAAAATACCGCCCAGATCAAGGACAAGACCGGAACGCTGGTGATGGCAGTAATCAAAGCTAATGGTTACGGCCACGGTGCCAAACCCGCCGCGCAGGCTGCCATATCCGGCGGAGCGAGCTGGATAGGTGTAGCCCGTATCGAGGAAGCCATGGCTTTAAGGCGCTCGGGCATCTCCGCCCGCATATTGGTGTTGGGCTATACCCCTCCCGCCAAAATCCCTGAAGCGATCGATCAAAACATCACTGTCTCGCTCATTGACGAAGATCTCACCAAATCCTATATGGAATACGCGCGCATCAGCGGCGGCACACTTCTGGCACATGTGAAGGTAGAAACCGGAATGGGCAGGTTGGGCATGCCGCCGGTAATGATCACGACTTTCCTGCGGAATTTGAAAGACGGACCCATCCACGTGGAAGGCATCTTTACACACTTTGCGCGGGCGGATGAGCCTAATTCAGAGGCAACACCCAAACAAATGCTTATTTTCAACAAACTTATGGCTGAACTGGAGGCGGAAGGCCTCAAACCTCCGCTGGTGCATGCCGCCAACTCCGCGGCTATCTTCAACTTCCCCGATTCCTACTATGATATGGTGCGCCCCGGAAACATCCTCTTTGGCTTACCCCCAGCGGAAGGCATGGATCTGGGTGAGGGTTTCTACCCCGCGCTCACCTGGAAGGCGCGTATTTCCAATTTGCATCGATTCTCCGCAGGGCAGGGCATCAGCTATGGTTCCCGCTATGTCACCACGCACGAAGAGCGCATCGGCGTGATGCCGGTAGGCTATGGTGATGGCTATCGCCGCGTGGATGGCCAGCAAGTGCTGGTTCACGGCAAGCGCGTACCGATTGTGGGGCGGGTATGTATGGACCAATGCATGTTGCAGTTGGATGCCATCCCGGACGCGAAAGTGGGCGATGAGGTGGTGCTCCTGGGCCGGCAGGGCGATGAAGAGATTACTACCGATGAGGTAGCAGAGCGCTGGGGGACGATTAACTATGAGGTGGTCTGCGGGCTGGCGGACAGGCTGCCGCGGATTTATATGGAATGACAGAAGAGCTGATCAAAGCGGAGTTTCACTGTCACACGGTTTACTCACCCGATAGCCTCACCAGGATTACGAAACTTATCCGGCACGCGCGCAATTTGGGGTTGGATAAATTAGCGATCACTGATCACAGCACCATTGCCGGCGCCCAGGAAGCATTTGCTCTGGCTCCGGACCTGATCGTGCCCGGGGTGGAAACACGCTCAGCGCAGGGAGAGGTATTGGGGTATTTTGTGACCGAAAATATCCCCAAACGGCTGACAGCCCTGGAAACTGTTAAACGCATGAAGGATCAGGGAGCTGTGATCTGTCTGCCGCATCCTTTTGATTACCCCCGCAGCAATTGGGATCCACGCGTCCTGGAGGAGATCTTACCCTATCTGGACGGGATCGAAGTGTTTAATGCTCGCAGCCGCGACCAGAAAACTAATCTGAAAGCTCTGGAATTTGCCAGAAAGCACGACTTGCTGGAATTAGCCGGTTCGGACGCGCACACCCTCATGGAACTGGGAAAAGCACATATGACGCTGCCGGATTTCTCCAATGCTGAAGAGTTAAAAGTGGCACTGAAAACTGCCAACCGGTCCTGCCATCCTTCCAGCCCTGCTGCGCATATATTCTCAAGACTGGCCAAAATCTCCAAAGATCTCTCGCCTAAACCCGACGTATAATCCGATTAATGCCAAGCGAAAAGTCTCCTGCCTATTTCTCGATTGGGTCCATCATTTTGGACGATATCACACTGGCAGGCGGCGAGGTGATGCCGGATGTTCTGGGCGGCGGGGCACTGCATGCCGCCATGGGCATGCGGGTTTGGTCCGACCGGGTAGCCCTGCTGGCCAAGGTGGCACGGGATTTCCAATTTGAAGATCATCCGTTATTGGCGAAACAGATTAACACAAGCGGGATCAGGCGTGCGTCTGTTGAACGCACACCGCATACGCGCCAGTTCTTTGGGGAGGACGGCTCCCGTTCGGAAGAGTTTTTGACCCCGCTCGAGGAAATGCTTGGTATGATCCCGCGCCCTGCTGACTTGCCCGAAGCATGGAACAGGCTGAAAGGGGTGCACCTGCACTGCCGGCTGGAAGACCTGCCCGAATGGGTGGAGCTTTTGCGCGGGAGAGGGAACCCGCTGGTTCTGTGGGAACCGCCGGACCGCTTTGCCTGCCCGGAGAACCTGGGCTGCTTCCTGGAACTCGGGCGGCTGGTGGATTGGGTCTCACCCAATCTGAACGAAATGCGCAGCCTGACGGGCATTGAGGAACCGGTGAAGATGGCCCGCTTCTGTTTGGAAGAAGGAATCAAGGGCCTGCTCCTGCGTATGGGGGAGGATGGATGCCTGGTAACAGCTGCTGATAACCTGATCGTGGAAATGCCGGCTGAAAAAGTGGAAAAGGTTGTGGATACCACTGGCGCGGGCAATGCCTGCTGCGGAGGGTTTGTGGCGGGTATGGCAGAGAAAGGCGATCCCATTGAGGCGGCCCGGATGGGCAATCACAGCGCCGCCCTCGCGCTCAGACAGTTTGGTGCATTGTATCAGTTAGAAAGCCAGCCAGAGGCTTAATCAAGCGATTGCGCGTTTGGCCCAGGCGCTTTAAAACGTAATCCGCAATCGGCACACTGCCATTCAGGGTTGCCTGGATGTATCAAACAACCTCCAATAGTCAGTTCACCTCTTTTCAATTCCTCTTCAATGATCGAAAATGCCGGCAAACCATAAAGAATATCCGCAATCCGTTTGGAGCTGCAAACCGGGCAGGAATCTGGTTTTTCATCAACAGACATGATCGGGTATTCTTCATCGTCAAAAAACCCCGGACTCATCGGTTCAGCCATCGTTCCTTTCTTAATTGATCGGCCAACTCCTATAACCTCTGGTTGAGGCTAATTAAAACAGTGAAGTCATCAGCCAGACAGCTAACAGGATGAACACCAACGCCATGCCTATTTTGACGGCAGCGGCGTGCTTCTGCAGGAATTTGGTAAGGTCCTTGGAGGTGGTGCCGTAGTAAGCCAGAATGAAGACCACGATCAACGGCACAATAAACATGATGTTATAGAGCAGCAGATACATCAGCGACTGACCGCGCATTTCCGGCTGGCTTACCATGTAGATGATGGTTGGCAGATACACCTGGCCGGTGCAGGCCAACTCCAGGAAGGAGATCAGAATACCCGTCACAAAAGCGCCCACGTAATAACGCGAAGCTTTGCTGCCCTTGCGGATGGCGGCATTGATGCGCTTGCGCAGGGGTTCGGGCAGCTTCATTTCCATGTCCGCGAGATCCCCGCCGCGCACCTTAAAGTAGTCCCTGATACTCAGGTAAGCCAGATACAGGCACAATAAGGCCGTGAGGGCATAAACCACTTTGCCGGCGACCGCCAGGAGGTCTTTAACTGTATCCAGTAATTTGTAAACGCCCAGGCCCACGATGAAATAAGCCAGGAATACGCCCACGGTAAAGGAAACACCGGTAATGATAATTTCTTTGCCTTTCCGGCCGCTGAGGGTGAGATAAGAAACAAAGAAAATGATCGTGGCGAAAGCGCAGGGATTGAGCCCATCCACGAGTCCGAAGAAAACCACGTTGAGCCAGCTGATGTTCTTGAAAACATTCAATAAGGCCGTATTGCCCATCTTTGAGTCGTATTCTTCCCAAAAGCGGGGAGACCCGTTGCCTTCTAAGTTTTTGATTTCAGTTTCTATGGCCTGGGGCGTGATCTCTCCAGCGCCAATCCAGGCTTTTTCACCGATAAACAAGGCAGGGACCTTAAATCCGTCCTTACGCCCGGCGCGTTCAGCCATCCAATTGGCAATGGCAGTATCTTCGTAAATGTTGAACTCTTCCACGATTAAATTCGGATAAACGGAGACGAGGTACTTAATGTCGGAGTCCACACGTTTGCAGTCTTTACATCCCACCTGATAAAAGTAAGCCGCGTAAATGGGGGTCTCCACGCTGCAGGTGGTTGGATTCTCAGCTGAGCAAATTTCCGGATTGTCTGTGGGTACAGGGGGCACAGAGAGGAGGAAGGCCGGGTCAAGTCCCTCGATAGTGGGGAAGGAGATGCCGCTGCCCTCCAGATCCTGCTGGACAAGCTTAGTCAGCGATTCGCGGTTTTGGTCTTCGCCGATGAAAATCTTATCGCCGATAATTGTAGTGGGCAATCCGCGTTCCTCCGGTTTCACGCCAAAATGGGCTTCCGCGGTCATCAAAGCCCGGTAGATATCCGGGTTTCCCAGTTCGAGGAGGCGGATGTCCAGCAAGCCCGGATGGGCTTTTTCGAGCGGGTAGATCACATCGTTCAGGATATTGATACAGTGCGCGCAGCTATTGGAATAGAAATAGTAAGCGTGGATTTTGGCATTTGAGAGGTCCTGCGTGGGCAACTGTACGCCCGGGCCGATAGGGGGCTGCTGCGCTCGTGCAGTTTGGTGCAGAAAAAGGCTAAAAAAGGTGATAAGCGCGAAAAGCAGAGAGATAACGAAGGCGCGGTCTTGACGGAATTTCATAAATAGTATCCTTGCTTCTAGTCTTAGAGGAGCCGGCTTTATTTTAACACAGGCTTCACACTCCCGTGTTTAACCTAAGCTTGGCTATTAAACAATCTCGATTTTATCCAGCGGGAAACGGCTGCGCCCAAAGAGCTCGCGAAGGATGGATTTCTGATCCTCTTCCACGCCCCCCAGCACCATTCTCAAATGGAAATTGCCTTCCGGGGTGGAAGAACTGACCGTGCGGAGGATATTGCCGCCCGATTCGTAGACAAGGCCAGCCAGATAAGAAAGCACGCCCGGACGGTTGGAGCTGTTATCCCCTGAGACTTCCACGGTTGTCCAACCCAGCGAAGAGCGCGAGATACCCACCAGGTCGAGCGCATCCTCAAATTCATGCGTATAGATGGAACTGTCACCGATAGCCGCGTAAAGATCGTCCAGGTTGGCACAGGCGAGCAATCCCAACAGGGATTCGACGCGGCTCTGGTCAAGGGAGGCAACATCTTCGAGGGCGAGCAGACCGCGCCTGGCTAAAACAGGATGAATAAGCTCCCGGCCGCGTTTGCCGGCTTCCTTAAGCCCGACTGTAACCAGGACACCCCGCAATCGCCGGGCGGTGCTGCCGTTGCAGTGGTTCAGCCAGTCAGCGGTGGGTACGAGATGTTCCCCGGTGGTAACAACTTCCACCACGTCGCCCGGGTTCAGGGTGTCATAAATATGGCGTTCCTCGCCATTGACGAGAACTTTGTTGATTTTATCCAGATAGAACTCCTGAATGGCGGCTACACCGTCTAAAACGGTGCTGCCTTCTTCAAGGAAGCGCGTGCCGCCATAAGGTGTCAAAATTTGCACAGGCGAATACATGGAGATGTCCATGTTGTTTTTGATGCGGTATATGATGCCCCAGGTATTCTCACCTTCCATAGTTTCGGTGGTAATCGCAACTTCAAAGGCGCCGGTTCCCGGCAGGAAGGAGGTGACCTGCAGGGCGCGGTAGCCGTTTTGGGGGGAGGCAATGTAATCGTCAAAACGGTCCTGATCCAGACTTCGGCCGAAATAATGATTCACGCGCGCCAACAGACGGTAACAGGCTGTCACGTCGTCATCTTTGACCAGCATGCGGAAACTGACAATATCATTGACCGCGCTGAAGTTTTCCAGGGAAGAGCGGCGGGCGCGTGCCATGCGCTGCAGTTTGTCCCAAGCCTGCCAGTAGCCATTGACAGTGAAGCGAACAGCCCCTTCCACCCCCTCGGCTTCAAAAAGACGCCCCAGCTCTTCCAGATAAAAACGAATGAAATTCAGGTTGAGTCGGGGGTCTGTGTCGATCTTCCACTTGACATTGGCGTAGGCTTCGGGTTCGGCGTATGGAAAGGCCATGTCTTCTATCCAACGCCGCCAACGATAGCAGTTGAGAATTCCGGAAAGCTTGCCATAAGCCCGAATCGCCTCAGTCGCTTTCTGCCACTGCTTGTTCTCGGGCATGTGCTGCAGAGTCATCAGGTTGTGAGACTTGTCTGCCAGTTTGACGATGAAAACCGCTGGGTCGCGGAACATTGCAATTTTACGCAGGGTGTCTATTTCGCGCGTGGAACCATCGCGCGGGTTGGACATTTTGGTTACGCCGTCAATGATGTGGGCGACTTCCTCTCCCAACGCGCCAGGGAAGAGGGAGCGGATTTCCTCAAGGGTTTCGCCCTGGTCTTCCACGGTGTCATGTAGGAGGGCCGCAATGGTCCAGGCTTCATTATGAACCAGGCTGTCTACGAAGCCTGCAACCCAGCCGCAGTGTGTTTCAAAGTAGGGTTCACCGGAGAGACGCAGTTGACCGCCGTGTACTTTTTTGCCCCAATCCCAGGCAACTTGCATGGCGGGTGTGCGGGGGATAAAACCGCCCACCTGGAATTCGCCCGTAATACGCGGGCGGATCTCATCTATTCTCTCGATCTCCACCACGTTTTTGTACCTCTGCCGGCTCGATTCCGGCGTTAAGATAATATCTTGTAATTATATCCAAAAATTGCCAAGGTGTGTTTTTGATGAGCGAATTGGGCGGATTCAATCGAGGCGATGACTCAGGCCATTGGATCGCAGGCTTGCTTTGAAAGAAAAGCTTAAAAACCAGATCCCCACGTCGCTATCGCTCCTCGGGATGACTGTGGTTTGTCGCTGCCGCTCCTCGGGATGACGGGAGTAAGTCACTGTGCTTCTTGGGGTGGCAGGTTCTTGTCATTGCGAACGAAGTGTGGCAATCTGGTTTTGATTTTTTGAATGGAAAGGATTAAAACCAGATCGCCACGTCGCTATCGCTCCTCGCGATGACGGGAGCGTGTCGTTACGATCGCAGCGCGGCAGCCTGGGGTTGAAGTTGTGTTGTTGGGATGAGCCCAGAGCCAACCAGCTGAGTGATTTACCAGGGATATAGGGGCGTCTATCTTATTGCTGGGGAAAAATAGCGTATGATTAACCTATGGAAAAACCAAATGCAAATAGCAGCTCCGTGGATAAAGTGGTGCCCTATGAGCCTGTCAGCATAGAGACGCGTGTGGTTAACTCACGCTTTATCGCTGACCTCGCGCCTGCCAAAAGCGTGGAAGAAGCCCGGGAATTTATCGCCAGTATAAAGAAGGCACACCCCAATGCGACTCACCACGTGCCGGCATTTCTCATCGGCTTTGGAAACAGCGTGATTGCCCACTCGAGCGATGACAGGGAACCGCAGGGAACTGCCGGCCGGCCGGCACTGACCGTACTGCAGGGCAGCGGATTGGGGAACGTGGTGCTGGTGATCACGCGCTATTTCGGCGGCACCAAACTTGGAACGGGCGGCCTTGTGCGTGCATACACCGAGGCAGCTCAACTGGCAGTCGCGAAGGTGCGCCGGGCAATCCTCGTCCCTACCGCCACCGCAGACATGCAACTGCCCTATGCCCTCTATGACCAAATGATCAAACTAACCGAAAGGTTCCCGGTTGAAATCCTTGAGACTGTATTTACCGAAGAAGTGCGTCTGGTTCTGGAGATAAAGGAAAGTGAAGCCGAGGCTTTTTGTGAGCAGGTAAAGGAACTCAGCTCCGGCAAAGTCCTCCCTCAGATTGTTTCAACAGATCCCGAAAAAGCCTTCTTAATGGATTAAGCCAGACGCTGCTGCACGGAGTAGAGTTTGTAGTAGAGACCCTGATTCTTCAGCAAGTCAGCATGCGTGCCAGATTCAACAATGGTATTCCCCTCAAGGACCACGATATTATCCGCGTTGCGCACTGTTGAAAGGCGATGCGCGATGATGAGCGTTGTTCTTCCGGCTATCAATCTTTCAAGGGCTTCCTGGATGAGCAGCTCGGTTTCCGTGTCCACGCTGGAAGTAGCCTCGTCCAGAATCAGAATGGGGCTGTCTTTGAGAATGGCACGGGCGATGGAAATGCGTTGTTTCTGGCCGCCGGAGAGTTTGACGCCGCGTTCGCCAATGAGCGTGTCGTACCCATCAGGCATATGGGCGACAAATTCGGTCACGTTGGCAATCTCAGCAGCACGCAGCATCTCCGCGGCCGTAGCGTCCGGTTTGCCGAACAGGATATTGTCCTGCACCGTGCCGTGAAAGAGAAAAACGTCCTGCAAGACGATGCTGATCTGCTCCCGCAGATGGTCCAGATCCCACGCGCGCAGGTCTGTGCCATCAATGCTTACGGAACCGCTGGTAACGTTATAAAAACGGGGGATCAGGCTTGCCAGCGTAGTTTTGCCAACCCCGGTCGGCCCCACCAGGGCAGTGGTACTGCCGGCAGGCATGACCAGATTAATGCCCTTAAGCACGAGCTCGTGATCGTTATAGCCAAAACTGACATTATCAAAAACAATCTGTCCCACAGCTTTTTCAGGCATGGTCGAAGGGAGGTTTGAACTGGAGATCTCCGGTTGTTCAATCAGAATTTCAGCCACGCGTTCGAAGCCTGCCATGGCTTCCTGCACTTGCTCGTATGAGTTGCCCAGGGCACGCACAGGAGAATAAAAGCTATCCAGGTAGAGGAAAAAAGCTACCAGATCCGGAATAGCAAGCTGACCTGCAACTGCCAGACGGCTGCCAAAAAAGAGAACCAATAACTGCCCCAACCCTGCCGCAAAATCGAACATGGGGTTGATCGTTGCCATCAGGCGCAGCGCCCTCAGGCTGCGGACGAAAACCTGCTCAATCTGTTCTCCAACCTTTTCCATAGCCATGTCTTCGTGGGCAAAGGCTTTGATCTCGCGCACACCGGAGAGGTTATCTGCCAGAACGGCATTTAATTCACCTACTGCCCGCTGGCGGTAGCGGAAGGCTGGGCGAACCAGTTTTGAATAACCAATCAGGGCAACGATGATCAGCGGAATGGGGATCATTGAGATAAGAGTCAGTCTCCAGTTCATGGTGAGCAGAATGAGCGTGACACCGACCAGCGTAATCAGATTAACAATGACATCCGGCAGAGCGTGCGCAATCATGCGTTCGAACAGATCCGTGTCATTGATCACGCGGGACATAAGCTGCCCGGTCTGCTTATCCTCGTAGTAGCGCAGGGAGAGTTTCTGAAGGTGCTGGTAAACATATTTTCGCGCTTCAGAGACAGCTCCATGGCCGGCAATGTGGGAAGTGTAGGAACGCAAGTACTGCAACAAACCGCGCGCCAGGTAGACGATGAGCGCGATGACGGAGATCTGAGTGATGAATTTGAGCGTTTCCTGTGAAATTGGCTCAAAGGAGAGTTTATTGAGGACTTCACGGATCAGCCAGGGGATGAGGAGCTGCGCGCCAACCAGTGCCAGCATCGTAACCATCGCGACCACAAGTTCACGCGTGTATTTTCTGGATAATTTAAAAAGCAGATTAAAGGGTTTCATTTGGTTGTCAGTTTCTGTTCAATGTTTTTATTGTGCCTGGCGGGAGATCAGCACGGTGGCGTGATTCCCAATCAGCGGGATTGGCGCCGCCCAGGATCGGCGAAAGGATTGGTCTTCCATCCAGTAGAGATCCTCTCCGCCATCTGACCAGGAATTGATGAATCCCCAGGGGGTTGAGAGCTTTCCGCCACTTTGATGGCTGGGGTCAAACATGGCAAAGAGCATGGTATGCCCGCCCATCTTTTGAGTGCCGTTGAAGTTTAATAGGGTTTCACCTTTATAGATTGGCGGGACCTGGCGGGCGGGCCAATAGAGCGTGATTAGCGCGGCGACATCCGGGTCGAAAGGCAGATTGCGCAGGATTTCGGGTGAGGTATGCAGGTATCTGGCATCCAGACCGAGGTGAAAGCGTTTGGAAAGGTAACGTACAATGCGGGCTTGCATACGCGGGGTCACCGCCCAGCCTGGCAAAACGCGATAGAAACGCCCTTTCCACCACAGCGCGTCCATCTCTTTGATCAGATAATCCGGGCAGAACTTTTTACCCGCCAGAAGATCGATTGCTGAAGCAATCGCGTGAAGCGCGCAATCGTTGCCGACCTGTTTGGTCTGGTATTGCGCCAGGGTAGAGGCTGGGAGGTCTTTCAGGCTGACTTTTCTCACGGGTTTATTGTACGACGTCTTTTGTTTTATTTCTCCCTGCTGACATCAAACGAATATGAACTTTCCTGATCGCGCCAGCTTCCAGCCCGGCGCAATCAAAAATTTTGTTCCTCAAACTAATCGGGGATCACCAGGAACCCAATGGGTTATCGCGCTCGGGTCTCTGCCACTATCCAATCTGGAATATCGCTGTAGTAAGCCTGCGCAATGGCGCCGGCAATGCAGGCGATGGTATCACTGTCACTCCCGATCGGGATGCTCAGGCGAATGCAGTCCTCAAAAATCTCCGATTCCAAAAAGCAGATTTTATCGGGTCACTTTTGAATCACAGGAATATAAGCCCTATATTCTGGTTCACCAGCAAACACATAAGCGGCTCCAGCATATGAAGCACTGTTGTCACTTTGATTATCATTATTAACACCCGTGGCAGCGCTGGATTCGTAAGGGGCACCAACAACGATCGTGTCACCGGAGATGGCGACAGAAGTGCCAAACAAATCTCCGGCATCCGTATTGGAGGCTTTGAGGTATGCCTGCTGCGTCCAGGTGCTGCCGCCACGTACAAACACATAGGCAGATCCAGCATATGAAGCACTGTTGTCACTTTGATTATCATTATTGACGCCCGTGGCAGCGCTGTCTTCACTATCAGCACCAACAACGATCGTGTCACCGGAGATGGCGACAGAAGTGCCAAACAAATCTCCGGCATCCGTATTGGAGGCTTTGAGGTATGCCTGCTGCGTCCAGGTGCTGCCGCCGCGCACAAACACATAGGCAGCTCCAGCATCCTCCGCGCTGTTGTCACTTTGGTTATCATTATTGACGCCCGTGGCAGCGCTGGATTCGTAAGGGGCACCAACAACGATCGTGTCACCGGAGATGGCGACAGAAGTGCCAAACAAATCTCCGGCATCCGTATTGGAGGCTTTGAGGTATGCCTGCTGCGTCCAGGTGCTGCCGCCGCGTACAAACACATAGGCAGATCCAGCATATGAAGCACTGTTGTCACTTTGATTATCATTATTAACACCCGTGGCAGCGCTGGATTCGTAAGGGGCACCAACAACGATCGTGTCACCGGAGATGGCGACAGAAGTGCCAAACAAATCTCCGGCATCCGTATTGGAGGCTTTGAGGTATGCCTGCTGCGTCCAGGTGCTGCCGCCGCGTACAAACACATAGGCAGATCCAGCATATGAAGCACTGTTGTCACTTTGATTATCATTATTAACACCCGTGGCAGCGCTGGATTCGTAAGGGGCACCAACAACGATCGTGTCACCGGAGATGGCGACAGAAGTGCCAAACAAATCTCCGGCATCCGTATTGGAGGCTTTGAGGTATGCCTGCTGCGTCCAGGTGCTGCCGCCGCGTACAAACACATAGGCAGATCCAGCATATGAAGCACTGTTGTCACTTTGATTATCATTATTAACACCCGTGGCAGCGCTGGATTCGCCTATAG
Organism: Anaerolineaceae bacterium; assembly: GCA_040772525.1. Taxonomy (GTDB): domain Bacteria; phylum Chloroflexota; class Anaerolineae; order Anaerolineales; family Anaerolineaceae; genus Mesolinea. Next base: position 29,665 of record JAXGXZ010000001.1, on the reverse strand, counting down.
CACCAACAACGATCGTGTCATTGGAGATGGCGACAGAAGTGCCAAACAAATCTCCGGCATCCGTATTGGAGGCTTTGAGGTATGCCTGTTGCGTCCAGGTGCTGCCGCTGCGCACAAACACATAGGCAGCTCCAGCATCCTCCGCGCTGTTGTCACTTTGATTACTATTATTAACACCCGTGGCAGCGCTGGATTCATAAGGAGTACCCACAACGACCGTGTCATTGGAAACGGCGACAGAAGTGCCAAAATAATCTCCGGCATCCGTATTGGAGGCTTTGAAATAGGCCTGCTGTGAAAGATTTGACATGATTTGGTTTTGAATGCTTTGCCATTCGGAACTTGTCAGACCTTCCGGCAGCGTTGGCCCGGCATCAGGCATGGCCTCCTGCGCGGGCGCTTGTGTCGATGGTATTGATTGGCGAGCCTGAATAGAGGAGGATGGAATCAAGAGAGACAAAATTGCCAGAGAGGCAAAGATTCGTAGAAAGTTATTTTTCATGGGACTCCTTTCATGAACCAACCAGCATGATATTATACATGATGACCTGCTCCCTGAAAGGGAAACCCACTATTTTGCCTGCCAGGCTTTGTAAAAAAGAGATTGACGCCGTCGGGTTCCGGTGTTATCTTAAAGTGGTACTTTTAAAAGACAACTTGAGGTAACCCGATGCCCGGATGCCAGGGTGTAAAGGTGGAAGCTGGTGAGAGTCCAGCACTGTACCGCAACTGTGAATCGTTCATCGATAAGTCAGGGAGCCTGCCTCAAGGATCTATTCCAAACCTTCTCGGATTAAGAAGGTGGTGAAGCGTGGAAGCCCACTGACCCATCTCTAAACCGGGATGGGTTTAGTTATTAAAACAGAGGTGACCATGTTTAAGAAAGTTCTTTTGTACGTCAGCCTGTTTGCTTTATTGTTGGGTGCGTGTACACCCGCAATAGAAAAAACGGCAGTCCAGGCTCCCCCAATTGCACAACCTGAACCAACCCAGGTTCCCCAAGCCACACAGCCTGAACCAACCCAGGCCGCGGCTCTGCCACCAACGAAGGCATCTGTTGAAACGGAAACGCCAGCATCAGACATTGCAGAGATCCGCTTTGCAAAAAACTTTACTCTGGAATATCGGGATGGGTACAAACTGCTCACTGTGCATATTGCCAGCGATCCCGCCGCCCAGGAAGTCAGTTATCTGTTAGTGCCCAAGAGCGTGGAAGTGCTGCCTGATGCCGGTCAGGCTACGATTATCCGCACCCCGGTGGAAAGTTTTGTTTCCATGTCCTCCACTTACTTGCCATTTCTCGAGCAAATCGGAAAGTTGGAGAGTGTGGTGGCAGTGGATGACCCGACCTACATCTACAATAAAACTATCCGCCTATGGGCTGCCGAGGGCATAATTGAGACAGTGGGTGGCACCATGGGGGGTGACGAAGACATTGAAAAACTAATAGAACTCAATCCGGATATCGTGATGACTTCCGCGAGCAGCACAGCGCTTGGGAGCAACCCCAAACTGAAAGAAACCGGTATAAAGGTGGTCGAAAATGCTGACTATCTCGAACAATCCCCCCTCGGCCGGGCAGAATGGGGGCTCTTTGTAGCTGCGTTCTTTGACCTTGAGAAAGTTGCCGCGGATCATTTTAATAAGGTCGTCCAGGAGTATGAAGAGGTTAAAGCCCTCACCCAGAACCTGGAGAAAAAGGTGACTGTTTTTAATAATACGGATTATCAGGGCACTTGGTATATGCCCGGTGCTGACAGTTATCCCGCTCAGCTCCTGCAGGATGCCGGAGCGGAATTTGTATTTGCAGATCATCCGGGAAGTACAGTGCCATTGTCTTTTGAAGCGGTATTTGAGCAAGCCAAAGAGGCGGATTTTTGGATCAACGTGGGATTCGCGGGAGATCTTCAATCTTTGCTGGCAATGGACTCGCGTTACAGCGAATTCAAAGCCTTTAAGGACGGGAATGTCTATAATTTTAATGCCCGTGCCAATGAAAATGGAGGCCTTGACTACTATGAAAGCGGTGTAGCCAACCCCCATTTGGTCCTGAAAGATCTGGTCAAAATTTTCTACCCTGACTTGCTGCCTGAGCACGAACTTTACTATTACCAGCAGCTGCATTAAACCGCAACCCGGAAATAACGAGGCCAGGTGTGATTAAACAGAGAAGAATCCAGCATCAAAACCCAGATCAACGGGTTTTGATGCTGCTCTTCCTGGCCGCTTTAGCCCTCCTTTTTTTGGCGAGTTTGAGTGTCGGGTCTGTGCGGATACCTTTTAAGCAAGTATCGAAAGTCCTGCTGAATCAGGCGGTGGAAAAGGAGAGCTGGCGGCAGATCATCCTTACATTCCGTTTCCCTAAAGCCTTAACGGCAGCCTTCGCGGGCGCAGCTCTGGCTATGGCAGGTTTACAGATGCAGACCATGTTCCACAATCCGCTGGCTGACCCTTTTATTCTGGGCATCAATTCCGGCGCCTCGCTGGGGGTGGCGCTGGCGATTCTGGGCATTGGTTCCGCGGGGGTTTACTTTTTGGCGGAACTCTCCACGTTCGGGGATTTGGGTTTAGCAGTAGCAGCCTCCATGGGGGCGGCATTAGTGTTGGCTCTGGTGCTTTTGGCAGGGCGTTGGGTGCGTAACCCAACTACGCTGCTCATCCTCGGGCTCATGTTCGGGTATGCCACCAGCGCGTTAGTGAGTTTGCTGATCTATTTCGGCCTGCCTGAGCGCATTCATGCTTATACCATTTGGTCTTATGGATCGTTCAGCGGAGTAACCTGGAATCAACTCAAGGTGCTCGTCCCCATGATGTTATTAGGTTTTGGGATTGCCGTGTTTCTGCCTAAACCACTGAATGCTCTTCTGTTAGGTGAAGATTATGCCCATACCATGGGATTAAACGTCAAACGCACGCGGATTTGGGTTTTAATGAGCGCTTCAATTCTCTCAGGCACTGCTACGGCGTTCTGCGGGCCAATCGGGTTTTTGGGTGTGGCGGTGCCGCATGTGGCAAGAAATTTATTTAAGACCTCCGATCATAAAGTTCTAATTCCTGCTGTTGCCATTCTGGGCGCTATGGCAGCGCTTTTGGCTGATATGATTGCCCAATTGCCGGGTACCCAGTACATCCTGCCGATTAACGTCATCACCTCGTTCTTCGGAGCGCCTTTTGTGCTCTGGATCGTGCTGAGACAGAGAAAGGGGGCGACATCGTTCAAAGTATGAACCATCCAGCGCTGGAAACCCGGCAACTCTCTATTGGATACCGCGAGGGAAATGCCGGAGACCTGCTTGTTTCGGAATCTCTGTCCCTGAGTTTGTGGGAAGGTGAACTTGTTTGCCTGATCGGTCCGAATGGGGCTGGAAAGAGCACGCTTTTGCGAACCTTGGCGCACCTGCAAAAACCTCTGGCAGGGGAAATTGACCTGTTGGGATCACCATTAAAAAAATATGCTTCCAATCAATTGGCTAAAACTTTAGGCGTTGTACTGACCACGCCAGTTCAGGTCGGCGCGATGCGTGCCAGGGATCTGGTGGGTTTGGGGCGTTTCCCCTATACCGGTTTGTTCGGAACGCTGAATGAACGGGACGAAACAGTAGTAGAACGCAGTCTGAAAATGGCAGGCGCAGCCGCTCTGGCTGAGCGCCTGCTGCATGAACTCAGCGATGGGGAACGCCAGAAAGTCCTGATCGCACGTGCTTTGGCACAGGAACCAAAAATCCTTCTTCTGGATGAGCCGACTGCCTTTTTGGACTTGCCCGGCCGTGTCTCGGTGATGCAGCTCTTGAGAAGCCTTGCTCATGGCCACGACATGGCAATCCTTACATCTACCCATGACCTGGATCAGGCACTGCAGAACGCAGACCGCTTGTGGCTGATGGCGGCAGACGGAACAGTCCGGGAAGGCGCGCCGGAAGATCTGGTGTTGAGCGGGGATATTGGGGCTGTTTTTGATCAGCAAAATGTCGTTTTTGACCCTGACTCAGGCGATTTCGTAGTCAACCTGCCGCACAAGGACGAAGTGGTTCTGCTGGCTTCGGGCAGGGACGGTTTGTGGACCCTGAGAGCCTTGCAGCGGGCAGGTTACCGCGTTGTTTTTGAGGCAGCCGAAGGAAAACCTTTGATAGAAGTGGATGTGCACCAGAAACCGACGATCTGGCGGGTCAGGCATCTTCACAAGAGCCTGGAATCCCACTCCATTTATCAACTCTTACAAAACCTGCGCGGTCTGCTTAACTCTTAATAAACAAAGGCCCGGCAAAAAGCGCAATTGTAATAAAGACTATCAAGGCAGTCGTCAGGATTGCCAACACGTTCGTAAAGGGTTTGTTGACCCATTTGCCCATCAGCTGTTTGTTGTTGGCAAGTATCAACACCAGCACAAGCAGTATTGGCAGCAGAATGCCGTTCATGGACTGCGAGAGGACCATGATCTGAAAGAGCGGCATTCCCGGGATGAGAACAATAAGCATACTCAACAGGGTAATGATGGAGAAAATCCAATAAAACACGGGAGCTTCTCTGACAGGGCGGTTCAGACCCCGTTCAAAGCCAAACGCCTCGCACATGGCATAAGTCGTAGACAGCGGCAGAACAGAAACTGCCAGAAGGGAAGCGCCTAACAAGCCCACCGCGAACAGGATGCCCGAGAATTCTCCCGCGACAGGGATGAGTGCCAGCGCAGCTTCTTTTGCATCTTCCACCACGATGCCCTTCACGAACAAAGTCGCGGCTGTGGTGATGATGATGAAGGCGGAGATGATATTGCCCCAACTCGCGCCGAACATGACGTCCACTTTGGTGTGGTTGTATTTACTCATTTCAGTACCGCGATCAGCTATGGAGGCTTGCAGATAAAAAATACCCCAGGGTGTGATGGTGGTTCCGACAACAGCCAGAACCGCCAGAATGTATTCACTGTTCCACTCAATCTCAGGCGTAATTGTGCTGGTCAGGATCACTCCCCAATCAGGTTTGATGACGAAGACTGCCGCCACATAGGCCAGGGAAGACATGCACAGCAGGAGCAGGAATTTCTCGACCCGTTGATAGGAGCCCTGCAGAATCAAGAAACTGATCAGCAAGCCGGCGATGGGCACGGCAATGTATTTACTCACGCCAAAAAGCTCTCCTGCGACGGCGATTCCGGCGAATTGGGCGATGGTGGTACCAAGGTTTGCTAGCAAAAGAACAAACATGGCAAAGGTGGTTACCTTGACCCCGAAGCGTTCACGGATTAAATCTGCAGTGCCTTTGCCGGTTACAGCTCCCATACGGGCAGCCATCTCCTGGATGACCACTTCACCAGCCGTGACTGCCAATATGATCCAAAGAAAAGCATATCCATATTTTGAGCCCACCATGGAATAGGTGGCGATGCCAGGGGCATCATTATCCGCGGACGCGGTAATCAGGCCCGGACCGAGAAGAGTGAATACAAATAATACTTTGGAGAGCCAGGCTGGCATCTTTTTCGCGCGTGCCATATCTGACCTCTATCTTCCTGAGAAGCGTGGCAGCTTCTTTTTCCAGGCTGTGGGCAAAACAGTGTCGAGAGCATCGTCCACTGTGACAATTCCCAGCATCGCGTCATTTTCCGCTTCCACAACAGGTATGGCCATCAGGTCATACTTTGCCACGAGATAGGCAGCTTCTTCCTGCGGTGTGAGCGGATTGACCTTGATCACATCGTCATCGAGCCATTTGGAGAGCGGTTCGTCCAGCTGCGCGGTCACTAGATCGCGCAGGCTGATGACACCTTTCAGTCTCTCCTGATGGTCGAGTATGTAAACGTAGTACATGAACTCATCTTCAAGTGCTTCTTCGGAGGAGCGCAGATGGTTGAGTGCCTCTCCGACAGTGTAATCATCAGGTACGGAGGCAAATTCGGTGGTCATAATTCCGCCGCTTGAATCTTCAGGGTAAGCTAGAAGCAGACGCACATCCTCTTCGTCGTCATCTTCCATCAGGGTGAGCAGTTTCTCACTGGTTTGATCATCCATATCCGCCAGAATGTCGGCGGCTTCATCGGGATCCATCTCCTCCAGCACGTCTGCTGCCCTCTCGGGGTGCAGGTGCGAAAGCACGGTCTGCTGAACCTCGTGGGAAGATTCTTCGAGGGTATCGGCTAATTGTTCGTCAGAGAAACCCTGGAGCAGTGCCTTGCTGGTATGGTGATCGAGGTCGTCCAGAATGGCGGCAATGTCTGCGGGGGGCATTTGCACCAAACGGGATTGCGATACGGAGAGGCGCAGCGGGTCATCATGTTCAATTGAAGCCACGAACTCCCAGGGGATGACGTGAGTTTTGCTCTCCTTGTTAAGCAGCTTGGAGACAATTCGTCCCAGTTTTTCCAACCCCATGCGCCGCAGCAGGCCATTGCCGCTGGCATCCACACCGGTGAGCAGGAAAGCATCTCCCTTACGTCCGATTTGAAGGTCATTAACGCGCACCAGCCGTTTACCTTCTGTATCCACAATCTGCTGGTCAAGCACGCGGTCTTTAAGCGGGAGAGCATGTTCATCGGGCTTGAAAGCTTTCAACTTGGACTGGTCAATTTTAAGGGTAATACTTGGCCAAAGTGTGGCAATCAGGTTTGCGTCGATGAAGTGCAGGGGATCGTCCGGGTCGTTTTTTAGAACCAGCGCAGCAAGCGGCGGCATGTTTTTTTCCGTGCTACTGACAACAATATCTGAGAGCTTGCCAACCACATGGCCAAAAGCGTCCCAAACTCTTTGATTAATAAGCTGACTAAAATAAATCATGCCACACCTCAATCTGGTTAGAAAATTTTCAGTTGTTCAGGGGGCGAAAATTCAGGGGACTTCAGGCTCTCTGTGTCCCCTGGCCAAAAGGAGGTTATTTGGCAGGTGAGGGGGTTGGAGCTTGGAGTCCGCTGAGACTTGCAGGTCCAGGCGAGTCGTCTGATTCTGCGGGCTTTTCGCCAGTAATGATCTCTACAGGTTCCATCTTTCTCACAATCTTTTGTTACTTACAGGCAAATTATACTCCAGGCGAGCCTGTCAAGCAAAAAATAGGGTAATGGAAATAAAAGTTGTCTTTTATGGAATAGGTTTTTATATTCAGGAATGAATGAGCGAATACAGAAGGGGCACTTGTTCACGCAGCACCTGCTCACTGCAGCGCCAGCCGAATACGTCGCCCACGCCGCCATATTCAAAGGCAACAATCTCCGGTTCCGCCCAATTTCCATCTTTGATTTGTCCAATTGCCCACTGTGCAGCTTCTGTATCTTCGGGAGTTAATTCAAAATGATCCATAAGCACATTATTGTAAATCTTTGCACCGGTGAGGTGCATTTCCTGCAGGCGGTCTGTGGGTAAGGCGGAGACCATGGATTTGTAATCTTTGCCGGAATAGTGCGCGGTAATGCGGATGTGGGAGAGGTCAAGCAGTAGAAAGATACCGGTATCACGGATCAATTTAGTGATGATTTCCGCGTTATTGGCAATTTCCAGCTCTTCGTGGCCCGGCAGGAAGGGCAGGTTTTCTGCAACGATCCTGACCCCTGGGAATTGCTTTTGGAGATGATGGATGTCCTCTTTCCAACGATTAAGCAGCTGTCTTTGGTCAGCAAGGCTGTGAGGATCCAGTTTTTTATCCCCCTGCAAATGCACATTGAGATGCGGTGTGTGCGTGATAGTTAAGTAGTATTGAACGATACTCGGTTCCAGCTTGTTCACACTGCCGTCGCCAATATTAATGTCGAAATGAATATATACATCTCCAAGCCGGAGCGCGGGGTTGACCAAACCATCCCATTCCGGGCATTTGATCAGATCCACACTGATTGCCTTTTCATCCAGGAGTTTTTGCAAAGGCAGGGAGTAATTGACTGCTAATTTCATGCGCCCGCCTGCGCTGGGCTGTTCTGCTGCTTCTTACCGGTTTCAATGAAGGGATCCAACTCGACCTCCAGTTCGTGCCTGAACTGCTGAGTGTAAAGATGGTAGTACTTTCCACGCTTCTGCATGAGTGTTTCGTGGTTTCCCTGCTCGGCGATTTGCCCATCCACGATTACCAGGATCTGGTCTGCATGTTTGATAGTAGAGAGACGATGCGCGATGATGAAGCTGGTCCGTCCGGTCATGAGTTTCTGCATACCGCTCTGGATGAGTGATTCCGTGAACGTGTCAACAGAGCTGGTTGCTTCGTCCATTACGAAGATGTCCGGGTTGGCAAGAATGGCGCGGGCAATGCTGATAAGCTGTTTTTGCCCCACAGACAGGAGGTTGCCGCCCTCACCAACGTCCTGTTCGTATCCTTTTTCAAAGCTCATAATGAACTCATGCGCACCGGCCAGTTTGGCGGCTTCCACCAATTGTTCGTCGCTTGAATCCAGTTTTCCATAGCGCAGATTCTCGCGGATACTGCCGGAAAAAAGGTACGGAGTCTGAAGAACCACACCGATGCGGGATTGGATATCTTCCAGCCGATATTCCATATAGTCTTTACCAGCGATCCGAATGATGCCTTCGGTTGGTTCGTAAAACCTGCAAAGAAGATTGACGATTGTGCTCTTTCCACCTCCCGTTGGACCGACTAAAGCGACAGTTTGTCCTTGAGGAATGTTGAAGCTCAGGTTGCGGATCACGGGTTCGTCATCTTCGTAATGGAAAGAGACATTTTCGAACGCCACATCGCCAACAAGGGAATCTGTGCTCTTTGCGGTGGAGGTGTTGGTAATTCCGGGCTGCGTGTCGATGAGTGAGAAGACGCGCTCGGAGGAAGCAACAGCATTTTGCATCTCCGCGTAAATCCTGGCGAGGTCCTGGATCGGCCATAGGATCATCATAATGTAGGATATGAAGGCCTGCAGACCACCGATGGTAATGAAGCTGTTTTCTACCATCACGCCGCCACGCCAAAGAACAAGACCGAGAGATAATGCGCTGATGGTCTGGACTGTTGGCAGGAAGAGGGCAGAGAGATATGCCGCCCTGTAACTCTCGCGGAACATGTCTGTGGAAAGAACCTTGAATTCCTCCAGATTGCGTTTCTCCCGCCTCAGCGCTTTAACCACACGCACTCCGGTGATATTCTCGTTCATAGAGGCGGTCATCTTTGAGTTGGCTTTGCGTGATTGGCGGTAGTGGTAATAAATTCGTTTGCGGAATTTAACCGATACGTAAAACATTGCTGGCAGTGACATCAGTACGAAGATGGCTAACTTCCAATTGATGATGACCATGAAGACACCGGCAAAGAGGATATTGACGGTAGCCCAAGTGAAATCGATAATACCCCAGGTGAGCAGGTCACCCATTTTTTCGGTATCTGAGGTCACGCGGGACATAATCCACCCTAGCGGGGTCTTGCTGAAGTAGGCCAGGGAAAGTTGCTGAAGGTGATTAAAGAGTGCTTTGCGCAGGTCATAGCGGATGCGCTCACCCTGCAGCCCGATCAGGTTAACAAAAAGGAAAACACCCACAGACTGCACCACAACCAATACAGAATAGATGATGAAATAGCGGAAGAGGGCTTCCTTGTCGCCCATCATAATGGCTGTATCGATGATTTGTTTGTTCAGGTAGGTGAAATAAGCATCAGCTATGGCTACCAGGCTGATACCCAATATCGCGCCATACAAGGTGCGCCAATGCGGCTTGACCACCTGTACCAGGCGTTTGAAGATGCCGCCCTTCAGGGATACATCCTCGTCTAACTCGTTCTCATCGTACCACGTTGACACTGTCGATTTCCTCTTGCAACGCGCTTTCAATCCGCGTTTGTATTTCATATATTTGTTGATACATGCCGGTCCTGGAGAGCAATTCCTCATGAGTCCCGGATTGGATGATCCTGCCCTGGTCAAAGACCAATATCTTATCCGCGGCCATAATTGACTGGATGCGGTGGGCAATGATGAAGGTCGTCCGATTCTCCATCAGTTTTGCTAGTGCGGAACGGATTTGCGCCTCTGTCTCCATATCCACTGAGGATGTGGAATCGTCCAGGATCAGGATACGCGGGTTGATGAGCAGCGTTCGGGCGATAGCCACACGCTGTTTTTGACCGCCGGAGAGTGTAACCCCGCGTTCACCAACCAGGGTGTCGTAGCCATTGGCAAAGCTCGTGATGACATCATGCATGGCAGCTTCACGGGCTGCATCTTCTATCTCTTCCTGTGTAACTTCGCGTTTGATGCCATAGGTAATGTTGTCCCGGATCGAACAGGAGAACAGGAAAGGTTCCTGCTCCACGATACCGATCTGGGAACGCAGATAGGAGCGAGAATACTCCTTGATGTTGATGCCATCAAGCAATATTAGGCCGCCGGTTACATCATAGAAACGCGGCAGCAGCTTGATCAACGAGGTCTTTCCTGAACCAGTGGAGCCCAGCAAAGCAATAACCTGGCCTGCCTTGCATTCGAAAGTCACATCGGTAAGTACCGGATGATCTTTCTCATATTCAAAATCCACGTTTTCAAACTTGATATTGCCGTGTACCGGACCGTTGGGTTTGTAGGTGTAACTATCCAGCTTCTCTTCCGGTACTTCGATGATATCCACGATACGTTTGAAGGAAACCAAAGCCCGGGAGGTGTCAATGATCAGACGGCCCAGATTGCGGATTGGCCAAATAAGCCAACTAAGGAGACCGACGAAGGAAACGAAGTTGCCCACTGTAATAATCCCATTGATTACCATGGTTGCAGCAATGTAGCCGCTGGCAATCTGTTGGGCAGCACAGACAATATCTGAGATAGGCCAAAAGAGGGAGTGCATCAGATTGAGTTTCTTGCCGCGTGAGAGTTTTTCACGATTGTTGCGCTCGAATTTTTCAATTTCGTAGGTCTGACGGGCAAAGGCTTTAACCACTCGCACGCCACTGAGGTTCTCCTGTAAATTGGTGGTGAGGATAGCCTCCTGCTCCTGATAAGCCTCATAAGCTTTGCGCAGCTTTATAAAAAACAGGATCGAAACTAAAAGAATAATGGGGATGATAATGACGGAAATGCGAGCCAGGTAAGGGCTGATGCGATAGATGGCTGCCAGATTGATGACAAAGATGAAAACAATGCGTCCGATCCCAATAGCCTGATCGGCGAAGAAGCGACGCAGCGTGTCCACATCTGAAGTGGCACGTTCCAACAGATCGCCAGTTTTGGCTTCAGCATGATAGGCAAAAGACAAACGTTGGATATGGTTGAAAAGGTAATCACGCAATCGGCGTGTGGAACCTTCTGCGGTCTCGGCGGCATACTTTCCACTTAAAAACGAGGAAGCAGCTTGTACGGCGATGAGGCCTAAAAAAGTGAACGCGGCGGTAATGAGCGGCTGTCCAAACTGCCGTTTGATCAGGATCTGGTCGATGAAGTAGCCCAAAAACAGGTTGATGCCAGTCCGTGAAAGTGCTGCCAGACCCGCAAAAAGAGTGGCGCCGAAATATTGCCAATGGAAACCGGAGATTAATCGCCAAAGATTGGCCAAGGAGTTGTTCCTGGTCAATCGTTGTAAATCATAAGCCGGGTAACCGGGGGTTGTTTTTATCACTGTACTCCTAATTCGCATGGACAGCGCGGATGAGCGCAGCCCAAGTGACGAAGTATACTCTCCCCGTTTAGGCGAGTCAATTCCTTTGGCACATCCGGTCGTTTATTATTAGTTCATCGCTTGTGTTTTCTGTGACGAACGGAAAGAGACAAATTCGAGGCTGGCTTCAAAGGCCTTTTCACGTCCTGGCGCGAGCAAAAGCACATGCGGGGATCCCTCAAGGCGCAAAATTTCCTTATCCTTACTGGCAATCTTGCGGCTCAGGATCTCAGGCACATCATGCCGCACAGAATAATCTTCCGTGCCCATAACAATAAGCGTGGGTTGGTGGATGGATGGCAGACAGTGCCGGGCTTCCTTTTGCAGTTTAAGCAGCTGCACACTGGCGTGGCTTGGGTATACGCCATAACCTTTCCAGGGCAAGTGGCCACTTTTGCCTGTTTTGGGGATGTAGGACTGGAAAAACTTGATGATATGCGCAAAGGTGAGCTTGGGGACGATAAGTGCCGGCGCGTAGAGCATCAGCCCTGCGATTTTCGGGTAGCGGCTGGCTAGCAGGATAGCTAAAAGCCCGCCCATGGACTCACCACCCAGGAAGACCTGGCTGCAATTCTGGCTCAAGGCTTGATAGGCGGTTTCCGCGGATTCCAACCAGTCCTGCCAGGTGGTTTTATTCAGATCATCCGGGTCGGTTCCGTGCCCTTTGAGCAGAGGTGCGGAAATAGTGTATCCTGCAGCATTGAGATATTCGCCCAGGGGGCGCACTTCGGTGGTGGTGGCGGTGAAGCCATGCAGAAGCAGGATGCCTGTCCTGCCACCCGGCAGATAGAAAGGGTCGCCATCCAGATCCCAATTGCGAAAGCGTTCAATTTTCATCTGTGTTCTCCCAAAAAAAAGCACAGTCATTGTAACATTTATTGGCTGTGGGGGATTAGCTGTTTGATTTGCCTGATGGGTAAAAAGGTCAAGATGGCTTAGTTTTTATCGAGGCTTAGAAACGCTAAACTAAACCCAACGCCTGCGTATAAAAAACAACTTTACGCTTAAGTAGAAACACCGTCATTTTCAGCTCAAATGACGGTGTTTTAGAAATCTTTTTAGAGGATTAAGGCAGCTTCCAGTAAGCCAGATTGGAGATGCTGGTTTTGAAATTGACTGTTCCAGCAGACATGGAAACTATGCCCCATGTCCCGGCATTGGGCAAGTTGTTATCGCTGGCGGAGCCTACCTTATGTCCATTGATATAAAAATCAAAATCGGATCCGCGTGCCAGAATTCCAATACGGTTGAAAGAACCGGCAGGACTTAGTTTATCCGAGGTTTGGTAATCAAGGATATTGATGATGGAATTTTCTTTGGTGTAGTAACTGAAGCCCCAGGTGCCATCACAGGTGACTCCCATAAAATAGAAAGTGTTTGTTGAATTGCGGACCACCAGACCAAAACGGTCTTTCCCTGAACAGTTGGGCATCGTGATGGTGGCTTCAAGATAGAGATCCTGGAGGGCAGGCTGGATTGTGTACCAACTGTTCCAATAGGGTGTACCTTTGGAAAAGATATTCAGCGTTCCATTGCTGATGTTGGTGCTGAACCATTCATCTTCGTAGTTCCAATATGGGTTGGAAGAGTCCATGTTTTGCACACGCGTGGGTTCACCCAGGTCAGTGGCTGGATCTCCGGCTACGGGACTGGTTGGAACGGCAGTCGGTGTTGGCTGATCCTGCGTAGGCTCTGGAGTGCTTTCTTCGCCAACCGTGGGCTCCGTGGCTTCGTTTGCTATCGGTTGGGTAGCTATTGGCTGCGGAGTTTCAGCGCTAACAACGGGTTCATTCATATCTGGAACTGCTGTGTTGGTAGGTGCATTTGTTAACTGGTAAGCGACGACTGTAGCGACGACATCAGGGTTTTTCACAGTCGTTCCGGGCAGGTTGCATCCTGCGAGCAGTAGAAGCATGATTAATGATGCGATTATTTTTTTCATTTTTATCACCTCTCGATACTTGTTTGATGATATTCAAATTAATAAGTTGCAATAAAGACTCCAGTATTTTAACCCTTATTTAAGATTCGCGCGTAACCTGTGGTGTATAATGCGCGTTAATCCATTAGTATTGTTTGATTATTAATTGTGGAATTATTGGTGAGGATATGGACATTTTTAAGAAGTGTTATGACTTTGAAGACGTGAAAGCTGCTAAGGCAGGCGGTTTTTACCCCTATTTCATTCCCCTGGATCGCAACGAAGGTACTGAAGTGGTCTATGAAGGCCGCCGGATCATCATGTGCGGATCCAATAACTATTTAGGCCTGACCACACACCCGAAGGTACGACAGGCGGCTAAGGATGCCATCGAAAAATACGGCACTTCCTGCACCGGGTCCCGTTTCCTGAACGGTAACATGACCATTATTGAGCAGTTGGAGCAGGAATTGTCTGAATGGACAGGCAAAGAGTCCGCGCTGGTTTTCTCTACTGGCATGCAAGTTAATCTGGGAACAATCAGCTCCATTGTCGGACGTGGAGATTATGTCATTTTGGATAAAGAGGATCACGCCAGTATCTATGATGGGGCAATTCTAAGCAGCGGAAAAATCGAACGTTACAGACATAATGATATTGACCAGCTTGAGTACGTTCTTAAAAGTTTGCCAGCCAATGCAGGCAAATTATTAGTGGTAGATGGCCTCTTTAGCATGGAAGGGGATATTGCCCCACTCCCGAAGATCATCCCGTTGTGCAAACAGTATGGCGTACGCCTGATGGTGGATGATGCCCATGCGATGGGTGTATTGGGAGGCGGGCGCGGCACAGCTGCGCATTTTGGAATGACGGACGATGTAGACTTGATTATGTCCACTTTCAGCAAGTCCTTTGCCTCGATCGGCGGGTTTGTTGCCGGCTCGCATGACGTTATTGATTACATCAAACATAAAGCCCGCAGCCTGATCTTTTCCGCCAGCATTCCACCAGCCAATACGGCCACCGTTTTGGCCGCTTTGGAGGTGATGCGTGAGGAACCGGAACGCGTGGAGAGGCTGACGGAGAACGCCACCTTCATGCGTGAGGGCTTCAAAGCGCTTGGGTTTGACACCGGTCATTCCGAGACACCTGTGATTCCAATTATTATCGGTGATAATGAGCGCACTTTCCTGACCTGGAAGATGCTCTTTGATGCCGGTGTATTTGTGAATCCTGTTATTGCTCCGGCCACTTCACCCGGCCGCCAACTTCTGCGGACCAGTTATATGGCAACGCATACCCGCTCTCAGTTGGAGCGGGTGCTGGAGGTCTTCAGCAAGGTGGGCAAGGAAGTAGGTTTGATTTAGCCGGGTAAAATCAGAAGGGGAATAAAGAATCAGAGTGAGAGGCGAATGGTTGCCCTCTCACTTTTTTGTTGCCTGATAAAACAGGACCCTGCTTAATTCGGGATCACTTAAGTGTATCGGTAAGGTTGCTTTCACTCAAAATTTCACCTATTGCATCTTCCATCTTTTTCTTGGACGGCTTGCGTTTGAACGCAGTTTTTAACCTGGCTAAAAGTGTGACCGAGAGTTTCCTGCTTATTTCGAGCATCATCTTCTGATTTAACCGCTCGCCTTTTTCAAACCACTGCATGGCGGCGTAACCCATCGCAACCGTCATCGAAGAGGCAATCGCGGACGAGAGCAGCCAACCCGGTACGCCGCCCAACTTGGAGAGCTGCTGAAAGAGTGTACGCCCAATCATCCCTAACCCAAAGGTCAGGATCAGCTCCCGTGCACGGGCAAGTGTAATTTTGTAGTCGTAAATGCGCGCAATGGTCATTACCATGCCGGATTGGGTGGCGACAAGGGGCACAAAATCGATTACGGGCAGGGGCGTAAGCGCGATGGCAGCGGAAAGCGAAGCCGATGTGGTAATGGTGCGCCAGGCTAATTTTTGCCGGTAGGCGGGCATGGCATGTGCCAGGGAAACCGTCAGCGTCGGATCAGCAGCTACGACAGACATTACCACGTTGGAGAGGCCATCTCCTTTTAGTGCGGATATGGGCAGTATCTGGTCTTTACTAATGCCCAGCGAGGAGGCGGCTTTATCCAGGACTGCCTCATGGTGCTTGCCTGCAAGATCAATCTTGTTCATGAGCACGAGGAAGGGCTTTCGCAGCGCCAGAATTTCCTGATAAAGATCAATTTCGGTCTGTTTGATTCCCTGAATGGCATCGAAAATGATTAAGAGAAAATCCACTTGGGAAGCTGCAGAGAGAGCGAGATCGTGCTCGTGCTGACCCACTTCTCCAATCGCGTCGGCTCCCGGCGTATCGATGAGGTTAAATAAGCCTGCGTTGGCTTCCTGATTAACCCGCGTAGTACCCGGAATGGGGCTGACAGCTGCTTTCTCCTGCTTCGCGCGCACAAATTGATTAAAAAGGGTGGACTTGCCAACATTCGCCGGGCCGATGATGGCGATGCGTTTGATTTTGCCAAAAGTAGTTTTGGCGTGGATAACAGCCAGGTCCAGCAGGGCATTTGGAAGGTTGCGGTCAAGAGGCAGCCCTTTGAAGGCTTCTTCAAGGGACTGGCGTTCTTTTTCAGGCACCGCTTCCCAAACCCGATCCACGATTAATTTGGAAGCAGGCGTGAAGTATTTTTGCAGTTGTTTAGGCTCTGGCATTGACTCTCCGAAGGTAGTTTAGCTAAATTATAACCGTGAGGGGTTTTAACATGGGGGGTGGGATAGACAGCTGAAATACAAGTGCTGTTATGGATCTGTTATCGAGGGAAAAATTTGACAATTCGGGCTAATTCAGGTAATATCGGTGGGCACGTCGGCGAGGTAGCTCAATGGTGGAGCAGTGGACTCATAAGCCATTGGTTCTGGGTTCAAATCCCAGCCTCGCCATTTTTTGTTTTAATCGACCGGCAGCTGAGTTATTCCCTGCCCGCTTTGAAGTTGTAGATGGGCTTGAGCCAGGTTTCGATTTCAACCGTGTCCCCAATCGCATCAATGATTTCATCCGCCGGTTTGTAGGCTTGCGGGGCTTCGTCGAGGGTGTCCTTATCGATCGAACTGGAAAAAATGCCCGACATGCTGCGCTTAAATTCATCCATCTTCAGCGTGCGCATGGCCTCCTTGCGCCCTAACAGCCGGCCAGCTCCATGCGGGGCGGAGTTATTCCAATCCGCGTTACCCTTGCCAACCGCAATAATGGAACCATCGCGCATGTTCAAAGGAATGATCAATCGCTCACCCTTCAGTGCGGACACTGCACCCTTGCGAATGATTTGATCGCCTGGAGAAATGTAGTTATGAATGGTTTGAAAAGTCTCTCCACCGACGCCAAATCTTCTGCTCAGAATGGAACCCATCGTAGCGCGGTTATATGCAGCGTAGCGTTGACAGAGCGCCATATCATGCAGGTAGAGCCTGGCTTGCTCACCCGTGAGGTACTTGAGCGGCCTGGGAACATCGGCTTTGCAGGTCTGCACGGCTAACTTCTGATAGTAATCGGCGATTTGCTTGCCAATATTACGGCTGCCGGAGTGGATCACCAGAAACACTTCACCGGTTTCTTCGTTCTTATCCAACTCAATGAAGTGATTACCTCCACCCAAAGTGCCTACCTGAGGATCGATCACTGAGTTTTTGACCTGCCCAAAGGCATGCAAATCGCGCATGAATTCAGCTTCCGCGATGGGTTTGCGCCAGGAATTAAAACCTGCCGGGATCTCACGCACGCTGCGGTCAAAGTCCTTAAGGTCAAAATCCGCTGTACCCAGAGCCTCCACATACATGCCGCAGCCGATATCCACTCCAACCAGGTTGGGAACCACGTAATCGCCCAGGTTGGCGGTGAAGCCAATGGTGCAGCCCGCGCCCCAGTGATAATCCGGCATGATACGCACCTTGGCCCCCTCCACAAAGGGCTGGTCCATCAGCGTTTGGATCTGATCCACCGCCTTCTCATCCCGGTTCACGGAGAAAACCTTCGCTGCACCATATTTTCCCTTAACTTCAAACATCATAGTGTTATTGTAGGCTATATAGGGCCTTTATGCATGGAAAGGCTATACTATAGAAGGCTTTGAACAGGAGGAACATCTCTGACCTGATTTGATGTCAAAAACCATTTTCCCCTCTGAAATGTATGAAATCAGACCATTATGACCTGAACACCTTTCTTTCGGATGGTATCGACTAAGTCCAAAGGAGCAGCATTGTCAGTAATTATGGTGCGAATTGCGTCTATGTCTGCAGTTTTAAACGTGCCAATCTTACCAAATTTTGTATGGTCAGCGACCAGCATTGAATTGTCACTTGCCAAAAGAAATTTTCTGTCCATTGTAACCTCTTGAGGATAAAAGCTTGTACAGCCAAATTGAGGATGGATAGCCTGTATACCCATGACAGCTAAGTCAAAATGAAGTTGGTTAAGGATTATATCCGCGAGATCACCTCCAAGCGTATATTGCTTTCGATTCAACGACCCACCGACCAGAATGAGATCGATTGTCTCGATATGTGCAATCAAATTGGCAAGGGGTAAGGAGTTGGTAACAACAGTCAATGATCCTGCAGAATACAGGTTCTTTGCCATCCAATAAGTTGTTGTACCTGCACCGATATAAATTGTACTCCCTGGTTTAATGAGTGAGGCAGAGTATTTTCCAATCCTACGTTTCTCTTCCTTTTGAATGTTCGTATGTAGTTGGAACGATGGAAAGTTTAGATATTTCAACATTTCCGTTGATGCAGCTCCACCATGTGTACGTTCGATCAGACCGTAGGAATGGAGTTGTGCCAAATCTCTCCGGATGGTAATCACAGAGACTCCGAATCGTTCTGCGAGTTCCCTGACGTTAACCGTTGGATTTGATTCAAGCAATTCCTGGATAGAAGCAAGTCTCTGTTCTTTGAATATTTTTCTATCCATTTCCTCTCTCCTGATTATTGTCTTAATGAATGGTTCCATTATTTTAACAAAAAAGCACAGTTTTAGATTTTCTCACTAAACTGTGCTTTTTCCTGTGATTATACTTTAGGTTTTGAGGATTAGAGGACACCTATCGCTTTCAATTGTGCTTCTACACTGTCTTTGACAGATTGGCTCACATCAATATAAGGGCTTCGTGAGTGACCAGCATCCACACCGCGCATCTTCAGAACTGCATGCATCAATGGCACTGTAGGGCCAGACTTGAACACCTTACGGATTTCCAAAATCTCATACTGCAGAGCCATGTATTCTTCTTTATTTCCGGCATTGTACGACTTTTGTAATTTGGCCATCTCTTCAGGGAAGGTGTTGCCGAGACCGCAAACACAACCAATCGCACCAGCATCATAAGCTGCCACGAAGATAGCTTCAGTACCAACAATTAAATTGAAATCAGGAAAATCTGAGACCGCCTCGTGAAATGCATAGTAGTTTACGATATCGAATGAGCTGTCTTTGCATCCACGAAGTCCATCTTCAGCAAGCTTTCGAAGTAGAGCAGGAGTAATTGTGTTCTGACACATATTGCGATTGTTGTAAACAAAAACAGGGAACTCCTCTTCATTTACCGCCTGCAGCAGGCCTGAGAAATGAGCATACATCGCGGCTTCTGACAAGTTAGGGGAATAATAAGGTGCAATTGCTCCCACACCTGCAGCTCCGGCAGCTTTGGCATGCTTTGCCAATTCACAGGTTGTTTTGGTATCTGCCGTGCCGACATGGGGCACAACTGGGATTTTTCCGTTGACTTCATCCAGAATGATTTCAAGCACTTGCTTCCGTTCATCGATACTCATGCATGGTCCACACCCATAAGTTCCGATGGGGTAGAAACCATCCACATGGGGCAGCACGAACCTGATTATTTCACGTATACCTTTTTCGTAGATATTTCCATCACTGTCGAAAGATGACATAAGTGGTGGAATAATGCCTTTGTATTCTCTTGCTTTCATAGTTCCTCCATTTTTCTTTCCCTTTGAAACAAGGGATTATTTATGTTTGAAATCAAATGCATGGTCGTCGTATTCAATACCCTCAGACCTTGCTCTTTGAAGACTGATTGATTCGAGTTCTCCAGGGAGATAGACGGTTTGGTTGCCTGGGCGAACTTTGGCTTGCTTGATCTGGTTCTGTAGCAGTGCAATGCGTTGGTTGTATTCCTCTGGTTGGATGAAAGAACTAATTTTAATCAAAATAGTAAAAACACCCGAATTCATCCCTTTCTCGGGCATATGATGGACAGAATTCACCTCCCTCGTTATGCCTGCACCTGAAATCAAACCAGCCAATGCTTCGACTGCTATTGCAAGGCCTGAGCCCTTTGGTCCTGCCATTGCATTGAGAACGCCCTTTATGGCTTTATTGGGATCATCAGTGGGATTTCCTTCTGCATCAAGCGCCCACGATGGGTCTATCTTCTCACCGTTCTTAGCAGCCCTGTAGATTCTCGCTTTTGCAACTGAGCTGGTAGCCATATCCAGAATAATGGGTTCAGTTGCGGGAATTGCAATTGAAAGTGGATTGGTTCCTAGTACTGCTTCCATCGAGCCGAATGGTGCTACAGTAGGATTGGCATTAGCAAAGAGAAAAGCCAAGAACCCCGCACGAGCAGCCTTTTCAGTATAAAAAGAAAGAGCACCACAGTGATTGATGTTCCTTACAGAACCACAGACGATGTCAGCTGAAGCCCCTTTTTCTATGAGATGCTCGACCAATACCGACACAGCGACCTGGCCAAACCCATTTTTTCCGTCTAACATGAGAATAGAAGGCGTTTCCTTAATAATCTCCACAGTCTCGTGAATCTGGATACCACCTTTTGAAATTCGTTCAAGATATGCTGGCAACATATTCACGCCATGGGATCTGATCCCTCTTGCATCCGCTAAAACCAAAGAGGTTGCAACTATTGCTGCATTGGAAGAAGGAACGCCCAATGTCTGTAAGATCGTTTTTATCTTATTGATTGCATCTTCCAGTCTTATTTTCATTGTCCCTCTTTAAAATAATTTATGATATTCTCAGTTACCTGATCAAACATTTTCTGCAATGTTTCTTGATCATGGGCAGCGATGTGTGGGGTAATAATCACATTATCTAAGTCAAGTAATGGACTCTTGTTAATAGGTCTGGATTCCAAAACATCTAAGGCAGCTGTTGCTTGTGGATGTGTGCTTAGAAAATCGAAAAGCGCAACCTCATGAAGGATAGGTCCCCGGGCTGTATTGACGATTAAAACATTGTCTTTTACTTTCATCAGCTCAGCATATGAAATGAGGTGTTTCGTCTCTGAGTTCAGTGGTAAATGAATGGATATGATATCTGCCTTTGCGAGTAAAATATTCAGATCTACATAGTGGCCATTTAAAGCTAAGAACTTAGGATTTTCGTACATGTCGAATCCTAGTAAATCCAGACTGAATCCAGTAAGTAATTCGGTCAGTCTTACACCAATATTACCGGTGCCAATAACTCCAAGGCATTTCTTGCTTAAAGAATTGCTTAGGGCGTTCCAATTTTGGTTGCTCCGGACAAATCTGTCAGACTGGGTGATTTTCCGCATCCCGCTTATGATCAAGCCGGCAGCAGTTTCAGCGACTGAATTGGCGTTAACCCCTTCCAGATGTTTCACTGTGAGTCCATGACTCTCTGCGCAAGGGATGTCAATATTATCTGTCCCGACACCAAACTTATGCACAAGGGCACCGAAATGCATCCTTTGGGCTTCCTCACAACCAAATAATTCTGTCCCAAGAATTATGGCATCAAAATGATCCAAGCGTTCCCGTTCTTCTTCGATTGTGCTAAAGATGGGTGTAAGACCCTGCCCAATTAATTTGTTGCGTAGCTCTTCCATGGGAAATGCTCTTTTGCATGAGCGGGAAGCAACCAGAACCTTAATCAATTATTTGTTCCTCTCTGCCAAGATTTCCGTTAAACAATCTTCTAGCGCAGCATCCCAGCTGCGCATTTGAATATTGAAGGTAGGTTCGAATGTGATTGACTTAAAGGTTGTATTCTTAGCTCGGGTGGCAACATGAAGTTGATCTGCCACGATGGGTTTTACCAATTCACCATCAAATCCAGCTTTCTCAACTATGGCTTTGTAGATATCGTACCTAGAGGCAGTGCCGGTATTTGTAATATGGTAGGTTCCGTAATACTCTGTTTGCGCGACTGTTAGAAAGGCTTTAGCGAGATCCAGCGTGAAAGAAGGGTTACAAACTTGGTCCTGACTGGCATAAATAATCATCCCCTGCTGACATTTATCCAAAAGACCATAGATCAGATTATTTTCTCTATGCCCTTTGAGGCCAAATAAGAGTGCTGTTCGTAGAATGAAATGTTTGTTACAAAATCTGCGGACTTCCTTCTCTGCTAGTAATTTGCTTTTTCCATAAATATTTATCGGATTTGGCTTATCAAATTCGTGATAGCCACTCTCTTTTGTGCCGTCAAATACAGTGTCACTGCTGACGAACATTAGCTTAGCTTGGCTTGCCTGTGTAGCTAGGGCCACATTCTTGGTTGCGAGAGTATTATTCAAGTAAGCTTCATCCGCGTTCTGTTCAAGATAGTCCACGTCTCTCGCGCCAGCACAATGTATGGTTAGCTCCGGTTTTTCTTCGGAGAAAAACTCCAGGACCTGCTTTGTATCTTGTAGATTAAGGGACTTTCTTCCACTCAACCTAATAACATGATGACCAACGCTTTCAAAAAAATCTGAGACTTCACTTCCAACTAAACCGGAGGCACCGGTAACTATTATCTTCAAGGTGATTCCTTTCGTTACAGTTGCTCGAGAACTGCACGGCAAGGCGCAGCTTCAAGTTTTCCAAAATCGAGTGGTAAACAAGAGAGCATGTAAAACCCTTCGTTCACCGAGGATAGGTTTATTCCTTCCAAGATGGGAATACCATTCCCCAGGAGCACGAAATGGGCCTTATGGTCTTTATCGCCTTTCTCGTCAACACTGAAAAAGTCAATTCCTACCAATTGGACCCGTTTTTCGACTAAATACTCACAACCATCCACTGTCAGAAAAACATTGGAGAATTCTCTAATTCTCTCCGCAATTCTATGGGAATTATCAGTTTTGAAGAGGACTCGGGGAGCTCCAATATACTTGTTGAGGAGGAGGGAACGATCTATTTTTTGATACCCTACACAATCGAGCACCTGAGCTTCTCCAATAAAAGTAGACAATGGCAGTTCACCTATGCGTTTGCCACTTTCAATGAAATGATAGGGTGCATCGATATGAGTCCCGAGATGAGATTGGAAAGTGACTTGAGAGAGCGCAAGGTCAGAACCGATGGAATAATGACGCATCCATTTCGCGTGAAAATCAGCGACACTGGGGTATTTAAGCATGCCACTTACATATGTCTGTGAAATATCAATGATAGCCTTGTCCATCATGCCAATCCTTTGCCAATAAGCTTGATTTACTCAATTCGTCCTCACCCAGCTCACCGAGAGCCGGGTGAGGGAGGAGATGGTTGGATTAGTGTATTAGGTTGCCAATGGCATTGGCAAGCATTCCGATGAGACAGAAATCTGTATCGACGACGGTTACATTATGCGGCCCAAGAATCGGGTTGGCTACCAGGAAAAATAGGTAAGGAAGGATGATAAAGAGCACACCTTGGATTGCACCGCCAAGAATTGCGCCTTTCACACCACCGGTTGAGTTACCGAAGACACCACCGGTACCACCCATGAAGAAGAATTCGATCATCGGTGGAACTACGGCGACACCTGCGACAAAGCCTAGTAGGATAGATGCAATTATTCCCGCAACAGTAGCAGCAACGAAACCGATTAGCACGGCATTAGGAGCATATGGGAAGACTACGGGGCAGTCGAGGGCTGGTACCGCATTTGGAACCACTTTAGAGGCGATACCTTCGAAGGCTGACAAAATCTCAGAAACCATCATGCGAACGCCTTGGAGCAGCACAGTCAGACCAGCGCCAAAAGTGATACTCTGAATAAGAATAAAGACAACGAAGTTGGTCGTTACACCGAGTTCATCGCGCAAGAAAGCAGGGCCAGCCAGAATAACAGTGATGATCATCAAAATAACAATAATCAAGGTGGCAGCAATCACAACTTCCTTCGCAAATCCGAAGGCCTTGGGCAGCTTCATGTTTTCGGTACTGTTATCCTGGTCCTTAGCAAAGAGCTTACCAGCCGTTCCTGCAAGCCAATAGCCCGAGCCACCGAAGTGACCCATTGCCAAAGGCTGATCGTCAGTAATTTTACGCATGAATTTGTTGTTGATTGCAGGAATTATCACATAGGCAAGACCTGCAAGGATGGAACCAATTACAACCACAGGCCATCCAGTGACACCGGCAGCAGCGAAAGCAATTGTTATAGTGGCTGCTACGTACAGAAAATGATGGCCAGCCAGGAAGATGTACTTTAAGGGAGTAAACCGTGCCAACAGAAGGTTTACAAGGAAGGAACCAATAATAATGAACGAAACGGTTGAACCATATTGTTCTGTTGCCAGACTGACGACTGAGGTGGTCATCGGGACGATGCCTTGGGCGTTGAAGGCTTTTGCCATCAGAGGGGCAAGGTAATTGCCAATAACACCAGCCATTGCTCCGGCACCCAAGCCCAAGATAATGACACCCATGATAGTTTTGAGGGTCCCAGTGATAACCTGGTCAGCTGTTTTCTTTTGAACCAGTAAACCGACTAGTACAACCAAACCAATCAGAATGTTTGAGTTTGTAATAAAGTCACCAACAAGGGTCTTTAAGAATTCCATTTTTTCTCCTTTTGAAAATGATTAATAATTGGAAGTATGTTCTTCTAACTGCTCCAGAAATGCAGAGACTTTCTCGCGCATTTCCTGCTTGTTCACAAAGTTCACTACCGGAATAATACGGAAGTGACGCTCAGGTTTTGTGCCCTTTCGGAGCACGTCCGCCAGTTCTATGGAAGTGATGGCAAGATCAAAAGGTATCGATTTTGCGGTACCAATATCCGCTACGTCCACAGAATAGTCTTCTACACCGAGTTCGTCCAGCATTTTAGAAATATTTATTTTAAGAATCATGCTGGAACCAATGCCTAAACCACATACTGCTAATACTTTCATTCCATCTCCTTGTTTGATAATCGGGATTTATGAGCTGGAAAATCTTCACATAGGCGCCTCCTCAGAGTTGCTTAACCACTGCTGTTATCAGTATAGATGAAGTGCAAAAATATTGCGTTAAAACGATCATAAATGATCTATCAAAAATTTAAAATACCCGCTGAAATGATCAATTGTGATACTAATAATTCTATTCATTCGGGAATAAACGGTTTTATAAAATGAAATTTCGTTGGAAATTTAACAAAACGATCACTAACGATCAATTGATAAAAAGATATCCTTTTACAATTCTCGAAAGGACAAGGAGATGTGATGAACATAGATGAAATGTTACGACCTAACTTGGTGCGAATTGGTGTGTCAGTAGATACTTGGGAGGAAGCTATCAAAGAAGCGGGATCGCTCCTTGTAACTGATGGCGCGGTCGAGCCACGATTTATTGATGCAATGATTGATTTTGCAAGAGAATTCAAAGCCTACATCGTCGTTGCAAAGAATTTTGCTATGCCCCATGCTAGACCGGAAGATGGGGTGCTAAAAGCCTCGATGGCATTAATAACATTGAAAGAACCGGTGTACTTCGGTCATCCAGATAATGATCCGGTTTCAGCAGTTCTTGCCTTGGCATGCGAAAATTATGACCATCATATTGAGGCGCTATCCGAGTTAGCAGAATCCCTATTACGTGAAGAAGTAATTCCCGGGATTATCCTTGCAACAACAGAAGAAGAAGCCAGAAGCTTTTTGATTAATAAAACTCAATAAATCTGTCTTTTTGAAATCTTGCGGCTAGCTAAACTGCCAGCATTTCCTTAAACCTTATTCTTTTCAAATCGTTACTATCTCAGATAGGAGAATATTTCGCTTACAGGAATACGGCGGTAGACGGCGTCGCATTTCTCCACCACCTCAGGACTGAGAGTGGGGTCTTCGGAGCAAATGCGCATGTTGGTTTCGTACTGCTCCATCGAAGAGACCCCCAGGATCATGGATTTTACAACCTTATGCTGCAAGACCCATTTGAAGGCCAGTTCTGTAATCGTCAGGCCTGCCCCGGAAGCGATCTCCATCAATTCACTCGTGGCAGCCAGCTTGACATCTGAGAAGTAGCGGTCGCGGTACATTGGGTTGGTCGTGAGCCGACCGGTTTCATCTTTCTGTTCAAGGTGATATTTACCGGTGAGCAGGCCGGCAGCCAGCGGGTTGTAGGTCGTCAGATTGATTGTGTAATTCTCCAGGCAAGGGAGGAGCTCAGGTTCAATCCCGCGGGTGATCAGGTTATAGACATTCTGGGAAAAGAGCGGCTTCTCCACTTGCATTTTCCTGGCCGTTTCCACAAATTCTGCGGTCTGCCAGGAAGAATAATTGCTCATACCATAGTAGCGGATCTTTCCCTGATCCAGCAGCAGTTTAAGCGCGATGATGGTTTCTTCGATGCGCGTGGAATAATCCGGAAGATGCAGATAGAAAATGTCGATATGGTCAGTTTGCAACCTGCGCAAACTGTCTTCAACGGCATTAACGATATGGTACTTGGAGAGTCCTTTGGAGTTGACCCTGTCGTGAATTTGAAAGGCAGCTTTTGTGGCCAACAGAACTTCAGAGCGGCGGTTCTTCAGCCATTCACCGATATATTTCTCACTCACGCCGGCATTATAAAGGTCTGCAGTGTCAATGAGGTTGATACCGTCCTCTATAGCCTTGCTCATCAGACGGTGAGCCGTGGGTTTATCTACTTCCTTGCCAAAAGTCATTGTTCCGAGGCTAATCTCAGAAACGTAAAGTCCGGTTCCATCGAGAAGATTGTATTTCATAGCTGCTCCATTCTCCTATTAACTCCAGTCATTATAACTGAGGACGGCTTTAGGAAGATTAATCATTCAAATTCTGATAGACATAACGGTTTCCGCACTAATAATGTAATCAAAAGCCTAGTTAGGAGCATTTGGGGTATGATTAAGCTAACGAAAAACTGATGTTAGTCATCAATGAATAGAATAACGTTTATAAAGGAGAAACAGATTTATGAAGTACGGAAGAGTTTTTAACTTCTCAGCGGGGCCAAGCATGCTTCCTGAGCCAGTGCTCGAGGAAGTTCGGGACGAAATGATGAACTATCAAGGCTCCGGAATGTGCGTAATGGAAATGTCCCACCGCAGCAAAGTCTTTATCAACATCGCTGCCGAGGCAGAAAAGGACCTGCGCGAACTGATGGGTATCCCTGATAATTACAAAGTACTTTTTATCCAGGGCGGCGCGACACTCGAATTTGCCATGATCCCAATGAACCTGATGAAGAACGGCGTTGCCGATTACATCGTGACCGGAAGCTGGTCTAAGAAAGCCTACGACGAAGCCAAAAAATACGGCGAAATCCGCCTGATTGCTTCCAGTGCCGATAAAGGCTACTCCTATATCCCCGATCTCTCCGATCTGCCGATCTCAGAGGACGCGGATTACGTATATATCTGCGAAAACGAGACCATTCACGGTACAACCTATCAAACTCTACCGGACACCAAAGGCAAACCCTTAGTTGCAGACCAGTCCTCCATGTTCCTCTCCAAACCAGTGGACGTTTCCAAGTACGGCCTGATTTACGGCGGCGTGCAAAAGAACATCGGACCGGCGGGCCTCGCCATCGTGATCATTCGTGAGGATTTGATCAGGAAGGATCTTGATCCGAAGGTGCCCACCTATCTGCGCTTTGATACCCATGCTGAAAACGATTCCATGTATAATACCCCCAACTGCTGGGCGATTTACGTTTGCGGAAAGGTGTTTAAATATCTCAAGAGCATCGGCGGTTTGGAAGCCATGGATAAAATCAATCGGGAAAAAGCAGCCATCCTGTATGACTTCCTGGATCAGTCCAAGATGTTTAAGGGAACAGTGGATCCAAAGGACCGCTCCCTTATGAATGTACCATTTGTCACTGAAAGCGCCGAGTTGGACGCTGAAGTTGTCGCGGCTACCAAGGCAGCAGGTTTTGACAACCTGAAGGGTCACCGGAGCATTGGCGGCTTGCGTGCCTCCATTTATAATGCTATGCCCAAGGAAGGTGTGCAGGCGCTGGTCGATTTCCTCAAGGACTTTGAAACCAAGCACGCATAATTCAACAGACTAGTCACAAAGGCCCGGTTTTTCCGGGCTTTTGTGTTAATCGGAGATAACGTTAAACTCCAGGATTGTTTGGGTGTTAAATTTGCCAGCCTTCACTACTGGAGAAGGGAAAGATGAGTGATGGATGGCGTCAGGCCATTTCTGAGTTTCCAGGCAGATCCCAGCAAATTTCTGATACGGTTTACCGCACTTACCCACATAACTACCGTCCAACATCTGCCCGCCGTAGAATTGAATGCCCGGGCGGTCCGTGAGAATGTTCATGGTGATGCCGGTCCGAGGTGAATAGAGTGTAGCCGCTGGTTCCAGAGTACCCTGATTTTCCAACACAAAGTTATGGTCAAAGCCCTCCGCGAGCATCAGATCCGGGTAGTCCGCGTAAAGGTCCTGATTAATTGGTTTGGATGTTCTGAAGTCCATTGGAGTACCCGTAACGGGCCTGATTTTGCCGGTGGGGATTAGGGAGTGATCAGTCGGAGTGTATGCCGGGCTGTTTATCTGCAGGTGCATTGTTTCTGCTGAACCCGCGCTTTCCCCATGCAGGTTGAAATATGTATGCTGGGTGGGGTTGAGCAGGGTATCTCTGCCGACCGCAGCTGCATAATCGATGACCAACTGGTTCGGTCCCCTCAGCGTATAAGTGACACTCATTGAAACCTCTCCCGGCAAACCCTGATCTCCATCCGGACTGTGCAGTGAAAATCTGACAGATGGATGAACCGGGTCCGGGTTCAACCAGTGTTC
The DNA here is from genome assembly GCA_040772525.1 of Anaerolineaceae bacterium. Lineage (GTDB taxonomy): Bacteria > Chloroflexota > Anaerolineae > Anaerolineales > Anaerolineaceae > Mesolinea. Next base: position 1,178 of record JAXGXZ010000001.1, on the reverse strand, counting down.
CCAGGCGCGCAGGTTCCACCCATCCGGGCCTGAATGCAGGTTATTCGCGCCTTCATTGAGCGGCATCTGGTACTGAATATCATTCAGGTGGAATTTTCCGCCGGCAATGCGGTTGGCATTGCGGCCTACCACGCAGCCAAGATAGAGCGGGTTCCTGCGATAGAGATCGCGGTCCTTATAGCCAAGCACCACGTCACGCATCGTTCCATGCCGATCCGGAACCTCCAAACTGACTATACTTGCTCCCAAGGGGATGAAGCTGGCTTTTATCGCCTCATTTTCAAGCTTAATTACTTCCAAGTCCTGCATATTCACCGCCTTTCTAACCAAGATTTTACTTGAGACTGATTGAATATTGCCTGCCAGTTTTATTGGCACTAAAAAACCTGCTGCCAAAAAGCAGAAATAAACCTGGAAATCACTCGTCAGGCAAAATGTTATAATGGCAAAAAACAGATAAGAGGTCGGGATGTCAGAATTTATTACCATGCAACAAATCAATGCTGCGACCGATGCAGTGAAAGCAAGAATTAAAATTGAGCCTGAAATTGCGTTGATCCTTGGATCGGGTTTGGGTGATCTGGCGGATGCGGTCGAAAATCCAACTGTCATTCCCACCCATGAAATCCCGCATTGGCCGGTCTCCACGGTACTCGGGCACAAAGGGCGGCTGGTCATTGGTATGCTGGAAGGTAAAAAGGTGCTGGTGCTGCAGGGGCGCTCACACTATTATGAAGGTAACAGCATGTCCAAAGTGGGTTTGCCTATACGGGTAATGCAGAGACTGGGTATCCACACAATCATACTGACCAATGCCGCCGGTGGGCTGAATCTCGGGTTCCACGCCGGAGACCTGATGATGATTACCGATCATCTCTCCCTCCTGCCTATCGCAGGGGAAAACCCTCTGCGCGGACCCAATTTGGATGAATTCGGGCCGCGATTCCCAGATATGAGCCATGTTTATGATTTGGATCTCCAGGAGATTGCCCGGGAAGTGAGCCATTCTGAAGGGATTGAGCTTAAAGAAGGTGTCTATGCCGTTCTGGCAGGGCCTTCGTTTGAGACCCCGGCTGATTGCCGCTTTTTGCGCATGATTGGAGCGGACGCGGTGGGCATGTCCACGGTACCGGAGGCAATTGTTGCCCGGCATGGCGGCCAACGTGTGTTGGGGATTT